>SFDQ01000001.1 GCA_004558145.1 Oscillospiraceae bacterium
AAAACCCTTTTTATAAAAGTATTGATGTTCCAAGCGACAGTTCTACCAAAATAATTCCCTGGTGTATGCTTCCCGCACCAAATAGAGCTTTTGGCCAAAAACGAACATTCATTCGAACGCAGTTTTTATAATAATACCATGGGGTACGGCCTTTCCACAAGCATTGTATGGAGGTTAATTTTCAAGGCAAAATTGACCACTGTGACCACCACTTGACCACCACGCACTCAAAAGCCCGCCAAGCCAGTTCTGAAAAGGCTTCGCGGGCTTTTAATATAGTTTTCTTATTTGTGCACAACCGACGAAAAACGGCTTTGCAGCGCCGTTTGGCGTTGTGTGTCTGGGAACTCCGACCCAAATACTATGGCTAACAGTATCATTGCCGACTGAGCTTTTCTTATCCGCCATCTAAAATCACAGTCTTATATTTTTGAGCGGTCTTCACCGAGATGGCCGTCTCCTCCTAACACAAGTCATAGCCAGAACAGTTTATCATACTATGTTCAGCGCGCATCACGCTTTTGCGGGAAGATGATCTTGTTCACGAAGAAGAAGATGACCATAGACACACCGCCGTTGAGAACGGTGGTGCCGATGTTGTAAATGTAGTCCGGCACCAGCAGTCCGGCCACCGCCACCCAAACGCAGTTTATGGAGTTTACGATGCAGGTGATGACCACAAAGGCCGCCAGATACCACGCGATCTGCGGACCAAGCCGTCCCCTGCTGCGAAAAACGAAGTTGCGCTGGATCGGAAAATTCACCACCTCGCCCAGCACCATTGCCACCATGTAGGCACAGAAATAGGCCAGGCCTCCGTGGGTCTGGTCGTAGCCCAGGATGTTCCACTGAAAGGTCTCACCAAACAGGGTGACCGGGATGCCCGGCCAGCCGAAGGCGGCGTTCCCCAATCCCACAAAGGCGGCGGGCAGGAACTGGAGCAAGAGGTATTTGAATACCGTGACCAGGTTGCTCACCACCACGAACAGACCGCCCTCCCGCAGCCAGCGGGCGGCGGCGGGATGTTCCGCTGAAAAGCGTTCCCATGCTTTCATTGCTGTTCCCTCCTCAAACGTTTGGCCAGCGCCCGGTCCCGCAGGGGCCTGCCAAGGGCCGATGCGGCCATCGCCAGCAGTCCCGCGCCCCAGAAGCCCCGCAGTTCCAGCACCAGCGCGTTGATGGTTTTTTCGTCCAGCCGCCCTTTGGTGGCTTTTGGCAGCGCCCGCAGCGGCAGCCCCCACACAAACAACAGCCGCCGGACGTCCCGCCCCTGGCTTTGCCCGCGGGAGATGAGCCCTTTCAGCACTGCACGCACCAGCCATCCCAGGGGGCTGCGGGCCCGGTGCAGTCTACCCAGAGGCAGGTTCCTGTCGATGGCCGGAGGCGGGCTCACCACCAGACAGCGGCGCAGTTCGTCGAACTCCTTTCCCGCCGCCTGCCGCACCTGCCCGGTGCGATAGTGAGGGATGGCCATGCCCAGATAGGGGTCCGGCGCGCGGGTGCCCGCCCGCCGCAGTTCTGTCTCCAGACGGATAGCCTCGCAGCTGGGCCCTACCAGGATGCGGTAAACCCCTGCCTCCTCGGCCCAGGCTCCGCTGCGGCTGTTCCAATAGCAAAAGGCGCGGCTGTCCAATTCCACCCGTACCGTTCTTTTTTCCCGGGGGCGCAGCCGCAGACGGGCAAATCCCCGCAGCTGGGCGGCCGGGCTGAACACCTGGCGGCCCGGAAGCGTCAGATACACCTGCGCTACCTCCACCCCCGGACGTAAGCCGATGTTCTCCACCTCAAAGCACACCTTCGCGCCCTCCAGCCGCAGGCCGGAATAGGCGAACCGGGTGTAGGAGAGCCCGTGTCCGAAGGGAAAGCGCACCGGTTCGTTGGCGGTGAGCCAGTAGCGGTAGCCCAGATAAACGCTCTCGGTGAGGGCATCCCCCGCAGCGCCGGGGCTCTTATCCGCCCGCAGGGGCCAGCTCACGGGCAGGCGGCCGCAGGGACTGGTCCCGCCGGTGAGCAGCCGCGCCAGCGCCGCCGCCCCTTCCCCGCCGCAGGGCGGGAACAGCATCAGCGCCTGTGCCCCGTCCGGCCAGCGCCCGGGCACCGGCCCGTCGGCCGCCAGCAGCACGGCCACCCGGGGATTTTCTGCCCGCACCGCCCGCAGCAGCGGAGCCAGCTTGGCGGAAGTCTCCCCGCCCCGGGGGCCTGCGGCTTCGGTCAGCAGCAGCACCGTGTCTGCCCGACGCGCCAGCCTTGCGACCTCGCCGGGTCTGTCGGTCCAGCCTGCCAGCCGCACCCGGGGCCGCAGGCAGTCGGCGAGCGTTTGCAGCAAAGGCAGTCCGCCGGCAGAAAGCGCACCCACCACCGCCACGGACCTGTCCGGCGCGAGGGGCAGCAGCTCTCCTTCGTTTTTGAGCAGTACCGCGCCCCGGGCCACCGCCCTGCGGGACAGTGCCAGAGCCCGTCGGGACATATCCCGCTTTGCGCCGCAGCCTGTGCTCCGGGCGGTCATCCGCAGCACCCGGTCCGCGTGCCGGTCCAGTTCGGGCAGCGGCAGTCGCCCGTCGTCCACCGCTCGGACCAGAGCCCGCACCGCGGCAGTTCCGCCGCCGGGCTGTTCCAGATCCACCCCGGCGCACACCGAGGCCGCCGGGTCGCCGCTGCCGCCCCACGCGTTCACGATCAGGCCATCAAAACCCCATTCCCGCCGCGCCACATCGGTGAGCAGCCGCCGGCTGTCGGCGGCATACTCTCCGTTCACCCGGCCGAAGGCGGGCACCAGCAGATCCGCGCCGCCCTCCCGCAGGGCTCTTTCAAAGGGCTCAAGGAAAAGTTCCCACAGCGCCCGCTCGTCTATGGTCAGGTCGGCGGTCATCTGCCAGACGCCGGGCGCCTGGGCCGGGAACCGGGACGGTCCGGCGGCCACCCCTGCCCGCCGGGCACCCCGGAGAAAGGCTGCGGCCGCTTTCCCCGCGAGGAACGGGTCCTCCGAGAGCCGCTCGCCGCCTTGCAGAAAGGGGTCCCGCTGCACGTCGGGACCGGGGGCCGCCAGCACGGCTGCGCCCCCGGCAGCGGCCAGAAGCCCCTGCAAATGCCCCTGTCTGCGCCACAGATCTTCATCCCAGGCGCAGGCCGTGAGGCAGCGCGGCGGGGCGAAGACCAGGCGCGGCCCCTCCGTGCACAGCAGCGCGCATTTTTCCGCTGTGCCCAGACGGCGCAAACGTTCTTCCACGGTCTGGCTGCCCACAGCCCGCCCCCCTTTCTGCCAAAAATTCAGGCGGAAATTCCGCCCGCGATCACCACATTGCGAGAACCAGCAGCGCCGCGCTCACCGCGCACCAGACCCAGCGGGCCGCGGTGGGGCGCTGTTCTTTGCCGGCGGCGGTGAGCAGCCAGGCCAGCGAACCGGCGGCCACGCCGGCGGTGAGGCTGGAGAGGAAGAATGCCGCCGCAGCGGTGACAGCGAAGGGCGCCGCCTGGGCCGCGTCGTCCCAGCGGATGCCCATGGCCCGCACCGCCATGGAGAGGCCCACGATCACCATCACCGCGTCGGCCACGGCAAAGCTGCACTGACTCAGAGCCTGCAGCGTCTCGCCGTAATGGCCGTACATGGTGAATTTGATGTCGTAGGAATAGAGGGTTGCAAAGAAGAAGGGCACCACCCACACGAAGGCGGAGATCAGCTGCACCAGGGCGGCGAACACCGAAGCCAGACCCGTGCGGGCGCCGTCGCCCGCGCCGGCCACCGAGGCCTTGCTCAGACCCAGCGGGCCAACGCCCACCAGCGGTGCGGCCACGCCGCACACCGCGCCGCAGAGCAGCGCCGCCCGGTCGTTTTCCTGCTCCTGCCCCGCCTGAGCCGCGGTGCCTTTAAAGACGGCCTTTGCGTCAAAAAGCGAAGTGAAGGCCATGGTGATGACGCCGGTGACCACAAAGAGGGCCGGGCTGCCGCCTGCGGCGGCGTAAGCCGAGAAGTCCAGCCCTTCGGTGAGCACCCTGGCCGGCGCAAACTGGGAGAAGATGGCATAGAAGTGATGGTGCAGCGCGTCCTCGCTGCCCACTGCCCACAGGCGGCCCCACAGGGAGTCCAGGGACATGCCGAAGTTCTTCCAGTTGACGCACACAAAGCACAGGTTGGTCAGCAGGAAGAAAGCGGTGCCTGCCAACAGGGCGTTCAGATAGGGCCGGGGGGACCAGCGGCGGCAGTAGAGCCAGACCGCGAAGGCCAGCAGCACCGAAAGCGCGCTGAGCAGCATCAGCGGATGGAATTTATCGGTGGCGTAGGAAAAACTGCTGAACGGCACAAAGGCCGGTGCGCTCACGCTGGGCGAGACCTGCTCCAGCACCGCGCCCACGCCGTAGGTGGGCTGGGCAGTAGCGCCCACAGCGACCACCCCGGTGAGCTGCAGGGCATTCCAGGCCAGCAGCAGGCCGGCGGCAGCGGGCACCGCCCGCCGCACAGGCTCGGGCACGGTGGCCCACAGGCCGCGCCAGAGCGCCGGCACCGCCAGCACCAGGGCGCACACCGCGGCGCTGAGCAGCGACACCAGCAGCAGGTTGTAATAGGTCAGACCTTCGGCGGCGCCCGCCATGGAGATGAGCACGCTGCCCAGCCCCAGGCCGGACGCCTGCACCAGCGGCAGACGGGCCACCAGGCCGATGAGAAGGCTGCCGGCGAAAGCCGCCAGCATGGAGAAGAAATAGAGGCCGGCGATGGTCTCGCCGTTGGCCGCCACAGAGTCGCCGGTGAGCAGGTTCGCGCTCATCAGCTGCATGTTCATAAAGATGCCGCACACCGACAAGATGCCCATGAGCAGCCCGGCGCAGATCTCGCGCCCCACCGTGCTGCCGCGCCGGGTGATGCCGAAAAATGCGTCCAGTCCCTTTGCTTTGGTGGTTTGTTCCATGATGGAGTCTCCCCTCTGTGCAGATGTTTTGCGATAAGGCAGCGGCCCGGCCCCCGCCAGACGCGGGCGCCGGGCCGCCGGTGTTCAAACGGTCATTCCACGATCCGTGCGCTCAGCGGCTTGTCACCGCAGAAATCCACACGGTCGGCCCGCACACCGCCGCGCACGCTGGGGATGTCCGACATGGCGGGGTCGGTCCACAGCTCGGTGCAGGCGGTCACGAATTCAGAACTGGGCTCGGCATCGGTGAGGGTGATCTCCACCGGGGTGCTCACCTGAGAATCGTTGGTGTACTCCAGCTTGGAGATCGCCTGGCAGGTCACATAGTAGGTGCCGGGGTCCAGGGTGTAGGGATAGATATTGTAGAGGAAGCAGTAGTCGGAGTCGCCCACATAGGGTCCGAAGCCGGTGAGTTCGCCATTGGAGTGGTAGTACCGGGGCGAGGGCTCGGAGTAGGAAGAACCCCAGTTATAGCCCATGGGATGCTGGTAAACGGTGGCCGCCAGCTCCTCCAGGTCCACGGTCTCGCTGCGCACCTCCTGGGTGCACTCGGCGTCGGAGTAGAAGGTGAACTTCATCTCGGGCAGATACTCATAGGTGTAGTAGTCCGACAGGGTGTACCAGTCCACGATGAGCTCCACCTGGTTGCCGCTGACCATAGCCAGCATCTCGGGGCGCTCCAGGGTCTGGTCCACGCCGTACTCCGCAGTGATCTTCACTGTGTCCGGCCGCTCCAGCCCGGAGCCCGCTGCGGGATAGGCGTTCAGCGCCACACTGAAGGTGCCCCAGCCCATGGCGGGCAGCTCCACGGTGCCGGTGATCTCGCCGGTGCTGCCGCCCATGATGCGCTCGGAGGTGGCTTTATACTCGGTGGACTCCACCCCGTTCTGCACCTGGAACACACGCACAAAGTAGTAGGCGGTGCGCTCGTCGGTGGCGGTGAAGGAAAACTCGCCGGTCACAGGGTCGAACTCAAAGTCGGTGGGTTGGGTAAGCGTTTCGCCGGTGGCCTCGGAGGCGCTCTGGGATGCGGTGGAGGCCGGCGCGGAGGCGG
The DNA here is from genome assembly GCA_004558145.1 of Oscillospiraceae bacterium. Classification (GTDB taxonomy): domain Bacteria; phylum Bacillota; class Clostridia; order Oscillospirales; family Ruminococcaceae; genus Allofournierella_A; species Allofournierella_A excrementavium. The sequence goes on from SFDQ01000001.1 coordinate 5,956, forward strand.
AGGCCGGGCTCTGGCCGCAGCCGCTCAGCAGAAGCCCCAGGGCCAGCGCCGCGGAAGCTGCGCTCAAAAACATTCGTTTCACGGTTGGAACTCTCCTTTCAGCGCGGGGCGTTTATTGGCCCGCCTTCTTCTTTTTGCACTTGACTGCCACGGCGATGGCCACACCGGCCACCAGCACCACGGCCACCACGCCCAGCACCACAGCGCCCACGGGCACGCCGCTGGAAGAGGTGGAAGCGCCCACAGGCCCGCTGAGGGCGTTGCCCGTCTCGTCCACGCCCTTGCTGCCGCAGTACTGATACAGGCAGTTGCGCATCATCTCATGCAGGATGTTCTGGGTGTAGGCGTACTGGGTGGCGTCGCCGAAGGCGGCCTCGGTCACGGCCATGTTCAGGTAGTTGCCGTAGCCCAGCGTGGCGCCCTGCACCGACAGGATGGCCAGGGGGTTGTTGTAAACGTCGCCGCTGCCGCAGTTGCCGTCGGTGATGAGCATGCCTTCCCAGCCCCACTCGTCCCGCAGCATGGTGTAGTACATGCCGTAGTGGAACAGGGCGGTGCCGATGCGGTTGAGGCTGGCCATGAAGCCGTTGGCGTTGTAGTCTTTCGCGGTGATCTCGAAGGGCCGCATGTAGATCTCGCGGACAGCCTGCTCGTTGGCCCAGGTGAGCACGCCGTCACGGTTGGTGTCGCTGTCGTTCAGAGCCAGATGCTTGACGAAGACGCTGGTGCCGGTGGACTGGATGCCCGCCACCACGTTGCCGCCGATGACGCCGCCGATAACGCCGTCCTCAGAATAGTACTGGTGGTTGCGGCCGCCGAAGGGAGAGCGGTGGGTGTCCATGGCGGGGGCGTAGACGCAGCCGTAGCCGAACAGAACTGCCTGATGGCCGTAGGCCACGCCCATCTGACGGGCCAGCTCGGTGTTCCAGGTGGCGGCGATCAGCGGCTCGCCGGGGAAGCCGGTGGCGCTGTTGGTGGTGCCGCACTGCTCGGGGCCGTCCACGCAGGTCTGCTTGGGCTTTTCAACGGAGGGGATCTCGGGCACCATCCAGCCGCAGTTGCCCTGGATCTCGATGGCTTCCTCCAGCGTGGTGCTGTTGGTGAGCATCTCCCAGATGGCGAAGCCCTCTTCGGTGTCGATGGGCACGCCCTCCATGTCGGCCACGGTCAGTTTGTGGTAGCTGCCCTCGGCAGGCTCTTCCTCCACCACCACGGGCAGGCCGCTCTCGGTGGTCTGGCCCTCCACCACGTAGTAGGTCTTGCCCCACTCGGGCATGGCGATGTCGGCGGTGGACTGGCCGTCCGGGGTCTCGTCGGCAAAGGGCATCATGTCGGCGCCAAAGGCGTACATGGTCTTGGTGATGCTGGTCTTTTCGCCGTTTTTGTAGGTCTCGAAGGTGTAGTCATAGGTCTGGGTGCCGGTCAGGCTCATCACCTGAACGATCTCCTCGTCCAGCAGCTCGTTGGGCACCTCGTCGGACTGATGCTGCATGATGACTTCCATGCCGCCGGCGATGTCGCTGCGGGAGAGATAGCCGTCCAGCATGGCGCCGTCGCCCGCGGTCACATCGTCCATGGCGTTTTTGGCCACCGTCTCGTCGGAGTCACGGGCGCCGGCGTACTCGGCGTCGGCCACGCTGCCCTCGTCGTCGTAGATGATGGACTTGGCCAACTGGGCGCTCACAGTGGCGAGCGGCGCGTTGTCGCTGCCCTCTTCGCCCCACTGGTGGGCATCGGACTGGAGGTTAAAGGCGTAGTCGCCCTTTTCCAGCACATAGCAGCCCTGGCCGTAGTTGTCGAAGGAGGCCAGGTCGTCGGTGCTGAAGGTGAGGGTGAGTTCCTGAGAAGCACCGGGCTCCAGGGTATCGGTCTTGGCAAAGGTGACCAGCACCACCTTGGATTTCTCCAGGCCGCGGCCCTTGATGCCAAAGTTCTCGGTGTCGCTCTGATAGGGGGCGTCCATATAGAGCTGCACCACTTCCTTGCCGGCCACGTCGCCGGTGTTGGTGACCTTCACGGTGATGGTGTTCTCACCGTGGGCCTCCAGCTTCACGTCGGAGGCGGTGATCTCCTGGGTGAAGGTGGTATAGGACAGGCCGTAGCCGAAGGGGAACTGCACCACCTGCTCGTAGCCGGAGACGGCGCCGTTCTTGAAGGCGTGAGAGGTGAAGGCCTCGGAGTCGAAGTAGCCCACCGAGTCGGCGGTCTCGAAGTAGCGATAGCCCACGTAGATGCCTTCCTCGTACTGATAGAAGGTGTTGTTGTCGCCCTCTTCGCCGTTGGCGTAGCGGTTGTTGTCCATGTTGTAGAAGGTGGGGTTGGTGGACACGTCATAGGCCCAGGTGTCCACCAGGCGGCCGGAGGGGTTCACCGCGCCGGAGAGCAGCTTGCCGATGCCCACAAGACCCGCGTCGCCGGGATGGCCCACCCACAGACAGGCTTCCACGTTGTACTCCTCGGAGTCGAGGAAGCCCAGCTCCATGGCGGAGGAGGAGTTGATGAGCACGATGGTGTGCTCAAAGTTCTCCTTGCAGAAATTCAGCAGGTCCTTCTCGTTCTGGTCCAGCTCCAGATAGGTGGTGCCGTTCACGGTACTGCCGTCGCCGTCCAGGTCCATGGAGAGGGCGCTGCCCTCGGCGGCGGTACGGGAGAAGGTGACCACGGCGTACTGGTCGTAGCCGTCCGCCAGGATGCGGGATTTGCCCTCTTCGTAGACGCTGGCCGGGAACTCATGGATGGCGGAGTAACTGTCCCAGTCGCCCACACCGGAGGGGTCCGCCTCGGCCACGCCGCGCTGGCCGCCGCACATCTCCTCCAGCCATTCCCAGGCGGACATGTTCACGTCCAGCCCGGCCTCGATGAAGGCGGCGTCCATCATGACGGTGTTCTCCTCGTCGCCGCCCACATAGTTGTAGGACATGGAGCCCAGCAGCGTCACCTTGGCGCCGCTTTCCAGCGGGAGGATGTTATTGTTGTTTTTCAAAAGCACCGAGCCCTCGGTGACGATTTCCACGCTGGTGTCGTAGCCTTCCACATAGCAGTCGTCCACGGTGTATTCCGCCGCGAACGCGCTCGGCGCCAGGGTGGTGAGAAGCAGCGCGGCCGCGCAGCCGGCGGCGGCACACTTCTTCCAGAGTGATCTTCCGATCCGTTTCATGTGTGATATTCCTCCTTTTTTGCGCGTTTTCGGGCTCAAAGCCGCCGTCTGCCCCCACGCCCGGCGGGCCGGCGGCCCCTTCGCCCTTGACGGCTCCACTGTATCACAACCGCCCCCAAAATCCCCCGCCTGCGTTCGCAAACGGTCGTTTTGCCGCCTCAAACGGTTTTTTTGCTCATTTTTTGTTGTTTTTAGGACCATTGCACAAAAAATGCCCGGCCGGGAAAACCCGGTCGGGCAAAAGTGGAAACGGGGTGATGCACGGGGCGGCTCACGCCCCGGCGGCGGGCAGGGAGATGCGCAGCACGAACATGTTGTTCTCCGTGTGCACCGTCATCTGGCCGCCGTATTTCTGCACGGCATAGCGGATGCTCTTCATGCCAAAGCCGTGATAGTCCTTGTCCTTTTTGGTGGTGACGGGCAGGTCGTCCCGCATGACGGGTGGATGGGCGCAGTAATTCTCGAACTGCATCAGCACCAGGCCGCTGCGCTCCCAGACGGAGACGGCGACCACCCGCTTTTCCGCCTCGGGCAGGTCCATCACCGCCTCGATGGCATTGTCCAGCGCGTTGCCGAAGATGGCGAACAGGTCCGCCGCCTCCATGAAGTTCAGGTGCTTGCCGTCGGCCACGCAGGTCATCACGATGTTGTGGGCCTCGCAGTCCAGGCTTTTGCGGGTGAGAACGATGTCCAGCACCTCGTTGCCGGTGCGGAAGGTGGAGTCGTAGATCTGGATGGAATTCTCGATCTGCGCCAGTTCTTTTTCCCGCTGTTCGGGGGGCAGTGCGCCCCGCAGCACGCTCATCTGCTTTTTCAGGTCGTGGCATTTGCGGTTGATGAGCTCCACGTTCTCCTTGGTCAGCTGATACTGCTCCTTCTGCTGGGCCAGGAGCATCTGTTGGATGTTCAGTTCTTTGGCCAGGCGTGTCCGCTTTACGGCGCTGACCTCGCTGTTGAGCAGGAAGGCGCAGCAGAACATGGCGTAGCAGCGGCACAGCACATAGAGCTTGACGCCCTCCGCCACGTTGAACCGCTGGGAGGCCAGGCTGAGCACCACCACCACCGTGAGCACCAGCACCAGCGAGACCACCGAGTGCTTTGTGTCGATGTTATAATGCTTGCCGTCGGCCAGCTTGCGGGCGCAGAAGAAATACACCGCCGCCAAAATGACGGCGTAGAGCAGCAGATAGCTCAGGGTGAGGCGGGGCGGCGTGTCCTGCAAAGGTACCCCCTGCAGGTACATCATCACCTCGCGGGCGGAGAAGTAGAGGTGCTGGGTGGCGTAGGCACAGACCACGCAGTAGACCGCGTCCTGAATGGACACCGCGCAGCACAGATAGACGAAGGCCACCACGCTGAGCACCGTCAGCAGCAGGGTGAAGGTGCCGAAGCGGGGCAGCACGAATCGAAGCAAAAGGCAGCCCGCCGCCCCAAGTATCAGCCGCGGCCAGAACCAGCGCCGCTTGCTCAGCAGCGCAAAGAACACGCAGGAGTTGATCAGCAGCTCCATGGTCATGTAGGTCTGGGTGTAAAAGGCTTCCAGCAACCCGGTCATTTTCCGCCACCTCCGTAATAGTCGGTCACCGCCAGCAGAAAGGCGTCCCGCCGCCGGCGGGCGATCACCAATTCGTCCCCCGCCACCACCACCGTGTCCGCCTTGACCCGGGAGATGTGGCGCAGGTTCACAAGATACCCCTTGTTGCAGCGCACAAAGTTGCCTCCGTCCAGCCGCTGCTCCAGCTCCGACAGGGTGCCCCGGGCGGTGTAGCAGCGGCCGGGCGTGTGCACCAGAAGCCGGTGGTTCACCGCCTCAATGTAGGCGATCTCCTCCTCCGCCAGCTTTATCAGCCCATCCTCGGTGGAAAAGACCATGCTGCGCTTTTCCCGCCGCGCAAGGCAGGCCGTCACCTTGTCCATCTTCATGGCAAAGGCGAAATAGTTCACCGGCTTGAGCATATAGTCCAGCGCGTTCACCTCATAGCCCCGGATGGCGTATTTGGCCATGTTGGTGATGAAGATGATGTAAACGTCCTGGTCTTGGCGGCGGATGCGCTGGGCCGCCTCCATGCCGTTGAGGCGGGGCATTTCTATGTCCAGCAAAAGCAGGTCATAGTCTGGCTTGTAAGCCTCCACAAGGTCCAGGCCGTTGGAAAAATAGTCGATCTCAAAGGTCACGCCTTTTGCCTTGCTGTATTCCTCCAGATGCTTCTTCAGCAGCTCGCAGCCGGCGATCTCGTCCTCCGCAATGGCGATACGCATGCCTTTCCTCCTCCCCTGGCGGCGTTCAGTTTTGTTTTTTATTGTAGCTGCATCCGCCGGAAAAATCAAACGATCGCTTCATCCCGATTGACAACGTTCCGCCGGAAGTGATACGCTTGGACTAACAAAGCAACGCCGTTTGCGGAAGGAGTTTTCGAATGAAGGCCATTTCAAATGCGGAGAAACTGACCTACACCGGCAGCCTGCTGGGGCAGAACATGATTTACAGCTTTGTGACGATGTACGTGATGTTTTTCTTCACCGACCTGCTGCGCATCCCCTCGGAGAGCGTGACCATCATCATGGTGGCCGCCAGCCTGTGGGACGCGGTGAACGACATCCTAATGGGCATGATCGCCGACCGCACCAAGACGCGCTGGGGCAAATTCCGCCCGTACCTGCTGGCGGGGCCGTTCGTCATCGCCGTGACCACCGTGCTGTGCTTCTGGAATTTCGGCGGCTCGGCCGTGGGAACGGTCGCCGTGGCGGCGGTGTGCTATGTGCTGTGGGGAATGTCCTACACGGTCTACGACATCCCCATCTGGGCCATCTCTTCCGTCTCCTCCCACGACGCGGATGAAAAGAACGGCATGGTGACGCTGGGCAAGATCGGCGGCACGCTCGGCACAGTGATCGTCTCGGTGGGCAGCGTGGCCCTTCTGAACGCGTTCGGCGGCGAGCGCAGCGCACCGGCCTACGCGGCGGCCGCCGCAACGATCGCCGGCGTGGGCGCGCTTTTGATGCTTCTGAGCGGTTTTGTTCTGCGGGAGCGCATCGCACCGCCTGCCAAAGGCATCCCCTTCCGCCGCAACATCCACACCATCCTTGACAACACGCCGCTCAAGGCCCTGATGGTCTCGCTGCTGGTCGTGAACATGGTGAACAACGTGCGCCAGGTCGCGCAGATGTACTTTGCCGTGTATGTGTGGGGCGACTCTTCCTACGTTACTTACATCGGCCTGAGCCTTGTCGTTGGCATGATCTTCGGCATGGCCGTCTCCCCCGCCCTCATCCGCCGCTTTGATAAAAAGTACATCTTCATCACGGCGTGCGCCGCGGGTGCGGTGTCGAGTTTTCTGCCGTTCGCCGTGGGCGGCGGCCCTGTGCCGGGGCTCATTCTCCTCGGCGTCAGCTTCGCCTTCACCGGCGTGACCACCATCACCAGCACGTCGATGCTGATGGACGCCATCGACTATGCCGAGCACAAGCTGGGCTTCCGCGGCGAGGGCGTCGTGTTCTCGATGAACACCTTTCTCAACAAGCTCAGCTCCACCATCTCGAAGGGGCTGTTGGGCGTTTCGCTCACTGCCATGCACTATGTGGACAATATGGCCCCCAACGAGACGGTGCAGACGGGATTCAGCGCCATCGTTTACGTCGTTCCCGCCGTGTGCTTCCTGCTGGCGATCCTACCGCTCGCCTTCTACCGTCTGAAGCCCGCGCAGATCGACACGATCCGCGCCGAACTGGAAAACCGCCGCACTGCGGAGAAATGAGGGTATCAATATGGACGTTTCTGCTTTTTTCGCTCCCCCTGAAATTCTCGGCGCCAAACGCGCTTTGTGCATCCAGCCCCACGCCGACGACAACGAGATTGGCATGGGCGGAACGATCGCCGCACTGGCCGCGCGCGGGTGCGAGATACATTATCTGACCGTCACGAACGGCGACCTCGGCGCGCAGGCCGGCCCTTATGACCCGGCGCAGCTGGCGGACACGCGCCGCGCGGAGGCCGAAGCCGCCGGGCGCGCGCTGGGCGCCTCCGTCTTTCACTGGTTTGACGAGCCGGACGGCTCGCTGGAACACATCCCCGCTCTGGCAGAAAAAATCGCCGAGCTGATCCGCACCGTGCAGCCTGACGTGATCTTCTGCCCCGACCCCTGGGCGCTGTATGAGGCGCATCAGGACCACATCGTCACGGGAAAAGCCGCGGCGCAGGCGTTCCTGTCCGCATCGCTGGCACAGTATCCCCGCGGGACAAAGACCGCGCCGTGGCAGCCGGGCGCCATCGGTTTCTATTTCACGCAGAAGCCGAACACCGTTGTGGACGTGACGGACACGTTCGAAGCGAAGTTTGCCGCGATGGCGCTGCACCGCTCGCAGCTCAACGAGCAGCTTCTGGGCCTGTACCGCATCTACTTCTCGATGCAGGGTCAGAAGCTTGCAGAAGGCCGCGGCTTCGCGCTGGGTGAGGGACTGAAAGTGCTCAGCCCGCTCCACGTCCACTGCTTTGTGGAAGCCCCCGGCATCTGACCGGTTTGCCCGTCTTTTGGGCTGAGGTCCTTTTTGTTTTTCCAAACCAGGAGCACGAAAGCAGTCCTGCTTTAAAGAAACAGAGAGCACCCGGGATGCGGGTATCTATTTCCTTATCGGGTAATTGGTGCCGCAATCAGGCCGCTGCATCTGCAAAAGCCCGCAGAGCCAGTATTGGAAAGGCTCTGCGGGCTTTTTACTGTTTTTCTTTGTGCGCACTCGCTGAAAAACCGCTTTATCGCGCTGTTTGGCTTTGCGTGTTCGAGGAGCATGGCCCGAAAGGCCGCCGCTTCAAATCCAGTCGGCGCTCACTCAAGAGAGCTTTACTTTTTATGCTTCGCCCCTTCGGGTCTGTTATCGGCGGTCATTTTTCAATCTTTCCAAAATCACTTCATCCGCCGGGCAGAACGCATACTTGTCAATTTCATCCACTGTGATCCAGCGGATGTCGTTGTGCTCCAGCTTCTGGGGCACGCCCTCCCGTATGGCGGCATGGAAAAGGGTCAGGTGCACCGTCAGGTCCGGGTATTCGTGGGTCACATCCATAAACACCTCGCCCACATCCAGCGTGACAGCCAGTTCTTCCCGGCATTCGCGGACGAGGGCCTGCCGCCTGGTCTCGCCCGGCTCCACCTTGCCGCCCACAAACTCCCACAAAAGACCCCGGGCCTTGTGGGTCGGGCGCTGGCAGATCATGAATTTGTCGTTATCCCAAATCAGAGCCGCTACCACTTCTGTCATTCGTTCCATCCCCTCTTTTTTATGGTTCTATTATAGGAGCGCCGGCTGCTTTCGGCAAGGCATCTTCCCCGGTTTCAGCCTGCGTTTTTGTATTGCGTCCGCGCCGCACTGGCCTGAACAGCGAAAAAACTGTATAATACCAATATCACAGGACGGCCCGGCCCTGCTGCCCGGACAAACTCCATCCCATCCAAGGAGACGACCATGAACCTCATCATTCTCTCCGACACCCACGGCCTGCTGCGTCCGGCGGTGCTGGAACTTCTGAAATCCGCCGACGCCATCCTCCACGCGGGGGACATCAACTCCCAGGCGGTGGTGGATACGCTCGCCTCGTTCGCGCCGCTGTATGTGGTGCGGGGCAACAACGACAAAGACTGGGCCGCAGGCCTTCCCCTCGACCTGACCGTGACACTGGAAGGCGTGCGGTTTTACATGGTCCACAACAAAAAGGACGTGCCCGCGGACCTGGCCGGAGCGGACGTGGTGGTGTTCGGCCACTCCCACAAATACAGCGAGGAACGGCGCGGCGACGTGCTGTGGCTCAACCCCGGCAGCTGCGGGCCGCGGCGGTTCCATCAGGAGATCACCCTGATGCGGGCCGAGGTCTTGGGCGGGGCCATCCGTATAGAAAAAGTCGTCATTCCCCACGAGGTGCCGTGATGGAGCTGGGACTGACCTTTCCGCTGCAGCGGTTCCTGCACCAAAAGCCGCCGCCCTACGGCAGCGAAGCCGACCGGCGTTTCTGCTGGGACCTGCACGTCATCGAACTGCGGGGCCGCAAATGCCTTTTGGCAGTGCACTGCCACAGCCGGTACACCTTCGTGCGTTTCGATGTGCCGGGGCTGCTCTGGGCCGACCTGCCGGGGCTGTTCCGCACCGGTCTGACCGACAGTCTGACCGCCGCCGGGTTTGTCCCTGAGCAGGTCAGCGCTTACCTGAAAGCGGCGGATGATGCGCGCCTCACCCGCACCCACGGGCGGCGGGAGGTGGCCTTCCTCAACCGCGCCTGGGAGGACGTGCTGGCGCTGGACACCTGCCTGGACGCCGCCAGCGCCGCCCAGCCCATGCTGGACTGGGCGGTGAACGCCCGCCCCAGCCGGTGCGTTGGTTTTGAAGGTCTTGCCCCCGCGGCGGGGCGTATCGGGGCGGCGCTTTTTCTCCAATAACCGCCTTTTCCCAAATGACGCAAAGAGGCCGGGTCTTCGCATACGCGAAGGCACGGCCCCTTCTTTATTTATCCTTTTGCGCCACCAGCAGATAGCGATGGATCGTTCCCTCGATCACGCCGTTCCGGTCCAAAATCTCCTGGGCGCGGCACAGCCGCTCCCGGCAGGCATCCACCGAAAAGCCCGGGAATTCCCAGGGCAGCACGCGGGCGAACCACACCAGCGCCCCCACGTCCCAAAAGCGGATGGGGCGAAAGGCTTCCTCTCCGCGCACGACCCGCAGGCCGGCGCTTTTCGCCTCCCCGGCGGCACAGGCGAGCGTCTGCCGGGGGAAGGGCAGCGGCTGCTCGCCCAGCAGCAGTTCCACCAGTTCCCGGTCGTTTTGCGCCCCCACCTGTTCGGTGATGAACATCCCGCCGGGCCGCAGCAGACGGCAGACCTCCGCCGGGTCATAGCTGCCGTGGCGGTTCAAGATCAAATCGAAGGCTCCGTCGGCAAAGGGCAGCGGGCCCCCGCCATCCGCCTGCTGAAACCGTATCCCCAGCGGGACGAGCCCATGGCGGCAGAGATCCGCGTTGGGCGGCCAGCCCTCGGTGGCGCTGGTCTTATTGCAGGGATGCCCCAGCGACAGCAAAAACTCCCCGCCGCCGGTGTCCATGTCCAAAAGTTCTTTGTCCGGCCGCAGAAATGTCCGCACCGCCTGCTCATAGTCCCAGGGCAGGTCCTGCTCTTCCTCATAGCGCCCGCGCAGGTGGGAAAAGTCCCAGCCCTTCATCCGCGCCGCGTCCTCTTCCCGCAGCCATTGGCGGTACAACTCTGTTCTGTTCATTCAAAACCGCTCCTTTTCGTAGTCATCGTTCATACAAATCGGTGCAGTTCCGCTGATAACAGTTTTTACTCGATGCAGTCTGCTATCAGACGTGTCACTGCACCGAGTAATTACCTCGAAGAAGCGCCATTCTGACTTCACCGCCTTTCTGTTTTATGATACCACAGCGGAAGTTCGGAGACAAACATGACAGACAGCTGTCCAGTTCCTATGGTATAATACAGGCAAGACACAGGAAAGGCGGCGGGGCGTATGAAACTGGACCGGCTCATCGGCATCTTGTCCATCCTGCTCCAGCGGGAGAAGGTGACCGCGCCGGAATTGGCGGCGCGGTTCGAGGTGTCCCGCCGCACCATCCAGCGGGATGTGGAGGCCCTCTGCCGGGCGGGAATCCCCATCGCCACCGCGCAAGGGGCGGGCGGCGGCATCTCCATTCTGGAGAGCTACCGGGTGGACCGCACCCTCCTCACCGCGCCGGAGATGCAGGCCATCCTGGCGGGGCTGCGCAGTCTGGACAGCGTCAGCGGCACCCGCCGCTACGCCCAGCTGATGGAAAAGCTGTGTGCCGGGGCGGGCACGCTGGTGCCCGGCAGCGCCGACCTGCTCATCGACCTGTCCTCCTGGTACAAGGACAGCCTTGCCCCCAAGATCGAGCTGATACAGGACGCCATCCGCCGGCGGCGCACCGTCCGCTTTTGCTACTTCTCCCCCAAGGGGGAATCCCGGCGCACGGTGGAGCCCTGCTATCTGGTGTTCCACTGGTCGGCCTGGTACCTGTGGGGCCGCTGCCGCACCCGGGAGGACTACCGCCTCTTCAAACTGAACCGCATGACCGGGCTTTCCACGGGTGAGCCCTTCGAGCCCCACCCCGCGCCCCTGCCGGACCTTGCACCGGAACGGGTGTTCCCGGAAAAGTATCGGGTGACCGTCCTTTTTGACCCTGCCTGGCGCTGGCGGCTGGTGGAGGAATACGGCGCGGACGGCCTCACCGAGGAACCGGACGGCCGCCTGCGGTTCACCGGCGGCTTTCCCGACGCGGACAGCGTGCTGGGCTGGGTGCTCACCTTTGGCGAAGGCGCGGAGCTGGTGGAGCCGGAGGAACTGCGCGAAAAGCTGCGCAGTCTGACCCGGTCGCTGGCCGAGCGCTATGAAGGGAGGAACTGAGATGGCATCCCATCCGGATTTTGTGGATTTCGTGGCCGACCAGCTGCGGGAGGCGGGGACCATCCGCAGCCGCAGGATGTTCGGTGAATACGGTCTTTACTGCGACGGGGTGTTCTTCGCCGTCATCTGTGATGACCAGTTCTTCGTAAAAATCACCCCCGAAGGCTTGAGCGCCTTCCCGGACCTGCCCAAGGCCCCGCCCTACGAGGGAGCCAGAGACTCCTTCCTGGTGGAGGATGTGGAGGACCGGGAGCGGATGACCGCCCTCGTGCGCATCACCTGCGAGGCGCTGAAAGCCTGTCCCCAGAGAAAAAGGAGGAAATGACCATGCCCTTCGACTACAAAAAAGAATACAAGGAATTCTATCTTCCGCCCAAAGCGCCAAGCATCGTCACGGTGCCCGCCATGAATTTTCTGGCGGTGCGGGGGCAGGGCGACCCCAACCAGGAAGACGGCGCCTACAAAGAGGCACTGGGCCTGCTCTACGCCGTGGCCTTCACCATCAAGATGAGCAAGCTGGGCAAGCACAAGCTGGAAGGCTACTTCGACTATGTGGTGCCGCCGCTGGAGGGCCTGTGGTGGCAGGAGGGCGTGCACGGCGTAGACTACGCCCGCAAAGCCGATTTTCAGTGGATCAGCCTCATCCGCCTGCCGGAGTTCGTGACGGAAGAGGCGTTCCACTGGGCCATCCGCGAGGCCGCTGAAAAGAAGAAGCAGGATTTTTCCAGGGTGGAGTTCTTTTCCTGGGAAGAGGGGCTCTGCGTCCAGTGCATGCACCTGGGCCCCTACGACGACGAGCCCGCCACCGTGGCGGCCATGGACGAATACGCCCGTGCCCAGGGGTATCTGCCGGACTTCAGCGAAAGCCGGTTCCATCACGAAATATATCTGAGCGACGTGCGCCGCTGCAAGCCGGAAAAGCTGAAAACGGTCATCCGGCAGCCGGTCAAGGGGATACTCTGATGCGGGAGATTTGTGTGAAGATTCGCAAGATGCGGCCGGATGAAATCGAACTTCTGCGAGAATTTCTCTACCAAGCCATCTACCTGCCCAAAGGTGTAGAGCCGCCTCCCCGGTCTGTTCTGGATCTGCCCCAGCTGCGGGTCTACATAGACGGGTTCGGCACACGAGCCGGAGACTGTTGTGTGGTTGCCGAAGCGGGGACTAAGCTTGTCGGTGCCGCATGGAGCCGGATCATGGAGGATTACGGCCACATCGACGACCATACGCCTTCCCTGGCTGTTTCGGTATTGTCGGAACATCGCGGGCGGGGCATTGGCACCTGCCTTTTGGAAACTTTGTTGGGTTGCCTTCAAGAGGCCGGGTATCCGCAGGTATCCCTGTCGGTTCAAAAGGACAATCCCGCACTGCATTTGTATCTGCGGAAAGGTTTTGCGATTTTGGATGAACAGGGCACTGAATTTTTGATGCTGCGGCCTCTGCAAAAGGGCGCAGATGAGACCGGGGAGGTGTGGCAATGAAAGGTTTTGTTCGAGCGGAACCTGGTTTCTCCCTCTGCGGCCTTGCCTGCCTGCTCTGCCCCATGCAGGTGGGCGGATACTGCCCGGGCTGCGGCGGCGGGGCGGGCAACCAGAGCTGCGCCATTGCCCGGTGTTCGCTGGAGCAGGGCGGGCCGGAGTTTTGCAGCGAATGTGCCGCCTACCCCTGCGCCCGGTACGACGAGTTCGACGCGGCGGATTCCTTTGTGCCCCACAGCCGCCGGGCCGCCGATTTGGCCCGGGCCGGGGAGATGGGGCTGGACGCCTGGCTGACCCTGCTGCGGCAAAAGCGCGCCGTTCTGGACCAGCTGCTGGCGGACTGGAACGACGGCCGCCGAAAGTCTCTCTACTGCGCGGCCGCCTATCTGCTGGAGCCGGAGGCCCTGCACCGGGTGATGGAGGCGCTGGCCGCCCAAAGCGGTCTGGCCGCCGCGCCTGCAAAAGAGCGGGCCCAGGCCGCCGCCGCGCTGCTGCAAACGGAGGCGGACCGGGCGGGCATCAGCCTGAAGCTGAACAAGGGAAAGGGGTGAGCGAATGGCAACGTCACAAGTGACGGCGGAGTTCTCCTGCCCGGTGGAAACCTTATGGCACACCGTGACCGACCTGGAGCACACCGCCTGGCGCAGCGACATCGAGCGGGTAGAGATTTTGGGCACGGCCCACTTTGTGGAGCACACCCGCAGCGGCTATGCCACCCGCTTCACGGTCACCGCCTGCGAGGCGCTCCGCCTTTGGGCCTTCACCATGGAGAACGGCAATATGTCCGGCGCCTGGGAAGGGCATTTTGAAGGAACGGCGAATGGCTCCCGCCTGGTCTGCACCGAGACCGTCAACGCAAAGCGCTGGTGGATGCGCCCCTTCGTGCCCGGCTATCTGAAGCGGCAGCAGGCGCTGTATCTGAACGACCTGCGCCGCGCACTTTCCGACAAATGAAAAAGCGCCCCCGGCAGATGCCGGGGGCGCTAACTTATTTTGCCCAGTGCTCCACCGCGTCCCGCAGGAACTGCGCGCAGCCCGGCACCGCCCGGTCGTAGTAGGCGGTGAACCGCTCGTCCAGCACATACAGCTGGGCGATGCCCCGGTGCTTTTGGGCCATCAGGCCCTTCACCGTCACCGCCAGCCAGCGGCGGTGCAGGTCATAAAGTTCCCTGCCCTCTTCGCTGTCGGGCCCAAGGCCCGCTTTCACCGCGGCTTCCAGTCTCTGACGCAGTTCCGCGTCCAGCGCGTTCCACGCGTCGTACTGCTCCTGCGTCAGGCCCATCAAACCGGCGTTGGCGGCGTCCACTTCCCCGTCGCCGTATTTGGCCCGGGCCTCTTTGCCGTGGGCGGCCTCGTTTTCCGCCACCAGCTTCGCTTTCAGGGCGGCAAATTTCTTTTCGTCCTCCATAGGCTCCTTCCTTTCTTCGCTGCCGATGGTCTCTTCCACCGACCGTATCAGGTCTTCCAGCCGGGCCTTCTGCGCCTGCAAGGCAGCCAGATGCTGCCGCAGGGCGGCCAGCCGGTCGAAGGAGGGCGCGTCCAGACATTCCCGGATGCGGGCCAGCTCCACCCCGAGGGCCCGGTAAAACAGGATGTCCTGCAGACGGTCCACCTGGGCCGGGCCGTAATAGCGGTATCCGCTCTCGGCCACCCGGCCGGGCTTCAGCAGGCCGATCTCGTCGTACCAGCGCAGGGTGCGGGTGGACACCCCCGACAGGCGCGACAGTTCATGGATGGAATATTCCATGCTGTTCCCTCCTTCCTGCTATCAGTGTAGCAGTTGACGGTACGGCAGAGTCAAGGGGAAAACGAAAAAATTTCCGGCTGGTTCAGCCCGGGTCATAGGTGCTGAGCGCCTCGCTCAATTGCGGGAGCCACGCGGGGCCGTCGTACTGGGCATCCGGAGCGCAGATCTCCATCAGCTCCACCTTTCCGTTCCGCCAGGTGCCCCGGCAGGTGAGCAGGTAGGTGAGCTGCCCCTGCCGCACCGTCAGCTCCAATTCGGTGAAGAGGAACATGTCGTCCAGCCGGGTGCGGCTGAAACTTGCCCTGGCGTCCCGGATGAGCACGTCCTGCTCTCTGAGTTCCTCCAGCGCCTCGTACACGCCGCCGGCATTGCCGATGCAGCGCTCTATCCCCTCTTTGTCGTAGTTCTCCAGCGCCCGGGCGGCGCTGCGGGCGCACAGCCACGCGGGGATGCACCGCCAGGCGAATCCGTCGCCGCCCACCGTTCCGTTCAAGACCGGCAGGGCGAGCAGCAGCGCCAGGCAGACGCATACCACCGCCAGCAGGCTCCACTTGCGCATGGTCTTCTTCTTTTGGGCGAGCTCCTGCTCCGAATACCGAAGCACCTCTTTCACGGCGCTGTCGATATTTTCCGGGCACGGCTCTGCCTGCGCCCGGGCCCCGGAGATGAGTTCCAGCACGGTGACGTCCAGCGCCTGCGCCAGCGGTTCCAGCAGGGCGATGTCCGGGGCGCACAGCCCCCGCTCCCATTTTGAGACCGCCCGGTCGGTCACGTTCAGGCGCTGGGCCAGCTCCTTCTGGGTCAGCTTCTTTTCCTTGCGCAGCGTTCGTATCAGTGCGCCGGTGGCTTCGTTGTTCATCCCTCGACCCTCCCTTTCGCCTCTATTATACCCCTGCGCCGCCCTTCCCGCACCAAACCACTGGTTGAGTGCGGGGCGTGCCCTGTTTTTCTCCGCGTCTTTTCGCGGCCGCCGCTTGTTGCGCTTCGGATTTCATATTACAATAGAACCAGTCAAGAGAGCAAGAAAGGAGGAGCGCCATGCCCACTGTATTGATCGACGCGGACGGCTGCCCGGTGGTGGACCTGACCATCCGCGTCTGCAAAGGCCATGGGGTGCCGGTGCTCATTCTCTGCGACACGGCCCACCGCATCGAACGGGCCGGCGCTGAAACGCTGGTGTTCGACAAAGGCGCGGACAGCGTGGATTTCGCCCTGGTCAACCGGGTGAAAGCCGGGGACATCGTGGTCACCCAGGACTACGGCCTTGCCAGCATGTGTCTGGCCCGCCGGGCCCGGGTGCTGAACCAGAACGGACTGGAATACACCGCGGGCAACATCGACGCGCTGCTGGAGCGCCGCTGGCAGAACAAAAAGCTCCTCCGGGCCGGCAAGCACCCGAAGGGGCCAGCCAGGCGCACGAAGGAGCAGGACGCAGCCTTTGCAAAAGCCTTGGAAGAGATATTGCGCGGCACCGCCGCGCTGTGATGTTTCCCGAAAAAGGGAGGGATGCACGATGCACACATTCACCGCATGCGGCAGGACCGTGACCGTTTTTCCCGCCGGCGTGCCGGACGCGCCGGTGGTCTTTCTGAACACCTTCGGGGACGAAGGCCAAAAGGTCTTTGAGGCGCTGGCCGACGGCGGCTGCCCGCCGCTCTCGCTGGTGGCCGTCGGCGGCCTGGATTGGGACCGGGACATGGCCCCCTGGAGCTGCCCCGCCGTGTTCAAAAACGCCGCGCCCTTCACCGGCGGCGCGGGTGAATACCTGCGGCTCCTGGTCGGGACCATCCTGCCCACGGCGGAGGCAACGCTGGCCGGCACTCCCCGCTGGCGCGGGATCGCGGGCTATTCCCTGGCGGGGCTGTTCGCGCTGTACGCCCTGTATGAGACGGACGCATTCTCCCGCGCGGCCAGCGTATCCGGCTCGCTTTGGTTCCCCGGGTTCCGGGAATTTGTTTTCTCCCGCGAGCCCCTGCGCCGGCCGGACCGTCTTTACTTCTCCGTGGGCGACAAAGAAAGCAAAACGCGCAACCCCGTGCTGCAAACGGTGCAGGAGAACACCGAGGCGCTCTGCGGGTTTTACCGCGGCAAGGGCGTTTGCACAACGTTTCAGCTGAACCCCGGCGGGCACCATGAGCACCCGGCCCAGAGGACGGCGGCGGGCATTCAATGGCTGGCGAAAGGTGAAGACGCACCGACTTTTTGAGCGCGTTTTTTCCGCACGCATCAAAGCGTCGTCACGGCTTCCATTCCCGCAGATACTTGAACGGGAAGGGCAGCACCGTCCACCCGCTGGCACGCACGAAATCCACCTCCATCAGCGGCAGATACCGGGCAAAATCGGGCGTTCCGCCGCTGGCAGTGACCTGACGGATGCGGCAGGCGCGGGCCAGCGACCATTGCAGGGAACTGCCGCGGAAACCACTGTAATAATACTGCGCGTTGCCTTGGGCGAAAAGCCGGATGTCCAACGCGCCGCCAAACAGCTTTTCCCGCATCTCCTTTTGTTTGAGCCCGCTGCCGATCAGCACGCCGGTGCGCGCAAAGATCTCCTCGTTCACACGGCGGCCCAGGGATGTGCGAAGGTGCAGACATTCGCGCAGCTGCTTGCGTGTGGCCTGCGGGGCAAGCTGCGAAAGCCCGCAGCAGATCAGTTCCAATGCCTGCCGCTCCTCCTGCGGCGCCTCATTGAGCAGAGCGCGGACGGCCCCTGCCAGCGGCTCCACATCCAGCCATTCGGTGTCGCGGGTCTGCGCCAGCACCGCCTGCAGCCGCGGGGCGTCCGGCAGCGTATAGCGCTCTGTGGTGCGGATGATCTGGATCGCGTCGGGGTCCTGATAGACCAGTCCTTCCACCGTGCGGTCCCACTTTCCCTTTCTGTTGCGGAAGGCATCGGCGATTTTTTCTTTTTCGGCGTCCTCCCAAAAAGGCCGGTCCTCCCACTGGCTGTATTCCAGTGTGCCGGCGGGCGTCACCCGCAGGCGCCGGTACTGCAATACCGCGTCCTTGCGCCGGTATTCTTCGGGAATGATCACAAAGTTCACCGGCGCCGTGCAAGTCATCCGGGACCAGTCGAAGCAGGTCATCTTCCCGTGCCAGACGTCCCGCTTGATGGCCAGTTCCTGCAGCACCTTGCGCAGCGCGGCAGCCTCTTTTCCGCTTTTTCCGGCGTGGGCACGGCTGTCCAGCCGGAAATCCTCCACGGTCAAATGCTGCACCGCGCAATGGGCGGGAGCGCTCTTGTAGGGGTCCTGCTCCGGGCAGTTTTCATAGAATTCTTTGTTGTGCACGATGCGGAACAGAGTGTCGCCCTTGCCGGGCGTCCCCTCCAGAAGCGGGATGCCGCTGTGCTTTTGCAGCTCCTGGCGCAGCAGGGCGGCCAATGCCGCAGACTCGTCGTTTCCGACGGTGTCCTCCACATAGACCGGCGCTTCACGAAGCCTGGACCGGATCTTCTCCATCTGAGAATCCATCGTGTTGACGCCCCGGTGCGCCTCTTCCTGCAGGCGGCACATGTCCAGCGTCAGACAGGGATGCAGCAACCGCGCGGCATCTTCCAAAAACCTTTGCAGCACCCCCACTTTGCAGCGCCGGAACGCCTCCAGCGAGCCGAACTCCAAAAAGGGAACGGTGTTTTTCCGGCCCGGGTCCAGGCTTCCGATGAAAAAGCGCGGTGTGTTCCGGTCGGGGTCCTGACGGACCAGCCGGCGCAGGCTGTAGCTTTGGCTGTCGAACAGATACTGCGGCTCCCCCTGGCTTTTGGGGCCGCGCTCCGCCGCGCTGAACGTGGTCACCGAAAGCTTGACGCACCCATCCCAGGTGAACTCAACGCGCAAAGCCCACAGGCACCGGGGAGACTCCGGCTTGCCCCGCCGCCAGGAGGGGTCGTGGTAATAAAGCCTGCCGGTCAGATTGTGGTACATCTGTTCCCCCGTTCCCAGCGCCGGCATTGCATTGCAGAGCAGCTGGGCAAGCAGGCTGGCGCGCTTTTGCTCCAGCTCGGCGGACGAGATCTCCCGTACCCGCACATCGCCCGCTTCGGCCTCCAGCGCCGCTTTCAGCAGGCTGCGGTCGGCCTTTGCGCGGTCGTAGAGGATGTAACAGCTCTCGCCCCAATCGTATGCCACCGCCAGGGCACGGCCGACCTGCAGAGCCAGGTCGGGGACCAGGCTGCGCCGGTAATCGCCGCTGTCGCGCTCGGCTTCCAAAATCAAAAAGCGCTGCGCGATCGCCGCGTGGTCGAACCGGAGCCGGAATTGATTTGTGGGGATCATTGCAGGCACCTCCCTAAATATTGGATAGTCTGCCGGTTCACCGTGCCGTCCGGCAGCAGCAGACCAGGAATTTCCACCAGCCTTCCGTCCGCGGTGCTGCGGGGCGCAAAGGCCGGTTCCGCGATGAGGTTCACCAGAAAAGCGCGCCGACCGCCCACCGCATCCAGCTTGGCCAGCGTTTTGCGGCGCACCTCCTCTTCGTCCTTGCAGGTGTTGCTTTTCCAGTGCTTGAAATCGAACCAGGACCCTTCCGGCCCCGCGAAGTCGAAGAACTCAAAACAGGCCGGGTCCTCCACCTCCCGAAGGGAGAGACCCAGTTCCTTTTGCAAAATGTACGCGCCGGCAACTTCGCCCAAAGCCCCTTTGTAAATGTTCTGGAACAGCACGGGGCTGAGGATGTAAGGGTCGCTGCCGAATCCGGTGGCCCAGCCCTCCGCCTCGAAATGCGCCCGCATGCCCGGATAGGAAAGCAGGATCGCCAGCCGCGCCTCTTCCTCGCTCACCTCTGACACGAACATCCCCTGCGGCAGAGAGGCGGCAAGGGCGGCCTTGTCGTTGCCGGGCGCCAGCCGCACCTCGGAGAAATCGCCCTTCTGCGCATAGAAATACCGGCTCTCGGCCGGGGCCATCGGCAGATAATAGGTGCGAATGACCGGGTCCTGCCGGCGCAGCTCTTCAGCGGCCCGCGGAGTGCGCAGCACCGTCTGGCGCAGTTCCTTCCACAGGGCCATGCTCTCGTCGGTCCAGGCGGCGTTGAGCATGCGCATCAGGTAAGCATTGCCCCGGGTCGCAATGCGCTCCGCCTCCAGATGCGCCCTGTCCGTCTGCCGGCCTTTGGCCTGCAGGTCTCTTCTGGCCTGGACGAGCGCCTGCATCTCCGGCGCAAGCAGCCGATCTCCGAGGCAGTCGGCATTCAGATTCGTCAGCACCTGCATGGTGGTGAAAAGGTAGACGCAGGGCCGCTTGAGGAAAGTCCGGCCCATCCGCCCCACCGCCTGCATCACGTCCCGGGTGACGCGGCCGGAAAAGCTGTCGCACTGCCTCACCAGCGCCTGTGCCCGCGCGTCGCCCTGCTGTTTTCCCGATGAGCAGCCGATGCCGTTTTTCAGCAGCTGCTGCAAGGTCTGATAGGAGATCTCATCGTTCTGATACAGACATTCCGCCTGAAAACAGTACCGCATCAGGTCGCTCCCCTTCCAGCTGTCGGCCTCCTGGAGGTTGACGCTCACATGGGTCACGTCCCCCAGATACAGCGCGTCCACGTCCTTAAAGTGCAGACGGGGGTCCGCAGGGTCCGCGCTGCCGCCCAGAACGACCAGGCCGTCGTGGTCCTGAACAGGGTATTGCAGGTTCTGCCCGGCGCCCAGCGTCTGATAGCTGGAGAAGATCATCCGTCTTTCGCCGGCGCCCAGGCATTGCAAAAGCGCGGTTTTGTCCTTTTCAAAGCGGTCTCCGCTGCGCAGCACCACCAGCTGCCCCTCCGCTTCGGGCGCAAAGAGCCGCCGAAGCTCTTCCAGCGCGCCGCGCAGGATATCCTCGTCCATCGCAGCCTTGCCCCGCGCGGGCAGCACCTGATTCAGGCAGAGGAACGCCTGTATCTCACCGTGCTGCCAGAAGGCTTTCATCGCCGTGAAGAGATTGCAGTACCGCTTTGCATCGTAGTCCTTTATCCCCCGCGCGGAAAAACAGTTCTCATACCGCACCGCCGCGGGGCCGGGCCCAAACACCGCTTCCAGCCGTTCCCGCACCGAAAGGTCCTGCCGGTCCACCACCTGCAGACGGACCTGCACCTCGCCTGTGCGGTAGGGCTTCCAAATCGCCTCCATCTCGTTTTTTATTTTCTCCTGTGTGGCCGGCGAAAGGGTGCGCATCTGCCCGCCCAGCTGTTCCCGAAGATAGCGCAGGTCGTAGTTTCCAAGCACGGTGGGCAGGTCGGCCGTGGCCGACAGGCCGACCACCTTCGCCCGGCGGCAGATGTAGAGCAGCACTTTTTCCGGCGTGTTCTGCAGCTGAAAATACTGGAGCATGGTCTGGGTGCGATGGCGGTCGTCGTCGATGAACTCGAACAGCCGGAACCCCGTTTCATAGAAGGACAGGTCGGGCGCCGCCAGGCCGCGCGCCGTTCCGCCCCCTGTTTCCAGGCCCGCCGCCATCAGGCGTATCTGCTCGGCGCTCAGGCCATACTCGCGGAAGATGCTCTCCGCGGCGGCCGCGGCGGGAAAAAGGTCTTCCGCCGCGCCCCTTCCGGCATTTACCTGACGGGCAAATTCTTCCGCCCATCCGTAAACATAGCGCTGGAAGCGCAGCAAAAACACATGGATGCGCCGCAGGATCTGCTGAAGCACGATGCGCTGCTCGTCGTTCTTGTGGGCGTTGTACTTCTCCCGCGTTTCGAAATGGATCTGCACCTGGGCCTGCTCATCGCTGCGCACCGCGCGGATGTGGGTGCGTTTTCCGTCCAGCACCGTCAGATAAGAAGTGTCGTGGAACAGAAAGTTCCTGCCTTTGCCCTGCTCCACCTCCACCGTTTTCATGCTGTATTGCAGAGCCCCGTCCTGGTAGATGGACTCCGCCTGGGCAAGCAGGTCGTTCCAGGTCAGAGTGCGCCCCTTTTCAAATCGGCCGCGCAGGTCTGTGAGTTCCCGGCTGGCCTTGTGTATATGGATGCCCTTGTACACCTGGAGGAACAGCTGCAGGTAGTCCGCCCGCAGTTCAAGGGCTTTGTCGATGAGGCTGGCCAGAACCGTTTCACGGGAGGCGTCAAACTCATCAAGGCACAGGACGGCCCCCCGCAGCATGGCGTCGGACAAGCACTCAAAGCTGGGCTCCACGATCGTGACGTTGCGGGCCATCAGTTTTTTCACCGAGAGAAACAGCACCTTATAGTCCGCCCAGAACACCGCGGGATAGAATTCCCCGATCCAGCCGTAACGCTTTTGCTTGCGTATCGCGTCCCGCCGCTGGGCGGGCCCTCTGGGGAAGGCTTTGCGCAGGCTGGCTTCCAGCTCGTGGCGGAACGCGGGCTCCAGCTCCGTTCGGATGGAATCGTACAGCGCTCTTGCCAGCTCCGCCGCGGCGTCTCCGGGTTGGGCCTGGTATGCCCGGTATTTCCGGCAGGCGTTTTTCAGTGCGCGAAACGCCTCTGTTTGAAACTCCTCGGGCACTTCCTGACGTTCCAGCGCTTCCACCACCGTATCCGCCGCGGAACGCAGCACCAGCACCTCCCGGTCAAACTCATCGCCCCGGCCGTCCTCCTCATAGGCATGGCGCAGGTCTTCCACCGGCAGGTTTTTCAAAAGAGTGGTCACAAACAGGACTCGGCTGGTCCCTCCCTGCCGCAGATAGGCATAGATGGCCTGCACGGCCTGGTATGTCTTTCCGTAGCCGGTGGGCGCCTGCGCCAGCAGCAGGCCCGGCCCGACGCCGGGATCGTGGAAATATTCGGTCAGTTCTTGTTGCATAGGCCCTCCTCATGGTGTATCAAGGCAGAATCCGAAGCAGTATAGCACAAGTATATCAGTTCAGATTTTCAAAAATCAATAAACTACACCATGTGGCAAAAAAATTACCGCTTAATCGCGGTAATAATCGCAGAGGGCGGCCAGAAGCTGCCGCACCCTGCCGCGCGCGGCCGGCGGGCCCAGCACCTCGATCTTGTCCGTCTGCCCCAGCACCCATCGCGCAAAGCCGGTGGAGAGCTCCACCTCCGCGGAAAAGCGCACCCAATCGTCCTTTTCCTCGTCCGGCACCGGGCGGATGCCCGTTCCAAACGTCTCGAACGCCATGTCCAAAAGCTCCCGGTGCAGCCGGAACGTGGCCCGGCATCTTTCCTTGGCCGGGAACATGTCGAACTGCCCGTAGCGCAAAGGCTCCGCCGACACCTTGCGCCAAAACGGGCCGGAAAGCGAAAGGTCCGCCATGCGGTCCACGCGATAGTTCCGCTGCTGGTCCTCCTCTGCGTGGTCGGGGTTCAGCGCGATGAGGTAATAGTGCTCCTTTTCCCAAACGACCTTCAAAGGCAGGATGCTGCGATAGCGCCTGACAGGCTGCTGCCGCCCGTTCAGGCCAAACTTGCAATATGTAAAATCAAGGCAGCGGCGGGCATCCAGCGCCTGATAAAGGACCTGGAGCGTCTGGGGCAGCTGCTCGTTTTGCATCAGGCAGTCTCTCACCTGGACCCGCTGGCGCAGCTGCCGCACTTCCTGCTCCGAGAGAAATCCCTCCAGCTGGGAGATCAGCGCCTTTTTCTGCCCGTGGCTCAAAAAACGGCTGATCGAAACCGAGTCAAAGACCAGCCGGGCCTCGTTCAGCCCGAACTTTGGATGGTAGGCCTTGTAGCTGCGCTGGTTGTGCGCATTCGCCCGGGACTCTATCCGGACCGAAAGCGCCCGTTCTTCGCTGAGGCCTTCCAGCAGCGAAAGGTCACGGCGCACCCCCTGTTCCGAACACTGCTCCTCCGGGTACATCTCCTCCAGCTTTTCGCAGATCTCGTGCAGAGTGAGAGCTTTGTGTTCATTGGTCTGCTGCTGCAAAATGGAAAGAACGTGGACCAGCCTGGCCTTGCTCATGATCGCGCCTCCTAATGTCAGCTTCTGCTTTTAGTATATGGTTTTCATCGGGGAAACGCAATGCGCAAGGCGCTTGCATCGCTTTTCGCCGGGCGTTACAATGTTGGTATAAAATCAGGAGGTCGCCTCTATGAACTTTGACGTCAACAAGCTGGTCTGGACCCGGCCGCCGAAGCAGTACCGCATCGCGGCGGACAAGATCGAAATGACCACGCAGCCTCACACCGACCTGTGGCAGCGCACCTATTACCATTTCCGCAACGACAACGCGCCCCTGCTGCAGATGGAAACGTCGGAGGCCTATTTCAGCTTTGTGGTGAAGACCGACTTTTCCGCCGCCTGCCACCGCTTTGACCAGTGCGGGGTCGTTCTCTATCTGGACAGCGAAAACTGGCTCAAGGCCTCGGTGGAATACGAGAACGGGGCCTTTCAGCATCTGGGCAGCGTTGTGACCAACGAGGGCTATTCCGACTGGGCCACCACCGCCATCGACGGCAGCATCCGCACCATGTGGTACCGCCTCAGCCGCCGCGGGGACGACTACCGGCTGGAATGCTCCCGGGACGGGGCCGATTTCAGCCAGATGCGCGTCTGCCATCTGCGCAAAGGCGGCGGCGCCATCCGCTTTGGCCTTTACGCCTGCTCGCCGGAGGAGTCGTCCTTTACCGCTGTGTTCTCGCAGATGCAGATGACCCAGTGCCAGTGGCAGGCCCACGACGGCCAGCAGCCGGACTGACCCCATCGCGGCCGCCATTCAAAGCCATAAGGAGGACCGAAATGATTCGAGAGATATGCAAAGACGTGCTGTTTCTGGCGCGAAAAGCCGAGCCCGCCACCCCCGACGACCTGCCGGTGGCCGCCGACCTGCTGGAAACGCTGGAGGCCCACGCCGACGGCTGTGTGGGCATGGCCGCCAACATGATCGGCGTGGCAAAGCGCATCATCGCCTTTGACGACGAGGGCACCTACCGGGTGCTGTTCAACCCGGAAATCGTCAAGAAAAGCGGCCCCTACGAAGCCGAAGAGGGCTGCCTGTCCCTCACCGGCACCCGCAAGACAAAGCGCTGGAAGACCATCAAGGTGAAATATCAGGACGAACAGTTCCGGGAGCGGTTCAAGACCTGGACCGGCTGGTCCGCCCAGATCATCCAGCATGAGATCGACCACTGCGAGGGTATCATCATATGAAAAAGTGCAGGATCACCGTCATGCGCATCACCCGGTACGAGGACCTGATGGCGCGCTACGAAAACCCCATCGAGCACGCCTGCGAGATGCAGGAGGGCCAGGTGTTCATCGCCAACGGCTGGCAGAAGCCGGAAGGCTTTTGCCCCAGCGCCTGGGACACCCTCTCCCCCTTTGTGCTGGCCCTGAGCCACGGCGCGGAGGATTTCTATGACGGCTGGATGAAAAACCCCCGCTCCGCCATGCTCTCCTGCAACGACGGATTCCGTCCGGTGAGCTTTCTTGTAGAGGCGCTGGACGAGGATGCGGACTAAAGGAGGAAACGCCATGTTTGAAAATAAAGTCGCCGTCGTGACCGGCGGCGCGAAGGGCATCGGCAAAGCCATTGCCCGGGAATTCCGCGAAGCCGGGGCCAAGGCGTGCGTCATCGACCTTCTGCCGAATGATTATTTTGTGGGCGATCTGGCCGACCGGGCGGTGCTGGAGGAGTTTGCCCGCAAGGTCATCGCGGACCACGGCCATGTGGACTATCTCATCAACAACGCCCTGCCCCTGATGAAGGGCATCGGCGAGTGCAGCTATGAGGAGTTCAACTATGCTCTGCGGGTGGGGGTGACCGCCCCCTTCTACCTGACCAAGCTGTTCACGCCCCATTTTGCGCCGGGGGCGGCGGTGGTGAACATCTCCTCCTCCCGGGACCGGATGAGCCAGCCCCAGACCGAGAGCTACACCGCGGCCAAAGGCGGCATCTCGGCGCTGACCCACGCCCTGGCGGTGAGCCTTGCGGGCAGAGTGCGGGTGAACAGCATCTCCCCGGGCTGGATCGAGACCGGCGGCGCGGTGTGGACCGGCCCGGACGCTGCTCAGCAGCCCGCCGGGCGGGTGGGCACCCCGCTGGACATTGCCAGCATGGTGCTGTTCCTCTGCTCGGACAAGGCGGGCTTCATCACCGGCGAGAACATCTGCATCGACGGCGGCATGACCCGCCAGATGATCTACCACAACGACTTCGGCTGGACGCTGCAAGGAGGAAACGAAGAATGAAAACGGCGATTTGCTATCTTTCCTGCCACCATGGCAACACCCGCAAGGTGGTGGAGGCTATGGCCCAGGCGGGCGGCGCCGACCTCATCGACGTGCGCACCCGGCAGGCGGTGCGACTGGAAGAATACGACCGCATCGGCTTTGCCTCCGGCATCTACGGCTTTGAGATGCACAAGGCGGTGGCCGCCTTCGCCCGGCAGTATCTGCCCGCAGGCAAGCCGGTGTTCTTCGTCTACACCTACGGCGGCGCAAAGGGCACCGGCGCAAAAGTGCTGGCTCAAATCGCCGCGGAAAAAGGCTGCCCGGTGCTGGGCGAATTCAGCTGCAAGGGCTACGACACCTTCGGCCCCTTCAAACTGGTGGGCGGCCTCGCCAAGGGCCGCCCCAACGAGAAGGACCTGGAGAAGGCGCGGGCGTTTTACCGGGGACTTGAGACGACGTGACGCAGGGGGAAAAAGATGGACTGGAAATTTGAGGCCGCCGGCCCCACCGGGGAGTGCAAAGCCTTCGGCGTGAACCTTTTCAAATATCCCTGGCGGGACTGCAGGGAGACCGCCATCGTCACCGACCCCCGTCACGGCGTGGAAAAGGTGTTCCATGTTTATGAGGTGGAGATCGACGGCGTCGTCCGCCGCTTTGCCGGCGGGGAGTTTTCTAACGGCGTGTTCGGGGTGTATCTGCCGGCGGACTGAGTTTTTCCCAAGGTCAAAGCCACAAGGATTTTGCCGGCGGGGTCAATACCCTGGTCGTGTTCCGGTCCAACGCGGCAAGTCCAAAAAGGTCTCTGGAACTATGCGTACATCAAATGCACCTTGTTCGTTTCTATCCATCCGCGGCCATGCCCTGCAATGCTGCCTGTCACTTTAGCTGAACACACGGCTTGTGTTGAACGATTGCGAGGTGAGATAATGCTGCAGAACAGTCCGGCGGAAACAAATGCGTATATAGCGCGACGAGGACGCTTTGTGTATCAGCTCTTCCTCTGTCTTGGCTTCTGGAGCATGGCCAGGGGAAAGGTCGATGGAGCACTGTTGCTCGTGATCGTTGTGATTTTCTTCATTTCCAGAAAGCGCGACAAAGTGGTGGTCGGTATAATGGGTGGCGCCGCCATAGCCGTGGATATTCTGTTGGCGGTGGTCCCCTTCCCCGCTCCGCTTTTTCGAGCGCTCCTGATTCTTTTTAGAGCAGCGCTTGAGGTTGGCATATGGTGGAAATTGGTCGAAGCACTGATTCCGAGCGCGGACAGGCAGGCAAGATTCTGGAGTATTTTATGGGTCGTCTGGAGCATTTGCAACCTCTATATCGCGTGGATACAGTGCGGTTTCCTGTTGAAAGGAAACTCTGTCCCCTCACTTGCAGAAATGTCGCAATTCGATTATTGCATTTTCGTGGTATATTTCATGCTATCCACGTTCGGCGCACCGATATTCCTATATAGTCGCTATGCGTTATGGCGCTATTTGCGGTCATATGATTTGAACGGGGAAGGAAAAGAAAAATGAGTTTCGACAAATCGTTTGCAAACAATGAGAGGCTTGTTTTTTACCCGAAGTTTTTCAGACGGTTTTTTGGTCTGCTTCCGGTGGCATCCATACTGATTGGCTATGGCTTTTTCGCTGAGTTCATGATGGCAAGGGGCAGAGATTATTACGGCAGTGCAAAGAGGGGGCACGGATATGTAATTGCTGTGCTTTTCGCGATGTTGTCGATATACTTATTGATATTCCTCTTGAACCAAAAACTCACGATCGATCAAACAGCTGTTTGCATTGAGCCAATTAACGGAGAGTTCTATTCACTGGCCAAACCGCCCGAACGGTATGAATGGGAAAAAATCGCGCTGATCAAACAGACCGGTCGATTTTTCCGAAACTATGATTTTTACACAGCCGCAGGCGAACGCTATGGCACGATCTCATACAGGAGTTGGCGGCACTCGAAGAAATTGCAATCGCTCATCATCGGGCGTGTGCTTGCACACGGGGGGCGGTTTGAAGTGGAGCCGCCCCGCCCGCATGTGCCTCTCACAAAGCGCGTGTCTGCGGCCATCCCAAAGGTCGTGGAAGCCATAAAAGCCCAGTTTATGCCCCGTTGAACACACGGAAGGAGTCCCCATGAATATTCGCGAAGACCGCCGGCCGACCCTCGCTTCCTGGCCCAAGCGGATGTACGATTGGAGCGAGGTGCCCGCCCCCTTCCAGGCCGCGCTGGCGGACTGGAACGCCGCGGGCATGCCGCCGGGGAACATCACCCTCATCCCCCGCATCCATCAGTACTCCGGCGCGCCGGAATATGTTACCGCCTGGTTCGGCGGCGAGGTCTGCCTCCAGCGCATGGCCGGCGGCAGACTGGATGTGTGGCGCATCCGGCCCGGCGATGTGGCACAGGTCGGTTATTCCGTCCAGCTGATAAAATGCACGGTCACCGTCCGGCTCAAAGACGGCGGCCGGACCGGCTTTTCCTACAACAAGACAAAAGAGGACCAGCTCTACCCTGTCCTCAGCCTCCTGCTGGGCCAGCCCGCCGACCGCCGACCGCCCCTGCGGCATCCCGACTCCCCCGCTTTTGCACAGCTTTTGCAGGAGAGCTATGCCATGTACTACACCTCTCTCCTGGCCTATCGCTTCGGCGGCCGGATTTTGGAGCATATCTTTCTGCGGGGCAAAAACCAAAACCTGCTTTACCTCCTCCAGCGCCGGCCGGACCCCGAGTGCTTCTGCGCCATGACGGATGCCGGGCCGGTGTGCATCCTCACCGACTTTTACGGCACCTCCGTTCTCTATCTGCCGAACTCCTCTTCCTGTTCTCTTCAGGTCAAGCCCCTGCCCCGCGGCAAGGGCAGCGGCCTTTATCTGCGCACCCCGGAGGATGAGGAACGGCTGTATTTTTACCTTCTCCCGAGGCAGGAAGGCCCCGCCGTCGCCTTTGTCCGCTGCTGGTTCTCCCAGCCTGCGGAAGAGGGGTGAACGCGGACGCACGCCCCGCTGTTTCCGGCATCACAAAAGCCCGCAGGGTCCTTGTTCGCAGGGCTCTGCGGGCTTCCTTGTTTTTCTTGGGGCGCGCTTTACACCGTGGCTGCCGGCTGCCTGCCCTGCATGCGGTAGAGCTGCACCGCCACGAGAACGGTCGCCGCTTCGGAGAAGGGCATGGTCAGCCAGATGCCGTTTTCCTCCAGCAGCAGCGGCAGCACCGCGATGAACACCACCACCAGCACCAGGCTGCGCAGCAGCGAGATGACCGCGCTGGTCAGCCCGTTGCCCAGGGCGGTGAAATAGCCCGAGAGGAACACGTTGAAGCCGATGAACACGAACACCGGGCTGAACAGACGGAGGGCCTGCCAGGTGATGTCAAACACGTTGCCGCTCTGCACGAAGAGGTGGATGATGGCCTGGCCCCCCAGCAGCGACGCGGCCAGGATGAGCGCCGCCGTGACGGCGATGGTGCGGAAGCTGTAGCGCAGCATCTCCCGAATTTTGTCCGGGTTTTGCGCGCCCACGTTGTAGCTCACCACCGGGGCCACCGCCACCGCGATGCCCATGTAGAAGGAGATGAAGAAGTAGTAGATGTACATGATGATGGTCACGGCGGCCACCCCGTCCTCGCCGAAGTATTTCATCACCATCAGGTTGAACAGCAGGGTGGTGATGCCGGTGGAGAACTCGGTGAACATCTCGCTGCTGCCGTTGGTGCAGGATTTGAGCAGCACCTTTGCGTCCGCCTTGGGGCGGGCGAAGCGGATGTTGCCGAACCGCAGAAAGTAGACGAGCCCGATGAGGGCGCTGGCCGTGATGGAGAGAGTGGTGCCCCAGGCCGCGCCCAGCGTGCCCAGGCCGTACACGCCCACAAAGAGATAGTCCAGCCCCACGTTCAGCACCAGGCCCGCCACCGACATGGCAAGCCCCACCTTGGAGTTGCCGTCGCTGCGCACCAGATACTCAAAGAACAGTTTGAACGCCATGGGCACCGTGCCCAGAAACACCACCAGCGCATAGGGCAGCACATGGGGCATCAGCCGCTCGCTGCTGCCCAGCAGCACCGCGATGGGGCGCAGAAAGGCCACGCCCAGGGCGGTGAACGCCACCGAAAAGGCCAGCAGCACCAGGCACATGAAGCTGAAAATGCGGTTTGCCTGCTCCATCTCGCCGCGGCCCAGGTGCTCGCCGATGATGGCGCCCGCCCCGGTGGCCAGCATCACCGCAACGCCGAAGGTGACGCAGGTGATGGGGATGACGATGTTGATGCCCGCCAGCGCGTCCGAACCCGCATAGCGGGAGACGAAAAAGCCGTCGATGGTGGTGTAGAACGACAGAAAAATCATGGTCAGAACGCTGGGCAGCAGGCTTTTCATATACTGCCCGTAGCTCATCGGCCTTGAAAACGCTTGGATCACGATATAACCTCCTTGATGCCGGGGTCCCCTGGGGCTATAATAAAGGATATAGTAACTATAATGTCAAGGAGGCTGTATGGAAAATCTTTTTTCGATCGGCGAACTTGCGAAGTACCAGAACATCTCCAAGCAGACCCTGATCTTTTACGACAAGATCGGCCTGTTCCGCCCGGCCTGGGTGGACCCGGACAACGGCTACCGCTATTACAGCGCCGCCCAGCTGGATTTTCTGGACACCATCCTCATCATGAAGAAGATAGGCTTCTCGCTGAAAGAAATTCAGGAGCACATGAAGCACTACACCATCGACAGCAGTCTGGTGCTTCTGCGCAGCCAGCTGACCCGCATCGACCAGCAGATCGCCGAGCTGAACCTCATCCGCAGCCGGCTGGCCCACCGCTGCGACCAGATGGAGCGCGCAAACTCCTTCCGCCAGCAGCGCGCGGCGGTGCATGTGGGGCAGACGAAGGGCCAGTATATCCTCTACGAGCCGGTGCAGCCCCCTTTCAGCCCCCGGGAGATAAGCATCGCCACCAAAAAGTGCTTTGCAGCCTCTTTTGAAAAGCAGCTGCCCATCTTCTTTCAGTGCGGCGTGTCGGTCCCGCTGGAGCGGGTGCGCCGGGGCGATTTCATCCAGGCGTCGCTGGCGTTCCTGCTCACCGAGAACACCCCGCTGGCCAGCAACATCCGCCAGCTGCCCGCCGGGCGGTGCGTCAGTTTGTACCACTTCGGCGACTACGCCTCCATGGGCCGCTCCTATCAGGAGCTGCTGCGCTTCTGCGACGAAAACGGGCTGGAGATCATCTCCGACTCCTATGAGTTCTGCATCAACGACTACCTTTCGTCCTACGACGAGAGCGAGTATATCACCAAGATCATGTTCTACATCCGCTGACCCCTTTTGCCCTGTCCTTTGCGGCGGGGCAAAATTTTTTTGCAGATTTCACTTGACAAAGTCAAATAACGGTGTATACTTGACCTTGTCAAGTGACGAAAGGAGCGGGAACAATGTTTGACACACTGGCTTATCATTCCTCGGTGTTCTACCGGGATTTCACCGCCTACACCAGCGAAAAGCTGGAAAAACTGGGCCTGCACTTCGGCCTGCTGTTCTTTCTGATCTATGTGGGCAAGCACCCGGGCACCACCCCCTCGGACCTGACCGAGGCGCTGCATCTGGACTGGGGCCACTCCCAGCGGTGCATCACCAAGCTGGTGGAGAACGGTTTTCTCACCAAGGAGAAGGCGGGCCGCCGCTACCAGCTGGACCTGACCGAGAAGGGCCGGGAGGCCTTTGCCATCAGCCATCAGGTGTTCTTCGACTGGGACGAAAAGCGGCTGGCTGTTCTCACCGAAGAGGAGCGGCAGACCCTGTTCGCCCTGCTGCGCAAGCTGACCCCGGGCCGGGAGGTCCCGCGCCATGTATGAGGCCATCGGGCGGCCGCTGAAGCTGGGGGGCCTGCGGCTGAAAAACCGCATCGTGTTCGCCCCCACCACCCTGGGCCTTGCGGAACCGCAGCAGGAACAACTGCTGCGGCGCATCGCCGCCGGGGGCTGCGCCCTGGCCTGGGTGGGCGATGTGCCGGTGGGCAGGAAGGGCTTCGGCAGCCTGTTTTCGAAAAAGGGGTTTGAGCACTACCGGCGGCTCACCGGCGCGCTGCACAGCGAGGGGTGCCTCGCGGGGGCGCAGCTGCATCAGTCGGATTCGGATCTGGGGGCGATGGTGAAATACCTGCCCGCCCTGCTGACCCGGCGCATCAGCCCGGACGAGCTGCGGCAAAAGCTGAACGACGCGGCCGGTCCCTACATCACCGGCCTGCCCGCTGAAAAGGTGAAGCGCATCACCGCCGCCTTCGGCGACGCGGCCGCCCAGGCCCGCCGGGCGGGCTTCGACCTGGTGCAGGTGCACGGCGACAGGATGTGCGGCAGCTTCGCCTCCTCCCTGTTCAACCGGCGCACCGACGCTTACGGCGGCAGCCTGGAAAACCGCCTGCGCTTTGCCCGGGAGGCGGTGGAGGCGGTGCGGGCCAGCCAGCCGGACCTGCCCATCGACTTCAAGCTGGTGGTGCGGCTGGAAAACTACGGCCGGGCGGGTCTTCTGCCCGACGAGCTGGCGGTGGCCGTGCCGATGCTGGAGGCCGCGGGCGTGACCAGCTTCCATGTGACGCTGGCGAACCACAGCGCCCTGACGGACACCATCCCTCCGGCGAACCACCCGGACTTTGGGGAGGAAGGCTGCTTTTTGTTCCTGTGCGACATGGTGCGGCAGTACACCCGCCTGCCGGTGTGCGGCGTGGGCGGGCTGACCGACCCGGACTTCGTGGAGCGGCAGCTGGCCGAAGGCCGCATCGACTGCGCCGCCATGAGCCGTCAGCTCATCGCCGACCCCGACTGGCCCAACAAGGTGCTCGGCGGCCGTGCCGCCGAGGTGCGCCGCTGCGTGCGGTGCAACAAGGGCTGCCTGGGCGGCCTGATGGAGCACAAGGGCGTTCACTGCATTTTTGAAGGAGGCAACAGAAAATGAGTTATGCCATCGTTTATTCCAGCCGCACCGGCAACACCGAACTGCTTGCCCGTGCCATCCAAAGCGCTCTGCCCGCGGAGGACTGCCTTTACTTCGGCGGCCCCGACGCGGCGGCGCTGGCGGCCGACCGGCTGTACGTCGGCTTCTGGACTGACAAGGGCAGCTGCGATGAAGCGCTGGCGGCTTTTCTCGCCACCGTGGAGTACAAGGAAGTGTTCCTGTTCGGCACCGCCGGGTTCGGCAGCCAGCCCGCCTATTTCCAGGCGGTGCTGAAGCGGGTGCAGGCGAACCTGGGCCAGGGCTGCACCCTGGTGGGCAGCTACATGTGCCAGGGCAAGATGCCCCAGGCGGTGCGCCGGCGCTACGAGGCGATGCTGGCCGCCCCGGACCACGCCCCCAATCTGGAGGCCATGATCGAGAACTTCGACCATGCCCTCTCCCACCCCGACACGGCGGACCTGGACGGACTGACCAAAGCCGTTCTGGCCGCCGGGCGGGAATAAACATCAACATTGAATTTTCAGGAGGATACGAAAATGAAGAAATCTGCTAAAATCTGGCTGTGGGTCGCTCTGGTGCTCTGCGTGTGCACCACCGGACTGAATCTCTCCGAAGGCCGCTGGCTGTCGGTGGCCATCGCCGTCGTCTCCATCATCGGCCTGTGCGTGCTGCTGTTCGGCCAGCGCAAGGCCGGCTACATCGTGATGTGCGTGTGCGCCGTCGGCTCCTTCGTGGTGGGCGTGACCCAGAACATGGGCGAACTGGGCGCCGCGCTGGCCATCGTGATGTCCCTCATCGGCTCCGCGCTGGTGCCCGTCATCACCGGCCTGTTCATCAAGAGCCAGTGGAAGGAACTGAAATAAGGGCCGCTTCCCGCCGCCTCTCCCCTTTTCCAGGGGAGGGGCGCTTTTTTGTTTTTCCGGGCATTTGCCAAGCGGGGGCGAATGCGGTATACTCTCCTTGTATCCGACAAAAAACGGCACAAGGCGGTGGAACATGAAAAAGCTCACGATGCGGCAGCTGCTGGCGGTGGCCAGCATGCTGTTCGGTATGTTTTTCGGCGCGGGGAACCTGATCTTCCCCGCCTCCATGGGCCAGCTGGCGGGCAGCAGTGTATGGCTGGCCAGCGCCGGCCTGCTCATCACCGGCGTGGGCCTGCCGCTGCTGGGGGTGGCCGCTCTGGGCGTCAGCCGGGCGGACGGCCTGCTGGAGCTGAGCAGCCGGGTGGGCCGCCGCTACGGCCTGTTCTTCACCTGTGTGCTGTATCTCACCATCGGGCCGCTGTTCGCCATTCCCCGCTGCGCCACCGTCTCCTACACGGTGGGCGTGCAGCAGCTGCTGCCGGGGGCGGACCAGCGTCTGGCGCTGGCGCTCTTCTCCCTTGTGTTTTTCGGCGCGGTGCTGTTTTTCTCGCTGCGGCCGGGCGAGCTGCTCACCTGGATCGGCAAGGTGCTCAACCCGCTGTTTTTGTGTTTTCTGGCGGTGCTGGTGGTGCGGGCGCTCGTCTCGCCCCTGGGCGCGGTGAGCGCCGCGGCCCCCATGGGCGCTTATGAGGCGGACGCCTTTGCCGCCGGTTTTCTGGAGGGCTACAACACCATGGACGCGCTGGCGGGGCTTGCCTTCGGCATCATCGTGGTGGACGCCATCCGCCGGCTGGGGGTCACCGAGCCCGGCCAGGTGGCCAAAAGCACCGTGGGCGCGGGGGTGTTCAGCGCGCTGCTGATGGGCCTCATCTACGTTCTGGTGGCGGTGATGGCCGCCCAGAGCCGCGGGCTTTTCGAGCCTGCGGCCAACGGCGGCGAGGCTCTGGCCCAGATCGCCCAGCACTATTTCGGCAGCGCGGGCGCGCTCATCCTGGCGGCCACGGTCACGGTGGCCTGCCTCAAGACTGCGGTGGGGCTCGTGACCAGCTGCGGCGAGACCTTTGTGCAGATGTTCCCCCTCGGGCCCCGCTACCCGGTGTGGGCCGTGGGCTTCTGCCTGTTCAGCTTCGCCATTGCCAACCTGGGGCTGGACGCCATTCTGGCCTGGACCGCCCCGGTGCTGATGTTCCTCTATCCTTTGTCCATCGTGCTCATCCTGCTGACGCTGTTCGGCCGCCTGTTCGGCAACCACCGCACCGTGCTGGCCTGGACGGTGGGCTTCACCATCCCGGCGGCGGTGCTGGACCTGGTCTGCGCGCTGCCCAAAGATTCGGCGGCGGCACGGCTGCTGGCCCCGGTGGCGGGCCTTGCCCAGTGGCTGCCCCTGGCGGACAAGGGCTTCGGCTGGGTGGCGCCAGCACTGGCGGGCCTGCTGGTGGGCCTTGTGCTGGCAAAACGGCCCCGGCGCGCAGCCTGAGACAAACAAAAAACTTCCCGGTGGGACCCACCGGGAAGTTTTTTGTTATGTCAGTTTTCCGCCTGCTGCGTATAGCCGGAGGCAGGGCGGCCGCCCTCGATGTCGGTGACGCCCCGGCCGGTGTTGGGCTCGAACTGGGACCAGACCGCGTCGCAGAAAAAGACCGCCGCCACCACGCTGCACACCGTCACCAGCAGTTTCCGGTCCACACGGGCAAGGGCCGCGTCCAGCAGCGGGGCCACCATGTACACCACCGCAAGGCCCCCCACGCCGAACACCAGCAGGCCCTCGGCGCAGATGCGCCCGTTCAGGTTGAGGAAATAGCCGCTGTAATCCCAC
The DNA here is from genome assembly GCA_004558145.1 of Oscillospiraceae bacterium. Lineage (GTDB taxonomy): Bacteria > Bacillota > Clostridia > Oscillospirales > Ruminococcaceae > Allofournierella_A > Allofournierella_A excrementavium. The sequence goes on from SFDQ01000001.1 coordinate 41,417, forward strand.
CACAGGGTGCCGCCGGTGGCCAGTTCCAGCACCAGCGACGTCATGTATTCCAGCGTGCCGCACAGCAGGATGGTGGCCAGAAATTCCAGCCCCGGCCGGCCCCGCAGCCGGTAGAGCACCGTGAGCATGAGCACCGCGCCGGTGCCGTAGATGGGCAGCCAGGGCCCGTGGAGCACGCCCCGGTTCACCAGCTCGCCGGTGGACACCAGATGCAGGCCCACCTCCCACAGCCAGCCGAAGACCGAGAGGCTCAAAAAGATGGCCAGCAGCGACCACACGGAATAGCGCCGCATGTAGTTCAGCGACTCCACCAGCTTCTGGCGCTCCTCTTCCGGCAGAGGGTAGAGCCGCACGGGATAGGCCGTGCCCTCCACGTCGTCCATCAGCGCGAACAGCCGCACCCGGTCCGCCCGCCGGGCCTCGGCCACCCGGTCCTGCTCCCGGGGGAACAGCAGCACGCCGAAGTCGTCCGCCAGCACGCCCCGCCAGCCGGAAAGGCTGTGCTGCTCGCCGTCGGGGGTGTTCATCACCCGGATGACGTCGCTGTATTTTTTGGCGATGGCGTCGGCGGGCGCTTTTTCATAGAGATAGTCGTCGTCCAAAAGCTTCGCGTCCTGCAGGCCGTTCTGGATGGCCAGGGCCCGCAGCCGGGCGTAGTAGCGGGTGAAGCAGGCCATTTTATAGGGATTGGTGAACAGCACGTCGCTCAGGCCCAGGGTGAGGATGCCCAGCACGTCCCACCCGATGAAGGACAGTTCGAACACAAAGCACTCCCACTTGTGGCCCCGCATCATCCGGCGGGAGAGGCCGATGGCCTGCCGGGCGGTCATGTCCGGGTTTTCCGCCACGATGTAGGGCACCAGGAAGTAGGAATAGTGCTTCACCACGCCCCCCACCACCGTGAGGCACCACAGCAGATACAGCACGTATTTCACGCACATGGTCCAGGCGGCCCGCCGCCAGCGGCGCACCCGGATGAGGAACAAAAACCGCTGGGGGGTCACCCGGTCGTAGAGCATGCCCTCCAGAAAGACCCGGCGCATCACCACCGGGAACACGTTCTGGATGAAGAACCAGAACACCGCCAGACCCAGCGCGAACACCACCACCAGCAGCGCCACGCCTCCGCTCTCCGAGCCGGTGATGGAGGCGGCCGCCGCCACCGCCGTGACCACGATGGAGCCGGAGGTGATCTGGTTGACCACCTCCGACAGCACGCCCCGGGTGCGGCCAAAGGCCGGGTCCCCCTTCTGGGCGGCCTCCACCGCCGCCTGCTGGGCCCGGTCCGCCGCGTCCCGCCCGGCCTGCAGGTCGTTCTGCGCGATGGTGGCCAGGATGCCCTCCCAGGAGTTTTCCGTCACCTGGGTCTTGGGCACGCTGCTCTGGCCGGTCACCCCCAGGCTGCGCGCCGAGGAAAAGCCCAGCGCGCCGGAAAACTCCGAGCCCAGAAAGGCCGCGATCAGGCAGGCGGCCACAAAGATGAACCAGTGCCTTTTCAGGCAGGTCTTTGCCTGGCTTTTGATTTTCTTTCTCTCTTTCATTGCCGCAGCGCGGGGCCGAAAGACGCCCGCTCTCCTCCCCTTCAGAGTCGTATAGACAGTATATGAAATGCCGCGCCAAAAGGCAAGCGTCCCCCGCCGGGGCCCGCCAGAAAAATGGCCGCCCGGCAAACGCCCCTACCTTTTTTTAAAAAAGGTATGGACAGCGGCGGAAAGTATGGTACAATAAGCTTCTTGGCAGGAATCATTCTTAAATGCGGCCCGGCGCGGATGTCCCGCGTCAGAACATAAAAAGGAGAACCCTCATGCGAACTTTGCTGAAGACTCTCTGCGTCACGCTGGCCCTGGCGCTGGCGGCGCTGGCCCTGCCGGCGGGCGCCTTCGCCCTCGGACAGGACGTGGACATCAATGAAACGAATTTCCCCGACCAAATCTTTCGCGGCTGGCTGCTGGACAAAGGCAACCTGAACGGCATGGGCGCCGACGGCGTGCTCACCAGCGGGGAACTGGCACAGATCACCGTGCTGGACCTCTCCGGCCTGGGCATCGGGGACCTGACCGGCATCAGCCATTTCACCGCGCTGGAACGGCTGAACGTGAACAACAACCGGCTCACCAGCCTGGATGTGAGCAAAAACACCCGGCTGACCTCGCTGTACTGCGCCACCAACGCCCTGGAACACCTGGACGTGACCGGCTGCCCGGAACTGGTGGACCTGAACTGCGAGCGCAACAGGCTCACCGAGCTGAACCTTGCCGGCAACCCGAAGCTGGTGCAGCTCTACTGCCGTCACAACTCCCTCACCCAGCTGGACGTGAGCCGCAACCTGGAGCTGGTGTTCATCGAGACCTTCGACAACAGCCTCACCAGCTTTGACTGCTCCATGCTGAAAAAGCTGGAGTTCCTGCACATCGACTACAACAAGCTCACCACCCTGAACATGAGCGGCAACCCGGCGCTGAAGGACAGCGGCTTCGTGGCGGCCAACAACCATCTGGACACTCTGGTCCTGCCCAACATCCCTGACTTCACGGTGGACGCGGAGGTGTTCTACGAGCAGAACCCCCGCACCGGCTACGACACCGTGGAGTGGTATCTGGATTCCTCCTTCACCCGCCCGGTGCGCCCGGAGGACCAGCTGCCCGCCAACGGCCAGACCGTCTATGCCCGGTGGGTGCCCAACCCCTACACCGTGTATTACCGGGCCAACGGCGGCCAGGGCAGCATGGAGCCCCAGTCCGCCGTCTACGGCGCATCCTTTGCCCTGACCCCCAACGCCTTCACCCGCACCGGCCACACCTTCGATCACTGGTCCACCTACAGCGACGGCGTAGGCGGCCGGGACTTTGAAAACGGCGCCACCGTGGAAAATCTGGCGGGCGAGAACGGCAGCCGCACCGCGGTGTACCTCTACGCCCAGTGGCGGCCCAACACCTACACCATCCACTTTGCCCCGGGCGGCGGCGAGGGCTCCATGGACGACATCCCCGCCACCTACGGCCAGAGCGTGACCCTGCCCGACAGCACCTTCACCAACGCGGAAGGGGTGTTCCTGGGCTGGGCGCAGAGCGCCGATGCGGAGCAGCCGGAGTATTTCGCCGGCCAGTCGGTGCAGAACCTCACCGCCGAGGACGGCGGCAGCGTGACCCTTTACCCGGTGTGGAAGCCCCTTTCCGCCATCAAGGAAAGCTTCCAGGAGGGCCTGAACGCCCTGAAAGGCAGCTACTCCGCCGCAAACTACTACGATGAGGACTGGGCCCGCATCGAAAGCGCCTACACCACCGCCCACGACAGCATCGAAGCGGCCACCGTGGACCAGCTGGACCTCATGCAGCAGGCCCTGAACGACGCGGCCCAGGCCATGAGCGCCGTGCCCACCCGCGCCGCCCGGGCCGAGGAACTTGCCCAGCACTGGACCGCGCAGTTCGCCCCCATCCTCGGCAAGCTGAACGCCCCGGTGAGCATGGCAGACCGGGGTGACCGTCAGGCGGATGTGGGCGCAGCGCTGCGCGGCTCCGCCGCAAACGAACTGGCCGCCCAAAGCCAGCTTTCCGACTCTGCCAGCGCCCTGGCCGCCGCAAACGAAGCCCGCGCCCTGCTGGGAAGCCAGCTGGACCGGCTGCAGGCCATGGAGAGTGCCCTGGGCTGGATGGGGCAGGCCGAGGACTGGTACAACAAGCCCATGAGCGAGGCCACCTCCGGCACCGTGGACGAGCTTGCCGCGCTGGAGCAGAGCCTGAGCGAGCTGGACGCTGACGCCCGCTTCTTCTGCGACCCGGCCGCGGTGGATTCCATCTCGGAAAAAGCCCATCTCGCCCGGGAGAAGGCGACTGCCCTGAGCGAGCTGGACGCGGAATATGCCCGCCTCACCCAGTGGGACTACACCGAGCAGAACCGCCAGCTTCTGGACGACACCGCCGCCGCCCTGCGCCGTGAGATCGAGGCCGCCGAGGCCGCCGGGATGCCCGGCGCTCTGCTGGTGGCCGGCAAGGCGCAGCTGGAGCAGGTGGACCCCATCCCCAAAACTCCCGCCGTGACCGCCTGGCCCACCGCTGCCCCCCTCACCAAGGGGCAGGCGCTGAAAACCAGCGCCCTCACCGGCGGCAAAGCGGACGTGCCCGGCACCTTCGCCTGGAAGGAGCCGGACGCCCGGCCCCAGGCCGGCGGCAGCTTCGCCGTGGTGTTCACCCCGGCGGACGCACGCCGCTACACCGCCGTGGAGCAGCAGGTGCAGCTGACCGTGAAGGAACAGCCTGCCCCCACCGCGGCACCCGGCTCTGACCCGGCCCCCGCGCCCACGGCCACGCCGGCCCCGGCGGCCACCCCGGCGGCTACCCCCGCCCCGGTGAAGCCCACCGCCACGCCGGCTCCCACGGCCAGTCCCGCGCCTTCGGCCACCCCGGCCCCCTCCGCCTCGCCCGCGCCTTCGGCCACCCCGGCCGCCAGCGCCGCGCCGGAGGGCCCCGCTTCCGACGCCGATGAGCCCGCCTCCGCGGGCGGCGCGCTGCCCGGCTTTGCCCTGCCCCTGCTGGTGCTGGGCGCGGCCGCGGTGATCGCCGCCGTAGTGCTGGTGGTGCGCGCGCGCCGCCGGTCCTGAACCCTGAACGCTGAATAAAGCAGGCCCCCTGCCGCACATTGCGGAAGGGGGCCTGTTCTTTGTTTTTGCCGCCGCTCAGTCGCCCAGATAAAACCCGGTGCGCCTAGTCAGCTGGATGTAGTGCTTGTAGAGGATGCCGAAACGGCGCACATAGCCGGGCCGCCAGGGCTTGGACTTGCCGCAGAAGTGCAGGATGCCGGTGTTGCGCATCACCCAGTCCATGTCGCACACGCCGCCGCTGCGCAGCAGATAGGTGTTGTAGTTGCGTGCGTCGTAGTTCCAGAGGGTGTCGTCCAGTTCCAGGGTCCTGTCGCCATAGAGGGCGTTGAGGATGTCCTGGTCCGGCAGCAGCAGCGCCTTGCCCTTCTCCTCGGCATAGCGGAAGATGTCCTGGGGGCGCACCTGCGCCCGGGCGGCGTTCAGGTCGATGAGCAGCACGCCGGAATTGAAGTATTTGCAGTCGGTGCCCAGGCGCACCTGGTTGATGTTGTTCATCAGGCCGGTCTTGCCGGTGTGGGAGGCGGCGGCGAACAGCCTGCCCTCCAGCGGAGTTTCCCACAAGGGGCGCAGGGAGTTGAGCACCAGGATGTCCGGGTCGATGTAGAGCACCCGGTCCAGTTCCTTCGGCAAAAAGCACCCCGCCAGCAACCGGTAATACATCTCCTGGGGATACTGCCGGGTCACGGGGGCCGCGTCGAACACCGAGCGGTCCACCGTCAGGCAGCGCAGGGTCATGCCCAGCCGCCCGCACTGACGCTCCACCGTTTCCAGCGCGTCGGGCCTGATGCCGCTGTGCAGCAGCCACACCGTCAGCGCCTCGTCCGGGTGGGCGGTGCGCAGCGAGGTCAAAAGCACCTGCAGCGGCGGCAGATATTTTTCATTGAGGGTCACAAGAATGTTGATCTCGTTCATTTTGGTCGGTCCTCCTGTGGGCGGTTTGCCGTTCTTTTCTTATAGTACTCCATTTTTGCCGCCGTTTCCACCACCCATTCAAAACTCTATGCCTGCCCCGTCCCGTTCATGCGGCTGCCCGCCGCGTTTTGCCGTCAACTTGCACAATTTTGTTTATATAAGTTTATTCTTGCTCATTTTTGCAATATATGCTACAATTTGTTTTGGGAATGTTGCTTTTCCCGCCAAGATAAAAACAAGGAGGGTCTTTTCCATGAGCAAGACAAAGGTCGCCCTGCTGGGCACCGGCTTCATCGCCAATATCCACGCCGAGAGCTACGCCCGTTTCGTCCACGACGCAGAGGTCGTGGCGGTCTATGGCCGTGACAAGGCGCACGCCGAAGCCTTCGCCGCCGCCCACGGCATCCCCGCCGCCTACGGCGACATCGACGAACTGCTGGCCGCCGAGCAGGTGGACGTGGTGGACATCTGCCTGCCCAACTACCTGCATCACGAAGCCTGCCTGAAGGCCGCCGGCGCGAACAAGCACGTCATCATCGAAAAGCCCCTGGCCCTGACGCTGGAGCAGGCGGACGAGATGATCGAGGCCTGCCGCAGCCGTGGCCTGAAGCTGATGTACGCCGAGGAGCTGTGCTTCGCCCCCAAATACGAGCGGGTGCGCGCCCTGGTGGAAGCGGGCGCGGTGGGCGACGTGTACATGCTCAAGCAGGCCGAAAAGCACAGCGGCCCCCACAGCCGCTGGTTCTACCAGAAAGAGACCGCCGGCGGCGGCGTGATGATGGACATGGGCTGCCATGCCCTGGCCTGGTTCCGCTGGATGAACAAGAACAACCCCGTCAAGAGCGTCTACGCCGACATGAAGACCGTGCTGCACAAGGGCACCACCGACTGCGACGACAACACCGTCACCCTGGTGGAGTTTGAGAACGGCGTGACCTGCATCGCCGAGGACAGCTGGGCCAAGCACGGCGGCATGGACGACCGCATCGAGGTCTACGGCACCAAGGGCGTTTCCTACGCCGACCTGTTCCGGGGCAACTCCGCGCTGACCTACAGCACCGACGGCTACGACTACGCCAGCGAGAAGGCGGGCAGCTCCCAGGGCTGGACCTTCACCATCTTTGAGGAGGCCTTCAACCAGGGCTATCCCCAGGAGCTGAGCCACTTCATCCGCTGCGTGCGGGAGGACGAGACTCCCTGCGTCACCGGCGAGGACGGCCGCGCCGTGCTGGAGATCATCTATGCCGCCTACGCCTCCGCCAAGAGCGGCGCGAAGGTCAACCTGCCCTTTGAGCCGAAGGGCCTGAAGTACCCCATCGAACTGCTGCTGGGGGAATAAGGCCGAGATGAAGAAACTGGTTTTTGACACGGCGGAACTGGCCGCCGATCACGCCGCCGACACAGTGGCCGCGCTGCTGGCCCAAAAGCCCGACGCGGTGCTCTGCCTTGCGGCGGGGCACACCTCCCTGCCGGTGTTCGAGGCCTTTTTGCGCCGCGGGCTGGACTTCTCCCGCGCCCGCTTCGTCGGCCTGGACGAGTGGGTGGGCGTTGGCCCCGAGGTGGAGGGCAGCTGCGCCTCCTTTCTGGAACGGAATTTCTTTTCCAAGGCGAACGTGCGGCGGGAGAACATCCGCCTGTTCAACGCCCTCGCCCAGGACCTCACCGCCGAGTGCGCCGCCGTGGAGCGGCAGATCGCGGACTGGGGCGGCATCGACTACCTGCTGCTGGGCATGGGCATGAATGGGCATCTGGCGCTGAACGAGCCGGGCGACTCCTTCGAGCACACCGCCCATGTGGCGGAGCTGTCCGAGACCACCAAGACGGTGGCCCCGAAGTATTTTGCCGCGGACATGCCGCCCCTGCGCCAGGGCATCACCCTGGGCGTGGCGGATTTTCTGCGGGCGCGCCGGGTGCAGCTGACGGTGTTCGGCGCGGCCAAGGCGCCGGTGGTGGCCCGCCTGCTGGAACTGGGCCCCACCACCGACCTGCCGGCCACCGCGCTCCACCTTCTGCCCGAGGCCGAGCTGCTGCTGGACGCGGCCGCCGCCGGGGCCTGAGGCTTTTTCCCGCGCTTTGAAACAGCGCAGACAAGACATTTCCCTGCCGGGCATCTCCCTTCCCGGCTGTTCTCCGGCAAAGCGGCGCCGCCTTCGGGCGGCGCCGCTTTTCTTTTGGTTGCGCGGCTTTGGGCGGCAAATTATAATATTTTCAAAGGGATGTGTAACGAAACGGCCCGTTCGGGCCACAAATGGGGTGAAAGGGGGCGGGCGGCATGGGCACACCGCTGGAAGAACTGTTCAGCGCCTTTCATCGGGATGTTTACACCTATCTTTTCAGCCTGTGCCGCGACGCCGCCCTGGCGGAGGACCTGACGGGCGAGACCTTTCTGGAGGCGGTGCGCTCCTTCGGGGCCTTCCGGGGCGAGGCGGACTGCAAGACCTGGCTGTTCACCATCGCCCGCCGCCGGTGGTTCGCCTGGCTGAAAAAGAAAAATCGCCGCCCGGAGACCGAGGCGCTGAGCGAATTTCTGGAGTGCGGCGAGCCGGGGCCCGCGGCCCGGGCGGACGCGGCCGAACTCTTCGCCCGGGTGCGGGCGCTGCTGGCCGCCGAGCCGCCCCGGTCCCAGAAGATCGCGTCCATGCGTCTGGAGGGATACTCCTTTTACGAGATAGGCCTTGCCTGCGGCGTGAGCGAGTCCTCCGCCCGGGTCATTGATTTTCGGGTGAAAAAGCGCATCCGCGTCGCGCTGGAACAGGAGGGATACTATGAACGGTGACATCGGCTGCGAAATCTGTAAGGACCTTCTGCCCCTGGTGGAGGACGGTGTGGCCAGCGAGGCCAGCCGCGCCGCCGTGGCCGCCCATCTGGAGCGCTGCCCGGACTGCCGCGCCCTGGCCGCCGGGGCCGTACCGCCGCCCCCTGCACCGGACGGCGACGCCCTTCTGCGGCGGCTGCGGCGCACCCTGCGGGGCTTTGCGCTGGTGGTGCTGCTGGCCGGGGCCCTGTTCGGCATGGGCCTTTCCGGCAGCATGAACATGTTCTACAACAGCCTGCTGATGCCCGCCATGGGCGCGGCGGCCTATTACGTCTGGCGCTGGAAGGCGGCGGCGGTGCTGCCGCCCCTGCTGGCGGGCATGAGCCTCGTCTGCTGGGTGCTGTGCTGGGGCTGGGGCATGGAGGCCGCGCCCCTGCCAGGCTATCTCATCTGGGCCGCCATCTACTGCGTTCTGGCGCTGGTGGGGGTGGCCATCGCGGGGCTGTTCCACTTCGCGCTGAAAAAGGAGGGCTGACGCCATGAAAAAACGCATCCTCAAACTGACGGCCTTCGCCGCCGCCCTGGCTCTGCTGGCGGGGGTGCTGTGGTTCTCGAACGGCTTGCTGGGCAACCCGGTATCCAAATTTCTGGCTGCCCGCGCCGCCCGGGAATATCTTGCCGGCCAGTACCCCGGCGCGGATTATCAAGTGGAGTCGGTGAATTACAGCTTCAAATTCGGCGGCTACACCGCCGCTGTGGTCTCCCCCACCAGCATCGACAGCCACTTCACCCTGGGCCTTTCCATGACCGGACGCATTTTGTGGGACGGCTACCACTCGGTGGAGAGCGGCTGGAACACCTGGGAGCGGCTGAACGGCGAGTACCGCGCCCTGGTGGACACGGTACTGGACGACCCGGACTTTGGCTACAACGTGTTCATCGGCTTTGGCGACCTTTGGATGGAACATGAGTACGGCGAGCCCTGGCCGCCCTATCTACTGTACAGCGACCTGGAGCTGGACGGCGACTACGACATTCGCCAGCTGGGCAAAGCCTGCGGGCGGCTGACTCTGTATGTGCGGCAGGACGAGGTGAGCGTGGAAGAGGCGGCCCAAATTCTTTTGGATACCCGCCGGGCGCTGGGCGAGGCGAACGTGCCCTTCTACTGCATCGACTTCGTGCTGGAGCACCCCTTCACCGAGGACGGCCGCCTGCCCGAGGGTGACGTGCAGCTGCGGTACTTTGCCTGCGAAGACATCCGGGAGGAGGGCCTTGTGGAGCGGGTGGAGGCGGCGGACGCCGAAGCCAAGGCCTATTACGCCGCCAAGGACGAGGAGAACGCCAAGCTCGCTGAAGAGAATTCACAATAAGTTTACTATCCTTCGCCGCCCCCTTCTTGATTTGGGGGCGGTTTTCGGGTATGCTGTATGATAAGCATTATTTTTAAAGAGGAAAGGCGGGAATCATTTGGCTTCTCCGTTTCAGTTCAACTCCGACAATCCCTTCGGCAGCATGTTCGGCTTTCAGATGGGCGGCATGGGCGGCCCCGGCGGCGGTTACCCCGGCAGCCAGCCCCACCGCGCCCCCCGCAAGCCCCGGCGCTTTGTGGTGAAAAGCCCGGTGGCCCGGGTGCTGGTGAACCTGCTGGTGACGCTGGTCTTCGGCTTTGTTTACTTCTATCTGGAGCTTCCGCCGCTGAACTTCCAGGCCAAGGAGTTCTACGTCTTTATCTTCCTGCTCTGTGCGGTCTACTGCGCCAGCGCCATCTTCACCTCCGGCTTTGAGAGCGGCGACCCCAAGGGCTACTTCACCTTTGTGAAAAAACAGTGCACCCTGCCCTTCTTTGTGGTGGTGGGTCTGGCGGTGGTGGTGCTGGTGGGCTCGCTGCTCTCCTGGGAGGTCATCCGCGCCGGCAGCTATTCCAAGCTGCTGACGGTGGAGACCGGCGATTTTGCCAGCGAGGTGGACGAGATCCGCTACGACCAGATCCCCATGCTGGACGCGGACAGCGCCCAGCGCCTGGGCAGCCGCAAGCTGGGCGAACTGGCGGACATGGTGAGCCAGTTTGAGATCCTGCCCACCTACACCCAGATCAACTACCAGGGCCGCCCGGTGCGGGTGACCAGCCTTGCCTACGGCGACATCATCAAGTGGTTCACCAACCGCTCCGAGGGCCTGCCCGCCTACCTCATCATCGACATGGTGACCCAGGAGGCGGAGGTGGTGCGCCTGGACGAGGGCATGAAGTACACCACCGCCGAGCACTTCGGCCGCAACCTCTACCGCCATCTGCGGTTCAACTTCCCCACCATGATGTTCGCCGAGCCGGTGTTCGAAATCGACGACGAGGGCACCCCCTACTGGGTGTGCAGCCGGGTGGTCAAGACCATCGGCCTGTTCGGCGGCACCGACATCCAGGGCGCGGTGCTGGTGAACGCCATCACCGGCGAGAGCACCTATTACGAGGAGGTGCCCAACTGGGTGGACCGGGTCTATGCCTCCGACCTCATCATGCAGCAGTACGATTACTACGGCCTGTATCAGAACGGTTTCCTCAACTCCATCTTCGGCCAGCGGGACGTGACCCAGACCACCGACGGCTACAACTACATCGCCATCAACGACGACGTGTATATGTACACCGGCGTGACCTCGGTGACCAGCGACCAGTCCAACATCGGCTTCCTGCTCAGCAACCAGCGCACCAAGGAGACCTTCTTCTACCCGGTGGCGGGCGCGACCGAGGCTTCGGCCCAGGCCTCCGCCCAGAGCCAGGTGCAGCAGATGCGCTATGTGGCCACCTTCCCCCTGCTTTTGAACATTGCCGACCAGCCCACCTACTTCATGTCTTTGAAGGGCGACGACGGCCTTGTGAAGATGTACGCCATGGTGAACGTGCAGCAGTATCAGATCGTGGAGACCGGCCAGACGGTGGCGGACTGCGAAGCCAACTACCGCCGGGCCCTGGCGGAGAACGGCCTCATCGACAACGGCGAGGCCGAGGTGCCCGATGTGGAGCACAGCGAGGCCACCGGCGTTCTGGCGGAGATTCGCTCCGCTGTGATGGACGGCAACAGCTACTACTTCCTGCGCCTTGAGGGCCAGGACGTGTTCTACACCGTCAGCGCCGCCGACAGCCCCATCGCCGTCATCCTGAACGTGGGCGACGAGGTCACCATCACCTACGCCCCCGGCGAAGAGGGCAGCATCCTCTCCGGCACATCGGTGGAGCGCGCCGCCGCCGGCACCAGCCCGGCGCTGCCCGCCGACGACGGCGAGACCGGCGGAGAGGCCTCCGGGCAGGAAGAGGCCCCTGCCCAGGAAGAGACCGCCCAGCCGGCCGAGACCCCCGCGGCCTGAGGGCACGGGCGCAAGGCTGCCGCGCAAACACAGCAAAAAAGCCGCTTCGGGAAATTCCCGAAGCGGCTTTTCTCTTGCCAAAACGTTACTGGGCCTTCCAGGCGGCCAGGGCGGCCTCGATGACCTTGTCCATGTCGTAATACTTGTACTCGCCCAGCCGGCCGCCGAAGAGCACCTTCTCCTCGCCCTCGGCCAGCGCCTTGTACTGCTGGTACAGCGCGCCGTTGGCCTCGTCGTTCACGGGGTAATAGGGTTCGTCCCCCACCTTCCATTCGGCGCTGTACTCCCGGCTGATGACCGTCTTGGGCTGGGTGCCGAACTCGAAGTGCTTGTGCTCGATGATGCGGGTATAGGGGGTATCCGCGTCGGTGTAGTTCACCACCGCGTTGCCCTGGTAGTTCTCCATGTCCAGGGTCTCGGTCTCGAACCGCACGCTGCGGTAGGCCAGCGCCCCCAGCTTGTAGCCGAAGTAGGCGTCGATGGGGCCGGTGTAGACCACCTTGTCGGCCACAGCGTCCCAGGCGGCCTTGTCCGCCAGATAATCAACACCCAAGCGCACCTCAGCGCCTTCCAGCATCTTCTCCACCATGGCGGTGTAGCCGCCCACGGGGATGCCCTGGTAGAGGGCGTTGAAGTAGTTGTTGTCGTAGATAAAGCGCACCGGCAGCCGCTTGATGATGAAGGCGGGCAGTTCGGTGCAGGGGCGGCCCCACTGCTTTTCGGTGTAGTGCTTGACCAGCTTCTCGTAGATGTCGGTACCCACCAGATTGATGGCCTGCTCCTCCAGGTTTTTGGGCTCGGCCACGTAATGGGCGGCCCGCTGGCGCTCGATCTCGGCCTGGGCCTCGGCGGGGGTGATGACGCCCCACATCTTGTTGAAGGTGTTCATGTTGAAGGGCATGTTGTAAATTTCGCCCTTGTAGTTGGCCACCGGGCTGTTGGTGTAGCGGTTGAAGGTGGCGAACCGGTTCACGTAGCCCCACACCTCGTCGTTGTTGGTGTGGAAGATGTGCGCGCCGTAGCGGTGCACCTGGATGCCCTCCACCGCCTCGGTGTAGATGTTGCCGGCGATGTGGTCCCGCTTTTCAATGACCAGGCAGGTCTTGCCCGCCTCCATGGCCTTCTGGGCGAACACCGCGCCGTAAAGGCCCGCGCCCACGATGAGATAGTCGTAGTGCTTGTTCATCCTGCTCCTCCTTAGTTGAAGCCGACCACTTTCTGGCTGATCTTGTAGGCCGCCACGGCGATGGCGCGGCCCGCCGCGCCGGGCAGGTTCATCACGATGCCAAACAGGCCCCAGCGCAGTTTTTTGTAGACCCAGGGGTCAGAGGTGCGAATGTAGTTCCACAGCTGGCGCTTTTTCTCCAGATGCTCCGCCTCGCCGCCCCGGATGAGCAGGATGGAGGAGACGGTGGTGATGATCTCCAGATAGTTGAACAGATACTTGCGCAGCCGGGGCTCCTTCACCGCCTTCAGGTCCACCTGTTCCAGCATCAGCTTGTTCACCCGCAGCTGCTGGTCGATGCGGCGGATCATCACCGTCTCGTTCACCGACTGGTCGTTGCGGCCGATGTAGTAGTGGTAGAGGTCCACATCCAGGTAGTAGAGGGTCTTGACCCAGCGCATGGGCACATAGACATAGAGGTTATCCACATAGAAGGTGTGGCGGGGCAGGTCCAGCTTGCAGTCGCGCAGCAGCTGGGTGCGGTAGATGACCGAGTGCATCAGGATGTACTGGCCCTTGCGGAAGTGGCCCGCCTCGGCCCAGGTGAAGGGCTTGCCCTCGGGCAGAACGCCCCGGTACTCCATCACCTTTTTGTGCTTTGCGCCCACCTTGTCATAGATGTAGTTGCAGACCAGCAGGTCCACCGGCTCGCCCTCGGCAAAGCCGCGCAGGGTGTCCAGCACCTTGGGGTAGGCCTCCTCGTCCAGCCAGTCGTCGGAGTCCACCACCTTGAAGTAGAGGCCGGTGGCGTTTTTCAGCCCGGCCATCACCGCCGCGCCGTGGCCGCCGTTCTCCTGATGGATGGCCCGGACGATGCCGGGATACTTCGCTTCCAGCTCATCGGCGATGGCGGCGGTGTCGTCCTTGGAACCGTCGTCCACCACCAGGATCTCCACCTCGTCGCCGCCGGGCAGCAGCGTTTCCACGCAGTGGCGCATGTAGTCCTGAGAATTGTAGCAGGGGACCGCAATGGACAGAAGCTTCACGCTTTTCGTCCTCCTTCGATTTGTTGTTGCCGTGCGCGCCAAAAGGCCGCACACAGATATTATACACGATTTTTGGAAAAATGGGGCACAAAATTTGCACTTTTTCATGCCGAACAAAAAAGGAACGGGCGTTCCTACACCTATAACGGTGCAGGAACGCCCATTTTTTCATTTCATGTCCGAGCGGTGCTCAGGCAGCCTTTGCGCTCTCGGGGAAGATCTTCTTGTTCACGAAGAAGAACACCACCATCGAGATTCCGCCGTTGAGCACGGTGGTGCCGATGTTGTAGATGAAGTCGGGCACCAGCAGGCCGGCCACCGCCACCCACACGCAGTTGATGGAGTTGACGATGCAGGTGATGACAATGAACGCCGCCACATACCAGGCGATCTGAGGGCCGATCTTTCCCTTGGAGCGGAAGACGAAGCTGCGCTGGATGGGGAAGTTGATCATCTCGCCGATGACCATGGCCACCATGTAGGCGCAGAAGTAGGCAAGGCCGCCGTGGGCCTGGTCGTAGCCCAGGATGTTCCACTCGAAGGTCTCGCCGAAGAGGGTGACCGGGATGCCCGGCCAGCCGAAGGCGGTGTCGCCCAGGCCCGCGAAGGCCGCGGGCAGAAATTGCAGCATCAGATACTTGAACACGGTGATCAGGTTGCTGACGATGACGAACAGGCCGCCCTCACGCACCCACTTGGCGGCGGCGGGGTGTTTATCCGCAAAGTTGTTCCAGAACTTCATTGTTTCCTCCTTGTACCAGGCGTTGTTCCAGGCTGTTCTGCGCCTGGCGGTTGCGGGGCATCAGCCCTTCGCGGCGTTTTTCTCGGCCTTGGCGATGCGGGAAAGGCTTCGCCAGCCGCGCCATACCTGCCCCAGGCCCTTGAAGAAGTGACCGTTGACCATCACCAGGATGCCCTCGGCCATCTCCATGCTCACCATGCCGTTCATCATCTTGGCGATGCCGCGGAAGGGCATGTTGTAGATGAACAGGATGTTCAGGTCAGGCTTGCCGTTGGCGATGCTCTTTTCCTTCATGTTAGTCAGGATGCGGCCCGCCAGCCGGGCGATGGGGTTCCTGGCGTAGTACATCTGGCAGATGGCGTCGTTCATCTCCAGCAGCTTGGTCTCGTCCCACTTGCCTTCGGGCACTTCGCGGCCCAGCAGGGCGGCAAAGGCCTCGTCGGGCACATCGTCCAGTTTGAGGTCGTAGTAGCAGGCCAGCGCTTCCTTGTCCGCGGTGGCCTGCACGGCCTCGCCCGCCACGTTCACGCTGCCGGTAAGGCGGATGTCGGCGCAGCTGGAGCCCACCATCACGGTGTACTCGCCGCCCTCCACCTTCCAGGCCTTGGCCTGCACATCGTACCAGCGGAAGGCCTTGTCGTCCAGGGGGATGGTGACCCGGCGGCTCTCCCCTTCCGCCAGGCGCACCTTGGCAAACCCCTTCAGTTCCTTGGCCGGCCGCAGGATGGCGCTGCCGGGCTTGCCGACATACACCTGCGCCACCTCGGCGCCCTCCACACTGCCGGTGTTGGTGAGGGTGAAGCTGACCTCGGTCTCGCTCACCGCAAGGTCGCTGTAAGCAAAAGTGGTGTAGGACAGGCCGTAGCCAAAGGCAAAGCGCACGGGCTTGTTCGCCGTTTCAAAGTAACGGTAGCCCACGAAGGGACCTTCACGGTATTCGGCGGTGCGCTGGCGGCCGGGCCAGTAATGGCTCACCGGCTCGTCGGCCCACTCCAGAGGCCAGGTCTGGCTCAGACGGCCGCCCGGGCACACCTGCCCGGTGATGACCCGCAGGGCGGCGGAAGCGCCCGCCTGCCCGCACAGGCCGGTGTAGACCAGGGCCTTGCAGTGCTCCAGCCAGGGGGTCTCCACCGGGCTGCCGGCGGCCAGGACCACCACCACGTTGGGGTTGGCTGCGGCCACCGCCTTCAGCAGCTGGACCTGATTGTCCGGCAGGCGCATGTGCTCCCGGTCCAGGCCCTCGGTCTCGCTGATCTCCGGCAGGCCCATGTAGAGCAGCACGGTGTCCGCCTGCTTTGCCAGGGCCACCGCCTGCTCGGTGAGGGCCTTGTCCACCGCGTCCGCCCGGGTGAAGCCCTGGGCGTAGCCCACGCTCTCCAGGGGCATCTTGTCCAGCACGTCCAGGGTGCACTCCAGCTTGGTGGGGTTCACCAAGCTGCTGCCCGCGCCCTGGTAGCGGGGGTTGGCGGCAAAGTCGCCGATGACGGCCACCTTCGCGCCGGCGGCCAGAGGCAGGATGTTCTCCTCGTTCTTCAGCAGCACCACGGCCTCTTCCGCCACCCTGGCGGCCAGAGCGTGGTGGCCTTCCTTGTCAAAGCTGCCGTCGGCCTTTTCCTTCGGGGCCACCGCCAGGATGACGTCCAGCAGTTCGTCCACCCGCTGGTCCACCACTTCCTCGCTGATGACGCCCGCCTTCACGGCGGCGGCCAGCTGGCGGTCGGAGTCGCCGGCGGTGCCGGGCATCTCCAGATGGCTGCCCGCGCGCACGCCCTCCACATGGTCGTTGGAGCCGCCCCAGTCGGTGACCACGGCGCCCTCAAAGCCCCACTCGTCCCGCAGGATGTCGCTGAGCAGGGTCTTGTCCTCGTTGGCGTAGGTGCCGTTGATCTTGTTGTAGGAGGACATGATGAATTTGGGCTTGCCTTCCTTGACGGCGATCTCGTAGTTGGTGAGATACACCTCACGGAAGGTGCGCTCGTCCACCACACTGTCGCTGGCCATGCGCAGGGTCTCCTGGCTGTTGGCGGCGAAGTGCTTGGGGCAGGCGGCGATGCCCCGGCTCTGGATGCCCCGGATGTAGCCCGCGGCCAGTTTGCCCGCCAGGATGGGGTCCTCGGAGAAGTACTCGAAGTTGCGCCCGCACAGAGGGCTGCGCTGGATGTTGAGCCCGGGGCCCAGCACCACGCTCACCCCCTGCGCCACCGCTTCCTCGCCCAGGGCCGCGCCCAGTTCCTCGCCCAGGGCGGGGTCCCAGGTGCAGGCCACGGTGACGGCGGTGGGCCAGCAGGTGGCGGGCAGGCTGGCGTTCAGGCCCAGATGGTCGCCCTCGCCCACCTGCTTGCGCATGCCGGTGGGGCCGTCGGACAGGTAGATGGTGGGCACGCCCAGCCGCTCCACCGACCGGGTGCTCCAGATGTCCCGGCCGGACAGAAGGCCGCACTTTTCTTCCAGAGTCATCTGTTCGATGAGTTCCTTGTGTTTCATTCGTCAAGCTCCTTGTTCTGCCGGGCTTTACGGCCATGGGGCGGAGCCCGAAGGCCCCGCCCCGGAATGACCGAAAAAGCGAAAGGTTGTTATTCGGCGGCGCCCTCGCCCTCAGCCACAGTCACAACGGGCTGCTCGGAAACGCGGCGCTTGTAGTTCTTGACCGCCTTGATCTCCAGGGCCGCCAGGATCAGCACCAGCACGGCGTCGATGCCGTAGCCGATCAGCTGCCAGGTGGGCAGGCCGGGGTTCAGGTTCTCCTCCATGTAGGCGCGGCTGTTGACCACGGTGTAGAGGATGTTCTTGCAGGCCTGACGGGCAGCCAGAACGCCGGTGGCGCTGGTGGTGTCGGTCAGGTAGTTGGTCTCGGTGGGGTAGTTCACCAGGCAGAAGTCGGTGCCGTTGCGGATGGCCTGGTCAGCATCCATGTAGCCGTAGACGCCGAAGTAGTCGGTCAGGACCATGCCCACGAAGCCCCACTCGTCACGCAGGACGGTGTTGCACAGGGCGTTGGAAGCGCCGGCCCACTCGGTGCCGACATAGTTGAAGGAGGACATCACCGCGTCGGCGCCGCCTTCCTTCACGGCCAGCTCAAAGGGCTTGAGGTAGATCTCGCGGATGGACTGCTCGTTGGCCCAAGTGCAGAGCATGGTGTTGCGGTTGGTCTCCTGGTCGTTCAGAGCGTAGTGCTTGATGTAGGAGTACACGCCGTGGCTCTCGGCGCCCTGCACAGCCTGGGCAGCCAGCTTGCCGCTGAGCACGCCGTCCTCGGAGTAGTACTCGAAGTTACGGCCGCTGAAAGCGGAGCGGTGGATGTTCATGGCGGGAGCGTACCAGCCGGACACATCCAGGTCGTCGGCCATGCGGCCGATGGAGGAACCGAACTTGTAAACGGTGTCGGTGTTCCAGGTGGAAGCCATCATCACGGTGCCGGCAAAGCCGATGGAGCCCTGGCCGGTGAAGTTGTTGTTGATGGAAGCAGGGCCGTCGCAGTCGTAGGTCTGCACCTTGCCGATGCTGTTGATGGGAGCGGTCTGGTAGCCGCCCATGGCGATCAGCTCGCTCATCTCAGAGACGGTGAGCTGGTCCAGGAAGGTATCCCACTGGGGATCGTCGTAGTCCAGACCCCGCATCTCCACCAGCTGGATGTTGTTCTTGGCGCCGGTGGTGGGCATCACGTCGTCCGCGTTGTTGTAGGCGGTGGGGTCGTAGTTGGAGTTGTTCAGGAAGCTGGCCTTGGCTTCGTCGCTCATGGACAGGCTGGCGGGAGCGGCAGTGGCCTCGGCGTAGTTGGCGAAGTGGTCGGCACGGGACAGGTAAGTAACGTCGCCCTCCACGTTCTCGAACTGGTTGGTGGGAGCGGTCTTGTCGGTGGAACGGCCCTCATCGTAAACGATGGTCTCGGGCACGTTGTACACGCGGCTGTCCAGCACGGTGTGGGAGTCGGAGTTGATGCTGATGACGTAGTCGCCGGCCTCCAGCACGTAGGCGGCAGCGCCGTAGGTGTCGTAAGAAGCCATGTCCTCAGCCTTGAAGCTGATGGTCAGGGTCTGGGAAGCGCCGGGCTCCAGGATGTCGGTCTTGTCGAAGGCCACCAGGTTGGCAGTGGCTTTCTCGATGCCGCCGTTGGTGTAGGGCGGGTTGAAGAAGACCTCGACCACGTTCTTGCCGGCCACGCTGCCGGTGTTGGTGACGGTCACATCAAAGCTGATGGTGTCGCCGTCCACGGTCAGGTCGCTCATGGTCTGCTCAAAGGTGGTGTAGGACAGGCCGTAGCCGAAGGGGTACACGACGGTGGAGTCGTAGTCGATCAGGCCCTCGGCGGCAGCAGTCTCGTAGAACTTGTAGCCCACGTAGATGCCCTCGACGTAGTTCACGAAGCTGGGCATGGCGGTGACTTCCTCACCGGTGGAGAAGTTGGTGGAGACCACGGCGTACTCGTCCATGTTGTCGTACATGAACTGGCCGAAGTTGTTGGAGATGGGGGTGTTGAACAGGTCGTAGACGAAGGTGTCAACGGTCTTGCCGGAGGGGTTCACCTCGCCGGCCAGCACCAGGCCCACGGCGTCAAAGCCGTTCTGGCCGGGGCAGGGAGTGTAGACAGCGGCGTCCACACCGTACTCCTCCAGGAAGCCCAGCTCCATGGCGTTGTTGGTGTTGATGAGCACGATGACCTTGTCGAAGTTGTCGCACACCATCTGCAGCATCTCTTCCTCGCGGTTGCTCAGCTGCAGGTAATGGTCGCCTTCATCCCAGTCGTTGCCCTCGTTCAGGGTGTCGTCATACACGCCGTTGAAGTAGGAGTTGCCGGTCAGAGCGTCCCGCTCTTTCCAGGTGCCGTCCACGACGGCGGCCATGTCGGTGGGCATGTCGGCGTTCTCGCCGCCGGGCCGGGAGATGACCACCAGCGCGGTGTCGCTGAACTCTTTGGCGGAGGCCATCAGTTCATCGGTGTAGGCGCTGACGTTGGGCTCGGGCAGGGTCCAGTCCTGGGCCCACATGCCCACGCTGGGACGCTCGGCCTGATAGGCCTCGTAGAAGTCCACCAGATCCTGGTTGACGTTCAGGCCGGCGTTGGTCAGGCCGGTGATCAGGTCGGTCACGGCGTACTGGTCGTTCAGAGCGCCGGAACCCACGCCGCCGTAAACGGGGGCGGTGGAAGCCCAGCCGAAGACGTTCACGTTGGAGCCGCTGGCCAGGGGCAGGGCGCCGTTGTTCTCCAGCAGGGTCACGCCTTCGCTCACCAGCTCGGTGTTGACCTCGTAGGCCTCGGCCATGCTCTCCTCGGTGATGGAGCCGCCGCCCATGGCCAGGTTGATCATGGTGAACATGGGCCCGAAGCAGATGGTGTTCACCACGATGATGACGGCCAGAGCCAGCGCCACCAGGGCGCTGCTGCGGGCCAGCTTTCTCTTGGCGACGGGCAGAGCCTTGCAGGCAATGATCACCGCCAGAGCGACGACGAGAGCAACGCCCAGCACGATCAAGTGGGTCTTGACGCTGGCCAGGACGTTGATCACGTCTTGAATGTTGATGGCTAACATTTTGCGATTCCTCCTTGCGTATCGTCCGCCGGGCGCTTTTGGGCCCGCGCGTTATCACGGTTCATACTTTAACACAAATTTCACCCGAAAGGCCACCGGAGGGACAAACTGCCATTTTTGCGGCACAAGTGGGAAAACGCTTTGTGCACTTTTGCAACGAAAAGCCCGGCTTGTTTGTGTAACACGCACAAGTCGGGCTTTTTCTTTACCATTATTTTTCCTGCGTGCCCTCTGCCAGCGGCAGCAGGATCTTGAGTTCGAACCAGTTCTTCCGGGTGTTCACCGTCACGGTGCCGCCGTACTTCTGGGCGGTGCGGCGGATGCTCTTGAGGCCGTAGCCGTGGTAGTCGGTGTTGCCCTTGGTGGTGCGGGGCAGGCCGTTCTCGAAGGTCAGCTCCCCTTCAAAGCAGTTCTCGAAGCGCAGCAGCGCAAAGTTCTTCTGGCGGGACACCGCCACGTGGATGAGGCGTTTTTCCTTGTCCTCTATCTTCTTCACGCTCTCGATGGCGTTGTCCAGCGCGTTGCCCACCAGGGTGCACAGGTCCATGGGGCTCACCCCCGCCAGCACCGTGCCGTCGGCCACCGTGGTGAGGTGGATGTCGTGCTTCTGGCAGTAGAGGCTCTTGCCGGTGAGCAGCACGTCCAGCACCTGGTTGCCGGTCTTGTTCTGGGCCTCGTAGGTGTTGATGTCGCTCTCCATCTCGTCCAGCCAGGCGCTGCGGCGCTCGGCGTCCGGCTCGGCCCGCAACGCGGCGATCTGGTGCTTGAGGTCGTGGTATTTGCGGTTGATGAGGTCGATGCTCTCCCGCGACTGCTGGTACTGGGCGTACTGGCTGCGCAGGATGCTGTCCATGGTCTCCAGCTCGTGGCGCACCTGCAGTTCCGCCCGCTGCAGGTGGTAGGCATAGAGGATGGCGATGCCTCCCAGATCCACCAGCGTGCGGATGTTGAAGATGTCGCCCACATACTGGCTGCTGAAGGGGGTGTCCGCCTGGGTATAGCTCAGGTTGCTGATGAGAAAGGCCGACGCTCCGATGATGGCGGCGTTGGCCAGCTCCCGGGGGGTGATGGTGATGGGATGCTCCGCCGCGTGGCTGCGGGCCTCCAGCAGGAACATCAGCCCGAACACCACGGCATAGACCACCGCCAGAAAGGCCAGCCGGGCAAGGAAGCTGTCCTGCCCCGCCAGGTTGGCGTAGTGGTAATAGAGCTGCCACTCCAGCGAAGCGCCGAACTCCGCCAGGATGAAGGCCCGCACGGTGTAGTAGCCGGCGTTCAGCGCGCCCCGGCCGCACGCCAGGAACAAGAACAGGAACATCAGCCCGATGGCCGCCAGCATGCAGGGGATCCACAGGGGCAGGGGCACGTCGTCGGTGGCCACAAGAAAGATGCTCTGCACCGCCAGCATGCCCGCCGCAAGGCCCCAGAAACGCAGGCTGCCCCGCTTTTCGGGCAGCAGCGAGAGGATGTAGACAAGGCAGGCCAGCCACTCCGCCAGCGCCGTGTACAGGCGGGGGATGTCCGCCAGGTCGCTCGGATTCATTTGACCACCTCGCCCACATAGTCGGTCAGCGCCGCCAGGAACTCATTCTTGCGCCCGCGGCTGATGGGCAGGGCATGTCCGCCCACGATGGCGCAGCCGTCCCGCACGCCGTCCACATGCTCCAGGTTCACAAGGCAGCCCTTGTTGCAGCGGAAAAAGCCGAAGCTCTCCAGCTTTTCCTCCACCTCCCGGATGGTGCCGGTGGTGGTGTGCTCCTCCCCGTCGGTGACGAACACCAGATTGTGGCCCTGGCTCTCCACATAGAGGATGCGGGAGATGTCCAGCTTGCGGGCCCCGCCCCGGATGGCGATGGTCATATAGCGCCTTGCCCGCCGCTTCATCCGGCCGATGGCCCGCTCCAGCCGCTGGCTGAAGGCGAAGTAGCTCACGGGTTTGAGCACATAGTCCAGCGCATCCACCGCGTAGCCCCGGATGGCGTACTGGGCCATGTTGGTGATGAAGATGATGACCACCTCCGGGTCCACCTTGCGTATCTCCTCGGCGGCGGTCATGCCGTCCATGAATTTCATCTGCACGTCCATCAGGATGATGTCGTACTGGGCGCGGTAGTTCTCCAAAATCTCGTCGCCGTCGCAAAAGCGCACCGTCTCGAACACCTCGCCGCTCTCGTCGGCATAGCGCGCCAGATACTCTTCCATCTGCTTCGCGCAGGAGTCCTCGTCCTCCACAATGGCGATGCTGATCATGGGCTTCTCTCCTTTCCTGAAATGCTTTGGGGCCGGCGGACCGGCCGAACATCCTTTGGAACAAGTGAACAAGGCAGCGCGCCAGACGATGGTCAAACTGCCGAAAAAGGCGGCAAACGGCGCGGCAGCAAAGCCAAGGCTGCCCGCCCCGGCCAAGCAGCCGCGCCGCGAAGGTCTATTCTTTTTTCGCCCTTATCAGGGGATAAACACGCCGTGGATGGCGCTCACCGCCCGGTCGGCCTCTTTTTCGTCGATGATGACGCTGATCTTGATCTCGCTGGTGCTGATCATGTGGATGTTGACGTTGGCCTCGAACAGGGCCTCGAACATACGGCTGGCAACGCCGGGGTTGGACTGCATGCCCGCGCCCACCACGCTGACCTTGGCGTAGTTCTTTTCCACCTTGATCTCCTTGCCGCCGAAGCGGGGCTGGTTCTCCTTCAGCACCTCCACCGCGTTCTCGGCCTCGCCCAGGGGCACGGTGAAGATCAGGTCCTTGTTGCCGCCGCGGCCGGTGGACTGCAGGATGATGTCCACGTTGATGTTGCGGCTGGCCAGGGCCCCGAACACTTTAAAGGACATGCCCGGCACGTCCGGCACCTCCATGATGGAGATCACCGCCACGTCGGTGTCCTTGGCAACGCCCTTGATGAGCATTCCTTCCATATCGTCTGCTACCTCCTTCACGATGGTACCCGGCACCGGGTTCAGGCTGGAGAGCACCTCCAGCTCCACGCCGTATTTCTTGGCAAGTTCGACGCTGCGGTTGTTCAGCACCTGGGCGCCCAGGCTGGCCAGCTCCAGCATCTCGTCAAAAGTGATCTGTTCCAGTTTGCGCGCGCCGGGCACCTTGCGCGGGTCGGCGGTGTAAACGCCTTCCACGTCGGTGTAGATCTGGCAGCGGTCCGCGTGCAGGGCGGCGGCCAGCGCCACGGCGCTGGTGTCGGAGCCGCCCCGGCCCAGGGTGGTGATGTCCTCCAGGCGGTTCATGCCCTGGAAGCCCGCCACCACCACCACGCGGTTGCGGGCCAGCTCGCTCTCCACCCGCTCGGTGTCCAGCCGGCGGATGCGCGCCTTGGAATAGGCGCGGTCGGTGATGAAGCCCGCCTGCCAACCGGTGAGGCTCACCGCCTGCACCCCCAGCACGCTCAGGGCCATGGCCAGCAGCGCGATGGAGATCTGCTCGCCGGAAGCCAGCAGCATATCCATCTCACGCCGGCTGGGCTCGCTGGTGATCTCGGCTGCCTTGGCGATCAGGTCGTCGGTGGTGTCGCCCTGGGCGGACACCACCACCACCACGTCGTTGCCAGCCTTGCGGGTGGCGGCCACGATGCGGGCCACGTTGAACACCCGGTCACGATCGGCCACGGAACTGCCGCCGAATTTTTGCACGATCAAGGCCAAATTTCCTCAACTCCCTCTATCAACAAATGCCTCCTGGCATAAGTGTATGCATTTGCACGGTCTTATTCTACCACAGCGCCGGTGTTGTCCGCAAGCATCCGCCGCAGTGAGAAGGCCAGCGTCTCCGGCGTCTCGGCCAGAAGCTCCTCGGCGCGGCCGAAGAAGTCGCTGTTGTCCCGGTGGACCACCGCCATGATGGTGGGGCCCGCGCCGGAGATGTAGACCGCGTAGGCCCCCAGGTCCCAGGCCAGCTCGAAGATGCGCTCGCCGCCGGGGATCAGGGGCAGACGGTACTGCTGGTGCAGCGCGTCCTTGGTGGCCACCTTCAAAAGCTCATAGTCGCCGTCGCAGAAGGCGGCGGTGGCCAGCGCCGCCCGGGAAAGGTTGTACACCGCGTCCGCCCGGTCCACCGTTTTGGGCAGGGCCGCACGGGCCTTCTCGGTGAGCAGCTTGAAGTTGGGGATGAAGGCCGCGAAGGCCAGTTCCTCGTCGATGGGCTTGCGCACGCTGTACACCTGGCCCTCGTCGTAGACGCTGGTCACAAAGCCGCCCAGCATGGCCGGGGCCACGTTATCCGGGTGGCCCTCGATGCTGGTGGCCAGGGTGAGCATCTGCCGCTGGGTGAGGGGCGAGCCCAGCAGGGCGTTGGCCCCCAGGATGCCCGCCACGATGCAGGCGGAGCTGGAGCCCAGGCCCCGGGCCATGGGGATGGGGTTCTCCTGCCGGATGCGGATGCCCTTCAGGGGCTGGCCCAGCTGGTCGAACACCGCCTTGGCCGAGCGGTAGACAAGGTTGCCCGGGCCGGTGGGGATGAGGGTGCCGTCGCTGGCCAGGATGTCGATGCGGTCGCACTCTTCCAGGGTGACGGTGTTGTGCATGGAGACCGCGAGGCCCAGCGCGTCAAAACCGGCGCCCACGTTGGCGCTGGTGGCGGGCACGGTGACTTTTACCATAAACGCTTTCCTCCCTCAATCGGTGAGCTGGCGCAGCACCAGCTCCACTTTGCCGCCCAGGGCCGTGACCTTGCGGGCGGCCTCCTCCAGCCCGCGGGGGGCGATGTAGGTCACAAGATAGGCCGCCTCGCTGCCGTCGTCGCTCACCAGCTCGCCCTCGCCGTAAAGCGCGGGCAGCACGGTGGCGGGCAGCCCCTTCACCCGCACATAGCAGGTGGCGGGGGTGGGGTCCTCCAAGAGGCCGTCGAAGGGCTCGCTGGGCTGCCAGAACAGGCTGTCGTGGATCTTCGCGCCGTGCTTGAGGGCGTCGATCACGTCCGCCACCACCGCGCTGGCGGTGGGCAGACGGCCCGCGCCCTTGCCGTAGAACACCACGTCGCCCAGCATGTCGCCCTTCACCAGCACCGCGTTGAACACGTCGTCCACGCTGGCCAGCTGGTTGGATTTGGGCACCAGCATGGGCTCCACCGCGGCGGTCACCCGGCCGGTCTCGTCCCGCTTGGCCCAGGCGATGAGCTTGATGACGCAGTCCAGCCGGGCGGCGGCGGCGATGTCCGCCACCGTGATGCCCCGGATGCCCCGGGTCGGAATGTTTTTGGGATAGAAATGATGCCCGAAGGCGATGCTGGCCAGAATGGCTATTTTGCGGCAGGCGTCGGGGCCGTCCACGTCGTCGCCGGGGTCCTTGGTCTCGGCGTAGCCCAGCTGCTGGGCGATCTTCAGCGCGTCCTCAAAGCCCATCTCCTCCCGGGCCATCTTGGTGAGCATGAAGTTGGTGGTGCCGTTCACGATGCCCTGCACCTGGCTGATGACGTTGGCCGCAAGGCACTGGTGCATGGGGGTGATGATGGGGGTGCCGCCGCCCACGCTGGCCTCGAACAGAAAGGCCACCTTGTGCTCTCTGGCCAGAGCCAGCAGCTCGGCGCCGTAGGTGGCCACCATCTCCTTGTTGCTGGTCACCACGCTGCGCCCGCTCTCCAGCGCTTTTCGCACATAGGGATAGGCGAATTTGGTGCCGCCGATGGTCTCCACCACCACCTTTATCTCCGGGTCGGCCAGGATGGTGTCGATGTTGTCCACAAACAGGGCCGCGTCGGGATGATTGCTGAAGTCCCGGATGTCCAGGATGTATTTGACCTCCACGGGCTGGCCCGCGCGGCGGCTGACGCTGGCCGCATTGCGGCGCAGCACCTCCAGCACGCCGCCGCCCACGGTGCCGAAGCCCAGGATCGCGATCTTTGCCATAGGTCCCTTCGTTCCTTTCCTCTTCAATGCTGACTTTGTGCGCCCGCGTCACACGCCCTGGCGGATCTCCACCACGGTGCGCTGACGGCGCAGCTTCTGGAGCATTTCCTCCACGCTCATCTGCATGGTGTCGGTGCGCACGCTCACCGCCACCTGGGCCGCGCCGCTCTCCGGCGTGGACTGGTTGATGGTGACCACGCTGCCCCCCGCCGCGCTGATGCCCGCCAGCAGCGCCTGCAGCGCGCCGGTCTCGTCCAGCAGGGTGGCCAGCACGGTGATGACCTTGCGGCTGTTGCGGGCGTCGAACACGCAGTCCTTGTATTTATAGAAGGCGCTGCGGGACAGCCCCGCCTGCCGCACAGCCGACGAGATGTTGCGCACCGCGCCGCTGGCCAGCAGTTCCTTGGCCTTGAGCACCTTGATGAAAACGTCCGGCAGCACGCTTGCGTCCACCAGCAGAAAACGACGTTCCATACTCTTCCTCCAAATCCCCCGCAAAGGGCGCGATTGTACTCGATGAAAGCACATTTGTGTCCAAAGATGCTACAATGTTTATACTATACCACTTTGCCACGCCAAAGTGCAAGGGGCAGGTGCGGCCGCGGCGCGATTTTCGGCAAATGGAGCAGTTTGGGCCCCTCTGGCGCATTTCGTTTGCACACAATACACAAAGGGCCCCTTCTGTGCGCGCTGAGCGCACAGAAGGGGCCCTTGCCGGTTCGTATCAGGGATGCAGGGTGCAGTAGCCGGGCATGTTGTCGGCGGTGTAGTAGCCCACTGCCGTGTTGGGGCAGTTCACGGCCAGCTCGCCGCTCTCCACGCAGTAGGTGGCGGTCTGCACGTCGTCGCTCACCGGGAAGCTCTTGGTCTCCAGGTCGGCCTGGATGGTGTCCATCAGCTGTTTCCACGCCTTCTGGATGGGCTTCGCGTTCTGGCCCTTCTTCACGTCGGTGAAGTCATAGGGCTGGTCGTAGCCCCACCACACGCCGGTGACGTAGTAGGGGGTCAGGCCCACAAAGGTGAAGTCGTGGTTGTCGGTGGTGGTACCGGTCTTGGCGGCGGCCTCCATCTCGCCGGCAGGCTTGATGGTGGTGCCGGCGGTGCCGTTGGAGCCCAGAACGCCCTGCAGCAGCCGGTTCATGATCATGGCGGTGCTGGGCTTGATGGCCTGGGTGTGCACCACGTTGACGGTGTTGTCCAGAATGACCTCGCCGGTGACGGCGTTCTCCACGATGGTGTACAGGTGGGGGGTCACATACTCGCCGCCGTTGCCGAACATCTGGTAAGCGGCAGTGAGCTCCATCAGGCTGATGCCCTCGGAAAGGCTGCCCAGCACCATGGGGGCGTAGTCCGCGTCCGCCTCGGTGAGGTGGGTCATGCCCAGGGTGTCGTGGGCGAAGCTGTACATATAATCCTTGCCCACGCGCTGGCCCACACGCACCGCGATGGTGTTCTTGGAGCGGGCGATAGCGGTGTTCACGGTGACGAGAGCGCCGTCGCCGAAGCCCTCATAGTTCTTGGGCCAGTCCTGCCAGATGTCGGGGTTGGCCAGCACCTCGGGGGCGTCGTTTTCAAACATCTTGGTGCCGTACTGGGGGTAGGAAGAACGCAGGTTTTCCTTGACGATCTTGCCCACGCCCAGGTCGGGCAGAGCGGTGGAGTAGTTGATGAGGCCGGAGTCGATGCCCAAAGAATAGGCCGCCAGCGGCTTCATGGTGGAACCCACCGAACGCTGGGTGCCGCCGTACTCCGGACCCACCGCGCGGTTCAGGCCCAGGTCGGTGGTCTTTTCGCCCAGGCCGCCCACCAGCGCCAGCACCTGGCCGGAATAGTCCATGGTGAGCATGGCCGCCTGGGTGCGGGCGTTGTAGTAGTACACCGGCTCGCCCTGCTTATTGGTGCCGGTCTTGTAGGTGCCGTCGTCGTTCACCACGATGTTCTCCAGCTGGGACGGGTCGGGCACCTGGCTCTGGAGGATCTCCTCCTCATGCCACAGCGCCGGGATGGCGTCGTCGGCATTGAGCATGATCTTCTCCATTTCCTCCTGGATGTAAGGGTCCATGGTGGTGTAGATGCGCAGGCCGCCGTTGTAGATGAGGTTGTGGGCCTCGGAGGCGGTGTAGCCCAGTTCGTCCTGCAGCTGCTGCTGCAGCATCTTGTAGACCGCGTCGGCAAAGTAGGAGTTGTTGGAGGAGGTGGTCACCACCTCGGCCTCCTTCTCCTCCGCCAGCACCAGGGGGCTGGCCACCGCGTCGTTGTATTCCGACTCGGTCAGCTTGCCCTGCTCGTACATCAGCTGCAGGATCCAGTTGCGGCGCTGCAGATGCTGCTCGGGATTGGTGTAGGGGTTATAGCCGGTGGGGTTCTTGGTGATGGCCGCGATGCTGGCGCACTGCGCCGGGGACAGCTCGGCCAGATCGTCGACGCCGAAGTAGTTGGACGCGCCCGCCTTGACGCCGGCGATGGAGCCGGACAGGCTCACCGTGTTCAGGTAGGCCTCCAGGATGGTGTCCTTGTCATAGCGCTTGTCCAGGCCCAGGGCGCGGAAGATCTCGCGCAGTTTGCGGTCCACCGAGACGTCGTCGTCGCCCAGGATGTTCTTGATGAGCTGCTGGTCCAGGGTGGAAGCACCCTGCATGCTGTCGTAGATGGGGAAGCCCAGCTTGGTGGCGATGTAGTTGACGCCTGCGGCAAAGGTGCGCTTGAAGTTCACGCCGCTGTGCTCATAGAAGTCTTTGTCCTCCACGCAGATGAAGGCCCACTTGAGATAGGGGTTGGACTCGATCTCCTGCAGGTCGACCCACTCGCGGTCGTTGCTGTCGTGCCACTCTTCAATGACCACCCACTCGCCGGTGTCGTGGTCCTTGGCCAGCAGCTGGCTGGTCTGGGCCAGCTCCAGGTTGGTCAGGTCCAGCAGCTCGGCGTCGTTGGCGGTGATCTCCACGGCGTAGAGGCTCAGCAGAACGGCCAGCACGCTACCCACCATCACGCCCAGGCAGATGCAGGCGGCCACGAATTTCATGAAGCCCTTGAAGATGCGCATGCCCTTGGACTGCTTCTTGCCGCGGGGTCCGTGGGAACCGCTGCCCTCCCCCGGCTCCTGGCCCGCCGGGCGCGAAGAGCGCCGGGGCGAAGAGGAGATGCGGGAAGGCCCGTTCTTGGCGCTGCCGGTGCGGGAAGTGCCGCGGGGCGCGCTGCTCCGCGCGCCGGAAGCCGCGCCGCTGCGGGCGGCGCCGGCGTGGGACTCGCCGGAGTGAGACGGGGCGTGGGCACTGCCGGACGCGTGGGACGCGCTGCCGGTGTGGGCCGCGCCGGTGCGGTTGAGTTTCCGGCCCTGGCTGGAACCGGCGGAGCCGGCGCTGTGGGCGCCGGAGGTGCCGGAGCCGTCGGGCCGCCGGATGCTGCGATGCTCGTTGGAGTCTATGAGGACCGCCTCCTTTGCGGAAAATTCGTTGGATGTACTGTGGCGAAAACCGCCCGCCGTCCGTGTTTTCGCGCAAACGAAAACAGACGGCCGCGGACCGCCATGTTGGTATTATACCACAACCCACCCCGCCAAGTACAGTGAAATCCCATTGAAAATTGTATGAACCCGCCGCACCGGGTCAATACTGGCCGTGAAAGGGGGTCTTGCCAATGACCAAAGTCTGGGTGTCGCTGCTGGCGGCGGTGTGCGCTTTGAGCCTGGGGCTGAGCCTTTTCTGGATGGTCCGGCCCGCCCGCACCGGCCCGGAGAGCGCCGCGGCCGCGCCTTACATTTTGAAGGACCACGACGGCAGGCTGGCGGTGTTTGCCGCGGAGAGCGGCGAGCCGCTGCGGGTCTACGACGTCTACACCCACCTGCTGCCCGAGAGCGACGTGGCCGCCCTGCAAAAGGGCATCCCGGTGGAGAGCGAAGAGCGGCTGGACCGGCTGCTGGAGGACTTCGGCGCCTGACGGCGGGGCTGCGGCCCCGCCGCCCTTTTCGGGGGATGCGCGCCCCTTTCTCGGTTGCTTTTGTACGGGGGCTATGGTACAATGATTTTGTAAAAATTTGTAAACAAACGGAGGCGTCACCGTGGACCTTTTACGCAGTGATTTCGACCCCGCCCTGGTCTTGCAGCAGAAGCGGCGCATCAAGCGCGAACTTTTGCAAAAGCCGGGCCTCATCCCCAAAAAAGTGGCCCTGATGAGCGGCAGCACCATCGGCGAGATCAAGAACATCCTGGAGCTGTTCTTGCTGGCCAACGGCATCCAGCCGGAATTCTACGAGGGCGGCTATTCCCTGTTCTTCGAGAATCTGGTGTTTGACGACGGCTCACTGAAAGCCTTCGCACCCGACTTCATCTTCATCCACACCAGCCAGCGCAACATCAAGCTCTGGCCCGAGGCCGAGGACGACGCCGCGGCCTGCGAGGAGAAGCTGAACGCGGAGTTCGCCCGCTTCGAGCAGGCGGCCAAGGCGGCGCTGGGCTTCGGCTGCCCGGTGGTGATCAACAACTTCGATCTGCCCCTCTACCGGGTGATGGGCAACCGGGAGGGCGTGGACGTCCACGGCCGGGTGCGCTTTGTGCGCAAGCTGAACGAGAAGCTGGCCGCCCTGGCCGAGGCCACCCCGAACCTTTACATCAACGACCTGGCCTATCTGCAGGCCCTTTACGGCATGGACCGCTTCAGCGACCCCACCGCCTGGTACGCCTACAAGTACGCGGTGAGCCTGGAGTGCCTGCCCTACCTGTGCCAGAGCGTGGCCAACATCATCAAGAGCCTGCTGGGCAAGAATAAAAAAGCCCTGGCGCTGGACCTGGACAACACCCTCTGGGGCGGCATCATCGGCGACGACGGCGCCGAGGGCATCGTGATGGGCAGCGAGACCCCCGCCGGCATGGCCTACGCCGAGTTCCAGGGCTACCTGAAAGCCCTGGGCAAGCTGGGCATCCTGCTGAACGTGTGCAGCAAGAACGAGGAGTCCATCGCCCGCACCGGCTTCGAGCGGGCGGACAGCGTGCTCAAAGCGGACGACTTCCTCTGCTTCAAGGCCAACTGGGACCCCAAGCACCTGAACATCGCCGCCATGGCCAAGGAGATCAACATCCTGCCCGAGAGCTTCGTCTTTGTGGACGACAACCCCGCCGAGCGGGAGATCGTGCGCCGGGAGCTGCCCATGGTCACGGTGCCGGAGCTTTCCTGCCCCGAGGAGTACATCGCCGCCATCGACCGGGCGGGTTACTTTGAGGTGACCACCCTCTCGGCGGACGACAAAAAGCGCGCCGAGACGTACAAGCAGAACGCCCAGCGCGCTCAGCTGGAGCAGAGCTTCGGCAACTACGACGACTACCTCAAGAGCCTTGATATGGTGTGCGAGATCGGGGCCTTCGACGCGCCCCACGCCGAGCGCATCACCCAGCTCATCAACAAGACCAACCAGTTCAACCTGACCACCCGCCGCTACACCGCCGCCGAGGTGGAGAGCCTGCTGGGCAACGACGAGTACATCACCCAGTACGGCCGCCTGGTGGACAAGTTCGGCGACAACGGCCTTGTCACCGCCATGATCGGCCACAAGCAGGGCGACGTGCTGGAGATGGACCTGTGGATCATGAGCTGCCGCACCTTCAAGCGCCGGCTGGAGCACGCCATGTTCGACGAACTGGTGCGCCGCGCCGCCGAAGCAGGGGTCAAGACCATCGTGGGCCACTACTACCCCACCGCCAAAAACTTGCTTGTGAAGGATTTTTATGCTACAATCGGCTTTGTAAAAACCGCCGAGGACGAGGCCGGCAACTGCACCTTCGAGTTCACCGGCTTCGAGGGCTACCAGCCCCAGTGCGGCGTGATGGAGATCAAACGGGTCTGACCCGAAAAGGAGCGTTCAAACAATGGATAAGCAGAGCATTTTTGATGCCGTGCAGGAGATTTTCCGCGACAACTTCGACGACGAGGAACTGGTCATCACCCGTGAGACCTGCGCCGACGACATCGAGGACTGGGACAGCTTGGAGCAGATCAACCTGCTCACCGCCATGGAGAAGAAATTCGGCCTCAAGTTCAAGCTGGAGGACGTGCGCGGGCTGGAGAACGTGGGCGATCTGCTGGACCTGATCGAGCGGCTCACCGCCTGATCTTATGCAGCCAAAAGGCCGGGCACCTGCCCGGCCTTTTTTGAAGAAAAAGGAGTTTTGCACCCATGAACAGCTACACTCTGGCCGACATCACCCCCGGCATGACCGAGAGCTTCACCGTCACCGTGACCGAGGCCATGATGGACGCCTTTTACGCCGTTTCGGGCGATAACAGCCCCATCCACATGGACGCGGACTACGCCGCCGGCCGGGGCTATCCCGGGCGGGTGGTCTACGGCATGCTGGGCGCCAGCTTTTTCTCCACCCTGGCGGGGGTCTACCTGCCCGGCGAGCACTGCCTGCTCCACAGCGTGGAGGCCAAGTTTGCCAAACCCGTCTTCATCGGCGACACCCTCACCGTCACCGGCAAGGTGACCGAGGTGAACGACACCTTCGGCGAGATCACCGTCAAGGCGGTCATCGAGAACCAGAACGGCCAGAAGGTCACCCGCGGGCTCATCAAGGCCGGCGTGGCGAAATAAGGAGGACATATGAGCAACGTTTATCTCATCACCGGCGCGTCCAGCGACGTGGGCTGCGCGCTCATCCGCCGCCTGTGGCAGCCGGGGGATGTGTTCATCGCCCAGGGCGCGGGCGACCTGGGGGGCCTTGCCGAGCTGTGCAAGGAGCACCCCGGCTCCATCCGCACCTACGACGTGGACCTGACCAACGAAAAGGCGCTGGAGACCTTCATCGCCGACGTGCAGGCCAACTGCCCCGCCCCCACCCACTTCGTGCATCTGCCCGCCTTGCGGGTGGTGAACACCAAGTTCAAGAAGTTTGACGAGGATCGCTTTGAAAAGGACATGAGCGTGCAGCTGCGCAGCGCGGTGGCGCTGTGCAAGGCCTTTGTGCCCGCTATGGCCAAGGCGAAGAAAGGCCGGGTGCTCTTCATGCTCACCAGCTACCTGCTGGGCCTGCCCCCCAAGAACACCGCCGCCTACATCATGGTCAAGAGCGCCCTGGGCGGCCTTGCCAAGAGCCTCGCGGCGGACTACGCCCCCTATGGCGTGACGGTGAACTGCGTGGCCCCCAGCATGATGGAGACCAAGTTCCTGGCCGACACCAGCGACCTGATCGTGCAGGCCAGCGCGGAGGCCAACCCCATGGGCCGCAACGCCACCCCCGCGGATGTGGTGCCCGCCATGGCGTTCCTTCTGAGCGATGAGGCCGGCTTCATCACCGGCGTCACCCTGCCCATCACCGGGGGCAGCGCCCTGTGAGCGCCCCGGTGCTGCGCCTCGCGGCCCCGGACGAGGCCAAGCGAGTGGTGGATTTTGTCAACGCCAACTTCGACTGGCGGCTCCCTCTTATCAACAGAGAGGAATATTTTAATTTTTATTACAAAAGCGGCAACAGTCTGCAGTTCGCCCTGGCCGAAGAGGAGGGCGTTCTTGTGGCCGCCGCCGGCTACATCCGGGCTTCGGACGCCCCCGACGCCGACGTCTGGGTGTCGGTGTGGGTGGCGGCCAAGGGCCACAACGGGGTGGGCCTGGAACTGATGGCCGCCCTGCCCCGGCTCACCGGCGCGCAGGTGGTGGCCTGCAACAACATCCGCCCCAAGACCATGGCCTTCTACCGCTTTCTCGGCTGGCACGCCGACCGGGTGGGCCACTTCTACCGGCTGGCGGGGCTCCCGGAATACCGGCTGGCACGGGTGGCGGACCCCACCGTTCTGCCCGCCGGGGGCGACCTTTCGCTGGAGCCGGTGGAAGGCCCCGGGGCGCTGGCGGCGCTGGGCATGCCGGACAGCCCCCACACTCCCCGCAAGGACGTGTGGTACATGCAGCGGCGGTATTTCGCCTTCCCCCATCTGACCTATCAGATGTACGCCGCGAAGGAGCAGGGCCGTCTGCTGGCCTACCTTGTCTGCCGCGTGGTGGACAGCGGCCAGGGCAAGGCGCTGCGCATCGCCGATTTCGTGGGTGACACTTCCCTGCTGCCCCGGCTGGGGTCGGCCATCGACCGCCTTTTGAAGGCCAGCGGCGCGGAGTACGCCGAGTGCTACTGCGCCGGGGTGGACCCGGCGGTGATGGCGGCGGCGGGCTTTTGCGAGCGCAGAGAGGGCGATGCAAACATCCTGCCCAACTACCTGCAGCCGCCCCTGTTTGAGAACACGGAATATTACTATTTCACCAGCGACCCCGACCGTTTCGTGCTGTTCAAGGCCGACGGCGACCAGGACCGGCCCAATCTGCCCGCGGATTGAGCGGCCCCGAAGGGGCTTTTGCCCGTCTTTTCCCACCGGCAGCGGGCCGGCGGACACATAGAGAGAAGGAGACTGTGGTTATGAACACGATGGTACTGGGCATTGCCGGCGGCACCGGCAGCGGAAAGACCACGCTGACCAAACGGCTGAAGGAGCGCTTTGGCGATCAGATCAGCGTCATCAGCCACGACAACTACTACAAGCGTCAGGACGAGCTGACCTATAAGCAACGCTGCCTGACCAACTACGACCACCCCAACGCCTTCGAGACCGAGCTGATGGTGGAACACATCAAGGCTTTGAAGGCGGGCGAGACGGTGCTGTGCCCGGTGTACGATTTTTCCCAGCACAACCGCTCGGACGACTTCATCCAGATCCACCCCGCGCCGGTGATTTTGGTGGAGGGCATCCTCATCTTCGCCAGCCCGGAGCTGTGCGACCTGATGGACATCAAGGTGTTTGTGGACACCGATGCCGACGTGCGCATTCTGCGCCGCATCGTGCGGGACGTGAAAAAGCGGGGCCGCACGCTGGACAGTGTGGTCACCCAGTACCTGACCACCGTGAAGCCCATGCACGAGCAGTTCGTGGAGCCCAGCAAGCGCCGGGCCGACCTCATCATCCCCGAGGGCGGCAAGAACGCGGTGGCGGTGGAGATGCTCATCCACCGGCTGGAGAGCCATCTGGCCAGCGCCGCAAAGGAATAAACGCAAATGAAAAACCGCCGCGCCCGGCATCACCGGGCACGGCGGCTTTTTTATGCAAAAACGCAGAGGTTCATTCTTCCTGCCCCAGCACCTCGGCCACCAGATGGCCCAGCTGCTCGATGCCCTCGGCGGGGGGCTCGTCTTGGGTGCCGTAGCTGGTGAACACCGACAGGATGTAGGGCCGCTCGGAGTAGACGATGCCCATGTCGTGGAAGGCGTTGTCCCAACTGCCGTACTTCTTGGCGGCGGGCGCCGGGAACCACAGGTAATCGTGCTGGGCGTCCAGGAAGGCCTGCTTGAGCTGCCGGGCGTTCTCGGTGTCGGTCTCAAAGTACTCGTAGAGGGCCAGCATAGAGAGGCCGCCGTCCCGGGCGGTGGTCCAGCCGTGGATGCCCTCCTCCTTGGTGATCTCGCAGCCTTCGGGAGCGGCGAAGCCCAGCTGGGCCAAAAAGTCCTGGAAGCCGGTGTCGGCGGTGGCGGGCCACATGCCCGCAAGGCCGTGGGCCGCGTCGTTGGAGCTCACCGAGATCATGGTGTAGATGCGGTCCCAGCCGGTGGAGCCGTTCCACTCCGTATCCAGGTCGATCTCCCCCGCCTCGTCCCGCTGGGCCAGCCACAGGGCGTAGGGGGCTTTCAGGGTGCTGGCGCAGTAAAAGCCGGAGGACTCGTTGTAGGTGTATGTATCGCCGGTGGTCAGGTCCTGCAGCCAGACCGACACGGTGCCGGGCTGGGCGTCCAGAAAAGCGTTCAGCGTGGCGGCCGCCTCGTCGGTGAGCATCACCTCGGGCAGCGGCGTGGGCTCCGGGCTGGGCGTGGGGGCCGGGGTGGCCTCCGGCGCGTCCGCGGGCTGGGACGCCGGGGCGGATGGCTCTTGTGCGTCCTCGCCGTTCACCGGCAGCGCGCTCTCGCTCCAGTACCACAGCGCCGCCAGCATGGCGAACACCGCCAGCACCAGCAGGATGAGCGTGGGCACGGGGCTGCCCTTTTTTCTGTGTGTGGTTTGTCTGCTTCCTGACATTCCGAAGGTCACTCTCTTTCCTGCCCGGCTGCCGCCCCCGGCGGCGCGGGCATACACCTATTATAGACCCCTTTCGACGGTTTTCCAGACCCGGCTGCAAATTTTTCCATTTTTTCACGAGTATTTTTACAACTTTGAAACAGCGCTCCTCCCGGTGAAAAAAGGGGCCGGGCCGCCCAAAACAGGCAGCCCGGCCCCGCTGGCCGATGGGCCTTACCAGAGGTTCATCACCTGCTGGTACATGTCGATGTAGGAGTGCGCGGAGACATTCCAGCTGAAGTCGCAGCACATGGCGCGGTGCACCAGCACGGGCCAGCCGTCCTTGTGCCAGTAGCCTTCCTTGGCGCGCCAGCAGGCCTCGTAGAGGTCGTGGGCGTTGTACTGCTGGAAGGTGAAGCCGTTGCCCCAGCCGTCGCCGGAGTCGTGGATGGAATCCTTCAAACCGCCGGTCTCACGCACCACGGGGATGGTGCCGTAGCGGCAGGCCACCATCTGGGCCAGACCGCAGGGCTCCGACTTGGAGGGCATCAGGAAGATGTCCGCGCCGGCGTAGATCTGCCGCGCCAGCGGAGGCACAAAGCCGATGTACACGCCCACGCGGCCCGGATGACGGCCCGCCAGGTCGTTGAAGAAGGCTTCGTAGGCGTGCTCGCCGTTGCCCAAAATCACCAGTTCGATGCCCTGGTCGATGAGGCCCTCGGCCACATCCCGCACCAGGTCCACGCCCTTGTGGCCCACCAGGCGGGTGACCATGGCCATCACGGGGCTGCCGTCCTGGGCAAGACCGAACTGCTCCTGCAGGCGGCGCTTGCACTCCGCCTTGCCCTCGGCGAAGGTGTCGGCGTTGTAGTGGGCGGGGATGTTGGGGTCGGTCTCGGGGTTGTAGCTGTCCACGTCGATGCCGTTCAGGATGCCGCACAGCTTGTACTGCTTCTGGCGCAGCAGGCCGTCCAGCCCGTGGCTGAACCAGGGGTCGAGAATTTCACCGGCGTAGGTGGGGCTGACGGTGCTCACCTTGTCGCTGGTCTCGATGGCGCCCTTCATAAAGTTGGCGCAGCCGTCGTACTCCACGATGTGGGCGTCCCGCCGGCCGATGCCGCAGGTGTCCTCCAGGATGTCCAGGCCGTATTTGCCCTGGTACTGGATGTTGTGGATGGTGAACACGGTCTTGATGTGGCTGTATTTGTCCAGATGGCGGTAGTAGAGGTTCAGATACACCGGCACCAGGGCGGTCTGCCAGTCGTTGGCGTTGATCACGTCGGGGGTGAAGTCGGTGTAGAACAGCATCTCCAGCACCGCGCGGCTGAAGAAGGCGAAGCGCTCGCCGTCGTCATAAAAGCCGTAGAGGCCGGTGCGCTTGAAGTAATACTCGTTGTCCAGGAAATAGAAGGTCACGCCGTCCCGCTTGGCGCTGAACAGCCCGCAATACTGGCTGCGCCAGCCCACAGGCACGCTGAAGTTGGTGATGTATTCCAGTTCGTCCCGGTATTTCAGATCGCCGTAGAGCGGCATGACCACACGGCAGTCCACACCGTTTTGCACCAGCGCCTTGGGCAGGCTGCCGGCCACGTCGCCAAGACCGCCGGAGGCGGCCCAGGGGTTGGCCTCGCTCGCGCAGAATAAAACGTTCATAAGGTTCCTCCTTGTTTTATGGGGAGGGGGCGGGGGCCCTGTGCAGGGCCCCCGCCCCTGGGGAGAGAGTCAGAGGGCTTGCGCCCTCTTTTGGCGTTATACGGTGCGGTTCTTCGCAACATACACCGGGAAGGTGTCACTGCCGGCCAGAGCCTTGTCGGTGGTGATCTTCACGTTTTTGTCGGTGACCACATACTCCACATGGGCGCCGGGCTCCACGATGGTGTTCTGCATCAGCACGCAGTTCTTCACCTTGGCGCCCTTCTTCACCTTCACGCCGCGGAACAGCACGCAGTTCTCCACGTCGCCCTCGATGATGCAGCCGTCGGCCACCACGCTGTTCTTCACGTGGCTGTCCATGGCGTAGCGGGTGGGGGCGTTGTCGTGCACCTTGGTGTAGACCGGCAGCTCGGCGGGGAACAGCGCGTCCAGGTTCGCGGGGTCCAGCAGGCGCATGTTCTCCTCGAAGTAAGTACGGCAGTCGGCGATGCGGGCGGTGTAGCCGGTGTATTCATAGCCCTGCACGTTCAGCAGCTCCAGGTTGCGGGCCAGGATGTCCTTCTCAAAGTAGACAAGGCCGCGGATGGTGGCGTCCTTCACCATGGTGATGAGGGCCTCACGTTGGATGACGTAAACGTTCATGGACAGGTTCTGCACGCCGGGGCGGTAGTCGTTGCAGAGCAGCTCGGTGACCCGGCCGTCCTGGATGCGCAGGGTGTAGTTGTCGTCCTTGAGGCCGGTGGGGATCTCCCGCTTTTCGTACATCACGGTCACGTCCGCGCCGGTGGCCACATGGGCCTCGATGAGCTTGTTCAGATCGAAGTTATAAGCGATGTTGGAATCGCTCATCACCACGTATTCCTCTTTCTGGTCCGCCAGAAAATCCACGATGCTGGCCAGGGCCTCCACGCGGCCGCGGTACATCTTGACGTTGGCCTCGGCGTAGGGGGGCACCAGATTCAGGCCGCCCCGTTTGCGGGTGAGGTCCCACTCACGGCCGGAGCCCAGATGGTCCATCAGGGAATGGTAGTTCTGCTTGACGATGATGGAGACGTTGCTGATGCCCGCGTTGGCGAAGCTGGACAGCACGAAGTCGATCATGCGGTAGCGCCCGCCGAAGGGGATGGACGCCATCGTGCGCTGGGTCACCATCTCGGGGATCAGGCTGTCATATGCATTGGGGAAAATGATGCCCAGGGCATCCGTGTTGGACTTTACCATTGCTCCTCACCATCCTTTACGTCTTTGACCACCATGGCCTTGGGACCCACCTTGGCGTTCACACCGATGGTGACGCCTTCGCCCACAACGGCGACGCCCCAGTTGTCCAGGTTGTCCATGTCCTCGGGGCGCTCGCCCACCACCGCGCCGCTCTTGACGGTCACGTTTTCGGCAATGATGGAATAGCGCACCTTGGCACCCGGCTCGACCACCGCGCCGGGCATGATGATGGAGTCCTCCACCACGGCGCCCTCGCCCACCTTGACGCCGGCGAACAGCACGCTCTGCACCAGCTTGCCTTCCACCTTGCAGCCTTCGGTGATCATGGAGTTATCGATCTCGGCGTTTTCGCCCACCCACTGGCCGGGCATGCCGGAGTTGCGGGAGTAGATCTTCCACTCGTCGCTCCAGACGTCCAGCGGCATCTTGGGGTTCAAAAGGTCCATGTTGGCCTCCCACAGGCTGTCGATGGTGCCCACGTCCTTCCAGTAGCCCTCGAAGGGATAGGCCACCATCTTTTCCTTGCTGGCCAGCATGTTGGGGATGATGTTCTTGCCAAAGTCGTTGTCGGAGGCGGGGTTGGCCTCGTCTTCGATGAGGAACTTGCGCAGTTTGTCCCAGGAGAAGACGTAGATGCCCATGGAGGCCAGATTGCTCTTGGGCTCCTTGGGTTTCTCCTCGAACTTGGTGATGGTGCCCTCCTCGTCGGCGGTCATGATGCCGAAGCGGCTGGCCTCTTCCCAGGGCACCTCCATCACGGCGATGGTGCAGTCGGCGCCCTTCGCCTTGTGGAAGTCCAGCATTTTGGAGTAGTCCATCTTGTAAATGTGATCGCCGGAGAGGATGACCACATACTTGGGCTCATAGCGGTCGATGAAGTTGATGTTCTGATAGATGGCGTTGGCGGTGCCCTTGTACCAGTCCGAGCCGGTGGCCGTCTGGTAGGGGGGCAGCACATGGACGCCGCCGTACAGACGGTCCAGGTCCCAGGGCTGGCCGTTGCCGATGTACTCGTTGAGCACCAGCGGCTGGTACTGGGTCAGGATGCCCACCGTGTCGATCCCCGAGTTGACGCAGTTGGACAGCGGAAAGTCGATGATGCGATACTTTCCGCCGAAGGGAACTGCGGGTTTTGCCAGCCGTTGTGTGAGGGCATACAGGCGTGAGCCCTGCCCGCCGGCCAGCAGCATAGCGATACATTCTTTCATACTACTTCTCCCCTTATCGGCGGCCAGAGGCCGCCGTTAGTGCATTTTGCGATTCCCCGAAGCGGTCTTCAGGCCTTTTCGGCGTCCTTGGCGGGCTTGGCCGCCTTTTTCGCCGTGGGCCTTTTGGCCGCAGGTTTTTTTGCCGCCGTCTTTTTGGCGGGCTTTTTTGCCGCAGGCTTCGCCTCTTTGGGCTGCGGCACCGAGAAATAGACGGTGCTCAGCGGCGGCAAAGTGACGCTGATGCTCTGGTCAAAGCCGTGCATCGGCTTTTTGTGGCTGCGCAGAGGCTTGTTGTGCACGCCGCTGCCGCCATAGGCCTCGTCGTCGCTGGAGAGCAGCTCCTTGTAGGTGCCGGCCACCGGCACGCCCATCTGATAGCCCTCCCGCAGGACGGGATTGAAGTTGCAGACCACCAAGGTGGTGTGGCCCGCCGCATCGCGCCGCAAAAACGCGATGACCGACTGGGCGTTGTCGTCCGGCACCACCCATTGGAAGCCCTCCCAGCTGTAGTCCACCTGCCAGAAGTCCGGCAGGTCGTGGTACAGGCGGTTCAGGTCCTTCACATACTGGCGCAGCTGGCGATGACGGTCGTAGTCCAGCAGCATCCAGTCCAGCGCCTTGGCCTCGTTCCACTCGATGAACTGGCCGAACTCCTGGCCCATGAACAGCAGCTTTTTGCCCGGATGGGCCATCATGTAGCCGTAGAAGGTGCGCAGGTTGGCAAACTTTGCCTCGTAGTCGCCGGGCATCTTGTTGATGAGGCTGCACTTGCCGTGCACCACCTCGTCGTGGCTGATGGGCAGGATGAAGTTCTCGCTGAAGGCGTAGAAGAAGCTGAAGGTTACCTTGTTGTGGTTGCCCGAGCGGAAGAGCGGGTCGGTGCTCATGTAGCTGAGCATGTCGTTCATCCAGCCCATGTTCCACTTGAAGTTGAAGCCAAGGCCGCCGTCCTCCGCGGGCTTGGAGACCATCGGCCATGCGGTGGACTCCTCGGCGATCATCAGCTTGTGGGGGTGGCGGCCCAGCACGGTGCTGTTCAGCTTGCGCAGGAAAGCAATGGCCTCCAGGTTCTCCTTGCCGCCGTAGCGGTTGGGCTCCCACTCGCCGTCGCGGCGGTTGTAGTCGAGATAGAGCATGCTGGCCACCGCGTCCACCCGCAGGCCGTCCACGTGGAACTGTTCCACCCAGTACAGCGCGCTGGACACAAGGAAGCTCTCCACCTCGGGCATGCCGTAGTTGAACACCATGGTGCCCCACTCTTTGTGCTCGCCCCGGCGGGGGTTGGGGTCCTCGTAGCAGGGCTCGCCGTCGAACATGTACAGGCCGAAGCCGTCCTTCGGGAAGTGGGCGGGCACCCAGTCCATGATGACGCCCAGGCCCGCCTGATGGCACTTGTCCACAAAGTTCATGAAGTCCTTGGGGGTGCCGTAGCGGCTGGTGGGGGCGAAGTAACCGGTGACCTGATAGCCCCAGCTTCCGTCGTAGGGGTATTCGGTGATGGGCAGCAGCTCCACGTGGGTGTAGTGCATGTCCAGTAAGTACGGGATGAGCTCGTCCGCCAGCTCGGAGTAGTTATAGGGGTCGCCGTTCTCCTTGAGCCGCCAGCTGCCTGCGTGCAGCTCGTAGATGTTCATGGGGGCGGTGAGGGGGTCGCGCTTTTTCTGCTGCGCCTCCCATTCGCCGTCGTTCCACTCATAGCCCTCCAGCCGGTAGACCTTGCTGGCGTTGGAAGGCCGGGTCTCGGCATGGAAGGCGTAGGGGTCCGCCTTGAACAGCAGCTCGTCCTGCTGAGTGGTCAGGCAGAACTTGTACACATCGTACTCGCGGATGCCGGGGATGAACGCCTCCCAGACGCCCTCGTCCAGCTTGGCCATCGGGTGGGAACCCGGCACCCAGCTGTTGAAATCGCCCACCACACTGACGGCTTTGGCGTGGGGCGCCCAGACGCGGAACACCACGCCTTCGTCCCCGCCCCGGCAGTCGAAATGAGCGCCGAAGAACCGATATGCCTCAAAATTGTTGCCCTGCTTGAACAGGTATATGGGCAGATCGGCCGGATTATTCTGTTTTTTCACGGTGTCTCCCTCCCTGTGGGCCTTACGCCTCACTTTCACATATAATCTTACTCATTTTCGGGGTGGTTTTCAAGGGTTTTCTGTCATATACTGCTAAAAAAGCAATTTTGTTTCTCCTCGTTTTATGCAGTTTTAACAGTGTTGTTGAATAATCCTTGGGTATTCACAATAGTTTTGGAAAAGCGCCGGTTTTTTTGCCGGATTTTAACATTCGGCCGCGGCGACGGGCACAAAAATGCCCGGGCGCACAGGCGCCCGGGCGAAAGGCTCATTTGGCCTGCATGAAGCAGGCGCGGTTCTGCCACAGATAGATGCCGCCGCTGAACACGGTGGCCAGCGCCACCAGCCAGCACAAAGCGCTGCTGATGAGCGACACCGCCATCACGTCGGTGGGCCCGGCCAGGGCCGCGGCAAAGAAATAGAACAGGATGGTGAGCATCTGCAGCACGGTCTTCACCTTGCCCCACATGTTGGCGGCGATGACGGTGTTGGAAGAAGCCGCCAGCATCCGCACGCCGGACACCGCGAACTCCCGGGCCAAAATCAGCGCCACCACCCACAGGCTGCAAACGCCGTCCCGCATCATGTACAGAAAGGCCACGGTGGTGAGCAGCTTGTCGGCCAGGGGGTCGGCGAACTTGCCGAAGTCAGTGACCATCTTCCACTTGCGGGCCAGATACCCGTCCAGGAAATCGGTGAAGCTGGCCAGGGCGAACACCACCCCCGCCGCCAGATACCAGCCGGCCTGATAGTCCGCCGCGCCGTACCGGGTCATGCCGGCCAGCACCATGAACACCGGCACCAGCAGGATGCGCAAAAGGGTGAGCTTATTGGGCAGATTCATCCTCGTTCTCCTCCACTACATAGCCGAACAGGTCGTACATGTCGCTCTCGTCGATCTTCACCCGGTAGAATTCGCCGGGATAGAGGGGCGCTTCGCTGGCGACGCAGATGTTGCCGTCGATCTCCGGCGCGTCGGCGGCGGAGCGGCAGAGGTACAGGCCGCTCTCCTCGTCCACCCCGTCGCAGATGACGGTCTGCACGGTGCCCACCTTCTTTTCCAGCAGCTGGGCGCTGATGCGGGCCTGCAGGTCCATGATGACGCCGGCCCGGCGCTGTTTTTCCTCCTCGGGCAGCTGGCCCTCCATCCGGGCCGCGGGGGTGCCCTCCTCGGGGCTGAAGGCAAAGCAGCCCAGCCGCTCGAAGCGGGTGTCCTTGACGAACTCGCACAGCTGCTCAAACTCCGCCTCGGTCTCGCCGGGGTAGCCGGCGATGAGGGTGGTGCGCAGGGTGATGTCCGGCATGGCCGCGCGCAGGCGGCGGAT
The DNA here is from genome assembly GCA_004558145.1 of Oscillospiraceae bacterium. Lineage (GTDB taxonomy): Bacteria > Bacillota > Clostridia > Oscillospirales > Ruminococcaceae > Allofournierella_A > Allofournierella_A excrementavium. The sequence continues at coordinate 84,870 of SFDQ01000001.1, forward strand.
GGCGCTCTTCACCACTTCCTCGTCGCCCCGGCGGTTCATGGCCTTGAGGATGCGGGTGTTGCAGTGCTGGATGGGCAGATCGAGATACCGCACCACCTTCTCGTTGCGCTGCATGGCGGCGATGAATTCATCGGTGATGCGCTCGGGGTAGGCGTAGAGGATGCGGATCCAGCGGATGCCCTCCACGGCGTTCAGCTCGTCCAGCAGCTGGCAGATGCTGTTTTTGCCCCAATCCTCGCCGTAGGCGGTGGGGTCCTGGGCCACCACCACCAGCTCCTTCACGCCCTCGCCGGCCAGCCAGCGGGCCTCGGCCACGCAGTCTTCCAGCGGGCGGCTGCGCAGCGGGCCCCGGATGAGGGGGATGGCGCAGTAGTGGCAGCGGTTGTTGCAGCCCTCGGCGATTTTTAAGTAGGCATAGTGAGCGGGGGTGCTGATGACCCGCTTGCCGCCCAGGGCAAGGTCGGTCTTGGGGCCGAAATCCTCTTCGGGGGCGGCATCCGGGGCGGCAAGGCGCTCCAGGATGGCGGGCAGGGCGGCGTTGCAGCCGATGCCCACCACCGCGTCCACCTCGGGCATCTCCTTGCGGATCTCCTGGCGGTAGCGCTCGGCCAGACAGCCGGTGACGATGACCTTGAGGCCGGGCTTGCGCTCCTTGAGGGCACAGGCGTCCAGGATGTTCTCGATGGCCTCGGTCTTGGCGCTCTCGATGAAGCCGCAGGTGTTCACGATGATGGCGTCCGCCTCGGCGGGGTCGGCCGTGGTGGTGTGGCCCGCGCTGATGAGGCTGTGGCAGAATACGTCGGCGTCCACCTGATTTTTGGGGCAGCCCAGAGAGATGATGGCGATCTTCAAATGCGTTCTCCTTTTGTTTGCCGTGCCGGCTTCACAGTTCCTCGTCCCCGTCGGCGGGGTGCTCTTCCAGCCAGAGCTCCACCGCCCGGCGGGCGTCGCCGGAAGAAAAGCCCCGGCGGGCCAGCGCCGCCAGCACGTTCTGTTTTTTGCCCGCCGCCAGTTTTGCGGCGTACTGTTTTTCCACAAGACGCAGCGCGGCCGCGCCGTCCGGCCCAAGGCCCTCCGGCGCGTCCGCCTGGCGTTCTTCGTACACTTCTTCCAGCGCCTGCCGGGCAAGGTCCCGGTCCACCCCGCGGCCGTCCATCCAGCGCAGTATCTCGCTGCGGGACTTGTTTTTGCTCAGCAGCCATTCGGCGGCCCGGCGGGCGAAGGCCTCGTCGTTCAGAAGGCCCAGCTCGTCCATCTTGGCCACCGCCGCGGCGGCGGTGTGCTCGTCAAAATCCCGGCAGAGCTTCTGGAACAGTTCGCCGGAGGCGTGCTCCCGGGCGGACAGATAGCCGAAGGCCTTGTCCTTGGCGCGCTGGGCGTCGCTTTTGCGCAGCAGTTCGTCCAGCTGGCCGTCGTCCAGGGTCAGCCCTTCCACCAGATGCTCGGTGAAGAAGGTCTCCTCGTCCACGCTGAAGAGAAAACCGGCGTTGCAGAACAGGGCAAAACGCCCTTTTCTGGTGCGGCTGATGCGGGTGATGGTGGTCTCCATGGGGCGGCTTTAGTCCTCCACCATGATGTCCAGGTCCTCCTCGCTGACCTTTGCGGCAGCGGCGGCGGGGGCGGCGGGGGCCGTCACCGGGGTGATGCCGCCCTTCACCGGCTTTTTGCCGGCGGCCAGCAGCTTGTCGGCGTTGGCGCGCACCAGCGCCTCGATTTCGGCCATGATGGCGGGGTTCTCTTTCAGGAAGGTCTTGGCGTTGTCGCGGCCCTGCCCGAGGCGGGTCTCGCCGTAGTTGAACCAGGCGCCGCTCTTCTGCACAACGCCCAGCTTGGCGCCCAGGTCCAGCACCTCGCCCACCTTGCTGATGCCCTCGCCGAACATGATGTCGAACTCGGCCTCACGGAAGGGCGGGGCCACCTTGTTCTTGACCACCTTGGCGCGGGTGCGGTTGCCGATGAACTGGCCGGAGGAATCCTTCAGGCCCTCGATGCGGCGCACGTCGATGCGCACGCTGGAGTAGTATTTCAGCGCGCGGCCGCCGGCGGTGACCTCGGGGTTGCCGTAGACCACGCCCACCTTCTCGCGCAGCTGGTTGATGAAGATGGCCACGGTGTTGGTCTTGCCGATGACGCCGGTGAGCTTGCGCAGGGCCTGGCTCATCAGGCGGGCCTGCAGGCCCACGTGGGAGTCGCCCATCTCGCCCTCGATCTCGGCACGGGGCACCATGGCGGCCACCGAGTCGATGACGATGGCGTCGATGGCGCCGCTGCGCACCAGGGCCTCGCAGATCTCCAGGGCCTGCTCGCCGGTGTCCGGCTGGCTGACCAGCAGGCTGTCGATGTCCACGCCCAGGGCCTGGGCATAGACGGGGTCAAGGGCGTGCTCCACGTCGATGAAGGCCACTTCGCCGCCCTGCTTCTGGGCCTCGGCCAGCACATGCAGGGCCAGGGTGGTCTTGCCGCTGGACTCGGGGCCGTAGACCTCCACCACGCGCCCGCGGGGCACGCCGCCCACGCCCAGGGCGATGTCCAGCGAGAGGCTGCCGGTGCTGATGGCGTCCACCTTCATGGCCACGTTGGCGCCCAGCTTCATCACCGCGCCTTTGCCAAACTGCTTTTCGATCTGGGCCAGCGCCGTTTCCAGCGCGTCCTTCTTGCTGGCCGCGCTCTTTTTCTCCGGGGAGGCCAATGCCGCCTTCTTCTCTGCCATATCCTCAAAACTCCTTGTTCCCGCGCCCGCCGGGCTTTTTTTGCCCCGCGGCGCGCTTTGTTCTAACGTCTGTGCTTATTATACACGATGCCCCCGGCCTTTACAACCATCAGTTGTAAAATGTCGAGAAATCATCCTTTTTATGTCTCGTTTTCAGGTTTCCGGCCCGTCACGACCCGGTCCCGGCCCTCCAGGTCCGGGATGCAGGCCACGTCTTCGTAGCCTGCCGCCCGGAACACGGCCTGCACCGCCGCGCCCTGCCGCCAGCCTATCTCCACCGCCAGCCAGCCGCCGGGCCGCAGGGCCGGCAGGTAGGCCGGGGCGATGTGCTCATAGAAGGCGAGGCCCTCGTGGTCCGCCCGCAGGGCCATGGCCGGCTCCCGGCGCACTTCCGGGGCCAGCTGCTCCATCTCCCCGTCGGTGACATAGGGCGGGTTGGAGAGGACAAGGTCCAGGCTTTCCGGGGCCAGCTGCCGCTGGTAGCCGAACACGTCCCCCTGCACACAAGTAACGGCGGGGCGGGTCTCGTCAAAGCCCGGCAGGGCCGACGCGGCGTTCTGCTCAAGGTAGCGAAAGGCCTCAGGGCTTTTTTCCAGGCAGGTGACCCGCGCGGCGGGGCACAGGCGCTTGACGCCCAGCCCCACGCAGCCGCTGCCGGCGCAGAGGTCCAGCACCGCCGGGCTGCTTTTGCCCGCCAGCCGCTTCGCGCCCTCTTCCACCAGCAGCTCGGTGTCCGCCCGGGGGCAGAGCACGCCGGGGCCCACCGCCAGTTCAAAGTCCAGGAAGGGCCAGCGGCCCAGGATGTACTGCAAAGGCTCCCGGGCGGCGCGGCGGGCGGTCAGTTCCTCCAGCCGGGCCAGGGCGGCCTCGTCCAGCGCCGGGTCCTGCCAGCGCCAGCCCTCCCCTGCCTGCGTTTCCACCAGTGCCGCCGCGTCGAAGGCGGCGTCCTCCACGCCCGCGGCCTCCAGCCGCCGGCGGGCCTCGTCAAAAGCCTGCCGCGCCCTCACCACTTGGCCTCGTCCGGGTGGTCGGGCAGGACGGGGGTCACGGCGGCAATGGCCACCTCGATCATGGAGTCGTCCGGCTCGAAGGTGGTCAGCCGCTGGAGCCACAGGCCCGGCGCGCTGATGATGCGGGTGAAGAGGTTATCATAGCGGCCCGCCAGCTTGATGAGCTCGTAGCTGACGCCCATCACCACCGGCAGAAGCAGAAGTTTCAGCACCACCCGCAGGCCGGTGCTGCTCCAGGGCAGCACGCTGAACAGCAGGATGCTGACGATGAGCACCAGGATCATGAAGCTGGTGCCGCACCGGGGATGGAACCGCCGGTGATGGCGCACGTTCTCCACGGTGAGCTCCTCCCCCGCCTCGTAGCAGGCGATGGTCTTGTGCTCGGCGCCGTGGTACTCGAACACCCGGTGGATCTCCTTCATGCGGGTGCAGAGGAAGAGGTAGCCCACGAACAGGGCGATCTTGAGCACGCCCTCCAGCACCACCTTGCCCCAGCCCAGGGGCAGGAAGCGGTCGATGAGGCCCACGATGGCGGTGGGCAGCACCATGAACAGCACGATGGCCAGAAGGCCGCCGCACACCGCCGCCAGCGCCATGAAGAAGTTCTGCACGCCGGGGCCCGCGTGTTCGCCCAGCCACTTTTCAAAGCGGCCCGGCTCCTCCTCGGCCTCCTCGGGCATGCTCACTTCGGCGGAGTGCATCAGATAGCGGTAGCCCAGCACCAGATTCTCGATCATCGCCGCCGCGCCCCGCACCAGGGGGATCTTCTGCCAGCGGTGGTGCTTCACGTCTTCGTAGGTCATGTCCAGCGTGCCGTCGGGCCTGCGCACCGCCACACAAATTTTTTCGGGGCCGCGCATCATGATGCCCTCCATCAGGGCCTGCCCGCCCACGCTGGTCTTAAAACATTCCTTGGGTTTTTCCATGTTTCTCCTTTTGCCGGGCCCGTCGGCCCGGGGCTTTTTGCATTTTGTCCGCCCAGTCAGCGGGCCGGGGCGGCCAGTTCCTTTTCAAACACGAGGCTGCCGTCCGCCTCCATGCGGTAGAGGCAGTTCGCCCGCAGCGGCGCGCCGGTGGTGTCGGTGAGGGCCAGGGCGTCCGCCACGGTCTGCCCGTTCCAGCTGCAGAACACAAATTTGTACGGCCAGCCGCCGGCAGCCCACCACGCGTACTTTTCGGCCATGTTGTCGCTGAACTCCATGGGATTCAGCGAAAGGGTGCTGCCCGGCGCCAGCTCAAACTTGTACAGCCGGCAGTCGTGGGCCCACTGGGGCCCCTCGGTGAGCACCAGCGTGGAGGCGTCCCGGCTGTACATCTCCGGCACGAAGCTGTCGAACACCGGCTGCATCTCGGTCTGCTCCCGCGCCCAGTTGGCCTCCTCCACGTTGGGGGCCCGGTGCTGCAAGAACCACCCGGGCACCAGCTCGGTGGCCGCCGTCCAGTTGACGCCGAAGGCGAAGGCCGCCGCCGCGCAGGCAAGGGCCAGTCCCCGGCGCTTGGGCGTGTTCAGCCGCGCCGCGAAGGGGGCCAGCGCCCCCAGCGCCAGATAGAGCATGGCGATGGGCAGCGGCGCGATGTAGCGGTGGTAGGCCGCCAGCTGCTGGGCCTCGTCCGCGTCGAAAAGATACAGGTAAGAGTAACAGAGCATCACCGCGTAGGCCAAAAACACCACGGTGAGCCCCGCCCCAACCACAGTGAGCGCCCGCCGCCGCGAGGGCACAAGGCGGCGCAGCACCAGCACCAGCGCCCAGAAGAGCAAGAGCGCCCCCAGCGCCGACAGGCCGCCGGTGCGGTTGAGGGGCTCGAAGCAGAAGAACTGCAGGTAGTGGGGGATGACCTCGCCCGCCTGCCCCCCGCCGGTGAAGAATTCCAGCAGGTTGGCGGGGCCGAAGGCCCCGGCGGACACGTCCTGGGTGAAGTAGGAGCTGGTGCCTTTGAGGCGGCAGAGCACCTGCCAGGTGAGCCAGAAGGCGGGCACCGCCGCCGCGGCTGCCAGCGCCGTGAGACGCGGCCACAGGTCGCCCCGGCGCACCGTTTCCCGCAGCGGGCCGGCCCACAGCACCATCACCGCCGCCAGCCCTGCCAGGGCGTAGAGGATGCCGGTGCTTTTGGAGATGGCCAGCAGCGAGAGCGCGCCGCTCACCGCCGCCAGGTCCCACAGGCCGGGGCGGGGGCTGCGCCATGCGGTGAGCAGGGCCCAGCCCAGCAGCAGGGTCATCACCGGCTCCACCACAAGGCTCATCTGGTGATACTTGGTGTAGAAGGCGGGGAACACCAGCAAAAAGGCGGCCTCGCCCCCCACCAGCAGCAGGTTCGACCACCAGCGCCTGCGCCAGCCGAAGTCCGCCAGCAGGGGCAGCGTCAGGCCCATGTACCACAGCATCTGGGTGTCGATCATCGCCGCCACGGTGACCCGCGGGGTGTAAAGATGCAGGAAAGCCGTGAGCATCTGCAGCCCCGGCGGATAGTCGCTGAAGGTGGAGGCGCTCTGGGCCGCGGTGGGGAACTGGTCCATGCCGCAGATCTGGCGGGTGAACAGGCCCCAGTGGGCCACATCGTCAAAGACGGTGAGCTGTATCTGGCCGCTGAGGGCCATGGTCAGGCCCATGGCCAGCAGCAGGGCAAAAAAAGGCGGCCCCAGCCGCAGCTGCCCCGCGCCCCTGCGCAGGGCGAAGAAGGCCGCCGCCGCGGCGGCGGGCAGCAAAAAGAGGGGCAGCCACTCCTTCTCCCCCGCCCCGGTGAACAGATAGGTCACCAGCGAGATGCCGGTGAGCACCAGGGGCAGGGTCTGGGCAAAGGGCGCACGGATGGCCCGGGTGAGCAGGCCCGCCAGACACGCCAGCAGGCACAGCAGCGCAAGGTACATCAGCATAGAGTTCCGTCCGGCGCGCAGCTCTCCCCCGCGCCGCTTCCTTTCTTTATGAACGTTCTTTTTCCTCGCCGTGGCCCGGCCGGTAGAGCGGCAGCCGCAGGGTCACGGTGGTGCCCACACCGGGCTGGGAATCGATGTCCGCCGAGCCGTCCAGGGCGGTCATGATCTCGTCCACCACCGCGAGGCCGATGCCGCTGCCCCGCACCGCGCCCTTGCCCTTGAAGAACTTGAGCTTGACGTTTTCCAGGTCCTCGGGCAGGATGCCCCGGCCCTGGTCGGCGATGGTGACATAGGCGTTCTCGCCCTCCTGCAAAAGGTCGATGGTGATGGCCCCGCCCCGGCAGGAGTATTTGACGGCGTTGTCCAGCACGTTGACGAAGACCTGCCGCAGCCGCGCCGGGTCCGCCCAGATGGGCAGGGGCAGCTCCGGCTCCTCGTAAACGAGGCGCAGGCCCTCTTTTTCGATGCGGGGCTGCATGAACAGCGCCGCGTCGGTGACCTCCGCCACCAGGTCCAGGGGCTGACACTCCAGCTTGACGCCGCTCTGCAGCCGGGAGAAGCTGAGCAGCTCCTCCACCATGGTGTAGAGGCGGTCGGTCTCCTGGCCGATGATGGACAGGCCCTTGCGGTAGTTTTCGTCGTCGGGGTCGCGGATGGCGGCGATGGTCTCCACCCAGCCCCGGATGCTGGTGAGGGGGGTGCGCAGCTCGTGGCTCACCGAGCTGATGAACTCATTCTGCATCCGCTCGGTCTTGCTCAGTTCCCCGGCCATCTCGTTGATGCGCTGGCACAGCCGGCCTATCTCGTCGTCATAGGGGGTGTCGGGCAGACGCACCGAAAGGTCGCCCCGGGCGATGGCGGTGGCGGCCTCCTCGATCTGGTGCACCGGCTTGACGATGCTGCCCACGAAGAACAGGCCGCTCCAGATGGTGAACACCAAAATCAGCGCGCCCACGCCCAGCGCCAGCAGCACCTGCCGGGTCAGCGCCTCGTCCACCAGCGAAAGGCTGGTGAGCATGCGCATGGCGGCGGCGTCCTCGCAGGCGTAGGGCACCAGCACGGTGATGGCCATCACCCGGTGGCCGCCCGAATCGGTGTAGATCATTTCTCCCTGGCCGCTGGCGCTGGAAAGGGCCTGGGTGAAGTCCGCCGGGGCCTCGTCGTAGCGGATGAGCGCACCGGAGGAGGTGATGAGCGGCTGGCCGGAGGAATCCAGCAGCATGAACTCGAATTTGTCCTTTTCGTCAAACTGCTCCACCGCCCGGTGCAGCAGCTGGCTGCGGCTGGAGGCGGTGAGGGCGGGGTTCGCGCCGGTGACGATGTTCAGCTGACCGCTGATGCTGGAGATGCGGCTGAGGATGGCCTGCCGCGCGCCGTTGTAATAACTGGAATAGGTGGCGTAGACAAAGAGACCTTCCGCCAGGGCCACCAGCAGCAGGGTCACAAGCAGGCTGCCCCGCAGCCAGCGTCGGGTGATACTGCTCACAGCCTGCCTCCTTTCTGCGCAGATGGGGATGCGGTCTTCAGCCGTTCCAGCGGTAGCCGTAGCCCCAGACGGTGAGGATGTGCTTGGGGCTGGAGGGCTCGTCCTCTATCTTCATGCGCAGGCGGCGGATGTTCACGTCCACGATCTTCACGTCGCCGTAATAGTTTTCGCCCCACACGCCTTCCAGGATTTTTTCCCGCACCAGGGCGGTGCCGGGGTTCTGGAAGAACAGCTCCATGATCTGGAACTCCACCTGGGTCAGGTCGATGGGCTCGCCCTTTTTGTAGAGCACGCGGCTCTTCTGGTCCAGCACGAACTGGCCGCTCACAAGGCGGGAGTCATCGGCTTCGGCGGCGGTCTGGCCGGTGCGCTGCACACGGCGGCAGAGCGCGTCGATGCGGGCCAGCAATTCCGACACGCTGAAAGGCTTGGTCATATAGTCGTCCGCCCCAATGGACAGGCCGCGGATCTTGTCCTGCTCCATGCTCTTGGCGCTGAGGATGATGATGCCGATGTTGGCGTCGTCCCGGCGGATGGCCTCGCACAGAGAAAAGCCGTTCATGCCGGGCAGCATCACATCCAGCACCGCGGCGTCGCAGCGGCCTTCGCTGCCCAGCAGCGCCAGCGCCTTTTCGGCGCTCTCCGCCTCCAGCACCTCGTAATCCGCCATGCGCAGGTTGAGGGCGATGAGCTCGCGGATGCTGTCCTCGTCTTCCACTACCAGAACTCTTCTCATGGTTTGACCTCCTTTTGAACAGGGCCCAAGGGGCCCGTCACGTCTTTTTTGGGGCGCTCACAGCAGCCGGAAGCCCCGGATCAGGTCGCCGGACTGGGCGTGCGGCTCCGCGCCGCCCAGCCGCGCCTGCACCTTCTGCGCGCCCAGGTTGCCCAGCAGGAAGTAGCCGCCGCCCTGGGAGGCGTTGGGGCTGACCACCCGCACGGTGAGCAGCAGGCCCTCGCCGTCGGCGGTGCGCACCTGCCAGCTGTCCGGCTCGTCGCCGTCGGTGAGCATGATCTGGCCCTGCCACTCGCTGGGCAGTTCCAGATAATAGCCGTATTCCAGGTCGGCCACGCCGAAGCTCTTCACCTGCTCATACTCGGTGGTGTAGTCCATCCAGGCCACGAAGCTCAGCCGGTTCACCGCCAGATTCTCCATGCCTTCGCCGTCCAGCTGGGTGGGGATCTCCACCGCGCCGTCGGAGTCGATGTCCTGGCTTTTGAGCAGGCTGGAATACCGCTGGGTGGCAGTGAACAAATCGTCCACCGTGATGGGGTGATAGGTCACCAGCTGCTGCTGGCGCGCGTCATAGTAAAGGATCATGCTGGCCAGACTGTTGGCGTTGCCGGTCTGGCCGTCCAAAATCAGGTAATAGCTGCCGTCGTCGCCCTTGCTGGTGTAGAGCCCTTCGCAGCTGGTGAACTGGTTGCCCACCGCCAGCGGGGGCATCACCGGGATGAACTGGCCGTCCTGGGCGGTGAGCATCTGCAATTGCAGGCCGCTCTCCGACTCGGGGCCGATGATGACCAGATCGTTGCCGCCGCTGCCGCTGATGTCCCGCAGTTCATACTGGGAATAGGACTGGTGGAACACCTCGCTCAGGGTCTCGTTCTGGTAGGAGTAGACCGCCAGATACTTCTCCCCCGAGGCAGCGGCGTAGCCCACCAGCAGCTGGGTGCCCTCGGCCCCCCGCAGGCTGGCGGTCTCGATGCTCTCCACCGAGGTGGAAAGGCCCTCCCGCTCCTGGGTGACCACCCACTCGCCGTTCACCGATTCCAGCACCGCCAGATGGACGTTCTGGCCCTTGGCGGTGCTCACATAAAGGGCGGCCGCGTCGGTGGCGCCGTCGCCGTCCCAGTCGTCGAACACAAAGGGGGAAAGGTTCTCGCCGGTGGTGGGGTACTTCATCTGGGGCGTTTCGCCCAGATAGGCGATGAGCGCCTTTTCCACCTCGTTCTGCTGGCCGTCCAGCTGGGGCGCACGCAGCAGGTCCTCCACGCCGGCGGGCGCGGCGCTGCACCCGGCCAGCAGGCACGCCGCCGCCAGCGCAGCGGCTCCTTTGAACCATCGCACAGCTGCCACCCCCTTTTGTATATACGAAGTTTATTATATCACGAAAGCAGGGCGATTCCAAGGGTCATCGCCAAAAGGCCCGCGCCGAAACCCGCCGCCGTCACCTCTTTTCTGCCCAGGGAAAGGCCGGTGGGCAGAAGCTCGGCCACGCTCACCCAGCACATCACTCCACACACCAGCGCCGCCATGCCGGTGACGAGGCTGGCGGTGATGCGCCCGCCCAGCACCCCGAAGGCCAGCAGCGCTCCCGCCGGTTCCGCAAGGCCGGAGGCCAGCGCCGCCAGGAAGGCCCGGCCCCGGCTTTTGGTGGCGTAAAGCACCGGCAGCGCCACCGCCAGCCCTTCCGGCAGGTTGTGCAGGCCGATGGCCACCGCCAGCCGCAGCCCCACCGCCGGGTCGTCCAGCGAGGCGAACAGGGTCATCGCCCCTTCCGGCAGGTTGTGGCCCACCAGCGCCAGCGCGGTGACCAGGGCGCTGCGCAGCACCCGGCCCTCCTCGCCGCCGGAGAAGGCCGCCTCCTCCGGCAGCGCCCGCTCCAGCAGCCAGCCCGCCGCCAGCCCCAGCAGCACAAGGCTGGCCGCCATCGCCCCCGCCCGCAGGGGCGCGAAGGCCGCCAGATACCGTCCCAGGGCCCCCGGCAGCATATCCATCAGGCTGACCGCCAGCATCACCCCCGCCCCGAAGCCCATGGCGAAGGCCATGCCCTGCCGCCCCGGTCGGCGCAGCGCGCCCAGCGCCCCGCCCAGAGCGGTGGCAAGGCCCGCCAGCGTGGTAGCCGCCATCGCGTACAGCATACAAAAACGCCTCCCATACCCTTTTTTACAAGGATATGGGAGGCGTTCTTTGCTTATGAACCGGCGGTCAATAGCCCTCGCCGGAAAGGCCCTGCACCAGCTTCACCATGCGGCTGGTGCCCAGACGGTCGGCGCCCAGCTCGATGAAGCGCACCGCGTCGTCCAGGGTGGAGATGCCGCCCGCGGCCTTGATCTTGCAGCGGCCCGCGCAGCAGCGGGCGAACAGCTCGATGTCCGCAAAGGTGGCCCCGGCGGTGGAAAAGCCGGTGCTGGTCTTGATGAAGTCGGCCCCGGCGTCGATGACGGCCTGGCACATGGTCTCCTTTTCTGCGTCGGTGAGCAGGCAGGTCTCGATGATGACCTTCAGCACATGGTCGCCCACCGCCTTCTTGATGGCGGCGATCTCCTCGGTGACATAGGCCACGTCGCCCGCCTTCAGGCGGCCGATGTTGATGACCATGTCCACCTCGGAAGCGCCGTTTTCGATGGCGGTCTTTGCCTCGAACACCTTGGTGGCGGTGTCGGTGGCGCCCAGGGGGAAGCCGATCACCGTGCACACGGGCACGGCGCCCTTCATGTACTCGGCGGCCTGCTTGACGAAGCAGGGGTTGATGCACACCGAAGCGGTGTGATACTCCATCGCCTCGTCGCAGATCTTCTGAATGTCGGCCCAGGTGGCCTCAGGTTTCAGCAGGGTGTGGTCCACCTTTGCCATGATCGCGGCGATGTCCATCATTTCACGCCGCCTCCCAGTTTGCACTGTTTGCACTGGCGGGCCTTGCTCATGCCCACGGCGCTGAGCACGATGGCCACCACCGCGGCCACGGACGCCACGATGCCCAAAATCAGCCCGGCCAGACGAAACGCGGAACCTTTCATAGTCAGAACCTCCTGTCCCGCCGCCAAACGGCGGCGCGGTTTGTCTTTTTTTCAGTATACCATACCGCCCGCCGTTTGCACACCCCTTTTTGTTCCGGGGTTCAGCGGCCGGGCGCGGCCGCGCGCCTTTCCTCGGGCAGCAGGCCGAACATCGCCCGGTCCGGCGTCCATTCCAGGCCGTTTTTCAGCGCTGTGGCGTAGTCCCAAAACTGGTCCCTGCGGTGGCGGTGGACGGCGGTGTACTCCGGGCACTCGTACAGATAGGTGCCGCTGGCAATGGCTCTTTGCCGCTGTTCTTCCGTTTCCACCCGCACCCACCAGGTGCTGTTCTCCCCGTCCATGTTGGGCTGGGAAAAGCACTCGGCCGCGCCTGCCGCATCGCCCCGGTCCAGAAAGGCCAGTCCCGCCAGCCGGGGCATGGTCTCCCGGTTGGCGATGTAGTAGCCGTCCAGGTCGCCGTAAGTCTCTTCCACCATGGCCAGAAATTCGGCGCAGTAGTCCTGCAAAAAGTCCAGCAGGTCCTCGCACAGGCCCGGCATCGCCGCGTCGGTGCCGTCAAAGTCGAAGTGGCGTATCATCCGGGGGAAGGAGGCATCGCACAGCATGCCGCTGTTGGCCCGGAGCTTGTCGGTGAAGTGGGGCTCCTGGTCCGGGCGCAGGATGCCGTATTGCAGTTCGTCGAAGCGGTGGTACTTCACCGTGATGTCCAAACTCATGCCGATGCGGCCGCTGGCGAACTCCTCCGGCCACCAGAAGGCATGGTAAAAGTAGGGGCTCTCCTTTTTGTAAAGGTCATGCTGGGCGGAGAGCTTTATCTTCCGCGCCCTGGCGGCGGACTTCATGGCCTGATACAGCGCCTTATGCTGTCGGCTGTTCATCCTCGTTCCCATCTGTGCTGCCTCCTTTCGCGGCCCGCCCGGCGCGGGGCCGCTCCGCCCGCCCGGGGAGATACAAGAAAACACCGCCTGCCATGGGCAGACGGTGTTTTGATAAGCAGAGATTACTCGGCGTCCTCGGCCTCGTCGTTCAGCAGGGCCTTCATGGACAGGCTGATGCGCTTCTTGTCGAAGTCGACATCCAGCAGCTTGACCTTGACCTCGTCGCCCACCTTCAGCACGTCGCTGACCTTCTCGACGCGCTCGTTGCTGATCTCACTGATGTGGACCAGACCGTCGATGCCGGGCAGGATGCGCACGAAGGCGCCGAACTTGGTGATGCTCACCACGGGAGCGGTGAACACGCTGCCGATGGGATACTCGTTCTGCAGCTTGACCCAGGGGTTGTCCTCGGCCTTCTTGTAGCCCAGGGAGACCTTGTGGTTCTCGGTGTCCAGAGCCTTGACGTACACCTCGATGGTGTCGCCCACGTTCACGACCTCGCTGGGGTGCTTGATGCGGTTCCAGCTCAGCTCGCTGATGTGGCACAGGCCGTCCACGCCGCCCACGTCCACGAAGGCGCCGTAAGCGGTGAGGCTCTTGACCACGCCGGTGTAGGTGTTGCCCACCTCAACGGTGGACCAGAAGGCCTCGCGCTTGGCGGCATTGGCCTCGGCGGTGACCTTGTTGATGGAACCCACGATCTTGCGGCCGGCGCACTCGGTGATGACCAGCTTGACGTTCTGCTTCACCAGAGCGTTGATGTCCTCATCGCGGCGCATGGTGGCCTGGCTGCGGGGCACGAACACCTTCACGCCCTTGACCAGAACGATCACGCCGCCCTTGTTGGTCTCGGTGACCACGCCTTCCATGACGGTGCCTTCCTCGGCGGCCTTGCGGACCTCCTCCAGACCCTTCATGGCTTCCAGGCGCTTGCGGGACAGGTAGGCAACGCCTTCCTGATCGTTGACTTTTTCGACGACGAGGTCCAGCTTGTCCCCAACCTTGACCAGATCCTCCGCCTTGGCGTTGGGATCGTCGGTCAGCTCGCTGACCTTCACAAAGCCGGTGTGCTTGGTGCCGATGTCCACCTGCACCTCGTTGGGCGTAATGCTGGTAACAGTGCCCTCCACTACCTTGCCTGCGAACACAGGCTTGAGATTCGCTTCGCTCTCGGCAAACATCTCAGCAAAGCTCATCTCGTCACGGATTTCTTCACTCATACTGTTAAGTACCTCCTCAATAATAGACGATGGCGTGGAAGCCCCGGCTGTAACACCCACCGTTTGCACCCCGGAAAACCAGGCCGGATCCAGCTCCTTGGCCGTCTCCACCGTAACACACCGGGTGTGCTTTGCGGCGACTGCTGCCAGCTTCTGGGTGTTGGAAGAATGATGACCACCAATGACGACCATCAGGTCGCATTTCTGGCTGAGGTCTTCCGCTTCCTGTTGCCTCGTCCACGTCGCACTACATATTGTATCAAATATTTTGGCGTTTGTATACCCTTTTTTTATAAACGCGGCGCATTCTTGCCATTTTGTTACCTGAAACGTGGTCTGCGCCACCATAAAAACGGGCGTTTCGGGGGTTTTGGGGCCTTTCCAGCCCTCCAGCTGGGAAAGATCGGAGAAAACGAACACCTCTTTGTCGGTGTGGCCCACGATGCCCTGCACCTCCGGATGGGCCGCGTCCCCCGCCACCAGCAGCACCGCGCCCTCGTCGCTGGCCTTGCGGGCGATGCGGTGGATCTTGGCCACGAAGGGGCAGGTGGCGTCGTGGCAGACGATGCCCGCCGCTTCGATCTGGTCGTAGACCGACTGGGGCACCCCGTGGCTGCGGATGACCAGCTCATAGCCTTCGGGCACATCCGCCAGGCTGGTGGCGGTGACCACGCCCAGCTTTTCCAGCTCGGCCACGCACTGGGGGTTGTGGATGAGCGGCCCCAGGGTGGCCACCTTGCGGCCGCTTTGGGCCAGCTCGGTGGTGAGCTTCACCGCCCGGTCCACCCCAAAGCAGAAGCCGGCGGTCTTTGCCTTGATGATCTCCATGGGCCCCTCCTCATTCAAAGCGGTTCTCGTCGTAAAGCTTCTGCCACGCGTCCAGCAGCAGCTGCTTGTTCTCCCGCAGCTTGGCGGCGCTCTTGTGCTCGCCCAGATACAGCGTCTCGGCGGGGATGGGCTCGCCGAAGCACACCCGCACCCGGCTGAACAGCCGCATGTGCCCGTGGCGGTAGATGATGCGGCAGGGGATCATGTCCACCCCGGCGGCGCTGGCGATGACGAAGGCGCCGCTCTTCAACTTGCCGGGCTCGCCGGTCTTGGAGCGGGTGCCTTCGGGGAAGATGAGCAGCCCCTGGCCGGCCCGCACCTTTTCAATGGCGTCCTCCACGGCGGTGGTGTCGCCCCGGCCGCGGGTGACGCCGAACACCCCCACCTGATGGAAGAACCAGGTGAAGAAGGGGTTCACGTGCATGACCTCTTCCTTGGCCATCACCAGCATCTTTTTGCCCCAGAAGCGGGCCAGCACCACGAACACCGGGTCGATGGCGGAGAGGTGGTTGGGCGCCAGCACGAAGCCCCGGCCGTCCTTAGGCAGGTTCTCCCGGCCCACCACCTTGATGGCAAAGCCCAGATGCCAGATGACCCACGCAAGGGGCACAATGATCGCGTAAAACATTGCCTGTCTCCCTTCGCTTAGTGCCCCACCCGGCTGAGGATGAGGTTTTTGAGGGCCGCGAAGCTCTCTTCAAAGTCCAGGTCGCTGGTGTCCACCAGCACCGCATCCTCCGCCTGCTTCAAAGGCGCCGTTTCCCGGTGGGTGTCCTGCCAGTCCCGCTGGCGGATGTCCTCCAGCACGGTCTCGTAGTCCGCGGGCTGGCCCTTCTGCTGCAGTTCCAGCATCCGGCGCTTTGCCCGGGCCTCGGGAGAGGCGGTGAGGAAAATTTTGACGGTGGCGTTGGGCAGGATGACGGTGCCGATGTCCCGCCCGTCCATCAGCAGGTCGTGGGTGAGGGCCATGTTCCGCTGGGTGTCCAGCAAGAACCGGCGCACCGCCGGGTGGGCGGACACGTCGCTGGCCGCCATGCCGATCTCCTCGGCGCGGATGGCCTCGCTCACGTCCTCGCCGCACAGCAGCACCCGCTGGGCGCCGTCCACATACTTCAGCTCCAGCCGGATGGAGGGCAGCAGCGCCTCCACCGCGGCGGCGTTTTTGGTGTCGGCCCCGGCGCGCTTTGCGTACAGGCCGATGGAACGGTACATGGCGCCGGTGTCCACATAGAGATAGCCCAACTCCTTGGCGAGGTGCTTCGCCAGGCTGGATTTGCCGGCCCCGGAGGGGCCGTCGATGGCCACAGAGATCATTGTTCCGATGCTCCTTGTCGTGTGTTTATTTCAAAAGGCCCGCGCCGCCGCCTGGGCGGTGCAGAAGGCAATTTGCAGGTTATAGCCCCCGGTGTAAGCGTCCACGTCCAGCACCTCGCCGGCAAAATAGAGCCCCGGGCAGAGTTTGGAGGCCATGGTGCGGGGGTCCACTTCCTTCACGTTCACCCCGCCGCTGGTGATGACCGCGTGGGCAAGGTCGCCCCGGGCGGTGACGGGCACCGTCCAGTGCTTCATCAGCTTCACAAGACGGCGGCGGCTCTCCTTGTCGATCTGGCTGGCTTTCAGCGCCGGGTCCACGCCCCAGCGCTCCACCATCACCGGCTGCATGCTGGCGGGCAGCAACTTTGCCAGCGCGCCCTGGGCGCTTTTGGCGCCCAGCAGCTGGAAGTCCCGGCCCACCCGGGCATAGAGCTGGTCCTCGTCCAGGGCGGGCTTCAGGTCGATCTCCGCCGTCCAGCGGTGCTTTTCCATCTCCCGGATGTAGCTGGAGGCGGAGAGGGTCAGCGGCCCGGAGATGCCGAAGTGGGTGAACAGCATCTCCCCCAGCTCGCTGAACACGGGCTTGTCGTCCCGCAGCAGAGTCAGGGTGACGTTGCGCAGCGAAAGGCCCATCATCTTTTTGCAGGCCGGGTCCGGGCTGACCAGGCTGCACAGGCTGGGCACCGGCTCCACGATGGAGTGGCCCGCCTGCTTTGCCAGTTTGTAGCCGTCGCCGGTGGAGCCGGTTCCGGGGTAGGACACGCCACCGGTGGCCACCAGCACGCCGTCCGCCAAAAGGCGGCGGCCGCCCTTGGTGACCACGCCCGCGCAGCGCCCCTCTTCCAGCACGAGGCTCTTTGCGCCGTCCATCACGATGTTCGCGTCAGCGGCATACCGCAGCAGCGCGGCGCGGATGTCCTCGGCCTTATCGCTCACCGGGAACACCCGGCGGCCCCGCTCGGTCTTGAGGGGCACGCCCAGCTCCTCGAACAGCTCCATGGCGGCCGAGGGCGGGAAGGCGTGGATGGAGGAGAACAAGAACCGGGGGTTGGTGCGCACGTTCTGCAAAAAGGTATTTTCGTCGCAGTCGTTGGTGACGTTGCACCGCCCCTTGCCGGTGACCAGGATTTTCTTGCCGGGCATCTCGCTGTGTTCCAGCACGGTGACCCGGTGGCCCAGCCGGCAGGCCGCGCCCGCCGCCATCAGCCCGGCGGCGCCCGCGCCCACCACGATCAGTTCTGCCATGAGACGTTCTCCTTCCAGAGGGTGAGGATGCCCGCCGCGCTGAACAGGAGCAGCAGCGGGTGCACGGTGGAGAGATACATCGCGTAGGTGCCGATGTTGAAGCTGGCCACCTCCACGAAGGCGATCATGAAGCAGCGCAGCAGCGCCATGGCGAAAAGGCCCGCCAGCAGCAGCGCCAGCATCCCACGCCCGGGGGCGATGGGTCGCTTCTTGCGCGCGTCGCCCAGCAGTGCCGCCGCATTCTTCACCTGCAGCGCCACCGCCGCGGCGAAGGCCACGGGCAGCGCCACGGCGTAGGCGGCGCGCAGCACCTCCAGGCCGAGATAGACCAGCCGCTGCAGCGGGCTGTAATAGGGCAGCGCCGTGCCCGCCTGGGCGGCGGAGTTGGTGCGCTGGCCAAGATAGTTTTCCCAGACTTCCAGGTCCTCGGTGGGGCCGATGGAGAGGTTCTCCGCGTCGTAGGGCTCGCACCCGCCGAAGGTCAGCGAGTACCACAGGCTGTGCAGGCCCTCTTTCAGCACCGGGCCCACATACTCCGCCCGGATGGGGGGCGTGGTGCCGGTGCGCCTGGGGCCGTTCGAGGGCAGCTCGCCCGCGTCGCACAGTTCGTTGATGGCGTCCGCCACGCCCTGCCAGTACGCCTCGGCCTTTTGAGCGTCATCGTAAACGCCCTCGTAATACGCCGCCTTGCGGATGGCCCAGTAGAAGCTGCCGGACTGGTAATCGTCCAGCTCCGGGTTGCGGAAGCTGTTCTGCAGGTCCTCGTCCTCTTCCAGCCACTTTTCCAGGGGGGCCAGGGCGGGCACCTTTTCATAGAGCAGCTGCCGGGCCTCGGCGTTCACGCTCACCAGCGGCTGCCACTGGCCCGCTTCCACCCGCATCATCGCGCCCATGGCGGCGGAAAAGCCGCCGGAGGAAAAATCGCTCACGGTGAACACGCCGTAATACGCATAGTTCACGGCGCTGAAGGCCAGGATGCCCGCCGCCAGCAGAGCGAAGGGTACGGCCAGCGCGGCGCACCGGGCCAGTTTTTGAGCCAAGGGCAGCGCCGCCCGCAGGGCGGTGACGAGCAGGATGAGGCTGCCCGCGGCGGCAAAGGGCAGCAGCCACATGCCGTCCTCCCGGGTGAGCCAGGCCAGGGCGAAGCCAAGGCCGGACATGCCCAGCCAGGGCAGGCCCTTTGCCAGCGGCCCGCGCCAGCGCAGCGCCCAGCCGCAGAGCCCCGCGAAGAAGAACATGCACAGGGCCGGGAAGATGTTATCCCGGTAAACGCGCAGGGTAAAGCTGGCGCTCACCGCCGGGTTGAAGGCCAGCAGGGCGAACACCAGAAAACGGCTTTTATTCCGCCGCAGCACCGGGGCGAAGGCCAGCGCCGAGGCCAGCGCCCCGCCGCAGGCCAGCAGCTGGCCCGCCGCGAGGTACGGGATGTGCAGCGCGTTGCAAAGCGCCAGCCACACCGCGAAGAACATGTGCTTCGAGAGGGTGAGCCAGTCGTACTCCCCCAGCCACTGGCCGGCGGAGATGCTCTGGGCCGCCCGGAACATCAGTTCGTCGTCGATGGGCGCGCCGTCCACCCAGACCCAGATCATCTGGAACCGGCTGACGGCCAGCTTTGCCAGCACCACCAGCGCCACGGCGATCCAGAAGGCGCGGCGGCTCATGTCCTTTTTGAAAATATCCTTTTGAAAGAAACCTTTCATGCAAACGGGTCCTTTTTCTTATTTTTGCAGTTTCTCCACGCCCTCGATGAGGTAGCTCTGCTTTTTAAAGGTGAGGCGCACCAGCAGGTTCAGATACTTCACCGCGATGGTGAGGATGAAGAACAGGCCGGAAAGCCCCGCCGAAAGCACCAGCATGGTGGTGGTCCAGCCGGCGATGGGCTGCCCCAGGCAGAACACCGCCACCGTGTAGACCAGGGCCACCATCGTGAGCACCATCATCCCCATGCTGATGCCCAGGCTCAGCTTGTAGCCCGCGTCGGTGTAGAGGGCGAGGCTGTCCACCGCTTTGTCCAGGCGGGGCTCGTCGTCCTTCGCCGCCGTGCCCTCAAAGGTCAGGCTGGCGCAGGCAAGGCCGCTGGCGGCGTAGGCCGCCTTGCGGTAGGCCAGATCGTCGCTGATGGCCTTCACCCGGTTGACGGCCCGGCGGCTCACCAGCCGGAACGCGTCGGTGGAGAGCTTGTAGGGGCTGTTGCTGAACTTGTTGAACACCCGGTAGAAGGCCCTGCTCGTCAGCCGCTGGCGGCTGGGGCAGACGGTGACCACGTCAAAGCCGGTGAGGGCTTTCTGATAGGCCTGCCAGATGAGGTCCGGGTCGTAGCCCATCGCCGGGCGGTCGAACTCGAACACAAAGTCGCCGATGGCGGCGTCGAGGCCGGCGTTCATCGCCTTTTCCACGCCCTGGCGCAGGCTCATGTTCACCACCGTCAGGGGCGCTCCCAGGTGCTCGGCGGCCCAGGCTTTCAGGGCGGGCACCGTGTCGTCGGTGCAGCCGTCGTTCACCGCGATGAGTTCATAGTGGGCGAAGTGCTGTGCCAGCACCCCGTCCAGGGCGGCGAAGAAATCCGCCGCGGCGCGCCCCGCGTCATGCAGGCAGACCACCGCCGAGACGAAATTGCTCTCTTTATTATTGTTCTGAGCCATCTTGCAGCACCTCGTCCAAATCGTATACCGTGTTGATCTTGCCGGAAAGCACGCTCACGAAAGCCGGCGCGTCGGAATACCGGCGGACCACCGTGGGGCGGGAGTCGTCGATCTCGCTGGCCTTCAGAATGGGCTTCATGCTGAACAGGCTGCCGGCGTATTCAAAGCCGTACTCCTCTTTCAGATACTTGCGGGCCAGCTGGCTCATCTGAGGCCAGGCGCTGGCGGGCTTTGCCGGGCAGTCGTTGCAGTTGTAAAGGTCGCCGGGGCGGCAGCGCCCCCCGCTCTTTGCCTGGCAGGCAAAGCTGGGCAGGCTGTCGTAGCTGGTCACGTGGGGGGTGAAGGTGACGCTGGTCAGGCTGTGGTAGCCCGTGCGCCCGAAGGGCATGATGGAGAAGAAGGGCCCGTCCATCACCGTGATGCCGGTGTCCTTGAGTTTTTCGTTCACCGTGCAGAGGATGATCTCGCACAGCTCGTACTTTATTTTAAAAGGCTCAAAGCCCAGCATGGCGTGCACTTCGTTCACCCCGGCGTAGGTGGCGTTGAGCAAAAAGGGCGCTTCTGCGGTCACATCCCCTGCCTTCACCTGCCAGACGCCACCCGCCTGCTTGATGGCCTCGGGCTTGTGGGAATAGAGCACCGTGACGTTCTCCATCCCGGCGATGCGCTTCAAAAAGTGCTCTTTTAAAATGTTCGCGTCGTAGGTGTACTCGGTGGTGAGAAAGGCCCCGTCGCACTGGCGGGGGTTGAAGTATTTCGAGGGGGCCACGTCGTCGCAGCGGATGTTCGCCGCCGCGCAGAAGCGCCGGAATTCCTCGGCGTTGGTCCAGGAGAAGTGGGCGCTGGTGGCGTAGACCTGGTCGAACTCCCGCAGAAGGCAGAAGTCATAGTCCCGGCAGAAGCGCTCAAAGTAGTGGGCGCTCTTGATGGCCGTGGAATAGCTGCGGGGGTAGTGGTAGCCCATGTGCACCCGGGCCTGATTGATGTAGGTGGCCCGCCGGAAGGGGGTGGGGTCCTTTTCCAGCACCAGCACCCGCTGGCCCGCCGCGCCGCACTTTTCGGCGGCGTAGAGGCCGTAGAGCCCCGCGCCCAGAATGATCTTGTCGTAGGTCATGCCTTGCCTCCCTTATTGCGGGTCGTACTTGCCCGCCAGCGCAGCAAACAGTATTTTCAAAAGGTTCGAATTGCCCTTGAAGCCCTTGATCTTGGTGGGGGCGGGCTCGTTTTGGGGGTAGGCCCGCTCCACCGGCACCTCGCAGGCTTTCAGGCCCAGCTGGGTGGCCCGCACGCTCAGGTAGGCCAGCAGCTCATAGCCGGGGAAGATGTCCCGCAAGGGCTGCACCGCCGGATGGGTCAGATAGGCGCGGCTGTAAGCCCGGTAGGCGTTGGTGGTGTCGGTGAACCAGTGGCGCGCCGCCAGACTGATGACCGGCGCGTGGATGAAGCGCACCGCCAGCCAGCGGGAGAGCGGGGTGTTCACCGCTTTGCCGCCCTTGATGAAGCGGCTGCCCTGCACCAGGTCGTAGCCCTCGCTGAGCTTTTCGATAAAAAGGGGCACGCTCTCGATGGAGTCCTTGTTGTTGCCGTCGATGGTCAGAATGCCCTCGTAGCCCCGCTCCAGCGCGAAGTGCAGCCCCATGCGAAGCTGCGCGCCCTGTTTGCCGGGGCCGGTCTTGGTGAGCAGGCAGTTCACTCCCCGGCTCTTCAATCCGGGAAGCTCCATGCTGCCGTCGGTGCTGCCGCCGTCGCACAGGATGATGTCCACCAGCCCGCACACGCCCGCGGCCTTGGCCCGGTCCAGCTCTTTCAGGATGCGCCCGCCCTCGTTGATGATGGGGATGAGCAGGCAGTAGTCGCTGCGCTTTTCCGCCAGCATTTCCACGGTATAGTCCGGCACGCCGGGGATGTTTCTGCGCTCTTCCATGGTTTTAACCGAACACCTCCGCCACATACTCCAGGCTGCGGGTCAGTTCCTCTTCGCCCGCGGCCTTCATCTCCAGCGACACAAAGCCCTGGTAGCCCACGCCCTTGAGCAGCAGCGCCAGCTCCCGGTGCAGCGGCCGCGGCCGGATGGGCGCAAGGCCCGGCTCGCTGATGTGCACATGGCTCACCCGGTGCAGATGGGCGGCCACGTCCGCCGCCGTCTCGCCGCCGGCCACCATGGCCCCCACGTCCAGATTGACTGCGAGGCCCGGCCGGTCCAGCCGCTTGGCCAGGGCGAACACCTCTTTGTGGGTGTTGAGGAAGTTGGTGTTGTACATCGGGGGATTGGCCTCCAGCGCGATCACCGCGCCCCGGCGCTGGGCAAGATAGGCCAGCTGCTCAAAAAAGCCGTCCGCCTCGGCGGCGGTGTGCCCTTCGGGGATGCTGCGGTTGCGGGGGCAGCCGAACACAAGGCTGGGGCAGTGGCAGGCGTAGGCGAACTCCAGCGCCTGGGCGGTGTAGTCCGCCAGGGCCGCGGCCTCGTCCGGCTCAAAGATGCTGCCGGTCTGGCCGTACCAGATGCTCTGCATGCTGGGGATGGAAAAACCGTATTTCTGCCACATCACCCCGGCGAACAGCGCCGCGCCGGGCAGGTTGTCGTAGGGGCGCTCCGGGAAGACGCGGGTGGGCGCGATCTCCAGGCCGGTGTAGCCCAGCTGCTTCATTTTTTCCCAGACCCGCTCGTCTTCGGCGGCGCTCCAGCCGATGTTGGAGGCGGAAAGTTTCATGCCTCTTCCTCCCATTTCTTCATGAAGCGGCGGATGCCCGCCAGCTCCTCTTCTTCGGTGCAGATGTAGCCGCCCGCGCCGCCGAAAAGGCCGGCGTGTTCGGTGCGCATGTCGTAGTCAAAGGGCGCGCCGGGCAGCTCGTTTTTGAACTCGCCCCCGGTCACCGCCCGATACACCGCGGCGGCGCTCACCGGCGGGGTGGCCAGATTCAGCACCCGCAGCCCGGCACAAAGGGCGGTCTCGATGTGGCCCCACAGGCCCGCCAGATCGTAGAACTGGTAGACCGAGCGGCTGTCGGTGAAGTTGAGGGCGTTCCAGTCGTTCTGCAAAAACCACGCCCGCAAAGCCCCCGCGTCCACCCCGCCGGTCAGCTTGTAAAAGCCGTTGCCGCCGTCGGCGTACCCGGCGGCCACAAGGCCGCTCTTTGCCGCCAGCTCCTCGTACTTTGCCGGGCGCAGCAGCGCCGGGGTGACGGTGTGCAGGTCATAGAGGAAGTTCTTTTTTAGCCCCTTGCCGTAAAGGGCGGGCAGCCGCACGATGAGAGCGCTGTCGAAGTCCTCCCTCACCCACTGCTCCAATTGCAGGCGGTTGGCCCCGTAGGGGGCGAGGGCCGCGCCCTCGGGCTCGTCCGACTCGGTCTTGCCCCGGCTGTCGGCATAGACGCACACCGAGGAGATGAGCACGGCCTGCTTCGGGACGAGGCGGCGCAGGTTCTCCCGCGCGGCGCGCATCACCGCGAGGTCGGCCTCCGGGTCCTGGTTGGCCAGATACATGGCCGCCGGCACCCCGGCATAGACCACCAGATCGTTGTCTTTTCCGAACTGGTCGGCCACGTCGGTGGAGTGGCAGGCCGCGTCAAAGGCGTGGCTCGCCAAGAGGTTCCCCCCCACAAAGCCGGTGCTGCCCACGAGAACGGTGCGCCCCATCTTCTCTTCCCCTTTCAAACAGTCATAGCAATACAGAATACATTATACACAAAAAGCCCCCGGCATACAAGCCGGGGGCTTTTCTTCACCGTCTCCGTTCATTCCTCTGCGGGAAGTTCCAGCACGCCTGCACAGTCGGAAAGCCGGGTGAAGGTCAGCGCGGGGAATTCTTGCCGCAGTTCGTCGGCTACAAAGTAAATTTCGTCCGGGTCCCAGCGCTCACCGGCGCGGCGGCGGCACGCCTCCAATTCGGCGCGGGTGGCAAAGGCCACATCCCCGATGAAAATGCTGCCGCCCCTGGCCAGAAGCGGCAGCAGGGAGGCGAGAAAATGTGTCTTTTCCTCGTCCGTCAGGTGGTGCAGCGAATAGGTGGCGATGATGGCGTCGTAGCGCCGCGCCCGCAGTTCCTCCGCCAGCCCGCGGGAGAAATCCCCCTGCACGAGATGGGCCGCGGGCATCTTGCTCCGGGCCGTTTCCACCATGCGGGCCGAAAAATCCTGCCCCCACACTTCACAGCCCTGTTCATAGAGGGCCGCCGTGAGCACGCCAGTGCCGAAACCGATGTCCAGCACCTTTCTTCCCGGTTTATCCAGCACCCGGCGGGCGATCTCGCCCAGCACCTTTTTGTAGCCGGCAAAGGGGTAACTGCCCTCCCCGTCCGAGCGGCCGGTGCTCGCGTCATATTCCTTTGCCCAGCGGTCGAATCCTTTTTCGTCCAGCATGTTTCTCTCTCCCCTCTTTCTGACCATTATATACCGGCAAAGCGCCGGGCGGCAACGCGCCCCTTTAAGAAATTTGTAAGAAAAAGGGCGGGCGCGTCGTAAGATTTACAGGATATACTGACAAGCGGTTGGCAAGGTCTTTGCCATCGCGTACAATAAAGGCAAAGACGGAAAGGGGGGCGCTGCGGCATGGAGCAGCTTTGCATCCTTGTGGCGGACGACGACGCGGACATTGTGAACGCCGTGCGGCTGTATCTTGAAAAGGAGGGCTTTGCGGTGTTCGGCGCGGCCAACGGGCTGGAGGCGCTGGACATTCTGGAAAAGGAGACGGTGCATCTCATCCTGATGGACGTGATGATGCCCCGGCTGGACGGGTTTTCGGCCATCATGCGCATCCGGCAAAAGCGCAACCTGCCCATTCTGGTGATGAGCGCCAAGACCGAGGACTCGGACAAGGTGCTGGGCCTTTCCATCGGGGCGGACGACTACATCACCAAGCCCTTCAGCGCCATCGAGCTGGTGGCGCGGGTGAAAAGCCACCTGCGCCGGTATCTGGAACTGGGCGGCGCGGGGGCCGGCGGCTCGGTGCGCCGGGTGGGGCGGCTGGAATACGACTTTGACGCCCACAGCCTGCTGGCGGACGGCGCGCCGGTGAAGCTCACCCCCACCGAGACGCGCATCATGGAGCTGTTCATGAAAAATCCCGGGCGCATTTTTTCCGCCGAGGAGATTTACGCCCGGGTGTGGAACGAGGCCGCGGCCTACGCGCCGGAGAACACAGTGATGGTGCACATCCGGCGCATCCGCGAAAAAATCGAACTGAATCCGAAGGAACCGGAATATTTGAAGGTGGTGTGGGGTCTTGGGTACCGATTGGAAAAAAAGTAAGCTTGCCGCCCGCATCCTGTGCGGCTGGCTGGGGATGATGAGCCTGCTGGCGGCGCTGCTGTGCCTGCTGGCCTGCGGGCCCGCCATGCTGGGCGGCAGCTCCGTGGGCATGGGCGACCTGCTGGCCGGGCAGCTCAGCGGCTCGGTGTTTTATCAGGAGAAGATGGCGGAGCTTTTCTACAACTGCTCGCTGCTGGCGGCGGGCGGCGCCGCCGGCGACGGCACGCCCCTGACGGCGGGCCAGAACACCCAGCTGCGCAGTCAGGCGCGGGACGCTCTGAACAACGACAGCGGGGCGCTGTCCTCCGGGCAGGTGCTTTTCGCCGTTCTGCCCGACAGCGAGAGCGGCGTGAGTTACAGCAACACCGACTTCGCCCTCTGGGAGGACGGCCGGGTGGCCGCGCCTCTGGGCTATTCGGTGGCGCTGGCCTCCACCAGCGGCTCGTCCTGGGGCAACCGGGCGCTGCTGGCGGCCTACACCAGGCTTTTGACCAGCCAGACGGTGCACCCCAGCGCCGAAGGGCTGGAAAACGCCGTGGTGGTGCTGGCGGTGCAGAACGACACGGAATTCTGGCAGGCTGGCTTTGTCAGCAAAGGCCGGATGCAGGTGGAGCGGATGCGCCCGCACCTCATCCTCTTCCTCTCCGGCTGCACCCTTGCCCTCGGGTGCGGCGTGGTGTGCCTGGGCTGGCGGCGGCGCGCCCTGCCCGCCCGGGCCTGGGCCGCTTCCCTCACCGGCCGGATTTGGCTGGAAGCGAAACTCCTGGTCTGGGTGGTAGGGCTGTTCTGCCTCTGGGTCTGGCAGGCGGTCTATGTGCCCGACGCTTTGTGGACGGTGCTGCCCGCTCTGCTCTGGCCGCTGGTGTGGCTGACCGCCGTTGACCTGCGCTTCAACGGGGCGGGCGTGTTCCGCTGCAGCCTTCTGGCCCGGCTGGCGGGCCTTGCGCGGGGCTCCTGGCGGGCCCAGCCCTGGCAGCGCCGGGTGGCCGGGCCGGCGGTGCTGTGCTGGCTGGCGCCGGTGGTGATGGTGCCGATGCTGTGGCTGATGTTCTTCACCTGCTACTGGGCGGCCCCGGGGCTTGTGCTGTTCGCCCTTGTGCTGGGCCATCTGGCGGCGCTGGCCATTCTGCTGGCGGGCCTTGCGCTGCAGCTGCGCTTTTGCCGGGACGCGGGCCGTCTCACCGGCACGCTGCACACCCTGCGCAGTGAGGGCGCGGCCCAGCCCCTGCACTTCAAGCCGAGCGCCCCGCTGCACGACGCCGCCGAGGACCTGAACGCCCTGCGGGAGGGCATCGACGCGGCGGTGGAGCAGCAGCGCCGGGCGGACCGGATGAAGATGGAGCTGCTCACCAACGTATCCCACGATCTGAAAACGCCCCTGACCAGCATCATCAACTACGCGGATCTGCTCTGTGCCGAACCCCTGGAGGGCGCGGCGGCGGACTACGCCAAGGTCATCCAGCGCAAGGCGGACCGCTTAAAGCACATGGTGCAGGACGTGTTCGACCTGTCCAAGGCGGCCAGCGGCAGCCTGCCCCTGTCGCCCGAGGCCATCGACCTTTCCAAGCTCATCCGCCAGACCCTGGCGGACATGGACGAGGCCATCGCCGCCAGTCCCCTCACCTTCCGCACCACGCTGGCCCCCGAGGCCTGGGTGCTGGCGGACGGCGAGCGGATGTACCGGGTGTTCCAGAACCTGTTCTCCAACGCCCTGCGCTACTCGCTGGCGGGCAGCCGGGTGTATGTGGACCTGAGCGCCGAAAACGGGCAGGCCGTCGCCCGGGTGAAGAACGTGGCGGGCTATGAGATGGAGTTTGACCCCGCCGAGATCACCGAGCGCTTTGTGCGGGGGGACCCCTCCCGCACCGGCGAGGGAAGCGGGCTGGGCCTGTCCATCGCCAAGAGCTTCACCGAGGCCTGCGGCGGCACGCTGGAGGTGCGGGTGGACGCCGACCTGTTCTGTGTGCAGGTGGCGCTGCCCCTCACTGAAAAGCCCGCGCCCGCCGAGGCCGGCAGCGAAAGCGGACCGTCCGAAGCGTGCGAGGCCGCGGCCCTGTGACCCGCGCGTTCCCTGTCTTCTTTTCATGATACGAGGTCTTTCCCATGTCTGATTTTTCTCAGTTTTTTGCGTCCGGCGCGCCGGCCCGCGCCCCCGAGGGGGCCGAACTGATGCTGCTGGGCCGCCGCCGGGGCTTTTTCGGCGAAGAAAACCTGCTGCGGCTGGTCACCTTTGTGACCCTTCTCTTGCAGGCCATCAGCTTCGTCACCACCCTGCAGGGCGCCACGGTGTTCCTGGGCGGCATCTTTGTGCTCGCGCCCCTCTTCTTCGCCCTGGCGGTGCAGGCCACCGCCTGGTTTTTGGCGGGCAGCCTGCGGGTGCGCATCACTCCGCTGCGCTGCGTCGCCCTGGGCATGGCGCTGTGCTGCTCCACCTATTATTCCTATGTGGGCATCTACAACACCGTGAACCCGCCCGCCATGTACCTCTCGGCGGAGTACGCCCAGGTGCGCAGCGAACTGGACAGCACCTATGCCGCCCGCCGCACCCAGGCCTTCCGCACCGCCCAGGACCAGATCAACGCCATGGTGAGCGATCTGGCCGGGCAGTACAGCCTGCTGGAGCAGGAGAGCGCCCGCCTCGCCGCCTGCGCGAAGGAGCTGGAGGAAGTGAGCGCCGAGTATGCCGGCGGCCTGCGGGCCCCCAGCCGCTCCAGCTATGCGAACTACGAGGACTATGTGGCGGCCTACAACGCCTACCTTGCCAGCGTCACCGAGAATTCCTCCGCCGAGCAGGCCTCGGCCCGGCAGGCCATCCTGACCCGCTACGGCTTCGACAGCGAAAGCGCCCTGGCCGAGGCCACGGCGCAGAACGCCTCGGACCTCTCCGCCTTTGAGGCGGCCGCCGCGGAGCTTGGCGGCGAGGGCGAGACGGTGGCGGCACAGCTGGAAAGCTCCCGCGCCTTTCTGCTGGACGCCCTCACCGCCGCCGAGGCGGAGGGCTCCCTCTCCTCCGACGCCCGCTCCGCCCTGGGCCGGCTGGTGCAGCTGGCGGCGGCCCAGACGGGCAGCGCCCTCTCCACCGACGATCTGCTGCGCCCGGTGGACGCGGCCCTCACCGGCTCCGGCGAGGGGCTGATGACCTCCTTCGACGAGCTGGCCGCCCAGCTGGAAGGCGGGCGGGTCACCCGGGCCAACGCCCAGGAGATGAAGACCCTGCTCACCTCCGAAATTTTGAACGCAGTGCTGCGGGTGAACGAGGTGGCGGACGAGGAAGTGCTGCAGGCGGACGACCCTGCGCTGCAGATCACCGACCTGCACCTGAAACCGCTGCTGGCCCTCACGGTGCCCACCCAGCGGGGCATGGCCCTGTTCTGCCTGTTCCTGGCGGCGCTGATGGACGGCCTGACGCTGGTGTTCAGCATCGCCTGCCGCCGCAAGCCCACCCTGCTGAAGGCCCGCAGCCCCCGCCGCCTGCTGGCGGAGAACGGCGACGCGCTGGCAGCTCAGGTTTGCGCCTGCCTGCCCGCCGGGCGGGACCCGATGGACGAGCTGGAGCTGTTTTTGAGCCGCTTTTCCGCCAGCCCGGACACCCTGGCCGAGGGTTACAGCCTGGCCGCGCCCCGGGCGGACCTGGCCGTTTATGAGCGGCTGTGCGCCCTGCTGTGTCAGGCGGGCCTCGCCTCCATCCGCCCGGCTCAAGAGAACGGGGCGGCGGGCGAGACGGTGCTGCTGCGCTCGGATTTCCTGCTCTATGCCAACGAGCTGCTCACCACCCGCAGCCGGGGCCGCCTTGCCAGCGACCTTGCCGCCGAAGCTGCGGCAGGCCGCCGGGCCGCGGCGCTGGGCCAGACGGTCTGACTCGTTTCAAACGCACAAAACGGACCCCCGCTTTTCAGCGGAGGTCCGTTTGCTGTTTTAACCGAAATAGTGTTCCGGGTCCACCCGGTTGCCGCCCTTGAGCACCTCCAGATGCAGGTGGGGGCCGCTGGCGGTCTCGGCCATCACTTCGCCCACATTGCCCAGGGTCTGGCCGGCGCTCACCCCGTCGCCCACCGATACCTGCACGCTGTCCGCGGCAAGGCCGGCGTAGCGCCAGGTCAGCTCGCCCGCCTCCACCTCCACGATGCGGCCCCACATGCCGTCGTCGTAGATGTTGCAGACGGTGCCCGCCACCGCGCTCTTCACCTGGGCGTTCTCGGCGCAGGCGATGTCCACGCCGTTGTGGGTGCGCCAGTCCTGCAGGGTCTCGTTGTAGACCAGCTCATCCCCGGAGTAGACCTGTGTGATCTGCCCATCGACCGGCTGCACAAAGGAGGGTGCGGGCGCAGCGGCAGCCTCGCCAGAGTCCCCAGCCGGTGCGGATGCTTCGCCAGAGCCAGACGCCGAGGACGACGGCTGTGACGGTTTTGCCGATGGCACGGGCACATCGTTCACCTTCTGCTCCACCTGTACGTCGGGCAAGTCCCATTCCTGCGTCCCCTCCTGTTCCAGACTGCTGTCGGCGTTCGGCCCGAACCGCTGCATCACGTTGCGGATGGCCCAGAAGCTGCTGGCCGCCGCAGCCAGGATGCAAAGGGCCAGGGCCAGATAAAAGCCCTTGCCTTTGAAAAACGAGATGATCCTGTTCATGCTATCGCTCCTTGTTTTTTTCTGCTGCCGGCCGCGCAGGGCCGACAAAGGGCCGGGGCGGCGGGTCATCGCTTTGCCCTTAGTTTGCAGCGGGCCGGCGGGTTTTATTCATCCGCCGGCGCAATTTGCCGCCCGCCCGAAGCCGGGGCGGGGCGGCAATTTTTACATATATCCCCTTGTATTCCGGGGGGCAGATGTAGTAAAATGATATTTTCCAAATGGATGTTTTTTCGGGAGGTGTTTTCTTGGGCCAAAGCTATGTGGCGGGCATCGGCGGAGCCAATGTGGACATCCACGGCCAGAGCCTTGCCCCCCTCATCATGCGGGATTCCAACCCCGGCCGGCTGCACGTGTCGGTGGGCGGCGTGACCCGCAACATTCTGGACAATCTCACCCGCCTGGGCGAGCGGTGCGAACTGGTGAGCGCCGTGGGCGACGACGTCTACGGCCGCATGCTGCTGGATTCCTGCGCCGAGCTGGGCGTGGGCACCCGGGGGCTGCTGGTGCGCCAGGGCCACCCCTCCTCCAGCTATATCTCCATCATGGACTCGGAGGGCGACATGCTGGTGGCCATGAGCGACATGCGCGTGCTCTCGGCCATCGACGCGGACTTCGTGGCCCAGCGGATGGACCTTTTGAACGCCGCGCCGGTGGTGGTGTGCGACGGCAACCTGCCCGCCGACGCGCTGGAATATCTGGCCGCCCACTGCACCGCGCCTCTCTACATCGACCCGGTGAGCACCACCTGGGCCAGGAAGCTGGTGCCGGTGCTGGGCCGGTTCGACACCATCAAGCCCAACCGGCTGGAGATGGAGGTGCTGGCAGGCATGTCCATCGCCACCGACGCCGACCTGGAAGAAGCCTGCACCCGGGTGCTGGCCTCGGGCGTGCGGCGGGTGTTCGTCAGCCTTGGGGCGGACGGCATCTACTACAAAGGCCCGGAGGGCAGCGTGCACCGGCGCAGCCGCACCTTTGACAAGCTGGTGAACGCCACCGGCGCGGGCGACGCCACCATGGCGGGCATCGTGCACGCCACGCTGGCGGGCAAAAGCGAGAGCGAAGTGCTGGACTTCGCCCTTGGCGCGGGCCTTGTGGCCATCGCCGCGCCGGACACCATCAGCGAAGAGATGAGTGAGCAAGCCGTTCACACTATGATAAAGGAGTATGTACAATGAACCTGAAGAACTATCTGGACATCGCGCCCGAAGTCAAATCCGCCGTGGAGGCGGGCAAGCCTGTTGTGGCTCTGGAGAGCACCATCCTCTCCCACGGCATGCCCTACCCCGAGAACCTGACCTTCGCCGCTGAGGTGGAGCGCATCATCCGCGCCGAGGGCGCCATTCCCGCCACCATGGCCATCATCGACGGCCGGATGAAGGTGGGCCTGTCCGCCGGGGAGCTGGAGCTGATGTGCAAGGGCGAGAACGTGGCCAAGGTGAGCCGCCGCGACCTGCCCATCCTGCTGGCCACCGGCGGCACCGGCGCCACCACCGTGGCCTCCACCATGATCCTGGCAAGCCTTGCCGGCATCCCGGTGTTCGCCACCGGCGGCATCGGCGGCGTGCACCGCGGCGCCACCACCACCATGGACATCAGCGCCGACCTGCAGGAGCTGGCCCACACCCCCGTTGCGGTGGTGTGCGCGGGCGCCAAGATGATTTTGGACATCGGCCTGACCCTGGAGTATCTGGAGACCATGGGCGTGCCGGTGCTGGGCTACAACACCGACCAGTTCCCCGCCTTCTACTGCCGCAAGAGCGGCTTCGGCGTGGACTACACCGCCAAGAGCGCCGCCGAGATCGCCAAGATCGCCCGCACCAAGTGGGACCTGGGCCTGGCCGGCGGCATGCTGATCGGCAACCCCGTGCCCGAGGAGTACGCCCTGGACTTCGACGAGATGAGCGCCGTCATCGACAAGGCCCTGGCCGCTGCCGAGAAGGACCATGTGCACGGCAAGAACATCACCCCCTACCTGCTGGCCCACATCGTGGAGTACACCGGCGGCAAGAGCCTTGCCACCAACATCCAGCTGGCTTACAACAACGCCCGTCTGGCCGCCAAGGTGGCCGTGGAGCTGGCGAAGCTGTAAAGCCGCCTGCCTGGAAGGAGGCTCCCTCATGGACCGCTGTGGCTGGTGCGGCAAAAAACTGCCGCAAGGGCAGCACTTTTGCAGCGATGACTGCAGGGAGCGCTGCGAGCGCACCCTCGCCTGGGACCAGCGCTGCATCAAGTGGTTCCTTCTCCTGCTGGCCGCGGGCGTGCTGGCGCTGTTTGCCGGCGCGCTCGATGGGCAGGACGCTCTGGTGGGCGGCGGCATGCTGCTGATCGGGTCGGACATTTTGCTCTTTCCTCTGGTCACCCCCGAGACCACCGCCCTGCTGGGCGTGCGCGCCGCCCGCCGGGCGGGGCGCGCTCTGGGCGCGGTGACCATGGCCGCCGGAGTCTGGATCGGCTGGTTTTGAGCCATCGTTTTTCTGAATACGGCACAGCAAAGCCGGGCCTCCCCCTTGCAGGGAGGCCCGGCTTTTTCTTCGGCTGTTATGCTGTTGTTTTTTCCTGCCAACAGGGCGCTGGAGCGAACGCTTGCGATAGTATGACTTCTTTCGGCATTCTGCCCAAAGCCGGGGCACTTCAGGACGTTTTCTTGCAACTTTTCTCATTTTACACGGTTTTAACAACCATTTTTCTACACAATTCACAGTTGAAATGCGTCGTATCTTTGAGTATGATATTAAAGGTGTGCCGGAGACGCGGTCACGCGGCCCCGCCGCGCCGTTCCATTTGGTTTCGACAGGTCAACTGTCCGTCCCCCGCACCCGCCCCCTTGGGCGGCCTGCGCGCGGGCAGCCCTGTGCAATTCTATGTGGTGGGGGTATCGATCATGAAAAAGACCAAATCTTCTCGTTCGCTGGCTGCAAGAATGGGCATCGCGTTACTGCTTGGCTGTATCGCGGGCCTTTTTTTTATGTGGCTGCGTGAAACACTGAACGCCACCGGCAACGCGGCGCTCTGGAACACGATCAACAACATCCTGTTCCAGGACATCACCGCGGAGGGGGCCACAAACGCCATCGGCCTGTTCTACATCATCGGCCAGATGTTCATCCGCGCGCTGCAGCTGGTCATCGTTCCGATGGTGTTCACCTCCATCGCGCTGGCCATCGGCACCATCTCCGACACCCGCACCCTGGGGCGCATCTCCTTCAAGACCCTGTGCTGGTTCCTGCTCTGCTCCTTCCTGGCGCTGCTGCTGGCCGCCACCGTCGGCCTCTGGCTGTTTGAGGCCGGGCTGTTCAACACCTCCATCGGCTCGATGCAGGCGAGCACCGGCACCTCCGGCTCGAACCCGCTGAACGTGATCTTGAACATCGTGCCCTCCAACATCACCACCGCCTTCAGCAACAACACCGCCGTGCTGGCCGTCGTGTTCATCGCCGCCGCGGTGGGCCTGTGCATCACCGCCGTGGGCGAGGACCGCTGCCTGACCCTGACCAAGCTGTTCAACGAGGTCAACAACCTCTGCGTGGTGTTCCTGAACTTCGTGGTCTCCAAGGTGGGCCCGCTGGCCATCTTCGTGCTGCTGACCCGCACCTTCGCCACCTACGGCATCGACTACCTGCGCCCGGCGGCCTTCTACATGCTCACCACCGTCGCGCTGCTGCTGGTGTATCTGGTGTTCGGCTATGCGCTGATCATCCGCTTCGGCACCAAGCTGAACCCCATCCCCTTCATCAAGAAGATCTCCAAGGTGGCGCTGTTCGGCTTCTCCACCTCCTCCAGCGCCGCGGCCCTGCCGCTGAACATGGAGACCACCTCCCAGGAACTGGGTGTGGATGAATCCGTCGCCTCCTTCGTGCTGCCCCTGGGCATGACCGTGAACATGAACGGCACCGCCATCATGCAGGTCGTCGCCACCCTGTTCGTGGCGGGCTGCGGCGGCTATGACGTCACCCCGCTCTCCCTGCTGGTCATCATGGCCCTGGCGCTCATCGCTTCGGCGGGCACCCCCGCCGCCCCCGGCGCCGGCGCGATCATCCTGTTCACCATCCTGTCCGGCGTGGGCATGACCAACGACAGCGCCCTGATGGCCTACAGCCTGATCCTGGCCATCAACCGCCCCATCGAGATGCTGTGCACCTCGCTGAACGTGGTGGGCGACTCCTGCACCTGCCTGTACGTGGCCAAGTCCGAGAACCTGCTGAACGAGGAAGTCTACAACGCCAATCTGCACGAGCTGGCTGCCCCCGCCACCGCCGAGACCGCGTGAGACTCATCTGAACAATAGAAAGGCTGCCGCTCAAACGCTTTTGAGCGGCAGCCTTTTTTTTACTCATTCCCCCAGCAGGTCGAACATCCGCTTGACGGTGTCGCCGCTGACGGTGCCTCCGTCCGGGGGCGCGGGCACGGCGTTCACCTCAAGATACAGGTCCTTCGCGTCCAGAAGCGTCTGGTCGCAGAAGACGCCCAGCTGGAAGGTGACGCTCTCGCCGTCCTTGATGATGTAGCAGAAGGCCTGATGCTGGCTGTCCAGCTTGGCGTCATCCTCCTTGGGGCGCAGGCTGAAATAGCCCAGCACGGGGAAGGCGGGCTCGCTGCCCTCTTCCAGCCGGTCCATCTGGATCATGGGGGTCAGGTCGTTCGCGTCCGCGATGACCTCCCCTTCCCCGCCGGCGGGGGCGGTGTAGTCCGCTTTCAGCTCCACCAGCACAAAGGGCAGGTCGAGGATGTCCTCACTGTCCACCGTGCAGCCGTACATGTCCACCCCGGCGTCTTTGATGGAATCGAACACCTGCACCCCCTCCAGGGTGTAGGTCAGGCCCTCCACGCCCCGCTGGATGGCGCTTTCGGTGTCGTCCTCGTAGTGGATGGTGAAGCTTTTGTAGCCCGAAATGCTCTCGCCCGTGCCCTTGATCTCTGTTTCGCCCGCGGCGGAGGGCTCCGGGGCGGAGTTGGCTTCGCTGCCGGGGGCGGCGCTTTCCGGCGCGGCAGACGACGGCTGGGTCGGCAGGCTCTGGGACGGGGCGGACGAGGGGCTGCCCCCGCAGGCGGCAAGCGCCGCCGCTAAAACGAACGAGGCCGCCAGGGCGGCAAGTTTCATCTTCATGGTGTTCTACTCTCCTTTTATCCTGTTTTGCGGCGCTTCGCCGCAGGAAAAGTATCCCACCAGGCGGGGCAACAAGTCCCCAGCAAGACGTATCGTTCTTGTAAAATATTGCGCACAAAAAAGCCCGCCGGGAAGCAGCTGCTTCCCGGCGGGCTTTTGTCGTTTATTTCTGGCGGCTGCGGGCCCCCGCGCCCCAGCGCAGGGGGATGGCCACCACCACCGCCACGCCCAGCGCAAGGCCCACGGCGATCTTCAGGGTCTCGGCGCCCTTGGCGGCGGCCGCCGCCGAATCGCCCATGATGAAGCTGTAGGCGGTGTAGTAGATGCCCGCGCCGGGCACCAGCGGAAAGATGCCCGGGATGAGGAACAGGGTGACCGGGGCCTTGCGCAGGATGGCGCAGGCCCGGGCGGAAACGGCCATGGGGATGACCGCCAGAAAGCTGGCCACCACCGTGTCCGGCTGGTACTGCATGCTCAGCCAGTAGACCAGCCACCCGGCCATGCCGCAGATGCCGCAGCACCACAGATGCCGCGGCGGAACGTGGAACAAAATCGCAAAGCAGACGGTGCCGCAGAAGGCCGCCGCCAGCTGGATCAGAAGCGGACCGGTCACAGCGCCACCCCCTCGATGAGATTTGCCAGGGCCAGCACAAGGCCCGCGCCCAAAGCGATGCAGACGGCGGTGAGCAGCGCGTTCAGCATGCGGATGACACCGGAGAGGAAGTCCGAGTCGATGAGGTCCCGGATGCCCAGGGTCAGCGCCATGCCGGGCACCAGGGGCATCAGCGCGCCGATGATGGCTTTGTCGCTGTTGACGCCGATGCCGGTGGCAAAGATGAGCAGGGTGAACAGCGCGACGAACGCCGCGCCCAAAAAGCAGGTGAACAGCTTGCCCGCGCCCCAGCGGTCCAGCCCCAGCAGCACCAGCTGCAGGCCAAGGCCCACCGCAAGGGCCACCACGCCGTCCTGCCAGACGCCGCCGAACAGGATGGCAAAGCAGGCGCTGCCAAAGCCGCAGGCCAGCACCTGGCCCAGCGCGGGGGCGCAGGGCATCTTTCGGATGCGCTCCAGCTCGGCGTAGGCTTCGTCCAGCCCCACCTCGCCCGCAGCGATGCGCCGGGACAGCTGGTTCACCGCCTCCACCCGGCCCAGATGCACCGTGCTGGCAGGCACGCTGCGCACCTGGGCGGGCATGTTGTTCTCCGGGCCGACACTGGTGAAGATGCCGTTGGTGAGCACATAGCCGTGGAAATCCGACACGCCAAGGCTCTTTGCCATGATCTCCATGGTCTGCTGGGTGCGGCTGACCTCCGCGCCGTTTTTGAGCAGCAGCTCACCGGCTTCGGTGACCAGCTCCAGCACCCTCTGGGGTTCGTTCATGCGTCTTTTCCTCCCTTGCCGCGCCGCTTTTCCGCCGCGAACCACACGATGGTTGCCGCCGCCGACACGGCGCTCACCGCCGCGCCCGCCGCAGCGCCCGGATGATGGTAGCGCAGCTGAATGGCGTTTTCGCCCTCTTCCAGCTTCACGCCCATCATGCCCTCAAAGACCTGCTCCACCGGCACTTCCTCGCCGTTGCGCACGGCGGTCCAGCGGCCGCCGTCCTCATAGGCGAAGGGCAGCACCAGCAGCTCGCGCCCCTCGCCGCCCTCGATCTCAAGGTCGATGGCGCCGCCCTCCCGGATGGAGAGCCCGGTGGCCGCGCCCGCTTTCAGGGTGTCGGCCGCCTCGGTGAGCACATCGGTGTCGAGGCTGTAGATCTGAATTTTGTCCCGGTACTCGGGCGTGTCCTCCACGCCCAGTTCAAAATACACCCGCTGGCCCGCCTCAAAGCTGCCCAGGGGGAACACGCCGCCCAGGGAGTCTCCCTGGAAGTATTCGCCCAGCAGCTCGCCGTCCACCTTCACGTCGGCAGGCAGCAGGTTGCCGGTGTCCGGCACGGCCAGATAGCAGGGCCCGCTCACCGGCGCGGTGAACCACAGGCCGATGCCGCTTGCCTCCTCGTCAAATTCCACATCCTCCGCGGCCAGAAGGGCGTCCGGCGTGCCGGGCACCAGCGCCGAGAGCATCTCGTTCTGCAGCAGGAAGGTGTTGGAGCTCGCCTCCACGTCCACCTCCAGCGCCTCGTCGCCGCCGGCCCAGGCCAAGGGCAGCGCCCAGGGGTTTTCCGCCGCCGTCAGGGTGGTGCCCGTCTCCAGCGGCTGGTAGCCGGCGGGCAGCGGGCGGCTGCCGTCGGAATAGACGTACTTGATGCCCAGAAGGCTGTCCGCCACGGCAGTGGAGCCCCAGCCGTAGATGGTGTAGTTCACATAGCCCAGCTGCTCCAGCATGGGCTTTGCGGTGCTGGCCTTGGTGGATGAGTAGTGGCTGATGCCCCAGTAGTCCAGCAGCATGGGGTCGTTCAGGGTGCGCATGAAGTTCTTTTCGATGCGGTAATACCCGTCGTCCCGCGCGCGCAGGGCATCCACCACGGCGGTGTTCTCGTCGTAAAAGCTCTCAAAGCCGCTTTTGGTGTAGGTCTCGAACTTGCGCAGGGCCAGCGTGCTGTTCTCGGTCATGTCGCCGCAGACGAGCACACAGAGCCCCGCCGCGCCCAGCAGCGCGCCGGTCCTTTTTGTGCCCAGCAGCCACAGGCAGGCCAGCGTGCCGTACCAGACCCCGGCGCAGGCGGCCAGCTTGAGCACCGAGAAGGTCTCGCCGGCCGAGGTATGATAGCCCGCCAGCCACACCGCGCCCAGCGCCGCGGCCGCACCCAGCGCCCAGAGCCGGGGCCGGGCGTCCAGCAGCGCCCGCGCCGCCAGCACAAGAAGGAAGAGGCTGAACAAAAAGCTGTAACGGTAAGGGAACCACACCGGCTCCTTGAAGCCGTGCCAGACCAGGTCGACGCCGTTCACCCAGAAGCTGAGCACCAGTGCCGCCAGCATCCCGGCGCTTGCCAGCTTTTCCCGACGGGACACCTTGCCCGAGAGGAAGAACAGCACCGCCAGCACGGCGCAGAACACGCCGCAGTAGATGTTGGGCAGGCCGTTCGTCACGTCCTCCCAGAAGAAGTTGCCGAAGAAGAACTGATACAGAAGCTGCGGCAGGGAGAAGTTGGTCCCGAGGGTGAAGTCCATGCCGAACAAAGCGCCCTTGGATTCCTCGATCTCCACCAGCGCCGGGTACAAGAGGGCCATGGCAAGCCCGGCCGCCAGCACGCCCGTGGCCGCGAAGGCGCCAAGGCGGCGGCCCAGCAGCCGGCGGCTGCGCCCGGCGAGGCGGGGGCTGGCGGCCCAGTACCAGAAGAAATAGAGCACGCTGAACAGGCACACCTCCCAGGCGGTGTAGAAGTTCAGCAGGATGCAGGCGAACACCAGCCAGAACAGCGGCCAGTGGCGGCCGGTGTCCACCAGCTGTTCCAGCGCCCACAGCACCAGCGGCGCCAGCATCACCACGTCCATCCAGATGATGTTCTGGCTGTAGACCACGCAATAGGCGCACAGGGCGTAGCCCTGGCTCAGAACGGGCAGCAGGGGGCTGGCGCTGTCATAGTGCTTTTGCACAAAGAAGCAGAAGGCCGCGCCGGTGCAGGCGGTGCGCAGAAGGAACATCAGCTGCACCATCTGGGGGATCATGCGGGTGGGGGCCAGCAGGATCAGCAGATTGAAGGGGCTGGCCATATAGTAGGCGAACAGGCCCAGGGTGCTGCCGCCGCAGAGTTTTGAAAAGCTGTAGAAGAAGCCGCCCTCCGTCAGGCGGTGCTTCAGGTCGGTGAGGTAGGCCACATACAGACCGTTGAGGTCGCCGGTGAGCATGGTGCCGTCACCGAAGGGCCAGAAGCCCAGTACAAAATAGATGCACAGCACCAGCGCGGCGCCGAGCCCGAAGCTCAACGCCACGTTGCGGCGCTGGGCGCCGGTGAAAGGATCTCGCGTTTTTATCATGCCTTTTTATACTTTCCCTTGTTGGTTTGCCGGGTTTTGGATGCAATGCTTTTTCAGCCGCGGATGGCCGCCTGCACCTGGGCGAAGGGCTCCAGCGTGGCGTAAAGGTGCGCGCCGATGACCTCCATCAGCTTGAAGTCCTCTTCGCTGTCGATGTCCAGGATGCCGGTGTCCATCATCAGGCTGGCGCCGATCTTGCCGTCCCACAGAATGCCGGTGGTGTTGCCGGCCAAAAAGGCCCGGCGGTAAACGTAGATGCTGGCGTTCACGTCATAGAACTCCGGGGCCATCTGCCGGGCGGTGAAGGCCGGGGTGCCCGGGGCGTTCTCGATGCCCTTTTCCACGTGGTCGCCGCAGCGGCGCACCATGTTGAAGTAGGGGTTGCGGCGGCTCTCGGTGACGCTGAACACCAGGTCCAGGTCCTCCCGGCTCTCCGCCAGCTCAAAGGCGTTTTTGATGTCCTGGGCCGTGCGCAGAGGGCTGGTGATGTCCAGATCCATCACATAGTCATAGGCGCCGTTTTTCTCCTCCATGCGGGCAAGGCTGTCCTGAATGACGGCCATCTTGGGCACCCGGTCGCCGCCCAGCTCCTCGCAGCGGGGCAGATAGACCACTTCGGGGTACTGTTCCGCCACCAGCTTCGCCAGGGCTTCGCTGTCGGTGTTGAGGCAGATGTCCACCTGCACGTCGGGGCGGCTTGCCTGGAACAGGCCCGCCGCCGCAAGGCTGTAATAGACCAGCGGACGGCCGCAGAAGGTCTTGAGGTTCTTGTTTTTGAAGCCCTTGCTGCCGGCCCGCCCGCAGATGGTGATGAGCAGTTTTTTCATGATGCGTCTCCTTTTCGCCGTCTATTGGGCGGCTCTCACATGGTTTCGCCCAGCGTCAGGCCCAGCACCTTCTGAGCCATGGCGGGGCTGTTGATGCTCTCGCCTTCGCCCTTGCAGGCGTAGTCGAGGAAGTAGGCCATCTCCCGCAGATAGCGCTGGTTCACCGGCTCCTCGCAGTGGATGACCTCGCCGTTTTCCAGCGTGAGGGTGCCCGCGCCGAAGTCGGCGGTGACGGTGCCCTCCTTGCAGAACAGCTCGATGGTGCGCCGGTAGGTGCGGCCGAAGTAGTCCAGATGCACCTCCGCCAACAGGCTGGGGTAGCGGGCGATGTAGACCGAAAGGTCGTCCGAGTCTATTTCCAGATGGGAGTAGGTGCCCTTGAAGTTATACGCCTCCAGCGGCGCGCCGAACAGGTCCACCAGATAGTCCCACTCGTGGATGAGGTCGATGGTCACGCCGCCGCCCATCTCCTTGTGGGCGGAGTAGACGGTGCGGTAGTCCACCCCGGGCCGCCAGTCCGGCAGATAGGAGGAGCAGATGACCCGCACCGAATAGGGCTTGAGGTCCGGCATGCGCTCCTTGAGGGCCAGGAAAGTGCCGCACCAGCGCATGGGCGCGGCCACATAGGCCTTCTGGTCCGGCCCGAGGCCCAGCTGCGCCAGGTCATAGCCGGTGCCCTCAAAGATGGGCTTTTCGATGAAAAAGCAGTCCACCTTGCCCGCCAGCTCCGCCAGGGTGTGGGCGTGCAGGTGGGTGGGGTTGGTGATGAAGGCCGCGTCGTAATGGCCCAGCTGGTCATAGCTGACGTACTGGGCCCGCAGAAGGCCCTCCACGTCCCCGGCCAGCGGCCGCATGGAGGAGCGCAGAGCGTCCGCCTGCACATCGATGCCCTTTTCCTTTGCCACCTCAAAAAGGTTGCGCAGATGGCGGGTGCCGATGGACCCAAGGCCCACGAACAATACTTCCATGTTTATGCCTCCTCGCTTTTCGCCACAGACGGGCGGCGGTCATCCACCATAAAGCCCGCCCCGCCGGGCAGGGCCCGCAGCTTTTCCTCCAGCGCCTCGGCGCCGTGGTCCAGCTTGAACTGCATCTCTTCCGGGTGCACCGGCACCACGATGTAGAGCATCAGCCGCCGGCCCGCGCCCAGCTTCACCGCGTCCAGGGGTTTGGGGCCGTTCTTTTCGCCGGGCAAAAACAGCACCGCCCCGGTGAAGGGGCAGCCCTCCGCATAGGGGTGAGGCGGCGCGCCGTTGGGGATGGAGTGCCCCGCCCCCAGCCAGGTGTTGCCCTTGCGGGGCAGCTGGGCCAGCAGCCGCAACAGGCGCAGGGGCCAGGCGGCGGGCTTGTCCTCCGGGTCGTTCAGGTGCTCGGGCCAGCGGCTCTCGTCCACCGGCCAGTCCCCGGGCAGGAACATCACCAGCTCCGCCCAGCGCAGCCACTCGTACTGGCGGTTTTTGGGCATGTCGTCCAGGTTCATGGGCTCGGCGCTCATGCCGATGGTGTAGGCCACATAAAAGGGCTCGGCCTCGGTGGGCTTCATCACCGCCAGCTCGATGCCGGTGGTCTCGTCGTCCCAGAGAAGGGTCTCGCGGCCGGGAAACGCCGCGTCAAAATGGGCCAGCAGCCGGTCCTTGTAGGCGGTGCGGAAGTGGCGCACCGTCACGCCGCTGGGCAGCGTGTCCCGTTTGGGACTGCCCAGCAGCCCGTCCAGAAATCCCATGTCTCACGCCTCCTCGATGGCCTCGATCAGCCGGATGGTCTCCAGGTCCTTTTCGAAGCTGTAACGGGCTTCTTCCCTGCCCGCCAGCACGCCGAGGAAGTTCTGCAGCTCGTCCACGTAGGCGTTTTCCACGATGTTGTCGCTGTAACGGGAGTCGTGCTCCACGCTGGCGTAGGTGTTCACCGCCTTCTTCTCGCCGCTGGCGTGGTCGAAGTCGTAAAGGCTCTTGGGGTTGCCCTCCCAGAAGAGGTGCAGCCCCTCGCCAAAGCACTCGAAGTTGCGCACCGCCTTGGGGCTCACCACGTCCACCGCCAGCATGCCCTTGGTGCCGTTCTCGTGGCGCAGGGTCACAAAGACGCTGTCCGGGTAGGAAATTTCCAGCTCGCTGAGCTTGTCCTTTTCCGCGTGCAGGCTCTTCACCGGGCCGAAGGTGTCCAGCAGCCAGGGCAGGTCGATGCCGAAGATCTCCCGCACGCCGCCGGTGCGCGCGTCGCCCACGAAGAAGTTCTTGTAGTTCTCCCAGGGGTGCCAGTCGGGCAGATACTGGCCGATGTGGTAGATGTAGTTCACCGGCTTTTCAAAGGCGTCCACGCGGCTCTTGATGTACTGGGTCTCGCCCCGGTAGAGCATGGTGGAAGAAAGGAACAGGGGCACGCCCTTTTCCTTTGCCAGCGCCATGTTCTCGGCGTAGCCGTCGCTGACCAGATTCAGCTCGGTGAACACCGGCAGGCCCGCTGTGAGCAGCTGCCGGATGATGGCCGCGTGGGAGAGGGGCGCGGTGCAGACCAGCGCGCCGTCGAATTTTTTTGCCGCCAGCGCCGCGTCGATGCTCTCGAAGCCTTCCACCCCGAGAGCCGCGGCCTCCTCCCGGCGGGAGGGGCTGGTGTCCACCCCAAAGAGGGCGATGTTCTTGTCGATGCCCTTCAAAAGCCGGGCGCGGCGCTTGCCCATGCTGCCCAGGCCCACGATGAGAAGTTCCATAGGTTCCACCTCGTTCGTATTGTTTGCGGCCTTACCGGCCGTCGTAAAACACTTTCGGCGCGCCGAAACCGGGCCGGCGCACCTGTTCCAGCAGGATGTCCACGATCTTGCCGCTGGTGTCTCCCCCATTATAGGGGCTTTTCGCGCCCTTTGCAACGGCGGCGAACTCCGGGCTCACAGCCTTGCGCACCGCCGCGGCGACGGCCTCTTTTTCCGCCGGGCAGCAGATCACGTTTTCGCACAGGGGGCGGCCCTCCTGCCGCCCGCCCACGTTCACCGCGGGCACCCCGAAGGTGGGGGTCTCCACCACGCCGCTGGAGGAATTGCCCAGCACCAGCGCCGCGGCGGCCATGGCGGAGAGATACCGCTTGACCCCAAGGCTTGCGCGCACCGCCGCCGTGTCCGGGTGCTGTTCGCCCCATTCGTCCCACATGGCATTGATGGCAAGGCCGCCCGCGTCCGCGTTGGACTTGGTCACCAGCCACACAAGGCCCTCGGTGCGGGTAAGTTCGTCCATCGCGTCCAGCAGAGCGCGCATCTGGGCGGTCACGTCCACGCCGCCCGCCGTCTGGGGATGGAAGGTGACAAGGCCGAAGGGCCGCGTCAGGTCAAAGCCCACGCTCTCGCTCAAAGCGGCGGGGTCCAGTTTTTCCATCGTGCGGATGTTCTCGTCCCCCAGGCCCCCCACGTTGAACACGGTGGCGGGCGCTTCGCCCATTCGGATGACCCGGGCGGCGGACTCCTCGCAGCTGGGGAAGTGCAGGTGGGCTATCTTCGTCAGGCAGTGGCGGTACCAGTCGTCCTGGGCCCCCAGGGTCACGTCGCCGCCGCTGATGTGGGCCACCGGCACGCCGGCAAAGGCCGCGGCCTCGGCGGCGGCCAGTATCTCATAGCGGTCACCCAGCACGAGGCAGCAGGCGGGTCTGTTTTCAGCGAACCACTCCGAAAAGCCCCGGATGGCTCTTTCCACCGCGCGGGCGGTGGCCAGGGGCCCCTCGTCCTCCTCAAAAAGAATGGGGATGCGCGCCGCGATGGGCATGCCGTCCGCTTCTATCTCGCTCACCGTGGCCCCGTGCCGCCGGGACAGATGCGCGCCGGTGACCAGCAGGGCCAGCTTCGCGTCCGGACGGGCGGCCAGCTTTTGCAAAACGGGGCGCAGCAGGCCGTACTCCGCCCGGGTGCCGGTGACAACGGCGATGAGAGGCTGTTCCATGGCCCTCTCCTCCTTTTGTTACAGTTCGATGGGCTCGTCCTCGGCAAAGTCCCGCTTTGCCGCAAGGCCCAGCACCTCGTGCCAGCGCATGGGGGAAACGCCGTCGCCCGGGCGCTTGGTGGTGAGGTTTTCGGCGGTGAAAATTTCGCCCTTTTTGATGGCCTTGGCGGCCACGATGCTCTTGCGGGCGATGGGTTTGTTCTTGGCCTCGCTGGCGGTCACTGCCTTGCGGCCGGTGCCGAGGGCAGCCTGGGTGTGGCGCACCGCTTTTATCATGGCGGTGAGCTCGGGCACGTCCAGGCTGGCCTTGTGGTCGGGACCGGGGAGGGTCTTGTCCAGCGTGAAGTGCTTTTCAATGACCACCGCGCCCAGGGCCGCCGCGGCCACGTCGCACTCCCAGCCGGGGGTGTGGTCCGAAAGGCCCACCGGCACGCCGAACTGGTCCGCCAGTTCCAGCATGGCCAGCAGGTTCGCGTCCTCATAGGGGGTGGGGTACTCGGTGTTGCAGTGGAGCAGCGTCACACCGGGGCAGCCGCCGTCTTCCAGAACGGAGAGGGCGTCCTCGATTTCCGGCAGGGTGCTCATGCCGGTGGAGAGCACCACCGGCTTTTTGGCCGCCGCCACCGCCTCAAGGTAGGGCAGGTTGGTGATCTCGCCGCTGGGAATTTTGAAGAAGGGCAGGTCCAGCTCCTTCAAGAACTCCACGCTGGGCAGGTCGAAGGCCGCCGAGAGGTACTGGATGCCGATGGAATCGCAGTATTCCTTGAGC
This sequence comes from Oscillospiraceae bacterium, assembly GCA_004558145.1. GTDB lineage: Bacteria > Bacillota > Clostridia > Oscillospirales > Ruminococcaceae > Allofournierella_A > Allofournierella_A excrementavium. The sequence continues at coordinate 129,235 of SFDQ01000001.1, forward strand.
TGGCGGTGGCCCTCAAAATCAAAGTGCAGCCGGCGGATCATCTCCAGCTGGCTCTCGCCGTCCCCCGTCTGGGCCTTCTGATACTCGGCCTTGGGGGCAAATTTCGACACCACCAGCTCCGGCACGGCGGTCTGGTATTTCACCACGTCCGCCCCGGCGTTTTTGGCCGCCAGCGCCATCTGTTTTGCCATTTCCAGGCTGCCGTTGTGGTTGACGCCCGCCTCGGCAATGATGAGAACGTCCTGCATATTGTTATCGCTCCTTACCGTTTGTTTTCTTCTGCCAGAATGCCAGCGCCGCGAGGCCCAGGGCCCCCGCCAGCGTCAGGCCAAGGCCCGCCGCCGCGCCCGGCTGGGTGTAGGTGAGAGTGAGGGTGTGGCTGCCCGCGGGCAGTTCCACCGCCATCAGCGCCCCCGCCGCCCTCTGAATTTCAGCCCGCGCGCCGTCCACTTCGGCCCGCCAGTTGTCGTCGTAGGGCACCGTGAGCACCGCAAGGCCCTCCGTCTGCGCGCTGGTTTCCAGCTGGATGGCTCCGTCTGCCCAACTTGTCACCGCGGGCGCGGCCGAACGCAGTTCCCCACAGGCGGCGGCCAGGGCTTCTTCGTTCAGCACCGCGAAGCGTGCACAGTCCACCGCAGCGCCCAAAGTGACCTTCACGGTCTGGCCCGCCTCAAAGCGGCCCAGGTCCACCGCGGCGTCCGCCGAGCGGCCGATGGAAAGGACAGTCCCCTTCTCCTGGCCGTTCACCGCCAGGGGCACGTCCGCCCCCGCGCCGGAAAAGATGGCGTAGAGGATGCCGCCTTCGGGCATCGTCAGGTCGAATTCCGCGCCGCTCTCCGCGCTCTCCACCGGGGCGAACAAGGCTGTTTCTTCGCCCAGCAGGGCGGTGTAAAGGGTCTCGGCCGCCTCAAAGGCGTCGAGGCCGTCGGCCAGTTCGAAGGCCGCCGCGTCCGAGGGCGACCAGAGCGCCCGGGGCAGAGCATTGGGGTTTTGGTACACCTGCCAGGGGGCGGCGACATCGGTCACTTCAAAGTGGGTGGGCACCGCGTCCCCTTCCTGCGCCAGGAACCACCCCACCGACAGAAGGCTGTCGGCGGCGGCGGTGCTGCCGGATAGATAGCCGTAGCTGGAGCCGTAGTTGCGGTAGCCCAGGGCCATCAGCAGGATGGACGATGCCCCGTCCTGCACGCTGCTGAAATGGGTCAGCCCATCGTAGCCCAGCAGCATGGGGTCGTTGAGGGTGCGGAAAGAGGTCTTTTCCACCCGGTAGTCTTCGGTGTTCTCTTTTTCCACCGCCTGCACGGTGGCCCGCCCGGCCCGCACAAAGCCGGCGTAATCCGCCACGGGGTAGGCTTCAAAGAGGCGCAGCGCCCAGTACCCGTTCAGCGCCAGCTCCCCGGCGGTGAGGGCGGCCAGAGCCAGGGCGGCCAACCGTTTTTTGCCGCCTTTGAGGCGGCCCCACAGCCAGACAAGGCCGATGCCCGCCGCCAGCAGGCAGCAGGCCAACAGCCAGCGCCGCCGGCCGTAGGTCTCGGCGCGGAAGAAGTAGACCAGCACCCCCAGTGCCGCCGCCAGCGCCCCGGCGGCAAGGCCCCTTTTCAGGCTCAGCGGCCCGGTGAGGGCCCCCGCGCCCAGGGTGAGCAGCAGGAACACCAGCAGGAAACTCTCCCGGTAGGGGAACCAGTTGGGGGCCGCAAAGCCGTGCCACGCAAGGTCCAGCGGCCGCCACCAGAGGCTGACCAGCAGCAGGGCGGCGAACAGCCCATAGACCAGCTTTTCCCGCCGGGGGCGGGCGGAGAAGAAGTAGAGCATCGCCGCCCCGAGGCCCAGCATGCCGCAGTAGACGGGAGGCAGGCCGTTCTGCACGTCCGCCCAGACGAAGTTTCCGGTGAAGAATTTCTGGATGAGTTCCAGCGGCGAAAACTGCCCGCCGCCGGAAAAGTCGAGGCCGGTGCTCTTGACCTGCAATATCTCGGTCACCGCGGGCAGCAGCACCACGCCGGCCAGGGCCGCCGCCGTGACCCCCGCCGCCGCGAAGCGCCCGAAGGCCGAAAGCGCCGCCTTCCCCCCGGGGCGGGGCGAGCCCGCCGCAAGGCCGGCGACGAAATACAAAACGGAGAATATGCACAGCATATACCCCATGTAGAAGTTCGTGAAGATGGCCGCGGCCAGCGCCAGACAGAAGCCCACGGCCCCTTTGCCCGCCAGCAGACGGTCGATGCCGGCGCAGACCAGCGGCAGCAAAAGCACTGCGTCCAGCCAGAGGACGTTCTGGGCGTAGGCCACCGCGTAGCCCATCAAGCCGTAGCACCAGCACAGGGGCAGCCAGAGGGCTTTTCCGTTTTCGCCGCCCCAGCGCCGCTCAAGATAAAAGCAGAAGGCCGCCGCCGCCAGAATGACCTTGGCCGCGTAGACGATGCAGCACAGCTGGCCGTAGAATTCCGGCGCGACGAGAAGATAGAGCCAGGCGAAGGGGCTGGCGAAATAGTAGGCGAAGAGGGCGAAGGCTCCGCCGCCCAGGCCCAGATCGTCGGCATAGAAAAGGCTGCCGCCTTCGCGCACCGCGTCATAGAAGTGGGCGTAGAAGGGAATATACTGGCTGTTCAGGTCCCCGGTCATCACCGAGTTCGGCCCGAAGGGCCAGAAGCCGCAGGCGGCATAGACGGCGCAGACGATGAGCGCCATGCCCCCCGCCGCCATGAAAAGACGGCCCCGGCGGCCCTGTAAAAAGCGTTTTGCTCGTTCCATTCCAAACCTCTCGCGGCGGGGCGCTCAGCCCCGCTTTTTCAAAAGCCGCCCTTTCCAGAAAAGGCCCAGGTCGGCCAGCACCGCCGCGGCGGCGGGCAGCACGGCCAGTGCCAGCGCCTGCCCCGCCCGGGGCACGAAGTACCGCCAGAAGGCCACCGGCGCGTTCACGGTGAGGGCGGCGTTTTCGCCCCCGGCCAGCACCACACCCGCCCCGGCGGCGGGGTCGATGCGCAGGGTGTCCGCCGCTTCGGGGAACACCAGCAGCACGCCGCTGCCGGTCTCCCCGGCCCAGACGCGGCGGCGCAGGCTGAAGTCCTGGCCCGCGCCGGCCCAGTAGCCTTCAAAGCCGGAGGCCGGCGCGTCGGTGGCAAACAGCACGCTGCGCACCGGCTGGTCCAGTTCCAGATGGAACTGGGGATCGGCCCCGGTGGTGACCCAGAGGCCGTCGTCGGTGAGGGCGACGTCCTGGCTTTGCAGCGAGGAAAGGGGCACCTCCACCGTGGTCAGCCGCCCGGTGGCAAAGCCAAGGGCGTCCCACCCGGCGTTTCCTAAGGCCCACAGCGCCCACAGCGCCAGGGCCAGGAGATAGCAGGCGGCCACCAGATGGGCCGCCGCCCATGCAAACACTCGTTTCATCCTTCGGCCCCCACATTGCAGACAAAGTCAAACTGCCCTTCGGTCTCGTTCCAGACATACACCGCCGACTGCTCCCCGCAGCCCGCCAGCCCGTCGCTGAACAGAGCCGCGTAGCCGTCGGCAAAGAGGTCGTCGCTGCGCTCCACAAACACATAGTCGCAGCCGCGGCCGCGGATGCACTCCAGCAGTTCCTCGGCGGTGTAGGGGTGGTAGTAGAGGGTGTCCTCTTCCAGCGCCCCGGGCAGCGCAAAGGTGCCGCCGCCGCCCTGGCCGTCGTTGCCGCTGTAATCCAGATACCAGGGGTAGAGCTCGTAGGAATAGAGGAACCAGCGGCTGCCGTCGTCCCCCTGGCTGACAAAGAAGATGTGGGCGTCCTCGGGCACCGCCGCCTGCACCTGGGCCGCCTCGTCCCGGGTGGCCCAGCGCTCGGCGTATGCCGCGTCGCCCCCGCCGAACACGGTGAGGCTGAAGGGCAGCCGCAGCCACACCAGCGCCGCCAGCGCCAGCGTCATCACCGCGAAGCCGGTCTGCAACAGGCCCTGGATGCGCTCGGAGCCCATGGCCCGCAGCACCAGCGCCGCCGAGGCCAGCAGCCAGCCCAGCAGATAGGGGTACATATACCGCTCAAAGCCCACCAGCCCGTCGGACACTTCGTCCCGGAAGACGTACACATAGGTCAGGCCGATGAAGAAGAAATAGGCCGCGAAGCCCGCCGTGCCCAGCAGGGCAAAGAGGCCCGCCTGCCGGCGCAGGGCCTTGTCTTTCGTGAGGATGGCCGCCCCCACTGCCATGGCCGCCGCCAGGGCGATGACCACCGCGAAGGGGCCCACCATGGTGGTTTTGGAGGTGAAAAGCGCCCGCACAAGGCCGCCCATGATGGTGGTGAACTTCTCGGTGCGGCCGATGCCCAACAGTTCCTTCACGCCGGTGATGACCATCTCGGCCATGCCCATCTCCTCAGTGCCGCCCACGTTGGAGGTGTCCGCCACACTGGCCACCGAGAGGTATTTCTGCCAGCTCCAGAAGGAAAGGCCGCAGGTGACGAAGAGCCCGGCCCAACCCGCCGCGGGCCTTGCCCAGCGGCGCAGGGGGGCTTTTTCCATCAGCAGGGCGAAGGCCCCGTCGGCGGCGATGAGACCCGCCGCCACCAGTGCCAGGGCAAAGCCGGTGTCCTTTTCCAGGCACAGGGCGGCCAGCGCCAGGGCACTGGGCCACAGCGCCTTCTTTTCATTGATATAATAGACCGCCAGCGCGCCGCCGAAGGTCAGGCCCAGGGGGATGTCCGAGAGGGCCGAGGCGTAAAGGTCGGTGGGGCGGGTGACGCTGCCGTAGAGGGTGATGACGAAGGGCAGCAGAAAGCCGAAGCCCAGCGCCGGGACCCACTGCCGGGGCTTGCCCTTTTCGCAGCCGGCGGTGAGGGCGGCAAAGATGGAAAGGAGCAGGATGTCGTAGGCCGCCAGCACCCGCCACTCGGCGTATTCGCCGAAGAACTGGAAGAACCAGCCCAGCACCACCAGCGCCGGGCGGTGGGTGCCCACCCAGGCCCAGCCGATGTCGGCGTTCACATAGAGCCCGCCGCTGGTCTTGACGATCTTGGCGGCGGTGCCCCAGAAGGAGAATTCATCCCAGGTGGAGAACATGGGCTGCCGCCAGGCGAAGAAGGCCAGCAGCGCCGCCGACAACACAAAAAAGGCGGCAAAGCCGGGGGCTTTCAGCGCGGAGGCAGGCTGTTTTGCCCCCGGCCGGAAAGCGAGCACCCAGGCCGCCGCCGCCAGCACAAAATAGAGCCACCCGGCCGCCGCCAGCACGCCCAGCATGCCCGCGGCGCTGAACCACACCATGGTGGCGCACAGCGCCGCAAAGGGCGCAAGCGGCGCGGGCAGCTTTGTGCGCCACGCCATGAGCACGGCAAAGCCCGCCAGCGCCGCCAGCGACAGATAGCTGTAAAAAAGTTCCATACGCAAAGCTCCCCGCGCGCGTCAGGCCTGCTGTTCCAGGCGGCGGCGCATCTTTTCCAGTTCTTCCATCTGGCCCATGTCCATCCAGGCGGACTCGTTGATGGGATACACCCCCACCGGCAGGCCCTTTTGGCGGTATTCGTCGATCACATCGGGGAAGCCCACCTTGCGGCCTTCCTCCATCTCCTCCACCACCTGCGGCTCCACAACATAAACGCCGGTGTTGGTGAGGAAGTTCAGTTCCGGCTTTTCCCGCATGGCGGCAATGGCTCCGTTCTCCCCCATCTCCACCACGCCGTAGGGTACGGTGTAGTGCTTGTAGGCGCAGATCATGGTGATGAGGTTGCCGTGCTTTTTGTGGTATTGATACACGTCGCCGTAGTCCACGTCCAGAAGGGTGTCGCAGTTGGAGAAGAAGAAGGTGCTGTCCAGCTTGCCCTTCAAAAGACTCAGGCCGCCGCCGGTGCCCAGAAACTCCGTCTCGTCAACATACTCCACCTGATAGCGCAGGTCCTCCAGGTCGTTGAAGTAGGACTTTATCATATTCTTTTTGTAGTTTACCACCAAAAGCATGCGGCGGCAACCGAAATCAGAGAAGCGCTCCAGGATGAGCTCGCAGATGGGTTTCTCCCCCACCGGGATCAGGGGCTTGGGCAGGATCTTCGTGTAAGGGTAAAGCCGGGTGCCAAGGCCGCCCGCCATCACCACCACCGGGATGTTCGCCTGCTTGCGGTTGTCCACGTCAAGGCCGGTGGCGAACACCACATCCGCCACCTTGCCGTCCCGGTCCAGAAGGGGCAGCGCGTCGATATAATACCGCTCCAGCATGGACTTGGCTCGCCCCCGCTCTTCCAGCGGCAGGCTCTTGGGGCTGTAGTTCGCCGCAAGGTGCACCGGGTCCTCAAGCTTGCCGCCCCGCAACAGGAACTTGCGCAGGTCGCCGTCGGTGAGCACCGCTTGCAGCCTGCCCTCCGGCGCGATGAAGAGGATGCGCTGGCCGGTCTCGTCCAGCTGCTTCATGGTCTCCAGGATGGTGGCGTCCTCCCGGATGAACAGTTCTTCCAGTTTCAATCGTCTTCCCCCTTTTCCCGTTTCAGCGTCAGCGCGCACCCGGCAAGGCCGGGCAGCACCGCCAGCCAGAACAGCTGCCATGCCGACGGGATGAAGTATTCCTGCCAGGGCTGGCGCTCATTGAGCACGATGGCAGTGAGTTCCACCGCCACGCCGGCGGTGTCCGCCAGGTCCAGCCGCAGCCCCTGCCCGGCGAACCGGGGCAGTGTGTAGAGCCAGCTGCCGTCCGGCTGCGCCGTGGGCCACACCCGCAGGCGGGAGGTGTAGCCAAAGCCCGGCAGATGGTAATAAAGGTCCTTTTCGGCGGAGGCCTCCCCCTCGTACCGCGCCACAAGGCGCAGCCGCCGCACCAGCGTGCCGGGATTCAGCAGCAGCTGGGCGTCGCCGGTGGTGCTGGTGAGCACGCCGCCGGCGTTTTCCATGTTCACGAGGGTATACTGCCCGGTGTTTTCCAGCGTGACGGTCTTTTCTTTCAAAAGGCCGGCGGCATAAAGCAGCTGGTCCAGGGCGAAATTGCCCACGAGGGCCAGCGCCAGCAGGCAGGCCCCCAGGGCGTAAAGCGCCCGGAAGGGGCGGCGGCGCGCCGCCGCCCAAAGGTTTTTCAGCCGCTTCATCCCGTCACCTCCCCGGCAAGGGACGCGGCGGGCGTCCAGCCCGCTTCACCCTTTTCATAGAGGGCAGGGCCCGCCTTCGCGGCGGCCAGCCCGTCGGTGAAGAGGCCGGCGTAGCTCTCTTCAAAAATGTCGTCCACCCGGCTCACCAGAAGCAGGTCCACCTGCTCCTTTTCCAGCAGGGCGGCAAACTCCTCTTTTGTGTAGGGCGCGCCGTAGGCCATGCCCTCCACCAGCGCCGGTTCGCCGTAGGTGGCGCCGCCCTCGCCATAGACAAGAGCGGGGCACAGCTGCTGATTGAACAAAAACCAGGAAAAGCCTTCGTCCCCCTGGCGGATGAGAAACACTTTCCTGCCCGGTTCGATGGCCTCTTTCGCAGCCTTCGCCACCGCCACTTCCCCGCGCACCGCGGCATACTCGCCGCCTCCCACCCCCAGCAGGGTGAACTGGGGCTCGGTGCCCACCGCCAGCGCCGCGGCGAACACCGCGCCCGCGGCCAGCGCCGCCGCCCGGCCAAATACCGGGCGCTTCGCCGAAGCGCAGCTGACCGCCAGCACCGCCAGCGCCAGCAGCAGCCAGCCGGTGTAATAGGAAGCGAGATACCGGGGATAGCTGGCGAGGCTCTCCGGGGTGGAGTCTTTTAATAGGAAGGCGTAGCTCAGCCAGAGCATCAGCCAGTAGCCGGCAAAGCACACGCTGCTGCCCGCGGCGAAGAGGGCGGCCCGCAGCCGCGCCCGTTTGTCCGCCGCCAGCAGCACGGCGGCCAAAAATACCGCCAGCGTCAGCGCCGCCACCGCCGCGCCGGTGCCGAATACCGACACCTTGCGGTGCCAGAACGCGTCGGTCATGGCGCTGCCGTACTGCCAGAAGAGGTCGCTGCGGGCCTCAAAGTAGCTTTCCACCGGCAGGCCCAGCAGCAGCTTGACGCCATTGACCACCACCGCGGGCAGGCTGGCGGAGGCGGTGTCACCCATGCCGCCGGCGGCGGCATTCTGCCGCACAAGGCCCGCGATATAGTTGTTCCAGAGAAGGTACTGGGCGGTGGGGGCGGCAAGGCAGGCCGCGCCGAAGCCCAGCCGGGCGGCGAGGTCTTTTGCCCCCCGCTTTCCGCCGGGGGCAAACAGCACCGCGTCCAGCGCCACAAGGCCCGCCGCGGCAAGGCCCAGCACAAAGGTGTTGCTTTTCACGTTCGCCGCCAGCATCAGCACCGGCAGGGTGAGCCACCGGGCCGCGGGGCCCTCGTCTCTCACCGCCAGCCAGAAGGCCGCGGCCCCGCCGAAGAGCATGCCGGCGGGCAGATCGCCCAAAAACTCCAGCCACGCGGTGTTCAAAAGGGCGGTGTGGCCCGCCACCGTGACCAGCGTGGGCAGACTGAGGCCCGCCAGAAAGAGCGGGCAGGCCAGCCGGGCGCGCTTTGCGCAGCCCGCGGCGGCGGCCAGGGCCGCCAGCATCAGCAGGTCGGCGGCGAAGATGGCCCGCCAGGGCGCGAAAGCGCCGAACAGCTGGAAGAAATAGCTTGCCAGCGGCAGGGCGGCCAGCTCGGTCATCTGCCAGGGCAGGCCGGTGTCGCAGACGGTGTAAAGGGCGTCGTTTTCGCAGGTGAGCTTCGCGGCGGTGCCCCAGAAGGAGTATTCGTCAAAGTTGAGGAACTCCGGCCGCAGCAGCCAAAGGCCCGCAGCCAGCGCCAGCGCCGCAGCCCAGAACAGCTTTGCGGCGGGGCTTTCCAGTGCCGCCGCAAAGGGGCAGTCTTGCCCTTTCTTCTTTGCCAGCGCGGCCTCGAGGCCGCCGCCCAGAAGGCCCAGCGCCGCCAGCGCAAGGCCAGCCGGGCGCAGAACACCCAGGAGCCCCGATGCCAAAAGCACCAGTTCCGCCAGGGCCAGCGCCGCCAGCGGCGCGGCGGCGCTTCCCACGCCGGCGCGGCGGGTGAGCACCGCGCTCATGCCGAAGAGGGCCGCCAGCATCACCAGCAGGCCGAACAGTTCGCCCCAGGCCACGGCAGGCCCTCCCTTCTGTTTTGTGGTTTCTTTACAGGGCCAGAACGGCCTCGATCACCCGGGCGCACTGGGCCTCGGTGAGATTGGTGGAACAGGGGATGTTCACGATGCGGCGGCGGTACTCCCGGGCGACGTCCATGGCGTGGGTCTCGCAGGAGCCATAGTCGCACTGCTCGTTGATGAGGGACCAGACCGGGCGGGTCTGGATGCCCTGGGCCTGCAGGCGGGCGATCACGTCGTCCCGCACCAGGCGGTCGGGCAGCAGCAGGCTGTAAAACCAGTGGTTCGAGCGGGTGCCCTCCCGGAAGGGCAGCATGGAAAAGCCCTTCACGCCGTCCAGCGCGGCCTTGTACTGCTCGTAGCGGGCGGTCTTGTGCTCAATGAAGCCCTCCAGCAGCTCCATCTGGGCAAGGCCCAGGCAGGCGTCGATGTTGGTCATGCGGTAGTTGTAGCCCACTTCGTCGTGCTTGAACTGCAAGAGGTCGGTCTTGGCCTGGGTGGACAGATGCTTTGCCCGCTCGGTCCACTCCGGGTGGTTGGAGACCAGGGTGCCGCCGGTGCCGGTGGTGATGATCTTGTTGCCGTTGAAGCTGTAAGCGCCCACGTCGCCCATGGTGCCGGCGAATTTGCCCGCCAGCGGCCCGTCGGTGTACTTGGTGCCCAGGGCCTCGGCCGCGTCCTCGATGAGGGTGAGCTTATAGTCCTTCGCGATGCGCAGAAAACGGGGCATGTCCGCCATGTTGCCGAACACGTGCACCAGCACCAGCGCCGAGACCCTGGCCCCGGTGCGCTTGTTGTAAAGGCCGTCCGCCTTCAGCTCGCACTGGTTGGCGCAGAAGTCCTCCACCGCGTCCGGGTCCATGGTGGCGGTCTCGTCGCAGCCGAAGAACACCGGCTCAGCGCCCACGTACCGGGTGGTGGGGTTCACGGAGGCGATGAAGGTCAGCGCGGGCACGATCACCTCGTCGCCCGGCTTCACGCCCGCCGTCAGCGCCGCCAGATGCAGGGCGGCAGAGCCGGAAGCGCAGCACACCGCCTGGGGCATGCCCACATACTTCGCGATGCACTCTTCCATCTCGCCCACCTTGGCGCCGCTGGTGGACACCCACGCGCCCTCCAGCGCCTCGTCCACATATTTGCGCTCGTTGCCGCAGAAGTTGGGCACCGAAAGGGGAATGAACTCACTCATTGTTATGACCTCGCTTTTAGTTGGATTGATCGTCTTTTTTCAAAAGAGCGCCCAGCGCCCGGCGCAGCTGGCAGAACACCGCCAGCGCCAGCGGGGGCACGAACAGCAAAAGCATCCCTTCGCCCGCGCCGGGCAGGAAGACCGCCAGCGGGGAGAGGTCCGGGTCAAACACAACGCCGTCCAACCGGGTGACCACGCCGCCCTGGCTGTCCGGGTCGATGCGCACCTCGCTCACCTTCACGCCGCCCAGATCGAAGGAGTAGACGCCGGGGGCGGTCTGGACCCCGTAGACCGACTGGCGGGGGGAGAAGTCCGTCTGGCCCGGCGTTTTCCAGTAGAGCATCACCGCCTGGGGCGGGCTTTCGTGCTCCACAAAGAGCCACACGGTGTCAAGATAGGCTTCGCCCTGCCACAAAAGCTGGGGGTCGCCGTCGGTGGAGATGTACCACGGGCCCTCCTCCCCCGCGTCGTAGGGCTGGATGCCCACCGGGGTGAAGTCCTCGGCGGTAAGGCTTTGGGTGGCGGCCAGCCCCTGCCCGGCGTACCAGGCGGTTTTGGCAAGGCTCACACAGCCCAGCAGAAGCCAGAGGGCCAGCCCCGCGGCCCAGGCGATGAGGAGCGGTCGTAATTTTTTCATGCCGCGCCTCCTTCCACCCGGGTCCAGCGCACGGTGTCGCCGTCGTACTCGATGGCCAGCAGCACCGGCTCGTCGGGCTTGTCGTCCGGCAGGCCCTCGCAGCCGAAGGCGGGGCCGATCACGTCGGCGATGTAATCATCGCTGGCGTCCACCAGCACGTGGGTGTATTTTTTGTCCAGCAGGAACAGCCGCAAATCGTCGGCGTCCGCCACCGTCTGGTAGCTGTAGACCTCCGGCACGCCCTCCCCCGCCGCCTCGGGTGAGACGAGGTTCATGTGGGTGGTGTCCCAGTTATAGTCGCCCTCGTGGCCGTAGCCAAAGCCGCCGAAGCCCCGGGCAAGGGTGGCGTTCAGCTCAAAGCCGTAGTAGTTCCAGCGGATGGCGGTGTCGCCCTGGCTGATGAGCAGCACCGTGTCATCCCAGTCCAGCAGGCCGTTCACCGTCTCCGCCCGCTCCTTCACGTCCTGGCGCACGGAGTACACCGAGTGAGGATAGTTCCAGAAGCCGGCGGTCGGCATGCCCCGCCAGACGATGAGCGCGCAGAAGCCCAGCAGCACCCCGGCGGGCACCGCGCCCGCCAGTTTTGCCGCCCGGCTTTCGGCGGCGGCATACCGTGCCAGAAGGCCCAGCGCCATCAGGAAAAAGCCCATGTAATAGGGGCCGATGTAGCGGATGTAGTCCTGAAGATTGGCCGCGTCGGTCTCGCGGAAGTTGTAGACATAGAGGAACAGGTGGAAGATGAGGAAGGCCCCCAGCGCCAGGGTGCCGAACACGCCCAGGCACACCGGGCGCAGGCGTTCGCCCTTCGGCGCGGCCAGCGCCGCCGCGGCCAGCACCAGCCAGATGAGGGCCAGGGCCAGCGCGCCGCCGCCCAGAAGGCACACCGGGATGGTGAAGGGGCTGGCAAACATCGCGTCCCTCACCTGGGCAAACTTTTCGGTGGGCTCCATAAAGCCCAGCAGCTGAGCCACGCCCTCGGCCATGGCCTGCCCCTGGGTGACCTCGTGGATCTCGCTGCCCACGGTGGTCTTGCCCAGGCCCGTGACCGCCGCCACATAGCGGCTCCAGCCAAGATAGGCAAGGCCGCCGGGCAGGATGGTCAGCGCCGCCAGCAGAGTATCTCTCAGGCGGCGGGCGATTTTGCGCTTCGGCGCGCAGAAGAGCCGGTCGGCGCAGACGAGGCCCACCACGATGCACCCGTAGGCAAGGCCCACGTCCTTGGTGAGCACCAGAAAGGCCGCCAGAAGGGCGGTGAGAGCGAGGGCCGCGGCGGGCCGCTCACGCAGGGAGAAATAGACGCACACCGCCGCCCCGAACACAAAGCCCAGGGGCAGATCGCCCATGAAGGAGAGATAGACGTTGGAGATGCCGCCGAGACTCGGCGCGCTGAAAAAGAACGGCACCAGAAAGCCGCAGGCGGCAACCACAGCCGCCCCCGCTTTGGAGCGGCGGGGCAGGCTGGCCACGGCGGCCACGGCGGCGGCCAGCAGCGTGTCGAGAGCAAAATAGGCCGACCACTCGGAGAAGCCCTCGCCGAAGAACTGGAACAGATAGCTCACCAGCATCAGCGCCGGGGTGGCGGTGCGGGCCAGAAGGTTGCCCGGCGCGCCGGGGTGCAGCATGTCGTGGAGCTTGGTCAGCTTTGCCGCCGAGCCCCAGAGGCTGAACTCGTCGGTCTGGGTGAACATGGGCTGGGTGACGGCGAACACGGCCAGGAAAAGGGCCGCCGCCGCAAGAAACACCATGAAGCCGGGGGTGAGGAGCTCTTTGAGCGTTTTGACAAGTTCTTTTTTGAAGAGGAGCCACGCCGCCAGCGCCGCGGCGGCCAGATAAAAGGCCCAGCCGCCCGCTTTGAGCAGCCCCGCCATGCCCCAAAGGCACAGCCAGACGGCCCCGCCGGCGATCACCGGCAGAGCCAGCAGGCCCGCTTCCAGCTTGAAGCGGCGGGCCAGCACGGCGCTGTAAAGGCTGATGGCCAAAAGCGCCAGTATCCCACTGAGCAGCGGCAAGCGCGCCGCCCCCTTTCGTTTTGGTTTTCAGCTGATGACGTACACCGGGCCGATGAAGTAGTGCTGGAACAAGAGCACCGCGCCCAGGGCCCCGAATGCCGCCGAGACCCCCAGCGCCACCCGCTGGGCTTTCGCCTGTCCCGAGGCGAGCCGGGGCTCCAGCACATGGCTCAAGAGGGCCGCCGCCAGCACGAAGAGCATCAAAAAGGCGGGCAGGAAGTACCGCGCCTGCAGCCCGATGATGCGGATCATGCCCACCGGGGTGCTGGTGATGTACATGGCGGTGGCTGCGCCGGCCATGTAGACGATGCTGAGCGCCCCCAGGCCAAAGGCGGGCATGGGCTTGAGGCTGCTCTTCTCGTGCACCGAGAGCGCCGCCGCGAAGAGCAGCACCAGCGGGCTGACGAGGCTGATGAAGGGCACTTCCAGGTCCAGCGCGCCGAAAACGCCCAGCTGGCCCAGGAAGAAGTCGTTTTCATAGAAGGTGCCCAGCAGCACCGCCGCGTAGCGGAAGGGATTGGCCAGGATGCCCAGCAGCTGGGGCACCTCCGCCGCGCCCTCGATCTGGCGGCCCACATAGGGGTAGTTGAAGCGGAAGGCGGTGCCGTACCAGTCGAACAGCTTGCCCAAAGCAAGGCCGCCCACAAGGCAGCCCACCGCCAGCTGCCACTTTTTGACCCGGGTCTTCCAGGCCGAGCGGGGCAGCACCAGCGGCAGCACCACCCACAAAAGGCTGATGTAGGGCTTGGCCAGATTCATCATCAGAAACGCCACGATGAACACGGCGATGTCCCTGTCCAGAATTTCGTCCTTGCAGTAGAAGCTGGCCACAAGGTAGTAAAAGCCCAGCAAGGTCGCGTCGTAGCTCACCGAGGCGGCCATGTAAAGGCTCAGCGGCAGCAGCATGAAGGCGGTGAACACCGGCTTGTAGCGCCGGCAGTTCTTCAGCGCCAGCCAGCACAGCGCCGCATAGGCCGCCAAATTCGCAAGCCGCGCGGCGTAAAGGCAGCCCAGCGCCTTGAAGCCCAGGATGCGGGCCGCCAGGATGCCCAGCGCCTGGGGCAGCATGGAGAGGGTCATGAAGAAATAGGGCTCGCCCACCGCCTCTTTGGCGGGCTCGCCGTCAAAATAGGCGGCGAAGCCGTCGGCGATGCTCTCCACCCGGCCGTTCTCCCCCCGCTGCTTGAGGGCATAGCCCGCGGTGGTGTAGCTGCGCTCCTCGCCCTCCTCGGTGTAGGTGAGGCCCTGGCTGGTGTGGGCGGCCACCCACGCGCCGGGGAAACTCTCCACCAGCTTTGCCACGTCGTCGGGATAAAGGCGGTCGTGGTCGAAGGTGAGGCGGCCCTGGCTCAAGGAATAGCTGCGCAGAAAGTGGGCGGCCTCGTCCGGCACCTGCAAAGGCGGGTTCGCAAAGCAGAACAGCGCCCCGCACAGCACGATGGCCAGCGCGGCCTTTGCGTCAAAGCTGCGCAGCTTTGAGCCGGCCCAGACCGCCAGCGCCGCGGCCAGCACGAACACCGCCGCCGCGCCGTAGAGCAAAAGGGCGGGCACGCCCCGGTTGTCGAGATAATACACCACCCGCCAGTAGTACATGAAGCCCACGGCGGCGGCAAGAGCGGCCACGAGACCCAGGGCGATGAGCACCGGGCGGGGCGGCCGCCTGAAATGTTTTGAAAGCACGTTTTGCACGGAATGACCTCGTTCGCTCGATTTGCGGCCCCGTTTGCAAAGGGCCCTTTAAAAACGGCACAAGCCGGGCCGCCCCTCCAGCGAGGGCCCGCCCGGCAGCCGGAACAGCCCGGCGGCAGCCGGGCCTTTTTTACAGATTGTAGACGTCGGGTTTGTAGCGCTCCATGTTGCCGCGCAGAAACTCGATGGTGGCGGCCAGACCCTGCTCAAAGGTGTAGGCAGGCTTCCAGCCGGTGAGGGCGCGCATCTTGGAGGCGTCGCCCAGCAGGCGGTTGACCTCGCTGTTCTCCGGGCGCAGGCGCTGCTCGTCGCAGACGATCTTCGCCTCGGGGTTGATCTGGCGGATCAGCTCGTTCGCAAGGTCGCCGATGGAATGCTCCTCGCCGGTGGCGATGTTGACCTCCTGGCCGATGGCGGCCTCGCAGTCGCCCAGGGCCATGAAGCCGGCGGCGGTGTCCTTGACGTAGTTGAAGTCGCGGGTGGGGGTCAGGCTGCCCAGCTTGATCTCGGTCTTGCCCGCCAGCAGCTGGGTGATGATGGTGGGGATGACCGCCCGGGCGCTCTGGCGGGGGCCGTAGGTGTTGAAGGGCCGCACGATGGTGACCGGCAGCTCAAAGCTGCGCCAGAAGCTCTCGGCCAGACGGTCCGCGCCGATCTTGGTGGCGGAATAGGGGCTCTGGCCCTGGAAGGGGTGCTTTTCGTCGATGGGCACATACTGGGCGGTGCCGTAGACCTCGCTGGTGGAGGTGACCAGCAGATGCTGGGTGCCCACCTGACGGGCGGCGTTCAGCACGTTCAGGGTGCCTTTGATGTTGGTGTCCACATAGCTGTCGGGGCTGTGGTAGCTGAAGGGGATGGCGATGAGGGCCGCCAGATGATAGACGATCTCCTGTCCCTCCATGGCGTGGCGCACGCCGTTGGGGTCGCGCACGTCGCCCATGAACACTTCGATCTCGTTCTTGATCTCGGGGGGCAGGGTGTCCAGCCAGCCCCAGGTGCCGAAGGAGTTATACAGGCAGAAGGCCTTGACCTTTTCGCCCTTTTTGACCAGTTCCTCGGTGAGATGGCTGCCGATGAAGCCGTCGGCGCCGGTGACCATGACGGTATGTGCCATACTTGCGCTCCTTTTTTGATGACGGGCTCTGGGCCCGGTTTTTCACAAAATCACACAAAAACAGTATACCCCATTTACGGCCGGATTTCAACCGCCTGCGCCCTTTACACCGCCGCGCAAAACAGATATAATAATTTAGATATTGCCCGCATTCGCGCTGAAAGGAGGCCGCCGGGGTGAGTTTTCAGAGTTTTTCCTACTTTGCGTTCCTGCCCGTGGCGGCCTTTTTGTATCTGAAGGTCTGCCCGGCCCGGTTCCAGAACGGGCTGCTCCTGGCGGCAAGCGTTTTGTTCTACTGGGCGAACCGCCCCACCGGGGCGGACTGGCCCGCCGCGTGGCCGCTGGTGCCGCTGGCGGTGCTGGCGGCGGTGTGCCTCTTCGTCTGGCGGGCCGCCCTCGCCCTCTCCCGCAGGGAAAAAGGGCAGAGAGGCCGGCTGCTGGCCGCCGCCATTGTCGCCCTTCTGGCGGTGCTGGCGGTGTTCAAATACTTCAACTTCCTTTTGCCGGTGCTGCCCCTGGCCCCCGGCGTTCTCCACGCCCTGCCCTTCCCCCTGGGCATCAGCTTCTACACCTTCGCCGCCGTGAGCTATCTGGTGGACGTGGCCCGGGGCGACATGGAGCCGGAAGAAAACTTTGTGAACCTTGCGGTCTTCCTCTGCTTTTTCGGCACCATCACCGCCGGCCCCATCTGCCGCGCAAAGCAGGTGCTGCCCCAGCTGCGGGCCGAGCACCGCTTTGACGCCTCCCGCACCGTGCGGGCTTTGCAGCTGTTCGCCCTTGGCCTGTTCAAAAAGGTGGCGGTGGCGGATGTCATCATGATGTACGTCCAGCCCATCTACTCCGACGCCGCCGGCCACGGCGGCCCGGCCCTTATGGCGGCCACGGTGGGCTACACCCTTTATCTCTACTTCGACTTCGCGGGCTATTCCGAGATGGCCCGGGCCAGCGCCCTTTTGCTGGGGCTGGACATCCCCGAAAACTTCAAAACGCCCTTCTTTGCCGCCAACTTCTCCGGCTTCTGGAGCCGCTGGCACATCAGCCTTTCCAGCTGGCTGCAGGACTATCTCTTCACCCCCCTCGTCTGGGCGGACGCCTCCAGGCTGCCCCTCATCGGGCGGCGGGTGAGCCGCCTTTCGCCGGTGCTGTGCGTGTTCATCGTATTCTTCGTCTCCGGCTTCTGGCACGGCAGCACCCTGCCCTTCGTGGTCTGGGGCTTTTTGCAGGGTGCTTACCGCGCCGGGGAGGAACTCATCCACCAGAGATTCGGCAAGCCCAAGAAGAAGGCCCCCGCCCGCGTCCTCTGGGCCAAGCGGGCCGGCGTGTTCCTTTTGTGGGCCTTCGGCATGGTGTTCTTTGCCGCCGGCTCCAATGTGGGCGGCAGCGGCCTGGGGCAGGCCTTTGCCGTTCTGGCGGGCTTTTTCCGCGACTGGAGCCCCGTGCGCTTTGCCGCCGAGAGCTGGCAGGCGGTGCTGGACGGCTTCTACGCCCAGAACATGATGGCGGCGGCGTGGTGCGCTTTTCTGGCCTTCACCCTGGCGCTGGCGGTCTGGCTGGACTGGCAGCGGGCCTTCCGCTTCAAGAACAAGAGCGCCGAACTGGTGCTGCAAAGCCAGAAGACGGCGGTGCGCTGGGCGCTCTACTACGCGCTGGTGCTGGCCATCTTCGGCGGCCTGCTCATGGCCAGCGGCGGCTTTGGCGGCGCGAGTTTCGCCTATGGCGGTTTTTAAGCGGTGCCCGGCGGCATCGGGCCGCGGAGCGCTGACGAAGAAAAGAAAGGAGGCGCGGGAATGCGCGACATTCTGAAAAAGCTGGCGCTGCTGGCTCTGCCGGTGGCGGCGTATTTCTGCGTCTTTGCCGCCTTCGAGCCCAACAACTACTTCGGTCTCAAGGCCTCCACCTCCAGCGAGGCCCCGGTGGCCCGGCTGAAAAGCTACGCCGCCGACCCCGGCGAGCGCATCATCGTGGGGGACTCCCGCCTTGCCCACTTCGACATGGAGCAGGTGGAAGCCGTCAGCGGCCGCACCTGGCAGAACCTGGCCTTCGGCGGGGCCTCCCTGCGGGAGGGCGTGGACGTGGTAAACTGGGCGCTGGAGCAGAACCCGGACCTTGAGGAAGTGGTGTTCGGCCTCTCCTTCTACACCGTCACCGAGACCTACGACGCCGACCGCATGAGCACCCTGGAAAAGACGCTGAACAATCCCCTGGCCTACATGTTCAACCTGGAATACAACGTGAACATGCTCACCGCCCTCTCAGAGCGGCTGCGGGGCATCCCCAGCGGCAGCGCCGAGGAGACCGGCGACTGGGTGTATCCCCAGGACTACACCGGCCCCGACGGCACGGTGTATGAGCTGCACACCCGCCTTGCCACCTACCCCGAAGCCCTTGCGCCCCGGTGCAAAGGCTGGACGCTCAACGAAGAACAGCTGGCCCGCTTTTGCGAGATGGCCGCCGCCTGCCGGGACAAGGGCGTGAAGCTCACGGTGGTGCTGCCCCCCATGGCGGACATCGTGCTCACCGACGCCTGCATGCCCTATGGCATCGACGAGGCCATGGCCACTGAGTTTCTTCCTCAGCTGGCCGGGTGGGCCGAGGAATACGGCTTTTCCGTGCTGGATTACGAATGGGCTGACCGCCCGGACTTTGACGACGACAAACAGTTCTTCGACGGGTTCCATCTGGACACCCGCTACGGCCTGCCTCAGTGGGTGGACCAGCTGTTCACCGACATCGGATAAACACAGGAGGGACCGGGAATGGGTCTTGACTTTTTGATCCTCTATGAGCACACGGTGCGGGAGTATGAGAGCGACCTTTTGCTGAAGCTGGAGCTGGAGCGCCGGGGCTACACCGCCGAGATCCGCCAGCTGCTGGACCGCAAAAAACTGAAATACTTCACCTGGAAAAAGCCGAAGGTGCTCATTTCCAGCTGCATGTACGACAACGAGGCCATCAACAGCCACGTCTACAACAACATCGGCCGGTGCGACAAGATCGTGAACCTCCACTGGGAGCAGATGCTCAGCGACACCCAGGAGGCGGGCGACTGGTTCAACATGAACGGCAACGCCAAAAAGTGCGTGCAGACCTGCTGGGGCCGCCGCACCGCCGACCGGCTCATCGCCCACGGCATGGAGAAAAAGAACACCCCCGTCACCGGCGCGGTGATGATGGACTTTCTGCGCCCGGAGTTTGCGGGCTACTTCAAATCGAAGGAGCAGCTTTGCGCCGAGCACGGCCTGGACCCCGCAAAGAAACTGCACCTTTACATCTCCAGCTTCGGCTACGCCAGCATGACCGACGCCGAAGTCAAGGAGCTCAGCGAGATGGCGGGCACCGATTTTTCCGGCTTTGCCGCCACTAACCGGGTGAGCATGGCCGAGACCCTCGACTGGTTCGACCGGTATCTGGCCGGCCACCCGGAGGTGGAGCTGGTCTACCGCCGCCACCCCAGCGAGTGGAACAGCCCCGCGCTGGCCGACCTTGCGAAAAAGCGGCCCAACTTCCACGTCATTTTTTCCGACAGCGTGAAGCAGTGGATCGTGGCGGCTGACTCCATCTCCATCTGGATGAGCACCGCCATCGCCGAGGTGTACATGGCGGGCAAGAGCTGCCACATCCTGCGGCCGGTGCCCATCGAGCACGAGTACGACCCGGTGATCTACGCCGGGGCGAAGTACGTCACCAATTACGAGGATTTCACCGCCGCCATGGCCGAGGATGAGCCCCCCTTCCCCATCGCGAAGGAGGTCATCGAGGGCTATTTTGACCCCAGCCCCATCCCCGCCTACAAGCGGATGGCGGACCTGCTGGAGCAGGTGTACAAAGAGCCGCCGCGGGATGCGCCCATGGGCGAGGGCTTCACGCCCCATTTCAACTGGCTCAAGTTCTTCGCTCTCTGGGGCGTGCACATCCTGTTCGCTCTGCGCCTGCCCCCGAAAAAGGTGTTCTTCTTCCACAAGGGGCTGGCGGATTTCGCCCAGCGCATCTACGGCTATGTGGAGAAGGCATACGTCCCGAAGGCCGACGTGAAGGCCATGGAGGCGCGCATCGCGCCCTTTGTGAAGTAAAGGAGGCGGCGCTTTGAACCCCCAGCTGCGCAAGAATCTTTTGTTCAACACGGCGGGCAGCCTGCTGTTCTATCTCTGTCAGGCGGCGCTGAACCTGCTGGTCACGGCGCTGGCGGGCGTTGCCGCCAACGGCATGCTGGCCACCGCCATGACCATCGCCAACGTCTGCCTTTCGGTGGCAAGCTTTGGCATGCGCACCTTCCAGGTGTCCGACCTTGCGGGCAAATACGCCGACCGCACCTACCTCGCCAGCCGCTACGTCACCCTGACGGCGGCGGGCGCGGGCTGCCTTGTGTTCGCCTTCATCAACAGCTACTCCGCCGAGCAGCGCTGGGTCATCGCCCTCTACACCGCCTACCGCCTCATCGAGAGCTGGTCCGACGTGTGGCACGGCTATCTGCAAAAGGCCGAGCGGCTGGACGTGGTGGGCATCAGCTTCGGCGTGCGGGGCCTTGTCACCGCCGGCACGGTGACCCTGGGCCTTGTGCTCACCGGCAACCTTGTGCTCACCCTGGCGGCGCTGTTCGCGCTGAACGCCGTCTATGTGCTGGCGGTGGACCTGCCCCTGGCCCGCAGATACGCGGACCTTGCAAACCGGGAGGGCGGCAGCGTGTGGGCTCTCTTGGCCGAGTGCGCGCCGCTGGCGGTGTATGCCGCGGTGAACACCGCCATCCCCTCGGTGCCCCGCTATTTCTGCGAGCGGGTGCTGGGCACCGTGAAGATGAGCTATTTCAACAACGTGTTTCTGCCGGTGCTCATTCTGCAGGTGGCGGTGATCTACCTCTTCGTGCCCTTTATCACCACCTTTGCCCGCCTTTGGAACAAAAAGGACAAAGCGGGCTATTTCCGGGGCCTTGTGCTGCTGGCGGCGGCGCTGGCCGCCATGTGGGCCGCCGGGGCCGCCGGTGTGGCGCTGCTGGGGCGGTGGGGCCTTTCCATCCTCTACCCCACCAGCCCGGAAATTCTGGACTACGCGCCCCTTTTGCAGCCGCTGGTGGTCGCCACCGTCTGCACCGTGGCCTCCACCGTGCTGTGCCACCTGCTCACCATCGCCCGGGACATGCGCGGCCTCATCCTGGGCAATCTGGCGGGCCTTGCCGCCGCCGCGGCGGTGAGCGTGCCGCTGCTCTCCGCCTTTGACATCTACGGCGCGGCCTACGCCACCATCGCCGGCATCGGCGTGCAGGGGCTGTGCCTGCTGGGCTTTTTGCTGGCGAAATGCCGCAAACAGTTTGGCTGATACGGATTTGTAATCTGTCTCTGCCCGTGGTATAATAACGCCGTTGGAACCATTTGATTTTTTACAGGGAGGTACCCACCCGTGAAATACTGCAAAAAATGCACCATGCCCGACACCCGGCCCGGCATCACCTTCGACTCCGAAGGAGTATGCAGCGCCTGCCGCCACTACGAGAGCCGCTCCAAGGTGGACTGGGACGCCCGCTGGAAGGAATTTGAAGCCCTGTGCGACAAATACCGCGGCATGAACGGCCCCGGCGGCTACGACTGCGCCGTGGCGGTGAGCGGCGGCAAGGACAGCCACTTCCAGGTCTACATCCTGAAAGAGGTCATGAAGATGAACCCCATCCTCTTCAGCGTGGAGGACAACTTCCCCATGACCGAGGCGGGCAAGCACAACCTGAAGAACATCTCCGAGGCCTTCGGCTGCACCATCATCAGCTGCAAGCCCAACATCAAGGCCCAGAAGACCCTGATGCGTGCCTTCTTTGAGAAGTACGGCAAGCCCACCTGGTATGTGGACCGCCTCATCTACACCTTCCCCCTGCACATGGCCCTCAAGTTCAACACGCCCTTGCTGTGCTACGGCGAGAACGTGAGCTTTGAGTACGGCGGCAACGCCGACGAGGAGACCTATTCCGCCCGCGGCCAGATCGAGAACGGCGTGGCGGTGGGCTTCCCCACCGAGGAGCTGCTGAGCTACGGCGTGAGCGAGAACGACCTTGCCCTGACCAAGGCCCCCACCGCCGAAGAGCTGGCAAAGCTGGACCCCTTCTATCTGAGCTACTTCCTGCCCTGGAACAGCTACAAGAACTATCAGCTGGCCAAGAGCCGCGGCTTCCACGACCTGACCCACGAGTGGGACCGCACCCACCACGCCGAGAACTTCGACCAGATCGACAGCCGCGCGTATCTGGTGCACAGCTGGCTGAAGTATCCCAAGTTCGGCCACGCCGCCGCCACCGACTACACCGCCCGCTACATCCGCTACGGCATGATGACCCGCGAGGAGGCCATCCCCATCATCAAGGAGCGGGACGGCGCGCTGGACCCGCTGAGCGTGCGGGATTTCTGCGAGTTCTGCGGTTACAGCGAGGCGGAGTTCTGGGCCGTCATCGACAAGTTCTACAACCGGGACATCTTCTACAAGGACGAGTTCGGCCGCTGGATGCTGAAGGAGCCCATCTGGGAAGAGAAATAAATCGCTGCTTTTGCGGGCGCTCCCTTTCGGGGAGCGCCCGTTTTTCTTGTGACAAAGCCGTTACAAAAGGCCGCGAGAGGCTGTTTTTCCCGCTCCGCCGTGCTATGATGAGGGCAGAAAAGGAGGCGTGACCCATGCTGAAAAAGAGACTGCTTTCCCTGCTGGTTTGTTTTGTGCTGGCGCTGGCGGTGCCCTTCGCCGCCTTCGCGGATATGGGGCCCAAGCCCGCCGTGGAGGTGCAGACCGCGGGCCTCTCGCAGGAGTGCTGGGTCACCCTGCTGGCGGAGCAGACCTCCATCGGCCCCTGGAACCTGCCCGGCAGCGAGCCGCCGGATTGGTTCGCCGCCGAGGAGCACCCCGCCTGGGAGGCCTTCGCCGCTTTTGAAGACGGGGACGGCTACCACTTTCTGCAATGGCAGGCCCAGGTGAAGGATGACGCGCCCGCCACCTGGAGCTACATGGCCCCGAAGCACTTCAAGATTCTGTTCTGGTTCCCCGAGAGCGGCGGCTACGCCGTGACCGAAAAGCTGGACCGCTACGCCTATTCCGCCGTCTACCGGGTGGACCTTTCCGGCGTTGACCCGGCGGCGGGCGAAGTGCAGGCCGTCACCGCCCAAAAGAACTACGACTACGCCGGCGAGGCGCTGGGCCTTGCCGTCCGCTTTGTGCTCACGCTGGCGGTGGAATTGCTCATTGCTCTGCCCTTCGGCTACCTCAAGCGCAGCCACCTGCGGGTGCTGCTCATCACCAATCTGGCCACCCAGCTGGCGCTGAATCTGGCTCTCAATCTCACCGCCTATTATTCCGGGTCGCTTGCCATGTGGCTGCTCTATCCCCTGCTGGAGCTGGCGGTGTTCATCGTGGAGGCGGTGGTGTTCCGGCTGGCGTTCAAGCCGCAGGCGGGCAAGGGCCACCCGGTGCTCTACGCCTTTGTGGCCAACGCCGCTTCCTACGCCCTCGGGCTGTGGCTGGGCAATCTGGTGCCGGCGCTGTTCTGAAAAAAGTGCTTGACAAACCCCGCCGCTGTGGGTATCATAATGCATATACGCAAAGACGTTGACGAGAAGAGTAGATTTTCGGCATCGGCCTTTTCCAGAGAGCCCGGTCAGGTGGAAGCGGGCAAGGCACAGGAAATCGAACATGGCCTCTGAGTCGCGCGGGTGAGGGGCATGAGCCTTAAATCCGCGACGGGTGCGCCCGTTAAAGCGCCAGGCTGTAACCGGCATCTGCCGCCGCAGCTGCAAAGGCTGTTTTCCGCGAGGAAAACGGCGAACCAAGGTGGTACCACGAAGCTTTTTATAAGCTCTCGTCCTTGCTGTCATGCAGGGACGGGGGCTTTTTTGTTTGCCCTTTGGGCCAATACCGGGTTGGAGTGAGAAGAAAAAACATGATCGAGATCAAGAACTTAGGCAAAGTATTCACCGAAAAAAGCGGCAAGGTGGTGGCGCTGCGCAACGCCTCGGCCACCATCAACGACGGCGACATCTTCGGCGTCATCGGCATGAGCGGCGCGGGCAAAAGCACCCTTTTGCGCTGCCTGTGCCTGCTGGAAAAGCCCTCGGAAGGGCAGATCTTGCTCAACGGGCGGGACCTGGCGGCCCTCTCCGGCGCGGACCTGCGCATGGCCCGCCGCCAGATGGGCGTGGTGTTCCAGGGCTACAACCTGCTGATGCAGAAGACCGTGGCCGAGAACGTGGCCTTCCCCCTGAAGCTGGACAAATACGACAAGGCCACGGTGGACGCCCGGGTGAAGGAGCTGCTGGAGCTTGTGGGCCTTGCGGACCGGGCGGGCAGCTATCCCAGCCAGCTCTCCGGCGGGCAGAAACAGCGTGTGGCCCTGGCGCGGGCCCTGGCCAGCAAGCCGCAGGTGCTGCTGTGCGACGAGCCCACCAGCGCCCTGGACCCCCTGACCACCAAGAGCGTGCTGGAACTTTTGAAGGACATCAACCAGAAACTGGGCGTCACCATCATCATCATCACCCACGAGCTGGCGGTGGTGCGCAGCATCTGCAACCGGATGGTGGTCATCGACAACGGCCTGTTCGTGGAGCAGGGCGAGACCGCCGAGATTTTTGAGAATCCCCAAAGCGAAGTGGCCCGGCTGCTGCTGGGCAAAGAGGAGGTGTGAGCACCATGGCACAGTTCTTTGCAGAATACGGCGACCTTCTTTGGGAGGGAACGCTGGAGACCCTTTACATGACCTTCGTGCCCACCCTGGCGGCCTACCTCATCGGCCTGCCCATGGGCGTGCTGCTCACCACCACCAAGCCCGGCGGCATCATGGCCGCCCCCACCTTCAACGCGGTGTTCGGCTGGCTGGTGAACCTCTTCCGCAGCATCC
The DNA here is from genome assembly GCA_004558145.1 of Oscillospiraceae bacterium. Taxonomy (GTDB): domain Bacteria; phylum Bacillota; class Clostridia; order Oscillospirales; family Ruminococcaceae; genus Allofournierella_A; species Allofournierella_A excrementavium. The sequence goes on from SFDQ01000001.1 coordinate 153,742, forward strand.
CCTTCATGATTTTGATCTTCTTCGTCCTGCCGCTCACCCGGCTCATCGTGGGCACCTCCATCGGCGCCACCGCCGCCAACGTGCCCCTGGCCATCGCCGCGGCCCCCTTCGTGGCCCGCATGGTGGAGCAGAGCCTGGAAGAGATCGACCAGGGCGTGGTGGAGGCCGCCCGGTGCATGGGCGCCACCAACTGGCAGATCATCACCCGGGTGCTGCTGGTGGAAAGCGTGCCCAGCCTGCTGCGGGGCCTTTCCATCACCATCATCACCATCTTCGGCTACACCGCCGTCACCGGCGCGGTGGGCGCGGGCGGCCTTGGCAACATCGCCTTCCGCTTCGGCTACCAGCGGTACCAGACCGACGTGATGTACGCCACCGTGGTGCTGGTGGTCATCCTGGTCTGCATCATCCAGAGCGTGTGCAGCTTTCTGGCCCGCAAGTCGGACAAGCGCAACCGCTGAACCTTCGTTTTAAGGCTGCCCGGCGCAGAGGGGTGCCGGACGCTTTAAGAGATACACTCAACAGAAAAAGGAGAGAGAAGAACATGAAAAAAATCGTTGCACTGGCTCTGACCCTGTGCCTGGCGCTGGGTCTGGCCGCCTGCGGCTCCTCCGGCGAGCAGCTGCAGATCGGCATCCCCGCCGACGCCACCAACGGCGCCCGCGCCCTGCTGCTTCTGCAGGACCTGGGCATCATCACCCTGAACGACGGCGTGGGCCTGGAGGCCACCGAGCGTGACGTGAAGGACAATCCCTACAACGTGAAGATCGTGGCCATGGAGGCCGCCAACCTTCCCAGCAGCCTGCCTGACCTGGACTTCGCGGTCATCAACGGCAACTACGCCTCCGGCGCGGGCATCGGCGACACCGTTCTGGTGACCGAGGACGCCGAGAGCGTGGCCGCCCAGACCTACGGCAACGTGTTGTGCGTCAAGGAAGGCCGCGAGGAGGAGCCCGCCGTGCAGGCTCTGCTGGCCGCCCTGATGAGCGAGGACACCCAGAACTGGATCGCCGAGAACTACAACGGCGTGGTCATGCCCATGGGCGCGCAGGAACTGGAGTTCCCCGAGATCGCCGAGCCCGTCACCCTGAAGGTGGGCGCTTCCCCCAGCCCCCATGCGGAAATTCTGGAGCATGTGGCCCCCATCCTGGCCGAGCACAACGTCACCCTGGACATTGTGGAGTTTGACGACTATGTGATGCCCAACACCGGCGTGGAAGACGGCAGCCTGGACGCCAACTACTTCCAGCATCAGCCCTATCTGGACGACTTCAACGCCGAGAACGGCACCCACATCGTGAGCGTGGGCGTTGTGCACTACGAGCCCATGGGCCTGTACCCCGGCAAGACCTCCAGCCTGGACGTGTTCAACAAATAAACGCCTCAAAAAAGGAGCCTGCGCAGTGCGCAGGCTCCTTTTTCTTTTTATGTTCACGCCGCGGCGGGCAGCGGGCGGCGCCGGTCCGCCCAAGCCAGCGGCCCCCGGTAGACCACCCGGAAGCCCGGCATGCGGGCAAAATCCTCCGGGCGGATGAGGCTGGGGTGGCAGGGCAGGGTGAGCGCCCCGGTGCGCTCCAGCACGTCCGCCACGAACTGGCTGCAAAAATATTTGCCCGGCCGCACGTGGGGGATGCCCAGCCCCGCCAGCGCAAGGCCCAGCACGTCGTAGTCCCAGCAGGAGCCGGCGGAGGCCATCACCGTCATCTGCCGCTCGATGGCCTCGTAGGTGGCGCGGCTCACCGGCAGCTCCAGCAGAAGGCTGTCCGCCCCGCCGCAACGGCCGAACACCCCGGCGTGGATGTTCTCCCGGATGAAGCCGCCGGGCAGCATGAAGGGCTCGTAGCGCCGGGCAAAGCTGTACATCCGCTCAAGGTCCCGGTCCAGCGCCAGACTGGCATGGGTGTACCGGCTGCCGCCCATGCCGTGAAGCAGCCGGGCGAACAGGGTGTCGGTGCGGGTGAGAAGGATGTAAACACAGGGCATGGAGGTCTCTCCTTTGGGGCAGCGCTTGCCGGTTTTGACGTCTTGTTCATAAAACGAGGCAGACCCCCCGTTTTTTTCAAACCCCGCCGCCGGATTTGACAAGGCTTTTCGCCGCCACTATAATGGAGGAAATCTCGCACCGAAGGGAGGGGCCTTGCCATGCGCCATCTGGGCACCGTTCCCCTGCTCACGTCCCGCCTCTCGCTGGCGCCGCTGCGCGCGGCGGACGCGGAGGAGATGTTCCAAAACTGGGCGGGCGACGAGGCCGTGGCCCGGTTCATGCGCTGGCCCGCCCACAAAGACAGCCTGGAGACCTTTCAGCTGCTGGCCGCCTGGGAGTGCCTGTATCAAAGCGCCGACTACTACAACTGGGGCATCCGCCGCCGCGCGGACGGCGCGCTGATGGGCACCATCGGCTTTGTTTTGGGCGAGGAGCAGAGCCCGGAAGCCTGGCGCGCGCCGGGGCTGGATTTTTCCGCCGGGGTGTGGGAGCCGGGCTACTGCCTGGGCCGTGCCTTCTGGGGGCAGGGCTATGCCACCGAAGCGCTGGCCGCCGTGCGGGACTTCTGGTTCGACGAGGTGGGCGGAGCCTGGCTGGGCTGCTGCCACGCGGTGGAAAACCCCGCCAGCGGCCGGGTGATGGAAAAGGCGGGCTGGCGCTTTGACCACGCCGCCACCTGTCACAAAGCCGACGGCACGCCCATGGCCTGCCGTTCATACTGTCTGAAAAAGGAAGAAAGGCAAAAAACGCCTTTGAGGTGAAACAATGAGCGAACAGATCACACAAAACACCCCGCCGGTGAAGGTGCTGCTGCTGGGGCTGGACATGGGCCAGTTCGACGCCGAGCGCAGCATGGACGAACTGGCGGCGCTGTGCGAAGCGAACAACATGGAGGCGGTGGCCAGCCTCATCCAGAAAAAGGACGCCCCCGAGGCGGGCACCGTTCTGGGCGAGGGCAAGCTGGCGGAGGCGCGCCTCACCTGCGAAAATTTGGGCGCCGAGGCCGCCGTGTTCGACGGCGAACTCACCGGCAGCCAGCTGCGCAACATCTCCGACGCGCTGGGCGTGGAGGTCATCGACCGCACCATGCTTATCCTGGAAATTTTCCGCAGCCGGGCGGTCACCGGCGAGGGCAAGGTGCAGACGGAACTCGCCCTTCTGCGCTACCGCCTGCCGCGCCTTGCGGGCCTGGGCGAATCCCTGAGCCGCCAGGGCGGCGGCGGCGGGGGCGGCGGCGGCGCACGGCGCGGCGCCGGCGAGAGCAAGCTGGAATACGACCGCCGTCATGTGCGCCGGCGCATCGAGGCGCTGGAACAAAAGCTGGCGGAACTGGAAAAGCGCCGGGGCGAGAACCGCCGCGCCCGTCAGCGGGCGGGCACCCCGGTGGTGAGTCTGGTGGGCTACACCAACGTGGGCAAATCCAGCCTTTTGAACGCTCTGTGCGGCTCCGACGCGCTGGAGGCGGACATGCTCTTCGCCACCCTGGACCCCACCGCCCGCAAGCTGACCCTGCCCAGCGGCCTGAACGTCATCGCGGTGGACACGGTGGGCTTTGTGAGCCGCCTGCCCCACAAGCTGGTGGAGGCATTCAAGAGCACCCTGGAAGAGGCCGCCTATTCCGACGTGATCGTGAAGGTGGCGGACGCCGCCGACGACGAGCGGGAGGCCCAGCTGGAGGTGACCGACCAGGTGCTGGCAGAGCTGGGCTGCGGCGACATCCCCCAGATCACCGTCTACAACAAGTGCGACAAGGCGGGGGCGGTGCCCTTCCAGCCGGGGGTGCTGCTCACCAGCGCCCGCACCGGCCGCGGACTGGACGCGCTGCTGCAAAAGCTGGACGAGGCCCTGGCCGACCGGGTGCGCGCGGTGAAGATGCTGCTGCCCTACGACAAGCTCTCCCTGGCCGAGGCCATGCGCAGCCGGGGCAGCGTCACGGTGGAGGACTACCGGGAGAACGGCGTGTGGTTCGAGGGCTTTGTCAAAAGCACCGACCTGCACCTTTATCTGCCCTATCTGGAAAAATAAACGAAAGGGACCGCGGCATGGCCGCGGTCCCGCTTTTCTTTTATAATGCAACAGGACCCGCCTTGCGGCGGGTCCTGTTGCATAGAGGGGTGGGAAAGTATAAATAAGGTGAGAAAGCATTTTAATGAACACCCATCGGGTGCTGTGTTTATTATTATACGGGTTTTGCTTTATATGTCAAATCGAAAACCGGGGATTTTCTTTTTCATCCTTCTTTACAATTCCATTTTTTGTTTATATAATTAAGCCAACCCCAAAATCTCTGCCCGGTTTTTTATTTTGTTAATTTTTACAGGCAAAACCCTTTAATTTATCAGTTTTTTATCACTATTGCCACTATGTCGTCGGGAGGGAGACACTATGGACAAACTGGACAAAAAGATACTCGGCCTTTTGGCACAAAATGCAAGAATGTCGGTAAAAGAGATCGCCGAGCACGTCTCGCTCACCAGCCCGGCGGTGTCCAGCCGCATCCACCGGATGGAAAAAGAGGGCATCATCGGCGGCTACACGGTGCTGCTGAAAAGCCCCGAGAGCCAGCAGACGGTGAACGCCCTCATCAGCGTGTCGGTGGCCCCCGCCGACCGGGAGGAGTTTCTGGCGGCGGTGCACGCCGAGCGGCAGGTGACCCAGTGCTTCCACGTCACCGGCAGCCACAGCTACATCGTCAAGGTGGCCTGCGACACCATGCAGTCGCTGGAGCACCTCATCACCCGGTGCCAGCGCTCCGGCCCCACCAGCACCCAGATCATCCTGTCCACCCCGGTGGACCGCCAGCCCGACCCCATGGGCAGCCCGGTGCAATAATCGGCCCCGCAGCCGCGTTTATGTATCAAAGCCCCTTTCGGGGGGCACAGTATCCAAAAAGGAGATTTTTATCATGAAACGTATTTTCAGCCTGATGGCTGTCTGCCTGCTTGCCCTGGGCCTTGCCGCCTGCGGTTCCTCCCCCGCCTCCTCCGGCGAGCCGAAGGACTATGTGACCATCCTCACCGACGCCCGCCCCGCCGAGGACAATGAGAGCCTGGTCATCTTCCACCTGAAGGACGGCGTCTACACCGCCACCGGCGGCTACGCCGCCGACCTGACCGAGGAGGACATTGCCAACCAGGGCGCCATGTGCCTGCAGGTGCTGGGCCTCACCGAAGAGGATGTGGAAGAGGCCGCCTTCAGCGTGAGCATGATGAACGTGCAGTCCTACGGCCTTGCCATCGTCAAGCCCGCCGACGGCAAGGAGGCCGCCGTGACCGAGGGCCTGCAGACCTTCATCGACGGCCAGAAGGCCGCCCAGGAGAACTATCTGGCCGACCAGTACGCCATCGCCAAGGCCGCCAAGCTGGACACCGTGAAGTCCGGCGAGGTGGTGCTGGTGATGTGCGAGGAGCAGGACACCGTGTTCTCCTCCATCAAGAGCGCGCTGGCGTAACGCCGGCCTGCCGCCGTCCGGGCGTTGCCCCGGGCGGCTTTTTTTGGTATAATGGGGCGGGCGGGGCCTGCCCCGCCGAACTTCTGCAACGAAAGGCGGCGCGCCATGAAAGCCACCGTTGTGATCCCCAATCTGAACGGCGCGGGCTGGCTGCGGGACTCCATCGAGTCCGTCTGGGCCCAGACCGAGCAGGATTTTGAACTCATCGTGGTGGACAACGGCTCCACCGACGAGAGCCTTGCCATCGCCCGCAGCTATGTGGGCCGGGCAAACTACACCCTCATCGAAAACGCCGAGAACACCGGCTTCTCCTACGCGGTGAACCAGGGCATCCGGGCCGCGAAGGGCGAGTTCGTGGCGCTGTTCAACAACGACGCCTTCGCCGAGCCGGACTGGCTGGCGAATCTGCTGGCGGCGGCCGAACAGGATGAGCGCATCTTCGCGGTGAGCAGTTTGATGATCCGCCATTTTGAGCGGGAGCTGGCCGACGACGCGGGCGATTACGTCACCATCCTGGGCTTTGCCTGCAAGCGGGGCGACGGCATGAAGGTCAGCCGCTATCAAAAGCCGGGCCGGGTGTTCTCCGCCTGCGGCGGCGCGGCGCTTTACCGCAAGAGCATCCTGGACAAGATCGGCCTCTTTGACGAGCACTTCTTCGCCTACTTCGAGGACGTGGACATCAGCTGGCGGGCCAACAGCCTGGGCTACAAAAACGTCTACTGCCCCACCGCCCGGTGCTACCACATCTGCGGTGCCACCACCGGCGCGGTGCGCTACAACCCCTTCAAGAGCGTGCAGAGCGGGCGCAACAGCATCCTGCTGCCCTACAAGAACATGCCCATCCTGATGTTTTTGCTCAACCTGCCCTTTTTGGCGCTGGGCTATCTAATGAAGGCGGTGATGTTCCGGCTGCGGGGCTACGGCCCGGCCTACTTCCAGGGCTTCAAGGAGGCGCTGAAGGTCATGGGCAAGCTGGAAAAGCCCAGATTCCGCCTGAAAAACCTGCCCAACTACGTCCTCATCCAGCTGTGGCTGGCGGTGGACACCGTGCGCTACTTCATCTACCGCGCCCAGCGCGCTTTGCACATCACCTGAACCTCTCCCCTGCCCCTTTCGGGCGGGGGATTTTTTTGCCCCCCGGACCTTGTTCCCTTGCGCCGCCTTTGCCCCCTTGCGGGCGGCCCCGAACATTTTGACAAAAAAAGTTGTCAAAACCTATTGACAAAGATAGTTGTCATGCTATACTGATGTTGACAATGATAGTTGTCAAATTGACAATCATCCTTTGCAAACGAGGAAAGGAGGCCGCCTATGCCGCTGGCAAACCGCGTAAAGGAACTGCGGGCCGCAAAGGGGCTGAACCAGCAGGAGCTGGGCGCGCTGGTGGGCGCGTCCCGCCAGACGGTGAGCCTGATCGAGCGGGGGGACTACAACCCCTCGGTGACGCTGGCCCTGCGCATCGCACGGGTGTTTTCGGTGCCCGTGGAAGAGGTATTCACATTGACCGGGGAGGGAACGGAATGAACAAACAGACCCAGGCGCCCAAAACAAGAAAGGGCGTTTACATCAAATTCACCCTTTTAATGATCGCCAGCGCCCTGACCGGCGCTTTCATCAGCATTTTCCTGTTTGGCCGGGAGGACGGGCTGCTGCAGCTGACCCGGCGGGTCAGCTGCGGGCTCATCCTGGCGGGGCCCTGGCTGCTGGCGGCGGGTCTGGTGCCCTGCGCCGTGGCCCACGGGCTGTATCTGGCCGGCCAAAAGGCCGCCGCCCGGGCCGACGAGGACGACGACGCCTTTGAGACGGCGAACCGGCGGCTGAGCCTCTCCATGGCCTTTTCGGCGGTGGTGATGCCCTGGATGATGCTCACCATCTGTCTGGCGCTGCCCTCGGTGGACGTGCTGGCAAACAACGCCTTCGTGGTGGCGGTGGTGCCGCTGCTGCTGGTGGAGATCGCCTGGAGCTACGGGCTGCAGGCGGTGGTGGTGCGGGCCATGCAGCGCCTCGCGCCGGAAAAGCGGGGCAACGTGTTCGACCTGCGCTTTCAGAAGGACTGGTACGCCAGCTGCGACGAGGCCGAGCGCCAGCGCATCGGCGAGTGCGGCTACCACACCTATCTCACCATGACCAAAATTTACCCCTTCACCCTGCTGGCGGCACTGCTGGCGATCATGTACGGCGGCGCCAGCGTGCTGTGGGCCGTGGTGCTGGGAGGGCTGTGGCTCACCCAGACCCTCAGCTATCTTCTGCGGGCCTACAAGCTGGAACACGGCAAAGCCAAAACGGAATAAACGGGGAGGAAACGAACCATGGAATGGACCAGAACGGAAAAACGGCAGCTTGCCATCTTCTTTGCGGTGGCCTTCGGCGTGCCCTATCTGATGGGCGGGGTGATGGCCCTGGCGCTGCGCATGGGCGGCAGCACCTCGGTGTTTGCCAGCACCCAGATGTTCTACCCCGCCGCCGGCGCGATGCTGGCGCTGCTCATCACCCGTCGGGGCGACAAGCTCCTGCCCCGCCGCTTTTACATCAGCTTTCTCGCCCTCACGGCGGTGATGGCGGTCATCGCCCTGACCACCTTCATGCAGCCGGGGCTGGCGCTGATGCTCTCCAACTACGCCATCATTCTGGGCAGCGTGGTGTGCCTTGTGCTCTATTTTGTGGACGGCAAGGCCCGCCGCACCGCCGGCGGCCTGCGCCTTACCGGCACAGGCGGCGGCAAAGCCATCGTGCTCACGGTGCTTTTGTTCCTGGGGCTCTACCTCGGCCGCTACGCCCTGGCCATCCTCATCACCAAGGTGACCGACCCCTCGGCCACCCTGGCGGACATAGGCTTTTCCACCAACTGGCTCTACACGGTCATCAATCTGGCCATGGTGCCGGTGAACTTTTTCCTGGTCTACCCCCCCTTCCTGGGCGAGGAATACGGCTGGCGCGCCTTCTTGCAGCCCCTTCTGCAAAAGCGGATGGGCGCGCGGCGGGGCGTGGTGCTGCTGGGCGTTTTGTGGGGCTTGTGGCATCTGCCGCTGAACGTCTTTTATTACAGCCCCGCCACCTGGCTGCAGAGCCTTGTGAACCAGGTCATCCTCTGCGTGTGCCTTGCGGCCTTCTTCGGCTACGCCCAGCACAAGACCCGCACCGTGTGGGTGCCGGTGGTGATGCACTATCTGAACAACAACCTCATCGCCGTTTTTGCCGGCACCACCACCGTCATCGAGAACCAGGTCATCGGCTGGGCCGACGTGGCGGTGAGCGCCGTGATGCTGGCGGTGCTCTATCTGCCCAGCCTTGCCAGCCGCTTCTGGAAAGAGCCGCTGCCCTGCCTGCCGCTGGACATTCCCGCGGAGCCCACGGCCCCCGCTGCCCCCTCTGATGTTCCCGCCGGGGACAAACAGCCGCCCCAGTACGGGCCCTTGAACTGAACGCAAAAAAAGAACGCCCCCGCGGGGGGCGTTCTTTTTTTGCTTTTTATTCGCCGTCTTTCAGGATGCAGGCGTCCCGGTCGGGGCCCACCGAGATGTAGCGGATGGGGCGGCCCACCGCCTTTTCGATGTAGCGCACGTAGTTCTGCGCGGCCTCGGGCAGCTCCTCCCAACGGCGGCAGCCGCTGATGTCGCAGTGCCAGCCGGGCAGGGTCCTGACCACGGGCTGGGCGTTGTCCAGCTGGGTGCCCATGGGGAAGCGGTCAGTCTCCACGCCGTCCACCAGATACTTCTCCACCACCGGCACCTCGTCCATATAGTCCAGCACGTCCAGCAGGGTCAGGGCCAGCTCGTCCGCGCCCTGGCAGTTCGCGCCGTAGCGGCTGGCCACCACGTCGAAGGGGCCCACCCGCCGGGGCCGGCCGGTGGCCGCGCCGTACTCGTGGCCCGCCTCACGCAGCAGGTGCTTTTCCTCTTCGGTCATGGCCAGCTCGGCGGTGAAGGGGCCCTCGCCCACGCAGGAGGAATAGGCCTTCATGATGCCGATGCTCTTGTCCAGCTTGTGGCCGGGCAGGCCCGCGCCGATGGGGGCGTAGGCGCCGATGACGTTGGAGGAGCTGGTGTAGGGGTAGATGCCGAAGTCGATGTCCCGCAGCGCGCCCAGCTGGGCCTCGAACATGATCTTCTTGCCCGCGTCGTCCGCCTCGGCCAGATACGCGCCGGTGTCGCAGACGTAGTCCCGGAACATCTCGCCGTACTTCCGGCACCAGGCCCAGGCCTCTTCCAGGTCGATGGGTTTTGCGCCGTAGACCCGCTCCAGCGTCAGGTTTTTCCACTCCACGATGGTGGCCAGGTGGCGCTTGCGGCCTTCGTCCAGGTGCACCAGGTCGCCCATGCGCAGGGTCTTTTTCATGTACTTGTCGCCGTAGGCGTAGGCGATGCCCCGCCGGGTGGAGCCGAACTGGCTGCCGCTGGCGGAGAGCCGGTCCTCTTCCAGGCCGTCCTCGGCCACATGCCAGGGCATGCAGACGGTGGCCCGGTCGCTGATCTTCAGGTTCGCGGGGGTGATCTCCACGCCCTTCTCCCGCAGGGAGGCCAGCTCCTTCTCCAGATGGGCCGGGTCGATGACCATGCCGCCGCCCATCACGCAGACCACGCCGGGCCGCAGGATGCCCGAGGGCAGCAGGTTCAAAATGAACTTGCCCCGCTCGTTCTTCACGGTGTGCCCCGCGTTGTTGCCGCCCTGATACCGGGCCACGATGTCATAGTCGCGGCTGAGCAGGTCCACCATGCGGCCCTTGCCCTCGTCGCCCCAGTTTACGCCAGTGATCGCTGTCAACATGCCTTATTCCCCTTTTCCCCGTTTTGAATGTAGTATGGCCAAAAAAAGATGCAGCGGCTGCCGGATCGTGAGATCCGGCAGCCGCTGCATACCCTTTTTCACGCAGATTAGAATACCACCCCGAGCGGCGGATGTCAACCGCTTTTTTGTTTTTTCACATTCCCGGGCGCGGCGGGCTCAGTCGCTGCAGAGTTTCTGCATGGCCTCTAGGTCGGTAACGATGAAGTACTTTCCCTCCCGGGTGAGAAGGCCCTGGTCGATGAACATGTTGAACACATTGCCCACCGTGACCCGGCTGGCGTTGACGATGCCGGAGATGTCCTGCTGGGTGAAGTGGATGGAGATGCGCACGCCCTTTTCATGCTCCTTGCCGTACTGGCGGCAGAGGTTCACCAGCTGGCTGGCGATGCGGTGGGTAGCCTGCTTGAAGGACAGGTCCAGTATCTGCCGGTAGAACACATCCTTCTTGCGGCACAAAAGAGAGATGACCCGCTGAGTGAGCTGCCAGTTGTGCTCCATCGCCTCCTGCAGCTCCAACACGGGGATCTTCCAGACCAGGCTGTCCACAATGGCCACCGCCGAGGACTGATGCACCGCGCCGTTCAGGCAGGAGGATTCGCCCACCAGCGCGCCCTTTTCGGCGATGTAAAGCTGCTTTTCCGCCCCATCCTCCTGATAGGAGGTGATGCGCAGCCGGCCGGACTTCACGATAAACACCGCGTCCGCCGCGTCTTCCTGATGGAAAAGGATCGCCTTTTTCCGGTACTGCACCGGGGCGCGGCCTTCAGTCAGGGGCGCCCAGCCCTCCAGATCCAGGGTGATCCAGGGAGAGTTCTCCCGCTCGCTGCTCTCGTACATATTTCTCGACCTGCCTTTCCGCAACAGCGACTGCTCAAAACATCATAGACACTTTATAATACTTTTTTCTCATCTTTTATGTCAAGACAAGTATTTTACATGTTCGGCAGATGTTTTATGCACTGCGCACGAAACTTTTTATCAAAATGTCAAGTGCTTTATAGAACTTGACCCATTGTGGAGAGTATCATGGACCCAGAGACCAAACAGGAGGTGACAGGAGAAAATGACAGCGGAAACAAAGCTGGAACAGCTTGGCCTGACGCTGCCCGCGGTGCCCGCGCCGGTGGCCGCCTATGTGCCGGGCGCGGCGGACGGAACGCTGGTGTTCACCAGCGGCCAGCTGCCCACGGAAAACGGCGTACTGCGCAAGGGCAAACTTGGCAAAGACATGACCGTGGAAGAGGGCTATGAAGCCGCCCGCATCGCGGCGCTGAACTGCCTGGCGGTGGTCAAGAGCCTGGCGGGCAGCCTGGACCGGGTGGAGCGCGTGGTCAAGGTGGTGGGGTTCGTGAACTGCACCCCCGATTTTGAAGCGCAGCCCAAGGTCATCAACGGCGCTTCGGAACTGCTGGGCCAGGTCTTCGGCGACGCCGGCCTGCACGCCCGCAGCGCAGTGGGCGTGAGCAGCCTGCCTCTGGGCGCGTGCTGCGAAGTGGAACTTATCGTTCGTCTTAAGCCTTGATGGAAAAGGCTTGCAATACATCATACAATAAAAATCGGAGGTAAGCTGCAATGAGTTACGATTGGGAGAAACTGAGAAAAGAAGAATGGCCCGTTCTGGAGACCATGACCTTCCTGGACGCCGCCTGCGTCAGCTTCGCACCCCAGCGCACCGTCCGCGCCGTCAAGGAGTTTGCCGACATGACCGCCCGCCAGGACGAGGCCAACTCCAGCGCCCATCACATCGCGCTGGACGACAAGCGCCACAAGGCTTATGAAGAGGCCGCAAAACTCCTGAACGCCGACCCCGAGGAGATCGCCCTGGTGGAGAGCACCTCCCACGGCCTGAACATCGCCGCTCAGGGCATCGAGCTGAACGACGGCGACAACATCGTGACCACCAACCTGGAGTTCATCCAGGTTGCCCTGCCCTGGTGCGTCATCCGCAAGGAGAAGAACATCGACATCCGCGTTTGCAAGCCCGCCGACGAGCGCTTCACCGCCGCCGCCTTCGAGCCGCTGGTGGATGAAAAGACCCGCGTGCTGGTGATGTCCACTCTGGAGTGGTGCAACGGCTGGCAGAGCGACATGAAGGAGATCGGCGACTTCTGCAAGGAGCGTGGCATCTATCTGGTGGTGGACGCCGTGCAGCAGCTGGGCGTGACCAAGATCGACACCAAGGCCTGCCACATCGACATCCTCACCGCCGGCGGCCACAAGTGGCTGAACTCCCCCTACGGCACCGGCGTGCTGTATGTGAACAAAGAGACCCTGCCCAAGCTGAAGCAGAGCTACGCAGGCTACCTGAACACCACCGTCCCCGAGGGCGGCTGGGGCGCCTACTGGGAGAATCCCGCCGCGCCTTCTGTGCACGACTGGACCTTCCCCATGACCGCCCGGCGCTTTGAGATCGGCGGCACCTCCAACTACACCGGCGCCATCGCCCTGGGCGAGAGCCTGGGCCTGGTGAACGAGATCGGCATCGAGAACATCGAGGCCCATGTGCGCGAGCTGGCCAGCTACTGCATGGACCGCATCGAGGAGATCGGCGGCACCCTGATCACCCATCGTGACCCCGGCCACTTCGGCGGCATCGTCATCGCCCGCCTGTATGACGATCTGGACACCGACCGCATGATCCTCAAGAAGCTGCACGCCCGCAAGATCTTCATCGCTCAGCGCTTCACCGACTATGTGGGCGGCTTCCGCATCTCCTGCCAGTACTTCAACAACAAGAAAGACATCGACACCATGATCGAGGGCATGAAGGACCTCATCAAAGAGATCGGCCGCGAGCCCGATTACAAGGGCTGACCTTCTGAATCATCCCAGCCCTGATGGTGCATTGCAGATGCTTCGGGGCGTTTTGCCCCGAAGCATCTGTTTTTTCTGCGGCCCCTGAGGGATACGCTTTGGCGTGGTCTCGGCCTTGCGCCGTGCCCACACTTTTACTTCCAATCATAAAGGAGGCATCTTATGTACACTGAGTCCGCAAAGGATACAAAGATCCAGTTCCGGGGAGGAATGTTCGGTCTGATCCTGCCCTTTATCGTGCTGTTCGCCGGCATCATCATGCTGTCTGTCGCGGGCAAGGCCATGCCCATGGCCTTCTGGGCCCCCACTCTGGCGGCGATACTCGTGGCCCTTATCATGGTCAAAAAGCCCACCCAGTGTGCCGACCTGCTGATCCAGGGCATGTCCTCCGAAATGGTGTCCATCATGCTGATGGCCTGGTTCCTGGCAGGCATCGTGGCCCAGCTGATGAAAGAGACCGGCCTTATCGAAGGCCTGATCTGGCTGAGCATCAACATCAACCTGGACGGCCGCTTCTTCCCGCTGATCACCTTCATCTGCGGCAGCCTGCTCTCCACTGCCACCGGCACCGCTCTGGGCACCGTCATCGCGCTGGCGCCCATCCTCTACCCGGTGGGTGTGGCCCTGGGCGCCAACCCGCCCGTGATGGCAGCGGCCATCGTCAGCGCCGCCTACTTCGGCGATAACATCGCCCCCGTTTCCGACACCACCATTGCTTCCGCTTACACCCAGGGCGTGGACGTATCCGCCGTGGTGCGCTCCCGTCTGAAATACGCCTTCACCGCCGCGGCCATCGCAGCTGTGGGCTTCTTCCTCTTCGGCGCCGGCGGTTCCGGCGACGGCGACCTCTCCTTCGTGGGCGAGCTCTCTCCCAAAGGCCTCATTATGCTGGCTGTTCCCCTGCTGCTCATCATCATGATGTATCGCGGCGTGCACCTGATCGTGGCGCTGATGAGCGCGGGCAGCCTGGGCATCCTGCTGGGTCTGGTCACCGGCCTGCTGCCTTTTGAGCGGCTGCTGGTGGTGGACATGGACAACTTTGTTGTCAGCGGCGTGCTGGTGGAAGGCATCCAGAGCCTGATCGACATCGCCATCTTTGCCATGCTGCTGATGGGTCTTATCAACCTGCTGGACAAAGGCGGTTTCTTCGAGTGGCTCATCAACGCCTGCTCGAAGTACACCAAGGACGACCGTTCCTCCGAGCTGGTCGTGGCCCTGATGGACGTGATCCTCTGCGCGCTCACCGTAGCCAACAGCGTGGTCATCGTGATGGAAGGCCCCATCGCCAAGCGCCTGCTGGTGGAAAAGCACAACATCTCCCCCGACCGCAGCGCCAACATTCTGGACGCTGTTTCCTGCGCGGCGATGTGCCTTATCCCCTACGGCTTCGCGCCGCTGCTGACCTACATGTTCGCCGGCGGTTCCGGCGCCCCGGTGAATTTCTCGGTCAACCAGATGGTGCTCTATTCCTTCCACGGCTGGGGCCTGGCGGTCGTGATGCTGTTCAGCATGATCACCGGCTGGGGCCGCACACACGGTCCTGTGACCCCCGGCAAAAAGGCCAAAGCCGAGGCCGAAGCCTGATCCTTGTTCATCCCGCCGCCGCGCCCGGCCGGGCGCGGCGGTCCATTCCAGAATGCCCGGACACAGCTGCCGGGCATTTTTTGCTTGCGGCACCGCCCTTGCGGCGCGCCCAACGAAAGGAGATGTTTCTTGTGTTTCCCACCGGTCACCCCTTTTACGGCCAGGACGTTGGCATCTTGGTCTTTTCCACTGTGACGCCCCGCGCCCCCGGCGATGCGGGCAACGCCGCGAGTTTTTCCTATCCCGTGCGCTATGAAGTCGTGCAGGGCGGCTTTGCCGACCTGGTGGAAGGCGGACCCGTCATCAAGGCGAACCTGCTGGCCGCCGGGCAGAATCTGGTGAAGGCAGGCATCAAGGCCATCGTGGGCGACTGCGGCATGATGAGCCTTTATCAGGACTGCCTGGGCGCCGAGCTGGGCATTCCCTTTGCCGGGTCCTCCCTGTGCCAGATCCCGATGATCTGGCAGCTCATCGGCCGCAGCGGCAGCATCGGCGTCATCACCGGCCACTCCGGCCTGCTGAAGGAGACCCACCTGCGGGCCTCCGGCTGGACGGAGGACATCCGCCTTTCCATCCAGGGCATGCAGGACGAAGCCCATTTCGACGAGATCGTCATTCGGGGCGGCCTTGCGCTGGACGTGGACCGCATGCGCGGCGACGTGCTGGCCGCAGGCGAAAAGCTGCGGGCGAAGACCCCTGACCTGCGGGCAGTCATCTTTGAGTGCAGCAATCTGGCCACCTACTCGGCGGACCTGGCCGAGGCGCTGGGCGTGCCTGTGTTCGACACTCTTTCCGCCGCAAATCTGCTGGCCTATGCCGTACATCCGCCGCGGTATCTGTGAAGCGGCACGCCCGCCAATGCACAAACAGGAGGGACAATGATGGATTTTTCATTTTACACCTTTGACCAACTGGACGCCGCGACCTTGTATGAGATCATCGCCCACCGCATGGAGGTGTTCGTGCTGGGCCAGGGCAACATCTACCGCGACCTGGACGGCTTTGACCAGAAAGCCACCCACCTGCTGGCCCGGGACGAGAACGGGGCGTTGGTGGGGTATGTGCGGCTGCTGCCCGCCGCGCTGCACTACGACGGCCACGACCACAACAGCTTCGGGCGGCTCTCGGTGAAAGACGCAGCCAGGGGCAAAGGCCTCGGGGCCGAACTGGTCCGTCTTGCCTGCCGCAGGCTTGCGCAGGACTCCGGCGACCCGGTGGTGGAGATCTCCGCCATGGCCTATCTGGAAGATTTTTACCGCCGGCTGGGCTTTGAGCGCATCTCCGAAGACTATACCATTGCCGGCGTGCCTCATGTGAACATGATCTTCTCTCCCTAAGTCCATCCCCGGCTGAAACGCACAAGCGGAACGCTGTGACCTCCTTTCGCGCTCCTTCTCTCTCCCGGAAGAGGCCGGGCAGGCTGTGCCTGCCCGGCCTCTTCATATCCCGCTCGGCCGGCGCATATACATTCTGCGTGAGAACTCATCACGGGGAGTGACGCTGTGTGAAAGGGAACATCGACGAGCGCGCCTTGCAGCTGGCGCTGTACATCACCGAACACCGTGCCACCGTGCGCAGCGCCGCCGGCGCTTTCGGCGTCAGCAAGTCCACGGTGCACAAGGATGTGACCTGCCGGCTCAAGCGGCTGAACCCGCAGCTGTACCGCCAGGTGCAGCAGGTGCTGGGGGCCAACAAGGCCGAGCGGCACCTGCGGGGCGGAGCCGCCACCCGGCTGAAATATTCCCGCGGGTGAACGCCCCTGCGCTTCACAGGAAAAGGGGGAGGGCCCAGTCGATGCCGACCGGGCCCTCCTCCGCTTTTTTACTGTTCAAATTCCCGCGCGGCCAGCGCAAGCAGCTTCCGGATGGGCAGCTTCTGGGGGCAGGCCTTTTCGCAGGCGCCGCAGCCCACGCAGGCCGAGGCCTCGCCGCCGGGCACAGCGGCGTATCGGGCGGCGGCGTCTGTCTCGCCCCGCAGGCGGGCGTTGTAGGCCGCGAAGCGGTCCGGGATGCGGATGGCCGCCGGGCAGCCGGAGGTGCAGTAGCCGCAGGCGGTGCACTGCACCAGCTGCTGGGCGGTGAGGATGCGCCGCAGCGGCTCCGCCGCCGCCCGCTCCGCGCCAGAGAGGGGCGCGGGGGCGCTCATCACCCGCAGGTTCTCCTCCATCTGATCGAGGCTGCTCATGCCCGAAAGCACCATCTTCACCCCTTCAAAATCGGCGGCAAAGCGCAGGGCAAAGGCCGCCGGGCTGCTGTCGCTCACCTTTGCCAGCAGCGCCCGGGCCTCGTCCGGCAGCTGGGCCAGCCGCCCGCCCCGCACCGGCTCCATCACCACCACCGGCTTTTGGTGGCGGCGGCAGACCTCGTAGCAGGCGCGGCTCTGCACCTGGGGGTCCTCGTAGTCCAGATAATTGAACTGCAGCTGCACGAAGTCCAGCTGGGGATACTCAGTGAGGATGCGCTCCAGCACCGGGGCGGTGTCGTGGAAGGAGATGCCCACATGGCGCACCCTGCCCTCCGCCTTCAGGGCGAAGGCCGTCTCGTAGGCGCGGCAGCTCTTGTAGAACTCGAAGCGCCCGGCGCTCTGGGCGTGCATCAGGTACATGTCGAAGTACTCCACGCCGCAGGCCTCCAGCTGCTGTTCGAACAGGGGCCGAATGTCCGCCTCCTTCTCAAAGAAGGGGGGCGAGAGCTTGTCCGCCAGAATGTACTTCTCCCGGGGGTACCGGCTGGTGAGGGCGGCTTTCAGCGCCGCCTCGCTCTGGCCGTCGTGGTAGCCGTGGGCGGTGTCGAAGTAGCAAAAGCCCGCCGCCAAAAATTCGTCCACCATGCGGCAGGTGGTCTCAATGTCCACCTCCTCCCCTTTCATGGGCAGGCGCATGAAGCCAAAGCCCAGTTTTTTATCCGCAGGTCCGAACACAGGGCATCCCTCCTCTGGTCTTTTCTTTATTATACCTGCCTGCGCGCCGGTTGGCAACGCAGGGCCCTTTGTGATAAAATTACGGTAAACAGGGCCTCGCTGCCCTATACTGAATACAACGAACAACGGGCAAGGAGGCGCGTTTTTATGAGTGAAGCCATGTTGGACTGCGCGGTGGTGGGCGGCGGGCCCGCCGGGCTTTCGGCGGCCATCAACCTGCACCAGCGGGGCAAGAGCGTCCGGGTGCTGGGCGCGGGGGCGGGCCTTCTGGCCAAGGCCGAGCGGGTGGACAACTACCTGGGCCTGCCGGGGCTTTCCGGCAGCGAGATGCTGGCGGCCTTTGCCGACCACGCCAGATCGCTGGGCATCGTCCCGGAGCCGGGCCGGGTGGCCAACGTGCTGCCCATGGGCGACCGCTTTATGCTGAACTTCGACGGCAACATCCTAGAGGCCCGCACGGTCATTCTGGCCGGCGGCGTGGCCAAGGCCAAACCCATCGAGGGCGAGAGCGAGTTTCTGGGCCGGGGCGTGTCCTACTGCGCCACCTGCGACGGCATGCTCTACCGCGGCCGGGAGGTGGCGGTGTGGGGCCTTTCCCCCGAAGCGGCGGGCGAGGCGAACTTCCTGGCCTCCATCGGCTGCAAGGTGCGCTTCGTCTCCCCCAAGCGCCCGGCGGAGCTCAGCGATGCCATCGAGCATCTGCCCGGCGCGGTGCAGGCGGTGGGCGGCGGCCAGACGGTGGAATGGATGCGGGTAGCGGGCAAAGAGCTGCCCATCCAGGGGCTGTTCATCCTGCGCAGCGCCATCGCGCCGGACACCCTGCTGCCCGGTCTTGCCATCGAGGACGGCTTTGTGAAGGTGGACCGGCACATGGCCACCAACATCGAGGGCGCCTTTGCCGCCGGGGACATCGCCGGCGCGCCGCTGCAGGTGGCGAAGGCGGTGGGCGAGGGCCTCATCGCGGGGCTTTCCGCCGCGGAATATCTGGACAAGCTGTGAACTCACGCAAAAAGGGGCAGCCCCGCGGGCGGCCCCTTTTTTCTTTTGAGCAAAGCCGCGTCTTGGCCCCATTTTGTATTTACTCTTTGCCCGTTCCATGCTATATTCAAATCAAGGAACACCCCTTTAAAAAAGGAAAAGGAGGCCCCGCTCATGAACGTCCGCATCCCGAAACTTTTTCTGGCATTCCTGGCGCTGGCTCTGGCCCTGTGCGCCTGTTCCGCCAAGGAAGCGGCCTTCCAGACACCGGAGGAGGCCGGCGAGGCATTTCTGACGGAATTCTTCACCGCCAACGCCGACGGCCGCTACGATGCCTTCTCCCAGGCTTCCGTCATAGACGAGGCCGCCGTGACGGACTATTATGAAGGGCTTGCCCCCTGTGTCAGCCCGGAAGCACTGGACGTGCTCGTCGCCAACCGCACCCTGAGCCGGTACGACGAGTTTTACGCGGGCAGGCAGGTGGAGGTGGCAGAAGTTCAGCTGGAAGGCACAGGCGACGACAACTTTGATTTCACCGTCAGCCTGACCGTGGACGGCGAGGCGGAGGAATACACGGGCCAGCTTTCGGCCGGGCCGCTGGACGGCAGTTATGCCGTGACCCGTTTTTACTGCGGCGGGATGTGACCTTTTCCCTGCCAGACCGACGCACACAAAAAGAGGGGCCGCCCCGCGGGGCGGCCCCTCTTTCTTTTGATTGGTTCTGAACGCCTTACATCAGGCTGCGGTAGAGCGCGGCGATCTCCTCCACGCTGGTGTCGCGGGGGTTGCCGGGGCGGCAGGCGTCGGCATAGGCGCTCTCGGAGAGGAACTGCACGTCTTCCTCCTTCACGATGGCCTTCAGGTCGGCGGGGATGCCCACGTCCTGGCTCAGCTGCTTCACGGCGGCGCAGGCGGCCTTGCGGGCCTCATCCAGGGTCATGGCGTCCACGCCTTCCACGCCCATGGCCTTGGCGATGTCGCGGTACTTCTCGCCGGTGGCGGGAGCGTTGTACTCCATCACGGTGGGCAGCAGGATGGCGTTGGCCACGCCGTGGGGGGTGTCGTAGACAGCGCCCAGGCTGTGGGCCATGGAGTGCACGATGCCCAGGCCCACGTTGGAGAAGCCCTGGCCGGCGATGTACTGAGCCAGCGCCATGCCCTCACGGCCTTCCGGCTCGCCGGCGACGGCGCCCCGCAGGTGCTTCGCGATGAGCTCGATGGCCTTGAGATGGAACATGTCGGTCATCTCCCAGGCGGCCTTGGTGATGTAGCCCTCGATGGCGTGGGTCAGCGCGTCCATGCCGGTGGCGGCGGTGAGGCCCTTGGGCATGGTGGACATCATGTCCGGGTCCACCACGGCAACTTCGGGGATGTCGTTGGTGTCCACGCAGACGAACTTGCGCTTCTTCTCCACGTCGGTGATGACGTAGTTGATGGTCACCTCGGCGGCGGTGCCGGCGGTGGTGGGCACGGCAATGGTGAACACCGCGTGCTTCTTGGTGGGGGCAACGCCCTCCAGGCTGCGCACGTCGGCAAACTCGGGGTTGTTGGCGATGATGCCGATGGCCTTGGCGGTGTCCATGGAGGAGCCGCCGCCGATGGTCACGATGCAGTCCGCACCGCTGGTCTTGAAGGCCTCCACGCCGTGCTGCACGTTCTCGATGGTGGGGTTGGGCTTGATGTCGCTGTAGACTTCATAGGCGAAGCCCGCCGCCTCCAGCAGGTCGGTGACCTTCTTGGTCACGCCGAACTTCAAAAGGTCGGGGTCAGAGCAGACAAAAGCCTTTTTGTAGCCGCGGGCGGTCAGCTCGGGAACGATGTTCTCGATGGCGCCCTTGCCATGATAGGAAATGGTGTTCAGAACGATGCGGTTAGCCATTGGTATCCTCTCCTTTTCAGGTCAAACAAAACGTTTGCTTGGCGGAGTTTCTCCGTCTGTTACAAGTATAACAATCTATTCCCCGCAGAGCAAGGGAGCGTTTCGCATGAAAAACGCAAAAAAATTTTAGTCGCTTTGCAATATTTTCCTCACCTCAGGTGTTTACTTTGTGCCGGCGGGGAACACTAACCCCAAACCGGCCGCACATTTCTTTAAAATTAAGGAGTCACACACATGAAAAAACTCGCTTTGACCCTCGCCCTCATCATGGCTGTTGCCGCCTTTGCCGGCTGCTCTTCCGCCCCCTCTTCTTCCGCACCTTCCTCCGCGCCCAGCAGCAGCGCCCCGGCTTCCGAGCCCGCCTCTGAGCCTGCTTCTGAGCCTGCTTCTGAGCCCGCTTCCGAGCCTGCCAGCGAAGCCGAGCCCGGCAGCCTGGAGGCCCTGATGGACCAGGTGCTGGCCGCGGGCGACGCGGAGCAGATCCCCATGCTGATGCCCGCCGACCTGAACGGCGGTGCCAAGTACACCCCGCTCACCGAGGAGAACTCCGAGTACAACCTGGGCGTGACCCGTGACCGCTACGCCGACGGCATCGCCGCCGAGGCCGCCATGACCTCCGTGCCCTTCTCCGTCTGCCTGGTGAAGGCGAACAGCGCCGAGGAGGCCGAGCAGCTGGCCGCCGACATCGAGGCCAATGCCGACCCCCGCAAGTGGATCTGCGTGGAAGCCGAGAGCAAGATCGTGGACTTCTCCGGCGACACCGTCATCCTCATCATGACCAGCGCCGACCTGGCTGAGCAGCTGCACAGCGGCTTCACCGCCGCCGTGGCTGAGTAAGCCGTGAAACGCAAACTCGCATTCGCAGCCGCGGGGCTCTGCTTCGCGGCTGCCGCTGTTGTCATTGCGGTGGCAATGGGCCTGTTCGACCGCGGCATGCGCCCGGACGAGAACGGCATGTACACCGCCCACGGCCACTGGGTCGAGGCGCTGGACGGGCCCGACGTGGACAGTGCGGTGCGCTTTGGTGAAAAGCTGGAAAAGCTGAAGGCGGACCTGCTCACCGAGGAGAACCGCGCCTTTTACGCCATCGTGCCGGACAAGGGCTATTACCTGACCGACGAGGTGAGGCCCGCCACCGACTATCAGGCTCTGTTCTCCACGGTGGACAGCCAGCTGATGGGCAGCGGCATCGAAAAGATCGACCTGACCGGGGCGCTGACCCTGGAGGACTACTATTTCACCGACAGCCACTGGCGGCAGGAGCGGCTGGGCGGCGTGGTGGACGCGCTGGGCGCGGCCATGGGCTTTTCGGTGGACATGGACAGCTTTGACCCGGTGACAGTGGAAGGCTTCATCGGTGCCTACGGCAAGTACGGCGCGGACAAGCCGGAAGAACTGACCTATCTGGTCAGCGACGCCACCGTGGCCGCCGTGTGCGACAACTACCAGTACCCCGATTCCACCGCCGTCTACGACCTCGAACGCCTTGACACCGACGTGCCCTACGACGTGTTTTTGAGCGGGGCCAGCCCCCTCATCACCGTCGAGAGCCCCCTGGCGGCCACCGACAAGGAGCTGGTGGTGTTCCGGGATTCCTATGCCAGCAGCCTTGTTCCGCTGCTGCTGGGCCAGTACCGCAAGGTGACCCTGGTGGACATCCGCTACATGGTCAGCGGCCTTGTGCCCCAGTATGTGGAGTTCACCGACCAGGATGTGCTGTTTTTGTACAGCACCTACGTAGTGAACCAGAGCGCCATGCTGCGCTGAAGGCCCTGCGCGTTTTGACAAAGACCGGCGTTTTGCCCCGCATCTTTCGGGGCAAAACGCCGAACTTTTTTTGCCGGGGCTTGCAAACGCCGCCGGGCTGTGCAATACTTGTGTGTAATATAAAAGGAGGTGGGTCAGATGGGCTGCGCCCGGTGTGATGTGCATAGATTCGGCGGCAGGCCTTTGGCCTGCCGCCTTTCGCTTTATCATGGCACTGTCGTGCAGTGCATCGAGGGGAGGGTTCGCCCGTGAAAGGCTTCATTCTGCCCGCACGGGGAAAAAACATTCTGCTGGTGCTGCTGGGCAACGCGCTGTACGCCCTGGCGGTGGACATGTTCGTGCTGCCCTGCGGGCTCATCACCGGCGGCACAACGGGTCTGGCGCTGGCCACCCGCTACTGGCTGGACGTGCCGGTGGCCGGGTTCGTGCTGGTGTCCAACATCATCATGTTCGTGGTGGGCGCGGTGGCCATGGGCCGGTGGTTCGCCTTCAACACGGCGCTGTCCACCTTCTGCTATCCACTGTTCCTGGACCTGTTCGCCCGCATCCCGGGCATCGACGGCTTCACCCGTGACCCCATGCTGGGCACCGTCTTCGCCGGCGTGCTCATCGGCGTGGCCATCGGGCTGGTAATCGGCGCGGGGGCGTCCAGCGGCGGCATGGACATCCCCCCCATCGTGCTGAACAAGTACTTCGGCCTGCCGGTGGGCGCGGTGATGTACCTGCTGGATTTCCTCATCCTCATCGGCCAGATGGTCTTTGCCGACAAGGAGCAGATCCTCTACGGCATCCTGCTGGTGCTGCTCTACACCGTCATTCTGGAAAAGGTGTCGGTGATGGGCCACGCCAAGATCCAGGTGAAGATCCTCAGCGAAAAGAACGACGAGATCCGCCGCATCATCCTGCGTGTGCTGGACCGGGGCTGCACGGTGCTGCACGCCCAGACCGGCTACACCCAGACTGAGCGGGACATGCTGCTGACGGTGGTGACCAACCGGGAGCTGGCAAAGCTGAACCATCTGGTGCTGGAAACGGACCCCCAGGCCTTCATCGTCATCAGCTCGGTGAACGAGGTGCACGGCCGGGGCTTCACCCTTCAGAAAATCTACAAATGACGGCGCGGTGTGCGGAATTTGCCGCGCCGGCAAGAGGTGTGTATCGTGAGAATGGAGAATGATCTGGGGCGCGACCCCATCCGCCAGCTGGTGCTGCGCATCGCCATCCCCAGCATGCTGGCGCAGTTTGTGAGCGTTTTATACAGCGTTGTGGACCGCATGTACATCGGCAACATCCCCGAGGTGGGCAATCTGGCCCTGGCGGGCGCGGGCGTGTGCGGCCCCATCGTGACCATGATCGGCTCGGTGGCCTTTCTGGTGGGCGTGGGCGGCTCGCCCCTGGTGAGCATCCGCATGGGCGCGGGCGACAACGAGGGCGCAAAGCGCATCCTTGCCAACTGCTTTGTGCTGCTGGTGGGGCTGGCGGCGGCCCTGATGGCCCTGGCCTACGCCACCCGGCGGCCGGTGCTGATGCTCTTCGGCGCCAGCGAGGCCAGCCTGCCCTATGCCGAGACCTACTATTCGGTGTATCTGACGGGCACCGTGTTCGCCTTGCTCTCCACCGGCATGAACCAGTTCATCATCTGCCAGGGCTTTGCCAAAAAGGGCATGCTCTCGGTGATGCTGGGCGCGGTGCTGAACATCGTGCTGGACCCGGTGTTCATCTTCGTGCTGGACATGGGCGTGGCCGGCGCGGCGGTGGCCACCGTGCTCAGCCAGCTGGCCAGCTGCATCTTTGTGCTGGTGTTCCTGTTCGGGCGCCAGCCCCCCATCCGCATCACCTTCGGGGGTTACAGCGCCCGCATCATGGGCCGGGTGATGGCCACCGGCTTCACCCCCTTCATCATCATCGCCTTCGACAACGTGATGATCATTGCCCTCAACTCCCTGTTGCAGAAATACGGCGGCGCGGGCCAGGGCGACCTGCTGGTGGCGGCGGCCACCATCGCCCAGAGCTTCATGCTGGTGGTCACCATGCCGCTGGGCGGCATCACCGGCGGCACCGGGTCCATCCTGGGCTACAACTACGGGGCCGGCCAGCCAAAGCGCATCCTGGAGGCCCAGAAGTTCATCCTTCTGCTCTGCCTTGGCTACACCACCCTTTTGTTCCTCATCGGCCAGGGCGTGCCCGGGCTCTTCGTGTCCATCTTTTCCAGCGACCCGCAGGTGGGCGAGCTGGCGGTGCGGGCCATCCGCATCTACACCCTGGGCGTCATCCCGCTGGCGGTGCAGTACACCGTCATCGACGGTTTCACCGGCATGGGCATGATGCAGTACTCCCTGCCCCTCTCCTTCTTCCGCAAGGCCATCTATTTCATCCCCCTGTTCGTTCTTCCCATGTATTTCGGTGCCATGTCCACCTTCGTGGCCGAGCCCATCTCCGACTTCGTGGCCCCGGTGGTGTCCGCCTTCGTCTACTGGCGGCGCATCCGCTATGTGGTGGGCCTCAAACCGAAAAAAGCGCAGTGAACCGCCTTTGCCGCGGGCCGTCCCCCTTTTCCGGGACGGCCCGCCTTTTTTGCTTCTTGACAGGGCGCGGTTTATATGCAACAATAGTTATATAACATTCGTTGCATATAAAGGAGGCGAGAGCCATGCCCCCCACGGCAAAGGTCACCCGGGAGATGGTTTTATCGGCGGCGCTGGACATCACCCGCCGCGAGGGCTTTGAAGCGGTGAACGCCCGCAGTCTGGCGGTCCGGCTGGGCTGCTCCACCCGGCCCCTCTTCACCTGCTATGAGAACATGGAGGCCATGAAGGCGGACTTTCTGGAATACGCCTTCGCCTTTTACGAACAGCGGGCCGCGGCCTGGGGCGAGGGAGAGGACCCCTGCCTTGCCCTGCCCCTCACCTACCTGCGCTTTGCCCGGGAGGAGCCGCTGCTGTTCCGGGCGCTGTTCATCCGGGAGATGGCACTGGACATGCGCCGGGCCGAGGACTTTTACCGGGAGCCGGGCAACGGGCGCAAGGCGGAGGCCTTTGCCCGCCAGCTGGGGGTAGACCCCCAGGTCGGGCGGGAAATTTTTCTGGACCTGTTCCTCTGGGCCCACGGCGCGGCGGTGCTCGCCGCCACCGGCAAGCTGGACCTGGAGGAAGAAGAGGCCCGGCGGCGGGCCAAAGCGGTGGTGGCGGCGCTGGCGGCCCCCCACCAGCCCTGAACGAGGAGGCGCACCATGGAAACACGCTACATCCGCGAATTCTACGACCACTTCGATGAGGACGGGCGGCTGGCCTCCCGCCACGGCTCGGTGGAATTTCTCACCACTATGCACTACATCCACCGCTACCTGCACCCCGGCGCGAAGGTGCTGGAGATCGGCGCGGGCACCGGGCGTTACTCCCATGCCCTGGCCCGGGAAGGCTTCCCGGTGGACGCGGTGGAGTTGGTGGAGCACAACATCGAGATTTTTCGTCAAAACACCCTGCCCGGCGAGGCGGTGACCGTCACCCGGGGCAACGCCCTGGACCTGACCGGCTTTGAGAGCGACAGCTACGACATCGTTCTTCTGCTGGGGCCGCTCTATCACCTCTACACCCAGGCGGACAAACGCCAGGCGCTGGAGGAGGCCATCCGGGTGACCCGGCCGGGCGGCGTGGTCTTTGCCGCCTACGTCATCTCCGACGGCTGCCTGCTGGACGAGGGGTTCCGGCATCAGAACATCGACATCGCCCGGTATCTGCGGGAAGGTCTGCTGGACCCGGAGACCTTTGCCGCCTTTTCCCAGCCGAAGGACCTGTTCGAGCTGGTGCGCAAGGAGGACGTGGACGCGCTGATGGCCCCCTTCCCCGTGACCCGGCTGCACTACGTGGCCGCCGACGGCTGCGCCCTGCTGCTGCGGGAGGAGCTGGACCGCATGGACGAAAGCCAGTTCCGGCTGTTCATGCGCTACCATCTTGCCACCTGCGAGCGGCCCGACCTGCTGGGCGTGACCAGCCACGCGCTGGACGTTTTCCGCAAGTGAACTTTTGCCCCGCGCCTTGCGGGGCTTTTTCTTTGCCGAGCCGGCGCTTATTGTGCAAATTCTGCGGAAAATATCACAATCTTTTCGCCTGCCGGGCGGCAGAATTTCGTGAATAGCGCCATATTTACCAATTCGTCCGCGATTTTTGTATTTTCAAGTTGTTATTTTGCCCCTGATTTCATATAATGAGTGATAGCAGAATCATTGGAAGGGAGCGTGCGCTATGACTTTTTGCCGCACCGAAGAACTGTTCGATCTCTCCCACACCCTGGCCGCCCCCCTGTTCGAGGGCAAGGAGTGGCCCTGGCAGGTGCTGGACGAACTGAAAGATTTTATCGTGAAGCTGGGCGAGAGCCTGCCCGCCGCTGAATACGACCAGCCCCAGCCGGGGGTTTGGGTGGCAAAGACCGCCAAGGTGGCCCCCACCGCCCTGCTGGGCGCGCCCTGCATCATCGGCCCCGAGGCCGAGGTGCGCCACTGCGCCTTCATCCGGGGCAGCGCGCTGGTGGGCGCGGGGGCCGTTGT
This sequence comes from Oscillospiraceae bacterium, assembly GCA_004558145.1. Taxonomy (GTDB): domain Bacteria; phylum Bacillota; class Clostridia; order Oscillospirales; family Ruminococcaceae; genus Allofournierella_A; species Allofournierella_A excrementavium. Next base: position 180,446 of record SFDQ01000001.1, read on the forward strand.
GGGCAACAGCGTGGAGCTGAAAAACTGCATCCTGTTCGACGGGGCGCAGGTGCCTCACTTCAATTATGTGGGCGATTCCATCCTGGGCTGCAAGGCCCACATGGGGGCCGGCGCTGTGACCAGCAACCTGAAAAGCGACAAGAGCCTCGTGGTGGTGAAAAACGGCGAGGAAAAGATCGCCACCGGCCGCAAAAAGCTGGGCGCCCTGGTGGGCGACGGGGCCGAGGTGGGCTGCAACAGCGTTCTGTGCCCCGGCGCGGTGCTGGGCCGCGGCTGTCAGGTGTATCCCACCAGCTGCGTGCGGGGCGCCGTTCCCGCCGGGCACATCTACAAAGGGCCGGGCAATCTGGCCAAGCGGGTGTGACCCGCTGAACGCTGAAAGGAGACAATACACATGGGCAGATTATTCGGCACCGACGGCGTGCGCGGCATTGCCGGCGAGGATATGACTTGTGAGCTTGCCATGAACATCGGCCGCGCGGCGGCCACCGTGCTCACCTACGGGCGGCGGCGCCGCCCCCTGGTGGTGCTGGGCAAGGACACCCGCATCTCCAGCGACATGCTGGGCGCGGCGCTGGCGGCGGGCCTGTGCAGCGTGGGGGCGGACGTGATCGACCTGGGCGTGGTGCCCACCCCCGCCGTGGCCTACCTTGTGATGAAGTACAAGGCGGACGCGGGCGTGATGATCAGCGCCAGCCACAACCCCTACCCCTTCAACGGCATCAAAATCTTCGGCGGCGAGGGCTTCAAGCTGCCGGACGACCTGGAGGACCAGATCGAGACCCTCATCGAGCAGAACCGCTTCACCCTGGCCACCGGCGACGGCCTGGGCCAGATCAGCCACTCGGCCACCGCCGTGCGGGACTATGTGGAGCATCTGAAAAGCACCATCCCCACCTCGCTGGAGGGTATGAAGATCGTGGTGGACTGCGCCAACGGCTCCGCCTCGGCCACCGCCGGGCAGCTGTTCAGCCAGCTGGGCGCGGACGCTGCCATCCTTTCCGCCTCGCCGGACGGGGTGAACATCAACGAGAACTGCGGCTCCACCCACATGGAGGCCCTGTGCGAGGCGGTGCGCTCCACCCCCGGTGCGGTGGCGGGCGTGGCCTTTGACGGCGACGCCGACCGCTGCCTCTTCGTGGACGAAAAGGGCAATGTGGTGGACGGCGACTTCATCATGGCCATCTGCGGCCTGGACATGCAGCAGCGGGGCAAGCTGCGCCGCAGCACCATCGTGGGCACCGTGCTCACCAACCTGGGCTTTGCCCGCTTTTGCGAGGCCAACGGCATGCACTTCGCCGCCACCAAGGTGGGCGACCGCTACGTGCTGGAGGAGATGGAGCAGGAGGGCTACACCCTGGGCGGCGAGCAGAGCGGCCACGTCATCTTCCGTGACTACGCCACCACCGGCGACGGCCAGCTCACCGCCCTGCAGCTGCTGTGCCTGCTGAAGCGCTGCGGCGAGCCCCTCTCCAAGCTGGCGAAAGTGATGACCCGCCTGCCCCAGGTGATGGAGAACGTGAAGGTGAGCGCCGCCGGCAAGCTGGAATTCTACAACAACGACGCCATCAAGACCGCCATCCGCGAAAAGAAGGAGCTTCTGGGCGACACCGGCCGGGTGCTGGTGCGGGTGAGCGGCACCGAGCCCCTCATCCGGGTGATGGTGGAGGGCCAGGACGAGGCCCTCATCCAGTCCGTCGCCGCCGAGCTGGCCGAGCTGGTGCGCAGCGAACTGGCCTGAACATTTGTCGTTCTCTTCCATAGCAGAAGGCCCCCGGCCGCGCTTTTAAGCACGGCCGGGGGCCTTCCTTCGCTTTGTTCTCATTCTTCGGGGTGCATCTCAAACGCGCGCAGGCTGGGGGTGCATCCGTTCTTTTCGTAGAACGGCTCCGCCTGGGTCTGGGCCCCGAAATAGAGCAGGGTGGGCGTGGTCTGCTTTGCCAGCCGGAGCAGCGCCGAGCCGATGCCCTGCCGCTGATACCGGGGCAGCACCAGCACCTCGGGGATGGTGCCGAAAAAGCAGCCGTCGGTGAGGATGCGCAGGCAGCCCACCAGTTCCGCGCCGTCCCAGGCAGTGATGTTGATGGTGCGTTCGAGGGCGCGGCGGGTCTTTTCCGGGTCGTAATCCCCCGGCCAGACCTGCTGCGCAAGTTCGATAAACTGCTGCGCGACAAGCGCTTTGTCATCCACCCTGTATTCCAGCATTCCGTTTCCCTCCGCTGCGGGACGTCCGCTTTACTCCGCCCGGTTTTCAAACTCCAGGCGCTTTTGCAGATACACCTTGCTGGCCACGGCGCGGGTGGCGTGGATGACCACCAGCCGGTCGTCGTCCGCCTCCGGGGCTTCCGGCGTGCCCTGGGCCGCCTGCTGCAGCGCCTCCTCCAGCTGGCCGCAGAAGTAGTCGTAGGCCCGCTGCACCTCGCACACCTGGGCCTGCATGCGGATGAGCTGGGCCACCTCCTGGATGCTCAGCACCTGCTTGAGGGCGCAGATCACCAGCAGCTGGGCCACATGGGTGCGGCCGTATTTTTTGTTGGTGGGCGGCTCCATCACCTTCTGCTTGACGTAGTTGTTCACCATGGCCTTGGTGAGCAGCTTTTCCTCCCCCGGCGGGCACAGCGGGGCGAACACCTCGTTCAGATACCCGGTGACCTGGTCCATATACAGCGCGATGCCGGGCAGCTGCTCCCACCGGGGGCAGCGGAACTGCATCATCTGCGCCGCCTGCTCGCTGTTTTGAAAGCCCGCTTTCATCGTGTCGGTCTCCCCTCTTGTTGGTTTTCCATACGATGTACCCATTATACCACGATTTTGGCAATTTGAAAGAGCCGGGCTTGACGAAGCCGCGGGATGTGATATGATAGGGAAGGTTTTGCTTTTGAGAGGGGTATGTACAATGCAATTGAAACATCTGCTGCGGCAGAAGTGGGAGATGGGCCTCAAGCCCTACACCCGCACCTTTTTGATGTGGATGGTGTGCGCAGGCATTGCGGGCCTTGCCTGCGGCGCGGTGGGCGCCGTGTTCTTCCATCTGGTCAGCTGGGCCACCGGTATGCGCCAGGCGAATCCCTGGCTTTTGTATCTTCTGCCGGTGGGCGGCCTTGTCATCGTGTTCGTCTATCAGGCCTGCCGCATGGGCACCGAGCGGGGCACCAACGCGGTGCTGGAGAGCGCCCAGCAGGGCAAACGGGCGCCCCTGCGGCTGACGCCGCTCATCATCATGGCCACCTTCATCACCCATCTGCTGGGCGGCAGCGCGGGCCGCGAGGGCGCGGCGCTGCAGATCGGCGGCAGTATGGGCGGCTGGCTGGGCGAAAAGATGCGGCTGGACCGCAACAGCCAGCGGGTGATGGTGCTGGCGGGCATGAGCGCGGTGTTCGCTGCCTTGTTCGGCACCCCGCTGACGGCGGCGGTGTTCAGCATGGAGGTCATCTGCGTGGGCGTCATCTATCACTCCGCGCTGCTGCCCTGCGCGCTGGCCAGCCTCATCTCCTACGGCACCGCGGTGCTGCTGGGCACCAAGCCGGAGCGCTTTGTGGTGCACGGCGCGGCCGCTTTGAGCTTTGACAACGCATGGCGGGCCATGCTGCTGGCGGTGGGCTGCGCGGTGCTGGGCATCCTGTTCTGCGTGACCATGCACACCGCCAGCCACCTTTACCAGACCAAGCTGAAAAACCAGTACCTGCGCATCCTGGTGGGCAGCGCCCTCATCATCCTGTTCACCCTGGCGGTAGGCACCCGGGCCTACAACGGCGCGGGCATGGACGTGGTGGAGCACGCCATCACCGAGGGCGAGCTGGTGCATCCTGCGGCCTTCATCCTCAAGCTGCTGCTCACCGCCATCACCCTGGGATGCGGCTTCCGGGGCGGCGAGATCGTGCCCACCTTCTTTGTGGGCTCCACCTTCGGCTGCCTTGTGGGGCCGCTGCTGGGGCTGGACCCGGGCCTTGCCGCAGCGCTGGCGCTGGTGGCCACCTTCTGCGCGGTGACCAACTGCCCCATCGCCAGCATCCTGCTGGGGGTGGAGCTCTTCGGTGCCGAGCCGCTGCTGCTCTATCTGCTGGTGTGCGCCGTGAGCTACCTGCTCAGCGGCCATTACAGCCTCTATTCCAGCCAGATGACCCTGGGCCCCAAGCTCACCAATCCCCCGCCGGAAAAACCGGTGGACAGCTTCTGCCACTGAACGCAATAAAAAAGAGCCTTCCCCGCCGGGAAGGCTCTTTTTTGCTTTGCTCAAAGGCCGGTCTCCTTGCCGCAGTGGGGGCAGTGCTTGCCTACCTCACGGCCCAGATGGGCTCCGCAGTGGGGGCAGCGGATGAAGACGACCCAGATGACGGCGGTGACCCCGCCGGCGCCCAGCAGCAGGAACAGCAGCACGTCGTTTTCCAGCCGAAGGAACAGCACCAGGAGCATCAGCGTGACCGCCACGCACCCCCACAGCACCTGCACCGCTTTTTTCAGGTCCATCGTAACACCTGCCCTTTCTTCATTGTGCCGCGGGCTCCAGGGTCTGCAGGATGTGGTCCTTCACCTGGTCCTTGGGCATGTCCAGCGCCAGAGACAGCTCCTCATAGAGCAGCTCCTCCGCCCGCTTCATGAACTGCTGGTCAGTCTTGCCCAGCTTTTTGCCCTTTGCGGCGGCCTGCTGGGCCTTGAGATAGACGGCCTTGATGATCTTCACCAGCGACTCGCACTGGTAGGTGTGGAGCAGGCCCCGGTAGTGCTCCGACAAGGCGCGCTGGTCGGTGCCGCTGCAGCAGCAGGGCTCGATCTCGGGCATGCGGCGGATGAGGTCCTGCGCCTCCTCCCCGGTGATGACCGGGCGCATGAACACCTTGGTGTCCACGGGGGTGTACACGGTGCCGCTGCCGAACAGGGGGGTGAGGGTGTAGTACATGGCCTGCCCGCCGCCGCCCAGCTGCTGTTTCATGGAGACGCCCTCCACCCGGCAGATGCCGGAATTGCCATACACGATCAGACTTCCTGTTTCAAACATTTCCTGTCCTCCATCTTCCGCCGGGCGCCGCGGCGCCGCTTCCGCCTCTTTCGACCAAACCGAACTTCTTTCGCTGACCCGAGCACCTCGGGGTCTCATCGTGGATACTATGATACTATTATAGCACGTTTTCCGCCCGCGCGTAAGCCCGTCAAAGGGCGGTTTTGCGCCATTTCGGCGCAAAAAAAGAGGCCTCTGCCGCCCGGCAGAGGCCTCTTTTCGGTTTTGGTTCAGGTGGGCTGTTCGCCGGGGTGGTTTTTCCGCCAGGCGAGGAAGCTGTCCAGAATGACGGCGGCGCTCACCGCGTCCAGCTTGCCCTTGCGCTTTTTGCCAAAGGTGCCCGCGTCCGTGAGCTGCGCCGCGGCGGTGACGGTGGTGCGGCGCTCGTCCCAGAAGACGATGGGCACCTGCACGCCCAGCTCCACCAGCTTTGCCAGCTTGCGGGTCTTTTCCGCCCGGCCGCCCTCGGTGCCGTCCATGTTTTTGGGCAGGCCGATGACGATCATCCCCACGTCGAATTCCCGGCTGGCGTAGATGATCTTCTCCGCCACCTTGGCCATGCTCTTTTCCTCGATCTGGCCCACGGGGCTGGCCAGAAATTCCGTGCGGTCGCACACGGCCAGGCCCGTGCGGGCGTCGCCGTAGTCCACTGCCATGATCTTCATAGTCGTTCGTTCCTCTCTTTTCCGCGGCGGGGCCGCTCGGCTCTATTGTATCCTACCCGCGCGCCCTTTGCAAGGGCGGCTCACTGCCCGGCGAGATAGGCTTTCAGCGCGGGCAGGGCCGCCTGCCCGTCCGCGAGGCCCAGGTCATAGACCTGCTGAAGTTTCTCCGGGTCGGTCTCGATGCGGCTGATGGGCGTTTTGACCGAGGGGCGTATCACGAAGGCCCGGCCCTCGGCCTGCCAGCGCTCCAGCTCCTCCAGCGCCCGGTTGTAGTCGGTGTGGCGGGCGGCCAGCCGCCGGGCGATGGCGGGATATTTGCGCCGCAGCAGCCGCAGCAGCGCCCCCTTCATGGGCGTTTTGCGGTAGCCCTCTTCCCTTGTGAGCACCACGATGAGCCTGTCGCAGCCCCGGGCGGCCATCCACCGGAAGGGGATGCTGTCGGAAACGCCGCCGTCCAGATACCGCCGCCCCTGCCACTCCACCGGGCGGGAGACGAAGGGCATGGAGCCGGAGGCCCGCAGCACGTCCATCTGCTCAAAGACGCTCTTCACCCGCATATACTCCGCCTCGCCGGTGTCCACGTCGGTGACCACGGCGTAAAAGGGCACGCCGCTGTTTTGAAAGGCTTCGTCATCGAAGGGGTCCAGCTTGCGGGGCACAAGGTCGTAGGCGTAGGAAGTGCTGAACAGGTTGCCCTCTTTCAGCAGCGGCCGCAGGCCCATATAGTTCTTGTCGCCGTTGTAGCGCTTGTTGTAGCGCACTGCCCGGCCCGTCTGGCCGGAGAGGTAGTTCACGCCGAACAGCGCCCCGGCGGAAACGCCCACCACCTCGTCGGCCCTCACGCCGGCGGCGAGGAAGGCGTCCAGCACGCCGGCGGTGAACATGCCCCGCATGGCCCCGCCTTCCAGCACAAGGCCTGTTTTCATGGTCCGTTCGCCTCTTTCCCTTTTGCAGAAAAGGGCGCCCCGATCGCTCAGGACGCCCTTTCGTTTGTTCTTAGTAGAGCTTCGCGCCCGCGGGGATGTGGGGGTCCACCATCAGCAGGTGCAGGCCCTCGTGGCCGTCCTCCTGATGGACGGCGCTGATGAGCATGCCGCAGGAGTCGATGCCCATCATCTTGCGGGGAGGCAGGTTGACGATGGCGATGGCCGTCTTGCCCACCAGCTCCTCCGGCTCGTAGTACTCATGGATGCCGCTGAGGATGACCCGGTCGGTGCCGGTGCCGTCGTCCAGCACGAACTTGAGCAGCTTCTTGCTCTTGGGCACCGCGGTGCACTCCTTGATCTTCACCGCCCGGAAGTCGGACTTGGAGAAGGTGTCGAAGTCCACGAACTCGGTGAACAGCGGCTCGATCTCCACCTTGGAGAAGTCGATGGGGCCGCTCTCCGCCGCAGGCACGGCGTTGTTCACGGCGGCGGCAGGGGCCGCGGCAGCCGCGGCGGGCTTCTGGGCCGCCTGGGGCTTGTCGATGGGCTTCATGGTCGGGAACAGGATGACGTCCCGGATGGAGGTGCTGCCGGTGAGCAGCATGACGCACCGGTCGATGCCCATGCCCATGCCGCCCGTGGGAGGCATGCCGTACTCCATGGCGGTGAGGAAATCCTCGTCCATCATCTCGGTCTCCTCGTCGCCGCGCTCCCGCTGCTCCACCTGCTTCTCGAAGCGCTGGCGCTGGTCGATGGGGTCGTTCAGCTCGGAGTAGGCGTTGGCCAGCTCGCTGTGGCAAATAAACAGCTCGAAGCGCTCGGTGAGGCGGGGGTCCTCCGGGCTGCGCTTGGTCAGCGGAGAGACCTCCACGGGGTACATGGTGATGAAGGTGGGCTGCACCAGCTTCTCCTCCACCTTCTGGTCGAAGCAGGCATACAGGGCGTTGCCCCAGGTCTTTTCGGCGGCGTCCGCCAGCTCCACGCCGATGGCCTTGGCGGCGGCCACGGCCTCGGCGTCGTCGGTGATGGCGGCAAAGTCCACGCCGGCGTACTCACGCACCGCGTCCACCATGGTCAGGCGGCGCCAGCCGGGGGTCAGGTCCACCTGCTCGCCCTGCCACTCCACCTGGTAGGTGCCGAGAATTTCCTTGGCCGCGCCGGAGAGGATGCCCTCGGCGATGTCCATCATGGTGTGGAAGTCGGCGTAAGCCTGATACAGCTCCACGGTGGTGAACTCGGGGTTGTGCTTGGGGTCCATGCCCTCGTTGCGGAAGATGCGGCCGATCTCATACACCCGGTCGATGCCGCCGATGATGAGCCGCTTCAGGGGCAGCTCGGTGGCGATGCGCATGTACATGTCGATGTCCAGGGTGTTGTGGTGGGTGATGAAGGGCCGGGCCGCCGCGCCGCCGGCGATGGTGTTCAGCACGGGGGTCTCCACTTCCATGTAGTCCCGCTCGTCCAGATAGCGGCGCATATAGCGGATGAAGCGGCTGCGCACCTCAAAGGCACGGCGCACTTCGGGGTTGACGATGAGGTCCACATACCGCTGGCGGTAGCGGGTCTCCTGGTCCTTCAGGCCGTGGAACTTCTCGGGCAGGGGCAGCAGGCTCTTGGACAGCAGCACCACTTCGGTCACGTGCACGCTGATCTCGCCCATCTTGGTGCGGAACACATAGCCCCGCACGCCCACGATGTCGCCGATGTCGAACTTCTTGAACTCCTGATACACGTCCGCGCCCACGTCGTCACGCTTGACGTACATCTGGATGTCGCCGGTGGTGTCCCGCAGGTCGGCAAAGCTGGCCTTGCCCATCACCCGCTTGCTCATCATCCGGCCCGCCATGCACACCTGGCGGTGGTCTTCGGGAGCGGCGTCCTCGGGCAGGTCCTGGAAGCTCTCCTTCACCTCGGCGGCAAAGTCCGCCTGGGGCCACTTGGTGATGTGGAAGGGGTCCTTGCCTGCCTGCTGCAGGTCGGCCAGCTTCTGGCGGCGGATGGCCACCAGCTCGCTGTACTCCTGCTGGGTCATCTCCCCGTTGTCCGGGGTCTGGTTCATCTGTGCCATTCTATTCTCTCCTTTGCGGTGCAAAACGGCCGCGGCGCGGCCCTTGTCTACAGTAAGCCTTATTATAACACAAAAACAGGTGCCGTGGCACCTGTTTTTGCAGAATTTCCTTGTGTTTTGCAGCCAAAAAGGCCCCTTACAGCGCCGAACGGGTGATCTCCACCACCTTGAAGGCCACGGTGGCGCCATTGGGCAGGGTGATCTCGGCGGTCTCGCCCACCTTTTTGCCCAGCAGGCCGGCGCCCACAGGGCTCTCGTCGCTGATCTTGCCGTTCAGGGGGTCGGCCTCGGTGGAGCCGGTGATGTCGTACTCCTCCACTTCGCCGTCCTCGTCCTCGATCTTCACATGGGTGCCCACCGACACATGCTCCAGGCTCAGGTCGTCGTTGTCGATGACGCGGGCGTGCTTGAGCATGGCCTCCAGCTGGGCGATGCGGCTCTCGATGAAGCCCTGCTCGTTCTTGGCTTCGTCGTATTCGCTGTTCTCCGACAGATCGCCGAAGCCGCGGGCCACCTTGATCTTCTCGGCCACGTCCTTGCGGCGGACGGTCTTGAGCTCCTCCAGCTCCTTTTCCAGCGCCTCCAGACCGGCGCGAGTCATGACAAGTTCCTTTGTGCTCATTGCTTTGAATGCTCCCTAACGATAATGATTTCGCACTCCGTGTGCGTGTTTTTGACTTTGTTCTGCGCGCGGCGCGCGCCGTTGGGTGGCCGGGCCAAAACAGCGACCCATATGTTTTCCCAATTGTGACAGTATAGCCGATTTAACTGCCACTGTCAATATTACGAGATAACTTTCAGCTATTTCGCCAAAAACCGGCTTCTTTTTTTGTGCCGCAAAAAAGCGACCCACCGCCAGCCGTCCGGCCACCGGTGGGTCGTTTGCGCTTGCTTTGTTCATTGTATGCAGCGGGGGAGCGGTTTATGCCCCTCCGCCGCAAGGCGTGGTCTTACTCTTCGTCCTCGGCGCCGTTGCCCAGCTTCTTGGCTTCCTCGATGACCTTGCCTTCCAGGTTGGAGGGCAGCGGCTCATAGCGCACGAAGTCCAGGGTGAAGTGGCCCCGGCCCTGGGTCAGCTGGCGCATGAAGGTGGTGAAATCCTGCATTTCGGCCAGAGGCACCTCCGCCTCCACCACCTGCAGGCCGTCCTCGTCGGGGCTCATGCCCAGAACGCGGCCGCGGCGCTTGGTCACGTCGCCCATGATGTCGCCGGTGTTGTCGCCGGGAACGTGGGCGCGCAGAGTGCCGAAGGGCTCCAGAATGACGGGGCCGGCCTCGGGCAGGGCGGCCTTGTAGGCCAGCTTGGCGGCCATGATGAAAGCCATTTCGCTGGAGTCAACGGGGTGATAGCTGCCGTCCAGCAGGGTGGCTTTCAGGCCCACCACGGGGTAGCCCGCCAGCACGCCGTGCTTGGCGGCCTGACGCAGGCCCTTTTCCACCGCGGGGAAGTAGTTCTTGGGCACGCTGCCGCCGAACACCTTCTCCTCGAACACCAGCTCTTCGCTGTCGCAGGGCTCGAACTCGATCCACACGTCGCCGAACTGGCCGTGGCCGCCGGTCTGCTTCTTGTGGCGGCCCTGGGCCTTGCACTTTTTGCGCACCGACTCACGGTAGGCCACACGGGGGGCGGTGAGCTCCACATCCACGCCGAACTTGGCCTTCAGTTTGGCCACCACGGCGTCCAGATGCTGCTCGCCCAGGCCGGAGATGATCTGCTGGCCGGTCTCCGCGTCCACGCGGTAGGCCAGGGTGCGGTCCTCTTCCATCAGGCGGGCCAGCGCCGCGCCGATCTTGCCCTCGTCGCCCTTCTTGGTCACGCGGATGGCCATGGACAGGGTGGGGTTGGGGAAGGCGGCGGCGGGCAGGGCGGCCACCCGGGCGGGGTCGCACAGGGTGTCGCCGGTCTGGGCGGCGGAGAGCTTGGTCACCGCGCCGATGTCGCCGGCGGTGATGGAATCCACATCGGTCTGCTTTTTGCCGCGCATGTTCAGCAGCTTGCCGAAGCGCTCGGCCTCGCCGGTGCGGGCGTTCACCAGACTGGTGGCGGTGGTGAGGGTGCCGCTGAACACCTTGACGTAGCTCAGCTTGCCCACGAAGGGGTCGGCCACGGTGCGGAACACATAGGCCGCCACGGGGGCCGCGGGGTCGCATTCCAGCTTGACCTCGTCGCCGCCGGCGGTGACAGCCGTGGGGGCGGGCACCTCGGCGGGGCTGGGCAGCAGGACCTTGAGGTTATACAGCAGCATGTCCAGCGCCTGCAGGTTCACGGCGCTGCCGCAGAACACGGGGGTGATCATGCCGCTCTTGCAGCCCTTGGCCAGACCTTCCACGATCTCCTCGGTGGTGAAGGCCTCGCCGGAGAAGAACTTCTCCATCAAAGCGTCGTCGGTCTCGGCCACGGCTTCGCTCATGGCTTCCACCAGACCGTCCAGGCGGTGGCCCATGTCGGGCAGGGGCACCTGCACCTGCTTGCCGCTCTCATACTTGAAGGCCTTCTGGCTGAACAGGTTCACATACACCACCGTGCCGTCCTCCTGGCGGGTGGGCACCACGCAGGGGCACACCGAGGGGCCGAACTTGGTCTTGAGCTCTTCCAGGATTTTATAGAAGTTGGCGTTCTCCAGGTCCATCTTGCTGACGAACACCATGCGGCTGCGGCCCAGCTTTTCGGCCAGGCGGTAGGCCTTCTCCGCGCCAACGGTCACACCCGAACGTGCCGAAACGGTGATGAGCACGCTGCCGGCGGCCTGGATGCCCTCATACTGGCCCAGCTCAAAGTCGAACAGGCCCGGCGTGTCCAGGAAATTCAGCTTCACGTCTTCGTACTCCACGGGAGCCACTGCCAGATTCAGGGAGGCGCGGCGCTTTGCCTCTTCGGGGTCAAAGTCGCTGACGGTGTTGCCGTCTTCCACGCGGCCCATGCGCTCCAGCGCGCCGGTGGTGTACAGCAGAGCCTCCACCAGAGTGGTCTTGCCGCAGCCGGCGTGGCCGGCGACGAGGATGTTTCGGATGTTTGTGTTGGCGTAGTTCTTCATTCTAAATAACCCTCTCTTCTACCGCGTGTTTTGCAAAGGAAATGCGGCGGTAGCAACCTATACAAAATTTTAGCACAGTTTGTATGATTTTTAAAGAACAATTCCCTGTAAAACGGGGGAATGCGCCGCACAAAATCCGCCGAAACCTTTGTGGAATTTGCCTATTGACGGGCCGAAAATTTGCCCCAAAGGCACAAAAAAATCCCGCCGGGCGCGGCCCGGCGGGGGGTTTGGCTCAATATTTTTTGAGGAGAGGCATGGCCAGGGTGAGCACCGCCCAGGCCGCCTGATACAGCACCAGAGCCGGCAGGCCCAGCGCGCCGATGCCGCCGGTGAAGGCCATCACCAGCGCCAGCAGGCAGCTGATGCCCACGCCCGCGGCCTGCACAAGGCTGGCCACCTTTTCGCCCCAGGCAGCCCCGGCGGCGGCCCGCAGGCCGCCCACGAAGGAGGCGAAGCTGCCCATGTGGGTCATGCAGCCCTCGCTGGTCTCGGCATAGGCGGTGTGGGGGGCCAGCATCCGCCGCTCGGCGCCGGAGAGCACCTTCACGCTGCCCGCGGGCAGGCCGTAGAGCACCTCCAGCCCTTCGCCGGTGAGGTTGAAATCGTCGCTCTGCACCAGCAGGGACACGCCCTGGCTGCGCAGGTCGGACAGGGTGGCCGCCACCTGGACGTTGGCCTTGTAGCTCACCAGGAACATGGCGAACAGCCGGCCGCTCACCGCCAGATAGATGGGCAGGCGCTTGCCCTTGGTGTAGCGGTTCTCATAGTCCAGGCTGGGGATCTCCAGGCCCTGCTGCTGCATGAAGGCCCGGTTGCCCACGATGACCCGGTTGTTGTTCACCCAGGCGGTGAAGCCGTAGCCGGGCAGGTTTTCCAGGTTCTCCACCTTGAAGAGCATCTCTGTCTTGCCCTGGATGATGGTCATGAACACGTCCCGCAGGGTGTCGCAGCCCTCGATGAGCACCGAGGCCGCGTAGAGGATGGCCAGGTCGATGCGCTGCTTGTCGAAGGTCTTGATGCCGTGCAGCCGCACGCTGGCGCCGGGAACCAGGTCCCTCGCGCCCACCACCGCGATGTTGGCGCGGCCCAGCTGCTCCATGGCGGCAGCGCCGGGGATGACCGCGCCCACCTGGGCGGCGCTCTTCTGGGCCAGCAGGCTGGGCACGGCGCTCAGCAAAGTGGCGGCCAGCGGCCCGCCCAGACACAGAGCGCCCGCCAGCGCGTTCACGGCGGCCACGCCGCCGTGGCCGGCGAAGAGGCTGACCAGTGCGCTGATGAGGGCGGCGCCCAGCAGGCCCCAGCTCAGTTTCTGGGCCAGACCGTCGCTGGCGCGCTCGGAAAAGCTCTGGCGCAAAAAGCCCTTGACCAGAGAGGTGGGCCGGTTCAAAAGCAGGCAGGGTTCCGGCTCGCCCAGGCCCTGGGCCAGCCGGGCGGTGAGCTCGGCGTCGGCCAGAGGCACCGACGCGGTGTGGTCGCTGCCGGCGCTGGCCATGCGGAAGTTGCGCACCACCACGCCCTGCATCACAAAGCGCCCGAAGGCGTCAAGGGTCAGCAGCAGCGCCGCGGGGGCGGCGAAGAGGGTGAGCTTGTCCGCCTCGAACTTGTCGGCGCCCACCAGCTGCACCACCAGCTGCACCAGCGCGGCCGCGGCCGCCAGGGCGGGGATGGTGTCGGCGCTGGGGCGGCCCCAGATGCCGGGCACGCCGCTCGCGAACACCCGCCAGTTCACGCCGCAGGCCGCCAGCAGGGCGATCAGATGCACCGCCAGATAGGCGGCGGGGGCGGTGGCCGGGTCGATGGGGCCGATGGGCGGCAGGGGGCTTGTGCCCACCGCCAGACCCAGATAGAGCAGCAGCGCCGTCAGGATGCCGGTGAGCACCGTGCGCAGCGCCAGCATCCGGCGCATGCCGTCCAGGTCCGCCTGCACCGCGCCCGCGTCGGCGGGGTCCTCGTAATCGTCGATGTATTCCGGCTGCTCCGGCTCGTCGAACACAGCCTCGGCAGGCGCTTCGCCGCCGAACATCCGGGGCAGGAAGCCCCGCTTTCGGGCGGGCTCCTCCTCCGGCTCTTCCTCGGGCTCTTCGGCGGGCTCGTCCTCAAAGCGGATGCTGCCCGCGGCCTCCTCCAGATCGTCCAGCGTCCGGGTGGCGTCGTCGTCCAGCCCTTCCAGCTCGATGACGCCGGTGTCCCCTTCTTCGGGCGCGGGCTCCTCGTCCGGCTCCACCGGCCGGGTGGGCTCGCTGTTCATGGGCAGGGCTACCGGCTCCTCCTGGGGCTGGGGCGCGCGGGCGGGGTTGGGGATCATCAGGGTGGGCTCGTCCACCTTGACCTCCCCGGTCTCGCTCAGCTCGTCGTCCTCCTCAAAGCCGGCGCCGTCGTCCTTGTGGCGCAGAAAACGGGCGAAAAAGCCCGGGTGCTGCTCCGGCTCCTCGTCGGGAATGACCGCCACGCTCTCGCTGAAGAACTTCTGGAACTCCGCGTCGAACTGCATCGTCTCGCTGATGGTGCCGGTGAGCTGCTGCATCGCGTCCGGCGAGGGGGCCGCCGGGCCGGTCACCGTCTGCTGCACCTGACGGATGACCTCGTCGGCCTCACTTTCCGCCGCGGGGGCCTTTGCCTCGGCAGGCTTTGCCGCCGGGCGCTGCACCGTGCGCCGGGCGGGCTTTTCCGCCGGGGCCTCCTGGCGGAGCGTTTCCTGCTTTTGAGCGGGCTGCGCCTTGGGGGCGGGGCGGGCGGGCTCGGCCTTGCGGGCGGGCTGGGCCTTCACGGGCTGGGCCGGGCGCGCCTGCTGCTGCGGGGCGGGCCGGGCCGGAGCTGGTTTTTCTTCCGCTATTTTCGCGGCGGGCCGGGCCTTGGGCGCATCGTCCGCCTGGGGGGCCGGCGCTTGCTGCACCGGCGGCAGGGGCAGGCCGTCTCCCAGGCCCAGGTCGGCCAGGATCTCGTCCACCGCCCGGTCGCTGGCGGGGGCCGCCGCCTGCTGTTGTTTCAATGTTTCCAGGATCTCGTCCACCGAGCTGGAAAATTTATTGTCTGGCACTTGTCGATCCCTCCATGCCTTGTGGGGCGTATGTGTTCAGCGGCGCTGCCGCGCGATCTCGTAGAGGATGATGCCCGCCGCCACCGAGACGTTGAAACTGTCCACCCCGGTGCCGCGCCCGGCCATGGAAAGGCTCACCGCGCCGTCGCAGAGTTTGCGCACCAGCGGGCTGACGCCTTTGCCCTCGCTGCCCAGCACCAGCGCCACCGGGCCGGTGAGGTCGGCTTTTTCCAGGGGCTGGCCGTCCATGTCGGCGCAGTAGACGAACACGCCCTGCTCCTTGAGGCGGCGGATGCTCTCGCCGATGTTGGCCACCCGGGCCACCGGCAGACGGGCCGCCGCCCCGGCGCTGCTTTTCAGCACCGTGGGGGTGACCGCCGCGCCGCCCCGCTTGGGGATGACCACGCCGTGGGCCCCGCACAGCAGCGCCGAGCGGATGACCGCGCCCAGGTTGTGGGGGTCCTCCACCCCGTCGGCCAGCACAAGGAAGGGCGCTTCGCCCTTTTCGCGGGCGGCGGCAAGCAGGTCCTCCAGGCTGGCGTAGGTGATGGAAGAGGCATAGGCCGCCACGCCCTGGTGGCTGTCGGTGCCGCAGCTCAGCCGCAGCTTGTTGGGATGCACCCGCTTGACCACCGCGCCCGCCTGCTTGGCAAGGGCGGTGTAGTAGGAGGCCACCGCGTCGGGCAGGCCTTCGCTGAGCAGCACAGTGTCCACCCCGGCGCCGCTTTTCAGCAGTTCGGTCACCGGGTTCTTGCCGTAGACGAGGCTCTGCTCCAGAGCGCCGCTGTCGTGTTTTTCAGGGCTGTTGCGCATGATTACTCCTTTTTTGTCAAAAGCGGCAGAAGCCGCCGTTTTTCTCACCGTTATGCATACAAAAAAAGTATACCACCCCGCCGCGGGTTTTGCCAGTGTTTGGCACAAAGTTTCGGCCCCTTTCGACGCCGCCGCCCGGCGGCGGGCATGCCCCGACGGGATTTTGGACATTCTTGCAAAAATTTATGCAGAATCTTTGGCGGTAGAATCCGCACCGCCTCCTTTGTAAAGACCGTTATACACACCGTAATTCTGTTTTTAACTTTCCACATGTTGAAAACTCTGTGGAAAATGTTAAAAAACGGCCTGTCCGGGGCACTTTTTCCACAGCCCTCCGGGTTTTCAACCCGGTTTTCCACAGCGTTGTTGAAAGTTTTTCCGTAAACAAGGGGTTATAAACGGCCTGTCAATATTGGAATTTCGACGGTTTTTACAGGGATTTTACCCCTTTTTTCTCTTAATTTACCTCCCGCCGGTCTGTCCCCGCGGCCTTGACTTTGGGGCGTTTGGCCGCTATCGTACAAAGCAGGAACGCATCTTTATTGAAAGGAGACGCCATGCTTCTGCTTGAAAACACCCGCGGGCTGGACCTGGACGCCACCCTTGGCTGCGGGCAGACCTTTTTGTGGCGACCGCTGGAGGGCGGCGGATGGGCCGGCGTGACCGCCGGGCGGGCGGTGACCGCCCGCATGGAGGGCACGGCGCTGGCCCTGGAAGGCGCACAGGAAGAGGACCGGGCCTTCTGGGAGAACTACTTTGCGCTGGACATGGACTACCCCGCCCTGCTGGAGCGCTTTTGCGCTGGCAGCAAGCGGCTTGCGGTGTGCGTGGAGCACAGCCCGGGCATCCGGGTGCTGCGCCAGCCCTTTTTCGAAACGCTGTGCTGCTTCATCATCAGCCAGAACAACAACATCCCCCGCATCGCGGCCATCACCGGGCGGCTGTGCGAAGGGCTGGGGGAAAAGCTGGGCGAGGGGCTTTATTCCTTTCCCGCGCCGGAGGTGCTGGCCGCGCGGGAGCCGGAGGGCCTTGCCTTTCTGCGGGCGGGCTGGCGGGCGGAGTATCTCATCGACGCGGCCCGGAAGGTGGCCTCAGGCCAGGTGAGCGAGGCGGCGCTGGCCGCCCTGCCCGACGCCGAGGCCCGGGCCCTTCTGATGACCGTGAAGGGGGTGGGGCCCAAGGTGGCGGACTGCGTGCTGCTTTACAGCCTCTCCCGCTGGAGCGTGGTGCCCATGGACGTGTGGATGAAGCGGGCGATGGCGCGGCTTTTCCCCCGGGGCGCGCCGGTGTGCTGCCGGCCCTATCAGGGCATTGCCCAGCAGTTCATCTTCGATTATGCCAGGGCCAGCCTTCCCCGCGGCGCAAATGACAAAAAAAGCGCAAAACCGCGCCGCGGCGATTGATTTTGGCCGTCCGATGGGGTATACTGTTTTAGGATTGCATCCCATCCAAACGATCGGAGGTCATAAATATGTTAGTTTCCGCTACTGAAATGCTGAAAAAGGCCCGTGACGGCCACTATGCCGTGGGTCAGTTCAACATCAACAACCTGGAGTGGACCAAGGCCGTTCTGCTCACCGCGCAGGAACTGAACAGCCCGGTGATCCTGGGCGTGTCCGAGGGCGCGGGCAAATACATGACCGGCTACAAGACCGTGGCCGCCATGGTGAAGGCCATGGTGGAGACCCTGAACATCACCGTGCCTGTGGCCCTGCACCTGGACCACGGCAGCTACGAAGGCGCCAAGGCCTGCCTGGAGGCCGGCTTCTCCAGCATCATGTTCGACGGCAGCCATTACCCCATCGACGAGAACGTGGCCAAGACCACCGAGCTGGTGAAACTGGCCCATGAGATGGGCGTTTCTGTGGAGGCCGAGGTGGGCTCCATCGGCGGCGAGGAAGACGGCGTTGTGGGCGCCGGCGAAGTGGCCGACCCCGCCGAGTGCAAGCGCATCGCGGACCTGGGCATCGACTTCCTGGCCGCCGGCATCGGCAACATCCACGGCAAGTACCCCGCCAACTGGAAGGGCCTGGACTTTGACGCTCTGGACAAGATCCACGAGGCCACCAATGGCATCCCCCTGGTGCTGCACGGCGGCACCGGCATCCCCGCCGACATGATCCAGAAGGCCATCAGCCTGGGCGTGTCCAAGATCAACGTGAACACCGAGTGCCAGCTGAGCTTCGCTGCCGCCACCCGCGAGTACATCGAGGCCGGCAAGGACCAGCAGGGCAAGGGCTATGACCCCCGCAAGCTGCTGCTGCCCGGCTTTGAGGCCATCAAGGCCACCGTCAAGGAGAAGATGGAGCTGTTCGGCAGCGTGAACAAGGCGTAAGCCTCTCTTCCCATTGAACCAAAAAGACCGCCCCACCGGGGGCGGTCTTTTTTTGCGTTTTCGCGGTCAGGCGTCGGGGAAGTAGTCGTGCAGGTCCAGAAGCGCGCCGTCCTGGCGGACCTCCACATGGCAGTGGTTCCCGGTGCTGTTGCCGGTGGAACCCACCGCGCCGATCTGCTGGCCCTGGGCCACCTCGTCCCCCACCGCCACATCAATGCTGCTCATATGGCTGTAAAGCGTGGAAAGGCCGTTGCCGTGGTCGATCATCACCACGTTGCCATAGGCGTAATGCCACTGGGCCATGGACACGGTGCCCGCCGCCATGGCCAGCACTTCGCTGCCGTAGGGCGCTTTCAAGTCAGCCCCCTTGTGGTAGTCGCTCTTCCAGCGGCTGACCGTCTCATACGCCGGCACCGGCCAGATAAAGCCATCCGCTTGCAGTGCGTCGTCTGCCTTTGCAGTGCTTTGGGAGGCGGGCAGCACACTGTCTGCTTCGGCCCCGCTCTGGGAGGCGGACGGCTGCGAGGCAGAGTCCGGCGCATCCTGTGCCTGGGAGGCGGGCGGCACACTGTCTGCTTCGGCCCCGCTCTGGGAGGCGGACGACTGTGAGGCAGAGTCCGGCGCATCCTGTGCCTGGGAGGCGGGCGGCACACTGTCTGCTTCGGCCCCGCTCTGGGAGGCGGACGCGCCCGCCAGCGGCTGGGGCGAGGCGCTGCTCACCGGGGCACTCACCGGCGCGTCGGAGGCGGAGAAGCCCGCCGCCACGCAAACGGTAAGGCAGAGGGTGGCGATCAGCGCAGCGGCCACGGCCACGGTGAGGCGGCGGCTGGGGGCCGCCGGGTGCAGCAGGGCGGCCAGACGGGCCTTCATCTCCTTTTTCGGACCGCCCAGGCCCGCCGCGCCGGCGGGCAGGGGGCGGCTTTGAGCCGCGTCCAGCAGCAGAAGACCGTAGGCACGGCGGTCGGCTTCGCCCAGCCCCGCGGCGGCCTTTTCGTCACAGGCGTATTCACAGGCCCGGCTCCAGCGCCCCTCCTGCAGCGCGCACAGGGGGTTGAACCAGTGCAGCCGGCAGCACCAGCGCACCAGCGCCTTGGCCCACAGATCGCCCCGGCTCAGATGGGCCGCCTCGTGGCGCAGGGCCAGTTCCAGCCGGGCCAGAGGCATTCCTTCCGGCAGATAGAGCACCGGGCGCACAAGGCCGGTCATCACCGGGCCTGCAAGGCCGGGGCAGGCCCGCAGCCGGGGCGCACAGGCCACGCCCGCCTGGGCGCACACTTCCTGCCACAGGGCGTCCCGCTCCCCTCCCACCGGGGCGGAGAGCCTTTGCAGCCCACGGCAGAAATGCAGATACCGGCCCATCTGCCACAGGGTGCAGGCCAGCGCTCCTGCGGCCCAGACCCAGGGCAGCGCCGCCAGCACCAGGGCCGCCGGGTCCGGCGTGGCAGCGGGAGCCGCGGTTTGGGTGGGCAGCACCGCCGGGGCGGCGCTTTGAGCGGCGCGGGCCGCCGCATCCAGCGCCCGGCCCACCGGAGCCAGGGGCGCGGCCACCGGGGCGGGCTTTGCCGCGAAGAGCAGCGCCAGCACCGGCCCCGCCGGCACTAAAAAGAGGGGGAATGCCGCCGCCAGCGCCCTTGTCCGGGCGGCGGGCCGCAGCTTGTTCAGCAGCGGAGAGAGAGCCAGACAGGCCAGCACCGCCAGCCCGCCCGCCGCCGAAAGGGGCAGCACCAGAGAGTAGAACAGTTCATTCACGACCTTTCACCTCCTCGTCCAGCCAGGCCCGCAGTTCCGCCAGTTCCCCGTCGGAGAGGCCCTTTCCGCCGTACAGCGCCGCCACCATGCTCTTGACGCTGCCGCTGTAATACCGGCCCAGCAGTTCCCGGGCGGCCTGGGCCCGGTAATCCTCCGCGCTCACCAGGGCGCGGTAAAGGTTCTGCTTACCCTGCTTTTCCACCGCCAGGGCCCCCTTGTTCACCATGCGGGCCAGAAAGGTGAGCAGCGTGGAGGGCTTCCAGCCCTTTTCCGCCATCCGCTCGGTGAGCTGCGCCGCCGTGACCGGCGCGCCCAGCTCCCAGACCTTTTCCATGATCTCCAGTTCTGCGTCGGAGAGTTTCATTCTCTTCGCCTCCATATTCTACATCTTGTCGATGATTTAATACTACACGATGTAGAAGATAATTGCAACCCCTGTGCGCCCCTTTTCACAATTTTTTCAAAGGCAGGGCGGAAAGCTGCCCACCGCGGCGGCAGGGCGGCCGTTCTGCGCGGGGCGGCCCCTGCCGCCTCCCCCATGGCCGCGAACACAAAAAGCGCCCCTCCGGGCCCGCAGGGGCCCCGGAAGGGCGCTTTGCTTTTTGTCACACCGCTTTTTCCAGCGCCAGCACCGCCACGGTGATGTCGTCCGGGCGGGCGCTGCGGCTGGCCCGGCCTTTGGCCATGTCCGCCAGGATGCGGGCGACCTCGGCGGGGGTGCTGCCCATGGCGGCGCAGAGTTCCAGCTGCTGGCAGATCCAGCCGGGGCCGTCCACCAGCGCACCGTCGCTCACCAGCACCACCAGCTCCTTTTCGTGGAGGGTCAGGGTGCGGCCCTCCCCCACCACGCTGCTCAGGATGCCCACCGGCAGGCCCGCGGCCTCCACCGGCTCGGCCTTGCCGCCCCGCACCACAAAGGTGGGGCAGGCCCCGGCTTTGTAGAGGCTGGTCCGCCCGGTGTAGAGGTCCACGCTCACCAGGTCCAGGGTGGCGGCGCTCTCCTCGTCGCTCTTGAGGGCCAGCGCCACGTTCACCAGCCGGGCCGCGCTCTCGGCGGCAAAGCCCGCTTTCAGCAGTTTTGCCGCCAGGGTGCAGGCCAGGGTGCCGTCGATGGCGGCGGGCCGCCCCACCCCCATGCCGTCGCAGAGCAGAAGGTGGGCGCTGCCGAACGCGTCGCAGAACTGCTGCACCGCGTCGCCGCAGGCATCCTCCTTGGCCGGGTGGGCCGCCAGCCCGAACACCGGGTCATACACCGCCTTCTCGGTGAGGGTGAGGGTGGTGACGGGGCCGGTGTGGTCCACCACAAAGGGGGCCAGCGCCCGGTGGCAGATAGCCGAGGCCTCCTTGCTCAATTCCGTCAGCTCCTCGTCGGAGAAGGTGGTGCGGCTCACGCTCACGGTGCCCCGCAGCCGCCCGGAGGCGTCGTAGCCCAGCTGGGCCTCCAGCGGCTCCAGCCCCAGGGAGGCCAGCAGCGCTGAAAGGCGGGCGGTCTTGCCCTCGTCGGGGGCCACCGTCTGCCCCAGCTGGCCCGCCATCTGGCCCAGCGCCTGGGCCATGGCGGTGTACTGCTCGGTGAGGGCGCTGCGCATGGCCTGGGCCCGCACCCGGCTCTCCCGCCGGCTGCGGTAGAGGGTGTAGGCCCGCCCCGCCGCGCTGCACAGCTCCACCGGGTGCACACAGCGGCAGAACTGCCCCGGCAGCTGCTCCAGCGCCGCCCGGCCCTGCTGTTCCAGAATGGGCTTGAGGCGCAGAAAGCCGTCCACCGTGTCGGAGTAGTGCTCCACCCAGCAGCGCTCCCGCTGGCCGCAGCTGCGGCAGAGCTCCTCCGCCACATGGTCCATCACCCAGTTGTAGCTCTCCCCCTTTTTGGGCAGGGTCTTGTAGACGCTGTCCACCGTGTCCGCGATGCCGGTGAGGGCCTGGGCCACATGCTCCAGCTGGCCCACGGCGCTGGCCACCCGGGGACGGGCGGCGCTCTCGGTCACCGGCTCCGCTTGACCGGGCAGGGCCGCCAGCCAGCGGCGGGGCAATGCGAAAAAGGCGGCCTCCGCCAGCGCCGCGCTGGCCAGAAAGCCCAGCAGAGCCTCCGGGGAGGGTGCGGCCAGACTGCACAGCACCGAGGTGCCCAGAAACACCGCGGCGCTGCCCATCCGCTCACCGGGGGTGAAGAATGCGGCGGCAAGACAGCCCGCCGTCACTCCCAGGCCCGCGAAGGCCAGGTCTGGGTCGGCGGCGGTGAGCATCACTGCCCCCGCCGCGCAGAGGGCGGCGCAGTCCCGCACGCGGCCCCGGTAGGCCAGCCACAGGCCCGCCGCCGCCAGCACCGCAGCGGCAGGCTGCAGCGGGCCGGCGGGCAGGGCGCAGAGGGCGGGCAGGGCCAGCATCGCCAGGGGGAAGGCTTGTCCCGCCAGCGGGGCGGAGGGGCGGGGCCGGGCCTTGGCGGTCTTTGCCAGCGCGAAGCCTCCCGCCGCCGCCAGCACGGCGGACCCCAGGGTGGCGAAGGCCGCCGCCGGGGTGGACAGGCCCGCCATCGAGAGCATCAGCTGCACCAGCAGCAAAGTGCCGCAGCCCGCCGCGGCGGCGGGCCAGAAGGTGGTGCGGAAGAGCCAGCGTCCCGCCAGCGCCGAGGCCAGGGCCGCCAGCCAGCGCAGGCTGTCCACCGGGTCCAGCAGGGCGAGGTAGCCCAGCGCCGCGCCCGCGGCGGCGCTCTGGACCCAGCTCTGCCCCACCCCCAGCACCAGCGACAGACCGAAGGGATGCAGCCCGCCGAAAACGCCTCCCGCCGCCAGGGAAAATCCGCCGATGCCCGCCGCCATCTGCCACAGAACGGGACCCGCCTCTTCCAGTCGGCGGCGCAGGCGCAGAGCGCGCAAGTGTTCGTTCATCTTCCTCCACCTCGTTTTTCTTCCTTGGTTGTCAGCGCGGCGGCGGCCCGGGCCTTATGTAACGGCGGGCCGCCGCGACAGCTGTGGTACCACCGGCGGCCATCCGCCGCCGGCATTCGTCCCAAGTATATGCCCCCTCCCCTTCACTTTTTGCCGCAGTCCGTCGCAAGCGCAAAATGCGGCAAAACTTCCCCTTTCCCCCGCTCTTCGGCCCCGCGTTGCCTTTTGGCCGCCGCTGTGGTATGCTCTTTGCCAGAGAGGGGGAACGGGCCATGGAGCTGTTTCTTCGCCCCGCCGGGCGGCGGGACGCGGCGGCGCTTGCCGCCATCTACAATTCAAATCCCGGCTTTCTCGCCCATCATCTGGGCCGGGAGCGGGTGGACGAGGCCTTCCTTTTATCGGAACTGGAGGAAATGGCCGGGGCGGGCTTTGCCTCCTATCTCATCACCCAGGGCGAGGGCGGCCCGGCGGTGGGCGCCGCCGATGTGCGGGGCGGCGAGGAAGCCTATCTCTCCCTGCTCATCCTGCACCGCTCCGCCCAGGGCCGCGGCATGGGCCGGCGGTGCGCGGCCCTGCTGGAAGAGCGCCTGCGCGCCGGCGGCAGCCGCCGGGTGCGCATCGACGTGGTGGACGACCACCCCGGCAATCCCCTGCCCTTCTGGCGGCGGCTGGGCTACGAGGGCAGCGAGCGGGTGGCCCTGACCTGGGGCGAAAAGACCAGCAGCGCGCTGGTGCTGCGCAAGGAACTGTGAGGGAGCGACATGGAGAAGAACACCGAAGAATTCCGCCGCTGGCTGGCCGCCACCCGGGACGAGCCTTTGGAAAGCATGGCGGCCTTTTTCGATGCCCGCACCGGGGAGTACGAGGCTCACATGGCCCCCTGGGCATCCCAGTACCAATGGATGGCCCGGGAACTGCCCGCCGGCACAAAGCGCCTTCTGGACCTGGGCTGCGGCACCGGGCTGGAACTGGACTGCATCTTCCGCCGTTTTCCTGCTCTGGAAGTCACCGGCGTGGACCTGGCGGGGAACATGCTGGACCTGCTGCGGCGCAAGCACTCCGGCAGGGCCCTGACGCTGGTGCAGGCGGACTATTTCGCCTGGGAGCCGGAGGACGACCCCTTCGACGCGGTGGTGGCCTTTGAGACCCTGCACCATGTGTCCGCGGCCAAAAAGGCGGAGCTCTTCGCAAAGGTGCACCGCTGGCTGCGGCCCGGCGGGGTCTTTCTGGAGTGCGACTACATCGCCTCCACCCCGGAGATGGAGGAAATGGCCTTTGCCGAGGCCGCCCGCCGCCGGGCGCGGGACGGTGTGCCGGAGGGGGTCTTTGTTCACTTTGACACGCCCCTCACCCTGGAGCACGAGCTGGAGGCCCTGCGGGCGGGGGGATTCGCCTCGGTGGAGGTGCTGGGCTTTCTGCCGCCGGACGACCACACCCCGCTGCTGCGGGCTGTGAAGGCGCCCCTGCCTTGACTTTTCCGCCCGGCGGGGGGATAATTAGACCAAACAAACCGGGCGGCCGAAGATTCGGCCGCCCTTTCAAAAGGAGCATGGAACAAATGAAAGTTGCTATCCCCTACGAAGCCGGTCAGGTCTTCGGGCACTTCGGCCACAGCGCCGCCTTCATGGTCTACGAGATCGAGGCCGGCAAAGTGTTGAGCAGCACTCTGCTGCCCACCAACGGCAGCGGCCACGGCGCGCTGGCGGGCCTGCTGGCAGCGAACAAGGTGAACGCCCTGGTCTGCGGCGGCATCGGCGGCGGCGCACGCACCGCTCTGGCCGCGGCGGGCATCGCGGTGTATGCCGGGGTCACCGGCAGCGCCGACGCGGCGGCGGCCGCGCTGGCCGAGGGCCGTCTGTCCTTTGACCCGGACGCCGTCTGCGCCCACCACGAGGGCCACGGCGAGGGCCATGACTGCGGCAGCCACGGCCACGACTGCGGCAGCGCCGAGCACACCTGCGGCGGCCACTGCGGCGGCTGAGTCTGCTTTACAAAACGAAAAAGCCCTGACCGGCATCGGTCAGGGCTTTTTTGTGTCAATTTGTTTTACGGTTTGTATTAAATCGACAAATTATTTCACACCGTAGCGCTGCAGCAGGGCTTCGATCTTGGCGTGGGGGTCGATGATGCTGCTCACGCTCATGTCGTGGTTGATGGCGGCCACAAAGTAGGCGATGTACTTGGACACATCCACCTCGTGGAACCACTCGCGGCTCAGCAGCTCGGGGGTGCGGTAGGTCAGGTTGGTGCCGAACACGCCGCTGATGATGCCGTCGGCATAGGCCTTGTCGAACTCGGCCAGGCCGGCGGTGAAGATGGCGTAGGTGGCGTTGCAGAAGATGCGCTTGGCGCCCCGCTTCTTCAGCTCGTAGCCGATGTCCAGCATGCTCTCGCCGGAGGAGATGATGTCGTCGGCGATGAACACGTCCTTGCCTTCCACGCTCTCGCCCAGATACTCATGGGCAACGATGGGGTTGCGGCCGTTCACAACGCGGCTGTAGTCGCGGCGCTTATAGAACATGCCCAGGTTCACGCCCAGCACGCTGGCGTAGTACATGTTGCGGTTGATGGCGCCCTCGTCGGGGCTGATGACCATGAAGCTGTCCGGGGTGGGCTTGAAGTCGGGGATGTGTTTGAACATCGCCTTCATCACCTGATAGGTGGGCATCACGTTGTCCATGCCCATCAGGGGCACCGCGTTGGACACGCGGGGGTCGTGGGCGTCAAAGGTGATGATGTTGGCCACGCCCATGCTCTGCAGCTCCTGCAACGCGTAAGCGCAGTCCAGGCTCTCGCGGTAGGTGCGGCGGTGCTGGCGGCTGCCGTAGAGCAGCGGCATGATGACGGTGATGCGGTGAGCCTTGCCGCTGGCGGCCTGGATCAGGCGCTTCAGGTCCTGGTAGTGGTCGTCGGGGCTCATGCTGTTTTCCGAGCCGAACAGCCGGTACTTGCAGCTGTAGTTGCCCACATCCACCACGAAGTAGAGGTCGTCACCGCGAACGGTGTTCTTGATCACGCCCTTGCCGTCGCCGGAAGAAAAACGGGGGCACTCGCTGGGGATGATGAAGGTCTCCTTGTTGAGGCCTTTGCGGTTGGCCCAACGGACCAGGTGGCTGTCGATCAGCGCGGTCAGTTCGTGGGCGCCGGGGGTGGCGATCAGGCCAAGGTCCGCAACGCCGTTGCCGTCAATGAAAAACTCGGTGCCGCTGTGCTGCTGCTCCATCACAAGAAACAACTCCTGTTCTTTTTTTCGATTCCTGCCCCGGCAAAGCCGGGTCGTACATGATTACACCAACATATTAACATACTTTTTACCAAAGGAACAGCACCCCGCGCATTTTTCGGCATTTTCTGCGTCCGGGCCATTCTGTACGACCGCGATGGGGCAAAAATTTGGAGATTTTGCCCAAAAGCGGCGGTGCTGTCCCCTTTAAGGGACAAAGAATCCGCCCCCGTTCCCGCAGGAACAGGGGCGGCAAAAAGCCTTTTGGCGCTGCGATCAGACCAGCTCGATGATGGCCATCTCGGCGGCGTCGCCGCGGCGGGGGCCGATCTTGACGATGCGGGTGTAGCCGCCGTTGCGGTCAGCATACTTGGGGCCGTACTCGTCGATGACCTTCTTGGCCACGGTCTCCTTGGTGATGTAGGAGTAGACCTGACGCTTGGCGTGCAGCTCTTCCTTCTTCCCCAGGGTCACCATCTTCTCGGCCATGGAACGAACTTCCTTGGCACGGGTGACGGTGGTCTCGATCTTGCCGTTCTCAAACAGGTAGGTGACCATGGCACGCAGCATGGCGTTGCGGTGCTCGCTGGTTCTGCCGAGTTTTCTGGTACCGGGCATCCCGTTTCACTCCTTTGCTGTAATTACTCGTCGTCTTTGGTAAGGGTAAAGCCCAGAGAATCAAGCTTGGCCATGACCTCTTCCAGGCTCTTGCGGCCGAGGTTGCGGACCTTCATCATCTCGTCCTCGGACTTGTTGATCAAATCTTCCACGGTGTTGATGCCCGCGCGCTTGAGGCAGTTGAAGGAACGCACCGACAGATCCAGCTCTTCGATGGTCATCTCCAGAGCCTTCTCCTTGCCCTTGTCGTCCTTCTCCACCATGATCTCGGCGCCGATGGCCTCCTCGGACAGGTTCACGAAGAGGTTCAGGTGCTCGGTGAGCACCCGGGCCGCCAGGCTCACCGCCTCTTTGGCGTTGATGGTGCCGTCGGTCCAAACCTCGATGGTGAGTTTGTCGTAGTCGGTGATCTGGCCAACGCGGGTGTTGTCCACGGTGTAGTTGACCTTCAGGACAGGGGTGTAGATGCTGTCGACGGGCAGAACGTTCAGATCGTTCTTCTCCATCACCAGCTGCTTGTTGCGCTCAGCGGGCACATAGCCCCGGCCCTTGTCGAAGGTGAGCTCCATCACGAGCTTGCCGCCTTCGTCCAGGGTGGCGATGTGCCATTCGGGGTTCAGCACCTCGATCTCATCGCTGGGTTTGATGCTGCCAGCAGTAACTTCACACTCACCGGACGCCTCGATGCGCACGGTGACAGGGCCGTCGGCGTAGAGTTTGGCGGCAATGCCTTTGAGGTTCAGAACGATCTCGGTCACGTCTTCCTTGACGCCGGGGATGGTGCTGAACTCGTGAACAACGCCGTCGATCTTAACGCTGGTGACGGCTACACCGGGAAGCGACGAGAGCAGGACACGCCGTAAGCTGTTGCCCAAGGTGATACCGAAGCCACGCTCCAGCGGTTCCACGACAAACTTGCCGTAGCGTCCGTCGGGCGACAGGCTCGCGGTATCGATTCTGGGGCGTTCGATCTCCATCATAGTTAAATCCTCCCTTGGCGGCCGGCCCCGGAAGGCCGGCCAGTAGTGTTCGCTTTCCCTTGGGTGAGTTTGTTACTTGGAGTACAACTCAACGATCAGGTGCTCGGCCACATCGAAGTCGATGTCGGCGCGGTCCGGCAGCTTGTCGACCACGACGCTCATCTTCTCGAGGTCCTTGGTCATCCAGCCGGGCACAGGGCGGGAGGCATTCTTCTCAGCGCACTCCTTCAGCTTGGCGCTGTCGGTGGTCTTGACTTCCACCTTGTCGCCGGCAGAGAGGAGGTAGGAGGGGATGTTGACGATCTTGCCGTTCACGGTGAAGTGACGATGCAGGACCAGCTGACGGGCTTCCTTGCGGCTCATGGCGAAGCCAGCGCGGTAGACAACGTTGTCCAGGCGGCTCTCCAGGATGCGCAGCAGGTTCTCACCGGTCATGCCGCTCTTGCGCTCGGCCATGTCAAAGTAGTGGGCGAACTGGCTCTCCAGAACGCCGTAGTAACGCTTCGCCTTCTGCTTGGCGCGCAGCTGCAGGCCATACTCACTGACCTTCTTGCGCACCTGGCCGGCGCCATGCTGGCCGGGCACAAAGCTGCGGCGCGCGAACGCGCACTTGTCGGAATAGCAGCGCTCGCCTTTCAAAAACAGTTTCTGACCTTCGCGGCGGCACTGACGGCACACTGCGCCTGTATATCTTGCCATTCTTGTTCCTCCTTAAAAATCAGATGCGGCGACGCTTGGGCGGGCGGCAGCCATTGTGGGGGATGGGGGTCACGTCCTTGATCATGTTGACCTCAAGGCCGGTGGCCTGCAGCGCGCGGATGGCGGCTTCGCGGCCGGCGCCGGGGCCCTTGACGTAGACCTCAACGGTCTTCATGCCGTGCTCCATGGCCACCTTGGCGGCGGCCTCCGCCGCAGACTGAGCGGCGAAGGGAGTGCTCTTGCGGGAACCGCGGAAGTTCAGACCGCCGGAGCTGGCCCAGGAAACGGTGTTGCCCTGCGTATCGGTAATGGTAACGATGGTATTGTTGAAGGTGCTCTGGATGTGCGCAGCGCCGCGCTCGATGTTCTTGCGCTCGCGCCGCTTGGTGCGCACGGCGCCCTTTTTAGCAGCAGCTTTAGTTGCCATTTCTCTTGCTCCTCCTTACTTCTTCTTGTTCGCGACGGTGCGCTTCGGGCCCTTGCGGGTGCGAGCGTTGGTCTTGGTGCGCTGGCCGCGAACGGGCAGCCCCTTGCGATGGCGAACACCGCGGTAGCACTGGACTTCGACCAGGCGCTTGATGTCCAGCGCCACGTTGCGGCGCAGGTCGCCTTCCACGATGACGTTGTTCTTGTCCAGGTACTCACGGATCAGACCTTCCTGCTCAGCGGTCAGGTCCTTCACGCGGGTGTCGGGATCGATGTTGGTAGCCGCCAGGATCTTCTTGGCGGTGCTGGGGCCAATGCCATAGATGTAAGTCAGGCCTACTTCGACCCGCTTTTCGCGGGGCAGGTCAACGCCGGCAATACGTGCCATAGTTTCAAAAACCTCCTAAAATAACATCCCATGTCCGTGTCGGGGGCTGCGCCGGGAATCTACGCACTTGCCCCCCAAGCGCTGGGGGGCCTTAGCCCTGGCGCTGCTTATGCTTGGGGTTTTCGCAAATGACCATCACGCGACCTTTGCGCTTGATGACCTTGCATTTTTCGCAGATGGGTTTCACGGAAGGCTTAACCTTCATGCTGATAACCTCCTTTGTGACTTGGGCGCTTTACTTAGAGCGCCAGGTGATGCGCCCCTTGGTCAGATCGTAGGGCGACATTTCCAGTGTAACCTTGTCTCCGGGCAGGATGCGGATGAAATTGGTCCGCAGTTTGCCGGAGATGTGCGCCAGCAACCGATGGCCGTTTGCCAGCTCCACCCGGAAGGTGGCGTTGGGCAGTGCCTCGACGACAGTGCCCTCAACTTCGATGACGTCTTCTTTAGACAAGCTCTTCCCTCCTCATGGCTTTGCGGGGTGCTGGGCGTCGAACGCCTTCACCGCCGCTGCGAGCTGTTTGTCGGTTGCAAGGCTTTCGCCCCGCAGAACGGTTGCGGTGGGGGCCACATGCCTTATCTTTTTGGCCTTGGGCCGATCCAGTTTGCGCAGACTTCCGTCCGCGAGAAAAAGCATCTGGCCTTGTATGCCGATCACCGCAAAAGTCCGGTTTTTGTCCCGGCCGGCTTTTGAGCGGACCAGCTGGCCTTTTACAAAGTCCATTCAGGCCCCTCCCACGCTTTGGTCAGGACTTCCGGCCCCGCGGCGGTGATGGCGACCGTGTGCTCAAAGTGAGCGGAAAGGCCGCCGTCCGCCGTTTTCACCGTCCATCCATCGGCTTGGGTCACCACGGAGTAATGCTTCTGGTTGACCATGGGTTCAATGGCGAGGGTCATGCCCGCCACAAGGCGGGGACCCCGGCCGGCGGGCCCGAAATTGGGCACCTCCGGGTCCTCGTGGAGCTCTTTGCCCACACCGTGGCCCACAAAACTGCGGACGACCGAGAAGCCGTTTTCTTCCACATAGGTCTGCACCGCGTTGCTGATGTCGCCCACCCGCGCGCCGAACACCGCGGCGGCAATGCCGCGGTGCAGCGACTCACGTGTGACGTCCAGCAGGCGCTGGGCCTCCAGGTCCAGTTTGCCGCACCCGAAGGTGCAGGCATTGTCCCCGTTGAAGCCGCCGAACGCAGCCCCTGTGTCGATGCTGACAATATCGCCCGGCCGGATCACCTTTGCATGGCTGGGGATGCCGTGGATCACTTCGTCGTTGACGCTGATGCACGCGGTTCCCGGAAAGCCGTACAGGCCCTTGAAGTTGGGCTTGGCGCCCTGCCGTTTGATAAAGTCGAAGATGATCTTGTCGATCTCGGCGGTGGTGATGCCTGCCTCGATCGCTTCGCCGCCGCGCCGCAGCGCCAGAGCGCTGATCTCGCAGGCCCGGCGCATGACGGCAAGTTCTTTGGCGTTTTTAAGCTGGATCACGCGTTACGCCTCCAGTGCTTTCAGCAGAAGAGCGGTGGTGTCGGCAATGGTATCCTGCCCTTCCACCACCACCAGCTTGCCCCGCTGGCGGTAGAACTCCACCAGGGGCTCGGTCTGCTCGTGGTAAGCGGCCAGCCGGTCGCGCACGGTGGCGGGCTCGTCGTCCTTGCGGACGATCAGAGGCCCGCTGCACCGGTCGCACCGGTCAGGCTCGCGGCTGGGCTTGAACTCCAGGTGATAGGAGGCCCCGCAGGCGGAGCACACCCGGCGCCCGGAAAGCCGCCGCATGATCACTTCATCCGCCACCTCCAGGTCCACCACCTTGTCGATGGTCACGCCCATCTCCTCCAGAGCCTCGGCCTGGGCCACCGTGCGGGGCACGCCGTCCAGAATGAAGCCCTTGGAGCAGTCGGGCTGCGCCAGCCGCTCTTTGATGATCCCGATGATGACGTCGTCGGGGACAAGCGCGCCGCTGTCCATAAAGGATTTCGCTTTCAGTCCCATTTCGGTGCCGTTTTTCACGGCCTCGCGCAGGATGTTGCCGGTACTGATGGCCGGGATGCCCAGCTTGTCGCAGACGATCTCAGCCTGGGTGCCTTTGCCGGCACCCGGAGCGCCCAGAAGAATCAGATTCATGCTCGTTTGTCCCCTTTCTGTTTTGTGTTCGCGTCAGAGCTTACTCAAGGAAGCCCTTGTGATGGCGCATCAGCATGTAGCTTTCCATGCTGCGGCCGGTGTCCAGAGCCACGCCCACGACGATCAGCAGGCTGGTACCGCCCAGCTGGATGCTCACGCCGGTGACGTTGCCCAGCACGATGGGCAGCACCGCGATGATGCCAAGGAACACAGCGCCGATCAGGGTGATCTTGCTCAGGCTCTTGGTAATGAAATCGCTGGTGGGCTTGCCCGGACGGATGCCGGGGATGGCGCCGTTGTTCTTGCGCAGGTTGTTGGCGATCTCCACGGGGTTGTACTGAATGGCCACGTAGAAGTAGTTGAAGGCCAGGATCAGCAGCAGGTAGATGACGGCGTAGAGGACGCTGTTGTAGTTGAACACGTCGAAGAACGCCACCCAGAAGGAGCTCTTGACCTGCAGCAGGCTGCCGATCATGTTGGGGATGCTGCACAGGGTGCTGGCGAAGATGACGGGCATAACGCCGCTCATGTTCACCTTGATGGGAATGTGGCTCGCCTGACCGCCGTACATCTTGCGGCCCACCACACGCTTGGCGTACTGCACCGGGATGCGGCGCTCGCCGTTGGTGAGGATGACCACGAACACCACCGCCGCGATCGCCAGGATGGCGATGAGGGGGATGAAGACGTAGTACTGGGGCTTGCCGTCAGCGGCTTCGGCCAGCAGGCCTTTCACGCTGTTGATGAGGCTGCTCCAGCGGGAGATGATGCCGACAAAGATCAGCAGCGAAACGCCGTTGCCGATGCCCTTGTCGTCGATCTGCTCGCCCATCCAGGTGAGCAGCTGGCTGCCGGCGGCGAAGCTCAGCACGATAACGACAGCGCTGAACCAGGCCTCCCAGCCGGTGTTGTAGGTCAGCACGCCCCAGCTGCGCAGCACCATGTAGTAGCCAATGCTCATGGCCACGCCGATGCCGGCGCCGGTGTAGCGGGTGATGCGGGTCAGCTTGCGCCGGCCTTCCTCACCCTCTTTGCTCAGCCGCTCCAGGGCGGGGATCGCCACAGTGAGCAGCTGAATGATGATGGAGGCGTTGATATAGGGCGATACGCTCAGGGCGAAGATCGCGCACTGGCTCAGCGCGCCGCCGCTCATCATGTTCAGGTAATCCAGCATGTTGCCGCTGCCGCCCAGCTGACGGAACAGCTCCAGCGCGTCCACGTTGACGTAAGGCACGCTGATGGCGCAGCCCAGCCGGAAGATCACGAGGATCATCAAGGTGAACAGGATCTTTTTACGCAGTTCGGGGATCTTCCACGCGTTGCGGAACGTATCGAACACCTTAGATCACCTCGGCCTTTCCGCCTGCCTTCTCGATCTTTTCTTTGGCAGTGGCGGTGTAGGCCGCCAGCTGAACAGTGAGGGCTTTGGTCAGTTCGCCGTTGCCCAGCACCTTCACGCCGTCCAGGCTCTTCTTGATCAGACCGGCTTCCACCAGAGCCTTGGTATCAACCACGGCACCGGCTTCGAACTTGGCCTCCAGGTCGCTCACCTTAACGGTAGCATACTCGGTGGCAAAAATGTTGTTGAAACCGCGCTTGGGCAGGCGGCGCTGCAGCGGCATCTGGCCGCCTTCGAAACCAGCCTTCTTGACGCCGGAGCGGGCTTTCTGGCCCTTGTGGCCGTAGCCGGCAGTCTTGCCGTTGCCGCTGCCGTGGCCGCGGCCCTTGCGCTTCGCTGCCACATTGGAGCCGGCGGCGGGCTTTAATTCATGAAGCTTCATCTGCTTGCACCTCCTTGCTGTTACGCTTTGGTGACCGCGACCATATGGCTGATCTTGGCGATCTTGCCGGCGGTCTGGGCGTTGTCGGGCTGAACGGTGACGTCGCCGATCTTCTTCAGGCCCAGGCTCTTGGCGGTGGCGATCTGCTTGGCGCCACGGCCGGAGAGGCTCTTGGTCAGCTTCACGGTCACGGTGCCGGCCTTGACTTCCGCCTTCTTGGCGGCGGTCTTCTTGGCGGCGGGCTTGGCCTCGCCGTCGGCCGCCTTCTTGGTGGTCTTCTTGGCGGCGGGCTTGGCCTCGCCGTCAGCCGCCTTCTTGGCCGCGGGCTTCTTGGCCGCGGTGGCCTTCTTGGCGGCGGGCTTCTTCTCGGCGGCAGCCTCGGTGGCCGCTACCTTCTTCTCGGTTTCTGCCATTGTAAGCTACCTCCTTAACCCAGAATCTCTTTCACGGTCTTGCCGCGCTTGGCAGCAACTTCCTCAGCGCTGACCAGGTTGCACAGGCCGTTGAAGGTGGCGGTGACCACGTTGCAGGGGTTGTTGGAGCGCAGGCACTTGGTACGGATGTCCTTGATGCCGGCCACTTCCAGGACCGCACGAACGGGGCCGCCGGCGATCACGCCGGTACCGGGGGCGGCGGGACGCATCAGGATGCGGCCGGCGCCGAACTCGCCCACGATCTCGTGGGGGATGGTGGTGCCCTTCATGTTGATCTTGTGCATGTTCTTCTTGGCAGCCTCGAGGCCCTTGCGGATGGCCTCGGGAACTTCGCCGGCTTTGCCCATGCCAAAACCGATGGTGCCCTTGCCGTCGCCAACGACAACCAGAGCGCTGAACTTCATCACGCGGCCGCCTTTAACGGTTTTGGATACGCGGTTGATGGCAACGACTTTTTCCAGCATGCCGTCGTCAACTTCACGATTTCTTCTTTCCATTGTATCCTCCTCCTTACAGCTCCAGGCCGCCCTCGCGGGCGCCCTCGGCCAAAGCTTTCACGCGGCCGTGATACACAAAGCCACCGCGATCGAACACGACGGTCTTGATGCCTTTGGCCAGAGCCTTCTCGGCGATCATCTTACCGACCTTGTTCGCCGCCTCGACGTTGCCGCCGAAGCCCTCAAAACCCTTCTCCATCGTGGAGGCGCTGACCAGGGTCACGCCGGCCACGTCATCAATGATCTGGGCATAGATGTGCTTGGAGGAGCGGAATACATCCAGACGGGGGCGCTCAGCGGTGCCGCTGATCTTACCGCGCACACGGCGGTGACGACGAAGCCGGGCTTCGTTCTTGTCAGGCTTATTAACCATTGTCTTTCACTCCTTACCTTATTTGCCTTTGCCGGCTTTGCCCTCTTTGCGGATGATGTGCTCACCGGCATAGCGGATGCCCTTGCCCTTGTAAGGCTCCGGCGGGCGCTTCTCGCGCACTTCCGCGGCAAACTGGCCGACCTTCTGTTTGTCGATGCCCTTGATGATGATGGTGTTGGCGTCCGGAGCCTCGATCTTGATGTCGTCGGTCTCGTCCACGATCACCTGATGGGAGAAGCCCAGGTTCATGACCAGGCTCTTGCCCTGCTTGGCCACACGGTAGCCGACGCCCTGAACTTCCAGCTTCTTCTCGAAGCCGTTCACAACGCCCTCCACCATGTTGGAGATGTTGGTGCGGGTGAGGCCGTGCAGGCTGCGGGCCTCTTTCTCGTCATTGGGGCGGGTCACCAGGATTTCACCATTCTCGACCTTCACGGTCATCAGCGGATGGATCTTGGAATTCAGGGTGCCCTTGGGGCCCTTCACGGTGACGTCGTGCCCGTTGACGGAGACCTCGACGCCCGCAGGAATGACGATGGGTTTTCTTCCAATTCTCGACATTGTCTTTATGCCCCTTTCTTACCACACAAAGGCGAGTACTTCGCCGCCAACGTTGGCAGCTCTGGCAGCCTTGTCGGTCATAACGCCCTTAGAAGTGGAAATGATCGCGGTGCCCAGGCCCTTCATGACCCGGGGCATATCCTCGCAGTTGGTGTAGATGCGCAGGCCGGGCTTGGAAACGCGCCGCAGGCCGGCGATGACGGGCTGGCCGTTGTCCTGATACTTCAGGGTCAGGCGCAGGGTGCCCTGCTTGGAGTCTTCGATCAGCTGCACACTCTTGATGTAGCCCTCGTCAACCAGGATCTGGCAGATCGCCTTCTTCAGGTTGGAAGCGGGAACGTCTACAGAAGGGTGTTTGGCACAGCTGGCGTTGCGGATGCGGGTGAGCAGGTCCGCGATGGGATCGGTGATATGCATGCCACTAACCTCCTTAAGGTTCTTCGTTTGGGTTGTTCTTCAAAAGCGGCGGGGCGGCGGGGCTTTTGCCCCGGGGCCGCCCGCCCGCTCCGCCGGCCGGTTCGGCCGGCAGGCAGCGGGATTTACCAGCTGGCCTTCTTCACACCGGGGATCTCGCCCTTGTAGGCCAGTTCCCGGAAGCAGATGCGGCAGATGCCGTACTTACGCAGGTAAGCATGGGGACGGCCGCAGATTTTGCAGCGGTTGTAGGCGCGGGTAGAGAACTTGGGCTCGCGCTGCTGCTTGATCTTCATAGAAGTTTTTGCCACAGTCGTACCCTCCCTCAGTTAGCGAACGGAGCGCCCAGAGCCTTCAGCAGCTCCTTGGCCTCTTCGTCGGTGTTCGCGGTGGTGACAAAGCAGATGTCCATGCCACGCACGGCGTCGATCTTGTCGTAGTCGATCTCAGGGAAGATCAGCTGCTCCTTGATGCCCACGGCGTAGTTGCCGCGGCCGTCGAAGGAGTTGCCGTTGATGCCGCGGAAGTCACGCACGCGGGGCAGAGCCACGCTGAACAGACGATCCACGAACTCATACATACGCTCGCCCCGCAGGGTGACCTTCACGCCGATGGGCATGCCCTCGCGCAGCTTGAAGTTCGCAACGCTCTTCTTGGCGCGGCAAACCACAGGGCGCTGGCCGGTCACGGTGGCGATGTCGCCCAGGATGGCGTCCATCATCTTGGGGTTGTCCTTGGCGTCGCCGCAGCCCACGTTCACGACCACCTTGTCGAGCTTGGGGATCTGCATCACGCTCTTGTAGCCGAACTTGCTCATCAGAGCGGGAGCGATCTCGCTGACATACTTATCTTTCAAACGTGCCATTGATGTTCCCCCTCCTTACAGCTCGGCGCCGCACTTGCGGCACACGCGCACACTCTTGCCATCCTTCACGGTGTGGGCCACGCGGGTGGCCTTGCCGCACTTGGGGCAAACCGGCATGACCTTGCAGGCGTAGATGGCGCCCTCGGCCTTCACGATGCCGCCCTGCTCGCCCTGACGGCGAGGCTTGACGTGCTTGGTGACCATGTTGCGGCCCTCGATGATGACCTTGCCCTCCTTGGGGCTGACAGCCAGAACCTTGCCGGTCTTGCCTTTGTCTTTACCGCTGATGATCATAACGTTGTCGCCGGTTTTAACATGAAGATTGTTCATTCTTAAAACCTCCTTACAGCGATTCCGGAGCCAGGCTCAAGATCTTCAGGTAGCCATTCTCGCGCAGTTCGCGGGCGACCGGTCCAAAGATACGGGTGCCTCTCGGGTTTTTGTCTTCACGGATGATGACAGCCGCATTCTCGTCGAAGCGGATGTAGCTGCCGTCCTCGCGGCGCAGGCCATGCTTGCTGCGAACGATCACAGCCTTGACCACGTCGCCTTTCTTCACGGTGCCGCCGGGGGCCGCCTTCTTGACGGAAGCCACCACGACGTCGCCGATGTTCGCATATCTCTTGCGGGAGCCGCCCAGCACACGAATGCACATTAACTCTTTGGCACCGGTGTTATCGGCCACTTTGAGATACGTTTGCATCTGAACCATTGCCAGATCCTCCTTTCAAAGTACCAGGCTTATTTCGCCTTCTCAACGATCTTGACCATGCGCCAGCGCTTGTCCTTGGACAGGGGCCGGGTCTCCATGATCATCACACGGTCGCCAACGCCGCACTCGTTATTCTCGTCGTGGGCCTTGAACTTCACGGTGCGCTTCAGGATCTTCTTGTAAAGGGGGTGCTGAACGCTGTCGCGCACGGCGACCACGATGGTCTTATCCATCTTGTCGGACACAACGGTGCCCACACGGGTCTTTCTCAAATTCCGTTCCATCGTTTAACCTCCCTTACGCTTTCTCTGCCAGGACAGTCAGCACACGGGCGATGTCCTTCTTGACGATGTCGATGCGGCCGGGATTCTCCAGCTGGTTGATGGCGTGCTGAAAGCGCAGGTTGAACAGCTCTTCCTTCAGCTCGCCCAGCTTCTTATTCAGATCCGCGGCGGACATGTTGCGCAGTTCTGCAGCTTTCATCAGCCCTCAACCTCCTTCACTTCGTCTTCACGCTTGGCAAACTTGCACTTGACAGGCAGCTTGTGCATGGCAAGGCGCAGAGCCTCGCGGGCGGTCTCCTCGTTGACGTCAGCCAGCTCGAAGAGCACGCGGCCGGGCTTGACCACAGCGACCCAGTACTCGGGGCTGCCTTTACCGGAACCCATTCGGGTCTCGGCGGGCTTCTCGGTAACGGGCTTGTCGGGGAAGATCTTGATCCAGACCTTACCGCCACGCTTGATGTAACGGGTCATGGCGATACGGGCGGCCTCGATCTGACGGCTGTCGATCCAGCCGGGCTCCAGAGCGACCAGGCCGTACTGGCCCTGGTTCACAGTGTTGCCGCGCATGGCCTTGCCGGTCATGCGGCCGCGGTGGACGCGGCGGTATTTAACGCGCTTAGGCAGTAACATTACTTATTGCCTCCTTCCTTGCGGGCGGCGGGCTTGGCGCCCTTGAGGACCTCACCCTTGTAGATCCACACCTTCACGCCGATGCGGCCGTAGGTGGTGGCAGCCTCCGCAAAGCCGTAGTCGATGTCGGCGCGCAGGGTCTGCAGGGGGATGGTGCCCTCGTGGTAGGTCTCGGTGCGGGCGATGTCGGCGCCGCCCAGACGGCCGGCGACCTGGGTCTTGATGCCCTTGGCGCCCCGCTGCATGGCGCGGCCCATGCACTGCTTCATGGCACGGCGGAAGCCGATGCGGCGCTCCAGCTGGCCGGCGATGTTCTCGGCCACGAGCTGGGCGTTGGTGTCCATGTTCTTGACCTCAACGATGTTCACGTTGACGGGCTTGCCCACCATCTTGGAGAGCTGGTCCTGCAGCTTGACGATCTCGCTGCCGCCCTTGCCGATGACCATGCCGGGCTTGGCGCACCAGATGCTCACCTTCAGCTTGTAGTCGTTGGACTGGGCGTCCAGGGTGCGCTCGATCTCGATCTTGGGCACGCCAGCGCCGAAGAGCTGCTTTTTCAGGGTCTTGCGGATCTTGTAATCCTCGACCAGGGTGTCGCCGAATTCCTTTTTGGAAGTAAACCAGCGGCTGTCCCAATCTTTGATGACGCCCACGCGAAGACCGTGGGGATTCACTTTCTGGCCCATTGTGTTTACCTCCTTCTTACTCTTTCTCTTTCAGAACCACGGTGACATGGCTGGTGCGCTTCAGCACGTGGAACGCGCGGCCCTGGGCGCGGGGACGGATGCGCTTCAGGGTGGGGCCGGGGGTGACGAAGCACTCGGCCACGTACAGGCTGTTCTTGTCCATGTTGTGGTTGTTTTCCGCGTTCGCGGCAGCAGATTTCACCAGCTTCAGAAGGGGCTCGCAGGCGGCCTTCGGGGTGTACTGCAGAATCGCCAGCGCCTTGTCCAGAGGCTGGTTGCGGATCAGATCCAGCACGACCGAAACCTTCCGGGGGCTGATGCGGGCGTATCTAAGATGTGCCCTAGCTTCCATTGCTCTACTCCTCCTTTTGCTTACTTACCGGTCTTGGAACCGGCATGGCCCTTGAAGGTACGGGTGGGGGCGAACTCGCCCAGCTTGTGGCCAACCATATCTTCCGTCACATAAACGGGCACATGCTTGCGGCCGTCGTGCACCGCGAAGGTGTGACCGACGAAATCCGGGAAAATGGTGGAGGACCGGCTCCAGGTCTTCAGGACCCGCTTCTCGCCGGCGGCGTTCATCTCCTGAACGCGCTTCAGCAGAACAGGCAGGACGTAAGGTCCTTTCTTAACACTTCTACCCATGTTCGTTCTCCTCTCTTAACCGTTGGCGCGCTTGACAATGAACTTGTCAGAGCGGTTATGATGCTTGCGGGTCTTGTAACCCATCGCAGGCTTGCCCCAGGGGGTGACAGGGCCGGGACGGCCAACAGGGCTCTTGCCTTCGCCGCCGCCGTGGGGGTGGTCGCAGGGGTTCATGACGGAACCGCGGACGGTGGGCCGCCAGCCCATGTGGCGCTTGCGGCCGGCCTTGCCGAGGTTGACGTTCTCATGGTCCACGTTGCCGACCTGGCCGATGGTGGCGATGCAGTTCAGGGGCACGTTGCGCATCTCGCCGCTGGGCAGACGGATCAGGGCGTAGCCGTTCTCCTTAGCCATCAGCTGGGCCATGTTGCCGGCGCTGCGCACCAGCTGGCCGCCCTTGCCGGGGTACAGCTCGATGTTGTGGATGATGGTACCAACGGGGATGTTGGCGAAGGGCAGGGCGTTGCCGGGCTTGATGTCGGCGTTGGGGCCGGCCATCACGGTGTCGCCCACCTTCAGGCCTTCAGGAGCCAGGATGTAGCTCTTGACGCCGTCGGCGTACTCGATGAGAGCGATGTGAGCAGAACGGTTGGGATCGTACTCCAGGGTCTTGACAGTGGCGGGCACGTCAAACTTGTTGCGCTTGAAGTCGATCACGCGGTACTTGGTGCGGTTGCCGCCGCCATGATGGCGAACGGTGATACGGCCGGTGTTGTTGCGGCCGGAAGCCTTCTTCATGGGCTCCAGCAGGCTGCGCTCGGGCTCGACCTTGCTCAGCACGCTGTAATCGGTAACAGTCATGCCGCGGCGGCCCGGGGTAGTCGGCTTGTACTTTTTGATAGCCATTGCGGTATTCTCCTTTTTGACTTATGAATTGTTATCGGGGTCATATCCCCATACGCGAGCCTTGCTCAGGCTCAAAGGAGCTGCCTTCGAAGAGCAGCTTAGACCATGCTCTCGAAGAAGTCGATGCCCTTGCTGCCCTCTTTCAGGGTGACAATGGCCTTCTTGCTGGCAGCGGTGTAACCGCCGTGCAGGCCCTGGCGGCGCCAACGGCCCCGCACGTTGATGGTGTTGACCTTCTCGACCTTCACGCCGAACAGCTTCTCGACCGCGTCGGCGATCTCGACCTTGTTGGCATCGGTGGCCACTTTGAAGGTGTACTTCTTGTTGGCAACGCCCATCATAGAGTTCTCGGTAATGACGGGAGCCAGAATGATGTCATGTGCAGTTTTCATCAGCCCAGAACCTCCTCAAGTTTCTTGGCCGCGTCCACGCTCAGGATGAACTTGTCGGCGTTCACGACGTCGTAGGTGTTCACGCTGGTGGCGACGGTGGTCTTGACGCCGGGGATGTTGGCGGCGCTCTTGACCAGCTTCTCTTCCACGGCGGGAGTGACGATCAGGTTCTTCTTGCCGGCGCCCACAGCGCTCAGCATGCTGACCACGGCCTTGGTCTTGTACTCGGCCACGCTCAGGTTGTCCACCAGGATCATGTCGCCGGCAGCAGCCTTGGCGCTGATGGCGCTCAGGATGGCCAGACGCTTGACCTTGCGGTTGATGCGGTAGCTGTAATCACGGGGCTTGGGGCCCAGGGCAACGCCGCCGTGAGTCCACTGCGGGCTGCGGGTGGAACCCTGACGGGCATGACCGGTGCCCTTCTGACGCCAGGGCTTGCGGCCGCCGCCGGAAACCTCGCTGCGGGTCTTGGTGCTCTGGGTGCCCTGCCGCTGGTTGGCCAGGAAGTTGACCACGGCGGCGTGAACAGCCTTCTCGTTGGGGGTGATCCCAAACACGGCGTCGGAAAGCTCTACGGTGGAAACTTTCTTGCCGTTCATATCCAAAACGTCAAATTTTGCCATTGTGCTTTCCCTCCTTACGCCTTCACGCTATCGCTGATGCAGACCACAGCGCCCTTGGGGCCGGGGACCGCGCCTTTGATGGCGATCAGATTATTCTCGGCGTCCACCTTGACGACCGTGAGGTTCTGGATGGTGACGCGCTCAGCGCCCAGATGACCGGGCAGCTTCTTGCCCTTGAACACCCGGCTGGGGGTGGAGCAGGGGCCCATGGAGCCGGCATGGCGGGAAACGGGGCCGGTGCCGTGGCTCTCACGCAGGCGATGGCCGTTCCAGCGCTTGATGGTGCCGGCGTAGCCCTTGCCCTTGCTGACGCCCACGACGTCGATGTGGTCGCCGGCGGCGAACACGTCGGCCTTCAGGATGTCGCCCACGTTCAGGCCGCTGATGTCGGCCAGACGGAACTCGCGCAGGGTCTTCTTGGGGGCGACGTCCGCCTTGTCAAAGTGGCCCTTGGCGGGCTTGTTGACCTTGCGGGCGGCGATGTCGCCGAAGCCCAGCTGCACGGCCTGGTAGCCGTCGCTCTCGACGGTCTTCTTCTGCACCACGGTGCAGGGGCCGGCCTCGATCACGGTCACGGGAACGACCTTGCCGCTCTCGTCGAACAGCTGGGTCATGCCCAGCTTCTTGCCGATGATACCTTTTTGCATTTTCCTTTTCCTCCTGTAAGGTTATTGGTTGACGCCGTGAGTAACTGTCAGCGCCAACATGACCTCTCCGCTTTGAGTCTTGAGCGAAGTCTCGCTGTTTGCCGTTCAGCAGTTGGCAGCTCTCAGGCCGCCCTTACTGATTGGAATGGGCTCACAGTTTGATCTCGATCTCGACGCCGGCGGGGAGCTGCAGGCTCGTGAGAGCCTCGACCGTCTTGTTGGACGGCTTCAGAATGTCGATCAGACGCTTGTGGGTGCGGCTCTCAAACTGCTCGCGGCTGTCCTTGTACTTGTGAACAGCCCGCAGAATGGTGACCACTTCCTTGTCGGTGGGGAGGGGGATCGGGCCGGACACGCGGGCGCCGGTGCGCTTCGCGGTCTCAACGATCTTCTCCGCAGCGGCATCGATCAGCTGGTGATCGTAGCTCTGCAAACGAATTCTGATTTTCTCCTTGACTGCCATTTTGTTCGCCTCCTGTTAAATTTGGTGCCTAGGCGGACCGATAAACCACTGAACACTGCTCCGGGTGTTTCACATTTTGGCACGAGAAAAGCCGGTGAACCGCTAGGCAGTTCCCCCGGACAGACCTGTGGCAAAGTGCGATGGACATTGGTACACCGCGCAGACGGCACCGTGTACGTATCCCTTTGCTCTCAGTAATTCTTTCGCCCGGTTCTAGATCGGACATACTCCGCGGAAAAACCCGTGTTGCCACGGCAACCTCCCGCATCAACGCATATCATGGCTTGCGCAGCTTGGTACACAAGCCATTTGCAGCCGAGTGTTATTGTAACACACCCCGCCGGGCGTTGCAAGACCTTTTTGTAAAAAAAATCGAATTTTTCAAAAAAAATTCTCTGTTTTGTTCAACGCCCTCTCGGGGCGGAAAAAGCCGCGGAAAAGCGGCCTTTTCCGCGGCTTTTTGAGGGGCGTGAGCCCCGTTCCCCTTTAATAATAGTAATTGTAGTAATAGGGGCCGTTCAGCGCTGCGCCGATGCCGGCCATCACCACCACGAAAAGCACCACATACACCACCGCCATGACGGCGTAGAGGATGAGGTTGGCCCGGGCCCAGTTGCGCTTGGAGAGCTTGGTGGAGCCTCCGAAGGCCCACACCAGCAGCACGATGAAGCCCACGACGGGAATGGCGGCCACGATGCTGCTCCACAGCCACTCGCCCATGCCCACGGTGGGGCTCAGGGGCGCGGCGGGAGGCGGCGGATAGCTGCCGGGCTGAGGCGCGGGGCCGGGCTGGGGCGCGGGCGCGCCGTTCACCGGGCCGTTGGGACCGGCGGGACCGCCGGCGGCGGGGCGGGCGTAGGCGGGCACCTGATAGCGGGGCGGCGGCACGCTGCCGGGCACAGGGCCGGAGACGGGCGGCTGAGCCGCGGGCGCTTCCGGGGCGGGCGCTTCGGGCGCAGGGGCCGCCGGGGCTTCAGGGGCCGGGGCAGCGGTTTCCTTCGGTTCCGCCGCCGGGGCTTCCGGCGCGGGGGCCGGAGCCAGCAGGCAGCCGCAGGCAGGGCAGGCAGCCGTGCCGTCGGGCAGGCAGGCTCCGCATTGTTTGCAGTACATCAAGGGTCACTCCTTCCGGGGACAGCCCCGCCCCCGAAAGGGCCGGGCCGGTGTTTTTTATCAGTATAGCAGACAAAAGGGCGATTGTCACCTGTTTTGCGGCAGGGCCAGCCGCTGGGCCAGGTCCGGCTCCGGGGTGACATAGGCGGTCTCGTAGCTTTCATAGAGCACCATGCCGGGACGCAGGTCGCCGGTCTTGCGGATGTTCTTGACGAAGGTGTAGTCCACCGGCACCTTCACGCCGCCCGCCAGACTGGAGTGGAGCACCGCCAGCTGGGCCGCCTCGTTCTGGGTGGTGAGGGGGATGTCCTTTCCCTCGCTCATCACCACCGTGTGGCTGCCGGGGGCGTTCTTCACATGGAACCACAGGTCCTTGCCCCGGGCGGTGTGGAGGGTGAGTTTTTCGTTCTGGAGGTTGTTGCGGCCCACCAGGATGAGGAAGCCGTCGGAGGAGCGGTAGCGGTAGAAGTCGGCGGGCTTGGACTTTTTGTCTCTTACCTTATAATACTTGAGGTAGCCCTGGCCCTTCAGCTCCTGGCGGATCTCCCCCAGGGCCTGTTCGCCGGGGGCCGTTTCCACCTCGTAGAGCACGGTGGCCAGATACTCAATCTCCTGCTCGCCCTGCTCCAGCAGCTTGACCAGCATCTTGGCGGCGGTCTGCTTTTTCTTGTAGTCCTTGAAATACTTCTGGGCGTTGGCGCTGGCGGAAAGGCGCACGTCCAGGGGGATGGTCACCGGCTGGCCGTCGTAGTAGTTGGTGACGGTGACGCTCTTGGCCCCCTTCTCCACCGCCCAGAGGTTGGCCTGCAGCAGCTCGCCAAAGAGGCGCAGCTGGTCGGCCTTGCCGCTCTGGGCCAGTTCCTCCTTGCGGGCCGCCTGCTTGCGCACCGCCCGCTCGTGGAGATTCTTCACCGTCTTGTGCAGGTCGCGGCTCTTCTGGCGCAGGCGCTCGGCCCGGTCCTTGCGGCAGTAGTAGGCCTCCAGCATCTCGCTGAAGCTGTCGTAGAACTGCAGGCGGCCCTCGCCGTACTGGGTGAGGGCGGTGAAGCTGAACTCCACCGGCTTTCCCTCGTCGTCGGCGGCAAGGCAGGGCCTGCCCCCCGCCAGCCGGTCGGCGTGGATGGCCTCGAAGGCCGCCGTCAGCGCGGCGCGCCGGTCTTCGTCCAGCTCGCTGGCCAGCAGGGCGGTCTCTCCGCCGAAGGCGCGGAACACAGCCTCCCGCAGCACCACCGGCCCCACGCCGGCGCAGCTCTTGATGAGCGCCTGATGCAGCGGCAGGTCCAGCTTGCAGGCGGCCTCCACCAGCTGGGCGGAGGTCATGGAGCAGAAGTCCGCCTTGGCGGGCTTGGCGGGCAGGGTGTAGGGCAGGCCCGGCAGCAGCTGGCGGATGTCGGAATCCTCAAAGTCCACCCGCTTGAGAGCATCGATGATGCGTCCGTTCTGGGTGAGCACCAGATTGGAGTAGCGGCCCATCAGCTCCACGGCCAGCACGTTCTCCACCAGATCGCCCATCTCGTTGGTGCACAGAAAGCGCAGGAACACCAGCCGGTCCCCCGGCTCCACCTCCAGGGCGGTGAGCCGCCCGCCGGTGAGGTGCTTGCGCAGCAGCATGCAGAAGCTGGGAGGCGTCTGGGGATTCTCGAAGGTCTCCTTGGTCAGGCAGATGCGGGCGGAGCCGCTGCGGGCGCTGAGCAGCAGCTTGAAGGTATCGGTGCGGGTGCGCAGGGTGAGCAGCACCTCGTCCCGGGTAGGCTCGAAAATTTTG
Source organism: Oscillospiraceae bacterium (assembly GCA_004558145.1). GTDB lineage: Bacteria > Bacillota > Clostridia > Oscillospirales > Ruminococcaceae > Allofournierella_A > Allofournierella_A excrementavium. The sequence goes on from SFDQ01000001.1 coordinate 225,141, forward strand.
TCGATCTTCGCGTCCAGAAGGGTGTTTTTCAGTTCGCCGGCGGTCAGGGCCAGCAGGGCAGCATCCAGTGCCATGGGTCTCACCTCTCATAAAAAAGGCCGTGCCGGGCGGGCACGGCTGGCTTGTTTTCGTTTCAGCGGGCGCGCAGGGCCGCCTCGGCGGCGTCCACGTCGGAAAGGCCGTGGAAGGTCAGCGTCACCCCGCGGGTGTGGCTGTGGCCGTTGTGCCAGTAGTGTTCCACCTGCCCGTTGGACAGCACCAGATCGCCGGTGCCGTCGGGGTAGTAGAACTTCTCCACGCTGGTCACCGCGTCCAGGTCCCAGGCGGTGACCCGGCCGCCGCTCACGGCGATGGCTCTCCGGGTGGTCACGCCGTAGGCCGTCTGGCTCAGGCGGCGGGAGGCCCCGAGGCCGGGGAACAGCATCTTCAGCCCCACCACGATGAAGGGGATGCCGAACAGCGGGAAGATGACGCCGAACACGCCGCCCACAAAGAGGGCCTGCAGCGCGCTCACTTCCCAGAAGCAGGCAAAGGCCAGGAACACCACCGCGAACAGCTTCTGCATGCCGCCGCGGGGTCCGTGCAGCTTTTTCGGCTGCCCCCACCAGACCAGCTGCTCGCCGGGGGCCAGCTGCCGCTGGAGCAGGGCCGCCGGGTCCTGGCCCGCAGGGCGCGCCGGGGCCGCCCTGAGCGGCTCGTCGGAGGGGGCGTCCCCCTCGAACATCTCCTCGTTATAGCCCACGGAACTGCGGTTTTCGTCCTCCAACATGACGGCCTCTCCTTTATAAATAGGTAAAGGGCTCCCGGTTGCGGCGGCTGCACAGCACCCGCACCCCGGCGAACCGGCGGGAAAGTTTGTCCGCCAGCACCGGCACCACCGGGAATTCGGTGGCGTAGTGCCCGGCCACGATGAGGCTCAGGCCCAGACGCTTCGCGTCCAGTGCGTCGTGGTGGCCTGCCTCGCCGGTGAGCAGGGCGTCCGCCCCGGCGGCCACCGCCTCCTCGATGAGGTGGTCGCCGCTGCCGCCCAGCACCGCCAGGGTGTTGATGGGCCGGCCCGCGTCCACATACTTCACCTTCGCGTTCAAGGTGGACTGGCACTGGGCCGCCAGCTGGGCGGCGCTGACGGTGCGGATCTGGCCGATGCGGCCCATGCCGCCCTCGGCGAAGCCCTTGGCCCCGGTGACGCCGAACAGCTTGCAGAGGATGTCGTTCACGCCGCCCTCCGCCGCGTCCAGATTGGTGTGGGCGCACAGGCCCGAGATGTTCTTTTTGATCATGCGGAAGGGCACGTCTCCCCTGCCGATGCGCTTCATCGGGTGGAAGATCACCGGGTGGTGGGCCACGATGAGCTGGCAGCCCTGGATCTCCGCCTCGGCCACCACCTCGTCGGTGATGTCCAGCGCCACCAGGATGCTGGTCACGTCCGCGCCGCAGTCCACCAGAACGCCCACGTTGTCCCACGAGGCGGCCAGCTCCCGGGGGGCCAGCTGCTGCATGAACTGGAGTACTTCCTCAACTTTCGCCATGTTCCGCTCCTTGCGGGCGGCGCAGCTGCTCGTTCAGCGCCGCCGCCTCTTTCCATTCCGGGCTGCCGGGTTCGAGGCCCCGCAGCACCTTTTCCACTTTTTGAGCCAGTTGGGCCTGGTAGCCCTCCGCCCCCGGCAGCTGCCGCCAGCGGCCGAACATGCACTCTGTCCAGTCCGCCCGGCGCGTTTCGCCGGTGTACACCGCGCCGATGGCGGCGTACCAGCGGCCCGCCGCCAAGGCGAGCCGCTCCTCTTCGATGTCAAAGCCCTGCTCCCACAGCCACCGGCGCAGCACCGGGGCCTTGGTGGCGGGCACGCAGACCAGCCGCGTCCCCGGGGTCTTCACCCAGGGCGCGGCGGCAAGGATGTCGATGGTGGTCTTGGCGCTCACGCCCGCCAGCACGACGGTGTCCGCCTCGCCGACGCTGAGGACCGAGAGCCCGTCCCCCAGGCGCAGCTCCACCGCGCCCTCACAGCCGCAGCGGCGGCAGTTGTCCGCCGCCGTTTGCAGCGGGCCGGGGCGCAGGTCGGCGGCGATGACCCGCTTCGCGCGGCCGGTCATTGCCAGAAAGATGGCCAGCTTGCCGTGGTCACAGCCGATGTCCGCCACGGCGGCGCCGGGCTTCACCAGCTGCGCCGCGGCGGCAAGGCGCGCGTCCAGCCGGGGCGCCTCAGGCGTTGCCAAAGTGGGCGTTCAGCTTGGCCACCAGCTCGTCGGCGTCGGTGCCGTGCACGGCGCAGGCCTGCTCGATGGTCTCGCCGCGGCTGGCGGGGCAGCCCAGGCAGTGCATGCCGATGGCCAGGAACAGGGGGGCCACGGAATTGTCGGTATCCAGAATGTCGCCGATCACGGTCTGACGGGTGATAGTCATAAAAAGGTCCTTCCTTTCAAAAATCCAGTCGGGGCGCTTTGCCCCGTTTATTACTATATCCGATTTTCATGCGGTTTGCAACGCCTGTCAGGGCTTGTAGGCCGCCGAGGCGAAAAGCACCAGACTTTGCAGCGCCACCGCCGCCGCCAGCGCCCCGGCGGTGAAGCGCAGCTCCCCGTCGGTGGAGCGGCGCAGGCAGAGGGTGCGGCCCTCGCTGAACAACAGCAGCATGGCCGGCAGCACCGGCAGCAGATACCGCCCCTGCATGCCGAAGACGGTGGTCAGGTTGATGGGCGTCCAGCAGAGGGCGGCCAGCATGCTCAGCGCCGCCACCGCCAGCGCCACAAGGGCCAGCGTCCACCGGGCGCTCCCGCCCAGCAGGGGTTTTGCCTCCACCGGCTGCAGGCAGGCCCACACCAGCAGCGCCAGCAGGGCGATGGTGAGCAGCCAGCTGACCTCCAGCCCGTAGACGATGGGCTCGCCGGGCAGCGCGCCCACCAGCCCCTGGAGGTACCGGGGCAACTCGCTGCCCAGGGTGTTCACTAGCAGCTTCACGGTCTGGGGGATGTGGCTGAGGATGTAGCCGAAGCTGTAAACATAGGTGGATTCGCCGTTGGGCTGGATGGAGGCGGCGTATTCCTCGGGGGTGAGGGTCTCGCCGCTGTTGGCGGCCACCCACAGCACTCCCCGCGCCAGCACCAGCACCAGCACCACCGCGGCGGCCAGCGCCGCCTTCTTGAACCAGGGACGCTTGCCCCAGCGCCACCAGACCAGCGCGGCTGCGGCGGCCAGCGGCACAAGGCGCACCAGGATGTAGACGATGCGGTAGGTGTCCACACTGCGGAGCATGTAGCCCACAGTGGCACCGTTGAACCACAGCCAGCCCGCCAGGGCCGCCAGACACACCAGCGCCTTGAAGGCCCGGCTGCGCTTTTTGCCGCCCAGGGCGGCGGCGGGGATGGGCAGGCACAGCCCCACCAGCACCAGATACACCGCTTTCATGGGGCCGATCAGCGCCGCCAGCACCAGCAGGCCCGCCTGCTCGGCGCGGCCCAGCTGTTCGGTGCACAGCAGGCCCCGCAGGCACAGGGCGGTGAACACCAGCGCCAGCCCGTTCACCAGCGTGTCGGCGGAGACGCTGCCCGCAAGGCTCAGGGCCATGGGCAGAAGGCCCGCCGCGAAAAAGACGTTCTTGCGGGCCGGGGCAAGGCGCACCGCCAGCGCGCCCAGCGCGGCAAACACCGCAACGCTGCCCAGCCGGGCCAGCAGCAGCATGGCGTGGAAGCCAAGGCCCAGCGCCCGGGCCAGCAGGATGCCCAGCGCCTGGGGCAGATACTGCAGCGCCACCACACTGTAGGGCGGGCTGACCTGGGCGCTGGCGGTGAGCTCGCCGCTGTTGCCGGTGGAGAACAGTTCGTCGGTCATGGTCTTGTAGGCCAGGATGCCGATGGGCCCGGAGGAGTCACGCATGTATTCCGCGTCGCACTCCCGCATGGCCAGCAGGCTTTCGCCATCCGGCCCCTCGGTGATGCCCGGCTGGCCGGTGATGCGGTTGGCCAGGGCGTAGGCGCTGGCCAGATGGCCGTATTCGTCCGGTCCGGCCAGGGGCGGGGTGACCAAGGCGAACACCAGCCCCAGCGCCGCCGCGAAGAAGGCAAAGCACACATGGGCCTTTGCCCGGCGGACAAAAATGAGCCACCAGCCAACCATCACTACCAGGAACACCAGCGCCGCCAGCGGCGCGAAGGCCCGCAGGGCGTAGCCGGCGCCGGTGTAGTTGGTGATGTATTGCAAAGCCGCGGTGCGCCCGGGCGCGGAAGCTTCGGCCGCATCGGTGAGGGGCATGGCCGGGTCGGCCTGGTCCCCTTCGCCGTAGACGAGGCCCGCTTTGTCCTCCGCCGCGGCGGGGGCGAAGGTGACCCGCAGCTGATAGCTGCCGCCCTCTTCCAGCGTGACGGGCGAAGCGAAGATGACATCCACAAAGGCGCCGTCCAGCAGCATGGTCATATCGCCGTCGCAGGCGGTGAGGGTCTGGCCGTCGGCGCTCTCCAGCGCCACCCGGAAGGCGCCTTGGGCCACGCGCCCGTCGGTGACGAACATCAGCCGCACGCCGTAGAGGGTCTCCCCTTCGCCGGCGGGCAGGCCCTGCACAAGGCCGGCGGCGGGGTCGGCGGGATACAGGCCCTGCTTTTCCACATATTCGTCGTGGACGATCTTGTATTCGCTCTGGTTTTTGCCCGCCTGATGGAGGGTGTAGCCAGCCCAGGCAAGGGCGAAGGCCGCCGCCAGCGCGCAGCACAGCCCGCCCAGCCAGAGGCGGTGTTTTTTGATAAAAGCGCCCAGTCGTTCCATGGCGGGCTCCTTTCCGTCGCCGCGAAAGCAGCGGGTTTTCAACAGCTTTTATTGTACCGCAAAGCGGGGTGAAAAACAACACGGCCCGCCGGGGCACAAAAAAAGGGCGCGGCCCATGGCCGCGCCCTTTCGGACGATTACTGCTGCTCCTTCATCTTGGCGAAGCACTCGCTGCAGTACACAGGGCGGTCTTCGCGGGGCTGGAAGGGAACGCGGGCGACCTTGCCGCAGGCGGCGCAGGTGGCCTCGAACATCTCGCGGGTGCCGCGGGTGGCGTTCTTGCGGGCGTCACGGCAGGCCTTGCAGCGCTGAGGCTCGTTCTCGAAGCCGCGGCTGGCGTAGAACTCCTGCTCGCCGGCAGAGAACACGAACTCCTTACCGCAGTCTTTGCATACCAGGGTCTTGTCTTCGTACATGGTGAATTTCTCCTCTGATTTGATTTTTGCCCGCGGAAGGATTTTAACCGTCACCTTTGGTTTGGACCAATGCTCTAAGTGTTAAGCTACAGGGGCATATATGCTAAGCCCGAAGGCTCAGTGCGTGGGGTGGCTGCCGCGCAGTTTGCGGCGCAGGCGGACGAGGGCGTTCTCCACCGCCTTGGGGGTGCAGCCCAGCTGCCGGGCGATCTGGCGGTAGCTGCCGCCGGCCAGGTGGGCCGCCAGCACCTCCCGCTCGAAGGGGGAAAGGCGGGTCTGGATGTCCGCCACGGTGGTGCGCAGCTGTTCGCGGCGGATGGCCAGCTCTTCCGGCCCGGGGGCGGGTGCGGCGTCCTCCAGCGGCAGGCTCTGGTTGAGGGGGGCGTTTTTCTTGCGCCCGGCAGCCCGCCGGGCGGCTGTGACCGCGTTGCGGATGCACACGGCGGCATAGGTCTCGAAGGAGGCGCTGCCGCCGGGATGATAGGTCTTGATGGCGCCGAACAGGCCGATGATGCCTTCCTGCAGGGCATCGTCAAACTCCAGCCCCGGGCAGACGGCCCGGGCGGCGGCACGGCGCAGCAGAGGCATCATGTGGGTGAGCACCGCGGCCACCGCGGCCTCCTGCCCTGCCCGCGCGCGGGCCAGCGTCTGTGGCGTGAGATGGATCATAAGACAAAACCTCCGCGAAAGGCGACTTTCGCAGAGGCCAGTCGGGGTCAATTTTTATCTCCTTTAGTTTATCCCACGGCACCCGGTTTGTCAATAGCGATTTGCCCAGTATCTCACAAAAAAGGTCTGTTTTCTTTGTAGAATTCACACACCTCCCGCCTCCGCCGCATCCCTTCGGCGGCCTTCGCTTGATTTTTCGCCGAAGGCATAGTATAATACATGCGTTGCCCCGCAAAATGCCGGCGTGTCGGAATGGCAGACGATGCGGACTCAAAATCCGTTGGTGGCAACACCGTGTGGGTTCAAGTCCCACCGCCGGCACCACGTCGGAATGGACTGCGCTCCATTCAAAAAGCCCAGCCGAAAGGCTGGGCTTTTCTCATACCACTCCGTCATTCCTCCTTCTCCCCGCGAAACTTTGCTTCGCAAATTTTTGCGGGGGCCCCGGCCGCCCTGCCGGGCGGCAAACGTGCAAGCTGTGTATCGCTTGCGACGTTTTTTTTGCAAAAAATCATCGTACGCTCATTCTGCTGCTCCTCGCTTCCCCGCGAAACTTTGCTTTGCAAATTTTCGTGGGGGCCCCGGCCGCCCTGTCGGGCGGCAACGCACTGCGCTCCATTCAAAAAGTCTGGCCGCTTGGCCGGGCTTTCTTTGTTGTTCTCCTTTCGAAACAGCACGTCCTTGGCCGCCCGCGCCTTCCCCGGTGAAAACGCGCATGGGTCCACCGTCTTGTTGGCACATCTTTGTCGGCACTCACAATTACGAGTCGTCACCTTTGTGTGATATGATGACTTCCGCAACATTTCAAACAAGGAAGGATCGTAAAAATGCCTCAAAACAAACGCGAAATCCTTATCTACACCGTGATGATGTGTTTTGTGATGGTGCTGTGGATGAGCTTTTACAACGTGGCGCTGCAGCAGGGCCGCTTCACCCTTGAGGCCCTGGCCGCCGGTTGGCTCGGCTTCCCCTTCGCCTACGTGGTGGGCATGTGCTGCGACTGGTTCGTGGCCTCCAAGATCGCCAAGGGCGTGGCGTTCCGCTTTCTGGTCAAGCCTCAGGACAGCGCGCTGAAAAAGATCCTGTGCATCTCCTGCGGCATGGTGGTGGTGATGGTGGTGCTCATGTCCCTCTACGGGGCCTGCGAGGGCGCGTTCCACACCGGCAACTGGGCGGGCGTGCCGGGGAACTGGTTGGTGAACATCCCCCGCAACTTCATCATGGCGCTGCCCCTTCAGCTGCTGCTGGCCGGGCCGCTGGTGCGCCGGGTGTTCCGCGCCGCCTTCCCCGAGGGAAAGGTGCTGGCCTGATTTTTCAAGACAGAACGGCCCCCGGAGGCTTTGCCTCCGGGGGCCGTTTCATTCACTCGGCGCGCACGCCGGTACGGGTCTGCTCGATGATGCTGTCCATGATGTCGCGGGTGAGGCTGCCGGTGATGTAGCCGAAGACGTTGCCGTCCGCGTCGATCATGAAGGTGGTGGGGAAGGCGCTGATGCCGTACTGGGCGAAGATCTCCCCCGTTTCGTCCATCACGGTGGGATAGGTGTAGCCCTTTTCCTCCAGCCAGTCGCCGATCTCTTCGGCGGTGAGGCTGTCGGCGTTGCCGGGGCGGTCGGGGTCCATGGGGTTCGCCACACCCAGCACTACCACCTCGCCGGTGTTTTCGCCCCAGTCCTCATAGAGCTGCTGGATCTCCGGCATCTCCCGCTGGCAGGGGCCGCACCAGGTGGCCCAGAAGTTCAAAAACACCACCTTGCCCTTGTAGTCGGAGAGGGTGTGCTCCTGGCCGTTCTGGTCCACCAGGGTGAAGTCCGGCGCGGGGGGCAGCTCGCTGGCGGAGGCGGAACCGCTCTCCGGCGCGGAGGACGCGGCGCTCTGGCTGCTCTCGCTCTCACTCTGGCTTTCGCTGCTCTGGCTCTCGCTGCCCGGCGCGGCGGCGGGCTCGCTTTCCGGCTGGGAAGCGCTCTGGCTCACGGAGGCGGTGCTCTGGCCGCCGGTGCCGGAAACGCCGCTGAGGTAGGCGGTGAAGCCGTTCATCCAGCCGGTGAACATCATCACGCCCATCAGGATGAGCAGCACGCCGCCCGCCCGGGCGGTCCACTTGAGCCAGCCGGTGTGGCGCTTGAAGAAGGCCAGCACCTGGCTGGTGAACAGGCCCACCGCCAGGAAAGGCAGCACGAAGCCCAGGGTGTAGACCCCGATGAGCACAAAGCCCAGGCCGCGGGTGGCGGCGCTGGCGGCCATCAGCAGCACGCTGGTGAGGGCGGGGCCGACGCAGGGCGTCCAGGCGAAGCTGAAGGTGAAGCCCAGCACCAGCGCGGCCAGGGGGCTGGTGCCCCACTTTTTGGGGTCAAAGGGCAGCCGCCACTCCCGCTGCATGAAGCGGCTTTCCAGAAAGCCCAGCTGCACAAGGCCCAGCAGCACCACCAGGATGCCGCCGATGCGGGCGGCCAGCGCCCGGTTGCCGGTGAAAAAGCGGCCCAGCTGGGTGAAGCCCAGGCCCAGCACGAAGAAGGCGAAGCTGATGCCCAGGATAAAAAACAGGGTGTTGCGCAGCGTCAGGCGGCGGCGCTGGCGGTCGGTGAGGTCCTCGGCGGAGGCGCCGCCCGCCAGATAGCCCAGGTACAGCGGGATGAGCGGCAGCACGCAGGGCGAGAAAAAGCTCAAAAGGCCCTGGAAAAAGACTGCCAGCGCCGAAACGCTTGTCTCCACGGTAAATCCCATTCAAAACACTCCTTTCCCCTTTGCGGCGGGGGTATGGGGGCATGATACCACAAAACGGCCCCGGCCACCGTAGCAAAGTCACCGACGGGGCCGGAAAAGCCCCCGGCAGGCAGGCTGCCGGGGGCTTTGGTTCGGCGGTTTGATTTACTTGCCGGCCTTCTTGGCGGCGGGCTTGGCGGCCGCGGTCTTCTTGGCGGGCTCGGCCTTGGCGGCGGGCTTGGCAGCCTCCGCCTTCTTGGCGGGCTCGGCCTTGGCGGCGGGCTTGGCGGCCTCGGCCTTCTTGGCAGGCTCGGCCTTGGCGGCGGGCTTTGCGGCCTCGGTCTTCTTGGCAGGCTCAGCCTTGGCGGCGGGCTTGGCAGCCTCGGCCTTCTTGGCGGGAGCGGCCTTCTTGACGGCGGGCTTCTTGGCAGCCGGCTTCTTCGCGGCGGGCTTCTTGGCGGCCTTGGGGGCCTCCTCCTTCACGGGCTCGGCCTTGACGGCGGCCTTCTTGACGGCCTTGGCCTCGGCCACGGTCCAGGTCTGGTTCTCGCCGCCCACGTCCTGCCAGATCTGCAGGCGGGCGCCGTTCTCCTGGTTCATGCCCACCACGTCCAGGCACTTGCCGGACAGGTTGGACTTGATCTTCACCCGGCCGTCGCCGGTGGATTCCAGCACCCACAGCTGGCTGGAGCCGCTGGCGCCCTCCCACTGGTGGACCCAGGTGCCGTCCACCACGCCGCCGGCGATCAGGTCCAGCATCTTGCCGGTGAAGCGGTTGCAGATGCGGTAGACGCCGTCGCCCGCGCGCACGAAGCTCCACTGCTGCCACTCCTCGCCGGCGTAGTCCCACAGCTGGATGGCGGCGCCGTTCTCGGTGTTGTAGTCGGCGACCTCCACGACCTTGCCATTGGCGGCGGTGATGGTATAATATTTATCAGCACTGATCACGGTTTGAGCAGTCTTTTTCATATGAATGTCCTCCATTCCTTTTCACATGTTTCCCCCATTCGGAAACCTTGCATTTTATTATAGCACCACAGCGAAATCCGTCAAGCAAAACGGCCTAAAATGCCGTTTTGCGACGCAAACTGCACCATGAAAGGGTCTTTTTATGACATACGAGCGCATTCGAACGGCACAGTTCCTTCTGCGGGAGAACCGCTTCACCGCCCAGGTGCTTCTGGACGGCGCGCCGGTGCGGGTGCACGTGAAGAACACCGGCCGCTGCGCCGAGCTGCTGACGCCGAACGCCACGGTGTATCTGGCGGGGGCGGAGAATCCCGCCCGCAAGACCGCCTGGGACCTGGTGGCGGTGGAAAAGGGGCCGCTGCTCATCAACATGGACTCCGCCGCCCCCAACAAGGCCGCCGGCGAGTGGCTGGCCGCCGGGGGTCTGGGAGAGCTTTCGGGCCTGCGGGCGGAATACACCGTGGGGGATTCCCGCTTCGACTTTCACGCCTTGCGCGGCGGCGCGCCGCTGCTGGTGGAGGTGAAGGGCTGCACCCTGGAAGAGGACGGCATCGCCGCCTTCCCGGACGCGCCCACCCTGCGGGGCTTAAAGCACGTGCGGGAGCTGACCGCGCTGGCCGCCGAGGGTTGGCAGTGCTGCGTGCTGGTGGTCATCCAGATGAAGGGGGTGCGGCTGTTCCGCCCCAACTGGGCCACCCAGCCCGCCTTTGGCCGGGCGCTGGCCGAGGCACAGGCCGCCGGAGTGCAGCTGCTGGCCATGGACTGCCGGGTCACGCCGGACAGCATGGTGCTGGACGCGCCGGTGCCCATCGACCTGACCCCGCCAAAAGGAGTGTGAGCCATGGCCGTTGCACAAAAGACCCGCTACCGCTGGCTGGACATCCTGCGCGGCGCGGCGGTGGTGAACATGGTGGCCTTCCACTTCTGCTACGACTGGTTCGAGGTGTTCGGCCGCCTGCCGGGCTGGTACTTCCTCTGGCCCAGCCGCCTTTGGCAGCAGGCCATCTGCTGCACCTTCATCCTCACCGCCGGGTTCTCCGCTCATCTCGGCCGCCGGGCCCTGCGCCACGGCCTCATCCTGAACCTGTGCGGCCTTGCGGTGAGCGCGGTGACGCTGCTGGCCCTGCCCAGCGAGGCGGTGCGCTTCGGCATCCTGAACCTGCTGGGCTGCGCGGTGCTTCTGGCTTGGCTTTTGCGCCCTGCGCTGGAAAAGCTGCCCGCCGCCGCGGGCCTCTGCGCAAGCCTCTTTCTCTTTGCCCTCACCCGCCATCTGCCGGAAGGGTATCTGGGGCTTTTGGGGCTGTGGCGGCTGGGACTGCCCGCCGGGCTCTACCGCTGGAACGCCCTGGCCTTTCTGGGCCTGCCGGGGCCGACCTTCACCAGCAGCGACTACTTCCCGCTGGCACCCTGGTTTTTCCTGTTCCTCGCCGGGTGGTTCCTCTGCCGGCTGGCCCGTCCCCGGCTGGACGGGTTTCTCCCCCGCCTTTCCTGCCCGCCGCTGGAATGGGTCGGGCGGCACAGCCTGGGGCTTTATCTCATCCATCAGCCGGTGTGCATGGCGGTGTGCTGGCTTTTGAATCTCTGAACAAAAAACCGGGCGGACACGTTTTTGACGTGTCCGCCCGGTCTTTTTATGCATTGACGATGAGGTAGGCGGTGTAGGCCACATAGGCCAGCAGGCCCGCCGCGCCCATGGGCTTGGTCATCCGGCCCTTGATGCGGCACCAGATGAACAGCGCCGCGGTGAGCACCGTCATGATGATGCCGTCCACCAGAACGCCCCGGGCGCTCTCGATGGGGGTCAGGGCGCTGGACGCGCCCAGGATGAACAGGATGTTGAAGATGCAGGAGCCCACGGCGTTGCCCAGGGCAAGGCCGCTTTCGCCCTTGCGGGCGGCCACGATGCTGGTGGCCAGCTCCGGCAGGCTGGTGCCCACCGCCACGATGGTCAGGCCGATGAGGGTCTGGGAGAGGCCCAGCGCGGCGGCAATGTTGCTGGCGCTGTCCACCACCAGATCACCGCCCCAGATGATGGCCGCCATGCCCAGCAGGATGAAGGCGACGCACCGCAGCAGGCTGACCGGTTCCTCCTCGCTTTCCGGGGTGCGGGAGGCCAGCGCCTGCACCACGGTGAGGGCGATGTAGGCGGCCATCAGGCCCAGCATCACGACGCCCTCCCAGCGCTGGAGGGTGTCGTCCCACATGAAGAACACCAGCAGGGCGCTGGCGCCGATGCACACCGGGAAGTCGCGCACCATCAGCTCCTTGTCGGGCACAAAGCTCATCACCAGGGCGCAGAAGCAGGCCACCACCATCAGGTTGAAGATGTTGGAGCCGATGACGTTGCCCAGGCTCAGGCCGTTGTTTCCGGTGAGGCCGGCGGTGATGGACACCGAGGCCTCCGGCAGGCTGGTGCCCATGGCCACCACGGTGAGGCCGATGACCACACCGGGCACCCGCAGGCGGCGGGCCACGCCGGAGGAACCATCCACAAAGAAGTCCGCGCCTTTGACCAGCAGCACAAAGCCGACCACCAGCACAAGGCAGTTGAGAAGCATCGCCATTGTTGTTGACATCCTTTCTTTCGGGCGGCGGGGGTCAGTCCTCGTCGTCCACGTCGATCTTTTTCATGGGTTTGCGGAACAGAAGGTCATAGAACACCGGCACGATGAAGAGGGTGAGCAGGGTGGCGTAGCCAAGGCCGCCCATGGTGACCAGCGCCATGGGTTTGGAGAGCTCCGCCCCCATGCCGGTGCTGAAGGCCATGGTGCTCATGGCCAGAATGGTGGTGAGGGCGGTCATCAGGATGGGCCGCATGCGGGTCTTGCCGGTCTCGATGAGGGCGGCGCGCTTTTCCATGCCCTCCAGCCGCAGCTGGTTGGCATAGTCCACAAAGACGATGCCGTTGTTCACCACGACGCCCGCCAGGATGAGGAAGCCCAGCATGGAGATGACCGAGAGGGGCAGCCCCGCGATCCACAGCGCACCCAGGCCGCCGGTGAAGGCCAGCGGCATGGTGAGCATCACGATGAAGGGCCCCAGCAGGCTCTGGAACTGAGCCACCATGATCATGTAGATGAACACCACCGCCAGCAGGATCATCAGCACCAGGTCCTGCATGGCGTCCGCCACCGACTGGGTCTCGCCGCCCACCTCAAGGGTGTAGCCGTCCGGCAGGTCGTAGCTGTCCAGCGTGGGCTGGATCTCGCGGCTGATGAGGGTGGCATTGTAGCCCTCCTTCACCGCCGCGCTCACGGTCATATAGCGCTGCTGGTTCTCCCGGTTCACCGCCGCAAGGCTGAGGTCGTCCTTCAGGCTGGCGAACTCGGAGAGGGTGTGGGTCTCCGTCTCGTCGTCGGGGCCGGTGCCGGCCACCTCGAACTCGTAGTTCATCAGGGTGTCCCGGTCAAGGCGGCCCCGCTCGTCCGCCACCACCACCTCGTAGTTCTCGGCGCCCACCGTGAGGGTGGTGGAGGTGGTCTCGGTGGTCAGGGCGGAGGCCAGCTCGCTGTAGATCTGCGCCACCGTGAGCCCGCAGCGCATGGCGGCATCTTTATCCACCACCAGCCGCAGCTGGGGCGTGCCCTCCTCCTGGCCGTTGGTGGGCTCTTCCAGCCCTTCCACGCCCCGGAGGATGTCCATCAGATCGTGGGTGATGCGGTTGAGTTCGTCCACGTCCGGGCCGCGGACGATGAGCTCCACGCCGCTGCCGCCCAGCACCGACATGTCCATGCTGGAGGTGGTCACGCTCACCTCGCAGCCGGGCAGCTGGCCGGAAAGGGCGGCAAGGTCGTCGGCGGCCTTTTCGCTGTCCGCGTTTTCGTCCAGCACCAGATAGAAGCTCATGCTCTCCACGGTGTCGGAGGCGGCCGCGCCGCCCATGCCCATCATGCTCATGCCGGTGCCGCCGTCCATGGCGCCCACCGTCTCCACGCCCTCCACCTGCTGCATCAGCGCCATGGCCTCATCGGTGAGGGCGTAGGCGTCGGCGCGCTTGGTGTCTTCGGGCAGGGTGAGGGTGGCGCTGATCTGGTTGGCGCTCATGCTGGGGATGAACTCCATGCCCATCTGGGTGGTGTGCCAGATGCACAGCGCCAGCAGGGCCGTTGCCAGCGTCAGGGGCACCGCCTTGAACCGCAGGCAGAAGTCCAGCGCGCGGCCATAGCATTCCAGCATCTTGTCGAACCAGAGGTGGCGCTTCTCTTTGCTTTCCCGCAGCATGGTGGCGCTGAGGGTGGGCACCAGGGTCAGGGCCACGATGAGGCTGGCCAGCAGCGAATAGGCGATGGTGAGGCCCATGTCCACAAAGAGCTGGCGGGTGAGGCCGTCGGTGAAGACGATGGGCAGGAACACGCAGACGGTGGTGAGGGTGGAGGCCGCAATGGCTCCGCTCACCTGTTTTGCTCCCCGCACGGCGGCTTTGGCCGCGGGCACGCCCTGGCTGCGCAGGCGGTAGATGTTCTCCACCACCACGATGGAGTTGTCCACCAGCATGCCGACGCCCAGGGCAAGGCCCGAGAGGCTTATCATGTTGAGGGTCACGCCGGAGAAGTACATCAGCACCACGGCGAACATCAGGCTGATGGGGATGCTGAAAGCCACCACCAGGGTGGGGCGCAGGTCCTTGAGGAAGAGGGCCAGCACCAGCACCGCCAGCACCGCGCCCCAGCCGAGGTTGGAGAGCACCGAGTCCACCGTCATCTGGATGTAAACGCCCTGGTCCATCAGCGGGGTGATGCGCAGGCCGGGGTATTTGGCTTCCAGCTCTTCAATGGCCTCGTTCACCGTTTTGGACACTTCGCTGGTGGAGGCGGTGGATGCCTTCTGGATGCTCACCGCCACCGCCGGGTTGCCGTTCATGCGGGCGTAGCTTTCGCCGGAGTTGTCGATGACGGTCACATCGGCCACGTCCGAAAGACGCACATCGCCCACGTCCCCCGCGTCCATGTGCAGCAGCAGGGCGTTCTCCACTTCCTCCACGCTGGAAAAAGCGTCGCCCACCTTCAAAAGGTACTGGTCCTCGCCCTGGTAGAGGTAGCCGGCGGGCATGGCAAAGTTCTGGGCCATGACCAGATTGGCCACCATCTCCTTGGTGAGCAGCTGGCTCATGTCCGCCTGTTCCAGGGCCGCCTTCCGGGCGTCCTCGAACTGCTCCTGGGCGTCCTCCAGCTGGGCCTCGCCCTCCTTGAGGGCGCTCTCGGCGGCGGCAAGCTGGGCCGAGGCGCTGCCGAAGCCCGCCGCGGCCAGGATCTTGCCCTCCTCCAGCTTCTTGTAGGCCTCCTGGGCCTTTTCCACCCCGGCCTTTGCCTGCTCGGCCATCGCCTTGGCGGCGATGAGCTCGGTGTTCAGGTCGGCCAGAGCCACTTCGATCTGGTCAAGGCGGGCGCCCGGGTCCTCCGCGTTGCTGCCCACCATGGCCAGCATGCTTTTCAGGCTGTCCTGGGTGAGGGCGGCCATCTGCCCGGCCATGGGGCCCTGGCTCAGCAGCGCCTTCATTTTTTCAAAGTCAGCGGCGGGCATTTCGGCCGCCTCTTGCACGCTGGCCGGAAGGCTGGCGGGCAGGTCCAGGCCCGGGAACATATCCGGGGCCGCGCTCCACGCGGCGTACAGCGCGTCATAGTTTTCGAACTGGAACTCCGGCGGCAGGCTGGCGTTCACGCTTTGCAGCACCGTGCTCTCCAGCCCGGCGAAGGCCGCGTTCAGCATGCTGTAGCCTTCCAGGGCTTTCTGCTCCCCTTCCAGCGCGGCCTTGCTGGCCTCCAGGGCGGTCTGCTGGCTGGCCAGGGCCTGGGCCTGGGCGATGGCGGAATCCAGCTGGGTGCTGGCGTCCGCCAGTTCGGCGGCGGTGTCGCCCTGCTGGTTTTCCAGGGCGGTCTTGCCGCTCTCCAGCTCGGCGCGGCCGTCCTCCACCTTTTTCTTCGCGTCGTCCAGCTCGGCTTTGGCGTCCGCCAGTTCCTCATCCACGCTGGCCAGCACCTTGGTGTTGATGGCCTCTATTTTCTCCTCATTGAGGCGTATCTCCACGCTCTTTTCCACAAGGCCGGTACCGCTGACGCTGGCCACGCCCGCCTGCCGCTCGAAGGCGGGGATGACCGTCTCGGAGGCAAAATCGGTGAGCTGGTAAACGTCCATGCCCTCCATGTCCACCGCGGCGATCATCACCGGCAGCATGTCCGGCGAAATCTGCAGCAGCATGGGGTTGCCGGCGGTGTCCGGCAGAGCACCCCGCACCTGGTCCACCGCGGTGGACAGGTTGACCATGGCGCTGTCCATGTTGGTGCCGCCGTCGAACTCCAGCACCACAGTGCTCACGTTCTCGGAGGAGGTGCTGGTGACATTGGTCACACCGTTCACGGTGCCCAGGCCCGCCTCCAGCGGCGCGGTGATCTGGCTTTCCACCTGCTCGGGGCTTGCGCCGGGCATGGTGGTGACCACCACCACATAGGGCAGTTCCATGGCGGGCAGCAGGTCGGTGACCATGTTCATGAAGCTGATGACGCCCAGAACGATCACCATCACCACCGCCACCACCACGGTGTAGGGTTTTTTGACGCAGTATTTCGACATAGACTCACTCTTTCTTTAGAAAAGGGAACGGGCGCGCCGCTCCCTTGGCACGCAAATTACAGTATAGTCTTTTTGGGCTGAAAAGGCAATCTGAGAAGGCGGGAAACTCCTGCCCCAAAATGTAAAATTTGTCCCGTGATTTGACGGGCATGTTATGATAAAAAAGAACGATACGAAAACAAGAGGGGCGGAACGCGCGCCGCAGATGCGCCGCGCAGTATCCGCCGGGGCCGGCGGGCCGGGCGCAAAGCCCCCCGCCGCACATTTTTTCAAGGGGGGCAATCGAATATGCAGAATTCCGCCGGCGCGTCCAGCGCCCAGTTCATCAAGATGACCCAGACGCCCATTCCGAAGCTCATCGTCACCCTGGCCGCCCCCACGGTGGCCAGCATGCTGGTGAGCTCCATCTACAACCTGGCGGACACCTTTTTCGTGGGCCAGCTGAAAAGCAACAGCGCCACCGGCGCGGTGGGCGTTGTGTTCAGCCTGATGGCCATTCTCCAGGCCTTCGGCTTCATGGTGGGCATGGGCTCGGGCAGCGTCATCAGCCGCCTGCTGGGCCGGCAGGAGGGGCAGAAGGCCAGCCACATCGCCTCCATGGGCTTTTTCACCTCGCTGGGCTGCGGCGCGCTGCTGGGCATCGGAGGCCTCACCTTTCTGGAGCCGCTGATGCGCCTTCTGGGCGCGACGGACACCATCCTGCCCTACGCCTGCGACTACGGGCGCTACATCCTGGCGGCCGCGCCGCTGATGTGCGCCAGCTTCACCATGAACAACATGCTGCGCTATGAGGGCAAGGCCGCCTTTGCCATGATCGGCCTGACCACCGGCGGCATTCTGAACATCCTGCTGGACCCGCTGTTCATCTTCGTGTTCGACATGGGCATCGCGGGCGCGGCGCTGGCCACGGCTCTTTCCCAGTGCGTGAGCTTCTGCCTTCTGCTGGCGATGTTCCTTGTGGGCAAAAGCCAGCTGCGCCTTTCGGTGCGGCTCATCGGGCGGGACCTGCCCGGCCTCAAAAACATCCTGGCCTGCGGCCTGCCCAGCTTTGCCCGTCAGGCGCTGGCCAGCGTGGCCACCGCCCTTCTGAACTGGCAGGCGGGCCAGTGCGGCGGCGACGCGGCGGTGGCCGCCATGAGCGTTGTGGGGCGCATCTTCATGTTCGTGTTCGCGGTGATGCTGGGCATCGGCCAGGGCTTCCAGCCGGTGGCGGGCTACAACTACGGCGCGGGCAAATTCAACCGCCTGCGGCAGGCCTTCCGCTTCACCTTGCTTTTGGGCGAGGGCTGCATCTGCGTGGTGGCGCTGGGCACCTTTTTGGCCGCGCCCTGGCTCATCCAGGCCTTCCGCAACGACCCGCAGGTCATCGAGATCGGCGTGTTCGCCTGCCGGCTGCAGTGCTGCGCCATGCTGCTGGTGCCGCTGGGCACCTGCGCCAACATGCTGTTCCAGAGCACCGGCCAGAGCACCTCGGCCACCTTTTTGTCCAGCCTGCGGCAGGGGCTCTATTACCTGCCGCTGATGCTGGTGCTGCCGCTGGTCATCGGGCTGCGGGGCGTGCAGATCGCACAGCCCCTGGCGGACGTGCTCACCTTCATCACCAGCGTGCCCTTCCTGGTGCGGTTCTTCGCCCAGCTGCCCCGGCAGGACAGGGAATGATCTTCTCCCCCGGCCTTTCACCGGCCGGGGGCTTTTTTATGCCTCTTCCCGGTCCAGCCGCGCCTGCAGCTCATTCACCAGCCGGCACAAATGGAACCCGTCGCAGACGGCGTGGTGCACCTGCACCGCCAGCGGCATCAGCACCCGGCCCTCCCGCTCGTAAAAGCGGCCCATGGTGAAGATGGGCGCGAGGTAGTCATAGCCCTTTTCCAGGTTCAGGTTGAACCCCTCGAAGGACGCCCAGGGCAGCATGGACACCGGGAAGGTGTTGGGCGGCGTGCCGGGCTTTGCCTCCATGGCGTGGCAGCCGCCGAATTCCTCCTTGTCCCGCAGCCATGCCGCGAGGAATGCCTCATAAGAGGGGTCGTACCCGGTCCAGAGGTTGGAGAAGGTCTGACTGTCCTCGTGGAACACGGTGTAGCAGGGATGGACAACGTCGTAAAACCCCGGCCGGCCCGCTTCGTCCAGCGCCATGCGGAACTCCTGGTGGGCGTTCACCACCGCGGCGATGTGGTGCAGCATGGCGGGATAGAACTTTTTGCCGCCTGCCCGCAGGCGGGTGATGTCCAGCGTGAAGGTGGCGCTGTATGTGCAGGGCACGCGGGTGAGATAGTGCTCAAAGTGCTCCCGGCGGGGCCACTGTTCCAGGTCGATGGGTGTGAAGTTCATTGTTTCGCTCCTTTTTCCGCTTCGGCCTTCGCCGCCTCCACCACCTTGCGGTAGGGGCCCACGATGGCCTCGGTCATTTTTCCTTTCGCCTGCTTTTGCACCGCGGGCACCGCCAGCAGCGCCCCCACCAGCTGCATCTGCAAAATGCGCTTTTTCTGCTTCTGGGGGAAATCATAAGCCCCGTGGGCCTTGTAGAATTTGTGGTCGGCCTTCATCATGCCCCGCATCACATAGATGAGGTCCCGGAAAATTTTGCTGCCGCCCACGCCGTAGAAGTTGGCCGGGCGGGAGAGGCCCTTTTCCAGCGCGAAGGCCAGGTTTGCCGCCAGCGCGGCGATGTCCGCCGCCGTGTCGGCCTCGTCGGTGGCCACGCCCGCCAGATAGTTGCCGCCCACCTCGGCCCGGGCTTCCAGCACCATCCGCAGGTTGGGCTCGCTGCGGTAATCGCCCTGCACGAGATAGGCCACCGGCTTGCCCTGGGTCACCGCCCGGTGGCCGTTGCAGAACTGCCGGTCGTCGTAGCACTTGAACAGCGACCCGGCAGAGTGGCCGGAAACGGAAAATGCATAAACAAAAGCGTCGGCGGTCTGGACGGTGCCCCGCAGGAAGTCGTCGAAGCCGTCCTTGTAGACGCACTTGCCGGTGACGGCGCAGTTCATGCACCCCAGGCACCCGCCCGCGAAGGGGAGGTCCCGCAGGTTTATCACCCGACTGGCATGGGGCAGAGCGGCCCGGAAATCGGCGATCATGGCGGCAAGGCCAGCATCCCCGGGGGCGCAGTCGGTCACGATAACCACGTCTTTGTCCCCTGTTTTGGGCGTTTCGGGCAGGGCGGCGCGGTAAGCCGGCCGCGCCGGGGCGCAGGCGGCGGGCGGCGGCGTGACAACGAGGCCGTGCCCGCAGGCGAAAACCAGCTGGTCGAAGAAGTCCCGGGCCTGCCGGCGGCCCTTTTCGCTCAGCAGGTCCTCCATGTCCGCCGAGAGGCCCCGCACCGGCTTCATCCCCAGGTCAAAGCAGTTCTCCTCCACCCAGCGGTGGGCGGTCACGTCGTAGAAGTGTTTGGAGGTGGTGATCTGGCTGGCGAATTTTCCCGCAAGGTCCGGCCCGCTCTCCTTCATCAGCTCCACAAAGCGGTGCAGCTGATAGGGCGCGAGGAAGGTGTAGACCGGGTAGCAGAAGAGCACCAGGTCCGCCTTTTCCAGCGCGGCGCGGGCGGGGGCAAAATCCTTTTCGTAGCTTTTGATGCGCACCCCCACCGGCAGGTATTCAAAGGTGTGCTCCGGGTGCAGCGCCTCCAGATACAGCGCCGTGTGCAGCGTGGCGGAGGCCTTGCCCTTGGGGCTGCCGTTCAGCACGAGAATGTTCATTCCTCTTCCTCCAATTCTTTTAAAAGGCGGCTGTACCACTGCCGCTCAAATTCGGCGGCGGCGATGCCGTACTCGATGGTGCAGCCCTGAAAGCGAAAGACCTCGTCCCAGTTCTGCCCGGGGGGCAGCGGCCCGGCCTGGGCTTTGCGGAACTGCTCCCGGATGGCGGCGAGCACCGCCTGCGTCTCCTCCATCTGGCGGATGTAGTCCCGGATGGCTGCGGCGCGCTGGGCGGGCTGGGCCAGCCCCAGGAAGAACAGCCGGGCCAGCTCCATGTTCTTGACCTTGCCCGCCTGCATGGGCCGGGCCACCCAGGCCTCGAAGGCCTGCCGCCCCGCCGGGGTGATGGAAAAGGTCTTTTTGCGCCGGCGGCCCTCCACGGTCTCGGCGGCGGCGATGCGGCCCTCCTTTTCCAGCTTGGTCAGAGCGGTCTGCACGCTGCCCGCGCTGGAAGAGCAGATGAGGGCCAGGTTCTGTTTGATGAACCGCTGCAACTCGTAGCCGGTCATGGGCGCGAGAAGCAGCAGCCCCAGGATGAGATACTCCATGGCGGCCTCCTCAATATGTCTAATAGAGAGATTATACTTCCTCCGCTTTTCGCCGTCAAGAAAACGGGCGGAACTGGCAGGTTTGGTTGGTGGCCTTTTTCCCGCCGGGGTGGTATACTGGCGGCAGAACAGAACAAAAGGAGGGCGAACGTTATGAGTTTTGCCAGCGGGCTTTGCGGTGCGCGAAAAAAGAGCGGTCTTTCCCAGGAGGCCGTGGCGGAAAAGCTGGGGGTCAGCCGCCAGACCATCTCCAAATGGGAGACCGGCGAGACGCTGCCGGACATCCGCCAGTCCAAGGGGCTGGCCATGCTCTACCACGTGACGCTGGACGAGCTGGTGGAATACGACTTTGACGAGCGGCAGGCCCAGGAGATGATCGACAGCGTGAGCGAAACCGCCCAGGCCAAGGTGGACTGGAACAAGGTGTGGAGCAAAAAGTACCCGGTGCTGGCCAGCTATCAGCATACGGTGCGCACCGAGGACTATGCCCCCGCGCTGCGGCAGCTGCTGGCCCGGCTGCGGGCGGACTACGGTTACAGTGAGACCGACGCTCTGCTGGTGCTCAAGGACATTCTGGCCCGGGTGTGGCAGGGCCGCGTTTGAAAGGAGAAGGAATGGACTATTCCAAAGAACAGCTGACCGAGGCCCGCCGCCAGATCGACTCCACCGTGCACAAGCTGCGCCAGACGGTGCTCACGCTGGAAGCCAAGGGCGACCCGGCCCGCTACAAATCCCAGCTCACCCTGGCGCGGCGGCGCATCGAGGCCTTCTGCCTCGCCGGCGAGCTCATCGGCCAGGAACTGGACAAGCTGGAACAGACCGCGCCCGGCGAATGAACGCCGGGCGCTTTTTTCAAAACTTGAGCGCCGTTCAGAAAAATCTGCCCGGCACTTGAATCCGCCTCTCTTGGCGCACAGCTTGCCGTGGGGTACAATAAAGGCAGAAAAAGCGCGCGCAAACGGAACAAAGAGAGGACGACGCTTTATGGAACAGACCAACACCTTGAAGATGGGCTCCACCATCGCCGCTCTGCGCAAAAGCCGGGGGCTGACCCAGGAGCAGCTGGCGGCGCTGGTGGGGGTGAGCGGCCCGGCGGTGAGCAAGTGGGAGACCGACGCCTCCTGCCCGGATGTGGCGCTGCTGTGCCCCCTGGCGCGGGCGCTGAATACCACCGTGGACGCCCTTTTGCAGTTTGAGGCCGCCCTGACCGACGAGGAAGTGGCGCGACAGATCAACGCCCTGATGGAAACTCTGCCCCAAAAGGGGGCCGATGCCTGCGAGGAGGAACTGCGGCGGCTGGTGTGCCGCTGGCCCGGCTGCACCGCCCTGCAGTTCAACGCGGCCATGGTGTGCGACGGCTTTGAGATGTTCTTCCCCGACGCGCAGCCGGAGCAGAAGGCCCGCTGGCGCGCCCTCAAGAGGGAACTGCTGGAACGGGTGCGCGCCTCGGGCACGGCGGCCTACTGGCAGGCCGCCACCATCCAGCTGGCCGGTCTGGCGCTGGCACAGGACGACCCGGACCGGGCCGAAGCCCTGCTGGACGAGCTGCCCGAGCATCCGGGGGACGCCACCGCCGTGCGGGCGCTTTTGTACCGCAAGCGCGGGCAGGAGCAAGAGGCCCAAAAGCTGCTTCAAACGCAGCTTTACGCAGCAGTGAGCAAGGCGATGACCACCCTTTCCTTCCTGCTGGGCAGCGAAAAGGAGCCCCGCCGCCAGGAAAAGATGGTGGGGGCCTACCGCGCGCTGGCGGGCACCTTCGGCCTGGCCGACCTGAGCGAGGGCTTTCTGGTGGAGGCGCACCGAAAGGCCGGCGAGTGGGACAAGGCCGCCGAACATTTCTCCCGCTATGTGGACCAGCTTCTTTCTCCCCTGCCCCGGCCGGACCCGGACCTCTTCGCCCCGGCGCTGGACTGCGAAGCAAAGCCCGGCGACGTTTTTCCCGCCGGGATGCGCCGCGTGCTGCTGGAGGGCATGCGCCGGGAGATGCTGGAGGGCCTCCAGGGGGAGACGGGCGAGCCGGAACTGTGGCAGCATCCCGCGTTTGCCGCCGCTTTGAAAAGACTGGAAGAGAGCCTGTGAGGCGCTTTTTTCACCGCCCGCAGGCCGGAGCTATCGCCCCGGCCTGCGGGCGTTTCTGCGTCGCGGATTTCTTGAAGGGCCGAGCGTCCTTTGCTATAATAAAGGAAAAGCGTCGTTTTTGTCGAACAGACGCACACTAAGTGCCGAAAGCGAGGTTTGCTGGCATGATCGATCTGAGTTCCACACTGTTTTTCAAGGGTACCTTCTCGGTCCAAGCCTTGAAGGACGACACCGACCTGCTCTGGGATTTGGTGCTGAAGATACGCCGCTGGATGACCTCCAAGTGGCGGCGGCAGAACGAGACCATCCCCGAGCGCATGCCGCTTTGGACGTCCTGGAAACTGGGGAGCCACTTCTCCTCAGAAAACGAACTCGTTCACTTTAAGTCGGACTACCACTGCGGACTGGATGGCATGGAGTTCTGGGCCTGCAAGATCATCGAGACAGAAGCTCTGTCGGACGGCTGCGCGCCCCGGGAGTGGACCACCGAGATCGGCTTTCAGCAGCGTGGAGCCACCTCCGCCCAGATCAGCATCGTCATCTCCTACAGCGACCGCCCGGGTTTCATCGGGCCCTGCCGGCCTGCACCACGCGCCACCCTGCCGCGGCTGCTGCGCATGTTCTGCCAAGACTCGAATCTCTACTGCTTTGTGGGCAACCGTTTTCCCTTTACTCTGCATCCCGTACATCTCGCGCCCGGCGACTTCCCTGAGTTCTGGAAACTGGTGTCCGACGAGGACCGGGAGATACCGCTGATCTACATCAGCCCCAGCGTGGACGAAGAAACCGGCGCGCCGGTCAATCTGTTGGACCCAGCGCGGCTGGCGGAACTGCTAGGGCCAAACGCCCTGGTCTACTACGCAGACGACCCGGAGTTCTCCCAGGAGATGAGGCTGATGTGCCCTCATCCGGACTGCGCCTGCTATACTGGTCAAGTGCGGGTGTATGCCTCCCATCCCCACATGGAAAAAGCTGCCGACGCCTTCCGGCATCGCCTCATTGGGGTGCGGTCACTGCGCAGCGACCCGGAAGAGGTCTATACCATGCTGCGGCGGGCACTGGCCCAGGACGTTCACTTTTACGAAAGCATGTTCCGCATGGAGAACTGCCGCGAGATGAACTTCCGCACACAGATGCAAAAGCGCCAGCGGGAATATCGGGCGGAACTGGAGAACGAACTGCTGGAAAGCGCGGTAGAAAAAGAGCAGGAGCTGCACCGCCAATTGGAGCAGTTGGACACGGAACGCTTTGAATGGGAGCAGTGCAAGGAAGAATTGCAAGACCGTATCGATGAGCTGACAAACTCGCTGCACCGGGCAGAAGCTCTGGCGGACAGCTATCGGGAGGCTGCCGCCCTCTCCGCCGCGCGCAAAGCCGCGCTGGATAAGATACGCCTCGTTGGAAAATATCCCTCGGAGCCACGTCAAATCGTGGATTACTTCCTGGGACATTTCGGCGATCGACTGGCCTTCACCGAGCGCGGCCTCGCCTCGCTGGACAGCTGCACCGCCAGCGCCGAAGTGCTGTGGGATGCCCTTTATCAGATGGTCACCACCTTGTTCGACCTCTATGAGGACGATACAGTGGTGCTGGTAGACCAAGAATTCAACCGCTGCTCCAACCTGCGGCTGGCCCGGTGCGAGGGCACTATGACCCGCAAGAACGCTAATCTGATGCGCAATTACCGCGACACCTACGACGGCCGCGACATTGACATTCAGGCCCACATCAAAACCGCCGAGACCCGCCCCGGCAGCTCCAAGTTCCTTCGCATCTACTTTTCTTACGAGCCGGATCTGCACAAGATCATTGTGGGCTCCTGCGGTGAGCACTTGGAAAACCACACTTCTCAAAAAATACATTGAACCCACAGGAGGAAGCCCATCATGCGCAAAAATTTCGGAGCAAAACCCTGGACCTATCCCCAGCCGGTGTTCATTCTGGCCAGCTGGAACGAGGACGGCACCGCCGACGCCATGAACGCCGCCTGGGGCGGCGTGAGCGATGACAAGGAGCTTTCCTTCTGCATCAGCGCCGGGCACAAGACCACCGCCAACATCCTGGCCCGGAAGGCCTTCACCGTGAGCATGGCCACCGCGGACCAGATGGCCGCCTGCGACTATGTGGGCGTCGAGTCGGGCAACAAGGTGCCGGACAAGGTGGCAAAGGCGGGCTGGCACGTCACCCCCTCGTCCTTTGTGGACGCGCCCCTCATCGACGAGCTGCCCATGGCGGTGGAGTGCCGCCTGGTGAGCTACGACCCTGAGAGCTGCCGTCTGGTGGGCGAAGTGGTGAACGTGAGCGCCGACGAGGCGGTGCTGGACGAGGCCGGCCGCATCGACCCGGCCAAACTGCGGCCCATCACCTTCGACCCCATCCACAACCTCTACCGCGCGCTGGGCGAGACCGCCGGCCGCGCCTTCCACGACGGGCTGCAGCTGAAATAAGCCCCGCGCCCCGGCATACAGGACCGCCCTCCCGCCATACCTTTATGGCAGGGAGGGTTGTTTTATGTTTGGGGTATTTTTCAGCTTTATCGCTTCGCACATTCTGTATCTGGCGCTGCATCTGGAGACGGGCAGCTTTCCCCGCCCGCTGACGCCGCGGCAGGAGGTGGAGGCCTTTGCCGCCTTCAAGGCGGGGGACATGGCCGCCCGGGACCGCATCATCCGCCACAACCTGCGGCTGGTGGCCCACGTGGTGAAGAAATACTATTCCCTGCCCGGCGACGCAGAGGACCTCATCAGCATCGGCACCATCGGGCTCATCAAGGCGGTGAACAGCTTCGACAACACAAAGCAGGCCCGCTTTTCCACCTATGCCTCCCGCTGCATCGACAACGAGGTGCGCATGAGCTTCCGCAAGCAGAAGAAAGCCCCCGCCACCGTGAGCATGAACGAGCCCATCGAGGCGGGCAAGGACGGCAGCGCCCTGACGGTGATCGACGTGGTGCCGGACGATTTCCTTCTGGACGAGGACTGCGAGCGCCGGGACGAGACCGCCCGCCTGCGGCAGCTGGTGGACGGCCTTTCGGGGCGGCAGCGGCAGGTGGTGCTGCTGCGCTACGGCCTCTCCGGCCAGCCGCCCATGACCCAGCAGGAGGTGGCCGACCTTCTGGGCATCAGCCGCAGCTACATCAGCCGCATCGAAAAGGCGGCGGTGCTCTCGCTGCGCCAGTCGCTGCTGGAGCAGGAACGATAACGCAGAAAGCGCCCCCGCCGGAAACCGGCGGGGGCGCTTTTTCGGTGCTTCACAGATTCACAGCGTTGACGGTCCTGCCGGCCAGAAAACTGCGCAGGTTTTCCACCGCCGCGTCCATCAGGCGCTGGCGGGCGGCCTTTGCCCCCCAGGCCATGTGGGGGGTGAGGATGCAGTTCGGCGCGCCCAGCAGGGGGTTGTCGGCCCGGATGGGCTCGGCGCTCACCACGTCCAGCGCGGCCCCCGCCACCCGTCCGCTTTTGAGGGCGGCGGCCAGGTCCGCCTCGTTCACCAGCGGGCCCCGGGCGGTGTTCAGCAGCAGCACCCCCGGCTTCATGGCGGCGATGGCCTGCCGGTCGATCATGCCGGCGTTTTGGGCGGTGAGGGGGCAGTGGAGGCTGACCACGTCCGCCGCGGCAAACAGCTCTTCCAGGGTCACCGCCGCGGCCCCATCCTCCAGAGGGCCGGGGGCCAGGTGCGGCCCATAGGCCAGCACCTTCATGCCGAAGGCCCGGGCGATGCGCGCCGCCGCCCGGCCGATGCGCCCGTAGCCCACCACGCCGAAGACAAGGCCCGCCAGTTCCCGCTGGGGGGTGTTCCAATAGCAGAAATCCGTCTTCTGGCACCACTCGCCGCCGTGCACGCCCCGGCTGTGGTCCCCCGCCCGGTGGCACAGCTCCAGCAGCAGGGCAAAGGTGAACTGGGCCACCGCCTCGGTGCCGTAGTCCGGCACGTTGCACACCGGGATGCCCCTTGCCGCCGCCGCGGCGGTGTCCACCACATTGTAGCCGGTGGCCAGCACCCCGATGTAGCGCAGGTCCGGGCAGGCGGCCAGCGTGGCGGCGGTGATGGGGGTCTTGTTCACCAGCACCGCCCCGGCCCCCGCCATGCGGGGCAGGATGAGCTGGGGCGGGGTGCGGTCGTAATACTCGAACTCGCCCAGCGCCTCAAAGCCCTGCCAGCCCAGGTCCCCCGGGTCGAGGGCATGGCCGTCCATCACCACTATTTTCATCTTCGTTTCATCCCTTTCGCGGCGTTTTTTTCATTGTAGCACAAAGGCGAAGCGAGAAAAAGCCGCCTCATATGATTTACTATTTGTACATTTTCTACATCATTCTACAAAATCATCGGTATACAGGCGGTTTTTGTGGTAAAAAAATCCCCCTGCCTTGCGGGCAGGGGGATTTTTCGATTTTGTCAGGGCAGCGGCAGTTCCTCGCCGTTGAGGGTGACCTTTGCCACCTTTTCCAGGTCGATGACCTGATCGAAGATGCTGCGGCAGACGACGGTGCCGTCGCCGGTGCTGACGCTGGCGCTGCTGCTGGACACCTCGGTGCCGTCGGTCAGGATGACCCGCAGGTCGGCGGCTTCGCTGTCGGCGGTCATCTCGCCGGTGCCGAAGGCGGTGACGGAAATGGGCGACACCTGCACTTCGTCAAGCGTCCAGGGGTTCATATCCTTGCCGCAGGGGATGACCAGCGATTCGCTGGCTTCCTCCAGCCGGAAGGTGGTGGCCCAGCTGCCGTCGATGAGCCAGTCGTAGGTCATGGTCTCCATCCGAACAGTCAGCTCGCTCTGGTCGGCGCCCTCCGGCGGGATGAGCACATACTCCACCAGATCGTTGTAGCTCTGGAAGGTGCCCATCTTGTGTTCTTCGCCCAGGTCCAGTTCCAGCTCGGTGCAGGGCACCCGCTCGCCCTCGGCGTTCCACAGCGAGAAGGACAGGCGGTTCACCCGGCCCGTACCGCCCAGGTTGTTCACCTGGATGTGCAGCTGGCCGTCCACCACGCCGGCGGCGTTCACGTTGGCCCAGTCCACGCCGGGCAGGGCCAGCGGCTGCTCCCAGCCGGCGAGCACGGGGATCTTGCCCTCGTCCAGCAGCTTGGTGTAGCACTCCATGGCCGGGCCGGTGGCGCCCCAGGAGTCGATCTGCTGGTTGTACTGCACCGGGATGTGGCCGGTGAGGCTGCGGACTTCCTCCATGGTGTAGCCCAGGTCCACCGGGTCGTTGAAGGACAGCCCGGAGGTGATGCTGGTGGCGCCCACGGTGATCTTTTTGCCCGCCAGCTGCTGGCTGGCGTTGGCGGTGAGCCGCAGGATGGCGGTGCCGGTGGCCTCGTCATAGTCCACCGTTTCCACGTTTGTGAACATGGTGCCGGTGACCTGCGGGGTGTAAAGCTCGGCGTCCGGGCCGATGCGTCCCTGGCCGGTGGTGTCCTGCAGGCCGATGTAGACCGCGGCCACCTGGCCGTCGCTCATGGCGGCCAGCACTTCCATGCGGATACCCGCGTCCTCGCTGACCTGATTGATGGGCTGAAGCATCTGCAGCGTCTCCTCGCCCAGAACGGCCAGTTTCTGCTGCAGTTCGGGGGCCGCGGCCAGCACGCCGCCGCCCAGGCACAGAACGAGGGCAAAGGCCGCCGCCAGTGCCAGCACGCGCTTCATCGGGCGCAGGCGCCTTACCGGCGGCGCCACGGCCACGGTGGGCCGGCACTGGGCCAGGATAGCCTGCTTTTGAGCAGCGTCCATCTGGACGCTGCTCAGGCCGCTGTCGACAGCGGCCCGGACCGTTTCGTCACAGATCTTCATTTGGCCCTCCCTCCAATCTTTTTTTCAATGCCTCGCGGGCGCGGCGCAGCCGGATGCTCACCGTGGACTGGGGCGCGCCCAGCACCGCGGCGATCTCGTTGACCTTCAGCTGCTGGTAATAGTGCAGCAGGATGACCTCTTTGTATTTGGGTTTCAGGGCCATGATCTCCTGGAACAGGCGGCCCTGCCCGTCCTTGGGGGTCTCCGTGCCGGGCAGCTCGGGATACTGCTCCACCAGATTGACCTTGCGCTTCCAGGCGCTGCGCAGATAATCCTTGCAGACGTTCACCGTGATGCGCATGACCCAGGCCTTTTCCGCCGATGGGTTTTCGATGGGCCGCCAAGCGCGGTAGATCTTGATGAAAGCATCCTGCACGGCGTCCTGGGCCAGGTGCACATCGCCCAGATACATGCAGCACATGCGCAGCATGCCGGTGCCGTACACATCCACCAGCCGTTCCATCTCGGTGCTTTCGCACACCGGCTGCTCCACCATTCCCTCACGCTCCTCTGCGGCGGCCCGCCGCGAGAGGCTTTCACCCCTCAAACGGACCGACCCCCTGAAAATATTTCAACTTTGCGCCGCCAATGTCAGTTTTTCGTAAACTTTTGGTTACAATTCGGAGACAACTCCGTTACGCCGCTTTCAGACCAGTTCCAGCCGGTCCTCTTTCGCGTCCAGCGTGACGGCGCCGGAAAGAGTGCCCGCCACGAACCGCTCGGCCAGGGGGTCCTCCACCCGCTTGCGGATGGTGCGCCGCAGGTCCCGCGCGCCGAACTTGGAGCCCGCCTCTTTCACCAGCACCCTGCAGGCCGCGGGGGTGTAGGTGAAGGTGACGCCCTTTTCCGCAAGGGACTGGACATACTCGTCCAGCACCAGGGCGGCGATGCGCTCCAGGCTCTCTTCCCCGAGGGGCTTGAAGGCGATGACCTCGTCCACGCGGCCCAAAAACTCCGGCCGCAAAAATTCGCCCAGGGCCTTCATGGCCTTGTTGGCGCTGATCTGCTCGGCCGTTTTGGCAAAGCCGGTCTCGCCGGTCTTTTCGGTGCTGCCGGCGTTGCTGGTCATGCAGATGACGGTGTTCTCAAAGTTCACCGTGCGGCCCTGGCTGTCGGTGATGCGGCCCTCGTCCAGGATCTGGAGCAGGATGTTCATCACGTCCGGGTGGGCCTTTTCGATCTCGTCGAACAGCACCACGCTGTAGGGCCGGCGGCGCACCTGCTCGGTGAGCTGGCCCGCCTCGTCGTGGCCCACATAGCCCGGAGGGGCGCCGATGAGCCGGCTGACGGTGTGCTTTTCCATATACTCGCTCATGTCGATGCGGATGAGCGGGTCGGGGGTGTCGAACAGCTGGTTCGCCAGCTGGCGCACCAGCTCGGTCTTGCCCACGCCGGTGGGGCCCACAAAGATGAAGCTGGCGGGCCGCCGCTTGCCGGAAAGGTCGGCCCGGGCGCGCTTCATGGCGCGGGCCACCGCCTCCACGGCCTCGTCCTGGCCGATGATGCGCTTTTTCAGCTCGCTTTCCAGGTTCAAAAGCTTTGCGAACTCGCTCTGCTCCACCTTCATGGCGGGGATGCCGGTCCACAGCTCCACCACCTTGGCCACGTCCTGCATCTCCACCTTGATGCCGCCCGCCTTCAGCTGAAGCTCGGGCAGCTTTTCCCGCAGCTGGGCCATCTCGGTCTTGATCTGGGCAAGGCGCTCGTAGTCCGGGCCGTTCTCCGCCTGCTCCTGGGCCAGCTCCTCCGCTTCCAGCGCGGCCAGGGACTTCTGGGTCTCGGCCAGCTCGCTGATCTCAGGGTGGCGCAGGTTGCAGCAGGCGCAGGCCTCGTCCAAAAGGTCGATGGCCTTGTCCGGCAAAAAGCGGTCGGAGATGTACCGCTCGGAGAGGTTCACCGCCGCGGACACGATCTGGGAGGTGACCTCCACGCCGTGGTGGGCCTCGTAATACTTCTTGATGCCGTTCAGCACATTGATGGCGTCGGCGATGCTGGGCTCGCCCACCTTCACGGGCTGGAAGCGGCGCTCCAGGGCCTGGTCCTTCTCGATGAACTTGCGGTACTCGGTGAAGGTGGTGGCGCCGATGACCTGAATTTCGCCGCGGGACAAAGCGGGCTTCAGGATGTTGCCCGCGTTCATGGCGCCCTCGCTGTCGCCCGCGCCGGTGATGCTGTGGATCTCGTCGATGAACAAAATCACGTTGCCCAGGCGCTTGACCTCGTCGATGAGGCCCTTCACCCGCTGCTCGAACTGGCCGCGGAACTGGGTGCCGGCCACCAGAGCGGTGAGGTCCAGCCGGTAGAGCTTTTTGCCCTTGAGGCAGGCGGGCACCTGGCCCCGGGCGATGCGCTGGGCGATGCCCTCGGCGATGGCGGTCTTGCCCACGCCGGCCTCGCCGATGAGGCAGGGGTTGTTCTTCTGGCGGCGGGCCAAAATCTGGATGGTGCGGTAAATTTCCTGGTCGCGGCCCACGATCTCGTCCAGCTTGCCGGCGGCGGCGCGGGCGGTGAGGTTCTCGCAGTATTTATCCAGGAATTTCAGCTTGCCGGGGCCCTTTTCCTTCTCCTTTTTCTTGTCGCCCTTGGCGCCGAAGCCGAAGGGGAAGGTGGCGGAGCCGCCGGGGGTGAACTCCTCGTCCGAGTCGTTTTCCTTGCCGTCGTCGCCCTCTTCCTCGCCCATGGGGGCAAAGGGGAACATGCCGGACATGCCGTTCTCCCCCGCTTCCTCCATGAAGCTGTTCATGCGCTCCTCCATGGCCTCCAGGTCCTCGTCGCGCATGCCGAACTGTTTCATCAGGTCATCCACCGGCTTGATGCCCAGCGCCCGGGCGCAGGTCAGGCAGTAGCCCTCCTGCTTGGGCTGGCCGTTCTCCATGCGCTGGATGAACACCACGGCGGTGCGTTTTTTGCATTTGACACAAAGCATAGGTCTCTCTCCCTCTCTGCCTTTTTCCAAGGCCTCGAGTCACGGGGCCCGCGGCCCCTTAATAAAACGGATTGAAGCGTCCGAACAGGCTGTAGGTGATGCTGCCGGCCAGCGCCTGATCGTTGAGGAACCCGATGGAGCCGCCGGTGATGACGATGACCGCCCACACGGCGCACAGCACCAGATACAGGTCCACCACGCCGGCCAGCAGGCCCATCAAAAAGCCGAAGAAGCGGTTCACCGAGCCCATCACCGGGATGCGGTTCACGTTGGTGAGCACCGCCACCAGCAGCCCCACCAGCAGCCTGCACAGGGCAAAGGCCACAAAGAACAGCACGATGGCGATGATGGGGGTGAGCAGCGGGGCAATGACCTCGTCCACCAGTTTGACCGCCATGTCCGGCGCGCCGCTGTCCAGCAGGCCGGCGGCGGAGGCGGTGAGGCTCTCCTTGATGCTCTCGGGCAGAAAGCCCGCGTACTTTTCGATGGTGGACTGGATGTTCACCGTGCCCTCGGCGGTGAGGGTGTTCTGGATGCTGGTCACGAAGCCGTTCTGGAAAAACTTTTCGAACAGCAGCGGCGAGGCCTGATGGCTGAGCACCAGCGCCCCGATGAGGCTGGCCAGATTGCCCACGAACTGCACCAGACCGGCGGCAAAGCCGCGGCGGGCATAGGCGAAGGCCACCACCAGCAGCAGGGCCAGCATCACAAGGTCGAACACGA
The DNA here is from genome assembly GCA_004558145.1 of Oscillospiraceae bacterium. Classification (GTDB taxonomy): domain Bacteria; phylum Bacillota; class Clostridia; order Oscillospirales; family Ruminococcaceae; genus Allofournierella_A; species Allofournierella_A excrementavium. The sequence continues at coordinate 256,976 of SFDQ01000001.1, forward strand.
TGGCCGCGTTCATCCGATCACTCCTTTTTGCGTTTGGATTTTTGCCGGGGCGCTCAGGCGGTCTGCCCGTCGTCCGGCTGGGTGAGCAGGGCGGCCTGCCCGCCGGTGACCACCACCAGCTGCTTTGCGTCCAGCACAGCCAGGGGTTTGGTCTCGGTGGGCGCTTCCCACAGGGCCTCTCCGGCCAGACTGTAGGCGGCAACGCTCTCCTGTCTTAAAACGTATGCGGCGGTGCGGGTGCACACCACTCCCTCGGCGGGGGCGGGCACACTGGCCTCGCCCAGCACCTGCATCTCCGGGTCCAAAATCACCAGCCGGGCGGGGGAATCGCTGGCGTCGGGACTGAACAGCAAAGCGCAGTTCTGGCCGGAAACCGAGGCCGCGCCCAGGCTCTCGCCCTCAAAGCTGTACACCGCCGTCTGCTCGCCGGTGGCCGCGTCGTAGACGATGGCCGTGCGGTCATAGATGGCCAGCAGCCGGTCGTTGGACAGCCAGTGCAGCTGCAGCGGCTGGCCTGTGGCGGTGGCCGAGGCGGTGACCTCGTCGCTGCGGATGTCCAGGAAATAGAGGTTTGTCTGCAAGCTGCCCCCCTGGGCCACAAGGCAGGCAACGGCAAGGCGCTTGTTGTCCCGCGCAAAGGCCACCCGCACCGGGGTGCCCTCGGTGTCGGTGGGGTTCCAGCCGTAGCGGAACTCCATGGAGGAGTCCCACACGGTGAGCTCGGCGGCAAAGCGGTCGGACTGGGTCACCACCGCCACGCTGCCGCCGGTGCTCATCTCGGCCAGCAGGATGGGCTGTTCAAAGGTGCGCTTGTAGAGGGTGTCGGTGCGGCCCTCCACCCGCAGCTCATAGCCGGAGCGGCCGTAGAGGCAAAAGCGGGTGTTGCCCGCGCTGATGACCGGGCGGGCGTAGCCGTGCTGGATGGTGCGCAGCTCGGTGCCGCCGCCGGACCAGACGCCCACGTCCTGCTGCCCCAGCAGCACAAAGCCGCCGGAGAGGGGCTCGGCCTGCAGTATCTCGGGGATGCCGGTCTTGACCGGCCAGCCCGCCCCGGGCGACAGGGCGATACGCACCGAGTCGAAGGTCTCCCGGGCGGCCAGGGCCGCCTGGCTGTAAGCCCCGGTGAAGTAGAGAGCCACCAGCCCCGCCGCCGCCAGCACAAGCACAAGCCTGCGCAGCCGCCGCAGCGCCCGCCGCCGGCGCACCTCCTGCAAACGGGTCACGTTGGACCCACTGTGTCCTTCGCTCACGGCGGCGCCTCCTTTCAGGGAAAAATCAGAGGCCCAGGGCCTCGGGGGGATAGTCCACCTGTTTCAAAAACAGACCCTTTGCCGGCAGGGTGGGCCCGGCAAGGCTGCGGTCGCGCCCGGCCAGGATGGCGGGCACGGCTTCGGGGTCAAGGGCGCCCCGGCCGGCCTCAACCAAAGTGCCGGCCAGGATGCGCACCATATTGTAAAGGTAGCCGTCGGCGGTGACGGTGACGGTGACAAGGTGCCCCTGCCGCTCCACCTTGCAGGCGGAGATGGTGCGCACGGTGTCGCCCTTGGCCGCCACCGAACTGCCCGCCGAGCAGAGGCTGAGGAAATCGTGTTTGCCCACGAACTTCGCCGCCGCCTTGTCCATGGCCTCCGCGTTTAGCGGGGCGCTGATGCGGTGGTGGTAGGCCGCCTCGAAGGGGCTTTCCACCGGGCTGTTCCAGATGCGGTAAACGTAGGTCTTGGTGTGGGCGGAATAGCGGGCGTGAAACTCCTGGGGCACCTGCCGGGCCTCGTTCACCCGCACCGTGTCGGGCAGGTGGCGGTTCAGGGCCAGGGGCAGCTTTTCCACCGGGATGGAGGTTTCGGCCCAGAAGTTCAGCGCGTAGTGCAAGGCGTGCACCCCCGCGTCGGTGCGGCCGCATCCCTTCACGTCGGGGCGGGCCCCAAAGAGGGCCTCCAGCGCGTTCTGCACGGTCTCGCAGACGGAAACGCCGTTCTTCTGCACCTGAAAGCCGCAGAAGTTCGTGCCGTCATAGCTCAGGTCCAGCAGGATGTTCATCTCACAAGACCCCCGGCATCAGAAAGCGGGTGGCCCAAAGCGCCGCGAAGGCCAGGGTGCAGAGCACCAGCGCCTCCCAGTCCAGCGCGCCGAAGCGGAGGACTTTGAGCCGGGTGCGGCCCTCGCCGCCCCGGTAGCAGCGGCACTCCATGGCCATGGCCAGCTCGTCCGCCCGGCGGAAGGCCGAAATGAACAGCGGGATGAGGATGGGGACCATGGCCTTTACCCGGTCGGAGAGGGAGCCGCTGTCCAGCATGGCGCCCCGGGCCTTCTGGGCGTTCATGATTTTATCCGTCTCCTCGATGAGGGTGGGGATGAAGCGCAGGGCGATGGTCATCATCATGGCCAGCTCGTGCACCGGCATGTGCAGCTTCGCGAAGGGGCGCAGCAGCCGCTCGATGGCGTCGGTGAGGACGATGGGGCTGGTGGTGTAGGTCAGAAGGCTGGTGCCCGCGATGAGGGCCACGATGCGCACCGCCATGAAGATGGCGTAGGCCACGCCTTCCTTATAAATGCGGAAGACCCAGAAGGAGACCAGCGGTTCCCCTTCGCCGCCCATGAAGAAGAGGTTCAGCACCGCCGTGAACACCACGATGGGCATGATGGGCTTGAGGCTCTTGAGGATGAGTTTCAGGGGAATGTGGGCCATGAGATACAGCCCCGCCAGCAGCAGGATGCTCAGCGCAAGGCCCAGGAAGTTGGTCACCGTGAACAGGATGACGATGTAGGCGATGACCAGCAGGATTTTCAGCCGGGGGTCGCAGCGGTGCACCGGGGAGTTGCCGGGGAAGTGCTGGCCGATGGTGATGTCTTTCAGCACGTCGCCTCACCTCCCCCGTTCTTCTTCGCCAGGGCCGCCTGGATGGTCTTGACCGCGTAGGGCACGGTGTACACATCCTGGGGCAGGTCCAGCCCCATGGCCCGCAGCCGCAGGAACACCTTGGTCACCTGAGGCACCGAGAGGCCCAGCTCCAGCAGTTCGTCCGCACGGGCAAAGACGTGCTCCACCGTGTCGTACATGGCGATGCGGCGCTGGTCCATCACCAGCACCTTGTCGGCGTATTTGGCGATGTCCTCCATGGAGTGGCTCACCAGAATGACGGTGGTGCCGGTCTCCTTGTGGAAGCGCTTGACCTGGGAGAGGATCATCTCCCGGCCCTCCGGGTCCAGGCCCGCGGCGGGCTCGTCCAGCACCAGAATTTTCGGCTCCATGGCCATCACGCCGGCGATGGCCACCCGGCGCTTCTGCCCGCCGGAAAGCTCGAAGGGGCTGCGCTCGAGATATTCGTCCTTCAGGCCAACGAACCGGGCGGCGCTCTTCACCCGCCGGTCGATTTCGGCCTCGTCCAGGCCCATGTTTTTGGGGCCGAAGGCGATGTCCTTATACACCGTCTCCTCGAACAGCTGGTACTCGGGGTACTGGAACACCAGCCCCACCATGAAGCGGAACTTGCGGATGTCCGCCGGTTTTGCCCAGATGTCCTGCCCGTCCACCAGCACCTGGCCCTCGGTGGGCTTCAGGATGCCGTTGAAGTGGGTGATGAGGGTGCTTTTGCCCGACCCCGTGGAGCCGATGATGCCCACGAAGCCGCCCTCTTCCACGGCAAAGTCCACCTTGTCCAGCGCCACGGTGGCGTCGGGCATGCCGGCGTTGTAGATGTGGGTCAAGCCCTTTGTTTCGATGATGGCTGCCATAGGCCGCCTTTCCCTCCCTCTTGCGGGGCCTTTGCCCCGAAACCGCCGCGTTTACTTCAAAAGCTCATAGAGCGCGGCGGCGCATTCTTCCTCGTTGATGATGTCGGTGGGGATGTCCACCCCGGCCTCTGCCAGCCGGCAGCACAGCTCGGTGACCTGGGGCACGTCCAGCCGCAGCCGGTGCAGCTCGTCCACCTGGCTGAACACCTGGCGAGGGGTGCCCTCCATGACCACCTTGCCCTCGCTCATCACCACCACACGGTCGGCCTGGGCGGCCTCGTCCATGTAGTGGGTGATGGACACCACGGCGATGCCGTAGTCCCGGTTGAGGTGGCGGATGGTCTCCATCACCTTTTCCCGGCCCCGGGGGTCCAGCATGGCGGTGGATTCGTCCAGCACAAGGCAGTCCGGCCGCATGGCGATGACGCCGGCGATGGCCACCCGCTGCTTCTGGCCACCCGACAGCTTGTGGGGCGCTTTTTCCCGGTGCTTGTAGATGCCCGCCATCTTCATTGCGTCGTCGATGCGGGCGCGTATCTCGGCGGGGGGCACGCCCAGGTTTTCCAGGGCGAAGGCCACGTCCTCTTCCACCACGGTGGCGACGATCTGGTTGTCCGGGTTCTGGAACACCATGCCCACCTTCTGGCGGATGTCATAGAGATGCTCCTCGTCGGCGGTGTTCATGCCCTCCACCAGCACGGTGCCGGCCTCGGGCAGCAGGATGGCGTTGAAGTGCTTAGCCAGGGTGCTTTTGCCGCAGCCGTTGGCCCCCAGCACCGCCACGAACTCGCCCTTGTCCACCGACACGGAGGCGCCGTCCACGGCCCAGGGGCTTTCCGGCGTGTAGCGAAAGCGGATGCCCTCGGCGTTTATCATGTGTTCCATGTTCATTCCTCCCCCGCCTGCGCTTCCTGCGCCAAGGGTTTGAGAACGATGGGCGCGTTCATCGAGCTCTTTTTCTCCCCCGCCTGCACGCCGTCTGCCAGCCAGAAGGCGGTGGCGCCGCAGGGCACCACGCCGCCGGTGCTGGACACCGGCAGGCCGATCTCGTCGCAGCTGGTCGTGCCGCCCTTTTCCGGGCACAGAAGGGTCTTTAAGATGTACTCCATCACCGCCGGCGACAGACCGGTGGTGTAGCTGTTCACCGCCACGAACAGGGGCTCGTCGCTGAGCACCTGGGTGCACTGCTCGATGAGGTCGTAGATGCAGTTTTCCAGCTTCCACACCTCGCCCCCCGGGCCGCGGCCGTAGCTGGGCGGGTCCATGATGATGGCGTCGTAGCGGCTGCCCCGGCGGGCCTCCCGGGCCACGAACTTGGTGCAGTCGTCCACGATCCAGCGGATGGGCTTGTCCGCCAGGCGGCTTTCGGCGGCGTTCTCCCGCGCCCAGGCCACGATGCCCTTGGAGGCGTCCACGTGGCAGACGCTGGCCCCCGCGGCGGCGCAGGCCAGGGTGGCCCCGCCGGTGTAGCCGAAGAGGTTCAGCACCCGGATGGGCCGGCCGGCGGCGGCGATGGTCTTCTGATAGAAGGCCCAGTTCACCGCCTGCTCGGGGAACACGCCGGTGTGCTTGAAGCCGGTGGGGCTGACCACCAGCCGCAGGCCCTGCCAGCCGATCTGCCATTTTTCGGGCAGACGGCGGCGGTATTCCCACTGACCGCCGCCCTTGTCGCTGCGGTGATAGACCGCGTCCGCTTTGGCCCACAGGGGGCTGGTGCGCGGGTTCTTCCACACCACCTGCGGGTCCGGGCGGACCAGCAGCGCGTCGCCCCACCGCTCCAGCCGGCTGCCGCCGGTGGCGTCGATGAGTTCATAATCCTGCCAGGAACTGGCGGCTCGCATAGGCACTTCTCCTTTTTCTCTGCCATGGCCCCTGCGGCCATGGATTCTATATTGTACCCTGTAATTGTGAATATTTCTTGTTGGTTTGCGCGGCGGCGCGGTCAGAACATGCTCTGCTGGCCGCTCTCCTCCGCAAGGTTCGGGGCGCGCATGCCCAGATGCTCATAGGCCAGCCGGGTGACGCAGCGGCCACGGGGGGTGCGGGTGAGGAAACCCATCTGCATCAGATAGGGCTCGCACACGTCCTCCAGCGTCACCGCCTCTTCGCCCAGGGCGGCAGCCAGGGTGTCCAGACCCACCGGCCCGCCGCCGTACAGCTCGATGATGGCCCGCAACAGGCTGCGGTCCAGCTCGTCCAGGCCCAGCGCGTCGATGTCCATGCGCTTGAGGGCCAGCCGGGCGGCGTCGCCGTCCACCGTGCCGTTCCCCAGCACCACCGCGAAGTCCCGCACCCGCTTGAGCAGACGGTTGGCCACGCGGGGGGTGCCCCGGCTGCACTTTGCCAGTTCGAGAGCCCCCTCCTCGGTGCAGGGCTGGCCCAGGATGCCGGCGCTGCGCCGGATAATGCGGGCCAGCTCGTCGGGGCTGTAAAGCTCCAGTTTCAGCAGCACGCCGAAGCGGTCACGCAGCGGGCCGGTGAGCTGCCCGGCCCGGGTTGTGGCGCCGATGAGGGTGAACCGGGGCAGGTTGATGCGGATGGACTGGGCGCTGGGGCCCTTGCCGATCATGATGTCCAGGGCGTAGTCCTCCAGGGCGGGATAGAGCACCTCCTCCACCTGGCGGGAGAGGCGGTGGATCTCGTCGATGAAGAGCACGTCGCCCTCCTGGAGGTTGGTGAGCAGGGCGGCCAGGTCGCCGGGCTTTTCGATGGCCGGGCCGCTGGTGATGCGTATCTGCACCCCCATCTCCTGGGCCACGATGCCCGCCAGGGTGGTCTTGCCCAGGCCCGGAGGGCCGTAGAGCAGAATGTGGTCCATGGGCTCGCCCCGGCGCTTGGCCGCTTCCAGATAGATGCGCAGGTTCTCCTTGACCTTCTCCTGGCCCACATACTCTTCCAGCGTGCGGGGGCGGAGGTTCATCTCCTCCGTCTCGCCCCGGTTCACTTCGGGGCTGACCAGACGGTCGTTGCGGTCAAAATCTTCCACGGTTTACCTCCTTGCCATGCCGCGCAGCGCCAGCTTGATGAGTTCTTCCACCGGCAGGGTGTCGTCCAGCTTGGTCAGCGCCGCCGCCGCCTCGCCGGAGGTGTAGCCCAGGCTGGTGAGGGCCGCGGCCGCCTGGGCCAGATTGCTGCCCGCGGCGGGGGCCGCCGGGCCCAGGTCGGAGAGGGAAAGCCCCTCCGCCAAGCCCTTGCCCACCTTGTCCTTCAGCTCCAGGGTGATGCGCTGGGCCAGTTTCGGGCCCACGCCGCTGGCGGCGGTGAAGGCCTTGTGGTCCCCCGCCGAGGCGGCCAGCGCGATGCGCTGGGGGCTGAGCACGCTCAGGATGGCCAGCCCCACCTTGGGGCCCACGCCGCTCACGGCGGTGAGCATTTTAAAGCAGGCCTGCTGCTCCTCGTCGGCAAAACCGAAGAGGGACACGTCGCTCTCGGTCACGTTCATGCAGGTGTAGAGGGTGGCCTCCTGGCCCACGGCGGGCAGCGCGCCCGCCACGCTGGAGGGCACCTGCACCTGATAGCCCACCCCGGCGCAGCTGATGACCACCTGGTCCAGGCTCTTTTTCAGAATTTTTCCGTTCAGGCAATAGATCACGGCGAAAGGCCTCCTTTGTCAGCGCAAGGGCATGTTCTGCAGCCGGCTGCGGCTGCAATGGCAGTGGGCGATGGCCATGGCCAGCGCGTCGGCGGTGTCGTCGGGTTTCGGCACCTTGTCCAGGCGCAGCATGACTCTCGTCATCTCCTGCACCTGCTTTTTCACCGCCTTGCCGTAGCCGGTGACCGCCTGCTTGACCTGCATGGGAGTGTATTCGAACACCGGCACCCCGCACTGAGCGGCGGCCAGCAGGATGACCCCGCGGGCCTCGGCCACGCCGATGACGGTGGTCTGGTTGTGCTGATAGAACAGCTGCTCGATGCTCAGCGCCTCGGGGGCATAGTCCCGCATGATGCGCGAAACACCGTCGTACACCGCCGCAAGGCGCTGCTCGAAAGGCATGCCCGCCGGGGTGGTCACTGCCCCGAAGTCCACCGGCGTGAACCGGTTGCCGATGTATTCCACGACCCCCCAGCCCACGATGGCGTAGCCGGGGTCGATGCCCAAAACGCGCATAAACACTTCCCTCTTTGGCCCTGCGGCCACACTTCTCCACAATATCCGATATAGTATACCACAAAACCGCGCCGAGGGCAAACGCAGGCGGCAAAAAGAGAGCCCGGCGGCCCCGCGCAAAAACACGCGGAAGGCCGCCGGGCCGGTGTGTTCACTTTTCCCAGCGCTCACTCGAACACTGCCACCCAGTAGTGGCAGCCGTCGCCGTCGTACATGTGGGCGATGGCGCCCCGGGTGTAGACGGTGTTGATCATGTTCTGGTAGTGGCCGGAGCTGCCCTGCCACGCGGCGATGACCGAGGCCGCGTCGGCGTAGCCCACGGCGATGTTCTCGCCGGTGGTCTGGGCGCCGTTGTGGCTGAAGTCCACCGCGATGGCCTGGCAGCGGCTCTGGGCGATGGAGGCAAGGCTGTCGTCCCAGGCAAGGGCCGCCGCGCCCGCTGCCGACCGCAGCTGGTTCTGCATATCAAAGGCGGTGGTGTCCACATCCACATAGAACCAGCCGTGGGTGCCCCAGCCCTCGGGGGCGTCCTCGGTGGGGGCGGCGATGCTGCCGGAGCCGCTGCCGCCCGCCGAAGCGGAAGAGCCGGAGGAACCGCTGCCCGAGGACTTGGCGGCCTCCTTGCCGGTGAGGGTGACGCTGCCCGCCACCTCATAGGCGGTCTCCGCGGTGATGGTCGCCTCGCCGGCGCTCACCACGGTCACGGTGCCGGCCTCGTCCACGGTGGCCACGCCCTCGTCGCTGGAGGACCAGGTCAGGGTGGCCGCGTCCACCGCCGCGCCGGTCTCATCGGCGGCGGTGACGGTGGTGGTGCCGCCCACGGCCACTTCGGTCTTGCCCGCGGTGAGGGTCAGCTCCTTGGGGCCGCTCCACACGGTGATCATCGCCTTGGCCCGGGTGCCGTCCGGCGCAAGCACCAGCAGGCTGGTGTGGCCTTCCTTCACCGGGGTCACGGTGCCGTTTTCGTCCACGGCGGCGATGGCCTCGTCGCCGGTCTTGAAGGTGAGCTGGTCCGCCAGCTCCGCGGGCTCCACGGTCACCACGGCCTGGGCCGCGCCGTCGGCCAGATGGAGGCTCATCTCCTCCACCGTCAGGGTCTCGGTGGCGATGTTCACCACCACCGTCTGGGTGGCGCTCAGCTCGCCCACCGCCGCGGTGACGGTGGTCTCGCCCGCCGCCACGCCGGTCACGGTGCCGGTCTCATCCACGGTGGCCACCGCCTCGTCGGCGCTGGTGTAGGTCACCGCCGGGTCCTCGGCGGGCGCTTCGCCGTCCCAGGCGAAGACGGGCTCCAGCGCCGCGGTGCCGCCCACCGTCAGCTTCAGCTCCTCCTGCGGCAGGCCGACGCCCGTCAGCTTCGCGCCGCAGGCGGTCAGGGCCAGGGCCAGCGCTGCCGCCAGCCCCAAAGCGATCAGTTTGCGTTTTTTCATGCTGCTCCCTCCTGTTTTTCGCGCATCCGCGCAAAAAAGGCCGGGGACGACACACGCACGATGTCATCCACGGCTCAACGGTTGCCCCGCGCACAAAGCGCGGAGGGTCTTTCTTGGAACACCTTTATTATATCACTTTTGCGGCTTTTCCACAAGGAAAACAACAAAAACCCCGGAGACGCATCGCGTTTCCGGGGTTTGGTGGGCGGTAAGGAACTCGAATCCCTGACCCTCTGCACGTCAAGCAGATGCTCTACCAGCTGAGCTAACCGCCCATGTCATGTGACAGCTTTGTTATTATAGCAGACAGTCACGGATTTTGCAAGCCCTTTTTTGAAAAAGCTTTTGTTTCTTTGCCGGATAAGGGCCGAAAGCACAAGCAAAACCGCGGATTTTGTTCATTTGGCCGAACATTTAAAATTTATTTGTATATTCTTGACAAAGGGCGGGCCGTGCCGTACTATAAATAGCGTGCTTTTTACTGTGCATTATAGAAGTAATAGATAAGGCCGCGCCCCCGAACGCGGCCATTGGGAAGAAAGGAAGGGGTACGCAAATGGAACGTACAGATCTGCGCAACATTGCCATCATCGCCCACGTCGACCACGGCAAGACCACCCTCGTGGACCAGATGCTCAAGCAAAGCGGCGCGTTCCGGGAAAATCAGCAGGTGGCCGAGCGCGTGATGGACTCCGGCGACATCGAGCGGGAGCGCGGCATCACCATTCTGGCCAAGAACTGCTCCACCGTTTATAACGGCGTGAAGATCAACATCGTGGACACTCCGGGCCACGCCGACTTCGGCGGCGAGGTGGAGCGCGTTCTGAAGATGGTCAACGGCGTGCTGCTGCTGGTGGACGCCGCCGAGGGCTGCATGCCCCAGACCCGCTTCGTGCTGCAGAAGGCTCTGCAGCAGAACCTGAGCCTGGTCATCGCGGTGAACAAGATCGACCGGCCCGACGCCCGCATCAAGGAAGTCATCGATGAGGTGCTGCTGCTCCTGATGGACCTGGGCGCCACCGACGAACAGCTGGACAGCCCCATGGTGTTCTGCTCCGGCCGCGCCGGCACCGCCAGCTACTCGCCCGACGTGCCCGGCACCGACCTCAAGCCCCTGTTCGACACCATCCTGCAGTACGTCAAGTGCCCGGAAGGCGACCCCGAGGCTCCCTTCCAGATGCTGTGCTCCAGCGTGGACTACAACGACTTTGTGGGCCGCATCGGCATCGGCCGCATCCAGAACGGCGTGGCCAAGGTGGGCCAGGACGTGCAGGTGTGCGACTGGCACAACCCCGACGTCTCCCTGCGCGGGCGCATCACCAAGCTGTATGACTTCAAGGCCAACGGCCGCGAGCCCATCGAGGAGGCCAAGGCCGGCGACATCGTCGCTTTCAGCGGTCTGGCCGACGTGACCATCGGCAACACCCTGTGCGACCCCGCCAACGTGGAGCCGCTGCCCTTCGTGAAGATCAACGACCCCACCGTGGAGATGACCTTCTCCGTCAACGACAGCCCCTTCGCCGGCCGCGAGGGCAAGTACGTCACCAGCCGCCAGATCCGCGACCGCCTGCAGCGTGAGCTTCTGAAGGACGTGGCCCTGCGGGTGGAGGATTCCGCTACCAGCGACTCCTTCCGCGTGATGGGCCGCGGCGAGATGCACCTGTCCATCCTCATCGAGACCATGCGCCGCGAAGGCTACGAGCTGCAGGTCAGTCCCCCGAAGGTGCTGACCCACGTGGAGAACGGCAAGACCATGGAGCCCATGGAGCGGGTGGTCGTGGACGTGCCCACCGACTATCAGGGCGCGGTGATGACCGCCCTGGGCTCCCGCAAGGCCATCCTGCAGCAGATGGAGCCCATCGGCAGCCGTGTGCGGCTTGAGTTCCGCATGCCCAGCCGCGGCCTGTTCGGCTACCGCAGCCAGTTCCTCACCGACACCCACGGCGAGGGCATCCTGAACACCATCTTCGACGGCTACGAGGAGTGGCAGGGCGACATCACCTGCCGCAGCACCGGCAGCCTCATCAGCTTCGAGACCGGCGACGCGGTGACCTACGGCCTGTTCAACGCCCAGGGCCGCGGCACCCTGATCGTGACCCCCGGCGAGAAGGTCTACGGCGGCATGGTGGTGGGCTACACCCCCACCGGCGAGGACATCACCGTGAACGTGTGCAAGACCAAGCACCTGACCAACACCCGCGCCTCCGGCTCGGACGACGCGCTGCGGCTGGTGCCGGTGAGCAAGTTCAGCCTGGAGGGCTGCCTGGAGTTCCTGGCCCCCGACGAGCTGCTGGAAGTCACCCCCAAGAGCCTGCGCATCCGCAAGCGCATCCTCAGCCACGACCTGCGCATGAAGGAACTGAAGGGCAAGAAGAACTGACCTTTCCCGTTTCTCACAAACAAAAAAGGGAGCGCCCCCGCGAAGGGGCGCTCCCTTTTTGCTTTTTTTACCAAAGCCAGTTGCGGGCTTTGGCCTCGCGGATCTCCATCTCCGCCTCGTCGGCGCGGCTGCGCTTGACCATCACCAGCGTGCCGGTGCTGCCGGCCTTGAGCTTGTAGTCGATCTGGTGGTCGTGCAGCAGCTTTTCCACCTTTTTCAGTTCGTCGCCCTCGCCGCTGTAAACGGGGGTGCGGGGTTCAAACAGAGACATGGGTCTTCTCCTCTCTCCTTCGGGGCAGCGCCCCGTTACTTGACTTTGCGTCGTCTGCGCAGCGCGCACCCGGCGGCCGCGCCCGCCAGGGCCAGGGCCGAAAGGCCGCTCACCCAGTCGGAAACATGCTGCAGCGTGGTGCCGGTGTAGCTCACCACCAGCCGCCCGGCGGGCAGGCCCTCGGGCACGTCCAGCTCCACTCGGCCGCCGGCGTCCTTGTGCAGCGGCACCGGGATGGCCTCGCCGCCGTCCGCGGGCTCCACCCAGGCGGAGTAACCCTTGTACCACAGCTTCGGGATGCCCCAAAGGCCCGCGGTGCCGTCGAACTCCGCCACGAAGTCGCCGTTGGGCAGATAGTCGCCGGTGAACACGCCCTCGCCGTTGGTGTACTGCGCCCCCGGCTCAAAGGCGAACTCGATGGTGTTCACCCCGGCGGGCAGCCACTCGGCCCCCACCAGATAGAAGGTCTCGCCCCGCTGGCCGGTGAAGTAATTGCGGTCGTAGTTCACCAGCTCCGGGAAGGTAGGCCACAGGCAGGCGAGGTTCACCAGCGAGAGGCAGAAGCACGCCGCCAGCGCCGCGGCCCTGACTCGCTTGGCGGAAAGGCCCGCCAGCAGGCAGGCGGCCCCCAGGCACAGGAACATCTGGCCGAAGGCGTTGAGCCGCCAGGGGAACTGCACGCTGGTGAGCACCGTCTCGTCCAGTTTCGACCAGGGCACCCAGTTCAGGGTGGCGAAGGTGAGCGCCGCGCCCACCGCCAGGAACACCCAGCCCCGGCGGCAGCGCCGCCCTTTGCGGGCCAGCCAAACCCCCGCCGCCACGGTCAGCGGCACCAGAATCATGCCGCCCAGGCCGAGGCCGGTGTAGGAGGCGGGGTCAAAGATGTCGGCAAGGGTGAGATAGTTGTAGGCAAGGCGGGTCAGCGGTTCGGCGCTGACCTTGAAGGTGTCGGCGGTGAACTGCTCCAGCACCGGCAGCCAGTAGTAGCAGCTCACCGCGAGGCAGGCCGCCGCCGCGCCGAAGCCCACGGCCAGCGCCCGCCGGTTCAGCATTCTGGGCAGGCGCACCAGCACCCACACCACCGCCACAAGGCCCATCAGCGCAAGGCTGACGGTGTGGCTGAGCACCAGACCGGTGAAGCCCAAAAACAGCAGCCAGGGCTTTTTTGCCCCCTCTTCGGTGAGGTCCCACAGGCCCCACACCGCCAGGGGCAGAAAGGCCATGGCCTGCACCTCCCCCACCGCGCTGCGGATGTAGAGGTTGGTGAAGTGGTACTGGCACAGGCCGTAGAGCACCATGAAGGTGCAGCCGGCAAAATGGCTTTTGCCGATGGCCCGGCCCGCGAAATAGCTGGTGACACACTGCAGGGCCACGCAGCCCAGCATCAGGAACTTGAAGGCCAGCTCCGGCCCCAGCACCGCCACCCTCGCCAGCGCCGCGGGATAGAGCAGCAGGTCGGGGTAGAACAGGCCGGCGGCATAGCCGTAGCCGCCCAAAATCAGCGAGTAGACCCGCACCGGGATGGACGCGCCGCCACCCAGGGCGGCGGCCAGCCCCTCCAGGCGCAGGATGTGGAACACGGCGTCGTGGCCGGCCACCAGGTCCCGGTCCGCGAAGGGCAGCGCGCAGACGATGAGCACCGCCGCAGCGCACACAGCCGCCGCGAGCCACTGTTTTTTCGTGTTAGGCGTCAGGGTGTTTTCCATGCTTGTCCCCCGTCAGGCAGCCGCGGAAGCGGAGTCGGCGGGTGCGGAGGAAGCCGGCTCGGAGGTCCCGCCTATGGGCGCGGGGGCCGCGGGCAGGGGCTGCTCGGCGCCGCTGGAATCCAGCAGGCGCAGGCTCTGGCCCTCAAAGCCGCCCCAGATGCCGATGTAGGTGCGGCCGGGCCGCACCGAGAAGGGCTGACCCTCGGCGTCGAAGAGCTGCAGCGGCTGGTCCGCCTCGCCCTTTTTCCACTGGATCTGCACCGCGCCGCCGCCGGAGAGATACACTCCGTCGCCGCCGGTGAGGTCATAGTCGCGGGTGACGCCGTCGTCCTTGAAGCCGGAGGGCGCCATCAGCAGCAGCACGTTGGTGAACCGCACCAGACCGTCCTCCTTGGCGGCGTCCAGCTGGTCCTGGTCGTTCTCTTTCAGGAAGTAGCGGTCCTCGGCCTCGCCGTAGACCAGCTGCGCGGTGCGCTGGGCGCCGTAGCCGATCTCCAGCCGGTAGCCGTTGCCCTTGGCGGGCGCGGCGGCCTCGTCAAAATGGAAGAAGGTGGGGGTCTCGCCGTCCGCCGACTGTCCGTAGGACTCGATGGCGCTGGGGATCAGGCGGGAGTCAGCATACCAGCACAGCTCCTGGGGGGCGGTCTGGTCCCGCTCGCCGTCCAGGTTGTAGGCGTTCACGCCGATGTAGATGCCGTCCAGCGGCTGGTAGGTGTACCAGTTCACCAGATTGGAGGTGTAGATGTCGCAGTCGATGTACATGGGGATAGCGTTCACCGGCATCACCATCTGCAAAAACAGGTCCCGGCCCTGGCTCACAGGGCCCACCTTCACGACCCGCTCACAGCTGTCGAACACCGCCATCATGCTGGTGTTCTCCCCTTCGGTGTTGGCCTCGATCAGAAGGTCGGCGGTGCCGATGCCCCACTGGGGCCGGGCCGCCGCGTCGTTCGACACCATCACCGCCACCGGGCGGCGGCCGGGATGTTCCGCCGTGCGCCCGGTGAGGGCGCTGATGCCCTCGGCAGGCAGCGGCATCTCGGTGCTGGCCTCGTGGGGTTCGGGGGTGGGGGTCGCCGGCTGGCTGGCGCTCTGGGACGCGCCGGACGCGGGCGTGCCGCTCTGGGAAGGCGCGGACCCGCAGCCCGCCAGCAGCAGCACGGCCAAGGCCGCGGCAACGGCTCGCTTTGCAAGTTTCATGGGTGTGTTCTCCTTGTCCTGTTCAAAAAGGGCCCCCGCCGATGCCGGCCGGGGGCCCCGAATGTAAGTTGGTTTAATCGTCGCTCTCAACGAAGTCGTTGGTGGTGGGGGCCTCCTGCACGTCCTGGGCAGTCTCCAGCGGCTCCCAGCTGAAGTTGGAGATCTCGTCCTCGTCCACCACGGTCACATAGGTCTTGCCGCAGTTGATCTCGAAGGGCTCTTCGGTCTCAAAGTCCACGATGCGCAGGGTGTCCAGCGGGGTGCCCTTCTGCCAGCGGATGCGCTCGATCTTGCCACCGTAGCAGTAGTAGCCCACGCCGCCCCAGCTGTATTCGGCATACTGCAGGTCCTTGGCCTCGTGGCCGGGATAGGTGTGGATGTCGGTGAAGAGGATCAGCAGGTTGTCGAACATCAGCTGCTGGCCGTTGTTCTCGTCGATGGTGTCCATGTAGGACCCCTTGCTGTAATACCACTGGGCCATGGCGTACTGGCCGAGGCTGGAGTCATAGTCGAACTGGGTGCGGTAGGACTGGGAGTGGCGGATGGTCACGCGGCCGGCGTCGGCGCTGGCGCCGCCCTCCAGATGTTCGCCGGTGAGCACCTTGGCGGGCTCACGGTAGTCCACGAAGTCGAAGAAGGTGGAGTTATACATGCGGCGGTCGTCCACATCATGGCGCTCCACATACTCGGCGATGAGCTGGCCGTTGGTGTAGGCGGTGTGCTCGGTGTCCACATGGTTGCCCGCCCAGTTCACACGGTCGCGGTTGCGGTAATAGAGGTTGCCGTCGAAGTTGCCTTCCAGGTTCCACTCGTCGTAGTTGTAGTTGGTGATGTACTCCTTCTGCACCACGCTCTGGCCGATGTGGACATAGAGCGGCTGCCAGGGCAGCACCAACCGGAAGAACTGGTCGCGGGCGGAACGGATGGGCCCGATGTCGGGGATGTTGTTATAATCGGTGAAGAGGGCCATGAAGCGGGTGATGCCGCCCTCCACCTTGATCTCAAAGAGCATGTCCGCCGCGGACAGGCCGCGCTGAGGCCGGCAGGTCTGGATGTTGTTCACCATCACCGCGGTGATGCGCTGGCCTTCGGGGTAGTCGGCATCCTTTTCGTAGCCGGTGAGCACGTTGGCCTCATAGGGTTCGGGGGTAGGCTCGGGGGTGGCTTCCACAGCGGGTTCGCCGCCGCCGGAAGTGGTGGTCTCGTCGCCGCCGCAGGCGGTGAACAGGCTGACCGACATGGTCAGCGCCAGCAGGATGCACAACAAACGTTTCATGTTCTGTTCCCTCGTATTCCGCTTTTTATTGCAGGCGGCACGCCGCCCGATTCCGTTTCCTATTATAGCAGGCACGCCGCCTGCGGGCAACCGGCCCGGTGAATTTTCATCTTCGTCACTCGCCGAAGACATCCTCCAGCGGCTGGCCGTCGATGCGGCAGTTTTCGATCTGCTCGTCGGCCACCACGGCGATGTAGCTGGTGCCGGGGTTGACCTTCACGTCCACCTCGTTGCCCTCGTTGTCCACGATGCGCAGGGGGCTGGCCGGGTCTTCCTTGATCCAGCGCACCCGCTCGTAGCGCCCGTCGCAGAAGTAGAGCCCCGCGCCCTGGTCGAACTGCACATGGGCCAGCACCCCGTCGGGGTACTTGTCGATCTTGGCGAACAGCACGAACACATTGTCGGCGCCGTACTGCCTGCCGCCGTCGGCCGCGTCGGTCTGGGGCTGGTCATACTGCCATTTGAGGTATTTGCCCGAGGCCTCGTCGTAGCGGAAGGTGGCGTCGGCATAGCCGGAAAAGCGCACATAGACTTCCGCCGCCTCGCCGCCCTCCAGCTGACGGGCGGGCTGGTCGTAGCGCACGAAGTCGAACACCGGCGGCGCCTCGTAGGTGGTGGACGCCTGCAGGCCGAACTGGTCCACCGCCGCGGCGAAGGTGGAGCCGTCGGTATAGACGCAGTGCTCCTGGCCTTTGGTCTTGCGGCGCTCGGTGTCGATCCAGTAGAAGTTGCGGTATTTGCCGTCGATGCTCTTGGTCTCGGTGTATTTGTAGAGGTCAAGATACTGGGACGCCACATAGGAAGTGCCGATGTGGGCGTAGAGCGTTTGCAGCGGAAGCATCAGCTGCACGTGCTGGTCCCGGGCCGAGCGGATGGGCCCCACCACCGGCATGGCGGCATAGTCCCGGTAGACGGCCATCAGGCGGGTGATGCCGCTCTCGGTGACGATCTCGTAGACAAGGTCCGCGCTGTTCAGCCCGCTCTGGGGCCAGGCGGCGCGCACGTTGTTTATCATCACGGCAACGCCCCGGCGGCCCAGCGGGTAGCTCTCGCCCCGGGCAAGGCCGGTGTAGGGGTCGATGTCCTGGGGCACGTCATACTCCACCAGGGTCTCGGGCGCGGCGTCCGGCTCCGGCGTGGGCGTGGCCTGAGGCTCTTCCGTGCGGGCAAAAACGCAGCCGCTGAGCAAAGCGGCGCAAAGAAGCGCCGCCACGGCGCGTGCGGGCAGTCGTTTCATGGGTGCTCCCCCCTTCGATGAAACGGTGTGTCTCTTTTAATCATACTCATTTTTGCCCGTTTTGTAAACTCTCTGTAACAATTAGACGTTTCCCCCTGCCGAAAAATTTCAATTCGGTGCCGTTTTTTCGCCCCGGCGCACCGCACTTTTTTCTTTTGCCGCTTTTCTGTTGACAAACGGCCCGTTGATTGCTATAATTGTTAAGCTGTAATTTGAATGTGAGCCATTAGCTCAGTTGGCAGAGCACCTGACTTTTAATCAGGGTGTCCGGGGTTCGAATCCCCGATGGCTCACCAAAGAAGGGCACGACGCATGTCGTGCCCTTCTTTTTTGTTTTTCGTTTTATTACATTGTATAAGCCAAAGAAAAAAGGCCGGGGCATCCCGGCCTTTTTCTGTGGTTCGTCATTCCGGCTCGCGGCTGCGGAACTCGCTGGGGGTGCAGCCCTTTTCCGCCTGGAAGGCGCGGATAAAGGTTTTGGAGTTGTTGTAGCCGGCCTCCACCGCCACCTGCTCCACCGAGAGGCCCGGGTTCATCAGCAGGCCGCAGGCATAGTTGATGCGGATCTCCCGCAATATCTCGGAAAAGGATTCCATCAGGTTGTACTTGATGGTCTTGTGCAGGTTGGAGGTGCTGATGCCCAGTTCGTGGGCCACCGATTCCGGGGTGAGGGGCTCGTCGAAGTGCAGGTGCAGATAGGTCAGCAGCTGCCATATCTCGTTGTTGCACATCAGATAGCCGGCTTTTCCCTCCGACTCCATCCAGTGGCGCTTGCGGTACTCTTCGGGCGTCATTCCTTTATAATTCTGGAAGGCGCGGTAGAACGTCTGCACCGAGCCGAAGCCGGTGTTGTGGGCGATGTACTTCAGGGTGGGGGTCTTCAGACCCAGCAGCACGCAGGCGTTGCGGATGCGTATCTCGGTGACCAGCGCCTGGAAGTCCTGGCCGGTGTAGGCCAGCAGCTGCTCCCGCAGGGTGGCGGGGCTGGCCCCCACCTCCCGCGCCACGTCGGCCAGCGTCAGCTCCTGGGAATAGAGCTTGTGGATGCAGCGCAGCGCGTCCTGCACCAGCTGGTCGCGGGGCGCGTCCGGCCGCCCGGGCTGCACGCCGCCCTGCTTCTGGGCGCGGTGGAACAGCATCATGAACTCCAGCAGCTTGAGATACAGCCGCACCTGCCGGTCTTCGCCCTTCTGGGTGAAGATCTCGTACATGTCATTGAAGATGGAGCAGCTGCGCTGATAGTCCTGCTCGCTGAGCTGCACCACCGGCTCCACATGGCTGTCGAACAAAGCCGAGCGCGCGTCCGGCCAGACCGACGCATAGTGCAGGTAGTCCTGCAGGCTGAACTCGCAGATGAAGCGGGTCACCGGCTGGTCCGACCGGGTGTTGAGGGTGTGGAAGTGCCAGGGCGCCGACACCGAAACACAGCCCTCCTGCACGGGATAGGTGCGGCCGTTGCACAGCTCGGTGCCGCTGCCCTCCACGATGAGGCTGATCTCCATGAAGTCGTGGCGGTACAGCGGGAACACGTCCACCATCTTTTCGTGGTTGATATAACAACTCGTTCCAAATTCCTCAAAGAATTCGTCGTCCTGGTAGTACAGAGGAATCCTGGGCATGCGGCCGCCACCTTCCCTTCTCGTCTCAAAGTCATTCCTATTGAGTATATCATACCCCGCAAGACCCGTAAAGAAATGATGATAGACAATCTAGCCCGCTTTTTGGTGTGTTTCGGAAACAATTTCGACCCCTGCCGGGAGCAAAAAGAAACAAAATAGCACGGGTTTGTCAAAAAATTGGCACACGATGTCGCCACAAGCGGGCCAAAGTTCGTTAAAATATAGCCAAACGACCGCCCCGTTCTGCGTTTGCGGCAGGGGCAGAAAAAACAAAGGAGGAATCTGTTTGGTTCGTTCACAGAAAAAGGGTGTGCTCCTGTCTTTGCTGAGCGGTATTTTGTGGGCCGCTTACTCGGTCACGCTGTACAGCTGGCTGAGCCCCTACAACGGAGACAGCGGCACGCTGGACAGCGCCCGCGGCGTGATGTTCATCATTCTGGCCGCCATCGGCATCGCCTGGATCGACGCGCTCATCACCTTCGTTTTTGAGGTGGGCTATGTGGCGAAGCGGGGCAAGCTGAAGGAATATCTGCGCCTGCTGCGCACAAAGGCCTTTTTCCGCATCATGCCGGCGGCGCTGTTTGCCGGCCCGCTGGGCCTTGTGCCCTTCGCCATCGCCAGCCGCTACTCGGTGAGCGTGGCCACCTCCATCAGCGCCTTCTACCCCGCGCTGGGCTCCATCATCGCCATGTTCTGGTTCAAGGAGAAGCTCACCCCCTTCAAGTTCCTGGGCATTTTGTTCTCCATCTCCGGCGTGGTGGTCATCTCCGGCTTCAGCGGCCTGCATCCCGTGGGCATCTTCCTGGCGGTGTTCGCCTCGGTGGGCTACTCTCTGGAGCTGGTGTTCGGCTACCGCCTGATGGCCGAGGACGTGGATTCGGACGTGTCCCTGGCCCTCAAGCAGACTTCGGCCATCGCGCTGTACACCATCATGCTGGCCGTGCTGCTGCTGATCCCGGGCAACTGGGCCTTCTTCACCAATCTGGTGCGCATGATCGACTTCAGCACCGCCTACTCCTTCACCCAGGGCATGCTGGGCAACCCGCTGCTCATCAGCCTGGTGTTCATCCTGGCCTCTTTCTTCAACGCCATGGCCTATGTGTGCTACTTCGGCGGCATGAACAACTGCGGCGTGAGCACCGCCAGCAGCCTGAACATCGCCTACGGCATCTGGACCATCCTGATCCTTGCGCTGCCGCCCTTCTTCACCGCCCCCAGCGTTTCGGGCCTGATCGGCGCGGTGCTGACCTTCGTGGGCTCCACCATCGTCATCGTGGAATCCAACCGCATTCAGAAGAAAGCAGAACAATAAAGCATCCCGCGGCGTCCGCCGCTTTATCACAGAAAGGAAGTTGACATTTCATGGATCGTTTGAAAGGTAAAGTTGCCATCATCACCGGCGCCGCCCAGGGCATTGGCGCCTGCACCGCCCGCATCTTCGTTCAGGAGGGCGCCAAAGTCGTGGTCGCCGACATGAACGAGACCGACGGCCGCGCCGTGGCCGCCGAGCTGGGCGAGAACGCCGCCTTCTTCAAGCTGAACGTCACCGACTACAACGCCTGGAAAGAGTGCGTCGCCTTCACCAAGGCCACCTTCGGCAAGCTGAACGTGCTCATCAACAACGCGGGCATCTCCTACCGCAAGGACATCGCCGGCACCTCCCTGGAGGAGTGGGACCGCACCATCGCCGTGAACCAGACCGGCGTTTTCTACGGCATGCAGGTGGCCATTGAGGAGATGCGCACCAACGGCGAGAAATGCTCCATCGCCAACGCCTCCTCCATCGAGGGCCTGGTGGCGGAATCCGCCTTCTTCGCCTACTGCGCTTCCAAGGGCGCCGTCACCCTGATGACCAAGGCCGCCGCCCTGTACTGCGGCGAGAACCGGCTGAACATCCGCGTGAACTCGGTGCATCCCGGCTACATCATCACCCCCATGGCCTACGACGACGCCCGTCAGAACGGCCAGACCATCGAGGAATACTCCGCGGAGTTCATCCAGAAGCACCCCATCGGCTATCTGGGCAAGCCCGAGGACATCGCCTACGGCTATGTCTACCTGTCCTCCGACGAGGCCGACTTCGTCTCCGGCACCCAGCTGGCCATCGACGGCTGCTACACCGCGCAGTAAAACGCATCCGGCACGCCGGGACTCCGCTGCGGGTCTCGGCGCGCCCTGCATAGAGGGGGAAACGCATTGAAACACGATCGCTGGAACATCGAACCGGCCATCTTCTGGCCCACCATCCTGATTTTTGCAGCCGTGTCGGTGGGCCTGTTTGTGGGCGGCGACACGCTGTTCACCGTGCTGAGCAGCCTGCTGCAGACCCTCACCACCCGCCTGGGGTGGGTGTATCTGTGGATCTACATCATCAACTTCATCTTCCTGGGCTGGCTGGCCTTCAGCAAATACGGCAGCATCAAGTTCGGCGCGCCGGACGAAAAGCCCGAATACAGCAACTTCAGCTGGACATGCATGGTGTTCACCACCGGCATCGACGCCTCCATCATGATCATGTCCCTGTTCGAGCCCATCCAATACGTCAGCGCGCCGCCCTTCGGGCTGGAGCCTTTTTCCGCCGAGGCCTATGACTATGCCCACATGTACGGGCAGTTCCACTGGGGCCCCAGCGCCTGGACCATGTACATCCCGGCCACCATCGCCATTGCCTACACCCTGTTCGTGAAGCGCACCGACACCACCCGCATCAGCAACGCCTGCGTGCCCGCCTCCGGCTGGCTGGAGCGGCACCTCTGGGCGCGGCATCTGCTGGACGTGATCATCGTGTTCGGCATCATGGGCGGCATCGGCGCTTCCATCGGCCTGGAGATCCCCGTGATCTCCCGCATTTTCCACCAGCTCACCGGCGTGGCCGACACCCTGGGCCTGAAGTTCATCATGCTGGCCGCGCTGCTGGTGCTGTTCGGCAGCTGCGTGTATCTGGGGCTGGAAAAGGGCATGAAATGGCTCAGCAGCGCCACGGTGTACATCACGCTGGGCTTTCTGGTGGTGACCCTGCTGTGGGGGCCCACCAGCTACCTCATCGACGCCGAGACCAACAGCATCGGCCTGCTGGCCTCCAACTTCGTGCGCATGAGCACCTACACCGACCCCCATCTTGCCTCCGGCTTCCCCCAGAACTGGACCATCTTCTACTGGGGCTGGTGGCTGGCCTACATGCCCGTGATGGGGCTGTTCGTGGCCCGCATCTCCCGGGGCCGCACCATCCGTCAGGTCATCTGCGGGCAGGTGCTGTGGGGCTCGGTGGGCTGCATGACCGTGTTCGGCATCATGGGCGGCTACGCGCTGTATGTGCAGCGCACCGGCATCGTTGACCTTGCGGGCATTCTTGCCACCGAGGGCCAGGAGGCCGCCATCACCGCCCTGCTCTCCACCCTGCCGCTGCCCCAGCTGATGCTGGTGGTGTACCTCATTTCCTGCTTCGTCTTTCTTGCCACCACCATCAGCTCCTCGGCCTACATCCTGTCGTCGATGACCAGCAAAAAGCTCAGCGGCTACGAGAATCCCGCCCGCTGGAACCGCCTGCTGTGGTCGGTGGTGTTCATGCTGTTCTCCGCCGGCATCATGGTGGTGGGCGGCATGGAGACCATCAAGCTGGTCTGCGTGCTGGCCGGGTTCCCGCTGATCGCCGTCGTGCTGCTTCTGATGCGGTCCATCCGCCGCATGGTGAAGACCCACGCCGATCCTTCTTTTCCGTCTGCCAGCCGGAGCGAACCAAACGCTCTGACGGCCGAACATACATCCTCTTGAAGCTGTCTTCTCTCAAGAACAGGGAGGGCCCGGCCTTTGGCCGGGCCCTCCCTGTTCTTGACTTTCGGCGGGATGGGGCGTATAATCTCCCTGAAAAGCCGCCGGGTTTTTGCGTCTTGGTCCCATTCCGTTAGGCCTTTGAAGGAATGGTGACGGGGCGCTTTATTTTTTATCATCGAGAGGTGTTTTTTATGTTCAAGGAAATGCGCCGCCACAAACAGCTTTTGAACGCCGAGGAGACCGCCGCCGTGCTGAACAGGGGCACGTCCGGCGTGCTGGCCCTTTCCGGCGAGGACGGCTACCCCTACGCCGTGCCCCTCAGCTATGTCTTTGACGGGGAAAAGCTCTATTTCCACTCGGCCAAGGCCGGCCACAAGCTGGAGGCCCTCCGCCGCTGCCCGAAGGCGTCCTTCTGCGTCATCGACCAGGACCAGATCGTGCCCGAGGAATACACCACCTATTTCCGCAGCGTCATCGCTTTCGGCACCATCCGGGAGCTGGAGGACGACAGCGAGAAGCGTGCGGCCATTGAAAAGCTGGCCCGCAAGTACACCCCCAACGACACCCCCGAGGGCATGGACGCCGCCATCCGGCGGGACTGGGCGCCCCTGTGCATGCTGGAGATGACCATCGACCACATGACCGGCAAAGAGGCCATCGAACTGGTGAAGGCAAAAGAAGCGAAATAAAACGGCAGGAGCCGGCCCCTTGCGGGGGCCGGCTCCTTTGTTCGTTTTGAGAGTTTTCAGGCCTTTTGCAGCACGAAGCCTTTCACTTTTCGCAGCAGCGGCCAGAGGATGGCGCACAGCACGCCGCCGATGATGGCGGTGATGAACTGGTTCACGCCGAACATGGTGGAAACGGTGGCCACCTGCTTTTCGTTGAGCACGCCGCCGAAGAGGGGCAGCAGCACGAGCTGCAGGCCTGCGGCCATCACGGCCACCTTGGCCGCCGCGCCCAGAAGGAAGCCCAGCCAGAAGAGCTTGTCCTGTTTGCGAAGCAGCCAGGCGCACACCACCAGGGCGGCGTTGCCCGCGGCCACCAGCACGATGAGCTGGGGCATGAGCTGCATGACGGGGCTGGGGGCGATGAGGAAGGCCAGGATGGGGCTGAGCACCGCGATGCAAAGCCCGCTGCCAAGGCCCACGGCCAGGGCGGCCAGCAGCAGAATGAGGTTCACCAGCGGGCCGGTGATGAACTGGCTGACGGTCTTGAACTGCTGCACCACCACGCAGAGCGCCAGCAGCAGCGCGGTGCGGGTGAGAAAGCGGGTGTAGTACTGTTTCATAAAATTTCCACCTTTCCCGGGGTACCTTCGCCCCTCTTTGCATTGCTTTTCCTTGAAGATTTTACTATAATGTGGGAGAGATTGCTGTTGCCGCCGCAACAGTTGTGATTTTTTTGTTTATCTTCTTTGTGCAGAAAGGAGCCGCCCCGTGGAAGAATACTATCCCCTGCTGGCGGCCACGCCCCTGTTCGCGGACATCCCGCCGGAGGGCCTCGCCCGGCTGCTGGGCTGCTTTGCGCCTGCGGTGCGCCGCTACGAAAAGGGCGACATCCTGCTTTTGGCGGGCTACGACACCGGCGAGATCGGCATTCTGCTGGAGGGCAGCGCCACCGCCCTGAAGACCACGCCGGACGGCGCGGCGGTGGCCATCACCGACCTTGCCCCGGGCAGCGTGTTCGGGGACGTGCTGGCGGGCAGCGCGGTGAAGAGCCCGGTGACCATCACCGCCCGCAGCGCTTCCAAGGCGATGTTCATCTCCTGCCGCAAGCTGCTGTGCCCCTGCGCCGCCATGCACCCGGAGCACACCCAGCTGATGCAGAATCTGGTGCGCACCATCTCGGAAAAATATTTCGACCTGAGCCGCCGGGTGGACCTGCTCATCCTGAAAAGCCTGCGCTCCAAGCTCTGCGCCTATCTGCTGGGGCAGGCCAAGGCCGCCGGGGCGGACACCTTTTCCATCCCCTTCTCCCGGGCGGGGCTGGCGGAGTATCTGAACTGCGAGCGCAGCGCCCTGTGCCGCGAAATTTCCCGCATGCGGGCGGAGGGCCTGATCGAGACCTACAAAAACAGTTTTAAAATCCTGGACCGGGCGGCCCTTGCCCGGGAGTACCAGCGTTGAATCTTTGGGAGGAACGAAAAAATGAAGGAACTTCCTGTCTTGTACATCGTCATCCCCTGCTACAACGAGCAGCAGGTGCTGCCGGTCACCGCGCCGATGTTCTTTGCGAAGCTGCGCGGGCTGATGGCCGACGGCCTCATCGCCCCCCAGAGCCGGGCGGTGTTCGTGAACGACGGCTCCAAGGACGACACCTGGGCCATCATCCAGGACCTGGCGGCGAAGGAGGAGCTGGCGGAGGGCATCTGCCTCTCCCGCAACCGGGGCCACCAGAACGCCCTTTTGGGGGGCCTGATGACCGTGAAGGACCGCTGCGACATCACCATCAGCATCGACTGCGACGGCCAGGACGACATCAACGCCATGGACGAGATGGTGAAAGCCTACCACGACGGGTGCGAGGTGGTGTACGGCGTGCGCTCCAAGCGGGACACCGACACCTTCTTCAAGCGCTTCACCGCCGAGGGCTTCTACAAGCTGATGAACTGGATGGGCGCGCAGGTGGTGTTCAACCACGCGGACTACCGCCTGCTCAGTAGCCGGGTGCTGAACGAATTTTCCAACTTCAAGGAAGTGAACATTTTCCTGCGGGGCATGGTGCCGCTGGTGGGCTTCAAGAGCACCAGCGTCTACTACGAGCGGGCCGAGCGCCTTGCCGGCGAGAGCCACTATCCCCTGAAAAAGATGCTGGCCCTGGCCTTCGACGGCATCACCAGCCTTTCGGTGAAGCCCATCCGCATGATCACCGGCTTCGGCGTGCTGGTGAGCTGCATCAGCTTCATCGGGGTGATCTGGGCGATCGTTGCGGCGATGCTGGGCCACACGGTAGCCGGCTGGGCCAGCACCATCTGCATCGTCTGCTTCATGGGCGGCATCCAGCTTTTGTGCCTGGGCGTGATCGGCGAGTACATCGGCAAAATTTACATGGAGACCAAGGCCCGGCCCCGCTTCATCATCAGCGAGACCACCTTTGAGGAGAAGGCCCATGAGTGAAGAAAAACTCTCCTGGCCGGGCAGCGCCCTGCTGGGCCCGGTGCCCCCGGTGCTGGTGAGCTGCGGCGAAGGTGAGAGCGCCAACCTCATCACCATCGCCTGGGCGGGCACCGTCTGCACCCAGCCGCCCCGGGTGTCCATCTCCGTGCGCCCCACCCGCCACAGCTACGGCCTCATCAACGAGAGCGGCGAGTTTGTCATCAACCTGCCCACCACGGCACTGGCCAAGGCGGTGGACTGGTGCGGCGTGAAGAGCGGCAAAGACGTGGACAAGTTCGCCGCCATGGGCCTGCACACCGCCCCCGCCTCCAAGGTGAGCTGTCCCCTGCTGGCGGAAAGCCCGGTGAACCTGGAGTGCAAGGTGTTCCAGCGCATCGAGCTGGGCAGCCACGACCTGTTTCTGGCGGACGTGGTGGCGGTGGACGTGGACCCCGCCCTTTTGGACAGCGCGGGCAAGCTGCATCTGGAAAAGGCGGGCCTGCTGGCCTACGCCCACGGCGACTACTACGCCCTTGGCAAGCAGCTGGGCAAGTTCGGCTGGAGCGTGCGCAAGAAAAAGCCCGCGCCCAAAAAGCCGGGAGCGCGCCCCCAGGCCCCTTCCTCTCCCCGGCGGCCCCGCAAGTGAACCGACGCAAAAAGCGCCCTTTGGAGTGTTTCTCCAAAGGGCGCTTTTCTTTGTTATTCTGCCGGGGCGGCCAGGGAGCCCAGCGCCGCGCGGAAGGGCACGAGGTGCTCCTCGCCCGCCGGGGGCGTGCCCTTTAGCGGGAAGGGGATGCCCAGGGCGGCGTACTTTTCGATGCAGAGGGTGCGGAAGGGCAGCAGCTCCACCTTTTCCACATTGTCATACCCCTTTGCCAGTTCGGCCAGCCGGGCCGCGGCCCCGGTGCCGTCGTTGAGGCCGGGCACCACCACGTGCCGCAGCCACACCGGGCGGCCCATTTTTTTGCAGAGGTCCAGGAACGCCAGGGTGTGGGCAAGGCTGCCGCCGGTGCGGCGGCGGTAGTCCTCCTCGGTGGTGAATTTCAAATCGGCCAGCACCAGGTCGGTGTGGGCCAGCACCTGTTCCGCGTCCGCGAGGCCCGCCGCGCCGGAGGTGTCCAGGGCGGTGTGGAAGCCCTCGGCCGAAAGGGCCGCCAGCAGCGCCGCGGCAAAACCGCTCTGGGCCAGAGGCTCGCCGCCGGTGAGGGTGACGCCGCCGTTTTTCTTGATGTAGGGCGCGCAGCGGCGCACCTTTTGCAGCACGTCCTCCACCGTGACCTCCTGCCCGCCGCCAAAGGCCCAGGTGTCCGGGTTGTGGCAGTAGGCGCAGCGCAGAGGGCACCCCTGAAAGAACATCACATAGCGCAGGCCGGGGCCGTCCACCGCCCCCATGGACTGGAAGGAGTGGACGCGGCCGATGAGGGCGCTGTTTTCCATGGGCGGGGCCTCCTTTTACATGGCGCTGTGGAAGGTGCGGCGGATGACCTCCCGCTGCTGCTCCCGGCTGAGCTTGTGGAAGTTCACCGCGTAGCCGGAGACGCGGATGGTCAGGTTCGGGTATTTGGAGGGGTCCTCGTAGGCCTCCTCCAGCATCTGACGGTTCATCACGTTCACGTTCAGGTGGTGGGCCATCTGGGCGAAGTAGCCGTCCAGCAGGGCCACCAGATTGCCGTGGCGCTCGGCCTCGGTCTTGCCCAGGGCCTCGGGCAGGATGGAGAAGGTGTTGGAGATGCCGTCCTTGCAGCAGTCATACTTGAGTTTGGCCACCGAGTTGAGGCTGGCCAGCGCGCCGCTCTTTTCCCGGCCGTGCATGGGGTTCGCGCCGGGGGCGAAGGGCTCGCCCGCCTTGCGGCCGTCGGGGGTGGAGCCGGTCTTTTTGCCGTAGACCACGTTGGAGGTGATGGTGAGCACCGAGAGGGTGGGCTCGGCGTTCCGGTAGAGGGGATGCTTTTTCAGCTCCTCAAAGAAGAGACGGGCCTGCTCGGCGGCGATGGAGTCCACCCGGTCATCGTCGTTGCCAAAGGCGGGGTACTCCCCTTCCACCTCAAAGTCGCTGATGAGGCCGGTGGCCTCGTCCCGCACACAGCGCACCTTCGCGTACTTGATGGCGGAGAGAGAGTCGGCCAGCACGCTGAGGCCGGCGATGCCGAAGGCCATGTAGCGGTGGACCTCGGTGTCGTGGAGGGCCATCTGCAGCTTCTCGTAGGCGTACTTGTCATGCATGTAGTGGATGATGTTCATGGTGTTGGCGTACACCTTCGCCACCCAGGCGCGGTAGAAGTCCAGCCGGCGGCAGACCTCGTCGTAGTCCAGGTATTCGCCCTTGAATGGCTCGGTGGCCGGGCCCACCTGCTCGTTCTTCATCTCGTCCCGGCCGCCGTTGAGGGACATGAGCAGGAGTTTGGGCAGGTTGGTGCGGGCGCCGAAGAACTGCATGTCCTTGCCCACCCGCATGGCGGAAACGCAGCAGGCGATGGCGTAGTCGTCGCCATAGATGGGGCGCATCAGGTCGTCGTTCTCGTACTGGATGGCGTCGGTGTCGCAGGAGACCTTTGCGCAAAAGCGCTTGAAGCCCTCCGGCAGCGCGCCGGACCAGAGCACCGTCAGGTTGGGCTCGGGGGCGCTCCCCAGGTCATAGAGGGTGTGCAGCACCCGGAAGGAGTTCTTGGTCACCAGGGTGCGGCCGTCCAGCCCCATGCCGCCCACCGCCTCGGTGATCCACATGGGGTCGCCGCCGAACAGCTCGTTGTAGGAGGGGGTGCGCAGGTGGCGGGCCATGCGCAGCTTCATCACAAAGTGGTCCATCAGCTCCTGGGCGCCCTGCTCGGTGAGGATGCCGGCGGCAAGGTCCCGCTCGAAGTAGATGTCCAGGAAGGTGCTCACCCGGCCCAGGCTCATGGCCGCGCCGTTCTGCTCCTTGATGGCCCCCAGGTAGCCGAAGTACAGCCACTGCACCGCCTCGTGGGCATTGGCGGCGGGGCGGCGGATGTCGCAGCCGTACATCTCGGCCATGCCCGCCAGCTTGTTCAGAAAGTCGATCTGCCGCCACACCTCCTCGATGAGGCGAATGACGTCGTCGGTCATGGGCCGGGCGTGCAGCTGGGCCATGTCCTTTTGTTTTTCCGCCACCAGTTTGTCCACGCCGTAGAGGGCCACCCGGCGGTAGTCGCCGATGATGCGGCCCCGGCCGTAGGCGTCCGGCAGGCCGGTGATGAGGCCGCAGTGGCGGGCGGCGCGGGTCTCAGGCCCGTAGACCCGGAACACGCCGTCGTTGTGGGTGGTGCGGTAGCGGAATTCTTCCTCGATTTTGTCCGAGAGCTTGTAGCCGTAGGCCTCGCAGGCACTGCGGGCCATGCGGATGCCGCCAAAGGGGTTCACGCCCCGCTTGAGCGGCTCGTCGGTCTGCAGGCCCACGATGAGCTCGTCCTCTTTGTCCAGATAGCCGGGGGCGAAGGTGAGCAGGCTCATCACTGTTTCGGTGTCCACCTTCAAAACGCCGCCCTTTTCCCGCTCGGCGGCCATCAGGGCCTCCAGCTTGGCCATCAGCCGCTTGGTGCGGTCGGTGGGGCCGGCGAGAAATTTGTCGTCGTCGGTATACGGTTTGTAGTTTTTTTGGATAAAATCCCGAACGTCGATTTTCTCCTGCCACGCGCCGGGCACAAAATTCTTCCACTGTTCCATGATTGCAAAGCCCCTTTCGGTGTGTTTTGTGCCGCCCGGAAGAAATAAAAAAGGGCAGCACCGCGTATGCGATGTTGCCCAGACGGTCGGCATAAAACGCGCCTCACTCCCCCGTGGTGTGCCCACGAAATTCCGTCAGTTGTGAGGGCGGTGTTTTGCTGTGAAAACAATACTTAGTATACAGCAGGCGCTTTTGCTTGTCAACACACAATATCTGCCGCTCAGCCCGGCAGACAGTTTTGCAGATGGCGCAGATCGCCGCTTTCGGAAAAGTCCTCCCGGTCCAGGGTGAGGCCGGGGTTATAGTAGGGGTCGCGGGTGAGGTTCTCCCGGCCGAAGCGCTCGGTGAGGCGCTTTTGCTCGCCGGCAAAGCGGGCCTTTTTGGCCTTGTCCTTCTCGTCGATGCCCCGGCTCTTGCTCTCGTAGTGGTACAGCTGGGCATAGGGGGTCCAGACCACCCGCCAGCCGGCCCGCCGGGCCCGCAGGCAGAAGTCCACATCGTTGAAGGCCACGGTGAAGCCCTCGTCCAGGCCGTTCAGTGCGTCGAACACCTCGGCCCGCACCAGCAGGCAGGCGGCGGTGACGGCGGAAAAATCCTGCACGGTGGCGGCGCGGAACATGTAGCCGCCGGAGGTGCGGGGGCGGTATTTGTGGCTGTGGCCGGCGTAGCCGCCAAGGCCGGTGATGATGCCCGCGTGCTGGATGGTGTCGTCGGGGTAGTAGAGCATGGCCCCGCACATGGCCACTCCCGGGCGGCTGGCCTGCATCAGCAGTTCGGTGAGCCACTCCCGGTTGATGACCTCCACGTCGTTGTTCAAAAGCAGCAGGTAGTCGCCCTGGGCCGCCTTGCGCCCGAAGTTGTTGATGGCGGAGAAGTTGAAGCCGCCCTGGGCCTTGTACTCCACCACCTTACAGCGGGGGTAGCCCTCGGGGCCGGTGATTTTTTTGTAGTAGTCGAAGGTGGCCGCCTCTTTGGAGTTGTTCTCGATGACGATGACCTCGAAGTTGTGCCAGCTGGTCTTTTTGTAGACCGAGGAGAGGCACTTTTCCAGGTCATCGGTGTGGTCCATGTTGGGGATGAGGATGCTCACCAGCGGTTCGCCCTCGATCTCATAGTCCACCTTGTAGGTGCTGGGGTAAAGGCCGTCCCGCACCTCGCCCCGCTGGCCGGTGCGCTCCAGATGGTCCGCGATGGCCTTTTTGGCCGCCTTGGCCACATAGGGCTTGGCGGCGGTGCCGCCGCTGGTGGAGCCGCCGTGCACCCGCCAGTAATAGAGCACCTGGGGGATGTGATAGATTTGGGTGTCGTCCAGCCGGTCGGTCAGGCGCAGGAACAGGTCGTGGTCCTGGCTGCCGTCGCACTCGCTGCGCTCACCCCCCGCCTCAAAGTACAGGCTGCGCTTGAAGGCGGAAAGATGGCAGATGTAGTTGCAGCAGACCAGATAGTCCGGGGCGAAGTCCGGCTTGAAGTGGGCCACCATGGGCCGGCGGATGCTCTTTTTGAACAGGGCCTCGTCGCTGTAAAGGAAATCCGCGCCGCTGTCCAGAATGGCCATCTGCAGGGTGTACACCGCGTGGGGGGCCAGGATGTCGTCGTGGTCCGCCAGGGCCAGATACTCGCCGGTGGCAAGGTCGGCCGCCGCGTTGGTGTTGGCGCTGATGCCCTTGTTCTCCACCTTGACGTACTTCACCCGGCTTGCCGCCGGGGCTATCTTTTCCGCAAAGGCCGCCCGCTGCTTCACGATTTCGCCCACATAGGCATGGGCCTCGTCGGAGGCGTCCGCAAGGCACAGCTCCCACCGGGTGCTGGTCTGGTCAAAAACGCTGGCCAAAAACTGCCGCAAAAAGGGTTCCGGCGTGTTGTAGAGCGGCACGCAGATGCTGACCAGGGGCAGGGCTGCGCCGTTTTCCCACCGGTCGGCCAGGTCCGCCCGCTGGGCCTGCAGCACCTTTTTCTTGGGCAGGTAGCGGGCCCGCTTGCCGAAGAGGCGGCGGCGGAAAAAGCCCAGCGCCCGCCGCACCATGGCGAAGAGGCCCTCGCTCTTTAAAAGGTCAAAGGCATAGCCGAACAGCTCCCGGATGCGTTTGAGTTTGAGTTTCATGGCTTGTCGCCCCCAAAAGGCCCTTATTTCAGGCCGTAGTTTTCAAAAAGAAGGTTGAAGTGGCGGTTGTAGTAAGGGTCGCCGGCGGCGATCATGTCGCCGTATTTGGCGATGAACCGGGCCTTTTCCCCCTCGTAGCGGCGGGCGTTCTCGCTCAGGGTGTCCAGCCCGCGGCTCTTGCTCTCGTAGTGGTAGGCTTCGGCGTGGGGGGTGAACACGTTGGTCAGGCCCTTCTTCCAAAGCTTCAGGCACAGGTCGATGTCATTGTAGGCCACGGCGAAGTTCTCCTCGTCCAGCCCGCCCATCTCGTCGTAGAGGGTGGCCTTGACCATCAGGCAGGCGCCGGTGACCGCCAGCAGGTTCTGAGGGGTGGCCAGCCGGTAAAGGTCGCCCGCCGAGGCCCGGGGGTGGCTCTTGTGGCTGTGGCCGGCGGTGCCGCCGATGCCAAGGAACACCCCCGCATGCTGGATGCGGTCGTCGGGGTAGTAGAGCTTCGCGCCCACGCAGCCCACGTCCGGCCGCTGGCTGAACATGAGCATCTCGGCCAGAAAACCCTCGCTGAGCAGCTCGATGTCGTTGTTCAAAAGCAGCAGCTGCTCGCCTTTGGCAAACCGGCGGGCGAAGTTGTTCACCGCCGAGAAGTTGAAGCCGCCCTCATAGGTGACCACCTGCAGCCGGGGGTACTTCTTCTTTGCCGCCTCGTAATATTCAAAGGTGGCGGGGTCGGCGGAGTTGTTCTCCGCCACGATGACCTCAAAGTTGTCGTAGCCCGCCTTGGTGTAGAGGCTGGAAAGGCAGCGGTCCAGGTCCTCGATGTGGTCCTTGTTCGGGATGAGCACACTGATGAGGGGCGTGCCGGTGAGGGCGTACTTCACCCGGTAAGCGCCGGGGCAGCCCTCGATGCGCTTCGCCGTTCCTTCCAGGCCCACCCGTTTCAGGTGGTCGTCGATGGCCTTCTCCCCCGCCGCCAGGGCGTAGGGTTTTGCCTCCATGCCGCTGGCGGTGCTGCCGGAATGGCTGCGCCAGATGTAGAGCACATAGGGGATGTGGGTCACCTTTTGGGCGTGCTCGGTGAGGCGCAGGATGATTTCAAAGTCCTGGCTGCCGTCGTACTCGCTGCGCTCGCCGCCGCCCGCCCGCTCAAAGAGCGCCCGGGAGAAGGCGGCCAGATGGGTGATGTAGTTGCAGCCCCGCAGATAGTCCGGTTCAAAGTCCGGCTTGAAGTGGTAATCCACCAGATGTTTGAGGTCCGCCGAGAGGACTATCTCATCGGAATAGACGAAGTCCGCCCCGGCCAGCGCCTCCTTGGCCACCCGGTAGAGGGCGTTGGCATAGAG
Source organism: Oscillospiraceae bacterium (assembly GCA_004558145.1). Classification (GTDB taxonomy): domain Bacteria; phylum Bacillota; class Clostridia; order Oscillospirales; family Ruminococcaceae; genus Allofournierella_A; species Allofournierella_A excrementavium. Next base: position 289,921 of record SFDQ01000001.1, read on the forward strand.
CACGTCGTCGTGGTCCAAAAGGGTGATCCAGTCGCCGGTGGCGGCGGCCAGGGCCGCGTTGGTGTTGGCGGCGATGCCGCCGTTTTCTTCCAGCTTCAGATAGCGGATGCGGCCGTCCTTTTGGGCAAACCCCTGCGCGATGCGGCCCACGTCGGAATGGGCATCGTCGGAGGCGTCCGCCAGCACCAGCTCCCAGCGCTGGTAGCTCTGGGCCAGCACGCTGTTTATCATCTGGCGCAGAAAGGGCGCGGGGGTGTTGAAAAGGGGCACGCAGACGCTGATGGTGGGCCCGGCGAGATTTTCCGCCCGCTGGGCTTTCAGCTGGCGGCGGGTGGGCAGGTCCGCCCGGTAGCGCCAGGTGTCCCAGTGCAAGGCAAGGCGGATGCGGAACTCCACCTCCCGCCAGAGGGCTTCGAGGCCCTCCTCCCGGCCCACCTGGGCGCACCACGCGGCCACCTGTTTGATGTGGGCGGGGTCCAGAAGGCGGCGGGCCATGCCGCCCACGCTGTCTTCACGGGCAACGTCGGCGGGCAGGGGGGCTTCCAGTTCTTTTTTGTCCGGCATGGGGTCGTTCTCTCCTTTGTCCCGGGCGCGCAAAACAGCCAGGGGGCCTGCCTCCTGGCTGTTGCGGGGTCTCACTCGGCGTCCCGGGTGGTGTGTTTATAGGCGGCGCACACCTCTTCGGTGGGGCCGTTCATCTTGATGCGGCCGTGCTCCAGCCAGGCCACCTTGTTGCACATGCGCTCGATCTGCTCGATGGAGTGGCTCACCAGAATCACGGTGGTGCCGCCGCTCATCAGCTTCTGCATGCGATCCTCGCACTTTTGCTGGAACAAAAAGTCGCCCACGCTCAAAATTTCGTCGGCAATCAGGATGTCCGGCTTTGTGATGGTGGCGATGGCGAAGGCGATGCGGGCCACCATGCCGCTGGAATAGTTTTTCAGCGGCACGTCCAGAAAGTCGTGCAGTTCGCTGAACTCCACGATCTCGTCGAATTTTTCCCGGATGTACTTCGGGGTGAAGCCCAGCACCGCGCCGTTCAAAAAGATGTTCTCACGGGCGGTGAGGTCCATGTCAAAGCCGGCGCCCAGCTCGATGAGGGGGGCGATGGTGCCCCGCACCACGCAGTTGCCGGTGGTGGGCTTGTAGACGCCGCTGATGACCTTGAGCAGGGTGGATTTGCCGCTGCCGTTCAGGCCGATGAGGCCGTAGAAGTCGCCCGGCTGCACGGTGAGGCTGACGTTTTTCAGCGCGTAGAACTCGTCGAACTTCAGCTTGCCGTGGGCGATCTGCAAGAAATATTCCTTCAGGCTCTCGCTTTTTTCCTTGGCGAGGTTGAAGCGCATGGAGACGTCGTTTACCTGGATGATGGGTTCCATCGTTCGCCCTCCCTCACATGTACAGGACGAACTTGTCCTGGTTCTTTTTGAATACCAAGAGGCCGAAGGCCAGCATGGCAAGGCTGCACGCCCCGCAGATGACCACCATGTTCAGGCTGAGCAGTTTGCCGTCCAGCACGGCGGCGCGGAAGGCGGTGATGTACCAGTAGATGGGGTTGAATTTGATGAGCGTCTCCAGATAGATGTTGCCGAACTGGGCCGGGTCGTAGAAGATGGCGGAGAAGTACATCAGCACGGTGGTGAACACTTCCCACAAATGGATAACGTCCCGGAAGAACACCGCCATGGTGGAGAGCACCAGCCCCACCCCCAGGCTGAACAGGAACATGGTGAGGATGGGATAGACCGCCAACAGCACCGTGGGGTGCAGGGGGCTGCCGGTGATGATCATGATGATGATGAGGGCGATGAAGCTGAAGAAATAGTTCACAAGGCCGAAGCAGGTCTTTTCCAGCGGGAACACATACTTCGGGATGTACACCTTGCGCAGCAGCATGGCGTTGGCCATCACGCTGCCCATGGCCATGGTGGTGGACTCGCGGAAGAAGGTGAACATCAGCTGGCCGATGACCAAATAGACGGGGTAGTTGGTGATGCCCTCGCCCCGGAACTGGAACAGGCTGCCGAACACCACCACCATCACGCCGCACATGAGCAGGGGGTTGAGCACGCTCCAGGCCACGCCCAGCACGCTGCGGCGGTACTTCAGCTTGAAGTCCCGGCTGATGAGGTTATACAGAAGGTATCGGTAACGGAGAAAATCCTTGATATACAGTTTCAGCGTGTTCAAGGGGCTTACCACCTCTCAAAATACTCGAAGGTCTGGCTGGCGAAGGGGGTGTGGTGCTTGTCCTTCTCGCTGAGAAGATACTCGCACCCGCAGTCCGGCCACTGGATGCCCACGGTAGGGTCATCGTAGGGGATGCCGCCTTCGGCGGAGGGGTCGTAGTAGTCGGTGCACTTGTAGCAGAATTCCGCCGCGTCGCTGAGCACCAGAAAGCCGTGGGCAAAGCCCTGGGGCACATAGAACTGGCGCTTGTTCTCTTCGCTCAAAACAACGCCGGTCCACTTGCCGAAGGTCTCACTGTTCGGCCGGCAGTCCACCGCCACATCGAACACCTCGCCTTTGGTCACCCGCACCAGCTTGCCCTGGGTGTGCTCTTTCTGAAAGTGCACGCCCCGCAAAACGCCCCGGGAGGAGCGGGACTGGTTATCCTGCACGAACTCGTCGGTGATGCCGGCGGCGGCGAACTCCTCTTTCTGGAAGGTCTCCATGAAATAGCCCCGCTCGTCGCCGAACACGGTGGGCTCCACGATGAGCACGCCCGGCAGTTCCGTTTTGATGAATTTGAATTTTCCCATCTTTCTTACCCCTTATTCCTCTTCGTTCTGCTCTGCGAGGGCCGCTTTGAAGCCTTCGTAGTCCCGCAGGTATTCGCTGCCGTCGTAGTGCTCGCTGGCCAGGACCAGAAGCACGCTGTCCGGCGAAAAGTCGTACATGTCCTTCCACACCATGCGGGGGATGTAGATGCCGGTGTTGGGCTTGTCCAGCGAGAAGACCTCCTCGCGGCCGCAGCCGTCGTCCACCCGCACCTTGCTTTGGCCCGCCACGTTGATGAGCACGAACTCGGTGCGGCGGTTGGCGTGCTGGCCGCGCACCACGTCGGCGTCGCTGCCGTACATATAGAACACGCGCTTTATCTCAAAGGGCACCTGCTGCGCGCCCTCCACCACGATGAGGCTGCCCCGCTCGTCGCCAAGGTCCGCGAAGGAGAGCATCCTCACCCGGTCGTAGTTGTCGTTTTTCATCATATCACGGCTCCCAGGCGTTGATGGCCTCGATCACAAAGGTCTGTTCTTCTTCGGTCATGCCGTTGTACATGGGCAGGCTGAGCACCTCGTCGGCGTAGCGCTCGGCGATGGGGTAATCCCCCCGCTTCTTGCCAAGGTACCGATAAGCCTCGGACAGGTGGGGCGGGATGGGATAGTGGATGATGGTGCCGATGCCCTTCTCTTTCAGATAGGCGGCCAGATCGTCCCGTCCCTTTTCCACATGGATGACGAACTGGTGCCAGGTGCTGTCCGCCCCGGGGCGCACTTCGGGCAGCCGGATGAGGGGGTGGTGCAGTTCGGCCAGATACCGCCCGGCGATGGCCCGGCGCTCGGCGTCGAATTCCGGCAGGTGAGAAAGCTTCACCCGCAGCAGGCCCGCCTGCAGCTCGTCCAGGCGGGAGTTGGTGCCCACCACCTGGTTGTGATAGCGCTTTTCGCTGCCGTAGTTGCGGTAGACCCGGAACTTTTTGGCCAGGGCCTCGTCATCGGTGACGATGCAGCCCGCGTCGCCAAACGCGCCGCAGCCCTTGGTGGGGTAGAAGGAGAAGCACCCCACGTCGCCGAAGGTGCCCACCGTCTGGCCCTGCCAGTGGTTGCCGTGGCTCTGGGCGCAGTCCTCCACCACCTTGAGGCCGTAGCTGCGGGCGATCTCCATGATGCGGGTCATGTCGCAGGCCTGACCGAACAGATGCACCGCCAGGATGGCCTTGGTGCGGGGGGTGATGGCGGCCTCGATCTTCTCCGCGTCGATGTTGTCGTATTGGTCCGGCTCCACGAACACCGGGGTGGCCCCGTTCATGGAGATGCCCATGACGCAGGCGATGTAGGCGTTGGAGCAGACGATGACCTCGTCGCCCCGGCCGATGCCCAGCAGACGGAAGCTGATCCACAGCGCGTCCAGCCCGCTGGCAAGGCCCACGCAGTATTTGGCGCCGATGTATTCGGCCCACTCGGCTTCAAACTGCTCCACCTCGCGGCCCAGAATGTACCAGCCGCTGCGCAGCACTTCCAGGGCTTTCGCCTCGTACTCGGCGGCGTGCAGGCTGTATTGACGGCCCAGATCGTTGGGCAGGATGTTCATCTTGGTCCCTTGCCTTTCTGCGGCGGCAGCCGCACAAAAAATACCAATTTATATTTTACCCTATCCCGTGTCAAAACGCAACAAAAAGCCGCCCGCCGGGCGGCAAAAGGGCCCCGCCGGCGCAACGCCGCGGCGGGGCCGCTGTGGTTTTGTTAAAGGTCAGTCCCGGCTGGGGGGCTTGGTCTGGCTGCGGGGAGAGGCCTTGTCCGTCTCCTTCTCCCAGGGGGGCGGCTCGGCGGGCAGAGGTTTGCGGGTGATGATCTCCCACTGGGCGGGGCCGGTGGCGGCGGGCTTCTTTTTGCCCGCTTTGCGCCACAGCCGCATGCCCAGCACCAGCGCCATCACCGCGGCGGCCGCGGCCACCGCGATGCCCACGGGGTTCTTCTCCGGCTGGAGGGAGGAGGCGGGCACATAGGTGCTGGCGGCCAGCACCTCGTCGATGCCGCTCACCGAAAGCTGGGCCGAGCCCAGCTCCGAGGGCTGGTAGTCGTTCTCCGGCAGACTGTAGGTCACGCTGGCTGCAAAGGGCTGGCCCAGCACGTACTGGTCGGGGATCTGGTAGTCCACGGTGATGCCGTCGGTGGAGAGGTTTTTGTTCAGCAGCGCGGTAGCGCTTTTGGGCTGCACCAGGGCGTTGCCCAGCGCCTCGCCGCCGCCCACCACCGGCACCTGGAAGGCCTCGTCCGGGGCGGGGATCTCCACCCGGGAGAAGTTCTCGAAGGCGTAGTCCAGAATGGCGCAGGCGTCCCGGAACTTGTCCTCCAGCATCTGGCACTTCAGCTCCACCGAAATGAGGCGGATGCCGTTCTGCTCGGCGTAGTTCACGAAGGTGGTGAGGGCCTGATCGTGGAAGCCGTTCTTGGAGCCCTTGGCGTAGGTGCGGTAATAGTCGCCGGAAATGCGCATCCAGTCGGTGCAGTGGAACACCCGCTGCTGGGGCTGCTTGTTGGTGGCCTCCATGGTCCAGGGGTCGGTGCGACAGAAGATCTCCTCAAAGCCCGGCACCGTGAGGGCCCACCGGGTGATGATCGCCATGTCCCGGGCGGTGGTGTAGTGCTCGTCGTCGTGCAGGCCGTGGGGGTTCATATAGTGGGTGTTGGCAAGGCCCAGTTCGGCGGCCTTGGCGTTCATCGCGTCCACGCCGCCCTGGATGGTGCCGCCGATGTACTCGGCCAGCACGTTCGCGCCGTCGTTGGCGCTCTCCAGCTCGGTGCCGTAGAGCACGTCCTCCAGGCGCACCACCTCCCCCTCCTGCAGGGCGATGTGGGAGGAGCCGTATTCCAGCTGGTGCACCGCGTCGTAGCTCACGGTGAGCTGGGTGTCCAGTTCGCCCTGGGCCTTTTCCAGCGCCAGGGCCATGGTCATGATCTTGGTGATGGAGGCGGGATAGAGCACCTCGTCGGCGTTCTTTTCCATGATGACCTGACCGGTGTCGGCGTCCATCACGATGTAAGCTTCGCAGCTCACGGACGGCCCCTGGTAGGCCAGCGCCGCGGGCGCGAAGAGGGCGGCGGCCAGCGCCGCCGCGCAGAGTGCGGTGAAGAATTTTTTCAAGCCCAACGTCCCTTTGCTTTTCAGAATATCCGAAACCGCGCCCGCAAAAGCGGGGCACGGGCATGTTCTGAAATATTATACATAAATTTTACTGTGCGGCACAAGGGCTGCACAAAATTTCCACAATTTGTTTAAAAAACGAGGGGGACGGTGGTATAATGGGGTGGATATGGCAGGAAAAGAGGCGGCCCCGCATGGAACAGAAAAGCATCCGCGAACAAAAGCGCGAAGCGCGGGCCGAAGCCCGTGCCCGCCTTGCGGGCTGCACCCCCGAGGACACGGCCCGCTGGGGCGAGGCCATGTTCGAATACCTGCGGGTGCTGCCGGTGTGGAACACCGCCCGCACGGTGATGTGCTTTGTGAGCACCCCCTCGGAGCCGGACACCCGGCCCCTTCTGCAGGCGGCGCTGCGCCAGGGCCGCGCCCTCTGCCTGCCCCGCCAGTGCGAGGCGGGCCGGATGGAGGCCCACCGGGTGGCGGCGCTGTTCGCCCTGCGGCCCGGCCCCTACGGCATCCTGGAGCCGCCCTGCACCCTGCCGGTGGTGGACCCGGCGGCCATCGACCTCATCGTGGCCCCCTGTCTGGCCGCCGCGCCGGATGGGGCGCGTCTTGGCCACGGCGGCGGCTTTTACGACCGGTTCTTCGCCCGCAGCGGAGCGGCGCGGGTGGTCCTCTGCCCGTCGGCGGCGGTGTTCCCCCGCCTGCCCGCCGACGAATTCGACCTTCCCGCCGACCTGGTCATCACCGAGCGGGGCATCCTGTAAAACACAAAACAGCCCCCGGAGCAAACGCGCTCCGGGGGCCGCTTTTTTCACTCGGTGAGCACCGGCTGCAGCTGGCGGCCCCGCATGGCGCACTCCAGCGTGTCGCCGATGAGGGAGTAGTCGCTTTGCAGGCTGGCGGGCTTTTTCAGCCAGTCGTCCTGGGCGAAGGGCACCAGATAGAAGTTCTTGCGGTTAATGAGCCGGGCCAGGTTTTCCATGCTGGCGGCCAGCCCGTCGTTGGTGCTCACCGCCAGCACCAGCGGCTTTGCCCCCCGCAGCATGCTCTTGGCCCCCAGGGTCACCGGCGTGTCGCTGATGCCGGCGGCCAGCTTTGCCAGGGTGGCCCCGGTGCAGGGGGCGATGACCATTGCGTCCGCCATGTTCTGCGGGCCCAGGGGCTCCGCGCCCTGCAGCGTCTCGATGGGCTTGCGGCCGGTGACGGCCTCCACCTTTTTCTTCCAGCTTTCCGCCGTGCCGAAGCGGGTGTCCAGCCCGGCGGCGTTGAAACTCATCAGCGGCAGCACCTCCACCCCGCTGCGCACCATGGTCTCCATCACGCCCAGCGTCTTTTCAAAGGTGCAGAAGCTGCCGCACATCGCCCACACCACACGCTTTGCCTTCATCAAATCCCCTCTCCCCTTTCTCTCAGCATGGCAAGCACCGCCTGGGCCACGAACTGGCCCGCCGTCACCGGCGCGCACCGGGCGGGCAGGCTGAGGGCGTGGATGGCCCGCACCCCCAGCTCCTTCGCCGCCTCAAAGTCGGTGCCGCCGGGCAGGCTGGCCAGGTCGATGACCAGCGCGTCCTTCGGCAGCTGTTTCAGCCGCTGTGCCCCCAGCACCGGGGCGGGCACCGTGTTCACCGCCACGTCGGTGCTCTCCAGCAGGCCGTCCACCGCCTCCATGGGCGCGGCGGCCAGTCCCTGGCTCATGGCCAGCGCCCGCTGGCCGGGGCTGCGGGCCGCCACCGTGACGCGGGCCCCCAGCGCCGCCAGCCGCACCGCCAGCGCCTGACCGCACCGCCCGTAGCCCAGCACCAGCACGGCGCTGCCCCAGACGGTGCGCCGCCGGTTCTGCAAAATGAGGCCGATGCACCCCTCCGCCGTGGGGATGGCGTTCAGGCGCGCCAGCTCCTCCCGCCCCAGATAGTCCGCAAGTTCGATGCCCGCGGCGGCGGCCGCCGCCTTTGCCCCGGCGCTCACCCGGCCGCCGAAGGCCGCCGTGCCGGGCCTTGCCTTTTTCAGCAGCTGCTCCAGCGCCGCCCCGTCCGCCGCCAGCGGCATGGGCAGCAGCACCCAGTCCGCCCGGGGCAGCCCCTCCGGGCCGCACACCTCGAATCCCTTTTCCCCCAGGTAGTCCGCCGCTGCCTTCTGGCGGGCGTCCTCGCCGATCACCGCGAACACCCCGGGCCGTTTTTGTTCCATCGCCCTTCCCCCCTCGCACCGGGCGCGGGCATTTGTGCGCCCGGGCCGTTCTTGTGCCGATTTGACCCATGGTATGCGCCGCAAAGCGCAAAAGTGAACGCCGGACCGGCCTTTCGGCCCCTTTGGCCCCCTTTTGCGCCGGAGGGCAAAATCCCGAAAAAAGGCCCCCGCGCGGGGGCCGAAAAGGACAATTTGCAAAAACAGCGGCATTTTTTGCCTTTTGAGTGTTTATTTCGCCGCAAAAAAATTATATAATGGAAAGCAGGATAACACTTTTCTCCGGCAACGGGCGGAGCGCGCTTCGCCCCATTACGTTTTTGAGGTGACCCAAATGAGCTACATCGGCGGTTACAACCCCGGGCTTCTCCGGGGCGTGAAACACCTGCATTTCATCGGCATCGGCGGCAGCGGCATGTATCCGCTGGTGCAGATCCTCAATTCCCGCGGCTACGAGATCAGCGGCAGCGACGTGAACGAAGGCTCCATCATCGACGCGGAGCGCGCCCTGGGCATCACCGTGTACATGGGCCACGACCCGCAGAACGTGGTCGGGGCGGACATGGTGATCTACTCGGCGGCCATCCACGACGACAACCCCGAACTGCAGGAGGCGGACGCCCGGGGCATCCCCACGCTGGAGCGCAGCGTGCTGCTGGGCTATGTGAGCCGGCTGTACCCCCACAGCGTGTGCGTGGCGGGCACCCACGGCAAGACCACCACCACCTGCATGATCACCACCATGCTGGAACTGGCGGGCCGGGACCCCGCGGCGGTCATCGGCGGCAAGCTGCCCCTCATCGGCGGCTACGGCAAGGCCGGCACCGGCAGCTGCATCGTGGTGGAGGCCTGCGAGTATGCCGAGACCTTCCTGCGGCTGACCCCCCACATCGCGGTGCTTTTGAACATTGACAACGACCATCTGGACTACTACGGCACCATGGGCCAGCTGAAGCTGGCCTTCAAGAAGTTCGCGCTGATGGCCACCAACACCATCGTGGCCAACGCCGACGACGAGGGCGTCATCCAGGTCATCAACAGCATCGACCGCAATGTGCGCACCTTCGGCATCCAGAAATCGGCGGACTACCGGGCCGCCAACATCCGGGAGTATAAGCCCGGCTTCTATGAGTTCGACGTGCTGGAGTGGGACAACTACTACGCCCACCTGTGCCTTTCCACCCCGGGCTACCACAACATCTACAACGCGCTGGCCATGGTCAGCTGCGCCCGGGCGCTGGGCCTGGAGGCCAGCGCCGCCGAGGCGGCGGCCCGCAGCTTCTCCGGCGCCGGGCGGCGGTTCGAGGTGCTGGGCGAGGTGAACGGCGTGACCATCGTGGACGACTACGCCCACCATCCCACCGAGGTGGCCGCCACCCTGGCCACCGCCAAGGAGTTGGGTTTCAAGCGGGTGTGGGCGGTGGACCAGCCCTTCACCTACAGCCGCACCCGGGCCCTGCTGCACGAGTTCGCCGAGGTGCTCAGCGCCGCCGACCGGGTGGTGCTGACCCCCATCATGGGCAGCCGCGAGGTGGACGACGGCAGCGTGAAGAGCGAGGACCTTGCCGCGCTGATCCCCGGCTGCGTGACGGTGGCGGGCCTCAAGGAGGCCGCCGACTACATCAAGGCCAACGCCGAGCCGGGCGACCTGGTGCTGACGCTGGGCTGCGGCGACGTTTACAAAGCCGCCCGCATGATGCTGCAATAAAAACGAACAAAAGACCCGCCGGGCGGTTTGCCCGGCGGGTCTTTTTTGTGCTTTTTCAGGTGGTGCGCAGGCCCACGCTGATGCCCAGCGCCTGATCCACCTTCTGCTGGGCATCCGGCGGCAGCGCGCCGGTCTTTTCCCGCAGGCGGCGCTTGTCCAGCGTGCGGATCTGCTCCAGCAAAACGATGGAATCCCGCGTCAGGCCGCAGGTGGACGCCGGCAGAGCGATGTGGGTGGGCAGGCGGGTCTTGTCCTGCTTGGAGGTGATGGCCGCGGCGATCACCGTGGGGCTGTGGCGGTTGCCCACGTCGTTCTGCAAAATGAGCACCGGGCGCACGCCCCCCTGCTCCGAGCCCACCACCGGGCTGAGGTCTGCGTAAAACACTTCGCCTCTGTGTACTTCCATGTAACTCTACCCTCCGATGTCCGCCGCCTCACAAAGGCGGCGATGGCTGCCCCCGCTTCTGGGTGCGGGGCCTCGGTGGTAGTATGCCCGGCACAGCCGGAGTTTAATCAGCCCTTTTCCAGCACGGCGAAGGCGGCGGCAAGGCCGTCCTCATGGCTCAGGGAGAGGCTGACGTGCAGCCCGTTTTCGGCCATGTGGGCGGCCGCCGCCCCTTTCAGCGCGTAATAAGGCGCGCCGCTCTCGGCCCGCAGCACCTGGATGTCCGCCAGCGCAAAGCCGCCCAGCCCTTTGCCGCAGGCCTTCAGAAAGGCCTCCTTTGCGGCAAAGTTCGCCGCCGCGCTGGCCGCCCGCCGGGCCGGGGCGAGCTTTTCCAGAAAGGCCCGCTCCTCTTCCCCGAACACCCGCTGCCAGAACGCCTCGCTGCCAAGGCTTTTTTCCATCCGCCCGATGCGCACCATATCCACGCCCACGCCTGCGATCATGGCTCTCCGCCTCCTTTTCCCGTTCAAAATTATCCTATCACGGCCCGGCCCGGTTGGCAAGGCGGCGAAACCTGTCTTTTCCGCTTGCAAAAAGGCTTCGGGTGTGCTATGATTGGCTTTGTAAACGCGCTGACGAAGGAAAGTAGCGCCGTTTTCCCGGCACAGAGAGGGGCCTCCCGGCTGCAAGGGCCCTGCGGCGGAAACGGAGGTGAAGTTCCCTTCCGAGCGGCTCTGCTGAACCCGCAGGCAGTAGGCAGAGACGGGCTTCTCCCCCGTTACCGGGAGTTTGAGTGTTTGCTCAACGAGCAAAAAACCGGGTGGTACCGCGGAGCGTTTGACCGGCTTCGTCCCTGTGAAAACACGGGGGCGAGGCCGTTTTTTTCTGCCCCGAAAGGAGGAAGCGCTGCAATGGAGACGTCCCGCAAACGGCGGCTTTTGGCCGCACTGTGGTGCCTTTTGTGCGCCGCGGCGGCGCTGGCCGTCTGCTCCCGCTCGTCGCCCCTCTACCCCACCAACGACTGGGGCGACGCCAACATCTACTTCACCATCGGCCGGGGCATGCTGGAAGGGCTGGTGCCCTACCGGGACCTGTTGGACCACAAGGGCCCGCTGCTCTACTTCCTCCACGCGGCGGCGGCGCTGGTGAGCGATTCCAGCTTCTTCGGCGTCTGGCTGTGGGAGGCGGCGGCCGGGGCGGCCTTTTTGTGGTTCAGCCTGAAAAGCGTGTCCCTCTTCTGCCCGGAGCATCTCAGCCTTCTGACGGTGCCCCTTGTGGCGGGCGTGGTCTATTCCAGCCCCGCCTTCGCTCAGGGCGACAGCGCCGAGGAGCTGTGCCTGCCGCTGCTGGCCTTCTCCCTGTGGTGCCTGCTGCGGGCCTTCAAGGCGGAGGGCGCGGTGCGGCCCGGCCTCTGGCTGGTGCTTGCCAATGGCCTTGCGGCGGGGGCGGTGTTCTGGGTGAAATACACCCTGCTGGGGCTGCACTTCGCCTGGATGGCCTGCCTTGCCTTCTGGCTGTGGCTGGGGGAAAAGTCCTTCTCCTCCGCCCTCAAGGCCTGCGGGGCCTTTCTTGGCGGCATGGCCGCGGTGAGCGTGCCGGTGCTGGCGTATTTTGCTTTTCATAACAGTCTGGGCGACTTGTTCGGGACCTATTTCGTCACCAACTTCACCTCCTATTCCGACGCGCCCTCCAACTGGACCGTTCCCTTTTACAACATGGCGGTGAGCGGGCTTTCCACCCTCACCTCGAACCCGGTGTGGATGGGCCTTGCCCTCTTGGGCGGCGCATGGCTCATCTTCGCGCCCCGGCTGCTCACCGGCGCCGGGCGGGCCGCCCTGGCGGCGATGGCCTTTTTCACCGCCTTCTTCATCTGGTGCGGCTCCATGGGCTGGCCCTACTACGGGCTGCCCCTGGCGGTGTTCGCCCCTCTGGGCTTTGTGCCCCTGCTTTCCCTTTTGCGGCGGCTGCCCCTGCGCTTTGAGGCCCCGCGGCTCGTCGCCGCCGGGTGCGCGGTGTGTCTGGCCGCCTCGCTGGCGCTGGAGGCGCTGGCCAGCCCCAACGTGAGCTTCATGGCCCTCAAAAAAGAGGACCTGGTGCAGACGAAGTTTGCCGCCATCATCAAGGCCGAGGGCGGCGAGAGCCTGCTCAACTACGGCTTTCTGGACGGAGGGTTTTATCTTTCCAGCGGCATCCTGCCTTCCTGCCGGTTCTTCTGCCGCACGAACCTTTCCAACTGGGAGGAGCTGGAGCAGCCGGTGCGCCGGATGGTGGCCGAAAACGCCTTCGACTTCATCGTGACCCGGGAGGAAGGCGCCCTCTACGAGATGGAGGGTTACGAGCTGGTGTGCACCGAGTACCAGGAGTACGACGGCGTTTTGCAGCCTTACAGCCTGTTCCGCGCAAAGGGCTGAGCCCTTTCGCGGTGACCATAGACACAACAAACTTTCCGAGAGGAGATAGGATTTATGAAAGAGGCATTGGAACAGATCCGCCAGCAGGCGGACCAGCTGATCGCCGCCGCCGACAGTGAGAAGGCGGTGGACGAACTGCGGGTGCGCTTTTTGGGCAAGAAAGGCGAGCTCACCGGCATTTTGAAGCAGATGGGCAAGCTTTCCGCCGAGGAGCGCCCGGTGGTGGGCGCGCTGGCAAACCAGGTGCGGGAGGAGATCGACGCGCGCATCCGCGCCCGGATGAAGGAGCTGGCGGACGCTGCCCTCACCGCCCGCCTTGCCGGCGAGACCATCGACGTGACCCTGCCGGGCAAGCGCCCGGAGCAGGGCGGCCTGCACCCCTTCCATCTGGTGCTGAACGACTTCAAGGACATCTTCCTTGGCATGGGCTTTGACGTGGTGGGCGGCCCCGAGGTGGAGCTGGACCACTACAACTTCGAGATGCTGACCATCCCCAAGACCCACCCCGCCCGCGACACCCAGGACACCTTCTACATCACCGAGAACATCCTGCTGCGCACCCAGACCAGCGGCATGCAGATCCGCACGATGGAAAAGCGCAAGCCTCCCATCCGCATCATCGCCCCCGGCCGGGTGTATCGCTCCGACGCGGTGGACGCCACCCACAGCCCCATCTTCCACCAGATCGAGGGCCTCGTTGTGGACGAGGGCATCACCTTCAGCGATTTGAAGGGCACGCTGGAAGTGTTCATCAAAAAGCTCTACGGCCCCGACACCAAGGTGCGGTTCCGCCCCCATCACTTCCCCTACACCGAGCCCAGCGCCGAGATGGACATGAGCTGCTTCAAGTGCGGCGGCAAGGGCTGCTCCATGTGCAAGGGCGAAGGCTGGATCGAGATTTTGGGCTGCGGCATGGTGCACCCCAAGGTGCTGGAAAACTGCGGCATCGACTCGGAGAAATACACCGGCTACGCCTTCGGCATCGGCCTTGAGCGCGTGGTCATGATGCGCTACGGCATCGACGACATGCGCCTTCTGTACGAAAACGACCTGCGCTTCTTAAAGCAGTTTAACTGAGGACAAGGGGGACGACACCAATGGTATTACCCATGAACTGGGCGAAGGAATTCGCCGATTTTGACTGCTCCGCCAAAGAGATGGCCGACCGGCTCACCATGACCGGCAGCAAGGTGGAGTGCTATGAAAACGCTGCCGACGCGGTGGAGAACGTGGTCATCGGCCGCATCGAGTCCATCGTGCCTCATCCGGACTCCGACCACATGGTCGTCTGCCAGGTGGAGGTGGGCCAGGATGCGCCGCTGCAGATCGTCACCGGCGCGGCCAACCTCAAGGTGGGCGACCTTGTGCCCGTGGCGCTGGACGGCTCGAAGCTGCCCGGCGGCGTGGAGATCAAAACGGGCGTGCTTCGCGGCGTGGAAAGCTGCGGCATGCTGTGCAGCCTGGGCGAGCTGGGCCTGACCACCCATGACTTCCCCTACGCCATCGAGAACGGCATCCTGGTGCTGGACGAGCGGGATTATCCCGACGGCATGCCCGCCCCCGGCACCCCCGCTGTGGAGGCCCTGGGCATGGACGACGTGGTCTTTGAGTTCGAGATCACCCCCAACCGCCCCGACTGCCTTGCGGTGCGGGAGCTGGGCCGTGAGTGCGCCGCCACCTTCGGCGTGCCCTTCAAGGACCACACCCCCACTGTGAAGCCCGGCCACGGCAACGTGAACGACCTGCTCAAGGTGGACATCGAGAACAGCGAGCTGTGCATGCGCTACTGCGGCGCGGTGGTGGAGAACGTGCGCGTTGCCCCCAGCCCCAAGTGGATGCGGGACCGGCTGCGGGCCTGCGGCGTGCGCCCCATCAACAATCTGGTGGACATCACCAACTATGTGATGCTGGAGTACGGCCAGCCCATGCACTGCTTCGACCACAAGTATGTGAACGGCCAGCACATCCATGTGCGCAACGCAAAACCCGGCGAGCACATCGTCACCCTGGACGGCGTGGACCGCGCCCTCAGTGAGGAGATGCTGGTCATCGCCGACGACGCGGGCCCCATCGGCGTGGCCGGCGTGATGGGCGGCGAGTACAGCGGCACCTACGAGCACACCACCACCGTGGTGTTCGAGAGCGCCATGTTCTACGGCCCCTCCATCCGCACCACCGCCAAGAAGCTGGGCCTGCAGACCGAGGCTTCCGCCAAGTACTCCAAGGGGCTTGACCCCAACACCTGCGCCCCGGCCCTGGCCCGCGCGCTGGAACTGGTGCAGCTGCTGGACGCCGGCGACGTGGTGGACGGCGTGGTGGACATCTACCCCGCGCCCCGCACCGAGAACCATGTGCCCCTGCGCCCCGAGGTCATCAACCGCCTGCTGGGCACCAGCCTCTCCCGCCAGGAGATGGTGGACATCCTGCTGCCCCTGGGCTTCCGCCTGGAGGGCGACGTGGTGGTCTGCCCCACCCTGCGCAACGACGTGAAGCGGGACTGCGACCTGGCCGAGGAAGTGGCCCGGTATGTGGGCTACAACAAGATGCCCAGCACCCTGATGAAGGGCGTGGCCGAGGCCCGGCCCACCCCGCGCCAGAGCTTTGACGAAAAGCTCACCCGCACCCTGGCCGGCTACGGCCTGTGGGAGTGCGAGAACTTCAGCTTTTACAGCGCCAAGTGCTTCGACGCCATCCACCTGCCGGAGAACGACCCCCTGCGCAACGCGGTGGTCATCTCCAACCCCCTGGGCGAGGACACCAGCATCATGCGCACCACCGCCCTGCCCAGCGTGATGGACGTGGTGGCCCGCAACTTCAGCGCCCGCGCCGCCGAGTGCGCGGTATTCGAGCAGGCCACCGAGTACCTGCCCAGCCCCCTGGCCGACGAAGTGGCGGACAACGACTTCAACGACTACCCCGCTCTGTGCAAGAAGCTGGCTGCCGAGGGCAAGACCCCCAGCGACCTGCTGCCCACCGAGGTGCAGAAGCTCATTCTGGCGGCCTACGGCCCCCAGTGGGACTATCTGGCCCTGAAGGGCGTGGTGGAGGGCCTGCTGGCCACCGCCGGCATCAAGGACTTCACCGTGGAGCGCAACGCCGAGGGCGCCGCCTTCCATCCCGGCCGCGCCGCCGACATCTTCGTGAAGGGCGAGAAGGTGGGCACCGTGGGCGAAGTTCACCCCACCGTCTGCGCCAACTACGGCGTGAAGGCCCGGGTGGTGGCCGCCGACCTGAACCTCGACAAGCTGTTCGAGCTGCGGGGCGGTGAGCCTCAGTTCGCGCCGCTGCCCAAGCACCCCGCCACCAGCCGCGACCTGGCCCTGGTGGCCGACGAGGCCGCTCCCGCCGCCGCGCTGGCCGGGTGCATCAAGGCGAACGCCGGCGAGAACCTGGAGAGCCTGACCCTCTTCGACGTGTACACCGGCGAGAAGGTGGGCGAGGGCAAGAAGAGCCTGGCCTACAATCTGGTGTTCCGCGCGGCGGACCGCACCCTCACCGACGAAGAGGTGGACGGCGCCATCAGCCGGGTGCTGAAGGCCCTGGGCGAGATGGGCGTGACCCTGCGCAGCTGAGCGGTTTTGAGCACAATTAACAAAAGTGTCACGCTTTTGTAGTGTTCCCCTGCTTGCAATCGGGGAGATTATCCTGTATACTATTGCATATAAACTACTACCTTGGTAAAGGGGGGCTTCGAGATGTCTGATCCTACCGCTGTATTCTCCATCTACGACGAGCGCGACCGCGAGATCCGCGCCGTGGTGCAGGAGGTGTACGACGCACTGAAGGAAAAGGGATACAACCCCATCAACCAGCTGGTGGGCTACATCCTCTCGGAGGACCCCACCTACATCACCACCTACAAGAACGCCCGCTCTCTCATCCGCAAGGTGGACCGGGATGACCTCTTGCAGGCGCTGGTGCGCAATTACGTGAATCCCTGATCTTTCAAGGGGGCTCCGCCGGGCGGCGGGGCCCCTTTTCTTGCGTTCTCTGCGCCCCGGCTCATTTGCAAAGGCCGGGGCTTTTTGCTATACTGATGCGTGTATCCTGAACCATGAAAGGGGGCGGCCGCATGGCGCCGATCCGGGTGCTTCACTGCGTGGCGGGCCTGGGCCACGGAGGCTACGAGAGCCTCATCATGAACCTCTACCGCAACATCGACCGGGAGAAGGTGCAGTTCGACTTCGTCTCCTCCTTCCCCGGCGTGTACGAGCCGGAAATCGAGGCCCTGGGCGGGCGCATCCACCGCATCCCCTTCATCACCCAGAAGGGCCCCTTCGTCTACACCGCCGCCCTGGACAGGGTGCTGCGCGCCGAGCCGCGCTATCCCATCGTCCACTCCCACATGGACAAATTCAGCGGCCTTGTGATGAAGCGGGCGGCGAAGGCGGGCATCCCGGTGCGCATCGCCCACAGCCACAACACCAAAAACGAGGGCGGGCTTGCCTTCCAGCTGGTGAAGGACCACTACGGCCGGATGGTGCTGCCCTGGGCCACCGATCTGTTCGCCTGCAGCAAGGCCGCCGCTGACTGGATGTTCGGCGAAAAAGCCGCCGGCGCGCGCATCCTCTTCAACGGGGTGCAGCCGGAGGACTTTGCCCCCAGCGCCGAGGCCCGCGCCGCGGTGCGCGCCGAGCTGGGCCTTGCCGAGAGCACCTTTGTGGCCGGGCATGTGGGCCGGTTCACCGAACAGAAAAACCACGCCTTTCTTCTGGAAATTTTCGCCGCCCTCCACGCCCGCCGGCCGGACAGCGCCCTGCTGCTGGCAGGGGACGGCCCCCTGCGGCCCAAGATGGCCGAGGCCGCCCGCAGACTGGGCCTTGAGAGCGCGGTGCGCTTTCTGGGCCCCCGGCAGGACGTGCCGGCGCTGCTCTCCGCCATGGACTGCTTCATCTTCCCCTCCCACCACGAGGGCCTGCCGGTGACGCTGGTGGAGGCCCAGGCGGCGGGGCTGCCGGTGGCCGCCAGCAGCGCCATCACCGACGAGGTGTGCATCACCCCGCTGGTGCGGCGGCTGGGGCTGGACGAGGCCGCCGATACCTGGGCCGCCGCGGCGCTGGAGCTGGCGGAAGGCGGTTTTGCCGCCCGCAGCTGCCCCGCCGGGGCCATCCGCGGGGCGGGCTATGACATTGCGGACACCGCCCGCTGGCTGGAGGAGTTCTATCTCGCCCGCGCCGCGGGCAGCGAGGAGTGAAACATATGGAGCGACCGCTCATCACGGTGATCGTGCTGGTCTACAACGCGGGGGACTATCTGGGCCCCTGCCTGGAGAGCATCTCCCGCCAGACGATGACCGACTTTGAACTGCTGCTGGTGGACAACGGCAGCACCGACGGCTCGGGCGAGGCCTGCGACGCCTTTGCCCTGGCGGAGCCCCGCTGCCGGGTCATCCATCAGGAGAACCTGGGCATCATCGGCGGCCGGGGCGCGGGCGTGCGGGCCGCCCGGGGCGAGTATCTGGCCTTTGTGGATTCCGACGACCTGCTCCACCGGCGGATGCTGGAAGTGCTGGCCGAAA
The DNA here is from genome assembly GCA_004558145.1 of Oscillospiraceae bacterium. Lineage (GTDB taxonomy): Bacteria > Bacillota > Clostridia > Oscillospirales > Ruminococcaceae > Allofournierella_A > Allofournierella_A excrementavium. The sequence continues at coordinate 307,995 of SFDQ01000001.1, forward strand.
GCTGCCGCTCCACCGGCCTGCCGGTGGCCTGCTGCCGCTTTCTGCCCTTTTTGGGCGAGCAGCCCCCCGAGGTGCCGGACGAGCCGGGCCAGCGGCTGTGCTTTGAGGCGCCCCGCCAGCTGGACGCGCTGCTCCACGACAAGCGGGTGGAATACAGCCTGTGCAACAAGCTCTACCACCGCGGTCTGTTCGAGGGGTTCGACTTCTCCTCCCCCGTCATCTACAACGAGGACCTCTATCTCAACTGGCACATCCTGCAGCGGGTGAAGGGCATGGCCTTTGTGGATCTGGTGGGCTACTTCTACCGCCAGCACGCGGCCTCCACCACCCACCGGCCCCTGAACCGCCGTGCGCTGGAAGACCAGCTGTTCGTGGCCTCCACCATCCTGACCGAGGCAGAGGGCGGCGTGCTGGAGCCCTCGGTGCGGGCCTTCTATTACGAAAAACTTTTGTATCTGGACAGCATGATCCTGCGCCAGGAGAACGCCCGGGATTTCTGCGCCGACCACCGCCGCCTGCGCGGCCAGCTGCGCGGCGGGCTGGTCCAGGCGCTGGCCCTGCCCCGCCTGCCCGCTAAAATGAAGGCCGTGGCGCTGGTGGCCTGCCTGCCGGGGCCTTTCTACCGCTGGCTGTGCCGCCTGCTGCTCACCGACCGCCGCTGATTTTCAAAGCCGCCCGTCTTCCGGGCGAGGTGTTTTGTATGAAACTGCTCTTTATTCTGGACACCGTGGAGTTTCCCCTGGCTCCCACCCCCGCCCTGGCGCGCCGGGCAGCGGGCCTGCTGGCGCAGCGGGGCCACACCGTTCATCTTCTGGAACTTTGGGACGGGCGCCCCCCCCCCCCCGCCGAGCCGGGATGCGAAAGCCACCTGCTGGCCTTTGGCGATGAGCGGCGGATGAACGAGGCTCTGGAGTTCGGCCGCGCCGGGGGCACGCCGGTGCCCCTGCGCCTTGCCCGTCTTGCCGCAAAGCCCGACGCGGCGCTGGCGGCGGTGCGGCAGATCGCCCTGAAGCGCCCCCGCCGCCTTGTGGCCGCCCGCAGCGCCATCGAGCGGCTGGACGCGGCCGAGGGCTTTGACGCCGCGGTGGCGGTGGCCGCCCCCTACGCGGGCAGCTTCGCTTTGGCCGAGGCCGCCGTGGCCTGCACCAAGATCGACTGGCAGATGGACCCCTACGCGGCCAACGCCAGCTATTCCGCCCCCGGGGCCTGGGACCGGGAACGGCAGCTGGCGGACGCCATGGACAAGCTGCTGGTGGCCCCTGCCATGGCCCGCTACTACGCCCCCGGCGCGCCGCTGGCGGACTTTGCCGGGCGGATGCAGGTGCTGGACTTTCCCAGCCTTGTGCCCCCCGCCCCTGCCGCAGCGGCGGTGAAGAGCGAGGCCGGGCGGCGGCGGTGTGTCTTTGTGGGCAGCCTCTACCCCGCCCTGCGCACCCCCCACTACGCCCTGGAGCTGTTCCGGGCGCTGAACGACCCCGGCTGGGAGCTGGTGTTCGTGGGCGGCGGCTGGGACAACTACCCCGCCGACCTGCCTGAGGCCTGCCGAGCCGTTCTGGGCGAGCGGCTGGTCATCACCGGCCCGCTGCCCAGAGAGAAGGCGGAGGGCTATCTGGCGGGCGCGGACGTGCTGCTGAGCCTGGGCAACGACCTGGACAACCAGGTGCCCAGCAAGCTGTTCGAGTATTTCGCCGCCGGCAAGCCGGTGCTGCATCTTGCAAAGCGGGCGGACGACCCCTGCCTTTCCTATTTCGACCACTGGCCTTTGGCCCTTTGCCTCTTCGAGAGCGAGGGCACGGGCGCGGATGTGACGGCGCGGCTGGGCCGCTTCCTGGCCGATGAGGGCGGGCGCACCCTGCCCTTCGCCGAAGCCGAGCGCCTCTTTGCCGAAAACACCCCCGCACACGCCGCCGACGTGCTGGAAGCGGCGGCCGCGGGGCGGTGAACCCCCGCACACAACAAAGGCCCCGACGCAAACCGCGTCGGGGCCTGTTTTTTGTTTTCACCACTGATAGCGCATATCCGCGTAGCCCGCGTTGGGGTCGAGGCCGAGGCTCTCCAAAAAGGCGCGGCTGGCGTCGTCCTGGGTGCAGAACACCAGATAGTCGTAGCCGCGGGCCTGCTCCTCGTCCAGCTCGGTGCAGAAATCCACCAGCGGGCTGTAGAGGGCGTAGCGCACCACATAGCGCTCGTGCCAGGTGTCCACTCCCATGCCCTCCACGTACATCAGGTAGGAAGCGCCCTCCGGCAGGCCGTACTGCTCCTTCAGGTCCAGCCAGTAGTTCTGGCGGGCGGAAGCAGAGGCCGACCGGGCGGAATACCACAGGTGGGAGAAGTTGCCGTGGGCCCCCGTGAGGCCGAAGGAGAAGAGGGCCAGCGCCCCGCAGAGAGCGAAAGCCTGCCACTGGCGCGCCGTGGCGGGAACAAGGCCCCGCAGGCGGCCCGCATCTTCCAGCGCGGGCTCCAGATACACCAGCGCCAGCACGATGGCCGCGGCGGGCAGGCACTCGAACCAGCTGGCGGCATAGCGGCGGATGCTGGCGATGGCCAGCATCTCGTCGGTGTTCATGCTGAACAGGTAGGTCCCGGCCAGCGCCGCCACATAGACGGCGGTGGCACCCGCCCAGGCGGCGGCGTAGCCCGCCGCGGCCCGCCAGCGCATGGCTTTGAACAGCGCCAGAACGAGGCAGGTCAGCAGAAAGACGGCGGAGAAGAGATGGAGCCGCAGCACCGACGGGTCGGAGACAAGGAACCAGAAGTCGCGGAATTTTTCCCAGAAGGCGACGATGTCCTCGGGGGTCTTGCCGCCCAGCCGGTCGGCATAAGCGGAGAGGGATGCCGTGTGTTTTGCCGAAGAGGCTTCCACAAACACCAGCGCCACATGGGCCTGCCACAGCCACCAGGTGAGGGCCGGGGCGGCCAGGGGCAGGGCGGCGAAGCCGGCGGTTTTCAGGCTGCGCTTTTTCTCCGCCCGCACCAAGAGCACCATCAGCGGAATGGCGCCCAGCACCACAAAGAACATGCCGCTGTTTTTCAGGATGGCCAGGAAGCACAGCACCGGCAGCGACGCCGCCAGGGCGTGCTTGGGCTCATGGCGCAGCGCCGCGGTGACGGCCCACACGCCGGCGGTGAGGACGGTGAGCATGCCGTCCACCCGCAGTTCCCGGTAGGCCACGCTCAAGGCCGCCATATAGACGCCGTAGCCCAGCACCACCGCGCCGGCGTACCACCGCTTTTTGCACAGCGGCGCAAAGGCCAGGATGGCCGCCAGGAACAGAAGGCTCTGGGCAAAGAGCATGCTGCCGTCGGAAAAGCCGACCAGGTCGCACACCACCTTGATCCACAGCGTGGCGGCGGGGGGATAGTCCACGAATTCCACCATCGTGTCCGCCATGTTGGGCAGCCGCCCCTCGGTGACCACGGTCTTGGCGGCGATGGCCCAGTGGGCCAGTTCATCGTGGTTGTCGATCACACGGCCCCGCTCCAGCAGCAGGGTGGCCCCTGCCGCCGCCAGAAACAGCGCTATAGAAACGCAGACGAAGGGGCGCAGCGCCTGCCATTTTTCCCGCACAAGGCAGGTGACGGCCAGCACCGGGCCCGCCAGATAGAGGGCCAGCTGCACCGGCCAGATGATGTTGAGCAGCCCCGCGGCGTACACCACGACCCCCGCGCCGCACATCGTCACCAGCGGGGTGACGGCGGCGGGCAGCTTCGCTTTGCGGCACAGCCACAGGCACCAGCAGCCCAGCCAGGCAAAAAAGGCCCCGGCACGCAGCACCAGAAGCATCGTATGCAACCTTCTCTCTCCTCCTTTTGCTCAAAAAGCAAAGGCGGGCGCGGCCTCCCACAACGGTGGCCGGACCCGCCTTTCGGGCCTTGGCGGCCCGTGTCAAATCTTATTCTTCCTCGGGGGCGTCGCAGTCGGTGCAGCCGTCGCACTCGCCGTCGCACTCGGTGAACTCGATGTCGAACTCAGCGCCGCAGTTGGGGCAGCTGATCTTCTCGTTGAAGAGGGTATCCTCGTCCACCACGGTCACAGCGCCGCAGTTGGGGCAGGTGAGCTCATACTCCACCTCGGCCTCCAGCTCGCCGTCGTCCTCGTCGTCCTCTTCCTCGTCGTCCATGTCGTCGCCGTAGACGTACTCTTCCAGTTCGTCCATGTCCTCGTCCATGGCGTCCAGCTCGTCGTAGACCTGGTCCAGATCGTCGTCCAGATCGGTGACGGTGTCGCACAGCTCGGCCAGCAGCTCGTACATGGCCTTGAGCACCTTGCCCTCTTTGGTCTCCTCGCTGATCTCCAGACCTTCCATCAGGCCCTTCAGATAGGCGGCTCTCTCGTTCAGTTCCATAGGGATGTTCCTCCTATTATAGCAGATTTGAAATGAAAAGCCGGGCGGCGGCATTGCCGCCGCCCGGGGCTGATCGCATTGCTTGGCTCAGGCGCGCTCCATATACTCGCCGGTGCGGGTGTCGATGCGGATCTTGTCGCCCTCGTTGATGAACAGGGGCACACGGATCTCAGCGCCGGTCTCCAGCTTGGCGGGCTTCAGGGTGTTGGTGGCGGTGTTGCCCTTGAAGCCGGGCTCGGTCTCGGTGACCTCCAGAACCACGAAGTTGGGAGCCTCGATGCCGAACACGTTGCCCTTGTAGCTGAGCACCTTGACCATCTCGTTCTCCTTCACGAACTTGAAGGAGTCGCCCAGGTCCTTCTCGTTGATGGGCACCTGCTCGTAGGTCTCCATGTCCATGAAGTAGTACAGACCGCCGTCGTTGTAGCTGTACTGCATCTCACGCCGCTCGATGTAAGCGGTGGGGAACTTGGCGCTGGGGTTGTAGCTGGTCTCGGTGACGGCGCCGGTGATGACGTTCTTTGTCTTGGTGCGCACGAAGGCGGCGCCCTTGCCGGGCTTCACGTGCTGGAATTCAACCACCTGCAGCACCTTGCCGTCCTCTTCAAAGGTAACGCCGTTGCGGAAATCGCCTGCAGAAATCATAAAGGATCCTCCATACTTTTTATAATCTCAAAGCTGAACCTTTGACATATCCGTAAATATTTTACCCTAAGGGCGGCTGTTTTGCAACCCTTTTGTGGCAAAAAGCCGCGTTCAGTCAGCCTTCGCCGAGGCTCTGATAATACCGTTTCATCACCGCCGCGTCCTCCGCCTGGGTGCCGGCGGACTCGCAGACGATCACCGGGGCCAGCCGGCGCTGAAAGAGAAGCTCCATCAGCGGCTCGAAGGGCGGGCCGAACACCGTGTCGGCAAAGGTGAGGTGGCGCTTTTCGCCGCCGGTGGTGTACTCGATGCGGCTGAAGTGGGCGTGGAAGTTCACCGCCCGCTCGTCCCCCAGTTCCTGGGCCATGCGGTCCAGGATGAAGGCGTACTGCTCTGTGCCCTTGATCCAGCCGCCGTCCCGGGCGTTCAGGTGGCCGAAGTCGATGCAGGGAGTGATGCGTTTGTCCACCTTGCACAGGGCCAGCACCTCGTCCAGGGTGCCCAGCTGGCCCACCTTGCCCATGGTCTCGGGGCACAAGGTGATGTCCTCAAAGCCGGCCTCGTCCAGCGCCGCCTGCATGCGGGCCATGGTGTCCAGCGCTTTTTCCAGGGCTTCTTCCCGGCTCTGCTTGCCGCAGCTGCCCGCATGAAAGATGACCCGCCGGCCGCCCAGGGCGCGCACCGCGGCGGCGCTTTGCAGAATATAGTTCACGCTGTTCAGGCGCTTTTCCTCCTCCATGCTGCTCATGGAGATGTAGTAGGGGGCGTGGAGGCTGAAACAGATGCCGCGGGCCTCGGCCCCGGCGCGGATGGTCTTTGCCAGCTCCTGGCCCAAACGCACGCCCCGGCCGCACTGGTACTCGAAGGCGTCCAGGCCCATGGCGGCGGTGTACTCCGGCACCTGGGCGCTGGACTTGTAGCCCATGGTCTTGAAGCTCTCGCTGGTGCCGGCGGTGCCGAACAGGGGCTTGTTCACAGCAGCTTGCCTCCTTTTTGATAATAGCGGCGCAGGAACGGCTGTTCCAGCCTGCGCTTGAACTGGATGTCCTTGCGGGCTGGGCCGCCCCGGGGCGACACCACCAGCGCCGGGATGCCGAAGAAGCTGGCGGCCAGCCGGTCGGTGAAGAGCTGGTCGCCCACGATGGCCATGCGGGCCCGGGGCACGCCGAAGCGGCGGCGGGCGGCGGCAAGGCCGAAGGTGAGGGGCTTGCAGGCCATGGAGACGAAGGGCAGCCCCAGCCGGGCGGCAAAGGGACTCACCCGTTTTTTAGTGTTGTTGCTGACGATCATCAGCTTGACGCCGGCGGCGCGCATAGTCTCCAGCCAGCGTTCCACCTCCTCGTCCAGCTGCTGGCTGCCGTGGGCGGTGAGGGTGTCGTCCACATCCAGCACCAGCGCATCGACGCCCTTTTCCTTCAAAAAGGCGGGGGTGATGGCGCTGACGCTGGAAAAAAGATATTCCGGTGTGATGAGCATGGGCATGCGCCCTCCTTCATAGTCTCGGGAAAACGAAAACGGGCGGGCCCCTGGTGGGCCCGCCCGGACGCTTGGTGCGTTGTCAGCCGGTTAACCGGCACCGCCGCTTACTTATACTTGCGCTTGCGGGCGGCTTCGGACTTCTTCTTGCGGCGCACGGAGGGCTTCTCATACGCCTCGCGCTTGCGAACTTCCGCCAACACGCCGCTGCGCGCGGTGGAGCGCTTAAAGCGGCGCAGGGCGCTTTCCAGCGACTCGCCGTCCTTGACACGAACTTCCGACATCTTACTTCCCTCCCTTGGACCTGAGGCAGGAGTTTTGCCGGGCCTTTAAAAGCAAAGTACCCAACATACCCGATTATACTATGCCTCAGAGGATTCTGTCAACCGGAAATTCCTCCGCGAAGGGGGTTTTCCCGATCGTTCACAAAGTTTTAACCTTTTACCACCAGGTTGACCAGCTTGCCGGGCACGGCGATCTCCTTCACCAGGGTCTTGCCTTCCAGCAGGGCGGCCACCTCGGGGGCGGCCTTCACGGCGGCCAGGGTGGCGGCGGCGTCCAGGCCGGCGGCCAGATTCAGCCGGGCCTTGGGCTTGCCGTTCAGCTGCACCAGCACTTCCACGGTGCTTTCGACGCACTTGGCCTCGTCGTAAACGGGCCATGCGGCGTGGGCGATCTGGCCCTCAAAGCCGCAGCGCTGCCACAGCTCCTCGGTGATGTGAGGAGCGAAGGGGTTCAGCAGGGTCAGCAGGGTGGCGAACTCGTCGCGGGTGACGCCGCCGGCGGCGTAGAAGTCGTTCACAAGGCTCATCATGGCCGCGATGGCGGTGTTGTGTTTGAGCACCTCGATGTCCTCGCCCACTTTCTTGATGGTGCGGTGGATGGCGCTCTCCAGCTCGGGGCGGTAGCCCTCGCCGGGCACGATCTGGTCCGCAAGGCCCCAGACGCGGTCCAGGAAACGCTTGCAGCCCTTGATGGACTGGGTGGACCAGGGAGCGGCCTTCTCGAAGTCGCCGATGAACATCTCATACAGGCGCAGGGTGTCGGCGCCGTACTCGTTCACCACATCGTCGGGATTGATGACGTTGCCGCGGCTCTTGGACATCTTCTCGCCGTTCTCGCCCAGGATCATGCCGTGGCTGGTACGCTTTTTGTAGGGCTCGCTGGTGGGCACCACGCCGATGTCATAGAGGAACTTGTGCCAGAACCGGCTGTACAGCAGGTGCAGGGTGGTGTGCTCCATGCCGCCGTTGTACCAGTCCACCGGGCCCCAGTACTCCACGGCCTCCTTGCTCACGGGGGCGGTGTCGCAGTGGGGGTCCATATAGCGCAGGAAGTACCAGCTGGAACCCGCCCACTGGGGCATGGTGTCGGTCTCCCGCTTGGCGGGGCCGCCGCACTTGGGGCAGGTGGTGTTCACCCACTCCTGGTGGCGGGCCAGGGGGCTCTCGCCCTCGGGGCCGGGCTCAAAGTCGGTGATCTCGGGCAGGCGCAGGGGCAGCTCGCTCTCGGGCAGGGGCTGCCAGCCGCAGTGGGGGCAGTAGACCATGGGGATGGGTTCGCCCCAGTAGCGCTGACGGCTGAACACCCAGTCGCGCAGCTTGAAGTTGACCTTGGCGTGGCCCTTGCCGTTCTCCTCCAGCCAATTGGTGATGGCCTTCTTGGCCTCTTCCACGGTCATGCCGGTGAGGAAACCGCTGTTCACCATCACCCCGGTGGCGCAGTCGGTGAAGGCTTCCTTTTCCACGTCGCCGCCGGCCACCACCTCGATGATGGGCAGGCCGAAGGCCTTGGCGAAGTCGTAGTCGCGGGTGTCGTGGGCGGGCACCGCCATGATGGCGCCGGTGCCGTAGGTGGCCAGCACGTAGTCGGAGATGAAGATGGGGATCTCGGTGTCGTTCACCGGGTTGACGCCCTTCACGCCCTCCAGGCACACGCCGGTTTTGTCCTTGGCAAGCTCGGTGCGCTCAAAGTCGCTCTTGCGGGCGGCCTCGGCCTGATAGGCCCGCACGGCGTCGGCGTTGGTGATGGTGCCGTTCTCCAGCCACTCCTTCACCAGGGCGTGCTCGGGGGCCATGACCATGTAAGTAGCGCCGAAGAGGGTGTCCGGCCGGGTGGTGTAGACCACCAGATCCTCGCCGGTGGTGGTCTTGAAGGTGACCTCCGCGCCGTGGCTGCGGCCGATCCAGTTCTTCTGCTGGGTGACCACGCGGTCGATGAAGTCCAGGCCGTCCAAATCGTCGATGAGGCGGTCGGCGTAGGCGGTGATCTTGAGCATCCACTGGCTCTTGACCTTGTGGACCACTTCGCCGCCGCAGCGCTCGCAGCAGCCGTTGACCACTTCCTCGTTGGCCAGCACCACCTTGCAGCCGGTGCACCAGTTGACGTTCATTTCCTTTTTGTAGGCAAGGCCGTGCTTATACAGCTGCAGGAAGATCCACTGGGTCCACTTGTAGTACTCGGGGTCGGTGGTGTTGATCTCCCGGTCCCAGTCGAAGGACAGGCCCAGGGCCTGCAGCTGGCTCTTGAAGCGGGCCACGTTGTTCTTGGTGACCACTTCCGGGTGGATGTGGTTCTTCATGGCGAAGTTCTCGGTGGGCAGGCCGAAGGCGTCCCAGCCCATGGGGTAGAGCACGTTGTAGCCGCAAAGGCGCTTTTTGCGGGCCACGATGTCCAGCGCGGTGTAGCTGCGGGGATGGCCCACATGCAGGCCCTGCCCGCTGGGGTAGGGGAACTCCACCAGAGCGTAGAACTTGGGTTTCGAGTGGTCGATCTTGGCGGCGAAGGTCTTTTCGTCCGCCCAGATCTTCTGCCACTTGCTCTCAACGGCCTTGAAATCGTATTTCACCTGACATCAACTCCAGAAATTGATTTGTTTCAAACGGCGGCGGGCAGGCCGCGCCGGTTCACTGCGCTTGGGTCTCGTCCTCTTCGAACTTCACATCCACCGGCTCGGCGTCGGCCCAGAGGTGCTCCAGGTCGTAGAAATTGCGGGCTTCGGGATAGAACACATGCACGATGACGGTGCCATAGTCCAGCAGGATCCAGTTCTTGGAGTCGTAGCCCTCGGTGCGCAGGGTTTTGACGCCCTGCTGATCCAGCTGGAACTCCACCTCCTCGGCCAGGCTCTTCACGTGGGTGGAAGAGGTGCCGGTGGCGATGACGAAGTAATCGGTGAGGACGGTGAGGTCCCGCACCTTGAGCACCTTCACGTCAGAGGCTTTTTTCTTGTCCAGCACCTTGGCGATGGCGGTGGCAAGCTGCAAACTTTCCATTGGGTTCTCCTTTCGCCGGCCCGGGGCCGGCTGTTGTTGGTGATGGGGGATCAGCCGGCGGCCTGACCGGCCTCGGCCTCGGTGTCCAGCTGGCCCATGTACTGCACGTTGGGGTCGGTGGACTCGCCCACGGTGGCAAGGGTGGGAACGTCCAGCTCATACACCGGGCCGCCGTAGGTGCGGAAATACTCGTTCAGCAGGTCGGTGGTCTTGGCCACGTCGCAGATCAGATGGGACTGATTGTTATAGCGCTCGGCGGCGGAGTAGGTGGGCAGTTTGCACATCATGATGTTGGCGCTGTCCACCTGCAAAAAGCTCACGCCCATGCTGATGAGCTCGTCCATGGGGATGTTGGTCTCCACATACTTGAGGGCCACCGGGGCCAGCTTTGCCAGGTCCCACACGGTGGCGGTGCGGATGCGGGCAAACAGGCCCTGGTAGAAGTAGCGCTGCATATCCAGCCGAGCGATGTCCGCCTGGGCGTAGTTGCGGTTGCGCACGAAGAACTCGGCGGCCTCGCCGTCCAGGTTGCGGTAGCCCTGCTCCAGGGTGCTGCCCTTGTAGGAGATGTCCTGGGGGATATAGACCTCGATGCCGCCGAAGAGGTCCACGATCTCCTTGAGGCTCTGCATGTCGATGGTGACGTAGTAGTCCACCGGCAGCTTGTACTGCTCATGGATGAGCTCCATCAGGCTGCCGATGCCGTCGTTGTACAGGGCCACGGCGTTGATCTTGCCGGTGTTGCCGTGCTTGTACTCCTCGCCGGGGTAGGTGTCCCGGGGGATCTGGAGCATGTTGATCTTGTGGTTGGCAACGTCAAAGTTGACATACATGATCATGTCGGTCATGCCGTCGTTGGAGCCGTCGCTTGTGTAGGCGCGGCCCTCCTCGTAGTCGATGCCGCACACCAGCACGTTCACCACATCGCCCTTGTACTCGGTGGGGGTGTTGATGATCTCGTTGATGGTGGGATTGCCGCCCTCGGGGCTGATGGAGTGCACCACCCACTGATAGAGGCCGAAGAGGCCGATGGCCAGCACGCCCAAAAAGCAGCCCAGGCTGATGAGCACGGTTTTGAGCACGCTGCGCTTTTTCTTGCGGCGGCGGGGCGCCGAAGCGTGGGCGGCGGAGGCGGCGGCAGGCCGGGAGGCGGTGCGCCCGGAAGAGGAGGCCGCCGAAGAGGGCGCGTGATAGACGTTGCGCGCCGCGCCGGAAGAGGAGGCGGAAGAAGCGCCGCTGCGGTTGATCTTGCGGCCGGCGGAAGAGGACGCGCCGCCCGTGCGGGACGCGCCCGACGCGCCGTGGGACGCGGAAGAAGTGTTGAGTTTTCTGTGCTGATTGGAATTGTTCATGGGGCAAACCTCCGTTTACCGGGTGCTGACGATACGCTCCATATCGTCCAGCGCCCGCCTTGTGATCGGGTCGATGGTTTTGCCGCAAGCTTCCATCCACTCCACATTGTAGCGCAGGGCCGTGGCCACCGCCGTGTCCAGGTCCTGCAGGGAAAGCCGGCGCAGCTCCTCCACTTCGGGGTAGTCGCGCTCGGCACTGATCATGTCGCTCAAAAAGATGATTTTATCCAATTTGGTCATGCCGGCCCGTCCGGTGGTGTGATACCGGATGGCGTCCAGCACTTCCCTGTCCTCCACACCCCAGCGGGTCTGGGCCAGGATGGCCGCGCAGACGCCGTGCCACACCGGGGGCGGGCTGTTTTCAGCGTCACCCGCTATTATAGCATTTTCCCGCAGAATCTGCAATAATTCCTCTTTCGGCAGCTCCTTGGCCGCGTCGTGCAGAAGGGCGGCCAGGGCCGCCTTCTCCTCGCTTGCGCCGTAGAGGGCCGCCAGTTCCACCGCCTTGTCCCTTACGTTGACGGTGTGGGTGAAGCGCTTTTTGGAGAGCGCCTTTTTCACCATTTTTTCGGCTTCGCCGCAGGTCATGTTCTTGTCACCTTTCATAGAGATGGTTTTCTTCGATCACCCGCCGGGCCGCCTCTGGCACCGCGGACAGGTCCCGCCGGTGGGCGCGCAGGTCGGTGGAGGCCAGGGGCAGGGCGGGCGCGTCGGTGAAGAGCACTTTGCCGCCCTCGGCCTCCAGGGCCCGGGCGGCGGCGCGCAATGCGGGCATGTCCCCTTCTTCCCTGCTCTGGGCCACCAGCACCGTGCGGCGCAAAAGGTCCTGCCAGTCGCGCCATTCGGTGAAGGTGGTGAGCATGTCGCTGCCCACGCACAGATACACCGACGCGCCGGGGTATGTTTGTTCCAGCATCTTCACCGTGTCAATGGTGTAGCTCTTGCCGCCCTGGCGTATCTCCCAGTCGCTGACTTCCAGCGCCGGGAAGAGGGGCCTGAAGCACTCGCACATGGCAAGGCGCAGCGCCGCCGGGGTGGCGCTGGCCGCCTTGTGGGGCGGGATGCAGGAGGGCATCACCACCACCCGCGCGGGCTTTGCCGCCTCGATGGCGCTTTTGAGAAAGTGGATGTGGCCGTTGTGGGGCGGGTCGAAGGTGCCGCCGAAGAGCAGCACACGTTCACCGTCCGGCCGGCGCGGGCCCCGGTTTTCCCCTTCCATGGCGGATGCTCCTTTCGGGTGCGCTGAGCTCATTTCAGCAGGTCTTCAAAGCGGCTCTCCTTCTTCTTTTTGAGGAAGAGCACGAACTTGGAGCCGATGACCTGCACCACCTCGGCGCCGGTCTGTTCGGCCAGCAGCTCGGCGGCCTCGCGGGCGGAGTAGAGGCTGGTCTCCAGCACCTTCATCTTGATGAGTTCCCGGGCGGCCAGGCAGTCGGCGGTGGACTTGATGAGGGTCTCGTCGATCTCGCCCTTGCCCACCTGGAACACCGGGTCCAGGCCGTTGGCGGCCTTGCGCAGCGCGGCGCGCTGTTTGCTTGTGAGCATGAAAAAATTCCTCCGTTTTTGGTTTTGTGTTCAGCGCAGCGCGCGGGTGAGGCGGTCGCCGTCCCGCTTTTGGTTGCGCTCAAAGCCCAGGCTCTCCTCAATGGCGGTGATGGGCGCGCCCGCGCCCTCCCCCGCCGCCAGGAAGGCGGGCAGTTCCTTGTCCAGTTTGGCCATGGCCACGCCGCGGTGGCTGATGGCGTCCTTCTCCCAGTCTTCCAGCTGGGCGTAGCTGCGGCCCTCGGCGTTGGGGGCCTTGCCGCCCCCGGGCAGGCCCACCTCGTCGGGGATGAACAGCGGGTCGTAGCCGAAGCCGTTGGCGCCGGCCCGCTCGAAGCCCACCCGGCCCGGGCACTCGCCCAGCACCGTCAGCTGGCGGCCGCTGGGCAGATAAAAGCACACCGCGCTGACGAACTTCGCCGTGCGGCGGCCCTCCTCCACATCGGAAAGGGCGGCCAGCAGCTTGTCGTTGTTGGCCTCGTCGTCGCCGTGGCGGCCGCAGTAGCGGGCGGAATAGACCCCCGGCGCGCCGTCCAGCGCGTCCACCGCAAGGCCGGAGTCATCGGCCAGGGTGGGCAGGCCGGCGGCCTCGCAGATGGCCCGGGCCTTGATGCGGGCGTTTTCGGCAAAGGTGGTGCCGGTCTCTTCCGGCTCCAGCGTGATGCCCAGCTCCTTCTGGCTCTTGACCGTGTGGCCCTGAGCCTCCAGGATGCGGCGGATCTCCTTGAGTTTGCCGGCGTTGCCGGTGGCGGCGCAGATAAGCATGTCGTTTCTCCTTTTTTCAGTGCTCCGCGAAGAGAGCGTCGGTGAAGTCCTCGGCGGAAAATTCCATCAGGTCGTCCATGCCCTCGCCCACGCCCACAAAGCGCACCGGCAGGCCCAGCTTCTGCTTGACGCTGATGACCGAGCCGCCCTTGGCGGTGCCGTCGAGCTTTGTGAGGATGATGCCGCTGGCGCCGGCGGCCTCGATGAACTGGGCGGCCTGGCTGATGGCGTTCTGGCCGGTGATGGCGTCCAGCACCAGCAGGGTCTCCACGCTGGCGGCGGGGCAGGCTTTTTCCACGCTGCGGCGAATTTTTGCCAGCTCCGCCATCAGGTTGTGCTTGGTGTGCAGGCGGCCCGCGGTATCGCAGATGACGATGTCCACCCCTTTGGCGGCGGCGGACTGCACCGCGTCGAACACCACGGCGGCGGGGTCGGCCCCTTCGCCGTGGCGCACCACCGGCACGCCCACCCGGTCGGCCCAGATGGTGAGCTGTTCGGCGGCGGCGGCGCGGAAGGTGTCGCCCGCGGCCAGCAGCACGCTCTTGCCCTGGCTCTTGTAGAGCCGGGCCAGCTTTGCGATGCTGGTGGTCTTGCCCACGCCGTTGACCCCGATGACCATGATGACCGCCGGGCGGCCGGAGAGGTCCATCGGGCCGTCCGCCCGCAGTTCCTCCACGATGATGGATTTCAGGGCTTCCAGCGCTTCGGCGGCGTTCTTGATGTGCTCGTGGCGCACCCGCTGGCGCAAAGCGGTCACCAGCCGGTCGGCCTCGTCGGCGCCCGCGTCCGCCAGGATGAGCTGGTCCTCCAGGTCATCGTAGAAGGAGTCGTCGATGCTGCCGGCGTTCATCATGTCCAGGATGCCGGCGAAAAAGCCCTTGCGGGTCTTGGCAAGGCCCTCGTCCAGTTTCTCTTTGCGGCTGAAAAATCCCATGGTCTGTTCCCTCATTTTCTGTTTTTCCCGCCGCATGGGGCGGGGCGTACTGTAAGTATATACGGCCGAAACGGGGCGAATGTTGCAAAATCCGCCGGTTTTCACACCTTTTCCTCAGGACACCAGCGAAGCGTCCACCTCGTCCAGGTCAAGGCGCAGCAGTTTGGACACGCCGTCCTCCTGCATGGTGACGCCGTAGAGCACGTCCGCGGCCTCCATGGTGCCGCGGCGGTGGGTGATGACGATGAACTGGGTGGCGTCGCAGATGCGCTGGAGGTACTGGGCGTAGCGCACCACGTTCACGTCGTCCAGGGCGGCCTCGATCTCGTCCAGGATGCAGAAGGGGGCGGGGTTCACCGCCAGGATGGCGAAGTAGATGCTGATGGCCACCAGCGCCTGCTCGCCGCCGGACAGGGCAGACAGGTTCTTGATGACCTTGCCCGGAGGGGCCACCTGGATGTCGATGCCGCTTTCCAGCACGTTCTCCGGGTCGGCCAGGGACAGGCTGGCGGAGCCGCCGCCGAAGAGGGCGTTGAAGATGCGCCCGAAGTGGCCGTTGATCTGGTTGAAGCTCTCGGTGAAGATGGTCTTCATCTCGCCGGAGAGCTCGTTGATCATCCGTGTCAGCTCGGCCTTGCTCTTTTCCACGTCCCGCACCTGCTCCCGCAGGGTCTCGTAGCGGGTGCTGACCTCTTTGTATTCCTCGATGGCGGACACGTTCACGTTGCCCAGCGACCGTATCTTGCCCCGCACCTCGCCCACCTGGCGGCGCAGCTCGGTGACCGAGTCGAACTCCACGCAGAGGCCTTGAGCATCGGTCATGGTGAGCTGGTACTCCTCCCAGAGTTTGGCGATGGTCTGGTCGTACTCTACCTCGGCGGCACTCTTGCGCTCGGCGAGGCGGGCCATCTCCTGGCTCATCTTTTCCCGCTGGTCGGTGATGGCGCGCACCTTCTGGGTCTTCTGGTTGACCTCGCCCTCCTTTTCCATGCGGCGGGCGCTGGCGGCGGCGATCTTCGCCTCCTGCTCCTCGATGCGGCCGGCGGCCTCCTCTTTCTGAAGGCGCACGGCGGCCATCTTTTCCTCGTTCTCGGCGTTCAGCGCCTCAAGGCGGGCGATGCCCGCCCGCAGGGTCTTGTCCCGCTCGTCGCTCTCGCCGGAGCGGCTGGCCAGGGTCTCCAGCGCGGCGGCGTGGAGGTCCTTGTCCTTGCCGGCCTCCAGCCGCTGCATGCGCACGGCGGAAAGCTCGTCGGAGAGGCGGGCGCGGGTGGCCAAAAAGCTGTCGTCGCTGCCGGCCAGTTCCGCCAGCTCTTTTTCAAGGGCGGCAATTTCGCCGGCCAGCTTTTCCTGCTCGGCGGCGGCAGCCTTGCCCTCGGCCTCGTCCTTCGCCTTCTGGGCGGCGAGGCTGTCCGCCTCGGCGGCAGAAAGCTCGGCGGCGGCTTTGGCCTGGCTGAGGGCCGCCTCGATGCGGCGGGCCTCGGCCTCGGCGCGAATTTTATCGCCCCCGGCGATGATGGCCTCGCTGGCGGCGGCGGTAAGCTGGGCGTTCAGCGCGTCCACCTCCGCCTTCCACTTGTCGGTGGCCTCGGCGGCGGCGTCCTGCTTTTTCTCCAGGTCCGCCACCTTCTTTTTCAGGTCTTCCATCTCCTGACGGCGGCTGAACAGGCCCGCCGACCGGCTGGTGGAGCCGCCGGTGAAGGAACCGCCGGCGTTGATGACCTGACCGTCCACCGTGACCACGCGGTTGCGCCAGTCAAGGCTGCGGGCCACCCGGGAGGCCTCGTTTATCTCGTCCACCACGATGATGCGGCCCAAGAGATTGGCCACGATGTTGTCGTACTTCGCGTCGCACTTCACTAAATCCGCCGCCACCCGGGCGCTGCCGGAGAGGCGGGAGGAATCCATGCGGGTCCCCTTGACGGTGTCCAGGGGCAGAAAGGTGGCGCGGCCGGCCTTTTCGTCCCGCAAAAAGGCGATGGCGGCCTTGGCGGCGGCTTCGCCGTCCACCACGATGTTCTGCAAGGCAAAGCCGAGGGCCGTCTCGATGGCCAGTTCGTAGCCGGGCTGGACGGTGAGCAGGCCGCTCACGGTGCCCAGGATGCCCCGCAGGCGGCGGTTCTGGGCGGCGCGCATCACGGTCTTGACGCTCTGCTGGTAGCCGTCCATATTGCGCTCCAGATCGCCCAGCACCTGCAGGCGCTGCACAGCGGCCTCCCGCTGGCGGGTGATCTGCTGCTCGGCGGCGTCCGCCTCGTCCAGCTGTTTTGTGCGGCTGGCCAGCTTCATTTTCAGGCCGTTCTGCACGTTTTCCAGCCGGGCGAGGGTGTCGTTCACCGTGGCAAGGTAGGCCGCGGTGTCCGCCTGCTCGGCTTCCAGGCCCTTCAGGGTCTCGGCGTTCTTCTCTTTGTCGGCGGCGATGGCGTTCAATCGCTCGGCGGCGGCCGCCGCGCTGGAGGCGCAGGAGGCGGCCCGCACCTTCGCGTCGGTCTGGCGGGCGGTGAGCTGGGCCAGCAGGCCGGTGACAGCGCCCCGGCGCTCGCCGGTGGCGGCGTTCTCCGCCTGGATGGCCGCCAGCTGTTCCTCCCGCCGGGCGGCCTCGGCCTCCAGTTCGGCCATTTTGGCTTCCAGCTCTTCGATGGCCTTCCGGTGGGCGGCGGCTTCGGCGGCAAGACCCTCCTTGCCCGCGCCCGCAGCCTCTATCTCCTCTTTAAAGGAAGCGATGGAGGCGTTGTTGTGGTCGATGTCGTTTTGCAGAACGGCCAGACGGCTGTCGCTGCCCGCCTGCTCCTCGGTGATGGCGCGGATGGCGGCGTTGCACCGCTCCACCTCCACCATCAGCCGCTGCATCTCCGCCTGGACCTGTTCGGTCTCGGCGTCGATGGCTTCTATCTCGGCGCAGAGGGCGTCGTAGTCCGCCTGGGCGGTCTCGTACTGGCGCTGCTGGGTGCGCACCGTCTCCTTGGCACGGCGCACGCCGTCCACCCAGAGGGTGACCTCCAGCTCCTTGCGCTTTTCGCTCAGTTCCAAAAACTGGGCGGCCTTTTTGCTCTCCTTTTCCAGGGGGCCCACCCGGCTCTCCAGTTCGCCCAGGATGTCCCGCAGGCGGGAAAGGTTATCCTCGGCCCCGGCAAGGCGGCGCTCGGCCTCGTTTTTGCGGTAGCGGTATTTGGCGATGCCGCTGGCCTCCTCAAAAATTTCCCGGCGCTCGGCGCTCTTCGCGCCCACGATCTCGGCGATGCGGCCCTGGCCGATGATGGAGTAGCCGTCGCGGCCGAGGCCGGTGTCGAGAAAGAGCTCGTACACGTCCTTGAGGCGCACGTTCTGGCCGTTGATGGAGTATTCGCTCTCGCCGGAGCGGTAGTATTTGCGGCCGATGACCACCTCGTCGGCGTCCACTTCCAGCCGGCGGTCGGAGTTGTCCAGCGTGAGGTTGACCATGGCGTAGCCCATGGCGCTGCGCAGCTGGGTGCCGCCGAAGATGACGTCCTCCATCTTGCCCGCGCCGCGCAGCTGCTTGGAGCTGGTCTCGCCCAGCACCCAGCGGATGGCGTCGGAGATGTTGCTCTTGCCCGACCCGTTGGGCCCCACCACGGCGGTGATGCCCTGGTCGAACTTGACGCGGGTGCGGTCGGGGAAGCTCTTGAACCCCTGTATCTCCAGTTCTTTCAGTACCATTGCGTTGCTCCCAAAGCGTTATTTCACCAGACCCATCAGTTTGAGGGCCTGCCGGGCGGCCGCCTGCTCGGCGGCCTTTTTGCTGTGCCCCTCGCCCCGG
The DNA here is from genome assembly GCA_004558145.1 of Oscillospiraceae bacterium. Lineage (GTDB taxonomy): Bacteria > Bacillota > Clostridia > Oscillospirales > Ruminococcaceae > Allofournierella_A > Allofournierella_A excrementavium. The sequence goes on from SFDQ01000001.1 coordinate 326,105, forward strand.
CCGATGAGGTTGGAGTTGAGGTACACCGCCATTTTGAAGTGTTTGTCATGGTCGGGGCCGGTCTCCCCTTCCAGCTCGTAACGCAGGCGCTCCTCGGGGTTCTGCTGGATGACCTCCTGCAGCTGGGTCTTATAGTCGGCCTCGGCGGTCTTGCCCTCGGTGATGAAGGGCAGGATGAAGGCGCGGGCCACCTCGATGCCGCCGTCCAGATAAAGCGCGGCGATGAGTGCCTCAAAGGCGTCGGACACGACGCTGGGGCGGGTGCGCCCGCCGCCCCGCTCTTCGCCCCGGCCCAGGCGCAGATAGCGCCCCAGGTCAATTTCCTGGGCGAACTGGAACAGGGCGCTCTCGCAGACGAGGCTGGCCCTGGCTTTGGTCAGTTCCCCCTCGGGGCGGTCGGTCCAGTGGTGGAACAGATAGTCCGCCACCACGATGGAAAGCACGCTGTCGCCCAAGAATTCCAGCCGCTCGTTGTGCTTCACATGGCCCTTGGCCTCGTTGGCAAAGCTGGTGTGGGTGAGGGCGGTCTCCAGCAGGGTGGGGTCCTTGAAGGTGTAACCGATGACGGTCTCCAGTTGATGCATGGAAAAATGCCTCCTGTTGGGGTCAGTTGGCGGCTTCGTCGGCCAGGTTGGCAAGGCTTTCGGCCATCACGCCGCACAGGTCGTTCTCCACGCAGAGTCTGGCCTGCCGGATGGCGTTCTGGATGGCCCGGGCATTGGAGGAGCCGTGGGCCTTGATGACCGGGCGGCGGGTGCCCAGCAGGGGCGCGCCGCCGTACTCGTCGGCGTCCATGCTCTTTTTGAAGTCGGCCACGCCGCCCTTCAAAAGCAGGTAGCCCACCTTGGTGCCCAGGCTCTTTTTGAACATCTCCTTCAGCTTGGAACCGAAGTACTTGGCGAGGCCCTCGGTGAGTTTCAGCACCACGTTGCCGGTGAAGCCGTCGGCCACCACCACGTCCGCATGGCCGGCGGGGATGTCCCGGGGCTCGATGTTGCCCACAAAGTGGATGGCCTTGTTGTTCTTCAGCAGCTGATGGGCCTCCACATAGGTGGGGGTGCCCTTGGATTCCTCGGCGCCGTTGTTCACCAGCGCCACCCGGGGCTGCTCCAGGCCCATGACCTTGTTCATGTAGACGCTGCCCATCACGCCGAAGGCCTCCAGCATGGAGGCGCGGCACTCCACGTTCGCGCCGCAGTCCAGCAGCAGGAAGGGCGTTTTGCCGGGGATGACGGTGGCCAGCGCCGGGCGCTTGACCCCCTTCACCGTGCGCACGATGAGGCTTGCGCCCACGTGCAGCGCGCCGGTGGAGCCGGCGGAGACAAAGGCGTCGCCCTTGCCCTCGGCCAGCATGCGCAGGCCCACCACCATGCTGGAGTCCTTCTTGGCGCGCACGGCCTTGGCCGGCTCGTCGCACATCTCGATGACCTCGGTGGCGTTCACGATCTCGATGTTTTTCATCTCGATGGCGTTTTCTTTCACGCAGGCGGCGATCTTTTCCGCGTCGCCCACAGCCAGGATTTCCACATCGGGCCAGGCGGCGGTGGCCGCGGCCGCGCCCTTCAGGATCTCGGCGGGAGCGTTGTCGCCGCCCATGGCGTCCAGAATGATCTTCATGGCAGTTACACCCTTTCCTTGTTGTTCTTTGTGTTATTCCGTTTCCTTTGCCCAGAGGGCCATGGCGGCCTGGGCCCGCTCGGAGATGGCGGCGTAGCGCAGGCGCTTGTCGCGGATGTGCTCGGCCAGCGGGGGCAGCAGGCCCATGTTCGCGCCCATGGGCTGGAAGTTCTTGTTTTCGCTGGTGATGTAGCGGGTGAGCTGGCCCAGCATGGTGTCCGCCGGGGGCGCTTCGTAGCTGCGCCCGTTCAGGGCGGCCCAGAGGCTGCGGGCGGCCAGCAGGCCGCAGGCGGCGGATTCCATGTAGCCCTCAAAGCCGGTGATCTGGCCGGCGAACCACAGGTTCTCGTGGCCTTTGAGCCGCAGGCCCTGGTCCAGCAGCCGGGGGCTGTTCAAAAAGGTGTTGCGGTGCATCACGCCGTAGCGGGCGAATTCGGCATTGGCGAGGCCCGGTATCATGGAGAACACCCGCTTCTGCTCGCCGAACTTGAGGTTGGTCTGGAAGCCCACGATGTTGTACAGCGTGCCCGCCTCGTTCTCCCGCCGCAGCTGGACGTTGGCCCAGGGGCGGTGGCCGGTGGCGGGGTCCACAAGGCCCACCGGGCGCAGCGGCCCGAAGCGCATGGTGTCCGCCCCGCGGCCGGCCATCACCTCGATGGGCATGCAGCCCTCGTAAACGGTGAGGTTGCCGTCGAACTCATGGAGCTCGGCCCGCTCGGCGGCCACCAGCGCGGCGTGGAAGGCCTCGTACTCTTCTTTGTTGAAGGGGCAGTTGAGATAGTCCGCCTCGCCCCGGCCATAGCGGCTGGCGGCGAAGATGCGGCTCATGTCCAGGCTCTCGGCGGTGACGATGGGGGCCGCCGCGTCGTAGAAGGAGAGCTCGTCGCCCCCGGTGACTTCGGCGATGGCCGCGGCCAGCGCCCCGTCGGTGAGGGGGCCGGTGGCCACCAGGGTGGGCAGGCTCTCGTCCAGCTCGGTGACCTCTTTGCGCACCACGGTGATGTTGGGCTGGCTCTCCACCAGCTGCGTCACCCCGGCGCTGAAAGCGTCCCGGTCCACGGCCAGAGCCCCGCCCGCCGCCACCCGGACCTTCCGGGCCACCGGTAGAAGGTGGCTGCCCAGCAGGTCCATCTCGGCCTTGAGCAGGCCCGAGGCGGAGTCCGGCCGGTCAGCCTTCAGGCTGTTGGAGCAGACCAGCTCGGCAAAATTCTCACTTTTGTGGGCGGGGCTTTTGCGGGCGGGCTTTTGCTCGAAGAGCTCCACTTCCACGCCCTTTTCCGCCAGCCACAGGGCGGCCTCGCACCCGGCGAGGCCCGCGCCCAGCACTCTGACCTTGCTCATTTGGTCACCTGGGTCTCGAACCCGCAGCCCTCTTTCGCGCAGTAGAGGCGGCTGCCTTTTTTGAACAGGGTGGCGCCGCACTTTTCGCAGGTCTGGGGCACCGGCTCATCCCAGGTCATGAAGTCGCAGTTGGGGTAGTTCTCGCACCCGTAGTAGACCCGGCCCTTGGCGCTGCGGCGCAGCAGCATCCGCCCGCCGCACTTGGGGCAGCGGCCGCCGGTGTCCTTCACGAGGCGCCGGGTGTTGGTGCACTCGGGGAAGCCCGGGCAGGCCAAAAACTTGCCGTAGCGGCCGGTCTTGATGACCATTTTGCGGCCGCACTTTTCGCAAACTTCGTCGGTCTCCTCGTCGGGCACCTTGATTTTTTTGCCCTCCATGTCCTTCTCGGCCTTTTCAAGGCTGGCGGCGAAGGGCTTGTAGAACTGGTCGATGATGTCGTGCCAGTCGGCCTTGCCGCTCTCCACCTTGTCCAGGTTCTTCTCCATGTCGGCGGAGAAGGCCACGTCCACGATGGGGGCGAACTCGGCCAGCATCAGCTCGTTGATGGTGCGGCCCAGCACGGTGGGCTTGAGCTTTTTCTGCTCCCGCTCCACATAGCCCCGGTCCACGATGGTGGTGATGATGGGGGCGTAGGTGGAGGGGCGGCCGATGCCGTTTTCCTCCAGCGCCCGGATGAGGGTGGCCTCGGTGTAGCGGGCGGGAGGCTGGGTGAACTTCTGTTCGGGGGTCAGCTGGCTGAGCTTGAGGGTCTGGCCCTCCTCCAGGGGAGGCAGGGCGGTCTCCTTCTTCTCCTTCTCGTCGGTGGCCTCCTCGTAGAGGGCGGTGAAGCCGTCGAAGGTGACCACGAAGCCCGCGGCCCGGAACTGATAGTCGCCGGCGGTGATCTGGGCGGAGACGGTGTCCTGCTCGCAGTCGCTCATCTGGCTGGCGATGAAGCGGCTCCAGATGAGGCGGTAGAGCTTGGCGATGTCGCCGGAAATGCTCTTTTCCGCTTCGTCGGGGGTGAGGGAGGGCACGCTGGGCCGGATGGCTTCGTGGGCGTCCTGGGCGGCGGTGGCGCTGCGGCTCTTGTAGGTGCGCTTGCCGGTGTAGACGTATTTCTCGCCGTACTGCGCGCCGATGTACTCCCGCGCGCCGGCCACGGCCTCGTCGGAGACCCGCAGGCTGTCGGTACGCATGTAGGTGATGAGGCCCAGAGTGCCCCGGCCGGCGATGTCCACGCCTTCGTAGAGGGTCTGGGCGGCCCGCATGGTGCGGGTGGCGGTGAAGCCCAGCCGGCGGCTGGCCTCCTGCTGCAGGGTGGAGGTGATGAAGGGGGGCGCGGGGGTCTTTTTGCGGCTGCCCCGGGTGAGCTTGGTCACCGTGTAGTCCTTGCCCTCCAGCGCCGCCACCACCTCGGCGGCCTTGTCGCCGGTGGGAATTTCCAGCTTTTTGCCGGCGGCGGTGCCGTAGAGCCGGGCGGTGAACTTCTTGTGCCCGGCGGCGAGGGTGGCGTCGATGTTCCAGTACTCCTGAGGCTGGAAGGCCTCAATTTCCTTCTCCCGGTCCACGATCAGGCGCACGGCCACGCTCTGCACGCGCCCGGCGGAGAGGCCCCGGCGCACCTTGCGCCAAAGGAAGGGGCTGAGCTTGTAGCCCACCAGACGGTCCAGCACGCGGCGGGCCTGCTGGGCGTTGAACAGGTCCATGTCGATGGCGCGGGGGTGAGCCATGCCCTCGGACACGCCCTTCTTGGTGATTTCACCGAAGGTGACCCGGTTGGGCGCGTCCACCGGCAGGCCCAAAAGATAGGCCAGATGCCAGCTGATGGCTTCGCCCTCACGGTCCGGGTCGGTGGCGAGGAAGACTTCGTCGGCCTTTTTGGCCTCGGCCTTCAGTTCCTTGATGAGCTTTTCCTTGCCCTTGATGTTGATGTATTGAGGCGCATAGCCGTGGTCCACGTCGATGCCCAGCTGGCTGGCGGGCAGATCGCGGATGTGGCCCATGCTGGCGGTGACTTCGTAGCCGTCGCCCAGATATTTTCCAATGGTTTTCGCCTTGGCAGGCGACTCCACAATGACCAGTTTCGACATTTGCTTCTCCTTAACGGTTTCATTTGCGGCGGAACAGTCCGCCGGCGCAGCCCCGGGCCTCGCCCGCCACTTCCAGTTCCAGCAGGGCGGCCAGGGCGCTGCCCGCGTCCAAGCCCGTCTCGGCGGCCAGCGCCTCCAACGGGCGGGGCGTCTGGGAAAGGCATCCCAGCATGGTCTTTGCCCCCGGTGAGAGGGGCGGGGCCGTTTGCGCGGGGGCGGCGGGCTTTGCCCCCTGCCCTTCCAGGCCCAGGGCCTCCAGCAGCGCGCCGCCGCCGGTGGCCATGCGGGCTTTGCCTTCCGCCAGCAGGCGGTTGGTGCCGGCGCACACCTCGCTGAAGATGCCGCCCGGCACCGCAAAGACCAGCCGGCCGTAGCGCTGGGCATGGCCCACGGTGTTCATGGTGCCGCTTTTTTCCCGCGCCTCCACCACGCAGACAGCATCGCTCAAAGCGGCGATGAGGCGGTTGCGCAAAAGAAAGTTGCTGCGCTGGGCCGCTTCGCCGGGAAAGAACTCGCTGATGACCGCCCCCGTTTGTTCCATCTGCGCCCGCAGGCGGCGGTTGGCGGCGGGGTAGGTCTGGTCGATGGGGGTGCCCAGCACCCCGATGGTGGGCGCGCCGGCGTTCACGGCGGCCTTGTGGGCCTCGCTGTCCAGCCCGTCGGCAAGGCCGCTGACAAGGCAGACGCCCGCCTCGGCCAGCTGTTTGCCGATGCCGGCGGCGGCCTCCACGCCGTAGGCGCTGGGCCTGCGGGAGCCGATCATGCCCACGGTGTGTCCGGCGTTCAGCGCCGAGACCTCGCCGGTGACGAAAAGCGCCGGGGGCGCGTCCTCAATGTCCATAAGACGCGACGGATAATCCGGGTCAGCCATGGTGAGCACCTGAGCGCCCATGCGCACGCACCGGGCCTCCATGGGCGCGAAGACGGCGGGGTCGGTGGAAAGGCGGCCGCACTGGCTGGGGGTGAGCAGGTCGGAGAGGTCCTCTTTGCCCACCGCTTCGTGCACCGCCCGGGCGCTGCCGTAGACATCCAGCAGGCGGCGGCAGTGGGCCGCGCCGGGCCCCAGCACGAAGGAAAGCCACAGCCAGTAACATCCGTCGGTCATTTCCCCGCCCCCCGGAAGTGCCACAGCAGCACGCTGCCCGCCACGCCGGCGTTGAGGCTTTCCACCTTGTCGGTGATGGGGATGCGCACCGCCGCATCACAGGCGGCGACGGCCGCGTCGGTGAGGCCCTGGCCCTCGCTGCCGATGACAAGGCACACCCCGCCGGGAAGTTCGGCGGGCACCTCGTCCAGCGGGCGGCTGTTGTAGAGGGCGGCGGCCAGCGCCGTCACGCCCTTTTGCCGCAAGGCGGCCAGCGCGTCGGGCAGGTGGGGCGTTTGCACCACCCTGAGGCGCGCCGCGGCCCCCATGGAGGCCCGCAGGGCCTTGGGGCCGAAGGGGTCGGCGCAGCCGGGCGAGAGCAGCACGCCCTCGAAGCCGAAGGCGGCGGCGCTGCGCAAAAGCGCCCCAACGTTGCCGGGGTCCTGCACCCGCTCCAGCGCCAGCAGGCGGCCGGGCACGGGCAGGTCCTCAAAGCGGGCGGCGGGGCGTTCGAACACGCCGAACACCCCCTGGTGGGAGGCGCCCTCCGCCAGCTTTTCGGCCACGTGCTCCTCCACCAGGTAGTTCTCCCGGCCGAGGTTTTCCAGCGCGGGGGTCTTTTCCAGGGCGGCGGCGGTATAATATATTACCTTTAAGGGGCAGGCGGCGGCCAGATCGGTGCAGAGCTTTAAGCCCTCCGCGAAGAAGGCGTTTTCGCCCCCGCGGAAGGCCGCCGAACGGGCCAGTTTGCAGGCGTATTTTATTTTGTCGTTTTCACGGCTGGTAATGCGGTTGGGCACTTCGCACCTCACAAGAAAAGCGCCGCGCCGAAGCCACAGCCCCGGCGCGGGGCCTTTTGCTGTCAATACAAAGCGACGCCCGTGCGTGCGCGCGGGCGTTGCTCGTTTTTTTATTTTACAGCGCCTTCTTGGCGGTCTCCACCAGAGCGGCGAAGCCGGCCTGGTCGTGGATGGCCATCTCGCTGAGCATCTTGCGGTTCAGCTCGATGCCGGCCTTCTTCAGGCCGTTCATGAAGCTGGAGTAGTTCATGCCCAGAGGACGAACAGCGTTGTTGATGCGGGTGATCCACAGGTTGCGGAACTGGCGCTTCTTCAGCTTGCGGCCGATGAAGGCGTAGTTGCCGCTCTTCATGACCTGCTGCTTGGCCATCTTGAAATGCTTGGATTTGCTGCCGTAGAAGCCCTTGGCCAGCTTCAGGGTCTTCTTTCTGCGTTTGCGAGTCATCATCGCGCCTTTGATACGAGCCATTGTTCTATCTCCTTTACACAGTCACTTGTCGAATTTCAGAGTCCTTGCCTTTTAAAGACCTCAGGCGTAGGGCAGCATGGCCTTGACAGCGGCTGCATTGGTCTTGTCGGCGTAGGCGTTCTTGCGGTAGCCGCGCTTGATCTTGGTGGTCTTGCCGTGGCCGTTGAGCAGGTGGCTGCGGTAAGCATGGCCGCGTTTCACTTTGCCGGTCTTGGTGAGCTTGAAGCGCTTCTTCGCACCGGAATGGGTTTTGATTTTAGGCATTGTTCGTTCCTCCTAAGATTTTGTGTTACTTCTGCTGGGCACCGGGCTTGGGGCTCATGAACATCTGCATGCTGCGCCCCTCCAGTTTGGGAGCCTTGTCGACCTGCGCGTCGGGCAGCGCGTCGGCAAAGCGTTTTTCCACCTCGAGGCCCAGATTGGTGTGGGCCATCTCGCGGCCGCGGAACCGGATGGAGACCTTGATCTTGTGGCCCGCCTTCAGGAACTTCTCGGCCTGATTGACCTTGGTGTTGAAGTCGTTGGTGTCGATGTTCAGGGAAAGGCGGATCTCCTTGATCTCAATGACCTTCTGGTTCTTCTTGGCTTCCTTTTCGCGCTTTTGCTGCTCGAAGCGGTATTTGCCGTAGTCCAGGATCTTGCACACAGGCGGCTGCGCCTGGGGCGCGATCTTCACCAGATCCAGGTCCTGCTCCTGCGCCAAACGCAGCGCCTCCCGGCCGGACATGACGCCCAGCTGGCTGCCGTCTGCGCCGATCAGGCGGACTTCCCTGTCACGGATGGCCTCGTTGATCTCGATCTCTTTTTTGCCGTTGGTAGCGATTTGGATACACCCCCATATCATTTGCCCGGAAAAATGAACGCGGCCGCCGATTTCCGGCAGCCGCGCGAACACACAAGACACACCGCGCCCAAAGCGCGGCAGAGCATCTTGACCCGGGCCCGTGGGGCCCCAAGGTGAGCGCGGCGGCAAACCGTCAGCTGCTTTCTTTACCCGAATAGCTTACCACGCCCGGGGGCCGGTGTCAAGCGGTTTTTGAAAAAAATCATTCCAAAGGCACGTCTATTTCCCGGCCAAGGGCAAAACTGTAAAGGGTGAGCTTTTTCACCGGCTTTGCCAGCCGCCGCGCCACCGCCTCCGCGTACATCCGCAGCTGGGCGGCGTAGGCTTTGGTGAGCTCTTCCCCGCTTTTGCCCCGGTCGGTCTTGTAGTCCAGGATCTCCAGCCGGTCGCCGAATTCCAGCACCACGTCCGCCACGCCCTGCACCAGCACCCGCGCGCCGGCGCCCGCCGCTTCGGGCGAGAGCTTTTCGGCGGGGATGGAGGTGATGAAGGCGTACTCTCGCAGGACCCTTTCGGCGGCCTGCACGCGGGCAAAGGCGTCGCTTTCGAAAAAGGCGCGCAGGGCCTTCCAGGGCAGGCTGTGGTGCTGCTCGGCGGTGAGCAGCTTTGCCTCCAGCTGGCGGCGGCCCTCCCCTTCGGGGTCTTTGGCCGCGGCGGCAAGGTCGGCGTGCTGCAAAAAGGCGTGGAGGGCGCTGCCCTGCTCCGCGCCGGTGAGGCCCTCTTTGTACATGAAGGCCGGCCGGGCGGGGATGAGTTCCTCGCCGGTGTGGGCCAGCGCCGTGACGCTGACCTTGGCGGGCACCGTTTGCAGCGCTGCCCGGGGGCTGTTCCAGCCAAGGCGGGCGGCCAGGGCCGCGGCAAGACCGGCGTCCGGGGCGGCGGCGGGCAGGCCCGCGGCAGCGGCGGGGGCGGGCTGCGCGTCCGCCGGCTGCTGAAAGTCCACAGTGAGGGTGCCGGCCATGGGGCGGGGATGCACCGGCAACGGCGCGTTCACCAGCCCCCGCAGGCATCCGGCGGAAGGATGGGTGAGCAGGGCCAGCAGCACCCAGTCCGCCCGGCTGGCGCAGTGCTGCAGGAGATAGGGCTGGCACCGGCCCGCGGCGGTGAGCTGGGCCGCCAGCCGCTCCAGCGTGCCCAGGGGATTTTTCAGGCTCATGGTGAGCAGCAGCTTGTCCTTGGCGCGGGTGGCGGCCACATAGAACACCCGCATCTCCTCGCTGACGGCGTCCGCCGTCTGGGCGGCCTGCACCGCCCGCAGGGGGGCGGTGGTGTAGGTGCCGCCCGTCCCCGCCCGCAGGGTGAGCCCCAGCCCCAGCCGGGGATGCAGCACCACCGGGGCGATGAGGTCCTCCCGGTTGAAGGGCCGGTCCAGCCCGGCGGCGACGACCACCGGGAATTCCAGCCCCTTGGAGCGGTGCACCGTCATGATGGACACGCACCCCGGGCGGCTCTGGCCCTGCTCGGGGCCGGGCACGCCGCCCCCGGCCAGGGCCGCGTCCATGGCGCGCACCACGCCCGCAAGGCCGTTTTTGCCGCAGTCAGCGGCAAAGGCGGCGAAACGGCGCAGGTTCTGCCGCCGCGTCTGGCCTTCCTCCATCGCGCCGGCGGCGGCAAGGCAGCCGGTGCGCAGGAAAATTTCTTCCATCAGCCGGTCCACCGGCAGGGTCTGGGCCAGCCGCTGCAAGGTGCGCAGCCAGTCCATGAAGGCGGCGGCTTTGCCCTCGGCGGCGGCGCTCACCGCGCCGTAGAAGCTGCCGGCGGGCTGCGCCGTGCGCAGCCGCACCAGGTCGTCCGGCTCAAAGCCGCCAAGGCCCAGCATCACCGCCGCCAGATGCACGTCCTGGGAAGGGTTATCCAGCACGCGGACAAGGCTGGCCAGCACCCGCACCTCCGGCGCGTCCAGCAGGTTCTCGGCCCGGTCCACGTAGACCGGGATACCCTCGGCTTCCAGCGCGTCGGCGTAAACGTCGAAGTTGGAGCGGCTGCGGGTGAGGATGCAGAAGTCCTCATAGGCGGCGGGACGCTGGCCCCCCGCGCCGTCCCGCACGGTGAAATTGGAGGCGGGGTCCGCCAATTCCCGGATGCGCCGGGCGATGAAGGCCGCCTCGGCGGCGGGGCCGCCGTCCCCTTCCACAATGTGCACCTCGCATCCGCCGGCGTAGCCGCCGTAGGCCGCAAGGCCGCCGAGGCCCGGCACCAGCTTTTCGCCGGGACCATAGTCCACGCCGCCCACCTCGTCGCTCATCACCGCTTCAAAGATGGCGTTGACCCCGTCGATGACCCCCGGCGCGCTGCGGAAGTTCGCGTCCAGAAAGACCTTCTGGGGGCCCGTGCCGCCGTGAGGGGCGTAGCGGGCCAGCTTGTCCCGGAAGACCTCCGGGTCCGCCTGACGGAAGCGGTAGATGCTCTGTTTCAGATCGCCCACGAAGAAGAGGTCCTCGCCGCCGGGGGCGGCCAGGGCGGCGTAAAGCGCGTCCTGCAGGGCGTTGGTGTCCTGGTATTCGTCCACCATCACCGCCGCGTACTCCCGCCACAGCTGGTCCGCCAGTTCGGTGCGGCTTCCCTGGGGCGTTTGCAGCAGCCGCAGGGCCAGATGCTCCACGTCGCTGAATTCCAGCAGCTTTTCCTCGCATTTTGCCTGCCAGAAGCGGGCGATGAAGTCCCGCTCGGCCTTCACCAGCGCGGCCACCAGCGGCGCGGCGGCCGCCCGGTCGGCGGCGAACTCCTCCCCGGTGCAGACGAACACCGTGTCCTGCAGGCGGGCGAGGGTCTTTTTCAGCACGTCCCGCCGGGCCTTGATGCGCTCCATGTGGCAGCCCTTGTAGCCCCGCACCGCCTTGAGGGGCTGGTAGCTGAGGGCGCGGAAGGTGTCGAGGATGTCGTTCCAGGGGGCGCAGGCCACGGCGGCCTCCACCGCCTGGGCAGCGGCCACGTCGCTTTGCAGCGCGGGCAGGTAGTTGCCCAGCTCTCCGTCCGCCTGGGCCTCGGCCAGATTTTCCAGCGCCAGGGCAAGGGCGCACTTCGCCCCCCGCGCCCCCTCGGCCCGCAGGGCCTTGCCCCACTCGGTGGCGTCCAGCGGCAGGTTGGCCGCCCAGTCGGCTGCCAGCTTGTCCAGGCTTGCGTCCGGGAAGGGCATGCTGGAAAGAAAGTCATAGAGCTGTTCCAGCACCCGGGCGGCCTGCTTGTCGCTGCGGCCCTTGCCGTACAGGTCGGCAAAGGCGCAGAAGTCCGGGTCGGTGTAGGCGTTTTCCAGCGCGGCGGCCAGTGCCTCGGCCCGCAGGCGGGCCAGCTGGGGCCCGTCGGCGGTGGAAAAATCCGGCGGGATGTCCAGTTTGCCGAAGTGGGTCTGCACCAGCTGCAAACAGAAGGAGTCGATGGTGCCGATGCTGGCCCGCTGCAGCAGCATGCGCTGGCGGCGCAGCCAGGCCGAGCCGGGGTGTTTGAGCTGTTCCTCCGCCAGCCGGGCGGCCAGCTTTGCCCGCAGGCTTGCCGCCGCCGCCCGGGTGAAGGTGACGATGAGCAGCTTGTCGGCGGGCACGGGGTCCTTGTCCCGCACCAGCAGGCGGGCGGCCCTCTCCACCAGCACGGCGGTCTTGCCGCTGCCCGCGGCGGCGCTCACCAGCAGGGCCGAGCCCTCATGGTCGATGGCGGCCCGCTGGTCCTTTGTGAACTGCATGTTCCCTTCCCCCTTTCATTCCTGCCGGCGGCAGACGTTCCGATAATCGCACCAGCGGCAGTGGGTCTCTTTTTTGCGGCCGGCGGCCAGCGGCTCCGCGGCGATGTGGCCGGCGTAGAGCTCCTCGGCCATCTGCACCACCAGACTGTCCAGCTCGCCCTCCAGCTTCGCCAGCTCCTCCACCGAGGTGAGGGCCTCGCCCAGGCGGGGGTTGCCCGCCTTGTCAAAGCGCACCGGCACATACAGGCCGGTGGCGGCGCTGTCCATGGCGGAGAGCACCTGGGGCTCGTTCACCACCACGCCCTCCACCTTGTAGTCGAGCCCCTCGGCGGCGGTGTTCCGATCGGCGCGGGCGGGGGCCGGGTCGGCCATCAGGTAGAGCACTCCCGCCGGGGCGGGGTCCTGGAAGGCGGTGCCGGCATTGCGCACCAGCGTGAACAGATACACCAGCATCTGGCAGTTGAGGCCCCGGCGCACGTCCTCCAGCAGGAACTCCTTGCTGCCGGTCTTGTAGTCCACCACCCGCAGCCAGGTCCTGCCGCCCTCGCGGCAGGCGTCCACCCGGTCGATCTTGCCGATCATGCGCACCGTCTCGCCGGTCTTGGTGGTGAGCACCACCGGCGGCACCTGGTCCGGCCCGTCGCCGATGCCCAGCTCGAAGGCCACCGGGCGGAAGGAGCCCTGGCGCTGCTCGGCCTGGATGAAGGCCAGCAGGGCCGAGGCGCTTTTTTGCAGCCGCTGGATGAGGTATTCAAAGCGGGCCCCTGCGCCGGGCATGTTGGCGGCCACGTACTCCCGGGTGACGGCGGCGGCAAGGTCCGCCAGCTCCGTCTCCGAGAGGTCCACGAAGCCCGCCCCGGCCCGTTTCAGGGCCTGCTCTAGGATGTAGTGCACCAGGGTGCCGGTCTGGTCGGCGGTGAGGGCCGCCTGCTTGCGGGGCCGCGCGCCCAGCACGTATTCCAGAAAATAGGCGAAGGGGCAGGAGTAATAGCGCTCCATCCGGCTGGGGGAAAGGCGCATGCTGCCCCCCAGCAGCCGGTGCATGGCGGCGGTGTCCCGCACCTGGAAGGGCTCGGCCAGGGCGGCCCGGCGCACCGGGGCCAGGGCGGCTTTGCCCTCTTCGCTGGCCTCCACCGCCTCGTAGAGGGCGGCGGTGGCGGGGCTGGCGGCGTTCCAGGTCTGGCCCAGCAGGTCCAGGGCGGCGGCGGGGGTGGCGGCCAGGTCCGCCGTCTCCAGCGCGGGGGCGGCGGGTTCCAGGCACTCCTTTGCCTCGGCCAGGGCGCTGGTCATGGGCAGGGAGGCCGGGCCCGCGGCCCAGCTCATCCACACACCCCGGGCGGCGGCGGTGAGGGCTTTGTAGAAGCACACCTGCTCGCGCACCATGCGGTTTTCAAAACAGTCGGGCATCTCCACGCCCTGGCGGATGAGGGCGTCCCGCTCGGCGTGGGTCAGAAGGCCCCGCTCGCCGGGGGCGGCGGGGAACTCCCCTTCCGCCAGGCCCAGCACGAAGCAGTAGTCCGGCTCGTCCAGCCGCATGCGCCCGGCGGTGGTGAAGATCACCGCGTCCAGGCTTTGGGGGATGTGCCCCAGGTCGGTGGTGCGGGCCAGCAGGTCGAACAGCTCGCCGTACTCGGCGGCGGGCAGGGTCTCGTCCCCCAGCAAAAGGGCCATCTGGTCCAGCAGGTCCGCCGCCAGATCCCACACCCGCACCGCCTCCTCGGCGGCGGGGATGCCCTCCTTCTGCTTCAGCGCCTCGGCAGAGGCGGTGAGCTTGTCCTCCGCGCCCAGAGCCAGCATGGTGCGGAACAGCGTTTCGCACAGCGCGGCGGCGGGCTTTTTGCGCGCCGAGGCCGCGAAGTTCGCCAGCACCGGGGCAAGTTTTGCCCGGGCGGCCTCCGCCAGCGCCAGCTGCTCGGCGTCGGCGGGGCGCATCTCGCCCCCGAAGCCCGCGGGCGAGAGGGTGAAGGGCTGCTGCCACTGGGCGGCGGACAGCTGCCAGGTATAAGCGTAATTTTCCAGCGCGCAGAGCTCGGCCTCCGAGAGGCTCGTCAGGCCGGTCTTGGCCACCGCCAGCACCGTCTCGGTGGAAACGCCCCGGCGCACGATGCTCAAAAGCGCCTTCACCAGCCGCAGGGGCGCGGCGTGCTCGGCGCTGGCGGGCTCGTCGAAGAAGAGGGGCACGCCCGCCAGCCGGAACTCATAGCGCACGGCGGCCAGATACTGGGATGCGTCCCGGCAGATGACCGCCATCCTGCCGTAGGGCACCCCCGCCCGGGCCAGCTTTGCCACCGCGGCGGCGGCCAGCTTGGCCTCGGTCTGGCGGTCCTCCGCCCGCAGCAGGGTGAGCTGGCCGGGGTCGGCGGGGCCGGGCGCGGGCATGTCCCCCGCCAGCAGCGCCGCCAGCCGGGCAAGGTCCGGGGCATTTTTGTGGCGCTTGTCCTCGGTCAAGATCACCGGCGAAGCCACCGCCACGCCGTTTTTGCGGGCCATCTCCCGCAGGGCCCCGGCCATCTTTTTGGCCCCGCTGAACAGGCCCAGGCCCCCTTCCCGGTCCTCCAGCCCGTCGGCGCACAGGGCCACCGTGATGGACTGGGCGCACCCGAGCATGGCCTCCAGCATTTTGCGCTTGGGGGCGTTGAAGGTGTCGAACTCGTCGATGAACACCTCCACCCCCTCGAAAAATTCCGGCGCGAGGCGCTCGGCGGCGGCCGCCACCCGGTCGGTGGGGTCCATGGCCGAGCCCTCCAGAAGGGCCTGATAGGCGGCGTAGACCCCCGCCAGCTCCCGCAGCTTTTCACCGGAAGCGCCCGCGCCCGCCGCCAGCTGCTCCAGCTGGGGGGCGCTGATGCCGGCGCTTTTCAGCTCGTTCAGGGTCTCGGCACACTTTTCGCAGAAGGCGGTGCTGCGCCGGTGGCGGCTGTAATAGTGCACGGTGTCGCCCATGGCCTCCAGCGCGCGGCGCACCAGCACCGCGCGGCCCGCGTCGGTGAGGGTGCGCACCGCCGCGCCGCCGTAGGTGTTCAGCAGTTTTTCCGAAAGGCTGGTGAAGCTGTGGCTCTCCACCCAGCCGGAATATTCGTCCCCCAAAAGGGTGTAGATGCGGTTCTCGGTGCTGGAAGTGAACTGTTCCGGCACCAGCAGCAGGCTGCGCTGGCCGGCCTCGGCCCGCGCCTTGATGCGCCCCAGCAGATAACTTGACTTGCCGCTGCCCGACGGCCCCAGGACCAGTTGCAGCATAAACGTCCCTCCCTGCGAAAAAAAGTCTCCTAAATTTATCATACGCAGGAGGGGGCGGTTTGTCCACTTGACGGGCGGGGATTTTTTTGCCCGCCGCCTCTGGCAATTCCCCGCCCGGTGCGTTATAATGAGGAAAAATCACCGGAAAAGAGGTCATCATCATGCCCGGACTTACCATGGAGACCGCCCGCCAGCTGCTGGCGACCACCACCACCGAGGACCATCTCTTTGAACACGCCATCGGCGTGAGCGCCGCCATGGGCGCCATGGCCCGCCACTTCGGCGCGGACGAGGAGTATTGGAAAGCAGTGGGCTACCTGCACGACTATGACTACGAGCAGTTCCCCGAGGAGCACCTGCACCACACCGCCGAGCCCCTGCGCGAAGCCGGCGTGGACGAGGAGAGCATCCGCGCCATTTTGTCCCACGGGTGGGAGTTCTGCACCGACGTGAAGCCGGAGACCGACATGGAAAAGAGCCTGTTCACCGTGGACGAGCTCACCGGCCTGGTGGGCGCCACCGCCCGCATGCGTCCGGGCGGACTGTCCGACCTGGAGGTTTCCAGCGTGAAGAAAAAGTTCAAGGACAAGCGCTTCGCCGCCAAGATCGACCGGGCGGTCATCCAGCAGGGCTGCGACATGCTGGGCATGGACCTGGCCGACGTGATCGGCCTGTGCATCGAGGGCATGCGCACCGAGATGGACGCCCTGGGCCTTGGGCCGAAGGAATAAACCGCAACAGCAAGGGGTCCCGCCGGCAAAAACCGGCGGGGCCTTTTTATTTTGGATTTTTATCTTGCATTTTCTGAAGATTCATTGTATTATTTTTCTTGAAAATCAGTAATGCCAAATAAAGGGGGCTTTTGATGGCAAAGACGGTGACCATTTCGGTGACGCTCACGCAGGCGGAGCTCAAACTGGCAGAAAAACTGGCCAAAGAACACGGGCTGCCGCTGGCCCAGTGCGTCAAGCAGTTTCGGCTGTGCGACCAGGTGTTTGAGGAACACTTTGAAACGCTGAAACGGCGGGCGGCGGCCCAGCCGGAGGGGCAGCCCTTCACGGTGATGGGCCTGTTCGACGACGCCGAGTGGAACGACCTGGACCGGGGGCTGAAACTCTCCCTCGGGCGCACCTTCAATCATTTTGTGCGGGGCGGCAAGCTGCCCGGCGTGCGCCCTGCCGGCAAGAACAGCTCCAACGTGCAGCTTTATGAAAAGGAGCGGCCCCAAACGGCGCTGGAGGACCGGCTGGCCGCCCTGGCCGCGGAGTACGGGCTGGAAAAAGCGGAGCCCGGCCCGCTGGCGGAAGAATTGGTGGCGCGGGGCGAAGCGGCGGAACTGGCGCAGCTGCTGGAGGAGGCAAAACTTGCCGGCAGCAGCACCGAGCAGGCCCTTGCCCGCCAATACGAGGCGGCGCTGGACGAGGCCCTGCGCTTTGACCCTCTGGAAAACAGCCGGGACGAAGCCTTCTGCAACTGCGGCGAAGAAGCGCAGGGCGAAGCCTTCGACGGATGGGATCTTTGACAAAGGCGGCCCCGCCGGTCATTCGACCGGCGGGGCCTTTTTTGCCATTCAGGCGCGCAGGGTGCCGTTGAAGGCCATCACAAGGCCGCTCCAGGTGGCGGGGCCGACCTTGCCGTCCTCGGTGAGGCGGGCCAGCCGCTGGAAGGAGCGCACCGACGCGGTGGTGGCGCTGCCGTACTGGCCGTCGATGGTCACCTTGGGCACGGTGCCGCCCAGCGCGGACAGATAACTCTGGACGCAGCGCACCGAATCGCCGGTGCTGCCCTGCTGCAAGAGGCCGGGGTAGCGGGGCAGCACCGGGGTGGGCGTGCCCGCCAGCACCTGACCGTAGACCTTGGCCAGGGCGGCGAAGGTGTTGCGGCCGAAGGAGCCGTCGATGCTCAGGGCAAACTGACGCTGGAACTGCTTCACCGCCCCGGCGCTGGCGCTGCCGAAGGCCCCGTCCGCGCTGATGGAAGCGATGGCGGTGTAGACCTGGCGGATGCGGATGAGCTTCTGCTGCATGCTCTTGACCACCGCGCCCCGGTCGCCCGAGCGGGCGGTGACGCCGCAGAAGACCTCCCCCGCGCCACGGATGTCCGCGAAGGCGGCGTAGAGGGCGTTCCAGGTGGAGGAGCCCACCTGCCCGTCGGCGGTGAGGCCCGCCACGGTCTGGAACGCCTTCACCGCGTTCGCGGTGTTGCTGCCGTACTGGCCGTCCACCGTCACCGACGGCACCTGGGGCCAGCGGGTGTGCACCCCGTTCAGCCAGGTCTGCACCTGGGCGGAGTCCGGCCCGGAAGAGCCGTTTCTCAAAACTGTGCCGAAATAAGGCGGCATCGCGGTGGTGCCGGCCTGTTCAATGGTTGCCATAAATCGCATCCCTCCTTGCCCCCATTGTATGCCCGGGGGCCGGGAAGGGTGCGCCGCGCTCAGTTTTCCGCTTCGCCGGTGAGGTGCTCCAGCCATTCCAGGGCGGCAAAGCGCACCTCCACCCTGGGCGCTTCCACCAGATCCTGCTGGGCCTCGGTGGGATACACCGCCGCCTCGCCGGCGGCGGGCAGGCACAGGCCGGGATAGAGCACGCAGAACCAGTTTCTGCCCGCGTGGGCTCCCAGCTCCACCCGCAGCGCGTCGTAGACCCCGGCGGGCAGGGTGAAGTCCTCGTAACAGGTGGTGTCGAAGTACATCTCGGTGAGGTAGACCCGGGCGGAGAGGCTGCTGCCCTCCTCTTCCAGGGTGCGCTCCACGCAGGCCTGCAATTGGGGCAGGGACTCCTCGGCGATGTGGCGGGCATCCGCCTCGTCCTTTGCTCCGGCAAAAAGGGCGGCGGCCTCTTCCAGCACCGCGTCCCGCACGGTGAGTTTGAGGGTCTGGTCGGCCTCGGAGTCGGAGTTTGCCTGCACGTGCAGGCGCAGGGTGTTCGCCCGCACCTCGTCGGCCAGGGCGCAGAAGCTGGACATCCAGCAGGTAAGTACCACGGCCAGCAGAAGGCCCAGCCCCGCGCTGAATTCCAGCACCGAGCGGCGGCTGAGGCGAACATGAAAATGAGCAAACAAAAAAACACGTCCTTCCTTTTGGTAACATCTGCCAAAAGTATAGACGTGTTTTTTGCGGTTTATTCAGCCGCGGCGCTTGGGCGCGGGCAGCACCCTCGCGCCGCCCTTGTCGGGGGCGGCCAGATACACCTGGCGGTACTCCTTTGCCAGCGCGGCCCGGGCCGCCTCGGCCCGCTCGGGGTCGTCGAACACCCCGAACACCGCCGCGCCGCTGCCGGTCATCAGCGCCTGCTTCGCGCCGTTTTGGCGCAGCAGCTCCTTGATGTGGGGCGTTTCCTTCGCGCCGCTGCACTCCTCCAGGGCGTTGCCCATGGCGGCGCAGAGAGCGGCGAGGTCCCCGGCACGCACGGCGGCCTCGGCGGCCTCGCCGTCCGGGTGGACGCTGCTGCCCACCTCATCGTAGGCGGCGAAGGCGGCGGGGGTGCTCACCCCCACGCTGGGCATGGCCACCACGAAGCGGCAGTCCGGGCAGGGGGGCAGGGGGCGCAGAAGGTCGCCCTTGCCCTGCACCCGGCAGGTGCCGCCCAAGAGGGCGAAGGGCACGTCCGCCCCGAGAGTGGCCCCGATGGCGCACAGCTCGCTCATGGAAAGGCGCGCGTCGTAGAGGGCGTTGAGGCCCACCAGCACGGCGGCGGCGTCGGCGCTGCCGCCCGCCATGCCCGCCCGCACCGGGGTGACCTTGCGCACCTCCATCTCCACCCCGGCCAGCAGGCCGGTGTAGTGGAAGAAGGCCAGGGCCGCCTTGTAGGCGGTGTTCTTTTCGTTGGGGGGCACCCGGCTGCCGGGCAGCCGCAGGATGAGGTCCCGGCTTTTGCGCAGGGTGACCCGCTCGTGGAGGGTGATGGCCTGCATGATCATGTCCAGCGCATGGTAGCCGCCGGGCAGAAGGCCCACCACGTCCAGGGTCAGGTTGAGTTTGGCCGGGGCCAGCACGGTGACCTGTTTCATGGCGCGTTCACCTCACAGTTTTTTAAAGAGGAAAAACCGCTTTGTGTCGATGGCCTGCACCGGGCAGACCTCGTGACAGCAAAAGCAGCGGATGCAGTCTTTGGGCTTGATGTGAGCCTTTTTGTTTTTCAGCTCGATGGTGTGCTGGGGGCAGATCTCGGCGCAGCGACCGCAGCCGATGCAGCGCGCCGGAGCGATCTGGGGCCGGGGCGCGACCCACTTTTCCACCGCGGGCACCGCCCAGCGCACTGCCCGGGGGGCGGAGTCGGAAAAGTTCATCTTGCGCCAGGAGTCCGGCAGACGGAAGTTTTCCACCGGGGCGAACAGCGCCGTCTCCCCTGCCGCCAGGGCCGGGTCGAAGGCCGCGGGGCAGAGCCCGCGCCGCCCCGCCGCGGCAAGGTAGGGCACGCTTTCCGGCGCAAGGCCCAGCATCCGGCAGAGAGCCAGGTCCATGGACAGCATATCCTCCGCCGCTGCCAGAAAGCCCAGGGGCCGGGGGCTGCCGCCGCTGGGGCCGTTGCCCTCGTGGCCCACCACGCCGTCCAGCACCGCGAAGGAAGGCTTCACGGTGAGCAGCAGATCGATGAGCATGTCGCCGAAGTCCTCTTTTTTGGGGCAGCGCATGTGCCACTCGGCCTTCTGCAGGCCGGGGATGCAGCCGAAGAGGTTCTTGGTGGCCGCCGAAAGGCCGGTCATCATGTGGGTCTTGCACTTGGGCAGGTCGATGATAACGTCCGCCGCCAGCACCGGCTCCAGCAGGTTGAAGCGGCGCTTTGCGCCCTCGGCTTTGGGGGCCTCGCCGCTGGCGGCGCCGGTGTAGAGCTGCACGCCCTCCTCGGCGCAGACGGCGGCGATGCCGCTGGCCTTCCAGGCAGCCTTGACCAGGCCGGAGGCGTGGGGCCCGCCGGGGGAATCGGCCACGGTGATGTCGGCCGCGGCCACGCCCCGGCGCTTCACGGCGCGGATGACCGCCTTCACCACCGCCGGGTGGGTGGTCACCGCCTTTTCGGGGGCGGTGCCAGAGAGAAGGTTGGGTTTCAACAGCACCTTTTTGCCCGGAGCCAGCCCGGACGCGGCGGGCAGCTGCTGCAAAAGCCGCTCCACCGCGGCATCCACCGTGTTCCGGTCATAGTCCGGCACGGCTGCAAAAAAGACACGCTCATCCATGGGCGTGCAGCTCCTCCAGGAAGCGCTCGATGCGGCCCAGGGCCTCGGTGAGGTGGTTCACCGAATAGGCGTAGCTCACCCGCACATAGCCCTCGCCGGAATCGCCGAAAGCGGTGCCGGGCACCACAGCCACCTTCTGGCTGTAAAGCAGCTTTTCGCAGAATTCGGCGCTGGAAAGGCCGGTGCGCTGGATGCTGGGGAAGACGTAGAACGCGCCCTTGGGCTCGAAGCAGTCCATGCCCATGTCGTTGAAGCGCTTGACCAGAAGCCGGCGGCGCACGTCGTATTCCCGGCGCATGCGCTCAATTTCGTCGTCGCACTCCCGCATGGCCACCACCGCGGCGTACTGGCTGGTGGTGGGCGCGCACATGATGCAGTTCTGGTGGAGCTTTGTCATAATTTTCATCACCGGGGCGGGGCCGCAGGCGTAGCCCAGCCGCCAGCCGGTCATGGCAAAAGCCTTGGAGAAACCGTTCACCACGATGGTGCGCTCGGCCATGCCCGGCAGGCTGGCGATGCTCACGTGGCGCTCGGTGCCGTAGTTCAGCTCAGCGTAAATTTCGTCCGACAGCACCATGATGTCGGTGCCCCGCAGCACCTGGGCAATGGCCTCCAGATGCTCCTTTTCCATCACCGCGCCGGTGGGGTTGCAGGGGAAGGGCAGCACCAGCAGTTTGGTCTTGGGGGTGATGGCGGCCTTCAGCTCCTCGGCGGTGAGGCGGAACTCGTTCTCCGCCTTCAGGGGCACCGGCACCGGCACGCCGCCGGTGAGGGTGGTGATGGGCTGGTAGCACACAAAGCAGGGCTCGGGGATGATGACCTCGTCCCCCGGGGCCACCAGACTGCGGATGGCCATGTCGATGGCCTCGCTGCCGCCCACGGTGACCAATATCTCGTGCAGGGGGTCGGCGTATTCCAGGCCGAAGCGCCGCTTCATGTAGGCGGCAATTTCATAGCGAAGCTCTTTCAGGCCGGCGTTGGCGGTGTAGCTGGTGCGCCCCTTTTCCAGGCTGCGGATGCCCGCGTCCCGGATGCGCCAGGGGGTCTTGAAGTCCGGCTCGCCCACGCCCAGGCTGATGCAGCCCTCCATCTCGGCGGCCAGGTCGAAAAATTTGCGGATGCCGCTGGGGCGCATGGCCGCCGCGGCAGGCGCGATCACCTTGTCATAGTTCATCACAGCGTGGCCCACTCCCTCTCGTCCTTTTCCTCGTCCGCGTAGAGCACGCCGTCCTTTTTATAGGTGCGCAGCACGAAGTGGGTGGCGGTGGACAGCACGTCGTCCATGGGGGCCAGGCGCTTGGCCACGAAGAGGGCGATCTCCTGGAAGCTGTGGCCGGTGAGGATGAGCTGCAGGTCGTAGCCGCCGCTCATCAGCAGCACGCTCTGCACCTCGTCGAAGCAGGCGATGGCGGAGGCGATCTCGTCAAAGCCGTGGCTCTTCTTGGGACGCACCCGCAGCTCGATGACCGCCTTGACCCGGTCGGCGTTCAGCTTTTCCCAGTCCACCAGGGCCTTGTAGCCGCGGATGACGCCGGTCTTGGTGTATTCGTCCATCTTTGCGGCCACCTCTTCCGGCGTGGAGGAGAGCATGGCAGCCAGGTCCTCCACCGACAGGCGGGCGTTTTCTTCCAGCAGTTGCAGCAAGCGTTCCATATTCACTACCTCGGTTCCTTGATGTGATTGCGGTTTGTTCTTAATTATAAAAAAAAACTTCATCAAAGTAAACAAAAAGAGTGCAAAATCTGATATAATGAGCCTAACCTGTGCGGCGCGTTTTTTCTGCGCCCGGGGTGGAAAGCGAGGAAAAGCATTATGAGAGCTGTTATCACCGTGGTAGGCCGGGACACCGTGGGCGTTGTCGCCCGGGTCAGCCAGGTCTGCGCCGAACTGAACATCAACATCGAGGACGTGACCCAGAGCATCATGCAGGAGATGTTCTGCATGATCATGCTGGTGAATCTGGAAAAGTGCACCGCGCCCATGGAGACCGTGCGCGCCGCGCTGGACAAGGTGGCCGCCGCCATGAACATGGAGCTGCACCTCACCCGCGAAGAAGTGTTCGACGCGATGCACCACATTTGAGCGGGAGGCGGTTTCAATGAGCATGATCAACACCCGCGACATCATGGAGACCATCAACATGATCTCCGGCGAGAACCTGGACGTGCGCACCGTGACCATGGGCATCAGCCTGCTGGACTGCGCCGACCCCGACCCCAAGCGCGCCTGCGAGAAGATTTATAATAAAATCACCACCCGCGCCGCGCGGCTGGTGCCGGTGGTGGAAAAGATCAGCAGCGACTACGGCATCCCCATCATCAACAAGCGCATCAGCGTGACCCCCATCGCCATGCTGCTGGCCTCGGCCCCGGACGCCGACCCGGTGGACTACGCCAAGGCCCTGGACAAGGCGGCCAAGACGGTGGGCGTGAACTTCATCGGCGGCTTCGGCGCGCTGGTGCACAAGGGCTTTTCCGCCGGGGACGAGCGGCTCATCGAGGCCATTCCCCGGGCGCTGGCCGAGACCGACATCGTTTGCAGCAGCGTGAACATCGGCTCCACCAAGACCGGCCTGAACATGGACGCGGTGAAGATGATGGGCCAGGTGGTGCGCAAGGCCGCCGAGGCCACCGCCGAAAACCAGTGCATGGGCGCGGCCAAGCTGGTGGTGTTCTGCAACGCGCCGGAGGACAACCCCTTCATGGCGGGCGCCTTCCACGGCGTGGGCGAGCCGGACTGCGTGGTGCACGTGGGCGTTTCCGGCCCGGGCGCGGTGCGCGCGGCGCTGGCGAAGCTGCCCAAGGACGCGCCTTTGGACCAGGTGGCGGAGCTCATCAAGCGCACCGCCTTCAAGATCACCCGCATGGGCCAGCTGGTGGGCAATCTGGCCGCCAAGGAGCTGGGCGTGCCCTTCGGCATCGTGGACCTGAGCCTTGCCCCCACCCCCGCCATCGGCGACAGCGTGGCCAACATTCTGGAGGAGATGGGCCTGGAGAGCTGCGGCCAGTGCGGCACCACCGCCGCCCTCGCCCTTCTGAACGACGCGGTGAAGAAGGGCGGCGTGATGGCCTCCAACCATGTGGGCGGCCTTTCGGGCGCTTTCATCCCCGTGAGCGAGGACGACGGCATGATCCAGGCCGTGCGCCGGGGCAGCCTGTGCATGGAGAAGCTGGAAGCCATGACCGCCGTTTGCAGCGTGGGCATCGACATGGTGGTCATTCCCGGCGACACCCCCGCCGAGGTCATCAGCGCCCTCATCGCCGACGAGGCGGCCATCGGCATGGTGAACAGCAAGACCACCGCCGTGCGCGTCATCCCCGCCATCGGGCGCAGCGCCGGCGAAGAGCTGGACTTTGGCGGCCTTCTGGGCTATGCGCCCATCATGCCCATCAGCAAATACAGCCCCAAGGTGTTCATCGACCGGGGCGGCCGCATCCCCGCCCCCATGCAGGCGCTGAAGAACTGACCGGGACGGCGGCATGAAAAAACAGGACCTGGCCGCCCTGGCCGCCGTGGCGGCGCTTTACGCGGCGCTGCACTTTGCGGGCTTCGGCTGCCCCATCAAAGCCGTCACCGGCGTTTCCTGCGCCGGGTGCGGCATGACCCGCGCCTGGCTGGCGGCGCTGGCCGGCGACTGGGCCGCGGCCTTTTTCTACCACCCCCTGTTCTGGATGGTGCCGCCGGCGGTGCTGGTGTTTTTTCTGCGCAAGCGCCTGCCCCGCCGCCTTGTCACCGTTCTCGCCTGGGCGGCAGGCATCGCCTTTGTGGCGGTGTATATCCTGCGGCTGGCGGACCCGGAGGACACCGTGGTGGTGTTTGCCCCCGAGACGGGGCTTTTGAATCGTATCCTGCGGCTTTTGCCGTTTAGAAAGTGAGGAATGACCATGTTTTGCAAGCAATGCGGAAAAGAGATCCCCGAAAACAGCAATTTCTGCATCTATTGCGGCGCGTCTCAGGCTGCTGCGGAGCCCGCAGGCGAGACGGTGATCGAACCTGTTCCCCAGGCGGAGGAGCCCGCTCCCCAGCCGGAGCTGGTGGTGGAGCCGGGCCCTGCTCCCGAAGCCCCGCCCGCCCCGGAACTGGTGTTTGACCTGCCGGTGCCGGAGGCCGCCCCCGCCCCCAAGGCGCAGGAGCCGGAACCCATGCCCCTGCCCGACCCGGTGCCGGAGCCTGCCCCCATGCCTCTGCCCGACCCGGTGGCTGAGCCCGCGCCCAAAGCGGCTGAGCCCGCGCCCATGCCCCTGCCCGAGCCTGTTCCCGGCCCCACCACCGGCGGTCCTGCCGGTGGTCCGCCGCCCGTTCCCCCCACCCCGGCCCAGCCTGCCGGCGCGGCGCCCTCGAACGGCGGCGTGAGCTATGACCTGCTGCTGAAGATCTTTGCCACCGTGTGCGCTGTTGTGACCGGCGTCAACGCGCTGAAGCAGATCCCCGAGCTCTTCTCCCTGATCTTCGATTTGAAGATGCTCATCTTCTATCAGTCCGTCGTTTCCGTTCTGTACATCCCCGCGACGCTGATCGCCTTTGCCGGCTATCTCGTCATGGCGCTCGTTCTTTTGCTGCTGGCCTTCCGCCGCACGAAAGAGAACACCGACGCTCTGGTCTTCGGCCTTTCTGCCGGCGCCATCCTTGTGCTGGGTTCTTACATCCTCAGCTTTGTGGTCACGCAGATCTCGCTGCTCATCAGCCACTGGTACTACATCGACGTGGTTCCCTCCCTGTGGGGTCTGGTCCGCCTCGTCTTCTGGCTGGCCGTCTGCCTGGGCGGTGTGTGGGGCTTCCTGTATCTGATGAAAGCCGCCCCCTCCTTTGAGCATCTGATGGAAGACCCCGCCGGCAAGTTCGCCATCCTGATGGATGCCCTGCAGAAGGGCGCGGGCGATGTGCAGCAGCAGGCCGGCGCGGCCGCCGCTTCCGCCAAGAGCGCCTACGACGCCCATCAGGCGCAGCAGGCCCAGGCGGCCCAGCAGGCCCAGGCCCAGGCTCAGGCGGCCGGCTATCCCACCGCCACCCGCATCCCCACCAACCGCAGCCTCATCGCCTACATCCTGCTGAGCATCATCACCTGCGGCATTTACAGCTACTACTTCATCTACTCCATCGCCCGTGATGTGAACACCATGTGCCGCGAGGACGGCGAAAAGACCGGCGGCCTTCTGGCCTTCATCCTGCTGAGCTTCGTCACCTGCGGCTTCTACGGCCTGTACTGGGAGTACAAGCTGGGCAACCGTCTGGCGGCCAACGCTCCCCGCTACGGCATCACCTTCCAGGAGAACGGCACCAGCGTGCTGCTGTGGTATCTGGTGGGCGCGCTGCTGTGCGGCATCGGTCCCTGGGTGGCCATGCACATCCTCATCAAGAACACCAACGCCCTGGCGGCTGCCTACAACGCCCGCAACGGCCTGTAAGAAAAGCGCCCTTGCGCGTTCGTGTGAACAAACAGAAAAACGCCCCCGCGGCCAAAGGCCGCGGGGGCGTTCCCTTTTGTTTTTTTACTCTTCGGCGCCGGTGCACTCGATGCACAGATCGCGCAGCTGCTTTTCGTCCACGGTGTCAGGCGCGCCGCTCATCAGCTCGCTGGCGTTCTGCACCTTGGGGAAGGCGATGACGTCGCGGATGGAGTCGCGGCCCAGCATCAGCATCACCAGACGGTCCAGGCCGATGGCCCAGCCGCCGTGGGGGGGCGCACCGTAGCGGTAGGCGTCCATCAGGAAGCCGAAGTTCTCACGGGCGCGCTCCTCGGTGAAGCCCAGGGCCCGGAACATGCGGGCCTGCAGCTCGGGGTCGTTGATACGGATGGAACCGCCGCCCAGCTCCACGCCGTTGAGCACCACGTCGTAGGCGTTGGCGTAGCAGGCGCCGGGGTCGGATTCCACCTTGTCCATGGAGTCCTCGGTGGGCATGGTGAAGGGATGGTGCATGGCCATGAAGCGGCCCTCCTCCTCGCTGTACTCGAACAGCGGGAAGCGCACCACCCACAGGAAGTTGAACTTGGCGGGGTCGATGAGCTCGCAGCGGCGGCCCACCTCCAGACGCACCTGGCCCAGGGCCGTGCAGGCGCGGGTGGAGTTCTCGTCGCTCACCACCAGCAGCACGTCGCCGGTCTCGGCGCCCGCGGCCTTGCGCAGGGCGGCCTTCTCCTCCTCGGTGAGGAACTTCTCAAAGCTGGAGGTCTCGCCCTCCTCGGTGAGGCGGGTGTAGGCAAGGCCCTTCACGCCGTAGGTCTTGGCCACGTCCACCAGCTTGTCGATGGTCTTGCGGGTCAGCTGATGGGCCAGGCCCTTGCAGTTGATGAGGCGCACGCTGCCGCCGGCGGCGATGGCGTTCTTGAAGGGGGCGAACTCGGTGGAGCGCACCGCGTCGGTCACGTCCTGCAGCTCCAGGCCGAAGCGGGTGTCCGGCTTGTCGGAGCCGAAGCGGGCCATGGCCTCGTCCCAGGAAAGGCGCTCGAAGTGCTCGGACAGGTCGATGTCCAGCACTTCCTTCCACAGCTTCTTCAGAAGGCCCTCGCAGATGGCCATCACGTCTTCCTCGGAGACGAAGCTCATCTCCAGGTCGATCTGGGTGAACTCGGGCTGGCGGTCGGCGCGCAGGTCCTCGTCGCGGAAGCAGCGGGCGATCTGGAAGTAGCGGTCAAAGCCGGAGAGCATCAGGATCTGCTTGTAGATCTGAGGCGACTGGGGCAGGGCGTAGAAATGGCCCGGCTGCACCCGGCTGGGCACCAGATAGTCGCGGGCGCCCTCGGGGGTGGACTTCATCAGCATCGGGGTCTCGATCTCGCAGAAGTGGTTGTCGCACAGGAAGTTGCGGGTGACCTGGCAGATCTTGCTGCGCAGCACCAGCGGCTCGTGCATGGAGGGGCGGCGCAGATCGAGATAGCGGTATTTCAGGCGCAGCTCGTCCTTCACCTTCACCTCGTCCCGGATCTCGAAGGGCGTGGTCTCGGCGGCGCTGAGCACCCGCAGCTCGCTGACATACAGCTCCACATCGCCGGTGGCGATCTTGTCGGTCTTGGCGTCCCGCTCCCGCAGGGTGCCCTTGGCAATGATCACATACTCGCTTTTCAGGCTGCCGGCCTTTTCGAACACGGCCCGGTCGGTGCCGTCGTCGAACACCAGCTGCAGAATGCCGCTGGTGTCCCGCAGGTCCACGAAGATGATGCCGCCCTTGTCGCGGCACTTGGCCACCGAACCGGCCACCACCATCTCCTGCCCGGCATCCGCCAGACGCACTTCGCCGCAATATCGGGTGCGGCGCAGGTTGCCCATGGTCTCCATTTTTGGTTCCTCTTTTCCGCGCCGGGCAAAAACCCGGCGAACAGTCTTTTTACATCAGTTCATTATACTTGCTTTTGCCCCTGAATACAAGGAAAAGGCGCAAAAAAGGCCGTCCCCCGCCGGGGACGGCCCTTTTTTTCACGGTTTACTGCTGGGTGGGATAGGCGCGGTTGATGGCGTCCTGCATGATGCACAGGTTCACGATGCCCAGCCCGAAGATGGACAGCACCAGATACAGCAGGCTGTTGTCGGGCGCGCCCACAGCCATGAAGGCCTTGCCCATCTTGTAGTACCAGTACAGGCCGTAGATGCCGCAGGTCACGATGGACAGCAGGATGACCATGCCGCCGCCCATCTGCCACTCGCTGGGGTTCACGGTACGGGCGGCCTCGTTGATGGTGTACATCCAGTACAGCGCGTAGATGCCGCAAGTCACGATGCTGAGGATGACGCAGAGTACGATGTTCTTGTTCATGATTTTCTTCCTCCTGAGAAGATATTAAAGAGTACGCTGCTCTATTAACGATTCAGCCCCAGTAGAATATGACAGTTTTTATCCGTATTTGTAAAAAAATGGAGAAATCACTCAAAATCCAAAAATTCCGCGGCCTCAGCGTCGCTGGGCATGCGCCAGTCGCCCCGGGGCGAGAGGCTCACCGAGCCCACCTTGGGGCCGTCCGGCAGGCAGCTGCGCTTGAACTGCTGGGTGAAGAAGCGGCGGTAGAAGGTCTTGAGGGTGGTGCGCACCGTCTGGCGGCTCACCTCGGGGTAGGCGATGCAGGCCATCTCCAGGATGCGCTGGGGGGAATAGCCGCCCCGCAGCATGTGGTAGAGGGCGAAGTCGTGCAGGTCGTATTTGCCCAGGGTCTCCTCGGTCTTCTGCACCAGCGCGCCGTCCTGCCCCACCGGCAGAAGCTCCGGGCTGATGGGGGTGTCCAGGATGTCCAGCAGCACCCGGGTGATGTGGGGGTGCTCGTCGCACATGCGGCGGGCGTGCCAGGCCGCCATGGCCTTGACCAGCGTTTTGGGGATGGAGGCGTTCACGCCGTACATGCTCATGTGGTCGCCGTTGTAGGTGCACCAGCCCAAGGCCAGCTCGGACAGATCGCCGGTGCCCACCACGATGCCCCCCTCCTGATTGGCCAGGTCCATCAAAATCTGGGTGCGCTCACGGGCCTGGGCGTTCTCGAAGGTTGTGTCGTAGAGGTCGGCGGAGTGGCCGATGTCCTTGAGGTGGCCCTCCAGGGCGTTCTTGATGGGCACCTCCCGGTATTCCGCGCCGGTGAGCTGCGCCAGCGCCGCGGCGTTGCCGAAGGTGCGCTGGGTGGTGCCCACGCAGGGCATGCTCACCGCCAGCACGTCGGCGGCGGGGCGGCCCAGGCTTTCCATGGCCTGCAGCGCCGCCAGGAAGGCAAGGGTGCTGTCCAGCCCGCCGGACAGGCCGATGACCGCCCGCTTCGCACCGCTGGCGGCCAGCCGCCGGGCAAGGCCGGTGGCCTGGATGCGGGCGATCTCGGCGCAGCGGCCGTCCAGCTTTTCCGGCTCGTCCGGCACGAAGGGCAGCCGCTCCACCGGCCGCTGGGCCAGCAGGCGGCCCTGGGCGGCCGGGTCGATGAGGTCCGCCGCCAGCCGCACGGTGCGCCAGGGCGCGGGGCGGATGCTCTCCATATAAGAGCCGTGGCGCAGCCGGTCGGTGCGCACCCGCTCGATGTCCACCACCGCCCGGATGACGCTGCCGGGGGCGGGATAAAGCTGCTCGGCCAGCAGGCGGCCGTTCTCGCAGATCATGCCGTGGCCGCTGAACACCAGGTCGGTGGTGCTCTCGGTGTCGCCCGCACCGGCGTAGACATAGACGCAGTCGCACCGGGCGGACTGGCCCTTCACCAGCTGGCGGCGGTAGTCGCTTTTGGTCACCGTCTCGTTGCTGGCGGAGGGGTTCAGGATGACGTCCGCCCCGGCAAGGCAGGCAAAGCCGCTGGGGGGCACCGGGGCCCACAGGTCCTCGCAGATCTCGGCGGCCAGCACCACCGCGCCGGTGCGGTCGGCCACCAGCAGGTCCTCGCCGAAGGGCACCTGGATGCACTCGCCGTTTTCCAGCGGCCAGAGCACATGGTCGGACAGGCGGGCCGAGGCGGGGGCGAACCACCGCTTTTCGTAAAATTCGCCGTAGTTGGGCAGGCAGCTCTTGGGCACCACGGCCACCGGCGCGCCGCCGTGCAGCAGCACCAGGCAGTTGAAGAGCTGGTTGTCGGCGGGCACCGGCGCGCCCACGGCCAGAAGGCCTTTCACGCCCTTGTCCCAGGCCTCCTTCGCCAGCCAGTTCAGCCACCGGCGGGAAGCCTCCAGCAGGCGGGTCTGGCCGAAGAGGTCGGCGCAGGTGTAGCCGGTGATGGCCAGCTCCGGGAACAGAATGACCGAAGCGTCGGCGTTTTCCACCGCCAGGGCCAGCATCTCCCGGGCGTTGGCTTCCGGGGCGGCGATGTGCACCCGGGGCGCGGCGGCGGCCACGGTAAGCAGTTGTGAAGTCATGGGTCCTCCCCCTTGGTCTCGCCTGCGCGGGCAGGCGCTTTTGTTTGTTTTGCACTATTATAACACATCCGCTTCGGTCACAACACCCACCCGGCAAAAAAGGGCGGCGCGGCGCTGCCGATAGGACAAAAAAGGCGGACGAAAAGCCGAATGCCTCCCCCTTGTCCGTCCCGCCGGGGCGGGGGTATAATGGGGTCACAAAGCACCCCTCGGGTGCAAATTTCGGAGCGAATTCTTCAACAAAAGGAGCATCGACATCATGCAGCTTTCTGCCAGCCAGCTGACCCTGCCGGGCGCGCTGCCCGGCCCCCAGGACCCCCAGCCCTTCTTCCGCGTGCCGGTCCAGGACCTCGAGGTGCCGCAGAACGGCACCTTCCGCCCGGAGGACCTGGAAGGTTACGGCGTGGGGTGCGGCGCGCGCACCCTGCCCTACCGCATGCAGGACCGTTACACCCGCAGCGACGAGCCGGTGAGCCTGCCCACCCTGGTGCTGGAAAACGAGCACCTGAAGGCCACCCTTCTGCCCACCATGGGCGGGCGGCTGTGGTCGCTGTTCGACAAGGACGAAGGCCGGGAACTGCTGTTTGAGAACCCCGCCCTGCGCATCGCGAACCTGGCCATCCGCAACGCCTGGTTCTCCGGCGGCGTGGAGTGGAACCTGGGCCACACCGGCCACCATGTGTTCACCTGCTCGCCCCTTTACTGCTGCAAGGTGAAGGAGCCGGACGGCGGCGAATTTTTGCGGATGTACCAGTACGAGGCCATCCAGCGGCAGGTCTACCAGCTGGACTTCCACCTGCCCGACGGCGCAAAGCAGCTGGCGGTGCACGTGCGCATCGAGAACACGCTGGACAAAGCCTCGCCCCTTTACTGGTGGACCAACACCGCCGTGCCCCTGACCGAGCACACCCGGGTGTTCAGCGCTTCGGGCCAGGTGCTGCACCAGCTGCAGATGACCGAATACGGCGTGAACCCCGGCTTTGGCCGGTGCGAGATGCCCTGCCCGCCCACCATGCACGGGGCGGACGCCAGCTACCCCTGGCGCATCCCCTTCTCCACCGAATACTTCTTCCAGAACGAGCGCACCGAGCCGGCCCCCTGGGAGGTGGCCGCCGAGGAGGACGGGCGCGGCTTCTTTGAGCGCAGCACCCAGCCCCTCTACGCCCGCAAGATGTTCTGCTGGGGCAACCTGCAGGGCGGGCGGCACTGGTGCGATTACCTCTCGAAGCCCGGCCAGGGCGACTACATCGAGGTGCAGGCGGGCCTTGCCCCCACCCAGCTGCACACCGCCGTCATCGGCCCGAAGGCCGTGGTGTCCTTCACCCAGATCTTCGGCGCCTTCGCCGCCCCCGCCGCCGAGGTG
Source organism: Oscillospiraceae bacterium (assembly GCA_004558145.1). GTDB lineage: Bacteria > Bacillota > Clostridia > Oscillospirales > Ruminococcaceae > Allofournierella_A > Allofournierella_A excrementavium. The sequence continues at coordinate 357,586 of SFDQ01000001.1, forward strand.
GCGGGCGAGTGGCACGACGCCCAGAACAGCGTGGCCCGGAAGGTGGAGGCCCTGCTGCCCGCCGCCGAGGTGGCGGCCATCGACGCCGCCTGCGCCGCGGCGGCCACCCTGCCCGGCGGGGCCCTGCTCTTCGCCGGCGACGAGCGGGGCGGCCTGGAGCGGATGCGCCGCGCCGCCGCGGGCGAAGGGGACTTCGCGCCCCATCTGGCCTTCCCCGCCCCTACGCCGGAGAGCGCGCTCTGGCCCTGGGCGGAGGTGCTGGGCGGCGGCATGCTGCCCGACGCGGCTCTGCCCGCCGCCTACATGACCGCCCCCGAATGGCTGGGCGTTCTGGAGCGCACCGCGAACCGCCCCGACGCCACCGCCGACGCCCGCTTCCAGTGGGCCGTGGCGCTGGTGGAGAACGACCGGGAGGCCGAGGCCGTGCCGGTGCTGGAAGCCCTGGCCGCCGGCGGCAGCGCCTTTGCCGCCGCCGCCCTGGGCAAGCTGGCCGCCCGCCGAAACGACTGGGCCGCCGCCGCGGACTGGTTCGTGGCCGCCCACCGGCTGGAGGGCGACAAGCTGGACGAGAGCTTTGCCGAGCTGGCGCTGGAGGGCCTTGTGCGCGCGGGCCGCTTTGCCGAGGGCTGGGCCCTGTGGCAGGCGCTGCCGGCCCACCGCCGCACCCAGAGCGCCCGCCTCATCGCCGCCGAAGCCGCGGTGAAGCTGGGCAAGCTGGACTTCGTGGACGAGTGCTTCAAGGTGGACTACGCCATGATCCGGGAGGGCGCGCTGGGCCTTGCCAACGTGTGGTTCGAGGCCGAAGCCCGCAAGAAGGCCGCCGCCGAGAACCGCGCCTTCACCGAGGCGGACATCGACCGCACCCTGCCCCTGCCCTGGGAACTGGACTACCGCATGTTCTGAATATAAAGCCAAAAGCCGCCCCGGCGTTTTAAGCCGGGGTGCCGTAAGAAAACGACGCCGGGAAGCAGGCGCTTTTGCGGTATCGCGGCGTCAAAGCGCCTTGACAACCACCAAGGGTGCCTGCGGCGCTTTTCCTTGCGCTCCCATCAAAATCGCCCGCTTCTTGGTGCTGTGCAGTTCTGCCCCAGGATTTTGGATGAAGAAAACGCAAAGAGCGGCCTCACAAGCCTTGGTGGCTTGGGAGGCCGCTCTGCGTGCTTTATGCGCCAAAATCCTACGGCAGAACCGCCGTTTTCTTATGCCATCCCGGCCTTGCCGGGGCGGCTTTTCTGTTTATTTTCAGTTGTTCAGGCCCTTCATGGTCAGGCTGATGCGCTTCTTTTTCAGATCCACGTCCAGCACCTTCACCTTGACCACCTGGCCCACCTTCACCGCCTCGCCGGGGTGGCGGATGAACTTGTCGCTCAGCTGGCTGATGTGCACAAGGCCGTCCTGATGCACGCCGATGTCCACAAAGGCGCCGAAGTCGATGACGTTGCGCACGGTGCCGGTGAGCTCCATGCCGGGCTTCAGGTCCTCCATGCCCATCACGTCGGTGCGCAGCAGCGGCGGGGGCAGCTCGTCACGCATGTCCCGGCCGGGGCGCAGCAGCTCCGCGATGATGTCTTCCAGGGTCTCTTTGCCCGCGCCGGTCTCGGCGCAAAGGCGCTCAAAGCCGATGGCTTTGGCCCGCTGGGGCAGGGCGGCGATGGCCTCGGTGCCGATGTCCGCCTCGGTGAAGTCGCACAGCTTCAAAAGCGCCCGCGCCGCGGCGTAGCTTTCGGGGTGGACGGCTGTGGCGTCCAGCGGCTCCTTGGCCCCCGGCACCCGCAGAAAGCCCGCGCACTGCTCAAAGGCCTTGGGCCCCAGGCCCTTCACCTTTTTCAGCTGGGCGCGGCTGGCAAAGGCGCCGTTCTCTTCCCGCCAGGCCACCACGTTCTTGGCGGTGGCGGCGGAAAGGCCCGCCACCCGGCTCAAAAGGGGCGCACTGGCGGTGTTCAGGTCCACGCCCACAGTGTTCACGCAGTCCTCCACCACGCCGTCCAGCGCGGCGGCAAGGCGCTTTGCGGGCATGTCGTGCTGATACTGGCCCACGCCCACCGCCTTGGGGTCTATTTTCACCAATTCCGCCAGGGGGTCCTGCAAGCGGCGGGCGATGGACACCGCGCTGCGCAGGTTCACGTCGAACTGAGGGAACTCCTTCGCGGCCAGCTCGCTGGCGGAGTAGACGCTGGCCCCCGCCTCGCTGACCACCATGTACTGCACGCCGCCGCCCAGCTCGCGGATGACGTCGGCGGCAAAAATCTCCGTCTCCTTGCCCGCGGTGCCGTTGCCGATAGCGATGATCTGCACCCCGTGCTTTTTGATGAGGGCCTTGATGGTGCTCTTGGCCTGCTCCACCCGCTTGAACTGAGGCACCGGGTAGACCACGGCGGTGTCCAGCACCTTGCCGGTGGCGTCCACCACCGCCACCTTGCAGCCCATGCGGTAGCCGGGGTCCAGGCCCATGGCCACCTTGCCCTTGATGGGCGGGGCCAGCAGCAGCTGGCGCAGATTTTCGCCAAAGACCTTGATGGCCCCTTCCGCCGCCTGCTCGGTGAGGGCGGCGCGCACCTCCCGCTCAAGGCTGGGGTGGATGAGGCGGGCGTAGGCGTCCCGCACGGCCTCCTCCACCTGTTCGGCGGCGGCGCTGCGGCCCCTGACGAACATCTTGCAGCAGAGGGCGGCGGCCCGTTCGGCATCCACCTCCACCGATACCTTCAAAAATTCCTCCCGCTCGCCCCGGTCCAGGGCCAGCACCCGGTGGCCGGCGATTTTGCTCACCGGCTGGGAGAAGTCGTAATACTGGGCGTAGACGCTGTCCTCTTCCTTGGCGGCCTCGCTCTTCACCACGCCGAAAGCGCCGTAGAAGCGGCGCAGCTCTGCCCGCAGGCGGGCGTCGTCGCTCACCTGCTCGGCGATGATGTCCCGCGCGCCGGCCAGGGCGGCCTCGGCGTCGGGCACTTCCTCATTGATGTAGCCTTCGGCGGCGGCGACAACGTCCAGCTTTGCATCCTGGGCCAGCAGGGCCTCGGCCAGAGGCTCCAGGCCACGGGCCCGGGCCACACTGGCGCGGGTCTTGCGCTTGGGTTTGTAGGGGCGGTAGAGGTCCTCCACCTCCGCCAGGGTGGCGGCGCTTTCCAGCTTGGCGGAAAGCTCCTCGGTGAGAGCGCCCTGGGCCTCGATGGCGGTGCGCACTTCCTCCTTGCGCTTGTCCAGCCCCCGCAGGTATTCCAGCCGGTCCGCCAGGGTGCGCAGCAGCTGGTCGTCCATGGCGCCGGTGGCCTCCTTGCGGTAGCGGGCGATGAAGGGGATGGTGTTGCCCTCGTCGATGAGCGCGATGGCGGCGGCCACGTGGTTTTCCGGGGCGGAGAGCTCCGCGGCCAGTCGTTTTGCGTAGTCCATTTCAGTTCTCCTTGCGATAGATGGTTTTTTCGGGCGCGGGCTTTGCCCAGGCGCGTTTTGCCTTGCGGCGGCGGTGCCAGACGAGATACCCGGCGAAGAGCGCCACGCTCAACGCCGCGGCGGCGAGGCTCTGGCCCAGGCCGAAGGTGAAGTGGTCCAGCCGCAGGTCCACCTCCCCGGCGGGGATGCGCACGGCGCACAGGCCGCCGTCCACCTTTTCCACCGGCGTTTCTTCGCCGTTCACGGTGACGGTAAAGCCCGGGTCATAGGGCACGGCCAGCAGCACCACCGTCTCCTCCTGCAAATCAAAGCGGGCGGAAAGGCCGCGGCTGTCCAGGCTGACCTCGGCCGCGCCCTGGGCCTGACGGCTGGCCACGTCCTGATGGTAGGCCTCTTTGGAAAAGCCGGTGAGCAGGTCCTCCGGCAGGGGCGCGAGCACGTCGCCCCAGGCGGAAATCTGCTCCTCGCTCAGCACCACGGCCCGCAGCAGAAGGTTCGCCCGCTGATTTTCCGGCACGCCCTCGAACTGCTCTTCGGTGACGTAGTATTCATAGCCGTAGGCCATGGGCAGGGCGTATTTGTTCTCGTAGACCGCGAGGCTTCCCTCCGCGCCCCAATAGACCCAGTCGTCCCCGGCCTTTTCCTCAAAGTCAGCGGCGTCGGCCACCGGGGTCACGGTGTACTTCACGGCCAGCAGGCCCCGCAGGGCGTAGTCCTCCACACCCGGCTCGCTGCGCACGTCCCGCTTGACGCCGAACTGGGGATAGAACTCCATGATGGAGGGGGCCACGGTGGAGTTGAAGAACTGCAGACAGCTCTTTCCCATCCAGAGGCCCACGTTGTCGTAGCACTCGTAGTCGTCGATGCGGTAGGCTCCTTCCGGCATCTTTTCGCCCAGAGCGCGGGCGTCCTCGTACTGCTGGGTGCGCCAGTCGGCGTCGTTGGTCCACTGGGCGAACTTGCCGATGGAGATGTGGGTGATGCTGTAAAGGCAGCCGAAGGCAAGCACTGCCGCGGTGAGCCGCCGGGCCAGCATCGGGCGGCGGCGGTACTGCACCCAGATGAACCAGAACACCGCCACGCCGAAGAGGGCGAGGCCCAGATTGAGCCAGAACTTTTCGGGGTACTCGATAACACCGAAGCTCCACTCGCCGTCCTCCTCCACCGGCAGGAAGGCGAACACGCAGAAGGCCAGCAGCACCGCCACGGTGGGCCGCACGCCCTTTGCGAGGTCGATGCGCTCGTCCTCCAGGGCCTGCACACTGGCGGCGCACATCACCAGGATGGGCATGTACCACCAGCGGGCGTAATAGCTGGAGTTCATGGCGTAGAAGGCGGAGTTGAGGGCGGGCACCAGCGCCATCACGAGGCTGGTGAACAGGATGCGCCGGAAGGCGGTCTTCTGGGTGCAGCGCAGGTAGGCGATGACCCCCGCCATGCCCATCAGGGGCAGATAGGCGGACATGCTGGTCCACTTGATGACCCCTTCGTCAAAAATCACCGGCATATAAGGGCAGTCCGGCGGGAAGAAGAGGCTGTAAAGGATGGCCCCGTACTGCTGGGCCTTGGAGTAGAAAATGTAGCCAAAGCCGCTGAAGGGGTCCACCGTGCGGGGGTTCTGGGAAAGGCTCAAGAGGGCCGGCCAGGCCAGCACGCAGCCCATGCCGCAGCCTAAAAGGCTCTCCGCCGCCAGCGCGCCGAAGGTCCTGCCGTTCCAGCGGTAGACCCCGCTGGCGGTCATGCAGACGAAATACAGGATGAGAAAGACCACCTGCCCGGCGAAGAAGAAGTAGTTGTTGAGCAGGTTCAGCGCCACCAGCACCGCGAAGGGGCCCCGGCGTTTGTTCATCACCGCCTCGTCCAGCGTCCAGAGCAGATAGGGGAACAGGGCCACCACATCCACAAAGTGGTTGAAGAACACGTTGTAGACGGTGAAGCCGGAGAAGGCGTAGAGGCATCCCGCCAGCACGGCCATGTTGGGGTCCTTGACCCAGCGGCGGGTCCACAGATACGCGCCGCCGCCCGCCACCGCGAACTTGAGCACCAGCATGGGGGCCATCAGAAAGGGCTGCCACGCCGCCGGGAAGAGCAAGCTGAGCCAGAAGAAGGGGCTGCCCGCCAGATAGAAGGAATAGCTGTTCCAGAAATCGCTGCCAAGGTCAGTGGCCCAGCTGAAGGTGCCGCCGCCGGACTTTATGAACTCGTTGGCGTAGTAGTAGAAGGGTATTTGCTGGCTGTTGAAGTCGCCGGCGTAGAGAAAGATGCCGCCGTCCACGATGTAAAAAGGCAAAAACACCAGCGCCGCCGTCAACGCGCACAGGCCGAAGGTGAGCCAGTATTTGTTCTGGGGTCTTGTGAGGGGCTGCATGCCGTTCCTTCCCTTCCCGCTTTGAAAAATCCGCCCCGCGAAAGGGCAAAATGTGCTATGATGATACTACACTGTGTTTGTGAAATATTTGTGGCAGAAACTGCCCGCAAGGAGGCGTTTTTCCGTGAAGACCTATCCGTTCAACGCGCTGGTGAGCCGCATGAAGTACATCCGCCGGTGGAGCCTGATGCACGCCGCGCGGCCTGAGACCCTCAGCGAGCACACCGCCGAGACGGCCATCCTGGCCCACACCCTCTGCCTCATCGCCCGGGAGGTCACCGGCACCCCGGTGCGCCCGGAGACGGTGGCGGTGGCGGCGCTCTATCACGACGCGCCGGAGATCATGACTGGCGACATGCCCACCCCGGTGAAGTACAAAAACGAGCGGCTGCGCTCGGCCTACAAGGCGCTGGAGGAGGAGAGCGCCCGCCAGATGGCGGATCTGCTGCCCCCGGCGCTGCGCATCGAAATGACCGGCTACCTCACCGGGCGCTGCCTTTCCGAGGCGGAAAAGCGCATCCTCAAGGCGGCGGACCGCCTTTCTGCCCTCATCAAGTGCACCGAGGAGGTGCAGGCGGGCAACCGGGAATTCGCCTCGGCGCTGGCCCAGCAGAAGGCGGCCATCACCGCCATGCACTGCCCGGAGGCGGACTATTTTCTGGAGCACATGCTGCCCTGCTACGCCCAGAACCTGGACGAACTCACCCGCGCCGAAGAGGACTGAGCCTTACAGGTTGCCCGCGGCGTAGACCTTGTCGATGAGGCGGTCCACATCGGGGAAGTGCTGCAATTCGCAGCAGGCCCGGCGCAGGCCCGCCGCCCCTTTCAGCCCCTTCATATAATAAAGGGCCTGGCTGCGGGCCTGGGGCATGGCCGCCCACTCGCCCTTTTCCTCGCACATCTCATAAATCTGCCGGCGCATGGCCGCCATGCGGTCGGCAAGGCCCGGACGGGCGGGAAGCTGCTCCCCCGCCAGGGCGGCCTTTATCTCCCCGAAGAGCCAGGGGTCGCCCAGGGCCGCCCGGCCCACCATCACCCCGTCGCACCCCGTGGCCTGCATCATGGCCATAGCGTCGGCGGCGCTGGCGATGTCGCCGTTGCCGATGACCGGCACCTTCACCGCCGCCTTCACCGCGGCGATGACGTTCCAGTCCACCGTACCGGGGGTGTACATCTGCTCCCGGGTGCGGCCGTGGACGGCGATGGCCGCCGCCCCCGCCGCCTCGCAGGCCTTTGCCGCCGCCACGGCGGTGACGTGCTCCGAGTCCCAGCCGGCGCGCAGCTTCACCGTCACTGGGTGGCCGCCGCTGTTCTTCACCACCGCTTCGGTGATGCGGCCGCAGAGGTCCGGGTCCAGCATCAGGCGGCTGCCCGCGCCGGAGGAGGTTATCTTGGGTGCGGGGCAGCCCATGTTGATGTCGATGAAGTCAAACTGGTATTTCTGGATGAGCCCGGCGGCCTCGCCCATGGTCTCGGGCTCCGCGCCGAAGAGCTGCACCCCATAGGGGGCCTCGCCTCCGCCGCCCGCGATGAGCCGGGCGCTTTTTTTATCCCCAAAGGTGAGGGCCTTGGCGCTGACCATCTCGCTGACGGTATACGCCGCGCCGTGGCGGGCGGCCATGGCGCGGCAGGCGGTATCTGTGAACCCGGCCATGGGGGCGAGGGCCGCCCCGGGGCCGATGGAAAGGGAACCAAACTGCATAGAGTACCTCGCTTGTGCAAACTTGTTTTCTATTGTATCACAAACCGCCGGTTTGTGGTATACTTGAAGCGACCATAACACCCAATTCAGGAGGGTCTTTTTCAATGAAACTGCTGGTACTGGACGGCAACAGCATTGCCAACCGCGCCTTTTACGGCATCAAGCTGCTCACCACAAAAGATGGGCGCTACACCAACGCCATATACGGCTTCATGAACATTCTGCTGAACCTTCTGCGGGACAACGACCCCGACGAGGTGGCGGTGGCCTTTGACCTGAAGGCCCCCACCTTCCGCCACAAGATGTTCGACGGCTACAAGGCCACCCGCCACGGCATGCCCCAGGAGCTGGCGGACCAGATGCCGGTGCTGAAAGAGCTGCTGGCGGACCTGGGCTTTGCCATGGTCAGCCTGGAAGGCTACGAAGCGGACGATCTGCTGGGCACCCTCTCCGCCGCCGCGGCGGCCCGGGGGGACGACTGCCTCATCGCCACCGGAGACCGGGACAGCCTGCAGCTGGTGAACGAGCATGTGACGGTGCTGCTGGCCGCCACCCGGATGGGCCGCAGCGAGACGGTGGTGATGGACGAGGCCGCCGTGGAGGAAAAATACGGCGTGAAACCCAGGCAGCTCATCGAGGTGAAGAGCCTGATGGGCGACACCTCCGACAACATCCCCGGCGTGCCCGGCGTGGGCGAAAAGACCGCCCTGGACCTCATCCGCCGCTTCGAGAGCCTGGACGGGGTGTACGAGCACATCGACGACAAAGCCATCAAGCCCGGCGTGCGGGCAAAGCTTTCAGCCAACGAGCCCAGCGCCCGGATGAGCCGGGAGCTGGCGGAAATTTGCTGCACCGCCCCCATCCCCACCGAGGCGGGGGCCTACAAGCGCACCGCCGGCGACCCCGCGGCGGCCGCCGCCCTTTTGGCGGAGCTGGAGATGCACTCCATGGCCGACCGGCTGGGCCTGGACCAGACTGCCGCCGCCCCCGCCGCCGCGGCCGACCTGCCGGAAGTTTCGCCCGCCCCCCTGCCCGCCGCCCTTTCCGGCCGGCTGTGCATGGCGAAGGGTGAAAACGGCTGGTTCGCCGTGCAGGGCGACAATGTCTGGACGGTGGAGGACGCCGCCCTGCCCGCCTTGCTGGAAGGCGAAGCGGAGCTTTGGGTGTTCGACGCAAAGCCCCTTTACCGCATCGCCCTGGAGGCGGGCGGCGAGGGCAAGGCAATCCGCTTTGACGCGAAGCTGGCGGCCTATCTTTTGAACCCGGCGGCCAGCGACTATCAGGCCCAGCAGCTGGAGGCGGAATACGCCCCCGCGCCCCGCTTCGCCTGCCCCGACCTGCCCGCCGCCGGCGCGCTGGAAGGCCTTTACGACGCGCTGGCCGCCAAGGTGGAAGAGCAGGGCATGACCGGCCTGCTGCAGGACATCGAGCTGCCCCTGGCCCGGGTGCTTGCGGACATGGAACGCATCGGCATGCCGGTGGACAAGGACGGCCTGGAGGCCTTCGGCACCCTGCTGAAAGCGGAACTGGACAAGACCCTCGCCTCCATCTACGAGGCGGTGGGCTACACCTTCAACCTGAACAGCCCCAAGCAGCTGGCGGAGGCCCTGTTTGACAAGATGGGCCTGCCGCCCCGCAAAAAGACCAAGAGCGGCTACTCCACCGACGCGGAGACCCTGGAGAGCCTGCGCAGTTACAGCCCGGTGGTGGAGGACATTCTGCAATACCGCACCTACCAGAAGCTGAACAGCACCTATGTGGAGGGACTTTTGAAGGTCATCGGGCCGGACGGGCGGATGCACTCCACCTTCAACCAGACCGAGGCCCGCACCGGGCGGCTCTCCTCCAGCGAGCCGAACCTGCAGAACATCCCCATCCGCACAAAGCTGGGCAGCCGCCTGCGCCAGTTCTTCATCGCCGGCCCCGGCTGCAAGCTGGTGGACGCGGATTACAGCCAGATCGAACTGCGCATCCTGGCCCACATCTCCGGCGACGAGACGATGAAAAACGCCTTCCTCACCGGGCAGGACATCCACCGCAGCACCGCCGCCAAAATCTACGGTCTGCCTCTTGAGATGGTCACCCCCCAGCTGCGCTCTTCCGCCAAGGCGGTGAACTTCGGCATCGTCTATGGCATCGGGGCCTTCAGCCTTGCACGGGACATCGGCGTGACCGTGAAGGAAGCGGACGACTTCATCAAGAACTATCTGGCCACCTTCCCCGGCGTGAAGGAGTACATGGATTCCACCATCGCCGCCGGGCGTGAAAACGGCTATGTGACCACCCTCTTCGGCCGCCGGCGCGCATTGCCGGAACTGACCAGCAAGAACTTCAACCTGCGCTCGCTGGGCGAGCGGATGGCCATGAACACCCCCATCCAGGGCACCGCCGCCGACGTCATCAAGCTGGCGATGGTGCGGGTGTGGCGCCGCCTGCGGGACGAGGGCCTTGCGGCCCGGCTGATCCTGCAGGTGCACGACGAGCTCATCGTGGAAGCCCCCGCCGCCGAGGTGCGGCAGGTCAGCCGCATTTTGAAGGAAGAGATGGAGGGCGCGGTGAACTTCACCGTTCCCCTCACCGCCGACGTGAGCAGCGGCGACACCTGGCTGGAGGCCCACTGATATGGAACTTTCCGTGCGCCCCATGGCCGCCGCCGACACGGCGGCCTGCGCCGCCATCGCCGCCGCCGACGCCGAACCCTGGACCGAAAGCCAGCTTCTGAGCGAACTGCAAAGCCCCGCCGCCCGGCTGTTCACGGCCGAGGGCGAGGGCGTGCTGGGCTTCGCCGTGTTCCAGCTGGCGGCGGGCGAGGCCAGCCTCTACGCCCTCAATGTGGACCCCGCCGCCCGCCGCAAAGGCGTGGGCGCGGCCCTGCTGGCCGGGGCCCTCGCGGCCCTGAAGGCCGAGGGCGCGGACCAGTGCTTTTTGGAGGTGCGGGCGGCCAACGCCCCCGCCATCGCCCTCTACCGGCGGCTGGGCTTTGCCGCCGCCGGGGTGCGCCGGGGCTTTTACCGCGACCCGCCCGACGACGCGGTGGTGATGACCCTGACCCTGTAAGGTCGATTTTTGTATATCGATTGGAGTTTTATACGGTATGTATATTTTAGGAATCGAGAGCACCTGCGACGAGACCGCCGCCGCGGTGGTGGAGGACGGGCGCAGGCTCGTGAGCAATGTGGTGGCCACCAGCGTTGCGGAGCAGGCGCTCTACGGCGGCGTTGTGCCGGAGATCGCCAGCCGCCGCCACATCGAGTACATCAGCGCCACGGTGCAGGCCGCGCTGGACGAGGCGCACCTCTCCCCCGCGGACCTGGACGGCATCGCCGTCTCCTTTGCGCCGGGGCTCATCGGCGCGGTGCTGGTGGGGGTGAACTTCGCCAAGGGCCTGGCCTACGCAGCAAAAAAGCCCCTGGCGCCGGTGCACCACCTGCGGGGGCACATTGCGGCCCTCTACCTCACCCACCCGGACCTGAAGCCGCCCTTCCTCTGCCTTGTGGCCAGCGGCGGCCACAGCCACATCGTGCAGGTCCAGGACTACACCCACTACCATGTGCTGGGCCGCACGGTGGACGACGCGGCGGGCGAGGCCTTTGACAAGGTGGCCCGGACCTTAGGCCTTGGCTACCCCGGCGGCCCGGCCATCAGCAAGGCCGCCCGCAGCGGCGACCCCAAAGCCTACAAGCTGCCGGTGCCCCATGTGGAGGGGCCCTACAATGTGAGTTTTTCGGGCCTGAAAACGGCGGTGCTGAACGCGGTGAACCAGGCGGAAATGAAGGGCGAAACGGTGAACGTGGCGGACATGGCCGCCAGCTTCGAGCACCGCATCGACGAAATTCTGGCGGAGAAACTGCTGGCGGCGGCGCAGGACACCGGCGCTTCTGCCATTGCCCTGGCGGGGGGCGTTGCGGCCAACAGCCTGCTGCGCTGCCTTGTGAACGAGGGCGCGCAGAAACTGGGGGCAAAGCTCTATCTGCCCGAGATGCAGTTCTGCGGCGACAACGGGGCCATGGTGGCCGCCCAGGGGTTCTATGAACTCACGGCGGGCAACGTGGCGGACCTGACCCTCAACGGCCTGGCCACCCTTCCCATCGACTACAACAGCCCGGCCTAAAGCCGGGCTGCTTTTCCATCGGGCAGAAAGGAGGAGCGCGAAATGGAACAGACCACTCTGTTTGACCGCCCGCAGGACCGGCCGCTGGCCAGCCGCATGCGCCCGCGGGACCTGGACGAGTTCGCCGGGCAGCAGCATCTGCTGGGCGAGGGCAAGGTGCTGCGGCGGCTCATTGAGAGCGACCGGGTGAACAGCATGATCTTCTGGGGCCCGCCGGGCGTGGGCAAGACCACCCTGGCCCAGATCATCGCCCGGCGCACCCAGGCGGAGTTCGTGAACTTCAGCGCGGTGACCAGCGGCGTGAAGGAGATAAAGGCCGTGATGCAGGACGCGGAGGCCCGCCTGCGGCTGGGCCAGCGCACCATCCTGTTTGTGGACGAGATACACCGCTTCAACAAGGCCCAGCAGGACGCCTTTCTCCCCTTTGTGGAAAAAGGGAGCATCGTGCTCATCGGGGCCACCACCGAGAACCCCAGCTTTGAGATAAACGCCGCCCTTTTGAGCCGGTGCAAGGTGTTTGTGCTGAAAGCCCTCACCCCCGAGGACCTGGCGGAGCTTTTGCGCCGGGCCCTCACCGACCCCCGGGGCTTTGGCGGCAAAGCCATCGAGATGGAGCCGGAGGCATTGGACCTCATCGCCAACTTTGCCAACGGCGACGCCCGCACCGCCCTGAACACCCTGGAGATGGCGGTGCTGAACGCCGAGGAGCAGGATGGCAAGCTGGTGGTGGACCGGCCATTGCTGGAACAGTGCACCAGCAAGAAGAGCCTGCTCTACGACAAAAAGGGCGAGGAGCACTACAACCTTATCAGCGCGCTGCACAAGTCCATGCGCAACTCCGACCCGGACGCGGCGGTCTACTGGCTGGCCCGGATGCTGGAGGCGGGCGAGGACCCCTTGTATGTGGCGCGGCGGCTCATCCGCTTCGCCAGCGAGGACATCGGCCTTGCCGACAACCGGGCGCTGGAAATTGCGGTGGCGGCCTATCAGGCCTGCCACTTCAACGGCATGCCGGAGTGCAGTGTGAATCTGGCCCAGGCGGTCATCTACCTCTCGCTGGCGCCCCGCTCCAACGCGGTGTACAAGGCCTATGAGCACGCAAAGGCGGACGCGGAGAAGATGCTGGACGAGCCGGTGCCCCTGGCCATCCGCAACGCGCCCACCCGGCTGATGAAGGAGCTGGACTACGGCAAGGGCTACGTTTACGCCCACGACACCGAAGAGAAGGTGGCGGACCTGGAATGCCTGCCGGAGAATCTTGCCGGCCGCCGCTACTACCTGCCCACCGACCAGGGCAGCGAGGCGCGGGCCGCCGAGAATCTGGCCCGGGTGATGGCCCGCAAGGCGGAGCTGAAGCGCCGCCGGGAAAAAGAATAAGCAAAAGAGCCGCGCGGGGTCCCGAAAGCTCCGCACGGCTCTTTTTTATTTTCGCTTTTGGCCCATCGCCGCCGCCAGCAGGTTCAGTGCCAGGGTGACAGCGCAGAAGAATACCACCACCGCCACCAGCGGGCCGATGGTGTCCATCAGGGCGGACCAGTCTCTTTCCCGCACCTGGGTGAGGATGTCGGCAAACTGGGCCGCGAGAGCCGCCAGGGCCAGTCCCAGACTGAAAATGCAGCCCGCCGGGGTGCACCGCCGCCGGGCCAGCTGCACCAGGGGCACGCTCCATGCCCCCAGCCCCAGCAGCAGGCTTGCCACCGAGGCGGCCGCGACCGGGCCGCTCACCGCCAGCACCCACACCAGGAACACCGCCACCGCCCCAAAAAGCCCCAGACAGGCGGCGCACGCCCACCACAGCGCCCTTTGCCCGGCGCTGCGGCTCTGGCGCGCCAGTGCCAGCGTCTGGGCCGCCGCCTCCTCCGCTTCCGGCAGGGGCCTCGGCTGGCGGCGGGCGGTCATCAGCTCGGCAAGGTTCACCTCCAGCGCCGCCGCCAGCGGTTCCAGCGTGGCCAGGTCCGGCAGGCCCACGCCCCGCTCCCAGCGGCTCACCGCCTTGTCGGTGAGGTGCAGCCGCGCGGCCAGCTGGGCCTGGGTCAGCCCCAGCTCCCTGCGCCGCCCGGCGATGAAATCTCCCAATGTTTTTGCGTCCATCCTCTTCGCCTCCCGCGTCTATCCTATCCCACGAAAGGCACTGCGGTCAACCGACGCTTCGTTTACCCGGGCAAAGGACCGGGTTCGAGACACATATTTATACAAATCGACAATTCATTTTGTCTTTCAACATTTCGTAAACGCAAAAAGGGGCGCCCGGCCGAATCGGCCGGGCGCCCCTTTGCTTGCCATGGGGTGTTGTGGAACATCAGCCCTCGATCTGGATGGTGCGGGTCGCGGGTGCGACTTCCGCCTGCTTGGGCAGCGTGACTTCCAGGATGCCGTTGTTGTAAGCGGCCTTGATGCCCTCGGTGTTGATGCCGCTGACATTGAAGCTGCGGCTGTAAGAGCCATACTTGCGCTCGCGGCGCAGGTAGTTGCCCTCGCCCTTCTCCTCCGTCTCGCTGTTGTGGCGGGCGGTGATGACCATGTTGTCACCGTTCAGGTCAAGGCTGATGTCCTCTTTCTGGAAGCCGGGCAGTTCCGCCTCCAGCAGGTAGTGGTCGCCTTTGTCCTGAATGTCGCACCGGAACTGGCTCATGTCGCCAAAGCCGGTGAACAGGCTCTTTTCCATGTTGTCCAGATAGTTCCACAGACTATTTTCCTCACGGGTGAACGGGATCATGCCAAACATAATGTACTCCTATTCTCCGCGCACGAAAAGATTTTTCTTGGCGGCGCTGTGTTTGCGCGGGCGCTGCGCCGCTTTGCCGGGGGCTTCGGGCCCCGGGGTCCTGCCCCCGGTCCTCTTCCCTCCTGACGATTATTACTATACCCCTTCTTTTCGCGTTTTGTTTGTCCTTTTTATGAACAAATTGTTAATTTTAGCACTCTCTATATTTGAGTGCTAAAATTCTCGTGAAGCCCAATTTCCGCGATTCCTCCCCTTGACAACTATATCGGGTGCTGATATAGTTATATCGTAATCCGATATAACGGCATCTTGCATAACAGGAGGTGCGGCCCATGGCGGAGAGTTTCGCTTTGACCGAGGCGTTTTACTATATCCTTCTTTCTTTGTATCAGCCGCTGCACGGCTACGGCATCATGCAGAAGGCGCAGGAATTTTCCGGCGGGCGGGTGCGGCTGGCGGCGGGCACGCTGTATGGCGCGCTGAACGCCCTGCTGGAAAAAGGCTGGATCGAGGCGCTGCCAGTGGAAGCCGGCAGCCGCAAAAAGGAATACCGCATCACCGCCGCGGGCAAGGCGGCGGTGGAGGCGGAACTTGCCCGGCTGGAGGAACTGGTGAAAAACGGCCGGGCCGTGACGAAGGAGGGACAGGCATGAACAAGGTGGTGCACAAGGCATTTCCTTTGTGGGATTGGGAAAAGGAGGCCGCCTGGCTCAACGAGATGAGCCGCCAGGGCTGGCAGCTGTGCCGGGTGGGCTGGTGCAGCTATGAATTCGAACAGGGTGAACCGGGCCACTGGCAGTACCAGCTGGAAATGCTGCAAAAGAATGACCCGGACTACATCGCCTTTCTGGAGGACACCGGCATCCAGGTGGTGGGCAGGCTGTTCAGCTGGGTCTACCTTCGGCGGGAGAACGACGGCACCCCCTTTGAGCTGTTCAGCGACACCGACTCCATCCTCCGCCACATGGACCGGGTGCTCACCGTCTGCTATCTGCTGGGCGGCGTGAACCTGTTTTTGGGCGGCACCAACATGACCCAGGGCTTCTCCTTCGCCTGGGTCAACGTCGCTCTGGGCGCGCTCATCTGCCTGGGGGCGTTGCCCCTGGCGCTGCGGCGGCGCCGGCTGGCCCAGCGGAGAAAAATGCAGGAATAAACGCACAGCGGCCCCCGCGGGAAATTTCCGTGGGGGCCGCTGTTTTCTGTGTTTTCCGTGCAGGGGGTGCCGCCATTTGTTTTGGGGCGCGCGCCGTGCACAGGGCCGGGCCTAAGCCGTTCGGCTTTCGCCGCGTTTAAGCGCCCAGCTTTTCTTCCAGGTTCTTGCGGATGGCCTTGATGAACTCCTCGCTGGACACCGGCGTGGGGGTGATGCCCTCCGCCAGGCCGCACAGGTCCTTGGTCATCACGCCGCTCTCCAGGGTGTCGATGCAGGCGGCTTCCAGCTTTTTGGCAAAGTCCTCCAGTGCCGGGATGCCGTCCAGCTCGCCGCGCTTTGCCAGCGCGCCGGTCCAGGCGAAGATGGTGGCCATGGGGTTGGTGCTGGTCACCTCGCCCTTCAGGTAGCGGTAGTAGTGGCGGGTGACGGTGCCGTGGGCGGCCTCGTACTCATAGCAGCCGTCGGGGCTCACCAGCACGCTGGTCATCATGGCAAGGCTGCCGAAGGCGGTGGAGACCATGTCGCTCATCACGTCGCCGTCGTAGTTCTTGCAGGCCCAGATAAAGCCGCCCTCGCTGCGGATGACCCGGGCCACCGCGTCGTCGATGAGGGTGTAGAAATACTCGATGCCCGCGGCCTCGAACTTCTCCTTATACTCCGCCTCGTAAATCTCGGCGAAGATGTCCTTGAAGGTGTGGTCGTACTTTTTGCTGATGGTGTCCTTGGTGGCGAACCACAGGTCCTGTTTGGTGGAAAGGGCGTAGTTGAAGCAGCTGCGGGCGAAGCTTGCGATGCTGGTGTCCTTGTTGTACTGGCCCTGGAGCACGCCCGGGCACTCGAAGTCATACACCGTCTGGCGCATCTCGGTGCCGTCCTCGCCGGTGAACACCAATTCGGCCTTGCCGGGGCCGGGGATGCGGAACTCGGTGCTCTTGTACACGTCGCCGTAGGCGTGGCGGGCGATGGTGATGGGCTTTTTCCAGTTCTTCACCACCGGCTTGATGCAGTTGATGAGGATGGGCGCACGGAACACCGTGCCGTCCAGCACGGCGCGGATGGTGCCGTTGGGGCTCTTCCACATCTCGTGCAGGTTATACTCGGTCATGCGCTGGGCGTTGGGGGTGATGGTGGCGCACTTCACCGACACGCCGTACTTCTTGTTGGCCAGCGCCGCGTCCATGGTGACCTGGTCGCCGGTGGCGTCCCGGTTGGGCAGCCCCAGGTCGTAGTATTCGCTCTTGAGGTCCACAAAGGGCAGGATGAGTTCGTCCTTGATCATCTGCCACAAAATGCGGGTCATCTCGTCGCCGTCCATCTCCACAAGGGGGGTGGTCATCTTGATTTTTTCCATGGGTGCCTCTCTCCTCTCGTTTTTGCGGTCACTTCGTCATTTCAGCCAGAACTTCGGCCATCACGGCCACGCCCCGGTCGATCTGCTCCTTGGTGGGGGTGGAGAAATTCAGCCGCACAAAGGGCTGGTCCACCGCGCTGTCGGTGTAGAAGGCGCTGCCCGGCACCACCGCCAGCTTCTTTTCCAGGCACCGCCGGGCAAATTCCCCCGCAGGCACCTCGTCGGGCAGCTTGGCCCAGATGAACATGCCGCCCTCCGGCCGCACATAGGTCACCGCGCCGGAAAGCTTTTCGTCCAGCTGCGCCATCATGTGGTTCGCCTTCTCCCGGTAGATGGCCTGCAGCCGGGCGATGTGGGCGTTCATGTCGGTCTCGCGGAGCATCCGCTCGCACACCCGCTGGGCCCAGACGTTGGTGTGCACGTCGCTGCCCTGCTTGGCGGTGACCATCTTGGTGATGAACTCCGGCTGGCCGGCGCAATAGGCAAGGCGCATGCCGGGGCAGAGAATTTTGCTGAACGACCCGGCGTAGACCACCGCGCCCGTCTCGTCAAAGTGCTTGATGGGGGGCACGTCCTCGCCGGAAATGCGCAGCGCGCCGTAGGGGTCGTCCTCCAGCACCGGCACGCCGTACTTCACCGCCAGCTCATAGATGGCCTTGCGCTTTGCGGCGCTGGTGGTGTAGCCGGTGGGGTTCTGGAAGTTGGGGATGCAGTAGAAGAATTTGGGCTTCGGCTCGGCGGCAAAGGCCGCTTCCAGGGCCTCCAGGTCCACGCCGTCCGGCTGCAGGGGCACGCCCCGAAGGACCGCGCCGAAGCTGCGCATGGAGTTGTAGGCCCCCAAAAAGGCCGGCTCCTCCACCGCCACCACGTCGCCCTCGTTGCACAGCAGCTTTGCCATGAACTCGATGACCTGCTGGCTGCCGCTGGTGATGATGACTTCATCGCTCTTTTTCACCACCGGCCATTTGCGGTTGGCGAAATCGCGGCAGGCCTCCCGAAGAGGGCCGTAGCCCTCGGTGACGGAGTATTGCAGCATGCCCACCGGGTCGGTCTCCAGCAGCTTGTCGCTGAAGGCGCGGATGTCCGCCACAGGGAAGCTGTCCGCCGCGGGGTTGCCGCCGGCAAAGCTGATGAGGCTGGGGTCGCTCATCTGTTTGAGCAGCTCGCGGATGATGCTGGGGCGCATGCCCAGCACCTTGTCGGAATAACGGAATTCCATGCCTTTTCCCCCTTACTGCACCGTCTCGCCCGTGCGGGGCACGGCGGCAAAACTTGTTTCCACGGTGATGACACAGCGGTAACTCGGGTCTTTTTCGCTCACCAGCCGTGCGATGGCGTCCTTCAGGCGGGCGCTGCTCATGGCAAAGCCCGGCGGGGTCACGCAGTCGAAGATGACGTTGGTGTGGTTCACGCCCGGCACCATGCGCAGATCGTGGATGGACAGGGAGGGGTCGATGGTCTTGACCGCCTCCGCCAGCCAGCGGCGCATGTCCCCCACCTGGGCGTCGGAGGTGACGATGGGGTCGAAGTGGATGACCACCGGCAGGCGGTCGTTTTTCAAAAAGTCCCGCTCGATGTCGTCGATGAGCTCGTGGCTGGCCATCACGTCGTCCTCGGCGGCCAGCTCCACATGGACGCTGGCGAACTGCCGGCCGGGGCCGTAGTCGTGGACCATCAGGTCGTGGGTACCCAGCACGCCGGGGTAACTCATGATCTTGTCGTGGATGTGCTGCACCAGCTCCGGGTCGGGAGCAAGGCCCAGCAGCGGGTCGATGGTGTCTTTGATGAGGCCCACGCCGCTGTAAAGGATGAACAGGGCCACCGCCGCGCCCATCCAGCCGTCCAGCTCCACATTCGAGAAGTGGCTGATGAGGCTGGCGACGAGCACCGCGCTGGTGGTGAGCACGTCGTTGCGGCTGTCCGCCGCGGTGGCGATGAGAGAGCCGGAATTGATGCGCTTGCCCAGCGTGCGGTTGAACAGCGCCATCCACAGCTTGACGGCGATGGACGCCGCCAGCACCGCCATGGCCACCCAGCTGAAGGTGACGGCGGCGGGATGAAGGATTTTGTCCACGCTGCTTTTCAGCAATTCCACGCCGATGACCAGCACCATCACCGCCACCGCCAGCCCGGCAAGATACTCAAAGCGGGCGTGGCCGTAGGGGTGTTCGTCGTCGGCGGGGCGGGCGCCCAGCTTGAAGCCGATGAGGCTCACCACGCTGGAGGACGCGTCGGACAGGTTGTTCACCGCGTCGGCGGCGATGGAGATGCTGCCCGAGAGGGTGCCGGCCAGAAATTTGCCGGCGCAGAGCAGCAGGTTGCAGAAGATGCCCACCCAGCTCGCCAGGTTGCCGTAGGCGGTGCGCACGGCGGGGTCGGTGGTGTCGCGGCTGTTCTTCACAAACAGCCGCACGAGCGTTTCAGTCACAAAAAAGCACCTCGGATGTTGTGGGATGGGGCCTTTTGCCCCGTCAGGATTTGCGCTTCAGCGGGTGGGCGCCAGTCTCGTCGATGACGTCGATGTTGTCCAGCTGGGCGCGCAGGCTGCGCTTCATGCTTTCAATGTATTCCTGGCGCAGGGCCATCTGTTCAGCGCGTTCCGCGTCGGTGAGGCCTTCGGCGGTGCGGCTTTTGCGGGCAAGTTCGCTGATGCGGTCAAGTTTTTGCTGTTCCATGGGTCGTTCCCCTTTCGGCCGCGGGCGCGGCGCGCTTTTCGCTTATTATAGCAGAAACAAGGCCAAAACGCAAAAACAGCCTGCTCCGAGGAGTGAAGGAGCAGACTGCCTTTGCACAAATTGAAGAGGAATCTCATGAAAAAGCGGATATCTATATGAACCTTCTCACGAAGGGGAAGGCGGGTCGGTTGTCTGGGCCGTCCACAGGCGGGGCTTGCGGGCCCGCCCGTCGCATGGGCGGCGGCCAGTATACACGGCTTTTTCGCCGTGGCCGGTTTTCACTTTGGGGAATCTTTTGTTCCCCCCGGGCTGTGATTATAGAATACCCCCACTTTGTGGAAAAACCGTGATAAGCTTATAAACAAATTGCAAAATCGTTACAAACAGTCTGTGACCGGGCGCTCTTTTCCGCCCCTTGCCCGCCGTGGTATAATGGCTTTGAATAACGAAAGGGGGCTTTTTCATGGCGAACCCGCCGAACTACGCCCGCGAGATGGAGGCCGTGCTGGCCCGGCTGGCCCCGCAGGGGGGCCAAAAGCCCCGGCTTTTGCTCCACGCCTGCTGCGGGCCCTGCTCCAGCGCGGTGCTGGAACAGCTGCTGGCCCACTTTGAGGTGACCATCCTTTATTACAATCCCAACATCTGGCCCGCCGCCGAGTACCGCCGCCGGGGGGATGAACTGGAGCGCTTTGCCGCCGCCTTTGCCCCCGCGGTGCAGGTGGTGGAGGGCGATTACGACACCGGCCGCTATTACGAGACCGTGGCGGGCCTGGAGGCCGAGCCGGAGCGGGGCGGGCGGTGCACCGTGTGCTACCGGATGCGGATGGAAGAAGCTGCCCGTTACGCCGCCGCCCACGGCTTCGACTGGTTCTGCACCACCCTGTCCATCAGCCCCCACAAGGACGCGGCGCGCATCAACGCCATCGGGCAGGAGCTGGAAGCGCAGTACGGCGTGCGCCATCTGCCCAACGACTTCAAGAAAAAGAACGGCTACAAGCGCAGTCTGGAGCTCTCGGCCGAATACGGCCTTTACCGCCAGGACTACTGCGGCTGCGAGTTCAGCGCACGGCGCGCTGCAAAGGAGGAAGCCCCCGATGGACCGACTGGAACAGTTTGAGAAGATGCTGGCAGACCTGCAGGCCCAGTACGCCGACACGACGGCCCGCATGGAGAAGCTGAAGGCGCAGGACAAGACCCGCACCGCCACCTACCGCCAGCTGATGGGCCAGAAGCTGACCCTGGGCCAGATGCTGGAGACCTACCGGGTCTACGGCCTGCTGAACTGAACGTGCAAAAAAAGATGCCTTCCCCGCCGGGGAAGGCATCTTTTTTCTGTGACGTTATTTGCGCCGGCCCGCGCCGCCGCCGGAACGGGAACCGCCGGGACGGGAAGAGCCGCCGCTGCGCCGGCCTGCTCCGGAACCGCGGCCGCTGCCGCCGCCAAAGCCGCCGAAGCTCTTGGGGCGGGAGGAAGAGGACGGCCGGGAAGAACCGCCGCCAAAGCCTCCGAAACCGCCGGGGCCGGGGCCGCCGCCATAGGGCGGGCGGGGCGGACGGGGCGGAGGCGGCGGGCGGCGGGACCAGCCGCCGTAGAAGTGCCGCCGGGGTGGGATGGGCGGGTAGCTGTAACCGAACCAGCGGGTGCGCACATAGCGCACCGGGTGCAGGATGCTGCTCACCACCACCAGAACGATGAGCACCAGCAGCACAACGATCATGGTGAAGTAGCCGCCGATGCGCGCCAGCAGGGAGGGCCGCTCCGGCACGGGAGTCACGGAGCCGCCGGTGCTCTGGTCCGGCTGCACGCCGTAGATGTCGCACAGTTCGTCGTACATGGCATTGGCGAAGGCGGTGACGCCCGCGTCATAATCGCCCTTGGCAAAGCCCTCCTCCAGGTTGTTCCAGAGCAGGTCGTCGATCTTCTGGGGCGGCAGGTCCTTTTCCAGGCCGGTGCCCACGGTGCAGTAGTAGTCCTCGGCGCCGATCACCAGCAGAAGAAGAACGCCGTTGTTTTTGTCCTTGTCGCCCACGCCCCAGCTGTTCAGCGCCTCAACGGCGTAGTCAGCGGTGGAGGAGGTGCCGGTGAAATCCACCGTGAGCACCGCCATCTGGGCCCCGCAGGCTTCGTCCAGGGCGATGGTCAAGTCGTTCACCGCCTGTTCGGTGCGCTCGCTGAGCACGTTCGCCTCGTCCAGCACACAGCTGCCCTCGGGGGCGGCGGGCACCGCCGCAAAGACGCTGCCGGTGAGCAGAGCCGCCGCCAGCACCAGACCGGCGAGGGCGCGTTTGAACTGTTTCATCGGTAATACTCCGCCTCCTCGATGCCCCAGAGCGCCCCGATCAGCTTTGCGGGCTGGCCGGCCAGGGTGTCGTTGAACTCCTGCGCCCGGGAATTATAGTCGTTGTTTCGGATGGTGTTGCCCCGGGCGTTGAACTCCGCCAACTCCCCGGCGAGCAGGTCGTACTGATTCGCGTCCGCCAGAGCCACGGCCTCGTCGTAGAGGGCGTTCACCGCGCTGTCCAGCGCGGCGTCGGCGGCGGCCTTGGCGGCGGGGCCCTGGGCGGCGTTCACCGCGTCCACGGCGCTGCGCACCGCCTCGACGGACCCGGCGCTCACGCCGCTGACCTTTTCGGCCACCGTGACCAGGTTTGCCGCCGAGTTGAGGCGGGCGTCCAGGTCGGCGGCGATGGAATACATCCCGTCGGAAAAGGCGGCGGCGGTGCTGTTCGCGTAGGAAGCCAGCTTTGCCCCGCCGATGCCCAGCACCGAGCCGGCGGCCAGAAGGCAGGCGGCGGCCACCGCCACCACCTTGTTCTTCATGGGCGCGGGCAGGATCTGTTCCAGTTTACACGGACCTTTCATCAGTTATGCAGCTCCATCAGTTTCTGTTTCAGTTCGCCCTCGATGCGGCCCAGCTCCACCTCGGCGGCGGCGCGCTTGGCACGGCCCTCCGACTGGATCTTGTTCAGTTCGTCCAGGGTCTCGATGAGGCTCTTGTTGGTGGCCTGCAGGGTCTCGATGTCCACGATGCCCCGCTCGGACTCCTTGGCCGCGTCGATGGTGCCCTGCTTGAGGGCGGCGGCGTTCTTTTTCAGCAGCTCGTTGGTCATGTCGCTCACCGCCCGCTGGGCCTCGATGGCCTGCTGGCTGTGGGCAAGGCCCAGGGCCAGCACCATCTGGCTCTTCCACAGGGGGATGGTGTTCACGATGCTGGTCTGGATCTTTTCCGCCATCATGGTGTCGTTGTTCTGGATGAGGCGGATCTGGGGGCCCATCTGGATGGACACGTTGCGGGTGAGCTCCAGGTCATAGAGCTTTTTCTCAAAGCGGTCGCACATGTCGGCAAGGTCGCGGGCGGCCTGGGCGTCCTCGGGCAGGCCACTGGCTTTGGCCTTGTCCATGGCGGCCTGCAACTCGCCCTCGCGCACCTGCTTGAGCTTTTTCTTGCCCGCCAGGATGTACATGGTGAGCTCCTTGAAGTAGAGCATGTTCATCTGGTACATCTTGTCCAGCATGGCCACGTCCTTGAGCAGCTGGACCTGATGGCCCTCCAGCACGGCCTCGATCTTCTCCACGTTGGCCTCGGTCTTGGCGTACTTGGCCTTCATGGCCTCGATGCCGCTGCCGGCCTTCTTGAAGAAGCCGAAGATGCCCTTGCTCTCCTCCTGGGCGTCGAAGCCCTTCAGCTCGGTGACCAGATTGGCGATCATCTCGCCGGTCTCGCCCAGGTCCTTGGTGCGCACCTTGTCCAGGGCGGTCTCGCTGAAATCGCCGATCTTCTTCTGGGTGGCCGCGCCGTACTGCAGCACCATCTGGCTGTTGGTCACGTCGATCTTTTCGGCAAAATCGTCCACCATCTTCTGCTCTTCGGGGGAAAGGCGGGTCTCTTCGATCATCACCGGCTCGACCTTTTTCTCCTCCTCGGCGGCAGCCGCGGCAGCGGCCTCGTCGGCGGCGGGGTCAAGGGTGAGGGTGGGCACGGCGTCCAGGGTCAGCTCGGGGCTCATATTGTTTTCGTCCATGGTCGTTCGTTCCTTTCACATTTGAAAATTATTCCACAAGGCCCTGCCCTTTCAGCATGCCTTTGAGTACTTCCAAGTCGGCGTCCAGGTCCAGCGCCGCGGCGGAATAGAGGCTGTCCAGCTGGTTTTCGAAGGCGGTGGCGATGACCGCCGCGTTCGCCTCCACCTGCCTGCGCACCTCTTCCGCGTTCTCGCCGGAAACGCCCGTCTCCTCCATCTCCGCGTAGAGGGTGAGGATCTTCACCGCGTCCGGCAGATAGTGGTTGGCAAAGCGCCGCACCTGGGAGGCCTTGTCCGGGTCCTTTTCCAGCTGGGCGAGAATGCCGGCGCAGGCGGCGGCCATGCGGCGGATGGCGGCGCTGAGGGCGTCGTCGGGGATGCGCTCGTCCAGCTCCAGCAGGCGCTTGCGGTCCGCGTCGATGCGGCCGAGCATCTCGTCCGCGTCCTCCCGGCCGGTGAGCCAGGGCACCTCTTTTTTCACGATGACCGGCGGGCAGAGCCTGAAGGCCGCGGCCAGCGCCGCCACCGAAACGACGGCGGTGAGGCCCAGCGCCCACAGCTCATAGATGGGCAGCGCCAGCGCCCCCACCACCCACACCGCCCCGGAGATGTACCAGGGGGCGGCGGGCTTCTTTTTTATCTCTATGATCTTGCTCATGCTTTGCTTCTCCTGTGCGGGCGGGTGCGCCCGCGGTTTGTGATTATTTTACCATAGTGAAGCAGCTAAATCAATGCGGACACGAAAGCCAGGGCCCCAGCGCCGCGCCCCAGGCGGCGGCCAGCTTTTCCATGCCGAAGGCGGCGTTGGCGGGGCTGGTGCTGGGCAGGCGCACGGCGGCGATGCCGCACACCGGACGCAGCATCTTTTCGTAAAGGCGGAAGGCCGCTGCCCCGTTGCAGAACACCGCCTCCACAGGCGCTTTTTCCAAAAGGGCGGCCAGGTCCACTGGCACCGGGTCCTTGATGGATGCGTCCGACGCGCCGGTGACGGTGCAGCTTTCCAGCACGTCCCAGAGGGCGAGGCCGTTTTGCAGGATCAGCGCCCGCTTTTGCTCCACCGTTTGGGGCGTTTCGGCACCGCACAGCCGCGCCAGCAGCGGCCAGAACCGGTTGCGGGGATGGCCGTAGTAAAAGCCCTGGCGCCAGCTCTCGGGGCTGGGCCAGCTGCCCAGGATGAGCGCCCGGCTGGCCGGGCCGAACACCGGCTCAAAGCTCATGGGGGAAGAACTCCTTTTGCAGCGCGGCGGCCACGCCCGCCTCAGTGACCGGCGGCGCGATGGCGCTGGCGGCAGCTTTGGCCGCCTCGGTGCCGTTGGCCATGCAGTAAGAGCGGCCCACCAGCTGCATCAGGGGGATGTCGTTCTCGTTGTCGCCCATGCTCAAAAGCTCTTCGGCCTTCCAGCCGGTGAGCTCCATCAGCTTTTTCACCCCCACCGCCTTGTTGACGCCGGCGCGGTTGATGTCGTAATAGCCGGGATGGTAGGGCACGAACTGCAGCCCCAGATGGCCGTAGCGGGCCTGGAAGCCCTCCACCGCCTCGGGCGGCAGGATGCCGAAGGCCCCGAAGGGCATGTCCTGCAGGTGGCGCTCCTGGTCCTCGCCGTCCAGCACGAACTCGCTGTGGCCGGTGACCGCCTTGTAGAATTCCCGCATCTTCTCAAACTCCACGTAAACGTAGTAGCTGTCGGAAAAGGCGAAGGCCAGCGGATAGTCAAAGTCCTCGAAGTAGTCCACCAGGGCGTACATCTCCTCGGGGGTGAAGTCGCCGCTGGCCAGCAGGCGGCCCGCGTCGTCCAGCACCTGGGCGCCGTTGGCGCAGACGGCGTAGTCCGGCTTGATGCCGCCCAGGATGGAGGTGTTCATGGCGTAATAGGTGCGGCCGGTGGCGATGACCACCTTCACGCCGAGGGCCTGCACCCGGCGCACCATCTCGGCCACCGCCGGGCGGGCCGAGGGTTCGCCGTGGGCCACCAGCGTACCGTCCACATCCAGAATAATCGCTTTGTAAGGCATGGAAAATATGTCTCCTTTTTGGGGTGGGGCCGCCGGCTTGCAGGGCGGCCCTTATTCCTATTATAGACAGTTTGCCCCGCCGGCACAAGGCCGAACCTGACCGCCGCCGGCTTTTGTTGCTTTGCCGCGATATTGGTAGTATAATGAAGCCCGGTGACATATCATCGAGCGGAGGCGAAGGAATGAAAGGCGAATACACGTCCGGCCTGCGGGACGGACTGGCCATTGGTGTGGGATATTTTTCGGTGAGCTTTACGTTCGGCATCCTGGCGGTGAACGGCGGGCTGTCGCCGCTGGTGGCGGGACTCATCAGCCTGACCAACATGACCAGCGCCGGGCAGTTTGCCGGGCTGACGGTCATTCTGGCCCACGGCTCGCTGGTGGAGCTGGCCCTGACCCAGCTGGTCATCAACCTGCGCTATGCTCTGATGAGCCTTTCGCTGAGTCAGCGCCTGGGCCCGGAATTCACCACCCGGCGGCGGATGCTGGTGGCCTTTGCCAACACTGACGAGATCTTCGCGGTGGCCATGGGCCGCACTGCTCCCCTGACCCCCGCCTACATGTACGGTCTGGCCGCTCTGCCCATCCTGGGCTGGACCGGCGGCACCGTGGTGGGCGCGGTGGCGGGCGCAGTGCTCTCCCCCGCCGTGCGCAGCGCGCTGGGGGTCGCCCTTTACAGCATGTTCATCGCCATCGTGGTGCCGCCCATGCGCCATTCAAAGCCGGTGCAGGCGGTGGTGGCCGCGGCGGTCATCGTGAGCTGCGTTTTTGCCTGGACGCCCCTCTCCGAGGCGGTGGGCAGCGGCTTTGCCATCGTCATCAGCACGCTGGCGGCGGCCGCGCTGGGGGCCTGGCTGTTCCCCATGGACGTTTCGCCCGAGGCCGATGAGGAAAAGGAGGCGGCACGATGAGCCTGTTCTGGTATCTTCTGGTGATGGCGGGCGTGACCTACCTCATCCGCATGCTGCCCCTGACCCTGTTGCAGAAAAAAATACGCAACCGGCGGCTGCAATCCTTTTTGTATTATGTGCCCTACGCCTGCCTTTCGGCCATGACCTTCCCGGCCATCCTCTCGGCCACCGAGAGCCCGGTGAGCGCCGCGGCGGCGCTGGTGGTGGCACTGGGGGTGGCCCTGGCCGGCAAGGGACTGGTGACGGTGGCGGCCTGTGCCTGCGCCACCGTGTTCCTGGTGGAGCGGCTGCTGCCCCTTCTTCCCTTCTGAATTTAAAACGAAAAAGCCGGGCCGCGCGATTGTCTCGCGCGGCCCGGTCTTTTTGTTTTTTACAGCAGTTTTGCCCATTCCTCGGGCTTGAAGCCGGGGCAGACGCCCTTGTCGGTGATGAGCACCGGGCGCTTGACCAGCATGCCGTCGGTGGCAAGCAAGGCGCAGACCTCGCTGTCGGTCATGGCGGGCAGCTTGTCCTTGAGGCCCAT
Source organism: Oscillospiraceae bacterium (assembly GCA_004558145.1). GTDB lineage: Bacteria > Bacillota > Clostridia > Oscillospirales > Ruminococcaceae > Allofournierella_A > Allofournierella_A excrementavium. The sequence goes on from SFDQ01000001.1 coordinate 384,528, forward strand.
GGACTTGTAAAGCAGGCCGCTGGTGTTCACGAACCGCTTGACCGGCAGGCCGCTTTGGGCCAGCCAGCCCTCCAGCTCGGCGGCAGTGGGGTTCTGCTCCTTGATGGGGCGGGCGGTATACGCCGCGCCCTGCTCGTCCAGCCATTTTTGCGCTTTCCGGCAGGTGGAACACTTATCGTAGCACAGGAAGGTGGTCATGCTTTGTTCCTCACAGCTCCTTGCCGCCGATGAAGATGTGCTCAGGATGCAGGTCGGCGCCCAGCACCAGCACGTCCGCCCGCTTGCCCACGGCGATGCTGCCCACCTCGTCGAAGAGGCCGGCGGCCTTGGCCGGGTTGATGGTGGCGGCCTTGAGGGCGCTCTCCAGCGGCACGCCGAACTTCACGGCGCGGCGGAAGCCCTCGGCCTGGCAGGTGGCGCTGCCGGCGATGGTGCCGTCGGCCAGGGTGGCCAGACCGTCGGTCATGAACACCTTCTGGCCGCCCAGGCTGTATTCGCCGTTGGGCATGCCGCAGGCCTGCATGGCGTCGCTGATGATGCACACCCGGTCCGGCCCGAACATGTTGAACACCGCGCGCACCACCGAGGGATTCAGGTGGATGCCGTCGCAGATCATCTCGATGTGCTCGGCAAAGTCGCTGGCGGCGCCCACCACGCCGGGGGCGCGATGGGTGAAGGCGGGCATGGCGTTGAACAGATGGGTGGTGTGGGTGAAGCCGTTGGCGAAGGCCGCGGTGGCCTCCTCATAGGTGGCGCAGGTGTGGGCGATGGACACGGTGCACAGCTTGCTGGCCTTCTGGGCGAACTCCAGCGCGCCGGGCAGTTCGGGGGCCACGTCCACCAGACGGATGTTGTGGCCGCTGCGCTCCCACAGGCGCTGGAACATCTCCCAGTCGGGGTCGATGATGTACTCCTCGGCCTGGGCGCCCTTCTTGGCCTTGTTGAAGAAGGGGCCTTCCATGTTCACGCCCCGCAGCACCGCGCCGTAGCCCTCCTGGCCGAAGATGGGCCGGGCGGTATCAAAGATGCGGTCCAGAATTTCCTCGCTGAAGGCCATGGTGGTGCCCAAGAAGCTGGTCACGCCCTGGCTGCCCAGATACTTCTGCATGGCGCGCACGTATTTGTCGCTGCCATCCATGCCGTCGCAGAAGTCGGAACCGGCCGCGCCGTGGATGTGGATGTCCACAAAGCCGGGGGTGACATATTTGCCGGCGGCGTCCAGCTCCTCGTCGCCGTGCAGGGTACCCGCGGGGGCCACCTTCACGATGCGGTCGCCCGCCAGCTCCACGTCGGCAGGGATGAACCGGCCGTTGGAATTAAAGACCTGTCCGTTTTTGATGATCATGGGAAGTTCTCCTTTCCGCGTTCAAGGGCGCGCATCCGCCCAAAATCCTTGTTCTTGACTTGATTATACAGCGCCCGGACGCGGCGCACAATTCGCTAAAACGCAAAAAGCTGATCGTGCAAATTTTGTGCAGTTTTACGTCCGCCAAAAGCAGGAAAAGGCGGGGCCGCGCCCCGCCTTTTTTGTTGATTCAAAAGCCCAGCAGCATCAGCAGCATGCCGCAGCCCGCGCCCACCGCCCAGAGCAGGCCGGTGATGAACAGATTCTGCTTGAGGCTGGGGTTTGCCCGGAACAGCACCAGCAGGCCCACGCCCGCGTTGGCGCAAAGGCCCGCCGTCACTGACGAAAAGCCGATGGCCCCGGAGAGATACAGCTGGGTGAGCAGCACGCTGGAGGCGCAGTTGGGCACAAGGCCCAGCAGCGCCGCGAAGAGGGGCTGAGCCAGACCCAGCCCGGTGAGGAAGCCGGTGAAGTTCTCCTCGCCCACGCCCTCGATCACAAGGCCGATGACCACGCTCAGGGCCAGCACCCACAGGAAGATGTTCACGGTGTGCACCGCCGCCGCCCACACAAGGCTCTGCTTTTCCTCGTGGTGCTCGTGGCAGTCCACCTCGTCGGCGTGGCCGGTGTAGCCGCCCCGCATGGAGGCAGGCAGCCGCCGCCGGAGCGCAAGGTCCAGCGCCGCGCCCACCGCGGCGCCCAGCACCACCTTGAAGGCCAGCAGCACCGCCAGGTCGCCCCAGCGCTCGGGCACCGCCAGCAGCAGCGGCACCGCCTCGTCGCTGGTGGCGATGAACACCGCCATCAGTGCGCCCAGGCTGATGACCCGGCTGCCGTAGAAATTGGCGGCCATGGCGGAAAAGCCGCACTGAGGCGCACAGCCCAGCAGCGCGCCCACCGCAAAGCCCCAGCGCCCGCCGCCGGCCAGCGCCCGCTCGATGCGCTCGCCCTGGCGGCGCTCGATGAACTCGATGAGCAGATAGGCGACAAAGAGGAAGGGAAGCATTTTCGCGCTGTCCTCCAGCGCGTGGAGCAGAACATGTTGGATCAAGAGGGTCTCCGTTTCTTTTCATGGGGCAGCGCCCCGGTTTTTTTCGAACATGCAACAGTATACCCTGCGCCCCACCGCCGCCGCAAGGCCCCCCACCCCCATTTTGGGGCGCTTTTTTGAAGAAAAGGGGCACTTTTTTGCCGCCGCGCCCCGCAAAAGGGCAAAAAGCGGCCCCCGTCGGAAAACGGGGGCCGCCGTGGCTCGGGTTTATCGGGCTGCTCAGTGGTTCTCGGCGCGCAGCACGAAGTAGGCCTGGGGATGGTCGCACACCGGGCACTTCTCGGGGGCATGGGTGCCGATGTGGATGTGGCCGCAGTTGGTGCAGATCCACACCTGCTCGGTCTCGCGGGCGAACAGACGGCCCTCTTCCAGCAGCTTCTTCACCTCGCGGTAGCGCTGCTCGTGCTCCTTCTCGATGGCGCCCACCATGCGGAACAGCTGGGCGATGCGCTCAAAGCCCTCTTCCTCGGCGGTGGCGGCGAAACCGGCGTACATGTCGGTCCACTCGTAGTTCTCGCCGGCGGCGGCGTCCGCCAGATTGGTCAGGGTGTCGGGCATGCCGTCGTGCAGCAGCTTGAACCAGATCTTGGCGTGCTCCTTCTCGTTGCCCGCGGTCTCGGCGAACACGGCGGCCAGCTCGTTGTAGCCTTCCTTCTTGGCCTTGGAGGAATAGTAGCCGTACTTGGTGTAAGCCTGGCTCTCGCCGGCAAAGGCGGTCATCAGATTGGCTTCAGTCTTGGAACCTTTCAGTTGCATGGTCATTACCTCCGATTTTATTCAGTGAATTTGTCGCAGTTTGTAGGAATCATTCTCGTTTGTGCTTCTATCTTACACCCGCCCGGAACAAAAGTCAAGAGGCAGGCGCAAACTCCGGATAGGCCAGGGCGGCGGCGTCCGCGATGGCGAACACCAGCCGGGGCGAGAGGGTCTCGGTGAGGCGGATGTCCACATAGACCACCGCGCCGTTTTGCACCGCCCGCAGGTCGCCCAGGGCGGCGGAGAGGTCCTCGGGGGAGACGGTGTCGGCCACCAGCAGCACGTCCGGGTCGGCGGCGCGGATCTGGTCCAGGTCGTTCCCGGCGTCCTCGTCGGTGAGGCACTCGGCCCCTGCCAGCCAGTCGGCGGCATCGGGCAGCGGATGACTGAACACCTGCCCCAGCAGCGTCCACTCGGCGGTGTCCGCCGTGGCGGCGAGGCCGGACAGGTCCGGCAGCAGCAGCGCAGAGGCCTTTTCAGGCAGGGCGGCGTCGTAGGCGGCGAGGGTGCTCTCCAGCCGGTCGATCACGCCATAGCCCAGGGCGCGGCCGGTCTCGTTGCCCCCCAGCAGCGCCCCAAGCTGGCCGTAGAATTCCCGCAGGGCGGCAAGGTCCGCCGGGGTGTCCATCTGGATGACCTCCACCCCCGCTTCCTCCAGCTCGGTCTGCACCGGGCCGGCGAGGGGTGTCTGACAGAGGACGTAGTCCGGCGCGAGGGCGATGATGTCCTCGGTGCGGGGCAGCAGCGGCGTGCCCACGGTGGCAAGGCCGGTGGAGCGGGCGTCGCAGTATTCGGTGACGGCACAGAGGGCCTCATGCCCTGGCAGGCTCAGCAGCGCCTCGGTGATCATGGGCGAGAGGCTGACCACTTTTTCCGGTTTTTCGCTCACCAGCCGGTCTCCCACCATGGCGGGCCAGTCCTGCCCCTCCTTGATTTCGACGGGGGCGGAAGAGGACGGGCCGCCGGGCAGCGTCAGCCCTTCCAGCCGGGCGGGCACATCCAGCGCCCAGCCTGCAAGGCACACCACCAGCAGCGCCAGCAAACTACCCAGCACGATGAGGGGCGTGCGGGAGCCGCGCCGCCGACGGGACCAGGAGGCGGCCGCTTTGGGGGCGGCAGCCGGGGCCGGGCGGGGGGCGGCTTTCGGGACGGTAGTCGGGGCAGTTTTCGGGGCCGAGCCGCCTGTCTTTTCACCGCTGGATGCCGCCGGGGCCTGGGCAGCTTTCGGGCCCGTGCCGCCTGTCTTTTCACCGGCGGGAGCCGCCGGGGCCGGGCCCGCGGCGTTCCGTCGCAGCTTCACGGGCCGGGACGGGGCTTCCTGCCGGGCGGGAGTTTCCTGCCGGGCGGGGGCCTCCTGCCGGGGCGCGGCGGAGGCGGCGGGTGCGGCGGGCTTTTTGCCCCGCTTTTCTGCCTTTGCGCCCCCGGCGCGGAAGACGGTCTTGCCGCCCTGCTGGCGCAGTTCGCCCCCGGAGGGCGCGTCACCGGCCCGGAACACATGTTTTTCTGGCGGCATGGCGCTCGCCCCCTTTGCTCAGGATATGCGGCGGCCTTTCAACAGGTCACTCGCGGGAGATCTTTTTGAACAGCCGCACCGCCTTCGTCACCTGGCTCTGGGGGATGCGCCGCCGGAAGGCGGCCATGCTGCGGGCGGAGAAGGGCGCTTCGGTGGTGAAGGCGGGCAGGCCGATGAAGTATTGCAGATAGGGGTCCTCCCGGATGAGTTCCACCGTCTGCCGGTCGGAGAGGCCCAGCGCCGCCCGGATGACCAGGCTGCCGAAGGCCATGCGCAGGGGCAGGGCCACCGCGCCGCCCTTGCCGAAGTGGACGGCATACTGCTTTTCCAGCTTCAGCCAGTCGATCTTTTTGGCAAGGCGCACCCAGCGGTTGTCCTCGTCCAGCGCGCCCCCGAAGGGCTGCACGAAGTCATACACCGTCAACTGCATCTGGGCCATCTCGTACACGGCACACCGCCCCTTTCGGCGCTTTTTTCTATTGTACCACAATCCGGCGGCAAAACAAAGGGCGGGTGAATCGCAGGCGGAGCCGCCGCCCATACTTTTGGTGCGGGGCCGCCCGGCTCCGCAAAAAAAGCAAGGAGAGATGACCATGTACGTTTCGATCGAGCCCGGCTGCATCGGCTGCGGCCTGTGCGCCTCCACCTGCCCGGCGGTGTTCGAGATGGACGCCGACGGCCTGGCCAAAGTGGCCGTTCAGCCTGTGCCCGCGGTGGAGCAGGCCGCCCGCGACGCCGCCGAAAACTGCCCGGCGCAGGTCATTCACGCCGAATGACCCAGGCGGGCACAGAAAAAGCCGGTATGACCCGAAGGTCATACCGGCTTTTGCCGTTATTCAGCGGTGAAGCGCGAAGCTCACACCTGGCTGGCAGCCACGGCGCAGGCCACGGTGGCGCCCACCATGGGGTTGTTGCCCATGCCGATCAGGCCCATCATCTCAACGTGGGCGGGCACGGAGCTGGAGCCGGCGAACTGAGCGTCGCCGTGCATGCGGCCCATGGAGTCGGTCAGGCCGTAGCTGGCAGGACCGGCGGCCACGTTGTCGGGATGCAGGGTACGGCCGGTGCCGCCGCCGGAAGCGACGGAGAAGTACTTCTTGCCGTTCTCGATGGCCCACTTCTTGTAGGTGCCGGCCACCAGATGCTGGAAGCGGGTGGGGTTGGTGGAGTTGCCGGTGATGGAGACCTCAACAGCCTCCTTCTTCATGATGGCAACGCCTTCCAGCACGTCGTTGGCGCCGTAGCACTTCACGGCGGCGCGCTCGCCGTCGGAGAAGGCCTTCTCGCGCACGACCTTCAGCTCGCCGGTCTTGAAGTCGTAGTCGGTCTCCACGTAGGTGAAGCCGTTGATGCGGCTGATGATATAGGCAGCGTCCTTGCCCAGGCCGTTCAGGATGACGCGCAGCGGGGTCTTGCGGGCCTTGTTGGCGGTGCGGGCGATGCCGATGGCGCCCTCGGCGGCGGCGAAGGACTCGTGGCCGGCCAGGAAGGCGAAGCACTTGGTCTCATCGCGCAGCAGCATGGCGCCCAGGTTGCCGTGGCCCAGGCCCACCTGGCGCTGCTCGGCCACGGAGCCGGGGATGGTGAAGGCCTCCAGGCCCTCGCCGATGGCGGCGGCGCAGTCGGCGGCGTTCTTCAGGCCGCGCTTCACAGCGATGGCGGTGCCCAGGGTGTAGGCCCACACGGCGTTCTCAAAGCAGATGGGCTGCACGCCCTTGACGATGGCATCGCAGTCGATGCCCTTGGCCAGCAGCATATCGCGGCAGGCGTCCAGGCTCTCCAGGCCGTTGGCCTTCAGACACGCCTCGATCTTGGGCATGCGGCGGTCCATAGATTCAAAAGTAGCCATTGTGTAACTCCTCCCCTCTTACTCTTCCCGCGGGTCGATGTACTTCGCAGCGCCATCGAACCGGCCGTAGGTGCCGATGTTCTTCTCGTAAGCGGTCTTGGGGTCCTCGCCGTGGCGGATCGCCTCCAGCATCTTGCCCAGACGCACGAACTGGTAACCGGTGACCTCGTTGTTCTCGTCCAGAGCCAGCTTCAGGATATAGCCCTCGGTGAGCTCCAGGTAGCGAACGCCCTTGGCCTTGGTGGAGAAGATGGTGCCGGTCATGCTGCGCAGGCCCTTGCCCAGGTCCTCCAGGCCGGCGCCGATGGGCAGGCCGTCCTCGCTGAACGCGGTCTGGCTGCGGCCGTAGACGATCTGCAGGAACAGCTCACGCATGGCAACGTTGATGGCGTCGCACACCAGGTCGGTGTTCAGAGCCTCCAGGATGGTCTTGCCGGGCAGGATCTCGCCGGCCATGGCGGCAGAGTGGGTCATGCCGGAGCAGCCGATGGTCTCCACCAGAGCCTCCTCAATGACGCCCTGCTTCACGTTCAGGGTCAGCTTGCAGGTGCCCTGCTGGGGGGCGCACCAGCCCACGCCGTGGGTCAGACCGGAAATGTCCTTGATCTCGTAGGCCTTGACCCAGTTGCCCTCCTCAGGGATGGGGGCGGGACCGTGATGGGGCCCTTTGGTCAGAGGACACATACGCTCTACTTCATGCGAATAGGTCATGTTCGTTCTCTCCTTTGCTCTTCGTACTGCAGGCTATATTGTGATTGTTTGCACAATGTTCCGCAGTATCCATTATAGGCAAAAAACGCCCCTTTTTCAAGGCGTTTTGTCCGGCTTTTGCCGCCGTGCGCCACAAATTTTGCCCCCCGTTCGCGGCGGTTTTTGGGTGGGCCGCCAATCGTGCAACTTGTTTGGTCATTTCTACAAAATTTTTAGAATTTAATTGTTGCATTTCAACAAAGGCTGTGATATAGTATGGGGCGAGGAAAGCAGGCGGGAGCGCCGCTTTCCGGGAAAGTATGGCGGCAAAAGGCCGCGGGGCCCCGGGCCCCCCACGAACAAGAAAGAGAGGTCATTTACTATGGATCGCATCAATGTGAACAATTTTGACGTGAGCGCTTTCAGCGAGGTCCTGGCCTCCTGCAAGGGCGATGTCTACATGGTCACCCCCGAGGGCGACCGCCTGAACCTGAAGAGCAAGCTGTGCCAGATGCTGGGCTTCACCAGCCTGATCAAGGGCGGCCAGATCGCCTCGGCCCAGTTCGAGTGCACCGACCCTGAGGACGAGAGCCGGCTGTTCCGTTTCAACCTGTTCGGCGAGAAGTAAAAAACGCGCGGAAAACGCACAAAAAGCGGCGGGCCGTTGGCCCGCCGCCTTTTTGTTTTTTTATTGCAGCTCCACCGCCGCGCCGCCCGCAAGGCGGCTTTTCTCGGCGGCCAGGGCGATGCGGTGGCTCTCCAGCGAGACGTCCAGGCTGGTGAGGCCGGGGCCCGGCTCGCCCCCCAGCATCAGCTCCACGAATGCCTTCACAAGGCCGGCGTCGCCGCCGCTGTGGCCCTCGGCCGCGTCAATGTGGAACACCTGCGCCGGCTTTCCGAAGGGCGTGAGGGTGATGTCGCCGCTCAAAAGGTCGGCGGAGAGCTCCCCCGCCGTGCCAAGGAAGCGGGCAAAGCGGGTGTTGTGCTCGGTGAAGCCGGTCATGGTGAAGCCGAAGGTGCTGCCGTCGGTCATCTCCACGTTCACCACCTGATGGTCCACCACGTCGTTGTCGCAGGCAAACACGCAGCGGCCGTAGGGGCCGGTGCGGATGGCATCCAGCACCGAGTCGTGGGCGGGATGGGCGGCCAACACCTCACAGGGCCAGCCGTCGTTGCCCGCGTCGATGCCGGTGGCGGCATTGGTGAGGTAGATTTTCTCCGCGTCGAAGGGGCAGTCCGCCTTGGCGGCACAGCCGTCCAGGCACCGGGCCGCCGCGCCCTTCGGGGCATGGGCGGCGTTGAAGAAGGAGTTGGAGCCGAAGGAGCTCACCCGCTTCGCGCTCTTGCCCGCCAGCCAGAGGTAGAGGTCCAGATCGTGGCAGCACTTTTGCAGCAGCATGGGGCTGCTCTCGTCGGTGCGGCGCCAGTTGCCCCGCACAAAGCTGTGGGACTGGTGCCAGTAGCCCACGTTCTCGATGGCCTGCACGGTCATCACCTGCCCCACGGCGCCGCCGTCCAGCAGTTCCTTTACCTTTTTATAAAAGGCGGTGTAGCGCAGCACATGGCACACCACCACCCGGCGGCCGGTCTCGCGGGCGACGCGGGCCAGCAGGTCGCACTCCTCCAGACTGGGGGAGACCGGCTTTTCCAGCAGCAGGTCATAGCCCTTTTCCAGCGCGGGCACGGCCTGGGGCACATGCTGCCGGTCCATGGTGGCGATGACCGCGGCATCCGCCAGCCGGGGCCCGGCCAGCAGCTCCTCCCCGGTCCTGAAGCACTGCTCCGGGGCAAGGCCCAGCAGCTTTGCCACCTCGTTCCTCTTTTCGTCCACCGGCTCGGCGATGGCGGTGACGCGCACCTTGCCGCCGAATTTCAAAAATTCCGGCAGATAGGCGTCCTTGCCCCGGTTGCCAAGGCCGATCAGCGCAACGGTGAATGAGTCTTTCATTTTATCCTTCCTCCCCCTTTTTTCCTCGTTCCAGTATACACCCTTCCGGCGGCGATGGCCAGCCCGACGGATGCAAAAAGGCCGCCGGCTGTTGCCGGCGGCCTTTTTGTGTATGTCCGTTTAGAAGAAGATAACTTAGTTGGTGCCGATGGACATGGTCTCGGGCAGGGTGCTGCCGCCGTCGATGACGATCTGAGAACCAGTCAGGTAGCTGGACTCGTCGCTGCCCAGGAAGGCGAACAGCTCGCCGACCTCGATGGGCTTCGCCAGACGCTTCATGGGCACGCCCACAGCGATGTCGTTGATGGCGCTCTCGGGATCGTTGGGGTTGGACTCCATGGCCATCTTCTCGACCATCGGGGTGCGGGCATAGCCCAGCTGAGAGCAGTTCACGCGGATGTTGCGGGAGGCATATTCCACAGCCAGGCACTTGGTCAGACCGACCAGAGCAGCCTTGGTCATGGCGTAAGCGGCCTCGCCGGCGTCGGCCACGATGTCACCGGTGACGGAGGAGGCGATGACGATGTTGCCGCCGCCCTGCTTGAGCATGTAAGGAACAACGGCCTTGCAGGTGTTCCAAACGCCCTTGATGTTCACGTCGATGTGGAAATCGCGGGTCTTGTCGTCCATCTCCTCGAAGGGAGCCAGGCGGCAAACGCCGGCGTTGCAGCAGGCAACGTTGATCTCGCCGAAGGTGTCAACGCCCTTCTTGGCGGCGGCGTCCATCTGCTCGCGGTCAGCAACGTTGGCCACAACGGTCACGATCTCGCTGCCGTACTCCTTGCGCAGCTTCTCAGCGGTCTCTTCCACACGGGGATCCAGGTCCACCATGATCAGTTTGGCGCCGTACTTGGCATAAGCGGTGGCGATACCCTCGCCCAGACCCACGGCAGCGCCGGTGATCAGTGCAACTTTACCATCCAATTTAGCCATTTTAAGTCTCTCCTTTTCTGTTGTATAAGCCATGCGGCTTCAAAAAGCCGCCCGGTTACGATGGGATCAATACTCCTTGGTGCCAGCCACCGTTTCGATGGTGACCTTGTGCTTCTTCCAGTTCACCAGCACCATCCACAGCCACAGCAAAGCGCCGATGCCGATGTAGATGCCGAAGCTCTTCCAGGAGCCAGCGCTCTGGCCCAGGGTGCAGAAGAAAGCGATGACCACGGAGATGATGAGCGCCAGCACCCGGGTGAAGTTGCCGCCCTTGAGTTTGTAGGGAGACACCAGCTCGGGGTGGTTCTTGTGGATGCGCATGGCGCTGATCATGGTGATCGCGTAGGCGCAGGCGCAGCCGAAGCTCATCAGGTTGAAGAAGTCGTTCATAAAGGTGGTGGCGTTCTGCAGAAGCAGGAACACCAGCGAGATGGCCAGCAGCAGGATGTTGGGCAGGATGGGCTGCTGATGCCGGTTGACCTTGGTGAACACCTTGGGCAGGAAGTTGTTCTCGCCCATGGCGTACATCAGGCGCACGGTGCTCAGCCAGAAGCCCAGCAGGCAGGTGCCGATGGCGCACAGGATCGCCGCGATGCCGAACACCACAGCAAACACGCCCCAGCCGCCGCCCAGCTGCTCCATCATGGTGATAGCCAGGAAGCCGCCCACCGCGGCGCCGCCTTCCTCCACCAGGGGCTGCACAGGCATGCCGCCCAGGCCGAAGAAGAACAGCGCGTAGATGATGCCGCAGGTGACGATGGAACCCAGAATGGCCTTGTTGGAGTCCTTGATGGGGAAGTCGCCTTCCTCCACCATCTGGGGCACCGTCTCAAATCCGAAGAAGGGGGTGATCAGCAGAGCCATGCCGATGATCCAGCCGGGGATGCCGAAGTGGCCTTCCACCTGGGTGTAGAAGAAGTTCTGGAAGTTATCCCAGCTCCACACGCCGGAGAACAGGAAGGCGACGGTGGCGACCAGGCAGCCGCCGATGGCGAACATCAGCATGTACAGCTGGATCTTGCCGGCGATCTCCACGTTCTGCAGGCTTAGGATGCAGTAGCCCACCAGAGAGACCAGGGCCACCACCTCGATCAGCAAAAAGCTGGTGGGAACGTGCAGCACATGGAACAGCCACTGCACGATGGCCATGACCGCAGAAGGCGGCACCGCGATCCAGGCGGCCATGATCAGCCACGAGGAGAAGAAGCCCACATGCTTGTTGATGCCCACAGTGTTGTAGATGAGCTCACCGCCCGCCTTGGGGAAGAGGGGCGCCAGCTCGCAGTACACCATGGCGATGGGCAGGATCAGAAGGGTCATCAGCGCGAAACCCAGGAAGGTGCCCGCGCCGCAGTACTCGTAGAAGATGGTGTCCCAGTAGCCGATGAAGGTGAAGATGGCGCCCGCCGCGATGGCGTAAACATAGACAAGGCGCAGGCTCTTCTTCAGGCCGGTAGGCTGGGTCTCCACATTGTTCTGTTCAGGCATTCTATATCACTCCGTCTCGTTGTCTTGTGTTCAAAAAGCGGAGCTTAGAAAGTCTTGACGCCGTCGGGAGTTTCGATCTCCACGGGGTGCTTCTTCCAGTTGACGCAGACCATCCACAGCCAGATGACAACGCCCACGCCCAGGTACACGCCGAAGCAGATCCAGGAGTCGATGCCCTGGCCCAGGGTGCAGAAGAAGGCGATGGCCACAGCGATCAGCATGGCCAGGATGCGGAAGGCGTCGCCGCCCTTGACGGCGTTGGAGCTCTTCCAGTTGGGGTACTTGTGGTGGATGCACACGGCGCTGATCATGGTCAGAGCGTAGGCGCAGGCGCAGCCGAAGCTCATCAGGTTGAAGAAAGCGCTCATGAAGTCAGAGGAGTTCTGCAGAACGATGAACACCAGGCTCAGCACCAGCAGGAACACGTTGGGCAGCAGGGGCTGCTGGTTCTTGTTGACCTTCGCGAACACCTTGGGCAGGAAGTTCTTGTTGGCCATGGAGTAGAGCATACGAACGGTGGACATCCAGAAGCCCAGCAGGGAGGCGCCCATGCCCAGCAGGCAGGACAGCAGGCCAACAACGATGGGCCAGAAGGTCCAGCCGAGCACGTTCTGCATGGTGGAGATGGTCAGGAAGCCGTCCTGAGCGAAGTTGGTGTAGACATCCTGCAGGCCGTCCAGACCAGCCACGCAGAAGTAGTAGAACACGTAGATGCTGCCGCAGGTGAGGATGGAGCCGCAGATGGCCTTCTTGGAGTTCTTGATGGGGAAGTCGCCTTCCTCAACCATCTGGGGAACGGTCTCAAATCCGAAGTAGGGGGTGATCAGCAGAGCCATGCCGATGACCCAGCCGGGGATGCCGTAAACGGAGTCAAGAGTGGTGCTGAAGATGTTGCCGAAGTTGGACAGGTGCCAGTGGCCGCTGAACAGCAGGATGAAGCCGGTCAGGATGGTGACGGTGATGTTGCAGAACAGCATCACAGCCTGAGCCTTGACCAGGATCTGCACGTTCTGGATGCTCATCAGGAAGTAGAGCACCAGCAGCACGGCGGCGCAGGCGACCATGGGCCAGGTGCCCAGGCCCAGGTTGAAGGTCTTGTTCACCCAGGTCATGATGGCCATGACAACTGCCGGGGGAACAGAGATCCAGGCGGCCATGATCAGCCAGGAAGCCAGGAAGCCAACATGCTTGTTGATGCCGACGGTGTTGTAGATTAGTTCGCCGCCGGAGGTGTGGAACAGAGAGGCCAGCTCACTGTAGACCAGGGCGACAGGCAGGATGGCGATGGTCATCAGGCCGAACGCCAGGAAGGTGCCACTGCCGCAGTAGCCGTAGAAGACCGAATCCCAGTAGTTCACGAAGGTGAAGATGGAACCGGTGGCGACGGTGTAAACAAAAATCAGTTTCAGACTTTTGTTCAGGCCGCCTTTCGTTTGGGTGTTTTCCATGATAATGACTCCTTTTCACAGGTTTGGCTCCCCGCCAAAACCGCCTGCCCGCAAAAAAAACACCGAAGCCCCGGCGCTTTCCCTCACGCGGTTTTTCGATGTTGTCACACAAGTCAGGACCAGCTCGCGCCGGCCGGGCTGCATGGCAGCGGGTATTCAGTTCCCGGGTCCAGAGGGTCCGCCCCCCTTTAGCCGTTATAAAAATAACACCCTTCCCCCGCAAATGTCAAGGGAATATCCGATATTTTGTATACAATTCCATGATCGTGCACCAAAAAGAGACGTTTTTATACATCGATTGACCGGTCGGTTTGCCGGCAGGCGGCCCTGCTTCACAGCTTGTCTCCCCTTGTGGGGCGCAGCGCCGCAAGGCAGGCAAAGCCCGCCGCGGCGGCTCCCGCGGCCAGCCAGTGACGGCCCGCGGCAAGGCCCAGCGCCCGCGCCGCCAGGGGGAAGCCGATGCTGCCCGCGCTCATGCCCAGGGCGAGGAAGCCGTAATTCACGCCGGCGTGCTCCAGGCCGAATAGGTCGGTGCACAGGCTGGGCAGCACCGCCGCCTCGCCGGAATAGCAAAAGGTGAGGGCGGTGTAGACGGCGATGACCCACCAGCCCCCGGCGAAGGCGAAGGCCGCCGACAGGCCGCAGAGGCCGGCAAACAGAATGAGGTCCGCCGCCCGGCGGCCGATGCGGTCGCTGAGGGCCGGCATGGCCAGCCGCCCCGCCGCCGAGCCGACGGAGCCGACGGCCACCGCCAGATGGGCGGCGCTCTCCGAGAGGCCCCGCTCCTGCCCCAGCTGCACAATGACAGGGCTGAACAGCAGCACCGCCGGGCTGGCCAGGGCGGTGGCCAAAAACAAAAGCCGGTACTGCCGGGTCCTGAGCATCTGAACGGGGGTGAAGTCCCGCCCGGCGCGTTTCGCCGGGGCCGGGGCGTTTTCGGGGTTTTCCAGCAGGGCGCTGCCCGCCGCGCACACCGCCAGCATCAGGCCGCCCAGCCCCCAGAAGCAGACCCGGATGCCCCACCGCCCGCTCAGAAAGCGCACCAGGAGGGTGAGCGCCGCGCCGGAGAGGCCCACCGCCCCGCCGATGACGCCGGTGGCGAGGCCCTTTTTCTCGGCGTACCACTTCTGGGCGCAGCCCATCACCGCCGGGTAGAGGAAGGCGCTGCCCAGCCCCACCGGCAGTGAGAAGGCCAGATAGAACAGCCCCGGCCGCCCCGCCGGCACGAAGCCCACGGCAAAAAAGCCCGCCGCCAGCAGCGCCGTGCCCGCGAAGCCCGCGATGCGGGGGCCCGCTTTGTCCTGCAGAAAGCCCCCCAGCACGCACCCGAGGCCGAAGGCCCCGATGGTGAGGCTGAGCACAAAGCTGGCCGCTCCCTCGTCAAAGCCGTATTCCGCCCGCACCGGCCCCTGGAACACGCCCCAGGCGGCGGGCACCCCGGTCAATATCTGGATGGCGGCCCCCGCCGCCAGGATGGTCCAGCGGTGTTTTTTCAAAAAGGCCTGCATCGGCCCTCCCCCTTTGCCTTTGTCTTTGGGTTAGTATGGCCCCATCCGGTTGACAAATGCGGCCGGGGAAGGCTATGATATATAAGTTAAAGACCTAGTATACAGGGGGAACAGCCATGAAGATCAATCCGCTCAAGGGCATGAAGGACTATCTGCCCGACGAACAGCGCCTGCGGGACTATGTGCAGAGGCGCATCCTGGCCACCTACCGGGCCAGCGGTTTCCAGCGCATCTCCACCCCCATGCTGGAGGACATGGAGAATCTGGACAAGAGCGAGGGCGGCGACAACCTGAACCTCATCTTCAAGGTGCTCAAGCGGGGCGACAAGCTGGCCGCCGCGCTGGCTTCCGGGCAGGAGAAGGACCTGTCGGACATGGGCCTGCGCTATGACCTGACGCTGCCCCTGAGCCGCTACTACGCCGCCAACAAGGACAAGCTGCCCACCCCCTTCAAGGTCATCCAGACCGACCGGGTGTTCCGGGCCGAGCGGCCGCAGAAGGGCCGCATGCGGGAGTTCGTGCAGTGCGACATCGACATCCTGGGCGACGGCAGCACCAACGCCGAGATCGAGCTGATCGACGTGACCGCCCGGGCCCTTCTGGACATCGGCTTCAAGGACTTCACCGTGAACATCAACGACCGGCGCATCCTTCGGGGGATGCTCACCGGCATGGGCTTTGCCCCCGACAGCCTGGACAGCGTGTGCATCACCTTTGACAAGCTGGACAAGATCGGCGCCGAGGGCGTGACCGCCGAGCTGACCGAAAAGGGCTGCCCCGTCGAAGCGGTGGCGGCGCTGGGCGAATTTTTGGCCGCGGGCCGCACCGACCTGGACGCGGTGAGCGCTCTGTGCGACGACGCGGCCCTTGCGGCGGACCTGAAGCGGGTCATCGCCGCGGTGGAGGCTTTGGCCGACGGCAAATACTCCATCGCCTACTGTCCCAGCCTTGTGCGCGGCCAGGGCTACTACACCGGCATCGTGTTCGAGGTCACCTGCCCGGCCTTCGCCGGCGCGGTGGCGGGCGGCGGCCGCTACGACAACATGGTGGGCAAGTTCCTGGGCCAGACGGTGCCCGCGGTGGGCTTTTCCATCGGCTTTGAGCGCATCTGCGCCATCCTGGCGGAACAGGGCTTTGCCGTGCCCGCCGAGAAGGCCCGCCTGGCGCTGCTCTATCTGCCGGACGCGGACTTTGCCCAGGTGCTGAAAAAGGCCGCCGACCTGCGCAGCCAATACACCGTGACCGTTCTGCCCCAGGCCAAGAAGCTGGGCAAGCAGTTCGGCCAGCTGGAGACCCAGGGCTTTGCCGCCGCGGCCTTTGCCGACAACGATGACATCAAGGCGCTGGGCGCGGCCCGGTGAGCCGGTTTTCCCCTTTTGCACGCAGCGGGAGGTGCGGGCGTTTTTCGCCCGCACCTCCCCTTTTTGCATAAACGCCCCGCCCCCCGGGCAGACTACTGCCAGGAAGGGAGGAGACGACCCCATGCGGATGTTTTACAAAATTTGCGTTGCTTTGCTCATCGTGGGCGGCCTGAACTGGGGCCTCATCGGCCTGTTCAGCTTCAACCTGGTGGGCTGGCTGTTCGGCGGTTCCGCCAGCACCATCAGCCGCATCATCTTCACGCTGGTGGGCCTGGCTGCGCTGGGCGCCATCCCCGGCCTGCTGGGCCTGGGCGACGGCAGCGGCGAGAGCACCCAGTCCTGAATATTTTTTCATCAGTCGGAAAGGCCGCGGCGCAACATGCGCCGCGGCCTTTCTCTCTGTGGGGAAACTGCGCCCGGCGCTCACGCAAACGCCAGGCGCCGCCCGATGAAAGCGGTCTTTATCCGTCCAGCGCGCCGACGATACGCTGCGGGTCGATTTTGGTCCCGTTATCCCGGAATCTCTCCACACTTCTGCTGTAAATATTTCCGGCCAGCGCTTCAATGAGACCGTCGCTCAGTCCGCCATCGTTTTCCATTTGAAACACTTCCACAAGGTCTTCTTCGCTCAGAATAGACATTCCCTCCGGGTTAAAATACACCACCACCTTGTTTTCAGTGGTCCCGCCTCCCCGATTTTCCGCTGAGTAATGCACAAAGGCGCCTCCCAGCGTTTCACCCAGGATCGAGTCGTTTTCCTCTTCCTCGTCGTAGAGATTCACGTAAAGGTCATATATGTAAATGCTGTCCGGGACCAAAAGGCGCTCCTGTATCTGCTGCGCCGCCATCAGGGCGTAGGTCTCTTCTTCATTCAGCCGCAGCTTCTCTCCCCCAATTAAAAACGCGCCCGCAACCATAATGAACGCCGCCAGCAGTATCACCAGGGCTATTACGATGGGCTTGCTGCGCTTGCCCTTGTTTCTGTCGCCGGTGGCCGTTCCGCAATACGGACAAGCCACCGCCTCATCCAGCAACTCTTTTCCGCAGTGCACGCAATACTTCATCTTGCACCTCCTGAACGTTATACAGCATCAACCTGTATTAAATATAGCATTTGCCTCTAAATATTACAAGTACAACTTGTATTATTTATAAACGGGGGGAATGTTGTATGGATCTGCGCATTCAGGAATTGAGGGAAGAGCTGCATATGACCCAGGTGCGTCTCAGTGTTGAACTTGGCGTATCTCAGGAGACCATCAGCGCCTATGAAAAGGGCAAACACTATCCCAGCGTCGCCACACTTGTCCAGTTATCCAAATTGCTTCACGCGAGTTGTGATTATATTCTGGGGCTAACGGATGTGCGGCAGACCCAGCATGATACTCCCTTGGATGATAAGGAGCAGCAACTGCTCTCTAAATACCAGCAGTTGGATGCGCGCCGGCAAGAACGCCTGCTTGCCTATTTGGATGGGCTTTTGGACCATTCTTGAACGCCGCGATGCTGATTTTGAATATATAAAGCAAAGGAAGGCCGCGGCGCATGTTGTGCCGCGGCCTTCCTTTGCAAAAAAGGGCCCCCGGCGTTTGCCGGGGGCCCTTTTGGTTTGCTTTGCGATTACAGCTCAGCGAAGTACTTGATGGTGCGGACCATCTGGCTGGTGTAGCTGTTCTCGTTGTCGTACCAGGACACGACCTGCACCTGATAGGTGTCGTCGTCGATCTTGGTGACCATGGTCTGGGTGGCGTCGAACAGGCTGCCGTAGGTCATGCCGATGACGTCGCTGGACACGATGGGATCCTCGTTGTAGCCGTAGCTGTCAGAAGCGGCGGCCTTCATGGCGGCGTTGATGCTCTCCTTGGTCACGTCCTTGCCCTTGACGACGGCCACCAGGATGGTGGTGGAGCCGGTGGGAACAGGCACGCGCTGGGCAGAGCCGATCAGCTTGCCGTTCAGCTCGGGGATGACCAGGCCGATGGCCTTGGCAGCGCCGGTGCTGTTGGGAACGATGTTGGCGGCGCCGGCACGGGCACGACGCAGGTCGCCCTTGCGATGGGGGCCGTCCAGGATCATCTGGTCGCCGGTGTAGGCGTGCACGGTGGTCATGATGCCGCTCTGGATGGGATAGGTGTCGTTCAGGACCTTCGCCATGGGAGCCAGGCAGTTGGTGGTGCAGGAAGCGGCGCTGATGATCTGGTCATCGGCGGTCAGGGTGTTCTCGTTCACGCTGTAAACGATGGTCTTCAGGTCGTTGCCAGCGGGGGCAGAGATGACGACCTTCTTGGCGCCGGCTTCGATGTGAGCCATGGCCTTGTCCTTCTTGGTGAAGAAACCGGTGCACTCCAGCACCACGTCCACACCCAGCTCGCCCCAGGGCAGCTCGGCGGGGTTGGGGTTCTTGTAGATGGTGATCTTCTTGCCGTCCACGGTGATGGAGTCCTCACCGGCCACCACAGTGTGACCGTCGTAACGGCCCTGGGCGGTATCGTACTTCAGCAGATGGGCCAGCATCTCGGGGCTGGTCAGATCGTTGATGGCCACCACTTCGTAGCCCTCCGCGCCAAACATCTGACGGAAGGCCAGACGGCCGATGCGGCCGAAACCATTGATTGCAACTTTCACTGCCATTGTAAAATCCTCCTTATGATTCGCGTCACGCCCTTGCGGGCGGAACATCTCACGGCTGGTCTTATTGTATCGCAATTTTTTTCAAAGCACAAGTAGTTGTGAATGATTTAACACAAAAATGCAAAAGAAAACTTTGGAAGGTACAAAGCGCGCATGAACCGCTCCCGCTCCGCCACACTAAGGGGAGAATACCGGGCAAAGGGGGAACGACGGCCATGGACCTGCGATGGGAGTACGCCCGCCGCACGGCGGCGCTGCTGCGCGCCGAGTGCGCCGAAGTGCTCACTGCAGAGGGTGCGGCGCAACGCGCCGCCGCCTACCGCATTTTGCGGGCGGCGCAGAATCTGGAGATGTGGGCCCAGCTGACGGGCACAGGGCTGCCGCCGCGGGTGATGGACCTTTCGGCCAGCGCCCGGGCGCTGGTGGAGGCCGCCCGGGAGGTGTGCCCCATGCCCCCTTCCCTGCTGCGTTTTTCCGCCTGCGGCCAGCCGCTGCCGGTGGCCGCCGCCGAGCCGGCCTTCGGGGCGGTGCTTTTGAATCTTCTGTGCAACAGCCTGCTTTATGGCGGGGCAAGGCCGGCGGTGAGCGTGCGCTGCCTGCGCCAGGGCAGCCGGGCGGTGCTGCTTTTGCGGGACTGGGGGCCGGGCATCCCGCCCCACCGCCAGCGGCTGGCCCTGACCCCCTTTGCCGGGGCGGGCAGTCTGCCGGGGCTGGGGCTGGGGCTGCCCCTGGCCGCCGCCTTCGCGGCCCGCTACGGCGGGGCTTTCACCCTGGAGAGCCGCCCGGGCAAGGGGGTGGCGGCGGCGCTGTCGCTGCCGCTGTGCCCGGTGGCAAAGCTGCCCCGCCCGCCCCACGCCGCCGCCCTGCTGGCGGACCGGTACAGCCCGGTGTATGTGCAGCTGTCGCCCCGGTGCGTGCTGCCCGATTGACCCGCGAAAGCGGCTATATTATAATGGATGTGCACGATTTTTCGGGAGGCAGGACATGGAAAAGCGAATTTGTATCCTCTACACCGGCGGCACCATCGGCATGGTGCCCACCCCCAAGGGCTACGCGCCCCGGCCGGGGTATCTGGGGCCGCTGCTGGCGGCCATGCCGGAGCTGAAAGGCCCCGAGGCCCCCGCCTGGGACCTTGTGGAGATGGACCCTCTTCTGGACTCCTCCAACATCGCCGTGGGCGAGTGGAACGCCATCGGGCGGGCCATCTTTGAGCGCTACGACGACTACGACGGCTTTGTGGTGCTGCACGGCACCGACACCATGGCCTACACCGCCGGGGCGCTGAGCTTCATGCTGGAAAACCTGCAAAAGCCGGTGGTGCTCACCGGCAGCCAGATCCCCCTGTGCCGCCTGCGCAGCGACGGGCGGGAGAACCTCATCACCAGCCTGCTCATCGCGGCCCAGGGCCGGGCCGCCGAAGTGTGCCTTTATTTCGGCGGCAAGCTGCTGCGGGGCTGCCGGGCGGTGAAGCGCTCGGCGGACGGGCTGCAGGCCTTTTTCAGCCCCAACTACCCGCCGCTGGCGCTGGCGGGGGTGAACATCCGCTACGACGCGGCGGCCCTGCGCCGCCCCGCGCCCCAGGGCCCGGCGGCGCTGGCCCCCTTCGACAATGTGCCCATCGGGGTGCTGAAGGTGTTCCCGGGCATCCAGTTCGACCTGTTCGAGCCCATCATGACCCGGCGGCTGCGGGGCATCGTGCTGGAGACCTTCGGCGCGGGCAACATCCCCGACGAGCAGGGCGCGCTGCCGCCCCTCATCCAGAAGGCGTGGCAGAACGGCGCGGTGCTCACGGTGTGCAGCCAGTGCTTTGAGGGCGGCGTGCTGCTGGGCGAATACGCCGCCAGCGCGGCGCTGACGGCGGCGGGCGCGGTGAGCGGCGGCGACATGACCACCGAGGCCGCCGTTGCCAAGCTCTACTACCTGTTCAGCAAGGGGCTGGACGCCTCTGCCGTGAAGGAGAAGATGGGCGAGAACCTGCGGGGCGAGCGCAGCGACAACCTTACATAAACATACAAAAGGCCCCCGCCGGGCAGTTCCCGGCGGGGGCCTTTCTGCGCGCTCAGCGCTTGATGAGCTTATAAATCTGGATGACCACGGTGGGGGCCACGGCCAGCAGGGCGATCTGGCCCAGCTGAGCGGCGGAGAGGGCACTCACAGCGAAGAGGCTGGAGAGGCCCGGCACGAAGAGCACCGCGGCCAGCAGCACCACGCCCAGCACGAAGGCACCCAGGCTGTACCAGTTGCCGGCAAAGCCCAGCTTGAAGATGGAGGCCCGGCCGCGGCAGTTGAAGCCGTGGAACAGGCGGGCCAGGGTGAGGGTGGCGAAGGCCATGGTGCTGGCCAGCGCCGCGCCGCCGGCGGAAAGGCCCAGGTAGAAGGCGGTCATGGTGGCTGCGCCGATGAGCGCGCCCTGGGCGCCGATGGCGCCCAGCAGGCCCTTGTCCAGCAGGGGCTGCTTGGGATCGCGGGGCGGCTGGTCCAGCAGGTCGTCGCCCGCGGGCTCCATGCCGATGGCGATGGCGGGCAGGCTGTCGGTGAGCAGGTTGATGAACAGCAGGTGCACCGCCTGGAAGGGCACCGGCAGCCCCGCCAGCGAGGCCCACAGCACGCACAGGATGCCCGCCGTGTTGCCGGAGAGCAGGAACTGGATGGCGTTTTTGATGTTGGCGTAGACGCCGCGGCCGTTCACCACCGCGCGCACGATGGTGGCGAAGTTGTCGTCGGTGAGGATCATGGAGGCGGCGTCCTTGCTGACCTCGGTGCCGGTGATGCCCATGGCCACGCCGATGTCCGCCCGCTTGAGGGCCGGCGCGTCGTTCACGCCGTCGCCGGTCATGGACACGATGCTGCCCCGGCGCTGCCAGGCCTCCACGATGCGGATCTTATGCTCCGGCGAGACGCGGGCGTAGACCGACACCTTGGGCAGCACCTCGTCCAGCTGCTCGTCGGTCATGCTTTGCAGCGTCGCGCCGTCCAGCGCCTGGTCCCCCGGCTGCATGATGCCGATCTGGGCGGCGATGGCGCTGGCGGTGACCTTGTGGTCGCCGGTGATCATGATGGTGCGGATGCCGGCGCGGCGGGCGTCCGCCACCGCCTGGATGGATTCGGGACGGGGCGGGTCCACCATGGCCACCAGGCCCACAAAGGTGAAGTCCCGCTCGCTGTCCATGGTCAGAGGCTCGCTCTCGTCCAGCCGCCGGCGGGCGAAGCCCAGCACCCGCAGCCCCTGGCGAGACCAGCTCTCGTTCACGCCCACCAGCAGGGCTTTGTCCTCCTCGGTGAGGGGGCGCTCGCCGTCCGGGGTGAGGATGCGCGCCGAGCGGGCCAGCAGTTCGTCCATGGCGCCCTTGGTGTACAGGGTGCGCTCGCCGTCCACCCGGTGGAGGGTGCTCATCAGCTTGCGGTCGGAGTCAAAGGCCAGCTCGCCCAGGCGGGGGCACTCGCCGCGCAGCGCGTGCTCGTTCATGCCCATGCCGCGGCCCAGCTGCACCAGGGCGATCTCGGTGGGGTCGCCCACCGCGCCCTCCTCGCTCATGGTGGCGTCGCTGGCCAGCAGGCCCATCTCCCCCAGCAGGGTCTGGGCCGGGTCGGCCGCGGTCATGTCCGCCGCTTCCAGCTCTTCGCCGGCCACCCAGGCCTTCTGCACCTGCATGCGGTTCTGGGTGAGGGTGCCGGTCTTGTCGGAGCAGATGACCGACACCGCGCCCAGGCTCTCCACGGCCTTCAGGTCCTTGATGACGGCGTTCTGCCGGGCCATCTTCTGGGTGCCCATGGCCAGCACAATGGTGACGATGGAGCTGAGGGCCTCGGGAATGGCGGCCACCGCCAGGGCCACGGCGAACATCAGGGAATCCAGCACCGGCATGCCGCTGCGGAAGACGGAGAGCAGGAACACCACGCCGCAGATGGCCATGATGACCGCCGCCAGCTTGCCGCTGAAGGCGTCCAGGCTCTGCTGCAGAGGGGTCTTGCGCTGCTGGGTGCGGTTCATCAGGGCGGCGATGTGGCCGATCTCGGTGTCCATGCCGGTCTCGGTGACCACCATCAGGCCGCGGCCGTAGGTGACGAGAGACCCGGAATAGGCCATGTTCCTGCGGTCGCCCAGGGGGATGTTCTCCCCTTCCAGCGCGCCGTCGATCTTTTCCACCGGCTCGCTCTCGCCGGTGAGGCTGCTCTCGTTGATCTTCAGCGACCAGCTGTTCAAAAGCCGGCCGTCGGCCACCACCATGTCGCCGGCCTCCAGCAGCACCACGTCGCCGGGCACCACCTGGGCCGAGGGCAGGGCCACCGTCTCGCCGCCCCGCAGCACCTTGGCGGTGGGGGCGGACATGGCCTTCAGGCTCTCAAGGCTCTTTTCCGCCTTGAGGTACTGCACGGTGCCCAGCACCGCGTTGAGCAGCAGCACCGCGAAGATGACCAGGGTGCTCTCGCTCTGGCCGCTGGCCAGGGAGATGAGGGCCGCCGCCACCAGGATGATGACCAGCAGGTCCTTGAACTGCTCAGCGAACACCTGCAAAGCGCTCTTTTTCTTTCCCTCGGTGAGTTTGTTCTCGCCGTGCTTTTCCAGCCGGCGGGCCGCCTCTTCGGCGGACAGGCCCTGCGCGGAAACGGAGAGTTCGTCCAGGGTCTGCTGCGCGGTTTTTTCGTACCAGTTTTTCATGCTTTTCCCTCCTGTGCCGGGCGCAAAAAAAGCCCGGCTCATTGCAGCCGGGCAAAAAAAGGTCCCGGCCTTGGTATGTAAGCCGGGAAAGTTAAGAAAAAAGACCTCCCGGCAGCCGCTTTTGCGGCTGCTGAAAAGTCTTGTGACCACCGACAGGGGTCCGCGCCGCCAGGCCCAAAGGCCGGGATTGTTGGCGATGCGGCAGGGCGGCCAGGAAAGGCCGCCTACACTACTCCCTTTTCAACACTTTAATTATAGACCGAAGCAGGCGGCGCGTCAATCGCGCCGCCTGCCTCTTTACAAACTTTTTACATTTGGGGCGCGGGCTTCTCTTCCGGGGCGGCCTCGCCCACGGCGCCGAAGGCGCACACCGCGCCGCACAGGCCCACCAGGGCCAGGGCGCCGGCCTCCGCCAGGTCCGCGGCGCTGTTGGCGCCCACCATGAAGCGGGCCAGCGCGCCGGGGAAGGCAAGGCAGGTGCACATAAGAAACGCCGCGCTGCCGGTGAAGAACACCCAGCCGCCGCTGCGCCCGCCGGGCACATAGGCCACCTTGGCCTGGGCGGCGGTGAACAGCAGCGCCGCCAGCGCCGCCAGGGCGGCGAAGTTGGCGTCCACCCGGGCCATGCCGGTGGGGGCAAGGCCGAAGCGGCTGATGGTGAGCAGATAGAGCGAGAGGGTGCCCGCCACGCCCATCAGCGCGCTGCGGGTGGGGGCTTCAAACTCGGGGGTGAACCGGCTGCGGCCCAGCAGCAGCATCCAGACGGCGCTGACCAGATACAGCACCGCCCCCGCCTTGCCGAAGGCGTCCAGGCCCGCCCAGCCGGCCAGCTTGGTGCCGCCCAGGGCGGCAAAGCCGAACCCGGTCAGAAAGCACATCACGCCCTGGGCCGTGCTCTGGCCGCAGAGGGCGGCGGGGCGGCGGGGCGCCAGCAGCGCGCCCAGCGCCAGCAGCACAAGGATGCCCCCCGCGATGGCGTAGCGCGCCCAGGTGGGGCCCCAGGTGACGAAGCCGGTGTCAAGGTCGGTGTAATTCACCACGTCCAGCCAGCGGGCCGCGCCCGCCAGGGCCGACACCAGCAAAAGCAAAAAGGCAGCAAAGCGTTTCATCAGCGTTCCTCAAGGGTCTTGTATTTCTGCCGCACGCCCAGATACTTGTAGGCCGGGCGGATGATGCGGTTGGCGAACATCACTTCTTCGATGCGGTGGGCGCACCAGCCGGGGATGCGGCTGATGGCGAACAGCGGGGTGTACAGGTCCGGCTCGATGCCCAGCATCTTGTAGATCAGGCCGCTGTAAAGGTCCACATTGGCGCATACGGTCTTGTTGCCCTTCTCCTCGGCGAACACCTGCGGGCCCAGCTTTTCCACCAGGCACAGCAGGTTAAACTCGTCCTCGAAGCCCTTTTCAAAGGCCAGGTCTTTGGCGTGCTGGCGCAGGATGATGGCACGGGGGTCGCTGAGGGTGTAGACCGCGTGGCCCATGCCGTAGATCAGGCCGCTGCCGTCGCCCTCCTGGCGGCGGATGATCTTGCGCAAAAACTCCCGCACCTCGTCCTCGTCGGTGTGGTTCTCCACTCCGGCGCGGATGTGCTCCAGCTGCTCCATCACCTTGAGGTTCGCGCCGCCGTGCTTGGGGCCTTTCAGGCTGCCGATGGCCGCCGCGATGGCGGAGTAGGTGTCGGTGCCCGAAGAGGACAGCACCCGGCAGGTGAAAGCGGAGTTGTTGCCGCCGCCGTGGTCCGCGTGGAGCATGAGGCACAGATCCAGCAGCTTGGCCTCCTCGTGGGTGAACTTCTGGTCCGCCCGGTAGGTGGCCAGGATGTGCTCGGCGGTGCTCTGGCCGGGGATGGGCATGTGGAAGAACATGCTCTGGTGGTCGTAGATGCGCCGCTTGATCTGCCAGGCGTTCACCATGATGGTGGGCAGGCCGGCGATGAGGCTGATGGACTGCTCCAGCAGATTCTCCAGGCTCAGGTCCTCGGGGTTCTCGTCGTAGCTGTACATGGCCAGCACGCCACGGGCCAGCTTGTTCATGATGTTGGGGCTGGGGGCCTTCATGATCATGTCCTCGGCAAAGCCGTCGGGCAGGGCGCGGTGGCTGTCCAGGATCTGGCCGAACTCCTTCAGTTCCGCCGAGGTGGGCAGGGTGCCGAAGAGCAGCAGCCAGATGACCCCCTCGAACACAAAGCGGTCCTTCTGATAGGCCTCCTCCGCCAGCTGCTCCACGTTGATGCCCCGGTAGATGAGCTTGCCGGGGATGGGCACCACCGTGCCGTCCTCGGTCTTGTCGTAGCCCACAACGTCGCAGACGTTGGTGAGCCCCGCCAGCACGCCGGTGCCGTCGGGGTTGCGCAGGCCCCGCTTGACACCCAGCCGCTCGCTGGTCTCGGGGTCGATGTAGTTATTTTCCAGATACTCTCTGCATAGATATTTCATGGTTTCCGGCGCGAGCCGGGTCTTTTCCACCGCCATGGCGTTTTCCCCTTTCTCTGTTTGATACTTTCCCTTTTTTGCGCCGCGTCCCGCGGCCGTTCATCCCTATTTATATATGTTTTTCATATTACACGCTTTGCCCTTAAATTGCAAGGGCGGCAAAAAAGGAGGACGTTATGAAACGCGCGCTGCTTCCCATCGCTCTGTTCGCCCTGCTCACCTACTGCCTGCCGCTGGTGAGCCTTCTGGTGCCGGTGCTGGCCGACGGCGGCGCCGGCCAAAGCGCCCCCGCCGCCGAGGAGTCCGGCGGCGGGGAGGGCCAGAGCCCCGCGGCCCAGTTCCTTGCGCCCGCCGCCTCCGGGCAGGAGGAGCAGCAGCCGGCGGGCAGCGCCGCCGACAGCGAGGTCATCCGCCTGTGGGACGCGGGCAGCCAGCAGGTGCTGGAGGTGCCGCTGCTGGAATACCTCATCGGGGCGGCGGCCAGCGAGATGCCCGTCACCTGGCCGGACGAGGCGCTGAAAGCCCAGGCCGTCGCCAGCCACAGCTACGCCCTCTACCAGCGGGACCACGCCTCGGCGGACAAGCTGGAGGGGGCGTGGTTCTCCGCCGACCCGGCCCGGCGGCAGGGCTACATGACCCGCGAGGTGCTGCAAAGCTACTGGGGCGAGGCCTTTGAGGAAAACTGGGCCCGGCTGGAGAGCCTGTTTGCTCCCATCCTGCATCAGGTGCTCACCTTTGAGGGTGCGCCCGCCGCCGCCTGCTACCACGCCATCAGCAACGGGCAGACCGAGGCCAGCGAGAACGTGTGGAACGAGGCGCTGCCCTATCTTGCCGGGGTGGACTCCACCCTGGACCTGACCGCTGAGGGCTACGAGCAGACGGTGACCTACACCACCCAGCAGATGTACGACGCCATCGTGCTGGGGGTGCCGGGGGCCGAGCCGGAGCAGGGCAAACCGGAGAGCTGGTTCGGCGAGGCCAGCCACACCGCCGCCGGGTATGTGGCCGAGATCCAGTGCGCGGGGGTATTCGTGCGGGGCACCGACCTGCGCACGGCCCTGGGGCTGCGCAGCGCCTGTTTTGACATCCAGTACGCCGACGGGGTGTTCGCGGTGACCACAAAAGGCTATGGCCACGGGGTGGGCCTAAGCCAGTACGGCGCCAGCGCCATGGCCCTCACCGGCAGCACCTGTGCTGAAATTCTGGCCCACTACTACCCCGGCACCACCCTGGAAACGCTGGGCTGAAAAGAAAAAAGCGCCGGGACGGCTTTTGCCGCCCCGGCGCTTTGCGCGTTCGTCGCTCAGTTCTCGTCCAGCAGGAGCTGGTCCACCATGCCGATGAGCATGTCCTGCTTGATGTAGTTCAGGCCGTAGGTCTCCACGTAGCTGTCGTAGCTGTCGCCCAGCTGCTCCTGGATGTCCTCCTCGGTCACGGTCATGCCTTCCTGCTCGGCAATGGCCTGACGCAGCAGGCTGAACTTGGCCGCCTCGGGCAGCTGCTCCTCCAGCAGGGCCAGGTAATCCTCCTCGCTGCCGTAGCCGGAGAGCATCATCAGGGTGTCCACAGAGATGCCGTAGCTGGCCGCCTGATTGTTGATGGCCGCCAGCTGAGCCTCACGCATGTACTCGGAGATGGCTT
The DNA here is from genome assembly GCA_004558145.1 of Oscillospiraceae bacterium. GTDB lineage: Bacteria > Bacillota > Clostridia > Oscillospirales > Ruminococcaceae > Allofournierella_A > Allofournierella_A excrementavium. The sequence continues at coordinate 411,784 of SFDQ01000001.1, forward strand.
CGGGCACTTCGGTGATCTCGGCGTTCTCCTCCAGGTAGTCCAGCATGTAGTTGTACTTCTTGGAGTTGCGGATGGCGTTGGTGATGCCCTCGTTCGCCTCGGCGGCGGTGGTCCAGCCGTAGGTGGACTGCAGGTTCTCGGCCACGAAGGCGTCGTCCATCTCAGGGTAGAGCAGCTCGTCGCCCTGGATGTAGTTGATGGTGGTGGTGAACACCGCGTCCTTGCCGGCCAGCACCACGGTGTTGCCGTCGGCGTCGGTGGAGTCGTTGTAGTCGTCGGGGAAGGTGACGTTCACGTCAAAGGTCTCGCCGGGCTTGTGGCCGATCAGCTGCTCCAGGAAATCGTCGATGTAGCTGGTCACGCCGATGGTCACGGTGGTGCCGGCGCCATTGGTGTTGCCGCCGGTGAACTCCACGCCGTCCACGCTGCCCACATAGTCGATGTTCACGGTGTCGCCGTCTTCCACGGCGCGGTCGGTGACCTCATCGTAGTAGGCCCACTGGCTCAGCAGGCTCTGGCGGTTGCTCTCGATCTCCTCCTCGGTGGGCTCGATCTCCTCGGCGGGGATCTCCACGCCCTTGTACTCGGGCAGGGTGACGTAGTCCAGCGCGTGGATGTCCTTCCAGAAGCCGTTCTCGTCGATGTATTTGCTGTAATCGATCTCCACCATCTCGGGCACGTCCTCGGACGCGGCAGAGCCGGAAGTGGAGGCGGAATTGCTGCCGGCAGCGCCGCAGCCCGCCAGCGCGGCGGTCATGGTAAGCGCCAGGGCGGCAGCGCCCAGGCGGATCATCTTGCTCTTCAAGGTGGTATTCCCTCCTGTAATATGGCGGCCTTTGGGCCGCGCAGTGTCGGTTTTTATTATAGCACGCAAAGTCAAACCGTCGAGGCCTTTGGGCCAAAAATTCATAATTTCGTATTCTATTTTCTACTATTTGTAAATTGTGCTTTGTTTTATACCTGTTTTCGTTTGGATTGCAGGGGCAAATGCAGTATAATAAAATTCGAACGTGAGCCGAAAAACGCCCGGAGGCAAAGCCATGATCGACACAAGCAAAAAGTACTGGACGGGAGACTGCGCCGCGGACATCGACGAGTGGCTGCGGCTGTATGTGCCGAACGAAGCGCTGGACATCAAGCCGGTGGCCTGCCGCGCCTGCGGGGGCGACGGGTTCCTGCTGCGGCTGGACCGGGACGAAGGGGTCATCCAGGTGGAGTGCACAGCGTGCGGCGCAAAGAAAATATTGCTGGACGGCGAGGACTACCGGGCGCACGCGCGGCTGCGGCTGCGCAAGTGCCCGGTGTGCAAAAGTTGCAGGGAGTACAACCTGCGGGTGGGCTTTGCCCGCCGGGAAAACGGCAGTGTGAAGTGGGTGTACATCGGTAACCGCTGCACCGGCTGCGGCACGCTGGGCTCCTGGCTTGACTGGAAGGTGAGCTACGAGCCCACCGATGAGATGGAGCGCAACATCTGACGGCAAAAACCGGCCCGCCGGGCCGTGAACAAAAGGAAAGAGGGGCACAGGATGGATTACAACAAGGAATCGCTGGCGCTGCACAAAGCGCACAAAGGCAAGCTGGAAGTGGTGGGCAAGGTGCCGGTGAAGAACCGGGACGACCTTTCTCTGGCCTACACTCCCGGCGTGGCGGAGCCCTGCCGCGCCATCGCCAGGGACCCGGACGCGGTGTATGACTACACCTGCAAGGGCAACATGGTGGCGGTGGTGACCAACGGCACGGCGGTGCTGGGCCTGGGGGACATCGGCCCCAAGGCGGGCCTGCCGGTGATGGAGGGCAAGGCGCTGCTGTTCAAGGCCTTCGCCGGGGTGGACGCCTTCCCCATCTGCCTGGACACCAAGGACTCCGCCGAGGTGGTGCGGGCGGTGGAGCTCATCGCCCCCGGCTTCGGCGGCGTGAACCTGGAGGACATCCGCAGCCCCGAGTGCTTTGAGATCGAGCGCATTTTGCAGGAAAAGCTGGACATCCCCGTCTTCCACGACGACCAGCACGGCACCGCCATCGTGGTGACGGCGGCGCTGCTGAACGCCCTCAAACTGGTGGGCAAGCAGCTGGAAGAAGTGCGCATCGTGCTGAACGGCCCCGGCGCGGCGGGCACCGCCATCATCAAGATGCTGCTGGCGGCGGGCGCGACGGACGTGACCGCCGTGGACGAGCACGGCATCCTGTATGAGGGCCGGCCGGCGGGCCTGGCCGACCACAAAGCCTGGCTTGCCACCGTCACCAACCCCCGCCATCTCACCGGCGGGCTGGCCGAGGCGGTGAAGGAGGCGGACGTGTTCATCGGCGTGTCGGTGCCCGGCGCGCTGAAAAAAGAGATGGCCGCCTCCATGGCCAAGGACGCGGTGGTGTTCGCCATGGCCAACCCCAACCCGGAAATTCTGCCCGACGAGGCGAAGGCCGCCGGCGTGCGGGTGATGGGCACCGGCCGCAGCGACTACCCCAACCAGATCAACAACGTGCTGGCCTTCCCCGGCGTGTTCAAGGGGGCGCTGTCGGTGCGGGCGAAGTGCATCAACGACGCGATGAAGGTGGCGGCGGCGAAGGCCATCGCCGGGCTCATCAGCGACGGGGAGCTGAACGAGGACTATATCATCCCCGGCGCCTTTGACGACCGGGTGGCCCCGGCCGTGGCCGAGGCGGTGGCCGCCGCCGCCCGGGAAAGCGGGGTGGCCCGGCTGTGAGAGAGATCAAAGCCGCGGCCGTCACCGAAGCGGTGGCCGCCCTGTGCATCGAGGCCAACGCCCACCTGCCCGCGGACGTGGAGGCCGCCCTGGCCGCCGCCCGGGCCGCCGAGCCCTGGCCCCTGGCAAAGCACACCCTGGGCCTCCTGGAAAAAAATCTGGAGATGGCAAACGCCTGCGCCCTGCCCATCTGCCAGGACACCGGCATGGCCGTGGTCTTTGCGGAAGTGGGCCAGGAGGTGCACATCGACGGCGATTTTGAGGCCGCAGTGAACGAGGGCGTGCGCCGGGGCTACGGCGAGGGGTACCTGCGCAAGAGCATCGTGGGCGACCCCCTGCGCCGGGTCAACACCGGCGACAACACCCCCGCCGCTTTGCATCTGCGCCTTGTGCCCGGCGACAAGCTGCGGCTGACGGTGGCCCCCAAGGGCTTCGGCAGCGAGAACATGAGCCGCCTTGCCATGCTGCGCCCCGCCGACGGGGTGGAAGGAGTGGAGCGCTTCGTGCTGGAAACGGTGCGGCTGGCGGGCCCGAACCCCTGCCCGCCCATGGTGCTGGGCGTTGGCATCGGCGGCAGCTTCGACGGGGTGGCCCTGCTGGCAAAGCAGGCGCTGCTGCGCCCGCTGGATGAGCCCAACCCGGACGGATACTACGCCGCTTTGGAAAAAAAGCTGCTGGCGGCGGTGAACGAACTGGGCATCGGGCCCCAGGGCTTTGGCGGCAAGACCACCGCCCTGGGCCTTGCCATCGAGACCGCCCCCACCCATGTGGCGGGGCTGCCGGTGGCGGTGAACGTGAGCTGCCACGCCACCCGGCGGGCCAGCGCGGAATTGTGAGAGGGAGGGCGCGAAGATGGAACACAGACTGACCACTCCCTGCACCCGCGAGGCGCTGGCCGCCCTGCGTGCGGGGGACACGGTGCTGCTCTCCGGCGTTGTGTACACCGCCCGGGACGCGGCCCACAAGCGGATGATGGAATGCCTGGACAAGGGCGAGCCGCTCCCCTTCCCCCTGGAGGGCAGCGCGGTCTACTACGTGGGCCCCACGCCGGAACAGCCCGGCCGGGTCATCGGGTCGGCGGGCCCCACCACCAGCGGGCGGATGGACCCCTACTCCCCCCGGCTCATCGCGCTGGGCCAGCGGGTGATGATCGGCAAGGGCGCCCGGGACAAGGCCGTGAAGGAGGCCCTGCAAAAAGAGGGCGGCGTGTATCTGGCGGCGCTGGGCGGCGCGGGCGCGCTGATGGCCGCCTGCGTGAAGGAGCTGGAGGTCATCGCCTGGCCGGACCTGGGCTGTGAGGCGGTGCGGCGGCTGGTGGTGGAGGACATGCCCCTCACCGTGGTGCTGGATGCCGCCGGCGGCGACCTTTACGAGAGCGGCCCGGCGGCCTATCTGGCGGCGCGGTAAGCTCGCGGGGCGGCCCCTGCTTTTTCGGGGCGCGGCCTCTGTTTTCGCCGCCCGCCGCTTTGGCCCTTTGCCCGGCCCGCGAAGCGCGGCGCAGAGAGCGGCAGACCCGCTTTTTTTCGTGGGCCTTCCCCGGCGCGCGGGGAACAAAAGGTTTTTTCTGCCCCCGTCCCCGCCTGCTGCTTTGCCGCTTTAATCTGGTAAAAAATTTGTGCTTGACAAATGCCGCGGGCTGTGGTTTAATGTCAGTAAATCAATGAGGCGGAGATAAAACTGCACAGCGCGCCTACAGAGAGCCCGGAGGCTGGAAACGGGCGGAAAGCGGGGCAGACAAATGGACCGCCGAGAGCAAGGTGAACGGGGCCAAGGCCCTCAGTAGCTGCGCCGGGAGGCTCCCGTTACAGGGCGCAGGGCGTGTTGGCGCCCTCACGAGAGGCCCGCTTTCAAAAGCCGGGCAAACAAGGTGGCACCGCAGGTTTTTCCAAAGACCTGTCCTTGTAGCAATGCAAGGACAGGTCTTTTTTTATTTCTTTTTCGAAGGGAGGCGCCGGACATGGCCAAACTCAGACCCCGCAACCGTTTCTCCACACGATGGCGCCGATGGCGACCTTTCAGCTGACCGCCATCCAACCTTTGAGCAAGAAAGAAACGAGGTACATACCATGAAAAAGAATCGCCTTTTCGCCGCCGTCACCGCCGCCGCCCTGGCCCTGTCGCTGGCCGCCTGCGGCTCCGCGCCCGCTTCCACCGCCTCCACGGGCGCTTCCGCCTCCGGCAGCGCCGCCGGAGAGAGCTTCAAGGTGGGCATCGTGCAGTACACCAGCCACTCCAGCCTGGACGAGATCTGCACCGCCATCCAAAGCGAGCTGACCGCCCTCTCCGAGGCCAGTGTCGCCGCCGGCGGCCCGGCCATCGAGTTCGAGGTGCAGAACGGCCAGGCGGACACCGCCACCCTGAACGACATCTGCAAGCTGTTCGTCTCCGAGGGCGTGGACCTCATCATCCCCATCGCCACCCCCGCCGCCACCGCCGCGGCCGCCGCGGTGCAGGGCACCGACATCCCCCTGGTCTACAGCGCGGTGACCGACCCTGTGGGCGCTCAGCTGGCGGACAGCATGGACGCTCCCGGCCAGAACATGACCGGCACAAGCGACTACATCGACACCAACAAGATCCTGGACCTGGCCCTGGCGGCTGACCCCGACCTCAAGACCCTGGGCCTCATTTATAACCTGGGCGAGACCAACAGCGTGACCACCATCGAGAACATGAAGCCCGTTCTGGAAGAAAAGGGCATCACCGCGGTGGAGAGCACCGTGACGAACGCCGGCGAGGTGCAGATGGCCGCCCAGAACCTGCTGGCGCAGGGTGCCGAGGCCATCTTCGTGCCCATCGACAACACCGTGGCCGACGGCATGGCCGTGCTGGCCACCACCGCCATCGAGGCGGGGGTGCCGGTGTACACCGCGGCGGACAGCCTTGTGCGGGACGGCGGCCTTGCCACCACCGGCGTGAACTACACCAAGCTGGGCGAACTGACCGCCCAGATGGCGGTGGACGTGCTGAACGGGGCCGACCCCGCCGCCACCCCGGTGCAGGTGCTGAACGACGGCATCACCACCGTGAACACCACCACCGCCGCGGCTCTTGGCATCGACCCGGAAATTTTTGACCTGACCGGCGAAGGCTACATCGCCGTGGAGTGACCGAAAGCACAGCGGGCTCCGCCCTCCAGCACCCCCGCGCACCGGATGCGCGGCGTGCGGGGGGCGGGTCCGCCTGTTTGCCGGCGATTTCTATTTTTGCTTAAAGGAGCGTTTTTCATGACCGCAATGCTTTTGGAGAGCGCGGTGGAGCAGGGCTTCATCTACGCGCTGGTGGCGCTGGCGCTGTATCTCTCCTACCGGGTGCTGGACATCGCAGACCTGACCACCGACGGCACCTTTGTGCTGGGCAGCGCCGTTTCCGCCGTGTTTTCCGCCGCGGGCAAGCCGGTGCTGGGCCTCGTGCTGGCCTTCTTCGCCGGATGCGCGGCGGGCTTCGTCACCGCCTTCCTGCACACCCGCATGAAGGTGCAGGCCATCCTGGCGGGCATCATCACCATGACCGGGCTTTACACCATCAACCTGTGGACCATGGGCAACCGGGCGGACCTGCCCCTGCTCAAGGCGGACACGGTGTTCACCCGGGCGGCGGCCCTGCTGGGCAGCGAGTGGAGCAAGCTCATCGTCTGCGCCGCCATCACCATCGCCGCCGCCGCGGCCATGGCCCTCTTCCTCAAGACCCAGATCGGCCTGTCCATCCGGGCCACCGGCGACAACCGGGACATGGTCTCCGCCTCCTCCATCGACCCGGCCTTCACCATCACCGTGGGCCTGTGCATCGCCAACGGCTGCACCGCCCTCTCCGGCGGCGTGCTGGCCCAGTACCAGATGTCCAGCAGCATGAGCCTGGGCACCGGCGTGGTGGTCATCGGTCTGGCCAGCCTCATCATCGGCGAGATGTTCACCCGCCGGGGCGGCGTGTGGCGCGGGGTGGCCGCCGCGGTCATCGGCTCCATCGTCTACCGGGTGCTGATGGTGTTCGCCCTGCGCACCAGCGCCAACCCCTCCAACCTCAAGCTCATCAGCGCCGTCATCGTGGCGGTGGCCATCAGCTGGCCCGCCCTCACCGCCTGGGTCAGGTTGACCCGGCGCAAGCTGGCCGCCAAAGAAAAGGAGGTGCGCTGAAATGCTCACCCTCACTGGCATCACCAAGACCTTCAACCCCGGCACCCTGAACGAGAAAAAAGCCCTGCAGGGCATCGACCTGCACCTGGACGCGGGGGACTTTGCCGCCATCGTTGGGTCCAACGGCGCGGGCAAGTCCACCCTGTTCAACGCCATCGCCGGCAACTTCTTCACCGACACCGGCCGCATCCTGCTGGACGGGCGGGACATCACCTTTGAAAAGGAGCACCGCCGCAGCCGCGAGATCGGCCGGCTGTTCCAGGACCCCCTGCGGGGCACCGCCCCCCACATGACCATCGAGGAGAATCTGGCGCTGGCCTATCTGCGGGCGGCCAAGGTGGGGTCGGGCTTTTCCCGCATCTCCGCCAAGGAGCGCGCGCTGTTCCGGGAGCGGCTGGCCCAGCTGGGCCTGGGCCTGGAGGACCGGATGAAGCAGCCGGTGGGGCTGCTCAGCGGCGGCCAGCGGCAGGCGCTGACCCTTCTGATGGCCACGCTGGTGACCCCGAAGCTGCTGCTGCTGGACGAGCACACCGCCGCTCTGGACCCGGCCACCGCCGAGAAGGTGCTGGCGCTGACCACCTCCATCGTGGCGGAGCGGAAGCTCACCTGCCTGATGATCACCCACAACATGCACAGCGCCCTGGAACTGGGCAACCGCACCCTGATGATGGACGACGGCCGCATTGTGCTGGACGTGAAGGGCGAAGAGCGGGCGAAGATGACGGTGGACGACCTGCTGGCCGCCTTCAGCAAGAACGCCGGCCGCGCCATGGAGAACGACCGCATCCTGCTCTCCACCGTGGAGTGAACCGACCCGGCACTCATACAATGCAAAAAGGCCCCCGACAGCGCTGAACGCGCGGGCCGGGGGCCTTTCTTTGTTGATGGGAAAAGGTTCAGGAAGCCTGTTTCAGATGGGCTTCAAAGCCGCTGGAGTAGACCACTTCGTCCTCCTCGTTCATCATCCACATGGCCTCCACGTTCTCCAGGCTCTCCACCAGGGCCTGCCCCTCTTCCAGCGGCATGCAGTAAAGGCCGGTGGACAGGCAGTCGGCAAGGCCGGAGTCCGGGGCGAGCACGCTCACCGCCGAATAGTAGTTCGCGGGCATCAGGGTGTCCGGGTCGATGAGGTGGTGGTAGCGCACGCCGTCCAGCTCATAGTAGCGCTGGTAGTTGCCGCTGGTGACCAGGGACATGTCCTCCACCTCCACCACGGCCACATACCCGCCCGACTCGGTGGGCACGATGTCGGCGGTGGTGGTCCAGGGGTTCTGGATGCCGCCGGTCCAGCGGGAATAATCGGGCTTGTGGCCGATGCTGCGCAGGTTGCCGCCCACGCTGATGAGGGCGCTCTTGAGCCCCCGCTCCTCGGCGGCCCGGGCCACCATCTCCACGGCGTAGCCCTTGCCCACGCTGCCCACGTCCAGCTGCATCTCCGGGTCGGCAAAATAGACGGTGGAGGCCTCCTCGTCCAGGATGAGGTCGTTGATGTCGCAGTGCTGGGCGGCGGCCTCCAGCTCCTCCATGGAGGGCACGGCGGCCTGGGCGGGGTCGTCCAGCGCGGCCTCCCGGTAGTTGTGCCAGATCTTGAGCACCGTGCCGAAGGCCACGTTCATCTTGCCGCCGGTGGTCTCGTGCATGCTTTTGGCCTCGGTCAGAAGGCCCATGATGCGCGCGTCCACCGTCACGGGGCCCTGGCCCGCCTGGGCGTTCACGTCCCGCAGGTTGGTCACCCCGGAGTAGGAATAATAGATGTCATACAGCTGGTGATACTCCACAAGGTCGGCGTGGAGGGCCTCCATCTGGCGGTCCCATTCCTCCTGGCTCTCGGCGTAGCCGATGACGGTGGTGACGGTGTCGAACACGTCGAACCAGCTCACGGTGTAGCGCTCGTACCCGGCCAGTTCCGGGTCCTGGGGCGCGGAGGAGGACGCTCCCCCGCCGCCGCAGCCGGTCAGCAGCCCGGCGCACACCGCAAGGCTCAGCACAAAACTCACAACACGTTTGCCCATGGCTTCTCCTTTTTCAAAGGGCGGCTTTCCGCCGCCGGATGGAAAAAAGGGGCCGGGCCTTGCGGCCCAGCCCCGGGGTTCTATTTGGTCTCAGGCAGATGCCTTCGATCAGGCCATGGCGCGGCCCACCGCGTCGATGAAGCCCACCACGTTCATGGTGCAGGAAGCAGCCAGGTCGGCCACGTCGGGAGCGCTGTGCTCGCCGGTCACGCCGATAGCGCTGACCTCAGCGGCGGTCTTGCCGGTCAGGTAAGCAGCGAAGGCGTTGGCCTGCTCGTTCCACTCCTTGCCGATGGGGCTGGCAGCACGCATGCCGTAGTCGTCGCCCTGCTCCATCTTGGGAACGATGGTCTCGCTCTTCGGGGTCACGGTGCCGTCGGTGGTGACGTCGAACTTGGCCTGGGTGCAGTTCAGCAGGGTGCTGGTGACCTTGCCGTCCTTGTCGTAGGTGACAGCGGCGTAGGTGGTGTCGGTCTGGACCAGACCAGCCTCGTCAGCGGTGGGCAGCTTGGAAGAGCTCATCTCGGTGGACAGGCCCAGGCCCAGGGTATCCTCGGCGGTGGCGCCCAGATCCTGAGCGTTGTTGCAAGCCTCCACGATGGCGGCCTTGATGTCCACCACGTTCATGGTGCAGGAAGCAGCCAGGTCGGCCACGTCGGGAGCGTTGTGCTCGCCGGTCACGCCGATGGCCTCGACCTCAGCAGCGGTCTTGCCCACAACGTAAGCAGCGAAGGCGTCAGCCTGCTCGTTCCACTCCTTGCCGATGGCGCTGGCGGGGGTCATGCCGTAGTCAGTGCCCAGCTCCTGCTTGGACTTGAAGGTCAGGGAGGTGTCGAAGCTGCCGTCAGCGTTCACGGGCACCTTGTTCTGAGCCACGTCGATCTTGCAGGAAACGATCTTGCCGTCCTCGTCAACGGTCACGGCGGCGACAGTGCTGTCCACCTGAGCCAGACCGGTCTCATCAGCGGAAGCGTTGGTGCCGCTCAGGCTGGAGACGATGGCGATACCGGTCTTGACCTTCTTGGCAGAGCCGCCGCAAGCGGTGAAGCTCAGAGCCAGAGCCAGGACCATGACCAAAGCCAAAACTTTTTTCATGTTGTCTTACTCCTCTCAAAAACGAACATATACATCCATTTTGCCCTTTTACGGGCAGCAACCCTATTATACCTATGTGACATATGTTTGTCAATGTCAATTGGTGGGTAAAAGATGACAGAATGGTTCCAATCCTGCGAATTTTTTCTTATTTGTCATTCTTTTGCACCGCCCGGTGCTCGGCGTGCAGTTCCTCCAGCAGGGCGGCAAAGGTCCAGGCGCGGTTGGTGTCGGTGACCACCGCCTTGAGGGGGATGCGCACCCCCGCGGCCTTCAGTCCGTCGAGAAAGGCGTCCAGCGCTTTGCGGTCCAGCCCCCACAGCACCAGGGCGGGGGTGGGGTCCGCCGGGGAAAGAGGCTCCCTGCCCTCCCCCGCCCCGGGCAGGCCGCAGAGGTCGGCCACCGTGCGGCCCAGGTCCTGTTCTTCCACGGTGCGCAGGCGCACCCCGGCCCCGGCGCAGACTTTTTCCAGCCCGCTGCCTTGCGGCACTTTCCAGGCGAGCGCGGCGGCAGGCGGCAGAGCGGCGATGTGTGCTTTCATATTTATATGACCTCCCAAAGGGCGCGGCGGGCGGCCCAAAAAGCTTTGGCGGCCGCGGCGCATGGCCCTCTTCTTTAAATACCATACTATATGGGGATGATACCACATTTTTCGCCCGGCTGGCAACGCGCCCGGCCCGTTTATAAATTTTTTGTGAAAACACTTGACAATCCCCAGGGGCAGGAATACAATATTAGCAGTCGAAGCGCGAGAGTGCTAAAACTAAGAATCTTTCCAAGTTGGACCGCTTTCTCAAGGGGGGACGGACTGTATGAATACAAACAAATATACGCAAAAAACGCTGGAGGCGCTGCAAAGCGCCCAGCAGCTGGCCATCGAGTACCAGAACCAGGCGCTGGAGCCTGAGCACCTTCTGGCCGCGACTGCCAGCCAGCAGGACGGGCTCATCCCGCAGCTGCTGATGAAGCTGGGCGTGGAGCCGGGCAATTTTGCCGCGGCTGCCGCCCAGAAGGTGGCGGCCCTGCCCCATGTGACGGGCTCGGGCCGTGAGCCGGACAAAATCTATATCTCGGCGGCCACCGACAAGGTGCTCACCGCCGCCGAGCACACCGCCGAAAGCATGAAGGACGAATACGTCAGCGTGGAGCATCTGTTCCTGGCGCTGATCGAACAGCCCAATGAGGCGGTGCGGCAGGTGCTGCGCAGCTTCGGCATCGACAAGAACCGCTTTCTGGAGCAGCTTGCCACCGTGCGGGGCAGCCAGCGGGTGACCAGCGACCACCCGGAGGAGACCTACGACGCGCTGAAGAAGTACGGCCAGGATCTGGTGGAGCTGGCCCGCCAGCAGAAGCTGGACCCGGTCATCGGCCGTGACACCGAGATCCGGAACGTCATCCGTATTCTGTCCCGCAAGCGCAAGAACAACCCCTGCCTCATCGGCGAGGCCGGCGTGGGCAAGACCGCCATCGCGGAGGGCCTGGCCCAGCGTATCGTGCGCGGCGACGTGCCGGAGAATCTGAAAAACCGCACCATCTTCAGCCTGGACATGGGCGCGCTGGTGGCGGGCGCGAAGTACCGGGGCGAGTTTGAGGAACGGCTCAAGAGCGTTCTGAACGAGGTGAAGAAGAGCGAGGGACAAATCATCCTGTTCATCGATGAGCTTCACACCATCGTGGGCGCGGGCAAATCCGACGGCGCCATGGACGCGGGCAACCTGCTGAAGCCTCTGCTGGCCCGGGGCGAGCTGCACTGCATCGGCGCCACCACCCTGGACGAGTACCGCCAGTACATCGAGAAGGACCCGGCCCTGGAGCGCCGGTTCCAGCCGGTGCAGGTGGACCAGCCCACGGTGGAGGACACCATCTCCATCCTGCGCGGCCTGAAGGAGCGCTACGAGGTGTTCCATGGCGTGAAAATTCAGGACAGCGCCCTCATCGCGGCGGCTACCCTGTCCAACCGCTATATCACCGACCGTTTCCTGCCGGACAAGGCCATCGACCTGGTGGACGAGGCCTGCGCCATGATCCGCACCGAGATGGACTCCATGCCCTCGGAACTGGACGACCTGCGCCGCAAGATTATGCAGCACGAAATTGAAGAGGCCGCCCTGAAAAAGGAGACCGACGCGCTGAGCGCCCAGCGGCTGGCGGCGCTGCAAAAAGAACTGGCCGAGATGCGCGCGAAGTTCAGCGCCATGAAGGCCCAGTGGGACAACGAGAAGTCCAGCATCGGCAGCGTGCAGAGCCTGCGTGAGGAAATCGAAAAGACCAACGCGGCCATCGAGAAGGCCGAGCGGGAGTACGACCTGAACAAGGCCGCCGAACTGAAGTACGGCAAGCTGCCGGAGCTGAAGAAACAACTGGCGGAGCAGGAGAAGAAGGCGGAGGCCGCGGGCGAAAAGCAGGATAACCTGCTGCGCGACCGGGTCACCGACGAGGAAATTGCCCGCATCGTGGCCCGCTGGACCGGCATCCCCGTGGAGAAGCTGGTGGAGGGCGAGCGTGAGAAGCTGCTGGGCCTGGAGGACATCCTGCACAAGCGGGTCATCGGCCAGGACGAGGCGGTGCAGAAGGTCACCGAGGCCATCCTGCGCAGCCGGGCCGGCATCGCGGACCCGAACCGCCCCATCGGCAGCTTTTTGTTCCTGGGCCCCACCGGCGTGGGCAAGACCGAGCTGGCCAAGGCCCTGGCCCAGGCCCTGTTCGATGACGAGAAGAACATGATCCGCATCGACATGACCGAGTATATGGAGAAGTTCAGCGTCAGCCGCCTCATCGGCGCCCCTCCGGGATACGTGGGCTATGAGGAGGGCGGCCAGCTGACCGAGGCGGTGCGCCGCCATCCTTACAGCGTGGTGCTGTTCGACGAGGTGGAGAAAGCCCACCCCGACGTGTTCAACATCCTCTTGCAGGTGCTGGACGACGGCCGCATCACCGACAGCCAGGGCCGTGTGGTGGACTTCAAGAACACCATCATCATCCTCACCAGCAACCTGGGCAGCCAGTATATCCTGGACGGCATCGGCCCGGACGGCTCCATCAGCGCCGAGGCCCGCACCGCGGTGGAGGGCCTGCTCAAGACCCAGTTCCGGCCGGAGTTCTTGAACCGGCTGGACGAGATCGTCTTCTACAAGCCCCTGACCCGCGAGGAGATCGGCGGCATCGTGGAGCTGCAGCTGGCCGACCTGCGCCAGCGTCTGGCCGAAAAGCAGCTGAGCCTCGCGGTGACCGACGCGGCCAAGGCCTTCATCATCGACGCGGGCTACGACCCCGTCTATGGCGCCCGGCCGCTGAAGCGGTTCATCCAGAGCAAGGTAGAGACCCTCATCGCCCGTCAGATCATCGGCGGCGCCCACAACGCCGGCGACACCCTGACGGTGGACGTGGAGAACGGCCAGCTGGTGCTGCGCTGACAGTTTTGAACAAAGAACGGCCCGCCCCGTGGAAAACACGGGGCGGGCCGCTTTTTTGTTTTCAGCCGTTGTGCCTGTAGAGGGTGTAGCCGGAGAACTCATAGAATTCCGCCCGGCCGCTCACGGCGGTGTACTCCCGGGCGATGAGGTCGGCCACGTCGGCGTTGGTCACATTGCCCACCACCAGCCAGGCCGGCGGGTCCGCTTCCAGACGGGCGGCCTGCTCGGCGGCCATCTCCGGGTCAGCGGCGCTCTGCCACTCCTGGTGGATGAAGTAGTTCTGGCAGGGGCGGATGTCGGTGGCAAGATACCACTGGGCGTCCACCTCCCAGGCCAGCACCGAGTCCCGCTCGCCGGCGGGGATGACCGCCGCCATGCTGCGGGCGATGTTGTTGTAGTCCGCTGTTTCGTTTGGATAGCGGGCCATGAAGCTGTCCCGCTGCCAGCCGGGCAGCCGCGCCGCAAGGCTGACGAGATAGGCCCCCGCCAGCACCACCGCCAGCCAGCCGGCGGCCCGCTTTGCCGCGGCTTTGTCCTCCGCCCACAGCTTCCACGCCATGCCCAGCGCCAGGGGCACCAGCGGCGCGGCGATCATGAAGTAGTGCAGGTAGGGCCGGTTGGAGAAAAGCAGATACATGTTCAGCCCGGCGGTGAGCAGCGCTGCCCAGCCCAGGGGCCGCCGGGGCGCGCGCAGGATGCACAGAAGGGCCAGCACCGCCAGCAGCAGCACCGGCGCACCGAAGTCCAGCACCGTGCGCCGGAAGGTGGCGGAGGCCCAGGGAGAGCCGCCGTAGTAATCGGTGAGGGAGAACTCGGTGGCATAGAGCAGGTTGTAGCCGATGGTGCCGTAGAGCATCTGCCCCAGCGCGCCGTAAAAAGCGAAGTAGACGCAGAAGGGCGCGGTGACGGCGGCAAACCCGCCCAGGAAGGCGGCGGCGTTTTTTGCCAGCGCCACCCATTGCTTTTTAAACAGGGTGTGAAGGGTGATGACCAGCACGAAGCAGCAGATGCTCACCGCGCTGGTGACCCGCAGCATCAAAATGGCCCCGAAGGAGAGGCCGTAGACCGCCGCGTGCCGCCAGGGGTGGGGCGCGTCGGGGTCCTTTTTCAGCCCCTCGCACCAGCCCGCGGCCAGCCACAGGCTGGCGGCGATGAAGGGCAGGGCGTACTCCTCGGTCATGTTGCCCTCGTCGAAGGTGCGGGCCAGATACACCAGCGCCACCCCCGCCGCCAGCACCGCCCCCGGTCGGGGCAAATACACCCGGCCAAGCTTGTAGAGGAAAAAGAGCGTGGCGGCAAGGCTCACCGTCTGGGGCACCAGGATGCCCGCCCGGCCGTGGAGCCAGTAGCCCAGCATGTCGATGAAGAAGATGAGCGGGCCCTTGTGGTCAAAGAGGTCCCGGTAGGGCACCGAGCCTTGGGCCCAGTATTTGCCGATGGTCTGGAAGATGGCGGAGTCGTAGCCGCAGTAGCCCGGCCAGAGGAAACTGGTGGAATAGGAAAAGCGCAGAAGGAAGGCCGCCGAAACGCCCAGCAGGCCCACGGCGATCGCCGCACAGGCCCAGCGCTTTTTGGAACTGCTCATCCGCCCGCTCCCCCTTTCGGTTTTGATAACAGAAACAGCGTACCACAAAACGGGCCAAAAGGCAATCCGCCGGGCGGCGGAGCGCCTGGGCGGCTTTGGCGGCCCGCTTTGCGCATATCGCACAAAACCTTATTTTCTATTTTGTAAACGTCGTCGATTTTTCCCTCTATCAAAGGGGCGCGGCGGGGTGTATAATGTGCGAGGAAATCCAGGCGGGGCCGCGCCCCAAAGGAGGAACGGATATGGAACGCACCGCCACGGGCGAGATGCAGTTTTCGCTGCTGAAGATGACCTGGCCGGTCTTTATCGAACTGCTTTTGCAGATGCTGGTGGGCAACATCGACCAGATCATGCTCAGCCACTACAACGAGACGGCGGTGGCCGCGGTGGGCAACGCCAACCAGATCATGAACACGCTGATCCTGACCTTCACGGTCATCAGCCTGGCGGCCACCATCCTGCTGAGCCAGTATCTGGGGGCGCGGCAGTTCGGCAAGGTGCGCCAGATCTACACCCTGGCCGCGGGGCTGAATCTGGTGCTGAGCCTTGTCATCACCGTGGGGCTGCTGCTGGGGGCGGACGGCCTGTTCGCCATCATGCAGGTGCCGCCCGAGGCGGTGCCGGAGGCCCGCAGCTACCTGCTCATCGCGGCGCTCAGCCTGCCCTGTCAGGCGCTGATGCTCACCTTCAGCGCCTTTCTGCGGGCCCACGCCCACATGCTGGTCATCATGTGCTCCACCGGCGTCATCAACCTCATCAACATCGTGGGCAACACCGCCTTCATCTACGGCCTGGGGCCCCTGCCCCGGCTGGGCGCGGCGGGCGCGGCGCTGAGCACCAGCCTGTGCCGCACGGCGGGCATGCTGATGATGCTGTTCGCCTTTTTCAAGAGCGTGGAGGGGGCCACCCTGAGCCCCAGGGTGCTGCGGCCCTTCCCCACCGAGCTTCTGCGCCGGCTTTTGAGCATCGGCCTGCCCGCCGGGGGCGAAGGTCTTTCCTACAATCTCTCCCAGAGCACCAGCCTCGTGTTCGTGAACACCATCGGCACCTACGCGGTGACCGCCCGGATGTACATGAACATGTTCGCCCAGGTGTGCTACATGCTGGTGAACGCGGTGAGCCAGGCCGCGGGCATCATCATCGGCTACTGCATCGGCGCAAAGGATTTTGACCGGGCCGACCGGGAGAACTGGCGGGTGCTGCGCCTTTTCGCCCCGGTGACGGTGGGCATCGCCCTGCTGCTGGCCATCTTCGCAAGGCCGCTGTTCAGCCTGTTCACCACCGACGAGCGGGTCATCGCGCTGGGCTGCCGCACCATGTGGGTGGAGGTGGTGCTGGAAATTGGCCGCGCCTTCAACATCGTGCTGGTGCGCAATTTGCAGGCGGTGGGCGACGTGAAGTTCCCGGTGGCGCTGGGCATTCTGAGCCAGTGGATCGTGGGCGTGGGCATCGCCTGGCTGTTCGGCATCTACCTGGGCTGGGGCCTCGTGGGCATCTGGATGGCCTTTGCCCTGGACGAGAACCTGCGCGCCGTGCTGTTCATCATCCGCTGGAAGGCGGGCAAGTGGCGCAGCATCAAAACGGTATAAAAAACGCCTGCGGCAGTTTTTTGCCGCAGGCGTTTTTTCTGTTCAGAAGGGCGGGGCGTCCTCGTCCTTTTCCTCCTCGGGGGCCGGGGGCGTCCAGGGCTCCGAGTCCAGAAAGGCGCTTTTGGCCTCGATGGTGTCCCGGGGGATGGCGTTGAAAGCCTCTTCCAGCCAGGCTCTGGCCGCGTCGATGCCCTCCTGCCCGAAGGGGAAGACGGTGGTCTCCACATGCTCGGTCTTTTCCAGGCACCAGGGGCCCAGCCACCACCAGGCCCGCAGCTCGTCCCCCTGGCGCAGGGTCTTGTAGTTGAACTGGCCCGCGTTGCCGGAGACGGGGTTGCCGTTTTTGTACCACTGAAGGGGATAATAGGGATAGTTGAACCGTATCACGCGCCGCGCCGCCTTTCTCTGCCTTGGATAGGGCCGCCTCTTGCATCCCGGCCCGGATTATTTTATTATAGTGAAGAAATGCAGACTTTGCAAATCCTCTTTCCGAAAAGGGAGGTCGGGCCATGGGGGCCGAACAGAGCGAACTTGTGTTTGAAACGGTGGCGCTGGCGGGAGAAATCCTCGTGTCCAGCGGGGCGGAAATTTTCCGCGTCACCGAGACGATGGAGCGCATCGCCGCGGCCTACGGCTGCGAGGGATTCGAGCCCTTTGTGCTGAGCAACGGCATCATGATGACCGCCAGCGACGGCCGCCAGCACTGCCTTGCCAAGGTGCGGCACATCCCCCTCTCCGGCAGCCGGCTGGACAAGGTGGACGCGGTGAACCAGCTCAGCCGGGAGATCGCCCAGGGGATGCACACCCCTGAAGAGGCCCATGCCCGCCTTCTGGAGATACAGGACATGCCCCGGCGGCCCCGCTGGCAGCAGGTGCTGGCCAGCGGCGTGGGCGCGGGGTCCTTCTGCTACATCTTCGGCGGCACCCTGGCGGACGGGGCCGCCGCCTTTGTTGCGGGGCTGGTGCTCTATCTCTATCTGCTGGTGGCGGTGCGGGGCCGGCTTTCCAAAATCGCCGCAAACATCACCGGCGGCGCGCTGGTGTGCGCGGTGGCCATCCTGCTCACGAACCTGGGGCTGGGCAGCCAGCTGAGCATGGTCACGGTGGGCTCGCTGGTGCCCCTGCTGCCGGGCGTGGCCTTCACCAACGCCATCCGCGACATCGCCGACGAGGACTATATCTCCGGCGCGGTGCGCATGCTGGACGTGTTCCTGGTGGTGGTGTGCATGGCCTTTGGCGTGGGGCTTGTGATGGCCCTCTGGGCCGGGCTGGGAGGTGTGCTGGCATGACCGTGTGGCGTTTTTGTTCCGAAGTGTTTTTCGCGGGCCTGGGCACCATGGCCTTTTCCCTCATCTTCCATGTGCCCGCCCGCTACTATCCCCGCTGCGGCCTCACCGGGGCCGCCGGGTGGCTGGTGTACATCGCCCTGAAAGGGGCGCTGGGCGCTTTGACAGCCACCTTCTTCGCCACCCTGGCGGTGGTGCTCATCAGCCGTTTTTCCTCGGTGCAGCTGCGCTGCCCGGTGACCATCTTCCTCATCTCCGGCATCTTTCCGCTGGTGCCGGGGCTTGGCATCTACCAGACGGCCTACGCCCTGGTGGAGGGAGACCTGGCCGGGGCCAGCCTCACCGGCTTTGAGACCGTGAAGCTGGCGGCGGCCATGGTGCTGGCCATTCTGGTGGGCTTTGAGGTGCCCGCCGGGTGGTTCGCCCGGATGGCCGCCCCCTTCCGCGGGCGCTGAAAAGGAGGCTTTTCCCATGTGGGTGCTGTGGGCGTTCGGCTCGGCGCTGTGCGCGGGGCTGTCCTCGGTGCTGGCCAAGTGCGGCGTGAAGCACACCGATTCCACCCTGGCCACCGCTCTGCGCACCGTGGTGGTGCTGGCCATGGCCTGGGCCGTGGTGTTCCTGGCGGGGGCGCAGGCGGGCGTTGCGGGCATCTCCCCCGCCGGGTGGGCTTTTCTGGTGCTCTCCGGCCTTGCCACCGGCGCGTCCTGGCTGTGCTACTTCAAGGCGCTGCAATTAGGGGACGTGAACCGGGTGGTGCCGGTGGACAAGCTGAGCACCGTACTTACCATCCTTTTGGCCTTCGCTTTCCTGGGCGAGGAGCCCAGCGGCCTTCGCCTTGTGTGCACGGCGGCCATCGGCGCGGGCAGCTGGCTGATGGCCTGGAAGCCCGGCGAACACGCCCCGCGGCCCGCGTCGGGCCACGGCTGGCTGTTCTATGCCCTGCTCTCGGCCTTTTTCGCCGCCCTCACCTCCATCCTGGCAAAGCTGGGCATGGCGGGCATCGACTCGAACCTGGGCACCGCCATCCGCACGGCGGTGGTGCTGGTGATGGCCTGGGCGGTGGCGCTGGCCACCGGCAAGACCAAAGGCCTGCGGGCCATGAGCGGCCGGGAGGGCTGGTTCATCGCCCTTTCCGGCCTTGCCACCGGCGGCTCCTGGCTGTGCTACTTCCGGGCGCTGCAGCTGGGCCCCGCCAGCGCGGTGGCCCCCATCGACAAACTGAGCATCCTGGTGACGGTGGCCTTCTCCCGGCTGGTGCTGGGCGAGCGGCTGGGCCGCCGGGCGGCGCTGGGCCTCGGGCTTTTGTGCGCCGGCACGCTGGGCATGCTGGCGGCGTGAGGGGCGCTATCTTTTTTGTGTGAGGTGTTGTTCATGGAGACGAACTGGCGGCAGACCGCCCGGTTTGCCTTCCGCCAGTCGCTGGGGGTGCTGTTCGGCTATGTGTTTCTGGGCACGGCCTTCGGCATCCTGCTGCGGCAGGCGGGGTTCGGGGCGCTGTGGTCCCTGGCCTTCAGCGGCCTTGTCTACGCGGGCAGCCTGCAGTTCGTGCTGGCGGGCTTTCTGGCCGCGCCCACGGCTCTGCCCACCGTGGCGCTGATGAGCCTGTTCATCAACGCGCGGCATCTGTTCTACGGGCTTTCCTTCATCGAGCGCTTCCGCTCCATGGGCAAAAAGCGCCCCTACATGATCTTCTCCCTCACCGACGAGACCTATTCCGTGCTCTGCGGCATGGACGAGGTGCCCGCCGGGGTGGACAAAAACGGCGCCATGTTCCTGGTGGCCCTGCTGGACCAGCTCTACTGGGTGGCGGGCAGCCTGCTGGGCACCTTTGCCGGCGGCCTGCCGCTGGACTTCACCGGCATCGACTTTTCCATGACGGCTTTGTTCCTTGTGATTTTTCTGGAGCAGTGGCGGGGGGCGAAGAGCCACCTGCCCGCCCTGCTGGGCCTGGGCTGCGGCGCGGTGTTCCTGCTGGCGCTGGGGCCGGACAACTTTCTGCTGCCCGCGCTCTGCACCACGGTGGCGGTGCTGCTGCTGGCGCGGCCGGTGCTGAACAGAGAAAAGGAGGCGGCGTGACATGGAACTGTATCCCTTGTGGGTGCTGCTCATCGCCGCCGGGGTGACCCTGTTCACCCGGGCGCTGCCCTTCGCGGTGTTCGGCGGCAAGCGGGCCATGCCCGGTGCGGTGCGGTATCTGGGCGGGGTGCTGCCCGGGGCCATCATCGCCATTCTGGTGGTCTACTGCCTGAAGGGCCTGCCCGCCGCCGGCGGCATGGAGGCCGCCTTTCAGCTGGGGGCGCTGGCGGTGACGGCGGCGCTGCACCTGTGGCGGCGCAACACCCTTTTGAGCATTTTCGGCGGCACGGCGGTGTACATGCTGCTCATCCGGCTGCCCCTGTGAGAGACAAAACAGGAAGGGCGGCCCCGCTTTTGCGGGGCCGCCCCTTTGTTATTTTCGTTTTCGCAGCAGGAAAAAGCCGGCCGCCAGCACCACCAGATACACCGGCCAATAGAGCAGGCTGTGGACGATCTTCGCCGCCTCGAAGGGCAGGACCCCCGCCACAAGAGCGAGAAAAATACCCCGCCGCATGAGAAAGCGCACCGGCAGGAAAGTGAGACACGCCACGTCCAGCCAGGCGGCCCAGAAGGGGCCCTTCTCCCCGGTGAGCGTCCGGCCGATGAAATAGAGGGCCACGCCTGCCACCTGCACGATGAGGCCGGCGCAGCTCACAAAGGAGCTGCCCTCCCATTCCCCCGCCACGGCCAGCATCAGCCCCGCGGCCGCAAAGGCGGGCGAGGCGGCAAAGAGGATGCGCCCCGCCAGCTTGCGTTTTGTGGAGGTGGGCTCCTCCGCCGGGCGAACGCCCTTCAAAAGCCAGTCGGTGGTCACGCCGAACAATTCGCTGGCGGCCACGATCTTTTCCACGTCCGGCGAGCTCTGGCCGCTCTCCCATTTGGACACCGCCTGCCGGGAGACCCCCAGCCGCTCGGCCAGTTCCTCCTGGGACATGCCCTTTTCCTTTCGCAGCTGCTGCAGCCGCTGTGCTGTGTTCATGGGGCAGCGCCTCCTTTCGTTTCTCCCCCATCATAGCAGAAAGGGTGGTTGCGAAGCTACCCCCTTTGCCTGCCCTTTTGTCAACCGGCGGTTGCAATGCCGAAAAAAAGCGCCCGGGACCCATGGGTCCGGGCGCTTTTGCCTGTGGTTTTTTTACCGCTCCTCGCGGAAGTAGTTCACGCCGAGGCTGGCGGGGATGTGGGCGCCCTTGCTGCCCCGGATGCTGGTGATGACCAGGATGAGGGCAGTGATGAGGAAGGGCAGCATGTCGAAGAAGGCGTCGGGCCAGCCGGCCATGAAGCCCATCTTGTAGTATTTCAGCACCCGCAGCGCGCCGAACACGAAGGAGCCGAGGATGGCCACATGGGGCTTCCAGGCGGCGAAGATGACCAGGGCCACGGCGATCCAGCCCAGGCCGTTCACGCTGTTGGAGATCCACACGCCGCTGTTGATGATCATGGAGCAGTAGGCTCCGCCGATGCCGCAGATGCCGCCGCCCAGCAGGATGTTGATGTACTTCCAGCGGGTGACCTGGATGGAGGCGGCGTCCGCCGCGGCGGGGTTCTCGCCGATGGCCTGCACGTTCAGGCCGGTCTTGGTGCGGTAGAGGTAGAAGCCGCAGACGGCGGCCACCAGGATGCCGATGTAGACGAAGGGGTTGTAGCTGAACAGCAGCTCGCCCACCACCGGCAGGTCGCTTAAGGTCGGGATGGTCACGCTGCGCATCTGGGCGGTGACGTTCTCCGGCAGCTTGAGGGTGCTGGCGCCGCTCTTGTCCAGCATGTAAACGCCGATGAAGTTGGACAGGCCCACCCCGAAGATGGTCATGGTCAGGCCGGCCACGTTCTGGTTCGCCAGGAAGGTGACGGTGAGCACCGCGTAGATGAGGGCGCTGAGCACGCCCGCGGCAAAGGCCGCCAGCAGGGCCAGGGCGAAGTTGTCGGTGAGGTAGCCCGCCATGAAGCCGGCGCAGGCGCCGATGGCCATCATGCCCTCCACGCCCAGGTTCAGGTGGCCCACCTTTTCGTTGAGGATCTCGCCCACGGTGCCGAAGAGCAGCGGGGTGCCCGCGCCCACGGCGGCCACCAGGAATTTGATGAACAGGTCCATGGCTCACTGGCCTCCTTTCGGCTGCTTTTTGCGCAAGGCGAAGCCGTAGCGCACGAAGAACTCACTGGCCAGAATGAAGAAGAGGATGACGCCCTGCAGCACGTCGGCGCTGTCGGCCGAGAGGCCGAACTCGCTCTGCACCACGCCGCTGCCTTTTTCCAGTACGCTGAACAGGAAGGAAACGACCAAGATCATGCCGGGGTTCAGCTGGCACAGCCAGGCCACGATGATGGCGGTGAAGCCCACACCGCCGGCCACGCCCATAGACAGAGTCATGTCGCTGCCGCCCACCTGGCACACGCCGGCGATGCCGGCGATGGCGCCGGAGAGGAACATGGTGCGCAGCACCACCTTTTTCACGTGGATGCCGGCGTAGCGGGCGGTGTCCTGGCTTTCGCCCACCACGCTGATCTCGTAGCCCTGCTTGGTGTACTTCAGATACACCCAGACCAGCACCACCAGCACCAGCATGATGATCCAGCCGAAGTGGACGCCCAGCACCTTGTCCAGGCCGGCGTTTTTGTCAAAGCGGGCAATTTTGTTGAAGCCGTTGGCTCCTTCGTCCCGCCAGGGGCCGGACTGCAGCCAGGAGACGATGTGCAGCGCGATGTAGTTGAGCATCAGGGTGAACAGGGTCTCGTTGGTGTTCCAGCGGCTCTTGAACACCGCGGGCAGCAGGCCCCACAGGCCGCCGCCGATGGCGCCCGCCACGAACATCACCGCCAGCAGCAGCGGGTGGGGCCAGTCAGTGCAGAAGAGGGCGAACCAGCTGGCGAACACACCGCCCATGATGAGCTGGCCCTCGCCGCCGATGTTCCAAAAGCGCATCTTGAAGGCCAGGGTCACGCCCAGCGCGCAGATGCACAGGGGGATGGTGTACTTGATGGTGGCCTGGATGGCCAGCGGGCTGCGGAACGCGCCCTTGACGATGGTGGCGTAGACCGCAAAGGGGTTCTGGCCGATGGCCAGGATGAAGATGCCGCCGGCCACAAGGCTCAGGGCCACCGCCGCAAGGCGCAGGGCCACCGTCTGGCGGCCCGAACGCTCGGCGTGCTTGACCGTGTGCAGCAGCGGCTCACGGTGGGTCTTGACAGTTGCAGGGGTGCTCATCGCTCCGCCGCCTCCTTCCGCTTTTCTTCCTCGCTCATTTCGCCGGTCATCATCAGACCGATCTGCTCCTTGGTGACCTCACCGGCCTTGACCACGCCGGTGACCTTGCCGTGGCAGAGCACCAGGATGCGGTCGCACAGTTCCAGCAGCACGTCCAGGTCCTCGCCGATGAACATCACCGCCACGCCCTTCTCCTTCTGCTTGTTCAAAAGGTCGTAGATGAGGTAGCTGGAGTTGATGTCCAGGCCGCGCACCGGGTAGGCGGTGATGAGAAGGTTCGGGTCGGATTCAATTTCCCGGCCCAGCAGCACCTTCTGCACGTTGCCGCCGCTCATCAGCCGCACCGGGGTCTCGATGCCCGGCGTGACGATGGACAGCTCCTCCACCAGCTTTTTGGCCAGCGCCCGGGCGGGGGCCCGGTCCACGAAGGGGCCCTTGCCGGAGCGGTAGCTCTTCAGCAGCATGTTGTCGGTCATGCCCATGCTGGCCACAAGGCCCATGCCCAGCCGGTCCTCGGGCACAAAGCTCATGGAGATGCCCAAATCGATGATGGCCTCGGGGCTCTTGCCCAGGATGTTCTCTTTTTTATAGAGCACCGCGCCCTTTTTGGCGGGCACAAGGCCGGCGATGCACTCGCACAGCTCCTTCTGGCCGCTGCCGGCAACGCCCGCCACGCCCAAAATCTCGCCGCTGTGGATGTGGAAGCTCACGTCGTCGAGGCCGAGGCTGCCGTCCGGCTTTTCCACCGTCAGATCCACCACCTTGAGGATGGTGTGCACGTCTTTCGGCTCGGGGCGGCGGATGGCAAGGCTCACCGCGTGGCCCACCATCAGCTCGGTGAGGCGGTTCGCGTCCACCTCAGCGGTGGCCACGGTGTCCACGCTTTTGCCCTTGCGCAGGATGGTGACCCGGTCGCTGATGGCCAGCACCTCGTTCAGCTTGTGGGTGATGATGATGACCGCGCAGCCCTTGGCCTTCATCTGCCGCAGGATGTCGAAGAGCTTGTCGGTCTCCTGGGGGGTGAGCACGGCGGTGGGCTCGTCCAGAATCAAAATCTTCGCGCCCCGGTAGAGCACCTTCAGAATTTCCACCGTCTGCTTTTCGGAGACGCTCATCTCCCAGACGGGCTTCTCCGGGTCGATTTCCAGGCCGTAGGTGTCGCACAGGTCCTTCACCTCGGCCCGCAGGGCCTTGCGGGAGGGCATTTTGCCGGGCATGCCCAGCACGATGTTCTCCATGGCGGTGAACACCTCCACCAGCTTGAAGTGCTGGTGGATCATGCCGATGCCCAGGGCCCGGGCGTCCACGGGGGACGCGATGGACACCGGCTGGCCGTTCACGAAGATCTGGCCGGCGTCCGGGTGGTAGATGCCCGAGAGCATGTTCATCAAAGTGGTCTTGCCGCTGCCGTTCTCGCCCAGCAGCGCCAGCACCTCGCCGTAGTTGACCTCCAGGTCGATGGCGTCGTTGGCCACCACGGAGCCGAAGGTCTTGGTGATGCCGCTGCACCGGATGGCGCACTGCATTTCTGCCATAAGTCCTTTTACCTCCTCGGGGTGATGTGAAGGGGGAAAATCGGAAAAAGGGCGGTCAGAGACCGCCCTTTTCTGAGCTTTGTAAAAGCCGGTCCTTACAGAACGTTCACGTTCTCGTAGTACCAGTTGCAGCTGCCGTAGTCGGCGCCCTCCAGGGTGTGGGCGTTGCCCTCGTTGTCCATGATCTCGGTCTTGCCGTCGAACACGTCCCACTCGCCGGAAACGATCTGAGCCTTGACTTCTTCCACCTTGGCGATCATCTCGTCGGTCACCAGGTCGCTGTTGAACTCGCCCAGGGTCACCAGGCCGTCGGCCATGTCGCCGAAGTAGTTGTCCACCTTCTCACCGGCCACCCAGGTGCCGTCGATGACGTTCTGAACAGCCTTGGTGTAGTAGACGCTCCAGTCCCACATCACGCTGGTGAGGGTGGCGCCGGGGGCGTCCTTGGTCATGTCGCTGTTGTAGCCCACGCCCCAAACGCCGTGCTCCTCGGCAGCGGTCTGGGGGTTGGGGGTGTCGCAGTGCTGGCCGATGACGTCGCAGCCCTCGGCGATCAGGCGCTCGGCGGCCTGCTTCTCGCCTTCGGGATCGAACCAGCTGTTGGTCACGCTCACGTAGACCTCAGCGTCGGGGTTCACGCTGGCCACGCCCATGGCAAAGGCGTTGCAGCCGCTGGTGACCTCGCCGTTCTCCTGGCCCATGGCGGCCACGTAGCCGATCTTGTTGGTCTCGGTCTTCATGCCGGCGATGATGCCGCTCAGGTAGCGGGCCTGATAGATGCGGCCGAAGTAGTTGTTGAAGTTGGTGCCGTTGGACTTGTAGCCGGTGCCGTGGCTGAAGATGACGTCGGGGAACTCCTCGGCCAGAGCCTCGCAGGTGTCCATATAGCCCCAGGAGGTGGCGAAGATGATGTTGCAGCCTTCCTCCACGCACTCGGTGATGGCGGTCTCCACGGCGGCGGCGTCGGTGTCGTCCACAGAGATCTTGCGCACGATCTGGTCATCGCGCAGGCCCAGGTTCTGCTGCATGCCGATGATGCCCTGGTCGTGGGTGTAGGTGTAGCCGCTGCCCTCGGCAGGGTCGGACAGGTGGATGACGCCCACCTTGATCTCGTCCTTGGGAATGCCGCCGGTGGCGGAGGCGGACTCGCTGGTGCCGGTGGAGGCGGAAGCGGGCTCGCTGGTGCTGGTGCCGGTGTCGCCGCCGCAGGCAGCGAGGCTCAGGACCATGGCGCCGGCCAGCAGGATGCTGAGAAGCTTTTTCATGTTCGGTTTCCCCCTGTTTTTATTGTTGCAAGAAAACAAGAAACGGGGTAAGCCGAAATACTTACCCCTGTTCGGAACACTATCATTTTAGCCCGGCTCGTTCACGATTTCAACACATTTCGCCAACTTCGGCGCTTTCGCCAACCGCGCGCCCCTTTTGCACAATGGTTTTTGTTCGTCTGCCCCAAAGAGAAAACCCGCACAGCGGCCTGCCGTGCGGGTTTGCGGGAACTTTTGCCGTCGCAAAAGTATGACTTTTCACTTTCTGTCTCTGCGGACGATAGTGCAAATGTCACGCGGGCCACCGGCGGCGGGACGCAAGCACCCAGGCCCCCATGGCAAGGCCCAGCGCAAAGAGCACCAGCTCCACCGCGAGGAGGCCAAACCCGGCCAGCAGCACCGCCAGCGAGTTGAACAGGGTGTGGGCGGCCACCGCCGCGAAGTACCAAAGGGGCTTGCGCCGGATGACGGCGGTGAACACAAGGCTCGTGGCAAAGAGGTGGAAGAGCACCGCGCTCACCCGCTCCAGCAGGCCCAGGGCCACCACCGCAGGCGTGGCCGCCGCCAGCTGGCCGGCCACCAGTTCCAGGGTGGCGCTGTCCGCCCCGGCCAGCAGCACGCCCAGGGGGCCGCCGGGGTCGGAGAGAGCGGCCATCAGCAGCAGGTTGTTCACGTGGGTCATGCCCGCGATGAGCATCACCTCACACAGGCCGTGGCCCAAACCGAAGCTGATCATGTCTTTGTAGCTGCGCTGGCCCTTGAGAATGGCCGCGCCGCCCAGGCGGGCGGTCTCCTCAAATAGGCCGGCGGACAGCCCGCCCACCACCACGGCGTAGAGCACGGTGTTGGCGGCGATGGCGTTCAGCGCGCCGGCGGCGTTGAGCAGCTGCAAAAGGGGGATGCGCAGCACCATCTGGCTGACGAAAAAGCTGACGAAGCCCAGCGCCAGCGGCGCGAGGCGTATCTTTTTCATCACGGCCAGCACGATGAGCAGCACCACCGGCAGCACCAGGGTGCAGAAGGCGGCCGCGGCGAAGGAGGCCACCTGCACGCCGGAAAAGGCAAAGGTCATGGCGTTTTTCTCCCTTCGCTCAGTCGATGAACTTGACGGCGGTGCCGTAGGCGATGCACTCGGCCGCGCCCTGCATCACGCTGGAAGAAGCGTAGCGCATGGCCACCACGGCGTCCGCCCCCAGGGCCTCGGCCTCCGCCGCCATGCGGCCGGAAGCGATCTGCCGCGCCTCGCCCAGCATCTCGGTGTAGGCGGTGATCTCGCCGCCCACCAGGGTCTTCATGGCGCTCATGAAGTCCTTGCCGAAGTTCTTGCTCTGCACCACGTTGCCCTTCACAACGCCCAGCACCTCATAGCGGCGGCCGGGGATATTCTCAGTAGTTACGATAAGCATCCTCTTCACCCTTTCTGATTTCTTTCAGCCGCTGGCGCAGGGCCAGCAGCGCGCCCGCCACGAACACCAGCGGCCAGCCCGCCAGCAGAAACGCCACCGGCAGGGGCACCGGGTCCACGGTGAGAGCCCACACCATCAGCCCCTCCACCATGGCCATCAGGCCGATAAACACCAGGGCGGAAAGCCAGGCTCCGTGGGCTTTCTTTTTGCGGTCGGTCTTTTGAATGTCGATAAAGCGGACCCCCTTTTGTTCCAGACGCGCCACCTCCGCCAGCGCGGCCTCCGGGTCCAGCGCGGCCAGCAGGCCGGGCGCTTTTGCCAGTTCGGCGCAGAGGCGGCGGGCGGTGTCCAGATTTTTCTGGCGGCTCTCCAGCGTGACCAGATGGCGGCGCATCCCCTCGTCCAGGGTCAGCGTGCCCGCCAGCATGGCTTTTATCTCCTCCAGCGGCACGTCCAGCTTGCGCAGAAGCTTGATGCGCCGCAGGGTGGAAAGCTCGCCCTCGTCGTAGTCGCGGTAGCCGTTGCCGGCCTGCCGCCGGGGGGCCAGAAGGCCCTCCTTTTCATAAAAGCGGATGTTCTTGGCGGAAAGGCCCACCCGGGCCTCCACCTCCTTGATGCGCAACCCTTTCTCTCCCCCTTTCGCCCTCAGTGTAAACCATCCACAAAGGGGAAGGTCAATCCCTTTTTGCAAAAAAATGCGGGCCCGGCCGGGCGCGGGGATGCGCCCATGCCCGCGGCCCGCCTTTCGTTTTAGAAATAGCTGCGGATCTGGAACTTGTCGCCGGTGTCCACTTTTTCCTCGATGAGGGTGGTGTGGCTCTCGTCCCAGTGCACCGGGGTGGCCTTGCTGCGGGTCAGGCGCAGCAGTTCGTCCACCCGCTTTTTCTCGGACGCGTCGTACAGCAGGTAGGACACGCCCTCCTTCTTGGCGCGGCCGGTGCGGCCGATGCGGTGGGTGTAGTACTC
Source organism: Oscillospiraceae bacterium (assembly GCA_004558145.1). Taxonomy (GTDB): domain Bacteria; phylum Bacillota; class Clostridia; order Oscillospirales; family Ruminococcaceae; genus Allofournierella_A; species Allofournierella_A excrementavium. Next base: position 440,046 of record SFDQ01000001.1, read on the forward strand.
GTTGGAGGAGGGCACCTCGTAGTTGATGACCGCGTCCACGTCCTCCACGTCGATGCCCCGGGCGGCCACGTCGGTGGCCACCAGCACGGCAATTTTGCCCTCACGGAAGGCGGCCATAATTTTGTTGCGCTCGCCCTGGGAGAGGTCGCCGTGGAGGCAGTCGGTGACGAAGTTCAGCCGCGCCAGCTGGTTGGTGAGGGTGGCGGTGGTGAACTTGGTGTTGCAGAACACCATCACCCGCTTGTAGCCGCCGGAGATGATGATCTGGGCCACGTCCGCCAGCTTGGAGCGGCCGGTGGTGCACAGGGTGTACTGGGTGATTTTGGGCTGGCTGGCCTGCACCGGCTGGACGATAATTTCTTCCGCGTCCCGCTGGTAGAGCCAGCCGATGTCCATCACCTCGCGGCTGATGGTGGCGCTGAACATGCACAGGCTCTTGCGGGCCTTCATCGCGTCGATGATTTTGCGCACGTCCTTGTAAAAGCCCATGTTCAGCATCTCGTCCGCCTCGTCCAGCACGATGCTGGTCACGGCGCTCACGTCGATGCTCTTGTGGCGCATGTGGTCCATCAGGCGGCCGGGGGTGGCCACCACGATCTGGCAGCCCTTTTTCAGGCGGTTCGCCTGCTTTTGCATGTCCGCCCCGCCGTAGACGCAGACGGTGCGCACGTCGGGCAGAAAGTGGGTCAGGTCCTCCAGGTCGCCGGCGATCTGCTGGGCCAGCTCACGGGTGGGGGCCAGGATGACCGCCTGGGGCAGCGGGCGGGAGGGGTCGATGCGCTCGATGATGGGGATGCCGAAGGCGCAGGTCTTGCCGGTGCCGGTGGGGGCCTTGGCAATGACGTCGTGGCCCGCCATCATCACGGGGATGGTCTTTTCCTGCACTTCGGTCATCTCGGTGAAGCCCATGCGCTCCACCGCCTGCAAAATCTCCGGCCGCACGCCGGTGAGGTCTTTGTACAGCATAGTTTTTCTCCGTTCTGTGCCCCGCCCCAGCCGCGCGCCGGGCCGCGGGGTCCTTTATTTTATGTTCAACAGGGGTATTATACCACAAAGAGACCCTTGCAGAAAGGCCCTTTTGCGGCTTTTGCTTTGCGCCGGCGGCGCGGATGTGGTATAGTGAAGGGCAGACAAAGGGCAAAGGAGGCGTTCGGTTTTGTACGACGAGCTGACCGAAGTGGACATCAAAAAGATGCAGGAGGAGATAGACCACCGCATTCTGGTGCTGCGCCCCCAGTACATCAAGGACGTGCAGGAGGCCCGGGCCTTTGGCGATTTGAGCGAGAACTTTGAATACAAAGAGGCCAAGCGCCAGAAAAACCGCAACGAGAGCCGCATCCGCTACCTGCAGCGGATGATACGCACCGCCCGGGTGGTGAAGACCGACCACGCCGAGGGCCGGGTGGGCCTGTTCGACTATGTGACCCTGTATCTGCCCGAGGACGATGAAGAGATGGAGGTGCATCTGGTGACCACCCTGCGGGTGGACGCGGGCGGCGGCCACATCAGCCGGGAGTCGCCCCTGGGCCGGGCCATCTTCGGCCGCAAGGTGGGCGACACGGTGACGGTGCAGGTGAACGCCGACGTTTCCTACCCGGTGACCATCCGCGGCATCCGCCCCGGCACCGACGACGAAAACCTGCCCATCAGCCAGTACTGATTGCCCCCGGCCCGCCGGTGTGGTATACTGACGGTACATACTAAAAATACAAAGCGGGCGGCCCCTGCCGCCCGGGAACGGAGTGACAAATATGGTTCGCATCACCATGCAGGACGGCGGCGTCATCGACCTGGAGCTGGACGCGCAGGCCGCCCCCATCACTGTGGAGAATTTCCTCAAGCTGGTCAAGGACGGCTTTTATGACGGGCTGACCTTCCACCGCATCATCCCCGGCTTCATGATCCAGGGCGGCTGCCCGGACGGCACCGGCATGGGCGGCCCCGGCTGGCACATCAAGGGCGAGTTTGCCCGCAACGGCGTGCCCAACCCCATCAAGCACACCCGGGGCGTCATCAGCATGGCCCGCGCCATGGACCCCAACAGCGCCGGCAGCCAGTTCTTCATCATGCATGAGGACGCGCCCCACCTGGACGGCGGCTACGCCGCCTTCGGCCATGTGGTGGCCGGCATGGACGTGGTGGACCGCATCGCCCAAGTTGCCACCGACTACAACGACCGTCCCCTCACCCCCGTGGTGATGGAGAGCGTGCGGGTGGTGGAGGAATGATCGCCAAGGCCAAGGCGCTGCTTTTGAAGTACCGCGAAGGCATCGCCTATCTGTTCTTCGGCGGGCTTGCCACCCTGCTCAACATCGTGCTGGCCATGGTGTTCCGCTTTTTGGGCCTGCCCACCACCGTGAACACCGTGCTGGACAACATCCTGTGCATCCTCTTCGCCTATGTCACCAACCGGCTGTGGGTGTTCTGCAGCAGCGCCAAAGGCATGGCCGCGGTGCGGGAGTTCCTTTCTTTCGTCACCTGCCGCCTGGGCACCCTGGTGCTGGACGTGGCGGTGATGTGGCTGGGCGCGGACCTGCTGGGCCCGATGCTCATCGCCCCCGAGCGCCAGAATCTCTGGTTCCTGGGCGTGAAGGTGTTCTCCAACGTGCTGGTCATCGTGGCGAACTACGTTTTTTCCAAACTCATCATCTTTAAAAAGAAGGGCTGAACGCCCCGTCTTTTCCCTCCCCGGCCGCGGGGAGGGATTTTTTTATACCCGCCCCCGCTTTTGCGCCCTTGCCCCGCCGGCCCTCGCTCCTCGCTTTTTGCATCTTTTGCTTCGCCGCCCCTCACTCGCCCTCACCTCCCGCTTTTCCGCCCCCTTCCCCGCCGCCCGGCGAGGGGGTTTTATTTTTCGCAATATGCTATTGACATCTAATATTATACCAGATATAATATTGCCATAATCACAAAGGAGGCGATGGCATGGCGTTCAACACAGGGGCAGCTCTGCTGGACGCGCTGGTGCTGAGCACTGCCGAGCGGGAACCCACCTACGGCTACCGCATCACCCAGCAGGTGCGCCAGATCATGATGGTCAGCGAGAGCACCCTTTACCCGGTGCTGCGCCGGCTGCAGAAGGAAGGCCATCTGGAGACCTACGACCAGGAGTTCGCCGGGCGCAACCGGCGCTATTACCGGCTGACGCCCTCCGGCGCCGAAACGCTGGCAAAGCTGCGGGCGGAATGGGTGGAATACCGGCAGGCGATCGACGCAATGCTATTGAACGAGGGGGATGCACAATGACCCGTGAAGAATTTTTGCGGCGGCTGAACGAGCTGCTGAGCGACGTGACGGATGAGGAGCGGGCCGAGGCCATCCGTTTTTACGAGGAATATCTGGATGACGCCGGCCCGGAGCAGGAGGCTCAGGTGCTGGCGGAGCTGGGCAGTCCGGAAAAGGTGGCGGCCATCATCCGGGCCAACGTGCCCGGCAGCCGGGTGCAGCCGGAGCCCCAGGCCGCCCAGGCCCAGAGCGGCCCCGCCGCCCCTGGCGCGGGCGCGGCCGCGGCCATTCCCCTGCCGCCCTATGCGCGGCCCGGCGCGGTGCCGCCTGCGCCGCCCCGCAAGGGCATGAGCGACCGCACCATCCTGCTCATCATCCTGGCGGTGGTGCTGTTCCCGCTGTGGATCGGCCTGGCGGGCACCATCTTCGGCATCCTGATGGGCCTCGTGGGCGCGGCCCTCGGCCTCTTCTTCGGCGGCGTGGGCACCGTGGTGGGCATCGTGGCGGTGCTGGCGGCCAACACCCCCGCCGCCTTTGCTGCCGGCTGGCCCACGGGGCTGTTCATGGTGGGCCTGTGCCTGCTGGCGCTGGCGCTGGGCATTGCCCTCATCGCGGTGGCGGTGTGGCTGGTGGCCTGGCTGCTGCCTGCATGCTGGCGGCTGATACTGCGGGCCTGGAGGGCCCTGACCGGGAAAAAGGAGGCTAAGTGATGAAGGGCATTCTGAAGGTTTTTGCCGCCGCTGCCGCGGTGGCGGTGCTGGGCCTCACCCTGATGCTGATGGGCTTTGCCACCGGCGGCCCGTCGGCGGCGCAGCAGGCGCTGAACTACACCAATCTCTCCCAGCGCCATTACCACGGCTGGGTGCCCGGCTGGCTGGAGCGGGCCCTGGGCTGGGCCGACGACGCGGAGCACTGGGCCGAGGGATTTGAAGACGACATGGACGCCTGGGCCGATGATTTTGAGGACGACATGAACGACTGGGCCGACGACTTTGAGGACGGTGTGGACCGCTGGGCCGACGGCGTGGAAAACTGGGCCGGCGGCGTGGCCGCCCGCCACCGCTTTGGCTGGGGCCCCGGCATCTGCTTGTTCTGACCCGGCAGCAAGGAGGAGACAATGGAACCGAAACGGCTTTACAAAGGGCACGAAAAGATGCTGTGCGGCGTGTGCAGCGGCATCGCCGAATACTTCAATCTGGACCCCACGCTGGTGCGGCTGGCCGCTGTGGCTTTGACCATCTGGTGGGGCAGCGGCCTCATCGCCTACATCGTGGCGGCCATCATCATGCCCGAACCGCCCTATAACAGCTGAAAAAGAGAACTCCCCCGCCCGGGGTCCGGGCGGGGGAGTTTTTTCAGTTGAACGCTTCCTCAAAGGGGATGCAGTATCCTTCGGGCAGGGCGCTGACGGTGTAGCTCACGTACACATTGCCCTCGGCGTTTTCATAAAAGGCATCTTCGGGGGTCAGGTCCGTTTTCAGCCAGAAGCGGTAGACCGGCTGGATGTAGGGATTCATGCTGCTCTGGGCGTATTCCAGCTGCCAGCCCTCCACCTGCTCTGCCGACAGGTCGTATTCCCGCATGCCGCTGGCCTGTTCCTCGTCCAGGATGGCCTGGAGGGCTGCCTTCGCCTCCTCGGGGGTGCGCAGGGGGTAGTCGCCCACCTGCTCCGTTTCCGGGGGCAGGGTCAGGGAGAAGCTGCGCAGCGCGCCGGTGGAGTCCACCGTGCCGGACACCCGGCGGAAGCTGTAATTCAAGAGGCGCTGGGCCACGGTGTCGCCGCCGGCCTCATAGTAGAAGTGCCCGCTGACGTTCCAGCGCACCTGCCCGTCGTAGCCGGTTGTGAGGGTGTGCTGATGGGCGGGGTTCTCAATGCCCGCCAGCTCCCCGAACAGGGCCAGGGCCGCGTCGTCGCCCGCCTGATAGTCCTCCGATTCCCCTTCCCCGTCCCGGTAGCCGGAGACGGTGGTGCCTTGGGCGGAAACGCTCCACACCTTTGCCTTGGAGGGGTCCTCCTGCTCATAGAGGGGGCGTTCCGGGTCCCAGTGTTCCGGGTCCATCAGGTCGCCGAAGGCGCTGTAAGGCCAGAGGTCCGGGCTGGGGTAGCCGGTGGGAGCCTCCTCTTCCTCGTCCAGCACAAGGGGCAGACCCAGCGCGTCGGCGGTGCGTTCCAGCAGGCCGGTGAGGGGGCCGGCGTGTTCGCCGCTCGGGGCGTGCCACACCAGCAGGGTGGCGGGCAGCTGGTTGGCGGAGATGTTCCAGGTGGGGTTATTTCCCCGGATGTCGTCCAGGCTTTCGGCCACGAAGGTCACCCCGCCGCCCATGCCGTCGGAGTCATCCCCCAGCACCAGCACCGGCAGGCCCTCGTATTCCCCCAGGTCGAAATCCCGCACGGCGGGCGCGGCGCTCTTCTGCTGGGCTTCGTCCTGCAGGGCGTCCTCGGTCCTGGCGGTATCGGGGGCGGTCTCGTTGTAGGCGGCGGCGCTGTACAGCGCCGCGGAGGGGGCCGCCGCGCCGCCGGAGGAGGCGAACAGCCCGCTTTGCAGCGCCGCGGGCACCGCCATCAGGGCCACCGCGGCGGCAGCGGCCAGGGGGATGCCCACCTTTTTGGCCACACGCAGCCGGGGGGCGGCCTTGGGTCTTTCCTGCTGGGCGCGGGCGGCGGCCATCTTTTGCAGGGTGGCGGCCTTCCAGTCCTCGCTGGGAGCGACCTTGTCCATGGCGCTCTGATAGTCTTTGTGGTCGGGCATGGTCAAAACTCCCCTTTCAGTGTTTTTTTCAGCATCGCCCGGCCCCGGGCCAGCTGGCTGAGCACCGTGTTCTGGTTCAGCTCCAGCAGCTTTGCGATCTCGGCGGTGGAATAGCCCTGTATGTAGTGCAGGTAGATGACCTGCCGGTACTTCATGGGCAGGTCGCCCACCGCCTTCATCACCTCGCTCTCGGCGGGGGTGAAGGGGATGCTCAAGGTCTCGTCCAGGCCGTCGGTGCGGCTCTGCCACACGCTGCGGAAGTGGCTTTTGCAGCGGTTGATGGTGCAGCGCAGCAGCCAGGCCTGCTGGTGGTCGGGGCCGTCGAAGACCGGGTCTTTTTTGAGCAGGGTCAAGAACACCTCCTGGGCGATGTCCTCGGCGTCCTGCATGTTCTTCACAAGTCCAAAGGCCGTGCGCAGCACCAGCGGACCGTAGTGCTCCACCGCCTCTTCCGGCGTGAGCACTCTGTCTGCCGCAAGCTTCATGCTCCGCGCCCCCTTCCGTTCTGTATACTTTGTTTCTCCGCCTATTATTGCACAGGCGGGCGAAAAAAGCAAAAAAGGGCCGCCCTGTTTTTTCACAGGGCGGCCTTTTGCCGTTGTTTATTTGTGCTTTGCGTCGCCGGGGGCTTCGTCGGCGGCCTCGAACCAGAAGGTGGTGCCTTTGCCCACGGTGCTGTCCACCCCGAAGCGGAAGCCGTGGCCCCGCAGGATGGCCTTGGTGATGGACAGGCCCAGCCCGGTGCCCACCTTGCCCGCGTCGGAGCGGCTGCGGTAGTAGCGGTCGAAGATGTAGGGCAGGTCCTCGGGGGCGATGCCCGCGCCGTGGTCCTCCACTTCCACCCGGGCGCAGCCCTCTTTGGGCACCACCCGCAGGATGAACACGCCGTCCTCGCCCACGTGGTGCATGGCGTTGCCCAGGAGGTTGTGGAGCACCCGCTCCATCATGGCCGGGTCGGCGCTGACCATGGCGGGCTCGTCCGCCTGCAGTTCCAGCCGGCAGCCGTTCTGGGCGCACACCGCCTCGTAGCGCTGGGCCACCTCCTCGCAGAGCTGGCTCATGTCAAAGCGCACCCGCTGGGGCTGCTCGGTGCCGCTGGACACCTTGGACAGCTCCATCACGCTGTTCACAAGGCCGGAGAGCCGGTCGGTCTCGTCCACGATGACGTTCAGCTGGTCGGTGCGCTTGGCCGCGTCGTCGCCGGTGAGGTCGCGCACCGTCTCTGCATAGCCCTTGATGAGGGTGAGAGGGGTGCGCAGGTCGTGACTGACGTTGGCCAGCAACTCGCGCTGGAGCTGGGCCGAGCGGGAGACCTGGTCCGCCATGTGGTTGAACTCGTCCGCCAGACGGCCTATCTCATCGGAATGGGGCACCCGCACCCGCACGGAATAGTCGCCGTCGGCCATTTTTTTCGCCGCGCTGGACAGTTCGCTCAAGGGCCGGGTGAGCCAGCGGCTGAGCAGCCAGGACACGCCCACCGCCAGCGCCAGCATGCACACGAAGATGGCGGGCATCAGCTGGCCCTGCACCACCGCCGCCTCGCTGACGCGGGTGAGGGTGGTGGAGATGATGACCGAGTAATTGCCCCACTCGCCGTTTTTGGCCAGCTTGCCCACCACCATCTGCTGGGCACCGCTGGAGGTGCCCACGATCTGGCTCACCGAACCATTGGTCATCACCGCCTGACGGAAGGCGATGATGGTGTCGCTGTCCCGCTTGGTGGTGATCTTGCCGCCGAACAGATCGCCCGCCGACTCGTGCAGCAGGCAGGGATAGACGTTCTCGCTGCTGGCCACATGGCGCAGGGTGGAATCGGCGATGTCCACGCAGCAGTTGCGGAAGTCCAGCCGCCCGTCCTGGGCGGCGGCGTCCACGCTGGCCCAGAACTCGTCGTTCTTCACCGCATCGGAAAAGCCGAAGGCCCGGTAGCTCACCGGCGCGTCGCAGCTTTCGATCATGGCCACCAGGGTGTCCACCTGGGTGTTGAGGTAATTGTAGATGTGCCGGTTGTAGAGCGGCTGCAGCAGCTGGGCGGAGATGAACCACACCAGCCCCAGCACCAGCGCCACCACAACGCAGAACACGATCATCATCTGATAGCGCAGGCTGAAAAAGGCCCCGCGCCCGGCGCGGGCCGCCGCTTTCTTTGCTGTGTTCATTTACTTCACCGCGTCCGGATCGAATTTGTAGCCGATGCCCCACACGGTGACGATGGCGTCCCGATAGCGGCCCAGATGGCTGCGGAGCATCTTGATGTGGGTGTCCACCGTGCGGTCCTCGCCGAAGTAGTCGTAGTTCCACACCTTTTGCAGGATGCGCTCGCGGCTGAGGGCGATGCCCCGGTTGGTGGCCAGAAACACCAGCAGGTCGAACTCCTTGGGGGTGAGGCTTGCCTCCTGGCCGTCCACCTTCACGCTGTGGCTGGCCTGGTCGATCACCAGCCCGCCAAAGGTGTGGGTGCCGCCCTCGGCCTCGGCCCGGGGCATGGTGCGCCCCAGCACCGCCTTCACCCGGGCCACCAGCTCCCGGGGGCTGAAGGGCTTGACCACATAGTCGTCCGCCCCGCCCTCAAGGCCCGCCAGCTTGTCGTATTCCTCGCCCCGGGCGGTGAGCATGATGACCGGGGTGGTGATCTTGCGGCTGCGCATCTCCTTGAGGCAGGTCATGCCGTCCACAAAGGGCATCATGATGTCCAAAATCACCAGATCCACGTCCCCGCCGGAAAGGGCGGCCAGGGCGGCGCCGCCGTCCCCCGCCTCCTCGCAGGAAAAGCCCTCATGCTCCAGATGTGCCCGGATCAGGTCCCGGATGCGGGGCTCGTCGTCCACGATCAGAATTTTTGCCATGCTTTGTGCCTCCCTTGCGGTCTTTTTCTACTCTTTCATCATAGCGGGTGAATGTGGCGAAAGTGTGAAACAGCGCCAAAAAAGCCTCTCTTTTCGTTGACGGTGGCCCGCCGGGGCGGTACAATAAAGCCATCCCTGAAAAGGAGGGTGTGTGGGAAATGATCATCGAATGCCTGCTGGCAGCCGCCGCGCTGGCGCTGCTGGCCCTGTTTCTGCTTTTGCCGGGGCATGCGCCCTTTGCCAAAAAGGCGCCGTTCTCCGGCTGGTGCTACGCCCACCGGGGGCTGCACAGCCCGGACAAGTCGGTGCCGGAAAACAGCCTTGCCGCCTTTGCCGCCGCAGCCGACGCGGGCTACGGCATGGAGCTGGACGTGCAGCTCTCGAAGGACGGCGAGGTGGTGGTGTTCCACGACGACACGCTGGACCGGGTGACCGGGGTGGCCGGCCGGGTGGACGCTTTTGACTGGGCGGAATTGAAGGAGATGCCCCTGTGCGGCACCGGGCATCATATGCCGCTTTTTACCGAGGTGCTGGCCACGGTGGCCGGGCGCACGCCCCTCATCGTGGAGCTGAAGAGCGGCCCCCGGAACAAAGAGCTGTGCCAAAAAACGCTGGCGCTGCTGCGAAGCTACGAGGGCGCTTTCTGCGTGGAGAGTTTTGACCCCACCATCGTGGCGTGGTTCCGCCGCAACGCGCCGGACATCCTGCGGGGCCAGCTGTCGGACAGCTGCGCTTCCTTCCGCAAGGACGGCAGCAGCCTCATCGGCTCCTTTGTGCTGAGCCGGTGCATGGGCAACTTTTTGGCCCGGCCCCAGTTCATCGCCTGGGGCCCGAACCCCAAAAACGCGGCGGTGCGCCTCATCGCGGCCTTCGGCCCCATGAAGGTGTTCTGGACCGCCCGCCCGGGCATGGACCACGCCGCCCTCACCGGCGAGTACGACGGGGTCATCTTTGAGCATTATGCCCCGCCCGCCCGCTATTGATGTGAATGACAAGGAACGCCGCAGCCCCCGGGCCGCGGCGTTTTTTTCATGCTTCGCCCTTTGCCCGGAGATAGCAGCGGTAAAGCCCTTCCAGCAGCAGGTCGGGGGCGAGGGTGGGCTTTGTCTCGCAATAGGGGGCCACAAGGCCCGCCAGCCCACCGGTGAGGATGAGGCTGGGCGCGCCCTCGGCGGCGTCCATCTCGGCGGCCATGCGGCGGAACATGCCGTCCACAAGGCAGGCCGCGCCGTAAATCACGCCGCTCTGCATGCTCTCGGCGGTGGTGGTGCCGATGGCGGGGCCCGGCGGCTCGAAGGCGATGGAGCGCAGGTGGCTGGCCCGGTCCACCAGAGCGTCCAGGCCGAGGGCCACCCCCGGAGCGATGGCCACCCCCAGCACGTCCCCCGCCTTGTTCTGGGCGCAGAAGGTGGTGGCGGTGCCCAGGTCCGCCACGATGGCGGGCATGGGAACGCGGGCCAGCGCCCCCTCGGCCCCGGCCAGCATGTCCGCGCCCACCGGGTCCTTCGTGAGCACCTTGAAGCTGATGTTGGATGTTCCCAGCACCACCGGCTCTTTGCCGGTGACGGAAAAGAGGGCCTGCCGCACCGCGTCGGTGAGGGCGGGCACCACGCTGGACAGCGCGCACCCCTCCCACTGCCCCACGCCGAAGGGGGCCAGCACCTTTGCCAGCGCGGCGGCGCAGCTGCCGGCGGTCCAGCCGCGGTCGGTGGGCGTTTCGGCCGAAAAGACCGCCTTGCCCTCTTCCCAGCCGGCCATGTTCAGCCGGGTGTTGCCCATATCCACCAAAAGAACCATTCTGTTCCCTCCCGGGTCCTTGTTTGTTTTCAGTATACCCCGCCATCCGCCTTTGCGCAAGAATAAAGCGGCATACGGCGGAATAGGTATAAACAGGAGTTCCCACGACAAACGAGGAGGGTACAAGACATGTTTGTGTTGACATTCGGCAAAAACGGCCTGCGTCGGCTGGGCGCCGTCGCGGTGTGCGGCGTGGCGCTGGCGGGCGCGGTGTTCGCCGTCGGCAGCTTTTTCATGGAGGACGACGCGGCCCCCGCCGCCGCGAACGGCGAGACCGCCCAGGCGGACCCCACCGCCATGAAAATCGAGGGCACCGACGACATCCAGGCCTTCTTCAAGGCCTTCGGGCTGGAGGTGGACCTGGCCACCGCCACGGTGGATAAGGTGAAGATCCCCAAAAGCTGGGACGAGAGCTTTTCCGCCTTCAACACGGTGGTGAAGGAGAGCGGCCTGTCGCTGGAGAAATACAAGAACAAGACGGTGGAAAAATGGGTGGTGCTGTGCCCCGGGCGCAGCACCGGCGAGAACAAGGTGAGCGGCGTTCTGCTGGTGTATAAGGAGGAGCCGGTGGGCGCTTACCTGCTGGCTTCGCCCAGCGGCGAGGTGACCGGCCTTGTGAGCGCTGCGGCCACCGCCGCGCCCCTGACCGACGAGCAGGCCGCCGAGACCGCCGCCGGCTTCGGGGAGGACGCGGCCTCCTCCGCCGCCCACGCCACCGACGAGACCGCCGCGGCGAACGCCCCCCTGACCGAAGAGGCCGCCGAGACCGGCGGCGAAATCAGCCTGGAGGACGCGGGCGCCGTGCCCATCGAGTAAAGAACAAGCCCCGGAGCCGCAATGGCTCCGGGGCATTTTGCGCTTTGTTTATTCCGCGTCCCACTGGGCAATTTTGCGGCCCATGAGCACGCCCATGACGCTGGCCATCATCAGGCCGCGGGTCCAGCCGCAGGAGTCGCCCAGGCAGTGCAGGCCCTCCACGTTGGTGACCAGATTTTCGTCCATCTTCACCCGGTTGGAGTAGAACTTCAGCTCGGGGCTGTAGAGCAGGGTCTCGTCGCTGGCGAAGCCGGGCACCACCTGGTCCAGCATCTGGATGAAGGCGATGATGTTGGTCATCGCCCGGTAGGGCATGGCGGCGGTGATGTCGCCGGCCACCGCGTCCACCAGGGTGGGGCGCACGTTGCTCTGGCTCAGCTCCTTCTGCCAGGTGCGCTTGCCGTCCAGGATGTCGCCGTAGCGCTGCACCATGATGTGGCCCGCGCCCAGCATGTTGGTGAGCTCGCCCACCTTCTGGGCGTACTCGATGGGCTGGTTGAAGGGCTCGGTGAAGTTGTGGCTACACAGGATGGCGAGGTTGGTGTTGTTGCTCTTTTTCTCCTTGTAGCTGTGGCCGTTCACCACCGCCAGGTCGTTGTCGTAGTTCTCCTGGCTGACGAAGCCGCCGGGGTTCTGGCAGAAGGTGCGCACCTTGTTCTTGAAGGGCTTGGGGTAGCCGATGAGCTTGGACTCATACAGCACCTTGTTCACCTTTTCCATCACCTCGTTGCGCACCTCCACCCGCACGCCGATGTCCACGGTACCGGGCTTGTGGGCGATGCCGTGCTGGGCGCAGCGGCGCTCCAGCCAGTCGGCGCCCCGGCGGCCGGTGGCCACCACGGTGCGGCGGGCCAGAATTTCTTCCTCCGCGCCGCCTTTGGCCGCGCGCACCTTCACGCCGCGGCAGACGCTGTTCTCGATGAGCAGGTCCACGCACTCGGTGTCAAAGCGCATCTCCACGCCCTCGGCCAGCAGATGGTTCTGCAGCGCCAGATACAGGTCCTGGGCCTTCTCGGTGCCCAGGTGGCGGATGGGGCAGTCCACCAGCTTGAGGCCCGCCTTGATGGCGTTCTTGCGAATCTCGCGAATTTCCTCGCCGTCGTAGATGCCCTCCACGTGGGGGTCGGCGCCGAACTCCAGATAGATGCTGTCGGTGTAGTCGATGAGGCTCTGGGCAAACTCCTCGCCGATGAGGGTGGGCAGTTCGCCGCCCACCTCATAGCACAGGCTCAGCTTGCCGTCGGAAAAAGCGCCCGCGCCGGAAAAGCCGGTGGTGATGTGGCAGTAGGGCTTGCAGTTCATGCAGCGGCCGGTCTCCGCCTTGGGGCAGTGGCGTTTTTCCACCGGTTTGCCCTTTTCGACGATGACGATCTTCTCTTTTCTGCCTTTGCGCAGAAGCTCCAGCGCGGTGAAAATGCCGGCGGGGCCGGCGCCAACGATCACGAGATCGTACATGGTGAATGACCTCCTGTTCCCTTTCTTGTGCGGGCACGAAAAATCCCCTCTGCCAGCGGACGCCGGCAGGGGGGACTTGCTTTGCCTTATCCCTTTTATTATTAGCACAAAGTAATACTTTTGTCAAGCAGGGAGTTTTTGGAGCCTCACGGCGCATCGAAGGTGATGGTCTGGGCCCGCGCATCCACCCGGGCGTTCACCCCGAAGGGCAGGATGCACCGGGGCAGGGCGTGGCCCACGCTCACGTCCGCCAGGATGGGCAGGGCGGGGTCGTCCACCGCCGCCGCCAGCCGCCGGTGGTATTCCTCCCGGTGCACGTTGTCCATCGGGCGGCCGAACAGGATGCCGCTCACCGCCTTGAACACCCCCGCCTGCTTCAAAAAGCCCAGGGCGCGGCTGAATTTTTCCGGGCTCATCTGCTCCTCGCTGGTCTCCAGCAGCAGGATGCGGCCCTGCCAGTCCGCCGCGCCGGGGAACAGGCCGTATTTTTGGCAGAGGGCGGGCATATCGGCGTAGCGTTCGCCGTCGAAAAAGTCGTGGATGGTGTCCAGGCAGCCGCCCAGGATCTTGCCGCTGAACACCGGCGGCCCCTGCAGCAGCTTCCAGCCCTCGGCGGGGTGGGCGGGCAGCGGCGTGCCCAGGCACGCGGGGCTGTAATCGGTGCGGCCCTCGTACCACACCTCGCTGGGCTCCACCTGCCGGATGGTGCCGGTGCGCAGCAGCTCCTCAAAATACCGCCGGGTGTAGGGCAGCATCTCTTTGTCCATCTCGCACACGTCCGACAAAAAGGACTGGCCGTAAAAGGTGGGCAGGCCGACTTTGTGCAGCATGAAGTGGTTGACGGTGGAATCGGAAAAGCCCAGGAAGGGTTTTCGGCAGGCAGCCTTTTCCAGCCGACCCTCGTCGAAGAGGTACGGCAGCAGCCGGTAGGTGTCGTCGCCGCCGATGGCGCAGAGGATGAGGTCTATCTCCGGGTCCCGGAAGGCCTCCAGCAGGTCGGCGGCCCGCGCTTCCGGGTGGGTCTTCAGATAGTCGATGCCTTTCAGGGCGTGGGGCAGGAACCTGACCTTGAGGCCATAGTGTTCCAGCCGGCGCACCCCCAGCTCCAGTTCATGGCGAACAAAGTCCTCCCCCAGCGTCCCGGCGGACAGACTGACCACGCCCACGGTCTTTATCACGGTGCATCCCCCATTTCCATAAAATCATTCCCCGCCGCGTTCGCGGCGGGGAACGGTGTGGTTTCAGCCTTGCGCCGCCCGCATGATAAGGTCCGCGCAGACCTCGTCGCCCAAGGCGGTGTTGAGGCACAAGTCGTAGTGCCCGGCCTCGCCCCAGCGGTATTCGCTGTAAAAGTTATAATAGGCGGCGCGGCGGCGGTCCTCCTTTTCCAGCAGGGCGTTCGCGGTGCGCTCGTCGGCGTCGGCGGGCACGGCCCCCTCCGCCTGGGCACGGCGGCGGCGGAACTCCAGCGGCGCGTGGAGAAAGACCCGCAGCACGTCGGTGCGGCCCCGCAGCACATAGTCGCCGCAGCGGCCCACGATGACGCAGGGGCCCTTGTCCGCCAGGCCCCGGATGATCTGGGACTGGACCACGAACACCTGGTCGCTCAGGGGCAGGTCGCTGCCCATGGTGTAGAGGTTATAGAGCAGGCTGCCGCTGGGGCGCTTTTCGCCGGCGGCGATGGCCTGTTCCGACAGGCCGCTCTCCTTGGCGGCCAGGGTGATGAGCTCCTTGTCGTACATGGGCCCGCCCAGCCGCCGGGCCACCTCGCGGGCGATGTCCAGCCCGCCGGTGCAGAATTCCCGTCCGATGGTGATGACGCTGTATTTCATGGTCTTACCCCCTTTTGATGATGTGTCCGTTCCGGCCTCAGCCCGGCAGATGCACGTCGCCCACCAGGGTGCAGCCGCTGGGGTCGATGGCATAGACGGTGATGCGGCCCTTGCCGCCGAACAATTCCGGCGGCAGCTGCACGCCGCCCTGGGCCGTGGGCTTCAAAAAGCGGAAGGTCTTGTGGGCGGTGGTGGCGTGCACGGTGCCGTCCGCCACGGCGCAGGCCAGCGTGCCGGCAAAATCCTCCGGCAGGGGCAGGTCGGTGCCGTTCTCGTCCTGGAACATGTAGGCGCCCACCTGCTCCAGCGCCCGCAGCCGGGCGTGGCGGCGGTGGGGGCAGCCCTCGCCCCGGCCCTTCTGCCGCCCGGTGATGACCAGCGCCAGCCCCTGATAGGCCTTCCAGAAAGCGTCCAGCGGGTAGGAGCGCTCGGCCTCCGCGTCGGTGGGGGCGAGGCTGTCGTTTACCAGCGCAAAGGCCCCCTCCGTCCCGGTCTCAAAGCCCCGCAGGGCCATCATCTGAGCTTCCACGTCGGCAAAGGCCCCGGGCAGATACGCCTTGCCGGTGGCCTCCGCCTGCTCCTCGCTGGCGGCATAGCGCATGAACACGCCCACCGAGTCGCCCTGTTTGACGCACTGCCACAGCCGCTCCGGGTCCAGATAGGCAAGATACGCCCGGTAGCCGTAGCAGCCGGCCAGCGCCGCCGCAAAGGAAAAGTTGCGGGTGCCCATGTCCGCGTCGCCGTGGTCCAGCATGGACTGGCCCAGCTCCTCGGGCAGCACGTCCTGGCCCCAGCGGTTCAGCAGGCCCGCCAGGGTGACGGGGGTGCTCATGCCGTCCCGCAGGGAGGGGTCCCGCAGCTTCTGGCTGTAGGCGGGCAGGTGCAGGGCCCGGCTGTAAAGGGCGGGGGGCTCGGCCTCCCCGTCCACCGGGCGCACGCTGGCGGCCAGCAGCCACACCCGGGGGGTGAGGCGCTCGTCGTCGGTGTAAAGATAGATGCGCAGCTGGGCCTGCACGGCGCGGCCCTTGCCCACGTGCAGCACGTTGTGCCACATGAACACCGGGTCCTCTTCGCTGCCGGTGACGCTGGCCCGCTGGATGTAGGGGCTCCACTTGCCGAAGCTGAGCCAGCCGCTCCACTCTTCGCCCACCCGCACCCGGGCCTGGGCTTCCACCACGGTGCCCGGCGGTGTGTCGGCGTTCCAGCTCATCACCAGCCGGTCAAAGGCGGGCAGGTTCACCGGCTGGGAGGTGAAGCACCCGTAGAGCACATGGCGGCCCGCCACCTGCTCCAGGCACACGCCGTCCTCGGTGAGGGCCACGTTGTCCAGCTCGCCCCGGGTGAAGGCGTTGGTGTCGCTGAGGATGTAAAGGTTCTTCGCGTTCTGCATATCGCTCGTCCCCCGCTGCCGCCCGGGGCCCTTTGCGGGGGCCGGAGCGGCGTTCAGTGTTTGGCTTTATGGTATCCCATTTTGGGGCGCACTGTCAAGCGCGGCAAGGGTGCGTGCCGGCCCGCGCCGGCCCGCTTTCCGCCCCTGTTCGGCCCAAAAACAAAATACCGCTTGTGCATTTTCCATTGAACTCGTATACTATAATCAGTCTTTTATGTCCTCAAGAACGCAAGCGGACCAAAACCCAGAGTAAAGGTGTGTGCCATGAAGATCATTATTGCCGGCGACGGCAAAGTGGGCCTTGCCCTGACGCGGCAGCTGCTGCACGAGGGGCATGAGGTCACCATCGTGGATTCCAACCCCGTTGTGCTGCAGGCCAACATGTATCAGTACGACGTGATGGCGGTGCAGGGAAACGCCGCCACCATGGAGGCGCTGCGGCAGGCGCGGGTGGAGCAGGCGGACCTGCTCATCGCGGCCACCAGCGCCGACGAGATCAATCTGCTGTGCTGCCTGACGGCCAAAAAGATGAACAGCCGCCTGCACACCATCGCCCGGGTGCGCAACCCGGACTATACCGAACAGCTCTTCTTCATGCGGGAGGAGCTGGGCCTTTCCATGACCATCAACCCGGAGCTCTCGGCGGCGCGGGAAATTTTCCATCTGCTGCAGTTCCCCAGCTTTTTGCACCGGGACAGCTTTGCCAAGGGCCGGGTGGAGATCGTGGGCCTGCGGGTGGACGAGGGCAGCCGCCTGGAGGGCGTGGCGCTGCACCAGCTTTATAAAATCGCCCAGGTGAAGGTGCTGGTGTGCGCGGTGCTGCGCGCCGGCAAGGTGGTCATCCCCGACGGCAGCTTTGAGCTGAAAAAGGGCGACCGCATCTTCGTCACCGCCCGGGCGGTGAATCTGGCCCAGCTCATCAAGAACCTGGGCATCGCCAAGCAGAAAATTCGCCGGGTGATGCTGGTGGGCGGCGGCCACATCAGCTTTTATCTGGCCCAGCGCCTGCTGGACTCCCACCTGAGCGTGAAGATCATCGAGCAGAACCCGTCCCGCGCCCGCTTTCTGGCGGAGAACCTGCCCGGCGCGGCGGTGGTGCTGGGCGACGGCTCCTCCCAGAGCTTTCTGGAGAGCGAGGGCCTGGACGAGGCCGACGCGCTGGTCAGCCTGACCGGCATCGACGAGGAGAACATCGTGCTGAGCATGTACGCCCACAGCCAGGGCGTGCCCAAGGTGGTGACCAAGGTCAACCGCCTGGAATACAACCGCATGTTCGAAGCGCTGGACATCGGCAGCATCGTCAGCCCCAAGGACCTGTGCAGCGCGCTCATCGCCCGCTATGTGCGGGGCATGCAGAACAAGACCGGCAAAATTCTGGCGCTGCACCTCATCGCCGAGGGCAACGCCGCCGCCATGGAGTTCCGGGTGGACGAGACCTCCAATTACCGGGGCGTGCCCTTGAAGGACGTGCCCCTGCGCCGGGGCATCCTCATCTCCTGCATCAGCCGGGGCGCCGACACCATCATCCCGGACGGCACCTCCAGCTTCGATGTGGGCGACACGGTGGTGGCGGTGAGCACGCTGGACACCCCCGTGATGCAGCTGAACGACCTGTTCGTGTGACGGGCGCGCCCGCCATCGGGATTTTGTGAAGAGGAAGTGCGGACTTGAATTTTCGAGCGATCAACCACACCATCGGCTCCATCATTCTGCTGGAGATGGCCTTCATGCTGCCCAGCCTTGTGTGGTGCTGGGTGGACCGGGACGGGCATTCCGCCCTCGCCTTCGGCGTGTCGCTGCTCATCATGGGCGTGTGCGCCGGGCTGTTTCTGCTGGTGGGCCGCCGGGCCAAGGGCAGCATCTTTGCCCCCGAGGGCTTTGTGACGGTGGCCATGTGCTGGATCGTGCTGTCGCTGCTGGGCTGCCTGCCCTTTTACATCAGCGGCCAGATCCCCAGCTACATCGACGCTTTGTTCGAGGTGGTGAGCGGCTTCACCACCACCGGCGCCTCCATCCTGGCGGACCCCGCCGAGATGAGCCGGGGGCTTTTGTTCTGGCGCAGCACCACCCACTGGCTGGGCGGCATGGGCATCCTGGTGTTCATGCTGGCCATCCTGCCCGCGCGGCAGGGCGGCGCGCTGCACCTGATGCGGGCGGAGAGCCCCGGCCCCACGGTGAGCAAGCTGACCCCCCGGCTGCGCCAGACCAGCAAGATCCTTTACGCCATCTATCTGGCGCTCACCCTGGCCTGCATCGCGTTCCTGCTGGCGGGGGGCATGCCCCTGTTCGACAGCCTGTGCACCGCCTTCGGCACCGCCGGCACCGGCGGCTTTGGCATCAAGGCGGACAGCATGGCCAGCTACAGCCCCTATCTGCAATGGGTGGTCACCGTGTTCATGGCCCTGTTCGGGGTGAACTTCTCGGTGTATTACCTGCTGCTTCTGCGCAAGGTGGGCCTTGCGGTGAAAGACGAGGAAGTGCGGCTGTATTTCGGCATCCTGCTGGTCTCCGGCGCGCTCATCGCCTGGGACATCCGGGACCTCATCCCCGATTTTTCCGAGCGCATCCGCCACGCCTATTTCCAGGTGAGCAGCATCATGACCACCACCGGCTTTTCCACGGTGGATTTTGACGCATGGCCCGCCTTCTCCAAGGCCATCCTGCTGTGCCTGATGGCGGTGGGCGCCTGCGCCGGGTCCACCGGCGGCGGCCTGAAGGTGATGCGCCTTTCGCTGATGGTCAAGAGCCTGCGCCGGGCCATGCGCCAGACCCTGCGCCCCAACAGCGTGCAGCTGGTGCGGGTGAACGGCAAGGTGGTGGAGGACGAGGTGCTCCACAACGTGAGCGCCTATCTGGTGGCCTATGTGCTCATCCTCTTCGGCAGCTTCGTGGTCATCTCCCTGGACGAGTTCAGCCTGGAGAGCAACATCTCCGCCGTGTTCGCCTGCTTCAACAACATCGGCCCCGGCTTCGGCGCGGTGGGTCCCATGGTGAACTACGACTGCTTCAGCGACCTGTCCAAGCTGGTGCTCACGCTGGACATGCTGCTGGGCCGGTTGGAGATCTTCCCCCTGCTGGCGCTGTTCAGCCGCCACAGCTGGAGCCGCCGTCTGTGACCTTCGGCCCTGCGCCAGGCGGCCCTTCCACCTGCTGTGACTTTTGCCGGGTGACCCGTCCGTGGGCTGTGCCTTTTGGCCTCGCGCCGGACGAGCGGCCCGCCGGCTTTTTCCCGCGGCGTGTTCCTTTGCGCCGTATCCGCGGCAAACAAAAAACCCCTGCCACACGGCAGAGGTTTTACTTTTTGGATATTTTTCAAAAATATTCCGATTTGTTCAGGCCGAAGGCTCGTCCTTGCGGATGCGCAGGCCCTTGAGGCCGTCGTCCTCCTTGACGCCCAGGGCGCGGGTGAGCATGCCCAGCACCCCCGCCGCCAGCGCCGCGCCGCCAAAGACGGCCAGCACCTGGGGCCAGCGGCCGGTGAGAGCGTCCAGCAGGGCGGTGAGACGTTCCAGGTCCATGGGTCTGTTCCTCCTTTGCCGCTCAGCGGCGGGCGGCCACGCTCTGGCGCACCTGCGCCCGCTTGAGCTTGGCGGTGGCCAGCTCCCGGTCGCGGGCGGAAAGGTCCGCCTGCTCCAGCTGGCGCTTTGCGTCCGCTTCGGACTTTTCGGCCCGGGCGGCGTCGATGTCCTCGGCCCACTCGAAGGTGTTGGCCATCAGGCGCACCTTGCCCCCGGCCACCGACAGCATGCCGCCGATGCAGGCGGCGCGGCGCACCGTGCCGTCCTCGGTGGTGACCCGGGCCTCGCCCATGCCCACCGCGGTGAGATAGTCGCAGTGGCGGGCCAGGATGGCCACGTCCCCCACGATGGTGCGGCAGAAGAGCTTTTGGGCCATGCCGTCATAGGCCTGGCCGCCGGGGGTCACGATCTGCAGCGGAAAACTGGTCATGCCGTTTCACCTTTCTTTGCCTGGGCGACCACCTCGTCGATGGTGCCCTTGAACAGGAACGCCGACTCGGGCAGGTCGTCGTGTTTGCCTTCCAGAATTTCCTTGAAGCCGCGGATGGTCTCCTTCAGAGGCACATACCGCCCCTCCATGCCGGTGAACTGCTCGGCCACGGTGAAGGGCTGGCTGAGGAAGCGCTGGATCTTGCGGGCGCGGTTGACGGTGATCTTGTCCTCTTCGCTCAGCTCGTCCATGCCCATGATGGCGATGATGTCCTGCAGCTCCTTGTAGCGCTGCAGCACCTGCTGCACGCCGCGGGCCACCTCATAGTGCTCCTGACCCACCACGTCGGGGGAGAGGATGCGGCTGGTGGAATCCAGCGGGTCCACAGCCGGGTAGATGCCCAGGCTGGAGATGGCACGGGACAGAACGGTGGTGGCGTCCAGATGGGCGAAGGTGGTGGCGGGGGCGGGGTCGGTCAGGTCGTCCGCCGGCACGTACACCGCCTGCACGCTGGTGATGGAGCCCTCTTTAGTGGAGGTGATGCGCTCCTGCAGCGCGCCCATCTCGGTGGCGAGGGTGGGCTGGTAGCCCACGGCGCTGGGCATGCGGCCCAGCAGCGCCGACACCTCGCTGCCGGCCTGGGTGAAGCGGAAGATGTTGTCGATGAAGAGCAGCACGTCCTGGTGCTCCTTGTCGCGGAAGTACTCGGCCATGGTCAGGCCGGACAGGCCCACCCGCATACGGGCTCCCGGCGGCTCGTTCATCTGGCCGTAGACCAGGGCGGTCTTGTTGATAACGCCCGACTCCTTCATCTCATTGTAAAGGTCGTTGCCCTCGCGGGTGCGCTCGCCCACGCCGGTGAACACCGACAGGCCGCCGTGCTGCTTGGCAACGTTGTTGATGAGCTCCATGATGAGCACGGTCTTGCCCACGCCGGCGCCGCCGAACAGGCCGATCTTGCCGCCCTTGGCGTAGGGGCAGATCAGGTCCACGACCTTGATGCCGGTCTCCAGGATCTCGGTGGTGTTCTGCTGTTCCTCATAGCTGGGGGGATCGCGGTGGATGGGCCAGCGCTCCGCGGTCTCGGGAGCGGGCAGGTTATCCACCGGCTCGCCCAGCAGGTTGAAGATGCGGCCCAGGCACTCGCGGCCCACAGGCACGCTGATGGGGCCGCCGGTGTCCACAGCTTTGGCGCCGCGCACCAGGCCGTCGGTGCTGCTCATGGCGATGCAGCGCACCACATTGTCGCCAATGTGCTGCGAGACCTCCACGATCAGGCTCTTGTCGCCGTTCTCCACCCGGATGGCGTTGAGCAGGCTGGGCAGCTGACCGTCGGGGAATTTGATATCCAGCACCGGGCCGATGACCTGCACCACGGTGCCCTCGTATTGATTCGGCATGGACATTTCTCCTTTTTTCGGCGTGTGCCGCGGGCTTTTCAGCCCTCGGCGCCCGCCACGATCTCGGTGATTTCCTGGGTGATGGCCGCCTGCCGGGCCCGGTTGTAGTGCAGGCTCAGGTTCTCGATCATCTCGCCGGCGTTCTTGCTGGCGGCGTCCATGGCGGTGCGGCGGGCGCCCAGCTCGCTGGCCACCGACTCGCACAAAGCCCCCCAGATGAGGCCCGCCAGATACTCCGGCACGATGGCGTTGTAGACCGTCTCGCAGTCCGGCTCGTAGAGGGTAGTCTGGCGGGGGCCGGTCCCCCGTTCCGCCTGCCGGTAGTTCAGCGGCAGCAGCTTCAGGGTGGCGGGCTGCTGGCTGAGCATGGAGACGAAATTGGTGTAGGCCAGGATGATCTCGTCAAATTCGCCGCTCACGAATCCCTTGGCCAGGGTGCGGGCGATGTCGTAACAGCCGCTCATCTCCACATCCGCGGCCACGGCGTAGCGGTCGGTGACCACGGGCACGCCCCGGCGGCGGTAGTGTTCCAGCGCTTTTTTGCCGATGGGCAGAACACACCAGTCCTTGCCCTCGGCGTGGGCGGCCACCGCCTTGAGGATGTTGGCGTTGTAGCCGCCGGCAAGGCCCCGGTCGCCGGCGATGACCACATAGCAGCTCTTCTTCACCGGGCGCTGGGCCATGTAGGGCGAGCGGAACTCGTCGTTGGAATAAGCGATGTCATCCAGAGCCGCATGGAGCACGTCAAAGTAGGGGCGGCTGTGTTCCACCCGCTCCTTGGCGCGGCGCAGCTTGGAAGAGGCCACCAGCTCCATGGCCTTGGTGATCTGCATGGTGCCTTCCACGCTTTTGATGCGCAGTTTGATGTCCTTCATGGACGCGCCTGCCATACGCTCTGCCTCCTCACTTCGCCCGGGTGTTCAAAAACTGCCGGGTGTAATCGTCCAGCGCCGCAGCGAGGGCCTTCTCGGTGTCCTCCTCCAGCTTGCCGGTGGTGCGGATGGCGGAAAGGACCTCGGCGCCGTGGGCGTCCATATACTCATACAGCCCCTTCTCGTACTCCTTCACGTCCTCCACGGCCACGTCCTTCAGGTAGTCCTTGGTGACGGCGTAGAGGATGCAGACCTGCTTTTCCACCGGGATGGGGGAGTTGCGGTCCTGCTTGAGCACGGCCACGATGCGCTCGCCCTGGGCCAGACGGGCCTTGGTGTCGGCGTCCAGGTCGGAGCCGAACTGAGCGAAGCTCTGCAGCTCGCGGTACTGGCTGTAGATGAGCTTCAGGCTGCCCGCCACCTTCTTCATCGCCTTGATCTGGGCGTTGCCGCCCACGCGGGACACCGAGATGCCCGGGTTCACCGCGGGCATGACGCCGCTGTGGAACAGCTCGCTCTCCAGGAAGATCTGGCCGTCGGTGATGGAGATGACGTTGGTGGGGATGTAGGCGGAAACGTCGCCCGCCTGGGTCTCGATGATGGGCAGGGCGGTCAGGCTGCCGCCGCCGTACTCGGGGGCGATGCGGGCCGCGCGCTCCAAAAGGCGGCTGTGCAGATAGAACACGTCGCCGGGGTAGGCCTCACGTCCCGGGGGACGGCGGATGAGCAGGCTGAGGGCACGGTAAGCCACGGCGTGCTTGGAGAGGTCGTCGTAGATGACCAGCACGTCCTTGCCCTGGGCCATGAAGTATTCGCCCATGGCGCAGCCCGCGTAGGGGGCGATGTACTGCAAAGGCGACAGTTCGCTGGCGGAGGCGGACACCACGATGGTGTAGTCCATGGCGCCGTTTTCTTCCAGCGTGTTCACCAGCTGGGCCACGGTGCTCTGCTTCTGGCCGATGGCCACATAGATGCAGATGACGCCGGTGCCCTTCTGGTTGATGATGGTGTCGGTGGCGATGACCGTCTTACCGGTCTGGCGGTCGCCGATGATGAGCTCGCGCTGGCCGCGGCCGATGGGGATCATCGAGTCGATGGCCTTGATGCCGGTCTGCAGAGGCACCGAAACACTCTGGCGCTCGATGATGCCCGGCGCGGGGGATTCGATGGGCCGGTACTCCTTGGCCTCGATGGGGCCCTTGCCGTCGATGGGCTGGCCCAGGGCGTTCACGACGCGGCCGATCATGGCCTCGCCCACGGGCACGCTGACCACGCGCCCGGTGCGCTTGACCACGCTGCCCTCCTTGATGCCCTCCTCGTCGCCCAAAAGCACGATGGAGACGCTGTTCTCCTCCAGGTTCTGGGCCATGCCGTAGGCGCCGTTTTCAAACTCCACCAGTTCGCCGCTCATGCATTTTTCCAGACCCACCGCCCGGGCGATGCCGTCGCCCACCAGGATCACGGTGCCGGTCTCGCTCTGCTCGATGACGTTCTGGTAGTGCTTGATCTGCGCCTTGATGATCCGGGTGATCTCTTCGGGTTTCAATTGCATTCTTTCACCTTCTCCGATTACAATGTGGCTGCCAGCAGGCGGCGCACCTCATCCAGCCGGTTCTTCACCGTGCCGTCCAGTTGGGTGCCCTCCACCTCCAGCCGCACGCCGCCCAGGCACCCGGGCTGCACCCGGGCGGTGAGGGCGATGGTCTTGCCGGTGAGCGCCTCCAGCTTTTTCTTCAGCGCTTCGGTCTGCGCTTCGCTCATGGGCACCGCGGTCACCGCCGTGGCCTCCAGGATGCCGTGGGCGGCGTTGTAGCGGGCCCGGTATTCCTTGAGGCAGTCCGGCAGGGTGCGGATGGCGCCCTTTTCGCAAAGCAGTTTGAGAAAATTCAGAAGATAAGGCTCCGCCTGCCCGCCAAAGGCCTCGTCCAGCGCAGCGCAGCGCTCGGCCTTGGGCACGCTGGGCATCGCCAGCAGTTTTTCATAGGCGGGGTTCTCGGCCAGCAGCCGGCGCACTTCCGTCAGCTGCTCCAGGATGACCTCCTCCAGCCCCTCCTCGGCGGCCAGCTCGTAGAGAGCGCCGCCGTACTCGGCGCCCGCGGCGGTCATGACGCGTCACCCACGTTTTCGATGAAGCTGTCGATCAGGGCCTTGTGGTCGGCCTCGCTGATCTCCCGCTCCACCACCTTGCTGGCAATGGCCATGGCCATGCCGCCGATCTCGTCCTTGGCGTCGTTCAAAGCCTTCTTGCGGGCCTGCTCGATCTCCGCCTCGGCCTTCTGCTTCATCTGGGCGGCCTGGGCGCGGGCGGCGGCAAGGGTCTCCTCGCTGCGGGCCGCGGCGGTCTTCTCCGCCTGGGCCAGCATGTCGGCCACTTCCTGTTTGGCCGTGGCCAGATGGCTCTCGTACTCGGCCTTTTCGGCCTCGGCGGTCTCCTTGGCCTTGCGGGCGTCGTCCAGCATGGCGTCGGCCCGGGCCTGGCGCTCGTCCAGCACCTTCTGCACCCGCTCGAACAGCAGCTTCTTGACGATCAGCGTGAGGATCAGCAGGTTGCCCAGCATCATGATCATGTGCCAGGGCGTTATGGTGACCAGATCTTTAAATTGTTCCAATGGTCATTCCCCTTTCCTGCGGCTTGTGTGGGGCTTGTCTCAGCCCAGCATGCCGGTGAACATGCCCGGCGCAACGAACAGAAGCAGCAGGCCGGTGACGAAGCCGTAGATACCGGTGGTCTCGGCGATGGCGCAGCCCAGCAGCATGGTGCTGGTCACGTCGCCCTTGCACTCGGGCTGGCGGCCGATGGCCGAGCAGGCCTGGCCCACGGCGTAACCTTCGCCGATACCAGGGCCGATACCGGCGATCAGAGCGAGACCCGCGCCGATGGCGCAGCCGGCCAGAACGATTGCTTTTTCCATCATAGATAGTTCCTCCTAAAATGAAGTACTTTGTTTATGCCGCCCCCGGAAAAGGGGCGTTTTCCTCGCGGCCGGCGGCCGCGTCGGGTCGAAAGGGTCAGCCGTCCGCCTCGGCGGCGTTGGCGATGTACAGCATGGTGAGCATGCAGAAGATGAAGGCCTGCATGAGGCTGCTGAACAGATCAAAGTAGATGGACAGCACCGCCGGGATGCCCAGCTGGAAGATGGGGATGAGGCTCAAGACCTCGCCCAGCGCGCCGGGCAGAAGGCCCAGCATCGCGTTGCTGGCCACCGCCAGCGCGGCGTAGACCAGCGTGCTGATGACGCCGCCGGACATGATGTTGCCGAAGTGACGGAACGCCATGGAGATGGGCGTTGCCAGCTCGCTGATGATGTTGAAGGGGGTGAACACCGGGATGGGCGTGGTGAACCCCAAAAGGTAGCCGCCCAGGCCGTTGGTCTTTATCTTGGTGTAGGTGATCATCACGAACACCAAAAGCGCCCAGGACAGCTCGGTGGAAAGGTCGCTGGTGGCGGGGTACAGCCCGATCAGGCTGGACAGGCTGCACAGCGCCGAATAGCTGAACAGCGCCCCGATGAAGGGCACGAAGTGGGCGTAGCGCTGGCCCATGTTGCCGATGACGAAGTTCTTGCAGGTGGTGACCAGGAGTTCCGCCACCGCTTGCTTTTTGCTGATCTTGTCCACGGTCAGGCCCCGGCCCAGCCACCAGCAGAGCAGCGCGATGGCCGCCAGGATGATCCAGGCGTCCAGCAAACTCTCGGTGATCTGGAACTTGCCCAGCAGCGGCACCGACCAGGAGGACTCCCAAAGGATCTTCGGGCCGGTGATCTCAACGTTCATGGTCGACTTGTTCCCCCTTTTCCTCGTTGTTTTGTTCCTTTTTGTAAACACCCGTCAGCTGCATCACCGCGATGGTCAGACGGGGGAAAAGCAGCGGGAGCGCCGCCGCCACCCAGTGAAGGAAGGGCATGCTGACCGCCAGGATCAGCCACAGGGCCATCACCAGCATGCGCATGCTGTAAGAAAACTGCATCAGTTTCTGGCCCCGCTCGGCGTTCGCTTCATTCGTGATCTTCTGCACCGTCAGGCCCAGAAGCAAAAAGTTGAGCACCGCCACCGCGCCGCCCAAAACGCCCCCCAGGGCCACCGTGTAGTCAAAGCGTCCCAAGAGGGCGAACACGGCGAGCATCACCGCCACCCCCACCGCCACGCCGAGGGCGATGTGGGCGGTCTCCTTTTTCACAGCCGGCTGCAATTTCATCCGGACGTTCCTCTCTTTCAAACGTGGTCGTTGAAGGCGGCGGGACCCTTCTTATCCGGCTTGTTCTTGCGCTGCACATAGCGGTAGAACCCCCAGAAGGACGCCCCTGCCGCGCCCAGGCCCAAAACCAGCGCAGGCACCATGACCCAGGCGGGCCAGCCCTTGGCGTCGATGAGCCACCAGGCGGCGAAGGCGCACAAAAACGGCGGCGTGACCAGCGAAAACCCAAGCTGCGTGAGCCAGGCCAGTTCCCGCAGCGCGTTCATCCAGCCCTTCACCCGGCACGCCCCCTTTTTTTCAGCACGGCGCAAACCGCCGCATTATTGAATATTATACCAAAAAGGAATTGACAAAACAATTCATTTTGTGGACTGGGCACAGTTTTTTTACAATTTGGCCCCCGGTGTCTCCCGCTTGCCGTGCCCCGGCCTTTGTGATAGAATGAAGAAAAACGCAAAGGCGGTGGCGGAATGCTGCTTTCCATCGTGGTGCCCTGCTACAACGAGCAGGAGGCGCTGCCTTACTTTTATAAAGAGATCTGCCGGGTGGCCGAAGAGATGAAAGCCAGCCACGGGGCGGATTTTGAATTCATCTTTGTGGACGACGGCTCCAAGGATAAGACCCTTTCCATCGCCCGCGAGCTGCACAAGCAGGACGCCCGGGTGCGCTACATCAGCTTTTCCCGCAACTTCGGCAAGGAGGCGGGCATCCTGGCGGGCCTCGAAGCGTCGAAAGGTGACTATGTGGCCATGATGGACGCGGACCTGCAGGACCCGCCCGCCCTTCTGCCCCAGATGCTGGACGCGCTGCTGGAGGAGGACTACGACTGCGCCGCCACCCGCCGCACCAACCGCAAGGGCGAGCCGCCCATCCGCAGCTTCTTTGCCCGGATGTTCTACAAGATCATCAACCGCCTCAGCGACGCCGACATCGTGGACGGCGCGCGGGACTACCGCCTGATGCGCCGGCGGATGGTGGACGCCATCCTGGCCCTGCCGGAATACAACCGCTTTTCCAAGGGCATCTTCGGCTGGGTGGGCTTCAAGACCAAGTGGCTGGAGTATGTGAACGTGGAGCGGGTGGCCGGCGAGACCAAGTGGAGCTTCTGGAAGCTGTTCCTCTACTCGCTGGAGGGCATCGTGGCCTTCACCACCGCGCCCCTGGCGCTGGCCAGCCTCATCGGCATCATCTTCTGCGTGCTGGCCTTTGTGATGATCCTTTTCATCATCGTGCGCACCCTGCTCTTCGGCGACCCCACCAGCGGCTGGCCCAGCCTTGTGTGCATCATCTTTCTGTGCAGCGGCGTGCAGCTGTTCTGCATGGGGGTGCTGGGGCAGTATCTGGCCAAGACCTACATGGAAGTGAAGCACCGCCCGGTGTACATCGTGCGGGAGACTGAACAGGACGAGGCGGAGTGAACCGCCCATTTTGAGGAAGAGGCAATGAACAGACCCATCTGATGAACAAACACATCGTCCGCGGCGCCGGAACACACCGGCGCCTTGTTTGCCGTGTGTTTGATTCAAGGATGGGTCTATTTTTATGCTGAAACGGAATATTTTTTGCATGTGCGCCATCGCCCTTTTGCAGGGCATGGTGTTTTACGCCCCTGTGGCCACCCTCTACCGCCGGGCGGCGGGGGTGTCGGTGTTCGAAATTTCCCTCATCGAGGCGGTGTCGCTGGCGCTGTGCGTGGCGCTGGAGGTGCCCTGGGGGTATCTGGCCGACCGGCTGGGCTACCGCCGCACGATGGTGCTGTGCTGCGGGCTTTATTTCATTTCAAAGCTGGTGTTCTGGCAGGCGGATTCCTTCGGGGATTTCCTCACCGAGCGCATCCTGCTGGCGGTGGTGCAGGCGGGGCTTTCCGGGGTGGACAGCGCCATTCTCTACCTCTCCTGCAAAGGGCGGGACAGCCTGCGGGTCTTTTCGGTTTATAACGCTCTGACCATGGCGGGACTGGTGGCGGCGGGGGGCGTGTTCGCCCTGCTGCCCGCCGGCAGCTACCGCCTTGCCGCCCTGCTCACCGCGGGCAGCTACGCCCTGGCGCTGCTTTTCGCCCTGGGCCTGCGGGAGGTGCGCAGCCCGGAGCCCGCCCCGGCCCGGGGCAGCTTTGCCGCGGCGGCGCGCGAGGCGCTGGACTGCGGCGTTCTGCCGCTGCTGGCGGGGGCCGCGCTGCTGGCGGAAGTCTGCCAGGTGGCCACGGTGTTTTTGAACCAGCTGAAATACGAGGCCTGCGGCATGGGCCAGCAGGCCATGAGCGCCGCCTATGTGGCCGCCTCGCTGCTGGGCCTTGCGGGGGCCTTCTCCCCCGCCCTGGCGCGGCGGCTGGGCCGGCGGGGCGCGGCGGTCTTCTGCGCCCTCACCTGCCTCGGGGCCTGCGGCGTGCTGGCCGCTGCCTCCTCCGCCCCGGCGGCGGTGGCCTCGGTGCTGGCCCTGCGCACTTCCTCCAGCCTGCTGGCCCCCCTCACCGACGAGGAGCGCAACCGGCGGCTGCACACAGAGGACCGGGCCAGCGCGCTGAGCGTGCAGGCCATGGTGATGGAGTGCTTTGCCATCGCCGTGAATCTGGCGCTGGGGGCGCTGGGCCAGCGCAGCCTGACCGCCGCCTTCCTGCTGGGGGCGCTTTTGTCGGCGGCGGGGCTGGGGCTGCTGCTCCTTCGCAAAAAGGCATAAACGAAAAAAGGCACGGGACCGCGTCCCGTGCCTTTTTGTCATTTCGCGATGTAGTATTCGCTGCCCATCACATAGGGATTATCCGCGCTGTAGGCCACGTGCCCGGCCAGACAATCCGCCCAGGCCTTGTAGCCCGCGGCCACCATGTGCAGGCCGTCGGAGGAGTACTCCGCCACAAGGTCGCCGTTCTCGTCCGCCAGGGCGGAGTAGACGTCCACAAAGTAAACGCCCTTTTCCAGCGCCATGTTGGCCAGCTTCTGGTTCACCCGCTGGATGCGCTCCTTGTAGATGCCGGTGCTG
Organism: Oscillospiraceae bacterium; assembly: GCA_004558145.1. Taxonomy (GTDB): domain Bacteria; phylum Bacillota; class Clostridia; order Oscillospirales; family Ruminococcaceae; genus Allofournierella_A; species Allofournierella_A excrementavium. The sequence goes on from SFDQ01000001.1 coordinate 469,545, forward strand.
GAATAATCCGCCGCCACCGGGGTCATGGTCTGGACGTAGATGTCCGCCTCGGGGGCCGCCTCGCGCAGCAGGTCGATCATCTGGCCGTAGTAGGCGATGAAGCTGTCCTCAACGGCCTCGTCGTCCCGGGCGGCCAGGGCGTTTGCGCCGAACATCAGGTAGATGCTCTTGGGGTTCATCTGGGCCGCCACATCCAGCGGCACCGATTCCTCGCCGGTGTTGTAGTCGGTCATCACCACCCGGTTCACCACGTCGCCGGGGGTGGCGCCCCGGTAGCCGCGCACCGTGGCCACGTCCTTCACCGGGTTCTCATAGAGGCCCAGGCCCTCGGTGACGCTGTCGCCCAAAAACAGGGCGGTGGAGAAATAGGTGTTGTCCACCCGGCCGCAGGCGGGCAGGCAGATCTTCTCATAGGTCATGCCGGTGTAGCTCCAGCCGTCGGACTGCTGCACCGGGCCCATGCTGGCGAACTGCACCCCGCCGCCCGTTTCGGTGACGGGATTTTCCATGGGCAGGGGCGCGAGCACGCTGCCCGCAAGGCCGGTGGTGCCCAGGTCCAGGGTGCTGTCGGCGTCAGCGCCCTCGCCTTTGCCGCTCACGGTCTCGATGGCCCAGGTGATGACCCAGGCCAGACCCAGCAGCACCAGCACCGCCAGCACAAGGGTCAGGCCCCGCCGGGTCTGGCGCCGCCGGCGGCGGGCGATGGTCTCTCTTCTAAATTCACGGTAGCTGGCCATGCCGGCCTCCTTCTAAAGTTTCAGGCGGTGTGGGTGGCCAGATACTCGGCCATGATGGGGTAGGCGTTCTGGTTCAGATGCACCTTGTCGGCGGCGGCAAGGTCCTCCCGCAGGTCGCCGTTCGCATCCTGCAACACCTCATAGACATTCACGAAATGGCAGCCCTTCTCCCGGGCCAGCACCGCCAGCTGGGTGTTCACCCGCTGGATGCGCTCTTTGTAAAGGCCGGGCTGGCTTGCGCCGGGGCGCACCGGGGTGATGGACTGAACGTAGATGTCCACCTCGTCGCCCAGGTCCGCCTTGAACATGTCCAGCATCTGGCCGTAGTAGGCCAGGAAGGACTGCTCGGTGGCCTCGCCGTCCCGCACCAGGGCGTTGGTGCCCAGCAGGATGTAGAGGCGCAGGGGATTGGAGTTGATGATGGTCTCGTAGATGTTCTCCTCGCCGCGGCCGGAGCCCTGGCCCGGGTTGGCGGTCTCCTTGTTCACCACCGCGCTGGGGCCGATGCTCTTGTAGGCGCAGACGAAGGCGTGGGCCTTCATGGGAGATTCGTAGATGTTCCAGCCCTGGCTGACGCTGTCGCCCAGGATGGCGGCCCGGTCAAAGAAGCTGTAATCCACGGCGGCGTTGGCCCCCACCGCCAGCATGCGGTAGTCCGCGCCGGTAATGGTCTGGTCCAGGGTGGGCTCCACCGGGGTGGAGGTGTTCCAGGTGGCGGCGGACTGGCCGCCCTGCTCACCTTCGGAGGAAGAGGTGCTCTCGGGGGCGGAGGCGGGCTCGGAAGCGGAGGTGCTGCCGGAGGCCACCAGCTGCCCGTTGCCGGGGGTCCAGCCCGCGCCGGTGAGCACGGTGTACAGCGCGAAGAACGCCACCCCGCACACAGCGGCGGCAGCGACGATCAGCAGCGACAGACGCAGGATGAATTTGCGCCGGCGGCGGCGTTTCACCTGCTCGCGGAATTCCCGGTAGGTAGCCATTTTCTCTCCCTCTTTGTTCAAATGGTATACACTGGGTATTATACCCCAGCGGCAGGCCCCGCGCAAGCAAGGCCACAGAAAATTCACAGTCTCTTATCCAATATCAGTATTTTCCGCGGAGGGGCAGAATATGCTGCCGCCCGCCGCCCATATTCTATATACGAACGGACGGGGGCCGGTTATTTCACCCCGGGGGCCTCCTCCCGTTTTTTCGCGCCGGCCAGATTGTAGAACAAAAGCCCGGCCAGCACCACCGCGATGCCCAGAAGGCTCATGGGGCCCACCGTCTCGCCCCAGAACAGGGCCACCCACACCGGGTTCAGCACCGGCTCGGTCATGCACACCAGGTTCGCCGCCACCGGCCCGGTGGTGGCAAGGCCCCGGGCCATGAGGATGTAGGCCGCGCCCACCTGCACCGTGCCCATCAGAACGATGGCGCCCCAGCTGGCGGCGCTGAGGTTCGGCTCGGTGACCAGCCAGGGCAGCCCCACGGCAAAGCCCAGCACCTGGCTGAAAAAGTAGCTGGAAAAGCTGTCCGCCCCGGGGAACATGTTCACCATGAACACCACGGCGTAGCAGCTGGCGGCGGCCACCGCCAGCACGTTGCCCGCCATGCCGCCGGCCTCCAGACTGCCGGCAAAGCAGCAGGCCATGCCCGCGAACACCACGGCGCAGGCGGCCAGATCCAGCCGCCGGGGCTTCTGCTTGAAGAACACCCACAGATATAAAAGGATGAACACGGGGCTGGTGTATTGCAGCACCACCGCGTTGGCGGCGGTGGTGAGGCGGGTGGCCAAGGTGTAGGCCACGTTGCAGGCGGTGATGCACACAGCGCACCCCAGCACCGTGCGGTTCACCCGCACCGGCATGCCCATCGCCTTCATATAGCCGAAAGTGACCAGCGCCGCGAACAGGTTGCGCCCGCTGTTCACCGCCATGGCGTTCCAGGGGATGGCCTTGATCATCAGCCCGCCGAAACTCATCAGCACCGCCGCGGCCAGCACCAGAAAAACCCCGTTTTTTTGCCCTTTCATGCCCTGTTTCCTCCCCCTTCGGCCCCCGCCGCCTCCCGTTTCGGGGGCCGGGGCCGCAATGCTTTATCATTGTAACGCAGAAGGGCCGGTTTGTCACGGGATTTTGCTCGTTTTCGCTTGACGGGGCACCCCTGCACTGCTACAATGAAGAGAGAGATGTAGTTTTAAATACCAGATGGGCCGCACGCCGGCTTTCTGCAAAAGGAGATATGCCCTATGTCCTGGATCATCGTCAGCGACTCTTCCTGCGAACTGCGCAGCCTGGAAAATCCCGCCCCCGATCTCAGCTTTGCCACCGTGCCCCTGAAGATCCGGGTGGGCGACCGGGAATTTGTGGACAATTCCGCCCTGGATGTGGACGCCATGATCGACGCCATGCACAACTACAACGGGGCCTCCACCACCGCCTGCCCCAGCCCCGAAGAGTGGGCGGAGAAGTTCATGCAGGCGGACAACGTTCTGGCCATCACCATCAGCAGCAACCTGTCCGGCAGCTACAACAGCGCCATGGTGGCCCGGGAGATGGTGCTGGAAAGCCACCCCGAAAAGCGCATCCATGTGCTGGACAGCCTTTCCACCGGCGGCGAGATGGCCCTGGCCATCTGGAAGGCCAACGATCTGGTGGCCTCCGGCCTGCCCTTCGACGAAGTGGTGCGGGAGTGGGAGATCTGGTTCCAGGACCGCCAGGTGCTGTTTGCCCTGGCCAGCTTTGACAATCTGGTGAAGAACGGCCGCCTGAGCCGTCTGGCGGGCTTCATGGCCGGCGTGATGAACATGCGCGCGGTGGGCCGCGGCAGCGAGGAAGGCAAGCTGGAGATGCTGCACAAGACCCGCGGCGAGACCCGCATGCTGGCCCTGCTGCTGGAAGAGATGGACCACCGGGGCTACCAGGGGCTGGAGCCTGTGGTCATCAGCCACTGCCAGACCGAGCGGGCCGCCCTGCTCTTGAAAAACGGCATTGAAAAGAAATGGCCGGGCGCGAAAGTGGTGGTGCTGCCCTGCAGCGGCCTGACCAGCTTCTACGCCGAGACCGGCGGCATCATCGTGGGGTACTGACCATGAAGCAGACCCGGGCGCGGGATGCCGCGCTGCTGGCCGGCGCAGCGGCCCTCACCGCCGCGGGGCTGGGCCTCGCTTTCTACGCCGCGAAGCTGGAGCCCCGGCGGCTGACCGTCACCCGGCCGCCGCTGGAAAAAAAGCCGCCGCTGCGGGTGGTGTTTTTCAGCGACCTGCACATCCGTCGCGCCGGCGCGCCCGAGCGGCTGGAGGCGGTGGTGGAGCGCATCAACGCCCTGAAGCCCGACCTTGTGCTCTTCGGCGGCGACTTTTTCTCCAAATTCCTGCGGGACGCCTGGGCCCTGCCCTTCCCTGAGCTGGCACGGCAGCTGCGGCGCATCCGCGCCCCAAAAGGCAAGTACGCGGTGCTGGGCAACCACGACGTGCGGGAGGGCGCGCGCCCCTTCTTTGAACAGCTGTTCGAGGCGGGCGGCTTCACCGTTCTGTGGGACCAGCTGGCCAGCCCCGCGCCGGGGGTGACCCTCTGCGGCCTTTCGCCCTACTCCGACGGGCGGGTGCTGCGGCGCATGCCTGCCGACGGCTGGCGCATCTGTCTGTGCCACATGCCGGACAAGGCCCGCTATCTGCCGCTGAAAAAGGCGGACCTGATGCTCAGCGGCCACAGCCACGCCGGTCAGGTGCGGCTGCCGGTGCTCACCCGGCTCATCCTGCCGCCGGGGGGCAAGTTCTACCCCTATGGCCTCTACCGGCCCCAGGGGCCGGGGGCGGCCCAGCTGTATGTCAGCCGGGGCATCGGCATGAGCGGAGTGCCCTTCCGCTTCCTCGCGCCGCCGGAGCTGGTGGTGCTGGGCTGAAATTCGAGCGACCCATCCGGGGCCCCGCCGGGGCCCCGGATTTTTTTGCAAAAAAATGAACCGCCGCCCCTTTGGCGACGAATACAAAGCGAAACAGGCGTCTGGATCAAAACCAACAAGGAGGTGAGCCGCGTGCAGGCATGTCAGGTGGAGCAGCTGCTGGGCAGCTACGGAACAGAACTTTACCGCTATTGCCGGCGGCTGGCCGGGTTTGGCCCCGACGGAGAGGACCTCTATCAGCAGACCTTCCTGCGGCTGCTGGAACTGGACCTGGTCCCGGACGAGGGCCGCAATCCCCGGGCGCTGCTTTACAGCGTGGCCACCGGCCTGTGGCGCAACGAAGCGCGCAAGCGCGGCCGGCGGGCGGCCATCGCCCGGCCGGTGGAGCTGGACGGCGACGACCCGCCGCCCCTTGCCGGGGGCGAGGAGCCGGAGGCGGCGGCGCTGGCGGCGGCGGAAAACCGCGCCCTGGCCGCGGCGGTGGAGCGCCTGCCGGACAAGTACCGGGCGGCGGTGCTGCTGACCTACGGGGCCGAGCTTCCGCTGGAAGAGGTGGCCCGCATCGAAAAACTGCCCAAGGGCACGGTGAAGAGCCGGCTGCACAAGGCGCGGCTCTTGCTGAAAAAGGAAATGGAGGCGAGAGGCTATGGACGAGAAGAACTTTGACCGGCGGCTGACCGCCGCCCTGCAGACGGGCGAGGAGCCGGACGCAGAGCTGAACGCCGTTCTGAAGGCGCGCCTTTATCAAAAGGAGCGGGAGCTGCAAAGCCGCCCCGCCGCCCGGCGGGTGTCGCTGTGGTGGCTGCCCATGACCGCGAACCTCTTTGTCTGCGGGGTGCCCGCCCTCATCTTTGCCCTGCCCATCATGCCCCTGGCGGCCCATCTGGCGGCCTTCGCCCTGGGCTGGCTGGCGGTGGGCGGCGTGGTGATGACCTTCGTGGGCCTCAAATGCTCCGACCTCAAAGAGCAACTCACACTGGAACTGCCCCCGAAGGGCAGAAAGGAGATGTCCTGAATGGCAGTCATGCCTCTTATCCTCATTTTCGTCTTCCTTATGCTGGCCGGCCTGCTGGGGCTGGCGTTCACCGTGCTCAGCTGCGTCTGGCTCTACCGGGACAGCCGCCTTCACGGCCAGCCCCCCGCCCTGTGGGTGCTGCTGGCGGTGTTTGCCGGCCCCATCATCGCCCTGCTGCTCTACTTCATCTTCGGCCGCAAGCAGGCGCTGGAGCCCTGTGAAAGCTGCGGCGCACCCCTCACCCGGGCGGACCGCTTCTGCTCCGCCTGCGGCGCGGCCAACAGCCATTACGGCGAGCCCGCCCCCAAAACGAAACTGGGCGCGCTGGGCAAGGCGGCCGTCGCCTGCGGCCTTGTCAGCGTGGTGTGCATGGCGGGGCTGCTGGTGGGGATGTTCGTCTACGCCTTCTCCGCCGGGAGCACGCCCCTTGTGACCACCGGGGGCTCCGCCATCGTGGCGGGCCTGCCCATCGAGAGCGCCGCGGACATGAACAGCGGCTGGGTCATCATGAATGTGGAGGGCCACCGGGACGGGGTGTGGACCTTCTCCATGAACAAGACCAGCGACGGCTACCACACCTCCGGCCGCTTTGACCTGGACGACCCCCACGACCGCATCCTTGCGGTGGACGTGACCTGCGAGGGCGAGGCCCTGGAGCTGGAGGTCATCCAGAACGGCGAGACCATTTATACCGAGACCATCAGCGGCGCGGACGGCGTGCAGTACTTCTCCCTTGCCGACCTTGCCCCCGGCACGGTGAAGCTGCGGGTGGTGAACCACGGCGCCACCGACATCAACGGGCGCGTGTGGGTGGAGTGAGCCTCAGGGCCGCCCCCCTTTCCCGAACAAAAAGCAGGCACTCATCAATGAGTGCCTGCTCTTTTTTTATTCGATATGGGAGCGGATGGTGAAGGGGTGGCTGTCTGAAATGATCAGCTCGTCGTTGTAGTAGATCACATCCCCCGCGGCATCCAGCACCCACTGGAACACCCCCAGCAGAGGCTTGTCCGGTTCGATGTGCAGATACCGGGCCTGTTCAGCGGTGGGATACTGCACCCGGAATTCGTCGATGTAGTTCCGCGGAAGGACGTTCATCTCTTCGGCGAGGAAGCCAAAGATGGAGCGGTTGTCGAGCTGCATGCCCAGTAGCATCTCGTATTTCATCGGAAAATAATCTTCCTCATAGATGGCCGGCTGGTCATCCACATACCGGATACGCACCAGACGCACCATTCTGGTGGGGCCGTCGAGTTTCAGCCTGCGCATCAGTTCGCCCTGGACGGTGATCACCGAGTTGGCAACCACTTTCGTGCTGGGCCGGCGGTTCTTGTTCAGGCAGGACACAGTGAAGCTGTGTTCCTTCACCACCACGTCTTCCATAAACGCCGGGAAGTTCACATAGGTGCCCTTGCCCTGCCTGCGGGACAACACCCCGTTCTTCACCAGCATATCCACCGCGCGGCGCACCGTGACACGGCTCACGTTGTAGTGCTTGCTCATCTCCGCCTCTGACATGACCTTGTCGCCGTACCGCAGCTCGCCCGCGTTCACGGCGTCTTCGATCTGCTGAGCCACCTGCTGGTAAAGCGGCGTCATACTGTGCGTATCCAATGGCATCATTCTACCGTTTCACCTCAACCAGTTTTGCTGCATCTTATTTGCCACACCTTCATTTTAACAGAAATCATTCTTTTTTTCCACCACACAGCGTTATTTCTCCGGCGCTTCCACCGTGACGGGCCCGCCCTCGATGGGCTGCCACTCCGTAGGCTCGCCCCGGTACACGTTGGCCATCCAGTAATAGCGGCCCTCCGAATACAGCCCATGGGACGCGCTGTGCCACACGCCCCGTTCCAGCACCGCCACATAGCCCTTGGGAACGATCACGGCCTGCACGTCCTTCGCGTGGGGGCGCGGCGCCTCGCTGGCGGGCGCCACCAGAAAGACGATGGGCTGGTCCGCGGGCATCTGAACTTCCTGGGTGTGGAAATGTCGTTCCATCTCCTGCGCGGTGAACGGCACGCCGCAGCTCTCCGTGCAGCCCAGGCTGGCGAGGGTGTCGATCACCGGCTGGCCTGTGCAGACGTCGGTATAGTCCGGCGTGTCGGTGTAATGCAGGCCCTCGCCCCCTTCGCACATGTTGAGCAGCCTGCCGTAGGGCGCAAAGTCGATGTCTCTTGCATCCACTGCTTTCAATATCATATCGTTTCCTCCCTTTGGCTGCCGGGCAGTCAGCGCCGCCCGGCTCACAGTCCCTTTTGCTGTCTTTCCAGGATCCCCAGCTCTTCCAGCTGGCCGGCCATGTGCGCCTGGCCGCGCCGGCGCATGAACTCCAGCACCGGGCCCGCGCCCACCGCGCCGCTGCGCGCGCCGAGGCCCGTGATGGAAAGCGACGCCGCGTGGGCGGCAAACGTTCCGGCCAGAAGGGGGTCCTCACACAGCTCCATCACGCTGACGAAGCTGCTGCAATAGGTATCGCCCGCCCCGGTCACATCCACCACGTCCACCGGCACGGCGGGGATGTCGATCGTTCTGTCCGGGCAGTAGATGCGGCTGCCCTGCTCCGCCAGCGTCACCACCAGAATGCCAACGCCGCTTTGCAGGATGTCGTTCTTTGTACTCTCTTCCGAGCGGCCTGCGCGAAGGCGCTGGAAGCCGATCTCGTTCATAAACAGGATGTCGGTGCACGCAAAATAGGGGTGCATGTCCTCCGGCATGTCCGCCACGTCAATGTCGCAGCACACCCGGGCGCCGGCCTTCTTCCACTGCTCCATCACCTGATGGCCGGTCAGCGAGCCGCAGCGCAGGTGGCGCACTTCGCAGTAATTCGAATACACCGTGCTGGCGCCGCAGATCATTTCCTGCGTCGCCTGGGGGATCTCCATGGTCCGCAGCTGGGTGTCGATGATGAATACGGTGTGCTCGTGCTCTTCTTTCGACAAAAAGATCAGGCACTTCGAGTCCTTCAGGCTGTCGTCATAGATGATGTACTCGGTGCCGATGCCGGCCTGCCGCAGATTTTGGCACAGCCTGGTGGTTATGTCGCCGTGATTCAGCGCGGAGACGAACTGCGTTCTGCCCCCGAAGGAAGCATACACCGCAGCGGCGTTCGCCACCATCCCGCCCATCTGGGCCGGCAGCAGCTTTGTGCCCACCTTCTCCTTCACCGACGGGAACCGTTCCACCTCATAGTATTCGTCCAGCGCCACGTCGCCCACGAACACGGTGTATTCCTGCTTCATCACACGCCCTCCTTTGTGAATGCGGTCGGTTTGATAGCCCTATCATAGCACGAGAAATATACATTTGCAACAAAATCGTATTATTTTTTATTATTTTATTGATTAAATTCACAACATGTGTTAACATATCTCTAACAAACGATCTGGGGTGCTGCCAGATCGGTTATCCATCGTTATCAGAACTTAAGGAGGATCATTATGTCGCAGACAACGAAACAGAAAAGTGTTAGCAAAATGGCGTTTTTCCTGCTCCCCCTCGGCATTGCGGTAAACTTCATCGGCGGGCAGATCGCCACCCTGCTGAACCTGCCCATCTATCTGGACGCCATCGGCACCATGGTGGTGGCCGCACTGTGCGGGCCGTTCTACAGCGTGGCCACCGCGCTCATCACCGGGCTTTTGATGTCCATCACCCACCCCACCAACCTGATCTATATCGGCAACTACCTGGCGGTCGGCCTGTTCTCGGGCCTGTTTGCTTATTGGGGCTTCTACAAGAACGTCTGGAAGTCCTGCATTGCGGGCGCCGTAGTGGGCCTGTTCTGCGGCATCGCCGGCTCCATCGTCACCGTGGCGGTGCTGGGCGGCTACAGTGCCAGCATCCGCGGCATCATCACCGCCTTCCTGGCCCAGACCTTCTCTCTGTCCATCCCTGTGGCGAACATGCTGTCCGAGATCTCCACGGACATCCTGGACAAGATCCCCTCGGCCATCATCACTTTCCTGCTGGTGTTCCGCATCCCCAACAAATTCCTTCTGAAGCTCCCCTACGGCGACAGATATATCCGGGACGTCAAAAAAGCGTCCTGAGTGCACAACGAGCCGGATCATCAAACAACGTCTTCCAAGGCAGGCCTTGAACGGACAAACGGGCGGCCCTGCGAGGCGCAACTGGGTGTAAACTATGAATACTGAATTTATCGATTCCTTCCGCAGGCCGAAGCTGCACGGGAATTTTGTTCTGGACCTGAACCCCTTTTCAAAACTGAACCTATGCGTGCTGATCGCCGCCTTTGCCGGGGTGGCGGGCGGCGTGGTCTCCTCGCTGGTCGCCATCCTGTTGTACATTGCCATCACTGCCTGGGCGGGATGCCTGAAAAAGTTCTGGGGCCTGTTCTGGAAAGTGGGGGCGCTGCTCTTCTTCTTCATCTTCATGATCCGCTCCGCCTTCTGGCCCGGCACCACCCTTCTGTTCGAGTGGTGGATCGTGCACTGGACGGTGGAGGGCATGCAGAACGGCCTGTGGTTTTCCCTGCTGGTGATCCAGATCTGCGGTGCGGTAATGCTGTTCTACAACATCACCCCCATGAAGGACCTCATGTACTCCATCGAGATGCTGGGCGCCTCCCATTCGGCTTCCTACGTCATCCTGTCTTCCATGCAGACCATCACGGACCTGGGCAAGGCCTCCAACGTCATCATGGACTCGCAGAGCGCGCGGGGCATCGAGACGAAGGGCAATCTGAAAACGCGCTTCAAGGCGTTCATCCCCATCCTGGGGCCGCTGGTCCTGGGGGCCATCGGCGCCACCGAAGAAAAAACCATCGCCATGGAAACGCGCGCATTTTCGGCCAACAAGCACACCACCCACGTGTATGAACTGCGCAAGGCTCCCGTTTGGGAAAAGGCGGTCTGCATCCTTTTGGATGTGGCGCTCATTGCCACCGTGGTATGGAGGATCGCAGCATGAACAGCATCGTATTGAAGGATATCACCTACCGCTATCCCCTGACGGATTTTGACGCCCTGCACAATGTCAGCTTTCAGTTCGAGGCCGGCAAGTTTTACGGCATCATCGGGCCGAACGGTGCGGGCAAAACCACCCTGTGCAGCCTTGTGAAGGGGCTCATCCCCAGCTTCTTCCAGGGCGATCTGTCCGGCGAGGTGTCCATTCTGGGCAAGCCCATGGCGGACTGGGATGAGAGCGAACTCACCTCCCGGGTGGGCTACATCTTCCAAAACCCCTTCACCCAGATCAGCGGCGTGAAGGACACGGTGTTCGAGGAAATCGCAATCGGCCTTGAGAACCTGTGCATGCCCAAGGACGAGATCATCGAGCGCGTGGTGAACATCGTGCAGCTGATCGGCATCGAGGACCTGATCGAGCTGAACCCCAACGAGCTTTCCGGCGGGCAGCGCCAGCGTGTGGCCTTTGCCTCCATTCTGGCGATGGACTGCGACATCTATGTGATCGACGAGCCCACGTCGCAGCTGGACCCCGAAGGCACCGAAAAGGTGTTTCAGATCATTGCGGCGCTGAAAAAGCAGAAAAAGACCGTGCTCCTTGTGGAGCACAAGATCGACCTGCTGGCCCAGTACGCCGACGAGATGATCGTGATGGAAAAGGGGACCATTCTCAAGAGCGGCCCCACCGCCCAGGTGCTGACCGACCTCTCCCTGCTGGACCACGAGGTGGTGCTGCCGCAGACGGTGCTGTTCGCGCGGGACATGGCGAACGCCGGCAAGCCGCTTCGCGAGACGCCGATCACACTGGAGCAGGCCCGCAGCCTTGTGCTGGAAAGGGGGAAATGAGCCATGGGATGCATTGAATTTCGGAACGCGTCCTTCCGCTACGCCAACGGCACACTTGCCAACGAGTCGCTGGATCTGCACATCGAAGAGGGCGAGCGGGTAGCCATCATCGGCCAGAACGGCGCAGGCAAGACCACGGCCGTCAAAATGATGAACGGCCTTCACAAGCCCACCGGAGGCGACGTTCTGGTGAACGGCGTCAATACGAAGGACCGCACGACGGCCCAGATCTCCCACATGGTGGGCTACGTTTTCCAGAACCCCGACGACCAAATCTTCAACACAACGGTGCGCGGCGAGCTGGAGTTCTGGCCCCGGTATCAGAAACTTCCCCAGGAGGAGATCGACGCGCGGGTCCAGCGGGCGGTGCAGATGACGGACATCGGCCCCTATCTGGAGCTGAACCCCTATGAGATCCCCTACTCCACCAAAAAATTTGTGTCCATCGCCGCCATTCTGGCCATCCAGACGCCCTATCTGGTGCTGGACGAGCCGACGGCCGGCCAGGACATGCACGGCGTGAACTGCCTGGTGAAGATCATGGACATTCTTCGTTCCGAAGGACGCAGCGTCGTCGTGATCACCCACGACATGGAGTTCGTGGCCAGGAACTTTGACCGCGTCATCGTCATGGCGCACCGCCACATCATCGCCGACGGGCCGGTGCAGCAGATCTTTCAAAACGACGACATCCTGCGTCAGGCCGCAATCAAAAAACCGCAGATCGGCCAGCTTGCCGCCAGTCTGGGCCACCCTGACATCCTGTTCAGTGAAGACCTTGTCAACATTTTAGATTGAGGAAGCGTTTTACTTATGGATAAGCACAATTTTTTATCTGCTTTTTCGCAGAGAAAACCCATCCTCGCCATGCTGCATCTGCGTGGTGAGACCCGCCAGGAAAAGTTCGAACACGCACTGCTGGAGGCCGGCCTGCTGATCGGCGGCGGGGCGGACGCGGTGATCGTGGAAAACTACTTTGGCGACTACGAGGATATGGAAGCCGTACTGCAGGCGTTCTGCCGCGAAAAGGTGGATTTTGTCTACGGCGTGAACGCGCTGCACAACGACGCCCTGGGGTTCGATCTGGCCAAAAAATACGGCGCCAGCTTCATCCAGCTGGACTCCGTGGCCGGTCATCTCCCCCCCGACCAGGACGAGGAGTTCGGGCGGGCCATCGACCGCTGGCGCGCCGATTACGGCGGCTTTGTGATCGGCGGCGTGCGCTTCAAATACCAGCCGTATCTGTCGGGCCGCTCGCTGGAGGAGGACCTTGCCATCGGCATGAAGCGCTGCGACGCCATTGCGGTGACGGGCGAGGGCACGGGCAAAGCCACCCCCATGGATAAGATCCGGGAATTCCGGGCGATCATGGGCGATTTTTCCCTTGTGGTGGGCGCCGGCATGACGCCGGAAAACTGCGCCGAGCAGCTTTCCGTGGCAGACGCCGCCATTGTGGGGAGCTACTTCAAAAAAGGGCATGTGGACGATGAGTTCGTCGAGCCTGCCCATGTCCGCGCGTTCATGCAGCAGGTGGAGCGCTGCCGGTAACATCAAAAAAGAGGGGCGGAGGTTCTCTCCGCTGCCTGCAAAAAAACGGCCGCCGGGCATGCCCGGCGGCCGTTTTTTTCTTGTTTCTTCATCGCTTCTGCTGCCGTGCCCAGGCCAGCAGCGCCGCAGGGTGGTTTTCCACCCGGCCCTCGATGACCTCGTTCAGCGCCGCGCCCAGCAGCCGCCCCATCCGGGGCCCCGCCCGGCAGACGCCGGCGTTCATCAGGTCGGCCCCGCTCACCGCCAGCTGGTCCACCCGCACGCAGTCGCCCCGGCGGTGGGCCTGACGGGCCAGCTTCTCAAAGCGGGCCGTCTCTTGCAGACGGCGGCGGATGACCGGCCCGTCGGCGTGGGCCAGAAGGTCCGCCCGCTTCACGGCGATCAGGTCCTCCAGCGTGGGCCAGCCCCAGCGGCCCAGCCACCAGCGCACGCCGGGGGTGTCCTGGGGCATGGGGGTGTCGTGCCAGCGCACCAACGGCTGCACCCCCTGCACAAGGCGGCCGGGGGCCTTCAGCCGCGCCAGCACCTCCTTTGCCAGCACCGCGCCCCGGGCGGCGTGGCCGGGGGCGTGACCGAAGCCCTGGCCGTCCAGCACGAAACAGTCCGGCTTTGCCAGGTCGTGGAGCAGCAGCGCCCAGCGCACGTTGCGCCGCGGCGGCGCAAGGCCCACCGCCCGGGCGATGTGCCCCCAGAGGTCCAGCTCGTGGCGGGGACTGCGCAGGTCAAAGCCGAGGCAGGGCCCGATGGCGGGCACCGCATGGGCCAGGATGTCGCCGCACTGGGCCAGCACCCGCCCCGCGCCGGGGCCCAAAAGCAGTTTGTCCAGCTCCGCGAACACCCGCTCGGCGCTCACCCGGGTCAGGGTGGGCGCGGCGGCGCGGGCGGCGGCCAGGGTGGCCGGCTCGATGGAAAAATCCAGGCAGGAGGCAAAGCGCAGCGCCCGCAAAATGCGCAGCGCGTCCTCCTCAAAGCGGCGGGCGGGCTCGCCCACGCAGCGGATGAATCCCGCCGACAGGTCCGCCCGGCCTCCGAAGGGGTCCACGATGCCGCCCGCGTCCAGGGCCATGGCGTTGATGGTGAAGTCCCGCCGGGCCAGGTCTTCTTCGAGGTCCGCCACGAAGCGCACCCCGTCGGGGCGGCGGTGGTCGGAATAGCCCCCCTCCACCCGGAAGGTGGTCACCTCCACCGGGCCGCCCCCGGTGAGCACCGTCACGGTGCCGTGGGCGATACCGGTGTCCAGGGTGCGCCAGCGGGGCGCGGCGCAGGCTTTCACCTGCTCCGGGCGGGCGCTGGTGCACAGGTCCCAGTCGCCGGGGGCGCGGCCCAAAAGGCTGTCCCGCACGCAGCCGCCCACCGGGCAGGCCACAAAGCCCCCGGCGCGCAGCGCGGCCAGCAGCTGTTCCACATGGGCCGGAACTTCCATCCCGCGCCCCTCCTTTGCAAGAAAATTTTCAGCCCAGACGTCCCGTGCGGAACATCCAGTAAGCGATGCCGATGGCCATGCCGCCGCTGACCAGGATGAGGAAGGAGACGCTTCCGATCAGGCTGGGCACCAGCACGAACAGCACACACATGAAGGCCAGCGGCGCCGCCGCCAGCTTGAGGCTCTTGGAGAAATACTTGAAGGCCAGCGCCCCGAACAAAGCGGGGATGACGTTGTTGAAGGCGGGGGCCAGGGCCGGGTTTTCCAGCACCGGGCGCAGGGGCACAAGGCACAGCACACCCACCGCCAGCACCAGCGTGGTCACCAGACTGCTGGTGGCCACCGACAGGGTGGAGACGATGTCGTTTTCCGGCGTGCCCACCTGGGTGCCGCAGATCTCCCGGGCGTTCACCGCGCAGGGCAGCTTGAGGTTGACGGCGTTGCCGGTGATGAAGGTGAGGTAGCTGGCGCCCGAGCCCAGCATGGGCGCGTAGACCAGAAATTCCACCACGCCGCTGGTCCAGTAGATCAGCGCCACCTGGGCAAAGCCCACGCCGAAGGCCTTCCAGTCGGGGGAGGCGTTCAGCACCCAGCCCATGGCCATGGGCACCGCCAGCAGCAGCAGGATGGCCGCCGCCGTGCCCAGCCGGCCCAGCAGATGGGTGGAGTTTTCGTAGCGGTCGTAGAGTTCGTTCTTCTTCGCTTCGTTCATCTCGGCCACCTCCTCACACCACGGCGAACAGCGCCACGGCCGCCGCCATGCCCACCAGCATGCTGCCCGCCATGGAGAAGTTGTCCAGCCAGGTCATGCCCCTTTTGCGGGCCAGATATTCGAACAGGCCCATGGCCGCCGCGCTCACCGCCGCCACGAACAGGGGCATATAGTTGCCGGTGCTGGTCCACTCGCCCAGATACGAGCCGATGTAGGCGCTGACCAGACCCACGAACATGGCGGTGAACATGTAGTCGCCGAAGCCCTTTTTGCCGCTCTTTTCCTTTTGGGCGGCGCTGCGCACCTTTTTCATATAGGCCTTGAGGCAGAAGATGCACAGGAAGCACCCCGCCAGGATGCCCGCGGTCATCACCAGGGCGATGGTCAGAAACACCGGCGCGGTGAGTTCCTCGCTGCCCAGGCCTCCGCTCATGCCGGCGGCGCGGGCGGCGATGTCCGCCACGTTGCCCTCATAGTGCAGCGCGCCGATCACCGAGAGCCTAATCCAGGGCAGCGGGATGCCCAGAGAGCCGGACAGCGCGATGACCCCCAGCAGGATGGAGATGCTGGGCAGCAGGGTGAAGGTGGCGCTGGAGGTGATGGCCCGGCGGAGCTTCGCCTTGTCCATCCCCATGGCCACGCCGGCGCGCCAGCTGCGCACCAGGAACACCACGCAGAGCACCGCGATGAAGGCCACCACCACGCCCACGATCAAGAACATGGGCAGGCTGTTGAGCTGTGTCAAAAGGTCCATTTCGATCCCTCCCGATTTTATCACACTAAAGCGATGGTGTAAGTATACCAGCTTTTGGGAGCGCTGTCCAGCGGCAAACGCATCTCACAGCACCACCGAGGTGTCCAGCGTGGGGTCGAAGGTGCTGCCCTGGCTCAGCAGCACCCGCCGGTCCAGCGAGAAGCCGGCGGGCAGGCTGGTGGGGGCGTAGCCGGTGACGGCCTTGAACACCCGGTTGAAGTTGCGCAGAGTGTTGAAGCCGCACCGGGCCATCAGGTCGGCCATGGTGATGTCCTCCCCGCCGGCCAGCAGTTCCACCGCCCGGTCCACCCGCAGCACGTTCAGATAGCTGGAAAAGGTGAGCCCCGTCATCTTTTTAAAGTAGCGGGAGAAGTAGGCGGGGGACATGTGCATGAAGTCCGCCGCCTCCTCAAAGGTGCACTCGCCGCCCTGCTGTTCCAGTAGGAGGAGCAGCTGCTTGTAGCGGGCGAGGGTGGGCTGGGCCTCCTCTGCCTGCTCCGCCAGCGGCTCGCCGCGGAAAACATCCGCCATCAGCGAAGTGATGAGGGCGTTCATCTTCTCGGCGTAGAAGGGGCGCTTTTCCCGGCACTCCCGGTCCAGCTCGTCCAGCCGCGCCCCGGCCTGATAGCGGTCGGCAAAGACCGGCGCCCGCAGCCGCAGCGGCGCGTCGAACAGCCCCGCGAACTGAGCCACCGCCGCCCGGCTGCCCGGCGCGCCGGCGATGCTGTGCACGCTCTCCCGGCTGATGAAGGCGCAGTCCCCTTCCGCCAGCTCAAAGACGCAGCCGTTCAGCGTCAGCCGCACCTCGCCCCCCTGGCAGACCACCAGCTCGTCCTCAAAATGCCAGTGCGCCAGGTTGCGCAGGTTCTCGTAGCGCTGCACCCACACCTTGGCCCCCGCGTCGAAGGCCCGCTTTTCCTGCTGGATCATCCGGCATGCCCCCTTTGGCGTTTTCTGATTTTATTATGAATAAGGCTCCACGGGATGTCAATAAACGTCCAAACAAAAGCAACACATTGCTTTTGTTTTTCATGTAATTATTCTATATTTATATCGAAATCTTGATTATTTTTATCCATTAGCACAAACCACCCGCAAATATGCGTCTATTCACCTGGTTTGATCCGGCGGCCCTGCGGGACGCCGTTTTGAAAGTCGGATAAGGAGGAATCACCATGAAAACGAAAAAAGGCATTGCTTCCATCGTGATGGCTGTCAGCCTGGTCCTCAGCGTGCTTCTCTCGCTGCTGATCGTGGGCGTCGACACCTCTTGGGGCGCCGTGGACGTGAAGCTGGGCAAGCTGATCTCGGAAAACGGCACCACCATCAACTACAAAATGTACATCCCCAAAACGGCTTCGGTCCAGAACCCGGCCCCCGGCCTGCTCTACGGCGTGGGCGGCGGCGACGGTGTGGATGCGGGCCACGCCTTTGCCATCGAGGCTTCCCGCCGCGGGATGGTCGTCATGAGCATCGACGTGCCGGGCAACGGCCTGTCCGAGAGTTTGTCCAGCGTGGTGCACTTTGACGAGAACAACCAGGCGGTGGTGGCGCAGAGTGACCCCACCCAGGGCCATGAGCTGGCCTACAACTACCTGACCTCTCTGCCCTTTGTAGACAGCACCCGTATGGTGACCGGCGGCCACTCCATGGGCGGCATGTACACCGTGCAGGTGGCGCAGAACCATCAGGACGAAGTCAAGCTTCAGTTCAACGTGGGCATGAACAACTACGGTAACCCCGAGCTGGGCTATGACTTCAACTTTGCGCTGATCATCGGCACTTCCGACGAGAGCGCGCTGGTGCGCACCACCAACCACTGCACCATGGACGACATCTATCAGAACGCGGATCTGAAAAACATGTTCGGCCTGGGCGAAGACGAACGGCTGGAGCCGGGCACCGTCTACGGCGATTTTGCAAACGAGACCGGCCGAGCGGTCTACACCCCCCACACCATGCACATCTGGGAGCCCTACACCGTAGAGGTCGTGGAGTACTTCCTGACCTGCCTGGAGGACACCATGGAGGTGCCCAACGCACTGCCCGCCTCTGACACCGTTTTTGTCTGGAAGGACTATCTGGTCATCGGCATGATCGCCCTGCTCATGGTGTTCGTCACCTCCACCGCCTGCGTCCTGCTGGATACCGGCGTGTTCCAGGAGCTGAAGCTCGCCCCCCGCAAGTACTTCGGCTTCAAGCCGAACTCCGCCGTGTGGTGGGCCGCCGTTGCGGTGCTGGTGGTGCTGTGCGGCTACAGCGTGATCTGGGCCTCGATGCAGACCGGTTCCGGCGAGCCCAATTTCTTCACCCGCTATGGCAACTCCGGCTTCAAGTGCATCTGGTCGCTGGTGACCGGCGCCAGCCTGCTGGTCTACACCGCCGTGTTCTACGCCCTGGTGGGCAGAAAGTCCGGCATGAAGCTGGGCGACTTCGGCCTGGCCACCGGCGATGACGGCCGCTTCCATCTGCGCTACATCGGCAAAGCCCTGCTGTTCGCCGTGATCCTGTTCGCTGCCGCTCTGGGCTACTTCCTGCTCTATTATTACTTCACCAAGAGCAACCTGCAGTGGATCGTCTTTGAGATCGACCCCATCCCGCTGCAGCGCGCCGGCGTCAAGTTCCTGGCCATGATGTTCTGGATGCTGCCCTTCGTGCTGATGAACTCGGTAGCACAGCGCACCGTCATCCGCTTTGAGGAGGGCAAGCCCGCCGCCACCGTGAAGGCCTTCATCACCAGCACCGCCATCTGCGTGCTGCTGCCGGCCATCATCCATCTGGTGTTCGTGGGCAACGCCTACTTCGCCTACCGCACCATCTTCCCCGACGCCCGCGGCTACATCGGCGGCGAGCAGGTGATGGGCATCGTTGTGGGCACCATCATCATCAACACCGTCGGCTTCTTCATGAACAAAAAGACCAACAGCATCTGGCCCACCCTGTTCGCCACCCTGCCGCTGGTCGCCTGGTTCCAGGTCACCGCTTCCGGCATGACCTTCTGAGCAGCCTTTTTCTTCCCCTTGCCCGCGCAAGGAACATCCGAAAGAGCCGGGGGTCCTCAGTGTGCCAAAGGCCGCATTGACGGGCCTCCGGCTTTTCCTGCACCACAAACCTTTCGTCCAAAAACAAAACCGAAGGAGGCGTGATTTATGAAAAAGCATCGTTCTTTGCGGATATTGACGATCGCGCTGCTCATTCTGCTGGCCTGCGCCCTCGTCATCAAAGCTGTTGACACCTCCATGGGCAGTGTTTCCGTCAAGCGGGGCAAGCTCATGTCAGACAACGGCTATCTGGTGAGCTACAAAATCTACATTCCTGACTCGGCGACCGCTTCCACTCCCGCGCCGGCCATCATCTACGGCCCTGGCGGCGGCAGCTCGGTGGACGACGCCAGCATGTTCGCCATCGAGGCTTCCCGCCGGGGGTTCGTGTTCATCGCCGTGGATGTTCCGGGCAACGGCCAGTCCGAGCCCATCCTCTCCACCACTGGCGGCGGCATGTCGGAGGACGGCAGCAACATCGTTCCCGTCAACTCGCTGGAAGAGGGCTTCAAGTATTACGGCTACGGCATCGAGCTGGCAAAGTCCCTTGCCTTTGTCGACAGCGGAAAGCTGATCATGTCCGGCCATTCCATGGGCGGCATGTATACCACCACGACCTCCCAGACCTATCAGGATGATATTTTCCTGGAGATCGCCGTGGGCAACGGCGGCTTTGAGGGCGACCCCACGGCCAACACCGATTTCAGCTACGCCCTTATCGTGGGCACCGGCGACGAAGCCGCCCTGGCTTCCACCACCGGTCACAGAACGCTGAGCGAGTGCATCCAGTCCGAAAAGATGCACACCCTGTTCGGTGTGCCCGCCGGGGAGGAGATCGAGGTCGGCAAGGTATACGGCGACCTTTCCAATGAGACCGGCCGCGTGGTCTACACGCCCGCGTCCCTGCACTATCTCGAGCCCACCAATTCCGGTGTGTGCACCAATTATCTGGAGGTGCTGGCCATGGCGACCGGCATTACCGGCGGCCTTTCGGCGACGAATCACGTCTACTGGATCAAGGAGCTGGCGATGCTGGTCATGTATGCAGGCATCTCCCTTCTGATGCTCGGCCTTGTGATGGCCTTGCTGGAAACGGAATTCTTCTCCTCGCTCCAGCTCAAGACAAAGACTGTTCCATACCTCGGCGTTCGGAAGAACTCCCCGGCCTGGTATGTCATCTTTGCGGCGCTCACCGTGGTCTGCGGCATGATGGTCATCTGGAGCTATCAGAACTATTCCAGCTTCCCCATCGTCAAAACGCTCGGCAACGCGGGCGGCAAGGGCATGTGGTCGGTCTGCACAGCCATCCTTCTTGCTGTCTATCTCATCGGCTTCCACCTTGTGCGCGGCCGCAAGCAGAAATACAGCTACCGTGACTACGGCTTTGCCACATCCGACACCAAGGCCTTTGACCTGGTCTACATCCTCAAGTCGCTGCTTCTGGCGGTGGTCGTCTTCGCGATCCTGTACGGCCTGCTGCTGATCTTCATCCAGTTCACCGACAACACCATCCACTTCAACGCCTTCAACGGCGAGATCGCGGCGATCGAAGGCACCCGGATGGCCTACAAGTTCCTTCCGGTCCTTCTGGTGATGCTCCCCTTTATCCTTGCGAATTTCGTGGTCACCAAGACCGTGGCGGGCAGCGAAGAGGAAGGGCTGCGCCCCTTCCTGAAAGAGCTTCTGCTCGTTGACGTCTACGGCACGCTGGGCATGCTGATCGTTTACGTCGTCTTTGTCGCCTGCCTGCTCGGGCCGCACATCTGCCTGTTCACCACCAACTACGGCCATTTCGGTGCGGAGGCGCTTTTGGGCATCGCATCCGGTTTCTGGGTCATCAACACTCCCTGCCTGTATCTGAGTAAAAAGACCCGCTCTGTATGGCCGGGCGTTCTCGTGGCCTGCCTCATCATGACCTGGTTCAGCATTTTCGCCTCCGGCATGACCTTCTAAACGCGCTTGCTTTCAAAAAGCGGGTGCGGCGGGCTTGGCCCGCCGCACCCGCTCGCAACAAATCACCGGGAGTTGATGAAAATGAAACACACGGCATTGCCCGTCCTTGGCCTGGAACTGGGCTCCACCCGCATCAAGGCGGTGCTGGTGGACGGCGCGGGCACGCCGCTGGCCAGCGGCGCTTACGACTGGGAGAACCGGCTGGAGGACGGCTGGTGGACCTATCATCTGGAGGAGGTGCAGGCGGGCGTGCGCGCCGCCTTCGCCGCGCTGGCGGCGGACTGGCAGTCCAAAACCGGCGCGCCTCTTGCACGGGTGGGGGCGCTGGGCGTTTCCGCCATGATGCACGGCTACCTGCCCTTTGATAAGGACGGGCGGCAGCTTGCGCCCTTCCGCACCTGGCGCAACACCGCCACCGGCGAGGCCGCGGCGGCTCTCACCCAGCGCTTCGGCTTCAACATCCCCCAGCGGTGGAGCGTGGCCCATCTTTACCAGGCCATGCTGAAGGGCGAAGCCCATGTGAAGGACCTGGCCTATCTCACCACGCTGGCGGGCTATGTCCACTGGCAGCTCACCGGCCGCAAGGTGCTGGACGTGGGGGACGCCTCCGGCATGTTCCCCATCGACAGCGCCGCCTGCGACTGGGACGCGGGGATGCTGGCCTCCTTTGACGAACTGCTGGCCCAGGCGGGCCTGCCCTTCACCCTGCGGCAGGTGCTGCCCCGGGTGCTGGCCGCCGGGGAGGACGCAGGCTGCCTGACCCCGGAGGGCGCGCGCTGGCTGGACCCCGCCGGGGTGCTGGAGCCCGGCGCGCCGCTGGCCCCGCCCGAGGGGGACGCGGGCACCGGCATGGCCGCCACCAACGCGGTAGCCGCCCGCACCGGCAACGTGTCGGCGGGCACATCGGTGTTCGCCATGGCGGTGCTGGAAAAGCCCCTCTCCCGGGTCTACCCCGAAATAGACATGGTCACCACCCCCGCCGGGCGGCCGGTGGCCATGGTGCACTGCAACACCTGCACCTCCGACCTGGACGCCTGGGTACGCCTGCTGGGCCAGATGGCCGGGGCCGCCGGGGCGGCCCTCTCCAAGCCCGCCCTCTACGACCTGTTCTATCAGAAGGCGCTGGAAGGTGCGCCAGACTGCGGCGGCCTTGTGAATTTCAACTGCTACTCCGGCGAGCCGGTGCTGGGCCTTGCCGAGGGGCGGCCCCTCTTCGTACGGCGGCCGGACGCGCACCTCACCCTGGAAAACTTCGCCCGCGCCCAGCTCTATTCCACCATGGCCGCCCTGAAGCTTGGCATGGACCTGCTCTTTGAAAAGGAGCAGGTGAAGCTGGAGCGCCTTTTGGGCCACGGCGGCCTATTCAAGACCCCGGTGGTGGGCCAGAAGCTGCTGGCCGGGGCGCTGGGGGTGCCGGTGTCGGTGATGGCCTCGGCAGGCGAGGGCGGCCCCTGGGGCATGGCTCTGCTGGCCCTCTACCGCCTGCGCTGCATGGAGGGCGGCGCGCCCGCCCTGGAAGACTGGCTGGAGGAGGCCGTCTTTGCCGGGGTCGAAGGCAGCACCATCGCCCCGGACGAGACCGACGCGGCGGGATTTGCCGCCTTTATCAAAGATTACGCCGCCTGCATCCCGGTGGAAAAGGCCGCCGGGCAGGCGCTGCGCTGACGGGAGGTTTATACCAATGAGCATGAAACAATATGAATTCTGGTTCGTGGTGGGCAGCCAGTTCCTCTACGGGCCGGAGGTTTTGGAAACGGTGGCCGCCCGGGCCGCCGAAATGACCGAGGCGCTGAACGCCTCCGGCCGCCTGCCCTGCAAGCTGGTCTACAAGGTCACCGCCAAGACCAACAAGGAAATCACCGACGTGGTGCGCCAGGCAAACCACGACCCCGCCTGCGCCGGCATCGTGACCTGGTGCCACACCTTCAGCCCCTCGAAGATGTGGATCAACGGCCTTGCCAGCCTGCAAAAGCCCTGGTGCCATTTTGCCACCCAGTACAACCGCACCATCCCCAATGAAGAAATCGACATGGACTTCATGAACCTGAACCAGGCCGCCCACGGCGACCGGGAGCACGGCTTCATCGGGGCCCGGCTGCGCGCCGCCCGCAAGGTCATCGCCGGCTACTGGCAGGACGAGGCGGTGCAGGACCGGCTGGGCCGCTGGATGCGCGCCGCCGTGGGTGTTGCCGTCAGCAAGGAGCTGAAGGTCATGCGCTTCGGCGACAACATGCGGGAGGTGGCCGTGACCGAGGGCGACAAGGTGGAGGCCCAGATGAAGCTGGGCTGGCAGGTGAACACCTGGCCGGTGGGCCGTCTGGTGGAGGAAATGAACGCGGTGACCGACGCCGAAATCGACGCGCTGATGGAGGAATACCGTGCCAGCTACGACTTCGCCACCGACGATTTAGCTACCGTGCGCTATCAGGCCCGGGAAGAGATCGCCATGAAGAAGCTGCTGGACGCGGAGGGCTGCCTTGCCTTCTCCAACAACTTCCAGGACCTCTACGGCATGGAGCAGCTGCCGGGCCTTGCCAGCCAGCACCTGATGGCCCAGGGCTACGGCTACGGCGGCGAGGGCGACTGGAAGGTGGCCGCCATGACCGCCATCCTCAAGGCCATGAGCGAGGGCCAGAGCGGTGGCACCGCCTTCATGGAGGACTACACCTACCACCTGGAGCCGGGCAATGAGTACAGCCTGGGGGCCCACATGCTGGAGGTCTGCCCCAGCGTGGCGGCGGCGCGGCCCCGCATCGAGGTGCATCCGCTGGGCATCGGCGACCGCCAGCCCCCCGCCCGCCTCGTGTTTGAAGGCCACGAGGGGGACGCCATCGTGGTGAGCCTCATCGACATGGGCGGCCGGCTGCGGCTCATCTGCCAGGACATCCACTGCGTCAAGCCCATCCTGCCCATGCCCAACCTGCCGGTGGCACGGGTGATGTGGCAGGCGATGCCGGACCTTGCCACCGGCATCGAGTGCTGGATCACCGCCGGCGGCGCGCACCACACGGTGCTGAGCTACGACGTGACCGCCGAGCAGATGGCGGACTGGGCCCGGATGATGGACATCGAGTTCGTGCACATCGGCAAAGGCACCACGGTGGAGGGGCTGGAACACGACCTGTTCCTCTCCGACCTTGCCTGGAAGCTGAAATGACAGCAGCGGGCGGCGGCTCCCGTTTGAAGGAGCCGCCGCCCGCTTTTGCTTTTTACGCCCCGGTGGTGAAGAGGCCCGCCAGCGCCTCCCCCACCAGCTGGCCGGAGTAGACCGCCTCCTCCAGGGTGTTGCCGTGGCTGCCGATCTCGATGAGCAGGCTGCCGGTGGTCAGGTCCTGGTTATAGTAGCGGTAGTCGAAGAGCACCGGGCGGGTAAAGCCGGGGAAGCGGCTTTCCATGGCGCTCTCCCACTTTGCCGCGAAGGCCAGGTTCTGTTTGAAGTTGGGCAGGTTGCCGCCTTTGTCCGCCCCGCAGATGATCATCACCTGGGCCGCGGTCTTGCCGTTCACGTCGGCCACCGCCTTCACCCGGCCCTCGTCGGTCTCGATGGCGTCCCGGTGGACGTCCAGCACCACCTTGATGCTGGGGTATTTTTCCAGATAGCTGCGCACCGTGGCGTTGCTGCGCTCGTAGCTGCCGTTGTAGCTGGGGTAGTCATGGAGGGTGGCGTCCTGCAGGGTCACGATGCCCGCCGCGTTCAGCTGCTCGGCGATGGCCGCCCCCACCGCCACCATGTTGAGGCTGGTGTCGGTGCGGCGGCAGGTGTACTCCGGGTCGTACCAGCCCAGGTCCTCCAGCTCGTAGCTCTCGGTGGCGTGGGTGTGCATGATGAGCACCTGGGGCTCATCTGACCCCACCTCAATGTTGAAGGGCAGCGGGGCCGAGGCCGCCTCGGCCACCTCGGCGGCGGAGAGGCTGGTGCAGTTCTTGATGGTGCCCGCCGTGCAGGGAATGTAGGCGTCGCCGCTGCCCTGCTGGTAGTGGGCGCTCACGATGGCGCCCATCCCCTCGGGGGGAGGGCCGGGGGTGGGGGCCGGGGTGGCCGCCGCGTCCTCGGCGGGCTCGGCCGCCGGCTCGGTGTTCTCGGGCGCGGGGGTGGGCTCGGGCAGCAGTTCCTCGGGCGAGGGGGTGGTGAACACCGGCGGGCTCTCCGCGTCCTCCACTTCGGTCTGGGCGGCAGCCACCGCCTCCTGCCGGAACATCCGGTCCGCCGCGCCCAGCGCCGCCGCCGGGCTGGCCAGCAGGCTGCCCGCCACCGCAAGGCTGCCCGCCAGGTCCGGCACGCCGGCATAGCGGCCCGCGCCCATGGCCGCCGTGCCCACCGCCGCCGCCAGCGCCAGCGTGCCCAGCCGCCGCAGCGTTTTGGAATGTGCCAACGGCTCCGCCCCCCTTTTCATAGTCCTGCTGAAAGGATATGCGCCGGGGGGCGTTCTTCATTCCATCAGTTGGCCAGATAGCACAGCTCCGCGATGGACAGCCGCTGCTGCAGCGCCTTGTTCACCGCCAGGGCCAGCAGCTCCGCGCCCTTTTTCACCACCGTGTCCAGCTGGCGGGGGGTGACGACGCAGCCCGGGCGGCCCAGAAGGTCGTCCGCCTCCATCATGGTGGGGATGCCCACCGCCAGCACCGGCACCCCCAGCATGGCCCGGGTGAGGCACTTGCCGCTGGAGGGCCGGGCGGGGCACAGGCCGGTGTCGCTGATCTGCACCGTGCGGCCCATGCGGGCCGGGTCGGAGGTGCACAGGCTGTCGATGCAGAGGATGGCGGCGGGCTTCACCGCCCGCACCAGCCCCGCCAGCACCTGGGCCAGGGGGATGCCCGTCTCCCCCGACGCGCCGGGAGAGACGCAGCACACCTCCCGCAGGCCCAGCTCGGCGGTGCGGCTGTCCGGCGCGATGCCCCGTGTCACCAGCACGCCCCCCGCCGCCCGGGGGCCCAGCGCGTCCGCCGTGACCCGGCGGTTGCCCACCCCCACCACCAGCACGGCGCCCGTTTCGGGCAGCATGGCCCGCAGCTCCCCCGCCACGGCGCTGACGTATCGCTCGTCTTTCGAATCCGCCACGGCGAGGCTGGGCATCTCCAGGGTAGAATAGCGCCCCGCCGGGCGGGCAAGGCCGGTGCGGGTGATCTGCACCCGGGTGAGGGTGACGGGCCCCGAGCGGGCGGTGAACAGCTTGACCCCGCCGGGCACCTGCCCTTTGGAGGGACCGTAAATTTCGTCGGCGATGTCGGTGTAAACGGACATGAAAAAGCACCTCACAGCGGTATGAAGTGGCCGCCGCCCGCGCCCTTTTCGCGCGGCGGGGCCCCATGGGAGTGTGGGCCGGCGGTGCCCGCGCCATACCGCCGGAAAAAAGTTTAAAAAACGCTTGCATGCGCCGCTCAAATGTGGTATTATAAATTGCACTGTTATGGGTAGTAAGGAGGTGGTACGAATGCCTAACATCAAATCCCAGAAGGATCGCGTGGTCCAGTCCAAGAAGGAAGCCCTTCACAACAAGGCGATCAAGTCCAACCTGAAAACAGTCGTCAAGAAGGCAAACGCTGCCATCGCCGCGAATGCCGCTGACAAGGACGCCGTTGTCAAGGTGGCTGTCTCCACCATCGCCAAGGCGCAGAGCAAAGGTGTGGTCCACAAGAACACCGCTGCCCGCAAGATCAGCCGCATGGCGAAGCGCGCGAACAAGGCCAACGCCTGATTTTTCCAGACGAAAACAAAGACCTGCCGGTTTCGGCGGGTCTTTTGTTTTTTCTGCGGGAGGGCGGCGGCCCTTCCCTGTTTCATTTTTGCGGCAAAAAGCCGGCCCCGCATTTAGCCGAGGTGCCGTAAGAAAACGGCGCCGGGATAAGGGCGCTTTTGCGGTATCGCGGCGTCAAAGCGCCTTGACAACCACCAAGGGTGCCTGCGGCGCTTTTCCTTGCGCTCCCATCAAAATCGCCCGTTTCCTGGTGCGGAGCAGTTTTGCCCCAGGATTTTGGATGAAGAAAGCACAAAGAGCGGCCCCGCAAGCCTTGGTGGCTTGTGGGGCCGCTCTGCGTGTTTTATGCGCCAAAATCTTCAGGCAAAACCGCCGTTTTCTTATGCCACCCCGGCTTGGCAGGGCCGGCTTTTCTGTTTTGTGGTTCAGTTCGCGGAAGAGGAAGAGGCCGGGGCGGAGGAAGCTTCCAGCTCCTCCTGGCCCTCTTCGGCGGCCTCCATCACGCTGCCCATGGTGCGGCCTTCGTCTACATTCATGCCGGAGATGTACTCATAGCCGGTGGCAAGACCCAGGTCCTCGGCGGGCACGGGCTTGTCCGGGCTGCGGAAGTGCTCGTTCAAAATGCGGGCGCAGTTCTCCCGGTCGGTGTAATACACCCAGGTGTGGCCGTTGATGTGGGCCGCGCCGCCGGGGGCGCGCACGATGAAGATGTTCTCCGGCTCAATTTTGAGCATGGTGTCGTACAGGCCCCAGATGTCGGTGATGTCCAGGCTGGTGTTGATGTAGTGGGCGATGAGCTTGCAGGTGGTGTAGTAGTCCGCCAGGGTGTAGTCCTCCAGGAAGGTCTTGACCAGGGCGGCGTAGAAATACTGCTGGGTCTCAAGGCGCTTGTAGTCGGCGGTGGCGTAGTTGCGGTTGCGCAGGATCAGCTCGGCGGTGTCGCCGCTGATGAGGTGGGTGCCCTGGGAGCAGACCAGGTCCTCCTTGCCGGTGTCCTTGTCCACGGTGACGATGTCCCAGGGGACATACATCTCGATGCCGCCCATGTTGTTCAGCATGGTCTTGAAGGCGTTCATGTCGATGGTGACATAATCGTCCACCGGCAGCTTGTACAGCTGGTAGATCATGTTGGCGATGTTGTTGATGAGGTTCTCCTGGTCGGGGCCGTTGGCGTAGACCTCGTTGATCTTGCCCTCGATGGCCTTTTTGCCGCCGCCCATGTCCTCGCCGTAGTAGGTGTCGCGGGGGATCTGGAAGGCGTTCACGGTGCCGGCGTCTCGGTCGATCTGGACATAGAGGATGACGTCGGTCATGCCCTTGCCCTCGGCGTAGTCCCGGTCGGTGTCGTAGTCGATGCCCAGCAGCAGCAGGTTGTAGGTGCGGTCGCCCTCAGACGCCAGGTCCGGGTCCTGCACCTGATTCAGCTGGCCGGCCTCGCCCTCGTCCAGAGCGGGCGCCACCTGGCTGTACATATACCACACCGTGCCGCAGGCGGCCAGAAGCACCACCGCCAGCACGATCAGCGCCAGCTTGACGGCGTTGCGTTTGTTCTTTGGCTTGTTCAAAGGGTCGTTCCCTCGCTTTCATTTTTTTGCGGCCCGGTCCCGCGGGCCAAAAATGTCAAAAGAGTTACAGAGGAATTATACTCCATCTTTCTGCAAAAATGGAGCCATTTTGCACATTTTCGCCCATTGCCACAAAACCCTGTTCGCTTTTTCTGCCATTTTACTATATTTTTACATTGTTTTTGTGCGCGAAGGGCGCACAAAAGCCCCTGTGCCGGCGGCACAGGGGCTTTTGAAGGATGTTTTTACTGGGTGACCAGGGTGGTGCCGGGATAGTAATGGGCAAGGATGTCCGCATAACCCCAGCCGTTGGCGGCGTAGCCCCAGGCGCCCATCTGGCTCATGCCGCAGCCGTGGCCGTAGCCGTAGACGGTGAAGGTGAAGGCCTCGCTGCCCGCGTCGTAGCTGATGTCGAAGGCGGCGGAGCGCAGGGTCTTGCCGTTGACGTTGTTCAGCACGTTCTCCCGCAGGTTGCGGCCGGTGGTGGTGGCGGTGCCCACCCGGATGCTGGTGACGTAGCCGCTGGAGTTCTTGACGATGTCGCCGAACCAGTCCTCCGGGTTAGAGCTGTAAGCGTAGAGGTCAACGCCCAGGCGCTCCTGGGCGCGGGCGGCCACCTCGCTGGTGTAGTAGACCCGGGTGCTCTGCCAGTTGGAGGCATAGTCCTTGTCGTAGGGGCTGTCCACGTTGATGAGGTAGGGCCGTGCGCCGCCCCACACCTCCTGGCTGGAGTTGGTGCCGAAGGCCGCGGAGGCGAAGTAGGGGGTGAAGGCCACGCTGCCGTTGTAGGTGAGGATCTGGTTGGCCACCTCACGGGCGGCGGCGCGGATGGTCTCGTTGGGCTCCAGGCCGGCCACGCTGGGCGCGCCGCCCTGGCTGAGGATCCAGCTGTGGGCCGCCACCATCTGGGCCTTGTATGCCTCCACAGGGGCGTTTGCGCCCATCTCATTGCGGGCGATCATGGCCAGACACTCCACCAGGTCCATCTCCTGGCGCACGCCGTTCATGGTGACGGTGATGGTGCTGCCGGAAGAGGGCGTGGGGGTGGGAGTGGGCGCGGGGGTGGGCGCGGGCGTCGGGCCCGGGGTGGGCTCGGCGGTGGCCGGCGTGCTGGCCGAGGGGGTGGCGCTGGGCTTCGGGCTGGCCGAAGCGTCCGGCGAGGCCGACGGGCTGGCCGAAGCGTCCGGCGTGGGGGAAGCGCCCGGCTCCACCGTTTCGCCGCCGCCCACCTCGCTCAGAGGCCGGTCCTCATCGGGCATGCCGGCCTCCTCCTGCACGTCGCTGGAGGTGGCGCCGCCGGTCTTGTACCAGTTCAGCCAATACTGGCTGAGGGTGGTGAGGCTGGGGGCGGAAACGCCCTCGCTCTCATACACCGCCATGGGCATCAGGGGCTGCTCGGCGGGCTGCACCTGATTGCCGAAGAGGATGGCGGCCTCGTTGTCCCGCAGCTGGCGGCCGGTGATGACCAGCATCCGCCCGCTGGCGGAGGGGCTGTCCGCCACCAGGGTGACGAAGGCGTCGCCGTCGCGCACGTCGGCGGGCATCTCGTACAGGCTGCGGGCCTTGGCCCCCAGCACAAAGGTGAGGTAGTCCTCGTAGTTGGACAGATCCTGCAGGCCGTAGAGGTCAAAAGCGGACTCGCCCGTCTCGGCGGGGTCCCACTCGTAGACCGCCAGCACCTTGTAGCGGTAGTCGCCGTCGGCGGTGTAGAGGGTGAAGCCGCTGTTCTCTTTCAGCACTTCCTCCTGCACCAACTCGCTGAGCTGTTCCATGGAGGCGGTGGGGCAGCGCACGAGCACGTTGCTCTGGCTCTGGCCCAGGGTCTCCGAGCCGGTGAACCGCGGCAGGGTGTCCTCGGCGGCGTTCACCACGCCGCCCTGCTGGCCGCCGGGGGCCGCCGCGTCGGCGGACCAGACCAGCGAGCCGTCCAGTTCGGGCAGGGCCAGATAGGCCGCCACGCCCGCGTCCTTGGCCTGCTGGGCCAGCAGATAGTCCCGGGCCGCGTCGTCGTAGTCGGCGGTGCCGTAGCCCACGTCGCCCAGCACGCTGCCGCCGCCGGGCAGCTTGCCGCCCTGCCACAGCCACAGCGCCACGCCGCCGGCGATGGCCGCCACCAGCAGGACGCAGCCGATCAGCCGCCCCCAGTGGGGGCCGGAGGGCTTTTGCTCCTGCCCTTCATGGGCGGGTTCGGGGGCTTCGTCGCTGAACAGCAGCTGCGCCGCGCTGGTGAGCTGCTCGTCCGGTTTGAGAAGGTCGGTGGGCGCGCCCTCGGGCCGGGGCGCTTTGCCGGTGAAGGCCGGGGCCGTGGGCGCAGGGGCGCTTTGGGCCGGGGCGGCTTTCGGGGCCGGCTGGGCCGAGGCCTGCGGGGGCTGGGCCGCCTCCGCCTTGGGGGCCGCCTGCGGGGCGGGAGCCGTCGGGGCCGCCGCGGGCGCAGGGGCCGCTTTCGGGGCCGGGGCAGAGGCGAGGCCCGCCAGCGCCTGACCGGGCAGTTCCAGTTTCGGGGCGGGGCCGCCCAGCTTGAACCGCTCCACAAAGGAGTCCATGTCCTTGCCCTGGGCCATGCGGCGCAGCATGTCCAGCAGCCAGCCGGCGGCCAGGGCCTGCTCGTCGCCGTCCGCGGGCAGGGGCCGCACCCAGGCGTATTTGTCGTTGCAGGTGAGCACAAAGGCCGGGTGCTGCCCGTCCGAAGGGCAGTAGGCCGCAGCCCAGTCCGCCCCGGAGACCCGCAGCGCCGCGTGGGCGCGGGTGGCGGCGGGCTGCACCGGGCAATCGGGATATTTCTTTAAAAGGTGCTTGTTGGGCACCACCCGCGCGCCCCGCTTGGGGTGGGCGTAGCTCTGGGCGCCGAAGTCATAGACGCTGCCCGCCTTGTCGCACCCGGCGAGGGCGGCGTCCAGCAGCTTGCCGGTGGCCGCGTCCGCCGCAACGAACAGGCGACCGGACTTTGCCAGCGCGTCCACCGCCACATTGGCGAGGCTCTCTTCGCCCACGCAGAACACCGCGTCGCCGAAGCGGCTCTCAAAGTAGTCCTGCCAGCGGCGGCAGACCGAGGCGGCATCCCCGCCCCGGGCGGTGACGCAGACGGCGTACTCGCCGTTTTTCATCAGAAGGTTCAGGCCCGGGCAGCCCTGGCCCGCGGCGGTGCGCAGCACCTGGGTCACCTGGTCCAGCTGCGGGCCGAACAGCCGCAGCACCAGTGAGCAGGAGTTTTGTTCCATGGTGTTCACCTCTCAATCCGGGATGTCCCGGGCGTTCACCGCGCCGGGGATGGGCAGCCCCAGAGCCAGCCGGCGGGCGGCGTCCAGGGCGTTTTTGGCGGCGGCAAGGCGGATGGTGGCCCGGTCCCGGCTGCCCAGGTCCAGGCGCTTGACGAACACATCCGCGCCCCGGGCCGCGCCCATGTACACAAGGCCCACCGGCTTTTCGGGGGTGCCGCCCCCGGGGCCGGCGATGCCGGTGAGGGAGACGGCCACGTCCGCGCCGGCG
Source organism: Oscillospiraceae bacterium (assembly GCA_004558145.1). GTDB lineage: Bacteria > Bacillota > Clostridia > Oscillospirales > Ruminococcaceae > Allofournierella_A > Allofournierella_A excrementavium. Next base: position 501,131 of record SFDQ01000001.1, read on the forward strand.
GCCTTGGCCGCCCCCGCCGCCATGGCGGCGGCCACCTGGGGGCTCACCGCGCCGTGCTTTGCCAGCGCCTCTTCGCTGACCCCCAGCAGTTTCTGTTTCGCTTCATTTGCGTAGGTCACAAAGCCGAAGCCGAACGCCTCGCTTGCGCCGGGCACGTTCGTGACCAGCTGGCTCACAAGGCCGCCGGTGCAGCTCTCGGCGGTGGCGAGGGTGAGGCCCTTCTCCCGCAGAGCGCTCACCAGGGCGTATTCCAGCCCCTCCTCGCCCTCGGCGTAGATGTACTCCCCCGCCAGCCGGTAGAAGTTCTGGGCATAGTCCCGGCACATGGCCCGGGCCGTTTCTTCATCGGGGGCGGCGGCGGTGATGCGGATGAGCAGCTCCGAGGTCTTGGCGTAGACCGCGGCGGTGGGGTTCTCGTTTTTGAAGAGATGGCCCAGCAGCTCCTCGGCGTGGCTCTCGCCGATGCCGGTGAGGCGCAGCACAAGGCTTTCCAGCACGCGCTGCTGCCCCTTTTGCAGGAAAGGACGCACGGCGTTTTTCCACAGGGGCTCCAGCTCCGAGGGCGGGCCGGGCAGCAGCACCGCCCGTTTGCCATCGGCCTCGAACCACACCGCCGGGGCGGTGCCGTTGGGGTTTTCGAACCAGCCGCCCCTGGTGGGCACCATGGCCTGTTTTTCGTTGTTGGCGGGGGTGGTGCGGCCGGTGGAGGTGAAGAAGGCGCGGATCTCCTCCAGCACCCTGGGCTCAAAGCGCATCTCGTCGCCAAAGCACCGGGCCACCGTCTCCTTGGTCAGATCGTCCGCCGTGGGGCCAAGGCCCCCGGAGAACACCAGCAGGTCGCTGCGGCCAAGGGCGGCGCGCACCGTTTCCTCCAGGCGGGCGGCGTTGTCGCCCACCACCTGCTGGTGCAGCACATCAATGCCCAGCGCCGCCAGCTCCCGGGACAAAAAGCGGGCGTTGGTGTTCAGAATGTCACCCAGCAGCAGCTCGGTGCCCACACAGATGATCTCAGCGGTCAAGTTTCTCTCCCCCTTTGTGCCGTTTCACAGCAGCAGGTCGTCCTCGTCCTGGGCGGCCTTGCGCATGTCGATGCGGATGCGCTCCACATCCTTTGCCGCCTGCTCTTCCAGCGCCGCCAGACCGGGCATCTCCGCCTCGGCGGCCTCCACCTCGGCCAGGGTGGGCTTGGTCTTGGGGTGAGGCGGGGTGAAGATGGTGCAGCAGTCCTCGTAGGGCAGGATGCTGGTCTCGAAGGTGCCGATGCGGCGGGCCACCTCCACGATCTCGGTCTTGTCCATGCCGATGAGGGGCCGCAGGATGGGCAGATCCTGGGCCGCGTCGGTGCAGGCCAGGGCCATCAGGGTCTGGCTGGCCACCTGGGCGAGGCTCTCGCCGGTGACCAGGGCCTTTGCGTCAATTTCCTTGGCGATGCGGTTTGCGATGCGCATCATGCTGCGGCGCATGAGCACGGTGAACAGCACGTCGGGCGCGTGGTCCCGGATGTACTCCTGGGGGGTGGTGTAGGGCACCACATACAGAACACAGCTGCCGGTGTAGCCGCTGATGGTCTGGGCCAGGGTCTGCACCTTGCGCTTGGCCGCCTCGCTGGTGTAGGGCGGGCTGGCGAAGTGGATGTGGTGCAGCGCAAGGCCGCGGCGGGCCATATACCACGCGGCCACCGGGCTGTCGATGCCGCCGGAGAGCATGTTCACCGCGCGGCCGCTGGTGCCCACCGGCAGGCCGCCGGGGCCGGGCACCTTGGGGCCGTGGATGTAGGCGCCGTAGTCCCGCACCTCCACCATGACCACGATGTCCGGGTGATGCACGTCCACCTTCAGGTGGGGGTGCTTGGAGAGCAGAAAGCCCCCCAGCTCCCGGCTGATCTCCGGGCTCTTCATGGGGAAGGACTTGTCCGAGCGCTTGGCCTCCACCTTGAAGGTGCGCAGGCCCCGCAGCGTCTCGCCCAGATAGCTTTCCGCGGTGGCCTTGATGGCCTCAAAGTCCTTTTCGCACACCGCCGCGCGGCTGAGGGCCGCCAGACCGAACACCTGGCTCACCCGCTTGAAGGCCTCGTCGAAATTGGCGGCGGCCTCCTCGTCCCGGGGCTCCACATACATGGTGCTCTGGGCCTTGTAGACCTGGAACTTGCCCAGCTCCCGCACGCGGAAGCGCAGGGCCTTGGCCAGCGCCGCCTCAAAGGTGGCCTTGTTCAGGCCCTTCAGGGCCATCTCGCCCTGGTAGCAAAGAATAACTTCCTTCATCGTCGTTTCTCCTTACGTCGCGCTCAGCGCAGCTGCGCCAGCGTTTTGAGGCCCTGTTCCAGGCCGTTCAGCAGAGCGTCCACGTCCGCCTCGGTGTTCTCGGCGCAGAAGCTCACCCGCAGGGCGGTGTCGATGCGCCGCGGCTCCAGGCCCATGGCCCCCAGCGTGTGGCTGGCAGCGCCCCGGGAGCAGGCCGACCCGCTGGACACATACACCTTCGTCTGCTCCAGATAGTGGAGCATGGTCTCGCTTTTCACCCGCATGGTGCTGAAGTTCAGCACCTCGCTCACCGCGTCCTCCGGGCTGTTGAGCACCACGTCCAGGGTGGCAAGGCCCGCCCGCAGCCGGGCGTTCAGCTCCGCCACGTGGGCCGCCCGGGCCGCGAAGGTCTTTTCCATCCGCCGGGCGGCGGTGGCAAGACCCACCGCGTAGGGCAGGTTCTCGGTGCCGGGGCGCACGCCCTGCTCCTGGCCGCCGCCGTGGCCCTTCTCCTGCCCGCCGCCCAGATAGGGCGGCTGGATGTTGTAGCCCCGGCGCAGGTAGAGCGCGCCCACGCCCTTGGGGGCGTGAATTTTGTGGCCGCTGACGGTGTAGCTGTCGATGTTTTCCAGGCTCACCGGCACCCGCATCCAGGCCTGCACGCCGTCCACATGCACGGCGGTGCGGCTGTTGGCTTCTTTCACCCGGGCGGCCAGCTTCTTCACGTCCTGCCTTGCGCCCGTCTCGTTGTTCACCTGCATGCAGGTGACGAGAATGGTGCCCTTGTCCACCCGGTCGGCCAGGGCGTCCACGTCGAGACGCCCGTCCGCGCCGGGGGCCACAAAGTCCACCTCAAAGCCCTCTTCGGCAAGGCGGGCCAGGGGCAGCGCCGCGCTGGGATGCTCGAAGCCGCTGGCCACTATTTTCTTGCCCCAGCTGCGCCGGGCCAGCGCCGCGCCCAGCAGGGCGATGTTGTTGCTCTCGCTGCCGCAGCCGGTGAAAAACACCTGCCCCGGCTCGGCCCCCAGGGTGCGGCCCACGATGTTCCGGGCTTTGTCCAGCAGCTCCTTGGACTCCACACCGGGGGTGTAGAGGCTGGAGGGGTTGCCCCAGTGGTTGGTCATGGTCTTGTAAATGGCGTCGGCCACCTCGGGGGCCACCCGGGTGGTGGCGGCGTTGTCCAGATAATGCAGGGCTTCGTTGTCGATCATCGCAGCTTCCCGACCTTTACAATAAGTATAGTCCGCCGTTTTTATTCAGTTTGTTCTGCATTTGCCCGGCGGCGGGTCATAAAAATACAGAATATATTATAGCACAACCGCGCCCGGGGGCACAAGGCCGCGGCGGGGCTGGAAAGTGTTACTTTTGCGGCGGGCCTTGTAACCGGCGGCCGGTTCTGCTACCATGGGTATTGTAAGAAACAGGGGGCGAAGGGCCCCCGGGATGAGAACAGAAAGGGTGGCGCGCATGAAAACGGATATTCAGATCGCCCAGGAGGCGACCTTGAAGCCCATCACCGAGATCGCGGCGGGGCTGGGCCTTGGCGAGGATGACATCAGCCTTTACGGAAAATACAAGGCGAAGATCGACCACCGGCTGGCCAAAAAGGCCCAGAAGCAGGGCAAGCTGATTTTGGTCACGGCCATCAGCCCCACCCCGGCGGGCGAGGGCAAGACCACCATCAGCTGCGGCCTTGCGGACGCGCTGAACGCCCTGGGCAAAAAGACCATGCTCTGCCTGCGGGAGCCCAGCCTCGGGCCCGTGTTCGGCATCAAGGGCGGCGCGGCCGGCGGCGGCTACGCCCAGGTGGTGCCCATGGAGGACATCAACCTCCACTTCACCGGCGACCTGCACGCCATCGGCGCGGCCAACAACCTGCTGGCGGCCATGGTGGACAACAGCATCTACCAGGGCAACCCCCACCACATCGACCCCCGCCGGGTGACCTGGAAGCGCTGCGTGGACATGAACGACCGGCAGCTGCGCTTTGTCACCGACGGCCTGGGCGGCAAGGTGAACGGCACCCCCCGGGAGGACGGCTTTGACATCACGGTGGCCAGCGAAGTGATGGCCATCTTCTGCCTTGCCACCGACCTGAAAGACTTGAAGGAGCGGCTGTCCCGCATCGTGGTGGCCTACACCTACGAGGGCCAGCCTGTGACCGCCGGCCAGATCGGCGCGGCGGGCGCGATGACCGCCCTGCTGAAGGACGCCTTTGACCCGAACCTCGTCCAGACGCTGGAGAACAACCCCGCCATCATCCACGGCGGCCCCTTCGCCAACATCGCCCACGGCTGCAACAGCGTGATGGCCACCCGGCTGAGCCTTTCTCTGGCGGACTATGTGGTCACCGAGGCGGGCTTCGGCGCGGACCTGGGCGCGGAGAAATTCCTGGACATCAAGTGCCGCATGACCGGCCTTGCCCCCAACGCGGTGGTGCTGGTGGCCACCGTGCGGGCGCTGAAGCATCACGGCGGCTGCCCCAAAGACCAGCTGGGCGTGCCCAATGTGGACTACCTGAAGGCGGGCGCGGCGAACCTTGCCCGCCACGTGGAGAACATGCGCGGCTTCGGCGTGCCGGTATGCGTGGCCATCAACGCCTTCCCCACCGACAGCGCCGAGGAGCACGAGTGCCTGCGGGACATCTGCGCCGACCTGGGCGTGCCCTGCGAGCTTGCCACCGTCTTTGCCGACGGCGGCAAGGGCGGCCTTGAACTGGGCAAAGCGGTGCTGAGCATCCTGCAGCCCGAGACCACCCTCAACTTCACCTACCCCGACGAGGCCCCGCTGGCCGAGAAGGTGGACGCAGTGGCGAAGAAGATCTACCGCGCCGCGGCGGTGAGCTGGAGCGCCCCCGCCAAGAAGGCGCTGGCTGAAATTGAGGCCATGGGCTATGGCAAGCTGCCGGTGTGCATCGCCAAGACCCAGTACTCCTTCAGCGACGACGCGACTCTGCTGGCCGCGCCGGAGGGCTTCACCATGACCGTGCGGGACGTGCGCCTTTCCGCCGGCGCGGGGTTCGTGGTGGTCATCATGGGCAGCATCATGACCATGCCCGGCCTGCCCAAAAAGCCCGCCGCCGAGAACATCGACGTGGACGAGAACGGCCGCATCACCGGGCTGTTCTGAAAAAGACATTAAAAAGCGGCTCCCCGCGCGGGGAGCCGCTTTTTCGTGGTGCGGCACCTTGTGTTTTCGCGGTCAGCCGTTTGCCCGGCCGGCCTTTTTTCAGTTCTGGTCTTTCGAGTGGCTGAAGGCCGCGGCCAGCACGCCGCACACAAGGCTGGCGGTGACCCCGGCGGCCGCGGCGGAAAAGCCGCCGCAGAGCGCGCCCAAAAGGCCGCTTTTTTCCACCGCGTCCACCACGCCCTGGGCCAGCAGGTGCCCAAAGCCCAGCAGGGGCACGCTGGCCCCCGCCCCGGCGAACTCCGCCAGCGGGTCGTAGAGGCCCAGGGCGCTGAGCACGACCCCCGCCACCACATAGGTCACCAGCACCCGGGCGGGGGTGATGCTGGTCAGGTCGATGAGCAGCTGCCCCGCCACGCAGATGAGGCCGCCCACCACGAAGGCCCAAAGATAGGTCATGTTTCCGCCTCCTCGCTCACAAGTTCCACCAGATGGGCCACGCCGGGGATGCTCATGCCCTGCTGGCTGGTGATCTGGCTCATCAGCGCCCCGGTGGAGAGGAACAGCACCCGGCGCATTTTGCCCTTGCGCAGAGCGGGCAGCACCCGGGCGCAGAGCACCGCCGCCGAACAGCCCGCCCCGCTGCCCCCGGCCTGCACCTCCTGTTTGTGGATGTCGTAAATTTCCAGGCCGCAGTCGGTGTGGTTTTTCATTTCCAGGCCCTCCGCCTCCAGCAGCTGGAGCAGCAGGCGGCTGCCCACCAGACCCAGGTCGCCGGTGTAGACCGCGTCGAAGTCGGCGGGGGTGCGGCCGGTATCCGCGCAGTGGCGCAGGATGGTCTCGGCGGCGGCGGGGGCCATGGCGCCGCCCATGTTGGTCAGGTCGGTGACGGCATAGTCCCGCACCCGGCCGAAGGTGACCGAGGCCACCCGGGGCCCCGCCCCCCGCGCCGCCACAAGGCAGCAACCCGCGGCGGTGGCCGTCCACTGGGCGGTGGGGGTGCGCTTGCCGCCGTAGCTCAGAGGGGTGCGGAACTGCCGCTCCGCCGCGCAGAAGTGGCTGCTGGCCAGCGCCGCCGCCACCTCCACGCAGCCACCCGCCGCAAGGCAGGCCGCCAGCCCCAGCGCCTCGGCCATGGTGCTGCACGCCCCGTACAGCCCGGCAAAGGGCACATCGGTGCGGCTCATGTGGTAGGCGGTGGCGGTGCACTGGTTCTGCAGGTCGCCCCCCAGCACAAGGTTCAGCCGCCCCAAGGGCAGCCGGGCCTTTTGCAGTGTCAGCTCCAGGCAGTGCTGTTGTAAGCGGCTTTCCGCCTGCTCCCAGGTGGGCTCGCCCAGACTGTTCTCGGGGAAGAGCAGGTCGAACTGGGCCGCCATCGGGCCCTCCCCTTCCTTTTTGCCGCCCACGGCCCCCTGGGCCAGAATGACCGGCGGCGCGTCGAAGAGGATGGTGTCGCCTTTGCGCATCAGCCCGCCTCCTTTAAATGAAGGGGCGCAGGAAGTAATACAGCGCCCCCCAGGCGGTGCTGGCCAGCACGCCGTAGACGATGACCGGGCCGGCGATCTGGAACATCTTGGCCCCCACGCCGGTGACGTAGCCCTCGCACCGGGCCTCGATGGCCTGGCTGACCACCGCGTTGGCAAAGCCGGTGATGGGCACCAGCGTGCCCGCCCCGGCCTTTGTGGCCAGCTTGTGATACCAGCCCAGGGCGGTGGTGACGGCGGAGATCACGATGAGGGTGATGCTGGTCATGCAGCCCGCGTCGCTGCGCACAAAGCCCGCCGCCATGTACGCCTTGCGCAGCGCCTCGCCCGCAAGGCAGATGCCGCCGCCCACGAAAAAGGCCCACAGGCAGTCCTTGAGCAATTTGGAGTGGGGGCTGGCCTTGCCCACCAGCCGGCCGTATTGTTCCACCGTTATCTTCAAAGCAGAGTCCTCCTCCCGCTGCGCGAAAAACATTCTGTTTGCAGTTTCTCCCGCCGCGGGGGGATTTATGTACAGACAGCAAAAGGGCGGGCGCCGGCCATTGCCGGCGCCCGCCCTTTGTCGTCTTGCGTTACAGGTCGGGGTGATACTCTTTGCAGGTGCACTTTTTCCACTTGAGGCCGCTGCCGCAGGGGCAGGGATCGTTACGGCCGATGCGCACGGCCTTGACCGGGCCGTTCTTGCCGGTGCTCACGGTGCCCTTGCCGGGGGTGGCGGCGTCGCCGGTGGGTTTGGCCACCTGGGTGCGCTGCACCGGCTGCTCGGTGCGGATCTGCACCGTCAGCAGCATGCGCACGGTGTCCTCGCGGATGCTGTCCACCATGGCGTCGAACATCTCGAAGCCCTCGATGCGGTATTCCACCACCGGGTCACGCTGGCCGTAGCTGCGCAGGTAGATGCCCTGGCGCAGCTGGTCCATGTTGTCGATGTGCTCCATCCACTTGGTGTCCACGTTGCGCAGCAGGCACACACGCTCCAGCTCGCGCATCACCGGCGAGCCGTACTGCTTTTCCTTCGCGTCCAGGATGGCGGCGCCCCGCTCCTGCAGCACCTGGGCCACCTTGTCGCGGGTGATGCCCTTCAGCTCCTCTTCGGGGTAGACGAAGTCGGTGGGGCGGGTCAGCCAGCCCTGGTAGTGGCGGCGCAGGGCGGCGAAGTCCCAGTCGGCGGGGTTCTCGCCGGCGCAGAAGCTCTCCACGCTGGCCTTGATGTTCTCGTCCATCATGGTGCGCACGGTGGCGGACAGGTCCTCGCCGTTGAGCACCTTGCGGCGCTGGCCGTAGATGATCTCGCGCTGCTTGTTCATCACGTCGTCGAACTGCAGCACGTTTTTGCGGATGCCGAAGTTCTGGGCTTCCAGCTTCTTCTGGGCGCTCTCGATGGTGCCGGTGAGCATGCGGTTCTCGATGGGCATGTCGTCCTCGAGGCCCAGGGTGTTCATCAGGTTCTGCACCCGCTCGCCGCCGAACAGGCGCATCAGGTCATCCTCCAGGCTGAGGAAGAACCGGGACGCGCCGGGGTCGCCCTGACGGCCGGCACGGCCGCGCAGCTGGTTGTCGATACGGCGGCTCTCGTGGCGCTCGGTGCCGATGATGAACAGGCCGCCGGCGGCGCGCACTTCCTCGGCCTCGGCGCTGATCTCCGCCTTGTGCTTTTTCAGCAGCTCCTCATAGCGGGCGCGGATGGCCAAAATCTCCTCGTTGTCGGTGTCGGCGTGGCCGTCCGCCTCGGCGATGAGCTCCTCGGCAAAGCCCTCCTTGCGCAGGTCGGCCTTGGCCATGAAGTCGGCGTTGCCGCCCAGCATGATGTCGGTGCCGCGGCCCGCCATGTTGGTGGCGATGGTGACGGCGTTCTTCTTGCCGGCCTGGGCCACGATCTCGGCTTCCTTCTCGTGGTTCTTGGCGTTCAGCACGTTGTGCTTGATGCCCTTGCGGCTCAGCAGCTTGCTCAGGGTCTCGCTCTTTTCGATGCTCACGGTGCCCACCAGCACGGGCTGGCCCTTGGCGTGGCATTCCACCACCTGCTGCACCACCGCGTCGTACTTGCCGTTCACCGTCTTGTAGACGCTGTCCGCCAGGTCCTGCCGCTGGCAGGGCTTGTTGGTGGGCACGGTGACGATGTTCAGGCCGTAAATTTCGCTGAACTCGTCCGCCTCGGTGCTGGCGGTGCCGGTCATACCGGAGAGCTTTTCGTACATGCGGAAGTAGTTCTGGAAGGTGATGGTGGCCAGGGTCTTGCTCTCGGCGGCCACCTGCACGCCTTCCTTCGCCTCGATGGCCTGATGCAGGCCCTCGTTGTAGCGGCGGCCGATCATCAGACGGCCGGTGAACTCGTCCACGATGATGACCTCGCCGTCACGCACCACGTAGTCGATGTCCCGCTTCATCACGCCCCGGGCCTTGATGGCCTGGTTGATGTGGTGGGCCAGGGTCATGTTGGCGCCGTCGGCCAGGTTCTCCACATGGAAGTAGGCCTCGGCCTTCTTGATGCCGCTCTCGGTGAGGGTGGCGGTCTTGTGCTTTTCGTCCACCACATAGTCGCCGTCCACCTGGGCGTCCTGGTCCTCTTTCTCGTCCAGCTCCACCACCTTGCTCATCTTCAGGGTGCGGGCGAAGGCGTCCGCCTGCTGGTAGAGACTGGAGGAATCGTCGCCCTTGCCGCTGATGATGAGGGGGGTTCGGGCCTCGTCGATGAGGATGGAGTCCACCTCGTCCACGATGGCGTAGTAGTGGCCGCGCTGGACCATGTTCTCCTTGTAGACCACCATGTTGTCACGCAGGTAGTCGAAGCCGAACTCGTTGTTGGTGCCGTAGGTGATGTCGGCGTTGTAGGCGGCGTGGCGCTGCTCGTTGGTGATGCCCTGCACGATGAGGCCCACCGACAGGCCCAGCCAGCGGTACAGCTTGCCCATCCATTCGGAGTCGCGGCGGGCCAGATAGTCGTTCACGGTGACCACGTGCACGCCTTTGCCGGTGAGGGCGTTCAGGTAGACCGGCAGGGTGGCCACCAGGGTCTTGCCTTCGCCGGTGCTCATCTCCGCGATGCAGGCGCGGTGCAGCACGATGCCGCCCATGATCTGCACCGGGAAGTGTTTCATGCCCAGCACACGCCAGCTGGCCTCGCGGCAGACGGCGAAGGCGGTGGGCAGGATGTCATCCAGGCTTTCGCCCTTGGCCAGCCGCTCCTTCAAAGCGGGGGTCATGGCCTGCAGCTCGGCGTCGCTCTTTGCGGCCATCTCGGGCTCCATGGCCACCACGGCGTCGGCGATGGGGCGGATGCGCTTGAGCTCCTTGTCGGAGAAGGAGCCGAACAGTTTGTCGATCAAAGACATAGTATCACTCACGATCTGAACGGGCGGGCGCAAAAGCGGCCCTTTGCCCGGTAATCTGCACACGAAAACCCACAGTGCGCTATTTTATATAGTACATCACAAAGCCGGGGCCTGTCAACGCCGCGAGGGGTCGAAAACCCGCTGGTGGAGCCGAACGGGCGGCATTTCACCGCCCGCCGGGCCGCCCCTTTGGGGCGCGGGGAGGCCAAATGAAACTTTTTTGTGAATTTTCATCAAAGGCTTGTTCTCGGGGAACAATATGGCTATAATGATAATATAATGTAATATTAAAAACTATATGTTATGGTTTTGGAGGTGGCGTTATGAGCCGGTATTTTGAAAAAGGGCGGGAGCCCGTGAGCAGCTACACCCATTTCTGGGGGGCGCTGGCCAGCGCCTTTGGCACGCTGGCGCTGGCGGCGCGCAGCCTGCACACCGGCGCGGGCGGCGCGGTGCTGGCGGGGGTGGTGCTGTTCGGCCTGTCGCTGGTGGCGCTCTATTCCGCCAGCAGCATCTACCACTACGCCCTGGGGGCGGCGGCCAAGGTACGGCGGCTGCGCAAGCTGGACCACGCCATGATCTATGTGCTCATCGCCGGCAGCTACACCCCGCTGTGCATCAAATTCATGGACCCGGCCAAACTGCCGGTGTTCCTGGGGGCCATGTGGACGATGGCGGCGGCGGGCATCCTGCTGAAGCTCCTCTGGCTGGACGCGCCCCGCTGGCTGGGCACCCTGCTCTATCTGGCCCTGGGCTGGGCCATCGTGGTGGACCTGCCCGCCTTTGCGGCCATGCCCGCGGGGTGCCTGGGCCTTGTGGCCGCCGGCGGCGTGTGCTACTCGCTGGGGGCGGTGCTCTACATGCTCAAGTGGCCCAACCTGAGCGAGCGGTGGGGCTTCCACGAATTGTTCCATCTGTTCATTCTGGCGGGCAGCGCCTGCCACTTCGCCGCGGTGTTCTTCTTCGTGGCGTAAAAAGGGCTTGCGGGCGCGGGGCGCGGGTGATAGAATGGCCTAAAAGACGGCTGTTCTGTGAGGTGATGTGCGATGGAACTCATCCTTCCCGTCCCCGCCTGCGAGGCATCCTACCGGCAGGCCATTGAGGAATACGCCCGCGCGGGGCTTTCCCCCACCTGCTTTTTCGGCGGCGCGGAGCACTGCCCCGACGGGCTGTTCGCCCGCTTTGCGGACTACCGCGCCGGGCGGGACCTGCCGGCGGGCTATGTGCCCTGCACCAGCCTGTGGCTGGTGGACGGGGACGAATTTCTGGCGGAAGTTTCCATCCGCCACCGGCTGACCCCCGCGCTGGAGCGCTTTGGCGGCCACATCGGCTACGCCGTGCGGGCGGGCCGCTGGGGCCAGGGGCTGGGCACGAAGCTGCTGGCGGGCGCGCTGGACTACGCCCGCGGCACGCTGGGCCTCTCCTGGGTGCTGCTGACCTGCGCCGACGGCAACACCGGCTCCGCCCGGGTCATCGAAAAGAACGGCGGCGTTCTGCTGGACAAGCTGGACGACGTCATCGACGGCAAACCCCGCGTCACCCGCCGGTACCGCATCGAGCTTTGACTCACTTACAAACAAAAAGGTGGAATTTCCGTATGAGGAAATTTCCACCTTTTTTTCTTGCCCGAAGGCTGGTATCATAAGAATGGGCTTTCAGAGGCCAAGCAGCGCCGGGAGTTCCTCCAGCGTGCCGATGACCGGCACGCCCGCCGTCAAAAGCCGCGCCCGGCTCTGGTGCCCGGCGGCGCAGAGCACGCACTTCGCGCCAAGGCCCTTCGCCACCTGGGCGTCGTGGAGGGTGTCCCCCACCATCACCGCCTGGGCCGGGTCAAAATCCTGGCGGGCGATCCACGCTTTGCCCGTTTCCAGCTTGCCGTGGCCGTAACAGTCGGTCTGGCCCAGCAGCTCGTCGAAATACCCCGCAAGGCCCAGATGCTCTACTTGGGCGTTCAGCAGCGTCAGCTCGCTGGCCGAGAGGATGACCTGCCGCACCCCGGCGGATTTCAGTGCGGCCAGAGCATCGGCCGCGCCGGGGCACAAAGAGCAGGAAAAACTCGCGGGGTCATAGCGGGCCACATAGTCCGCCGCCATCTCTTCAAAGCTGCGCTTTTTAAAGTCGAGGCCCGCCCGCCGGTAGTAGTCCACCACCGGGAACCCGAAGATCTCCCGGTAGGCGGCAAGGTCATAGCGGTTGGGGCAGCCGTCCTCCTCCAGCATCTCGTTCAGCAAGCGAAGGCACAGCTGAAGGTCGTCCAGCAGGGTGCCGTTCCAGTCCCAGATGACGCAGCGGGGTTTCATAGCGGGCCTCCTTTGATGCAAGGGTGTTTACTCGGTGAACAGTTTGCGCAGGGCAGGGTTCGACTCGATGAGCTTCACCAGCGCCACGCCCAGCACGCCGCAGGCCACCACTTCGCCCAGGGCCACGGTGACCCCGTTCCAGACCATCAGCGGCAGAGTGGCGGGCGTGTCGGAAAAGAAGATGGCAATTTCCGGCCCGACGATGAGGGCGTTGAACAAAACCGGCGGCACCGCCGCGGGCAGGGCCAGGCCCCGCACCCGGAAATTGCGCAGTTTGTAGGTCACAAGGCAGGCCAGCAGGGTGGCCAGGGTGCCGAAGATGACGTCCGGCAGCACCGAACCCAAAAGGTTCGACAGAAAGCATCCCAGCACGGCGGCGGCGATGTACTCCGCGCCGAACACCGGCAGCAGCACCAGCGCCTCGGCAAAGCGGATCTGCACCGCGCCGAAGGAGAGGGGCTGCAGCGCCATGCACAGCACCACGTAGAGGGCGGCCACAAGGCCGCAGCGGACGAGTTTTCGCGTTGACATGATTACACACTCCGGCAGTTAGATTTTGACCGCCCGGCCCTGCCAGTTCCCGACGGTGTGACCGCCCCTTTTCAAAAAAGGACGGCGAGCCTAAAATCCTAAGTTGCTCTGGCGGGCGTCGCCCGCGTAAAAGATATTATACCAGCCGCCGGCGGGATGCGCAACGCCCGCCGCGGATTTTACAAACTTCTTGTTTTACATCCCCTTCGCCGGGGCCTATAATAAAAAGGTACACAGAAAGGAAAGACCACCATGAAACAAGGCAACCTTCTGATCGTTCACGGCGGCGCGCCCACCGCCGTTATCAACTCCTCGCTGTACGGCGCGGTGACCGAGGCCAAAAAGCACCCGGAAGTGGAAAAGGTGCTGGGCGCGGTGGGCGGCACCGGCGGCATGCTGAAGGAGAACTTCTGCGACCTGTCCGCCGTGCCGGAGGAGCGCCTGAAGCTGCTGCTGCAGACCCCCGCCTCCGCCATCGGCACCAGCCGCGACGCGCTGGAGCCCGAGCACTACGCCGCCATGGCCGAGATCTGCCGCAAGCACAACATCCGCTGGGTGCTGTTCAACGGCGGCAACGGCAGCATGGACGCCTGCGGCAAGCTGTTCAAAGCCTGCGTGGCCGCCGGTGTGGACGTGCGGGTGGTGGGCATCCCCAAGACGGTGGACAACGACATCGCCGTGACCGACCACGCCCCCGGCTTCGGCTCGGCCGCCCGGTTCATCGCCGGCATCACCAGCGAGATCAGCCAGGACGTGCGCAGTCTGCCCATCCATGTGTCGGTCATCGAGGCCATGGGCCGCAACGCCGGCTGGGTCACCGCCGCCAGCGCCCTGGCCCGCACCGGAAACGGCGACGGCCCCGACCTCATCTACCTGCCCGAGCGCCCCTTCAACGAAGAGGAGTTTCTGGAGAAGGTGGGCGACCTCTACCGCAAGAAGGGCGGCGTGGTCGTGGTGGCCAGCGAGGGCCTCACCGGCCTGGACGGCAAGCCCATCGTGGAGCCCATCTTCCAGGTGGGCCGCGCCACCTACTACGGCGATGTGAGCGCTCATCTGGCCAATCTGGTCATCAAAAAGCTGGGCATCAAGGCCCGCAGCGAAAAGCCCGGCATCAGCAACCGCGCCTCCATCGCCTTCCAGTCCGAGACCGACCGGGACGAGGCGGTGCTGGTGGGCGGCGAGGCCGCCCGCGCGGCCCTGGCCGGCGAGAACGGCGTGATGGTGGGCCTGCGCCGGGTGCCCGGCCCCGTCTATCAGGTGGAGACCTTCCTCATCCCTGTGGAGCAGGTGATGCTCTACGAGCGCAAGATGCCCGACGAATACATCAGCGCCGACGGCTGCGACGTCACCGACGCCTTTGTGGAGTGGTGCCGCCCGCTGATCGGCAGCCCGTTGCGCCAGTTCGTCACCTTCAAACCCACCCTGTAACATCCAAACCAAAGCGGAGGGAACCATGTCCAGTCTGCCCGTGACCTACGAAATGGTGCGCCACAGCGCCGAGATCAACACCTACATCCAGCAGGCCGACGCCTCGCTCATCGCCCTGGGCTTCACCGAGCACTCCTTTGCCCACGTGACCCGCTGCGCGGCGGTGGCCAGCCATCTGCTGGAAGAGCTGGGGGCGGACGAACGCCAGGTGGAGCTGGCCCGCATCGCCGGCTACATGCACGACATCGGCAATCTGGTGAACCGGGTGGACCATGCCCAGAGCGGCGCGGTGATGGCCTTCCGCATCCTGGACAAGATGGGCATGCCCCCCGCCGACACGGCGCTGGTGGTGACGGCCATCGGCAACCACGACGAGGGCACCGCCTTCCCGGTGAACGGGGTGGCGGCGGCGCTCATCCTGGCGGACAAGACCGACGTGCGCCGCAGCCGGGTGCGCAACCGGGACACCATCCGCTTCGACATCCACGACCGGGTGAACTGGGCGGTGGAGCGCTCGGATCTGGACCTGGACAAGGAGCAGAAGACTCTGACCCTGCGCATCCAGCTGGACACCACCGTCTGCCCGGTGATGGACTATTTCGAAATTTTTCTGGAGCGGATGCTCCTGTGCCGCAAGGCGGCGGAGTATTTCCAGCTCTCCTTCCGGCTGGAAGTCAACGGCCAGACGCTGCTGTGAGGTGCCGGTCATGGAACTGAAACGCCTCACCGACCCCGCAAGCCCGCTGTTCGCTCCCGCCATGGAGCTGTACGGCATCAGCTTCCCGGTGCACGAGCAGCGGCTGAGCGCCTCCCAGCGGCGCATCCTGGGCGACGAAGCCTATCACTTCGACCTGCTGTGGGCGGAGGGCGCCTTCGCGGGGCTCATCCTCTACTGGGAGCAGCCGGACTATTTCTATGTGGAACACTTCTGCGTTCTGCCCCAGCTGCGGGGCATGGGCTTCGGCAGCCGTGCGCTGGAACTTTTGCAGGCCAAGGGCAAGCCGGTCATTCTGGAGATCGACCCGCCCCGGGACGAAGTCTCCCGCCGCAGAAAAGGCTTTTACGAGCGCTGCGGCTTTGCCGCCAACCCCTTTGCCCATGTGCATCCACCCTACCGCCGGGGCGCGGCGGGCCACGACCTTGTGGTCATGAGCAGCCCCGCCCCCCTCACCGAAGAAGAATACGGCCGCTTTGCCGCGTTTTTGAAGGGCCATGTGATGGCGGACGTGTTCGACTGAAAACCAACATAAAAAGCGCCCCTTTCCGCGATGGAAAGGGGCGCTTTTGCTGCAGGACTTACTTTTCCTCGATGGTGTACTCGAAGCCGTACTCCGCCTGCAGGGCCTTCACCTGCTCCTCGGTGTCCTGGATGAAGGTGGGCTCATAGACGCTGTTGCCGTTGTGGGCCTTCTTGTAGTCCTCCAGAAGCTGGTTCAGCTTGTCCCAGGCCTCGTTGTTGCGGGCCTCGTCGCTGCCCTCGGGGAAGCTGATGACATACTCGTGGCGTTTGGGAAGACGTGCTTTCATGGGTGATTCTCTCCTTAAAATTTGTTTTGGTTCAGCCGAGGCCGAAGAGGGCCCGGGCGTTCTGGCAGGTGGTTTCCAGCAGGCGCTCGGTCTCCTCCCCCCGCACTTCGGCCAGAAAGGCGGCGGTGTGGGCAATGAGAGAGGAGTCGCACCGGCGGCCCCGGCAGGGCTCGGGGGCCATGTAGGGGCAGTCGGTCTCCACCAGCAGCTTGTCCGGGGGGACGATGGCGGCGGCTTTCACCGCCCGCTTGGCCCCCTTGAAGGTGGCCGCGCCGCCAAAGCCGATGTACATGCCCTGGGCGGTGAGCCAGGCGGCGTCCTCCGCCGAGCCGGAAAAGCAGTGGAGCACCCCTTTGGGGCGGTATTTTTTCAAAAGCGCGTAGGTGTCGGCGTGGGCCTCCCGGTCATGGACGATGACGGGCTTGTCCAGCTCCAGCGCAAGGCGTATCTGGGCCTCGAACAGTTCCAGCTGGGCGTCCTTGGGGATGGGCCAGTGATAGTCCAGGCCAATCTCCCCCACCGCCACCGCCTTTTTTTCGCTCAGCAGCGGGGCGATGGCGGCCAGTTCCGCCTTCCAGTCGCCGGAAAACTGGGTGTTGGTGGAGGCGTCCTCCTCGATGAGGCTCTCCGGGTGGATGCCCAGCGCGGCCCACACGAAGGGCCACGCGGCGGCCAGTTCCAGCGCGCCCTTGCTGGTGGCAAAATCGGTGGCGCACTCCACCACCCCCGCCACCCCGGCGGCGGGTAGGCTCTGCAAAAGGGCCTCGCGGTCGCCGTCGAACTGACGGCTGAGGTAGTGGGCGTGGCTGTCGAAGATGGGGCCGGCCATCAGTGGATGGCGCTGCCGGGCAGCACGTCGTCGGGGAAGAAGACCACCGAAGCGCCGCCGTCCGGCATGTCGGCGGCCATCACCATGCCCTCGCTCACATACTTGCCCTTCATCATCGGGCGGGGAGCGAGGTTGGCCACGATGCCCACCTTGCGGCCGATGAGGTCCTCGGGCTTGTACCACTTGGCGATGCCGGAGAGGATGGTGCGCTCACGCTCGCCGTCGAACAGGGTCATTTTCAGCAGCTTCTTGCTCTCGGGCAGGTTCTCGCAGGTGAGCACCTGGGCCACCCGCAGCTCCACCTTGCAGAAGTCGTCGAAGGAGACTTCCGGCTGGTGCTCGATGCCTTCAGCAGCGGCAGGGGCGGGCGCGGCGGCCTTCTCGGCGGCGGCAGCCTTCTCCTGGGCGGCCTTCACCTGGGCCTCGTGGGCCGCGGCCAGCTCCGCCAGCTCCTTCGCCGCGTCGATGCGGGGGAACAGGGCGTCGCCCTTGTGCACGGTGTAGTCCGCCTTGCCGCCAAAGCGCAGGTCGTTCCAGGCGCGGTCGGCGTCGGAGAGGCCCAGCTGCACGGCCATCTTGTCGGCGGTGTCGGGCAGGAAGGGCGCCAGCAGCACGGTGGCAAAGCGCAGCGCCTCGCACAGGTTATACAGCACCATGGCCAGGCGGTCACGGTTGGCCTCGTCCTTGGCCAGGGCCCAGGGCGCGGTCTCGTCGATGTACTTGTTGGCGCGCTGGATGGCCTTGAACACCTCCTGCAGGGCCTGGGGGATGAGCAGGTCGTCCATGCAGGCGGCCACCTTGGCGGGCATCTCGCTCACCGTCTTGATGAGGTCGTCGTCGAACTCGCCGGCAGCACGCTCGGCGGGCAGGGTGCCGCCGAAGTACTTCTCGGCCATGGCCACCGTGCGGCTGAGCAGGTTGCCCAGGTCGTTGGCAAGGTCAGAGTTGATGCGGGCGATGAGGGCCTCGTTGGAGAACACGCCGTCGTTGCCGAAGGGAATTTCCCGCAGCAGGAAGTAGCGGATGGCGTCCACGCTGTAGCGCTCGCAGAGCACCGCCGGGTCCACCACGTTGCCCTTGGACTTGCTCATCTTGCCGCCGTCCAGCAGCAGCCAGCCGTGGCCGAACACCCGCTCGGGCAGGGGCAGGTCCAGCGCCATCAGCATGGCGGGCCAGAGGATGGTGTGGAAGCGCAAAATCTCCTTGCCCACCATGTGCAGGTCGGCGGGCCAGAAGGCGTCGTAGTCGCCGTACTTGTCGTTGCCGTAGCCCAGCGCGGAGATGTAGTTGCTCAGCGCGTCCACCCAAACGTACATGGTGTGCTTGGGGTCGAAGGGAACGGGGATGCCCCAGGAGACCGAGGTTCGGGAGACGCAGGTGTCCTGCAGGCCCTGGTTGATGAAGGCGATCATCTCGTTCTTGCGGGTCTCGGGCTGGATGAAGGCGGGGTGGTCCTCGTAGTACTTCAGCAGCCGGTCGGCGTATTTGCTGGTCTTGAAGAAGTAAGCCTCCTCCTCGGCCTCGTAGACGTCGCCGCCGCAGTCGGGGCACTTGCCGTCCTTCAGCTGGCTGTCGGTCCAGAAGCTCTCGCAGGGCTTGCAGTAATGGCCCTTGTAGACGCTCTTGTAGATGTCGCCCTGGTCATACAGCTTCTGGAAAATCTTCTGGCAGCTGGCGATGTGGTAGTCGTCGGTGGTGCGGATGAACCGGTCGTAGCTGATGTTCATCAGCTTCCACAGGTCCTTCACGCCGCCCGCGCCCTCCACGATGTTGTCCACATACTGCTTGGGGGTCACGCCCGCGGCGGCGGCCTTGTCCTGGATTTTCTGGCCGTGCTCGTCGGTGCCGGTGAGGAACATCACCTTTTTGCCCTGCATCCGCTTGAAGCGGGCCAGCGCGTCGCAGGCCACGGTGGTGTAGCTGTGGCCGATGTGCAGCTTGTCGCTGGGGTAGTAGATGGGGGTCGTGATGTAGAAGGTGTCTTTCTGGTTCATGGGTCTTACTTCCTTTCATAACGCGGCCGCGAATGAAACGGCCGCGGAATCACAAGAATTCGGGCGGGACGGGCCGGCCGTGGTCGTAGGCCAGGCGGTCCTCCTCGCCGATGGGGCGCACCACGCGGCAGGGGCTGCCCACAGCGAGCATGCCCGCCGGGACGTCCTTGGTAACGATGCTGCCCGCGCCGATGACGGCGTTCTCCCCGATGGTCACCCCCGGCAGGATGATGCTGCCCGCGCCGATCCACGCGCCCGCGCCGATGGTGACGGGCTTGTTGTATTGCAGGCCCTTGCGCCGCAGCGCCGGGTGCAACGGGTGGGTGGCCGCCGTGATGGTCACGTTGGGGCCGATCATCACATCGTCGCCGATGTGGATGTGGGTGTCGTCGGTGAGGGTGAGGTTGAAGTTGGCGTAGACATTTCTGCCCAGGTGGGTAAAGCACCCCCAGTTGGCGTTGAAGGGCGGCTCGATGAAGCAGCCCTCCCCCACCTCGGCAAAGATGCGGGGCAGCAGGGCGGCGTGACCGTCCATATCCCGGGGGTCCATCTGGTTGTACTGCTGGATGAGCGAGCGGTACTCCATCTGCAGCCGGAACATCTCCGGCGAGTTGCAGACGTACAGATCGCCCGTGTGCAGCAGCTGCATGTTCTTTTCCAGCTCGGTCACAGAGAGCGCCTCCCCTCCGGTTCAGAAATCAAAGCCCACAGGGGTCTTGCCGCAGGCCTCGATGGTGGCTTTGGCCAGCACCTCGGTGCTGTCGATGAAGAAATCGTCCAGGCCGTAGTCCCGCTTGATGAGGGAAAGCTCGGTGCAGCCCAGCACCGCCTTCTGGCAGCCCTGGGCCTTGAGGCCGTCGGCGATGCGGCCGAATAGCTCCAAATCCACCGGCTTGCCGCTCTTGATCTGGCCGTAGATGATGGTGTTCATCAGCGCGGCCTGGTCGGCCTCGCTTGGCACGGCGCAGCCGATGCCCTCCGCCGCGCACATGCGCTGGTAGGAGCAGCTGGCCACCGTGCCGCTGGTGGCAAGGATGCCCAGCTTCTGGCAGCCGCCCGCCTTGGCGGTGCGCACGGTGAGCTGGATCATGTTCAGCACCGGCACCGGCAGGCTGCGCTGCAGCCGGTCATAGAAATAGTGGGCGGTGTTGCAGGGGATGGCCAGCACGGTGGCGCCGTAGCGCACCAGCATTTCGGCGTCCCGCTCCATCACCGAGAAGGGGTCGTCGTTACTCTCGCCCAGGATGTAGGCGCTGCGGTCCGGGGTGGTGGCCCGGCTGCTGATGACGATGTCCAGGTGGTCCTGGTCCTTTTCGGCCTTGGTGTGGGCGGTGATCATCTCATAAAAATAGACGGTGCTCATCGGCCCGATGCCGCCCAGCACCCCCAGCACGGGGTGGGGCGCGGCGGATGTCTTGTTCATGGCGTTGCCTCTCTGATGCTTCTTCGCCCGGCGGCGCAGCGCGGCGGGCGGTGATGTTGCTTGACATGCGCGGCGCGCAAAAACAGCCGCCCGCGCCGCGTTCGGCGGGGCGTACACACCTTTAATTATAAAGGCGGGGGTGTCAAAGTCAAGCAAAACCCGGCAGGCCCGCGAAGCCCGCCCGTGCGCCACGATTTTTAACACGGCGGCCGCTTTTGTGCCGCGTTTGGTTGGTGGAAGCGGCTGGAAGGCCGTGATAGAATGTGTTAAAATCTTTTGCAAGGGCGGGAAACATATGCGCCGGCACTATCTGGACAATCTTCGCTGGGCCACCGTTCTGCTGGTGGTGCTCTATCACGTCATCTATATGTACAACGGCGTCATCACCGCCGGAGTGGTGGGGCCTTTTGCCCCGGTGCAGCCCCAGGACGCGGTGCAGTACCTGCTCTACCCCTGGTTCATGGTGCTGCTGTTTGTGGTGTCCGGCGCGAGCGCCCGTCTTGCGCTGGAGCGGCAGCCGCAAAAAGCCTTTGCCGTCCGCCGCACCGAAAAGCTGCTGGTGCCCTCCACCCTGGGACTTCTGGTCTTTCAGTGGGTGCTGGGCGGCTTCAATATGGCGCTGGCCGGGGCCTTTGACGCCCTGCCGCCCCTGCCCGCCCCGGTGCTCTGGCTCATCATGGCGGCGTTCGGCTGCGGCGTTTTGTGGTTTGCCCAGATGCTCTGGCTTTTTTCCATGGCGCTGGTCCTGCTGCGTCGGTTTGAACGGGGCCGCCTCTACCGCGTCTGCGGGCGGCTTGGCCCCCTCGCCCTGGCGGCGCTGGGCCTGCCCCTCTGGGCCGCGGCGCAGGTGCTGAACGCCCCTTACATCGCGGTCTACCGCTTCGGCATCTACGCGTTTTCCTTTTTGCTGGGCTATTTTGTCTTTGCCCAGGAAGAGGTGGTGGAGCGTCTTGCCGCCCATCCCCTGCCCTTCTGTGCCGCGGCGCTGGCGCTGGGCACGGCCTACGCCCTGCGCTGGTTCGGGCAGAACTACGCCGTGCCGCCGGCGGTGAACTGCCCGCTGGCCATCGCCTTTGCCTGGGCGACGGTGCTGGCGGCCTTCGCCGCCATGAAGCGCTGGGGCGACAGGACGGGTCCTCTGGCCGCCTGGCTGGGGCAGCGCAGTTTCGGGCTGTATGTGCTTCACTATCTGCCCCTGGCCGCCGCGGCCTGGGCCATGGACCGGTTTTTGCATCTGCCCGCCGGGGTCTGCTATCTGCTGGCGGCAGCGGCTGCCTTCGGCGGCGGGTATGGTTTGAACGCCCTCATCTCCAAAACGCCGGTGCTGCGCTGGTGCGTTTTGGGCAAGCGAAAGGAGAAACGCCATGTTTCGGGATAACCTCTGCCAGCTGCGCAAACTGAACGGTCTCTCGCAGGAGGAACTGGCAGAAAAGGTGAACGTCTCCCGCCAGACCCTCTCCAAGTGGGAGAGCGGCGAGTCCGCGCCGGACCTGGAGCGGGCCGCCGCCCTGGCGGAGGTGTTCGGGGTGACGCTGGACGATCTGGTGAATTACGAGAGCACGGTGGAGGGCCTGAGCCCGCCGCCCCGGGGCAAGCACATCTTCGGGGTGGTCACCGTGGGGGAGAAAGGGCAGATCGTTCTGCCCGCCGCGGCCCGCAAAATTTTCGGCATCGACCCCGGCGACCGGCTGCTGGTGCTGGGGGATGAAACGCAGGGGCTGGCGCTGATGCGCGAGAGCGTCATTTTTGAGCGGCTGGTGAAGCCTTTCCTGGACGGGGACGAGCACTGAGCGGGGGCGCGCTTCAAAAGGGCACAAAAAAACCGGGGCGCCGGACACGGCGCCCCGGGAAACGATTCAGTACATTGGTCTGCCCTCTCATTTCCTGGATTTCAAACGTTCAAACAGAAACTTTTTCATGTTCATCGCGCTTTCTATCTGGAAATTCTTTTATGCAGGCTTTGTAGCTTCACATCGCCTGCACATCAGCTTGGAGCAAACGATGTTACCACATTGGGGTATCCCTCTCTTGGGTTTTGATGCAACGTTGTTTCGAAAGGCGTTTTATCAGTTTGCCTTGTGGATAAAATCGGGGTCCTGTTTGGATGCCATTGGATCAAAACTTGCTGTCAACCGCGCCTTTCGATCTTTTGGTGTTTGAAAACAAAACTCGGAACTTGGTTTCCCGCCGCTTGCTGTTCCATTCCTCAAAGCATGTTCTCACGCGGCCCATCGGCCCCATTGAAAACCTTCCTGCTTTGCCTTACCTGGACGCTCGCGGCTCGATCTTGCCATTTCGCGCGCTGTTGTATCCGCTTTCGTTCTTCGTGCGTTTCAAAAGGGGACGTTCCCTTTCATGGTTAGTACATTGGAGTTGAAACCTCCGTTTTTTTGAATTGGCGTCTTTTTACAGACCCTTCTCACACCGGTGTGTGTATGAGACATCCGCGCTTTCACGGCGGACGTTTCAAGGCCGTCTATAATTGGACGTGCAGGCCGCTTTTCATATAGAAAAACGCCCGCGGGTAATGAGTTTTTAAACGGATGGAAGCTTTGGAAGTTCGAATGTTTTTTGCGCTTTTCTAAGCGCGCCGATTCGTTGTTCACAACTTCATCTATCTAAAAATTCATGCCGGCAGGTCGTGGGCTCTGTACGCTATTTGAACGATCGTGTGCCAGATAAATCGCTCTTGTCTCTGGTCCTCTTGAAAAGAAAGCATCTTTTGGTGTTGTGAGCGATCTGGATCGTCAGCGGCAGAACCCACCCTGCCCAAACTGCTTGGGTTCTTCTTTTACCATGATGGTCCTGCGCTCCTTTCCTTCCCGGGGGCCACGTTTCTTCGTTTCCTACCCGCCGGTTTCTAGACCTTGGTGTTCTCTCCTTGGTGTGTCTATACTATATCATACCCCAAATCGTTTGTATATTGACATGGTGCATAGACTTATGGTGCAAAATTTGTTCGATTGTTGCCTTGAAAGGGCTGGAAATTTGTGCTATGATGTAAATGTTGGAGTGTATAAAGCGCCGCCTGCCCTTGGATGAGCAGGCGGCGCTTTTTTCTGTTATTCCGGCGCGGTGTCTTTCGCACGGCGGCGGCTGAGCAGAAGGGTCAGCCGCCCCAGCAGAAGGCCGCTGAACAGCATCAGCGGCACCCGCAGGCCACCCTCATAGAGAGTTTCGGTCAGCAAAACCAGCTTCCCGAGGCCGAAGATCCTGAGGGTCAGCGGCCCATAGCCCAGCAAAAGCAGCAGGATGGCCAGCGCTCCGTCCAGCACCGCGCGCCACGCGGGGTAGAGATCCGGCAGACGCATACACCGCCCCGCGATGACCCCCATGAGCAGCGGCAGCAGGGGGACAAGGTAAAACGCGGCCAGATAGAGCCCGTCGCTGATGAAGATCAGGCGATTGGCGTTGATATTGCACAGCCACATCACCCACATCAGGGCTGCGATGAGGAAATAGGGCACAAGACCTTTCAGCGCTTTCATGGTTCCGTCCTCCGTTTCTTTCGGCGTGTCGGATACTTCACACCTTAACTATATCAGACGGAACGGCCTTTGCACACCCCTTTCGGCAAAATTTGGCAAAAAAGAGGGCCCTGCCGCCGGCAGAGCCCTTTATAATTACAATATATAAGGCGGTCAGGTCAGCGGCCCGGTGCGCTTGACGCTGATCTTCACCAGATTGCGGCTGAGGATGGTGTTCTGGTCGGCGTCCAGGGTGTAGCTGAACTCCACCTCGCCCCCCTCGTCGGTGAGGCGGCTGTGGATCTCGTCCGCCGCCACGCCCAGGGTCATGGCGCCGTAGCCGGTGTCGTAGTGGCACAGATGGCGGATGCCTTTTTCCACCACCAGCTGCCCGGCGGCGGGGCCGAAGCGGGTCATGGAGACCTTGCTCTCGTCCTTCGCCACCTTCACGGTGGTGGTGCAGCCCTCGTAGCCGGTGGTCTCCGACTCCTTGTAGCTGATGAAAAAGCTGCCGCCCCGGCGCACAAAGCTGCCACGGGTCATCAGCTGCACCGAGTCCGACTCGTCGCCCTGTTCCATGCGCCCGTCGATGCGGATCAGGAAGTCCTCGTTCATGGGCTTCTCCTCCTTTGGATGCGGGGCCCGCGGCCCCGGTCAGTAGTTGTCGATGGCCACCCGGGTCACGGGGCCGTCGTTTGCGCCCACGAACAGCCGGATGAAGGGCTCAAAGCCCGCGGGCTCGTCGCTCACGAAATACTCCGCGCCCCCCTCGCTGCCCTCGGGGGCCAGCAGGTCCAGCTCGGAAAGGCGGCGGCGGGCCAGCAGCGCGCCCTCCCGCCCCGCGTCGATGAGGGTCACCTCCGGGCCCATCACCTTGGCGATGGCCGGGGCGATGAGGGGGTAGTGGGTGCAGCCCAGGATGAGGGTGTCCACCCCTTCCCCGCGCAGCGGCTCCAGATACTGCCGCGCGATGGCGGCGGTGACGGGGTCGTCCGGGGCCACATAGCCGTTCTCCACCAGCGGCACGAACATGGGGCAGGCCCTGGCGAACACCTGAAAGCCCCCATCGGCGTTGTGCAGCCGCTGCTCATAGCTGCCGCTGCGAATGGTGGCGCTGGTGCCGATGACGCCGATGCGCCCGTTTTTGGTGGCGGCGGCCGCCGCGGCGCTGGCCGCGTCCACCACGCCGGCAAAGGGCACGGGCAGGGCGGCGGTGTAGTCGGCGGGCAGGATGCTGCTCACCGTGCCGCAGGCCGCCAGCAGGAACTTGACGTTTTTCGAGAGCAGGAACGCGATGTCCTGCTTCGCGTACTGAAAGATGGCCGACGGGCTGCGGGTGCCGTAGGGCACGCGGCCGGTGTCGCCGAAGTAGACGATCTTCTCGCCGGGCAGAAGCCGCCGCAGCTGCCGCACCGCGGTGAGGCCGCCCGCGCCGGAGTCGAACACGCCGATGGCACGCTCATCCATGGCTCACTTGCCCTCCGCGCGCGCCAGCGCCAGCTCCACCAGTTCGTCCAGCAGCGCGCCCAGGGGCTTGCCCGCCGCCTCCATCAGCTTGGGATACATGCTGATGATGGTGAAGCCGGGCATGGTGTTGATCTCGTTGATGAGCACGTTGCCGTCCTGTTCCACAAAGAAGTCGCACCGGGCCAGGCCCTCGCAGCCCAAAGCGGCGTAGGCCTTTTCCGCCAGAGAGCGCACCTCGTCCAGCTTTTCCTCCGGCAGGCGGGCGGGGATGAGGGTGCGGCTGGTGCCCAGCACGTACTTATCGTCGTAGGTATAGAACTCCTCGCTGGCCAGGATCTCGCCGGGGCGGGTGCTCACGGCGCAGCGGTTGCCGATCACCGCGCACTCCACCTCCTGGCCCTGCACAAAGCGCTCAAAGACCACCTTGTCGTCCTCGGCCAGGGCGGTGGCCACGGCGGCCTTCAGGGCCGCGCGGTCCTCCGCCTTGCTGATGCCCACGCTGCTGCCCGCGTTGGCGGGTTTCACGAAGATGGGCCAGCCCAGCTTCTTTTCCAGCCGGTCGGCCAGCGCGTCGAAGTCGTCGCAGCCGGCGCGGTCGGCCCAGTCCCAGCGGCAGTGGGGCACGCCCGCCGCGTCGAACAGGATGTTGGCCACCGCCTTGTCCATGCAGGCGGCGCTGGCCAGCACGCCGCAGCCCACGTAGGGGATGCCCGCCAGCTCGAACAGGCCCTGGATGGTGCCGTCCTCGCCGTTTTTGCCGTGGAGCACCGGGATGGCCGCGTCCAGCCGCACCGTGCGCACGCCGCCCTCCTCAAAGAGCAGCATGCCGTGGCAGGCCCGGTCCGGGCTGATGAGGCAGGGGATATTTCCCGGGCAGTTCAGCCACTGGTCCTCGGGCATCTTGTCGGAGGGGCCGGGATAGTAAAACCAGCGGCCGTCCTTGGTGATGCCGATCTTGTACACATCGTAGCGGGCCGCGTCCAGGCCGTCGGCAAAGGTCTTTGCCGACATGCAGCTCACGTCATGCTCGCTGGAAACGCCGCCGAACAGCAGCGCGACAGTCAGTTTTTTCATCGTTTTTATCCTTCTCTCTTCGGGCAAAATGGGCCCCTTTGGGGCATATGCCCATAAGTATTCTAATAATACCATAAAAATGCCCGGCGCGCTACTGCCCGCACCCGCCCCGCCGCCGCTTTTTTTCGCATTTTAAAGGGATTTTTCTCTTGACGGGCAGGCCCCGGTGTGATATGATGGTATCACCTCTTTTGCAGGTTTATTTTTTTGTGCCCATTTTTCGGGTGCGGCCTGCAACTGTCAGGGAGGCTAAACAAACCGTTAAATGGAGGTGCCGAAGACAAATGCGAGTGAAAATCACCCTTGCCTGCACGGAGTGCAAACAGCGCAACTACAACACCAAGAAGAACAAGAAGAACAGCCCCGACCGCCTCGAGATGAAGAAGTATTGCCGTTTCTGCAGAAAGCATACTGTCCATCGCGAGACCAAGTAAGAAAGGCGGAGTATCATGGCTGAGACTAGCAGCAAGAAACCCGGCTTCTTCTCGAAGGTCAAGAACTGGTTCAAGGGCATCGGCAAATTCTTCCGCGACACTGCGAGCGAGATGAAGAAGGTCGTGTGGCCCAGCAAGAAGCAGATCATCAACAACACCATCGTGGTCATCGTGGTGGTCATCATCTCTGCCATCGTGGTGCTTGCTCTGGACCTGCTCTTCGGCTTTGGCCGCGACGCCCTGCTGGCGCTGGCCCGGAGCCTGTAACACGCAAGCACAAAACGAGGGGAGCGAACACGAATGGCAGAACAGGCACTGTGGTATGTAGTGCATACCTATTCCGGCTACGAAAACAAAGTGGCCACCAACCTTGAGACCATCGTGGAAAACCGCCGCCTGCAGGACCTCATCCAGGAGGTCAAAGTGCCGGTGGAGATGGTTCCCGAACTGAAGGACGGCAAGGAACGGCTGGTGGAGCGCAAACTGTTCCCCGGCTATGTGCTGGTGAAGATGGTCATGACCGACGAGAGCTGGTACATCGTGCGCAACTGCCGCGGCGTGACCGGATTCGTCGGCCCCTCGTCCAAGCCTGAACCCCTGAGCGACGAGGAAGCGGAGAAGCTGGGCATGAACACCAAGGCCGAGCTCACGCTGGACTATGCGGTGGGCGACAACGTCCAGATCACCGGAGGCCCTCTGGAGGGCTTCGTGGGCGTGGTGGACGAGATCGACCTGCAGGCCCAGAAGGTGAAGGTCAAGGTCTCCATGTTCGGGCGCGAAACTCCCGCCGAACTGGAACTGGGCCAGGCGAAACCCCTGTAAGAACGAACGTGCCCGCGCGGCGGGCAAAACATCGGTAAGAGCCGCCAAGTGCGGTTTTTATAGGGTGCGGCATTCCCCGCGCCCGTGGGAGGGCCGAGGTTTTCGGCCCGCTATCTTACCACAAATTTTGGAGGTGCATTAAAATGGCGCAAAAAGTAACTGGTTACATCAAGTTGCAGATCCCGGCCGGCAAAGCGACTCCGGCCCCCCCTGTCGGCCCCGCGCTTGGCCAGCACGGCGTGAACATCATGGCGTTCACCAAGGAATTCAATGAGCGCACCCAGAAGGACATGGGCTACATCATCCCGGTGGTCATCACCGTGTATGCCGACCGTTCCTTCAGCTTTATCACCAAGACCCCTCCGGCTCCGGTCCTGATCAAGAAGGCCTGCGGCATCGAGAGCGGTTCCGGCGTTCCCAACAAGACCAAGGTGGCCACCATCACCAAGGCTCAGCTGGAAGAGATCGCCAAGACCAAGATGCCCGACCTGAACGCCGCCAACCTGGAGAGCGCGATCAGCATGATCGCCGGCACCTGCCGCAGCATGGGCGTCACCGTCACCGAGTGATCTGCCCCGGCTGAATTCGTGGGAGGAAATTGATCCGATAGACCACACAGGAGGATAAAGTTATGAAACACGGTAAACACTACGTCGACAGCGCCAAGCTGATCGACCGCACCAAGCTCTACGAGGCCGACGAGGCCCTGAACCTCTGCTGCCAGACCGCCAAGGCCAAGTTCGACGAGACCGTTGAGCTGCATGTGCGCCTGGGCGTTGACAGCCGCCACGCCGACCAGCAGGTCCGCGGCGCCGTTGTGCTGCCTCACGGCACCGGCAAGAACGTGCGCGTCATCGCCATCTGCAAGGGCGACGCCGCCAAGGCCGCTGAGGAAGCGGGCGCGATGATGGTGGGCGACGCCGACCTGATCGCCAAGATCCAGAAC
Organism: Oscillospiraceae bacterium; assembly: GCA_004558145.1. Taxonomy (GTDB): domain Bacteria; phylum Bacillota; class Clostridia; order Oscillospirales; family Ruminococcaceae; genus Allofournierella_A; species Allofournierella_A excrementavium. The sequence goes on from SFDQ01000001.1 coordinate 529,555, forward strand.
GAAGGCTTTGTTGACTTCGACGTTCTGGTCACCACCCCGGACATGATGGGCCAGGTCGGCCGTCTGGGTAAGATCCTGGGCCCCCGCGGCCTGATGCCCAACCCCAAGGCCGGCACCGTGACCCCCGACATCGGCAAGGCTGTTACCGAAGCCAAGGCCGGTAAGATCGAGTACCGTCTGGACAAGCAGAACATCATCCATGTTCCCGTGGGCAAGGCCAGCTTTGGCCCCGAGAAGCTGGGCGACAACCTGCGCGTTGTGATGGACGCCATCGTGAAGGCCAAGCCCGCCGCTGCCAAGGGCCAGTATATCAAGAGCGCCACCGTGGCCACCACCATGGGCCCCGGCATCAAGCTGAACGGCGCCAAGTTCGGCGGCTGAGCTTAAAACCCGCTGCAAAGTGCCGGGGCGTTTTCGCCCCGGCCTTTTTCGGGCGTTTTGGGCTTTTTTGAAAAACAGGCTTGACAACGCCCCGCCTCATGGTATAATAATAATGCTGTTTTTAAGACAGCAGGTGCTCAATGCATAGCGTAAAGGGCTTTCGCCCGCCTGCCGAGAAACGCGCATAACACTGTAACTGTGCATGTTTATGCCCTTTTCTCGCCATGGCGGGAAAAGGGCTTTTTTATCGCGAACGAAAGAATGTTATCGCTTGAAACGAGGTGAAACCGAAATGCCCAGTGAGAAGATTTTGACTGCCAAGCAGGCCTATGTTGCCGAGCTGAAAGAGAAGATCGCCAATTCCGTTGCCGGTGTGGTCGTGGACTACAAAGGCATCAACGTGGCCGACGACACCAAGCTGCGCAAGGAGCTGCGTGAGGCTGGCGTGGAGTACTTCGTTGTGAAGAACACCATGCTGCGTCTTGCCATCAGCGGCACCGAGCTGGAAGGCATGAACGACGTGCTGGAAGGCACCACCGCCCTGGCCATCGCCAAGGAGGACCGCATCGCCGCCGCCCGCATCCTGTGCAAGTTTGCCGACGCTTCCAAGGACAAGTTCTCCGTCAAGGCCGGTTATATGGACGGCAAGCTGATGGAGAAGGCCTCCGTGGAGGAGATTGCCAAGCTGCCCGGCCTGGAAGGCATGCTCTCCATGTTCGCCGGCGCCCTCACCAGCACCCTCAGCGGTCTGGCCGTGGCCATGCAGGCTTATGTGGACAAGAGCGAAGAACCCGCCGCCTGATCGTTTCGCGGCACCCTACGGGGCCTGCGCATAAGGCGCAGCCCGCAACAAAAATAAAACTACATTGGAGGTAAATACAATGGCTTCTGAGAAAATCACCAAGATCATTGACGCTGTCAAAGAGCTGAGCGTTCTGGAACTGAAAGAGCTCATCGACACCTACTGCGAGGAGTTCGGCGTTTCCGCCGTGGCCGCTGCCGCTCCCGCTGCCGCTGCTGCTGCTCCCGCTGCTGAGGAGAAGACCGAGTTCGACGTTGTGCTGGCTGAGGTCGGCGCCAACAAGATGGCCGTTATCAAGACCGTGAAGGAGATCACCGGTCTGGGCCTGAAGGAAGCGAAGGACCTGGTCGACAACGCTCCCAAGACCCTGAAGGAGGCTGCTTCCAAGGCCGACGCCGACGAGATGAAGAAGAAGCTGGAAGAGGCTGGCGCCAAGGTGGAACTGAAGTAAGTTCTTTCCTTACTTTGAGCATCTGCAAAACCGCCGCACCCACCCGGGTGCGGCGGCTTTTTTTGTGCGCGGGGCGGGGCGCATGGCTTTTTGCCCGTCCTGTCCGCCTGCGGAAAACCGGGCAATCCCCGGCACTGCCGCCCCGCTGGCGAATCTCCGCCCGGCTTGAGGCCAACGTTGGATGCGCCTCGTGCGGCGGCGGGACGCGGTCCGCCCTGCACAAAACCGCCCGGCCCCACGCCGCCCGGACAAGGAAAAACCGGCAGCGCTCCGTATGCAAAACGCCGGGCCGGCCCGGAGGGCCCCTGTCCCCTTTTCCCGGAAACGCCCGATTCCCTTGAAAGCGGGCGCAGAAATGCTATAATGAGGCCGGGAAAAATCATCCGCAAGGGAGGAACAGCCATGGAACGGCAGTGGTGGCAGGACAAGGTCTGCTATCAGATCTGGCCCAAAAGCTTCAAGGATTCAAACGGCGACGGCGTGGGAGACATCCCCGGCATCATCGACCGGCTGGACTATCTCAAGGAGCTGGGGGCGGACATTCTCTGGCTCTCGCCGGTGTACAAAAGCCCGCTGGCGGACGAGGGCTACGACATCGCCGACTACCGGGGCATCGACCCCCGCTTCGGCACCATGGAGGACATGGAGCGCCTTCTGGCGGAGACCAAGCGCCGGGGCATGTATGTGGTGATGGACCTGGTGGTGAACCACTGCTCCGACGAGCATCCCTGGTTCCAGAAGGCGCTGGCCGACCCGGAAGGCCCCTACGGGAAGTATTTCTATTTCCGCAAGGGCAAAAACGGCGCGCCGCCCACCAATTGGCGCAGCTACTTCGGCGGCAGTGTGTGGAGCCCGGTGCCCGGACGGGAGGATCTTTACTACCTGCACCTGTTCTGCAAAAAGCAGCCCGACCTGGACTGGGAGAACCCCGCGGTGCGCCGCGAGGTGGTGGAGATGGTGAACTGGTGGCTGGACAAGGGCGTGGCGGGCTTCCGGGTGGACGCCATCGTGAACATCGGCAAGCCGGAGCGGTTCGAGGACTTCGCCCCCGACCGGCCGGACGGCCTGGCGGACTGCCGCAAGATGCTGGCTGACCCGGTCTCCCGACAGCAGCTGCATGCCTATCTCGGCCAGCTGCGGGACGAGGCCTTTGCCCCCCACAACGCCTTCACCGTGGGTGAGGTGTTCGACACCGACCCCGCCGAGCTGGCCCTGTTCATCGGGCAGGGAGGCTTTTTCTCCAGCATGTTCGACTTTGCCGCCGCCTGCTGGGGCGGCAGCCCCAAGGGCTGGTACGACGCGAAAAAGCCCGGCCCGGACAACTACCGGGACTGCTGTTTCGACAGCGCCCTGCGGGCCGCGGGCGTGGGCTTTTTGAGCAACATCATCGAGAACCACGACGAGCCCCGGGGCGCCAGCCGCTACCTGCCCGAGGAGGCCGCAAACGACCCCAGGGCCCAGAAGGCGCTGGCGGCGGTGCAGATGCTGCTGCCGGGCCTGCCCTTCCTCTATCAGGGGCAGGAGCTCGGCATGACCAACACGGTGTTCCCTTCCATCGACGCGGTGGACGACGTGAACACCCACGGCGAATACGCCGCCGCGCTGGCGGCGGGTCTCGCCCCCGGCGAGGCTCTGGCCCGTGTGGCCCGCTGGAGCCGGGACAACGCCCGCACCCCGGTGCAGTGGTCGGCAGAACACGCCGCCGGCTTCACCGCCGGCACGCCCTGGCTGCCGGTGAACCCGAACTATGCCCGGGTGAACGCGGCGGCCCAGCAGGGCGTGGAAGGCTCGGTGCTGGAGTTTTACAAATCGTTGATTCACCTTCGCAAAAACGATAAGTATAAAGAGGCGCTGGTGTGGGGCGACTTTGAGCCGGTGCATCAGGAGCAGGCGGGCCTTGCGGCCTTCGTGCGTGCCGGCGGCGGGCGCAGGCTGCTCATCGTCTCCAACCTGAGCGGCGAAGCCCAGCAGGTGGAACTGCCCGGCGCGGCAAAGGAAGTGTTGCTGTGCTCGGACGGCGCGCCCGGTCTGACTGGCGGCATTCTGACCCTGGCCCCCTGGCAGGCGGCCGTGGTGGAGCTGGCCTAAGAGAGCCGAAAGGCAGAAACAAAGCCCGGTCCTTCCCCGCGCAGTGTGCGCCGGGGTTGGGCCGGGCGAAGTTTTTTATGATGGCGGGCTGTTGCCATTGCCCGGGCGGCGAAGGGAGGCGGGCATTTTTGATGCATGAGGGTCCCTGCCCGCCGCTGCAGCGAGGCCGAAGCCCGGTCCTCCCCACGTAGTGCGCATCGGAACGGACACTTTTCTTTCTCCTGAAAAGTGTCCGGGACGCAGCGTGCGGTGGGGATGGACCGGGCGAAGCGCTTGGATGAAAGCCGGCCGCCTCTTTGTCCGGGCGGCGAAGGGACACGGGCAGTTTCGTGCGGGGTGGCCGCACGTCCCTGCCCGCCGCCGCACCGAGCCGAGGTAGAGCCCGGTCCTTCCCACGTAGTGCGCATCGGAACGGACACTTTTCTTTGTCCTGAAAAGTGTCCGGGACGCAGCGTGCGGTGGGGATGGGCCGGGCGAAGCGCTTGGATGAAAGCCGGCCGCCTCTTTGTTCGGGCGGCGCTGGGGTCCGGGTAGTTTTGATGCGGGGTGGCCGCGTCCCTGCCCGCCGCCGCACGCGGTGTTTCGGACACGCTGCACTCCCACCGTGCAGCGTGTCCGCTCCGAGGCGCACTACGCGGCGGCAGTGCCGCGGCTTTCTCGACTTTCAGCAGACGGCGGGCCGGGAGAAGCGGGTCGGAGCGCCGCCCTGGCGCCGCTCTGCGCGGCGAAGCGGGCGGGCAGGCCTTTACCCCTCCTGACCGCCGCCGGGGGCCGCAGGGGCGTCCAGGCGGGCGCGGCAGAGGCTCAGGCTGCCGAAGATGGGGATGCACAGCAAAAACCACAGGCTGGAGTAGAGGGGGCATATCTGGCCCCAGAGGTTGCCCCAGAGAAGGGAGTAGTCCCACACGCGCCAGCCCAAAGCCAGGTTGCAGACCACGCCGAAGGCCAGCTCCACGCCGGTGATGACCAGCGCGCCGGCGGCGCAGCGGGCCAGCAGCGGCCAGCGGCCCAGGCGCTCGTTCAGCGCCCAGAGGGCCAGCATGCACACGCCTCCCGCCAGCAGCATGGTCCAGTGGGTGCGCCCGCGCCAGGCCAGCTCGATGCAGCCATAGCCCAGCGCCCCCAGACAAAACAGCGCGCTTTTCTCTATCATACAAAATCACCCGGGGAACAGTGTTCCCCGGGTGATGCGTTTTTATGTGAGTTTACTGGCCCATGCGGGAGATCTGGGTGAGAAGTTCCTGGCGGCACTCCCACAATTTGCGGGAATAGTCCACATAATACCGGTGGGGGTACTCGAAGCGGCGCATCTCCTCCCACAGGTTCTCCACCTGCTCGGCGCAGGCGGTGCGGATCTCGGTCACGGTGGGCCGGTCATACACCAGCTTGCCCTCCTTGTAGATGGGGGTGGTGAGGCACTTCACCGTGCAGTTTTTGTAGGTGCGCTGTTTCCAGGTCTGGTTGGGGTCGAAGAGGGTGAGCTCCTCGTGCTCGCCCACCTCTTCGTCGTACACCGCCACATAGTCCGCCATGGCCTTGCGGGTGTAGTTGTCGTAGATGCGCCAGACCTTCTTGAGGCAGGGCAGGGTGATCTTTTCCACGCTCTCGCTGACCTTGATCTTGGGGATGTAGCTGTCCCCTTCCTTCACGGCGGCCAGCTTGTAGACCCCGCCGAACACCGGGTCGCTCTTGGCGGTGATGAGGTTCTCGCCGATGCCGAAGCTGTCGATCTTCGCCTCCTGCAGGATGAGGTCCCGCACGATGTACTCGTCCAGGCTGTTGGAAGCGCAGATGGGGCAGTCCTCATAGCCGGCCTCGTCCAGCATTTTGCGGGCCTTCTTGGAAAGATAAGCGATGTCGCCGGAGTCGATGCGGATGCCCTTGGGCCGCTTGCCCAGGGGCTTCAAGACCTCGTCGAACACCTTGATGGCGTTGGGCACGCCGCTCTTGGTCACGTTGTAAGTATCCACCAGCAGCACACAGCCGTCGGGATAAAGACGGGCGTAGGTGGCAAAGGCCTCGTACTCGCTGTCAAACATCTGCACCCAGCTGTGGGCCATGGTGCCGCTGGCGGGGATGCCGAAGTCCCGGGCGGCCATGACGCAGCTGGTGGAGGCGCAGCCGCCGATGTAGGCGGCGCGGGCGCCGTAGACCGCGGCGTCATACCCCTGGGCGCGGCGGGCGCCGAACTCCATCACAGGGCGGCCCTGCGCGCTGCGCACGATGCGGTTCGACTTGGTGGCCACCAAGCACTGGTGGTTGAAGGTGACCAGCAGCAGCGTTTCCAGCAGCTGGCACTCGATGGAGGGGCCCTCCACCGTGACGATGGGCTCCTGGGGGAAGATGGGCGTGCCCTCGGGGATGGCCCAGATGTTGCAGTGCAGGGTGAAGTTGCGCAGATAGTTCAAAAACTTTTCGTTGAACACGCCGGTGGCGGCCAGATACTCGATGTCCTGGTCGGTGAACTTGAGGTTCTCCACCGCCTCGATGAAGGTGTCCAGCCCGGCCATGATGGCGTAGCCGCCGCCGTCGGGGATCTTGCGGAAGAACATGTCGAAGACGCTTATCTTGTCCTCAAAGCCCTCTTCCAGATAGCCCGCCGCCATAGTCAGTTCATAGAAGTCCATGATGGTGGTGAGATTGCGTTTCACGTCCAGCATAAGTCTTAGCCCCCTCGATTTCCCTTTTATCAATAGCGGCGGCGGATCTTTTTGGAACCGCGCCCCTTTGCCAGCGAGATGAAATAGAGCACCAGATACACCGCCACCGCGGCCCCGGTGAGCACCATCAGCACCTTGAAGTAGAGGCTGGAGAAGAACTCGCCCACCTTGCTCAGGGTGTAGAGCACCATGTTGCGGTCCAGGTCGCGCTCGGCCAGCAGTTCCACCGTGCCGATGACCTCGCCGGAGAGGGAGATGTCCACCGTGCCGATCACATCCCCCTGCTTCACCGGGGCGGACACGCTCTCGGGCAGGTGGAAGGTCTTTTGGGTGATGCTCTCGTCCGCGCCCACGGGCAGGATGGTGAGCAGGTCGTCCGCCGGGTAGACCATCAGCCGGTCGGTCTCGGCGCAGTATTTCACCGGCACCTGCTCGATGGGCTCGTTTTTGTCCAGCGCGGGCAGGATGTCGAAGCTTTCGAACACCCAGTCCATCAGCAGGCCCGTCTCGTAGGCGGCGGGGTTATACTTGGGGTTGCCGTTGGCGTCCAGGTAATTGACGCCGATCTGGTCGCAGGAGTTGGGGCTGTTGAGCACCACCGAGATGTAGCTCTTGCCGTCCTGGTTGTGCCAGGCCACCAGATTGGACCAGTCCTCCAGGGTGCCGGTCTTGCCGCCCATGCAGTAGCTGCGGTAGAACTCGGCGCCCGCGCCCTCGCGGATCATCACGTTGGTGTTGAACAGGTTGTAGGTGCCCGCCGTGTAGCGGGGCAGCATCTCGCCCATGTCGTACTTCTGGGTGGCGATGACTTCCTTGAAGGTGTCGAAGCTGAGGGCGTAGCGGAACATCAGGTAGAGGTCCCGGGCGGTGGTGACGTTCTCGATGCTCATGCCCACCGCGTCCACAAAGTTGGTGTCGGTGCAGCCGATCTCCTTCGCCTTGGCGTTCATCATGTAGACGAAGTTCTCCTGGCTGCCGCCGCCCACATAGTCGGCGATGATCATGGCCGCGTCGGCGCCGCTGTACACCAGCATGGCGTTCAGCAGGTTGCGCAGGGTGTGGGTCTCGCCGGGGCGGATGTCCGCCACCTGCATGCCCGAGCCATAGAGTTCGTCCTGGATGTAGCGGGGCATGGAGACGGTGATGGAGTCCAGCTGGTCCTGATACTGCTCCAGCAGCAGGATGGCCGTCATCACCTTGGCGGTGCTGGCGGTGGGCAGCACCTGCTCGCTGTTCTTTTCGTAAACGATGATGTTGGTGTCCAGGTTGACCACATAGGCCCCGGGGGCCGCCACATCAAAGGGCGGAGTGAAGCCCGCGGCGGAGGCGGGCAGGGCCAGCAGCCCGGCCATGACCGCAAGGGTCAGCAGAAAGGCGATGGTTTTTTTCATATAGACTTTTCCCTTTAAAGGCGTTACAATAAAGCACAGATGACCCCGCCGGGGCGGGCGGCAGTGAGCCGGGCCCTCCCGGATGGTATCTCATATATTATAGCAGTTTTGAGGCCGCTTATAAAGGCTTTTTGTGTGAAAGAGGTGTGTTCCCCCGTGATTTATGTGACCGGCGATCTCCATGGCGACATCGAGCGTTTTGCCGACAAAGCCATCAAAAAGCTGAAAAAAGGCGACACGCTCATCGTGCTGGGGGATTTCGGCTTCCTCTGGTCCGGCGACAAGGCGGAGCAAAAGCATCTCAAGTGGCTGACCAAGCGCCGCTATCGCATCCTGTTCATCGACGGCTGCCACGAGAACTTTGACCTTTTGCGGGATTACCCCGTGGAGGACTTCATGGGCGGCCGGGCGCGGCACATCGGCGGCAACCTCTATTACATCCAGCGGGGCAGCATTCTGGAGATCGAGGGCAAAAAGCTGCTGTGCTTCGGCGGCGCCGAGAGCTGGGACAAAGAGGACCGGGAGGAAGGTCTCAACTGGTGGCGGGCGGAGCTGCCCACCAGCGACGAGCTGGAATACTGCGCCGAGAACCTGAAGGCCGCGGGCAGCGAAGTGGACTACATCCTCACCCACGACGCGCCGCTGCAAATTTTGGAGTTCACCCAGCTGATGCGGGGCCAGCCCAACTGGCTGCACAACTTCTTCGACCAGATCATGAAGACCACCCGCTACAAAAAGTGGCTGTTCGGCCGCTATCACAAGGACCTGAATTACAGCCCCAAGGTGCAGGCGGTGTTTTTGAAAGTGGTGCCGCTGGACTGACACGGCAGAAAGCAAGACCCACAGGCCGCCGGGAAACTCGTGTTTCCCGGCGGCTTTTTTGCACGGCAGGCACAAAAAAGCCCGGCCCCTCGAAGGGGCCGGGCTGCGGTTTTGTTCCGGGGGGCGCTTGCTCAGTAAGCCTTGCCCCAGTAGACCATCACCTTGGCGGGACGGCCGCAGATGGGGCAGACGTCGGAGAGATGCTCCTGCTCAAAGGGCATGCACCGGCTGGACAGGCCAGCCTCCTCCTTCATCTTCTCCTCGCAGGCAACGTCGCCGCACCACATGGTCTTGATGTAGCCGTTGTTCGCTTCAGCCAAGGCCTTCACCTCGTCCATGGTGGTGGCGGCCCAGGTGCGCATCTCCCGGTTCTCCAGCGCGCGGGCGTAGAGGCTCTGGGCCAGAGCGTCCAGCTGGGCGGGGATGGCGGTCTCCAGCTCGTCCAGGGAGACGAAGGTCTTTTCCCGGTTGTCGCGGCGCACCAGCACGCACTGGTTCTTCTCGATGTCCTTGGGGCCGATCTCCAGGCGCAGAGGCACGCCCTTCATCTCCCACTGGCTGAACTTCCAGCCGGGGCTGTTGTCGGAGTTATCCAGTTTGACGCGGCAGAACTTGGAGAGGCGCTTGGCCAGCTCCTCGGCCTTCTCGGTGACGCCGGGCTTGTGGGCGGCCACCGGCACGATGACCACCTGGAAGGGGGCGATGGCCGGGGGCAGGATGAGGCCCTCGTCGTCGCCGTGGGTCATGATGATGGCGCCCACCAGACGGGTGGACACGCCCCAGCTGGTCTGATGGGGATACTGCAGCTGGTTGTCGCGGCCGGTGAACTGCACGTCAAAGGCGCGGGAGAAGCCGTCGCCGAAGTAGTGGCTGGTGCCGCTCTGCAGGGCCTTGCCGTCGTGCATCATGGCCTCGATGGTGTAGGTGGCCTCCGCGCCGGCAAACTTCTCCTTGTCGGTCTTCTTGCCCTTCACCACCGGGATCATCAGGTACTTCTCGCACAGCTCGGCGTAGGTGTTCAGCTGCTGCTCGGTCTCCTCGATGGCCTCCTGGGCGGTCTCGTGGATGGTGTGGCCCTCCTGCCACCAGAACTCGCGGCTGCGCAGGAAGGGGCGGGTGGTCTTTTCCCAGCGTACCACGCTGCACCACTGGTTATACTTCATGGGCAGGTCGCGCCAGGAGTGCAGCACATGGGCGAAGTGGTCGCAGAACAGCGTCTCGCTGGTGGGGCGCACGCACAGGCGCTCTTCCAGCTGGTCCAGGCCGCCGTGGGTGACCCAGGCCACCTCGGGGGCAAAGCCCTCCACGTGGTCCTTCTCCTTCTGGAGCAGGCTCTCGGGGATGAAGATGGGCATGGCCACGTTCTCATGGCCGGTGGCCTTGAACATGCCGTCCAGGATATGGGTGATGTTCTCCCAGATGGCGTAGCCGTAGGGGCGAAGGATCATGCAGCCCTTCACGCTGGAATAGTCCACCAGCTCCGCCTTGAGGCACACGTCGGTGTACCACTGGGCAAAATCCTCGTTGATGGGGGTGATGGCCTCCACCAGTTTCTTCTTCTGTTCGCTCATTTGCGCCGTTCCTTCCTGTTCGGTTTGATTAAAAAACACGCCCCCGCAGCGGCAGGGGCGTGATCACAGCATGTGTGTTTTCAGCTGTTCTCCTCGACGTAGCGCACGACGTCCCCAACGGTGTGGAAATTCTCGATCTGCTCGTCGGGCACTTCCACGCCGAACTCGTCTTCCAGGGTCATGACCATGTCCACCACGTCCAGGCTGTCGGCCTCGAAGTCCTCAAGAATATCGCTGTCCATGGTGATCTTGTCCTCGTCGATGTCCAGCTGTTCGGCCAAGAGCTCACGGATGCGTTCGAAAGTATCCATAATCGTTAAAACTCCCTTTTCGTTGCTCCGCAGGTGCGGTGTGTTTATACTATATCATTTTATAGCCTATCTATGAGGGGTTGTCAAGGGCCTGGGGCAAGTTTTTTGGCGGTTTTCCTTGTGCTGGCCGGGGTTTGACGCTATAATAAAATCAAAGCGCGGGCGGCGGGCGGAATGCGCCCTTTTCCGCCCCGGAGGGGGGAGATCTCGGTGGTTTTGAATTTCACCAAAATGGAGGGCTGCGGCAACGACTACATCTATGTGGACTGCCTTGCCGGCCTCTCCTTTGACCCCGCGGCCGCGGCGGTGGCCCTGAGCCCCCGGCACTTTGCCGTGGGGGCGGACGGCCTCATCTGCATCTGCCGCAGCGACGTGGCCGACGCGAAGATGCGCATGTTCAACGCCGACGGCAGCGAGGGCTCCATGTGCGGCAACGGCGTGCGATGCGTGGCTCAGTGGCTGTTCGAGCACGGCCTTGTGAAGGACGAGGCCAGGGTGGAGACCCGCGCGGGCATCAAGACGCTGCGGCGCATGGGCGAGGGCATGTGGCAGGTGGAGATGGGCAAGGCCAGCTTTGCTCCCGCCGACCTGCCCGCGCTGGGCTTTGGCGACGGGCCGGCCATCGGCAAGGAGCTGATGGTGGGCGGCCGGGCCTGGCCGGTGACCTGCGTGTCGGTGGGCAACCCCCACTGCGTGACGCTGGTACCGGACGTGGCCGGGGTGGACCTGCAAAAGATCGGCCCGGGGTTTGAACACCACATGGCATTCCCCGAAGGGGTGAACACCGAGTTCATCCAGGTGCTGGGCCCAAACCGCCTGAAGATGCGGGTGTGGGAGCGGGGCAGCGGCGAGACGCTGGCCTGCGGCACCGGGGCCAGCGCCAGCGTGGCGGCCTGCGTGGCCGGGGGCTTGTGCCGCCCCGGCGAGGACGTGCAGGTGGATCTTTTGGGCGGCACGCTCACCATCCGGGTGGGCAGCGACTGGCAGGTGCTGATGACCGGCCCCGCCCGCACCGCCTTCACCGGCACAGCGAACATTTGAGTGGGTAAGGAGCGAGGGAACATGGAAGAACTGAAAAAGGTACTGGAAGGCCGTCCGGTCTTATATCTGGCCACCGTGGAGGGCTATCTGCCCCGTGTGCGGCCCATCAACCACTACATGGTCTGGAACGACCGCTTCTACATCGCCATGGGCAAGCACAAGGAGGCCTACAAGCAGCTGCTGGACAACACTAACCTGGAGCTGACCGCCGCCCTTGGGTCGGACGAGTGGGTGCGCATCCGCGGCACGGTGAACTTCGACACCAGCGCCGAGGCCTACGCCGCCGCCTTCGCGGAAATGCCGGACCTGAAGGAGAGCTTCAGCGAGGACACCGGCAAGCGCCTGGCCCTCATCTATCTGGACCACATCAGCGCCATGGTCTTCGACCGCGAGGACAACGCACAGCTGCTGGCGAAATTCTAAAAAACGCACACCGCCGGGCGGGGGTTTTGCCCTGCCCGGTTTTTTATAAGAGGGGAGGGTCCCATGGAGCACAGCACATCCGCGTCCTTCATCCGTCCCGCGGCGGAGCAGGACGCCGGGCGCATCGCGGAAATATTGGTATTCAACAACCGGCTGAACTTCTTCCCCATCTTTAAAGACGAACAGTATTCTTTCTGCGAGATGCAGGTGGTGCCGCTGGCGCAGCGGCTCGCGGAGGACCAGGACGCCCTATCCCGCACCTTCGTCTGGGACGACGGGGTGCTGCGGGGCTTCGTGCGCCTTCAGGGCCGGGAGGTGGAAAAGCTCTTTGTGGACCCCTGCTTTCAGGGCAGGGGCGTGGGCGCGGCGCTGCTGGAATTCGCGGCAGCGCGCTTTGGGGCAGACCGCCTCTGGGCGCTGGAGGCAAACGCAGGCGTGCGGCGGTTTTACGCCGCCCACGGGTTCAGCCCCACCGGCGAGAGCCGTTTTGAGGAGGGCACCGACCAACGCCTTCTGCTGCTGCGCCGGCAGGCCTGAACAAGGACAAAACAGCGGCCCCCTCCCGGGTTCCGGGAGGGGGCCGCTGCTGTTTTTAAGGCTTACTCGATGATGCTCCTGCCGGTCATCTCGGCGGGCTGGGCAAGGCCCAGGAGCTTCAGCATGGTGGGGGCGATGTCCGCCAGGACGCCGCCCTCCCGCAGCTTCACATCCCCCGCGCCGGCCACCAGGAAGGGCACCGGGTTGGTGGTGTGGGCGGTGAAGGGAGAGCCGTCCACGTCGTACATGCGGTCGGCATTGCCGTGGTCGGCGGTGAGCAGCACCTGGCCGCCGGCGGCCAGGGTGGCGTCGATCACCTTGCCGGCGCACGCGTCCACGGCCTCCACGGCCTTCACGGCGGCCTCGAACACGCCGGTGTGGCCCACCATGTCGCAGTTGGCGAAGTTCAGGATGATGACGTCGTACTTGCCGCTCTCGATGCGCTTGACGCACTCGTCGGCCACTTCGTAGGCGCTCATCTCGGGCTTCAGGTCATAAGTGGCCACCTTGGGGCTGGGGATGAGGGCGCGGTCCTCGCCCTCGAAGGGAGCCTCCACGCCGCCGTTGAAGAAGAAGGTCACATGGGCGTACTTCTCGGTCTCGGCGATGCGCAGCTGGGTCTTGCCGCAGGCGGCAAGGTAGGCGCCCATCACGTTGTCCAGGCTCTGGGGCTTGAAGGCCACCTCCACGTTGGGCATGGTGGCGTCGTACTGGGTGAAGCAGACATAGTTCACCGGGAAGCGGCCGTTGCGGCGCTCGAAGCCGGTGAAGGCGTCGTCCACGAAGGTGCGGGTGATCTCACGGGCGCGGTCGGGGCGGAAGTTGAAGAAGATGACGCTGTCGCCCTCGGACACGCGGCCGCCCTCGCAGGTCACGGCGGGCACCACGAACTCGTCGGTCACGCCCTCGGCATAGCTGTTCTCCATCACCTGGAGCGGCTCGCCCTTCACGCCCTCGCCGTAGACGAAGGCGGCGTAGGCCTTCTCCACGCGGTCCCAGCGGTTGTCGCGGTCCATGGCGTAGTAGCGGCCGGTGACGGTGGCGATCTTGCCGATGCCCAGTTCGTTCAGCTTGTCCTGCAGCTGGGCGATGTAGCCCTTGCCGGAGTCGGGCGGCACGTCGCGGCCGTCCATGATGGCGTGGACGTACAGCTCCTTCACGCCCAGGTCCTTGGCCATGTCCAGCAGGCCGAACAGGTGCTGGATGTGGCTGTGGACGCCGCCGGCGGAGAGCAGGCCCATCAGGTGCAGGGCTTTGCCGTTCTTCACCGCGGCCTGCATGCAGCCGCGGATGGCGGCGTTGTCACGGATGGAGCCGTCCTGGATGGCCTTGGTGATGCGGGTGAGCTCTTGGTAGACGATGCGGCCCGCGCCGATGTTGGTGTGGCCCACTTCGCTGTTGCCCATCTGGCCGTCGGGCAGGCCCACGTCCATGCCGGAGGCGCCGATGGTGGTGTAGGGGCAGGTAGCGAACAGCTTATCGAGGTTCGGGGTGTTGGCGGCAACGATGGCGTTGCCCTTCACTTCGCCCGGCACCCAGCCGAAGCCGTCCAGGATGCAGAGCAGCAGGGGTTTTTTCGACATAAAAAATATCTCCTTTTGAAAAAGGGCGCGCCGGGGCTACCGGCACGCCGCGGTGGTGTTTACTTGCCGGCAGCGGCAACGATGGCCGCGAAGGCGTCCGCCTTCAGGGAGGCGCCGCCGATCAGGCCGCCGTCCACGTCGGGCTTGGAGAGCAGCTCGTCGGCGTTGCCGGCGTTCATGCTGCCGCCGTACTGCACGGTGGTGGCCTTGGCCACGGCCTCGCCGTAGAGCTCAGCCAGGACCTTGCGGATGGCGGCGCAGACCTCCTGGGCCTGGTCGCTGGTGGCGGTCTTGCCGGTGCCGATGGCCCACACGGGCTCGTAGGCGATGATGATGTTCTTCATGGCCTCAGCGTCGACGCCCTGCAGGGCGATCTTGGTCTGCATGCGCACCAGTTCCTCGGTGACGCCCTGCTCCCGCTGGGTCAGGTTCTCGCCCACGCAGACGATGACCTTCAGGCCGGCGGCCAGGCCCGCCAGGGTGCGCTTGTTCACGGTCTCGTCGGTCTCGGCGAAGTACTGACGGCGCTCGGAGTGGCCGGTGATGACGTACTCCACGCCCAGGTCCACCAGCATGTCGGCGCTGATCTCGCCGGTGAAGGCGCCGCTCTTCTCAAAGTGGACGTTCTCCGCGCCCACATGGATGTTGGTGCCCTTGGTCTTTTCCACGGCGGTGACCAGGCTGGTGAAGGGGGTGCAGATGACCACTTCGCAGCCGGCGTCCTTCACGGCGGGGATGAGCTCGTCGATGAGAGCGGCGGCCTCGGTGGCGGTCTTGTTCATTTTCCAGTTGCCGGCGATGACGGCTTTGCGGTTGGCTTTATCCATGGTGTGTTACCTCACTTTTTTCGTTTGTCGGCGGGCCGCAAAAGGCCTCAGCCGCCGCTGGCGGCTGAGGCGCATGGGCTCACAAATCAGGCGTTCTGGATGCAGGCGATGCCGGGCAGCTCCTTGCCCTCCAGGTACTCCAGGGAAGCGCCGCCGCCGGTGGAGATGTGGGTCATCTTGTCGGCGTAGCCCAGCTGCATCACGGCAGCAGCGGAGTCGCCGCCGCCGATAACGGTGGTGGCGTCAGCCTCGGCCATGGCCTTGGCAACAGCCAGGGTGCCGGCGGCCAGGGTCGGGTTCTCGAACACGCCCATGGGGCCGTTCCACACGACGGTCTTGCTGGCCTTCACGGCCTCGGCGAACAGCTCGCGGGTCTTGGGGCCGATGTCCAGGCCCATCATGTCGGCGGGGATGGAATCGGAAGGCACGACCTTCACGTCCACAGGCCCGTCGATGGGGTCGGGGAAGGAAGCGGTGATGACGGTGTCCACAGGCAGCAGCAGCTTGACGCCCTTGGCCTCGGCCTTGGCCATCATCTCTTTGCAGTACTCCACCTTCTCCTCGTCCACCAGGCTGGTGCCCACGCCGTAGCCCTTGGCGACCAGGAAGGTGTAGGCCATGCCGCCGCCGATGATCAGGGTGTCCACCTTCTCCAGCAGGTTGGCAATGACGTTCAGCTTGTCGGCGACCTTGGCGCCGCCCAGGATGGCGGTGAAGGGACGCACGGGATCGTTCACGGCGTTGCCCAGGTAGCGGATCTCTTTCTCCATCAGGTAGCCCACGGCGGTGTCCTTGACGTAGTCGGTCACGCCGGCGGTGGAGCAGTGAGCGCGGTGAGCGCTGCCGAAAGCGTCGTTCACGTAGCAGTCGGCGATGCTGGCCAGATCCTGGCTGAACTCAGGCAGGTTCTTGGTCTCCTCCTTGCGGAAGCGGGTGTTCTGCAGCAGAACCACGTCGCCGTCCTTCATGGCGGCAACAGCGGCCTTGGCGTTCTCGCCCACGACGGTGTCGTCATTGGCGAACACGACTTCCTTGCCCAGCAGCTCGGAGAGGCGCACCGCCACAGGGGCCAGGCTGAACTTCTCCTCGGGGCCGTTCTTGGGCTTGCCCAGGTGGCTGCACAGGATGACCTTGCCGCCGTTCTCGATCAGCTTCTTGATCGTGGGCAGCGCGGCCACGATGCGGTTGTCGTTTGTGATCTTGCCGTCCTTCATCGGCACGTTGAAATCGCAGCGCACAAGCACCCGCTTGCCGCGCACGTCCATCTCTTCCACGGTCTTTTTACCCAAACCCATCGTCTGTTTCTCCTCTCGATTTTGAAGTTCTCATGGGCATTTGCATACCTGCCCTTATTATAATCAATCGGCGCGCATTTCGCAAGGCGTTTGCCGTTATGTTTTTAACGATACTCTGCCCCGGACGTGCCCGAAACTTGCACAAAAAGCACACAGCAGAACGGGCCGGGGCGCGCCGCCCCGGCCCGATGCCGGTCGATTATTGCGGGGCCTGCCTGTTGCGCCAGGCGCCCAGGGTGTAGAACACCGCCAGCACCAGCCGGACGGCGGCGCCTGCCGTGGCGCTGATGTTGCCGTC
This sequence comes from Oscillospiraceae bacterium, assembly GCA_004558145.1. Lineage (GTDB taxonomy): Bacteria > Bacillota > Clostridia > Oscillospirales > Ruminococcaceae > Allofournierella_A > Allofournierella_A excrementavium. Next base: position 546,036 of record SFDQ01000001.1, read on the forward strand.
GCCGAAGGAGGCGAGCAGGTTCAGCGCCGCCAGCACGATGAACACCACGCCCAGAACAAAGAGCACCCGGGCCTTGTCGGGGCGGGCACACCACTTGACGCCCAGGATGCCCGTCACCAGGCTGTAAATGCTGGTGGGGATGGCCAGCACCCCCAGGACGATGACCGCCGTGGCCAAGCCCCAGCCCAGGCCGTCGTCGGTGCCCATGGCTAAACCCGCGCCGATGAGCGCCAGGCCGCCCAGCAGGCCCAGAGCCGATAGGATGATGAGGACGATGCCGGTCACTTTGAGCATCGTTCTGCCCGTGAGCTGTGTGTCGTTCATGGCGTTTTCTCCTCAAATCATAAGTTTTTGAAAAAAGCGGACCGGGGCGCGGCCCCGGCCCGCTTTGGGTCATTATTGCAGGCTCTGCTTGTTCTGCCACGCGCCCAGGGTGTAGAGCACCGGCAGCACCAGGCCAAGCACGCTGCTCACCACGGAGGTGCTGCTGTCGCTGCTGAAGCTTGACAGCAGGCTCAGCGCCGCCAGCACAATGAGCACAATGCCCAGCACGAAGAGGGTGCCGGCCTTGTCGGGACGGTTGCACCACTTCACGCCCAGGATGCCCACCACCAGACTGAACGTGCTGCTGAGGATGGCGATGACGCCCAGTACCATGGCGATGGCGCCCAGGCCCAGGGCCAGGCTCTCGCCGCCGGCGATGCCCAGCGCGGCGCCGCCCACCACGGCCATGAGGCCGGTGAGGATGCTGAGGGCTGCGAAGATGATGTAGAGGATGCCCACCACTTTGAGCATCAGGCGGCCTTTGAGTTCGGTGTTGTTCATGGGTGTTTCTCCTTATTTTTTTATTTCTTTTCCGCGGGAACGTCGGTGAGCATCTCCTTCACCGAGGTCACGAGACCGGCGAGGTTCTGCATGTCGCTGGGGATGATGAGCTTGGTGGCTTTGCCGTCGGCCACCTTTTCCAGGGCTTCCAGCCCCTTCAGGGCCAGCACCCGGTCGCTGGGGGCGGCCTCGTTCAGCAGTTTGAGGGAGTCGGCCAGGGCCTTCTGCACCTCCATGATGGCCTGGGCTTCGCCCTGGGCCTCGCGGATGCGCTGCTCGCGCACCGCGTCCGCCCGCAGGATGGCGCTCTCCTTTTCGCCCTCGGCCACCAGGATGGCGCTGCGCTTTTCGCCCTCGGCCCGCAGGATGGCCTCGCGGCGCTGGCGCTCGGCTTTCATCTGCTTTTCCATGGCGTCCTGGATCTCGGCGGGCGGGATGATGTTCTTCACCTCCACCCGGTTGACCTTGATGCCCCACTTGTCGGTGGCCTGGTCCAGGATGGCGGTGATTTTTGTATTGATGACGTCGCGGCTGGTGAGGGTGTGGTCCAGCTCCATCTCACCGATGATGTTGCGCAGGGTGGTGGCGGTGAGGTTCTCGATGGCGGCCATAGGCCGCTCCACGCCGTAGGTGAAGAGCTTGGCGTCGGTGACCTGGAAAAAGACCACCGTGTCGATCTGCATGGTGACGTTGTCGCGGGTGATGACGGGCTGGGGCTTGAAGTCCACCACCTGCTCCTTGAGGCTGACCTTCTTGGCCACCCGCATCAGGAAGGGCACCTTGAAGTGAAGGCCGGCCTCCCAGGTGGCGTTGTAGACGCCCAGCCACTCCACCACATAAGCGGTGGCCTGAGGCACGAGGCTGATGCAGCTGATGAGCAGGATGACGGCCAGCAGCACCAGCGGGATGATGATGAACAGCATGAATGGCATAAACGATTCCTCCTTTTGTCAGATGTACAGGGGGGACAGGGTTCACACGCCGGCGGCGGCCGGCTGGTTTGCGGGCTCCACCCGCAGGGTCGTGCTCTCCACGGCGGTGACGACGCACTCGCCGCCCTCGTCCAGGGCGGTGTCGCAGACGGCGGTCCAGTCCACGCCGTCCAGCCGGACGCGGCCGGGCACGCCGGGGCGCACGGGCTGCACCACCACCGCGCGGCGGCCGATGTTGCGCTCAAGGCCCAGGGCGGCGGCGGGCTTGCGGCTGCGCATGCGGGCCACCAGCGGCTTTGTGACGGCCAGCGCCGCGGCGCTGACCAGCGCGAAGACCAGCAGCTGGTAGAGCAGATTCTCTGTGAACAGGCTTGTGATGAGCCCGGCCAGCGCGCCCACGGCGAACCAGATGCTCACCAGATTGACGGTGGCGGCCTCCACAATGACGAACAGCGCCAGGGCGATGAGCCAGCCGGCGATGGCCGCGGCTTCGGGCACGAGGATGGGTTCGAACATAAAGACTCCTTTCCGGCGGCCGTGGGCCGCCTCCCCCGAAAAAAACGGGGCACCGGTGTTGTCTTTATCTTATCAAAAACAAATACGATTGACAAAGGCGGAAATATCACAAAAAAGGCGGATTTTACCCGTTTTTGCCCGCGGCGCGTGAAGGGGACCCCGGGGGTCAGCGGGGCGAAGCCGGGGCAGGCCGGGGAAATGCGGGCGAAAAAACGGGGCGGGGAGGGCGGCGCGGCAAGGCAGGAACGCGGCCACTTCGCGCAAGACTTCCCCGCCCCCAGCGCCGCCCGGACAAAGCGACCGACGGCAAGGCAGGGCGGCGCTCCGCCCTGCTTTTCCCGGCCCGCCGCCCGATGCCAGCCGAGCCCGGCGTGGCACTGCCGCCGCGTAGTGCGCCTCGGAGCGAACACTTTGCCCGGTTTGAGGGCAAAGTGTCCGAAACGCCGCGTGCGGCGGCGGACAGGGCCGCGGCCATCCTGCGCCAGACTTCCCCGCCCCCAGCGCCGCCCGGACAAAGAGACCGACGGCAAGGCAGGGCGGCGCTTTCGCCCTGTTTTGCTTGGCATGCCGCCCGGTGCCGGCCGAGCCAGACGTGGCACTGCCGCCGCGTAGTGCGCCTCGGAGCGAACACTTTGCCCGGCTTGAGGGCAAAGTGTCCGAAACGCCGCGTGCGGCGGCGGACAGGGCCGCGGCCATCCTGCGCAAGACTTCCCCGCCCCACAGCGCCGCCCGGGCGAAGAGACGGCCAGCCTTGCGAAAAAGCTTCTCCCGGTTTCTCCCCACCGCACGCTGCATTTCGGACATTTTCCACGACGAAGGAAAATGTCCGCTCTGATGCGCACTACGTGGGGAAAACCGGGCTCCGCCTCGGTTCGGCGTTCCCCAAAAGCAAAAGCGGGCGGTCCCGAAGGGCCGCCCGCCGTGCGCTCTGTTCAGTTTTTCGCCGCGCCCAGGGTGCGCATGGAGTTGAGCACCGCCAGCACCATCACGCCCACGTCGGCGAAGATGGCCGCCTGCATGCCCACAAGGCCAAAGGCGCCGAGGGCAAGGCAGCCGAACTTGACCGCCAGGGCGAAGACGATGTTCTGGCGCACCACCGCAAGACACTTGCGGGCCACCTTCATGGCAAGGCTGAGCTTGGCCGGGTCGTCGTCCATCAGAACGATGTCCGCCGCTTCGATGGCCGCGTCCGAGCCCATGGCCCCCATGGCGATGCCCACGTCCGCCCGGCTGAGCACCGGCGCGTCGTTGATGCCGTCGCCCACAAAAGCCAGGGTGGTGCGCCGGGGCTTTTGGGCCAGCAGCTGCTCCACGCAGGCCACCTTGTCGCCGGGCAGCAGCTGGGCATGCACCTCGTCGATGCCGAGGCTGGCCGCCGTCTGGCGGGCGGCGGCCTCGCCGTCGCCGGTGAGCATCACCGTGCGCACGCCGCCGTCCCGCAGGGCTTTGATTGCCGCTTTGGCAGTGGGCTTTTCCTTGTCGCTGATGAGCACGCCGCCCAAAAACTCGCCGTTCTGGGCCACATACACCGCGCTGCCCGCGCCCTCCACCGGCCGGAAGGCCACCCCCAGCTGTTCCATCAGCCGGGCGCTGCCCACCGCCGTGGGCACGCCGTCCACCAGGGCGGTCACGCCGTGGCCGGCGGTCTCGGTGACCTCCTTCACCCGGTCGGGGGCGGCTTCGATGCCAGCCGCCCGCCGCAGGCTGAGGGCGATGGGATGGCTGGAGAACTGCTCGGCCAGGGCCGCGGCCTCCAGCACGCGGCTCTCCTCCGCGCCGGGTGCGGGCAGCACCCGGGCCACCTCAAAGACGCCCTGGGTGAGGGTGCCGGTCTTGTCGAACACCACGGTGCGGGTGCTGGCCAGGGCTTCCAGATAGTTGCCGCCCTTGACCAGGATGCCTGCCCGGCTGGCCCCGCCGATGCCGCCGAAGAAGGCCAGCGGCACGCTGATGACCAGCGCGCAGGGGCAGCTGATGACCAGGAAGGTGAGCGCGCGGCGCAGCCACTCGCCCCAGCCGCCGAGGAAAAGAGGCGGCAGCACCGCCAGCGCCAGCGCGCCGATGCACACCGCCGGGGTGTACCACCGGGCAAAGCGGGTGATGAAGTTCTCCGCCTTGGCCTTTTTCATGCTGGAATTTTCCACAAGGTCCAGGATGCGGCTGACGGTGGACTGGCCGAAGGGTTTGGTCACCTCCACCCGTAAAAGGCCCGTGGTGTTGACGCAGCCGCTGACGACTTCGTCCCCCTCGGCCACGTCCCGGGGCAGGCTCTCGCCGGTGAGGGCGCTGGTGTTCAGGGCCGAAACGCCCTCCACCACCCGGCCGTCCAGCGGGACCTTCTCGCCCGGGCGCACCACGATGATCTGGCCCGGCTGCACTTCCTCCGGGCTCACGGTCACCACCGCGCCGTCTTTTTCAAGGTTGGCGCTGTCCGGCCGGATGTCCATCAGGGCGGCGATGCTGCGGCGGCTCTTGCCCACGGCGTAGCTCTGGAACAGCTCGCCCAGCTGGTAGAACACCATGACCTCCACGCTCTCGCCGTATTCTCCCAGCGCCAGCGCGCCCACGGTGGCCACCGCCATCAGGAAGTTCTCGTCGAACACCTCGCCGTGCACCACGCCCAGCACCGCCCGGCGCAGCACGTCGTAACCGATGATGAGATAGGGCACCAGATACAGCGCCAGCCGCAGCAGCCCCTCGGCGGGCACGAACTGCAGCGCGGCCAGCAGCGCCGCCGACACGAGGATGCGCGCCAGCATCCGTTTTTGTTTACGGTTCATCTTAAGAACGCTCCCTCCCCCGAAGCCGGGCTCACAGATAAATTTCGCAGTCCGGCTCGATCTTACGGCAGGCCTTGACCACCTGCTTCATCAGCGCGTCGAAGCCCTCGTCCGGGGCCTCCACCACCATCTTCTGGGTCATAAAACTGACGGCGGCGCTCTCCACCCCCGGCAGCTTCTGCACCGCCTGCTCCATCTTGGCCGCGCAGTTGGCGCAGTCCACTTCGATTTTGAATGTCTTTTTCATGGCTCGTTCCTCCTTGTTATTCTGCGATATGCTCCAGCCCCAGGGCGATGATGTCCCGCACATGGTCGTCGTCCAGCCCGTAGAACACCGTCTTGCCCTCCCGGCGGAAACGCACCAGCTTGTTGGCCTTCAGGATGCGCAGCTGGTGGCTCACCGCCGAGGGCGTCATGGACAGGCACTGGGCGATGTCGTTGACGCACAGCTCGCTTTCAAACAGCGCGTAAAGGATTTTGACCCGGGTGGTGTCGCCGAAAATCTTGTAAAGCTCCGCCAGGTCATAGAGCACCTCGTCCGGCGGCAGCGCGCCGCGCACCTTTTCGCAGCGCTCGCCGTCCTCTCCTTCGCCGCAGGCCTTTGCCCGGGAAATGACTTCTTCCATGGGGGGTCCCTCCTTTCGACGGGGCAAACATTTGAACGTTTGTTCAATTGTTATTATATTCAACCCATACGGCCCTGTCAACAGGAATTTGCAAAAAAGAAGGCCGCCGGGGAAAAATCCCGGCGGCCTCGGCCTCATTTGTTCTTTTGCAGGGGCGTGCCCTTGGCTTTGGGGCGGAAGGGCGCGAAACCAGCCCCGGAACACTGGGGCGGCGTGAGCAGGCGGGCGGCGGCGTCCAGGGCCTGTTCCAGGTCAAGGGCCAGCACGTCGATGTAGCACCGCGTTTCGCCCACCGCGCCGCCCAGCACCGCGAGGCTGCCCGCGCCTTCGCGGGCCAGGGCCTCTTCCAGCGCGGCCCGCCGGGCCACCGGGTCTTCGCCGGGGGCGGGGGTGTAGTAGAAGTAGCCCAGCACCGCCCCGTCCGCCGCCGCGGCGGCCGAGAGGGAGACATCCTGCGCCAGGAAGGCCCGCTGGGGCCCTTCAAAGCAGGTGGTGCCGGCGATGAGGTCCCGCCGCAGGCCCTTTTTGCCGGCGGGGGCACTCTGGTACCCGGTCCAGGCCGGGGGCGTGTGGTCAAAATCGAACTCCCACCAGCGGCCGAGATGGGCGGGGGCCAGGGCCTTCCAGGCCGGGGCCAGCCAGCGCCGGTGGGGGGCGTGTTCCCACAAAAGGGTCAGCCGCAGCTTTTCCCCCGCCGGTTCCAGTTTGAACTCCGGCGTGGGGAAACAGATCCCCAGCAGCTTTTCCAGCGCGGGGCGCACCGCCTCGCAGCCTTCGGCAATGGCTTTTTCCGCCAGCGCGTCCTCCTGTTCGGCAAAGGCCGCCCAGAAGCGGGCCGCCCGGTCGGGGAAGGGCTCCAGGCACACCGGCAGGTCCAGCGCCGCGCGGCACCAGCGCAGGTAGGTCTCGGCGTCCCCGTCGCCGGGGGCCATCCGATCGCTGGCCTCAAAGCAGGCCAGGGCCTCGTCCAGTTTGTCCTGATAGTAGAGAGAAAAGCCCATGCGGAACTGCCACAGCGGGTCGGACGCGCCGGCGGCCTCCACCTGTTTCAGCACGGCGGCGGCCTCGGCGTAGCGGCCGAGGTTGTTCAGCGAGCGGGCCAGCATGCCCGCCAGCCGGGGGCTGGTCCCCGCCTTTTCTTTGAGCAGGGCGGCGATGCCCTCGTCGTCCGCCCGGCGGTCCAGCTCTTCCAGCCGCTCCATCAGGGCGGCGGGCGGGGGCGGCTCCACTTCGCCCGCGGCGCAGGGCCGGTCCACCCGCACAAAAGGCTCGTTCAAAAGGCCCTTGTCCTCCATCAGGTCCAGCAGGCCGTCCGCGTCCTCGCCCAGTTTCAGGTCCATCTCGGGGGCATAGAGGGGCAGCAGCTGGTAAAAGTTCACCGACCCGCCCCCCGGCAGCGGGCAGATGGCCGCCGGTTCGGGCGCGTCCAGCGGGTCCACCAGCATTGTGCCGCAGAGCAGGGTGTTGCTGGCAAAGGGCCGCCCGTTGGGCACGGTGTGGCCCCAGCCCAGCCAGGTGCCCTGTTCGGCGGGCATCCGGGCCAGCAGGCGCAGCCAGCGCACCGGCCAGCGCCAGACCTCCCGCTCGTCCTCCACCTTCCAGTCCGCGGGCAGCAGCATCAGCAGCTCCGCCCGCTCCAGCTGCTGGCCCGCAAGGTCCGGGGGCAGTTCCATGGGCCGCGCGCCCATGCCCCAGGTGAGCAGGGTGTAGTACTCCCGGCCCGGCTCCGGGTCGATGACGAGCACCGAGACGCCGTCCGCGCCGGGCAGCATCCGGCTCACCGGGCCGAACCAGGTGAAGATGTGTTTTTGCAGCGCCGCCGCCTGGGCGGGGGCATAGCCCGGCGCGGGGGGCGGCGGGGGAGCCAGGGGCGCGGGGGGCGCGTCGAACCAGCTGGCGGGCCAGCGCTCCTCGTAAAGCTCCCTGGGGGCGGAAAGGTCGTGCTCGATCATCACATAGACATAGAGAGGCTCCTCGGGGCAGCGGCCGGCATGGTAGCCCAGCTGGGCGCGGCCCTGCCGGTCCACCAGCACCTCCGCCGGGGCAAGGCGCACCCCGGGCCGGCGCTTTTGGGCCAGGGGGCGGCCCTCTTTTTCCAGCCGGGGCAGGGCCTCCACCAGCGCCGCCAGCCACGCCGGGTCCAGCTTGGAGGCGGCGGCCTCGCTCATGCGCAGGCGCATGTCCAGAAAGCCCTCGCCAAAGGGCACCCGGCAGAAGCACCAGGGGGCCTCGAAGGCCCAGTCCCGGGCGGCCAGCGCCGCCGACACCCGGCCGAGGCCCGCGCCGTCCGCCGCAAAGCCGGGGGCCAGGTTGCGCACCTTTTCCTCGTTTTCGGCGGGCGCGGCGCACACCGCCAGCTCTTCCAGGGGCGCGTTTGCCGCCACCGCCGCCCGCAGGCGGGCCAGCCGTTCGCTCTCGCCGGTGCGGGCAAAGGCTTCGTCCAGAGCGGCCAGCGCCCCGGGCACGTCCCCCTCAAAGGCGCGAAGGGCCGCGGCCAGGGCCGCCAGCTCCCCGTCCTGAGCAAAGCGGCGCAGGCCCGCCTCCGCCCAGCGGTGTGCGGCGCGCGCTTCGCCGGTGCACAGGCAGGCCCAGGCCATCGCCCGGTGCCAGGGTGCGCTCCGGGCGGCCTCGGCGGTCTTTTCCAGCCAGCGGCGGGTGTGCCAGAAGCACTCGTAGTCCCCGATGGCGGCGTCCAGCCGGGCCACCAGTTCCGCCAGCTCCCCGTCGGCAAAGATGTCCTCCTGGGTCCAGCGGCCCTCGTCCAGGCCGTCCTCCAGGTGGTGCTGGATCTCGTCCAGCATGACGTAGTACCGGCCCTCGGCCTCCAGGGGGGCCAGCCGGGCCAGGAAGGAGCGGGAGAGGATCATTGCGCCTGCTCCTCTAAAATTTTCTCGCGCACAAAGCGGCTCACCGCCGTCATCAGCCGCCGCTCACGGGTGAAGTCCCAGAACAGCAGGGCCAGGGCGATCACGCCCGGGGCGATGCTGGCGCCGGTGTTCGGGGCCAGCACCCGGGCCGCTACCATCCCGGCCACCGCCAGCGCCGCCACGGCCCAGCAGACAAGGCGCAGCGTCCAGGACTCGTGGAAGGCCAGATGCAGCCGGCCGTCCTCGCACTCGATGTCGAACCAGGGGGCGTAGAAGCCCTTTTTCAGCTCCAGAACGGTGGGGCGCTCCTTTTTGTAATAGGGCTCGCTCTCCACGGTGACCTGCCAGCCGCCGGGCAGCTTCTCCTGCCGGTGGGCCAGCAGTGCCTCGTGGAGCTCGAACTTGTTCTTCTTGGTCTTGAAACCCAGTCGCTGCATGGTGTGTCCTCCTTGTTTATTCCCTTGCGGGCAAAAGCGCCAGATGCCGGCGCATCAGAACGAATGCCGCCGCCGCGGTGAGCATCACCGCCGCGGGATAGGCCGCCCACACGCCCTCCAGGCTCAGCCAGAGGGGCAGGGTGAACAGGAAAAGCGGCTGCGCCGCCAGCGGCTCGCCGTAGGCCAGGATGCCGCCCGCCAGGGGCTCGCCCACCGCGCAGAAATAGCTGCAGGTGAACCGCGCCGCCGCCACGAAGGGGCAGGCGAGGGTGAGGGTCCACATGGCCGCCGCGCCCTCGGCCGCCGCCTCGGCGCTGGCACCGAACACTTCCGGCAGCACATACCGCAAGGCAAAGCAGGCCGCGCCGCTGACCAGCGCCACCCCCACCGCCAGGGCAAGCCCCTTGCGGCGCAGATGGTCAAGGCCGTGCCAGTCCCGGGCGCCCCGGGCGTAGCTGAACAGGGGCTGCAAACCGTCGCCCACGCCGCTGATGAGGGGGATGATGCTGCCCAGCACATAGCTGAGCACCGCGTACACCGCCACCCCCTTGGTGCCGCCGTAGCGCAGGGCCTGCAGGTTGGTGACCAGCAGGATGGCGCTGGTGGAGATGGAAAGCCCGAAGGGGGACACCGCGTAGTGCAAAATGCCCTTCACCATCCGCCGGCGCAGGGCGAACTGCCTCGGGCGCAGGGGCCAGCCCCTGTGGGCCAGCAGCATCGGCAGCGCCGCCAGCGCGCAGCCGCCCTGGGAAAGGCCGGTGGCCAGCGCCGCGCCGGGCAGGCCCCACTGGAAGCGCTGGATGAACAGCCAGTCCAGAAAGATGTTGCCCAGAAGGCCGCCCACCGTGACGGCCATGGCCCCCAGCGTGCGCCCCGCGCTGCGCACCAGCGGCAGAAGGCCGGTGGCGAACACCTGGCAGGCACTGAGCAAGCAGACCACCCGGATGTAGGCGGCGGAGAGGGGATAGAGCTCCTCGTTCGCCCCGATGAGAGGCAGGATGTACGGATAGGTCAGCCCCAGCCCCACGCCCAGCACGGCGGCGCACACCGCCAGCAGGGTCACGGCGTTGCCCCGGGCGGTGAGGGCTTCGGTCTCGTCGCCTCTGCCCTGGGCGGTGGCAAGGCGCACCGCGCCGCCGGTGCCCACCGCCAGACTCACCGCCTGGATGAAGGCCACCATGGGCCAGGCCACGTTGATGGCCGCAAGGCCCGCGTCGCCGAGATTCTGGCCGATGAACAGGCCGTCCACGATGATGAAGCAGCTGTTCAGCAGCTGGCTGAACATGCTGGGCAGCGCATAGCGCCAGAACTGGCCGCGGATGGCGGCGGAAGGCTCGTTGTGCATGGGTCCACCTCTTTCCTTGGAATTATAGCCTTTTTCACGGCGCTTGGCAACGGCGCGGGGCTGCATCTGGATTTTTGCGCGCCGTTCGTATATAATGGTAACAGTATCTGAAAGGAAAAGGAGGGCGGGCGTTTTGTACAGCAAGATCCAGGTGATCCGCAAGCTGCTGATCGGCGCGGCGGCGCTGGCTGTGGCCATCTGCATCACCATCTTCATTCGGGAAAACATGGATGTGAACGACCCCGAGCGGGCGCTGCCCTCCATCACCATCACCATGAACGGCACCACCGCTATGGCGCCGGAGATGATCTTCCGGGCGGGGTATGAGTGGAACTTCCTCACCACCACCGCCAAATTCACCCCGCCGTACAGCAGCCAGGACCTGCAGGACCACACCCCGCCGGTGGAGATGCTGGCCCGCACCTATATGGACATCGACTTCTCGCTGGAGCCGCGGAGCCTGACCATCAGCCGCTCGGACGAGGAGAACTTCGAAGCGTTTCTGGACCTGGTGGACGCCTCCGAGGGGCCCATCATCGCCCCCGCCACGCCGGGCGTTTACATGTACCGCATCCAGGCGGACTTCGGCTGGCGCGGCTCCATCGTCTACTTCTTCCGCATCCGGGTGCAGGCGGGCGGCTGAGGGACACATCGGTTTTTGGCCGCGGCGCAGCGCCGCGGCCTTTTTTCAAAAGGAGGCACGGAACATGGCAAAGGAGATCACGGCCCAGCAGGTGTTTGAACTTCTGCCCCGCCGCAAGGCGGACAGCCACAAGGGCAGCTACGGCAAGGTGATGTGCCTTGCCGGGTCGGCGCGGTTCCGGGGCGCGGCGGCGCTGGCCGCCGAGGGCGCGCTGCGCGCAGGGGCGGGGCTGGTGACGCTGGCCTCGGTGGAGCCGGTCATCGCCGCGGTGACGGCCCGCATCCCCGAGTGCGTCTTTCTGCCCTGCCGCCAGAGCGCCGAGGGCGGCGTCAGCGCCCAGAGCGGCAAGGCCGTTCTGGAAAAGGTGCGGGGCATGGACGTGCTGCTCTTCGGGCCGGGCCTTGGCGACACCGAAGACACCGCAGCCCTGCTGGAGCAGCTGGGGCCCAGTGCCGGGTGCGCCCTGGTGCTGGACGCGGACGGCCTGAACGCCGCCTCCAAAATGGATGCGCTGCCCCGCTCGCCGGGCCTGCCGCTGATTTTGACCCCCCACCCCGGCGAGATGGCCCGCCTGTGCGGCCTGACCACCGCCGAGGTGAACGCCGGGCGGGAGGGCATCGCCGCCGGGTACGCCCGCGCCGAGGACTGCGTGGTGGTGCTGAAAGGCCACCGCACCATCGTGGCCGGGCCGGACGGCGAGGTGTTCGTGAACCCCACCGGGAACCCCGGCCTTTCCCGGGGCGGCAGCGGGGACATTCTGGCGGGCATGATCGCCGGTCTTGCGGCCCAGGGCCTTTCGCCGCTGGACGCGGCGGTGTGCGGCGTGTGGCTGCACGGGGCGGCGGCGGACCAGTGCGCAAAGCGCCTGGGCCAGTATGGCATGCTGCCCCACGACATCTTCACCGACCTGGGGGCCATCTTCGCCGCCGGGGAGCGGTGACCGAAAGCGAAAGAGAGGGGGCCGCGTTCCCGACGGAACGCGGCCCCCTTTTCATCCCAGCAGGGCGCTCAACGCCAGCATGGCCCCAAAGCCCAGCACAGCGCACACTGCCCCCCGGCCCCCTTCGCCCCGGGCGGCGGGGGCCAGCTGCCGGGCCACGGTGAGGGCCATGGTGCCCGCCGCCGCGCCCATCAGCCAGGGCAGCACCGGCGCGAGGCGCGCCGCCAGCGCCCCGGCCAGCGCCGCCCCGGCCAGCTCCACCAGGCCGCTGGCCGCCCCCGCCGCGAAGGCCGCCCGCCGGGTGGCCCCCTTCGCCCGCAATGGCAGGCTGAGGGCCGCGCCCTCGGGGAAGTTCTGCACTCCCAGCCCCAGGCTGAAGGTGAGCGCCCCCGCAAGGCCCGCCCCTTCCCCCGCGGCGGCCACGGCCCCCGCAAGGCCCACCGCCATGCCCTGGGGCAGGTTGTAAAAGGCGCTGGCCAGCACAAGGCCCGCCGCGCCGCCTTCGCGGGTGACGCGCCCTGCCGCCGGCCCCAGGGCCGCCAGCGCCGCCGCGCCGAGAAACGCCCCCGCCAGCGCCGCGGGCCAGCCGCCCTCCTCTGCGGCGGGCAGCAGCAGACCGAACAGCCCCGCCCCCAGCATGATGCCCGCCGAAAGCCCCATGGCTCCCCGCCCCGGGCCGGCGGTGCGCCGCCCGGTCAAAAACACCGTCCCCGCGCCCAGCGCCGTGCACAGGCAGGGCACAAGGTCCATCCAAACAGCCGCCGCGATCCGGTGCAACTCTCTCGACCCCCTTTTCCTTCACTGTATACAGCAAAGGGGAAAAGGGTGCCTGTTTCGGGCGGCAAACACGCCGCGCGGGGCCAAAGCGGCAGCAAAAAAGCCCCCCGGCAAGGGGGGGCAAAAGGATGTTTTCGCCGCGGCGAAGGCGCGGGCACGCAGCCAAAGGCGGGCCTCAGCCCTCGCCTCTTGTCTTTGCCCAGTAGTCGGCCATGCTCTGGCCCTTCTCGCCGGTGACCTCCCGGTCCAGATACTCCCGCAGCACGCCGGGCTTCCAGGCAAGGGCCTGGGCCTCGGAGCTGAACTCTACCTCGGCGTAGAAGAACTCGTGCTCGGTGCCCGCGTCCACCCGGTTCACCTCCAGGGTGAGGCCGTCCGCCAGGGGGTAGCGGCGCTGTTCCTTGTGGATGAGGGGCTTGCCGATGAGCTCCTCCAGCTGGAGGAACAGCCCCCGCTCGACGGGCGTTTCTATCTCGGTGCGGGAGAGCCCGCCGGGGCCCGCCTTGCCCTTGAAGCAGAGGATATACTCCACCCCCGCCTCGTCCGCCTCCTCCCGGATGCGCACGGTGGGCCGCAGGGCGATGTAGCCCTGGCGCATGCGCAGGGTGCGCACCGCCTCCAAGCCCTTGGGCCAGTCCTTCACCAGCCATTTGCGTTCTATTTCCATGGTTTTGTGTCTCCTTTTCCGGCCCGTGCCCTTGCCGTGGGCCCCGCGAGCCGCTATACTGAAATGGTACCATTATTATAACCGGTTTTCAACCGATATGAGGGAGCCCTTGTTATGAAAGCTGAACGACCCTATCCCGCTTATACCGTCACCCCCAAGGCCGAGGCCGCCATCCTGAAAGGCCACCCCTGGGTCTACGCCGATGAGATCACCGCCGCCCCCGACACCGCCCCGGAAAACGGCGCGGTGGTGGACGTGCTCAGCCGCAAAGGGCGGTACCTGGGCAGCGGCCTGCTCAGCGAGGCCAGCAAGATACGGGTGCGGCTTTTGAGCCGCAACGCCAACGACCGCTTTGACGAGGATTTCTGGCGGCGGCGCATCGAGTACGCCTGGGCCTACCGCAAGGCCATCTACCCGGCGGAGGACCTGCAGTGCTGCCGGGTGGTGTTCGGCGAGGCGGACAGCCTGCCCGGCGTGACGGTGGACCGCTTCGGGCCCATCCTGTCGGTGCAGATTCTCTCCTACGGCATGGAAAAGCGCAAGGAGCTGCTGGCCCGGCTTCTGGTGGAGACGCTGGCCGCCGACGGCCAGGTCATCGAGGGCGTTTTTCTGCGCAACGACGTGGCCCTGCGGGAAAAAGAGGGCCTTTCGGAGGGCAAGGGCTGGCTGGAAGTGCCGGGCCTCGTCCACCCGGAGAAGGCCGAGACCATCATCACCGAGAACGGCGTGCGCTACCATGTGGACGTGGAGAACGGCCAGAAAACGGGCTTTTTCCTGGACCAGAAGCTCAACCGCCGCCGGGTAGCCCAGCTGGCGAAAGGCCGCCGGGTGCTGGACTGCTTCACCCACACCGGCAGCTTTGCGCTGAACGCCGCCTTTGGCGGGGCCGAGCATGTGACGGCGGTGGACGTGAGCGAGGCGGCGGTGGAGATGGCCCGGGCCAACGCGGTGCTGAACGGCCTGGACGGCCGGATGGACTTTGTCTGCGCCGACGTGTTCGACCTGCTGCCCGGTCTTGAGGGCAAACACGACTACGACTTCATCATCCTGGACCCGCCCGCCTTCACCAAGGCCCGCAAAACGGCAGCCAACGCCATGCGGGGCTATAAGGAAATAAACTACCGGGCCATGAAGCTGCTGCCCCGGGGCGGCATTCTGGCCACCGCCAGCTGCAGCCACTTTGCCACCCCCGCCATGTTCGAGAAGATGCTGGCGGAGGCGGCTCAGGACGCAGGGCGGCAGCTGCGCCAGATCGAGGCCCGCCAGCAGGCCCCCGACCACCCCATCCTGTGGAACGTGGAGGAGACGAACTATCTGAAATTCTATCTCTTCCAGGTGGTGTGAGGGCGGCAAAAACCGTTGACATCGGCCGCCGCCGCGCCGTATAATTTCTCACATAAGTTTTTTGCCGCGCCGCGGCAGGGAGGAACCAAACATGCCCCATCCGAATCCGAAGGAAGTGTACGGCTCGCTGGTGTTCAACGAGCATGTGATGAAGGAGCGGCTGCCCGCCGCCACCTACAAGAGCCTGAAGGCCACCCTGCAGAAGGGTCAGCCCCTGGACATCGAACTGGCCAACGTGGTGGCCAGCTTCATGCGGGACTGGGCCATCGAGAAGGGCGCCACCCACTACACCCACTGGTTCCAGTCCCTCACCGGCATCACCAGCGAAAAGCACGACAGCTTCATCAGCCCCATGAAGGACGGCACCGCCATCATGGAGTTTTCCGGCAAGGAGCTGGTGCGGGGCGAGTCGGACGCTTCCAGCTTCCCCTCCGGCGGCCTGCGGGCCACCGCCGAGGCCCGGGGCTACACCACCTGGGACCCCACCAGCTACGCCTTTGTGAAGGACGGCACCCTGTGCATCCCCACCGCTTTTTGCAGCTGGACGGGCGAGGCCCTGGACGAAAAAACGCCCCTTTTGCGCAGCATGAAGGCGGTGAGCGACCAGGCCTGCCGCATTTTGAAGCTGTTCGGCAAGGACGTGGCCCATGTGGACGTGACCGTGGGCCTGGAGCAGGAGTATTTCCTCATCAAGAAGGAGCACTACGAGCAGCGTGAGGACCTCATCCTCACCGGCCGCACCCTCTTCGGCGCGGCGCCCGCCAAGGGCCAGGAGCTGGAGGAGCACTACTTCGGCGCGCTGCGCCCGGAGGTGAGCGCCTTCATGCACGAGCTGGACGAGGAGCTGTGGAAGCTGGGCGTGGGCGCCAAGACCAAGCACAACGAGGTGGCCCCGGCCCAGCACGAGCTGGCCCCCCTCTTCGACCGCTGCAACGTGGCGGTGGACCACAACCTGCTGACCATGGAATTCATGCGCCGGCTGGCCCCGAAGCACGGCCTTGTGTGCCTTTTGCACGAAAAGCCCTTCGAGGGGGTCAACGGCTCCGGCAAGCACAACAACTGGTCGCTGAGCGCGCCCGGCATGAACCTGCTGGACCCCGGCGACACCCCAATGGATAACCTGCAGTTCCTCATCTTCTTCGCCGCCGTCATCCGCGCGGTGGACGAGTATCAGGACCTGCTTCGCATGTGCATCGCCTCGGCGGGCAACGAGCACCGCCTGGGCGGCAACGAGGCGCCTCCAGCCATCGTGTCGGTGTTCGTGGGCGACGATTTGGCCGCCATCCTGGACGCCATCGCCTCCGACAGCCAGTACGTGGCCCCCGAGGCCGCCAAGATCGACCTGGGCGTGGACGTGCTGCCCAAGTTCGCGAAAGACACCACCGACCGCAACCGCACCAGCCCCTTCGCCTTCACCGGCAACAAGTTCGAGTTCCGCATGCCCGGCTCCTCCGCCAACATGTCCGACCCGAACACCGTGCTGAACACGGCGGTGGCCAAGGAGCTGAAGGGCTACGCCGACGAGCTGGAGCAGGCCGAAGACTTTGACACCGCCGTCATCGCGCTGGTCAAGCGCACCATCCGCGACCACAAGCGGGTCATCTTCAACGGCAACGGCTACTCCAAGGAGTGGGAGGAGGAGGCCGCCCGCCGCGGGCTGGGCTCCACCCCCGCCGCCTCCGACGCGCTGGAGGCCATGATCGCCCCCAAGAACCTGGAGCTGTTCCGCATGATGGGCGTGCTCAGCGAAACCGAGGCCCGCAGCCGCTACGAGGTGAAGCTGGAAAACTACGCCAAGGTGCGCCACATCGAGGCCGGCACCATGATGGAGATGACCCGCCGCCAGCTGGTGCCCGCCGCCTGCGCCTACATGACCGATCTGGCGAACGGCATCGCCGCCAAGCAGGCCGCCTGCCCCGGCATCAGCTGCAAGGCGGAGGAGAAGGCCCTGCGCCAGCTGACCAACTACACCGACGCCATGAGCGACGCGGCCGACCGGCTGGAAGCCCAGGTGGAGGCCGCCGAGGCCATGACCGACGCGCTGGAAGAGGCCAAGGCCTACCACGACCAGGTGCTGCCCGCCATGCAGGCCCTGCGCGCCGCCGCCGACGCGGCGGAGGGCATCTGCGGCCAGGACTACTGGCCCCTGCCCAGCTACAGCACCATGCTGTTCTACGTGTAAATCCAAACGAAAAGAGAGCGGCCCGCCCGGTTTTTGCCGGGCGGGCCGCTTTTTTCTTGTTACCAGACCCAGCGGGCGAACCACCGGTTGACGCTGCACAAGACGTATTCCTTTGCGCCGTCTTTTTCAAACACCCGCAGGGCCCCCATCCGCTCCTGCTCGTTTTCGGCAAAGCCCCGGGCGGCCATATAGTCGGTGATGGAGGTCTCCGGCGCGGCCAGCACCACTTTGGGCTCGCGCGCGATCTCCGCCCAGGGCTCGTTCAGAAGGGTGACCCGGGCAAGGCCCGCCGCCGCCGACACAAAATTCGCCGTGCCGAAGGCGGCGGCGGAGAAAAGGCACGCCGCCAGCAGCGCGGCGGCCAGCGCCAGCGCGGCGAAAGCCGCCAGAATCCGGCGGCGCTTTTTGTTCCACCGGGCGGCAAAATCACGGAAGGCCCGCGCCTCCTGCGCCGCCGCCTGAGGGGCGGCGGGGGCGCGCAGCTGCTCCATGCGGGCACGGCAGGCGGGGCAGCGATCCAGATGCTCTTCCACAAAGGCGGCGGTGTCCTCGCTCACCAGCCCGTCCATCCAGAGGGCCAGCAGGTCCCCCACGATGCTGCACTCGTTTTTCATCCCTCTTCCTCCTCCCAGCGGCGGCGTATCATCTCCCGGGCCCGGTGATAGGTGACACAGGCCCAGTTGGCGGTTTTTTCATAAAGACTGGCGATGTCCTTGTAGGGCAGTTCCCCGAAAGCCCGCAGGCGGAAGACCTCCCGGTAGGGCTCGGGCAGGCCGTCCGCGATGGCACGCAGGCGGGCCGCCTGGTCCCGGGCGGCTGCCGTCTCCTCCGGGGGCGGGGCGGGGTCGGCCAGCTGCCCCAGCAGAGCCTCGTCCGCCGGGCGGGCCCGGCGGCTCTTCTTTTGATGGGTGTAGTAGGCGTTTTTGGCGATCTGGCACAGCCAGACCCGCACCTCGCACTCGCCCCGGAACCCCTCCGCCGCCCGCAGCGCCCGGAAAAAGGTCTCGGCGGCCAGTTCCTCCGCCAGCTGTTCGTCCCCCGAAAGGCGCAGAAGATAGCGGTAGACCGGGCCGAAATACGCTTTGTAGACGTCCTCAAACTCCACCGCCGCCACCGCCTTTCCCCTTTTGTGACCATAAGACTTGTTTCAGGCCGGGATATTACAAAAAAAGCACGGAAAATTTCAGCCGGAGTGCCGTAAGGAAACGGCGCCGGGAAGCGGGCGCTTTTGCGGTATCGCGGCGTCAAAGCGCCTTGACAACCACCAAGGGTGCCTGCGGCGCTTTTCCTTGCGCTCCCATCAAAATCGCCCGCTTCCTGGTGCTACGCAGTTCTGCCCCAGGATTTTGGATGAAGAGAGCACAAAGAGCGGCCCCCTCAAGCCTTGGTGGCTTGTGGGGCCGCTCTGCGTGTTTTATGCGCCAAAATCCCACGGCAGAACCGCCGTTTTCTTATGCCACCCCGGCGTTTCCCGTGCTTTTTATTTTATCGTCCGGCGTTTTTCACCCGCTCGGCGGCCTCCGCGGCCTCCTTTTCCGCCCGGCGCTTGGCCCGGGCGATGGCGGCTTTCTTGTCCTTCTCCCAGCGGGCGGCCTGGGCCTCGTCCGCCGGCTCGGTGGCCCGGGCGAAGGTGTGGTGCAGCCCGTCGGAGCGCATGCGCCGCAGCCAGATGAGCACCGGGCCATGGGCGGCGCAATGGCCCATGGAGTAAAGGCTGTTGTTGCCCTTGCGCAGCCACCAGTCCCCCTCGTTGGGGGCCAGGGGCGCGCCGCACTCCGGGCACACCGCCCGGCGCATGGTCTCATCGGTGAGCCACACTTCGCCGTCGGCGTAGCCCCGCCAGAGGGTGAAGTCGGTGCGGCGGCTGCCTTCCGGGCAGGTGAGGGCCCGCAGCTGCTCCTCCTCGCTGGGGTACTCGGCCAGGGCCTTGTCCAGGTCGATGAAGGAGCACACCTTTGCGGTGTAGACCGCGTCGGCCAGCGCGTCGTGGAAGGCCTCGTTCTTCTCGATGCCCAGGCGCTCCACCACGCTCTCCAGCGTCATGCTCTCCCCCTCGACCCGAGGCCGCTGGCTGAGAAAAGCCCGCTGCAAATCGTACCAGGTGTGGGGCCAGCTTTCGTCCAGGCCCGTCAGCACCAGGTTCTGCTTGAGCACCGGCACGTCGTCCTGGCCCCACTCGCCCAGAGCCGCGTCGGGGCCGCACCAGTCCATGAAGCGGCGCAGGCCCTCGGCCACGGGCACGCCCGCCGCCAGGTCCTTCTGGGTCAGGCCGGTGACCTTGGCCACATGGTGGTGGAGCTTGGGGAAGATCTGGGGCCGCATGGTCACGGTGAAGGTGTCGGTGATGGTTCCGCCTTCCACCTTCGCCGCGCCGATCTGGATGATCTCGCCCCGCAAAGTCTGCTCCGCGCCCTGGTAGCGGAAGGTCTTGGGCGCGTAGCCCATGTTCCACTCCATGTCAAATACGATCAGCTGGGCCATTTGTCTCTCGTTCCTCTCACGGCACGGGGCGGACGAAAACGCCCGCCCCGCTCCAAAGTTATTTTTTACAGATAGGCCGGCACGGCCTTCTCCCCCGCGGTCACCGGCTCCTCCAGAGAGGGCGCGGCGGGGGCGGCGGCTTCGTCCAGCCGCTCCTTGGCCACGCTGAGCATCAGTTTGATGCGGTTCTCCTGGTTCACCGGCGTGGCGCTGGGGTCATAGTCGATGGGGGTGATGTTGGCCTGGGGATAGATGGCCCGGATGCGGCTGATCATGCCCTTGCCGCAGATGTGGTTGGGCAGGCAGCCGAAGGGCTGGGCGCAGACGATGTTCTCGTAGCCGCTGGTGACCAGCTCCACCATCTCGGCGGTGAGCAGCCAGCCCTCGCCCATCTTGTTGCCCCGGCTGATGATGCCGTCGGCCATGGTGCGCAGCTCCAAAAAGGGCGCGGGGGCGTGGAAGCCCGCCGCCTTCATGGCTGCGCCCGAGGCCCGCTCGATGCCGTCCATATACTTCAGCAGCGCCTCCGAGCCCCAGACGGCCGCCTTGGATCCGCCGTAAAAGCGCACGGTGTCGCCCATGTTGCTGATGCAGTACTGCACGAAGCCCAAAAGGCCCGGCAGGTTCACCTCGCATCCTTCGCCGGCCAAAAATTCCTCCAGCCGGTTGTTGCCGAGGGGCGAATACTTGACGTAAATTTCGCCCACGACGCCCACCTTCACCTTGGGCACACGCTTTACGGGGATGGCGGCGTAGTCGGCGGCGATGACGGGGAACATCTTCTTCATCGCCCCCGCCGAGATATTGCGGCCGGCCAAAAAGTCCTCCCGCAGGCGGCCCAGCCACTTGTCGGTGAGGGCCTCGGCCGCGCCCTTTTCCGTTTCGTAGGGGGAGGTCTGGTTGCGCAGCGCCATCAAAAGGTCGCCGTAGACGATGGCCGCCAGCGCCATGCGCAGAAGGGGCAGGGTCATTTTGAAGCCCGAGTCCTTTTCAAGGCCCGAGAAGTTCAGGCTGGCCACCGGGATGTGCCCGTAGCCCGCGCGGGCCAGCGCCTTGCGCAGCAGGTGGATGTAGTTGGAGGCCCGGCAGCCGCCGCCCGTCTGGGTGATGAGCAGGGCGGTGTGGTCCAGGTCGTACTTGCCGCTGTTCAAGGCGTCCAGAAACTGGCCGATGACCAGCAGCGCCGGATAGCAGGTGTCGTTGTGGACGTATTTCAGGCCCAGCTGGGCCACCTGGCTGCCGCAGTTGCCCAGAATTTCGGTGCGGTAGCCCTCCTTTTCCAGCGCCGCCTGCAGCAGGGTGAACTGCACCGGGGCCATGTTGGGGATGAGGATGGTGTGGGTCTTTTTCATTTCCGGCGTAAAGCGCGGGTAATTCATGGCGTTCTCCATCGTCTCATTCCCCCTTTCTGTCCTTTTCGTCCAGCGCGGCGAAGAGGCTGCGCAGACGGATGTTCACCGCGCCGAGGTTGGTGATCTCGTCGATCTTCAGCTGGGTGTACAGCTTGCCCCCCGCCTGCAGGATGCTGCGGGTCTCGTCGGTGGTGATGGCGTCCACACCGCAGCCGAAGCTCACCAGCTGCACCAGGTCCATGTCCGGCTGAGTGGTGCAGTATTTGGCCGCGGCGTAAAGCCGGGAGTGATAGGTCCACTGGTTGAGCACGGTGGTGGGGAATTTCTCCATGTGCCAGGCCACGCTGTCCTCGGTGACGACCGCCGCGCCGTGCTGGCAGATGAGGCCGTCGATGCCGTGGTTGACCTCCGGGTCCACATGGTAGGGCCGGCCCGCCAGCACGATGATGCGCTTGCCCGCCGCACGGGCATCGGCGATGATCTGGGCGCCCTTGTCCCGCAGGCGCTGCATGTGGTCGTGATACTCGGCGTAGCCCAGGTCGGCGGCCTTGGCCACCTCTTCCTTGCTAATATCCTTAAAGTATTTTTTAAGGATAAAATACATTTTGTTTTTAAAGTCCGCCGGGCGGTGCAGGCCCACGAAGTCGTTGATGAAGGGGATGTTTGCCAGTTCGGGGCAGTTGACCTCCAGCACTTCGGGGTAGTAGGCCACCACCGGGCAGTTATAGTGGTTGTCGCCCAGGTGCTCGTCGATGTTGTAGCTCATGCAGGGGTAGAAGATGGCGTCCACGCCCATCTCGCTCAGGGCCTTGATGTGGCCGTGGGCGAGTTTTGCGGGGAAGCACACCGTGTCGCTGGGGATGCTGGCCTGGCCGGCGGTGTAGAGCGCCCGGTCGGAGGCCGGGCTGGTGACGACGGCAAAGCCCAGACTGGTGAAGAAGGCGTGCCAGAAGGGCAGCAGCTCGTACATATTCAGGCACAGGGGGATGCCGATGCGGCCCCGGGGGCCCTCCACCGGCTTGTAGCCCGCCAGCAGGTTCTGCTTGCAGCGGTAGAGGTTGAGGGTGTCGTCGCCGCCGGCGGCCCCGCCGCTCACCGGGTGCTCGCAGCGGTTGCCGCTGATGAGCCGCCGCCCGCCGGCGAAGGTGTTGATGGTGAGCTGGCAGTGGTTGGTGCAGCCGTTGCACTGCACGGTGCGGGTGGTCTGGCTGAAAGCCGCCAGTTCCTCTGGGCCCAGCACGGTGCTCTTCTGGCCGGGCTTGGCGGTGGCGCGGCCGTGGAGCGCCGCGCCGAAGGCGCCCATCAGGCCGGCGATGTCCGGCCGGATGACCTCCACGCCCATCTCCTTTTCAAAGGCGCGCAGCACCGCCTCGTTGTAGAAGGTGCCGCCCTGCACCACGATGTGGCGGCCCAGCTCCTCGGGGCTGGAGGCGCGGATGACCTTGTAGAGAGCGTTCTTGACCACGCTGATGGACAGGCCCGCCGAGATGTTCTGGATGGACGCGCCGTCCTTCTGGGCCTGCTTGACGCTGGAGTTCATGAACACGGTGCAGCGGCTGCCCAGGTCCACCGGGCGGTCGGCAAAGAGGCCCAGGGCCGCGAACTCCTTCACGTCGTAGCCCAGCGCTTCGGCAAAGGTCTGCAAAAAGCTGCCGCAGCCGGAGGAGCAGGCCTCGTTGAGGAAGATGTCGCTGATGGCGCCGTCCTCAATTTTGAAGCACTTCATGTCCTGGCCGCCGATGTCGATGATGAAGTCCACCTCGGGCAGGAAATGACGGGCGGCGGTGAAGTGGGCCACCGTTTCCACCACGCCGGCGTCGGCGTTGAAGGCGTGCTGGATGAGGGCCTCGCCGTAGCCGGTGGTGGTGACGCTGGCCACCTCCAGGCCCGGATGGTCGGCGTAGAGCTTTTGCAGCACTTCCTTCACCAGCGGCACCGGGTTGCCCAGGTTCGGCTGGTAGCTGGTGAAGAGCAGGTTGGCGTTCTGGTCGATGACCGCCAGTTTCACGGTGGTGGAGCCGGAGTCGATGCCGATGTGCACCGGGCCGCAGTCGGCCCCGAAGGGCACATGGGGCACGCTGGCTTTCAGGTGCCGGGCGTGGAAGGCCTCGTACTCCTCCTTGGAGGCGAAAAGGGGCGGCTCGCTGGCCCAGCTGCCGGAGGCGGCGTTGTGCTCCACCGCGTCGGCCACCTGGGCCAGATTGAACTGCTTGTCGGCATAGAAAGCCGCGCCCAGCGCCACAAAGTGCAGGCTGTGGTCGGGGCACAGGCCCGTGACCCCCAGCGTTTTGTCAAAGGTCTGGCGCAGCACGCTGTTGAAGGTGAGCGGCCCGCCCAGATACAAAATGTTGCCCTTGATGGCCCGCCCCTGGGCAAGGCCGGCGATGGTCTGGTTGACCACCGCGCCGTAGATGGAGGCGGCGATGTCCCCCGCCGCCGCGCCCTGGTTGATGAGGGGCTGGATGTCGCTCTTGGCGAACACGCCGCAGCGGCTGGCGATGGTGTAGGTGCGTTTGGCGGTGGCCGCGGCGGCGTTCAGCTCCTCCGGGCTCATCTTCAGAAGGGTGGCCATCTGGTCGATGAAAGCGCCGGTGCCGCCGGCGCAGCTGCCGTTCATGCGCACCTCGGTGCCGCCGGTGAGGAAGAGGATCTTGGCGTCCTCGCCTCCCAGCTCGATGATGACGTCGGTGCTCGGCGCAAGGCGCTTTGCCGCCACGCGGGTGGCGAACACCTCCTGCACAAAGGGCACGCCGCAGCTCTCGGCAAGGCCCATGCCCGCCGAGCCGGAGATGGCAAGGTAGGCGGTGCGCCCGCCCAGCTGGCCGTGCACCCGCTCCAAAATCTCCTTTGCTTTTTCGGTGATGTGGCTTCCGTGACGCTCGTAGGTGTCAAAAATCACCTCGTCCGCGTCGTTCAGAACCACACATTTGATGGTAGTGGAACCAATGTCCAGACCAACGCGCATTTGATCTCCTCTTTCTTTATCAGACGCGCCCTGCCCCCGTGGCGAGGACGCGAAAAGAACAGCAAAACAGTTTGATTATAGCAAACAAATTTTAAAAATGTTTGAAGCTGGGGGATGTTGCCAGCTTTCTCACAGCGAACGGAACCCCTTGCCCACGATCTCGGAGGAATTCACGATGGTAAGGAAGGCGGTGGGGTCCGCCCGGCGCAGATGGTTGCGCAGGGCCACCGCCTGCCGCCGGGTGAGCACGGTGGTGTAGACCTGTTCCTCCTTGCCGGTGTAGGCGCCCTTGGCGGTGTAGACCGTGGCGCTGCGGTTGAGCTTTTCCAGGATGAAGGCCTTCAGATCGTCGGGCCGGGAGGTGATGACGGTGATGACCTTGCGCTGGTTGAAGCCCTCGATCATGCTGTCCACCGCGAAGGCCTTGGCAAAGGTGCCCAGCATGCAGTACAGGCCGGTGGCGATGCCGTAGAGCCCGCCCGCCCACACGGCGATGGCCAGGTCGGACACCAGCAGCGCCCGCCCCACTTCCAGGCCGGTGTATTTGGAGAGGATCATGGCCACGATGTCGGTGCCGCCGGTGGAAGCGCCCACGTTGAACACGATGGCGCTGCCGATGGCGGGCAGGGCCACCGCGAAGCACAGCTCCAGCAGGGTGTCGTCGGTGAAGGGATGGGGCATGGGATACACCTTTTCCAAAAGCGACACGAAGGCGGACAGGGCGAAGGAGGAATAGATGGTCACGCCCATGGTCTTCGCGCCCAGGAACACAAGGCCCAGCACCACCAGCGCGGCGTTGATGAGGAACAGCGCGCCGCCCACGTTCAGGGTGGGGAAGAGGCTTGCCAGGATGATGGACACGCCGCTGGTGCCGCCCATGGCGAAGTGGTTGGGGGTCTTGAACAGGTGGATGCCCGCCGCCGAGAAGAACAGACCCAGGTTCAAAAGCAGCGCGTAAACGGCAAAATCTTTGGTGAGGAATTTCGGTTTGTGATGCATAGGATGCACGACCCGCTTTCTTTGTTTCGGTGGGCCGGGCGGGCGCAAAAACGCGTCAAAACCGCCCACTGCCCCAGTATCTGTAATAAAGTACCATACATCCCCCTTTTTTGTCAAACCCCGCGGGGCGGGGCGGCGTTTTCATATTGCAATCGAAGAAAAAATCCTGTAAAATAGTACAGATAATGGGATGCGGGCAGTTTTGCCCGCGTCCGGACAGTTTTCGAGGAGGGGCAAGCCCATGGAAAAGCCCAGCAATTTTCTCACCGAGATCATCGACGCGGACCTGGCCGAAGGCCGGGTGAAAGAGATCCACACCCGTTTCCCGCCGGAGCCCAACGGCTACCTGCACATCGGCAGCGCCAAGGCCATCTGGATCAACTGGGGCATCGCCCAGGCCTACGGCGGCAAGTTCAACCTGCGCTATGACGACACCAACCCCGTGCGCGAAGACGACGAGTACGTCAAGAGCATCGAGGAGGACCTGCGCTGGCTGGGCGCCATCCCCAACGGCGGCATCTACTACGGCAGCGATTACTTCGAGCAGTGCTATCAATACGCCGAGCAGCTCATCAAGGAGGGCAAGGCCTACGTGTGCGACCTCTCCCGCGAGGAGATGCAGGAGTACCGGGGCACTTTGACCGAGCCGGGCCGGCCCAGCCCCTGGCGCGACCGCTCGGTGGAGGAGAACCTGGACCTCTTCCGCCGCATGCGCGCCGGCGAGTTCGCCGACGGCAGCCGCACCCTGCGGGCCAAGATCGACATGGCCAGCCCCAACATGAACATGCGCGACCCGGCCATCTACCGCATCGTGCGGGCCCACCACCACCGCCAGGGCGACGCGTGGTGCATCTACCCGCTCTACGACTTCGCCCACCCCATCCAGGACGCCATCGAGGGCATCACCCACAGCATGTGCAGCCTGGAGTTCGAGAACCACCGGCCTCTGTACGAGTGGGTCATCGACAACCTGCATCTGGGCCCCTTCCCCATCCAGCGTGAGTTCGCGCGGCTCAACGTGTCCAACACGGTGATGAGCAAGCGCTATCTGCGGGAACTGGTGGAAAAGAACATCGTGGACGGCTGGGACGACCCCCGCATGCCCACCCTGTGCGGCCTGCGCCGCCGGGGCTACACCCCCTCCAGCATCTTCGAGTTCGTGAAAAAGGCGGGCGTTTCCAAGGTGTACAGCCTGGTGGACTACCGCCTGCTGGAGCACTGCCTGCGCACCGAGCTGGAGCTCAGCGCCCCCCGGCGCATGGCGGTGACCGACCCCATCAAGCTGACCATCACCAACTACCCCGCCGGCAAGGTGGAGTACTTCGACATCCCCAACAACCCCAACAAGGCCGCGAACGACGACTCCACCCGCAAGGTGGCCTTCTCGGGTGAGCTGTACATTGAGCGCAGCGACTTTGCCCAGGTGCCCCCGCCCAAGTTCCAGCGCCTCAAGCCGGACGGCGAAGTGCGTCTGATGGGCGCCTACATCGTCAAGTGCAACGAGGTCATCCTGGACGAAGCCGGCGAAGTGGCCGAACTGCGCTGCACCGCCGACCTTGAGACCGGCAACGGCATGCCCGTCGACGGCCGCAAGGTCAAGGGCACCATCCACTGGGTCAGCGCGGCCCACGCGGTGGACGCGGAAGTGCGCCTTTACGACAAGCTGTTCACCCAGGAGAACATGGGCGATCTGCCCGAGGGCGCGGACTACAAGGACTACCTGAACCCCGAGAGCGTGAAGGCGCTGCCCTGCGCCAAACTCGAGGCCGCTCTGGCGGACGCAAAACCCGGCGACACCTTCCAGTTCGTGCGCATGGGCTACTTCACCGCCGACTCCAAGAACCCCGGCGTGTTCAACCGCGCGGTGACCTTGAAGGACAGCTTCTCCAAGACCCTGGAACAGAAATAAATTCGCACGCAGAAAGGCCCCGGCGCACCAGCGCCGGGGCCTTTCTTTATCCTGCGCGGCGGGCCCGCTTTTCGGGGGCGCGCCGCGCTTTTTCGTTTTTTCAGGCGGGCTGTTCGGTCTGGGCCGCCTCCCGGACGCGGATGCGCCGGCGCAGCCAGCCGCCCTGGAGGTAGTAGGCCAGGAAGAACAGGCTGGTGAGGGACCAGCTGATGGGGTAGCAGGCCAGCGCGCCGATGAGGGTGTGCCAGACGGTGGCCACCACGGTGAGCACCCAGAGGATGCGGGTGACGCACACGCCGATGCTGGTCATGATCATGGGGATGAGCGAGTCGCCCGCGCCGCGCACCGAGCCGCTGAGGATCTCGATGAGCACGTAGGTGGGCCAGAAGGGCACCACGTAGTGCAGGATCTCCACGCCCTGCTGGATGACCGGCGCGTCCTGCACGAAGAGGCGGAACAAAGCGCTGCCGAAGGCCAGGGTGACGGCCATCAGAAGGCCGGTGGCCACAAAGGCCATCAGGGCGCACTGGCGCACCCCCTTCTTCACCCGGTCGTACTGGCCCGCGCCGAAGTTCTGGCCCACGAAGGTGGTGATGGACAAGCCGAAGGAGTTCATGGTCATCCAGAAGATGCTGTCGATCTTGCCGTAGGCGGTGTAGGCGGCCACCACGTCGGTGCCGAAGCTGTTGATGGAGGCCTGCACCACACTGTTGGACAGAGAATACATCACCGACTGCAGCCCCGCGGGCAGGCCGATGCGCACGATCTTTTCCACCATTTCCTTGTCCAGCTGCAGATAGGCGGGCACAAAGCGGTAGCAGGCGGTGGTGTGGGTGAGGCTCATCACCGTCATGCCCGCCGCCACGCACTGGCTGGCCACGGTGGCCAGCGCCGCGCCGGCCACGCCCATGCCCAGAATGGCCACCAGCACCACGTCCAGCACGATGTTGGTCAGGCTGGCGCAGATGAGGAAGTAGAGCGGGCGCTTGGAGTCGCCCACCGCCCGCAGGATGCCGGTGCCCATATTATAAATGAGGCTGGGCACCATGCCCAGAAAGCAGATGCGCAGATAGAGCACCGCGTCCTCCATCACGTCCGCCGGGGTGTTCATGATGGAAAGGGCCCAGCGGCTGGCGGCAAGGCCGATGAGCATAATGCCCACGCCGCCCAGCAGAGCCATGGCCATGGCGGTGTGCACCGCCCGCTGCACCTGCGCGCCCTGGCGCGCGCCGTAGTACTGGCTGATGACCACCGAAGCGCCGCTGGCCACGCCCACAAAGAAGCCCACCAGCAGGTTCTGCACCACCGCCGTGGTGCCCACCGCCGCCAGGGCCCCCTTGCCCACAAAGTTGCCCACGATCACCGCGTCGGCGGTGTTGTAGAGCTGCTGGAAAAATGTTCCGAACCAGATGGGGAAGAAGAACAGCAGAAGCTGCTTCCAGATGACCCCTCCGGTGATGTTGTTGTTCATTCCCACACCCTCCAAAATCAAGAAAAGCGGCGGCCTTTGGCGCATCCGGCGCACGAAAGGTCTCCACTGCACTATCACGATACGACAGCCGCCCGCGTTTGTCAATAGGGGCGCGGGCCCTCTGAGAAAATTTTGTGACGGCGGGCAAAGGGGGTGGCCCGGCGCTCTTTGTTATGTTATACTGAATATGTATGGACATCACAGGGCGCGGCCCGCTTTTGCGCGCCCTTCGAGGAGGCTTTTCGTTATGGATTTTGTGTGGTTGCTGTGGGGTCTTTGCGCCCTGGTGCTGCTGGTGCTGGCGCTCATCGCCGTGGCGGCGGTGCGCGCGGCGCGGATGAAACCCACCGGCGCGGTGAAGGCGCAGTTCCCCGAGGCGGACATGGCCCGGGCGCAGAAATACGCCGAGGGCCTTGCGGACCTTGTGCGCTGCGAGACGGTGTCCTTCCGGGGGCAGACGGACCGGCGCAAGTTCGCCGCCTTCCACAAGGTGCTGCGGCGCACCTTCCCCAAGCTGCACCGCACCGCCGAGATCATTGAACTGGACGGAAGCCTGCTTTACAAGATCACCGGCACCGCCCCCGGCCAGAAGCCGCCCATCCTGCTGATGAGCCATCAGGACGTGGTGGCCGCCGAGGGCGAATGGCCCCACGAGCCCTTCTCCGGCGACATTGCCGACGGCGCAGTGTGGGGCCGCGGCACGGTGGACACCAAGGGCAGCCTGTTCTGCATCATGCAGTCGGTGGAAGAGCTGCTGGCCAGCGGCTGGAAGCCGGAGTGCGACGTGTACATCGCCTCCAGCTGCACCGAGGAGTGGAGCGGCGACGGCGCACCCGCCACCGCCGCATGGCTGAAAGAGCACGGCGTGCACCTCGGCCTTCTGCTGGACGAGGGCGGCATGATCATGGAAGGCCCCATGGCCGGGGTGCGCGGGCGCTACGGCATGGTGGGCGTGGTGGAAAAGGGCTACGCCGACGTGAAGCTGGTGGCCAAAGACGACGGCGGCCACGCCAGCGCCCCGGGCCGCAACACCGCCCTGGTGCGGCTTGCCAAACTGATGTGCCGGGTGGAAAAGCACTATCCCTTCCGGGCCCGTTTTTCGCCCACCCTGCGGGAGATGTTCCGCCGCATGGCCCCCAACATGAAGTTCGGCATGCGGCTGGTGCTGGGCAACCTGTGGCTGTTTGAGCCGCTTTTGTGCTTTGTGCTGCCCCGGGTGAACCACATGGCGGGCGCGATGATGCGCACCACCTGCGCCTTCACCACCGCCAAGGGCTCCGACGGGCTGAACGTGCTGCCCCAGGAGGCCTATGTCACCGCCAACATGCGCTGCATCCCCCACCAGCCCACCGACGAGAGCATCGCCATTCTGGCGAAGCTGGCGAAGAAGTACGGCGTGGAGGCCGAGGTCATCTATCAGGACGCGGTGCCCCCCGTGGCGGACTATCACGCCGCCCCCTTCAAGCTGCTGGAAGAGACGATGGCCAAGGTCTACCCCGGCTACGACGTCTGCCCCTACATCATGACCGGCGGCACCGACGCCCGCTTCTATAAGGAAGTCACCGACAACGCCCTGCGCTTTGCCCCGCTGGAGATCAACCACCAGCAGCACGCCAGCATCCACGCCGCGGCGGAGAACCTGTCGGTGCTGGCTCTGCCCCCGGCAGTGGACTTCTACAAGCAGCTGCTGGAGAGCTACTGCACCCTGGAGGAGGGCCGCCGCCCCGAGGCCAAAAAGCCCGCCGCCCGCCGCGCCGCCAAGAAGGCCGCGCCGGTGAGCGAGCCCGAGGCCCCGGCCGCGCCCGAAGCCGCGCCCGAAGCTCCTGTCACCGCCCCCGAAGCCCCCGCCGCACCGGCGGAAAGTGCCGCCGCCCCCGCGGTGAGCGAGGCGGCCCCCGCTGAGGGCGAGGCCGCCCCGGCCAAAAAACCGGCTGCCAAAAAGCCGGCGGCCAGAAAGCCCGCCGCGAAGAAGGCCGCCCCCAAGAAGGCGGAGGAGGGCAGTGAGGCCGGCGAAGGCGGCGAAGCCGCCCCGGCGAAAAAGCCGACCGCCAAAAAGCCCGCGGCCCGCAAGCCCGCCGCGAAGAAGGCCGCGCCGAAAGCGGCCGCTGAAGCGCCCGCCGAGCCTGCCCCCGCCGAGGGGACAAGCCCCGCAGAGGCCCCGGCCGCGCAGGCCGAAGCTGCGGAACCGGCCACCGTCTGAGCGCGGCGGCTGTCAAACCGACAAAACAAGACCCGGGACCCCAACGAGCGTTGACCGCTCAACGGGGTCCCGGGCCTTTTTGTTTTGAACCGTATGCCCTATGCCGGGCAGCGTTTCCGCCCTCAAAAAATCAGCGGTGCAGTATCTCCCGGCGGATGATGGCAAGGGCCTTGTCCTCGCCTTCGTCCCGCACCAAAAGCAGCATCTTTTCCAGCAGGGCGCGGGTGTTCGGATGGAGGATGTAGTGGTCCCGCCCGCGCTGGTAATACTCCCAGGCGGAGGCGGCGGTGTAGTCCTCCTTCAGATACACCCGGCTGGCGGCCAGCCGGTCGCAGAGCATCTCCGCCACGCACTTCACCGGCATCTCGTTGCCGATGAGTTTTCCGGTGCCCGCCGGGTCGTAGTCGATCCAGTATTCCAGATGGTGGCGGTTGCGGCCCTTGTGGTGCAGCCAGGCGGTGCTGCAGCCCTCGGCCTTGCGCTGGGCGTCGTTGGGGCTGCGGTCGCCCTGAAAGTACTTCACGCCCACCCAGAACTCCGCCGGGCTGTATTTGGAGAGGTCATGGCAGAGGCCCTGGCGCACAAGGCCCAGCCGCCGGCAGTAACAGAACACCAGCCACTTGTGATAGGTGATGGTGGTCAGGTGCCCCCAGAACCTGCCAAGGGGGCCCCGCCGCTTCGCTTCGTCCCTCACAGGGTCTGCTTGGCCTGCTCTTTCATCTTGCGGCTGCCCAGATGCACCAGGGGCAGCTTGCCCTCGGCGCAGATGGGGCACTCCTCAGGCAGATAGTTGGGCAGGTCCAGCTTGGCGGCGCTGGCCACGATGGGGATGGGGCTGGGCGCGTCCGCCTTGGTGCGGTCCACCACGCAGGCGATGCCCAGGCACACGCCGCCCGCCTCTTCGATGACCCGCTTGGTCTCCAGGCTGGAGATGCCGGTGGTCACCACGTCCTCGGCGATGATGCAGCGCTCGCCGGGCTTGATGGAAAAGCGCTTCAGGGTCATCACATTGTCCACCCGCTCGGTGAAGATGGCCCGCTTGCCCAGCTGGCGGCCCAGCTCGTAGGCGTAGACGATGCCGCCCATGGCGGGGCCCACCACCACGTCCACGTTCAGCTCCTTCAGCTTTTCCGCCACGGGAGCCATCACCTCAGCGCACTTGTCGGGGTACTGCTGCAGGTAGGCCATCTGGCAGTAGGCGCTGGAATGGCGGCCGCTGCTCAGCAGGAAATGGCCTTCCAGAAAGGCCTCGCACTCTTTCAGAATTTCCACTGCGTTGCTCATGGTTGTCGTTCTCCTTTGTTTTGTTTTCAGGTTTCAGCCGCGGGCACAGCCGCGGATCTCGTCCAGGTTTTTCACCCCGTGGCGGTCCATCCACTGGCCGATCTCGGCGGTGATGCGCCCGCCGGCCCGGGGGTCCATGAAGTTGGCGGTGCCCACCTGCACGGCGGCGGCGCCGGCCATGATGAATTCCAGCGCGTCCGCGCCGGTGGTGATGCCGCCCAGACCGATGACCGGCACATCCACCGCGCCCACCGCCTGCCACACCATGCGCAGGGCGATGGGTTTGACGGCGGGGCCGCTGAGGCCGGCAAAGAGATTGTTGAACACCGGCTTGCGGCGCTCGATGTCGATGGCGCAGGCCTGGAAGGTGTTCACAAGGCTCAGCGCATCCGCGCCGGCCTCCACGCAGGCTTCGGCCATGCGGGCGATGTCCTCCGCCTGGGGGCTGAGTTTCACCACCAGGGGCTTTTTGCACACCGCCTTCACCCGGCTGACCACCTCTTTGGCGCTGTCCGGCCGGATGCCGTAGGCGATGCCGCCCTGCTTGACGTTGGGGCAGCTGATGTTCAGCTCGATGAAGTCCACGGCGGTCTCGCTGAGCAGCTGCGCGCCTTCCTCGTAGTCCTCGATGCAGCTGCCGCCCAGGTTCGCGAACACCGCGGTGCCCAGGGTCAGCATCCGGGGCAGCTCCTCCGCGATGAAGTGGCGCACGCCGGGGTTCTGCAGGCCGATGGAGTTGATGAGGCCCGCCGGGGTCTCATAGAGGCGCTCGCCCTCGTTGCCGTACTTGCCGTTCAGGGTGAGGCCCTTGGAGCAGATGCCGCCCAGAACGCTCAGATCGTACATGTCGGCGTATTCCTCGCCGAAGCCGAAGGTGCCGGAGGCCGGGATGACCGGCCCGGCCAGCCGCTTGCCCAGAAAATCCACATGCAGGTCGCTCACTGGCCGAACACCTCCTTCGAATCGAACACCGGGCCGTGCTTGCACACGCTCTTGGCCCCTTCCGTGGTGTGGCAGGTGCAGCCGAGGCAGGCGCCCACGCCGCAGGCCATCTTCTTTTCAAGGCTGACAAGGCACTTCACGCCCGCCGCCTCGCACTTGGCGGCCACCGCCTTCATCATGGGTTCGGGGCCGCAGCAGAGCACCAGGTCGTACTCCTCCGGGTGGAGGATGCCGGTGACCAGGCCGTGGTAGCCCACCTTGCCGCTGTCGGTGGCAACGTGCACCCGGCCGCACAGGGGCGTAAAGCGCTCCAGGCCGTAGGGCTCGTCCCGGAAGCCGGTGTAAAGGTCCGGCTTTTTGCCCGCGGCGGCCAGCTCCTTCACCAGCTGGTAGAGGGGCGCGGTGCCGATGCCGCCGCCCACCACCGCGATTTTGCCTTCGGCGGCGGTCACGTCAAAGCCGTTGCCGGAGGGGCCGGTGAGCAGCAGGGTGTCGCCGGGCAGCAGAGCCGCCAGCAGGCGGGTGCCCTGGCCCCGCACCTCGTAGAGGAATTCCAGCGTGCCGGTGGCCGCGTCCCAGCTGTGGACGCTGATGGGGCGGCTCAAAAGGGGAGCCGCCGTGTCCGGCCAGCAGCGCAGCATGAAGAACTGCCCGGCGTGGGGGGCTTTGTCCGCCCGGGGCCACGCCACCGCCAGAAGGCGGATGTTCGGCGCAACGACCGTGTGCGCCAGCACCTTCACCTCACAGGCTGTTGCAGGCATGGGCAATGGCCTCCTTCATCTTGATGCACTCGTTCCGGGCCGCCTCGTCGAAGGCCACACCGGGCTGCTTCTTGTAGGCCAGCAGCACCGCGCGGCTGGAGTTCACCACGCCGCCGTTGCTGTGCTTGTCCAGATAGCGGGCGATGTCGTCGGCGGTGCCGCCCTGGGCGCCGTAGCCGGGGATGAGGAAGAAGCTGTCCTCATAGCGGGCGCGAATTTCCGCGGCCTCCTCGATGTGGGTGCCGCCGATGACGAGGCCCAGGCTGGAATAGCCCTTCTCGCCCATGCACTCGCCGCCCAGCTCATGGAGCTTGTCGCCCACCATGTCGTAGACGTGGCGGCCGTCGGCCAGCTTCTCGTACTCAAAGTCCTTCGCGCCGGGGTTGGAGGTGCGCACCAGCACGAACAGGCCCTTGCCCGCGCCGGTGACGTAGGGCAGGTAGGGGCGGATGGAATCCAGGCCCATGTAGGGGGCCAGGGTGATGAAGTCGGCCTCAAAGTCGCCCTCGAAGTGGGCCTTGGCGTACATCTCGGCGGTCTTGGCGATGTCGCCCCGCTTGATGTCCGCGATGACCGGCATGCCGGCGGCCTTCACGTAGTCCAGGGTCTCCTTGTAAGCGCGGATGCCGTCCAGGCCCAGGCTCTCATAGTAGGCGATCTGCACCTTGAAGCAGCCCGCCACGTCCTTGGTGGCGTCCACAACGGCCTTGTTGAACCGCACGATGTTCTCGCCGGCGGTCAGCTCCGCCTTGGCAAAGCCCTCCGGCAGGTAGGAAAAGTCGGTGTCCAGGCCCACGCACACCGGGCCGCGGGCGGCCACTGCCTCGTACAGCTTGTCCATGTTGGTCATCATAATGTTCCGCTCCTTTTAATAATTGTATTATGTGAATTGAATATAACGCTTTGTATTCACCGTTTCCAGGTGACTTTGCCGCCTTTGATGGTCAGGTCCACCCGGCCGAAGAGCTGCGCGCCGTCGTAGGGGCAGTTGTGGCTCTTGGAGTGGAGGGCGCTTTTGTCCACGGTGTAGGGGGTGTCCAGCTCCACCAGGGCCAGGTCCGCCGCATAGCCGGGCAGCACCCGGCCGTGGCCGGCAAGGCCCAGGATTTCGGCGGGGGCGGTGCTCATCAGCTCCGCCAGCCGGGCCAGGGGCAGGCCCTTTTCCCTGCACAGTTTGGTGTAGCACACGCCGAAGGCGGTCTCCAGCCCCACCATGCCCGCGGCCCCGGCGGCCTTTTCCTCGTCGGTGTGGGGGGCGTGGTCGGTGGCGATGGCGTCCACCACCCCCAGGCGGATGGCCTCGATGAGGGCGTCCACGTCCTCGGCCTTGCGGATGGGCGGGTTCACCCGGTAGTCGGTGTCCGCGAACCACAGGTGGTGGGGGGTGACCTCGCAGGTGACCGGCACGCCCTTCCACTTGGCCGCGCCGATGGCCTCCACCGCCTCTTTGGTGCTCACGTGGCACATGTGCAGCCGCGTGCCGTAGTATTCGCTCAGGTGCAGGTTGCGCACCGTCTCGATGTTCTCCGCCAGCCGGTAGTCCCAGGGGGAGATGTCCATGTCCTCGGCGTGGCTCATAATGGTGAGGCCCCGCTGAGCGGCGATGGCGAATGCTTTGGCCATCACGTTGCCGGACTGCACGCCCTTGCCGTCCTCGGTGATGAACTTCAGGTCCTCCGGCAGGGTCTTGAGGTGGTCCAGGGTGCGGCCGTCGAAGTTCTGGGTGATGCTCACCGTCTGGTTCGCGGCGCACAGGCCGATGCGTTCGGCCTCGGCCATCACGCTGTGGGCGATGTCCGCCGAGGAGCAGACGGGCTTTGTGTTGGGCATCAGGTTCACGAAGGTGTAGCCGCCCGCGGCGGCGGCAGCCGAGCCGGTGGCGATGTCCTCCTTGTACTCAAAGCCGGGGGTGCGCCAGTGGCAGTGCAGGTCCACGAAGGCGGGCAGCACCGTGCGGCCGGCGCAGTCCAGCACCTCTTCGCCGTCGGCGGCAAGGTCCAGGCCCATGGCGGCGATGAGGCCGTCCTTCAGCAGCAGGTCCACCGGCTGGCCCGAGGCAAGGCGGGCGTTTTTCAGCAGCATGCGCGGTTCGCTCCTTTCCATATCCCGCGGCCGCAGGGGCCGGGTTTTTGGGTAAAAAAAAACTTTTCCCCCGAAAAGGAAAAGTCAAAGAAAAAACGCAGAAAAAACACGGGCCCGCAAACCAAAAACCCAATGCTGTGCAAATCGGTGGGTCATTGCGTGCCGGCCCCTTTCCCTGCGTGTTAAATCGCCTAATAATAGCATACTTTTTACTGTGCGTCAAGCCTGCCCGCAGCCGCCCCTTGCGCCGGGCGGCGCTTTGCGCTACACTGTGAACAGCGCCCGGGGCCCCCGGGCGCGGAGAGGAGCTTTTTTGCGATGAAACGACTGCTTTTGCTGTTTGTCTGCCTTTTGATGCTGGCGGGGTGCGCCGGCCAGCCGGCGGCGCCCTCCCTGCCCGCCGCAACGCCCGAGCCCACCGCCGTGCCCGAACCCACCGCCACGCCGGACCCGGAGGCCGCCTGGGCCGAGGCCGCCGCGGCTTTTCGGGAATGGCTGCCCGCCCAGCCGGGCTTTGAAAACTTCTCCTTCGCGGTGCAGGAGGGCTTTCCCTACCTCATCTGCGTGAACCGGGCGGCCAGCTGCGTGACGGTGTATGCCGACGACGGCGCGGGCAGCTACTCGGTGCCCTACATGGCCATGGTGTGCAGCGGCGGCGAGGACACCCCCATCGGCAGCTTTTCCACCCCGGTGAACTACGACTGGCGGCTGCTCTCCGGCCCCTGCTACGGCCAGTACGCCACCCGCATCGACGGGCCCTATCTCTTCCACAGCGTGCCCTACTACACCCAGCACAAGGACGATCTGGAGTACGACCAGTTCAACCAGCTGGGCACCCCCGCCTCGCTGGGGTGCATCCGGCTGGCGGTGGTGGACGTGCGCTGGATCTACGAAAACTGCCCCATCGGCACGCCGGTGGTCATCTATGACGACGTGGAGAACCCCGGTCCCATGGGCAAGCCGGAGACGCTGTACATCGACCCGGCGGACGAGACGCTGCGGGGCTGGGACCCCACCGACCCCGACCCGGCCAACCCCTGGGACGACAGCTATCTGGACGGCACCGCCATCCGCAGCCGGGCGGCGGCCGCCGACTGGGAGGCCTTCAAGAACAGCGAGGCCTTCACCCAGAACCTGACCCCCACCGACCTGCAGGGCTGGAGCCATGACAGCTCCATCGAGGGCACACGGGGGTAAGCACGGCAGCGAAGGGCCGCCGGCCCGCACAAAACCAAACAGCCCGCAGGGCCCGGAAAAACCGGGCCCTGCTTTTTTTGCGAAAAAAATCCGCCTTCCCTTGAAGAAAGCGCCGGCCGCGGCTCGTCTTTTCGTTCAGAAACAGAAAACGCCCCGCAAAAACAGTGAACGGTTTGCCCGCTGGCGACGAACAAGAAGAAACGGGCGGCTGTTTTTCTGCCCGGCGTTTTGAGAAATGAAGAGGAGTCGATGAGGGATGAGCAGGATCATATCATTTTTGGGCCGGCATAAAAAGGCGCTGGTCGCGCTGGCGGTGCTGGCGGCGGCGGGCGCGTTCGGCTGGGTGCGGATGAGCCGCGCGGCCCAGGCCGCGCAAAAGGCGGCGGCCCAGCAGGTGCAGACCTTCACGCTGGAAAAGGGCGACCTGCGCCGGACCTTGAGCGTGAGCGGGAGCATCCAGTCCGCCCGGGTGACCGAGGTGGCCGCCGCCCAGACCTACCCGGTGGCCGAGGTGCTGGTGAGCGAGGGCGACGTGGTGGCCGAGGGCGATGTGCTCGCCACGCTGGACACCGCCGACCTGGACGCTCAGATCAAGGTCCAGCAGGAGGCGGTGGCCGCGGAACAGCGCCAGAACGAGCTGAGCGTTTCCCAGGCCCAGCGCCGCCTTGAGGACGCGCGCAACCAGAAGGCCATCGACGAAGAGGCCACCGCCGACTGGGACCAGGCTGAGCGGGACGCAAAACTCCGGCAGGACAGCCTGGCTATCGAGGACGCCCAGGATGTGCTGGTGAACGCGGTGACGGCGGCGGACGCCCCCAGCGCGGCGGCGCAGCAGCTCAAGACCCTGCAAAACGCCAAAAAGCAGTGCACCGTCACCGCCCCCTGCTCCGGCACCGTCACCCAGGTGAAGGCCGTGGCGGGCGGCGCGGCGGGGGCCATCGCCACCATCGAGGACCAGAGCGCGCTGGAGGCGCTGCTCACCGTGCGGGAATACGACATCAACCAGCTGGCGGTGGGCCAGAGCGTGACCCTCACCTCCGGCGCGAAGGATGTGTTCCACGGGGCCGTCGCCTGGATCGCCCCCAAGGCCGCCATGAACGAAAACGGCGAGGCCTGCTATGAGGTGAAGGTCTCGGTGGACGACGCCACCGGGGCGCTGCGGCTGGGCATGACCGCCAAGGCCAAGGTGCTGCTGGAAGAGAAGAAGGGCGTGTTCAGCGTGCCGCTGGACGCGGTGGGCGTGGATGAAAACGGCGCGCCGGTGGTCTACCAGAAAACCACCGACGCAGAAGGCAATGTGACCTTTGTCCCCGTGCCGGTGACCACCGGCATGGAGACCGACCTGTCGGTGGAGGTGAGCGGCGAGGGCCTGACCGAGGGCATGGAGCTGCGCAGCCTGGCCGACCCGGAGGCGATGCAATGAGCGGCGAAAAGCAGCCCATCATCCGGCTGAGGGGCATCGTGAAGAGATTCTACATCGGCCAGCCCAACGAGCTGGAGATCCTGCACGGCATCGACCTGGACGTGAACGAGGGCGAGTTCGTGGCGATCGTGGGCGAGTCCGGCAGCGGCAAGTCCACCCTGATGAACATCGTGGGCGCGCTGGACAAACCCACCCAGGGCAGCTACCGGCTGGACGGCATCGACATGACCGCCGCGAAGGACGGCGAGCTCTCCGCCCTGCGCTGCCGCAAGATCGGGTTCGTGTTCCAGACCTTCAACCTCATCGGCCGCACCAGCGCGCTGAAAAACGTGGAACTGCCCATGCTGTACAACGGGGTGGGCGCGGCAAAGCGCACCGCCCGGGCCAAGGAACTGCTGGAACTGGTGGGCATGGAAAAGCGGATGGACCACCAGCCCAACGAGCTTTCCGGCGGGCAGAAGCAGCGGGTGGCCATTGCCCGGGCAATGGCCAACGACCCGGCGGTGCTGCTGGCGGACGAGCCCACCGGCGCGCTGGATTCCGCCACCGGCCGGGTGGTGATGGACCTGTTCCACAAGCTGCACAAAGAGCAGGGCAAGACCATCCTGCTCATCACCCACTCCCGGGAGCTGGCCGCCGAGTGCGAGCGCATCATCACCATCCGGGACGGGCGCATCACCGGCGAAGTGAAAGGGGGCCGGGCGCTGTGATCTGGGAAAACATCAAGCTGGCCCTGGGCGGGCTGCGCAGCAACAAGATGCGGGCGCTGCTCACCATGCTGGGCATCATCATCGGCATCGGCTCGGTCATCGCCATCGTCACCGTGGGCAACTCCCTCACCAGCTCGGTGAGCGAGAGCCTGGTGGCCATGGGCGGGAACAACCTGCAGCTGAGCGTGGACCCCCGCCCGGACGAAAACGGCGACTACATCGGCAACTACGGTTACATGGAAAGCGACCTGCTCAGCGACGAGATGCTGCAGGCGTATCAGGAGCGCTTTGCCCAGCAGATCAAAGCCGTGGTGCTCACCGAGAGCTGGGGCGCGGGCCGTATCCAGCAGGGTGCAAACACCGCGAAGGTGAACATCACCGGCGTGAACCAGGGCTACTTCGACGCGGGCAAGTGCGAGCTGACGGCGGGCCGGGCCCTGAACGAAGCGGACCAGGAGGGCGCGCGGCAGGTGGCGCTGGTGAGCGACCTGCTGGTGGAGAACCTGTTCGGCGGCGACGCGCAGGCCGCTCTGGGCCAGACCATCGAGGTGACGGGCCCC
Organism: Oscillospiraceae bacterium; assembly: GCA_004558145.1. Classification (GTDB taxonomy): domain Bacteria; phylum Bacillota; class Clostridia; order Oscillospirales; family Ruminococcaceae; genus Allofournierella_A; species Allofournierella_A excrementavium. The sequence goes on from SFDQ01000001.1 coordinate 585,253, forward strand.
GACGGCGGGGTGAACGAGTTTTCCATCGCGGGCGTTTACGTCTACCAGACCATGGGCCCGCTGCTGGGCGGCGGCACGGTGAACAAAAACACCACCACCGACCTGTATCTGCCCCTCGCCACGGTGCACGAGATGGAGGGCATCGCCTCCGGCAGCTATTTCTGGTGCGAGGTTGTGCCCGCCGCCGGCGTGGACGCGGACGCTTTTCAGACGCGCAGCGAGCAGTTCTTTGAGGAGCGCTTTTACAAAAACAACGAGCAGTTCCAGGTCACCGTGTACAACCTGCAGAACGAGATGAGCTCCATCACCAGCGTGCTGGGCACCATCTCCCTGGCCATCGGGGTGATCGCGGGCATCAGCCTGCTGGTGGGCGGCATCGGCGTAATGAACATCATGCTGGTGAGCATCACCGAGCGCACCCGGGAGATCGGCATCCGCAAGGCCCTGGGCGCTTCCAACGGGGCCATCCGCACCCAGTTCATCGTGGAGTCGGTGGTCATCTGTCTGGTGGGCGGCGCGCTGGGCATCCTGGTGGGCTTTGGCCTGGGCAGCCTGGGGGCTTCCCTCATCGGCGCGCCCGCCCGGGCGGACCTGGGCACGGTGCTGGTGGCGGTGGGCTTCTCCATGGGCATCGGCGTGTTCTTCGGCTATTACCCCGCCAACAAGGCCGCCAAGCTGGACCCCATCGAGGCGCTGCGCTACGAATGAGCGGGCCGGCGGCCGTCAGCCCGCCATCTCCTCCATCGCCTCGCGGGCGGTATCGGCGCTGAACAAAAAGCTGCCGCTGAGGGTGTAAACTTCCACGTGGCTGCCCACATAGCGAATCTCGTACTCCATTTTTCATGCCCGCCTTTCTGCGTTCCTGCATTTCGCGGGGGGCTTTTCCCCCCGCCCGATGCTATCAGTATAGGCGAATATAGGTACGATAATCGGGATTTTGAACGCCGGCGGAAAATTTTTCCGCCGGGCAAAAAGGGCCGCCCCCGGGTTTTCCGGGGGCGGCCCTTCTGTTGCGTTTTTGCGGCGGGTCACTCGGTCTTTTGATAGACCGCTTCGATCTCCGCCACATACATGGTGTGATAGTCCTTTTCGGGGTACCAGCGCTCGTCGGCGTCGCAGCCGGGGGCAAAGCCCGCCGGGTCCAGCCCCTGGGTGTAGAGGGTGCGGCACACCAGCACCGTCTCGGCCTGGGTGAAGGCGGGCGCGCCGTCGAAATCGCACACCTCAAAGCCCACCTTCGCGATCTTGTCCTCGTCCCGGCCGCTCACCCGGCCCAGATAGGCCAGGTCCGCCCGGTGCTCCTCGCCGTAGAAGCTGAGGGTGAAGCGGCCGGCGGCGTCCACGAACTCCTTGGTGAAGCGCTGGGGCCGCAGGAACACGAAGGCCACGTCCTTGCCCCACATCACCCCCATGCCGCCCCAGCTGGCGGTCATGGTGTTCACCCGGCCCTCTTTTTCGGCGCTCACCAGCATCCACTGGCGGCCGATCATGGCAAAGGGCTCGGCGTGCAGGTCACAAAGCTCGATCTTTTCAAAGGACATCTCTCATCACACTCTGCTTTCTGTCTGTATCTTGTGGGGCACCGGGCGGCCCTTGCCGCCGCCCCGGTACCGGTCATAGCAATACTGGATGATGGCGCCCCGCTTGACGATGCCGATGAAGCTGCGCTTGTCGTCCAGCACGGGCACAAAGTTCTGGTTCATGGCGGCGGCCACCAGTTCGTCCATCTGGGTGTTCACCGTCACGGGCAGATAGTCCCGCTTGCGGGGGATGGCCTTGATGGGGATCTCCTCCGCGTTCTCGATGCGGATGCCCTGGTTCTTGATGGCCCACAGCAGGTCGCCCTCGGTCATGGTGCCCACATACTCCCCCTTGCGGTTGAGCATGGGGATGGAGGAATAGCGGTGATACTCCATTTTTTCCAGAGCCTGCCGCAGTGTAAAATCGTCGTACAAAAAAGCCACGTCCTGTTTAGGTGTGAGGAAAAACAGGATGTTCACGCGCAAGACCTCTTTTCTGAAGCGCGGGGCGCTTCGTCATTCTTTTGTTACCTTTATTATACCACGCCCGGGCCCGGCGAGTGTGAAGAACTTGTTAAACCCGGGGGGAGAATTTTTCGCCCGGTGCGGCGCGAAACGGGCCGTTCCCCTTTTAAAATATCCGTTTCTATGGTAGAATAGAACACGACTATCCCATTCTGTGACCTGAAAGGAGGCCGCATTTTGCCCTTTGCAAAACGAGCCGCCGCGCTGGCGCTGGCGGCCTGCCTTTTCCTGACCGGGTGCGGCGCGCAGCCCGAGGCCGACTCCGCCCCCGCGCCCAGCCCCACCCCCACGCCCGCCGCTGCCGCCAACTCGGATAAGCTGGTGCTGGGCTACACCCCCGGCGACGGGTTCAACCCCTTCCTCACCGGCTCCACCCTGGTGCGCCAGAACGCGGGGCTTCTGTTTGAAAAGCTGGTGGAGATCGGGCCGGACATGTCCATCGTCTACCGGCTGGCCAGCAGCATCGACGTGCTGGATCTGCAGGCGGTCATCCACATCCGGGGCGGCGCCACCTTTGCCGACGGCACCCCCGTCACCGCCGAGGACGCCGCCGCCAGCATCGAGGCCGCCCGCACCAGCCCCCTTTACAGCGGCCAGCTGGCCAACGTGACCAAGGTGGAAGTGAGCGACGGGGCCGTGGTGTTGACCCTGGCCCAGCCGGACTCGCTGTTCAGCTATCTGTGCGACATCCCGGTGCTGAAGGCCTCGGAGGTCACCTCCGCGAACCCCACCTCCAGCGGCCGCTACATTTACAGCGAGGGCGTGCTGGTGGAAAACACCCGCTGCCTCTTTGCCGAGGACGGCCAGCCCGAGGAGATCGGCCTTGCCGAGGTGAGCAGCTACAACGAGATGGTCTCGGGCCTGACGGTGGGCTCGCTGAACCTCTACCAGACCAGCGAGCTGAGCGATTCGCCCTCCGGCGTTGCCAGCGAGCTGAGCTATTATCGCACCAACAACCTCATCTTCCTGGGGGTGAACGCCGCCGCGGCGCAGGACAACACCATGCTCGCACCCCTTCTGGGCACCGCCGCCGGCCGCGGGCTGCTGAGCCAGATCATCGACCGGCGCATCCTGGCGGAAAAGGGCTACTACTCCCGGGCCTACCCCGCCACCGGGGCCATCAACAGCTTCTACCCCTGCGTGCTGGCCCAGCAGGTCATCCTGCCGGAGGCCCAGCTGGACGAGGCTTCGGCCCGCGCATCGCTGGCGGCGTTGGGCTATACCGAAAACGCCATGGACGGCTTCTTCTACACCTCCGACGGCCAGAAGCTGACGGTGCGGCTTTTGGTTTACAGCGGCAACACCTACAAGCGCTATGCCGCCAGCCTGCTGGCGGACCAGCTGGAGGCGGTGGGCGTTGCGGTGACGCTGGAACAGGCGGATGATTTTGAAGTTTTCCGCGAAAAAGTGCTTTTGGGCGATTTTGACCTGTACATCGGCGAGGTCAAGTTGTATAATAATATGGATATGAGCCCGTTCATGGAGGGCGGCGGCGCCAGCTCCGGCATCGTGCAGAGCGAAACGCTCACCGCGGCCTACAACGCCTTCCGCAGCAACATGAGCGCCGCGGGCGCCTACGAGGCGGCCTTTGCCGCCGAGATGCCCTTTGTGCCCCTTCTGTGGCGCAACGGCACCGTGGTGCACACCCGCAGCATCGACGGGCTCACGTCCTCCATCAGCAATGTGTTCTATTCGTTGGGGCAGCTTCGGTTTGCCTCCGAAGACTCTTAACCGAACAGGAGGTTGTTTGTATGATCACCTTGCAAAATCCGCTGGGCACCATCAGCATGAACGCCGACTACTTCGCCGAACTGGTCAGCCTTGCGGCCCGCAGCTGCTACGGCGTGGCCGGCATGGCCACCGGCGGCGCCCACGACGACTTCAAAAGCCTGTTCTTCGGCAGCGATTTCCCCGAGAAGGGCGTGCGGGTGACCCAGAGCGACGGCAAGCTCACCATCGAGCTGCACATCAAGGTAGGCTACGGGCTGAACATCGCCACCATCGTGCAGAGCATCACCCACAAGGTCAAGCACGAGGTGGAGAACGCCACCGGCCTGAAGGTGGAGCGCATCGAGGTCTCTGTTGACGACATCGTGGCCGACTGACGGCCCTTCCCGCCGCCCGTGAAGGCGGACCCATAACTTTGATGTTGAGGTGTACTGTATGATTACTGGTCGTATTCTGCGTGACGCCATTCTTTCCGGCGCCAACAACATTTCCAACCAGCGCTCCCGGGTGGACGAACTGAACGTCTTCCCCGTGCCGGACGGCGACACCGGCACCAACATGAGCATGACCGTGGGCGCGGCCCGCCCCGAGCTGGAAGCCATGAGCGACGACTGCACCGTGGGCGAGGCCGCCAAGGCCGCCGCCGGCGCGATGCTGCGGGGCGCCCGGGGCAACTCCGGCGTTATCACCAGCCTGTTGTTCCGGGGCTTCTCCAAAGCGCTGGACGGCAAGAAGACCGCCGACGCCGCCGACGTGGTGGCCGCCCTGCAGAAGGGCGTGGAGGCCGCCTACAAGGCCGTGATGAAGCCCACCGAGGGCACCATGCTCACCGTGGCCCGGGTGGCCAGCGAAGAGGCCGCCGCCAGCGGCATCGCCGACGTGGTGGAGCTGTGGAAACTGGTGATGAGCGCCGGCCAGCGCGCGCTGGAGAACACCCCCAACCAGCTGCCTGTTCTGAAAAAGGCCGGCGTGGTGGACGCGGGCGGCCAGGGCCTGATGGTCATTTTTGAGGGCATGCAGATCGTGTTCGAGGGCGGCAAGCCCGTGCAGTGCGAGGAAGCGGCCCAGAACAAGGCAAAGCTGTCCACCTCCGGCGCGGGCAAGGGCGTGTTCACCGACGACCTGATGAAGGTGGAGGACATCAAGAACGGCTACTGCACCCAGTTCCTGGTGAACAAGGACGAGGGCGCCAGCATCGCAAAGCTGCGGGCCTTCCTGGAGTCCAACGGTGACAGCGTGGTGGTCATCGAGGACGACGACGTGGCCAACTGCCACGTGCACACCGCCGACCCGGGCAAGATCCTGTCCGAGGCCATCCGCTACGGCTACCTCACCGGCTTCAAGATCGAGAACATGCACGAGCAGTTCCTGGCCCGCCAGAAGCAGGGCAAGGGCCTGGAGAAGCAGAAGGCCGCCGAAGAGGCCCCTGCCGCCGCCTTCCCCTATGCCGCGGTGGACCCCGAGCGCACCTTCGGCTTTGTGGCCGTGGCCGCCGGCGAGGGTCTGGCCTCCGTGTTCGCGGACCTGGGCGTGGACGCCGTTGTCAGCGGCGGCCAGACCATGAACCCCGCCACCGAGGACATCCTGGCCGCGGTGCAGAGCGTGCCCGCCGGCACCGTGTTCGTGCTGCCCAACAACAAGAACATCATCATGGCCGCCGAGCAGGCCCAGAAGATCGCCGACCGCAAGGTGGTGGTCCTGCCCACCCGCACCATCCCCCAGGGCATCACCGCCATGCTCAGCTTCGACCCGGACGCCGACGCCGACGCGAACTCCATCGCCATGATGGAGGCCGCCGGCCGCGTGAGCACCGGCCTTGTGACCTTTGCCGCCCGCAACAGCGACTTTGACGGCCACAAGATCAAGAAGGGCGACATCATGGCCATGGAGAACGGCAAGATCGTGAACATCGGCACCGACATCGCCAAGATGACCTACCGTCTGGCCCGCAGCATGGTGAAGAAGGACACCAGCTTCATCACCCTCATCAGCGGCTGCGACGTGAGCGAGGAAGAGGCCCAGCGCACCTGCGAGCTGGTGCAGGCCAAGGTGGGCGACAACGTGGAAGTCACCCTCATCAACGGCGGCCAGCCGGTCTACTACTACATGATCGGCGTGGAATAAGCCCATAAAACAGCCAAAGGCGGCAGGCACGAAATGTGCCTGCCGCCTTTTTTGCTCTCTATTCCTTTGCAAGGCGCTCCAGCCGCCTGCGCAGCTTTTGCAGGCCCCGGTAGCCGCACTTGCGGGTCTGCTCATAGGGCAGGCGCAGCGCCCGGGCGATCTCGGCGTAGCTCATGCGGCGCACACAGCGCAGCCAGACGATGACACGCTCTTTTTCCGCCAGCTCGCCCAGCAGCCAGTCCTCCAGCGGGGCCTCGCCCTCCCGCTCCGCCGCGCCGCCGCTGCGCGCCGCCGCCTGACGGGCCCGCTCCCAGCTTTGGTTTTTGCGGTAAAGGTCCAGCGCGCGGCGGTCCGCGATGGCGGCAAGATAGCTTTTCACGCTGCCCCGCTCGAGGGAGAACCGCTTCCACTGCAAACAGAAATCGGCCAGCGCCTCATAGACGCACTCCCAGGCATCCTCCGGGTCCTGCAGGCGGCGGGAGCACACCCCCCACAAAAGATAGCGGTACTGTTCCACCAGTGCCGCCGCCCCGCTCTCCGGGTCGCTGCGGAACAGCTCCAGCAATTCCTCATCCCTCATCCGCGCACCTCTTTCAGCCCACAGCAGGCCGCTTTATAACTGATTTCGCTGAAAAAGCGCGAACGGGGACAAATTTTTCCTTTTTTGTCAGCTTTCTGCAAAAACAAAGGCCCGGCCTTTTTGAAAAAGGCCGGGCCGGGCTGTTTTAATGCCAGTGGAAGGCGCCTTCGCCGGTGTTGGCGGCGGTGTGGTCCTCCCGCACGTTTTCGCCCATGGTGTAAAAGCAGGCCATGGCCAGCCCCGCCGCTTCCTCCTTTTCCAGGGCCTGGGTCAGCCGGAAGACCTCGTCGTCCCTGTCCGCGTTGATAAGGCGTTCGATGGCCTGCCCCCTCTCCCGCCGTTCTTCGGGCGCAAGACTGCTTTTCTTTCCAAACAACATGGTTTTCAAAGTGCGGCGCACTTTGCTTCTTTTGCAGGATTCGTTCAAAAAGGGAAAGCGGGAACAAAAAAACGCCCTTCGCACAACATGCGCGAAGGGCGAAAACTTTTTCTTTATGGCACCCGCAGGGTCAGCTCCACCGGCCAGGCCCACTTCCAGGTGATGCAGCCCCGCACGCCGGGCGCGAGGCGGCAGCCCTGTTTCAAAACGTCGGGAGAGACCTGCAGCCCCAGCCCCGCCCAGGCCCCGCTCTCGTCCGGCAGGGCGGCGCAGCTGGTCAGCAGGCCGTTCGCGGTGGGGTCGGGCAGGCCGTCCATTTCGGCCTCCATCCAAACGCCCGTCAGGGTCAGGTCCTGCCGCAGGGGGGCAGCGTCAAAGGTGATGTAAAAGGCTTCGGCCTCCGGCTCCTGTTCGGCGGCGGCCAAACGCCCCGGCTGACGGCTCACATGGGCAGTGAGGCTGCCGCCGGGCGCTTGCAGCACAAGGCCGTCCCCCTCCGGCAAAGGCAGGACGAACCCCTCCGGCAGCGGCGCGCTCACCAGAAGATAGGGCAGCGAGAGGGTGTAGCTGCCCGGGGGCAGGTCGCCGAACTCCCAGCGGGAATAGAGCGAGGTGCCGTAAGGGTTGAAGCCCGCCGGCGTGCCCTCGTGCACCGTGCCGTCCGCCCCGGTGAGTGTGACCGCGCCGGGGGCCGGGTCCATGAAGGAGCCCCGGGTCATCCAGGGCTCCACCGAGAAGGTCTCGCCGTTCAGGGGATAAAGTTCCACCGCGAGCCCCTGTTCGCTTCGGGTCGGGATGGCCAGCACCCCGCCCAGATCGCCCAGGGCGTAGGCGTATCCTTCCGGCGATGTCTCCCCGGCGGCGGCAAGGGTGAAGGGGACCTCCAATCCGCCGCAGTTCAGCACAGCCTCCGTCGGCTCGCTCCCCAGTTGCGGCGCGGGCAGGCCGGTGAACACCAGCTCCATCACCAGACAGTCTTCGGTGGAGCGGGCCGCGTCGGTGACGGCCAGGCCGTAGATTTCCTCCCCTTCGCCCCAGCGCAGGGTGAGCTCCCCCAAAAGGTCGGTCTGCCAGAGGATGGTGTACTCGCCGCCGTCGGGCAGGGTGACCACCCGGTCCGCCGCGTCGGAGCCCTTTTCCAGCCGCACATTCAGCACAAGGCCGTCCTGCCACCAGAGCGCGTCCTCTATCCGAAGGGAGACCGTCCGGTCCGCCCCTTCGGCGGGGGCGGCCAGCGTGTGGAAGGGCGCGTCGGCCCGGGTGTTCACGCCGTAGCCGGGCAGCACCCCGAAGTAGCGCAGCAGCAGGTAGCCGCAGGCCGCCAGCAGAGCCGCCAGGGCCAGCACCAGACCGGTGAGCAGCAGTTTGCGCAGCTTGGCAAGGCTGCGCTGCTGGCGCTTTTTCACCGTTTCATAGGGCTCGTCCAGCGCCCGGGCGATTTGCGCCACCGTGAGCCCCGCGGCCCGCATGCGCAGCAGGCGGGCCTCCTCTCCGGGCAGGCGGGCCAGGGCGTTTTGCACGTCCATCCGCGCGTCCGGGTCGGGGGCTTCGGCGGCGGGCAGCGCCTCGGGCAGGGGGCCGGCGGCCCGGCGTGCCCCGGCCCGCGCCCAGTCAATGGCCCGGCGGGCCGCCAGGGTGCTCAGCCAGTTTTTCAGCGAGCCTTTGGCGGGGTCGAACCGGGCGCGCTGAAAATAGGCCTGGGCGAACACGTCGTTGACGCACTCCCGCACGTCCTCCTCGTTGGAGAGGCGGCGGGCCGCCGCGGCGCGCACCGCCCCGCCGTACCGCGCCATCAGGGCGGCAAGGCCCGCCTCCGGGTCCTGTTCCAGCAATTCCAGCAGCTGCTTGTCCGTGCTCATCCTGTCACCGCCCCGTTTTGTCCCGTTTATGAGAGAATTATAGCATATGCCGCCGGGCCGGGACAGACGGGGCAAATTTTTTCGACCCCCGGCGGGCGGGGATTTATGCTATAATGAAACAAACGAACGGGAAAGGGGGCCGGCGCCATGCGGGCGGACACACCAGTGCAGTACCTGAAGGGCGTGGGCCCCAAGACCGCCGAGAAGTTCGCGAAGCTGGGGGTAGCCACGGTGGAGGACCTGCTGGGGCTTTATCCCCGGCGGTATGTGGACTATTCCGCCCCCGCCCCGGTGGCCGCCGCCCCCTTCGACACGGACACGGTGGTGAAGGCGGCGGTGTATTCCAAGCGGGGCGCGGTGCGCCTGCCCGGCGGGCGCACCATGGTGCAGGTGCTGGCGGGGGACGACAGCGCCGCGCTGACCCTGACCTGGTTCAACACCCACTTCGCGGCGGACAGCCTGCGGGTGGGGGAGGAATACTTTTTCGAGGGCCGGGTGCGGGGCACCCTGACGCGGCGGGAGATGGCGAACCCCACGGTGCGCACCCCCGCCCAGGTGGAAAAAACGCCGCTGGCGGCGGTGTATCCCCAGACGGAGGGCCTGGGCAGCGGGCAAATTGCCCGGTGCGTGGCCCGGGCGCTGGAAGAGGCGGACCCGCTGGAGGAGTTCCTGCCGCCGGACTTTCTGACCCGGTTCAAGCTGCCGGGGCGCTGGCAGGCCATCCGGGACATCCACCGCCCCGCCTCCATGGCCGCCGCCCAGGCGGCCCGGCGGCGGCTGGTGTTCGACGAACTGTTCACCCTGCAATTGGGCCTGGGGCTTCTGCGCAGCCGGGGCGCGGCGAAGGCCAGCGCGGTGATGAAGCCCGCCGACCTCGCCCCCTTCTGGGCCAGCCTGCCCTTTGCCCCCACCGGGGCCCAGCGGCGGGCGGCGGGGGAGATCTGCGGCGACATGACAAAGACCGCCCCCATGAACCGGCTTTTGCAGGGGGACGTGGGCAGCGGCAAGACGCTGGTGGCGGCGGCGGCGGTGTACACCGCCTACAAAAACGGCTGGCAGAGCGCCCTGATGGCCCCCACCGAAATTCTGGCCGCCCAGCACGCCGACACCCTGGACCGGCTGCTCGGCCCCTTCGGGGTGCGGGTGGCGCTGCTCACCGGCGGCATGAAGGCGGCGGCAAGGCGTACGGCGCTGGCGGCCATCGCCGCCGGGGAGGCCGACCTGGTGGTGGGCACCCACGCGGTCATCGGCGAGGGAGTGCAGTTCAAGGCGCTGGGCCTTGCGGTGGTGGACGAACAGCACCGCTTCGGCGTGCGCCAGCGGGGCCTGCTGGCGGGCAAGGCCGCCCAGCCCCACGTGCTGGTGATGAGCGCCACCCCCATCCCCCGCACCCTGGCGCTGCTGGTCTACGGCGATCTGGACATCTCGGTGCTGGACGAGCTGCCCCCCGGGCGCAAGGCCGTGAAGACCTACGCCGTGGGCGGCGAAAAGCGCAGGGCCATGTACGGCTTTTTGGAAAAGCAAATTGCCGCCGGGCGGCAGGTGTACATCGTCTGCCCGCTGGTGGAGGAGAGCGACGCGGAAAACGCCGGGGACCTGGCGGCGGTGACCACCTATTACACCGACGTGGCCAAGGCCCTGCTGCCGGGCCGGCGGGTGGGGCTGATGCACGGGCGGCTGAAAGCGAAGGAAAAGGCCGCCGTGATGGATGACTTCAAGGCCGGCAGGCTGGACGCCCTTGTCTCCACCACCGTCATCGAGGTGGGGGTGGACGTGCCCAATGCCACCGTGATGGTGATTGAAAACGCCGAGCGCTACGGCCTGTCGGCCCTGCACCAGCTGCGGGGCCGGGTGGGCCGGGGGGCGGCGGAGAGCTTCTGCATCCTGGTGAGCGACCACGGCAGCGAGGCCGTGCGGGACCGGCTGCGCTTTCTCTGCTCCACCCAGGACGGCTTTGCCATCGCCAAATACGACCTGGAGCACCGGGGCCCCGGCGACTTTTTCGGGGACCGGCAGCACGGCCTGCCCACCTTGCAGCTGGCCAGCCTGACCACCGACACCCGCACCCTGGCGGCGGCCCACGCCAGCGCCGCCGAACTGCTGGAGGCGGACCCCGCCCTCACCGCCCCGGAGCACCGGGCGCTGGCAGGGCAGGTGCAGCGCCTTTTCGGGCGCACCACCTTCAACTGAGCAGTCTTGTTTTCCACAAAGAAAGACCCGGACGGGGGAAAACTCCCCGCCCGGGCCTTTTTAATTTTTATAGTTGGCGCGGTCTGCCCAGAAGTCCTCCTTCGGCAGCAGGGCGAAGGTATAGCGCATCTCGTCCACAACGCCCTCGTCCTCCGGCAGCTCCACCTGCTGCACGCTGTATTCCTTCGCCACAAGATAGGCCCCCTCCGCCTCGGCCAGGACCTCCAGCGGGAAGTCGCCAAGCTCGCCGGTGGTGGCGAGGGTCTGCTTCACGGTGTGCCCTTGCGGGTCGATGAGGTAGTTGTCAAATTCGCCGTCCTCCTCGCCCCGCACCAGAAAGCCCCCGTCGCCGGCGGCCGTCAGCTGGGCCTGGGCCAGACTGCGGCCCTGGTTCAGATCGGTGGCGAGGGTGGTCTCTTCGCCGCCCGCCAGCGGCAGGCGCAGGATGCTGCCCGTCCCGTTTTCCAGCAGATAGAGCGCGTCCCCGGCGCAGACGGCGCTCACCGGCCGCTCCCGGCGCGCCAGCTCCCGCCAGCCGCCGTCGTCCACGTTCCACAGGCCCCAGCCCGCCTGGGTGCCCTCGCCGAAGCGCAGCACCAATTCCCGCCCGAAGGCCCCTTCCACAGCGGTGTCCAGCGGGGGCAGGCCCGTCTGCTCTTTCTGTTCGCCGGTAGCGGGGTCAAGGCTGACCAGCCGCCGCCGGGCCTCGCCCTCTTCATAGGCGGACACCAGAAGATACAGCCGCTCACCGTCCCAGGCGGGGGCGCTGTCGATAAAATCGGACGCGCCGAAGCGGGCCAGCTCCTGTCGATGGGAGCCGTCCCGCTCGCAGCTGATGACCCGGGCCGTGCCCGCTTGTTCCTTCGCCTCGCCGCCGTAGACCACGAACAGCCGGTCCCGGGCGGCGTACACCCGGATGTCGCAGCCGTCCCACGCAAGGCGGGCGGTGCAGCCCTCGCCGGTGTGGTCGCAGCCGGCGCTGCACACGGCGGAGTCCTCCAGGGTGGCGTAGTCCACAAAATGCAGCACGAAGTCGCCGCCGTTTTGCCGGGCAAGGTAGTAATAGCCGCTGGCGGCGTCCCACTGGGTCAGCACGGTCAGCGCCTCTTCGGGCGCGGCGGCGCAGGACTCGGGCTCGGAGGCGGCGGAGGCGGCGGTGACCAGCGGGCTGTTCTGCCTTGTGCAGGCGGCCAGCAGCACGCCGCTCAGGAAAAGGCATATCCACAAAGACGGTTTCATCTCAGGTCCCTTCCTTTCTCCGTTCGGTCAGCCCACGGCCAGCGCGCGGCTGCCCATGGCGGTGTAGATGCGCTCGAAGGTGTCCTTGTCCACCCGGGTGCTGCCGGAGAGCGGGTCCGCCAGCAGGCAGTCGCCCCCTTCCACCCCGGCCAGCACCAGACAGTGGAGGTTTGCGTAAGGGGTGTACTGCTCGCCGGAAGGCAGCGTCCAGGTGAAGCTTTCGTTCATGCGGGGGTCCTGGTAGTCCTGGGTGAACCACACCGCCACCGGCTGGCCCTTGGCCAGCCGCTTTTCCAGTTCGGCAAAGCCGGCTCCGGTGAGGTCCTTCGCCCGCAGGGAGCTGCCGATGGCTTCAAGATAGCCGTTGGCTCCCTCCACCACCGGGCCGGCAAAGCAGTACCAGCCGCCGGAGGCGCTGGTGGGGTCGCCCGCGTAGGCTTCGTCGGGGTCGGGGCCGAAGCGGTCCGGCCCGGAATAGCTGAACTCCTGGCGGGGGATCCACTCCATGGCCAGCTCCACCGCGTCCGCCTCCACCCCGGCGTAGTGCAGCAGGGTGGCCAGACTGGCCGCCTCACAGCCGTTGGGCAGGGCGGGGTTTTGCAGCACCGGCTCCACCTCCAGCACGCCGGCAGCCTCGGGCGCGTCCACGCCCCAGCCGGCGGCGATGGAAAAGAGGGCCTCGGCCCGGTGCACGCCCTCCGCCAGCGCGCCCTTGGTCTCGCTGAGCACCCGCAGCAGCGCCCAGCCGCAGAGGGCCAGCACCGCCAGCCGCAGCAGCACCCCGGCAAGGCGGCGCTTGCGCCGCCGGCGGCGAGGCGCGGGCGCGGGGGCCCGGTAGACCTGACGCTGGCGCTCCGGGGGGCGGCGGATGGGCGCGGCCTCCTCCACCGGGCTCCAGGCGGGCAGGGGGATGGCCTGTTCCCACTCCCCGGCAGGCCGCAGTGCGGCGGCGGTGCGGATGACGCGCGTGCTCATAAAATGACCCCCTCTGATGCGATAGTCTCTCGCGGCGGTCATCCGCCGCAAGAAAAGTATCGCGCCAAAGGGGGCGCAAAGTCCGCAAAAAGCGGTATCGAAACTGTAAACATCCCGCAGAAAAACTGCAAAAAATGCAAGGGCGGCCCCTCACTGCTGCAAAGCGTAGCCGGAAAAGCAGTCCAGCACCGGGTCGTAGTAAAGGGCCAGGTTGCCGCCGTACCAGCCGAAGAGCACCATCACCTGCTTTTCCAGCGGCACGATCTGCACGTCCAGGGAGACGTCGGCCAGCACCCGGGCCATCTCCGCTTCGCCGGGCATGGGGTCGGCATAAAGGGGCTGGTGGTTGTAAAGGCAGCCCCAGCTTTCCCCCGGTTCCTGCCAGCCGTCGGCGTTGTAAAGCACAAGGCTGTTGTACTGGGCGGCGCGCACCATGCCCTGCATGGTGCTCAGCATGCCGGCCAGCTGGTCGCGGCCCGCGCCCTGCCAGTATTCCTCCAGCGGCTCCAGGGGGAAGGAGACGTTCTCCAGCGCCCAGGGGTAGGGGGTGAGCATGCTGTTCAGCCGCTGATAGAGCTGGAGGCGCTGGTCGTCGTTGGAGAGGTTGAACAGATAGAGCAGCTCTTCCCGGCAGCGCTGCACCGCCGTCTCCTGCCAGTCTTCGGGCAGGTTTTGGTAGCCGTCGGCGGCATAGACGAGGCAGCTCACCGCAAAGCCGCTGGAGCGGTAGCCCACGGCGAACTCCGCCGTCAGCTCCTGCTGCACCGCGTTGGGGGTGGCAAGGCCGGAGATCTGGGGCGGGGTGTCGGTGAAGCGGATGCCCCGCACATAGAGGCAGTCTCCGTCCTCGGGCAGGGCCATGTAGACCTGGCCGCTGCTGGCGTTCTCCCCCTGGCCCATGCCCCAGCCGAAGAGGTCCAGCCAGGGGGCGGCCAGCTCACCGGAGGCCTCCAGCCAGGGGTAAATGCCGTTTTCCGTGTCGGAGGCCTCCTCCCAGAGCTGCCAGGGCCAGAACTGCACGTCGGCGCTCTCGGCCCCCAGGGCGCTGTATACCGGCAGGGCGGCGCGGCTGTCCACCTGACGGCCGGGCGGGGAGAGGCCCGCCGCGCCCACAAGCGCCATGCCCGCCGCCAGCACTCCAGCGCAGCCGGCCAGAAAGACCAGGGTGTCGCGCCGGGGCGCGCAACGCTTTTTCATGGGCACCGGGCCTCCTTTCCAGAATGATTCCGGCCGATTGCCGGGAAGGGGTTCAACGCTGCAGGGAAAAGCCGGAGAAGCAGTCCAGCACCGGGTCATAGTAGGCGGCCACGTCGCCCTTTTCCCAGCTGAACAGCACCATGGCCTGCCGCTCCATGGGCACGATCTGTATCTCCAGTTCCAGGTTGTTCATCAGCAGGGCCAGCTCCTCTTCGCCGGGCATGGGGTCGGCGGCAAGGGTCTGGTGGGGCAGAAGGCCGCCGGACACATCCTCCAAAGGCCGGCCGCCGCCCTGGTGGAAAAGCTGCAGGGCCTTGCGCTGGTTGGCCCGCAGGTCCCCCGCCATGCTGCGCAGCATCGTCTGCACATCCCGCGCGCCCTCCTCCTGCCAGAGGACATCCAGCTCCGGGTCGTTGAAGGTCTTGTATTCCAGCCCTTCCTCGCTGCAAAGGAACATGCCGTTCAGCAGCTCATAAAGGCCGGCGCGCGATTCGTCGTTGGAGAGGTTGAGCAGGTACATCACTTCCTCGCGGCAGCGCTGCACCGCCGCAGCCTGCCAGTCGTCGGGCAGGTCCCGATAGCCGTCGTCGGCAAACACACGGCAGGTCACCGCAAAGCCGCTGTCCCGCCGGCCCGCCGACACCTCGGCCACCAGCGCCCGGTCCGGGCCGTCGGTGCCGGGCATCGGGGCGGCAAAGCGCACGTTGCGGGCAAAAAAGCACCGGCCCTGCGGCACGTCCGCGTGCCATTCGGAGCCGGGCAGCGGGCCCGCTCCGCCGTTCCACCCGGCGAAGTCCAGCCATGCGCCGGCGGGCCAGTCCACGTCGAAGCCCTCCTGCAGGCGGGCGGCCTCGGTGAGGGAGTACTCCTCCCAGGCGGCCTCCGGCCAGAAGAGCACGTCGGCGCTCTCGGCCCCCAGGGCGCCCCGCACCGGCAGGGCGGCCCGGGCGGTCACCTCACGCCCCGGGGCAAAGCGGCCCGCGGCGGCCACGGCGGCCATGCCCGCCGACAGCACCCCGGCGCAGGCGGCCACAAAGACAAGCAGGGCGCGGCGGGAGGGGGAAGGCTGTTTCATGGCGCGGCCTCCTTTTTTCAAGCGCGGTCACTGGACGGCAAAGCCGGACCAGACTTCCAGCACCGGGTCGTAGTAAAAGCCGAGGGTGGCATTGGAGGAAAAGAGCACCAGCACGCTGTCCGACAGGGTGACCACCTGCAGCTCCATGCCGTATTCGGCGTACTGCTGCTGGAGGCGCTGCTCCAGCTTGTGGGTGTCCTCCTCGCTGAGGGTGCCGGCGGCCAGCGCCGCCGGGTCGGGGGAGTTCTCCACCGGCCAGAGGGCGGTGTCCGGCCCGAGGCCCGCCGGCCATTGCAGAATAAAATCCTCCAGGCCCACCAGCTCCGTCATCGGCCCGCTGAGCCGGTCCAGCATCGTTTCCAGGGGCATCTGCGCGGCGCTTTGCAGCCGGCGCACCGCTTCATCGCTCAGCGCGCCGTCCGTCTGCGCCGGCGGGGAGACGGTTTCCCCGCCGGGGTCGGAGGGCACGTCGGCAGGGGCGGGGGTGGCCTCCATGATCTCGGAGGCGGCGGCATCGTCCAGCAGCCAGCCCGCCGCGCCGCACTGGAAATAAAGGTCCAGCAGCACCTGGCGGTAGGCCGCCTCCAGCTGGGCCTCGGTGGGGGTCTGGTCCGCCGGCTTCACCACAAAGCTCACCGCCATGCCGAAGGTCAGGGCGGGGTCGCTGCCGTTGCCATAGGCCATGTTCAGGACAAGGTTTTGGGCTTCGCCGCCGTCGGGCGGCCTCCAGAGCACCGGCAGGTCCCGCAGATACTGGCAGCTGGAGCGGGCGTCGGAATAGGATTCTATCACCACCGAGGAGGTCTCCATCTCCACCCCGCCGCCCAGCAGCGCATCGATGAGCGTCACCAGCATCTCGGCTGTGTAGGTGTCGCCCTCCATGGGGAACAGGGTGGGCGTCTGCCCGGCCTGCTCGGCGTAGAAGGTCCAGGGCCAGAAACTCACGTCGTCGGTGCGCTGGCCCACCGCGCTGTAAACCGGCAGGGCGGACTCCGTCTGCACCTGCCGCCGGGGGGCCAGCACCGCCTGCTCCAGCAGGAAGGTGGCCGCGGTGCCCGCCAGCAGAATGGCCGCGCCGGTGGCCAGCACCTGCCGCTGCACCCGGCGCGCCTTGTCCTTCTGCCGGGGGGCGCGGGCGGGGGCCGCTGTGCCCGCCGGGGGCCGGCGGATGCGCCGCCCGCTCATGCTTCCGCCTCCTGCCCCGGCACGGGCGGGGCCGCCAGCGGAAAGCGCAGGGTGATGAGGGTGCCCTTGCCCACCCGGCTGTCGATGGCGAAGGCCCCTTTATGGATGCGGCAGATCTCCTCGCAGAGCGCGAGGCCCAGCCCCGCGCCGCCGGCCTTGCGGCTGCGGGACTTGTCCACCATATAAAAGGGCTGGCGCACCTTTTCCAGCTCCTTTTCCGGGATGCCCTGACCGTAGTCCCGGATCATGATCTCGGCCTGGCCACCCTGGCGGTGGGCCAGCATCTGGATGCGGCTGCCCTCGGGGCTGGCCTTGCGGCCGTTGTCGATAAAGTTATAGAGCAGGGATTTGAAGAGCTCCCGGTCCATCATCAAAAACAGACCTTCCTCGCAGACGTGCTGCAAAGTGAGGCCGGAGCTGGCCAGCACCGGCTCCATGGCGGCGGCCACCTCCTTCATCACGTCCGCCAGGGGCTCCGAGGTGAACACAAGGTTCTGGCTGCCCACGTTGAGCAGCTCCATCAGCTTGCCGGAGAGCGAGCGCATGCGCTTTGTCTCCTCCACGATGATGCCGGCGTACTCCATCCGCTTTTTGTCGGTCACGTCCTTTTGCAGATACAAAAGGTCCGCGAAGCCCAGGATGCTGGTGAGGGGCGTTTTCATCTCGTGGGCCATGTTGGCGATGAAGGCGCTGCGGTCCTCGGCGGCCTGTTCCAGCTGGGTGACCCGGCTTTCCACCGCCTCGGCCATGCGGTTCATGTCCTGGGCGAGGTCCGCCAGCTCGTCGGAGCCGGACAGGCGGATGCGCTCGGAATAGCTGCCCGCGGCGATGCGCCGCGACGCCCGGCTGAGCACGTTCAAGGGGCGCAGAAGGCCCCGCACCACCACCAGCAGCGCGCCGGCGGCGGCAAGGCTGCCGGTGGCGCTGAGGGCCAGGGCGGTGCCCGCCTGACGGCGCAGGATGCCCTCCACCTCCGACACGTCGAAGACGCAGAGCAGGCGGTAGTCCGTCTGCTCCAGCGAGAGGGGGGCGTTCAGCGCAAGATACAGCCGCCCGTCCTGCCGGAAGGTGCGGGAGTAGGTGAGGGCCGTGTCGGTGTAGTCGTCGCCCTGCAATGCGGCGGCGTCCATCAGCTCGTCAAAGGTGGCGCCGGCGATGGTGTTCCAGTCCTCGGTGCCCCGGCGCAAAAGGCGGCTTGTCACGAGATACTCGTCCGCCTCCTGCCTCGCCAGCACCGAGGCGGCGGCATCGTCCGCCTCCTCCGCCGAAAGGCGCACCTTGCCGCTTTGCAGCCGCTGGCTGACCACGCCGGTCTTGATGAGGCTGGCCAGCGACTGCTGCTGGGTGAGGGCGCGCTGATTTTCCCGCTCCCACAGCGA
Organism: Oscillospiraceae bacterium; assembly: GCA_004558145.1. Classification (GTDB taxonomy): domain Bacteria; phylum Bacillota; class Clostridia; order Oscillospirales; family Ruminococcaceae; genus Allofournierella_A; species Allofournierella_A excrementavium. Next base: position 603,208 of record SFDQ01000001.1, read on the forward strand.
GCTGCGGCTCGAAAGCAGAAAGAGCAGGCTCAAAAGGCTGGTGACCGCGACGGTCAGCGCCAGGGTGGACAGAAAAATTTTCTGCCAAAGTTTCATCTGTCAGCTCTCCAGTCGGTAGCCCACCCGGGGAAGGGTGACCAGTTTTTCCGAAAGATGCAGCTTCTGGCGAAGGCGCTGCACGTGGATGTCCACCGTGCGGCTCTCGCCCTCGAACTCATAGCCCCACACCAGGGCCAGCAGCTTTGCCCGGCTGAGGGCCAGGTCCCGGTTCTGCAAGAACACCCGCAGCAGCTCGAACTCCTTGGGCGAAAGGGCCACCGGCTCGCCCTTCAGGGTGACGGTGTGGCTGCCCAGGTCCTGGCGGATGTCGCCGTATTCCAGCACCTCCCGGCCCTTGCCCCGGCGGCGCAGGGCCACTTCCACCCGCGCCAGCAGTTCCAGCGCCTCGAAGGGCTTGGCGATGTAGTCCTCGGCCCCCAGATGCAGGCCCCGGACTTTATCCGCCACCTGCTGCATGGCGGACAGAAAGATCACCGGCGTGCCCTGGCTGGCCACCCGCTCCATCACGGCGAAGCCGTCCAGGCCCGGCAGCATCACGTCCAGCAGCACCAGGTCGAAGCCGCCCGCGAAGATGCGCTCCACCGCTTTTTCGCCGTCAGAGCAGATCTCGCTGGTGTAGCCCCCCAGCGACAGGGTGGCCTCGATCATCTGGGCGATATGCGCCTCATCCTCCACGATCAGGATGTGTGCCATGGCAAAGATTCCTCCTTTTTATGCAAAAGGGCCCCAGGCAGCGCCCGGGCCCCTTAACAGTATGCCACACCCGCGCCCAAGGTGTCGACAACAAGTTGTATCGAAACTGTAAATACCAACAGAAAACGGGCCGTTTTTTTGCAAAAACGGCCCGTTGGTCCTCTTATTCGTGCTCGCCCACCCAGCGCTCGCCCGCTTCCCACACGGGGGCGGCGGCGGCAAGGCTTGCCGGCACGTTCAGGATGCGCTGGTTGCGGCTGCCCCGAAAGCGCAGCTCCAGGCTGCACTCGGCCTGCAGGAAGGGCCCGTCGATGAGGGTGTCCAGCTCCCGCAGCAGGGCTTTCTGGGCCTCGGTGCCCGCCAGCAGCTGCTCGAAGGTGTAGCCGGTGTAGGCGGCCACCTCAAAGCCCGCGGCGCGGCAAAGGCGCACGAATTCCAGCATTTCGTCCCCCGCCTGGGCGAAGGGCTCGCCGCCGGAGAGGGTGATCCCCTTGCACAGGGGGCTTCGTTTGGCCAGCGCCACCAGCTCTTCGGGGGTGCATTCCTGCCCGCCCTCAAAGGCCCAGGTCTCGGGGTTATGGCACCCCGGGCAGTGGTGGGGGCAGCCCTGGAAGAACACGGTGAACCGCAGCCCCGGGCCGTCTACGATGCTGTCGGCCACACAGCCTGCAACTCTCAGCATTACAGGTGCTTCACCCGGTCGTGCTCTTCGGCCTTCTTGGCGTCGTTCCACTTGTCCATGGTGCCCACCAGATAGCCGGTGATGCGGCGGATGCGCTCGAACTGGACGTCCTTGCCCACGACGGATTGTTTCTGCATTGCAGCCATGATGTTTCCTCCTTGGACCTTTCCCGGTCTTGTCAAAAATCGTTATCGTTATTATATCACGTTCGGCGGGCGGCGGCATGTTGCACCGGCAACACCGGGCGTTCGCCCCGCGTTTTCAAAAGTTCATTCGCACCCGCAGAAGGTGGGCACGCTGGGGTATTTCTTGCGAAGCTCGGCCAGCTTTTCGGGGCTGAGGGCCTCGCCGCTGCGGCGGCCGCACCGGGGGCACACATCGCCGATCACGCCCACATAGCCGCACACGGGGTCGCGGTCGACGGGGTGGTTGATGCTGCCGTAGCCCACGCCCGCGTCGTGCATGCAGCGCACCACGCTCTCGAAGGCCTCCAGGTTGTTGGCGGTGTCCCCGTCCAGCTCCACATAGCTGATGTGGCCGGCGTTGGTGAGGGCGTGATAGGGCGCTTCCTTCTGGATCTTGTCGTAGGCAGAGATCTGGAACCACACGGGGATGTGGAAGCTGTTGGTGTAGTACTCGCGGTCGGTGACGCCGGGGATGACGCCGAAGCGCTTCTTGTCCATCCGGGTGAAGCGGCCGGAAAGGCCCTCCGCCGGGGTGGCCAGCAGGGTGAAGTTCATCTTCATTTCCTGGCTCTTCTTGTCGCAGAAGTCGCGCATGTGCTTGACGATCTCCAGGCCCTTCTTCTGCATCTCCTCGCTCTCGCCGTGGTGGTGGCCGTAGAGGGCGGTGAGGGTCTCGGCCAGGCCGATGAAGCCGATGGAGAGGGTGCCGTGCTTCAGCACCTCGCGCACCTCGTCGGCGGGGCCCAGGTTGTCGCTGTCCAGCCAGACGCCCTGGCCCATCAGGAAGGGGTAGTTGTAGACCCGCTTGGCCGCCTGGATCTCGTAGCGGTCCAGCAGCTGCTGGGCCACCAGCTCCAGCATGGAGTCCAGCTTTTTGTAGAAGGCAGCCTCGTCGTGGTCGGCCAGGATGGCCAGACGGGGCAGGTTGATGGAGGTGAAGGACAGGTTGCCGCGGCTGTAGCTGATCTGGCGGTCAGGGTCGTAGACGTTGCCCATCACGCGGGTGCGGCAGCCCATGGTGGCCACCTCGGTCTCGGGATGGCCGGGCTTGTAGTACTGGAGGTTGAAGGGCGCGTCCAGGAAGACGTAGTTCGGGAACAGGCGCTTGGCGCTGACCTTCATGCTCAGCTTGAACAGGTCGTAGTTGGGGTCGCCCTCGTTGTAGTTGACCCCCTCCTTGACCTTGAAGATGTGGATGGGGAAGATGGGCGTTTCGCCGTGGCCCAGGCCCGCGTCCTCCGCCAGCAGGATGTTGCGGATGGCCATGCGGCCCTCGGGGGAGGTGTCGGTGCCGTAGTTGATGCTGCTGAAGGGGGTCTGCGCGCCGGCGCGGGAGTGCATGGTGTTCAGGTTGTGAACGAAGCCCTCCATGGCCTGGTAGGTGTCCCGGTCGGTCTGCTTGTAGGCCCGGCGGCGGGCGGTGGCCACGATGCGCTGCGCCTCCTCGGCGGAAAGGGCGCTGGTCTCTTCCAGGGCCTTCGCCACGATGGCGTCAAACTCGTCGGCCTTCACCTCGATGCGGGGCTGCATGCCCAGCTCGTCGGCGGCCTTGTTCACCGCCGCCTCGGTCAGGGCGCTCTCGTCCTCCGAGTTCAGCAGGTCCTCCACGCCCTCGGCCAGCTTTTTGCGGTAGAGCTTGGCAAAGCTCTTGCGGATACCCTCGGCCATGCCGTAGTCAAAGTTCGGGATGGACTGGCCGCCGTGCTGGTCGTTCTGGTTGGACTGGATGGCGATGGCCGCCAGCGCCGCGTAGCTGCCGATGCTGGCAGGCTCGCGCAGGAAGCCGTGGCCGGTGGAGAAACCGCCGTGGAACAGGCGCAGGATGTCGATCTGGGTGCAGGTGGTGGTGAGGGAATAGAAATCGAAATCGTGGATGTGGATGTCGCCCTCGGAGTGGGCCTTGGCCTGCTCGGGGGTGAGCAGGTAGGCCGCGTTGTAGGCCTTGGCGCCGGCGGTGCCGATCTGCAGCATGCTGCCCATGGCGGTGTTGCCGTCGATGTTGGCGTTGTCGCGCTTCATGTCGCTGATGCGGGCGTCCACGTTGGTGATCTCGTCGATGGTCTTCATCAGGCTGGTGTTCGCCTCGCGGATGCGGGTGCGGTTGGCCCGGTACAGGATGTACTTCTTGGCCGCCTCGTCGTGGCCGCACTCCATCAGGCCGGTCTCCACCGCGTCCTGGATCTGCTCGATCTGGGGGGATTCCTCGCCGCAGTCCACCTCCAGGTGGCGGGCCACCTTGTTGGCCACGCGGGCCGCTTCCCGCGCGTCGCCCTCGCCGGCGGCCTCCAGGGCCTTGAGCACGGCGGCCGCGATCTTGCCCTCGTCGAACAAAACTACGCGGCCATCCCGCTTGATAACGCTTTTGATCATGATGCAAACTCCTCCTGACCCGGCTTCGCGCCTTGCTTTGCGCTGTGTCGGCCCCCCATGCGCGCCGTTTGGTCATTCTCTGTATTTTGGGGTGAAAACGCTACTTAAAACATTATGACACCTACATATAGTGGCTGTCAATATGACCGGGCGCAAAATTAGCGCCAAGGTTTGGATGAATTTTTTGTGAGTTTTGCTTTTCGCGTTCAAAAGGGCGCGAAAACATGCTACAATGGAAAGCGCACGGTGCGCCGAAACGGCGCACAATATCCTATTATACCCCCCTGCGGGGAAAAGAAAAGGGGGTCCGCCGCCGTGGAGCAAAAAGAATTTCGCAGCGCCGGCGGCGTGGACTACGCCCTCACCCGCAAGCGGGTGAAAAACCTGAATCTGCGCCTTGGGCCGGACGGCAGCGTGCGGGTGAGCGCCCCGCTGCGGGCCAGCGCCGCCTCGGTGGACGCCTTTGTGGCCGCCCACGCCGGGTGGGTGCAAAAGGCCCTGGCCCGGCAGAAGGCCGCCGAGGCCGCCCGGGCCGCAGCCCCCACGCCGAAGCCCGCCGACTGCCTGCCTCTGTTCCAGGCGGTGAGCGACGGGGTGTTCCCCCGGTTCGCGGGGGTGCTGGGGGGCCGGAAGCCCATTATAAAGGTGCGGGACATGCGCACCCGCTGGGGCAGCTGCCACCCCGCCAAGCGGCAGATCACCCTGGCGGCGCGGCTGGCGCTGCAGCCCCCCGAGGCCATTGAGTATGTGGTGGTGCACGAGTACTGCCACTTTGTGCACCCGGACCACCAGGCCGGGTTCTGGGCGCTGGTGGCAAGCATCCTGCCGGACTGGAAGGCCCGCCGGGCCCTTTTGCGAAACGCGCGCTGAGCGCACCATCCACGGAAAGGAAGATCCCTTTGGACGCAAAGTACAAACGCCTGGCGAACAACACCCTTTTGTTCGCCATCAGCAACTTTTCGGCAAAGCTGCTCAGCATCGTGCTGCAGCCCTACATCACCTTCGCCATGGGCCAGGTGGAAGAGGTGGGCATCACCAAGCTGGTGCAGAACATCGGCTCGCTGCTCATCCCGCTGGTGAGCATGGGCGTGAGCTACGCCATCATCCGCTTCGGCCTGGACGAAAAGGTGAAGAAGGGCGCGGTGTTCACCGACGGCCTGCTCACCATCCTCACCGGCTTTGTCATCATGCTGTGCTGCTATCCGCTGCTGCGGTTCATCCCGCTGTTCGCGGAGTACGCGCCGTTCCTTTATGTGCATGTGCTGGTGAGCTGCCTGCGCACCTGGTGCACCCAGTTCGTGCGCAGCCGCCAGCTGAACCGGCTGGTGGCGGTGGACGGCGTTTTGTGCAGCGCCACCAACCTGGGCTTCACCATCCTGTTCCTCTCCGGCTTCCACATGGGGGCCAAGGGCTATGTGCTGGCCATCATCTGCTCGGACGCCTTGAGCGCGCTGTTCGTCTTCTGCATCGCCGGGCTGGGGCGGTATCTGCGGCCCCGCTTCCACTCCATGACCCTTTGGAAGCAGATGCTGGCCTACTCGCTGCCCATGGTGCCCGCCCAGATCAGCTTCTGGGTCATCAACGCCAGCGACCTGTTCTTCGTGCAGGCCATGTGCGGCGGCTACAAGGACCAGACCGGCGAATACTGGACCGGCCTTTTGGGCGTGGGCTATTTCCTGCCCACCATCCTGTCGGTGCTGGGCACCATCTTCTATGAGGCGTGGCAGCTGTCCGCCGTGACCGAGCTGGAGGGCCGCCAGCGGTTCTTCAGCCGGGTGTTCGGCCTTTACCAGAGCCTGCTTTTCTGCTGCTGCGCGGGCATCATCCTGCTGTGCCGCCCGCTGATGTTCATCTTCAAGGCCAACTTCTTCGACGCGTGGCAGTTCGTGCCCCTGCTGGCCATCGGCACTTTGTTCAGCTGCCTGAACCAGTTCCTCAACAGCATCTACATGGTGGAAAAGCGCAGCACCCTCTCCCTCTACACCATGCTGGCGGGCGCGGTGGTCAACTGCCTTTTGAACTGGCTGTTCATCCCGGTGATGGGCCCCGTGGGCGTGACCCTGGCCAGCTTCCTGAGCTACTTCGTGGTGTTCATCCTGCGTGCGGTGAACACCCGGGGCCTGCTGGCCATCGACTTTGCCCCCCTGCGCCTTTCCCTCAACCTCATCATGGTGCTGGCCGAGGCCGGGCTGATGATCTTCCAGACCCCCTACTGGCCGCTGTGGTGCACCCTCATCACCGTGGGCGTGTGCGCCTTCAACTTCCAGGGCGTGCTGGGCATCCTGATGCAGCTTTTGGGCAAACGCCGCCGCGCTTGACAGACGGGCGGCCGGAGGCTATACTATAAACAGTAATAATTCCTGTTTTATGGAAAGGACGGCAGAACGATGGATATGACAGCGCTTTACAAACTCAGCTGCGGGCTGTATGTCATCACCACGGTGGACGGCGGCCGGGGCGTGGGCTGCGTGGTGAACACGGTGACCCAGGTGACCGCCGAGCCGGTGCAGGTGATGGTGGCCATCAACAAGGAGAACTTCACCGCCGGGGCGGTGCAGCGCGCCGGGCGGTTCGCCGTGTCGGTGCTGACCGAGTCGGCCCCCATGGAGCTCATCGGCCGGTTCGGCTTCCGCTCCAGCAAGGACGAGGACAAGTTCGAGGGCCTGCGGGCGGTGGAGTTCAAAGCGCTGCCCTGCCCGGCGGAGCATGTGAACGCGGTGCTGGTGTGCCGGGTGAAGGAGACGGTGGACGCGGGCAGCCACCTTTTGTTCATCGCCGAGGTGGAGGACGCCGAGACCCTCTCCAAAGAGCCCTCCATGACCTACGCCTACTACCATCAGGTGAAGAACGGCCTGACCCCGCCCAAGGCCAGCAGCTATCAGGCTGCCGCGCCGGCCCCCGCCGCCGTCACCCGCTGGCAGTGCTCGGTGTGCGGCTACATCTACGAGGGCGAGGAGCTGCCCGCAGGCTTCACCTGCCCGGTGTGCAAGCAGGGCGCCGAGGTGTTCAAAAAACTGTGACGGCGCATCCCGTCCGATAACGGCAAAAGAAGGGCACAGCTTCGGCTGTGCCCTTCTTTTTTATGCCCGCGCAGCGGGAAATCGCGCTTTCCCTCACGCTTGCGTCAGCAGGCTTTTGCGCTTGGCCAGCAGGTAAGCCGCCATGACGATCATGCCGACCAGCGAGATCACCGCGGCGCCCAGGGCGATGTAGACGAGGGGCTCCAGGCCGGTAGCTGCCGCGCCGGCGGGGACCGCGCCGGCGTTGAGCTCGGTGCCGTCGGTGAGGGTGACGATGAGCTCGCCCTTTTCGTTGATGGCAACGCCGGCGATGCCCACGCCGTCTTCGCCCGTGATCTTGCCGAGGTTTTTCTCGGTGCCGTCGGTCAGGGTGACCACCAGCTCGCCGCTTTCGTTGAGGGCAAGCTCCGCGATGCCCACGCCGCTGGCGCCGTCCTGGCCGTCCTGACCGTCCTTGCCGGCGGTGCCGGAGGAGCCGGAGCTGCTGCCGGAGCCGGAGGCGCTGCCGCCCGAGGCCTTGACGCCGGTGTCAACGCCGCTGATCCACCAGTTGCCGTTGGCTCCGATGGTGGGGGTGTCGCCGTTGTCGCCCTTTTCGCCTTTTTCACCCTGGTCGCCCTTGTCGCCCTTCATGCCCTGCAGGGCCGAAACGGCGATCAGGTTCTGCCAGTCGCTGTCGGCGTCGTATTTCCACTGGATGTAGCCGTCCGCCACCTGCAGCTGGACTTCCTTGCCGTCCGCGCCGGTGATGGAGGAGAGGGCGACCAGGGTCTGCCACGCGTCGTCGCCTTCGCCCTCGTAGCGCCACAGGATGCTGTCGCCGTCGTTTTTCAGCTCCACCTCGCGGCCGTCCTCGCCGTCTTCGCCTTCCAGGACGGAGAGGGGGAGCAGGTTTTTCCAGCCGGTGTCGGAGCCGGTGATGTAGCGCCACTGGATGAATTCGCTGTCGTAGTCCACCTGCAGTTCCACTTCGCGGCCGTCCTCGCCGTCCGTGCCGTCCGCGCCGGTGATGACGTCCAGCGCCACCAGGTCACGCCATGCGCTGTCGTCTTCGCCCGCGTACCGCCACTGGATGGTGGCGCCGTCGTTTTTCAGCTCCACTTCGCGGCCGTCCGCGCCCGCGCCGGAGGTGTCCTCGGGCACCGTCAGCTCCACAAGATGGCTGGCGTAGTCGGTTTTATAGTCGCCGTTGCACTGCTCGTTGAAGATGTACAGCGTGCTGCCTTCGGGCAGTTCGGGCAGGGTGAACACCACCGTTCCCGCGGCCTCGTCCGCCGGCTGCAGTCTGCCGTAGTGGGTGTAGGCGCCGGTGCTGTCCACCACCAGGGCGGAGATGTATTCGTTCGCGCCCGCCGCCGCGCCGCTGTAATAGAACGTGATGATGTTGCCCGCGCGATGCAGGTTCTCGATGGTGAACCCGTCGCGGCTGCTGTCTTTGAGGGTCAGCTTCCATTCGTTGCCGCTGTAATCGCCAATGGCGCTGATCTCGCCGTCCGGCTTCCCGCCGGATGCGGGGGAGCTGAAAAGGACGGCGCTGCTGTCCAGGTTGAAGGCGGGGCGGGCACTAAAATCGGCCCACACATTCAAAGAGCCCATACTGCCGCCCTTATAGGAAATCGCCACGGTCCCTCCCCCAAATCGCAAGCTGGGCGTGCGCAGCCACCAATTGTTTGCCTCCCACACTTCGGGTATGTTAAACCTGTCCGCGACGTAATCATGATACTCCTGAACGGAAATGAAAAACATTTTGTCCTGCGCCGACAGGATGCATTCGCCCCATGGCATTTCAAACAGGTCGTATTCGCCTTCGGTTTTTGCAATGCCCATCATGACGCCCTGCTCGGCGGCGGAGAAATTGCTCGTGCTGCCCGCAAACGTCCTGCACCACGCCTGCGCGTTGCTGCCCTCCCATACAGTCGATTCGCCCGACTGATTAAAGCGCATCTCCTCCAGCAGCTCCTCCGTCATCAAAAACACGCCGTCGGTCTGCTTGTCGAAGGCTTTGTCCGCGTCCAGCACCCGCCATTTGAGCGGAGAGCCCTGGTACAGGCCAAAGTAGACGTAGTCGCTGGGATGATAGTAGCCATTGGAAAAGACCGGGTCGTTGAGGCCCGCCACCCCGGGCACGATCGCCTTGTCCGTGCCGTCGGCAAAGGCCGTGGTCTGTGCGCCCGGCACCAGCCCGATGAGCAGGCACAGGCTCAGCAGCGCGGCCAGAAGCCTGCCCGCCGGGAAGTTCCGCTTGCCGCCTTGTTGTTTTTTCATCTTCTTTCCTCCTTTTTTCAGCGCAGAGACCTCCAAACACAAAAAGGACGCACCCCGTCCACGACCGGACCGTGGATGCGGCGCGTCCTTATGTTATTACGGATCTCAAGGGCGACACGGCGCAACGGTCTGTTCCCGTTCGCCGGGCCGTCGGGGCCCCTGCCCCGTTTGCAGAAACTTCTCCGGCAACGTTCCGTGCAGTCTCTGTGCCCTTTTGCTGGTAAGCATCGCCGCCTTCTTTTTGTGCTTGGAAGTGAACACAGCTTCATTATATCGCAGGCGGCGGGGCTTGAACATCGCCCGTTTCGGGCCCCAAAACGGGTGACCCGGGGCGCGGTGCCCAAGGCGGAAAAGGCGGTTTCAGCGCAGCATGTACTGTTTGAGGTCCTTCCGGGTCTTTATGTCCAGCTTGCGCATGGCTTCCGCGATGTGGGTCTTGACGGTGTTTGCCGAAATATTCAGGTGTTCCGCGATCTCCTGGGTGGTCCAGCCCCGGGCGGCCAGCATGGCGATGGCGAACTCGGTGGTGGTCAGATCGTCCGCCACGTCGTGCCCGGTGACCGGGTTGTGAACTCTTCGCCAGCCGGAAGAGAAGCGGTAGGTGATGTCGATGATCCTTTTGAAATCTTCCGGCCATTTCGGCTTGATGGCCGCCTCCAGCATGGCCCCCAGCAGGCCGTGGTGTTCGCCGAAGCCCTCGATCAGATCGTCCGGGCGGGCGATGTCCCAGGCGGCGAGAAGATGGGCCTGGGCGCGCTCGGTCTTTTTCAGGCTCATGTAGTCCATCACCGCCACCAGATGCAGGTAGATGGCGGAGATGGGGTAGCCGGCCGCGCCCATGGCCAGGGCGGCCTCCACGATGCCGGCGCTGATGGCGTATTCCTGTTTCAGATAGAGATAGTGGGCCTCCGCATACAGCGCGAAGGCCCGCACCCCGGGCGGCAGCAGCGGCAGGAATTCGTCGGTGGGGGGCATTTCCTCCGGCAGGGGCAGGTGCAGCAGCACCGCCGCCGCAAAGGCCACAAAGGCCTCGATGGCCCGTCCCGGCGCGGCGGCGCCGCCGCCGGCGGTCAGTGTGCTGCGTATCTCATGCAGCGCCCGGCGGGCGTGGTCGATGCGGCCCATGGTCAGGCAGGAATAGGCAAAGATCCAGCAGGCGGAAAGCCGCACCCCCGCGTCCTTTGCCGTGAGATAGACCTGCGTTTCCTCCAGGGCCTTTTCCGCCTGGCCGCTGAAATAGTGATACTCCGCCAGGGCGATGTCCCGCGTGGGCCCCGCCTTCATCCCTTCAATGGCCTCCATGCAGTGCCCCGGCCGGAACGGGGTGTTCATCAGGGGCATGAAGCCGTGGAACAGCTCCGGCGCTTTTTGGGGGACGGCGGGCCCGGCCTTCTTTTTCTCCCTGCGGGGGTCGCCGGGCTTCCGGGCGTTTTCCGGGATGGCCCAGGAGCCGCCGAAGCGCTCCGCCCCGGGGATGCGCCCCTCGGCGCAGTACTGGTTGATGCGCCGCTGGGACACGCCCCATTTTTCCGCTGCTTCCCGAATGGAGAGATACCCTTCCATGACATCGCACCTCCTCTTGTGCCTGCCGGTGTTTTTCTCTATTTTCAGTATATACAGGTCTTCGCAGAGTTTCAAACAAAGGAACGAAAAAAGGGCGCCGATGTGTTCCATCAGCACCCTTTTTTGGTTTTCAGCGGCGCAGCTTTTCCTCCAGCTCCGCCTTCAATGTCTCCAGCACCTCGCTGTGGCGCAGGTTGTGCATGCCGGGGAAGGCACGCAGCAGACGCCGCGCGCCGAAGAGCCGCCGGTCGGTGATGGCCGCCCGCAAAAGGTCCCGCCGCGCTTCCAGGTCGGCGATGCGCCCGGGCAGGGCCTGCCGGCCCTCGGCCAGCTTTTCGTCGGCGGCCAGGGCCGCGTCGCCCAGCTCTTTGCTCACCGCGTCGCTGCCGCGGCGCAGGGCCGCGCCCAGCTTTTCCAGCTCCCGCAGGTCCCGCTCCAGGCCTGCCAGAGTGACCAGCGTGGCCGCCAGGTCCGCCGCCAGCACCGCGCCGAAGACCCCCAGCAGCACCCAGCCCGCCGTGTGGGGCAGGCGGTCCACCAGCCGGGCGATGGGCGGGTGCAGCAGCCGCACCGCCGCCATGCCCCCCAGGCCCCAGGCCAGACTGAATTTCAAACAGATGTAGCCCCCGATGTTGAAGGGCTGGTCGGAGTAGTCCCACCAGCTGGTGTGGAAGGCCTTTTTCAGCACGAAGCCGGTGACCAGTTCCAGCGCGCTGGTGAGCACCATGGAGCCGAGGAAGAGCAGCAGGGCGTTGCCCGCCAGCGGCTCCAGCACCAGCAGCACGATGCACATGCCCGTGCCGTAGATGGGGCAGACCGGCCCGTTCAGAAAGCCCCGGTTGACCCACTGGCCGGAGTTGACGGTGCAGAACACCACCTCCAGGCACCAGCCCAGGAAGGCGTAGATGAAAAAGTACCACAACAGCTGGTACAGGGTAAACGGCATGGGATGCACGCTCCTTTCCATGGATGCCATTATAGCACAAGCGGGGGCGTTGTGGTATACTGATTAGGCAAAGGGGGCGGGGAAGATGGCCGAGCGATGGGTGCTGCACTGCGACTGCAACAGCTTTTACGCCAGCGTGGAGCTGCTCTCCCGGCCCGAACTGCGCCAAAAGCCGGTGGCGGTGTGCGGCGACCCGGCCAGCCGCCACGGCATCATCCTGGCGAAAAACGAGCCCGCCAAGGCCATGGGGGTCAAGACCGCCGAGGCCATCTGGCAGGCAAAGCGCAAATGCCCGGACCTTGTTCTGCTGGAGCCTCACCGGGAGCGGTATGTTCATTATTACAAGGTCATCAACGAGATCTACTGCCGCTTCACCGACCGGGTGGAGCCTTTCAGCATCGACGAGAGCTGGCTGGACGTGAGCGGCTCCTGGCAGCTGTTTGCCCAAAGCCCCAAGGCGCTGGCGGACCGGCTGCGGGCCGAGGTGCGCGGGGCCACCGGCCTGACCATCTCGGTGGGGGCCAGCTTCAACAAGGTGTTCGCAAAGCTGGGCAGCGACTACAAAAAGCCGGACGCCACCACCCTTATCACCCGGGAAAACTTCCAGGACGTCCTCTGGCCGCTGCCGGCCCGGGACATGCTTTTCGTGGGGCGTTCGGCCGCCGAAAAGCTGGCGGGCATGGGCATCTCCACCATCGGGGACCTGGCGGCGGCGGACGAAAAGGCGCTGGCGGCGGCCCTGGGCAAGCTGGGGCATACCTTAAGCCGCTACGCCCGGGGGCTGGACGACGCGCCGGTGCGCCTTTGGGGCGAAAAGGAGCCGGTGAAGAGCGTGGGCAGCGGGCGCACTTTCCCCCGGGACCTTGTCACCGCCGCCGAGGTGCACTCGGCGCTGTGGGCCCTCTCGGACGAGGTGGCCGCCCGCCTGCGCCGCCACGGCGTGTGGGCGGGGGCGGTGCAGCTGACGGTGCGGGACGCCTCCCTCAAGACCATCACCCGGCAGACGCGGCTGCCCATGAGCACCCATCTGGCCCGGGACCTGGCGGATGCCGCGTGGCGGCTGATGCAGGCCAACTGGCGGGAGGGCCAGCCGGTGCGGATGCTCACGGTGACGGCCCAGGCCATCACCGAGGAGCCGGCGGCGGTGCAGCAGAGCTTTTTTGAGGACGCGCCCCGGCCCGACCCGAGGCGGGAAAAGCTGGAACAGAGCCTGGACGCCATCCGGGGCAAATACGGCAAGGGAGCCATCGGCGCGGGCAGCATTCTGCGCCGGGACCTGGGGCTGGGCCGCCTTTCCATGGAGGAAAAGGGCGGCGAAGACGAGGACGACGAGCGGGCGAAAGGCCCGTTATAACAGAGCGGGAAAGGAAAGAAAACCTATGATCGAAGCGGTTTTGTTTGACATGGACGGCCTGATGTTCGACACCGAGCGGCTGTGGACCGAGGCCTGGATGGCCACCGCCGAGGCCGAGGGCCTGCCGGTGAACCTGGACGTGGTGGTGGCCATGCGGGGCTGCAACCGGGCGGGCTGCAAGCGGGTGTGCCTGGAACGGCTGGGCCCGGACTTTGACTTTGACGACTACCAGGCCAAGGCCCGGGTGGTGATGGACCGGCTGGTGGACGAGCACGACCTGCCCAAGAAGCCCGGTCTTGTGGAGCTTTTGAAAGAGCTGGAGCGCCGGGGCCTTCCGGCGGTGGTGTGCACCAGCACCCGCCGGGTCATCACCGAGGGCTATCTCAAGCGGGCGGGCATCGACGGCTATTTCAAGGGCCTTGTGTGCGGCGACGACGTGCAGCACGGCAAGCCCGACCCGGAGGTGTTCCTGAAGGGCGCGGCACTGGCGGGCAGGGCCCCGGAGCGCTGCATGGTGCTGGAGGACAGCCCCAACGGCATCCGCGCCGGCGCGGCGGCGGGCTGCAAGGCGGTGATGGTGCCCGACCTGATGGAGCCCACCGACGAGCTGCAAACTCTGACGGCGGCCATCGTGCCGGACCTGTTCGCCGTCATTCCCCTGTTGGACACCCTCTGAGACGCATCCTGAAAGGGCCCGGGGCAAAACTGCCCCGGGCCCTTTTTTGCGCTTTTTTCAGCTGCCCTCTTTCCAAAAGCGGATGAAGCGGCGGGTGGCCAGGGTGGCCTGGGGCAGGCAGGCCAGCCCGATCTCCACCATCTGGGCCGGGGCAAGGGGAATGGCCCGGATGCCCTGCCGCTCGGGCAGGATCTGGGTCTCGTTGACCAGGGTCACCCCCAGCCCCGCCCGCACCATCTCGTGGGCAGCGTAGCGGTCGGAGGTGGTGAACTTGGTGTTGGGCTCCACCCCGAAGCGGGCCAGGATCTGGTTCGCGTCGGTCTCCTGGCTGGAGCAGATGTCGATGTAGGGCTCGGTGGCCAGCGCCTCGATGGGGAACATCTTTTCCCCGGCGAGGGGATGGCCCTCGCCCACCAGCACCATCATCCGGTCCTTGCGGAAGGGCATCCAGTCCAGCGGCTCGTCGCCCCGGCTCACAAGGCACAGGTCGATGCGCCGCTCCACCACCGCCTGGCGCAGCTCCCGGTTGTAGCCCCACAGAACGCTCACCTTGATGTTGGGATACCGCTCCACGAATTTGACCACCTGCTTCGTCAGCAGCGGATAGCTGGAACTGTAAGCGGTGCCGATGGTGAGGGAGCCTATCTCCAGGCCGTTCAGCTGGGCCACCTGCTGCTTGAGCTTTTCCTCCGCGTGGAGGAAGGCCCGCACGTCCGGCAGAAGCAGCCGGCACTCGTTGGTGGGGGTCACGCCCCGGTGGTGGCGCACCAGCAGCGGAAAGCCGATCTCCTCTTCCAGCGTGGTGATGATGCGGCTCACGCCGGAGGTGGTGTAGTTTGTCTGGGCCGCCACCGCGGCCATGCTGCCGCTGTCCACGGCGTTCACCAGGATGCGCCATTTTTCAACGTTCATGTCTGCCTCCATCGTTGACATTTTCGCAACGCTACCTATATAAACCTTCACTTTACAAAAAGGATACCCCGTGGTTAAATGATTGTCAAGAGGAGTGCGTGAAGAATTTAACACCTCTGGAGAGTTCAAGGCGTGTCTGCCCGGCCGGGGCACGGCGTTCGCCCTCCTTGTCCGCCTGTTATCGCTGATCTGTTAAGGAGTGAGTCAACCGATATGAACAGCATGATTATCTGCCTGATCATCTTTGCGGCTATGATCGTTCTGTTTTTCAACCGCAAGCTGCCCATGGCGTTCACCAGCCTGGGCGTTGTGGTGGCCCTGTTCGTGACCGGCTGCGTGGACGCCGAGACGGTGTTCGCCGGTTTCGGCAACAACAACGTGCTGACCATGGCCGGCATGTTCATCGTGGCCGCCGGCCTGTCCCGCACGCAGATGGTGAACAACATCACCAAGCTGCTCTACAAGATCACCAAGGGTTCCTTCACCAAGGTGCTGGCGTCCTACATTCTGGTGATCTTCCTGCTGGGCCAGTTCGTGCCCAGCCTGCCCGCCCTGTTCGCCATGGTCTATCCGCTGGTGATGAACATGTGCAGCCAGCTGAAGGTGAGCCCCTCGAAGATGATGTACCCCATCGCCGTGACGGTGGTGTCCACCTCCTTCGTCATCGAGCCCATCGGCCCCTACGCCGCCTGGTACGTCACCCAGAACGGCTACCTTGAGTCCTACGGCTGGACCGGCGAGATGCTGAGCATGTGGAACGAGACGATGGTGTTCCTGCCCACCGCCATCGTGACCCTGCTGCTGACCATCTTCGTGCTGCCCCGCATGATGCCCGACGAGCCCGACATCCCCCTGGCCGCCATCTCCGGCCCCAGCATCAGCGAGCAGGAGCCCCTGTCGCCGGTGCGTGAGGTCATCGGCTACGGCGTGTTCATCCTGGTGGTCATCGGCCTGATGCTGGGCCTGCCCTCCTGGGCTGTGACCATGGCCGGCGCCGCCGTCGTGACCCTGGCGGGCGTGCTCACCGAGCAGCAGGCCCTGGTGCGCATGAACATGAGCATGGTGCTGCTGTATGCGGGCGTCACCGTGATGGGCGAGGCGCTGAGCAACACCGGCGCCGCCCAGCTGCTGGGCGACGGCGCTGCGGCCCTGCTCAGCGGTGTGACCAACGGCTACGTCATCGGCGCGGTGTTCTACATCGTGTCCTTCCTGATGACTTCCTTCCTCTACAACCGCGCCACCACCACCGTGCTCATCCCCATCCTCATCATCACCTGCAGCTCCATCGGCTGCGACCCCCGCGGCCCGGTCATCCTGTGCTCGCTGGCGTCCATGTCGTCCCTCATCACCCCCATGCCCAACCCGGTGGTGCCCATGGCCATGCAGGCCGGCGGCTACACCCAGAAGACCATCCTCAAGGTGGGCCTTGTGCCCGCGGTGGTCCGCGGCGTGGTGGGCGTGCTCATCGCCATGACCCTGTTCCCGGCGTTCGGCTGAGCCGCCCGTTCATCCCCTTTTTCGATCACATCAAGGAGGCAATGCTATCATGAAGCGTTTTGAAAATAAAGTTGTGGCCATCACCGGCGGCGGTTCCGGCATGGGCCGCGTGTCCAGCGAGCTGTTCGCCCAGGAGGGCGCCACCGTCTGCGTGGTGGACATCAACGGCGCCGCCGCCCAGCAGACCGTGGACAACATCCTGGCCGCCGGCGGCAAGGCCAAGGCCTACACCCTGGACATCACCGACGCCCCCGCCATGGAGGCCTTCTTCAAGGACGTGGTGGACACCTTCGGCCGCATCGACGTCTACTTCACCATCGCCGGCATCAGCCCCATGGGCACCGCCGTGACCACCAGCGTGGAGGACTTCCGCAAGGTGGTGGCGCTGGACATGGAGAGCGTGTTCCTGGGCTGCAAATACTCCATCCCCTACATGGAAAAGCAGGGCGGCGGCGTGATTCTGAACCTGGCCGGCACCTACGGCATCCGCCCCACCCCCAACAAGCTGGGCTACTCCGCCGCCAAGGCCGGCGCGCTGAGCATCACCCGCTCGGTGGCCATCGACTTTGCCCGCAGCAACATCCGCTGCAACGCCATCTGCCCGGGCTTTGTGAACACCCCGCTGAACAACGGCTTTGAGGGCGAGGCCCGCCAGCGCTTCCTGGACACCTACCAGCCCGCGCCCTTTGAGATCCAGGCCCGCGACATCGCCGAGACGGCGCTGTTTCTGGCCAGCGACGAGGCCCGCGCCATCACCGGCCAGGCCATCGTGGTGGACGGCGGCACCGAGGCTTCGCTGTATCTGAACTACAAGCGGGCAAAATAAACCGCGCAAAACAAGCTTTGTCCGGCGCGCGGCGCATGCCGCCGCGCGCCTTTGCTGTTTCCGTTTTGGGAAAGGAGCGTAACATTCCATGAAAGAGTTTATCGTTGTGCCCGGCTGCCTGTGGGACGGCGTCTCCGGCGCAGTGGCCGAGGACCGGGCCGTTCTGGTCCGGGACGGCGTGGTGCGCCGCATCGGCCCCAAGGCCGAACTGGTGAAGGAAGCCCCCGGCGCGCAGCTGCTGGAGGACGCGGACTGGCTGATGCTGCCCGCCTTCGTGAACGCCCATGACCACGGCCGCGGCATGTCGCCGGTGTCCTTCGGCACCCCCGACCAGGCGCTGGAGGTGTGGCTGCAGGACCTGAACAAGCTGCCCGCCATCCCCCACTACGACGCCTGCTTCTATGACGGCGTGCGCCTTGCCTCGGCGGGCGTGGGCACCGTGCTGCACGGCCACAACCCCAACAACTTCGGCGACATCTGCCAGGAGATGATCCAGGCGGCCCGGGGCTACCGGGACGCGGGGGTGCGCAGCATCCTCTGCCCGCTGTATCTGGACCAGAACAAGCGCATCTACTACGACCGCGACAAGTTCATCGAGTCTCTGCCCGAGCCTCTGCGCACCAACTTCGCCGCCGGCATCCGCGACCGCATCATGACCATCGACGAGTATCTGGAGCTGGTGGAGCGCATCCAGGACGGCCTGCGCAAGGAGATCGACGAGGGCTGGGTGGAGGTGCAGCTGCATCCCAACGGCGGCCAGTGGTGCAGCGACGAGGCGCTGCTGCGCATGAAGGAATACGCCCTGGCCCACGGCATGTACATCCACCTGCACCTGCTGGAGACCCAGTATCAGGCGGAGTATGCCCGGCGCACCTGGGGCAAGAGCTTCATACAGCACTACCAGGACATCGGCTTTTTGGGGCCCTGGGTCTCCTTTGCCCACGCCGTCTGGCTGGACGAGGAAGACCTGCAGCTGATCGCCGCCTCCGGCGCCCATCTGGTGACCAACCCCTCCTCCAACCTGCGGCTGCGCAGCGGCGCGTTCAACATGCGCCGCGCCTGCGAGCTGGGCCTTGCCTGCGGCATCGGCCTGGACGGCTGCGCCTTTGACGACGACCAGGACTATCTGCGGGAGATCCGCGTGGCCTGGCTGAACAACCGCCACAACGGCGTGGACGGCGGCGTGCCCTATCTGGACGTGCTGAAGATGGCCACCTCCCGGGGCGCCACCGAGGCCGCGCGGCGCCTGTCCCAGGGCGTTCTGAAGGAGGGCTGCAACGCCGACTTCGTCTGCGTCAGCCTGGAAAGCCTCACCCGCCCCTACACCGACCCGGGCCTTGACCCCCTGGCCATGCTGGTGCAGCGGGGCACCCGCGCCAGCGTGCGCATGACCTTTGTGAACGGCGAGCAGAGCTGGGGCGCCGACGAGGCGTTTTCCGGCAAGGAAAAGGCCGCCGAAGAGCGCATCTGCGCCTCCATCCGCAAGCTGCGGGCCGCCGACCCCGGCAAGCGGGACAACGAGCCCCTGCTGAGCCGGGTGCACGATTTCTACGCCGCAAGCCTGCGCAAGTGAGCGCCTTGGGCCAAAGAGAGGGAATCGTGATATGAACAGCAAGACCTCCCTGCGCAAGGGCGTGTTTTTCCCTGCCTTCCTGCTGGTGCTGGGCGCCGGCGTGGTGGGGCTGGTGAACAACAAACTCCTCATCAACTGCTTTCAGGCGGTGTTCAACTGGTCCTATGTGAACCTGAGCTGGATGTATCAGTTCATCATGGCGGCGCTGTTTGTGCTGTGCTGCCTGCTGCTGTTCTCCCGCAAGGGCGACATCCGCATCGGCGGCAAGGACGCAAAACCCAAATACAGCTTCTGGACCTGGTTCGCCATGTCCCTGACCGGCGGCATCGGGGCCAGCATCGTGTCCTCGGGCGTGTCCCAGCCCATCACCTTCCTGGAGAGCGTGTGGGGCGAGCTGGAGGGCTACGGCATCGAGCCCGGCTCCTCCGAGGCGGTGCTCTTCGCTTTGGGCCGCACCTTCCACGAGTGGGCCTTCTTCCCCTACGCCTTCTACGGCGTGTGCGGGGTGCTCATCGCCTATGTGTGCTACAACAAGAAAAAGCCCCTGACCATCTCCAGCACCCTGTCGCCCCTGTTCGGCGACAAGGCGAGCCGCCCCGGCGTGGCCGCCCTGGTGGACATGTCCGCCGTGCTGGCGCTGGCGCTGGCCATCGTGGGCACGCTGGGCACCTTCATCGGCCTGGTGACCTCCTGCCTGAAGCAGGTGTACGGCCTCACGGTGGGCGCGCCGGTGATGTTCGCCGTCATGGCGGTCACCACGGTGGTGTATCTGCTGTCCACCCTGAGCGGCGTGGACAAGGGCATCAAGTTCTTCGCCCGGCTGAACTTCAAGTTCTACATGCTCCTGCTGCTGGTGGTGGCCCTGCTGGGCGGCTCACTGGCCTGGATCCTGAACACCGGCACCTCCTCCCTGGGCTACTGGCTGCAGAACCTGCCCCTGTGGACCTTCGACACCGGCACCGCCGGCGGCGAGAACCTCATCAAGTGGTGGACCATCTACAACTGGACCTTCTGGATGGCCTTTGCGCCGGTGACCGGCGTGTTCCTGGCCCAGCTGAGCTACGGCCACACCATCCGGGAGGTGCTGATCGTCAACTGGATCATGCCCAGCCTCTTTGCGGTGGTCTGGTTCTCCGTCTTCGGCGGCTGCGCCATCGACTGGCAGCTCTCCGGCGTGGTGGATCTGGCCGCCGTGATGCAGGAGAACGGCACCTACGCCGCCATCTGGAGCTTCATCCGCCAGCTGCCCCTGAGCGCCGTTCTGGTGCCGGTGACGCTGTTCGTGATGCTCATCTCCTTTTCCACCAGCGCGGACAACAGCGTCACGGTGATCTCGGCGCTGTGCATGCGCGGGCGCAGGATCGGCGACGAGGCCCCCGCCCCGGTGAAGATCGCCTGGGGCGTGGCCATCGGGCTGCTGTCCTTCCTGCTGATGGCCTACGCCTCCGGCGGCAAGGGCAACGACGGCGTGCGCTACATGGTGGTGTCCATCGGCAGCGTGTTCTCCATCCTCATCATCCTGCAGGTCGCCGCGGCGGTGAAGGTGTTCTTCTTCCCGTCCCGCAGCGAAGACGAAGCAGATATTTCCCAATGACCTGCCTTTTGGGCAGTGCTCCTTTTCACAACATGCGGAAAGCCCCGCGGAGAAGTTCTCCGCGGGGCTTTCTGCGTTCTTTTTTCAGTTGGAGCTTTCGGCGCGGGCGCTCTCTTTGCCCTCGCCGGCAAAGAACTCCCGCACAAGGCGCACCACCGTGCCGGAAAGCAGCAGCAGCGCGATGAGGTTCGGGATGGCCATCAGGCCGTTGAAGGTGTCGGCGATGCTCCACAGAAGGCCCAGGTCCACCGTGGCGCCCAGGATGGCCACGAAGGAGTAGACCACCAGGAAGGGCCGGATGACCTTTTCGGTGCGGCACAGATAAGAGATGCAGGTGGAGCCGTAGAGCCCCCAGCCGATGATGGTGGAGAAGGCAAAGCAGCACAGCGCCACCATGGTGAACAGCGACACCCAGCTGCCGTAGGTGGCGGTGAAGCCGGAGATGGTCAGCTCGGCGCCGGCCTCGGTGCCGTAGGGCACCGGCGTGCCGCTGCACAGGATGACCAGGGCGGTGAGGGTGCAGATGACGATGGTGTCGGCAAAGACCTCGAAGATGCCGAACATGCCCTGCTTCACCGGCTTTTTGGTGTCGGCGCAGGCGTGGGCGATGCTGCCGGTGCCCAGGCCTGCCTCGTTGGAGAAGATGCCCCGGGACACGCCCTTTTTCAGGCTCAGGAACACGCTGCCCACCACGCCGCCGGTGAAGGCCCGGGGCTGGAACGCGCCGCCCACGATGGAGGCCAGCACGCCGGGCAGCTGGCGGAAGTTCAGCGCCACCACGCCCAGCGCCAGCACCACATACAGCAGCGCCATGAAGGGCACCAGCTTTTCGGCCACGCTGCCGATGCGCTTGATGCCGCCCAGCAGCACCATGGCCACCAGCATGGCCACAAAGATGCCCACGATGAGGTTGAGCATGGGCAGCGCGCTTTCGCCCGCCACGCCGTGCTGCAAGAGGGCCGCGTCGATGGAGGTGACGATGGTGTTCACCTGGGTGGCGTTGCCGGTGCCGAACACCGTGAGCACGCCGAACAGGGAATAGAGCACCGCCAGCCACTGCCAGCGTTTGCCCAGGCCGTTTTTGATGTAGTACATGGGGCCGCCGGTCCAGTTGCCCGCGGCGCTGCGCTCCCGGAAGTGGAGCGCGAGGGTGACCTCGGAGAACTTGGTGCACATGCCCAGCAGCGCCGAGCACCACATCCAGAACACCGCCCCCGGCCCGCCGATGGCGATGGCCCCCGCCACGCCGGCGATGTTGCCGGTGCCCACGGTGGCGGCCAGCGCCGTGCACACGGCCTGGAAGGGGGTCATGGCCCCGTCGGCCGCGTCCTTCTTGCGGAACATCCGCCCCAGGGTGGTGCGGATGGCATAGGGGAACTTGCGGATCTGCAAAAAGCGGGTGCGCACGCTGAGCAGCAGCCCCACGCCCAGGATGCAGACCATCGCCGGCACGCCCCAGATAAAGTCGTTGACCGCCCCGTTGACGGTCCGTATCAGTTCTACCATAATTCCTTGCTACCCCTTGCTTTTGCGCGGTGCGTCCGCGCTTTTTTCGCGCAAGGGCCCGCCGCATCGGGCCCTTTGCCGCCTTTAGCCCTCGCCGTGCTCGGCCCGCCAGGCGGCGCTCTCCGCCTTTTCGATGGCGGTGCGCTTTGCGATGGCCTCGGCCAGCGCCTGCTGCTCGTTTTCCAGCGGCAGCTTACGGGCGATGAGGGCCTTGGTCTTGATGCCCTGTTCGGTGAACATGGCCTCGTGCTCGGTGCGGATGTTCCAGGCCGGCTCGTCGGCGTGGAGGTCCCGCGTCTGCCAGGTGATCTCAAAGCCCGCCTCGGGGAAGTAGGCCAGGCTGTCGTTGAAGAGGCCCTCGTCGTCGGTCTTGAAGTAGACCTCGCCCCCGTCCGCCAGCATCCGCCGGTAGAGCGCCAGCTGCCGCGTGTGGGTGAGCCGGTGCTTTTTGTGGGCCAGCTTGCGGTTCCAGGGGTTGCAGAAGTTGATGTAGATGCGCTGCACCTCGTCCCGCTCGTCCATCACGTTCGCGATGCGCTCGATGTCGAAGCTGGCGATGAGCACGTTGTCCACCGGCATGCCCTTTTCGGCGTAGGCTTTTTCGATCTTCCGCTTGGCCAGGATGAGCACCTTGTCGGTGATGTCCACCCCCAGGTAGTTCACCTCCGGGTGGGCGGAGGAAAGCTGCGCCAGATAGCCGCCCTTGCCGCAGCCCAACTCCAGATGGAAGGGCTGCTCCGGCCGGGCGAAGAGGCTGCGCCAGCGGCCCTTGTTCTCCAGCGGCTCGTGGGCGTGCCAGTCGGTGGCCAGAAGCTCCGGCCGCGCGTAGGGTTTGAATCGCATTCTCATGGATGGTTCTCCTTCGTGTTTTGTAAACAGGACCGGGGTTCAGGCCAGCTTTTCCGCCAGCCGCTGGCAGAGCGACTGCAGCTGGGCCACGATGGCGGACTGTTTTTCCCGGATGCGCTGGGAGGGGCCGGAGACGCTCACCGCGTACTGCGCGCCGCCCTCGGGGGCGGGCACCGGCACCGCGATGGAGCACACGCCGGTCTCGAAGAACTGGTCGTTCACCGCGTAGCCGTCGCTGCGCACCCGGTCCAGCGCGGCGCGCAGGCCCGCACCGTCGGCGATGGAGTGGTCGGTGCGCTTTTCGAACTGCGCCGCCGCGGCATAGGCCTCCACCGCTTCGGGCCCCTCGGTGGAGAGGATGGCCAGCCCCGTGCTGCACAAATGCATCGGGCGGGATTCATACTGCGGGGTCAGCACCACCAACGTCTGCCGGGGCAGGATCTCATCCAGCAGGATGACCCGCCGGCCGTCCAGCCGCTTGCTGAAGTGCACCGTCTCGTTCACGCCGGCCGAGAGCTCCCGCAGCAGCGGGCCCGCCGTGCGGCGCACCGCGTCGTCCAGCCGCACCCCCGCGCCCAGCGCCGCCAGCCGCACCCCCGGGGCATAGCGGCCGTCCTCCTCCAGAAAGAGGTAGCCCCGCTGCTCCAGCGTGTGCAGGATGCGGAACACCACCGTGCGGTTCATGCCGCTGCGCTGGGCCGCCTGGGCGGGGCTGAGCGCCTCGCCCTTCTCGAACAGCTGCAGCACCGTCAGCGCGCTGTCCAGCGATTTGAGCAGATATTGGTCCTTGTTGCTCTCTTTCATCCGCGTCACCCGACCCTTTTTTTCTCAAAGACTGCCTCATCATAGCACACGGCGGAAAAAATCGCAAATTTGCCCTTGCATTTTGGTTTTTTCTGATGTATACTCAAATCGCAAGTTCGCTTTGAGAACATTATGTTCGCTTTCAGAACAGTCCGGGAGGGATCTCATGAAGAAGCTCGTTGTCATCAATCTCGGCTCCACCTCCACCAAGATCGCCTATTTCGAGGACGACCGGTGCGTGCATGCCGAGTCTCTGCCCCATCCTGCGGCGGAGATCCAGGCTTTTGCCAGCAACTGGGACCAGTACGACTACCGCAAGGCGGCCATTCTGGATTTTATGGACCGCCACGGCATCCGGCTGGAGGAGCTGGACGCCTTTGTCAGCCGGGGCGGCCACACCCAGCCCATCCACAGCGGGGTCTACCGCATCACCGAAAAGATGCTGGAGCAGTCCCGCAGCATGAAGTACGGCAACCACGTCTCCGACCTGGGGGTGCGGCTGGCCTACGACCTGGCGCCCGACAAGCAGACCGCCTTCATCGTGGACAGCCCCTGCACCGACGAATACCAGCCCCTGGCCCGCTATTCCGGCCTGGCGGAACTGCCCCGGGTGAGCCGGTTCCACGTGCTGAACCAGAAAGCCTGCGCCCGGCAGTACTGCGCCGACCACGGCGTGGAATACGCCGACGTGAACCTGGTGGTGGTGCACATGGGCGGCGGCACCTCGGTGGCGGCCCACCGCAAGGGCCTTCTGGTGGACGGCAACAACGGCCTGGACGGCGACGGCCCCTTCTCCACCGACCGCACCGGCGAGCTGCCGGTGGGCGCGCTCATCGACCTGTGCTACTCCGGCAAGTACACCCACGCCGAGATGCGCCGCAAGATCAAGGGCCAGGGCGGCATGATGTCCTATGTGCAGGACACCGACGTCAAGACCATCGAGGAGAAGGCCCTGGCGGGGGACGAGAAGTACAAGAACGCCCTGGACGCCATGATCTACCAGACCGCCCAGGAGATCGGCAAGAAGGCCGTTGTGCTGAAAGGCCAGGTGGACGCCATCCTGATGACCGGCGGCATCGCCCACAGCCAGTACATCACCGGCCAGATCAAAGACTATGTCTCCTTCATCGCGCCGGTGTACGTCTACCCGGGCGAGCGGGAGATGGAGGCGCTGGGCACCCAGTCCTACTACGCGCTCATCGGAAAAGCGGAGGTGTTTGAAGTATGATGCTGAAAAACTTTGACGAGATGGAACAGTTCGTGCTGGCCCAGCCCGCGCCCCGGAAGGTGGCGCTGGCGGCGGCCCACGACGCCGACGCCCTGGGCTCGCTGCTGATGGCGGTGGACAAGGGGGTGGCCGAGGCGGTGCTCATCGGCAAAAAGGACGAGATCTGCGCCCTGCTCACCGGCATGGGCCGCGACCCCGGCGCCTTCACCATCATCGATGAGAGCGACGACCGGGCCATGGCCAACAAGGCGGTGGAGCTGGTGCACGAGGGCAAGGCGGACATGCCCATGAAGGGCCTGATGCACACCTCCACCTTCATGAAAGCCATTCTGGACAAGGAGACCGGCCTGCGGGAGCCGGACGCCCTGCTCAGCCAGGCGTCCATCTTTGAAATTCCCGAGAAGGGCCGCCTGCTCATCATCTCCGACTGCGCGGTGAACATTCAGCCGGACCTGGAGCAGAAGATCAAGATCACCGAAAACGCCGTCACCCTGGCCCACACCCTGGGCATCGAACAGCCCAAGATCGCGGTGCTGTCGGCGGTGGAAGTGGTGAACCCCAAAATTCAGAACACGGTGGACGCCCGCGCCATGAAGGAGCGGCTGGAGGGCAAGTACCTCATCGACGGCCCCCTGGCGCTGGACAACGCCATCGACAAGGCCGCCGCGAAGCACAAGGGCATCGGCGGCCCGGTGGCGGGCGACGCGGACATCCTCATCGTGCCCGACCTGTGGAGCGGCAACATCTTCACCAAGGGGCTTGTGTTCTTCGCCCACCTGCGCAGCGCCGGCACCCTGAACGGCCTGAAGACCCCGGTGGTGATGAGCAGCCGCACCGACACGGTGGAGAACAAGTACCTTTCGATCCTGGCTGCGGCGCTGCAGTCCATCCAGAACAAGCGCGCGCAGTGAGTATATAAAAAGGAAAGAGGAGAAGATCATGGAAACAAAGCCCGTAAAAAAACAGCGGAACGTAGCCATTGAGCTGTGGCGGCTCATCGTGGCGCTGGCGGCCATCGGCTTCCACGCCGGCTACATCATCGCCCGGTCCTGCAACGAGGCCACCGGCTACTTCATGGAGACCAGCAACTGGTTCTTCGGCTCCAGCGAGGTGCTGCTGGTGTTCACCGTCACCGCCGGCTACTTCATGGCCGCCCACTTTGCCAAGCGCAAGAGCGACGCCGCCTACATGTCCCTCAGCGCCTCCCAGCGCGCCTGGGACTACACCTGGGCCCGCATCAAGACCCTGGTGCCCGTGCTCATCATCGGCTATGTGCTGGCCATCCTGGTGTGCACCAGCTTCTACTACCCCGACTACACCCTGCACGACGTCATCGTGATGACCGTGAACAGCGTGTGGGAGTTCCTGGGCTTCCACGCCGCCGGCCTGCGCAGCATGGGCAATGAGTTCTTCAACCTGAACGGCCCCATGTGGTTCATCTCCGGCATCATCATCGCCGGCTACTTCATGTACTGGGCCATCTGCAAGAGCGAGGACGGCTTCAGCGGCTTCTTTGCTCCCTTCGTGTCCATCTTCCTCACCGGCTGGTGGTGCTTCAGCGGCACCCGCGCCAGCCAGACCGCCTGGTCCACCTTCGGCGCGCAGACCACCTCCACCAACGGCATGGGCGGCGACGCCACCGACACCACCGCCGTCATCGGCTTCAACAACGGCGTTGTGTTCGTTGTGCTGGGCATGCTCATCGGCGTGCTGCTGTTCTATCTCATCCGCCGCCTGTCCGCCCATCAGTTCACCGCCGGCCAGAAGGCCGCCCTCACCATTCTGAACGTGGTGTGCAGCGTGCTGCTGATCTGGTACATCCTCTATCAGCCCACCTGGTTCGAGCTGGAGCGCTGGACCGTGGCCTTCCTGTGCCTGGTGGTCATCGGCCTGTCGCTGCTGAACAAGGACGGCCTCACCGCCCTTTTGAACAACCGCTACACCAGCGGCCTGCTGGCCTATCTGGGCAGCATCTCCCTGTACATCTACATGCTGCATTACCCCGCCGTCATCGGCACCCTGCGGGTGCTGGGCCACAACACCCCCGAGACCATCTACTCCTTCTGGGAAGTGTATGTGCCCGCCACCGTGGCCACCGTGGTGCTCAGCGCTGTGGTCAACGAGATCATGAAGCGCACCATCATGAAGAAGAAATAATCGCTCATAGCCGGGGTGGCATAAGAAAACGGCGGTTCTGCCGTAGGATTTTGGCGCATAAAACAGGCAGAGCGGCACCCCCAAGCCGCAAGCAAGGCTTGCGGGGCCGCTCTTTGTGCTTTCTTCATCCAAAATCCTGGGGCAGAACTGCACAGCACCAGGAAATGGGCGATTTTGATGGGAGCGCAAGGAAAAGCACCGCAGGCACCCTTGGTGGTTGTCAAGGTGCTTTGACGCCGCGATGCCGCAAAATCGCCCTTTTCCCGGCGCCGTTTTCTTACGGCACCCCGGCTTCTGGGCGGTTTTTCCGCCCGTTCTCTTCCTCTCAAAGGGAAAAGCCCCGGCTTTGCCAAAAGCAAAGCCGGGGCTTTTCTTATTCTTCATTTAAAAGGTCCGCGCCGCCCAGAAGGCGCGCAGGGCCGCGATGTCCGCCGCGCAGCTGCCCTGCACGAAGCCGGGTTTGCCGCCGCCGCGGCCGTCGAGAGCCGCGTTCAGCTCTTTGCAGAGGGGCCGCAGGTCGGCGCCTTCGCCGGTGCAGGCGATGGCGTAGGCAAGGCCGCCTTCCTTTTCGCTCACCGCGCAGCACACGCCGGGGCGGCTCTCGGAAAGGGCCGCCGCCAGCCGCCGCAGCCCGTCCGGGCCAAGGCCCGGCTTGCAGACCAGCGGGTTTGCGTCCGTTTCGCCGGCGGCCCAGAGGGCGAACAGCTGGTTTTCAAGACCCGTGAGGCGGAACTTCGCCGCTTCCAGCTCCGCCTTCTGGCGCTGCACCGCGTCGGCAAGGCCCTCCACCGAAGCGGAGAGCGCCGCCCCCGCCCGGCGGCACTGGCCGTCCACAAGGCGGTGGCGCGCCAGCGCCCGGCCCCCGCACACCACCTGCAGGCGGGTGCCGGTCTTGTATTTGATGTGGTCGATGATCTTGATCTGGCCCACCTGCCCCGTGCGCTGCACATGGGTGCCGCAGCAGGCGCAGCAGTCCGCCCCGGGCATGGTGACAAGGCGCACCGGGCCCTCCAGCTCCTTCTTGCTGCGGTAGGTGAGGTGAGCCAGCTGCTCCTTTTCGTACCAGACGGCCTCGGTCTCCACGTCCTGCCAGACGATGCGGTTGGCCGCCTCTTCCGCCCGGGCAAGGCCTTCGGCATTCACCGGCACGCTCAGGTCCATCAAGAGATAGTCCTGCCCGATGTGAAAGCCCACGTTCTCCGCGCCGAACATGCTGTGCAGTATCCCCGAGAGGATGTGCTCCCCCGAATGCTGCTGGGTCAGGTCCAGCCGGCGGGCGGCGTCCACCCTGCCCTCCACCGTCTCGCCTGCCGTCAGCGGCCCGTCGGTGAGGTGGCGGATGACCCCCTCTTTTTCGTGCACGTCCAGCACCCGCACGCCGCCCAAAAGCCCCTGGTCGGCGGGCTGGCCGCCCCCTTCGGGGTAGAAGGCGGTGCGGTCCAGCACCACCTGCCAGCCGTTTTTGTCCTCTTCGCACTCCAGCACCCGGGCGGTGAACTCCAGCACCGGCGGCTGGGCGTAGAAAAGCTTTTCGGTGTGTTCCATGAAACGTGCCCCCTTCTGGCGGTATCAGGGCTATTATAGCACAAAGCTGCCGCTGGAAAAAGCCCGGCGGATAGTGTATAATAAAGCGATATGTTTTGAATGGGAGGTGCGGCGCGTGAAACGGCTGCTGAGTATCCTTTTGGCGGCGGCGCTGCTGACAGGCTGCGGCGGGCGGCTGCGGCTGCTGCCCCAGGGCGGGGAAGAGAGCGCCCCCGCCGCTTCCGCCCCGTCCGGGACCGCTGAGCCCACGGAGCGGGTGCTGACGGTGTGGGACGAGAGCGGCACGCTGGACGAGGCGCTGGCCCTCTATGCCGAAGAGCAGGGCGTGCGGGTGGAGCAGGCCGCCGACGCGGCCTCGGCCGCGCTGGCGGTGACCGCCGCCCAGCCGGGCGCGGACACGGCCCTGGACCTGACGCAGCAGGGCGAACTGATGCAGGGCATGGCGGGCGCGCTCACCGGCGGGCAGGAGGGCTGCCACGGGCTGCCCCTGGCAAGCACCGCCTACGGCTATCTGGCCAACGCCGCCAGCCTGACGGCGCTGCTGGGCGCGGAGTTCGACCCCGCCGACCTGCAAAAGGCCACCGCCGCCGAGTGGCGGGACTTCACAAGCGCGCTGGCGGACTGGCTGGCCGCGCCCGCCGAGGCCACCGTGACCCTGAACGGCAAGGAGTACGCCCTGCCCGCCGAAAGGCCTGAGGCGCTGGCGGCGCTGGAAGCCGTGTTCGCGGTGGCGGACCAGGACCGCTTTGCCGGGCCGGTGCTGGCGCCGGTTCTGGGCACCTGCTACAAGACCGCCGAGGAGGCCGCCGCGGGCGGGCGCACCGACGTCCAGCTGCAGGGCGCGCTGAACAGCCTGTGGACCCTGCTCACCGACGAGGCGGCCAGCCTTGCGGGGGCGGGGGAGAACGGCGCGGCCCCCGGCCGGGCCGAGGCCCGGGCCGCCTTTGCCGGGGGGAAGGCCCTTTTCTACCGCGCCGGCGCTTCGGAAGCGGCGCTGGCGGGGCTTTCCGCCGAGGGCACCGTGGTGGTGCCGCTGAAATTCACCTTTGACGACACCGACCTGCACGGCGGCTTTTCGCTGGAAGAGCTGACGAACCAGCCGGTGGTCAGGAGCGGCGGCTGGGTGTGCATCCCCGCCGCGGCGGACGAAAGCCAGCAGACCGAGGCCTGCGCCTTCCTGCTGTGGCTCTACGCCAGCGAGACCGGGCGGCAGCTGATGGGCGGCGGTTCGGCCGAGGGCCTGCCGGACCTGTCGGCGGCGCTGAGCGCCGAGACGCTGGCCGCCATCGACGCGGCGGGGGACGAACTGGCGGGCCTTTCGCAGTTCACCACCGCCGGACGGCGGGCCTTCACCAGCGCGGTGCTGGCAGCCTTACCTTAAAGAGAGGAAGAAGAACAAATGCGGGAATGCGGCGTTTTGATGCCGGTGTTCAGCCTGCCGGGACCCTACGGCATCGGCTGCTTCGGCAAGGAGGCCTACAACTTCGTGGATTTTCTGGCCGAGGCGGGCCAGCAGGTGTGGCAGATTTTGCCCCTGGCCCCCACCGGCTACGGCGACAGCCCTTACCAGAGCTGTTCCGCCTTTGCCTCGAACCCCTATTTCATCGACCTGGACGACCTGGCCGAGCGGGGCCTTTTGGAAAAAGGGGAGTATGAGCACCTGCCCTGGGGCGGCGGGGCGCGCATCGACTACGGCGCGCTCTACCAGCTGCGCTTTGGGGTGCTGCGCAAGGCCGCCGCGCGGTTTTTCGCCTTCCCGGAGGACGACTACTACGCCTTCTGCTTCCTCAACGAGGACTGGCTGGAGGACTACGCCCTCTACATGGCCGCCAAGGGCGAATACCAGATGAAGGGATGGCAGGAGTGGCCGGAGCCTCTGCGCCGCCGCGAGCCCGCGGCGCTGGAAGCCCTGCGCAAAGAGAAGGCGGAAGAAATTTCCTTCTGGAAGTTTTTGCAGTACCAGTGCCACCGCCAGTGGACGGCCCTGAAAGCCTACGCCAACGAAAAGGGTGTGCGCATCCTGGGCGACATGCCCATCTACGTCTCGGCGGACTCCGCCGACGCCTGGGCGGGGGGCGAGATGTTCGAGACCGACGCCGAGGGCAATTTCTCCCGGGTGGCGGGCTGCCCGCCGGACTACTTCTCCGCCGACGGCCAGCTGTGGGGCAACCCCCTCTACGACTGGGCCTGGCACAAGCGCACCGGCTACGCCTGGTGGGTGCGGCGGCTGCGCCACGCGCTGGAGCTGTTCGACGAGGTGCGCATCGACCACTTCCGGGCCTTCGACACCTACTACGCCATCCCCGCTGGCCACACCACCGCCCGAAACGGCGTGTGGGAGCAGGGCCCCGGCACCGAGCTGTTCGACGCGCTGAACGCCGCTTTGGGCCGGGTGCCCATCGTGGCCGAGGACCTGGGGCTTTTGTTCGACAGCGTGCGCAAGCTGCTGGCGGACACCGGCCTGCCGGGCATGAAGGTGCTGCAGTTCGCCTTCGACCCGGACTGCGACAGCGAGTATCTGCCCCACAACCACATCGAGAACTGCGTGGTCTACCCCGGCACCCACGACAACGCCACCCTGGCGGAGTGGCTGACCACCGCCTCCAAGGGCGAACTGGCCAAGGCCAAGGCGTATCTGGGCCTGAACCGCTCCGAGGGCTTTGCCGCCGGTATGCTGCGGGGCACCCTTGCCAGCTGCGCAAGGCTGGCGGTCATCCCCGCGGCGGACTGGCTGGGCCTTGGGGCCGAGGCCCGCATCAACACCCCCGGCGTGGGCCAGGGCAACTGGCAGTGGCGGGCGAAGGCGGGGGCCTTCACCCCGGCGCTGGCGGCCCGCATGCGCAGCACCTGCGCCCTTTACGGCCGCTGCCCTGCCAAGGCGGAAGAGGCCGGCGCGGAGAAATAAAAAAATACATACTCCCCCTTTTTCCGGGCACACTACCGGCAAAGGGGGAGTTTTTTCATGCAGCGACGCAACGACCAGAACCACGGCGCAAACGACAACGAGGCCGTGCTGAACGAGGTGGTGCGCAACACCGAGATGGGCAAGAACACCACCGAACAGCTCATCCACATCACCGACGACCGGCAGCTGAAGGCCAGCCTTCTGAACCAGCAGCGGCAGTTCCGCCAGCTGAACCAGCGGGCACACACCGCCCTGGCGGCCCTGGGCACCCACGGCCACGGCCAGGGCAGGATGGCCAAGATGGCGGCCCACATGGGCATCGCCTCCAAGACCATGGCGGACAAATCCAGCCGCAACCTGGCGGACATGCTCATCCAGGGGGCCACCCAGGGCTACACCGACTGCGAGATGGCCCGCCGGGACCACCCGGACGCCTCCGCCGGCGCGATGCAGCTGCTGGACGAGCTGCAGACGCTGGAGCAGGACATTGCCCGGGAAATGAAAAACTATCTGTGACGGGGCGGGCAGCCGCCCGCCCGGCAAACGTATACAGACGGCAAAGCGCCGCCGCGCCCGGTGTTCGGGGCGCGGCGGCGCTTTTGGTTTTTGGTTCAAAAAGGCGTTCAGTCCAGCCGGGCCAGCATGCCCGCCACGATCTTGGTGGCGGTGGCCACATACTCGGAGATGCTGAATTTCTTGACCACCAGCACCTCGTGGCCCGCCTCGTCGGCGTTGTCGCTCATGGCCCGCAGGATGACGCAGGGCACGCCGTTCTTGGCGGCGATCTGGCTCACCGCCGCGCCCTCCATCTCCACGCAGTCGGGGTGTACCTTCTCTGCGATGGCCGCTTTGGTGGCGGAGTCCCCCACGAACTGGTCGCCGGTGGCGATGGTGCCGGCGATGGCCTTCACACCCAGCTCGTCGCAGGCGTCCAGGGCGGCTTTCACCAGCTCCGGGTCGCCCTCGTAGCAGGCGGTGAAGGGGGCGCTCTGGGCGATCATGTCGTCCTCCGCGTCGTGGTAGAGCACCGTTTTGCCCACCACCACGTCGCCGATGCCCACCTTGTCGGTCATGTTGCCGGCGATGCCGGAAAAGATGATGCGGTCGGCCCCGAACCGGGTGACGAGCACCTGCACGGTGGCGGCGGCGTTGGCCTTGCCCATGCCCGCGCAGCACACCACCACCGGCTTTTCGCCCAGCAGGCCCCGGTGGTAGGTCACGCCCGCGTAGGGCTCAACGGTCACGCCGTCCAAAAGAGCGCAAAGCTGCTCCACTTCGTCGGGCATCGCGCCCATAATGGCGGTAATGGTCATTGTTTTCTCCTTTTTAAACGTTGAACAGGAATTCGATGATGTCGCCGTCCTGCACCACATACTCCTTGCCCTCGGTGCGCTGCAGGCCCTTGGCCTTCACGTTGGCCATGTTGTAGTCGCAGGCGGCAAAGTCGTCGTAGCTCACCACGCTGGCGCGGATGAAGCCCCGCTCGAAGTCGGAGTGGATCTTGCCCGCGGCCTGGGGGGCCTTGGTGCCCTTGCGGATGGTCCAGGCGCGGCACTCCTTCTTGCCGTCGGTGAGGTAGCTGATGAGGCCCAGCAGCTTGTAGCTGGCCTTGATGAGGTTGTCAAGGCCGGTGGCCTCGATGCCCATCTCCGCCAGAAACTCCTTCTTCTCCTCGGGGGTGTAGTCGGCGATGTCCTCCTCGGTCTTGGCGCAGATGGGGATGCACTCCGCGCCCTCGGCGGCGGCCAGGGCCTTCACCGCCTGATAGTGCTGGTTTTGCTCCATGCCCTCCATCAGGTCGTCCTCGCTCATGTTGGCGGCGTAGATGACGGGCTTTGCGGTGAGCAGGCCCATCTCCTTCATCTGGAGCACCTGGTCCTCGTCGCTCTCGTCGATGGGGAAGGTGCGGGCGTTCTTGCCCTCGCCCAGGTGGGCCTCCAGCTGCTCCAGCCAGGCGGCGGAAGCGCCGGCCTTCTTGTCGCCGGTCTTGGCGGCCTTGGCGAACTTGGCGGCGCGGTTGCTCACCACCTCCAGGTCGCTGAGGATGAGCTCGGTGTCGATGGTCTCGATGTCCCGGATGGGGTCCACCGCGCCCTCCACGTGCACGATGTCGGTGCCGTCAAAGCAGCGCACCACATGCACGATGGCGTCGCACTCCCGGATGTTGCCCAAAAACTTGTTGCCCAGGCCCTCGCCCTTGGACGCGCCCTTCACAAGGCCGGCGATGTCCACGAACTCCACGATGGCGGGGGTCTTTTTGTTGGTGTCCCAAATTTCGGCCAGCTTGTCCAGCCGCGCGTCCGGCACTGCCACGATGCCGGTGTTGGGGTCGATGGTGCAGAAGGGGTAGTTTGCCGCCGCAGCGTTCTTGGTGCTGGTGATGGCGTTGAACAGGGTGCTCTTGCCCACGTTGGGCAGGCCCACGATACCTAATTTCATATATCTTCATTCTCCTTTGTTTTCTCTGTATTTTCAAGGGTTTCCGGGTTTGGGGCTTTCGGTGTCTACTCCATTTTTACGCCATTTTGGTGCAGAACCGCGGCTCTCATTCAGATAACGATTCGGTGGTCACATGGACGTACCGATCCATGGTGGTTTTGATGCTGCCGTGTCCCAGCAGCTTTTGCAGAACCTTGGGCTGCATCCCGCTTTCAATCGCCCGCGTGGCGTAGGTATGGCGCAGCGCGTGCATACAAAAGCGCCCAATTCCTGCTTCGTCGCAGAGCTTGTAGAGGTGGGTATCATAGGAACTGTTCTTTGCCGGTTCTCCGGTACGCCAGTTGATAAAGACCAGATCGCGCATCACAAGCCGAGAAGAAACGCCTGTACGTCTGTCTATGTACTCAAGCGCTTTGTCCAGCGTCGGTGACTCTTTCTGCTCCGGGCGGCTGTCCCAAATACCTTTGAGGATTTCATAAGCCCGATCCGTCAACGGTATTGTTTTGATATTATGCTTCGTTTAAGATGTGCATGAACTCTTCGCCCGTGATGGTCTCCTTCTCGTAGAGGTACTGCGCCAGCTCATCGAGCTTCGCGCGGTTCTCGGTGAGGATATTCACAGCCTTCTCGTGCTGCTTTTTCACAAGCTCCACCACGCGCTGATCGATCTTCGTCTGCGTTTCGGCGGAGCAGGCGAGCGACGCATCGCCGCCAAGATACTGGTTCGTCACCGTTTCGAGCGCGACCATGTCGAAATCATCGCTCATGCCGTAGCGCGTGATCATCGCGCGGGCGAGCTTGGTCGCCTGCTCAATATCGTTCGACGCGCCGGTCGTGATGGAGTGGAACACGACCTCTTCGGCGGCGCGGCCGCCGGTGAGCGTTGCGATCTTGTTTTCCATTTCGGCCTTGCTCATCAGGTAATGGTTGCCCTCTTCGACCTGCATCGTGTAGCCGAGCGCGCCGGAGGTGCGCGGCACAATGGTGATCTTCTGCACGGGAGCGGAGTTCGTCTGTTTTGCCGCCACGAGCGCGTGGCCGATCTCATGGTAGGCGACGATCTTCTTTTCTTCGTCGGTCATGATGGCGTTCTTCTTCTGGTAGCCGGCGATGACGACCTCGATGCTCTCTTCGAGGTCTGCCTGCGTGGCAAAGCGTCTGCCGTCGCGCACGGCGCGCAGCGCGGCTTCGTTCACGATGTTGGCAAGCTCCGCGCCGGAAGCGCCGGAGGCCATGCGTGCGACCTTGTTGAAGTCAACGTCTTCGGCAATTTTGATCTTTTTGGCATGAACCTGTAAAATGGCCTCGCGGCCCTTGAGGTCGGGCAGCTCCACGGGCACGCGGCGGTCAAAGCGGCCGGGGCGCGTGAGCGCGGGGTCGAGGGACTCGGGACGGTTGGTCGCGGCGAGAATGATGACGCCGTTGTTGCCCTCAAAGCCGTCCATTTCGGTCAGCAGCTGGTTGAGCGTCTGCTCGCGCTCGTCGTTGCCGCCATACTGGCCGCCGCTGCGTTTCTGGCCGATGGCGTCGATCTCGTCGATAAAGACGATGCAGGGAGCCTTTTCCTTGGCCTGCTTGAAGAGGTCGCGCACCTTGCTTGCGCCCATGCCGACGAACATTTCGACGAATTCCGAACCGGACATGGAGAAAAACGGCACGTTTGCCTCGCCGGCGACCGCCTTGGCGAGCATCGTTTTACCGGTTCCCGGAGGGCCGACGAGCAGAATGCCCTTGGGCATCGACGCGCCGATCTCCTGATACTTGCTGGGGTCGTGCAGGTAGTTGACGACTTCGGTGAGGTTCTCCTTGGCCTCGTCCTCGCCTGCCACGTCGCTGAAGCGAATGCCTTCGGCAGATTTGACATACACCTTGGCGTTGGACTTTCCCATGTTGAACATCATGGAGTTGCCGCCGCCCATCTTCTCCATCATCTTGCGGGACATGAACTGTCCCAGCGCAACAAAGATGATGATGGGCAACACCCACGCAAGAATACTGACGAGCGTAGACGTCTGCTCGATCTCCTCGCCCGTGGTGGAAACGCCTGCGTCGAGAAGACGCTGCACAAGGCCGTCGTCCGGCACCATCGCCGTCTTGTAGACCGTTTTTTCATCCGCGCTTGTGAAGAGAATGCGGTTGTCCTGCTGCTGGATCTCCACCTTGCCGACCTCGCCCTGCTCGGTCATGGTGACGAAGGTGTTGTAGTCCACTTCTTTGATCTGATGCTCGGCCATCCACGGCATGGCGATAAAGTTGAAGAGCATCACAACAAGGAGCGCCACCACATAGTAGTAGAGCAGCGGCTTTTTCGGGGATTTGACTTCATTCATGGAAGGATTCCTCCGATCGTTTGAATTTCCGGCAAAAAGTGCATACAAATGGAAAAAACTGAACGTAGCAAAAAGCCGGAGTTTTTGCTACGCTAAAAGAAGAAAGGAACGGTCAAAACCGCCCAAAGCTTAGATTAACAGGGAGTATAGCACGGGGAAATGCCGCTGTCCAGTCTCCCGGATAAGAGTTTACAGTTTAGATACACGGAGGTCACAGTTATGAAAAAAAGTGCAAAGGCGGCCGTTGCCGCCACAGCAGTCGCAGCGCTCTACGGCGCGGCGGCCTACGGCGTGACGAGGACGCTGATGGACGTTGCCATGAAGCGCGACATGCCCAAGGCGCTACAGCATAAAAGCGGCGACCATCTCACAGGGGAGAGCCATGACGAGCTTTACCGCGAGGCGCAGAAAACGGCGGCGAACCGGCTTGCCTCTTCGGAAACGGAGACGGTGCTGCTTGAAAACCGCGACGGATTGACGCTCGTGGGCCATTTGCGCGAATGCGAAAACGCCGAGCGCCTTGTGATCGCGTTTCACGGCTGGCGCTCGGCATGGTATCGGGATTTCGGTCTGGTCTCGGACTTTTTGGAGCGCGAGAAGTGCAGCGTGCTCTACGTGGAGCAGCGCGCGCAGAACGAGAGCGAGGGCAACTACATCGGCTTTGGCCTGACGGAGCGCTACGACTGCGTGGATTGGGCTGTGTGGGCGTCGGAACGCTTTGGGGAAGCGCTTCCCATCTATTTGATGGGCGTGTCGCTCGGCGGCGCGACGGTGCTGATGGCCGCGGGCGACGTGCTGCCCGACACGGTGCGCGGCGTGATCGCCGACTCGGCCTACACTTCGCCGCGCGAGATCTGGCAGTATGTGATGAAAAAGAATCTCCGCCTGCCCACGCGCGCGGCGACGTTTATCGCCGACGGACTGTGCAAAAAGAGACTGAACGCCTCGTCCGGCAGCTACTCCACCGTCGAGGCGCTCAAGAATACCGAGGTGCCGGTGCTTTTGATCCACGGCGAGGACGACCACTTCGTTCCGCTGCGCATGGCGTTTGAAAACCGCGACGCCTGCGCCTCGTTCTGCAAGCTGCTGGTCATTCCCGGTGCAGATCACGCCAGAACCTACTATATGGGGCGCGGGGCGTATGAAGCGGCGATGCGCGCCTTCTGGGAGCATTTTGACAAGTGAGGGAAGCCCTCACTTGTCCCCCTGCGGGGATTCCAGATGAGCGTATCGGCGAGACGGGCGGAGGATCAGCGTGGCGATGAGAATGAGCAGTGCCGTTGCGCCGAGGCTGACGGGATAGACCAGCATGATGGTCTGGAAGGTCATGCTCTGCGGAAAGACGAATTTGACCCACGCAATGCGAATGCCGCACACGCCAAGCATCGTCAAAAGCGCGGGCGTGAGCGAGATGCCGAAGCCGCGCAGGTAGGCAGAGAGGATCTCGTAGAGCAGGCAGAAGCCATAGGCCGGCAGGATCGTTGCCAGGCGAACATAGCCGAGGTCGATGACCTGCGGATCGCTGTTGAAGATGGCAAGCAGTGACCTTGCGCTCAGCAGCACGAGGGCGACAGCGAGGAATGTGGCGGCGGCATCCTCCAGAAGGCTCAGCTGCATCGTCTTTTTGCAGCGCTTGATCTGGCCTGCACCGTAGTTTTGGCCGACAAAGGTCGTGCAGGCCTGCGAGAAGGAATTGAGCACGTCGTAGGCGAGGATTTCGATGTTGAACGCCGCGCTCGATGCCGCGATCACCACCGTGCCGAGGCTGTTGATGGCGGACTGAATGACAATGTTGGCGAAGGAAAAGACCGCGCTCTGCACGCCTGCGGGAATGCCGATGCTCAGAATGCGCCTGAGGCTTGCCCCATCGATGCGAAGCAGCTTCCGCTCAACGCGCACGCACTTGTCCGTGTGCGTGAGGCGGCGGTAGAGGAGCAGCGCGCTCACGGCGTTTGACACTGCCGTTGCGATGGCGACGCCGCCGACCGTCATGTGCAGCACGACAACGAAAAAGAGATTCAGCAGGACGTTCAAAACGCCGGAGATCGCCAGTGCCGCGAGCGGCACCTTGGTATCGCCGATGCTGCGGAAGATCGCTGCTTCAAAGTTGTAGAGCAAAATGACCGGCATGCCGAGCAGGTAGATGCGCAGATACAAGAGCGCATAGGGAAGCACATCGTCCGGCACATTGAGCATGCTCAAAAGCGGCGCGGCGATGAGCTGGCCGAGCAGAGAGACGATCGCACCGCCAAGCGCGGAAAAGACGATCGCCGTATGTACCGCGCGCTCAACGGCGTTGTCGTCCCCGCAACCGATGGCGGTTGCAATGACAACGTTTGCGCCCAGCGCGATACCGATGAAAAGGTTGACGATGAGACCGATGATGGGGCCGTTCGCGCCCACGGCCGCAACGGCTACCGTGCATGCATCGCCCGAAAAGTTGCCGACGATGGCCACATCTGAAGCGTGAAAGAGCTGCTCCAGGATCGCCGTTGCCGCCACCGGCAGGGCGAAGAGCGGGAGCTTGTTCCAGATCGGGCCGTGCAGCATGTCGATCTCATGCTTTCTGACTGTTTTTTCCATAATGACCGCGATTCCTTCTTATTTTACTTGACCGCGGATAGTATATCGCTGCCGCGGGAAAATAGCAAATGTTTCTTGCAGCGCCGCCCTCATGCGCCCGGCATTGACAGGGCGGCTGTTTCGCTGTAATATAAGCGCGCAGACGTCAAATTTCCCGAAATTGCGAGGACGCTATGGATTACTATCTTCTGACCGAACTGGCCGCGCGCATTGGCTATCATCTGGCCCTCAGCGGGGCGGAAACATTCCGCATCGAAGAGACGATGCGCCGCGTCATCGGCGCTTACGGCATCGAATGCCAGGCGTTTTCCATTCCAAACTGCGTGATGGTCAGCCTGGAGGCCGCAAACGGCAAGCCGTTGATGGTGATGAAGCGCGTCGGCTTCCACGGGAACGACCTGGAGGCGGTGGAAAAACTCAACGCGCTCT
Organism: Oscillospiraceae bacterium; assembly: GCA_004558145.1. Taxonomy (GTDB): domain Bacteria; phylum Bacillota; class Clostridia; order Oscillospirales; family Ruminococcaceae; genus Allofournierella_A; species Allofournierella_A excrementavium. The sequence continues at coordinate 642,199 of SFDQ01000001.1, forward strand.
CGCGCCGCATCTGTGCCGAGGTGCCCGAGCCGAGCGTTGCCGCGCAGTGGCTCGAGGAAACGCTCAGGGAGCGGCGGCACTACTCAACGCCCATCTATTACCTGGGCAATTTCTGCGGTGCGGCAGGCTTTTGCCCCGTCTTTGGCGGCTCGCTGCGCGACTGCCTGTTTGCGGGGCTGATGGGGCTTATTATCGGCTTTGTCACGCGCCAGATGGACAAGCGCGAAACCAACCCTTTTTTCAGCACCATTGCCGCGGCGTTTGCCATGGCGGTGCCGGCATATTTTCTTGCGGGGCTTCACCTCATCGACTATGTTGACGCCGTGATCATCGGCTCTCTGATGATCCTCGTGCCGGGGCTGCTCATCACAAACTCGATGCGCGACATCATCTACGGCGATACGAACTCCGGCATCAACCGCATCGTGCAGGTGCTGCTCTCGGCCTTTACCATCGCGATGGGAACGGCGGCCGCCTGGCGCGTAACGGCGGGCGTTTACGGCGTGACGGAGCCGGCCGGTGCGACGAGCTATCCCGTCTGGGCGCAGGCCATCATGATCTTTCTCGCCTGCACGGGCTTTTTTATCCTTTTCAATACGCACGGCTGGGGCAGCGCGCTCTGCGCAGCCGGTGGCGTGCTTACGTGGATGGTATATCTGCTGTGCCGCAGTTTTGGCTTCAGCATTTACGGCATGAACTTCATCGCCGCCATAGTAGCGGCGCTCTATTCCGAGATCATGGCGCGCTCGCGCAAATATCCGGTCACGTCGTATCTTGTCATTTCGAGCATTCCGCTGCTGCCGGGCGCGGGCATCTACTACACGATGAGCCTTGGCCTCGGCGGCGATGTGCAGGCGGCGGTGCACAAGGGACTTGAGACTGCGGGCGTCGCAGGCAGCATTGCCGTGGCGATCCTGCTGGTATCCACGGTGTTCCGCCTTGTGACCGCGCAGCGCAGAAACCGGACAAAATCATAAGACAGCAGAAAAAGTGCCGCCCGTTGGGCGGCACTTTTTTAGTTCAATGTTTCATCGAGGTAAGCGTTCAGCGCGGCAAAATCACCGCGGGGGCAGGCGGAAATGTCTCGATTTTTTGTGTTGATGAGGCAGTCTGTCAGTAGGAAGACGTCCATGCCCGCCTCGCGCGCGGCGAGATCCTCCGTTGCGTCGTTGCCGACCATCAGACACTCCTCCGGCTGCACGCCCAGCGTGCGCGCGACTTCGCGGTAGTAATCCGGATTCGGCTTGCAGAAGGTCGAATTCTCGTAGGTCGTA
>SFDQ01000021.1 GCA_004558145.1 Oscillospiraceae bacterium
TCTGGACTTCGACCGGGCATTTACGGTGTTCCACACCATCTTTTTTCCGGGAAAGGACAACTGGCTGTTTGACCCGATGACGGACCCGGTGATCCTGATTCTGCCGGAGGAATTTTTCCGCAGCTGCGCCCTCCTCATTCTGACGGGCCTGCTGCTGGCCTGCGGGGTCTTGATCGCGGCCGACCTGCGGCGCCGCAGACGATAAATGGGCGTAAAAATGGGCACAAAAAAAGCGCCCTGCGGCGCATCAACTCGTAAAAACGCTTTTTCTGTTAAAAAAATCACCACGCCTTGGCGTGGCCTTCTCCTTGGTAAGCACCGGATTTACCGCTCGCTGGGCTGCCAATCGGTTCCCTCGAAGATCATGTCATCCAGATCGCCCTTCATGAAGATGTTGGTCATGGTATCACGCTCCTTTCTTCGCTTTTTACATATATAGTATACGCCGGCGGGAGCATTTTCACAAGGGTGCAAATGTACATTTTTCATAAAAACGCACGATCACTTTTTGCTATTCTGCACAACAAAAGACTTGCAAACCCCGGGGAACCTATTATATAATAGGGTATCCTGTAAGGAGGCGGCGCGGTTGGACAAGAAACGCAAAAGGAAAAACACGGCCCTGCCGCTGCTGCTGGCGGCGCTGACCCTGGCCGGGGCGGGCCTGTGGTGGGGGAACTACACCCTCTCCACCGAGGAATACACCTTCACCTCCCGGCGGCTGCCGCAGGGGTGGGACGGGGCCCGGATCGTGGTGCTGTCGGATCTCCATGGCCGCCGGTTCGGCCGGGACAACGGCCGCCTTCTGGAGGCGGTGCGGAAGGCCCGGCCCGATATCATTGCGCTGGTGGGCGACCTGGTGGACGAGTGGAGCGGCACGGAATATCTGCGGCCTCTGCTGCGTGGGCTGACGGCTATGGCGCCTACGTATTTCGTCTCCGGCAATCATGAGTGGGCTGCCGGGGCCATGTCGGAGCTGACGCCGCTGCTGAAGGAATGCGGCGTCACCTATCTGAGCAATACCTTTGTAACGCTGGAGCGGAATGGCGGCGCCATCGCCGTGGCGGGCATCGACGACCCCAACGGCTTCGCCGACCAGAAAACGCCCCAGGAGGTGGCCCGGGATGTCCGGGACGCCATCGGCGACGGGTTCTGGCTGCTGCTGGCCCACCGGAATACCCATTTTGAAACGGATTACGCCGCCCTGGGGGCGGATCTGACCCTGTCGGGCCACGGCCACGGCGGCCTGTGGCGGCTGCCCTTTACCGACGGCCTGCTGGGCAACGGCGGCGCGCTGCTGCCCTCCTATACCAACGGATTTTACACCTGCCGGGGCGCGGATGTGTTTGTCACCCGGGGCCTGGGCGGCATGGTGCGGATCCTGAACCGCCCGGAGGTGGCGGTGGTGATCCTGCGCCGGAACTGAGGAACGAGCATGAGAGAATTTGACGCGGGACAATTTGATATTGCCGTTATCGGCGCGGGACACGCCGGCATCGAGGCGGCCCTGGCCGCCGCCCGGCTGGGGCTGGACACCGTGTGCCTGACCATCAACCTGGACGCCGTGGGCAACATGCCCTGCAATCCCGCCATCGGCGGCACCGCCAAGGGCCACCTGGTCCGGGAGCTGGACGCCCTGGGCGGCGAAATGGCCCGGGCGGCGGATAGGGCCTGCATCCAATACCGGATGCTCAACCGCCGGAAGGGGCCAGCCGTGTGGTCCCTGCGGGCCCAGGCGGACCGCCGGGCCTATCAGCAGATCATGAAGCACACCCTGGAGCGGCAGGAGCATCTGACCCTGCGCCAGGCGGAAGCGGTGTCTGTTCGCACGGAAAACGGCCATGTTACCGGTGTGGTGCTGCGAACCGGCGCCGTGTACCGGGTCCGGGCGGCGGTGCTCTGCACCGGCACCTATCTGCGGGGCCGCACCATCGTGGGCGACTGTGTGGAGGACTCCGGCCCCGACGGACTCCACGCGGCGGGCCCCCTGACGGAGAGCCTGCTGGCCCTGGGCCTGCCCCTTCGCCGGTTCAAAACCGGCACGCCGCCCCGAGTGAACCGGCGAAGCATCGACTTTTCCAAAATGCAGCTCCAGGAGGGGGATCCGTCTCCCTTGCCCTTCAGCTTCGAAACGGAGCGTCCCCCGGAAAACCGGGCCGCGTGCTGGCTGACATATACCACGGAGGAGACCCACCGGATCATCCGGGAAAACCTGGACAAAAGCCCCCTGTATTCCGGGGCCATCCAGGGCATAGGTCCCCGGTACTGTCCGTCCATCGAGACAAAGATCGTCCGTTTCCCGGACAAGGAGCGGCACCAGCTGTTCATCGAGCCCATGGGCCTGGACACCGAGGAAATGTACATCCAGGGCTTTTCCTCCTCTCTGCCGGAGGATGTGCAGCTGCAAATGCTGCGGTCCGTCCCCGGACTGGAGCGGGCGGAGATGATGCGTCCGGCCTACGCCATCGAATATGACTGCATCGACCCCCTGGCCCTGCGGCCTACCCTGGAGACCCGGGCGGTGGAGGGGCTTTACGGCGCGGGACAGTTCAACGGCTCCTCCGGCTATGAGGAGGCGGCGGCCCAGGGCTTTGTGGCCGGGGTCAACGCGGCGCTGAAGCTGCTGGGCCGGGAGCCGCTGATCCTGAAGCGCAGCGAAAGCTACATCGGCACCCTCATCGACGACCTGGTGACCAAGGGCACCCAGGAGCCGTACCGCGAGATCAGGCGCCTGGAGAAAACCGGCATCCCCGGCTCGGCAGCCCTGAACGATCTGCTGACGGCCCGGGGCACCGCCCCGGTGGCCGACGGCTGCCGCCTCATCGACCTGCTGCGCCGGCCCCAGGTAAGCTACGAGGACCTGCGCCCCTTTGACCCGGCGGACCCGGACCTGCCCCCCGCTGTCCGGGAGCAGGTGGAGATCACCGTGAAGTACGAGGGCTACATCCGCCGCCAGGAGAAGCAGGTGGAGGAATTTGAGAAGCTGGAGCGCCGCCGTCTGCCGCCGGATATGGATTACCGTCATATTCAGGGCCTGCGGCTGGAGGCCCGGGAGAAGCTGGCCGCCCTGCGCCCGGAGAACCTGGGCCAGGCGGGCCGCATCTCCGGCGTATCCCCCGCCGACATAGCGGCCCTGATGGTATACCTGCACACCCGCGAAACACCGCCCGAA
>SFDQ01000022.1 GCA_004558145.1 Oscillospiraceae bacterium
GACCTCTGCGCCCCGGACGCCGGGAATGTCCCCGGCGGCGGAGAAAATCTCCCGGATCTGCGGCAGATAGGCCCGCCAGTCCCCGGCCTCGGGCCGGAATTTCGCCAGAATACAGTGCTTCACAGCCGCCCCTCCTCACAGGCCGACATACGGAATAATCAGGCCCAGGAGCATAACGATGGCCATCAGCAGGGCCACGCCCATGGCCACATACTGGGTCCATTTGCGATTTTTCATTGGATTTCCTCCTTCGGTATCACGCGCTTGATGCTCTTTTCCACCTTTCGCCGGGGGGCCAGCACCTCGTGGCCGCATCCGGCGCACCGCAGGCGGATGTCCATCCCCACCCGCAGCACCTCCCACCGGCGGCTGCCGCAGGGGTGTTCCTTTTTCAGCTCGACCACATCGTGGAGCTTCAGGTCCATGGGATCGCCCGCCTTTCCGGTCAATTTTTCTTGATATCCTCCCAGTACCGCCGGGCGGCCTGCTCGGTCTTGTTGTCGCCGTATTCGTAATAGGTCACGTCCCCCAGGGCCTCCGGCAGGTACCGCTGGGCCACATAGTGGTGGGGGTAATCGTGGGGGTATTTGTAGGCCGGGGCCTTGCCGCTGCCGGTGCTGTCGGCGTGGACATTCTGCAGGTGCCGGGGCACCTGGCCCATCTTCCCCTTCCGGATATCGCGCATAGCGGCGTTGATGGCGTTGTAGGCGGAGTTGGACTTGGGCGCCGTGGCCAGGAGAACGGCGGCCTCCGCCAGGGGCAGCCGCCCCTCCGGCAGACCCAGCTCCCGGGCCGCGTCCACGCAGGCCTTGGTGATGGCCATGGCCTGGGGATAGGCCAGCCCCACATCCTCGGCGGCCATGACCAGCAGCCGCCGGCAGGGGGACAGCAGGTCCCCGGCCTCCAGCAGGCGGCCCAGGTAGTACACCGCCGCGTCGGGGTCGGAGCCCCGGACGGACTTTTGCAGGGCGGACAGCAGATCGTAGTGCTCGTCCCCCTCCCGGTCGTAGCGCATGGCGCTGCGTTGGGCCGCCTGCTGGGCGTCCTGGGCGGTGATGCGCAGGCCGCCGTCCACAGGCCGGGCGGCCTGGTCCAGCAGCTCCACGGCGTTGACGGCCTTGCGCACGTCGCCGCCGCACCCGGCGGCGATAAGCCCCGGCACCTCCGGCTCCCAGGTCAGGGGCAGGGGGCTGCGGCGGCGGACGATGTCCAGGGCCCGCTCCACGGCGGGCAGCGTCTCCTCCGCCGTCAGGGCCTTGAACTCAAACACCGTGCTGCGGGACAGCAGGGCGTTGTATACATAGAAATACGGGTTCTCCGTGGTAGAGGCGATCAGGGTGATCTTGCCGTTTTCCATGAACTCCAGCAGGCTCTGCTGCTGCTTTTTGTTGAAATACTGGATCTCGTCCAGGTACAGCAGCACCCCGTTGGGGGCCAGCATGGTGTCCACATCGGCGATGATGGCCTTCACATCCTGCAAAGACGCGGTGGTGGCGTTCAGGTGGTACAGGGCCTTTTCCGTGCGCTTGGCGATGATGGAGGCGATGGTGGTCTTGCCGGTGCCGGAGGGCCCGTAAAAGATCATGTTGGCGGAGGTCCCGCCCTCGATGAGGCGGCGCAGCAGGGCGCCGGGGCCCAGCAGGTGTTTCTGGCCCGCCACCTGGTCCAGGGTCTGGGGGCGTATTTCGTCTGCCAATGGCCGCATAGCGGCACCTCCTTCCGGGAAAATCACAGCTATTATACCACATCCCGCCGCCCTTTGCACCCCCCGATTTGCATTTTTCCCGGCGGTCTGATACAATAGGGGGCGAGGTGATCTGTTATGAAATCTCCCCAGGAGGTGGCCGCCATCATCCGGCGGCTGAAGGAGCTGTATCCCGACGCGGCGTGCTCCCTGGATTACGATAAGGACTATGAGCTGCTGTTTTCCGTGCGGCTGGCGGCCCAGTGCACCGACGCCCGGGTGAACCAGGTGACCCCGGCGCTGTTTGCCCGGTTTCCCACCCTGGAGGCCTTTGCCGCCGCCAGCCAGGAGGAGGTGGGCGAATACGTCCGCTCCTGCGGCTTCTGGCGGGCCAAGGCCCGGGACATCGTGGCGGCGGCAAAAATGCTGCTGTCGGACTACGGCGGGCGGGTGCCGGACAACATGGAGGACCTGCTGCGGCTGCCCGGCGTGGGCCGCAAAACCGCCAACCTGATCCTGGGGGACGTATACGGTCAGGCGGGCTACGTCTGCGACACCCACTGTATCCGGATCACCGGCCTGCTGGGGCTGACGGACGGGTCCAAGGACCCCCTGAAGGTGGAGCAGCAGCTGCGGGCCTGCATCCCGCCGGAGGAGTCCAGCAATTTCTGCCACCGGATGGTGCTTCACGGCCGGGCCGTGTGCATGGCCCGAAGGCCCGACTGCGGCGGCTGCACCCTGCGGAACCTGTGCGATTTTGGGAAGGCGCAGGAGACTGTATAAATACAGGCTGAAAAAAATTGGCTGCCCGAAGGCAGCCAATTTTTTATGCAAGCGCTCAGAACCACGCGGCCCAGGCCAGGAAGCCCAGGCAGGCCACCACGCCCACAAACAGGGTGACGATGACCAGATAGCCCATGATGTCCCGGGCGGACAGCT
>SFDQ01000008.1 GCA_004558145.1 Oscillospiraceae bacterium
CCGCCGCGGGGCAGGAGAGAGGGCCGCCGCGAGGCGGGGCAGAGGGCCGCCGCGGGGCGGGACAGAGGGCCGCCGCGGGGCAGGAGAGAGGGCCGCCGCCGGGCGGGGGAGATGCGCGCTCTGTATTGCGGGGCGCGATGCGCCGTGAGACTGTTGGAGGCCCGCAGAGCGCAGGGGGCACCGTAAACCACGCAGAGACACCCCACAAGGCGTGCAGGGGCACCCCAGAGCGCACGGGACACCCCAGGGCGCGCAGGGACACCCCAGGGCGCACAGGACACCGCAGGGCGCACAGGGGCACTGAAGAGCGCGCAGGACACCACAGGGCGGGCAAGGGGCGCACCCCAGACCGCAGGGCACGCAGTGGCCACCGCAGAGCGGGCAGAAGCACCGCAAAGCTACCGGAGGCACCGCAGAGCGCACGGGGGCACCCCCGGGCGCAGGGCGGCGCGAGCAAGCAGTCCGTCTGCGGGCGAAAAAAAGCCCGCCGGCCGCCGCCCGAAGGGGGCAAAAGAACCTTTTTTTGCTTTGCGAAAAAAATTTTAAATTTTTTGGCAAAAACAGTTGACAAACCCCTAGGTCGATGGTAATATATATCTTGCACCTGCGCTGGTAGCTCAGTTGGATAGAGTGTCTGACTACGAATCAGAAGGTCGGGAGTTCGAATCTCTTCCAGCGCACCAAGAAGGACATCCGAAAGGATGTCCTTCTTTTTTTGTTTCTCCGCCCGTGCCTTTGCGCGCCGGGGCGGGGGAGGGGTCCCGGTTGCAAAGGGGGCGGCGATTTGCTACAATGGTGCTATTAAGCATTTCGCGGCGCCGCCGCGCATTTCACACAGCCGCCGGGGGCGGCGGGAGGATAGTTCTATGGACCTGAATGTTTTGATCTTCATCATCATCGTGGTGGCGGCGGGCCTGCTGGCCTTTGCCGTGACGATGTATATCGTTGCCCTGTTCCGCCAGAAGGACCAGGCCATGGCCGGCGGAAAGCCGGACCCGAAGAAGAAGGGCGAGATGCCCGACGACGAGCACAAGGACGTGCAGGGCTCCAAGGACGCGGCCGACCTGGACCTGCTGCTGGTAGGCTGGTTCGGCGTGCTGGGCGTGAAGTGCCTGGGCTACGGCGGCGAGGTCTACGGCAGCCTGGACGAGCCGGAGTGGACTCAGGTGCTGCCCCAGGGCCGCCGCACCTTCGAGAACCCCATGACCCGCGCGGGCAAGAGCGCCCGGGCGGTGCGGGACGCGCTGTTCGCCGCGAAGCTCAAGAACGTGCCGGTGGAGACCGTGGTGGTGTTTACCAACCCCTCCGCCTCGCTGAACCTGCCCCGGTCCACCGGGCACTACACCGAAAAGACCTTCCTGGCCTACCTCAAGGGGCCTCACTTCCGGGAGGACAAAAAGGTGGAAGTGGAGCCGGTGGCGGCAGCCCTTCGCCAGCAGGGCTGAGAGCGCCTTAAAAACGACGAAACGGGCGGGAGCACCCTTGGGTGTTCCCGCCCGTTCTTTTCGTTTCAGGGGCTTCTGGGCCGCTCTCAGCCCTCGGCAGCCTTGTCCTGGGCGATAAGCAGGCGCAGCGCGCCCACACCCACCCGGATGGCGGCGTCGGTGTCGTGGACGATGGGGTTGTCCAGCCCGGCGGCGGCGCGCTCCTGGTTGCCCACCACCAGGAAGGTGGACCCCACCCGGGCCCGCAGCCAAGCGGCCACGGTGAACAGCGCGGCGGACTCCATCTCGCTGGCAAGGCAGCCCAGCCGCAGCCAGGCCTGCCACTTGTTCATCAGCTCGTAGCTCACGGGCTTGGTCTCGGGCTCGTGCTGGCCGTAGAAGGCATCCTTGCACTGCACCACGCCGGCGTGGCAGGTGAAGCCCTGCTGCCGGGCGGATTCCACCAGGGCGTTGGCCACCTGCAGGTCGGCCACGGCGGGGAACTCGATGGGAGCGTACTCCCGGCTGGTGCCCTCCATGCGGATGGCGCCGGTGGCAACCACGATGTCGCCGCCCTTGACTTTCATCTCCATGCCGCCGCAGGTGCCCACCCGGATGAAGGTGTCGGCGCCGCACTTGTGCAGCTCCTCCATGGCGATGGAAGCGGACGCGCCGCCGATGCCGGTGGAGGTGACGCTGACGGGCACGCCGTCCAGGGTGCCGGTGTAGGTGACATACTCGCGGCTGTCCGCGATGAGGCGGGGGTTCTCAAAATAGGCCGCGATCTTGGCGCAGCGCTTGGGGTCGCCGGGCAGCAGCACATAGCGGCCCACGTCCCCCGGGCGGATCTGCAGATGATACTGCAGGCCCTCTTCGCCGGAATAGTTTTGCATGGCTCATATCCTCCTTTGTGCAGCCGCCCGCAGAAGGGGCGGCGGTGTGGTGTTTCGGCCCGGCAAAGGGCGAGGGAGAGGCGCGCGGCACGGTGCGCTGCGCGGCCCCTTCCGGCCCGCAAAAGCCGGGGAATATCATGGTTTCATTGTAGCAGATTTTGGCGCAAATTCCAACCGGCGGGGGAGGGGAGGACGGCAACGGAGGCGGGGCCCGGTTTTCCCCCGCGGCTGGCTCGGCCGGCACCGGGCGGCGGGCAGGGCGAAACGCGGCGGTGCGCCGCCCTGTCCCGCCGGGCTGAGGCGGAGCCCGGTCCTCCCCACGCAGTGCGCATCAGAACGGACACCTTTCTTTGTCCTGAAAAGTGTCCGGGATGCCGCGTGCGGTGGGGATGGGCCGGGCGGAGCATTTTATTCAAAGCCGCCCTTTCCTTTGCCCGGGCGGCGCTGGGGCCCGGGCAGTTTGGGCGCGGGGTGGCCGCGTCCCTGTCCGCCGCCGCACGCGGCGTTTCGGACACGATGCACTCGCACCGTGCAGCGTGTTCGCTCCGAGGCGCACTACGCGGCGGCAGTGCCGCGTCTGGCTCGGCCGGCATCGGGCGGCGGGCCGGGCAAAACGGGGGAGAGCGCCGCCCTGCCCCACCGGGCTGAGGCGAAGCCCGGTCCTCCCCACGTAGTGCGCATCAGAACGGACACTTTTCTTTGTCCTGAAAAGTGTCCGGGATGCCGCGTGCGGTGGGGATGGGCCGGGCGAAGCATTTTCCTCAAGGCTGTCCTTTCCTTTGTCCCGGCGCCGCCGGGGCAAAAAAAGTGCCTCCCCGTGTTTGCGGACCACGGGGAGGCGGTTAAGGGGTATCGCTTTGGTGTGAGGAGGAATCATGTACAGAACAACGGTTGCGGCTCCGTGTTCTGTGATTTTAGTATACCCATAACTTAAGGAAGAATTTTGAAGGCTCTGTTAACTTTTTGTGAATCCTCGATTTTGACTTTTTTCGCCCTCACACCCGGCCGTAGATGCCTTTCACGCTCACTTCGCCGCTGAGCACGTGCCGCAGGCCGCCCTCGGCGGCCACCACAAGGCGGCCCTGCTCGTCCACCGTCTCGGCCACGCCCTCGCCGCCCTCGAACCAGACCTGCCGGCCCAGATTCACACAGCGGGGCAGGTAGTCCGCCCGCAGGGGGCCGAAGCCTTCGCGGTAAAAAGCCTTCAGGTCCGCGTCCTGGATAAAATGGCGGCTGAGGCTTTCCGCCAGCCGCCGGGGCGCGTCGGGAGGCAGCGCGTGGCCCAGGTGCCCCGCCACGCTCACCCCATGGGGCAGGCCGGCGGCGGCGAAAAACTCTGCCGTCTGGGAAAGGTTCACCCCGATGCCGCTGACGAACGCGCCGCCAAATCCCTCGCAGAGGATGCCCACCGCCTTTTTGCCGCCCAGCAGCAGGTCGTTGGGCCACTTGAGGGCGCATTCCACCCCGAAGCACTCCTCCAGCGCCCGGGCCGCCGCCAGCCCTGAGGCCAGCGACAGACAGGCCGGGTCGGCCAGCGGCTCCTTGAAGAGGATGGTGTAATACAGCGCCTCGCCGGGCGCGTTCTGCCACACATGGCCCCGCCGACCCCGGCCCGCGGTCTGGCAGGTGGTCCACACCGCGTCAAAATGGCCCATCTCGGAAAGATGGGCCTTGCAGTAGAGATTGGTGCTGTCCGCCTGGGGCAGCGCTGTCAGCTTCGGCTCACTCATAGTCCGGCATCTCCAGATGCTCGAACACCGGGGCCTTGCCCTCCTCCACCGTGATGCGGCCATAGGTGGGCCGCCCGCTGCGGGGGATGGCCGCGCTGCCCGGGTTGAACAGGGTCACCTTGTCCAGCTGCACCAGGTCCGGGCAGTGGGTATGGCCGAAGAGGGCCACGTCCGCACCCCGGCAGATGGCGTTGCGGGCCAGGTCGTCGTAGGAGTATTTCACGTTGTACTGGTGGCCGTGGACGTAGTAGAACAGCACGCCCTCGAAGGCCACAAGGCCCTCGCCCGGCTCCAGCGCGCCGAAATCGCAGTTGCCGTGCACCGGGTACACCGGCATGGGCAGGGCGTCCTGCACCTTTTCCAGGTCTTTGCAGCCGTCGCCCAGGAAAATCAGGGCGTCCGCCTTGGGGTTCTTGGCCGCCACACGGGTGAAGGCGCTGGCCGAGCCGTGGGTGTCGGAAAGTACAAGGATGGTCTTCATTCGTTTTCCTCCTGCCGCGTCAGCAGCCGGTAGATCTGGCTTTTGCTAAACGGGGTGTTCTGGGCCGCCTGCTTTGCCGCGGCGCTGGCGCTCATGCCGCCCTCCATCAGCTCCCGGGCCTTTTGGGCCGCCTCGTCCAGCGTGGGGGGCGCGGGCTGGGTCTCGGCGGGGGACGCGCCGGCCATCACCAGCACGTACTCGCCCCGGGGGTTGTTCGCTTCGTAATACTCCACCGCTTCGCCCAGGGTGGTCTTGACCACCTCTTCGTGGAGCTTGGTCAGCTCCCGGGCCAGGGTGATGCTGCGCTCAGGGCCGAAGGCTTCTTGCAGGTGGCCCAGGGTCATGCGCAGCTTGTGGGGCGCTTCGTAGAAGATGACGGTGCGCTCCTCGCCTTTCAGCTGCTCCAGCCGCTCGCGGCGCTGGCGCAGATTGGTGGGCAGAAAGCCCTCGAACACGAACCGCCCGGTGGGCTGGCCGCTCACCGCCAGGGCGGTGACGCAGGCGCTGGCCGCCGGCACCGGCACCACCTTGATGCCCTCGGCCAGCGCGTCGGTGACGATGACCTCGCCGGGGTCGGAGATGGCGGGCATGCCCGCGTCGGAGCACAGGGCGCAGTTTTCGCCCGCCTGAATGCGGTCCAGGATGTAGCGGCCCCGCTCCTTGAGGTTGTGCTCGTAATAGCTCACCAGCGGCTTTTTCAGCCCCAGGTGGTTCAGCAGTTTCAGGGTGACCCGGGTGTCCTCGGCGGCGATGAAGTCCACGCTGCCGAAGGTGGCGGCGGCCCGGGGGGTCATGTCCTCCAGGTTGCCGATGGGGGTCGCCACGATATAGAGTGTGCCGGCCATGGGCCTCACATCCCTTCCCGATAGATTTTTTGAAGCTGGGCCGAGGGGCGGCCGCCCTCGTCCTCCATGAACACGTCCGGCTCAAAGCGCAGGCCGGGGCGGCGGTTCTTCTGGGCCTCCACCAGCACCAGCCAGGGCACGTCCCCGGCCTTCTGCTTTGCAAAGGCCGCCCGCTTGGGCTCCAGCCCCGCCGCCGACAGCACCGCGCACACCCGGGCGAACTGGTCCGCCCGGTGGCAGAGGGCGAAGCGCCCGCCGTCCCGCAGAAGGGCCGCCGCCGCGGCGGCCACCTGCTCCAGGGTGCAGCCGCCCTCGTGGCGGGCGGTGGCACGGGCGGATTTGGGGCTGACGAAGCCCCCGGTGAAGTAAGGGGGATTGGCCGCCACCAGATGGGCGAGGCCGTCGCCCCGCAATTCGTTCAGGTCGGCGCAGACCGGCGTGATGTGGCCCAGGGCCGCGTCTTCGGCCAGGGCCTGTTCCAGCAGGGAAGTGCCCTCCGGGTCCACCTCCACGGCGCGGCAGGGGCCGCGATGGCCCAAATCGTGCCAGCGCAGGGCCACGATGCCGCAGCCGCTGCACAGGTCCACCGCCGTTTCCGCCCGCCGGGGGCGGGCAAAGCCGGAGAGGAGCATCGCGTCGGTGCCGAAGCGGTGGGCCCGGCTGATGCAGACCTTTGTGCCGTGGGCCAGAGTTTCCACCGAGACTTCCACGCGCTTTGCCTCCCTTCGCGTATTTTTATACCATGACACGCAACCAAAAAAGCGGCGGGTACAAGGCCCGCCGCTCTTTTTTGTGCTTTGCCGGCGAAGGAAAGGCTAATCAGCCCTCTTCGATGGCGCCAACGGGGCAAGCGCCGGCGCAGGTGCCGCAATCGATGCAGGCGTCCGCGTTGATCTCGTACTTGCCGTCGCCCTGGCTGATGGCGCCGACGGGGCACTCGCCCTCACAGGTGCCGCAGGAAACACAGGAATCGGTGATCTTGTAGGCCATGGTCATTCTCTCCTTTTTCTCCGCGCCATAGATGCCCGGGCAACGGGGCGGCCTGCGCGGCGAGCCGCATGCCCGGAGCAAAGGGGGCACGCCCCCTTTATGCAATTATTGTAGCATAAAATCAAAAAAGAACAAGGGGAAATCCTGAAAAATCAGGGCTGGTCCGGGTCGGGGGCCTTGGGAGCCCGCTTGCCGCCCCGCAGGTAGACGCACTCGCTGCGCTTGTAGTATTTGGGGGCCAGCGCCTCGCTGGCGAAGCGCACCTTCAGCATGCCGCTGACGGGGTTGGCCTCGATGACCACGCCCTCGCCGTCCGGCGTGCGCACCACGCTGCCGTTCATGGGGGTGATGCTGTTCAGATACTCATAGGCCTTGTGCTCGTAGGAAAGGCAGCACATCAGCCGCCCGCAGGCTCCGGAAATTTTGGCCGGGTTCAGGGACAGGCCCTGCTCCTTGGCCATCTTGATGGACACCGGCTGGAAGTCCTTCAAAAAGCGGCTGCAGCAGAAGGGCTGGCCGCAGATGCCAAGGCCGCCCTTCATCTTGCTCTCGTCCCGCACGCCGATCTGGCGCAGCTCGATGCGGGTGTGCAGAGCGCCGGCCAGGTCCTTCACCAGCTCCCGGAAGTCCACCCGGCCGTCGGCGGTGAAGTAGAAAAGAATTTTGGAGCGGTCCAGGTTGTACTCCGCCTCCACCAGCTTCATTTCCAGCTTGTGGGCGGCGATGCGCTCGTTGCACAGCTCGAAGGCGGCCTTCTCGTCCGCCCGGTTCTTTTCCATCCGACGCACGTCCACCGAGTCGGCCATCCGCTGGATGGGCTTGAGCTCCCGGCTCACCTGGCTGTCCGGCACGTCCCGGGGGCCGGCCACCACCTCGCCGCACTCGGTGCCGCGGGCGGTCTCCACCACAACGTAGTCCCCCTCCTTGACGTCAAAGCCGGTGGGGTCGAAATAATAGGCCTTTCCGCTGGCCTTGAAGCGCACTGAAATGACTTTTTTCATGGGGTCAACTCTCTTTGCCCGGCCGCCGGGCGTGGGTGTCAGGTCCCTTGCCCGCGGCTGGTTTTGGGCAAGAGCGAAAGAGGGAAGAAAGATTTGGGGGACAGCCCGTCCGCCCGAAGGAAAAACACAAACCGCGCCGGGAAAGGCCCGGGCGGAAAAAACGCACAGAAAGGCGGGGCCGGCGTTCAGCCGGCCGCGTCGCAGAGTTTTGCCGCCAGCAGGGTGAACAGCAGCTTCTGGTTGAGGCTGCGGTCCATGCCGCGGCGGGCTTCGCCGCAGCCTTCGGCGCAGCGGGCGGCGGCGGACAGGGGCAGGCCCAGGCCCTCGGCCCCTTCCAGCACGGCGGCGGCCACGCAGGCCAGGTCCTCCAGCAGGCGGGCGGCGGCGGGGCGGTCCTTTTCCACGGCGGCCAGCAGCCGCATGGTCTCGTAGCGGTCGGCTTTGCCCACGGCCTTCGCCAGCTCCAGGGCAGCGTCCAGGCTGCGGCGGGCGGCGGGGTCGGTGGCGGCGGCCTTCGCGGGGCCGATGCGCCCGGCGTAGACCCGGGCCAGCAGCGCCGCGTCAGGGCAGCCGGGGCAGTTTTCTTTGAGATACGCCTCGCACTGGGCCGTGGTCACCGGGCACAGAAGGAACAGGCCGCAGCGGCTGCGGATGGTGGCCAGCACGGCGGCGGCGCTGGGCGCGGTGAGGATGAACAGCACCCCGGCAGGGGGCTCTTCCAGCACTTTGAGCAGGGCGTTGGCGGCGGAGGGGTTCATGTGGTGCGCGCCGTAGAAGATGACCACCCGCCCCGCGGCGGAGAGGGCCGTCTCATAGACGAGGCTGCGCACCTGGCGGGCCTGGCCCACCAAGATCTCGCCCCGCTGGCCCTGGCCCCGCACCTCGATGCACTCGCTGCTGCGCCCGGCCAGCACCGCCTCGGCGGCGTCGCCCCCTTCGGGGAAGAGGAAATCGGCCGCGAGGCACCGGGCGGCAAAGCCCGCGCCGCAGCCTTCTTCGGCGCACAAAAGCACACTATTGGAAAGCCGCCCTGCCTGCAGGGCGGCCTGAACGCTGTCTTTAAAGGCTTCGTTGCCCCGGATGCGGCTGAGCATCACAGCTTTTCGAAGCGCTCCACGTTGGTGACGAAGATGGTGGCGCCGCCCACGGTGACCTGCAGCGGATAAGCGGTGGCCACGCCGATGCCGTAGCTGGCGGTGCTGGGCACCACCTCGGTGCGCTGCTTGCAGTGCTGGGCGATGATCTGGATGCAGGGATCCACCTTCTCATCGTCGGTGCCGATCATCAGGGTCATGTTGCCGGCCATCAGAAAGCCGCCGGTGGTGGACAGACGGGTGACGGAGAAGCCCTCCTGGATGAGGTGGTTGCAGACCTGTTTCGCGTCCTCTTTGTTGACGATGGCAGTGATGAGTTTCATGGTATCATACCCCTTTCCGGCCTGCCGCGGCGGCAGAGCCGTTTCTGTTACCTCATTATACCACACACCACCGCGGATTTCCACAAAAAACGGCGCGCCCAAAGCGGGCGCGCCCCTTGCAAGGTGTTCTTGTCTCAGCGGCCCCGCCACTGGTTCTCCCACTCGCGGCGGCGACGGCGGGTCTCGGCGTCATTCTTCAGCCGGCGGAAGATGTCCGGCCCGAAGAAGACAAGGAAGTTCACAAGCCCCAGCACGGTGGCCAGCGCCTGGGTGAACTGGAAGGTGATGAGCAGAAACGCCACCTGCAGCACATAGAGGCCGCCGGCGATCCAGCCCAGCCACTTCACCTTCACCGGCAGCACGAAGAAGAGCATCAGCTGCATGTCGGGGAAGAGCCAGGCGAAGGCGAAGAAGAGGGAGTAGAACAGCGCCTCGCTGCTGCCCCAGCCGGTGAGCAGGCAGGCCACCCAGGCCCCCGCCATGCCCAGCAGGAAGTAAACGTCGAAGGTGAAGGCTCCCCAGGCCCGCTCCAGCGAAGTGCCTATCCAGTAGACGAGGTAGACCTCCAGCGCGAAGAACAGCGGGTTCATGGTGAGGGACGGGCTGAACACGAAGCTCACCAGCCGCCACAGCTGCAGGTGCATAAGGCCCGACCGGGTGAGCTGCAGCAGATAATACACATTGCTGTTCACCAGCATGATGACCAGCCAGGCGGCGATCTGCCCGCCGGCCACCACCAGCATCAGGTTCTTCGGCGCTTTGCGGCCGTAGCGGTATTGCATTTTTGCAAGCCAGTTCATGGCGTGTGTCCTCCTTTGGGGCGGCCGGGGGCCGCGTGTTGTTTTTTTGTTGTGTGAGGCTGCGGGGGCACTTTCACCCGCATTTTTGGCATTTTGGGGCTTTCCATTCAACAAAAAGTTAATGGACCTTGAATTTTCCGCCCCGAATGTTGAAAACTAATGGGTTGAGCAGGGGTTCTTAACACTTTCAACAGAGTTTTCAACATTTCTGTGGAAAGTCGGGGTTTATACACATTGTAAACGGATTGGGCCCTGTTTGCAAGAAAAATGGAGAATTGATGTGGTTTCAGCCGGTCTTTTCGCCCACTTCCGGGGCGCGGAAGCCCTCGCCGAACACCTCGCTGGCCTCGCAGATCATCACCAGCGCCCGGGGGTCCACCCGGTGGGCCGCCGTGCGCACCTTGAACACCTCGTTGTTGGAGCAGGCGCACATCACCATCCGCCGGGGCAGGCCGGAATAGCTGCCGGTCACGTCCACCAGGGTGCTGCCCCGCTCAACCGCCGCGTCGATGGCCCGGCTCACCGCCTGGCCCTCGTTGGTGATGACCAGCACCAGCTTGCCGCTGCCCGCGCCGTAGATGATTTTGTCCATCACGATGGTGAGGGCGAAGGCGCTGACCATGCCGTAGAGCGCGGCGTCGATGTCGCCGAAGGCGGGGATGCCCAGCAGGATGACCGACGCGTCGATGGCAAGGCTGAGGTTGCCGAAACTGATGTGGGGGGCCTTGCGCTTGGCGGCGTGGATGAGGAAGTCCGACCCGCCGGTGGAGGAGCCTCTCATATAAATAAGGGAGAGCCCCGCGCCCATCAGCACGCCGCTGAAGCCCGCCGCCAGCAGGCGGCTGCCCTCGTAGACGGGGAAGAGGGGCAGCACGAAGTCGATGATGACGGTGCTGATGACCATGGTGCGCAGGCTTTTGAGGAAAAAGCCGTGGCCCAGCGTGCGCCAGGTGAGCAGCACCAGAGGCACGTTCAGCGCCAGGGTGACCATGCCCACCGGCAGGCCCCACAGATAGTTGATGATGAGGGCCATGCCCGACAGGCCCCCGGTGGCAAAGCCGCCTTTGAGGGCGAAGGTATAGACCCCCACCCCCATGAGAAAGCTGCCCGCCAGGTCAAAGGCCAGGTCGGTGGCGTGTTCCTTCCAGCGGGACGTTCTGCGCTTCATGGTCAATGGGGACCCCTCCTTTTTTGCGGGATACAGTCCCATTATATCCTATGCCGGGGCAAATGAAAAGCGGCGCTCCCGGCAAGGGGAGCGCCGCGCGCTTTATAAAGAACTCACAGAAGGAACAGCCGGATGAGGCCCAGGGCGAACAGCACCTGGCACACACCCACCGACAGGCCGTAGCCCAGGGCGCGGGGGCCCTCCTTGACCAGGTCCCGGAACTTGACCCGCATGCCGATGGCCGCCAGGGCGATGATCTCGAACTGGCCGCTGACGAACTTGGCCGCCGCGCTCACCGGCGCGGGCACCACGCCCAGGGTGTTCAGCACCGCCATGATGAAGAAGCCGATGATGAACCAGGGCACACCGGCCTTGACGCCGCCCGCCGCCTTGCCGCCGGCGAAGAGGCTGCCCTCCTCCTCGGGGTTGAGGCGGGAGAAGGCCAGCGCCACGAACACGATGAACACGATGCGGATAATTTTGAAGATGGTGGCGTCGGGCACGAACTCCGGCCCCACCAGGCCGGCGGAGGCGATGACCTGACCGATGGACTGCATCACGCCGCCGATCATGGCGGTGGTGGGCAGCATGGCGTGGTTATAGACAAGGCCGGTGATGACCGGCAGCAGCACCATGAGCACGGTGCCGGTGACGTTGACGATGGTGATGGAGATGCCCTTGTCCTTGCTGTCGGCCCCCACCACAGGGGAGACGGTGGCGATGGCGCTGGAGCCGCACACCGCGTTGCCCGCGCCCATCAGAAGGCAGAACCGCCGCCCAAAGCCGAAGCGCCGGCCGATGAGGTAGGCGGCGGTGATGGTGAGGGCCATCTGGCAGACGATGAAGCCCACGCCGGAAAGGCCCACGGCCACGATGTCGCTGAGCACCAGCGTCGCGCCGGTGAGGACGATGGAGTATTCCAGCAGGCTGCGCTCGGAGAACTTGGTGCCCGCGTCCATGCCGGGCTTGTTCAAAAAGGTGTTGCCGCACACCATGCCGATGCCGATGGCGAACAGCGCCGCGCCCACCGAAGGCACGAACTTGGCGATGCCCTGGGCGATGAGCCCGATGACGAGACAGGCCAAAAAGCCCGGCGCTTTTTTCAAAACTTGTTCCTTCACCATTGCGTTTTTCCCCGTTCCTCTTGATTTTTTGCCCCCTTGCGGGGCTGGCACGCCTTGATTATACGGCCCCTTTCATATAAAATCAATTTAGAGATAGCCATTAACTTATCAACAATTCTTATAGTTTTCCACAAAAGGGGGAAGGGCCCGTGGTGGACCCGAAACTGACCACATTTCTCACGCTGGTGGAGGAAAAAACGACGGTGCGCTGCGCCGAGGCGCTGCACCTGAGCCAGCCCGCTGTGACCCAGCACATCCGGGCGCTGGAGGCGGAGTACGGGGTGAAGCTGTTCGCCAAGGAGGGCCGGCGGCTGACCCTCACCGAGGCGGGGGCGCGGTTTTACCGGCTGGCGCGGCGGCTTCCGGCCATGGAGGCCCAGCTGCGGGCGGCGCTGACCGAGGGCCAGGCCGCGCCGCTGCACTTCGGGGTGACCCGCAGCATCGGGGAGGGGCTGATGCCCCGGCTGGCTCCGGCGCTGCTGGACGCGCTGCCCGCGCGCCGGCTGGAGATGCGGCTGCAAAACACCCGCACCCTTTTGGAAGAGCTGGACAAAGGAGAGATAGAGTTTGCCCTCATCGAGGGCAACGCCAGCCACCGGCGCTACTGCTGCCGGCCTTTTTACACCGCCCGCTTTTCGGCGCTGGGGGCGGCGGAGGGCCGCTGGGCGGGGTGCAGGACGCTGGCGGCGCTGTGCTCCGCGCCGCTGCTGGTGCGGGAGACGGGCAGCGGCAGCCGGGAGATACTGGAGAGCGCCCTGGCGGCCCGGGGCCTTGCGGCGGAGGACTTTGCCGCCTGCCACGTGTTCGAGAGCGTGCCGGTGCTGCTGGAGCTGGCGGCGGCGGACCGGGGGGTGACCTTCGCCTACGAGGTGGCCGCCGCGCCCCTTCTGGAGAGCGGGCGGCTGGCCCGGCTGGCGGAAGGGGATTTTTCCATCACCCGGCCCTTCACCTTCGTCACCCTGCCGGACAGCCCCCTCGCGCGCCAGGAGCAGTATCTCTTTGAGCACATCCGGGACCTGTGCGCCCGGCTGTGAGGGATTTTTAAAGGACGGGCAAAACAGGGGAGGGGCGGCCTTTCCCGGTTTTGGCCGAACCCCCGGACGAACGCCCTGACTTTTCAACATGGGCGCGCGGAAATGTGAGGAAAGGCCGGCCTTTCAACAAAAGTCGGCAAACCCACAGGACGGGCCGCCCTTCTTATGAAAGGCGAGCAAAAACATGGGACGAACTGCCCTTCTTATGGGAGGCGTGCAAAAACATGGGACGGGCCGCCCTTCTTATGGAAGGCGTGCAAAAAACGTGGGACGAACTGCCCTTCTTATGGAAGGCGTACAAAAACATGGGACGGGCCGCCTTTTCAACATCAGGGCGGACAAAAACGCAAAAAAGGACCCCCGCGAAACGCGGGGGTCCTTTTGTTATGCCGTTCGGGCGATGCGATTACTCGTAGAGCTTGACCAGCTTCTCGAGGTACTCGTAGCGCTCCTTCGCCTTCTTGTCGGCCAGGTCGAACAGCGCCTCGGCGCGCTCGGGGAAGGCCAGCTTCAGGCGGCTGTAACGGGTCTCGCCGGAGATGAACTCCTTGTAGTCCGCGGTGGCGGGCTTGGAGTCCAGGCTGAAGGGATTGGCGCCCTCGGCCTTCTTGCGAGGATCGAAGCGGAACATGTTCCAGTAGCCGGCAGCCACGGCCTTCTTCATCTCGGCCTGGCAGTTGGTCATGCCGCCCTTCACACCGTGCATCTCGCAGGGAGCGTAGCCGATGATGAGGGAGGGACCATGGTAGCTCTCGGCCTCGGTGATGGCCTTCATGGTCTGGTTCATGTCAGCGCCCATGGCGATCTGAGCAACGTAGACGTAGCCGTAGCTCATGGCGATCTCGCTCAGGCTCTTCTTGCCGATGGCCTTGCCGGCGGCGGCGAACTGCGCCACCTGACCGATCTGGCTGGCCTTGGAAGCCTGTCCGCCGGTGTTGGAGTAGACCTCGGTATCGAACACGAAGACGTTCACGTCCTCGCCGGAAGCCAGAACATGGTCCAGGCCGCCGAAGCCGATGTCGTAGGCCCAGCCGTCGCCGCCGAAGATCCAGATGCTCTTCTTGGAGAGGTAGTTCTTCTTGGGCAGGATCTCTTTGCTGTACTTGCAGTCGGGATCGGCCTCCAGCTCAGCGATCAGCTTCTCGGTGGCGGGGGTGTTGGCCTTGCCGTCGTCGTAGGTGGCAAAGTACTCCTCGATGGCCGCCTTCTTGCTCTCGCTGGTGGTCACCTCGGCCAGCTCATGGAGCTTGGCAGCCAGAGACTCGCGGATGACCTTCTGGCCCAGATACATGCCCAGGCCGTGCTCGGCGTTGTCCTCGAACAGGCTGTTCGCCCAGGCGGGACCATGGCCGCTCACCTTGTTGGTGGTGTAGGGAGAGGTGGCAGCGGGGCCGCCCCAGATGGAAGAGCAGCCGGTGGCGTTGGAGATGTACATGCGCTCACCGAACAGCTGGGTGACCAGACGGGCGTAAGCGGTCTCGGCGCAGCCGGCGCAGCTGCCGGAGAACTCCAGCAGGGGCTGGTTGAACTGGCTGCCCTTCACGCTGGTCTCGGGCATCATGCCGTCCTTCTTGCGGATGTTCTCGACGCAGTAGTCGAAGACTTCCTGCTGGGCGGCCTGGCTCTCCTGCGGCACCATCTTCAGGGTGCCCTTGGCGGCGGTGGGGCAGACGTTCACGCAGACGCCGCAGCCCATGCAGTCCAGGGGAGAGACGGTCATGGCAAAGACGTAGTTCTCGCAGCCCTTGCCGTTCATGGCCTTGCTCTTCAGGGCGGCGGGAGCCTTGGCGGCCTCGTCGGCGGTCAGAGCGAAGGGACGGATGGTGGCATGGGGGCAGACGAAGGCGCACTGGTTGCACTGGATGCAGGTGTCGGGGTTCCACTCGGGAACGTTCACCGCAACGCCGCGCTTCTCATAGGCGGAAGCGCCCTGCTCGAACTGGCCGTCCACATACTTCTCGAAGGCGGAAACAGGCAGGCTGTCGCCGTCCATGCGGGCAACGGGCTCCATGATGCTGCGCACCATGTCCACGGTGGCGGCATTGCCGTGCAGCTGCTCGGGAGCCTTGTCGTCGGTGGCGTTGGCCCAGTCGGCGGGCACTTCCACCTTGTGGTAGGCGTCGAAGCCGGCGTCGATGGCCTTCCAGTTCATCTCAACGATGGCCTGGCCCTTCTTGGCGAAGGTCTTCTCGGCGGCCTGCTTCATGTACTTGATGGCGTCCTCGCGGGGCAGCACGCCGGCCAGAGCGAAGAACGCGGACTGCAGGATGGTGTTGGTGCGCTTGCCCAGGCCGATCTCAACAGCCTTGTCGATGGCGTTGATGGTGTACAGCTGGATGTTGTTCTGGGCGATGTAGCGCTTGGACTCGGCGGGCATATGGTGAGCCAGCTCTTCGTCAGACCACTGGCAGTTGATCATGAACACGCCGCCGGGCTTGACGTCCTGCACCATCTTGAAGCCCTTCACAACGTAGCTGGGGTTGTGGCAGGCCACGAAGTCAGCCTTGTTGATGTAGTAGGGGCTCTTGATGGGCTTGTCGCCGAAGCGCAGGTGGCTGATGGTCACGCCGCCGGTCTTCTTGGAGTCGTACTGGAAGTACGCCTGGATGTACTTGTCGGTGTGGTCGCCGATGATCTTGGTGCTGTTCTTGTTGGCGCCAACGGTACCGTCGCCGCCCAGGCCCCAGAACTTGCACTCCTTGGTGCCCTCGGCAGCGGTGTTGGGCGCGGGCTTCTCCTCCAGGGACAGGCCGGTCACGTCGTCCACGATGCCGATGGTGAAGCGGGTCTTGGGCTCGGCCTTGGCCAGCTCCTCATACACAGCGAACACGCTGGAGGGCGGGGTGTCCTTGCTGCCCAGACCGTAGCGGCCGCCGATGACCTCGGCGTCGCGGCCGGCCTCGCGCAGGGCGGTGACCACGTCCAGGAACAGAGGTTCGCCCAGGCTGCCGGGCTCCTTGGTGCGGTCCAGCACGGCGATCTTCTTGGCGGTGGCGGGGATGGCCGCCAGCAGCTTCTCGCTCACGAAGGGGCGGTACAGGCGGACCTTCACCAGGCCGACCTTCTCGCCGTGGGCGGTGAGGTAGTCGATGACTTCCTCGGCCACGTCGCAGATGGAGCCCATGGCAACGATCACGCGGTCGGCGTCGGGCGCGCCGTAGTAGTTGAACAGCTGGTAGTCGGTGCCCAGCTTCTCATTGACCTTGGCCATGTACTTCTCGACCACGGCGGGCAGAGCCTCGTAGTACTTGTTGCAGGCCTCGCGGTGCTGGAAGAAGATGTCGCCGTTCTCGTGGCTGCCGCGCATGGAGGGGTTCTCGGGGTTCAGGGAGTGGTCGCGGAACTTCTGGATGGCGTCCCAGTTGACCATCTCGGCCAGATCGGCGTAGTCCCACTTCTCGATCTTCTGGATCTCGTGGCTGGTGCGGAAGCCGTCGAAGAAGTTGATGAAGGGAACGCGGCCCTCGATGGAGGCCAGGTGGGCAACAGCGGCCAGATCCATGACTTCCTGAGGATTGGTCTCAGCCAGCATGGCAAAACCGGTCTGACGGCAGGCGTAAACGTCGCTGTGGTCGCCGAAGATGTTCAGCGCGTGGCTGGCCACGGTACGGGCAGACACGTGGAACACGCAGGGCAGCAGCTCGCCGGCGATCTTGTACATATTGGGGATCATCAGCAGCAGGCCCTGGCTGGCGGTGAAGGTGGTGGTCATGGCGCCGGCGGCCAGGCTGCCGTGCACAGCGCCCGCGGCACCAGCCTCAGACTGCATCTCCATGACCTTGACCTGGGTGCCGAAGATGTTCTTCTGGCCGGCGGCGGACCACTGGTCGACATAGTCGGCCATGGGGCTCGACGGGGTGATGGGGTAGATGGCCGCAACTTCGGTGAACGCATAGGCTACATGCGCTGCCGCGGTGTTGCCATCCATGGACTGTTTCGCTCTAGGCATTTTTCTTCCTCCATAGCATGTGATTTAACGTTTCCTGCCATTGCTGGCAGGCCCGCGTTATCCTGCCCGCGCGCACGAAAAACCGGCAGCGCCGGTCCTCCGCGCATGCGGACAGCTTCTGCTGTGTATTATTCTATCAAAACAAATGTGTAAAGTAAACCATTTTCCGGGCGCTTTTTGCCCCTTGGATGCAAAAAAAGCGGCGCGAGGCGGCCCTTTTGGCGCAAAACCGCCCGCTTTTGGCCCTTTGGCGGTTTGACAAGGGTGGGCTTTGCCGCTATGATGTAGTATATATATGCATTTCAGCCCGGGCAGCCCCCGGGCAGAATGGGGAGGGACCCATGGATACGACTTTCATCGCGGCGGCAGCGCCGGCGGGCGCCGGCGTGTTCGCCGCGGGGGCGGCGGCGCTGGTGCTGGCGCTGCTGGCGGGCCTTGCCGCCGGCTGGGCCGCCGCAAAGCGGGGCGTGCAGCTGCCCGCTGCCTTGAGCCGCCTTTTGGACAAGGCGGGCCTTGGCAACGAGGAGCAGGTGACCGAAGAGGACCTGTATGAGATGGTGGACGACGCCGACCAGCAGGACCTCATCGACGAGAACCAGAAGGAGATGATCACCAACATCTTCGATCTGGGCGAGGTGACCGCCGGCGACATCATGACCCACCGCATGGACATGGTGGCGGTGGAGGAGAATGCCGGCTGCCGCTCGGTCATCAAGGCGGCGGTGGAAAGCGGCAACAGCCGCCTGCCCATCTACCGCAAGACCACCGACGAGATCGTGGGCGTTCTGTATGTGAAGGACCTTTTGCGCCTGTTCGACGAGCCGGCGGCGCTGGAGGGCCCGGTGAGCCGCTTTGCCCGGCCGGTGATGTTCGTGCCCGAGAGCCGCCCGGCGGGCCAGCTGCTGCTGGACTTCCGCCGCGAGCGCACCATGATCGCCATCGTGGTGGACGAATACGGCGGCACGGCGGGCCTTGTGAGCATGGAGGACATCCTGGAAGAAATCGTCGGCGACATCCAGGACGAATACGACGACGAGGAGGCCGAACTGGTGGCCCAGGGCGACGGCTACGCCGTGGACGGGGCCATCGACCTTGCGGACGTGTTCGAGGCCTTCGGCATGGAGTGCCCGGAGCCGAACGAGGACGAGGAGTTCGACACCCCCGGCGGCCTCATCATCGACAAGCTGGGCCGCATCCCCGAGGAAGGGGAGAAGGCGGCGGTGGAATGGTGCGGCCTGCGCTTTGAGGTGCTCAAGGCGGGCGAGCGGCGCATCCAGCGGGTGCTGTGCACCCGGCTGCCCGACGCGGCCGCGCCCGGAAAGGAAAAGGAGAAAACATGAGCCACAGCGAAACACAGCTGGAAAGCCGCACCGTGTTCGAGGGGCGGGTCATCACCGTGACCTTCGACAAGGTGCGCCTGGAGAACGGGGCCGAGGGCACCCGCGAGGTGGTGCATCACCACGGCGGCGCCTGCATCGCGGCGCTGACCGACCGGGACGAGATTTATCTGGTGCGCCAGTACCGCTACGCCCTGGGGCAGGAGCTCTGGGAGCTGCCCGCCGGCAAGCTGGAAAAGGGGGAGGACCCCTTCGAGGCGGCCAAGCGGGAGCTGGCGGAGGAGTGCGGCCTTGTGGCCGAGCACTACACCGACCTGGGGGAATTCTACCCCACGGTGGGCTACTGCTCGGAAATCATCTACACCTGGATGGCCACGGGCCTGACCCCCTGCGCCATGCACCTGGACGAGGACGAGTTCCTCACCCCGGAAAAGCTGCCCTTTGCCGAGGCGGTGGCCATGGTGCTGGACGGCCGCATCAAGGACGGCAAGACCGTGGCGGCCATCCTCAAGATCGACGCGCTGCGCCGCCGGAAAGCGGCGGAACAGTGAGCGCGGCAAAAAAACAAAACGACCCGCCGGAGGAAACTCCCCGGCGGGTTTTTTCATGCGCTATCAGTGCCGGGGAAGCTCCCGGCGGGTTTTTTATGCGCTTTCTGCACCGGGAAAGCTCCCGGCGGTTTTTCATGCGCTGTCTTTTCCGGGGAAGCCCGGTGGGACTTTTTGATGCGCTTTTTTAATGTGCTCTCCTCACTGGGGAAAACCCGGCGGTTTTTTATGCGCTGTCTGCGCCGGGAAAAACCCGGCAGAGTTTTGATACGCTTTCTGTGCCGGGGAAGTCCCGGCTTTTTTTCGGCGCTTTTTCTGCCGGGAAAGTCCGGCGCTTTTTTAATGCTCCCTCCGGGCCGGGAAGTTCCGGCCCGGAGGGCTTTTTTCATTTGTTTCAGCCGCGGCGCTTTTTCACCGCGTACCACAGGCCGAAGCCCGCCCCTGCCGCCGCCACCGGCAGCGCCAGGAACACCGGCCAGGGCAGCCCGCCCTGGGCCTGCCCGCCCGCCGCTTCAGCGCCGGGTGCGGGGGAGGCCGACGGCTCCGCCGTGGGCGCGGGGGTGGCCGTGGGGTCCGGCTGGGCGCTGGGAGACGCGGTGGCCTCGGGCACGGCGGTCTTCACCGGGGCCTTGCCGGGGGTCGGGGTGGGCTGCGCCGGCGCGGGGGTGGGGGTGGCGGCTGCCGTGCCGCCGCCCTGGCCGCCGCTGCTCTGGCCGCCGTCGCCGCCGGAGGGCAGCTTGGGCAGGATAACATCCTCCCAGGTGAGGGAAACGGTGCAGGCCTCGTCGGCAAAACAGCCGCCGCAGCCGTCGCAGTACCAGTACTCCCGGTTGCCCTCCGCCGTGGTGGTGGGCGCGACGGCCTCCACCTTCCGGGCATGGTGCACATGCACCACCGTCAGTTCAAAATCCGAAAAACCGCTGGCCAGGTCGGTGAGGCCGTCGCCCCGGCGCTGCTCGGAGAACACCCGCAGGGTGTAGCTTCCCGCCGCCAGGTCTTCGGGGACGGTCACGCTGGCCGTGCCGGAGGCGCTGTTCTGGGCGATGGCCCCGTAGTAGAGCCAGTTGCCGCTGGAGTCCAGAATGGCGGCGCTGACATACTCCTGCCCGCCGGCGCCCGCGCCGGAATAGCTCACGGCCACCTGCGCGCCCGGCGCCACCGCGCCGGAAAGCTGCGCCGTGGCGGTGAAGCTGCGGCTGCCGTCCAGCAGGGTGAGCTTCCAGTCGCCGCCGGTGTATTCCGCCACCGCCTCCAGCTGACCGGAAACGGCGCCGCTGCCCTTGCCGCCCGCGGCGGCGCTGGTGAACAGCACCTTTGCCGCCTCCAGGTTCAGCGCGGGCCGCGCGCCCCGGCCGGTGTAGCAGCTGCCTGCGCCCACCCGGCCGTCAACAAAAACAAGCCCCGGACTGCTGCTGGGCATATCGTATATATTTCTCATGGGCGTGCGCAGCCACCATTCTTTTCCGAGGTTCAGCTCCGGCGCGCCGTCGTAGTCCGCCACATAGGCGGCAAGCTCCTGCACCGAGAGGAAAAACACCTTTTCGTCCTGCATCGAACAGGCCGCATAGGGTTCGCCGAACAGTTCCGAGGCCTCCTCCTCCCGGGAGGTGGGCAGCACCGCGGCGCTCTCTTCGGAGGACAGCCGGCCGGCCGCAAAATCCTGGCACCAGCTCTGGGCAAGGCTGCCCTCCCAGGCAGCAGCGACGGTCCAGTCGGTGTTGAACACCACATCCTCCGCCTGCAGCTGCTCGGTCAGCAGAAAAATGCCCGTTGTGCCGTTCACGTCGCTGCCGCTGTCCAGCACGCGCCAGCGGATGGGCGCGCCGCTCTCGTCGGTGCCGAAGGTGACCCAGGCCGTGGGCTCATAGCACACGCCCTGGCCGCCGGTCACCGGCTGCGGGTCGGTGAGGGCCGCCGTGCCGGACACCACAGCCCGGTCCGCGGAGACGGGCTGCATCAGAAGGATGACGCTGCCCTTCTGGATGGAATAGTCCTGCAGGGTGTTTCCGTCCTGCAGTTCTTTGCCCTGAAAGAGCAGGCGGACGCTGCCAAGCTCCAGGCCGGCGGACTGGCTGACCTTTTCTCGCAGCTGCTCCACCCGGTCGGTGGGCTCCATATCAAACGCGTATTCCGTTCCGTCCTGGGCGCGGACGGTGAGGTCCAGGGCCGCGTGGGCCTTCAGCGCCATTCCCCAAAGCAAAAAGGCAAACGCCGCTGCCAGTGCGATGAGGCGGGCAGCGGTTTTGGGAGGGTCAAACATCGTGCTCATTTCCCCTTATTGTTTTTTTTACAGTATAGTGATTCTTTTTTTCTCACACAAGACGCAGGAAAAAAATTTTGCAAAAATTTTTCCGCCCTTGTCCCGGCGGGGCCGGTTTGGCCGAAGCATTTATATAAGAATACCGGCCTTTTGCGGGCCAGGGAGGGACAACGATGTTTTTTTCAAAAAAGGGACCGTCGCAGCCCGCGGCGGCAAGACCCACATCCTCCGGCGGGGCGGACCGGCGGCGCACCTACCACACGGTGGTGAACTACCTGCGCGGCAAGGATTACAAGTTCGATGAAAACGCCGACGAGTTCCACATCTTCTTCCCCACCGGGCTGGACACCGGCCACTACACCCTGCTGTGGAAGATCGAGGAGCGGTATGTCACGCTGGTCGCCATGAGCCCCTTCTCCATCACCGGCTGCTCGGTGGACGACGTGACCCTGCTGTGCGCGCTGGCCAACGCCAACCTGGTCAACGGCTCCTTCTACCCCACCACCGACGGCGAGCACATCATGGTGGAGGTGACCCAGCGGGTGTACTCCGACCGGGAGTTCGGCGAGAAGACCGCCGCCTATCTGCTGGGGGTCATGGGCGGCAACCTGGACAGCCGCTACATGAAGTCGATGGAATCCATCTGCAAGGGCTACACCACCCTGGCGGACGAACTGGAAAAACTGAGCGGGGAGGATTGACCAATGTCTCTTGCATACGACGCTTCCGGCGTGCTGGACCTGTGCGAGCGGGTGTTCAGAAACGACCTGGAGCTGGACTGTGAACGCAGCAACGAACGGAACACCGTGCGGGCGAAGGTGAGCATCGGCGGCACCCGCTACACCATCGTTTGTTCCGCCATGGAGAAGGCCCAGGTGCTGCACCTGTGGGCTTTTCTGCCCTTCGACGTGGAGAGCGAGGAGAAGGCCATGCAGATGGCCAACGCCTGCAAAGAACTGAACAGCATCATGGTCACCGGCAAATACACCTACAACCTGGAAAAGGACGTGGCCCTGGAGCTGGCCCACTGCTACCGGGACGGCATGAGCGATGAGACCGCCCGCCACCTCATCATCGGCATCTTCTGCGCCTCGCTGAAGGCCGACGGCCAGCGGATCATCGACCTCTACAACGACAAGCTCTCCTTCGCCCGGTTCAAGGAACTCATCCGAAGCTGATTTTTTTGGGAACCGCAAAAGCGCCCGCCGAAGTGTTCGGCGGGCGCTTTTCTATACAATTTGTATTTTATCAAAAATCATTACATGATGGCCTGTCCCTGCATGTACCACACCCCCATTTTCCAAAGGAAAAAGGCGCTCACCGCCGCCAGCAGCCAGCGGGCAGGGCGGGGCAGGGAGGCCCCGATAAGATAGAGAGGCAGGCAGCCGAAGACATAGCGCCCGCCGCTGATGAGCCAGCCGGCGAGGTAGCTCATGCCCAGATACCCGCCGCCCCAGATGAGCCAGTGGGTGGGGCATTTTTTCCAAAGGCCGAAAAACAGCAGGGCCATGGCGGCGAAATAGAGCGCCAGCTGGGCGTGGTAGATAAAGGGGGCGAGGCCGGGGTAGTCCAGCGCCATCTGCCAGTGCTGGGCCAGATTTTCGCCGATCCACCGGGTGGTCTGATACCAGGGGGGCGCGGCCAGAAATTCAAAGAAGGCGAAGGGGCTGCCGAAGAGCCGCCAGTTGAGGGCAAGATACCCGCCCCAGCCCAGAAGGGGCAGGGCCAGCGCCAGGGAGGCGGGGCCCTGCTTTTTTTGCCGCCGCGCCCGCAGCCAGAGGTACAAAAGGGGCAAAAGCAGCACCAGGCCCTGGTTGCGGCAGAGGACGGCCAGCGCCCCAAAAACGCCGGCGGCGAGCCAGTTCTGCCGGCGGGCGAAGAGCATGCAAAGAAGGCTCAGCAGCAAAAACAAACTCTCGGTATAAACCCCCAGGGCGAAAAAGCCGAAGGGGTAAAGGGCCATCAGGGCCACGGCGAAGGCCGCCTGCTCTTTTTGCAGGTCCTGCCCCGCCAGGGCCAGCATGGCCGCCCCCGCGCCGCCCCAGCACAGCCAGCTCACCGCCAGGGCCGCCGCCTCCCAGCCGGCGGAAAAGGGAGCGAGCAGGGCGTGCATCAGCCGCACCGCCAGGGGGTAGAGGGGATAAAAGACGATGTACTTCGCCGCGTCCCCCTCCGCCGTATAGCCCTCGCGGGCCAAAAGCAGGTAGTGGGGGCTGTCGCCGGCGGTGGTGAACCGCTCAAAGAAATGCTGCCAGAAGGCGGCAAGGCCCCCGGTCTGGCCCAGGTCCAGCCAGCAGAGGAAGGCAAACAAAAACTGCGCCGCCAGAACGCCGAAGGCCGCCAGCGCCAGCGCGCCGGGGCCGGGGGCCCAGCGGGGGGCGAGGGGCCGGGCGGAGGCTGCGGGCCAGAGGACCAGCCCCAGGCGCTTTGCGCACCGCAGCGCCAGCAGCGCCACGAACAGCACCATCAGCGCGCCGCCCGAATGACCAATGAACGCACCCATAGGCTTCCTCCTTTCAGTGGCTCAGCATGTGGACCGCGCCGTAAAAATTGAAGAGCGCGCCCGCCCCGGCCAGCCACAGCGCCCCGGTGCCCAGCGGGCGGCGGGGCCGGGTCAGATACCACCAGAGGGCGAGGGGGATGAGGTCCACGGTGTAGCGGGCGCCGAACTGCCAGCCGCCCATGGTGCGGTGCAGGCACAGCGCCGCCAGGGTGATGAGGGCCAGCGCGGGGGCCAGCAGGTCCCGGGGCGCAAGGCGCTTTTTTGCCGCGGCGCGGACGATGTCGACGGCCCACAAAAGAAAGATGGGGCTGGCGATAAAAAGGCAGAAGCCGTTGAAGGTGGAAAAGGAGAGCTCCAGCGAGGAGGTGAGGGTGACGGGGCGCAGCACGTTCCACAGGTTTTGCCAGAAGTTTTCCAGCGTGAACTGGCCGCCGTCCCGCACGAACTCCGGCAGGTAAGAGTGGCCGAACTCGAAGGGATTGCCGAAGCGGATGAAGTTGTACCACCCCAGGGCCAGCGCCACGGCGGCGGGCGGGGCGGTGAAGGCGGCCAGGCGGCGCTCTTTCGCCGCGCCCAGGGCGGCTCCCAGCCAGAGCACAACGGCAAACAGGGCGGTGAAGGGGCGGCAGCCCACCGCCAGCGCCAGCAGGAAGAAGGCGGGGGCGTACTGCTTTTTCAGCCAGAAGAACAGGCCCCAGACGGTAAAGGCGAAGTTGAGCACCTGGGCCTGGAACCACACGCCGCCGCTGCACGCCAGCCAGAAAAAGTTGGCGGACAAGGTGGCAAAGAGGGCCCAGAAGGCGCAGGCCCGGGGGGCGTGGCCCGCCCGCCAGAAGCAGAGGTAGACCCCGGCCAGGGCGGCCAGGGCCCACAGCGCCTGCCACAGGTTGCCCAAAGAGAGGCCCAGGGCGGCGGGCAGCAGCGCCAGCACCGAGGGCACCGGCGGGAAGGAGAGGTAATAGCGGCCCTCAAACACGGCCAGCTCCAGCCAGGGGTGGCTTTCGCCGCCCTCGATGTATGCCCGGCCCTCCAGCCAGTTTTGGGCCTGCAAAAGGTAGCTGTCGTAGACGTTGGGAGAAAGAAGGGTGCCCCCCGCCAGCGAGTGGTAGAGCACCAGCGCCAGGGCCAGCAGGGAAAGGGCCGCCGCCAGGGCCTGGGCGTGGGAGCGGTCAAAGGCGCGGGGCGATAGGGCAGGGGACACGGGCGGGGCCTCCTTTCGTTTTTTTGTTGT
Organism: Oscillospiraceae bacterium; assembly: GCA_004558145.1. Classification (GTDB taxonomy): domain Bacteria; phylum Bacillota; class Clostridia; order Oscillospirales; family Ruminococcaceae; genus Allofournierella_A; species Allofournierella_A excrementavium. Next base: position 24,736 of record SFDQ01000008.1, read on the forward strand.
ACCATGAAGCCGCCGCGCAAAAGGCGCGGGGCTGTTTTTCGGTTATTATACCACAAAAGCCGCCCCGGCAGAATGCGGGGCGGCGGGTTTTTACATTTTGGTCAATCCCATGCGGAACTCTTTTCCGGCATATACAGCAGCCAGTCGCCGACGTCCTCTCTCTCCACCACGCCGGCGGCGGCCAGCTGCCGGTTGGCGGCCCGCAGCCAGACGTCCGGCTGGGAGAGGCACAAAGCCAAAAACATGGCGCAGAACACCGCGGCGGCGGCGCGCACCACCGCAAAGGGGCGGAAGATGCTGACCAGCGCCAGCACCGTGAGCACCGCCAGCACCAGGATGAACCAGCCGGAGACGATGCGGTTGGGGGTGAAGCCGAAGCGGCGGATGTAAAGGAACATCTTGGACGCGCCCACCGCGGCGAACAGAAGGTTCGAAAGGCAGAGGGCGGCGGCCAGCCCTTTCAGCACCGGGCTTTGGCGCAGGGGGGTGCGGCTGGTCTTGGCGGCGGCGGTGAGCACCGAGAAGTTGAGCACCACCACGGCGCACAGCTCAAAGAAGCCGCGGCGGGCGTATTCGGCGGCGGTGAAGCCCTCGGGCAGATGGCCAAAGAAGCCGCCGGTGAGGTAGTTCAGCTGGATGGAGAAGAACAGGACATAGAGCGCCAGCAGCAGCGCAAGGCAGAGGGCCAGCGCGCCGCCGGGGGCAAGGCGCAGTTTTTCCGCCTCGGCCCGCAGGGATGCGCCCCGGGCGGGGTCGGGGGCTTTTTTCAGCGCGCCCGCCGCCAGCCCGAAGAGGTAGGCCCCCACCGGCAGGCCCACCGCGAAATACATGAGCTCGGTGAACACCGCCTCGGGCAGGGTGAACCAGCGGAAAAAGTTTTCCAGCGCCGCGCCGAAGGCGTCGTCCGCGCTGGAGAGCAGCCCCGCGGCCAGCGCCAGCACCGGCGCCGCCACGCACAGGGTGACCACCCCGGCCCAGACGCTGCCCTTTTTGCGCCCGGCAAGGCCGCGCAGCCAGTCGATCAGCGCCCGCCCCAGCACCCGGATGCGCAGAAAGAAGTTGCCGAAGGGCACCGTGACCAGCGCCCGCAGCCCGTCCAGGGGCAGAAAGGGGCCGGTGCGGCCCTCGGTGAGGGACCCGGTGCGGGCCAGCACCCAGTAGGCGGCGGCCAGATGCAGGGCGAGAAATTCCCAGGTCTGCACCGCGTCGTAGTAGTAAAGGGCGGAAATTTTGAAGATGTAGTCCGCCGCCAGCAGGCCCCACAGCGCCAGCCACAGCCGGCTCTCTTTGGAGGCGGGGCGGGCCGCGGCCCGGCACATGCCCTCCACCCCGGCAAAGAACAAAAGGCAGAACAGAGCCATAAAGACCGCTCTGTATTCAAAGCCGAACAGCAGGCCCCGGGCGTAGGTCCAGCCCCAGGCCCAGCTGACCAGGGCCGCGGGGACCATCCATTTGGGCAGCGGCGGGCGGGAGGCGGCGGGGGAGACGGGCGGCGTTCCGGGCGCGGGGGCCGCCGGTGTTTCTTTTTGGGCAGGCGCGGCCTGCGGGCCGCAGGCAGAGCCGGGCGCTGGGGCCGCCGCGGCCCCGGCCGGGAAGGGGGCGCTTGCCGCCGGTTTCGGCATAGGGGCGCTGCCCGTCTGCGGGCCGTAGGCCGGGGGCGTTTTTTCGCCGGTCACAGCCGGCGCGGCAGGCTCCATGGCCTGATTTTTGGGTGCAGGAAAGACAGGGGGGCAGGCGCTGCCCTCCTTTTTGCGGGGTTCCATCATCAAACCCTCCTTTGATTCATTTGTTCAATGGGGCCGGGCGGCCCCGCTCATTCACTCAGGTCGGTGACCATCACCCACAGGAGCTGGTCGGTCTCATACACTCCCTCGTAGGGGCGCTCGATGTACCATTTGTCCTTTTCGGGGTAGACGAACAGGGTCTGCTCGCTGCCGTCCTCCAGCACAAAGTGCACGGCGGCCATGTCCTCTTTGTCCGGCACGTCCTGCACGGTGGCCTTGCGGGTGGGCTGGGCGGCGGCCAGGTCCTCCAGCAGCATCCCGATCCAGCCGGGGCCGGCGCGGACAACGCTCTCGCCGCCGTATTCCAGCCGCACTTCGGTCACGTCGTCGGCGGCGGGCAGGGTGAGGGGCCCGGCCTTGGGGGCACAGGCGGCGAAGAGCAGCATCGCCGCCAGAAGAATGGTCCAAAGGGTGCGTTTCATAGGGGTCTCCTTTTTAAATCACAAAGTTGATGTCGGTGCGGGCCGGGATGGGCCGCTTTTCAGGTGTCCAGCTCGCAGCAATAGAGGATGCGGGCTTCGGCGTCGTAAACACCCACGGTGAAGTTGAAGGAGCCGCGGCTGAGAATGTCGCCCTGCTGGTCGCTGTGGCGGTCGATGAGGCGGTAACAGCCCGTCGCCACCGGCGGCACCAGAGGCTGGCCGTCGCTGTCGGTGAGGTAGGGGCCGGTGCTGACGGTCCCGTCCTCCACGCCCCAGACCAGGGCCTGCACCGTTTCGTCCGCGGGCAGGCTGTTCCAGGCCGGGTCGGCGGCCAGCTGCTGTTCCAGCTGGTCGTCCTCAAAGGTGAGGGCGATGCAGCTGACCCCGTCGCCGTGGAAGCCGCCGTGGCTGTCGTAGGAAGAGATATGGGTCACGGCGGGCAGTTTTTCCAGACCCAGGGCCTTGGCCACGGTCTTTTCCTCGCTGGCCGCGCCGCATCCCGCAAGGCACGCCGCCGCCAGGGTCAGCGCCAGGGCCGCCGAAAGAAGCCGCTTTTTCATTGGCCGTCCTCCTTTTCGTCCTCCTCGCCGGGCACATACTCCAGCAGGTCGGCGGGCTGGCAGTCCAGCGCGCGGCACAGCGCCGCCAGGGTGGAAAAGCGCACCGCCTTGGCCTTGTTGTTTTTCAGGATGGAGAGGTTGGCCGGGGTGATGCCCACCTTTTCGGCAAGCTCGCCCGCGCCGATCTTGCGGCGGGCCATGACCACGTCCAGATTGATGATGATGGGCATTGCTCCGCCCCCTTCAAATGGTCAGGTCCAGCTCGGCCTTCATGCCGATGGCCCGCTGGAACACGTTTTTGATGATGCGAACGATGAGGCCCATGAAGGCCGCGGCGGCGGCCACCATCACCATGGGCAGGTAGAACACCGCGCCGCCCAGGCACAGCAGCGCCACCGCCATGCAGCACCAGCTGGCCGCCCGCAGATGGTGGACATTGTCGGCCACGAACACCTGTTCGGCCTCGATGTTGGCCAAAAGGCGGTAGAGGTTCCACAGCAGCACATAGGCCGCGGCGCTGGCAACGTAGAGGGTGACGAGGCCCCACACCAGATGGGCGGTGTCGTTGATGCCCGCATAACGGCTGGTGCGGATGAACCAGTTCACCAGCCACCAGCCGGCAACGTCGCACACGGCCACCACGCCGGTGAACAGCAGCACCGCCAGCCGGGAGAGGGAAAGGCTGTTTTTTTCGCTCCACATGGGGGACTTCTCCTTTTTTGACGAATTTCGTTTGCCCCAGACGAGGGCCGCGGCGGCGGCCGCCGCCAGCGCCACCGGCCAGAGGGCGAGGCCGTAGACCGCGGCGATGCCGTAGTTCCGGTAGACCGGGTGGTAGCCGTAGACCCCCGCCCAGACAAGGTCGGTGAACACCTCCGCCGCCAAAAAGGCCAGCAGGATATTTTTGGCCCCGGCCTTTCTGCGCAGGGGCGGCACGCCCAGCATCAGGGCGAAATACAGCGCCGCCAGGGCCAGCCAGAAGACCAGCCACAATTTCGCGCCCCGCAGCTGGCTGAGAGAGAGGATGGCAGTGAGCATATCCGCTCCACCTTTCTTGCGGCGGGCCGAAGGCCCGCCGTTTTTCGCCGCCGAAGGCGGCGGCCGCAAAAAAGGTCCGCTCCGCCCCGGCTGTTTGCGGCGCGGCCCAAAGGCCGCCCCCGCTCTTTGAGGCCAGTATAGCATGGGTATTATCGAATTTCAAGTGTTTTTTATCGTTTTTCGATAAATTTTTGTTCCGTGCCGATAAGAGCACAAGATATTGCGGCGGCGGGGGACGTGGGACACAAGGGGGGAGGGACAAGGGAGGGGGGAGGAGGAGGCGCGGCGAGGCAGGGCGGCACGGGGGGTGGGGAGTTTTGCGCGGGGCGGCCGCGTCCCTGTCCGCTGCCGGGCCGAGGCGGAGCCCGGTCCTCCCCACGTAGTGCGCATCAGAACGGACACTTTTCTTTGTCCTGAAAAGTGTCCGAGATGCCGCGTGCGGTGGGGATGGACCGGGCGGAGCATTTTATTCAAAGCTGCCTTTTCCCTTATCCGGGCGGCGCTGAGGTACGGGCAGTTTTGCGCGGGGCGGCCGCGTCCCTGTCCGCCGCCGCACGCGGCGTTTCGGACACGCTGCACTCGCACCGTGCAGCGTGTTCGCTCCGAGGCGCACTACGCGGCGGCAGCGCCGCGTCTGGCTCGGCTGGCACCAGGTGGCAGGCCGGGCGAAACATGGGAGAGCGCCGCCCTGCACAAAATTGCCCGCCCCTTGCGCCCGGGGCGGCGGCGTGGCATAATGGGAGAGGAAAGGCGGGATGTCCCATGAAGCGGGTGAAGATCACCGTGCTGCGCAAGGAGTTTTATCCGGAATACGCCGACACCTACCTCACCGAAGGACGGGAGGTGGGCCCTTGCCCCATGCTGGAAGTGGGCGACGAATTCGTGTTCGAGGGCAGCGCCCAGATGCCGGAGGGCTTTTGCCCCTGGGCCTGGGTGGACATCTACAACAGCGTCAGCGCCCTGGCCGCCGGCGCGAGCTACGCCCCCTGGAACAACCGGGAGGGCCAGACCATCGTGTGCTGCACCGACGGCATCCGCCCGGTGGTGTTTGAGCTGCACGCCATGGAGGATTGGGAGTGACCTCCCCTTGCCCCGCAAATTTTGGAACAGGAAGAATCGCTTATGACCGAACTTGGCATCACACAGGAATATCTGCTTTTGGCGGTGAACGACCGGGGCCGCTTTTCGCCCCTGAACCCCCAGCAGCCCATCTGCTTTGTGGCGGCGGCGCTGGGAGAGCTGACCGAGGCGGGCTGCATCGCCTTCACCGGCGAGAAGGTGGGCCTTGCCGGGCCGCTGCCCGAGGGGCTGCGGTGCTTAAAACCCCTCTATGATTTCATTGACCGGCCCCGGCCGGTGCCCCTTTCGATGGTGCTGCGGGACTTTGCCCCCGACGGGCCCAAGCTGGCGGAGCTGGCCGAGGCGGTGGGGGAGAGCCTGGAGGCGCTGCGCCTTGCCGCGCCCCAGCGGGCGCTGGCCGGGCGGGTGTTCTATCTGCCAGCCGCTGGCGAAGCGGCGCGGCGGCTGGAGCGGCTGCTCTTCCGCCTCTGCGGCGAGGCCGGCCCCGCCCCGAAGGAGGCGGCGCTGGCGGTGCTGCTGTGCCAGAGCGGCGTGATGGCCCAGAAGCTGAGCGGCGCGGCGGCGGCCAAGGCCGAGAGCGCGCTGGCGGCTCTGCTGCCCACCGGCAGCGAGGCGGCCCGGGCGGCCCACGCCGCCCAGGACATGACCGACCGGGTGAACGCCGTTCTCTGCGCCGGGCGCTGATATTTAATAAGGAAAGGGAGCCGGACGGCAATGCCGTCCGGCTCCCTTTTTTGCAATGATTTTATTCCTCGTCGCCTTCGTCGTCGGCAGGCTCTTCGTCCGCCGCCGCGTCCTCGGCGGCCAGAGCGGCCAGCTCCTCGTCGGTGAGGGTCTCCTCCGGCTCGTCCTCCGGCTTCTCCACCGGCTCCTCGTCGCTGCGCTCAGTGCGGGCCACCGTGACCACACGGTCGCCCTCCGCCAGACGCATGACCCGCACGCCGCTGCCGTAGCGGCTCTGGACGTTGATGTCCTCGGCGTGCATGCGGATGATGATGCCCTCCTGGCTGATGAGGATGACGTCGTCCTCCTCGTCCAGAATTTTGATGCCGGCCACGCCGCCCTTGGCGTAGTTGCGGATGCCCTTGCCGCCACGGCTCTGGATGCGGTAATCATCCACGCGGCTGCGGCGGCCCTTGCCGTTTTCGGTCACGGTGAACACCGTGGCGCCCGGGCGCAGGATGCCCACGCCCACGACCTCGTCGCCTTCCGCAAGGCGCACGGCGCGCACGCCGTGGCCCATGCGGCCCATCTGCCGCGCGCCCCGCTCGTCAAAGCGGATGGACATGCCGTCCTTGGTGGCCAGCAGCAGCTCGTCCGAGCCGCTGGTGATGCGGCACCAGGCCAGCGAGTCGCCCTCGTAGAGGCTCACGGCCAGCAGGCCGCTCTTGCGGATGTTGGAGTAGGCCTCGATGGGGGTGCGCTTGATGAGGCCGCGCTTGGTCACGATGGTGAGGAAGCCCTCGGCCTTGTCGGCGGGCATGCACAGCATGCGGATGACGCTCTCCTCGTTTTGCAGCGGCAGCAGGTTCACGATGTTGGTGCCCTTGCTGGTGCGGCTGCCCTCGTAGATTTGGTAGCCCTTGAGGCGGTAGACACGGCCCTGGTCGGTGACGAAGAGCACATAGTCGTGGGTGGAGCCGATGAACAACTCCTCCACGAAGTCCTCGTCCTTGTGAGACAGGCCCGAGACGCCCCGGCCGCCGCGCTTTTGCACCTGATAGGTGTCCTTGGACTGGCGCTTGATATAGCCCGCGTGGGTGAGGGTGAAGACGCACTCCTCCACCGGGATGAGGTCCTCGATGTCCACCTCGCCGCTGACGTGGGCGATCTCGGTGCGGCGCTCGTCGCCGTACTTCTCTTTCAGGGCCAGCAGCTCCTCGGTGACGATGGCCAGCACCTTGGCGTCGTCCGCCAGGATGGCCGTCCAGTCGGCGATTTTCTTGTTCAGTTCGTCCAGTTCGTTCTCGATCTTGAGAATCTCCAGACCGGCCAAACGGCCCAGGGGGAACTTGCAGATGGCGTCCGCCTGGGGATCGTCAAAGCCGAACTTGGCCATGATGGCGGCTTTCGCCTCCGCCTGACCGCCGCCGCAGTGGCGGATGGTGTAGATGACGTCGTCCACGATGTCAACGGCGCGGGCGAGGCCCTCCAGGATGTGGGCCCGCTCCTTGGCCTTGTTCAGGTCGTACTGGGTGCGCCGGCGGATGACCTGGTCCTGGAACTGGACGTACCGCTCCAGCATGGTCTTGAGGCTCATCACCTTGGGCACGCCGCCGTCCAGCGCCAGCAGGTTCACGCCCACGGTGTCCTGCAGCTGGGTGTAGCGGTAGAGCTGGTTCAGCACCACCTGGGGGTTGGCCTCTTTCTTCAGCTCAATGACGATGCGCATGCCGTGGCGGTTGGACTCATCGTTCAGGTCGCTGATGCCCTCGATGCGCTTGTCCTTCACAAGGTCCGCGATGCTCTCGATGAGGCGGGCCTTGTTGACCATATAGGGGATTTCGGTGACGACGATCTGGAAGCGGCCGTTCTTCTTCTCTTCAATTTCGGCGCGGCCCCGCAGGGTGATCTTGCCCTTGCCGGTGGCGTAGGCGGCGCGGATGCCGCTGCGGCCCATGATGACGCCGCCGGTGGGGAAGTCCGGCCCCTTGATGTGCTCCATCAGGCCGGCCAGATCGATGTCCGGGTCCTGGATGAGGGCCACCGCGCCGTCGATGACTTCGCCCAGGTTATGGGGCGGGATGTTGGTGGCCATGCCCACGGCGATGCCGGAGGAGCCGTTGACCAGCAGGTTCGGGAACCGGCTGGGCAGCACGCTGGGCTCCTTTTTGGTCTCGTCGAAGTTGGGGATGAAGTCCACCGTGTCCTTGTCGATGTCGGTGAGCAACTCCATGGCCATCTTGCTCATCCGGGCCTCGGTGTATCGGTAAGCGGCCGGGGGGTCGCCGTCCACGCTGCCGAAGTTGCCCTGGCCGTCCACCAGGGGATAGCGCATGGAGAAATCCTGGGCAAGACGCACCATCGCGTCGTAGACGGAGGCGTCGCCGTGGGGGTGGTAGCTGCCCAGCACCGCGCCCACGGTGTCGGCGCTCTTGCGGTAGGGATGCTGGGGGTCGTTGCCCCGCTCGTGCATGGTGTAGAGGATGCGCCGGTGCACCGGCTTCAGGCCGTCCCGCACGTCGGGCAGGGCGCGGGAGACGATGACGGACATGGAGTAATCCAGAAAGGCGCTCTCAATCTCGTCCTTCACGTCCCGCACGATGAGCTTGGTGCCGGTGCCGGGGATCATCACAAAATCTTCGTTCAATGGTGTTCACCTGTCTCTTTCTGAAATAGGGAGCGTCACACGTCCAGCGTGGCGTAAAGGGCGTTCTTCTCGATGAACTCGCGGCGGGGCTCCACCTTGTCGCCCATCAGGATGGTGAAGGCTTCGTCCGCCTTCACCGCGTCCTCGATGGAAATTTGCACGATGACCCGGTTGTTGGGGTCCATGGTGGTCTCCCACAGCTGCTCGGGGTTCATCTCGCCGAGGCCTTTGTAGCGGTTTATCTTCACGCCCTGGCCCATCTCGGCGGAGAGCTTGCTCATCTCCGCCTCGTTGTAGGCGTAGCGCACGTCCTTGCCCTTGGCCAGCTTGAAGAGGGGAGGCTGGGCGATGTAGACATAGCCGCCCTCGATGAGGGGACGCATGAAGCGGAAGAAGAAGGTGAGCATCAGGGTGCAGATGTGGCTGCCGTCCACGTCGGCATCGGCCATGATGAACACCTTGTGGTAGCGGAGTTTCGTGATGTCGAACTCCTCGCCGATGCCGCAGCCGAGAGCGGTGACCACCGGCATCAGCTTCTCGTTGCCGTACACCTTGTCCAGGCGGGCCTTCTCCACGTTGAGCATCTTGCCCCAGAGCGGCAGGATGGCCTGGATGTTGGAGTCGCGGCCCATCTTGGCGCTGCCGCCGGCGGAATCGCCCTCGACGATGTAAATTTCGGTCTTGGAGGGGTCTTTCTCGCGGCAGTCGGCCAGCTTGCCGGGCATGCGGCTGGTCTCGAGAGCGCTCTTGCGGCGCACCAGGTCGCGGGCCTTGCGGGCGGCCTCCCGGGCGCGGGCGGCCTGGGTGGCCTTCTCGTAGATGGCCTTGGCCACGCCGGGGTTCTCTTCCAGAAATTCCTTCAGCTTGTCATACACAAGGCCGGAGACAAGGCTGCGCACCTCGGTGTTGCCCAGCTTTGCCTTGGTCTGGCCCTCGAACTGGGCGTCGGTGAGCTTGACGCTGATGACGGCGGTGAGGCCCTCCCGCACGTCGGTGCCGGAGAGGTTGTCGTCCTTGTCCTTCAGGTAGCCCTTTTCCCGGCCGAAGTCGTTGATGACGCGGGTGAGGGCGGTCTTGAAGCCCTCTTCATGGGTGCCGCCGTCCGGGGTGTGGACGTTGTTGGCAAAACTCAGCATCAGCTCGTTGAAGCTGTCGTTGTACTGCAGGGCAACCTCGGCGATGATGTCCTTCTGCTGGCCCTTGAAGTAGATGGGGGTGGGGTGCAGCACGGTCATCTGGCGCTTTTCGTGGATGTACTCCACAAAGCTGCGGATACCGCCCTCGTAGCACATGCTCTCCCGCTTGACCTCGTCGCCCCGCTCGTCGGTGAGGGTGATGCGCACGCCGGCGTTGAGGAAGCTCTCTTCCCGCAGGCGGGTGAGCAGGGTGTCATAGTCGTAGACGGTGGTCTCGGTGAACATCACCGGGTCCGGCTTGAAGCGCACGGTGGTGCCGCTGGAGGCGGCGGGGCCCACCATCTGCAGGTCGCCGTCGGCCACGCCGCGCTTGAAGGACTGGCGGTATTCATGGCCGCCCCGGCGCACGCTGACCTCCAGCCACTCGGACAGGGCGTTCACCACGCTGGCGCCCACGCCGTGCAGGCCGCCGGCCACCTTGTAGCCGGAGTTGTCGCCGCCGAACTTGCCGCCGGCGTGCAGCACGGTGAACACCACCGTCACCGCGGGGATGCCCAGCTTGGGCTGGATGTCCACGGGGATGCCGCGTCCGTTGTCGCTCACCTCGATGACGTCGCCCTTTTTGATGGTGACCTCAATGTGGTCGCAAAAGCCGGCCAGGGCCTCGTCGATGGAGTTGTCGACGATCTCGTACACCAGATGGTGCAGGCCGCGGGGGCCGGTGGAGCCGATGTACATGCCCGGGCGCTTGCGCACCGCTTCCAGGCCTTCCAGCACCTGAATTTGGCTGCCGTCGTAGTCCTCGGCCTGGCCGATGGTCTCTCTGTTCAACTCTTCTGCCATTCTTTCTTCTCCTTATCCGTCTCTTCGTTTCAAAGCGCGCCGCCGCGCTGGTACTGGTCCATGTTCTCGATGCGCTCGCACCGCCGCTGCAAGGTGCGGGCGGAGATGGGGCTGATGAACACCGTCTGGACCGGGAAGTCCGTCACCACGAAACTCTTGGGCAGCTCGCCGGAAACGGTGACCACCGCGCCTTCCTCCTCGGCGCGGCGCAGAAACTGCCGTGTGTTCTTGGCAACAGAACTGGATTCGATGTCAAAGATGCCGATGATGTCTCTGGTGTGGACCACATAGTCCTGCCCGAGATGCAGATACATACCTATCCCTCCGAAAGGCGACCGCCGTCCATCTTCAGCATGACCCCCGCCGCCTTGTGAAAGAGGCTGGAGTCGCAGGCTGTGACGATGGTCTGTTTTTGCCGCACCCGGGTGAGCAGGTATTCCTGCCGGGCGGGGTCCAGCTCGCTGAGCACGTCGTCCAGCAGCATCACGGGATGCTCGCCGGTGACCTCGGCGGCCAGCGCCGCCTCCGCCAGCTTGATGCTCAGCACCGCGCTGCGCTGCTGGCCCTGGCTGGCGAAGTTCTTGGCGGGGCGGCCGTCCAGTTCCAGCTCCAGGTCGTCCCGGTGGGGGCCGGCGGTGCAGTAGCCCGCCTTTCGGTCCGCCATCCGGCTGGCCGCCAGAGTCTGGGCCAGGCCGCCCGTTTCAAACCCGCAGCGGTAGCAAAGGCTCAGCGCCTCGCTGCCGCTGCTGATCTCTTCGTAATTCTTTTTGGCCAGCGGGGCAAGGCCGTCCAGAAAGGCCGCCCGCCGCCGGCGTATCTCCTCGCCCTGCACCGCAAGGTCCGCGTCGAAGGCGTCGCACATCTCCGCCGCGCCGGGGGTGCGCTCCCAGAACTTCAAAAGGCTGTTCTTCTGGGCGATGAGGCGGGAATAGCGCCGCAGGGTGGCAAGGTAGCCGGGGTACAGCTGGCACAGCGCCGCGTCGATGAAGCGCCGCCGCCGCTCGGGGCTGCCCTTGACCAGTTCCAAATCGCCCGGCTCGAACACCACCGCGGTGAACAGGCCCGCCAGTTCCGACGCGCGGCCCGCGTCCGCTCCGTTCAGCTTGGCGGTGCGCCCCGGGCGGGGGCTCTCCTTGGTGCCCACGGTGATGCGGATGTAGTCCTCGCCCCGGTCCTGGCGGAAGACGGCCCCTTCCATCACGGCAAACTGCTGGCCCTCCCGGATGAGCTGGGGGTCCTTTGCGCCCCGGAAGCTCTTGGCCCCGGTGAGCAGCCACACCGCCTCCAGAAGGTTCGTCTTGCCCTGGCCGTTGGCCCCGGTGATGACTGTCAGCTCCTCGCCGGGGCGAAGGTCGGCGCTCTGGATGTTGCGGAAGTTGGCCAGGATGAGCTTTTCCAGCCGCATGGCGTCAGCGGCCCTGGCCGATGGCCACGGTGCGGCCGTCCAGGGTGACCGAGTCGCCCGGGCGCAGCTTCTTGCCCCGCATGGTGCACACTTCGCCGTTCACTTCGACCTGGCCGTTCTGGATGAGCAGCTTTGCCTCGCCGCCCGTCTCCACAAGGCCCGCCAGTTTGAGAAGGCTGTCCAGCTTGATGAATTCGGTGTGAATGAGAATTTTTTCCATGTTCGCTCTCTTTTAATCGTTTTTGAAGCGCACCGGCAGCACCAGATAGATGAAATCGTTGCTGTCGTCCGCCGGCAGAATTTTGACGGGGCTCAAAGCACCGGTCATCTCCATGGCAACTTTGTCGCAGCGGGCGTTGCGCAGCGCGTCCAGCAGGTAGCGGTTGTTGAAGCCGATCTCCACGGCCTCGCCCTCGATGTCCGCGTCGAACTCGTCCACCACCTTGCCGAGATTCGTCTGGCAGCGCACGGTGACCTTTTTGTCAAAGAGGATGCGCAGGGGGTTCTTCAGCCGCTCGGTGATGATGAGGCTGGCGCGCTCGATGGTGTCGATGAAGTCCCGCGTCTCCAGAATGACCCTCGTCTTGTAGCCCGAGGGGATGACGTTGGAGTAGTTGAGGAACTCGCCCTCGATGAGGCGGGAGAGGATGACGTAGCTGCCCGCCTCGAACACCACGAAACGGCGGTTGGCGGAGATGTACACGTCCTGGTCGTCCTCGCCCAGCAGCTTATTGACCTCGGTGAGGGTCTTGGCGGGGATGATGATGCGGATGTGCTTTTGGGCGGTGATGGGCCGCTCCACGATGGCAAGGCGGTAGCCGTCCAGCGCCACCACCGTGAGCTTATCCTCCTCGATGGCGAACAGCTCGCCGGTGTGGGCGGGCTTTTTGTCGTCCTGGCTGACGGCGTAAAGGGTCTTTTCGATCATGTCCCGCAGGGTGCCCGCCTTGAGGCAGAGGGTGCGGTCCGCGCCGGGGTTCGGCAGGTCGGGATAATCGGCGGCGCTCATGGCCAGAATGTCGAACTCGGCCACACCGCCCTTGATGGTGGCGTTGCCGCCGTCGCCGGTGGTGATGGTCACCTCGCCCACGGGCAGCCGGCGCACCATGTCGCCCAGCAGCTTTGCCGACAGGACAATTTCGCCGGGCTCCCGCACGTTGGCCTCGATGGTGGTGGTGATGGCCATTTCCAGGTCGTAGCCGGTGAGGGTGAGCTGGAAGCCGTCCGCTTTTAATAGGATGCCCTCCAGCGCCGGGATGGACGAGCGAAGGGTCACCGCCCGGCTGACGCCGTCGATGGCGGCGGACAAAAGGGATTTGTCGCAGACGATGTTCATTTGCTGCGCTCCTTTCTTTCAAAACGCGAAAAAGGCGTATTATAACAAACCACTATGCAGCCGTAGTAATAGGGGGTGTGAATCTTGTGAAAAAGTGGGACAAGCCCTCTGGCGGCGCGGGATGAAGAGATGTGAACAAGTTTTTCCCGTATGTTGGAAAGTTGTTGAATGGACCATGGGCCCGAAGTTCTCCACACCGGGGAGTGGAAAACCATTGTTGAATGTTGAATACTATGTTGAAAAAGTTGAATTTCACATTCCGTTCAAAATTGGCCGCCGCGGGGGTTCAGCTGCGCACGTTTTTGATGATGTCCTCCACCGTTTCTTTCAGGCGGCGGTCGTTTTCCAGGTTCTGCTCCATGGCTTTGAGGGAGTAGACGATGGTGGAGTGGTCGCGGCCGCTGAACTCCCGGCCGATGTCCTCCATGCTCATGCCGGTGATCTCCCGCACAACGTAGATGGCGGTTTGCCGGGCAGAGGAAATATTGGCCGTGCGGCGCATGCCGCGAATCTCGGCGGGGGAGACGTTGTAGGTGCGGGCCACCTCGCTGATGATCTTTTCAATGGTCACCGGCACCGGCTGGGTCTCGTTCAGGATGTCCTTGATGGCGTTCTGGGCCACGCCGATGGCGGGCTGGATGCCCTCCAGCAGGTAGTAGGCGTTCAGCTTTTTCACCGCGCCTTCCAGCTGGCGGATGTTGCTCTTCAGGTGGTTGGCGATGAACTCGGACACCTCGTCGGGCATGTGCAGGTTCAAAAGCTCGGCCTTGCGGCGGATGATGGCCACCCGCGTCTCAAAGTCCGGCGGCTGGATGTCGGCGGTGAGGCCCCACTCGAAGCGGGTGCGCAGACGCTCTTCCAGGCTCTTTATCTCCTTGGCGGGGCGGTCGCTGGCCAGAACGATCTGCTTGCCCGCGCCGTGCAGGGTGTTGAAGGTGTGGAAGAACTCTTCCTGGGTGCTCTCCTTGCCGGCGATGAACTGGATGTCGTCCACCAGCAGCACGTCCGCCGGGCGGTAGGTCTGCCGGAACTCGTCGGTGCGGCCCGCCTGGATGGAGGTGATGAGCTCGTTGGTGAAGGTCTCGCAGTCCACATAGACGATGTTGAACTCCGGGTGGTTCTTCTTTATCTCGGTGGCGATGGCGGTGAGCAGGTGGGTCTTGCCCAGGCCCGACTGCCCGTAGATGAACAGCGGGTTATAGGCGCCCGAGGGATTGGAGGCCACCGCCTGGGCCGCCGCGTAGGCGAACTGGTTGGAGGGGCCTTTGATGAAGTTCTCGAAGGTGAAGTCATAGCGGCCGTCGGGTTCCGGCTCCGGCTCGGCGGGGGCGGGGGCTTCCTGCTTTTCCGCCGCGGGCACCACCAGCTCTACCTCCACGTCGAAGCCCAGCACCGAAGCCAGGGCCTCCTTCAGAAGGGGAGTGTAGCGGTCCCGCACGATGGTGCAGATGAAGTCGTTGCGCACCGCCAGCGTCACCTTGCCGCCGGCCTCGAAGCGCACCGCTTCCAGCCCGTCGATGTACAGGTTGTAAGTGGCGTCCACCAGGCGCTCTTTGCAGTATTCTTTTGCCGCGGCTAAAACGTCGTTGAAAGAATCCATAGGTTTTTTTCGCTCCAATATTTGCAGATTTGGTATCCGACTAATTATATCATAGAAGGTTATAATTTACAATTCTAAAATACTATTATATATATTATTTCTATAATAGGGGAGTATGGCCCGGCGGCGGCGCGGCCATGCGGAAAACCGGCCTTGTAAGGCAAAAAACCTTTTCAGAAAGTGTTGACAAACCAAAGGCTTTTCCGCTATACTTTTATGTTGCAGGGTCATCCCCAAAATTCGGGGAGCGGACATAACTGAAATAAACCGCCCCCCAAAGCGCGGGGAGCTCATAGGAGGAAAAACGAGATGAAAAGAACTTTTCAGCCCAAGAAGCGTCAGCGCAGCGGCGTGCACGGCTTTCTGAAGAGAATGGCTTCCAAGAACGGCCGCAAGGTCATCGCTGCCCGCCGTGCCAAGGGCCGGGCCAAGCTGAGCGCCTGAATAGCGCCTTCCTGAAAGGCAACACGCGAAGGTCACTTGTTACAGGTGGCCTTCTTTTTCCATATCGAGGAGACCATGAGATACCGCCCCATCACCAAAAACAAGGAGTTCTGCCGGGCCTATGCCCGGGGCAAGGCCTTCGTGCACCCCAAGCTGGTGCTCTATGTGAACAAGAACCGCCTGGGCCGCACCCGGGTGGGCCTCACCGCCACCAAAAAGATCGGCGGCGCGGTGCAGCGCAACCGGGCGCGCCGGGTGATGCGGGCCGCCCTTTATCAGACGCTGCCCTACGACGTGGGCGGCTATGACCTTGTGTTCGTGGCCCGGGGCCAGACGGTGCGCTGCAAAAGCGGCGAGGTGGCCGCGGCGGCGGCTCAGCTTTTGAAAAAGGCGGGCCTTGTGCAATGATCGCCCGGCTGCTCATCGCGCCCATCCGCTGGTATAAAAAGTATCTCTCGCCTCACCTTGGCAACAACTGCCGCTTCAGACCCACCTGCAGCGAGTACGCCATGGAGGCCCTGGCCGTCCACGGGGCGGTGAAGGGCCTCGTTTTGAGCGTCTGGCGCATATTGCGCTGCAACCCCTTTTGCCGCGGCGGCTACGACCCGGTGCCCGAAAAGGGCCGCTGGGTGAATGAAAAGCGGAACCTCTTCCGCTGAGACCTTTAACCTGCTTCTTGTGACTTGGACGGTTTGCGCCCGCCCCAAGTCCTTCGAACCAAAAAATAAACAGCCCCGGCGCGCAAACGGGGCGGAATGGAAAGACTATGGGATTTTTAGGTTTTCTTGGCACCCCCCTCGGCTACGTGCTGCAGTGGATGTATGACCTCTTCGGCAGCTACGGCTGGGCGCTGATCGTCTTCACCATCGTGGTGCGTCTGTGCAGCTTCCCGCTGCAGATCGGCCAGCAGAAGAACACCGCCCGCATGGCGGCCTACAAGCCGATGATCGACGAGATCCAGAAGAAGTACGCCAAAGACCGGGAGAAGCAGAACGAAGAGCTCATGCGCCTACAGCAGGAGTACGGCTACAACCCCACCGCCGGCTGCCTGCCCATGTTCGTGAACTTCTTTGTGATGTTCGGCGTTATCGAGGCGGTCTATTACCCCCTGCAGCACATCCTGCACATCAGCAAGGACGTGCTGGTGCAGATCGCCGACATCCTGGGCCAGGCCTACAACTACACCACCAACACCGCCATCATCCAGATGGTGCACAACAACACCCTGCCCGCCGAGGCTTCCGCCCTGCTCACCTCTGAGCAGCTGGCCAGCATCAAGGACTTCAACGTCATGTTCATGGGCATGGACCTGACCGTCAAGCCGGAACTGGCTTTCAACATCCTGCTGCTGTTCCCCATCCTCAGCGTGGTCACCATGGCCCTGAGCAACATCATCATCATGAAGTCCAGCGGCCAGGAGATGCAGGGCAGCATGAAGTGGATGCCCTGGATGATGAGCCTGATGTTCGTCTGGATCGCCTTCACCGTGCCTGTGGCCTTCTCTCTGTACTACACCGTGTCCAACGTGCTGATGCTCATCACCAGCATGATCACCCGCAAGATGTACGACCCCGAGAAGATGAAGGCGCAGGTGGCCGCCGAGATCGAAGAGAAGAAGAAGGCCAAAAAGGCCAAGAAGCAGGTCAAGGTCGTGGACGAGAAGACCGGCGAGGAGAAGCTGAAGGAAGTCACCGAAGCCGAGATGAACCGCCTGCGCATCGAGCGGGCCCGCGCCATCGACGCCGAGCTGTATAAGGACGAGCGCACCACGCCCCTGAATGCAAAGACCGGGGAGGAAGAATCATGCGAGAAGTGATCGTTACCGGCAAAACGGTGGAGGAAGCCACCGAGAAGGCCTGCCTTGAGCTGGGCCTGCCCCGGGAGGAAGTGAGCATCGAAATTCTGGAGATGCCCACCCGCAAGCTGTTCAAATCCACCCCCGCCAAGGTGAAGGCCACCGCCGACGAGGCCGAGGCCCCCGCCGTGGAGGAAAAGCCCGCGCCCCAGCCTGTGAAGGCCGAGGCGAAGAAGGAGGCCCCCAAGGCCCCCGAGAAAAAGCCCGAGGCCCCCAAGGCGGAGCCCGCCCCCGTGAAGGAGGAGGCCCCCGCTGAGGAGGCGGCGCAGGACGCGCCCATCACCGAGGCCCAGCAGGCGAAGCTGGACGCGGCGGTGGCGTACCTGAAAACGGTGTTTGCCGCCATGGGCGCCGGCGAAGTGACCGTGACCACCTCGAAGCAGGGCGAGGCCTGCATCATCCGGGTGGAGGGCGACGACGTGGGCATGCTCATCGGCCATCGCGGCGAGACGATGGAGAGCCTGTCCTACCTGGCCAGTCTGGTGGCCAACCGGCTGCCCGGCGAGTACATCAAGCTGGGCCTGGACGTGGCCGGCTACCGCGGCAAGCGGGAGAAGGACCTGGAGGCCCTTGCCCGCCGCATGGGCGCGAAGGTGGCCCGCACCGGCCGCAGCTGGGCGATGGACCCCATGAACCCCTACGAGCGGCGCATCATCCACTCCACCATCAGCGGCATGGAGGGCGTGCGCAGCGAGTCCAAGGGTGAGGGCGCCGACCGCCGCGTGGTCATCTATCCCACCGACCCGCAGGCCGCAACCGCCTTTGAACGGGAGCGCCGTGGCGAGCGCGGCGGCAGAGGCGGCCGTGGCGGCCGCGGCGGCAAAGGCCGGGGCGACCGGCCCCGCAAGGGCGGCGAGCGCCGCTCCAGCGTGCCCGCCCGCGAGTTTGCCGACGCGCCCCGCGCCGAGGGCGCGGAGCCCATGGCTCCCAAGCGCACCCAGCTCATCGACGACGCCGAGGGCTTCGCTCTCTACGGCAAGATCGAGCTGTAAAAAAAAGCAAGAAACAGCCGTCCGGCCTTCAAAGGCCGGGCGGTTTTTGTTTTCACAAATTTCATCGTTTGCCGCGCCCGCCGCCCTTGCGGACTTTACCATCGGTGTGGTATCATGGAAAAAAGCTGGAACGAGACCCGCCCGCACAGGGCAAGGGAGGCGAGCAACATCAATCAGAACCGAAACCCCCAGCGCGCCCGCGAATTTCTGGAGATCTGTTTCGACGTGTTCTGCCAGCACGGGCTGGAAAACACCAGCCTGAAGATGCTGTCCGAGGCATGCGGCGTGTCCAACGCGGCGCTGGTCTACTATTTCGGCACCAAGGACGCCATCGTCATCGAAGCCACCGCCCACTGCATGGCCAAGGTGGAGGACGACTTCATGGCCCACGCCCCCAAAAGCGTGCCGGACATCGAGCGCTTTCTGCGGGAGATGCCCTACCTCACCGCCCGGATGCACGGCGCGAAATACCGCTTCATGTATCAGGTCTACGCCAGCCCCAAATTCCGGGAGCACGGCATCGAGTTCTTCAAGGGCGTGAACCAGCGCTACCGCAAATACGCCGAGATGCTCTCCGGCAAGCTGGGCATGCCGGTGGATTACATCCAAGGCATGACCTATACCCTCGTGCGCGCCTGCGTCCACTACGCCCTCTTCGAGGACGAGGAGTATCTGAACCTGCAGCTGAACGCCATCCGCGTCTCCCTGCGTGCCTATCTTGGGGCCCAGGGCGGGATGAAAACCCAATGAAACCCACAGCGCCGCTCCGGGCAATGCCCCGGGGCGGTTTTTGTTTTGGGGCGGGGAAGGGGAGCCACCGCGGTGCGCAGCCGGGGAGGGGCCCTGTCCTCCCGCACCCAGCCGAGGCGGAGCCCGGTTTTCCCCACGTAGTGCGCATCAGAACGGACATTTTCCTTCGTCGTGGAAAATGTCCGGGATGCCGCGTGCGGTGGGGAGAAACCGGGCGAAGCATTTTATTAAAAGCTGCCCTTTTCTTTGCCCGGGCGGCGCGGGGGCCGGGGAGTTTTGCGCGGGGTGGCCGCGTCACTGTCCGCCGCCGCACGCGGCGTTTCGGACACGCTGCCCTCGTACCGTGCAGCGTGTTCGCTCCGAGGCGCACTACGCGGCGGCAGTGCCGCGTCTGGCTCGGCCTGCATCGTGCGGCGGGCCGGGCAAAACAGGGGAGCGCGCCGCCCTGTTTCTGCTTCGCCCGCGCCGCCCCCTTGCCCCCTCGGCGGCGCTGTGCTAAAATAAATCGGATATACCCAAAAATGCGGCTTTGCAGAAGGAGGCGTTTTTCATGGCCGAGACCATCGTGGCGCTGGCCACTCCCCCGGGGGAGGGCGGCATCGCCGTGGTGCGCCTATCCGGCGAGGAGGCACTGGCGGTGGCGGCAAAGGTGTTTTTTCCACACAACGCCGCCAAAAAAGTGGAAAACGCGAAGGGCTACACCGCTCTCTACGGCAACTTCATGGCCGACGGCCGCCAGCTGGACGACGGGGTGGCCTTGTTCTTCCGCGCGCCCCACAGCTACACCGGCGAGGACGTGGTGGAACTGAGCTGCCACGGCGGGCCGGTGGTGGCCCAGAGCCTCATCGACGCCTGCATCGCGGCGGGGGCCCGCCCTGCGGGGCCGGGGGAGTACACCCGGCGCGCCTTTGTGAACGGGCGCATCGACCTGACCCAGGCGGAGGCGGTGATGAGCCTCATCGGCGCGGCGGGGCGGCAGGGCGCGGCTCTGGCCCGCACGGCGCTGGACGGCGCACTGGCAAAGCGCATCGACGGATTCAAACAGCAGCTGGTGGCCCTGGCGGGGCACATTGCCGCCTGGGTGGATTTCCCCGAGGAGGACGTGCCCGCCCTGGAGCCGGAGGCCCTTTCCGCCACCCTGGGCGAGGTGAAGGCCGGCCTTTCCGACCTCATCAAAAATTTCGGCGCGGGCGCTGTTCTGCGCCAGGGCGTGGACGCGGCCATCGTGGGCAGCCCCAACGTGGGCAAGAGCACCCTGCTCAACCTTCTGGCGGGCTTCGACCGGGCCATCGTCACCCCCATCGCCGGCACCACCCGGGACGTGGTGGAGCAGGCGGTGATGCTGGGCGGCGTGCGCGTCACCCTGCGGGACACCGCCGGCTTGCGGGACACCGGCGACGTGGTGGAGGCGGAGGGCATCCGCCGCAGCCGCCGCGCCATGGAGGAGGCGGGTCTCATTCTGGCCGTGTTCGACGGCTCGGCCCCCCTCACCGAGGAGGACAAACAGCTGGCGGCGGACTGCGCCGGGCGGCCGGCCATCGCCATCGTGAACAAGAGCGACCTGCCTCAGCAGTTCGACCCGGCGGCCATCGCGGCCAGCTTTGCGGAAGTGGTCACCCTGGCGGCGGGCCGGGGCGAGGGCGCCCAGGCTTTGGGCGAAGCGGTGCGCCGGGTGCTGGGGGTGGCGAATCTCGACCCCAGCGCCCCCTGCCTTGTGAGCCAGCGGCAGTACGCCGCCGCCTGCGAGGGCCGCGCCGCGCTGGAAGAGGCGGAGAACGCCCTGGCCGGCGGCTTCGGGCTGGACGCGGTGAGCGTCTGCGTGGACGACGCCCTCTGTGCCCTCTGCCGCCTCACCGGCGAGGACGCCTCCGAGGCGGTGGTGGAGGAAGTGTTCTCCACCTTCTGCGTCGGCAAATAGTTTTATCGGTTCACGTTCATGCCTTAGAGAGGAACAAAGCTTACCCGCAGGTTCCTTCCTCAGAGGTTTTGGGCAGTTTTATCGGCACACGTTCCTACCTCGGAGTGAAACAAAGCTTACCCGCAGGTTCATCCCTCGGAGGTTTTGGGCAGTTTTATCGGTTCACGTTCATACCCCGGAGAGGAACAAAGCGAATTTGCAGGTTCATTCCTCGGCGGGTGTGGAAAGTTTTATCGGCACACGTTCATACTGCGGGGATGAACAAAACCTGTTCGCGGGTTCCTTCCCTGGCGGTATGATTTCGATTTTCTGAAAGGGGGGCCGCTGATGGCTTCCGACACAAAAGGTCTCGTCCATCTGGGCGATTTTGACGTTATCGTGGTGGGCGCGGGCCACGCGGGCATCGAGGCCGCGGCGGCCGCCGCCCGGCTGGGTGTCTCCGCCGCCCTGTTCACCTTGGGGCTGGACGGCATCGGCAACATGCCCTGCAATCCCAGCATCGGCGGCACTGCCAAGGGGCATCTGGTCCGCGAAATCGACGCCCTGGGTGGCGTGATGGCCCTGGCCGCCGACGCAACCACCCTCCAAAGCCGGATGCTCAACCGGGGCAAGGGCCCTGCGGTGCACTCCCTGCGGGCGCAGATCGACCGGCAGGCCTACCACCGCTTCACAAAGGAATATCTGGAGCACATCCCCGGCCTTTCCATCAAGCAGGCCGAAGTGGTGGACATTCTTATTGAAAACGGCCGGGTGAAGGGTGTCTGCACCCGCCTCCACGGCTTCTACGGCGCCAAGGCGGTGGTGCTCTGCACCGGCACCAATCTCGCCGGCAAGATTTTCGTGGGCGACGCTTCGGTGCCCAGCGGCCCCGACGGCCAGCACGCCGCCACCCTCCTGGCCGAGAGCCTGCGGGCGGCGGGCCTGCCCATGCGCCGCTTCAAGACCGGCACCCCCGCCCGGGTGCACCGGCGCAGCATCGACTTCTCGGTGCTGGAGCGCCAGCCGGGGGAGGAGCCGCCGGAGCCCTTCAGCTTTCTCACCCCGCCCGGCGGCGTGAAGAATCAGGTGGACTGCTTCATCGCCTGGACCAACCCCGAGACCCACAACGTCATTCGGGCCAACCTCCACCGCTCGCCCCTCTACGGCGGGGCCATCGAGGGCATCGGCCCCCGCTACTGCCCCAGCATCGAGGACAAGGTGGTGCGCTTTGCCGACAAGGACCGCCACCAGATCTTCGTGGAGCCCTGCGGCCCGGACACGGAGGAGATGTACCTCCAGGGCATGAGCAGCAGCCTGCCCGAGGACGTGCAAATTGCCATGTACCGCACCATCCGGGGCTTCGAGCATCTTGAAATCATGCGCCCGGCCTACGCCATCGAGTACGACTGCATCGACCCCCAGGCCCTGCGCCACACCCTGGAAAGCCGGGCGGTGGCGGGGCTGTACGGCGCGGGCCAGTTCAACGGCACCAGCGGCTACGAGGAGGCGGCGGCCCAAGGGCTGCTGGCGGGCGCGAACGCCGCCCTGGCGGTGCTGGGTAAAGAACCCATGACCCTGCCCCGCTACACCTCCTACCTGGGCACCCTGGTGGACGACCTGGTCACCAAGGGCGTGATGGATCCCTACCGCATGATGACCAGCCGCAGCGAGTACCGGCTGACCCTGCGGCAGGACAACGCCGACGAGCGCCTCACCCCCATCGGCCGCAAGTTCGGGCTGGTGGACGACGAGCGCTGGGCCGCCTTTGAAAAGGCCATGGAGGTAAAGGCCGCCGAGGAAAAGCGGCTGGCCTCCACCACCGTTCGGGCCGCCGATTTGAACGCCGTCACCGAGAAAGAGGGCCTGCCCCCGGTGGAAAAGGGAGGCACGGCGGCCCAGCTGCTGCGCCGCCCGGAGCTGACCTACGACCACATCGCGGCGGTCATCGGACCCGGCGAGGGCGTGGACAGCCGCATGGCCGGCCGCATCGTCACCGAGATAAAATACGAGGGCTACATCGCCCGGCAGCAGCGGGTCATCCGGGAGACAAAGCGGCTGGAGAGCCAGCCCATCCCGGCGGATTTTGACTATGCCCCGCTGGAGGGCCTGCGGCTGGAGGCCCGTGAAAAACTGCAGAAGCTGCGCCCGGCGGACATCGCCGCCGCGGGCCGCATCCCCGGCGTGTCGCCGGCGGACATCGCCGTGCTCTCGGTGGCCGTGGCCGCCGCCAACGCCAAAGCAAAAAGGGAAGGGGAGACCGACCAATGATCGACAAACAGCGCCTTGCGGCCAAGTGCGCCGCCGAAGGTGTGAGCCTCACCGGCGAAATGCTGGACAAGCTGGATAAATACGCCCAGTGCCTCGTGGACTACAACCAGAAGGTGAACCTCACCGCCATCACCGACCCGGAGGGCATCGAGGACAAGCATTTTGTGGACAGCCTGCTCTTTGCCGCCCGCCCCGAGGTGGCGGGCAAGCTGGTGGACGTGGGCACCGGCGCGGGCTTCCCCGGCGTGGTGGCCAAAATCTACAAGCCCGACCTGGAGCTCACCTTGATGGAGCCCACCGGCAAGCGGGTGGATTTTCTGCGCTGGGTCTGCGGCGAGCTGGGCCTTACCGGCGTGGAGTTCGCCAAGGAGCGGGCGGAGGAAGCGGCCCGCAAGCAGTGGCGAGAGGCCTTTGACGTGGCCTGCGCCCGTGCGGTGGCCGCCCTGCCGGTCCTCAGCGAATACTGCCTGCCCCTGGTGAAGGTGGGGGGCGTGTTCATCGCCCTCAAGGGCGCTTCCGGCGAGGAAGAGCTGGCCGCCGCCAGGAACGCCATCGCCAAACTGGGCGGCGCCTGGAAGGAAACGGCCCGGCTGCACCTGCCCGGCGGCGACGAGCGGTGCCTGATTTTGTGCGAAAAGATTTCGCACACTTCGACCGTTTACCCCCGCAACGGCGGAAAGATCGCAAAAGCCCCCTTGAAGTGACGGGCCAAAGCGCGGATGCCGTCGCTTGGTGTAAATGGAAAATACTGGAAAATATCGGATGCGCGTGGTATACTTCTTTTTGCAGAGAGGAAAGGGCGATGAAGCCCTCTTTCTCAAGGCAGGAGAGGAAAAATGCCGCGGGCGTCCGATTTTTTTGCAACAAAACCGGACAAGCCCCGCCGACGGGAAGGAGAAATGACCCATGCTGACCCCGAGACCGAAGGTGCAGGGAAAGGTGCTGCTGCTGCCGGTGGACAAGATCGTGCCCTCGGCCCATCAGGCCCGCACCCATTTTGACGAGCAGGAAATTGCCCGTCTTGCGCTGAGCATTGCCCAGAACGGCCTGCTGCAGCCGGTGAGCGTGCGCCCCGGCAAAGAAAAGGGCGAGTACGAGCTGGTGGCGGGGGAGCGGCGGCTGCGGGCCTGCAAGCTGGCGGGCCTTGCCGAGATACCGGCCATCCTGGCCCAGCGGGACGAGAGCCAGTCGGCGGCGCTGGGCCTTTTGGAAAACATCCAGCGCCAGGGCCTGGACCCCTTCGAGCAGGCCCGGGGTATCCGGGAGGTCATCACCCTCTGGGGCTGCACCCAGGAGGAGGCGGCCAAGCGCCTGGGTATCGCCCAGCCCACCCTGAACAACAAGCTGCGCCTGCTGGCGCTGAACGAGGAGCAGCAGGCCTACTGCATCGCCAACGGTCTCACCGAGCGGCATGCCCGGGCGGTGCTCCGCCTGCCGGAGAGCGAACAGCGCAGCCGCGCCCTGGCCCAGTTCGTGAAGAAGAAGATGAACGCCCGTCAGGCGGACGAGTATGTGGAGCAGTGCCTTCAGCAGAAAAAGCCGCCTCGCCGCCGCCCGGTGCCCATGGTGCGGGACGTGCGCATCTTCGTGAACACCATCAACAAGGCGGTGCGCCTGATGGTGGACGCGGGCGTGCCCGCCCACACCACCAAGCGGGAAGGGGAGGGCTTTGTGGAATACACGGTACATATCCCCACCGAGCCCGCCAAAAAGACCGCCGCCTCCGGCGCGGGCTGCTCGGCCTGAGAAAAAGACCGCCGCCCACAGCCGGCCGGGAACAGGTCGGCGGGCAGCCCGGGGCACATCTTCAAACCGCATTGCCGCACCAGTCAGCCCGCCCGCTTGTCCGCGCTCTCATCACGCCCTTAACATCCCGGAGCCCTTGTCCGCACATCGCGGCGGGGGCTCCGGGTTTTTGTGCGGCCCAATGTTCCACGTGGAACATTTTCCGGCGGCCTCCCCGCATTGTTCCACGTGGAACAATGAAAAGGCCCCGGAGGAAACTCCGGGGCAAATATCACAGAAAAGCGGTCAGACCTTTTGCCGCCCAAAGGGGACGAACAGCAGAGGCGCGAACTGGGCGATGATGGTCGCGGCGGGCAGGGGGAGGGAGCACTGCATCAAGAGGGAGGAAAGGCTGCCGCTCCAATTATAGAACGGTGACAGAAACATGCTGACATTCACAGGAAAAGAGGGAAGCCAAAGCTGCGCCAGGACGATGGCCAGCATGGGCAAAATCAGCAGCGCCGCCGAACAAGCAATCTCCCACCGCGTCATGGAGCGGAAGGCCCACAGCCCGCCCAGCAGGAGCACCAAAAGGAACAGTGCGATTTTTAACAGCGTACCGCGCAGCGGGTCGACGGAGACCTCGATGGAGCCATCGGCGTTTGCCACCCGATTCACGTAAAAAAGATAACCGGGAAAAATCGTGAGCCAATAACTGGCGGCGCTTGCCAAAAGGCAGAACACAGGCACACGCCAAAGAGTGCGGATACGCATTTCATGAAGCCTCCTTTTACTGTGGATTTGATTCCAGTATAGCACCGCGAAGAAGAGAAGGAAAGGGACAAGCTGAAGCAATGCGGAAAGGCAGGGCGCACTCTGGCCGATTTTGCCCGGCCTGCCGTCCGGTGCCAGCCGAGCCAGCCGCGGCACTGCCGCCGCGTAGTGCGCCTCGGAGCGAACACGCTGCACGGTGCGAGTGCAGCGTGTCCGGAACGCCGTGTGCGGCGGCGGACGGTGACGCGGTCACCCCGTGCAAAGCTGCCCATACCCCAGCGCTGCCCGGAAAAAGGGGACGGGCAGCTTTGATTGAAGTGCTCCGCCCGGCCCATCTCCACCGCACGCGGCATCCCGGGCACTTTTCAGGACAAAGAAAAGTGTCCGTTCTGATGCGCACTACGTGGGGAGGACCGGGCTTCGTCTCGGCCGGGCGGTGTTTTCCTGGCCTGAATCAAAAGGCCAGCGAAGCAGGGCGGTGCTCTGGCCGGTTTTTCCCCGCCTGGCGCCCGGTGCCAGCCGAGCCAGACGCGCACTGCCGCCGCGTAGTGCGCCTCGGAGCGAACACGCTGCACGGTGGGAGTGCAGCGTGTCCGAAACGCCGCGTGCGGCGGCGGACAGAGACGCGGCCACCCCGCGCAAAACTTCCCGGCCCCCGCGCCGCCCGGTGAAAGGGAAGGGCAGCTTTGATTCAAATGCTTCGCCCAGCACCCCAGCGCCGCCCGGAGTAAAAGCGCGACCCAAACAAAAACCTCCCCAGGGCAGGGGAGAACACACCCCGAAATGTTCCACGTGGAACATTTCGCAGGCCCGCAATTCTGCAAAAACAATGTTCCACGTGGAACATTTTAAGCAAAATCCGCTCTGCGCCGCCGAGGAACAGCCACTATATATAGAAAAAGGCCCCGCAAATAGGGGCTTTTTTGGGCGGACCACAAGATATTGCCCGTTTCAAAAGAGGCCGGGCTGTGCTATAATAACAAGCACAGCCCGTTTTTTCGGGGCCGGCGCGTCTGCCGGCACATCAGCACACAGAACAAGAGGAGAACAAACGTGGGCAAGATCATTGCGGTTGCGAACCAAAAGGGCGGCGTGGGCAAAAGCACCACGGCGGTCAATCTGGCGGCCTGTGTGGCCGCCCAGGACAAAAAAGTCCTCATTGTGGACCTGGACCCCCAGGGCAACACCACCAGCGGCTTCGGCGTCTCCAAGAAAAATGTGGAGGCCAGCGTCTACGAGCTGCTCATCGGGGAGGCCAAGGCCGCCGACGCCATTCTTCCCACCCAGTTCAAGGTGGACATCATCCCCTCCAACATCCAGCTGTCCGGCGCGGTGGTGGAGCTTGTGAATATGCCCAAGCGTGAGAGCCGCCTGCGGCAGGCGCTGGCCCAGGTGGCCGGCAATTACGACTTCATCTTCATCGACTGCCCGCCCAGCCTGGACCTGCTCACCCTCAACGGCCTGTGCGCCTGCGACTCGGTGCTCATCCCCATCCAGTGCGAGTTCTACGCCCTGGAGGGCCTGTCCGAGCTGATGAGCACCCTCAAGACCGTGCGCAAGATGTACAACCACTACCTTGAGATCGAGGGCGTGGTGTTCACCATGTACGCCGGCCGCCTGAACCTCACCCTGCAGGTGGTGGAGCAGGTGAAAAAGTTCTTCGGGGACAAGGTCTACAAGACCACCGTGCCCCGGAACGTGCGGCTCTCCGAAGCGCCCAGCTTCGGCATGCCCATCAATTACTACGACCCGGTGAGCAAGGGCTGCGAGGCCTACATGGAAATGGCCAAGGAGTTCCTTGCAAACAACCGGTAAAAAGGGGGAAAAAGGATGGCAGTGAAAAAAGGAGGCCTCGGCCGCGGGCTGGAAAGCCTCTTCGAGGACGCCGCCCGGGACGTGGGCGGCCCGGTGAGCACCCTGCCCCTGCGGGAAATTGAGCCGGACAAGGACCAGCCCCGCAAGGACTTCGACGAGCAGGCCCTCTCCGAACTGGCGGACAGCATCGCCCGCCACGGCCTTTTGCAGCCCATCGCGGTGCGTGCGGCGGCCGGCGGAGCCTACAAAATCATCGCCGGCGAGCGCCGCTGGCGGGCAGCGCGCCTCGCGGGCCTTTCCGAGGTGCCGGTGGTCATCAAGGACGTGACCGACGCCGAGGCCATGGAGCTGGCCCTCATCGAGAACCTCCAGCGGGAAGACCTGGACCCGGTGGAGGAGGCCATGGGCTACCGCCAGCTGATGGAGCGGTGCGAGCTGACCCAGGAGCAGACGGCTCAGAAAATCGGCAAGAGCCGCAGCGCGATCGCCAACAGTCTGCGCCTGTTGAACCTGCCCGACGACGTGCTGGCCTTTTTGAAGGAGGGCAAGCTCTCCACCGGCCACGCAAAGGTGCTGCTGGGCCTGCCGGACGCGGCGCTGCAAACAAAGGCCGCCGAGGCGGTGGTGGGCCAGAACCTGAACGTGCGCCAGACCGAAGCCCTGTGCAAAAAACTGGTAAAGCCGGAAAAACCGCCCAAACCCCAGCCCCTGCGCCCCGCGCTGGCAGGGGAAGTGGAGTACGCTTTGCGGGAAGTGCTGGGCAGCGAGGTCAAGGTGGACTACAAAAACGGCCAGGGCAGCCTGACGGTGCATTTTTACTCGGACGAGCAGCTTTCCGCCTTCGCGAACCTGCTGGGCGGCTACAATAAGGAAGAAAACAAGTAAAAGGGGAGTATCGACATGCTGGACATTCGATTTGTGCGGGAAAATCCCGACGCAGTGAAGGAGAACATCAAGAAGAAATTCCAGGAGGCCAAGCTGCCTCTGGTGGACAAGGTCATCGAGCTGGACGCGAAGAACCGCGCTGTGATGACCGAGGCCAACGCCCTGCGCGCCGAGCGCAACACCCTCTCCAAGCAGGTGGGCATGCTGATGGGCCAGGCCAAGAAGGACCCATCCAAGCTGGCGGAGGCCGAGGCCGCCAAGGCCAAGGTGACCGCCCAGGCCCAGCGTCTGGCCGAGCTGGAGGCCGAGGAGGAGAAGCTGGAGGGCGAAATTCGCGACATCATGCTGGTCATCCCCAACATGATCGACCCCTCCGTGCCCATCGGCCCGGACGACAGCTGCAACGTGGAAGTGCAGCGCTTCGGCGAGCCCGTGGTGCCGGAGTTTGACATTCCCTACCACACCGAAATCATGGAGAGCTTCGGCGGCATCGACCTGGACAGCGCCCGCCGCGTGGCCGGCAACGGCTTCTACTACCTGCTGGGCGACATCGCCCGCCTGCACGAGGCGGTGCTGGCCTACGCCCGCGACTTCATGATCGGCAAGGGCTTCACCTACGTCATCCCGCCCTTCATGATGCACGGCGCGGTGGTGCAGGGCGTCATGAGCTTCCCCGAGATGGACGCCATGATGTACAAAATTGAGGGCGAGGACCTCTACCTCATCGGCACCAGCGAGCACACCATGATCGGCCGCTTCGTGGACCAGATCATCCCCGAGGCCAAGCTGCCCCTGACCCTCACCAGCTACAGCCCCTGCTTCCGCAAGGAGAAGGGCGCCCACGGCCTGGAGGAGCGTGGCGTTTACCGCATCCACCAGTTTGAGAAGCAGGAGATGATCGTGCTCTGCAAGCCGGAGGAGAGCATGGACTGGTACGAGAAGATGTGGCGTTACAGCGTGGAGCTGTTCCGCAGCCTGGACATCCCCGTGCGCCAGCTGGAGTGCTGCTCGGGCGATTTGGCCGACCTGAAGGTGAAGAGCTGCGACATCGAGGCCTGGAGCCCCCGCCAGAAGAAGTACTTCGAGGTGTGCAGCTGCTCCAACCTGGGCGAGGCCCAGAGCCGCCGGCTGAAGATCCGCGTGAAGGGCGAGGACGGCCGCAACTATCTGCCTCACACCCTGAACAACACCTGCGTGGCGCCTCCGCGGATGCTCATCGCCTTCCTGGAGAACAACCTCCAGGCGGACGGCACCGTGAAGATCCCCGAGGTCCTGCGCCCCTACATGGGCGGCAAGGAGCTGCTGGTGCCCGAAGCAAAATAAAAAAAGTGCGCAGCACGGCGGCGGCGGGAAAATCCCGCCGCCGCCGTCTTTTTCCAACAAAAAAGTATTGACAAGCCCCCCATCATTCAGTATAATATAAAAGCGCCTTTCAGAAGGGCGTAGCTGAATATGGCGGTATAGCTCAGTTGGCTAGAGCATTCGGTTCATACCCGAAGTGTCACCGGTTCGAATCCAGTTACCGCTACCAGATACAAGGTTTAGCTACGATACATGGGGGTCGCCCGCAGTAGTGGACGATGTGTTGCTTGCTGTCGTAGCTAAGCCTTGTATAATATGGCCCGTTGGTCAAGCGGTCAAGACATCGCCCTTTCACGGCGGTAACCCGGGTTCGATTCCCGGACGGGTCACCAGAAAGCCGGCAGACGCAAAAGCGTCTGCCGGCTTTCCCTTTGACTCAGAAGAGGGAAAAGCATCGCAGAGGCGGGCTTGTTGCTTTATATAGAATTAAAAATGCGACTTGGAGTAAAATAAACCAAGTCGCATTTTTTCAATTGTGGCGTGTCGTAAAAGATATTCCCCATAAAAGACCCTGGCATTTTAGGAGCGATACTTTTGTTGCACATTTCTCTACGCCAGTGGAGGCTATGATTTTATTGAACTGCCCTCAAACATATCTGCCCAGGCTGATATGCCCTAAAAATTATATACCATCTCTACCATCGTGCATGTGCTGCCAAGCACACACTTATCATATCGATCCACTTCAACAAATCCCGCTTTCTGATAGCAATGCATTGCCCGTTTATTGAAATCTCTTACCTCCAGATAAAGTTGTTTTATGTTCACCTTTTTTGCGTAGGCCAGGATCTGCTCCATTATGACGGTGCCTTTTCCTGTTCCACAAAGTGTTGGCAGAAGCCCAAGTCCAAGAAAGTATTTTCCGCCGGGAGAATTTTCAAACAGCCTGAAATAGGCCACAACCTTATCTGCATAACAGATACTTCGAAATTCCTGCTTTCGTCTTTCCGGAAGGGTGATCGCCCATTTGTTTTCTGCCATTATATTCCAGGCTGGATAATTGTACACATCATAAGGAGAAGGATACCTCCATTCCGAGATTTCTTTTGCCTGTTGCAGATTCATGATTTCTACATGATACATATCGACCTCACCACAACTTTCCACTGCTCAATAGAGATAACGGTTTTATTCCAAAATATGACCTCTCTGCGCCTTTTCAGAAATCAATATATCACAGTAGATGCAGAAAATCCATTTGCACATCATGAAGTAGAGTTTTCTGGGTGTGCAAAAAGCCGTTGGTTGTTCTCGCTATAAAAACGGAAGGCTTTCACAATATATGCGCTGCTTCCAGCGCCGTACTTGGCATCGACGATTTTGCTGAAGTAATCATTGGAATAAATCTGTGTCACTGTATGACAGTAATTCTCTGCATTTCCGACCTTCGCAGCGGAGTCGACTTCCAGAGCAGTTGCGACTATTTCTCTGACTATATGCCGGACCGGTTCTGAGCCAACATCCTCTCCTTTGTGGGATGCCAACGCGAGAAATTTGTCGTCTGCTCGGCTTTCTTCCGGGATTTGAGATTGCCAATGATCCGCAATTTCAGAGAAATGCTCCAGATTATGCTTCATGGCTTCCGTATACTTTTCAATGCTTCCAAACTGTTGGATAGCAAGCCTTGCAACGGTACTCTCATCCTCTTGGATTTTTTGAATGAACATATCAAAATTTTCGACGCTTCCCCAGTGCTGCACAACAGCTTGAGCCTGATCGGTTTTAAACTCTTCCAGGGCGCTGATATAATCCGACAAGTCAAACTCTTTAAAACTCATACAGGCTTCTCCTCTCTCAAGATGTTCCAGGAGTTGTATAAGCTGGTCAAGCCGATCGCGCTTTAGGAGAAAAAGTTCCTTTTGCCTTTTGAATGCATTGATCCTGTCAAAATCCGGCTGTTGCAAAATTTGCTTTATTTCTTTCAACGAAAATCCCAACTCACGAAAAAACAGGATCTGCTGCAAGGTCTGCAATGCGTCATCATCATACATCCGATACCCGGCGGCGGTAAGTTCACTTGGCTTGAGCAGTCCGATTTTGTCGTAGTATTGAAGTGTTCGTATACTGACCCCTGTAAGCTTGGCGACTTGGCTTATACTTCTCATTGCGTTGATCCTTTCGTTTTAGGGAAGGGTGGGACTGACCGGTCAAATCTGTTTGCTTTCCCAAGAAAAGAATACAGCATTACGTAACGTAGGAGTCAAGAGAGTGCGCATGACTTTTTACAAAAACCGGAACGTTTCTCATCCCTTGCAAATTCGCGCGCCGTCTTTCCCTTTTTCCAAAGGCAAAAAAGCGCTGCCGCAACCGCCGGTTGACATACAGTTGGTCGACTTCAAAGGGATTTTCCGCTACAATAAGACCACACGGAGGTGATGGCAGTGACTTTGGGCGAACGCATCAAAGACAGGCGGGAGAAACTGAAACTGTCCCAGGGATATGTGGCGGAGCAGATCGGCGTGAGCCGGCAGGCCGTGTCAAAATGGGAAACGGGTCAGTCGGAGCCGACCGCAGAAAACCTCGTCCGGCTGGCGGAGGTGTTTGAAACAAGTCTGGCGGAACTTGTGGGCGCGGGCAAAAACGATGGGAGAGAGACGGACGCGCAAAACGCCCCGGCCCCCAAAAAGCCCAACCTCATCCTCCGGGCCAATCTGATAAAAATGGCCATCACCGCGCAGGTGGCGTTTCTGTTCAACAGCACCTCGGTGATGTGGCAGCTCCGGCAGCCCGGTTTGGAAAACGAAGCGCTCTACCGGGGAGAGCTGGCGGTCTCCCTCGTGCTGCTTCTGTGCAGCTCGGTATGGATGGCTTCCAACCACCGCTGGGAAGCGGACATGGCCCGGCGCAGAAGAAACACGCGCATCGAGCTGGGCTATTGCTGCGCGCAGCTTTTCGCCGCCTTTTTGACCGTCCGTTTCGGGCTGGGCCTTGTGGGCGCTGTGCTGATGATCGCTGCCGCCTGCGTCTATGTGCTGTACGTCAATCCACGGTTCATGGGTCGCAAGCTCACAAAGTGAGACGGCCCGCAGGGCTGTGACGAAGAAAAAGCTCCGGGCACTTGCCCGGAGCTTTTTTCCTGTTCAGAGAAACACCACCCGCCCCACGCGGCCCTTCTTCCCGCAGACGAAGCACCGCAGGCAGGGCGGAATGCCTGCAAAAAGCGCGGAGCCCGCCGCCCGCCGTTCCTCTCCGCCACAGGCGGTGCGCTTTTTTCGGACGGGGCAGTTCCCAGAGCGTTCAGCAGCCTTTGTACTTTTCCAAAAAGGCGACAACGTTCATTTCCCGGACGTCCTTCAAAATTTCGTCGTCGTCGAACCACCAGGAGTCGCCCAGATATTTTTTGCTGCCCATGTATGCCCAGCGGGCCTCTTCCGCCTCCACCCACACGGGGCAGACGTCGCAGTGATAGAGATAGATGTTCTGGTCGATGACCAGCCCGCTTGTCTCGCTGAGCTGATACATTCTGGCGAAGAGTGCGGAGGGCTGCCCCGCGGTGAAGCGGCGGAATTCCTCAAGGAGGGCGGCGAAGGGAACGGTCTCGTTCACCGCATCCTTGAGCAGCGCGTCCGCCGTTTCGGGGCAGGAGATATGGATGGAGGACCCACAGCCCATGAGGGAAACGCGGGAATTCAAGGCGAGGACAGGGTCTTTTCGTATGACGATCTGCCGCATGGCGCGCTCCTTCCCGGTCTGCAAAACGTTTGAACCGTCTTCACTGTACCACACATCGCTCCCGGTATCAATAGGCCGGCTCTGTGACCGGGCCGCGCCCGAAGGGGGGAAGGCGGCAGGACGGTGCGGAGAGTTCCGGGCAAACGCCCGGAACTCTTTTTGTCCGCTTTAGTGAAACACCACCCGCCGCACATGGCCGGGCAGGCCGGCCAGCACCGTGCGGGGGGAGAAGACCACCTGCTTGAGCCACACGCCGTCGCAGGAGAGCACCAGCAGCAGATGCAGCCGGTCTTTGGAGGGGAGGGCGGCGGCCCGGGCGGGCAGGCTCACTTCCATCTGGAAGGAACTGCCCCGCACCAGTTCCCGCCGGAAGGCGAAGCACAGGGCGGTGAGGGGATGATGGAGCACCCGGCAGCGGGCCAGCCACCGCCATGCGGCGTAGATGACCGTGTCGGAGGGGAGGTCCGGGCCGCCGGGGGCGACCGCGGTCTTTTCGGTGGTGTACACCGCGCAGGGAATGCCGTCGTATTCGATCATTCGGGTCATAAGCGTCTCCTTTCGCTGGACGAAAAATGAAAAAATGGCACACTGATCCTGTGGATCAATGTGCCATTTCCGGTATTCTGATTTTTCGTCCCCGAACGGGGGCCTACGCCTAATTATATCACACCGGGGCGGAGCGCGTCAACGAAAATCGGAGCGCGGCCCTTCACGGCGCGCGAAAACACCCCGGCTCGTGGGCGTTGATGACCCCCGCCGCCTGCAGGTAGGCGTAGACCACCGTGGTGCCCACGAAGGACATGCCCCGGCGCTTGAGGTCCCGGGAAATTTCATCCGAAAGGGGCGAGGAGGCGGGGCCGTATTCGATGAGAGGCTCGCCCTGCGTCCAGTGCCAGAGCCAGGCGTCGAAGCTGCCCCATTCCCTTTGAATGTCCAGGAACACCGCCGCGTTTTTCACCGCCGCCTTGATCTTGCGCCGGTTGCGGATGATGGCGGCGTTTTGGGCCAGCTCTTCCAGCTTTGCCTCGTCGAAGGCCGCCACCCGCTCGGGATAAAACCCCTCGAAGGCCTGCCGGAAGGCGGGGCGCTTGTTCAGCACGCACTCCCAGGAAAGCCCCGCCTGAAAAGTCTCCAAAATCAGCAGCTCGAACAGCGCCCGGTCGTCGTGCAAAGGCACGCCCCACTCGCCGTCGTGGTAGGCGATGTAGGCCGGGTTCTTCGGGTTCGCCCAGCGGCAGCGGGGCTTGCCGTCGGTCCATTCCATGGCGTTTCCTCCTTGTGTGATGGTGTTTCCTAAAAGTATAGAAATAACAAAATACTCCCGACGTATAAATCAGGGGCGGAAGGAGATGCCCTCCAGCTTCAGCAGGTATATCTTGTTCTCCAGCCCGCCGCCGTAGCCGGTGAGGCGGCCGTCCGCGCCCAACACCCGGTGGCAGGGCAGGAAGAGGGAGATGGGGTTGCGCCCCACCGCGCCGCCCACTGCCCGGGCGCTCATCTTCGGGATGCCCATTTCCGCCGCGATGTCTGCGGCCAGCGCGCCGTAGCTGGTGGCCGTGCCCCAGGGCACCTGCGCCAGCCGCCGCCACACCTCCTGCTGAAAGGGGGTGCCTTCCGCCGCCAGGGGCGGGGTGGGGCCGGGGTCCCGGCCGGAAAAGTAGATTTCAAGCCAGGCCTTCGCCGCGGCCAGCACCGGGTCGTCCGCTTCCCGGGGCGGCTGCGGGGGCAGCTCAGGGGGGAAGCGCCCGCTCACGAACCAGCACCCGGTGAGGGCGCCGCCCTGGGCCGTGAGCCAGAGGGGGCCCACCGGGCTTTCCAGCAAAAGGCCGCTCACCCTTCGCCGCCGCAGGCCTCGGCCCGCGCCTCCCGGTCCGGGGTATGTACGCCCTCCGCTTCGCCCAGGATGTAGCGGGCGAGGTCGGCGGGGGTGGCGGCCAGGGCTTCGGCCCCCGCCGCCGTCAGTTCCTCCTTTGTGCGGAAGCCCCACAGCACCCCCGCGCCGGGCAGGCCCGCGTTGTGGGCGGTGTGGATGTCCACGTCGCTGTCCCCCACGAAGAGGGTGCGGCTCTCGTCCGCGCCCATCCGCGCCAGCAGATGGTGCAGGGCCGTGGGGTCGGGCTTGGTGGGCACACCGGGCACCGCCCCCTGCACGAATTCAAACCGGCCGGGGAAGTAGTGCTCCATCACTCCCTGGGCCAGGGTGTGCTCCTTGTTGGTGAGCACCCCGTACCGCACCCCCGCCGCCGAGAGCGCCTCCAGCATCGCCTCGATGCCGGGGTAGGGGGCGGTGGTGTCCTCCTTGTGGGCGGCGTAGCGGGCGCTGAACTGGGCCAGCACCTCTTTCTGGCTGGCCTCGTCCCGGGCCGTTTCGGGCGCGAACCGCTGGCACAGCTTCGGGATGCCGTTGCCCACAAAATAGCGGTATTCGTCCAGGGTATGCTCCGGCCAGCCGTGGGCGCGGCAGACATAGTTGGCCGCGTCCGCCAGGTCCCGGATCGTGTTCAGCAGGGTGCCGTCCAGATCGAACACCACAGTATCGTAACGCATGGTTTTGACTTCCTTCTTTCTTCAGGGTACAAGTTTCAGCCGCACTGCCCGGGCGTATTTCACCGCCCGCGCCTTCACCCGTGCGCGGCAGGGCAGGCGGGCGATGAGGTCGCACCGGCCCACCGACTCCGAAAAGGGGGTCTGGCGGCAGGTGAGGGAAAAATCCGCCGTGAGCAGATAGACTGTGTGCCGGGTGTAGCCCCGGGTGTATTGAACGGCCAGCGTGCCGCCGGGGGTCTGCCAGACGCCTTCGGTGACCCAGGCCTCCAGCCCCGCCAGCAGCAGCCCCAGGCAGAGCAGCAGCGGCAGCGCCAGCAGCGAGGTGAGCCGGGGCATCTTCCAGAGGCTCACCCCCATCAGCGCGCCGAAAAAGGCGAAGGCCGCGCCGCCCTTCCAGAGGAACAGCGGCAGGCTGCGCCCGGCCAGCACTTCCGGCGAGTAGGGCGGAGGGGTGAACTGAGGCACCAGCGCCTGCACCAGGGCTTCCGCCCCCGGCTTATATACCAGCACCGGGATGTCGCCGCCCCGGTAGCTGCCGGCGCTCAGATACACCGCCCGGCGGCCCAGCAGCCGCCCCGCGGGGGACAGGCGCACGTCGCAGGCGCTGATGGCGGGCACGGCGATGCGCCGCTCGCTGTGGTTCACGTGGCCGCCCTTGGCCAGGATGACCCCGCCGCTGCGGCACACCTTGAACCCGGAGGTGGACAACAGCGACCAGAACAGCGCCACCCCCCACAAGGCGAACACCAGCGTGACCAGCCAGGCCACGCCGGCGGGCAGCACCAGCTCCAGCAGTTTTTCCACCTGGGCCAGCTGCCCCAGGGCCAGGTCGTTCAGTTTCTGCTCCAGCCCCGCGCCCAGGATGCGCCGGGTCTGCCGCAGGCTCACCAGCACCAGGGCCGCCGTGGCGGCGATGTTGGCGCTGAGCATGGTCAGCCGCACCCGCTCGGCGCGGGTGGGGGCGAAGAGCACCGCCTCGGAGTTCACCGGCAGCAGCGTTTCCGCCAGGGCCGCCGCCTGCCGCCGGGGCAGGTAGAAGGTGGCCTTGTTCCGCCCGCGGCCCCGGGCCATGTACACCGTCACCCGGCTGCCCCCCGCAAGGCGCAGCCACAGGGGCCGGTCCTGCTCCAGCACCGCGATGTCCCGGCGGGCAAAGCTGGCCCGGCGGCGCACCAGGATGCCCATGTCCAGCACCAGCGCCTTGTCGGTGAGGGCAAAGCCCACCCGCCGCCACAGCACCGCCCCCAGCGCCGCCATGGCGATGAGGATGACCGCGTCCTGCCGCAGCGCCCGGTAGAGGCTCTCCAAGTCGAAGTTCAGCAGGGCCTGTATCATCGGCACCAGACACAAAATCAGACCGTAGCGTATAATTTTTAAGATATATACAATATGGAAATGCCCTTTCAGGCGAATATCCTCCATGTCAGCCTCCTTGCAGGTAGGAAAGCAGGCCGTCGGCGTCGGCGTCGGAGATGCCGGGCAGCACCACCAGCGCGCCGCTGGTGGCCAGCACCAGCACGCAGCAGCGGCACAGGCGCAAAAGGGGAGTGGAGAACCGGGCCGAGGCGCTGACCCAGCGGGTGGGCAGGCGGCGGCTGGTCTTGAACAGAAGGCCGCTGCTCATGCGCACCTCGCCCAGGGTGACGCTGCCCTCAAAGCTCTCGCAGCGGGCGGGCAGCCAGCCGAGGCACAGCCCCAGCCAGAAGGCGGCGAACACGAGCCCCGCGCCGATGCTCTGCCAGAAGATGAAGGGGGCGGCGGCAGCGCCCAGGGCCAGGGCCCACAGGCAGACCACCGCAACGCCTTTTTTGTCCAGCTTGAAACGCACCATGGCCCATCGCCTCCTTTCAAAACAGCGGGCAGAGGGAACTCTGCCCCAATTATACCTGATTATACTTGATTGCGTCCCGAAAAGAAAGGGGAAGGGGGAGTGGGTTCTGTTTTGGACAGAATTGTGGTATAATAGCCGCTAAACGGCTGTTATACATTTTATGCGCAGCGCCTCGCCGTTCCGGCTGACGCCGGCCCGGCAACCGGCTTTTGATGCGCAATGATACCATTTCGCTGACGCTCCATGGTATAATACAAAAACAGACAAGGGCGGCCCCGCGGCCCCCGCAGTGAAAAAGGAGAGAACCGATGGAATACCTGAAGGTCATTTTATACGGCATCATCGAGGGCATCACCGAGTGGCTGCCCATCAGCAGCACCGGCCACCTCATTCTGGCGGAGAAGCTGCTGGCGCTGCCCTATTCGGAAGAGTTCATGAGCATGTTCCGGGTGGTCATCCAGCTGGGGGCCATCCTGGCAGTGGTGGTGCTGTATTTCCCGCGGCTGTGGCCCTTCACCACCGATGCGCGCCACAAGTACCAGCGCCCGGAGGTGTGGCAGCTGTGGTTCAAAATTCTGGTGGCCACCCTGCCTGCCATGGTGCTGGGCCTGCTGCTGGACGACTGGCTGGACGCCCACCTTTATAATTATATCACCGTTGCGGCCATGCTCATTCTCTACGGCGTGTTCTTCATCCTCATCGAGAACCGCCGCCGCCGGCCCACGGTGCGCCGGATGGACCAGCTGACCTACCGCCACGCCCTCATCATCGGCTGCTGGCAGGTGCTGGCCATGATCCCCGGCACCTCCCGCAGCGGCGCCACCATCGTGGGCGGCCTTCTGCTGGGGCTTGCCCGCCCGGTGGCGGCGGAGTTCACCTTCTTTCTGGCCATCCCGGTGATGGCCGGGGCCAGCGGCCTGAAGCTGGTGAAGTTCTTGGCCGACGGCGGCACCTTCACCGGCGGCGAGGTGGCGGCGCTGGCGCTGGGCTGCGCGGTGGCCTTTGTGGTGAGCGTGGCGGCCATCCGTTTTCTGGTCAGCTTTGTGCAAAAGCACAATTTCAAGGTGTTCGGCTGGTACCGCATCGCCCTGGGCGCGGTGGTGCTGGCGGCCGCCTTTCTGGGATTCTGATTTTTGGTGTAAGGAGTGTAAAACAAGATGGAAAAGGCAAAAGTTTATTACAGCGATCTGCGGGCAAAGCCCGGCCTGAACCTGCTGCAGAAACTGCAGCGGCTGGTGCGCGCGGCGGGGCTGGACACCATCGACATGCAGGACAAATTCGTGGCCATCAAAATTCATTTCGGCGAGCCGGGCAACCTGTCCTACCTGCGGCCCAACTACGCCAAGGCCCTGGCGGACGTCATCAAGGCCCAGGGCGGCCGGCCCTTCCTCACCGACTGCAACACCCTCTATGTGGGCCGCCGCAAGCACGCGCTGGAGCACATCGAGGCGGCCTATGAGAACGGGTTCACCCCCTTCTCCACCGGCTGCCAGGTCATCATCGCCGACGGCCTCAAGGGCACCGACGAGGCGCTGGTGCCGGTGGCGGGCGGCGAGTATGTGAAGGAGGCCAAGATCGGCCGGGCCATCATGGACGCGGACGTGATCATCAGCCTGAACCACTTCAAGGGCCACGAGTGCACCGGCTTTGGCGGCGCCATCAAGAACCTGGGCATGGGCAGCGGCAGCCGCGCGGGCAAGATGGAGCAGCACTCCTCCGGCAAGCCCCAGGTGGACCAGGAGCTGTGCCGCGGGTGCCACGCCTGCGCCAAGGACTGCGCCCAGGGCGCCATCTCCTTCAACGAGGCGAACAAGGCCTCCATCGACCATGACAAGTGCGTGGGCTGCGGGCGCTGCCTGGGCCGCTGCAACTTCGACGCCATCTCCTGCCCCTCCGACGCGGCCAGCAAGCTGCTGAACTACCGCATCGCCGAGTACGCCAAGGCGGTGGTGGACGGCCGGCCCAACTTCCACATCAACCTGGTGATGGATGTTTCCCCCAACTGCGACTGCCACTCCGAGAACGACGCGCCCATCATCCCCGATGTGGGCATGTTCGCCTCCTTCGACCCGGTGGCGCTGGACCAGGCCTGTGCCGACGCCTGCAACAACATGCCCGTTCTGGCCGACAGCCAGCTGGCGGACAATCTGGCCACCCCGGGCTTCTGCGCCTGCGGCGACCACTTCACCGACAGCGCCCCCGTCACCCACTGGCAGTCCGCCCTGGAGCACGGCGAAAAAATTGGCCTGGGCACCCGGGAGTACGAGCTGGTGAAGGTGTGAACCCTAGTATAAAACCGGAATAAATTACAAACAGTATAAAAGGCCCCGGAAGGAATCTCCTTCCGGGGCCTTTGTTCAGTCTGCTTCCAGATATTTTTCCACCGCGCAGTGCAGGCGCTCGTAGCAGGCGGGGGTGTACTGGTCGAATTTCTGGGGGTCGCCCGCGTCCGCCAGCAGGGGCAGCTGGCCGGGCAGGTCCCGCACCATTGCCCAGGCCTGTTCGTCCACCGCGGGCCAGTTGGCCCAGAACAGGGCCTGCCGCTCCGCGTCCTGCTCCGCCAGCCATGCGCTCAGATGGGCGGTCATGGCGTCGATGGAGCTGTCCCGGGCGCTGGCCTCGGCCCAGTTCAGCAGGTCGGCGGCGGCGATGGCCGTTTTCAGGCTCACCCCCGCCTCGCCCTCGCCAAAGGCCACGCAGCCTTCCAGCGCCGCCGTCAGGGCCTCGGGGTCCTGCACCGGCCGGGCCTCGGGCCGGCCCGCCGCCTCCTGCGCCTGAGAATCCTCCCCGGAGGCCGCGGGCAGCTCACCGGCCCCCGCCGAGGCGGCAGGGGTGGGCAGCGGCGCGGCGGAAGGCCCGGGCGTCGCCCCCGCCGAGGGCGCGGCCCCCGGCACCGTGCAGGCCGCCAGCATCAGAAAGGCCGCGCAGACCATCAGCCAAAGTTGTCTCATCTCACTGCCTCCTCCCGCGCAGTTCTTCCGCAGTTTAGTCTATCGTTAGTATATGGCGGATGAGCCGGAAAATACACACGCCCACCGCGGCAAATCCCACCGCGAGCCCAAGGGCCGCCCAGCCGGAATGCTTTTTCTTGTCCATTGCAAAAACCTCCCTGTTCCCGGTCCCGCCCCCGCCGTTGACGGCACAGCGGGCGGGCCGTATAATGAAAGAAAAAATCGGAGCGGCGCGGTGCCAGAAGACGAGAGCGCCGCCGCCCCCGCCAAAAAACGAGGTGCTTACACTCTATGAACGATTCAACCCTGCTGTTTGACTTCATTCGCCGCAGCCCCAGCCCCTGGCACGCGGTGAAAACCGCCGCCGAGGCCCTGGAAAAGGCCGGCTACACCCGCCTGGAAGAGCGGGAGAGCTGGACGCTCGCCCCCGGCGGGAAATACTACACCACCCGGGAGGGCTCCAGCCTCATCGCGTGGCGGCAGCCCGCCGCCCCCGCCGCCGGCTGGCGCATCGCCGCCGCCCACTCCGACAGCCCCGCCTACCGGGTGAAGGGCGCGGCGGTGAAGAGCGGCTGCACCATGCTGCTCACCGAGGGCTACGGCGGCATGATCCGCGCCTCCTGGCTGGACCGGCCTCTGGGCCTTGCCGGCCGGGTACTGGTGCGCACCGCCGCCGGGGTGGAGGCCCGCCTCATCGCCCCCGACCGGGATCTTGCGGTGATGCCTCACCCGGCCATCCATCTGGACCGGGGCCTCAACGACGGCCACAAATACGACCCCAAGGCGGACATGCAGGCCCTCTTTGCCCCCAGCGACAAGACGGCGGACTACGAGGCGCTGCTGGCCGCCGAGGCGGGCTGCGCCGTGGAGGACATTCTGGGCGCGGACATCCTGCTCTACTGCCGCCAGGAGGGCACCACCGCCGGCGCGGAAGGTGAGCTCATCCTCTGCCCCCGGCTGGACGATTTGGCCTGCGCCTGGGCCACCCTCCAGGGCTTTTTGGAAGCGCCCGCCTCCGACGAGGGCGCGGTGTGGTGCCTGTTCGATAACGAGGAGGTGGGCAGCGGAACCCGGCAGGGGGCCCTGGGCACCTTTTTGCCCGACGTGCTGGCCGCCGCCGGCGAGGCCCTGGGCGAGACGGAAGACCAGCGCCGGCAGGGCATCGCCAAGAGCCTTGCCCTCAGCGCCGACAACGGCCACGCCATCCACCCGAACTTCGCGTCCTACGCCGACGGGGACTTCCCGGTGCGGCTGGGGGGCGGCGTGGTGCTGAAGTTCAACGCCAACCAGAAATACACCACCACCGGCCTCACCGCCGCCCTGTTCAAGGCTGTGTGCGAGGGCGCGGGCGTGCCGGTGCAGACCTACTATAACCGCCCGGACATGCCCGGCGGCAGCACCCTGGGCAACCTCCTGGGCACCCGGGTGCCCCTGCCCATGGCGGACATCGGCCTGCCCCAGCTGGCCATGCACTCCTGCGTGGAGACCGCCGCGGCCTCCGACGTGGCCGCCCTGCACAAGGCCTGCGCCGCGTGGTACGCGGCAAAGCTGACCCCGGCGGAAAACGGCTGGGCCATCGGCTGATGGCGGGCGTGACCGGGCGCTTCGCCCCCAGCCCCTCCGGCCGGATGCACCTGGGGAACCTCTTGTGCAGCCTGCTGGCGTGGCTTTCCGCCAAACACGAAGGCGGGCGGGTGGTGCTGCGCATCGAGGACCTGGACGCCGAGCGCTGCCCCCGCAAATTTGCCGACCTCTTGGAGGCCGACCTGCGCTGGCTGGGCCTTCTTTGGGACGAGGGCGGCAGCACCGGCGGGCCCAGCGGCCCCTACTACCAGAGCGAGCGCTCGGAGATTTACGAAACATATTTTAAAAAGCTCACGGAGATGGGCCTTATCTACCCCTGCTTTTGCAGCCGCAGCCAGCTCCACGCGGCCAGCGCTCCCCACCGGTCGGACGGCACCCCCGTCTATTCCGGGGCCTGCCGTGGCCTCTCGGCGGAGGAAGTGCGCCGCCGCGCGGCCCAGCGCCCGCCGGCATGGCGGCTGCGGGTGGGGGAGGAGACCGTCTCCTTCACCGACGGCCACCTGGGCCGGTACGAGGAATACCTGCCCGCCGACTGCGGCGACTTTGTGGTGCGCCGGGGGGACGGGGTGTTCGCCTATCAGCTGGCGGTGGTGGTGGACGACGCGCTGATGGGGGTGACCCAGGTGGTGCGGGGGGCGGACCTTTTGCAGTCCACCCCGCGGCAGCTCTACCTTTATAAACTGCTGGGCCTGCCCGCCCCGGAATTCTACCACCTGCCCCTGCTGCTGGCCCCGGACGGTCGGCGGCTTTCCAAGCGGGACGGGGACGTGAGCCTGGAAACGCTGCAAAGCCGCTTTTCCCCCGAAGAGGTGGTGGGCCGGCTGGCCTTTGCGGCGGGGCTGCTGGAAAGGCCCGAGCCCGTGGCGGCGGCAGCGCTCGTAAAAAGTTTTTCCTGGGAAAAGGTGCCCAAAGAGAACATCCTTCTGCCCCGGGGCCTGTTTGACTGAAAGGGGAGATACCCGTGAAAAAGACTCTCGCGGCGGCGCTGGCCGCGCTGCTGGCGGCGGCAGCCT
Source organism: Oscillospiraceae bacterium (assembly GCA_004558145.1). Lineage (GTDB taxonomy): Bacteria > Bacillota > Clostridia > Oscillospirales > Ruminococcaceae > Allofournierella_A > Allofournierella_A excrementavium. Next base: position 67,615 of record SFDQ01000008.1, read on the forward strand.
TTTCCGGCTGCGGGCGCGAGACGCCTCCCGCCGCTCCGGCGACCCTGGCGGTGGCCAGCGACCTGCACTATGTGGGCGAGGCCATCGAGGACGGGGGCGAACTGTTCACCCGCGTGGTGGAGGAGGGCGACGGCCGCCAGCTGGACTACATCCGCCCCATCACCGACGCCTTTCTGGCCGAAGTGGCGGAGGACAAGCCCGACGCGCTGATCTTGACCGGCGATCTGAGCTTCAACGGCGAGAAGGCCAGCCACCAGGAACTGGCGGCAAAGCTGAACGAGCTGGTGGAGGCGGGGGTGCCGGTGTATGTGCTGCCCGGCAACCACGACGTGAACAACTACGCCGCCGCCACCTATCTGGGCAGCGAGCAGGCGGCGACCGACTTCGTCACGCCGGAGGAGTTTGAAGAGATCTACAAAAACTGCGGCTTTTCCGCCGCCGACAGCCGGGACAAAGCCAGCCTCAGCTACATGGTCAAACTGAACGCCGGGGTCTGGCTCTTCATGCTGGACACCCAGCCCTACTACCTCCATGAGCCGGGCTTTCCCTATTGCGTCGGCGGGGTGGTGCAGGACGGCACCTGGACCTGGCTGGAAAAGCAGCTGGAAAAGTGCGCCGCCGCGGGGGCGGTGCCCCTGGTGGCGCTGCATCAGAATCTGGCGGTGCACAACGAGCGGTTCACCACCGGCTATCGCATCTACGACAACGACCGCCTGGGCGAGCTTCTGGCAAAGTACGGCGGGCAGCTGGTGTTCAGCGGCCACCTGCACCCCCAGCATATCGCCCTGTGGCAGGGCGGAGAGGGGCAGCAGGTGTGGGACGTGGCCTCCGAGAGCCTTGCGGTGTGGCCCTACCTCTCCGGGCGGGTCACCGTCAGTCCCGACGGGGCGGGCCGCGCCTCCTACGACTATGAGGCAAAGCCCACCGACGTGACCGCCTGGGCCGCCGCCACCGGCCAGACCGACCCGGTGTTTGAAGATTTCTCCGCCTTCGGGCGGGAGCAGTTCGCCCAGAACTCCACCAGCCGCGGCGCGGACAAGTTCGTGGAGGCTCTGGGGGAGGAGGACGCCGCCGCCTTCCGCCGGGTGATGGGCGAGGCGAACGTGCTCTACTTCTCCGGCACCCTCACCCGCGAGGCCGCCGACGAACTGACGGCTTCGCCGGACTGGGCCGCCGTGGCGCGGGCGGGGGAGCAGGGCGTGGACACCGCCCGCTATCTTTCCACCCTTGTGAACGAGGCGCAGGGCGACCACTGCCATCTGCACATCGACCCCGCCGCCTGACGGGGAATATCCTGAAAAAAACGGCGCAAAGGCCGGCGGAGCAGGGAAGAGGCCCTGCCCCGCCGGCCTTTTTCTGCCCGCCGCGCCGCCCGGATTTGGTATGAGAATATTTCATACTTTGCACCGGGCGCATTTGATGGTAGCCTAAGAATAGAAAATGACGCGCCGCGCCGCGCTATCTTTGCAAAAGGAGGAAGAAAAACCGCTATGTTCAGTTCGAAAAAGAAAACCGGCTTTTCCAAGTTCGTAGCGTCCATTCCCAATGGGGTCTGGATCATCATTTCGCTGGCTGCCGCGCTGCTTTTGTGGGTCGTCATCTCCCACACCGAAAAAGGCGGCGTCGTGTTTGCCACTCCCCCCGAGGTGGTAGAGAGCCTGATCAGCAAGATCCAGGACGGCACCCTGCTCACCCACATCGGCCACAGCCTGTTCCGCGTGATCGTGGGCTTCAGCCTGGGCTTTGTGGCTTCCATCCCCGTGGCCTTCCTGATGGGCTGGTACGCCCCCTTCCGCCATGTGGTGGAGCCCTGGATCCAGTTCGTGCGTAACATCCCGCCCCTTGCCTACATCCCTCTGGTCATCGTTGGCGCCGGCGTTGGCGAGCCCTCCAAGATCATCGTGATCTTCATCGCCTGCTTCCTGGTGCTGGTGGTCACCATCTACCAGGGCGTGTGCAACGTGGACGTCACCCTCATCAAGGCCGCCCGCATCCTGGGCGCCACCGACCGTGACATCTTCTTCCGGGTGGTCATTCCCGCTTCCACCCCCTTCATCCTCACCGGCGCCCGTCTGGGCCTGTCCGCCGCGCTGACCACCCTGGTGGCCGCCGAGCTGACCGGCGCTTCCGAGGGCCTGGGCATGATGATCCAGAAGGCCAGCGGCTACTACGACATGGGCACCGTGCTCATGGGCATCATCGTCATCGGCATCATCGGCATCTCCATGGAGAAGCTGGTTCGGTTCTTAGAGAGGAGGCTCACAGGATGGCAGGAAACAGTGCAGCAGTAAAGGTCAAGATCGACAACGTCGTCAAGAAGTTCAACGGCCGCAACGGCGAAATGATCGCCCTGAACGGCGTCAATCTGGACATCCACGAGAACGAATTCATCACGGTGGTTGGCCCCTCCGGCTGCGGCAAGTCCACCATTCTGAACATCATCGCCGGCCTGCTGGAGCCCACCAGCGGCAACGTCTATGTGGACGGCAAGAAGGTGGAGGGCCCCGGCCCCGAGCGCGGCGTGGTGTTCCAGCAGTACGCCCTGTTCCCCTGGCTGACCGTGCGCAACAACGTCAAGTTCGCGCTGGACATGCGCGGCATCAAGGGCGCCGAGGCCGACGCCATTGTGGATAAGTACCTCAAGATGGTGGACCTGGAGAAGTTCTCCAACCACTATCCCAAGGAGCTGTCCGGCGGCATGAAGCAGCGCGTGGCCATCGCCCGCGCCTACGCCGCCGAGCCTCAGGTGCTGCTGATGGACGAACCCTTCGGCGCGCTGGACGCTCAGACCCGCACCCAGCTGCAGACCGAGCTGCTGAAGACCTGGGAGACCGAGCAGAAGACCTGCTTCTTCATCACCCACGACGTGGACGAAGCCATCATCCTGGGCCAGAAGGTGGTCATCATGAGCGCCCGCCCCGGCCGCATCAAGGAGATCGTGGACATCGACATCCCCTATCCCCGCGACCAGGAGACCAAGATGAGCCCCCGCTTCCTGGAGCTCAAGAACTACATCTGGAGCCAGGTGTATCAGGAGTATCTGGAAGTCCGCAAATAAGCGCATCCCGTGCAAAGCACGCCCCCGGAGCGAAAGCTCCGGGGGATTTTTTGTGCAAAAAAGAGAGCCGTGAGTGTTACAAAATATTACAAGCGACTTCTTCTTTTTCCATTCGACACATCTGTTTTGTACAATGAAAAAGGGTGAAATCCGGCGAAACGCCAAATTCTGAACAAAAAAGGAGGATAAAACTTCATACTTTTATTATGAAAATGTTTTCCTTATACTGAAGGCAAGAAAACATTTTCCAAGCCTGGCGGCGGGGCGTGCCTGCCGCCTTTGGAAAATCGAACGACAGAAAAGGAGAATCCGCATGAAAAAGACACTCAAAGCTGCCCTGTGCGCCGCCCTGGCCTGCGCGATGCTGGCCGGCTGCGGCTCCGCCCCTTCTTCCGCCGCGCCCGCTTCCGGCTCCGGCAGTACCGGCGGCTCCGCCTCCACGGCGTCCGACGCGCCCGAGTACGAGCGCGCCACCGTGCGGGTGGCCTACATGCCCAACATGGGCAGCGGCTCGTCCCTCATCACCGGCATCGAGATGGGCTACTTCGACGAAGTGGGCCTGGATGTGGAGCTGACCCAGTTCCAGGGCGGCCCCGCCGAGATCGCGGCCATGGCCTCCGGCGACATCGACATCGCCCAGATCGGCCACGGCGCCCACGCCCTGTGCATCGAGGGCCAGGCCAAAATTTTCGCGCTGGACCTGCTGGGCATCTCCGATGAGGTGCTGGCCAACACCGAGCGCGGCATCGAGACCGTGGCCGACCTGAAGGGCAAGACCATCGCCTCCACCGCCGGCACCTCCGCCGAGATCGTGCTGGATCTGGTGCTGGGCACCGCCGGCCTCACCACCGACGACGTGACCGTGGTGGAGATGGACGCCAATGGCTGCGTTTCCGCCATGATCAGCGGCCAGATCGACGCCTGCGCCACCTGGGCTCCCAGCACCACCACCATCAAGGAGCAGATGGGCGACAAGTGCGTCAGCCTTGGCAGCAACGGCGACTTTGTGGACACCGTCACCTTCCCCGGCAGCTTCGTTGCCACCGAGAAGTACGCCAGCGAGCATGAGGACATCCTGGTCCGCTTCACCCAGGCCCTGATGAAGGCGCAGGACTACCGCGCCGCCAACATCGAGCAGGTCTGCGAGTGGCTGGCCAAGGAGATCGAGGCCGACCCCGAGACCATCCTGGCCACCAAGGATTCCGGCGAGTGGCTCACCGGCGAGTTCCTGGTGGGCGCGCTGGCCGACGGCACCATCGAGCAGTACTACGACAGCCAGCAGCAGGTCTTTGTGGACAGCGGCCGCATCCCCGAGAAGGTGCCCGTGAGCGACTACGTGCTGTTTGACGTGATGCAGAAGGCCGCCGACGCCTACACCGCCGCCAAGAGCTGATGGAACGCACAAAAGAAGCGCTGCGCCGGTTCTACACCGACCACCTCGCCGAAGTGGTGCTGCCCTACTGGCTGGCCCGCTCGGACGAGGAGCTGGGGGGCTTTTACACCTGCATCGACCCCACCGGCGCGACGCTGCTCAGCACCGACAAATACGTCTGGAGCCAGGGCCGCTGCGTGTGGATGTATTCCCGCCTCGCCGCCGACCCGCTGGTGCGGCTGAGCGGCGAAACGCGGGAGCGCTGCCGCCTGCTGGCCCAGAAGGGCGCGGCCTTTCTGGAAGGGCACTGCCTCACCGAAGGTCCCCGGGCGGTGTTCCTGGTGGACCGGCAGGGCCGCCCCAAGGAGGCGTTCCCCGGAGCGGGGCTTTGCCCCAGCGCCTTTGCCGACTGCTTTGCCGCCATGGGCCTTGCGGCCTGGGCCGAGCTGTGCCGCTGGCCGGAGCCGATGGACGCGGCCTGGGGCCTGTTCCAAAACGCCGTGAAGCTGGCCGAGGAGGGGCGGTTCCCCACCGCCCCCGACCAGCTGCCCGACGGCTGGCGCAGCCAGGCAGTGTCGATGATCTTGGTCAACACCGCCGCCGAGGTGGCCCGGGCGCTGTGCACGCTGGGCGAAACGGAAAAGGCGGCCTGGGCGCGCGATGCCGCGCGCCGGGCCGCCCGGCGGGTGCTGGATGATTTTCTTCAGCCCGAAGGGGTGCTGCTGGAGTGCCTGTCGGCCGACGGGCAGCCCCTGGACACCCTCTACGGCCGCCACATCAACCCCGGCCACACCTGCGAGTGCATGTGGTTTTTGCTGGAAGAGGCGGACTGGCTGGGCCTTTCGGCCGAAGACCGCCGCCGCGCCATGGACGCCTGCCTTGCCACCACCGCCCTTGCCTGGGACGGCGAGTTCGGCGGCATGATGTACTATCTGGACCGGGAGGGCGGCGCGCCCAAGGGCCGCCGCTACGCCCCCGAACAGGAACTGGCGGACGCCGCCGTGCGGGACTGGAGCAACAAGCTCTGGTGGCCCCAGCTGGAAGCGCTCTACGCCCATCTGGTCTGTGTGCAGGCCGGCGGGGGAGAAGCGCACCGGGACTGGTTCCGAAAACTGCACGACTACACCTTTTCCACCTTCCCCAACCCCGACAAGCAGGTGGGGGAGTGGCTGCAGCTGCGGGACCGGGCCGGCCGGCCTCTTGCCGGGCCGGTGGGCGGCCGCCTGCCGGTGAAGGACCCCTATCACATCACCCGGGCGCTCTATCTTCTGGCCCGGCGGCTGGCGTGAGAAAGCTCACACCCGCCCCACCGAATCGCCCTGGGCGAAGCGGCAGGGGATGATGCGCCGCTGGGGCTCGCCGAAATTCTCCCCGTCCCGCGCCTGGGCCATGCGGTGCAAAATCAGCGCCACCAGCGCGTCGGCGTTGGCCAGCGGGTCGGAGAGGATGCAGGTGGTCTCGAAGGGGAACAGGGCGGTGTAGTCCTCGATGCCGAAGCCGGTGAGGGACAGCTGCCCCGGGATGCTCACCTTCTGGCGGCGGGCCTCCATCACCAGAAACTTCATCTGTTCCGGCGTGCTGGCGATGACCGCGGTGAACAGCCCCGGCTGGCGGCGCAGCGCCTCCAGCACCGGCGCGCAGTCGGTGCGGTCGCGGCAGTTCTCCCACACCAGGGCGTCTTCGGGCGAAAGGCCGGCCTCGGCCAGCGCGTCGCAGAAGCCCAGCCAGCGCTCCTCCGCCAGAGTGGAGTGGGCAAAGCCCTTGAGAAAGCTTATCTTCCGGTGGCCGTGCTCCAGCACCGTGCGGGTGATGAGCCGGGCGTTGGCCCGGTTGTCCTCCAGCACATAGTCCACCCCGCCCAGGTCGGGCTGGGGGCTCTCGAACAGCACCATGGGCAGGCCGTCCGCCGCCGCGCGGCGCAAAAGGTCGTTGTTCTGCCCCGCCGAGGAGATGAGCAGCCCGTCCACCCGCCGCTCCAGCATGCTGCGGATGCAGCGGTGCTCCTTCTCCACGTTGTTGCCGGTGCTGCCGATGATGAGGGCGTAGCCCGCCTGATAGAGCAGATGCTCCACCCGGCGGCACACCCGGGCCAGAAAGAAGTTGGAGATGTCCGGCACGATGATGGCCACGGTGCGGGTCTGGCGCAGCTTGATGCTGCGCACGTTGGCGTTGGGCAGATAGTCCAGCTTGCGGATGGCCCGCTCGATGGCCTCCGAGGCCGCCGGCCCCACCCGCTGGGTGCCGTTCATGTAGCGGGAGACGGTGGTGATGGACACCCCCGCCTCGGCGGCCACGTCCCAGATGGTGGCTTTTGAGTTGTGAGACGCCACGCCGAAAGCCTCCCTTCCTCGCTTTTTTTCTAAGCGTACCCGAAACCGCGCGGCTTGTCAATGCGGCGGCGCGGCGGCCGCGGGTAATTACAAAAAATGACATCCCCCATTGTTTTGGGCTGCCCGGCCCGGCGGTTTGGCCAAGGCCGGGCGGCCTTTTTTGGACGTTTTGGCCAAAAACTATCCAGGTTTGGTATGAGAATATTTCATACTTTTCAATGCCCGGCCCGGCGCGTATACTTTGAGATGACAACAGCCGGAAAAGGCGTCTTCTTTTTCGGCACACCGAGGCGGGCCCCGGCCCGCCGGTCCAAAAACAATGGAGGAAGATACACATGAAAAAGCTTATCAGCCTCGCGCTGGCAGGCGTTATGGCCCTGAGCCTGGCCGCCTGCGGCAGCACCCCCAGCAGCACCCCTGCTTCCACCCCTGCTTCCGGCAGCACCTCTGCTTCCACCCCCGCTTCCGAGCCCGCCGAGGAGTTCGAGACCGTTGACCTGCGCGTTGCCTACATGCCCAACATGGGTTCCAACAGCCTGCTGGCCACCGCTCTGAACATGGGCTACTTTGAGCAGATGGGCCTGAACGTCACCCTGACCGAGTTCCAGGGCGGCCCCCAGGAGATCGCCGCCATGGCTTCCGGCGACATCGACATTTCCCAGATCGGCCACGGCGCCCATGCCCTGTGCATCGAGGGCCAGGCCAAGATCTTCCATCTGGACTGCACCAGCCTGGCTGACGCCGTTGTGGCCAACACCGACAAGGGCATCAGCAGCATCGCCGACCTGAAGGGCAAGACCATCGCCGTGTCCAGCGGCACCTCCGCCGAGATCATCCTGAACCTGGCCCTGGCTTCTGCCGGCCTGACCCAGGACGACGTGACCCTGGTGGAGATGGACGCCAACGGCATGGTGAGCGCCATGGTCAGCGGCGGCGTGGACGCCTGCGCCACCTGGAGCCCCAGCACCATGACCATCGCCAACGCTCTGGGCGACAAGGCCCTGACCCTGGCCACCAACAACGACTACGTGGATCAGGTCACCTTCCCCTCCAGCTTCATCACCACCGAGAAGTTCGCCAATGAGAACCACGACGTTCTGGTGCGCTTCAGCCGCGCTCTGCTGATGGCTCAGGACTACCGCGCCGACAACATCGAAGAGGTGGCCAAGTGGGTCGCCAAGCAGTGCAAGGCCGACGAGCAGACCATGCTGGACTGCGTGGGCGAGGGCAACTGGCTCACCGGTGAGTTCATCGCCTCCGGCCTGGAAGACGGCACCGTGAGAAGCTACTACGAGAACCAGCAGAAGGTGTTCATCGACGCCGGCCGCATCACCGAGGAAGTTCCCGTTGAGGACTATGTGATGTTCGACGTCATGGAAGAGGCCGTGGCCGCCAACTACGGCGCCTGAGCCGCTTAAAACCGCATAGGACCTGCAAGGGGGCATAAAGGCATTCTTTATGCCCCCTTTTTTCGTGTCAGCGCACAAAAGCCCCCCGCATCGGCCGTGTTGTGATATAATGTCAGTAACACAAAAAAGGGGAGGGTGCCGCGATGCTGGTGCTGGTTCTGGTGATGATGGCGGCGGCCACCGTGATGGTGGTGGCCAACCGGCGGGACGTGCTCTCCGCCTATCTGGGCGGGCTTTCCGCCAGCTTTGTTGTGATGATGTGCGGCGTGGTCACCTATGTGGCCAAGATGGGCGGCTACAACACCCCCCAGCGCCTGTTTTTGTTTTTGCTGCCGGACCTGCAGCTGTGGCTTCAGGGCCTGCCCATCCCCCTGGGCACCCTGGGCTATCTGGTGGCGCTGGGCCGCAGCCTGTTCCCGTATTTTCTGCTTTGTCTGGGCATCTACCACTCCAACCTGCACTGGGTGCGCCGCCACGAAAAGGCCATCCGCCGGGTGCACCTGCTGGGCACCGCGGCGCTGCTGGTCTACTACTGGCCGCCGGTGTTCCGCTGGGTGGTGGGCGGCCGGTTCTGGATGCTGGTGCTCATGCGGCAGGTGTGCCTTGGCTGGATCGTGGCCAGCGTGCTGGCTGCCCTGGCCCTGCTCTTGCAGGACTACTTCGCCACCACCTCCCCCTACTTCAAGCGCAGCATGCGCCTTGTGGTGCTGGCCTTGCTCAGCGTCACCGTGCTTTACAGCATGTACGCCATCCAGGACCCGGGGCAGATCTATAACTTCTACGTCTCGGAATACATCCGCCTGGGCTCGCTGAACTATCTGCGCACCGCGCTGTCCAGCGGGTGGAGCTGGCTGCCGCTGATGGCCTGCACCGTGTTCTTTGTGGGGCTTGGCTCCTTCAACATGATCCATTACAGCCGCATCAGCCAGTCGGAGGCCCAGGAGGACACCACCCTCCAGCGCAAGTTCGACACCGCCTCCATGGGCGCGTCGGTGTTCGTGCACAGCATCAAGAATCAGCTGCTGGCCGCCCGGGTGGCCCACAAAAAGCTGCAGCAGGAACTGGAGGAGCCGGAGCCGGACCTGGAAAAGGTGCGGGCCTGGGCCACCTGCCTGCGGGAGATGAACGCCTCCATGCTGGAGCGGATGGAAGAGCTCTACCGCTCCATCAAGGTGAGCTACATCGAGCTGGTGCCGGTGGAGTCGGACGAGATCGTCCGGGCCTCGCTGGCGCGGCTGGCCCAGAAATACCCCGACGCGAAGGTGCAGGTGCACCAGAGCGTGCAGGCGCTGGTGCTGGCGGACCGCACCCACATGGCAGAGGCGCTCTACAACCTGCTCACCAACGCCTGGGAGGCGGCCAGCGCCGCCGGCGGCGAGCCGCGGGTGGAGCTGCTGGTGCAGCCGGAGCGGCTGTGGCTGGACTTCATCGTGCAGGACAACGGCCCCGGCATCTCCCGGGCCGAGCAGAAGAAGATATTCGACCCGTTCTACACCAGCCGCAACACCAACACCAACTGGGGCATGGGTCTTTATTATGTGCGCCAGATCGTGAAGAGCCATCTGGGCCACATGCAGATAAAAAGTGCCGAGGGCAAGGGCAGCACCTTCATCGTGATGCTGCCCCGGTATGTGCCCGGGCGGCAGAAAAACCAAGGGGGGCGGGACGAAACATGATCACCATTCTCATTGCCGACGACTTTGACCTGCTGCGGCAGGACCTGACCGAGCTGCTCAATGCCCAGCCGGACATGAAGGTGGTGGGTCAGGCCTCCACCGGCGCGGGCATCGTGGAGCTGGCGAAGAGCGTCAAGAGCGACATGATCTTGATGGACATTGAAATGGAGAATGTGTCCGCCGGCATCCAGGCCGCCGAGGCCATCCACGCCGCCGACCCTGACCGCCTCATCCTCTACCTCACCGCCCACGACACCGACCGCATGATCCTCACCGCCATGGCCACCGGCGCGGTGGACTACATCGTCAAGGGCGCCGAGGACGAGGAGGTGCTGGCCCACATCCGGGCCGCCGCCGCGGGCCACCCCATGCTCAACGCCCGGGTGCAGTCCACCGTCATCCGGGAGTACGACCGGCTGCGCCGCTCGGAGCAGAGCCTGCTCTTCTTCATCAACAACGTCTCCCAGCTCACTTCCACCGAGCGGGAGCTGGTGCGCCTGCTCTTGCAGGACAAAAAGGTCAAGGAGATCGCCGCCATCCGCTGTGTGGAGGTGGTGACCGTCAAGACCCAGATCAAGGGCCTCTTACATAAGTTCGGCTGCACCCGCACCAAGGAAATCGTCGAGATGATACGCCAGCTGAACATTTCCCATCTGTTTTAACGCCGGGCGGCCTTCCGCCGCCCCTTCGTGATAAAGAAAGGAGAACCGTCATGTACGAATACTTCCACATCAGCGCTGCGGATCTGGGCAAGGACGCCAAGGTCCCCGTTCTCAAGCTGGGCGATTCCGGCGAGGTCTTTTACGAAATTGCCATGGAGATGGTGAACACCATCAAGGCCAACAACGCCGCCGGCAAGCACACCGTCTTCATCTGCCCCGTGGGCCCCGTGGGCCAGTACCCCATCTTCGTGCGGCTGGTCAACCGTGACCGCATCAGCCTGAAGAACTGCTGGTTCATCAACATGGACGAGTACCTCACCGACGAGGGCGAGTGGGTGGACAAGAGCCACCCCCTGAGCTTCCGCGGCTTCATGGACCGCACCGTCTACACCAAGATCGACCCCGAGCTGCTGATGCCCGAGAGCCAGCGCATCTTCCCCGACCCCCACGACCCCGAGCACATCCAGCGGGTCATCGATGAATTGGGCGGCGTGGACGTGGCCTTCGGCGGCATCGGCATCAACGGCCATCTGGCCTTCAACGAGCCCCAGGACGAGCTGACCGCCGACGAGTTCGCCGCCCTGCCCACCCGCGTGCTGACCATCAGCCGCGAGACCCGCACCACCAACGCCATCGGCGACTACAACGGCGCCATCGACGCCATGCCCCGCAAGTGCGTCACCATCGGCATGAAGCAGATTCTCTCCGCCAAGAAGATCCGTCTGGGCGTCTTCCGCGACTGGCACCGGGCCGTGGTGCGTCAGACCGCCTACGGCGAGGTGAGCGCCCACTTCCCGGCCACCCTCATCCAGCGCCATCCCGACGCCATGGTCATCGCCAACGCCAACGCTTCGCAGCAGCCGTTCTGAACAAACGGGCAGGGGAGGAAAAGCAAGATGGAACAGTTCGTCATCACAAATGCGCTGGTCTACACCGGCCACCGCTTTGTGCCCCGTGAAGTCTATGTGGAAGAGGGCCGGGTGGCCCAGCTGGCCGAAAAGGTGAACGCCCCGGCGGGCTGCCCCCGGCTGGACTTGGGCGGCAAGCGCCTTGTGCCCGGCTTCATCGACATCCACACCCACGGCGCGGCCGGGGTGGACGTGAACGCCGCCACCGCCGGGCAGCTCAACGGCACCATCGGCCACTTCTTCGCCAGCCAGGGCACCACCGGCTGGCTGTGCAGCGTGCTCACCGACACCCCCGAGCAGACCCTCTGGTGCCTGGACCAGGCCAAGGCCGCCATGAAGGAAGAGGGCGACTGGGCGCAGCTTCTGGGCGTGCATCTGGAAGGCCCCTTCCTGGCCAGCCAGTACAAGGGCGCGATGCCCGAGCACCTGCTGCAAAAAGGTTCGGCCGAGCTCTTCGCCAAGTATGAGGCCGCCGGCGAGGGGGCCATCAAGTACATGACCGTCAGCCCCGAGGTGGAGGGCGTGCCCGCCATGGTGCGGGACATCGCCGCCCGGGTGAAGGTGGCCATCGGCCACTCCGGCGCGGAGTACGACACCGCCATGGAGTGCATCGCCAACGGCGCGGTGAGCGCCACCCACACCTTCAACGCCATGCGCCTGTTCCACCAGCATCAGCCGGCCATCATGGGCGCGGTGCTGGAGAGCGACGTGTACTGCGAGGCCATCTGCGACGGGCGGCACCTGCATCCCGCCAGCGTGCGGCTCCTGCTCAAGTGCAAGGGCTGGGACCGGGTGGTGGCCGTGACCGACAGCATCATGGCCGCCGGCCTGCCGGACGGCAACTACAAGCTGGGCGTGAACGACGTGGTGGTGGAGGACGGCGACGCAAAGCTGGCCTCCGACGGCACCCGCGCCGGCAGCACCCTCACCACCGGGCAGGCGCTGAAGAATCTGGTGAAGTTCACCGGCGAGGGCCCCGAAAAGGTGCTGCCCCTGCTCACCGAGAACCCGGCGGACCTGCTGGGCCTGCCCCGCAAGGGCCGCATCGCCCCGGGGTGTGACGCCGACTTCGTGGTGCTGGGCGGGGACCTCACCGTTCTGCGCACCATCGTGGGCGGGCGCACCGTCTACACCGCCGAATGACCGCCCCGCTGACCCTGGCGCTGGTGGGGCTCATCTCGGTGGCGGGCAGCTTTGTGCAGGCCTCCACCGGCTTCGGCTACGCCGTCACCGTGATGGCCCTGTGGCCGCTGTTTCTGCCCTACAAGACCGCTTTGGTGGTGGAGCTGCTGGCCGCCCTGGCCCTCTGCGTGGTCATCGCGGTGCGCTACCGCGGCTCCATCAACTGGCGGCAGCTCATCGCCCCCTGCGCCGCATCCTTCTTCACCAACTGGCTGGGCCTGCAGATCATGTCCGGCAGCCCGGACACGGTGCTGCGCCGCCTTTTGGGCGCCGCGCTGATGGCGCTGGCGGTCTACTTCATCTTCTTTTCCGAAAAATTCCGGGTGCGGCCCACCCTGGCCGCCGGCCTCATCGCCGGCGGGGTGGCGGGCCTTTCCGCCGGCATGTTCAGCATCGGCGGGCCGCCCATCGTGGTCTACTATCTGGCCGCCTTCCAGGACAAGAAGGAGTACACCGCCACCACCCAGATGTACTTCATCCTCACCAGCCTGTGGCTGGTGGCCCAGCACCTGTGGATGGGCAACGTGGACGCGCTGGCGCTGCAGTGCACCGGCGCGGCGCTGGCGGGCCTTGCGGTGGGCACCGCCGCGGGCCTCGCGGTGTTCCGCGCCCTGCCGCTGGAAAAGATAAAAAAGCTGGTCTACGCCTTCATGCTGGTGATGGGCTGCTACATCCTCATCACCGGCTGACCCCCTTTTGGGAAAAACCACTGACTCCCCGCCCTGCGGGGAGTCTTTTTTCTATTAGTATGAGGCTTTTTCATACTCGCAATTGCCGCCGCCGTGCCGTATAATGAAAACTGGAAGAGATTGTGACCGCGGCGCTGCGCCGCGGCGGAAAATAAGGGAGGGAAGTGCAATGAATCTGAATCTGGATGCTGACCTCGCCCGGCGCATGGCCGCACCGGGAGACGTGGAGGCGGCGCTGGAGGCCGCGAAGGCGGAGTACCGCCGGCTGGCCGCCCTGGGCAGCGAGGACAAGGACTGGCCCGTCACCGGCTGGTTCCACTGCGCCGAGGCCGCCCAGCAGCTGGACCTCATCAAAGAGAAGGCCGCTGAAATTCGCCGGAACGCCGAGGTGTTCGTGCTGGTGGGCGTGGGCGGTTCCAACCAGGCCGCCCGTGCCCTCATCGAGGCGGTGAAAAAGCCCGGCGGCCCCGCCATTGTCTATGCGGGCAACACCCTGTCCGCCCACGGGGTGGCCGAGGTGCTGAAAGCCATCGAGGGCAAGAGCGTCTACATCGACGTCATCGCCAAGAACTTCGAGACCCTGGAGCCGGGCAGCCACTACCGTGTGCTGCGCGCCGCCATGGCAAAGCGCTATTCCAAAGAGGAGATGGCCAAACGGGTCATCCTCACCGGCACCGTGGGCTCCCGCCTGGAGGAGATCGCCAAAGAGAACGGCTGCACCTTCCTCCACTTCCCCCGCCGGGTGGGCGGGCGCTACTCCGCCTTCACCCCGGTGGCCCTGCTGCCCCTGGCGGTGGCGGGCCTGGACGTGGACGCTTATCTCGCCGGCGGCCTTGCCATGGAAGAAGAGCTGGCCAAGACCGAAGGCGGCCTTGCCGCCGAGTATGCCGCGGTGCGCTACGCGCTCTACCGCCGGGGCTTCCAGGTGGAGATGCTCACCGCCTTCGAGCCGCGCCTGTTCTGGGCCGAGCAGTGGTGGAAGCAGCTCTTCGGCGAGAGCGAGGGCAAGGAGAAGAAGGGCATGCTGCCCGCTTCCATGATAAACTCCGAGGACCTGCACAGCATGGGCCAGTACATGCAGGACGGCCTGCGCTTCATGACCGAGACCTTCCTGGCGGTGGACGACCCCGGCGCTTCGGTGGTCATCGAGCCGGCCCCGGACTTCGGCGACGGCTTCGACTATCTGGACGGCATGGATTTTGCCAACATCAACCGCGCGGCGGAAAAGGCCACCATCCAGGCCCACGCCGCCGGCGGGGTGCCCTGCATGGTGCTGCGTCTGCCCCGCATCGACGAGCGCACCTTCGGCCTTGCCTACTACTTCTTCATGGTGGCCTGCGCCCTCAGCGGCCGGCTGCTGGGAGTGGACCCCTTCGACCAGGAGGGCGTGGAGGAATATAAGCGCAGCATGTTCGCGGCGCTGGGCAAGCCCGGCGTCAAGGGCAGATGAACGGCCTTTCGGCCCGGCCCTTCCGCCTTGCGTCAAACCGGGTGAACTACCTGCTGCCCGGCGGTGAGATGATTGATGAGTTTTTGGGCCTTGCCCGGGGCGCGGTGCCCGGGGCCAGCCAGATGTGGGTGGCCAGCACGGTGCAGTCCACCCTGCCCGGCGCGGCGGACAGCCGCTCCTACATCCTGCCCGAAGACGGCGGCGGCTGCCTTGCCGGGGAACTGCAAAAGGACCCGGCGGCCTTTCTGAGCAGCGCCCACGCGGCGGCTTTCGGGGCGGATGTGGGCTTTCTGCTAAAGCTGCTCCACTCCAGTCAGCGCCTGCTGGTGCAGGCCCACCCGGACAAGGCCAAAGCTGAAAAATACTTCCGCTGGCCCCACGGCAAGACCGAGGCGTGGTATGTGCTGGCCACCGAGGGCGAGGCGTACATCTGGGCGGGCTTTCGCCCCGGCGTGACGCGGGAAGGCTTCGCCGCCCTCATCGAACAGCAGGACACGGCGGCCATCCTGGGCTGCCTGCATCAGTTCGCCATCGCCCCCGGCGACGTGGTCTTCATCCCGGCGGGCCTGCCCCACGCCATGGGCGCGAACAGCCTTGTGGCGGAGATACAGGAGCCCACCGACATCACCCTGCGGGCGGAGTACATCCGCCCGGACGGCAGCCGCCTGCCCCCCGAGAGCCTGCACGGCGGCGCGGGGATGGAGGCCCTTTTGGACTGCTTCGACTTTTCCGCCGCCGCCCCCAAAGAGGCGGTGCGGGAGAAATACTTCCTTGCCCCGGCCCGGCGGCCCGTCCCCGGCGGGGAGGAGACCACCCTCATCGGCCCCGATGCCACCGACTGCTTCGGCCTTGTGCGGGTGCGGGCCCTTGGCCCCTGCCCCCGGAAAAACCCCTCCTTCCGGGTGCTGCTGGTGGAAAAAGGCGAGGGCGAACTTTCCGGCGGCGGCGTGACGCTGCCCCTCAAACAGGGCACCGAGGTGTTCGTGCCCGCCGGCGTGGGGGACTACACCCTCACCCCCAAGGGGGACGAGCTGGCGGTGCTGGAGTGCATCCCGCCCGCGCCCTGACAAACAACGCAAAGCTGCGCCGCCCTTTGCCGCGGCGCTCACAAAACACCGCGGGCCCACCGCCCGCCCGATGAAAGAAATGAGGTAAAAATTATGCTGGTACCCCTTCGCGCGATCCTGGAAGCCACCGAGAAATATCACTACGCCCAGGGCGCCTTCAACGTGAACGCCGTGGCCCAGGCCAAGGCCGCCATCGAGGTGCATGAGATGTTCCGCTCCGCCGCCATCCTGCAGGGCGCGGACCTGGCCAACGGCTTCATGGGCGGCCGCACCGACTTCATGAACGCCACCCTGGAGGACAAGATCAAGGGCGCGGCCAACATCGGCGCGGCGGTGAAGAAGTACGGCGAGGGCAGCCCCATCCCCGTGGCCCTGCACCTGGACCACGGCCGCAACTTCGAGAGCTGCAAGGCGGCCATCGCCGGCGGCTACACCTCCGTCATGATCGACGGCTCCAGCCTGCCCTTTGAGGAGAACATCGAGATCACCCGCGAGGTGGTCAAGTACGCCCACGAGCGGGGCGTCACCGTCGAGGCCGAGCTGGGCGTGCTGGCGGGCGTGGAGGACCACGTGTTCAGCGCCGGCTCCACCTACACCAACCCCCTGGACGCGGTGGAATTCATCAAAAAGACCAAGGTGGACGCCCTGGCCATCAGCTACGGCACCATGCACGGCGCCAACAAGGGCAAGGGCGCGAAGCTGCGCAAGGAAATTGCCATCGCCACCAAGGAGTGCCTGCTCCATGAGGGCATCTTCTGCGCCCTGGTGAGCCACGGCTCCTCCACCGTGCCCCAGTACATCGTCAAGGAGATCAACGACCTGGGCGGCGACATCCAGAACGCCTACGGCATCGAGCTGGCCCAGCTGAAGGAGGCCGCCCGCTGCGGCATCGCCAAGATCAACGTGGACACCGACATCCGTCTGGCCGTCACCCGCAACATGAAGGAGCTGTTCTACAACCGTCCCGAGCTGCGGGAAAGCCCCTCCATCGGCGGCATCTACAAGCTGCTGGAAGAGAAGAAGTCCGCCTTCGACCCCCGCGCCTTCCTGCCCCCCATCATGGACACCGTCATGTACGGCAACGTGCCCGACGCGGACGTGGCCGCCATCGTGGACTGCATCGAGAAGGGCGTGCGCGAGGTCATCGGCACCCTCATCGTGGAGTTCGGCAGCGTGGGCAAGGCTCCGCTGGTGGAGAAGGTCACCCTGGACGAGATGGCCGAGCGCTACCGCAAGGAAGGCATCTGAGCCACGGGATTTGAAAAGGAGCGACGCTGACTTATGAAATACATCTTTCTGAACCTCAAGCGCTTCGACGTGCCGGTGGAGCTGGGCGGCGTGAACCGTCTGGCCCCGGTGAACGAGTGGGCCAAGACCATCGTGGAGGGCACCCAGGAAGGCCTGAAGAAGTACGACCCCGCGAAAGTCGAGTTCGTGCAGTTCTTCCCCGAAGCCCACATCCTGAACGCCGTGGCGGCCCTGTGTGAAGCGAGCCCCGTCAAGGTGGGCTGCCAGAGCCTCTACCGGGCGGACACCGCCGTGGGCGGCAACTTCGGCGCCTTCACCTCCAACCGGCCCGCCTCCATCGCCAAGGCCATGGGCTGCGGCGGGGTGCTCATCGGCCACTGCGAGGAGCGCAACGACAAGGCCGGCGTGCTGGCCGAGGCCGGCGTGGTGGACACCGCCGCGGTGAACCGTCTGCTGAACCAGGAGATCAAGGCCGCCACCGCCCGTGGCCTCAAGGTGCTCTACTGCATCGGCGAAAAGAGCGAGGAGCAGGACCGCTGGCAGGAAGTGCTGGGCGAGCAGCTGGACGTGGGCCTTGAGGGCGTGGACAAGAGCCAGGTGGTCATCGCCTACGAGCCCATCTGGTCCATCGGCCCCGGCAAGACCCCGGCCGACAAGCCCTACATTGAAAAGATCGCCCGCTTCGTCAAGGAGCGCACCGGCGGCATCCCCGTGGTCTACGGCGGCGGCCTCAAGAGCGACAACGCCGAGATGCTGGCCTCCATCCCCGAGATCGACGGCGGCCTCATCGCCCTGACCCGTTTCTCCGGCGAGATCGGCTTCTACCCCGACGAGTATCTGGAGATCATCCAAAAGTACCTGGGCGAATAAGGCCCGGCCACAAGACAAGGAGGAAACGCGAATGAAACTGGATTTTGAATACGGCCACGGCCTGATGAGCGCCGAGCTGCCCGACAACACCGATGTGTTCATCCCCGGCACCACCG
>SFDQ01000009.1 GCA_004558145.1 Oscillospiraceae bacterium
CACGGCTTGCAGCAGCCTGTCAAAGCCCATCGGGCTTTCCAGCAGGCGCAAAAGCAGTTCCGCCGTTTCCAGCGTGTTTTCGCGGTTGAGCCGCAAAAGGCCGCCCATATCCTCGCCGGCTTCGGCATGGGACGGCACAAACAGCTTCGCCCGCATGCCCTCCACCCTGTCCAGCGTTTCCAAATGGGCCGCCGCGTCATACAAATACGGAATGCGGTATTTTTCCAGCGTGCGCTGGCTGCCCAGCACCTCTTCAAAGGCGAGTTCCAGTCCGCTGACCCCTTCCCCCTCGCCGTTCACGTACCCCACCAGATGGGGCGCCACGGCCACCGGGAAATAGCGGCTGGGCACCGCGTAGGTGTAGATGCCCAGGGAGGAAAGGTCCTGGTCCACCTGCACCAGAAAAGGCTCGTGGGAATTGCGCCGGCTGTAAAGCAGCGACTGCTGGGCATAGGGCACATGGTCGAACAGCTGGGCATAGCTGCTCTCGCCGGGGATGGACAGGGCGTAATACTCCACCCCGTAGGCCGTGAGATTGCGGCCCTTGCAGTCGTAGAGGTCGCCCCGGGAGTAATCCAGCGGCAGGGTGGTGACCGTCTGGGCCTGGGCGGTATCGGCAAAATCCTGATTGCGTGCCAGCAGGAACAGTCGGCCCATCACCACAGCGAAGGCGGTGAGAAACGCCCCGAACAGGGCAACGATGCGCCGTGTCGTCAAAAAGCAGCGCCTCCTTTGCGTCCAGCCGCCGCGGTGTGCGACGTGCCTTTGAAAGCAGTATGGGCCCGGATGCAAAAGCTCAAACAGCGCGCTTGTGCAATAGAAAAACCCGGGCCCGCCTGGAATTCCAGGCGGGCCCGGGTAATGCTTGCTGATTTGGGGAGCGGCGCTTAGTACATGCCGCCCATGCCCATGTCGCCCGCGGGGGCGGCGGGAGCGGGCTGCTCCGGCTCGTCGGCCACGAGGCTCTCGGTGGTCAGCACCATGCTGGCCACGCTGGCGGCGTTCTCCAGGGCGGAACGGGTCACCTTGGTGGGATCCACGATGCCGGCCTCGATCATGTCGCAGTAGACTTCGTTCTGGGCGTCAAAGCCGTAGTTCATCTTGCCAGCGCTGAGGATCTTGTCGATGATGACGCTGCCCTCCAGACCGGCGTTCTTGGCGATCTGGCGCAGGGGAGCCTCCAGAGCCTTCAGCACGATCTTGGCGCCGGTGCGCTCGTCGCCCTCCAGGCTCTCGCAGACCTTGCTGACCGCGGGAATGGCGTTGATGGGGGCGGTGCCGCCGCCGGCCACGATGCCCTCTTCCACGGCAGCCTTGGTGGCGTTCAGAGCGTCCTCGATGCGCAGCTTCTTGTCCTTCATCTCAACTTCGGTGGCAGCACCGACCTTGATGACGGCCACGCCGCCGGCCAGCTTGGCCAGACGCTCCTGCAGCTTCTCCTTGTCGAAGTCGCTGGTGGAGACTTCCATCTGAGCGCGGATCTGAGCCACACGGTCCTTGATGGCGCTCTTGTCACCGTTGCCGTCCACGATGGTGGTGGTCTCCTTGGTGACCTTCACCTGACGGGCACGGCCCAGCATAGCCACAGTGGTGTCCTTCAGCTCATAGCCCAGCTCCTCGCTGATGACCTGGCCGCCGGTGAGGATGGCGATATCCTGCAGCATCTCTTTGCGGCGGTCGCCGAAGCCGGGAGCCTTGACAGCCACGCAGGTGAAGGTGCCGCGCAGACGGTTGACGATCAGGGTGGACAGAGCCTCGCCCTCGATGTCCTCAGCGATGATGACCAGCTTCTTGCCGCTCTGGACGATCTGCTCCAGCAGGGGCAGCAGGTCCTGAATGACGCTGATCTTCTTGTCGGTGATCAGGATGTAGGCATCGTCGATGACAGCCTCCATCTTCTCGGTGTCGGTGACCATGTAGGGGGTGATGTAGCCGCGGTCGAACTGCATGCCTTCCACGACCTCGGAGTAGGTCTCGGCGGTCTTGCTCTCCTCAATGGTGATGACGCCGTCAGCGCTCACCTTCTCCATGGCCTCGGCGATCAGCTCACCCACGGTGGCGTCGCCGGCGGACACGGTGGCCACACGGGCGATGTCCTTGGAGCCGTTGACCTTCTGGCTGTTGGCGGCAAACGCCTCCACGGCGGCCTTCACGGCCTTCTGCATGCCGCGCTTCACGTCCATGGGGTTGGCGCCGGCGGCAACGTTCTTCATGCCCTCGCTCACCAGAGCCTGGGCCAGCACGGTGGCGGTGGTGGTGCCATCGCCCGCGGCGTCGTTGGTCTTGGTGGCGACTTCGCGCACCAGCTGCGCGCCCATGTTCTCAAAGGCGTCCTTCAGCTCGATCTCCTTGGCGATGGTCACGCCGTCGTTGGTGATGACGGGGCTGCCGAACTTCTTGCCCAGCACCACGTTGCGGCCCTTGGGGCCCAGGGTGATCTTGACGGTATCCGCCAGGGTGTCAATGCCGGCGCTCAGGGCCTTGCGGGCCGCTTCGCCATGCAGGATCTGTTTAGCCATAATGCTCTATCTCCTTTTTATCTGGTTTCAAAAGAAAGCTTATTCTTCGACGATGGCGAGAATGTCGCTCTGACGCACGATGGTGCATTCCTCGCCGTCCACCTTGACTTCGGTGCCGGAGTACTTGCTGGTGAGGACCTTGTCGCCCACCTTGACGAGCATCTCCACTTCCTTGCCGTCCACCATGCCGCCGGGGCCGACAGCCAGCACAACGGCGACCTGGGGCTTCTCTTTGGCGGAGCCCGCCAGAATGATGCCGCTCTTGGTGGTTTCTTCGGCTTCCACGGTCTTGATTACAACGCGGTCAGCCAAGGGTTTGATCTGCATAAGAATGCCTCCTGTTCGAACTATAAAATAAATTGCATTGTCGCGATTTGTTTAGCACTCTTTGCTCCCGAGTGCTAATATATATTTTATCCACTTGCCTTCCAAAAATCAAGAGGGTAAATTAAAAAATTTTTGTGAACAGTTTCCCATAGCTTCTCCCCCGCCGCGGCGCGGTGTTTCAGGGCAAAAAGCAGAGCCGCCCCCGTATTGGGGGCGGCCCTGTGCGCCCGGCGCCGGACCGGGCGGAACGTGTCAGTTTTTGGCAGGCAGAAGGATGCGAGCGTCAAAGGGGCAGACATGGGCCGAAAGGCCCATGCGCTCCTCACATTCGCCGTCCTCGGTGACAACGATGGGCCGCCCGTCCAGCACTTCCACCTCCACCCGGCGCACCCGGCGGAACAGCGCTATGTTCTGGTAGGGCGGCGTGACCTGTCCGTTTTGGATATGCGCCCCTTTTTTGTAGCCGCCGATGACCCGCGCAACGGCGACGCGGCCTATTTTCCGAATGAGAACAAGATCCAGCAGGCCGTCCTGCATGTCGGCCTCGGGCGCGGCAACGTAGCCGCCGCCGTAGGCCCTGCCGTTGCAGATGGCCAGCATCAGGAAGTCGCCGGTGATGACCTCGTCGTCCGCCTGCACCCGCAGGTGGTGGCCCAGCGGGCCGCAGATGGACTGCACAATGGAGAGGTTGTAGGCCATCGTGCCGCCGCAGAAGGGCAGCCGGCGGAACTTGGGGATGCCGTAGGCCACCTGGGCGTCCAGCCCGGCGGAACAGATGGTGGTGGCGATGCCCTTTTCGGTCTGTATCAGGTCGATGTTCACGGCGGGGCCGCACATCATGCGCTCAAGGTCGAGGAACGGCTCTCTGCCGCCGAAGTTGCGCACAAAATCGTTGCCGCTGCCGCAGGGGATGCAGCCCACCGCCGCGTTGGCGCGGCCCCGGACGCCCCGAAGCACTTCGTTGAAGGTGCCGTCGCCTCCGCAGGCGTACAGCCGCACCTCCTCCCCCGCCTCGGCCTGTTCGGCGGCAAGCTCCACCGCATGGCCGGGGTATTCGGTGAGCAGTATCTCATAGTCCGCGCCAAGCTTTTTTGCCGCGTCGATGATCTGCGGCACCAGCGTGCCGCTGGCGTCCGCCTTGCCGGAAACGGGGTTGACGATGAACACATGCCGCATTTTCAGCGCCCCTTATCTCACAGTATTTTCGGCCCGTCAGGGCATGGCGCAGGCTTTGCCGTTCGCCTGCATAAAGGCTTCTATCTCCTCCACCGTTTTGGGAATAGAGGCCGTCAGCACCTCGCAGCCGTCGCGGGTCACAAGAAGGGTATCCTCAATGCGTATCCCCAGCTGCAGTTCGTCAAAGTAGAGCCCCGGCTCCAGAGTGAACATCATGTTCTCCTCCAGGGGCGCGTCGTCGTTGCCCACATCGTGGGTGTAAAGGCCGATGTAGTGCCCGGAGCCGTGGAAATAGTATTTGGAAATCTCCTCCGGGCGCTGGATCATGCCAAGGCGTACCAGCTCCCGGGCCATCACGTCCTTGCTGATGCCGGCAAGCTCGTTCTTTGGCTGGCCGGGGCGGGCGGCTGCAATGGCGGCCTCCAGGCCCTTGAGCACCACGTTGTACAGCGCCTTCTGCTGTTCGGTGAACCTGCCGTTCACAGGGTAGGTGCGGCTCACATCCGCCGCGTAATAGCCGCACTCCGCGCCCAGGTCGAACAAGATCATCTCGCCGTCCTGCATCTGGCGGTCGTTGGCGGTGTAGTGCATCACACAGGCGTTGGCGCCGCTGGCCGCGATGGTGGCAAAGGCATGGCCGGCGTTGGACTTTTTGAGCACGAAGTCAAAATACGCCTGCGCCTCGTACTCATACATGCCCGGCCGCAGGTGGGCCAGCATGCACTTTACGCCTTCGGCGGTCACATCGCAGGCCCTGCGATGGAACGCTATTTCCTCATCGGTCTTGACCTGCCGGATGAGTGCCAGGTCATTGAAGGTGTTGCGGATGGGGATGTCCGGGTATTTCATGCGTATCTCCGCCGCGAACTTCTGCGCCTGGGTCAGGTGGTCCTCACCGCTCCAGTTGGCCATGTCCACATAGACGCATTTGATGCTTCCCGGCCAGCCGAAGAGCGTCACCTCGTCGCGGAAACAGTCCAGATACTCCACGCGCTCGATGCCCGTCTGGGCCTGCACGCTCTCTTTTGTGCTGAACACGCCCAGCCATCGCTTCATGCGCTCGTCGGTGCGCCGGATGTACAGCACTTCCTGCACCCGGCCGCCGCGCTTGGTCATTTTCAGCACCGCTTTCGGCTCGTCGAACCCGGTGAGATAATAAAAGTTCGCGTACGGGGTGAAGGGGTGGAATTCATCCCCTTTGTCCGGCAGCTCGTTTTCGGCAAAGACAAAGGCGACGGAATCATCCTCCATCAATTCGGCATACAGCCTGCGGCGGGATGCGTGGAACTCCTTGCTGACCATGCGGTTTTCCTCCCTTGCGGTCTTTATGGGCTTATTTTACCATAGATGCCCGCGCATTCCAACACAAAAACGGCCCCGCCCCCTCCCTTTGCGGGAGAGGCAGGGCCTGTGTTTCAGCCGAGAGGCAGGAGGAGCTCCGCCCTGCCGCCGCGGCCGGTGTTGGAAAGGTGCAGTTCCCCGCCGCAGCTGCGGGCGACCCGGGCGGCGAAATAAAGGCCGAGTCCCAGGTGGCCGCTTTGGGGACGGCTGGCGTCGCTGGTGAAAAAGGGCTGGTCGCCTTTGGCCAGCGCCTCGGCGGAAAAACCGGGGCCGGAATCCTCCACCGCGACGGAAAGGCGTCCGTCGGCGGCATGGAGCGTCAGGGATATTTCGCCTCCGCGGGGCGTGTAGCGCACCGCGTTGTCCAGCAGATTGCCCACCGCCCGGTCAAGGCTGACGCGGTGCACTGTCACGCTGCCCGCAGGCACATCTCCGCATCGAAAGGCGATCTGCTTTGCGGCGCAAAGGCCACGGCCGGCGCTCTGCCAGCCTTCCGCCAGCTGCCGTATCTCCACCGCTTCATTCGCCCCTTCGCTCTCCGGCCCGGAGGCGGTCATCGTTCGCAGCTGCGCCACGTAGTCTTCCAGCCGCTGTGAACCCCGAAGGATGGCCTCAACATTCTGCCGCTGGGCGGCGGTGAGCGCGTCCTCCGCCAGAAGTTCCGCATTGCCGCTGACGATGCTGAGGGGCGTTTTCAGGTCATGGGTCAGGGCGGCCAGTTCCAGGCTTCGCTGCTGTTCCATCGCCCACTGCTCTTTCAGCGATTCGGCAAGGCTGGCACGCAGGGTCTCCATCGCCTGCAGGGTCTCGTCGAACTCCCGCACGCGGGCGTGGGCGGCGAAGGGCAGGTCCAGCCGCCGGTCAGTGATGGTTCGGGCCGCATCGGTGAGCAAGGCGGCGTCCCGCCGAAGAAGGCCCGCGAAATAGCGGGTGGCCGCCGCCCCCGCGATGAACCAGGCCGCCACAAGAAGCAGGGAGGCGCAGGTCTGGAACTCCGGCATGCGCCGCTGGAGTCCCGCCGTGCCGTAGGGCATGGAGTAGTCATATTGGAGAACGCAGTCGGTCCCGTCGGGCAGGCGCGCCACCTTGTGATACTGGGCATAAAAAACGCCTTTGGGCGAAAGGTCGCCCGTCAGGGCCTGCCGGGCGTATTCCAGGTGGCGCTCGCTCATTTGCCCGGAGCGCAGCAGTTCCCCGCCTTCGTCAAAAACGGCCCAGCGGTAATAATACGGAAGCTGCTCCGGGGCAAGGGAACCGTTTTCCAGCGCAGGCACGACCACTTCCAGGCCGTTTGCGGCGGTGGAGGCCGGGTAGACAAAGCCACAGCGCATGAGCCAGGTCAACGCCCCCCACCAAAGAACGGCAAGAAGGACCATCACCGTGCCGGTGGTGAGCAGATACCGCCAGAAAAGGGCCGCAAGGCCGGGGCGGCGCTTCATTCGCTTTTCCATTTGTAGCCCACTCCCCACACGGTCTCGATCGGGTCGGCCTGTGCCGCCCGCAGTTTGGCCCGGATATTTTTGATGTGCTCGGTCACGGCGGCGGCATCCGCGGTGCCGTCGAACCCAAAGGCGGCCTCATAAAGTTGCTCTTTGGAAAAGGTCTGGCCCGGATGCATGGCCAGATGCTCGCAGATGGCATACTCGCTTTTGGTGAGCCGCAGGGGCTGCCCCTGCCACAGCACCGCCCGCTGGCGCAGGTCGAAATCCAGCCCGCCCCGGCGCAGAAGGCTGTGGGGCGCGCGCTGCTGCCTTCGCAGATGGGCCGCCACCCGCGCCCGCAGTTCCGCGATGCGGAAAGGCTTTGTCAGATAGTCGTCCCCGCCCACGCCCAGACCGGTGAGCACGTCTGCCTCCTGCGTTTTTGCGGTGAGGAACAGGATGGGGCAGTCCGCCAGATCGCGGATGCGGCGGCAGAGGGCAAAGCCGTCCTCGCCGGGCATCATCACATCCAGCAGGATGCAGTCCGCCCAGCGGCAGGCCGCCTCATCCACCCGCCGCCCGTCCCGGCAGGCCGAGACCTGATGGCCGTCCCGCTCCAGGGCGGTCTTGAGCAGGGCGCACAGGTCCCCGTCGTCGTCCACTACCAGGATGTGTGCCATTTGCCGTCACCTCAGTTCAAAAGGAGATACAGCCCCCAGGAAAGGGCGTAGAAAACATAGACATGGGCGGGATAAAAGACGTAAAAAAGCGCCTTGTGCCCCCTGCCCCGCTGGCCATTATACCACAGCATCAGGGGTACCGCCAGAACGCCGTAGATCTCGTAGTATACAGTGAAGAGCTGGGTCCACACAAAGCCCGGCAGATTGGAGGCCATAAGGCCCATATAGACCACGCCGTACAGAAGATAATAGACTGTAAAGGCAGCTACCTGCACACCCCTGCGCTTGCGGAAAAGATAAAGCACCAGCCCCATGACCAGCACCGGCCAGCTGCTGTCGCCCGTCATGCCCCAGAGCGGCAGCACCGAATAGCAGACAAAGCCCGGCAGGCCGGAAAGCGCCGGGAACACCGCCACCAGCAAGGTGGCCGCGAAGGGCCAGGCCAGGGGCAGCAGCACCGCTGCAAGGCCGGGCAAAAGCCGCTTTTGCCCCAGCCAGTCGATGCCCTGCCAGACCACCATCAGAATCACAAAGGTGGTCATCATTCCGTTTGCGGGGAAAAAGCCGTCCGGCCGGACCGGCAGGCCGCCGTAGGCCATGAGATAATACAGCAGCGACATCGCTGTGGAGATGGCATAGACCTTCAAAAAATATTTCTTGCGGTTGTGGGTGTGGGTGAACCCCTCCACCAGACAGAACATGAACAGCGGCGCGCTGATCCGTCCCGCCATGCTGAACCACTCCGGGATAACGCCGGTGAAACCGAAAAAGTAATGGATGTGGTCCAGCACCATCGTCACCAGGGCGATCCATTTCAGCCCTGTCTCCGTGATGCCACGCTTGGGTGCCAATTCTGTTGTTTCCATTGCAAAACGCTCCTCTCAAGGTTTCTTTTGCCATGGTAACAACCATTTCTAAGGAAAGTATAAGGACGCGGGCATTTTCTCAAAGGGAAAGCCCCCCGGGCGGACCCGGAGGGCTTTGTGCTTACTGTATGGGGGTGTTTTGAGCGGCTCAGCCGAAGTAACGCTCCAGCAGGCCCTGCATGCCGCGGCCGTGACGAGCCTCGTCCTTGGCCATCTCGTGAACGGTGTCGTGGATGGCGTCCAGGCCCAGCTCCTTGGCCTTCTTGGCCAGGTCCATCTTGCCGCTGCAGGCGCCGCACTCGGCGTCCACACGCATCTGCAGGTTCTTCTTGGTGCTGTCGGTCAGGACCTCGCCCAGCAGCTCGGCGAACTTGGCAGCGTGCTCGGCCTCCTCAAAGGCGTAGCGCTTCCAGGCCTCGGCGATCTCGGGGTAGCCCTCACGGTCAGCCACGCGGCTCATGGCCAGGTACATGCCGACCTCGCTGCACTCGCCGTTGAAGTTCATGCGCAGACCCTCGATGATGTCCTCAGGCACGCCCTCTTTGGCGATGCCCACCACATGCTCGGTGACGTAGGTGTTCTCGGTCTTCTCCACGAACTTGTCCTTGGGGGCCTTGCAGACGGGGCAGAACTCAGGGGCAGCGCCCTCGGCGATGTAACCACAAACAGTGCAAACGAACTTAGACATTTTCTCTTCCTCCAAATCGTTTTATAAGTTTCTCATTGAAACGGTCCCTGTAAATAGGAATCATTCTTTGTTACGCTCACAGTATAGCACAGCCAGAGGGTTTCGTCAACAGGAAAATCATGAAAAACCTATGAATTTTTGTGCTGGTCACGGGGCTGGGTGGAAAAGCCCATTTTGCCCAGCGCAGGCAGCAGGGCGGCAAGGCTGGAACTGGTCACGAGGCCCATTCCAAGGCCGCAGATGATCATGATGGGCGCATAGGTGAGGGCCAGGGCGCTGCTGAGCAGAAAGCTGGCGGCGATGAGCTGGCCGATGTTGTGGCCCAGCGCGCCGCACACCGACAGGATAAAATAGGTGGGGCGGCGGGGCAGCTTGTAGAGCAGCCACATCACCAGCACCGAGACGAGGCCGCCGCTGAGGGACAAAAGCCCCGCGGTGACGCCCCGGGTCAACGCGACGAAAAAGGCCTTGAGCACGGTTAAGGTGAGCGCCTGGGGAAAGCCCATGAAAAACAGCGCATACATGACCACGATGTTCGCCAGGCCTATTTTCACGCCGGGGATGAGCCCCAGCAGCGGCGTGATGGCGCTCTCCATGAAAGACAGCGCCATGGCCAGCGCAAACAGCAGGCCGGACAGCGCCACCTGGCGGGTTTTGTTGTTTCGCATGGTGTTCTCTCCTTAATAATAAGGTTTTGGCTGGTTATCAGTCTAAGCCGCTTTGCCCCATCTGTCAAGAAAAACGCGCCGGAATTGACCTTGAAAGCGATTTCTTTTATAATAGGTGCAAACGCGCTCCCCGGTTTGGGGGACGACGCAACGGAGGTGGTCTCATGCGCCGCGGGCTTTTGACAGCTGTCTGCTGCGGCTTTGCCCTTTTGCTGGCCGGCTGCGGCTTCAAGGACGGAACATACACAGCCGAATTTCAAAGCTTTGACAGCCTGGGATACAAGGACCGGCTCCAGATCACCGTGGAGGACGGCGTCATCACCGACGCGCAGTTTGACGGGGTGAACGAGCAGGGCGGCCTGAAAAGCGAGGACGAAGCCTATGCAAAGCGGATGCGTCCCCTCTGCGGCACCGACCCGGCCGGGATACGTCAGTATTACAGCGACGCGCTGACCGGGCTGGACGACCCGAAGGACCTGGAAGCGGACGGTGTCAGCGGAGCAACGGTGTCGACGCAGCACTTCGAGGCGCTGTGGCAGGCGCTGCAATCCCCCATGAAAAAAGGTGAGACCGCCCCCGTGGTGGTGGCGGACATCCCGGAATTCTCGCCGGAAGAGGACATCAGTGAATAATGTGTTAAAATTTGGCACACACTTGCACTGAGGCTTGAAATCCATGGGGATATAGTATAGAATTTTCATAAGGTTTTCAAAAAGGAGAGTACGACAAATGAAAAAGATCGTTTCGCTGCTTCTGGCAGTTTCCCTTTGTGCTATTGCTCTGGTCGGCTGCGGCGGCGGGTCCGAGACCGCCTCTTATAACCTGGACGACATCGTGGCCGCGGTTGAGAAGGCCAACCCTGTGAGCAATTCCCGTGATGTGGACGACAACTTCATCCAGCTGGACATGCTGCTCGATCCTGAAAACATCGAAGAGTACGCCGGCAAGGTGAGCAGCGACCAGGGCAACAGCGCGCTGATCGTGGCCATCAAGGCGGTGGAAGGCAAGGCTTCCACTGTGGAAGAGGAGCTGAACGCCTATAAGGACAGCATCTCCACCGGCGGCCTGTACGCCGAGTTCGCGGACAAAGAGGCCATGGCTGCCGACGCCCGCATCGTTGTGAAGGGTGATTATCTGGTGATGGTGGTCGCCAACACCGAGGGCGCCGACTACGCCGAGATCGACACCGCGCTGGACGAGGCTCTGAAATAAGGCATACCGCGCTGAGCTTTGAAAATAAGGCCGATACCTGCGTTTTCCAGGTACCGGCCTTTTGTGTGAAAGGGAGGGTCGTTTTTTGATCTTCAGCACGATTCTGTTTCTGTTCCGTTTTCTGCCCATCACGCTGGCGCTTTATTATCTGGCTCCGGCAAAGCTGAAGAATCTGGCGCTGTTTTTGTGCAGCCTCGTGTTCTATTCCTGGGGCGAGGTCAAGTTCTTCCCCGTGATGGTGGTGCTCATCCTCATCAACTACATTTGCGGCCTGTTGATGGAAAAGTTCGACCACAGCGTCAAGGCACGGCGGGTGCTGCTGGTGGTGTCCATCGTGGGCAGCCTGTCCATGCTGGTGTTCTTCAAATACACCAACTTCCTCATCGGCACCGTGAACGACCTGTTCGGGCTGTCCATCGGGCTCATCGAGGCGGCCACCGTGCTGCCGCTGGGCATCAGCTTCTACACCTTCCAGACCATGAGCTACTCCATCGACGTTTACCGTCGGGATGTGCCCGCCGAACACAACATCATCGACTTCGGCGCTTATGTGGTCATGTTCCCCCAGCTGATTGCCGGCCCCATCGTGAAATACCGGGACGTGGCCGCCCAGCTGCATGTGTATAAGGACCGCTACCGCCTGTCCCAGATCCAGGACGGCATCTGCCTGTTCGTGTTCGGTCTGGCAAAGAAGGTGCTGCTGGCGGACATGATCAGCCAGCTGTGGTACGACATCATCGGCCAGTGGTCCGGCGGAACGCTGGATGTTGCGGGCATCGGCCTGGAAAACGCCAGCACTCCCCTTGTGTGGCTGGGCCTTCTGGCCTACAGCCTGCAGCTTTACTTCGACTTCTCCGGCTATTCCCTGATGGGCATCGGCATGGGCAAGATGCTGGGCTTCGACTTCCCCATGAACTTCAATCTGCCCTACATCGCGTCCAGCATCACCGACTTCTGGCGCCGTTGGCACATCACTCTCTCCAGCTGGTTCAAGGAGTATGTTTACATCCCCCTGGGCGGCAACCGCCGCGGCATCAAGCGCCAGATCTTCAACATGTTCGTGGTCTGGTCCCTCACCGGCATCTGGCACGGCGCCGACTGGAACTTCGTGCTTTGGGGCATCTACTACTTCGTGCTGCTGACCATCGAAAAGGTGTTCCTGCTGGACAAGCTGAAAAAGGGCAAGGTCTGGCCCCACATCTACACCCTGTTCCTGGTGGCCGTGGGCTGGGCCCTGTTCGTGGGCAATGAGAGCGGCGTGGGTCTGTCGCTTCTGTTCCAGAAGCTGTTCATCCCCAGCGGCGGCGTTGGCTGTTTGTATTTCCTGCGCAATTACGGCGTGCTGCTGGCGGTGTGCATCGCCTGCTGCACTCCCCTGCCGCTGAAGATCTACGACAAGATCAAGGAGAACACCTTCATGCGCATCGCGCTGGTGGGCCTGCTGCTTGTCTTGTGCATCGCGTATATCGTGGCGTCCACCAACACGCCGTTCCTCTATTTCCGGTTCTAAGGGGGTGCGAGACAGATGAAAGAAAAATGGAATGAACTGAAGAAGTATCCCCTGCTGGTGCTGTTTTTCGTGTTCCTGTTCGGGTTCATGTTTCTGGACATGGCCTGGCCCAAGCGGGAATACAGCGACCTGGAGCGCCGTGATCTGGCCCAGGTGCCGGAGTTCAGCCTGACGAAACTGTTTGAAAACGTCTGGACCAGCGAATACGACACCTACACCAAAGACCAGGTGGTGGGCCGTGACATGTGGCTGCGCCTGCAGAGCCGCAGCGAGAGCCTCGTGTTCCAGAAAGAGGAGATCGGCGGTGCACTGCTGGGCGACGACGAGATGCTCTTCACCCAGACGCTGGCGCTCAAGCCCACCGAGGAGCGCATCCTGAAAAGCAACATCCAGCAGTCTTCTCTGTTCGCGCAGCGCTACCC
Source organism: Oscillospiraceae bacterium (assembly GCA_004558145.1). Lineage (GTDB taxonomy): Bacteria > Bacillota > Clostridia > Oscillospirales > Ruminococcaceae > Allofournierella_A > Allofournierella_A excrementavium. Next base: position 12,831 of record SFDQ01000009.1, read on the forward strand.
CGGCAAGGTCACCTTGATGATCACGCCCTCCGCGAGCGTGATCTATCCCGACAAACTGCCCGCCAACGCCCCTCTGCTGGACGAGAACGCGCTGCTGGACACCATTTTTGACATGCACGAGGGCGCCAACTGCATCGATCTGCGGGAGGCTTTCAGTGCAGCCGCAGAGGACACCCAGCTTTACTACAAGACCGACCACCACTGGACCACCGACGGCGGCGCGTATCTGGCTTATCAGGAATACTGCCGCTCTTTGGGCCTGACCCCCATGGAAGTGAGCGCCGAGGACTTTGGGCAGGTGCCGGATTTCTACGGCACCACCTACTCCAAGTGCCTGCGGTGGGACCAGACGCCGGACACCATCTCCTATCTGGACATTCCCAATCAGATGACCGTTTGGAAGACCAACGCCCGGGGCGAAGCCACCGAACCGCAGTTCACCAGCGGCCTGTATGAAATGGAAAAGACCGAGACCGCTGACAAGTACGCCATGTTCCTTTACGGTAACCAGGGCTACGTCACCATCGAAGGCAGCGGCGAGGGCCGTGTGCTGGTGGTGAAGGACAGCTATGCCAACAGCTTTGTCCCCTACCTCACCGAGAACTACGCCGAGATCTGCGTCATCGACCCCCGCAGCTACCGCAACAGCATCGACTCGCTGATGCAGCGGGAGCAGTTCGACCAGGTGCTGCTGCTGTTCAGCTTCCAGACCTATTCCACCACCAACATTTCCAGCTATCTGGCCGCCTCGGCCAGCGCAGGCTGAATTTGCGCAAAGCCCCTGCACAAAACCGTGCAGGGGCTTTGATTTTTCCCGAAGCGAGCCCACTTTTTACGGACATTTTACATTCCGGACTGGGAAAATCGGCGCAAATGCTTTATACTTGAAACGAATGAGATCCGTCCGGCTCAGCCGCTGTTCCCACCCTTTCGCGGCGGGCATGCGGCCAGGGTACGGACCGGTTTTGAAGGGAGAGCGTCCATGTCCGTGATCTATGTTTTGGAAGACGACAACAGCATCCGCGAGCTGGTGGTGTACACGCTGAACCACTCCGGCCACGATGCCCAGGGCTTCGGGCTGCCCAGCCAGTTCTGGGCGCAGATGGCAAAAGCCGCGCCCGACCTGCTTTTGCTGGACATCATGCTGCCAGAGCAGGACGGCATCGAAATTTTGAAACAGCTGCGGGCGGAGCCCGCCACCCGCAAACTGCCGGTCATCATGCTCACCGCCAAGGGCAGCGAATACGACCGGGTGCTGGGGCTGGACAGCGGCGCCGACGATTACATCCCCAAGCCCTTCGGTATGATGGAGCTGGTGGCCCGGGTCAACGCGCTGCTGCGGCGCACCGCCCCCGGCGAGCAGGCCGTGGAGTACAAAGCGGGCGGCCTTTCTGTCTGCCCCGCCCGGCATCAGGTGCTGGCGAACGGCCACCCCGTCACCCTGACCCACAAGGAATTCGAACTGCTGAGCCTGCTCATCCAGTCGCCCGGCATCGTGTTCACCCGGGAGCAGCTGCTCCGGGAGGTCTGGGGCTACACCTTTGACGCCGAGAGCCGCACCCTGGATGTGCATGTGCGCACCCTGCGCCAGAAGCTGGGCGAGTGCGGCAGCTGCATCGAAACTGTGCGGGGCTCCGGCTACCGCATCCGGGAGAACGACCAATGAGCAAACGTATTTTCAAAGCGATGATGGCGGTGACCCTCACCACCCTGCTGGTGTGCATGGCCCTGTTCATCGCCATCCTGTTCCCCTATTTTGAAACGCAGCTGTCCGACGAGCTGATGAACGAGCTGGAGTACCTCGCGCCCAACGTGGAGCGGGAGGGCCTGGACTATCTGGAACATTTGAGCGACGGGCAGAACCGGCTGACCCTCATCGACGCCGACGGCACTGTTCTCTTTGACAGCGACGCCGACCCCGCGCAGATGGAAAATCACGCCGACCGGCCGGAAGTCATCCAGGCCGTTGCCGAGGGCACCGGCGAAAGCAGCCGCTATTCCGAAACGCTGTCCAAGAAGACCATCAACTGTGCCGTGCTGCTGGAAAACGGGCAGGTCCTCCGTATCTCCAGCACCCACTATTCCAGCATGGCGCTGCTGGCAAGCCTCACGCCTTCCCTGCTACTGGTGCTTATTTTTGCGGCTCTGGTGGCGGTGACCATCGCCTACAAGCTGAGCCAGCGGCTCACCAAGCCCCTCAACGAGATCGATCTGGAGCATCCCCAGGTGAATCAGGCCCCCTACGAAGAGCTCAAGCCGCTCCTGCGCCGCCTGCACCACCAGAACCGGCAGATACGCGAGCAGATCCAGCAGCTGCAGGCCCAAAAGCGCCAGTTCACCGCCATCACCGACAACATGCGGGAGGGCTTCCTGGTGCTGGATGCCGACGGGCTGGTGCTCTCCTACAACTCCAGCGCCACCCGCCTTCTGCAGCCAGAAAAACCTTTGGACGGCCACAACATCCGCGATCTGACCGATGAGCCCGATTTTCTGGAAAGCCTGCACGGCGCCCAGGAGGGCGAGCATGTGGAGAGCCTTGTTCCCCTGCACGGGCGCATCTGCCAGCTGTTTGCCAACCCCGTCTATCAGGAAAGCACCCTCACCGGCATCGTGCTGGTGCTGCTGGACGTGACCGAACAGCAGGAACGGGAGGGTCTGCGGCGGGAGTTCAGCGCCAATGTGTCCCACGAGCTCAAGACTCCCCTCACCTCCATCGCCGGCATCGCCGAAATTATGAAGAGCGGCATGATCGCCCCCGCGGACGTGCCCCACTTTGCCGGCAAAATTTACGATGAATCCCAGCGCCTCATCCAGCTTGTGCGGGACATCATCCGCATCTCCCAGCTGGACGAGAACAACATCCACGACACCCCGGTGCCGGTGGAACTGAAAAAGTGCGCCGCCCGCAACCTCAGCCTGCTGGAAAGCGCCGCCGACGCCGCCGACGTCACCCTGCTTCTGGAGGGCGAGGAGGCGGTCATCCAGGCGGTGCCCGCCATCCTGGATGAAATGGTTTATAATCTCTGCGAAAACGCGGTGAAGTACAACAAACCCGGCGGCAGCGTCACCGTGACTGTGCGCTCGGACGCCTCCCACGTCACGCTGGAAGTGGCGGACACCGGCATCGGCATCGCTCCGGAGCATCACAGCCGGGTGTTTGAACGGTTCTACCGGGTGGACAAGAGCCACTCCAAAGAGATCGGTGGCACCGGTCTGGGCCTTTCCATCGTAAAGCACGGCGCGGCCTTCCACCATGCCCAGGTGGAGCTGGAAAGCGCGCTGGATAAAGGCACCACCGTGCGCATCATCTTCCCGAAAAACGCTTCCTTCTGAAGCCTCCGTTCATGCAAAAGCCCCTGGCAAGTCATTTGACTTGCCAGGGGCTTTTTGTTTTACTCTTCTTCCTGTTCGTACTGTTCCTGCTCTTCCAGCAGTTTTTCCCACTCGTCAAAGAGTTCCTGCTGGTGGAAGCGGGTGTCCTCCAGTTCGTCACAGGTGTCCCGCAGGAGGATGTGGTCGCGCAGCACCTCCGGGTCATTGATGGAGTTTTCCAGTTCCACCACCCGCGCGCCGATGGCCTCTATTTCATCCTCCACCGCCTTGATGCGGGCGCGAAGCTCCGCGCGGCGGCGGCGCTGCTCCTTTCCGTAGGAGGCTTTGCCGCCGGTGGTGTTCTGGGCGGCGGGGGCCGGCTCGGGAGCCGTCTGGCCGCGGCCCATCATCTTTTCGTAGCTTTCATACAGAGTGGCCTTGCCGTTCTCGATGTAAAGGATGGGGCAGGCCAAGCTGTTCATCAGATAGCGGTCGTGGGTGATGAGCAGCAGGGTGCCCTCGTAGGCTGTGAGGGCCTCGGTCAGGCTGTCGCGGGTGTAGATGTCCAAGTGGTTCGTCGGCTCGTCCATGAACAGCAGGTTGGGCCGTTCCAGCACGATCTCGGAAAGGCGCAGGCGCGCAAGCTCGCCGCCGGAAAGAGCGCTGCAGGGTTTGAACACGTCCTCGCCCTTGAAGCCGAAGCGGGCCAGATGGCTGCGCACTTCCAGCTCGGTCATGCGGGGCCACTTGTCCCAGATCGCGTCGATGACGCGGCCGCCGCGGCGAAGCTGCTGCTGCTCGAAGACGCTTGCCTTTGCCCCGGCGCCCAGCCGCACCATTCCCCCGCTGGGTTTGCGCCGCCCGGCCAGTACCTGCATCAGGGTGGATTTGCCCGCGCCGTTGGGGCCGGCGATGACCAGCCGCTCGCCCCGCAGCACCTGCAGATCGAAGGGCTCCAGCAGCGTGCGGCCCTCTATTTTGACGCAGAGGTTCTTGAGAGTGAGCAGCTCGTTGTAAGGCGTGACGTCGAACTCAAAGCGGAATTTCAGCTGCTGGGGGCCGCTGGAGGGCTTTTCGGTGATCTCCAGCTTTTCCAGCTGCTTGCGGCGGCTCTGAGCCATTTTTGTAGTGGAAGCGCGCACCAGATTGCGGGCGATGTAGTCCTCCAGCTTCTGAGCCTTGGCCACATCGGCGTCGTGCTGTTTCTGCTGCAAGGCCACCGCCGCCTCTTTCTGAGGCAGAAATGCGGAGTAATTGCCTTTATAGCTGGTCAGGCCGTGGCCCTCCACCTCCCAGATGCGGGTGCACACCTCATCCAGAAAATAGCGGTCATGGCTGACCACCAGCACCGCGCCGGAATAGCCTTTCAGATAATTTTCCAGCCATTCCATGGTGATGAAGTCCAGGTGGTTGGTGGGCTCGTCCAAAATCAGGACATCCGGCCGCTGAAGCAGCAGCCGCGCAAGGCACAGCCGGGTGTGCTCACCGCCGGAGAGCACCGCCACGCTCTTCTGATAGGTCTCCGGCCCGAAGCCCATGCCGCTGAGCACCTTTTTGATATTCACATCCATGTTGTAGCCGTCGGCCGCATCGATGACCGCCGAGAGCTTGGCGTGCTCCGCCAGGACCTCCTGGTCGTGGGGGTCCTTTTCCAGCTTTTTCTCCAGCAGATGCATGCGGTTCATCGCTTCCAGCACCGGCGCAAAGGCATTGCGCATCTCGCCGTAAACGTCCTGCTGAGGGTCCAGCTTGCTGTTCTGTTCCAGATACCCAAGGGTCACGCCCCGGGTCAGCTGCATTTCCCCCTCGTCGGGCTGATACTCGCCGCAGAGGATCTTGAGCAGAGTGGTCTTGCCGGCGCCGTTTTCACCCACGATGCCGATGCGTTCCCCCTGCTCCACCGTGGCGTTGATGCCCTCAAGGACCACCATTTCGCCAAAGCTTTTTCCGATGTTTTGTAAGGATAGTACCATGTTCGTTCCGTTTCTTTGGCAGAGCCGTCTCAGCCGCCCTGCTCAAACTGATGTTTGCGCCGGGTCTGGCCCACATTTTCCAGCTCATCCGGCTCCATGACGATGGCGTACAGTTCCTCCCAGCTGCGCACGGTGTGGGTCGGCCCGTTTTCAGTGGGAGCTTCCTTGCCTTCCCAGTTGAACCAGCAGGTATCCAGCCCGGCGTTCTGGCCGCCCTTCACGTCGGCAGTGAGGCTGTCGCCCACCACCAGCACTTTGTCCCGGTTCTCAATGCCCAGGCTGCGCAGGGCCGTCTCGAAAAAGCGGCGGTTGGGCTTTTCCACGCCGATGCACTCGGAGATGAACACCCCGTCCATATACTCGCCCAGGCCGGACTCTTTCAGGCGCTTTTCCTGCACGTGTTCCACGCCGTTGGTGACCACCGCCAACGTGGCCACCTCCGACAGTTCCTTCACTGCCTCCAGTGTGCCGGGCATCAGGTCGGGATGCTCGCTCAGGCGGTCCAGATAGAAGGCATTCATCCGCGCCGCGTCGCCAGTGGCTCCCAGCGCCGCCAGCAGTTCCTCAAAGCGGCGGACCACCAGCTTCTCCCGCTTGATCTGGCCCTTTTCCAACGCGGCCCAAAGGCCCTTGTTGATGGTGTGGTAGGTGTGCTCCACATCGTCGGTGGCGGGCAGGCCGAACTCACTCATCGTCTCGTGAAACGCCTTGTGCTCGGCGGCGGCAAAATCCATCATGGTGCCGTCCACATCCAGCAAGAGGCAATGATAATATGCCATGGGTCAATCTCTCCCTCTTGATTATCCTTTGCCGCCCTTTCCGGCGGCGTGTACCTTGTCTATTATCGCTTATTCCGCCCCGTTCGTCAAGGGAAGCGGCACGCAGACGCAGCGGCACCCGGACAGGCCGAAGCCGCTGTCCGGGTGCCGCCGTGCTCACAGGTCGATGATGGGATAAGTGCCTTCGTCCGACGCCGTGCAGCCACAACGGCTGCCGGTGCATTCCACAGGGTCGGGATCAGGTTCCGGCTCGGGCTCCGGCGTGCAGACGCAGGCATCCCCGCAGCTGCAGCAGTTCCGGCAGCCGCAGCAATTTCCGCAGCGGTTCTGGCAATCGCAGGCGCCGCACCCGCAGCCTCCCTGGCAGCCACAGCGGTTCTGACAGCCGCAGGAGTTCCCGCAATTGCAGGAGCAGCGGCTACCGCAGCCGGAACATTCGGTGCATCTGCAGTCCGGTGTGGTCACCGGCTCGCCCCAGTCGAAATCGTAGTTCTCCACACTGCCGTTGATCACGTCTTCGTCGCCCACGGCGTATGCTCTCAGGCACTTGCTTGTATCAGTCATTGTTGAACGCCTCCCTTGCCCCAATGTATGCAGCCCCATCAGGGGGTGTGCGCGGGGGCAGGCAGTGCGCTCAGTAGTCGAATTCGCCCTTCACCGAGCGGCTGAACAGGCGCGGGATGACTTCATCCGCGGAAAGGCCGTTGTACAGCAGGTCGTTCACCGTCTGGCAGATGGGCAGGTCCACCTTGTATTCCTCACCCAGCCGCACCAGCGCCTGCACGGTGGAAGCGCCTTCGGCAAGGCGGTCGAAGGGCTCGCCCTTGATGAAGCTCTCGCCGAACTGGCGGTTGTGGCTGTGGGAAGAAAAGAGGGTTGCCTGATAGTCGCCCAGGTGGCACAGGCCATAGGCCGAGAGCTCATTGCCGCCCATGGCGCGGATGAGCCGGGCGATCTCGCGGGCGCCCCGGGCCATCAGCGCGCCCTTGAGGCTGGTGTAACCCGCCCCGTCCAGCATGCCGGCGGCGATGCCGATCACGTTTTTGGCGGCGGCTCCCACCTCGGTGCCGATGAGGTCGCGCCCTTTGTACAGGCGAATGAGGTCGCTGCTGAGGTTATCCACGATGAAGTCGGTGGTGGCGGGGTCGTCCGAATCCACCACCATGCAGTTGGGCACCCCGGCAGAGAAATCCTGCACATGGCCGGGCCCCACCCACACCGCAACGTTCACCGGCTGGGTGACCTCTTCGCGGAACACCTGGGTCAGGCGCTTGCCGGTGGCTACTTCAATGCCCTTCATGCAAAGGATAAAAGTCTTTCCCTTCACATCAAACTGCTGGATCTGCGCCGCCAGCTGCCGCAGCTGCTGGGCGCTGATGGAAATGACCACCACCGGCCCAAAGGCCAGCGCGGCGGCCAGATCGTCCCCCAAAAGAAGAGAATCCGGCAGAGTCTGATATTCGTTTCTGCGCTCGGCCCGCAGCTGGGCAAGCCCGCGGGAACCGGGGCGGCCCCACAGCAGGACCTCGTTCTTTGCGCAATGATAGGAGGCCAGAAAAGTGCCCCAACGGCCGCAGCCCAGGACGGAAAGTTTCATGGTGCGTTCTCCTTGCTGTTTTGATTCGTGAAAAGGCCGCCCTGCCGAACAGGGCGGCCTTTTGGCTATTCGGATTTATTCGTCGCCGGATTTTCCGGTGGTGTTCTGCGTCTGCACGGTGGACGACGCCGGAGGCGTGGTGGAGCTCACCGGCAAAGCGGGGATGACTTCGGTCTGTTCCAGCTTGCAGCGAGAGCAAACTCTCTTTTTCAGGCCTTCCGTGCCGGGACCGGCCTCGGTCACAGTGGACCACTCGCCCCAGCTGTGGCCCAGCGCAGCGATGGCTTCTTCTTTGCGCTCACCGCAGCTGCACTTGTAGATGATCTTGCCCGCCTCGGTGCAGGTCGCCTCCACGCGGCTCTCCTCCACGTATTTGTGTTCGTGAGGCGTGGGAGACGGCGAGGGCGCGGGCGTGGCAGCCGCCGCCTTTGCGGTCAGGGTGTAGGTGGCGCTGTAGGTCTTGCCGTTCAGGGTCACGTTCGCCTTGATCTCATAGGTGCCCTCTTTGTCCGGGGTATAGCCGGCGCTTACACCGCGGCGGAACTCGGTGCCGTTGACGGTCCAGTAAATGTCGTTGTCCACATTGATGTTGGAGCGGTCGCTTACGTTGGCGTGCAGGGTGACGCTCTGCCCAACCGTGGTGGTGCCGGAGCTGCCCTCCTTGATGCTCACCACAAGCTTCGCGCCGAACATGGCCGTCACATTGACGTTCTGTTTGAAGTCCTTGTCGGTGCGGGTGGCGTTGGTGTTGCCGTCGCTCCACTTGAGGAACTCGTAGCCGTCGGCAGGCACGGCGGTCACCGAAACACTGCTCTTGCTGTCCAGATCCTTGAAGCTCAGGCTGGTGACGCCCTTCTTGTCGCCGCTGGTAAGGGTGCCGCCCACGTTCTTGTCCACGTTGTACTGGGCGGTGTAGGTCTTTTCATCCGGCGAGGGGGTCGGGGTGGAGGTCACCGTGCCGGTGGAACCGGTCTTGCGGCGCTCGGGGATGTTGTCGGTGTCGGGCCGGCGGTCCTCGGTGCCCAGGTAGGCGTGGGTGCGGGCATACTCCATGATGGCAGTCAGCGCATCCTTTTTCAGATGGATGTCGCCGGACAGGAAGTACTGGGACTTGCCGTAGCCGTCGTCGCCCACCAGCACGTCGTTGACATTCAGGAACTTATAGCCGTTGTCAACACACATCTGGGCCAGCGCATCGTTGAACTCGTTGATCGTCTCCATACTCATGTTGGGATAGCTGGAGTGATCTTCGGGGATGGGCGGCACGGCGGAGACGATGATGTCGGTGTAGGGATAGGCCGTCTTGATGGCCTCCAGCGCGGTGCGGTAGTTGGAGGCGAAGTCAGAGGCACTCATGGTGCCGTCGGCGTTGTTGGTGCCCATCATTACGATAATGCGGCGGGGCTTCATCTTGGCCAGCGCATCGGGGATGGAATAGCCGTTGTCGTCGCTCTTGAAATAGATGGACTTGTCGGTGGTGAAGTTCTGGATGCCCAGGCCCTCCACGGCAACCACCTGATCCAGCTCCAGCAGGCCGTACTGGTAGTAGCGGTAGGTGTTGGAGTCGCCCACAAAGATGGTCTCGTCGATATAGGATTTGCCGGCGTCCTCGGTCTCACCCAGCACTGCGTCGCCGTACTTGCTGGCGTCAAAGCCGCCCGTCACGACCTGGCTGGTGCTGGAGGAAGTCTGGCTGCTGCTGCCCGAATCGGGCTTGCCGCCGCCGGCTTTGGACACGATGACGCTCACCACCACGATGGTGATGATCAGCACAAGAGCGCAGATGCCCAGCACGATGGCTGCCTGCTTCTGCTTTGGGGTGAGCGGCGCCGAGCCGCCACGGGACTTGCGTCTGTTCTGAGGCATTCGATTGCCCTCCTTTAATCATTTGCTCCCTGGCCGAGGATAAAATCAGCCAGCTGTTCACAGGTCTGAGCCGCGAAGCACGGTTCGAAGGGGAGCAGCTCTTCCCTGCTTCCGTATCCGTACAGCACCGCCGCCACCGGCACGCCGCAGTCGGCCGCGCCGTGCATGTCGTCGGCCCGGTCGCCCACCATGAGCACCCGCGCGCCCTGCAGTTCCGGGCGCACCAGCACCGTGCGCATCACAGCGGTTTTGGTGTCCACGCTTTTGTCTTCGCTGGCGCCGCCGATGAAGGTGAAATAATGCGCCAGCCCCTGTTCCTGCAGGATAGGGGTCACCACCGAAGTGGGTTTGGAGGTGGCGGTGTAGAGCTTCACGCCTGCACTTTTCAGCCGCTGCAACATTTCCGGCACACCGGGAAACACCTGGCACAGATGCTGGCCCACTTCGTGATAGCGGTCGCGATAGATGCGCACCATGCGCTCCACATCCTCTTCCCTGCGCATATGCTCGGCAAAGCTGCGCCGAAGCGGAGGCCCGAGGTAACGGGTGAGGTCGATCCCCGCAGGGTCGATGCCCACCGTGCGGAAGGTGTACTCCATGGTCGCGAGGATACCGGGACTGGAATGGATCAATGTGCCGTCCACATCAAACAGCACTGCGTCAAAACAAGCCAAGCTGGCACCGCCTTTCCTGTGTTGGGCGCGGCTTTCCTACCGTGCCGCAGGCGCCGCCTGCCGTTCATAAAGAACAGACCGGGAGGACCCGGGGCGGCACCGGCACAGTTATTATACCATTTTTCCTGTTCCGACACAACGCAAAGGTGTGGAATTTCACCAGACCACGCTTATAATACGATAAGCTTCTCCCAAATATTGCAAAAAGCCCGGCGCGTCGCCGCGCCGGGCAAAAAAAGCATATTCAGGAAAGGAGCATCCGGTCGTTGTCCAGTTCGCTTCCACTGGCCTGTTCGAATTTCAGAAGCAGGTCCGCCACTTTCAGATTCTTCTTCTCCTCACCGCTCACGTCGTAGATGACGCGGCCCTCGTGCATCATGATGAGCCGGTTGCCGTACTGGATGGCATCCTTCATGTTGTGGGTGATCATCAGCGTAGTGAGGTTGTGCTCCGCCACGATCTTTGCGGAGAGCTCCAGCACCTTGGCCGCCGTTTTTGGGTCCAGCGCGGCGGTGTGCTCGTCCAGAAGGAGCAGTTTGGGCTTTTTGAGGGACGCCATCAGCAGCGTGAGCGCCTGACGCTGTCCACCGCTGAGCAGGCCCACCTTGCTGGTGAGCCGGTTCTCAAGGCCCAGGCCCAGCATCTTGAGCTGCTTTTTGTACTCTTCCTGCTCCTCCCGGGTGATACCGGGGCCAAGGCCGCGCCGCTGGCCGCGCCGGGCCGCCAGGGCCAGATTTTCTTCGATCTGCATGGTGGCGGCGGTGCCGATCATGGGGTCCTGGAACACGCGGCCGATGTACTTCGCCCGCTTGTGCTCCGGCAGGCGGGTGATGTCCACGCCGTCGATCATGATGGTGCCGGAATCCACCGGCCACACGCCCGCCACCGCGTTCAGCAGCGTGCTTTTGCCCGCGCCGTTGCCGCCGATGACGGTGACGAAGTCGCCCTCGTCCAGATGCAGCGACAGGCCGTTCAGCGCCACCTTTTCGTTGACGGTCCCGGCGTTGAAGGTCTTGGAGATGTTCTTGACGTCAAGCATTGCGGGCGCCTCCCTTCTTCACCGATTTGGAGAAATAGCGGTCCTTCCAGTAGGGCACCGACAGGAACAGCGCCACCACCAGCGCCGCCAGCAGCTTGAGGTAGTTGGCGTTGAGGCCCAGCGCCAGCACCGCCTGCAGCACGATGTAGTAGATGATGGAGCCCAGCACCACCGCGAACAGCTTGAGGGCGAAGTTGATGAACACCTTGCCGAAAATGACCTCACCGATGATAACGGCGGCCAGACCGATGACGATGGCGCCGCGGCCCATGTTGATCTCGCTGGCACTGTTGTACTGGGCCAGCAGCGCGCCGGAAAGGGCAACCAAGCCGTTGGAGACCACCAGTCCCAGCACCTTGGCGAAGTTGGTGTTGATGCCCTGGGCGCGGGCCATGTTGGCGTTGGCGCCGGTGGCGCGCAGAGAGCAGCCCAGCTCGGTGCCGAAGAACCAGTAGAGCACGGCGATAATGGCCAGGGTGAACAGGCCGCCCACAAAGATGGGATGCCGCCAGAACGGGCGGGTGCCCTTGGCCACATCGGTGACGAAGCGCAGGGAGACCAGCAGCTTGTCCAGCATTTCGTTGGTGGTCACGTTGATGGCCACAGTGGCCTTCATGCCCATGATGGCCATGTTGATGGAATACAGCCCCAGCTGGGTCAGGATGCCCGCCAGAATGGCCGGGATGCCGCAGGCTGTCTGTAAAAGGCCGGTGACAAGGCCCGCCGCCATGCCCGCCAGCGTGGCCGCCAGCATGGCCAGCCACAGGTTGACCCCGCCGGTGAACAGCACCGCGAACACCGCCGCACCGGTGCACAGAGAACCGTCCACCGTGAGGTCCGCGATGTCAAGGATGCGGAACGTGATGTACACGCCGATGGCCATGATGCCCCAGATCAGCCCCTGGGACACGGCGCCCGGCAGCGCGTTGAGAAAATCCATGAGTCTTCCCTCCTGCGGGGCGAAACTTCACCCCGGTGATGCTTTGCCCTACTACTATAACAAAAAGCAGAGGAAAAGGAAAGCCTTTTCCCCTGCTTTTTTCGCTCGATCAAAGCAAATCATTCGGCAGCGATCGGCTCGTAGCCCTCCGGAGCGGTCAGGCCCAGATCGGCCACGATGGCTTCGTTGTATTTCTTGGTGAACTGGGGCGCATATTCGATGGGCATTTCGGAGACGTTGGCTTCGCCGGTGAGGATCTTCACCGCCATCTCGCCGGTGGCGACGCCCAGATCATAGTAGCTGATGGACAGAGTGGCGACGCCGCAGCCGGAGCAGATGCCCTCTTCACCCGCGATGACAGGCACGCCCGCGGGGCGGCAGATGTTATCCACCACGCCGGTGTTGTTGGCCACCGTGTTATCGGTGGGCACATAGATCACATCGCTGTTGTCGGCGGCGTTCTGGGTGACGGAAGCCATGTCGTTGGTGTCAGAGAAGGCGTACTGGGTGCAGGTGTAGCCCAGCTTTTCCAGTTCCGCCTGCACGACGTCCACCTGATACTGGCTGTTGGGCTCGGCCGAGCAATAGAGCAGGCCCACATTCTTGGCGTCGGGGAACCACTCCTGCAGCATGGCGGCCTGCTGGTCCAGCGGGGCCAGGTCAGAGGTGCCGGACACATTGGTGCCCACGGTGCCGGAGAAGTCCTCAATGCCCAGGGCCACGCCGTACTCGGTGACCGAGGTGCCCAGGATGGGGATGTCGGAGGTGGCGGCCACGGCAGCCTGCAAGCTGGCGGTGGCATTTGCCATAATGAGGTCGACACCCGAGGAAACAAAGCCGTTGACGATGGTGGCGCAGGTGGGAGAATCACCAGCGGCATTCTTCACTTCGATGGTCACCTGGTCGCCCAGGGCCTCTTTCAGGGCATCCTGGAACCCCTGGGTGGCGGCATCCAGCGCATCGTGGGGGGCCAGCTGGCACACACCCACCACATAGGCGCCGTCAGCACCCTGAGAAGCGGGCGCGGAACCGCCTTCGGAAGCGGGGGTGGACGTCTGGCCGCCGCAGCCCGCCAGCATGGAGACGGCCAGCAGCGCCGCCATGCATGCACAAATCAGCTTTTTCATGGTCAATTCCCTCCTGTTCGGGCCAAGCGGCCCTTCACATCCGCGGCCAGTTTATTGCCGCAATGTGTTACTGCACTAAAGTATACCACCGAATCCCCCGCCTTGCAAGGGTTTTCTCCCATTATGCCGCTGTTTGTTCAAAACGTGTCTTTTTTCGAGCGGGCAGGCTGCGGCGGCTCTCCCGGATGACCTGCGGGCTGAGCCAGAGCAGCGCCGCCAGATTTGGCAGAGCCATGAAGCCGTTGAAGGTGTCGGAGATCTCCCACACCAGTTCCAGCCGGGTCACACAGCCCAGCACGATGACCGCCACGAACACCGCCTTGTAGACCCCGGCCGCCCGGCCGCCCCACAGATATTCCGCAGCCTGCGCGCCGTAGCAACTCCAGCCCAGCAGGGTCGAAAAGGCAAACAGAGACAGGCTGACCGCCAGGAACACGCCGCCCCAAGGGCCAAAAACGGTGCGGAACGCATCGGCGGTGAGGGCCGCGCCGTTGGGCAGCGTTTCCAAGAGCCCCCGGGTCCCTGCCTCGGCATAGGCCTCCAGGTCATAGGCTCCGCTGCACAAAATAGCAAGAGCGGTGAGGGTGCACATGAAAAGGGTGTCCACCGCCACTTCCATGATGCCCCACATCCCCTGCTCCACCGGTGTGCACCCGGCGGCGGAGTTAGCCATCACCGAGGAACCCAGCCCAGCCTCGTTGGAACTGACCCCGCGGGCCACGCCTACCGACAGTGCTCTGGCAAGGCCGTAGCCTGCCGCGCCGCCAAGGCCGGCCCGGAGAGAAAAAGCCTCCCGGAATATCATGGCCAGCACGCCGGGCAGCCGCTGAATGTTGAGCAGCACAATGAGCACCGCCCCGCCGGTGTAGGCCAGGGCCATGAAGGGCACGATCTTTTCGGTGACCCGTCCCACCCGAGCGACACCCCCGGCGATGGTGAGACCTATGACCCCCGCGACCACAAGCCCAGTGGCCAGAGGCGGGATGTTGAAAGCGTCCCGCAGGCCCTCGGCAATGGAGTTTGCCTGGGCCATGTTGCCCATGCCCAATGAACCCAGCAGACAGAAAAAGCTGAACGCCGCCGCAAGGCGGCGGCTGTGCAGGCCTTTTTCGATGTAGAACATCGCCCCGCCCACCGGGTCGCCTCTGCGGTCCGCGCCCCGGTAGAGGGCGGCAAGGACGTTCTCGGCATAGGCCGTCATGGTGCCCAGCAGGGCCGAGAGCCACATCCAGAACACCGCCCCCGGCCCGCCTGCCACCAGCGCGGTGGCCACGCCGGCGATGTTTCCTGTGCCCAAAGTGGCGGCCAGCGCCGTGCAGGCAGACTGGAAGGCGGTGGTCGCGCCCCGTTTGTCCCCTCCTTTGAACGCCGCGCCCAGTGTCCTCCCCAGCCAGAAGCGCACGCCGCGCAGCTGAAAAAAGCCTGTGGCCGTGCTGAACACCACGCCGCACAAAGCCAGCAGGCAGATGGTGCCCGGCCCCCAGGCCAGCTGATGGAGCACCTTCATCACAAACCCCAGTGCCCGTTCCACAGTCTCCATGTTCCTTCTCCTTTTTGAAAGAGTTTCAGGACATGTATATGCGGCGGCCCGGCCCGGGGATGTGCCCGCCGAAAAACAAAAAGCGAGGCTCCCGTTCAAGGGAGCCTCGCAGAAGGATTTTTTATTCGTGCCGGATGGCCTCCAGCGCGCTGATGCGGGTGGCTTTCACCGCCGGCCACAGGCCGGACAGGATGCCCACCAGGGTGGAGAACCCAAGCCCCAGCAGCACCAGCCACGGGGGGATGATGGAGATCTGACCGCCCATGCCGCCGTACATGCCGCCGATGCCGTTCAAAAGGCCGCTCAGGTCGATGCCTCCGCCGCCGAACAGCGCGGCAATGGTGTTGATGTTGTTGAGGATGGCCGACGCAGCGTAGCTCAGGGCCACGCCGATGATGCCGCCCAGCAGGCCGATGGCGCCCGCTTCCATCAGGAACATGTTGCGGATCTTGCCCACCTCACAACCCAGCACCTTCATCACGCCGATCTCTTTGGTGCGCTCATAGATGGACATCATCATGGTGTTGGCGATGTTCAGCGCCGCCACCAGCAGCGCCACGGCGGCGGTGCCGCCCAGGATCATCTGGCTCTTCACCACGCTGGCCTGCATCTCCTCGCGGATCTGTGTCAGAGAGTTGGTCTGTTCATAGCCCAAATCGTGGATCCACTCTTCCACTTCTCCCACGTTCTCCACGTCGTCCACCTTGACGTAGACTTCCTGGTAGCCGTTGTCCTGCTCACGCATGACCGTGCCGTTGGAGATCATCACGCCCCCGCTGGAATTGTTTTTCTTGCCGCTGAGGCGCTGATACTCTTTCTCCAGCATCTTCATATCAGACACGCGCATGGCGATGCCCGATTCGGTGAAATAGTGCTTGGACGTGTCCGACACAAAGGTGCCCATCACCACCAGCTGGAACTCACTGGTCTTCTCGTTGCCATTGTTGTCATAAGCGGTGAGCTTCAGGGTGAGTTTGTCCTTGTTGACGTCTACAAAGGGCGGGATGGGATTGCCCAGCGAGTCGGTCTGACCCGCCCAGCGCTGGCGCTTGCCGCTGTTGTAGCTCTTTCGGGTATCCTGGAACTGATAAGCAAAATTGGCGCCTACCAGCACGGGGATCTTCTTTTTGCCCAGGTTCACGTCGTCGGCGATCCAGCTGCCGCTTTGCAGCTGAAACTCCATGGCCTCCAACGCGTTCATGTCCACGCCGTAACAATCCCACAGATACGCTTCATACCGGTCGCCCTTGCCGGCGTAGACATTGCCGTTCATGGAGTTGGAGGAATAGAACGGCGTGGCAGCCACCACATGCTCGTGGCTGCGGAATGTTTCCAGCATTTCGTCGTCCAGCTTGGGAACGTCGCCTGCGGCGCCGTAGGAATAGTTATAGATCTGGATCTGGGTCAGATCGCCCCAGCTTTGCAGCATGGCTTCGTTCTGGGCGTTGCTGGCGATGCCAAGGCTGATCATAACGATGATGGCGAAGGTGCCCACCACCACGCCGATAACGGTCAGGGCTGTGCGGCCTTTGCGCCGCCGAAGATTATCCGTGCTGAGGCGCAGCAGATCAGATATCTTCATCTTCGTCCTCCAGCTCTGCCAGTTTCTTCGCAGCCTTCTTCTTGCGGATCACCACCACGACGACCGCAACAACAGCGCCCACACCCACAACGATGAGGGCCCAGCCCCAGATGGGCATGCCGCTGTTCACATCATCCCCCATGGTGGGGTCCATCATGCCGGGGTCCATCATGCCCGGGTCGTCGATGACAGGCGCAGCCTCCACAGTGCAGGAGAATTCCTTCTCCAGCGTGGCCACTTCGCCCTTGGAGTTCTCATAGCTCAGGATGACCTTGCCGTTGATGACGCCCTCGGCGGAGGCCATCACGCTGAAGTCCACCGAGTTCTCGGTGCCGGCGGCCACGTTGCCCAGGAACTGGCTCTGGCCGGGGTTGGCCAGGTTCTCGCCCTGGATCTCGGCGGTGAGGTTGTTGATGGCGCTCTTGCCCTTGTTGACGAAGGTGACGGAGAGGTAGCCCTCCTCGCCCATCATCATGGTCTCGGGAGCTTCCACATTGGTGATCTCAAAGCGCTCGGGCTGGGTCACGGGGATGGAAATGGGAGAGGTCGCGGCTTCGCCGTTCTTGCTGGTCAGCTGCACGGTGATGTTCACAGAGCCGGGCTCCATGGTGGCGTCGGTGACCATCTTATAGCTGATGGTGCGGGTCTCGTTGGGAGCCATCGCGCCCACATAGGTGTTCATGCTGCCGCTGGCGAGGCTGACGTTCTTGGAGTCCGTGGGGAAGGTCAGGCCCACCATCACATCCTCCAGGTTGGTGTTGCCGCTGGTGGTGAACAGGGTCAGCTCCAGGGTGAACTCCTTGCCGGCCTCCACGCTGTTGCCGCCGAAGGTGAAGTCCTTCACCATGATCTTGGGCACTTCGGCAGGCGCGGGAGTGGGCGCGGGAGTGGGCTCAATGGCCTCGGCGCACTGGATGATGGTCTGAGTCAGCTGCTGGACCTCGCGGGGCTCGTCACCACCCTCGGTGATCACGTCAAAGCTGAATTCGTTGCTGCCACCGTTGTAGGTCACATCCGTAAACACAAATTTGTATGTACCGTCGCTGCGCTTTTCCGCAATGGCGTCTTTGCCAGAAAAACTGCTGGTGTTGATACGGCCGCGAAGGCCAGCATTTTTGCCTTGGGCCCATTCATCGGACACGGTGATGCTGATGTTGGCCTTCTCACCGGGACGCAGATGGGTGCCGAAGCTGCCGCCCACATCATAGTTGGTAATGTAAGGAGCGGTAGGTGCAGGGGCCGCACTGGGATTCGGGTCCTCTTCGCCTTGCACCGTTGTCAAAGTGTTGTCGTTAGTGGCAGTGCTCTCCCCTTCCGCGTACACCGGCGCGCCGGCAAACACGCCCAGCGCAAGAGCCAGCGCCAGGGACAGGCTGATGATCTTGTTCTTCATCTGTTTCATGGATGTGATTCCTCTCATTCGTCGGTGATACTGTCTGCCGGTACGGTGGTTTGAGGCTCCGGCGGCGCCTCTTGTTTCGATTCCAGAATATCCTTGAACAGTTCGGCCTGCTTTTTCGCCTTTTCCTGTTCGTCCAGAAGGATGTTGCTCTCCACCATGCCGTCCCGGATGGTGATGACCCGGTCCGCCACATCGGCCAGATCACGCTCGTGGGTGACCATCACGAAGGTGATGTTGTTCTCCTTTGCCATGGTAAGCATGCGGTAGAGCACCTGACGGGTGGTGGACGAGTCCAGGTTTCCGGTGGGCTCGTCGGCGAAGATGACCTTGGGCTTTGCCACGAACGCGCGGGCAATGCCCACGCGCTGCTGCTGGCCGCCGCTCATCTCGGTGGGCTTGTGATTCGCGCGCTTGCCCAGGCCCATGCGCTTGAGCTCCGCTTTGGCCATTTCCAGCCGCTTTTTGCGGGGCACGCCCTTGAACATCAGCGGAAGCGCCACGTTCTCGGCGGCGGTGAGGTTGGGCAGCAGGTTGTAGCTTTGGAAGATGAATCCCAGATGCGCCTGGCGAAATTTGGCCAGCTGGTTTTCGTTCATCGCGCTGATCTCGTGCTTGCCTATGTACACACTGCCCTTTGTTGGCTTTTCCAGCCCCGCAAGCTGATTGAGCAGGGTGGATTTGCCGCTGCCCGAAGGGCCCACGATGCAGCAGATCTCACCGGGTTCGATGGCAAGGTTCACGTCGTTCAGGGCGATGACCTTTTCCTTGCCCACCCGGTACACCTTGCGCAGATGTTCCACGCAGATGATTGGCGCCATTCTTTCACCTCTTCGCTGCGGCCTTTCGGGCCGCCGTTCTCATAAAATACCCACAAGCGGGCTGATCCAGCCGCTCTGGCTCGTTTTGAACACCCAGTAGTAAAGCACGGCAAAGACCTCCCGCATGTAACAGGGCAGCACCGAGTTGAGGCCGATGCTCGCGGGGATGGAGCTCACCTGTTCAAAGCCCACCAACCGGGCGTAGCAGCGGGCGCGGTAGCAGTGGAAGGCGTTGGTCACCACGGCCATGGGTTCGTCCGCACCGATGCCCCGCTCTTCCAGCAATTCTTTTGCAAACAGCAGATTCTCTTCGGTGGAGGTGCTCTTCTGCTCCACCACGATCTGCTCCTCCGGCACACCCTTCTCCTCAAGATAACGGGCCATCGCCACCCCTTCCGGGATGGTCTCGCCGTTGCCCTGCCCGCCGGTGACCGCGATCACCACTTCGGGATTTTCCAGGTAATAGGCGTAAGCGGCGTCCAGGCGGCGGCGCAACAGGTCGGAAGGCACGTCCTTTCGCAGGCCCGCACCCAGCACCACGATGGCCTTTTCCTGCCCGGTGGCCGCGCCTGCGTAGCCGCTGACGGCCACAAAGCCCAGCAACAGGCAGAAAACGCCCACGCCGCAGAAGAACAGGATCTTCAGCCAGCGGCCCACGCCTTCCGCACAGAAAGCGTCGATGGGGCGGTGGAACACGGCATAGACCCAAAGCGCCGCCGTGAGGAGATACATTAAAAGCAGGCCGAAGTTGAAGTTGGAGCGAAAGCTGCGCAGCACGCTGTCGGCCAAAAGGACGACTGCCAGCACCCACACGATAATGATTTTGATCTGCATTTTGTTCCTTTTCAATGGAATTTCTCACTTTCCGCTGCGGGCCGGCGGTCCCGATTCAAAAGAGTCTCACAGCGTAAACGAATCGGGTGTGAATTTTATTTCACCCGTCATGAGAGTTCAGTCGAAAATTTTCGCGGCCAGGTCCTGGCCGTCCAGTTTTGCATCCACGCCCAGCGCCGTGCAGATGGTCTTGCCGATGGCGCCGAAGCCCAGCACAGTGCCCAGGTTATTGTCTTTCTTCACCTCGGGGCCTGCCACCAGCAGCGGCACATACTCGCGGGTGTGGTCGGTGGTCTTGGTGAAACCGGGGTCACAGCCGTGGTCGCCGGTGATCATCACCACGTCGCCCGGGCGCAGCTTCTGAAGCAGCACGCCGAGGCCCCGGTCAAACTCAGACGCCGCCGCCGCATAGCCGGGGATGTTGCGCCGGTGGCCGTAGATCATGTCGAAATCCACCAGATTGATGAAGGCAAGGCCGTCGAAGTCCCGGTCCGCCAGCTCCAGCATCACCCGGATGCCGTCGGTGTTGCCGCTGGTGCGGATCTTCTCGGTCAGGCCTTCGCCGTCGAAAATATCATAGATTTTGCCCACGCCGATCACGTCCTTGCCGGCGGCCTTGAGATGGTCCAGCATGGTCTTTGCGGGGGGCTTGAGGGAGTAGTCGTGGCGGTTGGAAGTGCGCTTGAAATCCGCCGCGCAGCTGCCCACGAAGGGGCGCGCGATCACGCGGCCCACGCCATGCTCGCCTTTGAGCATATCCCGGGCCATCTGGCAGTATTCATACAGCTGCTCCAGCGGCACCACCTCTTCGTGGGCGGCCACCTGGAACACGCTGTCCGCCGAGGTGTACACGATGAGCGCGCCGGTGCGCATGTGCTCCTCGCCGTAGTCCTTCAGCACCTCGGTGCCGGAATAAGGCTTGTTGCACAGCACCTTGCGCCCGGTGAGCTTTTCGTACTGCTCGATCACCTCGGGCGGGAAACCGTCGGGATAGGTGGGCAGCGCCCGCTCGCTTTCCACGCCGGCGATCTCCCAGTGGCCGATGGTGGTGTCCTTGCCGTTGCTGGCCTCCTGCAGGCGCACGCAGCTGCCCGCCACAGGATGCACCGGCGCGCCGCACTGCACGCCGTCCAGATTGAACAGGCCCAGAGAGGCCATGTTGGGCACCTCAAAGCCAGGGTCTTTGGCGATGGAAGCGAGGGTGTTGGCCCCCACGTCGCCGAATTTATCCGCATCCGGCTCGTAGCCGATGCCGAAGCTGTCCAGCACGATCAGAAAAACGCGCTTTGTCATGATGATATTCCCTCCTTGGAATGGTCTTATGTCTAAAGGTGGTTCCATTATACAATATTCCCCAAAGGAAGTTAAGCCGCAGGGCAAAGATTTCTCCTCCCATTTGCACCGGGACGTCAAAACTTTTAAAAAATTGCTTTCAGACCTTTGACGCTCTTGCATTCAGGTGTATAATATATGCTGGCAAAAATTTGAGGTTCTTTGATTTAAGGAGGTTCCTTATGAACAGAATGCGCAAAACCAAAATCGTGTGCACCCTGGGCCCTTCCACGGACCGGGAAGATGTACTTCGGGATATGATCCTGAGCGGCATGAATGTTGCTCGCTTCAACTTTTCTCACGGCACCCATGAGGAGCACAAGCGCCGGCTGGACACTCTCAAGCGCCTGCGCGAGGAGCTGAACCAGCCCGTGGCCGCCCTGCTGGACACCAAGGGCCCTGAAATTCGTTTGAAGCAGTTCGCCGGCGGCAAAACCGAGCTGGTGACCGGCCAGACCTTCACCCTCACCACCCGGGATGTGGAGGGCACCAACGAAATTTGCTCCATCACCTACAAGGACCTGCCCGGTGACCTTTCTGTGGGCGGCACCGTGCTGCTGGCGGACGGCCTCATCAGCCTGACCGTCACCAAGCTCACCGACACTGACATCACCTGCAAGGTGGAGAACGGCGGCCCCATCAGCAACAACAAGGGCGTGAACGTGCCCGGCGTTTCCCTGTCCATGCCCTACATGAGCCAGCGGGACAAGGACGACATCCTCTTCGGCATCGAGCAGGGCTTTGACTTCATCGCCGCCAGCTTCACCCGCAGCGCCCAGGACATTCAGGAAGTGCGCCGCCTGCTGAACAGCCACAACTCCCACATCCGCATCATCGCCAAGATCGAGAACCGCGAAGGCGTGGACAACATCGACGAGATCCTGACCGCCGCCGACGCGGTGATGGTGGCCCGCGGCGACATGGGCGTGGAGATCGACTTCACCGAGATCCCGGTCATTCAGAAGGAGATCATCTACCACAGCTTCTCCAGCGGCAAGCCGGTCATCACCGCCACCCAGATGCTGGAGAGCATGATTGAGAATCCCCGGCCCACCCGTGCCGAGATCACCGACGTGGCCAACGCCATCTACGACGGCACCAGCGCCATCATGCTCAGCGGCGAGACCGCCGCCGGCAAGTACCCTGTGGAGGCCGTGCGCACCATGGCGGCCATCGCCGAGCGCACCGAGAACGACGCCAGCTACTTCAGCCGCATGCGCAAAGCCCCTGTGGACTCCCGCATGAGCATCGTGGGCGCCACCGCCCATGCGGCGGGCACCACCGCCGCCGACGTGAAGGCCGCCGCCATCATCACCGTGAGCAAGAGCGGCGAGACCGCCCGCCTGGTGAGCAAGGGCCGCCCCTCCACCCCGGTCATCGCCTGCGTGGTGGACGACTGGGTGCAGCGGCATCTGTCCCTGTCCTGGGGCGTCACTCCCCTGCTGATGCCCTACGCCCACAACACCGATGAGCTCATCGACCTCTCGGTCAAGACCGCTGAGGAGGCCGGTCTTGTGCACACCGGCGATCTGGTGGTGGTGACCGCCGGCGTGCCCGTGGGCATTTCCGGCACCACCAACATGCTCAAGGTTCACATGGTGGGCGACTCCCTGCTGAACGGTGTGGGCATCGGCGACCACAACGCCAAAGGCCCTGTGTGCATCTGCCGCAGCAACCACGACGTGAAGACCAAGTTCCGCAAGGGCGACGTTCTGGTGGTCCCCTACACCAACAATGAAATGCTGGACGCCATGCGCGACGCCAGCGCCATCGTGGTGGAGGAGGCCGGCCTGAACAGCCACGCCGCCATCGTGGGACTGACGCTGGGCAAGGCGGTTCTGGTGGGCGCTTCCGGCGCCACCCGCGCTTTGAAGGACGGCGCGATGGTCTCGGTGGACTGCGGCCGCGGCATCGTGCAGAGCATGGCCAACTGAACGCCTGTATAAAAGAAGCCCCGGGAATGTTCCCGGGGCTTTTTGTTGTTCAATTTTCAGGATAGGCCGCGAACTCTTCTTCTGTGCCGTTGAATACGTTTAAATCGATATAAGGCTCTTCGCCCGTGTATCCGTCCAGCTGCCCGCGGTCGGTATACTGCCAGAAGGTCCAGTCACGGCCGTCTTTGAGGCTTGGGGTGAAATAGACGTTCCGTATCCAGATGTCATATCCTTCATAGTCTCCCGCCAGATACCGGTCATAGGCACTGCCGGTGGCGTAGAGCACCGGGCACATGCCATAATGCTTCTCCAGCCGCTTCAAAAGGAGCGTGAGTTGCTCGGTCACCTCTTCACGGGCGGGCGGATGCAGTTTCCTGTCGCCATAGAGCTCCACATCCACCACAGGCGGAAGCATTCCGTCGAACGGTTCCACCGTCCGGATGAAATTCTCCGCCTGGGTCTCTCCCCCGCTGTCGAAGCTGAAAAAATGATACGCGCCGGCCCGCAGACCGCTCTGGCGCGCCTGCTGCCAGTTCTGCCGAAAGTTCGGGTCCTGTGAGCCGCTGCCCTCCGTTGCCTTGATGAACGCGAAGGACACGCCCTGCCGCGCCAGCGCCTGCCAGTCGATGTCACCCTGGTAGGCGGACACATCCACACCGCGCACTGGATACCGGCTTTGAGAAGGCGCGTTCAGACGAGGCAGGCCGTCATTTAAAAGAACGGCTGCCGCTGCGGCCGCCAGGACAATGCTCGCCAAAAGGCAGGCTCCGGCAATGCGCCCTGCCGCGCCATGGGGCCGGTGGCTGGAGGCGGAAAACAGCTTCATCAAACTCACCTCACAAACAAAACAGGGCAGACGCACGGCGTCTGCCCTGTTATGGCGGAAAGAGAGGGATTCGAACCCTCGGTGGGTTTATGGCCCACACACGATTTCCAGTCGTGCGCCTTAGACCAGCTCAGCCATCTTTCCATTTGTTTCGCGGTTCTCAAAGCCGCTTATATATAATACCGAAAAGAGGGCCGTCTGTCAAGCCCTAAAATGCAAAAAATGCCTGCTTTTCAGCAGGCATTTTTTCTGCTCACTCCACGCGGGCGGGATAATACAGGTTGTTGCTGATGAACTCCAGCTTATCCTTCAGCGCCTGCTCCATGGTGGCAACGACGTTGACCATGTTGGCCACCGACTCGTTGACCTCCATCAGCTGGCAGAAGTTCACGTCATCCATACCGATGACGCGCTGCAGCTTCTCGCCCTCGGCGTTGAGGATATGGCTGAGAGCCGTCTCCTCCAGCGCGATGCTCTCCAGCAGGTCGGTGACCGCCTGGCACATGGTGATGGGATTGGGATGCATGGAAATAACGGGCATGGACATAAGGCATACCTCCTGAAAAATGGTGTGTTGCAACACGTTCGTGCTGACTATCCCACTATATGCCGCCGTCTGTGTTTTGTTCCGCGCACCCGGAAAAGGAAAAAGAGCAGGGGCATGTTTCTCCCCTGCTCTTTGTTTTTCAGCAGCCCAGATAGGCTTTGCGCACCTCGATGTTGTTGGCCAGCTCGTCGGCGGGGCCTTCCATCTTGATGGTGCCGGTCTCCAGCACATAGGCACGGTCGGCGATTTCCAGCGCCATCTTGGCGTTCTGTTCCACCAGAAGAACGGTCACGCCGTCCCGGTTCACGTCCTCAATGATGTGGAAGATTTCCTTCACCAGAAGAGGCGACAGACCCATGCTGGGTTCGTCCAGAAGCAGCATCTTGGGCTTGCACATCAGCGCGCGGCCGATAGCCAGCATCTGCTGCTCGCCGCCGGACAGGGTGCCCGCCTGCTGCTTGCGCCGCTCTTTCAGGCGGGGCAGCCGCTCGAACACCATTTCCAGGTCGTCCGCGATGGCGTCTTTGGAGTCCTTGCGGGTGAAGGCGCCCATCTCCAGGTTCTCCTGCACCGACAGGTGGCTGAACACACGGCGGCCTTCCGGCACCTGAGCCAGGCCCAGGCGGATGATCTTGTGGGCTTCCATCTGGCTGATCTTCTGGCCCATGAAGTCGATCTCGCCGCCCTTGAGTTTGAGCAGGCCGGAGATGGCGTGCATGGTGGTGGTCTTGCCGGCGCCGTTGGCGCCGATCAGGGTGACGATCTCGCCCTCGTCCACATGGAAGGAAATATCCCGGATGGCATGGATGGAGCCGTAAAACACGTTGATGTCCTGTACACGAAGCATTTCACCCATGGCTCAATCACCTCCCAGATACGCCGCAATGACCTTGGGGTTATTGCGGATGGATTCGCCCGTGCCCTGGGCGATGACACGGCCATAGTCCAGCACATAGATGTACTCGCAGATGCCCATGACGAAGTTCATGTCGTGTTCGATGAGCAGGATGGCCAGATCAAAGCGGTCGCGCACCGCCTTGATGGTGTTCATCAGCTCTTCGGTCTCGTTGGGGTTCATGCCGGCGGCGGGCTCATCCAGCAGCAGCAGCTTCGGATTGGTGGCCAGTGCGCGGGCGATCTCCAGCTTGCGTTGCTTGCCGTAGGGCAGGCTGGAAGCGGGCAGGTCGGCCTCTTTGTCCAAGTCGAAGATTTTGAGCAGCTGCATCGCCTGCTTGTTCATCTGGCGTTCCTTCTCACGGAAGCCGGGCAGGCGGAAGATGCCGGTCCACATGGAATATTTCACCTGATTGTGCAGGCCGATCTTCACGTTGTCCAGAACGCTCATCTGGTCGAACAGACGGATGTTCTGGAAGGTACGGGCGATGCCCTCCTGGTTGATCTTGGCCGGCTGCTGGCCGGTGATGTTCTTGCCGTCCAGGATGATGTCGCCCTCGGTGGGACGATACACGCCGGTGAGCATGTTGAACACCGTGGTCTTGCCGGCGCCGTTGGGGCCGATGAGGCCGTAGAGCTGGCCTTTTTCCATCTTCATGTCCAGCTGGGCCACAGCCTGCAGACCGCCGAAGGCGATGCCCAGGTTGGTTACTTCAAGCAGTGCCATGCCTCACGCCTCCTCTTTCTTGCCCTGCGGGCCGTTCTTTTGGAAGCGGGCCGCCAGTTTGCGGAATTTCGGGTTTGCAGCGATCCTGTCGGCCATCTGCGCGCGCCAGGCCACGATCTGGGGGCTCTGGTTGAAGATCATCATCACGATCAGCACGATGGCGTACACCAGCATGCGGTAGTCCGCCACGCCGCGCAGCAGCTCAGGCAGAACGTAGAGCACGGTGGCCGCGATCATGGAGCCGCGGATATTGCCGATGCCGCCCAGCACCACGAACACCAGCACCAGGATGGAGGTGTTGTAGTCAAACTTCTTGGCCGCCAGCGCAGAGAAGTTCAGCGCATACAGAACGCCGGCCATGCCCGCAAACACCGCGGAGATGATGAAGGCCATCAGCTTGTACTTGGTCACGTTGATGCCGGTGGCCTCGGCGGCGATGCGGTTGTCGCGGATGGACATGATGGCCCGGCCCGCGCGGGAGTTGATGAGGTTCAAAATCACAAACAGGGTGATGAGGATGAGGATGATGCCCGCCAGGAAGGTGGACGCCTTCTTCATGCCGCTGATGCCGATGGCGCCGTTGATGATAACGTCGCCGTCCGGCGCAAGGCCCATGGAGGCGGAGTCCTTGATGGAGAAATGGAATCCGTTCGAATCAAGGCCCAGATACACGGTGTTCAGCACGTTCTTGATGATCTCGCCGAAGGCCAGGGTCACGATGGCGAGATAGTCGCCCCGCAGGCGCAGCACCGGGATGCCGATGAGGAAGCCGAACACGCCGGCCACCACACCGCCGATGAGCATGGAGAGCGCAAAGCCCAGCACAGAGGGCATTTCAGAGCCGGTGACGACCCAGAACACCGCGCCGGAGAAAGCGCCCACGCTCATAAAGCCCGCATGGCCCAGGCTCAGCTCGCCCAGGATGCCCACGGTGAGGTTCAGCGAGATAGCAAGCACCACATAGGTGCAGATGGGCACCAGCATGCCCTTCATGGAGTTGTTCAGCACGCCGCCCACGGTCAGCGCCTGCACGACGATGTAGAATACCACGACGATGCCGTAGGTGATCAGATTGCTGCGCGTGGTCTTTTTCATGTTTTTCAATGCGTTCATCACAGCCACCTCACACCTTCTCGTTCATGGGCTTGCCCAAAAGACCCGTGGGCCGCACCAGCAGCACGATGATCAGCACGGCGAACACGATGGCGTCCGCCAGCTGGGTGGACACATACGCCTTGCTCATGATCTCGATGATGCCCAGCAGCACGCCGCCCAGCATCGCGCCGGGAATGGAGCCGATGCCGCCGAACACCGCAGCCGTGAAGGCCTTGATGCCGGGCATCGCGCCGGTGGTGGGGGTCAGCGAGGGATACGCCGAGCACAGCAGCACACCGGCCACCGCCGCCAGCGCAGAGCCGATGGCAAAAGTGAGGGCGATGGTGGAGTTCACGTTCACGCCCATCAGCTGGGCCGCGCCCTTGTCTTCGGAGACCGCCAGCATCGCATGGCCAAGCTTGGTGTGGTTGACGAAAAGGCTCAGACCCACCATGATGACCGCCGCCGAGACAATGGTGATCACCGTCTCGGAGGAGATAACGATCTTGCCGCCCGCCAGATGCAGGTCCAGCGCAGGGATGGACACCACGGAGGTGAAGTTCTTCGGGTCGGAGCCCCAGATCAGCAGCGCCAGATTCTGCAACAGATAGCTCACACCGATGGCCGTGATCAGCACCGCCAGCGACGAGGCGCCGCGCAGCGGCTTGTATGCGAAGCGCTCGATGGCCAGACCCAGCACCGTGCACAGCGCCATAGAGATCAGGATCGCCACCAACGGCGGGATCCCCATCTGGTTGACCGCGATGAACACGATGTAGCTGCCCACCATGATAACGTCGCCGTGAGCAAAGTTCAGCATCTTGGCGATGCCGTAGACCATGGTGTAGCCCAGGGCGATAATGGCATACACGCTGCCGAGGCTGATGCCATTGATCAGATAGGATATAAACTCCATGCCCAATTCCCCTTTTCCTTAAGCCGGCCTCTCCCCCGCCCTTCAGCAGCGGCGAGCCCGGCCCGCAAATGTCCTACTCATTATAGCACTGTTCTAAAGTGCGCACAAGAAAAACTTGGCGTGAAAACCGCCTTTTTGTCAAAAAGAGGGTGCCGGCACATCTGGCCGGCACCCCCTTTGGTGCATTGGGAAACGCCGCAATTACATCGCGGTGTAAGCGCCGTTCTCGATCTTCATGGCGCGGGGAGCCTTGTTCACCTCGCCGGTGGCCTCCCACTGCATGCCTTCGCCGGTCAGGCCGTCCACGGTGATCTCGGTCATGGCAGCCTTCAGAGCGTCGCACAGGGTGGAAGCGTCCATGTCGGGGGTGGCGCCGGACTGCTCGATGGCAGCCAGGATGGTGTAGATGCCGTCGTAGGCGTCAGCGGCGAACTGGTTGGGCACCTCGCCGTACTTCTCCTGGTACTTGGAAACGAAAGCCTGAGTGGCCTCGTCGTCAGCGTCCGCAACGAAGGGGGTCAGCAGCATAACGCCCTCGAACAGGGACAGGTCAGCGCCTTCGATGGTCAGCAGGCCGTCCAGACCGTCGCAGCCGAAAATCAGCGCGTCAAAGCCCTGCTTATCCATCTCCTGGATGATCAGGTTGGCCTCGGCATAGTAGATGGGCAGGAACACCAGCTCGGCGCCGGCATCCTTGGCCTTCTGGACCTGCACGGAGAAGTCGGTCTTGCTGTCGGCAGTGAAGGCCTCGTTGGTCACAATCTCCAGGCCCTTGTTGGCGGCCTCTTCCACGAACTTGTCGCGGATGCCGGTGGAGTAGGCGTCGGAGCTGTCGTAGATGATGGCGATCTTGGTGGCCAGACCGTTGTCGGCGATGTAGTCAGCGGAGGCGATGCCCTGGTTGGGGTCGGTGAAGCAGACCTGGAAGGCATTGTCCTCAGCGATGACGTCCGGGTTGGAAGCGGACGGGGTCAGCAGGAACAGGTTGTCCGCCGCGGTCTCGGGGGCAACGGTCAGGCAGGGCTGGGTGGTAACGGTGCCCAGCAGGACCTGCATGCCCCAGTCCTTCAGGTTGTTGTAAGCGTTCATCGCCTTCTCAACGTCGTTCTCGTCGTCCTGGAAGTTCAGCTCGAACTGAACGCCGCCCAGGGCATTGATCTCGTCCACGGCGATCTGGGCGCCGTTCTTCACAGCGTTGCCGTAGGTGGCGGCGCCGCCGGTGGTGGGGCCGATGCCGCCGATCTTGAACACGCCGGCAGTGGAGCCCGCGGTGGAAGTGCCCGCAGAAGCGGGATCAGAACCAGCGGTGGACGAAGGAGTGGAGCCGCAGGCGACCAGGCTGAACGCCATGGCAGCCGCAAGAGCGGCACTCAAAAACTTTTTCATAGATGTTCCCTCCTGTTGTACGACCCGGGAGGCAGGTTCTCCTCCGCCGCCTTTCCGGGCCTTTTGTTTCCTAAAATTATAAACACATTCGCCACAAGATACAATTCGCTATTTTTACATACTTTTTAACGTTGTAAAGCGTCATAGTGGATACTTTGCATAAATTCGCAGTGCTTTTTCCCCGATTATTGATCATCACGGCCAAAGCGGGGCTTTCAACGCACGTTTTTGATTGTATAAGTCCGTCAGGTTTTTGAAAAAGACGTTTTTCTTGCCAAAGGGCATTGAAAAAGAGAGCGTTTTTTGTCATAATAGGGATATTATTTCAATGGTACAATACAGAAGTAGGAGATGGATAACATGCAGTTGCTGGAAGAGCGGATCCTTCAGGATGGTCAGGTGCGCCCCGGTAATGTTTTAAAGGTAGACTGTTTTCTGAATCACCAGCTGGACATTGCCCTGCTGGACGAGATCGGCAAAGCCTTCTACGAGGTCTACAAGAACGACGGCATCAACAAGATCCTTACCATCGAGGCGTCCGGCATCGCCATTGCCTGCATGACCGCGCGGCACTTCGGCGTGCCCGTGGTGTTCGCCAAGAAGGCGAAGAGCAAGAACATCGACGGGGATGTGTACACCTCCACCGTTCACTCCTTCACCTACGGCAAGGACTACGACATCACCCTCTCCAAGAAGTTCCTCGGGCCCGAGGACAAGGTGCTCATCGTGGACGATTTCCTGGCGGTGGGCAAAGCCATGCACGGCCTGCTGGACGTGTGCAAGCAGGCGGGCGCCACGGTGGGTGGCATCGGCATCGCCATCGAGAAGGGCTTCCAGCCCGGCGGCGAGACCCTGCGCAGCCAGGGCTACAAGCTGACCAGCCTTGCCATCGTGGACTATATGGACGACGAGGGCAACCTGCGCTTCCGTTCTCAGGAATAAACGGAACAAACAAAAAATACGGCCAGCCGCTTTCGGGCGGCTGGCCGATTTTTTTGCCTCAGGCCTGCTCTTTTTCCTTTTCCTTGAGCCGGTTGATGATCAGCGCGTATCCTCCGTTGCCGTACTGGATGCATCGGTTGATGCGGCTGATGGTGGCGGTGCTGATCTCCACCTCCCGGACGATCTGTTCGTAGGTCTTGCCGTCCAGCAGCATTTTGGCGGCCTCCAGCCGCTGCGCCATGTCGGCGAGTTCCTTCATCGTGCAAAGATCCTCGAAGAAGGTATCGCACTCATCCATATTCTCCAGCGAAAGGATCGCTTCAAACAGGGCTTTGGTGGTTTGATTTTTTAGACGAGCTTTCTCGACCATGATACACCTCGCACATCCTTCAGACTTTTACTCAACTAAAGTCTATCACAATCTCTTGCAGATTGCAAGGCATCGAACGAAAAAACAAACCGTCCCCTTTTGTGGCAGATGCACGAAAACAGGGTCTCTCCCCTTCTTTTTCAAACGCCGGGTCACTCCCGCATAAGGTCGCTGCGAATATCGCTGTGCAGAGCCGCCTTCAGCGCCGCCCGCTCCGCCGCAAGGCAGAGCAGCAGCGTTCCCAGCGCGATGGCCCCGGCGCAGCCCAGCACGGACAGCAAAAGTGTGGTGCGCGTCTGGCTGAACATGTAGCGGCCCAGCAGCCACCGGGCGGTGCCCAGCCAGAGGGCCGCCCCCGCCGGCAGCCCGAGGCCCAGGCCCCAGGCACAGCGCAGCAGCGTTTCCCGCCGCAGCATGGCCGCCACATCGCCCCTGGTCATGCCGGCACTGCGCAGCAGGGCGAACTCCCGACGGCGCAGCTGGGTCTCCGCCCCGATGGAGCCGAGCAGGGCCGCGCCGCAGCCCAGCGCCGTCAGCACTTCAAAACCACCCGCAAAGACGTTCAGCAGCACCTGCACCGCCTTTTGATAGACCCGGGTGGGCGATGTGGGGGTGAGGTCCTCGATCTGCCAGCCGGTGTTCGTCTGGCCGCCGGCGTAGCGCTCGCTGGCCCCCAACTCCGTCAGGGTTTGTATCAAGGCGGGGGTGAGCCGGGAGGAGTCTTCCGTGTCCACGAAAAACTCGAATTCCCGCTTGTCCTCCCCGGTCACCACGGTGCCCCGCAGCGCATCGAAGGCGCTCTGGCTGGTGATGAGCACGCCATTGGGGTACATGGCCATATAGGTGTCCTGCCAGAGCACCCCGTCGGGCAGCGGCGCGGTGCAGACATCCGCCACCGCAAGTGCCTGTTCCGTCCCCTCATTCAACAGCTCACCGGCGGCAAATGCTATCTCGCCTTCCTCCGGCGGCGCGTATACGCAGGCAAGGCTGCCCTGCGCTTCAGGCAGCGGCCCACCATACCACCGGGCAAAGCTTTCGTCGTCCAGGGTGATGAGGACCGAGCTGCGGGTCTGGCTCTCCCACACGCGCCAGCCGGTGCGCTCGGTGGCCCAGACGTCGGCGCCGGTGGTCTGTTGGGCCGTGTCTTTCAGCCAGCCGAGCAGCTGCTGCGTGTCGGTGTTCACCGCCCAGAGATAGACCCGGTAGGTGTAGGTGGCGAACTGACTGGAGTATCCCGCCAGAAGGCCGCGGGAAAAGCCGTTCACCATGCAAACGAGCAACGCGCACACCACGATGACGCTGACCTGGGTGCGAAAGCGCCCGCCCGCGCGCCGCACGCTGCGGCTGGCCAGCAGCGCGGGGGCCTGCCGGGGCTCCCGCCGGCGAACGCGGCGGGGCGGCGTTTCCGCCATGCCCCGCACCGCCTCGATGGGTGCAAGGCGCGCCGCCCGCCGTGCCGTTCCGCTGGCGGCCAGCAAAAGGGTGACCACCGGGCAGGCCAGTGCCAGCAGTACCGAGCCGGGCGTTATGACCAGATGGATCTCCCGCACTCCCCGCGCCGCCAGCGCGTCCATGAAAGGCCGCAGAAGCCGGAATGTGACGGCAAGGCCCCCCGCGGCGCACAAGATGCCAAGCGGGGCGGCAAACGCCGACAGGAACAGCGCGTCCAGCCACACACTCTGCCGAAGCTGGCGGCGGGTCGCCCCCACACTGGCCAGCTGGCCAAGCATGCGGGTGCGCTGAGCAAGCGACATGGAAAAGGCTCCCCGCAGCAGCACCGCGAGAAACACCACCAGCAGCGCCACCACCAGCTGGGATGCCGCCAGAACGACCTGGGAAAAGCCGGACTCCATTTTAAAAGAATCCGCCAGTGAAAAGCCGCCGAACTGCACCGCCGCAAGCATCGTGGAACACACGAGGGCCGAGAAGGCCACGAACCAGGTGCGCGCACCGCCCCGCAGCCACTGCCGCCAGGTGATGAGGAACATCGCTTTCATGCCCGCACCTCGTCTTTCACGATGCGGCCGTCCCGCAGGCGGAGGATGCGCTTGGCCTGCAGGGCCAGCGCTTCGTCGTGGGTGATCATCACAATGGTCTGGCCGGTGGTCTCGTTGAGCTGCACCAGCATACGCATCACGCTCTCGCTGGCCGCCGAGTCCAGGTTGCCGGTGGGCTCGTCCGCCAGCAGAAGCGCCGGATGGGTGATGAGGGCGCGGGCGATGGCCACCCGCTGCTGCTGCCCGCCCGAAAGCTGGGCGGGAAAAGCCCGCCGCTTGCCCTCCAGGCCCAGGCGCGCCAAGAGGTCCAGCACCCGGGCGGGGTCGGCGGTGCGGCCGTCCAGGAGCAGGGGCAGCGTGAGGTTCTCCTCCACTGTGAGCAGCGGCACCAGATTGTAAAACTGGTACACAAGGCCGATCTGCCGGCGGCGGAACACCGTCAGCTCCTCCTCTTTCTGGTCGTAGAGGGAGACGCCGTCCAGCGTGATGCGCCCGGAAGTGGGCTTATCCACTCCGCCCAGCAGATGCAGCAGCGTGGACTTGCCCGAGCCGGAGGCCCCCATCACAGCCACGAATTCGCCCCGCTCCACCGTGAGGGAAACACCGTCCAGCGCGCGGACCGCCGCGTCGCCTGAACCGTATACCTTTGTGAGTTGTTCTACCTGTAAAAAAGCCATGGTATCCCTTCCTTTCGCTTTCAGGATACCGCGTCCGGGTGACCGCCCGGTGACAACGCAGTGACAGCTTCGTCACCCGCGTAAAAACGCAGGGTGAAACGGGGGCCCCGGGGGCAGTTTTCCGCCCGGACCGTTCCGCCCTGTCCCTGGGCGATGGCCTTTGCCAGCGCGAGGCCGATGCCCGCGCTGCCGGGGGCGGCGTTCTTGCCCCGCCAGAACCGTTCGAACAGATGAGGGAATTCCTCTTCCGGGATGGGCGGGCCGTCGTTCTCCACCGTGAACTCCGTGTAAAGTGTATTACCCTCACAGGAAAGCGTGACCCTGCCGCCGGCATCCGTGTGCTCGGCGGCGTTTTTGGCCAGGTTGGTCAGCGCTTCCAGCGTCCATGCCCTGTCGCACAAACAGCTGACCGGCGGCCCGGCCCACTCCACGGCCACGCCCCGGTCCGCGCACAGCGGCTGGACCGACTGCGCGGCGGCGCGCAGAAGCTCCAGCGTGTCGTTTTGCTTACGCTCGAACCGAACCACCGCCGCGTCCAGCCGGCAAAGCTTGAGCAGCTGCTCCACCAGCCAGCCCATCCGCTCTGCGGCCTGGGCCACACGGCTGGCGCACTGATCTTTTTCTTCTGCCGGGACCGCTTCGTCCTCCCAGAGTTCCGTCTGGAGCAGGATGGCCGCGATGGGGGTTTTCAGTTGGTGAGCAACGTCCCCCAGAAAATCAGCCAGCAGGCGCTTGTCTTCTTCCAGTGCCGCCTTTTGCTCGCCCAGGATGGTGGTTATCTTGTAAATATCGTCCCGCAGGGCGTTCAGCTCCCCTTCCCGCTGGGTGCGGATGTCCAGTATCTCGCCGCCGGTGTAGACGCTTGCGAGATACTCCGAGAGCCGGTCGATCTCCCGGGCACGGCAGACACAGAACCCGGCGGCCAGCGCAAGGCAGTTCCCGCCGCACAGGGCGGCAGTGAGGGCCGCGCCGGCGCCGAAAAGAAGCGCCCCCGCCGCTGTGAACGCGGCGCAGATCAGCAGCAGCTCCAACAGAAACTTCTTTGCCTCCCGGCTCCTCATGGCTTTTCCTCCC
The DNA here is from genome assembly GCA_004558145.1 of Oscillospiraceae bacterium. GTDB lineage: Bacteria > Bacillota > Clostridia > Oscillospirales > Ruminococcaceae > Allofournierella_A > Allofournierella_A excrementavium. Next base: position 47,031 of record SFDQ01000009.1, read on the forward strand.
ATCGATAACCAATGCCCCGCACCGTGGTGATGCGGCTGCCCTCGGCGCCCAGTTTTTCCCGCAGGCGCTTGACGGTGACCGTGAGGGTGTTGTCCTCCACAAAGGCGCCGCCGTCATCCCACAGTGCCTGCAGCAACTGCCCGCGCTCCCACACGCGCCCGGCCTGGGAAGTCAGCAGCAACAAAAGGCGGTATTCCTGGGCGGTGAGAGCCACCGGCACGCCGTTCATCGTGACCTGGGCGGAGCGGGCGTCCAGCGTGAGGTCACCGAAGGAATACACCTGTTTTGGGCCACGCCGCCGAAGCACTGCCCGCAGGCGGCTGACCAGTTCCCGGGCGCGGAAGGGCTTGGCGACATAGTCGTCTGCCCCTTCCTCCAGCGCCCGCACCACGCTGTCCTCATCGCTGCGGGCGGTGAGGATGATGACCGCCGCGTCCCCCGCTGCCCGCACGGCGCGGCAGACCTCGTAGCCGCTGCCGTCCGGCAGGCCCAGGTCGATGAGCGCGGCGTCAAAGGCACGGGAGGCCGCCAACTCCCGGGCACGGGCGGCGGTGACAGCTGTCTCGATGGTCCACCCCTCCGCGCGCAGAAGCGTCGCCAGCGGGCGGGCGATGGCCTCTTCGTCTTCCACAAGCAGTACGTTCATGGCGCATATCCTCCTCTTCTCTTTTTCAGTATACCTTATTTTTCCCCTGCGCGGGTGACGGAATTGTCACTCACACGGCGGCAACGCAAAAAAAGAGAGTGAGCAGAATGCTCACTCTCTTTGTAAAGCAGTTTTCCTTGCAGGATGAATTACTTCACCATGCCGGCAACTTCGCTGGCGAAATCGTCAACGCGCTTCTCCAGGCCTTCGCCCTTCTCGTAGCGCACGAACTTGACGATCTTGATGTCGCCGCCCAGCTCCTTGGCCACCTTGTCGGTGTACTTGGCGATGGTCAGCTCGGGGTCCTTGACGAACTCCTGGTCCACCAGGCAGTTCTCCTTGTAGAACTTGCCGATGCGGCCCATGACCATCTTCTCCTTGATGGCGTCGGGCTTGTTGGCGTTCTTGGGATCGTTGGCGATCTGAGCCAGCAGGATCTCCTTCTCCTTGTCCAGCACTTCGGCGGGAACTTCGCTCTCACACAGGTAGCCGGGGTTGGCAGCAGCGATCTGCATGGCCACGTCATGGCCGTAAGCGGCGAAGGCGGGGTTCGCAGCCACCTCGGGGGTGGTCTCGAAGTTCACCAGCACGGCATGGGTGCCGCCGGCATGGATGTAAGCGGAGCAAACGCCCTCGTAGCGCACAAAGCGGCGGATCTTGATGTTCTCGCCGATGACCAGGATCTTGTCCTTCAGGGCAGCCTCAACGGTGTCGTTGCCCATCTTGCAGGCCAGCAGAGCGTCCACGTCGGCGGGGTTCTGCTCGATCACAACGGCGGCCACGTCCTTCACGAAGGTCTGGAACAGCTCGTTCTTGGCCACGAAGTCGGTCTCGGCGTTGACTTCCAGAACAACACCCACGTTGCCCTCGACAGTGGCGTAGACCATGCCCTCGGCGGCGATGCGGCCAGCCTTCTTCTGAGCGGCGGCCAGGCCCTTCTCACGCAGGTACTCAACAGCCTTGTCGAAGTCGCCGCCGGCCTCGGTCAGCGCCTTCTTGCAGTCCATCATGCCGCAGCCGGTCTGCTCGCGCAGGTTCTTAACGTCTTGAGCGGTAAAAGCCATTTTGATAATCCCCTTTCTGTTTGTTCCTTAAGGTCGGTGTCTCTCAGGCCTCGGCAGCCTCAGCCTCGGTCTCCTCGGCGGGAGCGTCCTGCTGGCCCTGACGGCCCTCCAGAACAGCATCAGCCATGGCGCCGGCGATCAGCTTAACGGCACGGATGGCGTCGTCGTTGCCGGGGATGACGTAGTCGATCTCGTCGGGGTTGCAGTTGGTGTCCACAATGGCCACGATGGGGATGTGCAGCTTGCGGGCCTCGGAAACGGCGATGCGCTCCTTGTGGGGGTCAACGATGAACATGGCCTTGGGCAGACCGTGCATCTCTTTCACGCCGCCCAGGAACTTCTCCAGCTTCTCGATCTCCAGCTCCAGCTTGGCAACTTCCTTCTTGGGCAGCAGATCAAAGGTGCCGTCCTCGCTCATCTGGCGCAACTGCTCCAGGCGGTCGATGCGCTTGCGGATGGTGCGGAAGTTGGTGAGCATGCCGCCCAGCCAGCGGGCGTTCACATAGTGCATGCCGCAGCGGGTAGCCTCGTCACGGATGGACTCCTGAGCCTGCTTCTTGGTGCCGACGAACAGGATCTCGCCGCCGTTCGCGGAGACCTCACGAACGAAGTTGTAGGCCTCGTCCAGCTTCTTCACGGTCTTCTGCAGGTCGATGATGTAGATGCCGTTGCGCTCGGTGAAGATGTACTTCGCCATCTTGGGGTTCCAGCGGCGGGTCTGATGACCGAAATGCACGCCGGCTTCCAGGAGCTGCTTCATAGATACTACTGCCATTGTCAAATCCTCCAATAAAATTGTTTTTCCTCCGCATTGCCTGCATGCTTTTCAACCCTTGCGGGCACAAAAAAGCAAAGCAATGCGTGCGTAGTGCCGATATAGTATACCACAAGAAAAGGCCGAATACAAGCGGTTTTTTCGCTTTTTGACCCGCTTTTTTCAGTTTTCCAGTGTGAGGTCCCCCGGGCGGATCCAGCCGCGGCGGCGGAACAGCATTCCCAGCAGCCAGCACAGCACCGCCGGCAGCACCAGACAGATGAGGCACAGGCCCGCCCAGTCGAAGGCGGTGACGGCCGCCTTCGCGCCGGAGGCCACGTCCGCCACCCAGCCGCTGTAAACGCCGATGGGCCCCACCAGACCGCAGGTGCCCATGCCGGAAGAGACGGCCGGCCCGTTCATCTCCAGCCGGAACACGCAGGTGGCCAGCGGCCCCGTGACGGCGCTGGTGAGGATGGCCGGCAGCCAAATGCGGGGGTTTTTGAGGATGTTGCCCATCTGCAGCATGGAGGTGCCCAACCCCTGGCTCACAAGGCCGCCCCAGCGGTTCTCTTTGAAGGAGAGCACCGCAAAGCCCACCATCTGGGCACAGCAGCCGGCCACCGCCGCGCCGCCCGCAAGGCCGGTGAGGGAAAGGGCCGCGCAGATGGCGGCGGAAGAAATGGGCAGCGTGAGGGCGATGCCGATGACCACGCTCACCACGATGCCCATGACGAAAGGCTGCTGCTCGGTGGCCCACATGATGACCGCGCCCACACCGGAGGCCGCCTTGCCGATGGCGGGCGCCCACCACATGGCCAGCGCAGTGCCCACGAAGATGGTCACGAAGGGGGTGACCAGAATGTCCACCTTTGTTTCCTTGGAGACCAGCTTGCCCGCCTCGCAGGCCAGAATGGCAACGATGAGCACCGCCAGCGGGCCGCCCGCGCCGCCCAGGCTGTTGGCCGCCTGCCCCACAGTGATGAGGGAGAACAGCACCAGCGCCGGGGCGTTCAGCGCAAAGCCGATGCTCACCGCCATGGCGGGGCCTGCCACCGCCGAGGCATAGCCGCCCATCTGGGTGAGCAGCTCCAGCCCCAGCTGGGTGCCCGCCGTGTTCAGGATGGTGCCGATGAGCAGCGAAGCAAACAGGCCCTGGGCCATGGCCCCCATGGCGTCCACGCCGTAGCGTTTGGCGCTCACCTGCACATTTTTGGCGGCAGCGTAAGCTTTGACGGCGGCCAATTTGCCTCGAATGCCCCCGCTCCGCTGCTGTTCGTTCCTCTTTTCTTCTTTCATGTTTCTCTCCCCTTCCCCTCACAAAAACTGTAGCATATTGTACCCTTTGGCAGGATTTTGTCAAGTGCGGCCAAAGCCCTTGAAGGCCGCTTTTGCTTTTGCTATACTGAATGAAAGTGCTGGTAAAGGGGCGTGCGTAAAAGCATGTACATACAATATTATAAAGAGCACAGCGAATTTCTCAAACGAGAGATGGAATTCAAGGTCTACGGCCACGCCGGTCCGGTGTGCCTTGCGTTCAGCTGCGAGGGCGGCCGCTTCTATGACTGGGAGGACCGGGGCCTTGTGGGTTCGCTGGGCTTTCTGATCGACGCGGGGCGGCTGCGCCTTGTCTGCGCCGACAGCATCGACGGCGAGAGCTGGCTGGCAGACGGCGAGGGCCGCGCCCGGGCCGAAATGCAGGAGCGCTGGTTCTGCTGGCTCACCCGGGAGCTTGCACCCCGTGTGCATGAAGTGTGCGGCCTGCCAAAAGACGAAAAGCTGCTGACCGCCGGCATCAGCCTGGGGGCGGGCCACGCGGCGAATCTCTATCTGCGCCGCCCCGACCTTTTTGGCGGTGCGGTGTGCCTTTCCGGCAGCTACACCGTCCGTGGCTGGTTTGGCGACTATGCCGACGACCTGACCCTGCGCAACAGCCCCGCAGACTATCTGCGCCTTGTGAGCGCCGCCCGGCTGGCGGAATTCACCGGCCCCTTCCTGCTCTGCTGCGGGCAGGGCCCCTACGAAGACCGTTTCCTGAGCGAGACAAAAGCCTTTGCCGCCTCCCTGGACGCGAAGCAGCTTCCGGTGAGCGTCGACCTCTGGGGCGCGGACGTGACCCATGACTGGCCCTGGTGGCAAAAAGAACTGGCTGTGCTTTTCCCCCGCATGCTGGACGCTCTGGCCGCTTTGAAAACCGAATAAAGCCGTAACGGCCGCGCAGGATGCCCTGCGCGGCCGTTTTTGTTGTTTTCGCACAACGGACACTTTTCTTTTTCGCCCCGTCTTGTGGGGAACACCGATTTTTCTGTTTCTGTGAGATTTCTATTGCAATCGGCAGTTTTTTGTGCTATCATTTTAGCATGATAAAGCAATAAAGCATTTTGCTTTTTGGAGGGAATCGAAATGAAAAGGGTCGTATCGTTGTTTGCAGCCGCCGCGCTGGCTGCCTCTCTGCTGGCGGGCTGCGGCCAGACCGGCGAGTCCGATTGGGAGTATGTGCAGGAAAAGGGCACCCTGAAAATCGGCATCACACTGTTTGAGCCGATGAACTACTACGACCCGGAGGACCCGGACACCCTCATCGGTTTTGACACTGAACTGGCCGAGGCGGTGTGCGAAAAGCTGGGCGTCACGCCGGAATTCGTGGAGATCGACTGGGACCAGAAGGTGTTTGAGCTGCAGAGCAAGAACATCGACTGCATCTGGAACGGCATGACCATCAAGGATGATCTGAAGGAGAACATGGACTTCTCCATCCCCTACAGCGGCAACATGCAGGTCTGCGTCATCAACAGCGCCAACGCCGATGTTTACACCGACCTTGCCAGCATGGCGAACGCGAAGATCGTGGTGGAGGCCGGCAGCGCGGGCGAATCCAGCGTGGAAGCTGAAGAGGCTTTGCAGAACGCCCAGCTGACCACCCTGCAGGCCCAGCGCGACACCCTGCTGGAGCTGAAATCCGGCACCGCTGACGTGGCGGTCATCGACGCGGTGATGGCCTACGCCTCGGTGGGCGAGGGCACCGACTACGACGACTTGATGGTGGTGGAGGGTATCGAGCTCTCCAAAGAGGAATACGGCATCGGTCTGCGCAAGGGCAGCGACATGACCGAAAAGATCAACGAAGCGCTGCAGGAACTTGCCGATGACGGCACCGTTGCCGCCCTGGCCGAGAAGTATCCCTCCGTGCTGGTGACGCTGGAGCCCGCCGCCTGACCCCTCCTGTTTTCAACGAACCATTTGAACCAAAAGACCCGCGCCGTCCGTGGACACAAGCCCCGGGCGGCGCCGGTTTGAGTAAAGGACGCCCCTCACCGGGCCAAAAGGAGTTTTACGCCCATGTCGTTTTGGGAAGTTACCCTGGAACTGCTGAAAGGATTTCAGACCACCGTCGTCATTTTTGCCGGCACACTGGCGGCGGCGCTGCCGCTGGGGCTGGTGGTGTGCTTCGGTTCCATGTGCCGCTTTGCGCCGCTGCGCTGGCTCACCCGCACCTTCATCTGGATTATCCGCGGCACTCCCCTGATGCTGCAGATCATCGTGGTGTACTATCTGCCGGGCCTTGCCTTCGGCATCCCGGTGCAGCACCGAATGGGAGCGGTGCTGGCGGCCTTCATCATCAACTATGCCGCCTACTTCTCCGAGATCTACCGGGGCGGCATTGAGGGCATCCCCCAGGGCCAGTGGGAGGCAGGTCAGGTGCTGGGCATGACCCGGGGGCAGATCTTCCGCAAGGTGGTGCTGCTGCAGGTGGTCAAGCGCATCCTTGCCCCCATGAGCAACGAGATCATCACCCTGGTGAAGGACACCAGCCTTGCCCGGGTCATCGGCATCGGCGAGGTCATCCGCGCCGCGCAGGACATCACCGCCCAGCGGGCGCTGCTGTGGCCGCTGTTCTACACCGGCGTATTCTATCTCGTCTTCAACGGCGGCCTGACGCTGCTGTTCGGGTGGGCCGAGAAAAAGCTGAACTACTACAAGGGGTAACGGGATATGGCGATTTTGGAAGTGAAGGGCCTGCGCAAGGCCTTTGGCAGCACCCAAGTGCTGCGGGGAGTGGACCTCACCCTGGAACAGGGGCAGGTGCTCTCCATCATCGGTTCCTCCGGCAGCGGCAAGACCACCCTTCTGCGCTGCCTGAATTTTCTGGAAACGCCCGACGAGGGTGAGTTGTACGTGAAGGGCGAAGAGCTTTGGGGCCCCGCCTGCACCCAGCCTGTGCGGCAGAAGCGGCTGCACTTCGGGCTTGTGTTCCAGAACTTCAACCTCTTCCCCCAGTACACCGCGCTGCAAAACGTGACTCTGGCCATGGACCTGCTGGCACGGGAAAAGCTGGGCAAAGCAGGGGCAAAGCAGGCGGAGGAGGAAAACCGCGAAAAGGCCCAGGCCCTGCTGGCCCGGGTGGGCCTTGCCGACAAAATGGGGCTTTACCCCTTTCAGCTCTCCGGCGGGCAGCAGCAGCGGGTGGCCATTGCCCGTGCGCTGGCGCTGCAGCCGGACATCCTGTGCTTTGACGAACCCACCAGCGCCCTGGACCCGGAACTCACCGGCGAAGTGCTGCGGGTCATCAAGGGGCTGAAAAGCAAAGACACCACCATGATCGTAGTGACCCATGAGATGGAGTTTGCCCGCAATGTTTCCGACCGGGTCATTTTCATGGCGGACGGCGTAGTGGAAGAGGAGGGCGCCCCGGAGGATGTGTTCGGCGCACCGAAGAGCGAAAAAGCCCGGGCCTTTTTGGCCAGCAGCCTGCACCCGGTCTTCTGACGGCTGCCCCCTCTTCGACGGACTTTCCCCTTGTGCGCCGGGCGGGAATGTGGTATTGTTTTAACGGTGTTTCATCCCGAAAGGCGGCGGTGTTCCCGCCGTCTTCTTTTGTCAAAAGCGCCTGTTTCAGGCGTTTTCCTTTCAACATTTCAAAGAATCGGAGGAATGGATATGATCCGAATCGGTATTATGGGCTATGGAAACCTGGGCCGGGGCGTGGAATACGCCGTCGCCCAGAACCCGGATATGCAGCTGGCTGCCGTGTTCACCCGGCGGGACCCCGCCTCCATCCAGACGGTGACCCCGGACGTGCCTGTGCTGGCCGCCGACAAAGCTGCCGAAATGCAGGACAAGATCGACGTGATGATCCTGTGCGGCGGCAGCGCCACCGACCTGCCCAAGCAGACCCCCGCGCTGGCCCGCCTGTTCAACGTGGTGGACAGCTTCGACACCCACGCCCGCATCCCCGAGCACTTTGCCGCGGTGGACGCCGCCGCCAAAGAGGGCGGCACCTTGGCGCTCATCTCCGCCGGCTGGGACCCGGGCCTCTTCTCCCTGAACCGGGTGTACGCCAGCGCAGTGCTGCCTCAGGGCGAAACCTACACCTTCTGGGGCAAGGGCGTGAGCCAGGGCCATTCCGACGCCATCCGCCGCGTCGAGGGCGTGCAGGACGCCCGTCAGTACACCGTGCCTGTGGAGAGCGCTCTCGAGGCGGTGCGCAGCGGCGCGCAGCCTGTTCTGACCACCCGCCAGAAGCACACCCGCGAGTGCTTTGTGGTTGCAAAGCCCGGCGCCGACACCGCCCGCATCGAGAAAGAGATCAAGGAGATGCCCAACTACTTCGCCGACTACGACACCACCGTCCACTTCATCAGCGAAGAGGAGCTTCTGCGCGACCACGCGGGCCTGCCCCACGGCGGCATGGTCATCCGCACCGGCAAGACCGGCAAGGACTGCGGCAACACCCACGTGATCGAATACAAGCTGACCCTGGATTCGAACCCCGAGTTCACTTCCAGCATCCTGGTGGCCTATGCCCGCGCCGTCTGGCGGATGCACGAAGCGGGCCAGCAGGGCTGCAAGACCGTTCTGGACGTGCCCCCTGCCCTGCTCAGCCCCCTGAGCGGCGAGGAACTGCGCGCCACCATGCTGTAAAGCCGTTTCGCCTTTCATCTTCAAAAAAAGGAGAGCTTCCATGAAATTCAGCATGATCCACGAGAACTACAACGTGAGCGACCTTGCCCGCTCCCTGGAGTTTTACCGGCAGGCGCTGGGCCTGGAGGAAGTGCGCCGCAAAGAGGCCGCCGACGGTTCCTTCATCATCGTGTATGTGGCCGTGCCCGGCGAGCCCTTTGAGCTGGAGCTCACCTGGCTGCGGGACCATCCCCAGAAGTACGACCTGGGCGAATGCGAGTTCCATCTGGCTTTCCGGGTGGACGATTTTGACGCCGCCCACGAAAAGCACAAGGAGATGGGCTGCATCTGCTACGAAAACCCGGCGATGGGCATCTACTTCATTCAGGACCCGGACGGGTACTGGCTGGAGATCGTTCCCACCCGAAAATAAAGTTCTGCCCGGCCGCACAAGCGGCCGGGCTTTTTTGTTTATCTGTCAGTCCTGGCCGCTCACGTGAAAGCAGCACAACGCCACAAAAACCACCACAAAAAGCAGCACCACCATGCACCGCGCCATCATCTTTCCTCTCCCCCTTTGCCGTTCCTGCCCTGATTCTACCCTCTTTTTTGGAAAAAACGGCTCACAGTGTGGCGGCTGTTTTTCTTTTTGCATACCATGGACTAACGAAAGGGGTGGTTTCTTGTGAACAATCAAACCGCGAACGTGGATTTTTATCTGGGCGCGCTGGGGCCGCACGGCTTCTGCGGCTATTTTGACCGTTTGTGCCAGGAGCCGGACCGGCAGATGTACCTCATCAAAAGCGGGCCCGGCTGCGGCAAGAGCACCATGATGCGCAAAATTGCCGAGGCCTCACCGCTGCCGGTGCAGTGCATCCACTGTTCCTCCGACCCGGACAGCCTGGACGGCGTCATCCTGGAAAAGCCCAGGGCCGCCGTGGTGGACGCAACGCCGCCGCACGCGCTGGAACCCGCCTGTCCCGGCGCGCAGGAACGGGTGGTGAGCCTGTATCACACTATGAACGTGGCGGCCCTGACCGAGAACCGCGGCCAGATCCTGCGTCTTTCGATGCGCTGCAAGGCGCTGCAGGAGCGGGCGGGCAGCTACATCGCCGGGGCCGCGAAGCTTCTGGCGGACAGCCGCGCCACCGCCGCCTGGTCCACCGACACCGCCAAGGCGGAGGCCTTTGCATCCAGGCTGGCGCTGCGCTATCTGCCCCGGGGCGAGAGCGAGGGCGAAGAACAGGTGCGCTTGCTCAGCGCCGTGACGCCCAAGGGCATCCTCACCTTCTACAACACCATCCCCGCCCTGGCGGACACCCTGGTGGTGTTCCACGACGAATACGGCCTGTGCAGCCGCCTCATCCTGGACGAACTGCGCAAGCAGGCCCTGCGCCGCGGATGCAGCATCATCAGCTGCCCCTGCCCGCTGGGCGGCGGCGAGATCGAACACCTGTTCATCCCGGCGCTGCGGCTGGCATTCCTCACCTCCAACAGCTGGCACCCGATGGAGTTCGAGGGCCAGAAGAACATCCACTGCCGCCGCTTTGAGGATAAATCCAAGCTGCGCTGCCGCAAAAAGCGCCTGCGCTTCAACCGGCGCGCCGCCGCCGAGCTGCTGGGGCAGGCCAGCGCCATGCAACGTGAGGCCAAGACCAGCCACGACGCCATGGAAAAGCTTTACGGCGCGGCCATCGACTTTGCGGCGGTGGACCGGGCGGCGGAGGAGCTTCAGGCCCAGCTGGGGCTGTGAAGCGCCCATCTTTGCGTGCAGACGCGGGTGGTTTGTGATACAATGGTTCCCGGAGGCAAACTCGGCCTCCGGGGACTTTTGTTGAAAGGAGGCGGCGCGCGTGGCTCAGGTGCATCTTTCGGTGCGGCAGCTAGTGGAGTTTCTTTTGCAGACCGGCAGCATCGACAGCCGTTTTTCCGGCTTTGACCGGGCGGCGGAAGGCGCGCGCATCCACCGCCGCCTCCAGCGGGCCGAGGGCAAAGGCTACGACGCGGAGGTCTATCTGAAGCAGGAATACACCACCGAAGGTGTGGACTACCTCATCGACGGGCGGGCCGACGGCATCTTCACCGAGGACGGGCTGGTCACCGTGGACGAGATAAAAACCGTGACCGTGCCGCTGGAAGAGATCACCGAGGACATGCAGCCGGTGCACTGGGCCCAAGGGCAGGTGTATGCCGCCATCTGGGCACGGCAGCAGGGTCTTGAAGAAATTTGCGTGCGCCTGACCTATTTTCAGGTGGACGAAGAGCAGATCGTGCGCTTTTCCCGGCGCTTCACCGCCAAAGAACTGGATGACTTTGTGCAGGACCTGCTGGCCCGGTACGCTCCCTGGGCCAAGCGGGCCCAAAGCTGGCAGGACCAGCGCACTGAAAGCCTGCAGGCTCTCCGCTTTCCCTTTGCGGAATACCGCGGCGGCCAGCGGGCCATGGCGGCGGGGGTCTACCGCACCCTGCGGGACGGCCAGCGGCTGCTCTGCCAGGCGCCCACCGGCATCGGCAAGACCATGAGCACCCTGTTCCCCGCTCTCAAAGCAATGGGCGAAGGGTGCGACGGGCGCATTTTTTATCTCACCGCCCGCACCACCGCCCGCACCGCCGCCGAGGGCGCGCTGGCTCGCCTGCGTCAAAGCCAGCCGGACCTGCGCCTCAAGAGCATCACCCTCACCGCAAAGGACAAGGTGTGCCTTCTGGAAAAGCGGGAGTGCACGCCGGAGGCCTGCCCCTACGCCCGGGGCTATTATGACCGGCTGCGGGACGCGCTGTGGCAGGCGCTGGACGAGGACGACTTCACCCGCGCCAAGCTGGAGGAACTGGCGAAGCGTTTCACCCTCTGCCCCTTCGAGTTCGGGCTGGACGTATCCCTCTGGTGCGACGTCATCGTGGGCGACTACAACTATCTATTTGACCCGGTGGTGAACCTGAAGCGCTTTTTCGAGGCGGGCGGCGACCACCTGTTTCTGGTGGACGAGGCCCACAACCTGCCCGACCGCGCCCGGGACATGCACTCGGCGGGCCTTTGCAAAAGCGAGGTGTTCCGCTGCTCCAAACTGCTGGGCAAAGGCCGGGGCAAACTCAAGACCGCGCTGAACCGGCTGAATCGCGCGTTCATCGATCTGCGCCATCAATGCGAGGCGGAGCCGGGCCACACCTTCTTTTCCGCCCCCGCCCTCACCGAGTTTGACCGCTGTGTGAGCCGGGTCACCGGCCCGATGGAAGAGTGGCTGGAGGAGCACCGGGAAGGCGAAGCCCACGACACGATGCTGGACCTTTATTTTGAGCTGCGGCAGTATCTGCGGGTGGCGGAGTGGTACGACGACCACTTTGTCACCCAGGTGAGCGCCGGCGGCAGTGAGGTGCGGGTGTGGCAGCTGTGCCTTGATCCCAGCGCCTTCGTGGACGCCAGCCTTGCCAAAGGGCGTGGAGCGGTGCTGTTCAGCGCCACACTCTCCCCCGCCGCTTACTTCAAGGACATCCTGGGCTGTGCCGAAGCGAAGACCGCGGCCCTGCCCAGCCCCTTCGACCCGGCGCGGCTGGGGCTTTTCTGCGCCGCCGACGTGAGCACCCGCTACAAAGACCGGCAAGCGAGCCTGGAGGCCATCGCCCGCTACCTGCACGCCATGGCGGCCGGGCGCAAAGGGAACTACATCGCCTTCTTTCCCAGTTACAGCTATCTTGCCCAGGTACACGAGGTTTTTTGCCGCCTGTTCCCGGAGGCGGAGACGCTTGTGCAGGAGGCGGGCATGGACGAGACTGCCCGGGAGGCTTTTCTTGCCCGGTTCGTCCCCGGCGAAGCGCTGCTTGGGTTCGGCGTGCTGGGCGGCGTGTTCGGCGAAGGGGTGGACCTGGTGGGCCAGCGGCTCATCGGCGCGGCCATCGTGGGTGTTGGCCTGCCCCAGGTGGGCCCCCGGCAGGAGATGCTGCGCCGCTATTTTGACGAGACCCGGGGCGACGGCTTCGACTATGCCTATCGCTTCCCCGGCTTCAACAAGGTCTTGCAGGCCGCGGGCCGGGTCATCCGCACGGCCGAGGACAAGGGCGTGGTGCTGCTCATCGACGATCGGTTCGCCGCTGCGGGCTACCGGCAGCTTTTCCCCGAGCACTGGCAGCACTGCCGCTACCTGTACGCCCCGGAGGAGCTCAAAGCGCAGCTTACCGCCTTCTGGGCCGCAGAGGAATAAAACGAAAAACAGGCGCGAACGCCCGGAAAAGGGCCTTCGCGCCTGTTTTCTTATGCTTATTTATCCACCGATTTGAAGGTCACGTTATTGCCTTCGATGGTGATGCTCATGGTGTGGCTGCGGACCTTGCCGTCCTCCCCTTTCACCTTGAAGGACACCGCGCCGTCGCCGAGATACTCAAACTCCGGCTCATCCGTCAGCTGCGCGTCGGTGCCGCCCATGCGGCAGAAACCGTCCGCGCCCAGGAACGCGACGCCGGCAGTGCGGGCGTCTCCGTTTCGGAAAAGCACAGCGCCCACAAGGCCGCTGGCCTGATCGGAAAAGGTCACGCAGTCCACCATTTCCCAGGTCTCTTCCCTGCCTGCTTCGTACAGTTCCACCACCTCTTCCTCGGTCCAGGTGCGGGCGGTTTCGCTCTGGCTTGCGCTTTCGCTCTGCTCACTGGCAGGCGGGACAGCTGTTGGGGCAGCTACCGAAGCGGATGTTGTTTCACCGCCGCAGCCGGCCAGCGCCAGCGCGAGCAGTGCGGACAAAAAGAGGGCGAATATCCGTTTCATCGTGCGGTCCTCCATAGCGGTGGGGTTTATTCTTCCGGCAGCTTCTTGCGAAGCAGGCTGTGGGGCGGCAGCGGCGTTTCGCTGGGCATGGTGTAGAGCATCATGGGATGAGGGGTGCTGGTGATGTTTTCACATTCGGCATTGCGCAGCCATTCGGGCGAAAGGTGCACCACCTCGCCGGTGGGGGTCAGGGCTTCCAGCTCCTCCCCCAGGGTGAACTTGCCACGCTGGGTGCACTTGGCCAGCCCCTCGTGCCAGCTTTCCACCACGCCCACGAACTCCCATTTGCGCACATAGCCGCCGGTCTCGGCATCCTGCCGGGCCTTCTGCGGCCCGAAATAGAAACCGGGAGAATAGCGGCGGTGGCTGGTGCGGTCCAGCTCGTCCAGCACCCGCTCGGGGCAGAGGAAGTCCTCACCCGGCGGGGTGGCCAGAAAAGCGTCCAATGCCTGACGATAAGCGCTGGTGACGCTGGCCACATAATAAAAGGTCTTGGCGCGGCCCTCAATTTTCAGGCTGTCCACGCCGGCGGCGCAGATCATATCAATGAAGGGGGCGGTGCAGAGATCGTTGGCGTTCAGGATGTAGCTGCCCTCGGGCGTTTCGCCTATCTCCATGTACTGACCGGGGCGGGTCTCTTCCATCAGGTAGTACTTCCAGCGGCAGGGCTGGGCGCACTGGCCCCGGTTAGCGTCCCGCCCGGCAAGGTACTGGCTGAGCAGGCACCGCCCCGACACGCTCATGCACATGGCGCCGTGGACAAAGGCCTCCAGCTCCAGGTCCTCGGGGGTGTTGGCGCGGATCTCGGCGATCTGCTGCAAAGTGAGTTCCCTTGCCAGTACCACCCGTTTTGCGCCCAGTTCATAGGCGGCCCGGGCGGCGGCCCAGTTGGTAACGCCCGCCTGGGTGGAGAGGTGTATCTCCGCCTGAGGGGCGTACTGCTTGACCATGGACAGCACGCCCAGGTCCGCCACGATGAAGGCGTCCACGCCGGCGGCCCAGGCCTGCCGGATGGCATTCGGCAGTTCCCTCAGCTCTTCGTTGGTGGGCAGGGTGTTCAAGGTCAGATAGAGTTTTTTGCCCCGGGCGTGGCAGAGGGCCGCTCCCTCCGCCAGCTGCTCCGGGGTAAAGTTCTGGGGCGCGGAGCGCATACCGAACTCGGTGAGCCCGGCATACACCGCGTCCGCCCCGTATCGCAGGGCATATTCCAGCCGTTCCAGGTCCCCCGCGGGGGCCAGCAGTTCCGGCACAGGAAGCATGTTTCTCTCTCCTTTTCATGGCGCAGGGCGCTGAAAGAAAACTTTCAGCGCCCTGCCTGTCGCTTTATTGCGAGAACGCGATGCTCTTGTTGCGCTCGTGCTCGCTGATGGTCTTGGCGTAGTAGTATTTGCCGTTCTTGTCGGTGACGAAGAAATAGTACTTCTCCGCCAGATACTCCTCGTCGGGATTCAGCGCCGCCTTGATGGCCTCGATGCCGGGGTTCGAGACAGGACCCGCGGGCAGGCCTTCCTTCTCATAGGTGTTGTAGGCGGCGTAGATGTTGGCGGGGATGTTGTCCCACCCGCCATAGTAGGGGGCGATCCAGTTGTAGATGTAGTTGTTATCGTCCGGGTTCTGGACGTAGCTGCTCACATTGCTCTCCAGACGGGGGTAGGGCGAGCCTTCCGCCAGCCGGTTATGGAACACGGCGGAAACGCGGGCGTCCTCAGCGTTGCCCGCCTCCTCCTGCACGAAGCTGGCCAGGGTGATGGCCTCCTCCAGGGTAAAGCCCTGGTCCGCCGCCTGCTGGCGCAGTTCCGGGGTGACCTGACGGTCGAACTCGGCGTAGAAGGTGTTCACGTAGTTGTAGACCGTGTCGTCCAGGAAGAACTCATAGGTGTTGGGGAAGAGATAGCCCTCACACTTCATGAAAATATCCGGGTCGTCGGGGATCTCGTTCCAGAACTCGTACTGGCTGAAGTCGGAGCCGTCCTCGCCGTTGGCGCAGGCCAAAAACTCCTCGGCGGTGCACAGGCCGTTCTCCTCCATCAGCTGGGCCATCCGCTGAGCAGTGAGACCTTCGGGAAAGGTGACGGTGACGGTGTCCCGCTTGACATACTGGCTCAGGGTCTCGATGATGTCGTCGTAGCTCGCGCCCTTGCACAGGGTGAACTCGCCGTACTGCAGGCTGCCCGCCGCTTCTTTGTAGCGCAGATAGTAGCGGAACACCAGCGGGCGCTTGATAACGCCCGCATCAGCGAGGCGGTTCGCAATGGTGGTGGGGCCCTCGCCCTGCTCGACCGTCACTGTGACTTCTTCCGTGGTGGCGTTCTTGCCGGCGATCTCGCCGATCACCGACGCGCCGTAGATGCCGCCGCCGATCAGCAGCACGACAAACAGCAGCAGCACGATCAGGCAGCCGCTGGGCCCCCGCCTGCGGCGGCGCGGGCGCTGTTCATTGTTTTCCCGTGGCTGGTTGTTCATGTTTTACTTCCACCTTTGTATGTTTTTTATTCATCGTCCAACATCAGGCGCATATACGCGTCCCGCACGTCGAACAGCTGGTCAAAGAAGCGGATCATTCCGTAGTCCCGCGCCGCGCCTTCGCCCAAAAAGAGCATCTGGCTCTCGCCCAGTTCCAGCACCGCGTCCTCGGCGCTGGTCTTCTGGCGGGCGGCCTCCAGAAGGGCCACGGCCGCGCGGTCGCTCTCGGCAAAGAGCTCCACAAAGCGCATCTCGTTCCCCTTTTTGAAGAAGAGGCCGTATCCTTCGTCGGTGCACACGCTGGTAACACCCAGGCTGTAAAGGTCGGTCAGCACTGCGGTGTAGCCCGCGGCGTTCAGTTCCACCGCGTTCGGCGCATACTTCCGGCGAAGCTGCTGCAATCCTTTGGCGGTGACGGTGTCAAATTCCGCCTGGGCCCACAGGTTGTTGCGGACAGGCCGGCGCAGCACCCGCTTGGAGAAGGCCTTTTCAAAGCCGCGCTTTGCGTAAAAGTCGAACAGCGGCGCGTTCGCGGGGATGAGCGCCGCAAAGGCCGCGCCCCGGCGGGCCAGCTCCTGCCCGGCGGCGTCCATCAGGGTGGTCATCACGCCGGTGCCCCGCTGGTCCGGGCGGGTGGTAAGGCCGTAGTAATAGGCCCCCTTCCGACCGCAGAGCGTCACCGGCACGGCACAGAGCAGCGCGGTGCACGCGCCGTCCTGCCGGGCGGCAAAAACGTTCCCCTCTCCGGCAAAATTCTCCAGCACCGACATTGCAAACTGCTCGGTCCCTCCAAAGGAATCAACAAACAGTTTCGCAAGCGCGGGAAATTCTTCCCGCCGTGCCACACAGTCCATGGTCGCTCTCCCTCCCTTTTCGGCGCACAGCGCCCCGGTCACTTGTTCAGGGCCGCAAGATATTTGGGCTCGATGATGTCCGGGTTGTAGGACAGCTTCGCTGCCCGCAGGCCCTCGTCGCCCACATCGTCCTCCCGGTTGATGAGGTCGAAGCCGGCGCAGACATTGCGGGCCATCTCCCGGTTGATGATGTTGTAGGCGCCGGTCACATCGTAGAGCGCCTTTTCCACATGCGTGTCGAACACCCGGTCGTTGATGGGGCTGCCGAAGGAAAACGCCACGATGCGGCCGCCCGCCGTGACATAGCCGCCCCGCAGGTCCAGCTTGTCAAAGTTGTCGAACAGCAGCTCGATGGAGGTGTGCTCGGTCTGGATGCCGGGATTGTCCTTGTTTTCATACAGCTGGCTCCAGGCGTCGTTGAAGGCGCGGATTGCCGGCAGGTCCTCTTTGGTGAGAGGATGGAACTGCCAGTCAGGGTTCTCTCTGATAAAACGAGACACATGGTTCCGTTTCTTCTGGAACCGGCGCCCGGGCAGCTCGGCCAGATTGGCCTGCTCATAGATATAGTCATAGTCAGCCCGGTCAGAGGTGATGGTGAACTTGCCCGGATACCACTCCTCCAGCTGGGTCTTGGCTTCCAGCGTCACCGAATAGAGATACATGGGACGGCCGATTCGCTCGGCATCCCGCTCCATCGCCTCGATGGCCTTGCGCTCGTCGCCGCCCTTTCCGGCGGGCCAGAGATAATAACAGGCGTCGCCCACATCGCTGCGGATGAGCACCCAATCGTCGTATTTGGCGATGTGGGTGTTGTAGGCATGGCTCCACATGAACTGGGTCACAAAGGAGTAACCGCAGCACATATAGTTGCTGGAGCGCATGATGGGCGCAGCCCAGGCAAAGTCATCGATGGTGATGGGATGGAATTCGATCATAAAACCTCCTTGATCGCTTGGAGCAGGTCGGCGTGGATGGCCTCGATGGGGCGCATCGCCCCCTGCTCGGTGCAGGAGACCTTGATCCAGCCCAGCGTGCGGGCGCAGTAGTCTGCCGCCTCATGGCTGCGGGCCAGATAGGCAAGGTCCTTTTCGTGAATGTCTTTTTTGCTCTCGTCGCCCTTGTAGCGGGCGGTCATCAGCCCCTGGCTGACGGCGGGGTCCACCTCCAGGTAAACGACGCGGTCCGGCACAGGGATGCCTATTTTATTATATTCAAAGTCGAACAGCCAATCCAGAAAAGCGGGCCACTGCTCCTTCGGCAGTTTGGAGCACTGGTGCACTGCGTTGCTGGTGGTGTAGCGGTCGGAGACGACGATGCCGCCCCGGCGGTAAAAATCGCCCCAATTGGTCTTGTAGCTGGCGTAGCGATCCACCGAATAGAAGGTGGAGGCTGCGTAGGCGTTCACATCGTCCGGATGGCTGCCGAATTTGCCGCCCAGATACATCTTGATGAGGGCGGAAGAATCGCTGGCATAGTCAGGAAAGGAGATTTGCTTTACACTTTTCCCCTGCGCGTTCAGCGCATCGGTCAGGCGGGCTGCCTGGGTAGCTTTGCCGCTTCCGTCCAGGCCTTCGATCACGATCAGTCTGCCGTTCACTGCCCCAGGGCCTCCTCTTTCAGTTTTGCGTATTTCTCCCGCATGGCGGCGGCCTCGCCGCAGGTCATGGAGCCCTCACTGCAAGCCCCTCGCACGCAGGAGGGACCTGCCATGGCGAACAGGGCCGGTGCAACGGGATAGACAAGGCGCAGCATCTCGTCCGCCAGCGCACGAATTTCCCACTGGGCGCGGGCGCAGCAGCGATGCTTGAAGAAGTTGTGCAGGCTGCGGGCATTCATGGTCACGATCATCTTGGTGTCGCAGGCATTGGGCAGCACGAAGCGGGCGTCCTCAATGGCAAGCTTTTCCGCTTTACGGGTCGCTTCCTTTTCGCTCATTCCCTGCTGCATCAGGCGGCGGATGTGGCCGTCCTTGAGCAGCGCTGCGATGCGACGGTATTCCTCGCCCTGCTGGTCCATCGCCTGCCGGAAGGCGTCCAATGCCTCGGGGTCGGCGGCGATCTCCGGCGGGGTGACGTACTCGAACTCGTCCAGCCGCACATAGCGCTGGCTCTGCACACTGTAACTGGCGATGCGGTGGCGGGTGATCTGGGCCAGCAGACTGCGGCTGACCCCCTCGATGGCAAAGGTAAAGCTAACATGCTCGGTGGGGCTCTCATGGCCCAGCTTGGCAAGCTTTTCCACGAATTCCCGGCTTTTCTCCGGCGTGAGGCCGGCCAGCAGGTCGTCCACCCCGGCGCTGGAATAGCACAGCTTTGCCGCGGCGGCCACCACCTTTTCGGGCTCGGGGGTATAGGCGATCAGGGACACTCGAAGCATACAAAACTTCCTTTCTCAGCCCTCCACCAGCGTGAGGGGGGCGTAATTCGCCATGGTCTTTTTGATGCCGGCTTTTTCAAACTGAATTTCCACAATGGTGTCGCCTGCGGCGGGAGTGGCTTTGAGGACCACGCCCCGGCCAAACACCTTGTGCTCCACCTTGTCGCCGGGCTTGAACACAGGCTTTTTGCCGGTGGCGGGCCGGGGCTGCGGCGCAACGCCCACCGTGGGCCCAAAGCCCGCACGGGCGGGCGCGGCGGAGCCTGCCGAAGCGGAGCGGTTCCAGCCGCCGGCGCCGGGGGTCCAGCCGGTGACGCTGCCCCGGGGCGAAGTGCCCGCCGAAGCGCCGCCGAAACTGCCAAAACCAAAGCTGCGCTGGGCCGCCATGGGGCTGGCCTTCTCGTCCAGAAGGGCTGCGTCGATCTCCTCCAGGAAACGGGAGGGCCGGTTGCGCCGGGTCTGGCCGAAAATCATCCGGCTCTGGCTGCAGGAAAGGTACAGCTCCTTGCGGGCGCGGGTGATGCCCACATAACACAGGCGGCGCTCCTCCTCCATGTCCTCTTCCGAGAAGCGGCTGAGCTCGCTGGGGAACACGCCTTCCTCCATGCCCACGATAAAGACATAATCGAACTCCAGGCCTTTGGCGGAGTGCATGGTCATCAGCACCACCACGTCGGTCTCCTGGTCGTAGCTGTCCAGGTCGGAGATGAGGGCCGCCTCCTCCAAGAAGCCGGAGAGACTGGCCTCGGGGCCCTTCTGGTCGGCATAGGTCTTGACGCTGGAGATCAGCTGGCCAATGTTCTCCAGGCGGGACTCGCCCTCATCGCCCAGGTTTTCCAGCATCTTTTTGTAGCCGGTGATCTGCAAAAGCTCGGTGACAAAAGCGTCCAGGGGCAGGGTGTCCGCCGCCTCCACCAGCTTTTGGTAGATGTTCCAGAACCCGTTCAGTGCCCCGGCCGCCCGGCTGATGGTGGGATAGTCGGCGGCGTGATGGCACACTTCCAGCAGGCTGACGCCGAGACCGGAGGCGATCTCCGCCATTTTGTCCAGCGTGGTGCCGCCGATCTTGCGGGCCGGCTCGTTGATGATGCGGCGCAGACGCAGATCGTCGGCAGGGTTGGCCACAATGGACATGTAGGACAGGATGTCCTTGACCTCCTTGCGGTCATAGAACCGCTGGCCGCCCACGATCTTGTACGGGATGCCCGCCCGGGCGAAGTAGGTCTCGATGGGGCTGGACTGGGCGTTCATGCGGTAGAGCACAGCATGGTCCCGCAGGCGGGCGCCCTCTTTCAGATGGCCGCCGATGATGGAGGCGATGTGGCTGGCCTCATCCTGCTCGTTTTCGGCCGTGTAGCAGTGGACCTTGTCGCCCTCGCCGTTGTTGGTCCAGAGGGTCTTGCCCTTGCGGCCCTGGTTGTTTTTGATAACGCAGTTGGCCGCGTTCAGGATGTTGGAGGTGGAACGGTAGTTCTGTTCCAGCCGAATGACCTTCGCGCCGGGGAAATGCTGCTCGAAGTTCAGAATGTTCTCGATGGTGGCGCCCCGGAAACGGTAGATGCTCTGGTCATCGTCGCCCACCACACAGACGTTCTGCTTCGGCCCGGTGAGCAGGCGCACCAGATGGAACTGGGCAACGCTGGTGTCCTGATACTCGTCTACAAGGATGTACTGATACTTCTGCTGGTAGTATTCCCGCACGTCGGCGTGTTCCTGCAGAAGGCGCACCGTGTGGTAGATCAGGTCGTCGAAGTCCATGGCGCCCGCGCTTTTCAGCCGCTTGGCATAGGCCGCATACACCTTGGCCAGTAAGCTGGCTTTGGTGTTGCTGGCGGGCGCTTCCAGTGCCTCCTCCGGGCTGATGAGCTGGTCCTTCATGCGGCCGATCTGGCCCAAAGCGCTTCTCACGGGCAGAAATTTGTCGTCCACAAGCAGCTGCTTGTAGACTTCCTTCATCGCCCGTTCCTGGTCGCTGGTGTCGTAGATGGTAAAGCTTTGGGGGAAGCCCAGCCGGTCGGCGTCCCGCCGCAGCATCCGCACGCAGGCCGAGTGGAAGGTGGAAGCGTTCACGTCCGCGCCTTCCGTCTCCCCCAGCATGGCGGCAAGGCGGGCTTTCAGCTCCCCTGCCGCTTTGTTGGTGAAGGTGATGGCCAGCACGTTCCAGGGGCGGGCGTTTTCGCGGCGGAGCATCGGCCACAGCGAGGGGGCCACATCTGCACCGTCAACGGCTGCCTGCAGGTTCTGGACGTCCTGCTCTGTGGCAGGGCGCGGCAGCCAGTCGGAGCCGTGAGCCTGCCCGAAGCGGATGATATTGGCGATGCGGTTCACCAGAACGGTGGTCTTACCGCTGCCCGCACCGGCCAGAATGAGCAGCGGACCCTCGGTGCTGAACACCGCCTGCCGCTGCACATCGTTCAGCCGGTCGAAGCGGCTTTCGATGAATTTATCCCGAAGGGCCACAAAAGCCCGGTCAAGTTCCTGTGACATAGATTCCCTCTCGAAGAACAGTATCTTTGCGAACGGCGCAGGCCCGGTTTTCGCGCGGCCCGCCCGGCGTTGCTTCAAACATTATACCACAAGTTCTTGATAAAGAAAATCCGCCGCGCCCAATATCTCGAAATTTTGCGAAAAGAAAAGCGCGCGGCAGCTGCCGCGCGCTTTTGCGTTTGGGTTATGGAACCATCAGCCCTTGATGGCGCCGCCGGTGACGCCGGCGATGATCTTGTCGGACAGGAAGATGTACAGAAGGAAGGTGGGGGCGAACACGATGACCACCGCAGCGAACATGCCGCCGTAGTCGTTGGTGTACTGCATGCCCTTGACCATGTTGTACAGGCCCACTGCGATGGGGCGGACTGCCGATTTGCTGGCAAACAGCATGGACATGAAGAACTCGTTCCAGATGGTGATGAAGTTGAAAATGGTAACGGTGATGATGCCGGGCTGTGCCAGGGGGAACATGATCTTCCAGAAGGTCTTGATGGGGCTGCAGCCGTCGATTGCAGCAGCCTCCTCAAAGGTGAAGGAGAGGTTCTGGAAGAAAGAAAGCATAAAGAAGATGGTGAACGGAACGTTCATCGCAATGTACAGGAAGATGATCAGGCCCCGGGTGTTGGTCAGCTTGAGGCTGGTGATGACCGAGAACAGAGGCATGATGATCATGATGACCGGGATGCCCAGCGCGGTGGCGAACATGTTCTGCAGGAACATGTTGCCCCGGAAGCGGAAGCGGGAGAGCACATAAGCCGCCGGAGACGCCACCACGATGATGACCGTGCAGGAGATGGCGGTGTAGATCAGCGAGTTCACGAAGAACACGCCCACCTTCTGGGAGCTCCAGGCGTTGGAGTAGTTCTCCCAGTGGAAGCCGGAGGCGAACTCAAACAGCTGGCCGCCCAGGATCTCGCGGCTGGTGGAAAGCGAGGCCAGCATGACCCAGCCCACCAGCATGATGGTGAACACCACCCAGGCGATGCACATGATGTAACCGGGCAGCAGGGGGATCTCCTTTTTGATGCGGAACGGTTCACGGAATTTTTTCTCTTTCGTTTTAGCCATGTTTCGCACCTCCCCTTACAGCTCGACGTCGTCGTTCTTGACGATGAAATTGGTCAAGGCGAACACCAGCACCACGATGGCCGCCATCATCACACCGATGGCCGCACCGATGCCGGAATTGCGCACGGCCTGCGCCGCGTTGGACGAACCAAACACCAGTTCGTACATGTAGTTCAGCGGCATGACCGTCTGGGAGGACAGGTTGACCGGGTCGAAGACCTGGCCCCAGATGAAGAAGCCCACGCTGGAGACGGTCCACATCACCAGATTGGTGCGGATGGAGCCGCGCAGCAGCGGCAGCGTAATGTAGAAGAACTTCTGGAACACATTGGCGCCCTCGATGGTGGCGGCTTCATAGAAGTCGTTGCCGATGCGCTCGATGCCGCTCATAAAGATGAGCATGTGATAGCCCACCATGCCGAAACAATAAGCGATGAGCATGCTCCAGAACTTATGTGCCGGGTCCGTCCACATGACGTTGTCCACGCCGAACCAGCTGAGGATGGTGTTCATCAGGCCGTAGTCCTCTTTGCTGAACGCATAGTACAGCCACATGGTACCCATGGCCACCGCCGACACGAGGTTCGGCAGGTAGATGACGCTGCGGAAGAAACTCTTTGCCCGCAGGCCGCTGGTGAGGGCCACCGCATAAAGCAGCGCCAGCAGCATGACCGCCACGCCGCCGATGAGCCACAGTTTGCCCAGGTTCGTCATCGCCGAGCGGAACAGCGTGTCGTTGAAAGCGTCGATGTAGTTCTTCCCCGCATTGAACTGCCAAGAGGAGACCGGGTCGGTGACGCCTTCCACTTTAAAGAAGCTCATCACCACCGTGCGCACCGACGGATACAGGAAAACCATCAGATACAGCAACGTCGCGGGAGCGAGAAAAAGCACCAGCATGGACGTGTTCCGATTGCGCAGTGGGCTTTGGGAGGTTTTTTTCTTCTGTTTTGCCATCGCTTTTGTCCTCCATTCTTATAACACGGAGCAAACGCAGTTCATGCGCTGCGTTTGCTCAAATGAATGCGGGGCGGCGGCATGGCCGCCGCCCCGCTTAGTCTCTTCCTTAGGGAGGACTCGGTTTACGCGCCCTTCTGGGTCTTGCCGAAGGCATCGGCGAAGCCCTGAGCATCCAGCTGACCGCTGATCATCAGAGCCAGGTTGGTCTTGATGGCAGCGTTCACGTTGGCGTCGTTCTCCATATCCACAGCCCAGGACAGACGCTGGGTGGTGTTGTCGATGACAGCCTTGGCATCGGTCAGAGCCTCGGGCCAGGTGGCATCGTTGGCCATGGGAACGCCCATGGTCTCGTCAGCCAGCTTCTGGTCCCACTCGCCACTGGTCAGCCACTGGACCAGAGCGAAAGCGGCGTTGGGGTACTTGGTGTCCTTGTTGATGGCGAAGCACTGAGCACCGTAGTTGTTGCTCTCGGCGCCGTCGCCGCCCTCAGCGATGTTGGGCAGAGCGAAGGAACCCCAGCGGAAGCCTTCCTTGGTCTGGTTGCGGATCTCGTTGGGCAGCCAGGTGCCGTTCAGGTACATAGCAACGCTCTCGTCAGCGATGTTGCTCTGGCCCTGGGGATAAACGTTACCGGCAGCGCGGGGATCGATGTAGCCATTGTCGACCAGGGTCTGGATGGCTTCAGCGGTCTTCAGAACGGCCTCGTTGGTGAAGTCACCGCCAGCCACGGCCTTGGTGGTCTCAAAGCCGGCAACGCGGTCCATCATGTAGCCGAAGAAAGCGGCCATGTAGGCGTCGTCGATGGTCAGAGCGTAAACACCCTGCTGCTTCAGCGCCTCGCAGGCGGCCAGGAACTCGTCCCAGGTGGTGGGCACGGCGGTGATGCCGGCGGCCTCAAACAGGTCCTTGTTGTACATGATAACAAAGGTGGAGGGCTGATAAGGAACGCTCTTCAAGGTGCCGCCGCCCAGCTCTTTGGCCAGGTTGATCAGGGTGGCATTCTGGGCGCCGTTCAGCTCGGAAGCGTCGTACATCTCCTGGATGTCCAGCAGATAGTCGCCCCAGGTGATGTTCACGCGCTCGATGTCCTCGTCGAAGACGTCAACGGTCTCGCCGGCGTCCAGAGCGGGCTGCAGGGTCTTGCGGGTGTCGCGGGAACCGGCAAAGTTCACTTCCACCTCAACGCCAGTGGCCTCGGTGAAGGCTTCGATGGCTTCGGCGATGACCATGCCCTGAGGCTCGGTCTCAGCCCACATGGGCCAGTAGACCAGCTTGGCGCCCTCTTCGATGGCACCGGTGTCCACCGCAGGGGTGCTGCCGCCGTCGGTGGCGGGGGTGCTGGTCTCGCCGCCGCCGCAGCCGACCAGCAGAGTCAGAGACATAGCCAGTGCCAAAGCAATGCTAAGTACCTTTTTCATAGTAACCTCCTATTTTTTCACAGCGGCCCTTTGCCGCTGCAAACTATAATTTCAGTATACAGCATTGCCGAAAACTAACAATAAATTTCTTGTTCTGATTTTTATGGATATTGCTTTGTTTGGCAATTGGAATAATATTTTGTTTCTTGTTTGTTATTTTTAGTACACATTATCCACAAAATGGGGTCTAGAATATTTAACACTTTGCCAATTTGACAATTTAGCCCCCTAATTATACACGATAATTAACAGAACGTACATATTTATATCAAAAATTCCACCTTTTTGGGCACACAAAAAAATCTGCGAATCTTTGATTTTTAAAAATTTTGCTTGAACTGCGTCAACAGCGCAAACACAAAAAAAGAAGCAGCGCCCCCATATTTTGGGGGCGCTGCCGCAATATCCGCCAAACGCGCTCAGAAGATGAGTTTGAGGATCTGCTGGAAGGGCCAGGTGAACACAGAGTAATCGAAGTCGTTGCTCCAGCGGGCAAAGTCGGCGATGGTGGTGCTCAGGCAGCCAACGGTGAGTGCCTGACCAAAGCTGAGCATCAGACCCGCCACCACACCGGCCAGGATGGCGCCGCGCCAGCCACCGGTGGAGTTGCCGAACACGCCGGCAGGGCCGCCGCCGAAGAAGCAGGTGATAACAGGGGGCGTTAGTGCGTAGAAGCCCACAGCACCAAACAGCACAACGCACACGATCACGGTGCCCAGGCAGCTGAGGAAGCCCAGCATCACAGCGGTGGGCGCGAAATTGAAGACGACGGGGCAGTCAAGCGCAGGCACGGCGTCGGGAACAACTTTTTCGGAGATGCCCTTGAAGGCCTCGGTGATCTCGGCGATCATCATGCTGACGCCGGTAAGAACGATGGTGATGCCCACGCCGAACATCACGCCCTGGGAGATGGCATACATGTAAGCCGCGGTGCCGCCGCTGACGTTTTCTTCCACCCAGCCGGGGCCGGCCAGGGTGACGCCCACCAGATAGAGGAGGGTCATAACGATGGCGGTGGAAGCGGTGATGTCCTTCAGGAAGGAAAGCTTTTCGGGGATGCGCAGAGTCTCGGAGGACTCGTTCTCATGCTTTTTGAAGACTTTGCCGACCAAGGCGCCCACGATGACGCCGAAGGAGGTGGTGTGACCGTAAGCCAGGTCGTTGGTGCCGGTCACTTTGCGCATGAAGGGCTGAACGAGCGCCGGGCTGAGGGTGCAGTAAACGCCCAGCATCAGGCCGCCCACAATGATCATCATGGTCATGCTGGGCTGCGCGATGACTTCCGCCGCCAGAGCCAGGTAGACCAATGTGATGAAGTAGGTCTGATGCGCCGTGAGGTAGACGAATTTGAATCTGGTGAAGCGGGCCAGAATGAGGTTCACCACGAAACCGATAACCATGATCAGCGAGATCGCCGGGGCCCATTCGGCCTCAAAGGCGGCCTGCCCCATGCCGGTGGTGGTGCCGTCGATGTTGAAGATCTTGTTCAGGATACTTGCGATCGGCATCACGATGCCGGCCAGGAGGGATGTGCCCTGGGACAGGATCAGGTAGCCGATGCCGGTCTTGAGCGAGCCGGTGATGATGTCCTGAAGGGGCTTTTTCTGCAGGATCAGGCCAACCATGGCCACGAGCCCCAGCAGAATGAACGGCTGGTTGAAAATGTAGGTGGTGATAAAGTTGACGATTCCGGTCAGAACTTCCATCTCTGATTCCTCCTTTTTATTTTTAGATCAGCTGTTTCGCGGTCAGGTATTCTCCGATCTTTTCCTTTAGCTCGTTTTTGTCCATCAGGTTCTTGACCACGATCACATCCGGGCAGCACTTGCGCGCGTCCGCCGCAAAGCTTTCAAACGTGACCATCAGGTCACAGCTCATGCCTTTCGCACGGGAGAGGCTGGTGTTCTCCACCCGCACCTGAAAAGGCAGCTGAAATGATTTGAACGCGTCGTTGATGTTCATCCGCAGAAGGGTGCTGGTGCCCACGCCAGCGCCGCATACTGTCAGGACCTTCAGTTCTTTCATGCTTCATTTCTCCTTTTGGGCGACCCGATGCCCATTCTCACAGGTTGCGCATACGCCAGTAATATTTGTCCACCAGCGCATCGTTGTGCTCTTTCACGTGGTCGCTTTCGTAGGCCAGATGCCCGTTGTAATAAACATCCGGCGTGATGCCCTGCTGAAGCAGGTTGTCACAGGTCTGGACAAGCAGCGCCGCCAGCATGTACACCACCGGGATGGTGGAGGTCGCGCCCACCTTCACTTCCAGACCGTCCAGCTTCACGGCGGCGTCACCGATGATGGAGCAGTTGTCAATGACCACATCGGCGATGTCCTTCAGCTTTTTGCCGCTGGAATGCTGGGTGGTGAGCTGGTCGGCGTACTCCACGTTGGTGAACGCGATGACCGGCAGGCCGCGTTCTTTTGCCGCCAGGGCCATGTCCACAGTGGAGGCGTTGTTGCCGGAGTTAGAAATGCACACCAGCACGTCGGGCGGTACCAGCCGGTTGTATTCGGCGATGACCCGGCCCACCCCCTCCAGCTTTTCCATATGGCTGGTCTTGGTGATCTCGTTGATGCCTGCCACGCCCGACTCGAAAATGGCGTGGACGTTGGCCAGCGTAGCGCTGCGCCAGAACACATCCTCGGTGACCAGACTGGAATGCCCGGAGCCGAACATGTGAATGATGCCGTCGTTCTTCGTGCACTCGGTCAGGATGTCGGCCGCGCGCATGATGTTCTCGCCCTGGGTGTCATACGCTTTTTTCACGACCTCGTTCATGATTTCAAAATATCTCTGCCATGCCTGCATCTTTGTTCCCTCCTTGAATCTCAGAGTCCGGCGTCCATAAGGATGGTCTTGACGATCTTGCGGGGCTCGGTGATCGAAGTGCCGATCACCACGCTGTGCGCGCCCGCCTCCAGCGCCTTCTTCATTTTTTCGCCATTGGTGATGCGCCCCTCCGCCACGATGTGCTCCACACCTGCGGCCCGCAGCTCACGGATGATCTCGTAGTCCGGCTCCGGGCTGGGCAGCGTGCCGAAAGGAAGCGGATTCTTGGAATAAGGCGTATAACCCGACAGGGTGGTGCCCACCATGTCCGCGCCGTAGTTCCACGCCGCCACGCCTTCCTCCACAGTGGAGATGTCCGCAATGACGAAGGTGCCGAACTCCTGTTTGATCGCGCGGATGAACTGCTCCAGGGTCTTGTCGTCGTAACGGTCGCGGATGGTGCCATCCACCGCCACGCCGTCGGCCCCTGCCTTCACCAGTTCCTCCACTTCCTTCAGGGTGGGAGTGATGCGGAAGTCGCCGGTGATCATGTCGCCGCTGCGATAGATCTTTTTCAGGCCGATGACCGGCACATCCACCGCCGCCTTGACCGCCGCCACGTTTTCCCAGTTGGTGCGGATAGCGCAGGCACCGCCGGCAATGCAGCTTTTCGCCACGCAGACCATCGTCTGGGGAACGCCCATTTCCGCATTGAAATCAGGCCCTGCATAGCAGGATACGATCAGGCCACCTTTCAGCTTTTCCAGCATTTTTTCCATGGGTCTTATGCTCCTTTCTGTTTTATACAGTTTCAAAAACCTATCTCAGAGAAAGCCCGGGCCTGTTTCAGCCGCTCCACATTCTCTTCCTCCGCAATGAACTTTGCCAGTGCCCGGAACAACTTGAGATGTTCCTCATCGCTCCTGGCCGCAATGGCAAACACCGCATACACCGGGTCGTTGGACTCGTTGCCGAACGAAACGCCGCCGCGGAACGTGGCCACTCCGATGCTGTTTTGCATCACATTGTTTTCGGGGCGGGCATGGGCCAGCGCCACGCCGGGCATGATGACGATGTAGGGGCCCAGCTCCTTCACCATGTTCACCATTGCCTCGGTATAGGAGGGGTCGATGTGCCCCTGCCGTTCCAGCAGGCCGCCGGCCAGGCGGACCGCTTCCTCCCAGCTGCCGGCCTCCTGCTGGAGCGCGGTGCACGCCTCGCTCACATAGTCAGTCAGTGCCATTGCTTTCACAACCTTCCTTCAAAATAGCGATACAGCTCCTGCGGGGTTTTTGCCCCGCAGAGTTTTTTGATCGGGCAGCGCCCGAGTACATCCAGCAGGTCTTTCAAAGCCTGGATGTGCGACCAGTTGTCCGCAGGCGCAAGGCAGAACACCAGTCTGACCGGGTCATTGTCAGGGTGATGGAATTCCACCGGATTTTCCAGCGTGACCAGACTCATGGCCAGCCGGTGGACGCCTTTGCCCGCCTCGCCGTGCACCAGCGCGATGCCCGGCATGATCACGATGTAGGGGCCGGCCCGCTTCACGCTTTCCACCGCGGAGCGCTCGAACTCCGCAGTCACATCGCCGGTCTCGGTCAGGACCCCGCAGGCCAGGCGCACCGCCTCTTCCCAGTCATCAGCCCGGCAGCCGCAGCGCATCTTGTCCGGTGTGAGCAGCTGGGCAAGTTCCGGTTGGATACGCCCGTTCTGCACCGGCATTCCGTTCGCCTCAAAGCAGGCGGTGAGACTGTTCATCAGGCCGTCCACATCCCACACCTCGCAATGGCGCTGGACAACGGCCATCACATCTTTGAAGAAACGCACCGCCGGATTGTTTTCCACTGCCGGACAGGAATACTGATGCATCATCCGGCTTATCTTTTCCCAATCCTGTTCGCCCGGGATCGCGTCCACCTGCACCCAGGGCAACGTACAGCCTGGAAGCGGGATGCTGGAAACGACAAAGTCCACGTCGCGCTCCAGCAGCGACGGCAGATCTGTATGGGTCACGGTCGCCACCACCCGGATGTTTTTGAACCGGGAGGAGATCAGTTCCCGCAAAAGATTTGCCGTGCCCGCCCCGTGCATGCAGACGATCGCCACACGGCTGACGGGGAGGCTGCGCTTCTGCCGCTCCAGAGACGCGCAGAAATGCAGCACCAGGCAGGCCACATCGTCTTCTGTGATGTTCTCCAGCAGCGGACTCTTCAGCCGGTCCAGGGCACGGAGCATTGATTCAAAGCATTCCGGGTAGTTCTTGCGTATCTCCTGTGCATTGAAGCTGGTGACCGGGATCCCGTGGCGGAGCCTGAACACAGCAGGGCCCAGGTGAGCCTGCAGCGCGGTGTACAGCGCTTCGTCCCGATAGAACTCGACCCCCATCTCTTCGCTCATGGCGTGGACCAGACGTTCCAGAAGCACCTGCACCTTGGCCCAGTCATCTTTCAGATATGGCTCCGGCGAAACATATTTCGCGCTGGCCAGAAGGAGGGTCAGCTCTGCCACTTCTCCTGCCGGCAGCCGCACTTTGAAGCGTCTTTCCAACGCCTGGGCGATGCGGGAAGCCTCGGAATATTCCCGGGTGGTCCGCATCACCGCCATACTCGCCGGGTGATCGTTCACATACATCCCCTTGCGCACGCGCACAAGGCTCACTGCCAGCGTCAGTATCAACATGCGGAAGGAGTCGAAGGTGAACCACCTTGCAAGGACGTTCTGTTCCGCACTGCGCAGAAGGGCGAAAAGGGCGGGCACTGTGCCGTCGCAGAAAAGTTCGCGCGCCCAGCGCTCCACCACGCCGCACCGCTGCGAGCCCTGATAGAGGCTCTCAAAGTCCACCTGCTGCTCCAGAATGCGAACGCCGCTGCGCCGGATGGCGGTTTCCTCCCCTTTCAGGGTGCTGCCTTTGCTCACGCGGCTGTCCAGGCTGATGCCGCTGCCCGCCAGATCCGATTTCAGCAGTGCCAGGTCTTTGTCGCTGCTGCTTTTGCTCACGCCGAACTGGTCGGCAAAGTACTGGCTGGTCAGCGGTTCAGGGCCGCTGGCCAAAAGCATCAGCTGCATCACGATGCGCCGCTCTGCGGAGCTCATCACATAGTCGCGGGTGTCCAGGTTGGAGAGCTTCTCCTCCAACAACTGCCTTTCCTCAGCGGTTGGAGTCAGGCGCCAGCCCTCTTCCCTGTTGTGCTGCAGGATAGTCCCCAGGCCCTCTTTTTCCAGAAAGGCGCCAGCTTCGCTCATCTCATAACGGACGAGCCGGGGCGAGGTCTGCAGATATTCCGCCAGTTCCGCCAGCTTGTGGGGCTGGCCGTCCATCAGGCGCCGAAAAAGCAAGATCGTTTTACTGTTCAAAGCCATGCCTCACAGGCTGCGCACGCGGGCGCTGAATTTTTGGATCAGGCGGGCATTGTACTCATCGCCGCCCGGGCAGTTGCCGCTGCGGAACACTTCCGGGTCCAGCCCCTTTTCCCGCAGGTGCTGGCAAGCCGAGAGAACGATGGCGTTGGCGATGGCCATG
The DNA here is from genome assembly GCA_004558145.1 of Oscillospiraceae bacterium. Classification (GTDB taxonomy): domain Bacteria; phylum Bacillota; class Clostridia; order Oscillospirales; family Ruminococcaceae; genus Allofournierella_A; species Allofournierella_A excrementavium. Next base: position 78,068 of record SFDQ01000009.1, read on the forward strand.
GAAGCCACGCTTGACACCGGCCCTGCCTTTGTTCCGTCAGCGCACACCTCCACGCTGGCGTCACCCACAGGCACATGGTTGTCGATGCACAGCCCGCACACATCCGGCAGATGCAGTCCGTCCGCATGGCGGGAAGGCTTGCTCATGTAATTGAAGGAAGAAATGCCGATCACATGGGCGCCCCTGGCTCCGGCCAGCTGAGCCATCTCGATGATGAAGGGGTTAATGCCGCTGCTGGACACTGCCAGGAAGCAGTCGTTTTCGTTCATGGCACAGCGGTCCATCACCAACTCCGCATAGCCGCTCATGCGCTCGATGCGGCTGCTCTTCGCCGCACCCTCATGGAGCATGGCGGACGTTTCAAAGATGGGGCAGACGGCCCCCAGCCCGCCGGCGCGGTAGAACAGCTCCTCCTCGATCATGTGGGAGTGGCCGCATCCGAACACATAGAGCATGCCGCCTTTCTCCAGGCTTTCGGCCAGCATGCGGCCCGCGGCGTCTATCTTTTCGCTTTCATGCTGCCAGATCGCCTGCTGCACTTCCAGCAGACGGGCAGCGTATTCTTTCACAAATTCCATGCTGCTCCCCTCACAATTCTCCAAAGCCGCTCTCGATCAGTGCCACCAGTTCATCCACGGCGGTTTTCTCGTCTTCGCCCTGCGCGGTCAGTTCCACCTGCGTGCCCTTTGCAAGGCCCAGGCTCAGCAGCAGGACGACGGATTTGGCATTCACGCATTCGTCGGGGTCTTCCTCCATGTTGCGAATGGTGATCTTGCTGGCGTATTTTTTTGCCTGCGCCACGAACTCAGTGGCGGGCCGGGCATGCAGTCCGGTGGGATTGCACACAGTGGTCACTCGTGAATACATTTTGCTTCCTCCTCCGGCGCCCTGGTGACGCCCTGGTAAAATCTCTGCATGAGTTCTTCCGCTTCCCCCTGGGTCGCGGCGGCGCACACCTGCCGTGCCAGCGACTGCAGTTCTTCCATACTGGAACGACAGATGACCTGACGGACGTAAGGCATATTGCCCGGGGACATGCTCAGTTTTTTGTATCCCATGCCCACCAACACTGCGGCCGCGCGGGCATCGCCGCCCAGTTCTCCGCACACCGAGAGCGGTTTGCCCTGCGCCTCGAAAGCGGCAGCCACCCGGCCCAGCAGTTCCATCAGCACCGGCGAATGGCTCTGGGCATAAGCAGCGACCCGGGCATTGGTGCGGTCTGCGGCAAACAGGTACTGGCAGAGATCGTTGGTGCCCACGCTGGCGAAATCCGCTTCCGCGGCCAGCCTGTCCGCCTGCAGTGCGGCAGAGGGTATCTCGATCATCGCGCCGATGGGCACATTCCGCCCCACCGCCGCGCCCTGCTGTTCCAGTTCACGGCGCACGTCCAAACAGATCTGTTTGGCCTGTCTCCAGTCCTCCAAGCTCCCCACCATGGGGAACATCAGCCACAAATTCCCATGGGCCGACGCGCGCCATGCGGCGCGCAGCTGTGTGCGGAACAGGTCTGGCTTGTCAAAGCACAGGCGCAGGGCCCGCACACCCAGCGCGGGATTCTCCTCCTTGGGCAGCGGGAAATACTCCAACTGCTTGTCGGCGCCGATGTCCAGCGTGCGAAGGATGACCGGGCGCCCGCCCATTTTGCGCAGCACCGCTGCATATGCTTCGTACTGTTCATCCTCGGTGGGCAGATGCTGCTGTTCCATAAACAGGAATTCTGTTCTGAAAAGGCCGACGCCGTCGCACACATCGCTCTGCGGCGGCAGGTCCACCGCTCCCGCGTTCAGGCATATCTCCACGCGGCGGCCGTCCGTCGTGACAGCCGGGCGGTCCGCATATTGTCTGGCGATGGCGGCGGCCCGGCGGAACTGCTCCACCCGTTCTCCCGCCTCACGCCACTGTTCCTCGGCGGGCGAAATCTCCAGCGTGGCTGCCTGTGCGTCCAGGATGACCCGTGTGCCTGCGGGCGCTTCCTTCAGCCCCTCCCCCACGCCGAACAGAGCCGGAAGCCCCAGCGCTTCACACACGATAGCCGCATGGCAGGTGGCGCTTCCTTTTTCGGCGACAATGCCGGCCACATGGCCTGCCGCCGCCAGCCGGGCAATTCGGGAGGGCAGCCACTCCTCCGCGGCTGCGATGCAAGGGCCGTCTGTGCCAGGGACCAAGTCGTCCGGCACGCCCTGCAGGTTGCGCAGCAACCGCAGGCGGACATCATCCAGGTCCTTGGCCCGCTCCCGTATCACGGGGTCTTTGGCGCGGGCGATGCGCTTTGCGTAGGCACGGTAGACATCTTCCACCGCACTGTCCGCGCTCTGCCCTTCTCCGATGGCCTCGAGTATCTCCTCTTCCATCGCTTCGTCCAGCAGTATCTCCTGATGCGCCGCAAAAATCGCCGCTTTATCGGTACCCTGCGCCTGCAGGGAGTCGATAAGTTTTTGCAGTTCTTCTTCAGCACTCTGCCGGGCGTCTTTGTATTTCTGCGCCTGGCCCGGCCGCCCTCCCGGGGCTATTTCCTCCCGGCTGATGACCGGCACAAAGGTCGTTTCCCGATACAGCACACCCCGCACGATCCCGTGCGAGACACCAATTCCATGCAGCATTACGTTCTCCTTCTTCATTTTTATGCCTTTACCGTGATGATGCATTTTACACATATTGCTTTTTCTTTCCATCAACATTATACACACACTGTTTTTGATTTGAAAAGAAGAGCTTTTTTCCGCTCGAAATGACAAATTATACAATAACTTGTTACATATAACAAAATTTTTGTTTGTTTTCAAGCATAAATGCGCAGACACCTTTTTTATACACCACGCCAAAAGAGCACAAAAAAGCAGCAGGCACTTTCGTGCCTGCTGCTTTTAAAAAGTTCGTTTTGGAAAATTGCTGCTGCGTTCAGCCTGCTCAGATCTCGTACCAGCGGATCTCGTTGGCCGCCATGTCCAGCTCGAAGCTGGAGCCGTCGCCGGTGTAAACGGTGGTGTGCTGCGGCTCGTAGGTGTTGTTCACCACGCAGTACTTGCCGTTCTTCACATAGGCGTGCACTTCCACGTTGTA
>SFDQ01000016.1 GCA_004558145.1 Oscillospiraceae bacterium
AGGGGGTATCTCCGAATCGGAAGTTGACTCATCAAAACAAGAATAAATAATTTGAGTTTTGCGGAGATAACATGACATCTACAGCGTTTTGATGTTACAGGAAAAGCCCCACACGAAAGTGCGGGGCTTTTTGCTTTACTCTCCGGGATTTGGACCCGAGCGCCGGAAGGCGCGGGCAAAAAGTTCGAGCGCCGCCTGCGGCGGATGCAGCGAGAACTTTTTGGCGCAGCGGTCGGCTAGGCCTCCGGAAGAAAGACGGAATGAAAGCGACCAACGTGGCGGCTATGAATATGATGATCAGCAAATAACGCTTTGCTTTCACCTTTTCTTTCTCGTGCCCCTTTGCGGGGCCGGGCAGGGGAGCGATGCAAAGCGGCTCCTGACCTTTTGCACCCTTGGCATTTGTGCAAAAGTGTATTATACTTAAAAAAATGCCTGCGGCGCGGCAAACGGTTTCACCTTGCCGGGCAGGGCCGGGGGAGGAGAAGCGTCATGGGAAAAAGGTCACGGGAAGAGCTGCTCCAAATGATATGGTCTTTGCAGAACGACGCCTATGCTTTAATGTATGAATATGATGCCATGCCCCATCGCTACGGTGATTACATCCTCTATCAGGCGGAGGCCCACATGGTGGACCTAATTGCTCTTTACCCCGGTATCACCGCTACCGACCTCGCCTCCATCCTGCGCATTAGTCCCAGCGCCTGCTCTCAAACGATTCGCAAACTGCGGGAGAAGGGCCTGGTGGAGCAATTGCGCAATCGGGTCAATAACCGCCAGTTCCAGCTGCGCCTTACCGAAACGGGTGAACTTCTCTATAAGGAGCACGCAGCCTTCAATGACGACTGCCAGCAAAAGACTTTTTCTAAACTGGACGAATTTACCGACGCAGAATTGGAACTCTACACGCAAGTCCAGAACCGCATCAACCAGGCATACGTGGATGATTTGCGCCGCAGCCGTGATCGTTTTGCTTGACCCATCCCCATGTGAACGGTAAATCAAGGCCAGGCCTTGTGAAAATTTTAGGCAGGTGTTACAAAGGCACCTGCCTGTTTTTGTTTTATTTGCAGAATTGCGGAATATCAACCAAAAAAATTCTCCTGACCCCTTGACGAACTGTGCGCCATGAACTATTCTAAAGTCACTGAATAATTAAGTTACTTAAAGATAAAGTGGCTTAATTTTGGCAAACAGCGCTGGTCCGCTCCCCGTGATCTGCACCCGGCCCGATCAGCCGCAGCGCGCAGCACGCAACCAACAAGGTTTCAGGAGGGAATTCTATGCAAAACGAGAAAAAGAAACTGGGCATGTTTGATATCTACAGCCTGGGTGTAGGCGGCGCCATTGGCTCCGGCATCTTCGTAATGATGGGCCTGGGCATCGGTTACACAGGGCGGTCGATCTTTCTTGCGGTACTCATCGGCTGTTTCTACATGCTGCTGGCTTACCTGTATCAGCCGATGATGAGCTCCATGTTCGTGCTGCCCGGCGGCGATTATGACATGAAAGCTATGCTCTTCGGGCCCACCCTCACCGGCGTGAGCGCTATTTTCACCTATGTGCAGGGCATGGCGATGGCGATGTACGGAACCGCCATCGTAGACTATGCCGCAATGGTGTTCCCCGGCATCCTGCCCTACAGATCGGTCATTGCCATCGGCATCATCACCCTGTTCTTTGCGGCTACCATCCGGGGCTCCAAATTTCTGGCCACCATCACCAGCGTGATGACGGTTGTTCTGCTGACGACTATTGGCCTCTTCGTGGCGTTCGGCCTGTTCAAGGTATCCCCGGATTTTCTGACCGCGGACCACTTCTTTTTGAACGGAGGGATCGGCTTCATCCAGGCCATCTCCATCATGAGCTTCGCCTGCCAGGGAACCACGATGACCCCCGTTTCCATGATGGAGGTCACCAAAAAGCCCCGGCGCACCATCCCCATCTGCATTATCTTCATCACCCTCACTGTGGGCATCGTTTATGCACTGATGGGCGTTGTGGCTGCCGGTGTTCTGCCCGTTGAAGAGGTCGCCGGTCAGAGCCTGGCGCTGGTGGCCCAGGAGATTTTCCCCAACTGGCTGTATGTGTTGTTCATTCTGGGCGGCGCGGTGTTTGCCATTGCCACCTCTCTGGCCAGCGGCGTTGCCATGCTGCGTTACCCCTGCACACAGGTGGCCGAGGACGGCTGGCTGCCCGCCGTGTTCAAAAAGACCACCAAAGACGGCTATCCCTACGTGGTTCAGGGCTTTTTCTACCTGATCACCATCCTGCCCATCTTCTTCAACTTCTCGCTGGATGCGCTGGTCTCTCTGGCGATGATCCCCAGCATGCTGATGAACGCCTACCTGAATCTGGCGCTGATCCGTGTGGTGAAAAAATACCCCGAGCAGTGGAAGAACAGCGTTTATCATATGCCCAACGGCGTGTTCAATGTGCTGTGCGTAGTGGGCACTGCCTGTGCCCTGGTGGTGGCCTACAACCTGTTCGTGGACCTGTCCGCACGGGACATGATGGTATGTCTGGGCATCATCCTTCTCTGCGTGGCGGTGGCTGTGATCCGGCTCAAGACCGGCGCCGTGAAGCAAGAGGATCTGCTGGCCAAGCAGAAGGCCATCGAGACCAGGGCATTGGAGACAACCGCTTCCGAAGCGTAAAGCGCTCTATGACCGCGTTTTTCCGTTTTGAATTTTATTTTCATTGAAGAAAGGTCGAATGCAACATGAAGTACGATTTCACCTCCATTATGGACCGCCACGGCAAGGACGCCATGGCGGTGGACGGTCTGGGCACGATGCCCGGCGTCATCCCGGACGCGCCCAAGGAGGGATTCGACGTCATCCCCATGTGGGTGGCGGACATGAACTTTGCCACCGCGCCCACCATCCCCGAGGCCATCATCGAGCGCGCCAAGCACCCCGCTTATGGTTATTTCAGCCCCCGGGACGAGTATTTTGACGAGATCATCGCTTGGCATGAGAAGCGCAACGGCGTGACCGGCCTGACCAAGGAATGCATCGGCTATGAAAATGGCGTGCTGGGCGGTGTCATCAGTGCCTTGAACGTGTACTGCTCCAAGGGCGACAAGGTGCTGCTGCATTCTCCCACCTATGTGGGATTCACCGCGGCTCTTTCCAACAACGGCTACGACATGGTACTCAGCCCTATGAAGAAGGACGAAAACGGTGTGTGGCGCATGGATTTTGAGGACATGGAGGAAAAACTCCGCACCCAGAACATCCATGCCGCCGTCTTCTGCTCGCCCCACAACCCCTGCGGCCGCGTGTGGGAGCGCTGGGAGCTGGAGAAAGCCATGGCTCTGTTCGAGAAATACGACGTAAAGGTGGTCTCCGACGAGATCTGGAGCGACCTGATCCTGGCGGGCAACAAGCACATCCCCACCCAGATGGTGAGCGAATGGGCCCGGCAGAACACGGTGGCGCTATACGCCCCCAGCAAGACCTTCAATCTGGCGGGCCTGGTGGGCAGCTACCACATCATTTACAACAAGTGGCTGCGTGACCGGGTGCTGAAGGAGTCCAGCCTGCCCCACTACAACGACATGAACGTGCTGAGCATGCACGCGCTCATTGGCGCCTACAAGCTCGAGGGCTACGAATGGCTGGACGAACTGCTCCAGGTGCTCACCGGCAATGTGGATTACGCCTGCAATTACATCAAGGATCACTTTGAGGGCGTGAAAGTTTCCCGGCCCCAGGGCACCTACATGCTGTTCGTGGACTGCACCGAGTGGTGCAAGGCTCATGGCAAGACCATCGAAGAGGTGGAAAAGGCCTGCTGGGATGTGGGCGTAGCAGTGCAGGATGGCACGATGTTCCACGGTTCCTGCCACCTGCGCATGAATCTGGCCCTGCCGCTCAGCCGCGTGCAGGAAGCTTTCAGCCGGATGGATAAATACGTCTTCAACGCCTGAGAAAAAGGAGAGCAATCAGCATGAAAAACATTGGATTTATTGGCCTGGGCTGGATGGGGCTCGGAATGTGCAAAACACTGGTCAGGGCAAAGTACAACCTGACGGTGTTTGATGTGGTGAAAAAGCCGATGGACGAGATAGAGGCTTATGCCGTTGAACATCAGGCCCCTGCCGTGAGAAAAGCAGAAAGCGTCAAAGAAGTTGCGGAAAATTCTGACTTTATCGACCTTGTTGTGCGCAATGAAGACCAGTATCGCGAGATCATTGAAGGCAAGGATGGCCTTTTGGAAAATGTAAAGCCCGGCACCTATATTGTGATCCACGGAACGGTGACCGTGGGCTTTGTGCAGGAGATGTATCGCAAGGGCAGGGAGAAAGGCGTCGTCATAGTGGATGGACCCATTACCGGCCAAAAGCGCGAAGAAGGCGAGATCACGGTGATGCTTGGCTCCACGGAAGAGGAATACGAATACATCAAGTCGGTCATTTATCCGATGGGACGAATTTTGAGGATCGGCGAAAGCGGGGCCGGCATGGTTGCCAAACTTGTGAATAATATGATGGCAACTGTGCATACCGGCATCCTGGCGGAGGCGTTGATCTTTGGCGAAAAGATGGGCGTCCCCAAAGAGGCGTTGCTGGAGCAGCTGAACAATCCGGAAAGTTCCGGCTATTCCTGGTCGGTATCCCATTGGAATGCACTGGAACAAATGACCAAAATATTCATTGAAACCAATGGCGGCCCGGCGGCTTTGACGTTTAAAGATTTGGGGATCGCACTGCAATCGGCCCATCAAATCGATCCGAGATTTGCCCTTCCCCTTACGTCGGCTGTCTTTGGGGCCGACATCGGACGGCTCCCGCCGTCCTGTCTGGCGAAGTGATCAAAACCGCAGCGCAAACACTACCTCCGATGCTCCTCTCTCTTTGCTTCGGTTTGGATATCTTGACGTGCTTACCTAACCCAGGGACGGCGCAAGTTCAGATTCCAGAGAGGCCGGTCAACCGAATGGTTGGCCGGCTTTTCTGTGATGAAATGAAAGGCCGGGCAAGAATCGTTGCATAAACAGCGACGGAATTTTTCGACGACGTAAAATGCGGGTGATCGTATGCGAAGCAAACAGCTTGTGAAGACTGCTCCTTTGGCTGTTCTGGCGGTGATGGTCTCTGTTCTGTTCAGTGCTTGTGATTTCGACGGATGCCTGCACACTGACCTGGCCGCGCTGGCAAAGGGCGATTATTCCCGGATCGCTGACCCGGACGTGGCACAAACGGTTCGTTCTGCCATTGACGGCGGAACAGCAGAATGGACGAGCGGCGATATAAACGAGGACGGGAAACCGGAACTCGTTCTGTTGGAGACGACCAGGCAGTCCTCCGAAGGGCCTCAGCCGATACTGGCGGTTTTTTATGTGAACAGAGGAAAAATCGAGAACGCCATACTGGACTTTAACGACAGCACGGAATACTTTTTTCTCGGCCCGGATGACAGTGTGGTGTATTTTTTCAATGCCAGCGGCGCTGTTATTGCGGAGCAGTACTATCGCTGCGCTTTTACGGACGAGTATGACCATGGTTATACGGGGGGCCTTGTCGCTGCAAACTTTTTGGATGGCACAGAATTGAACGGCGAACCGCTGGATCGGGAAAGCTGGGCAAGAGAACATCCGGACCTGGCCGATATGCCCCTGAAAGGCGTGCATTATATCCGCCTGTCTTCCGAAAATGGGGAGGATCGGCTGACCGAAGAAGAGATCGACGAACAAATCTTTCTGGCGGAATATAAAATGCTGACCGGCCTGGACTTTTCAGGCCGGGACGGGCAATAAAACATCTTTTCCGTTAAGACATGCCGCCAAGGCGGTCAGCCCTTCGGCTGACTGCCTTTTTGCCGCCCAGTCGGTTCGGGGGAAGTGCACGCCGCCTTGACAAAAAGACGCCGGCGCCGGCGCTGAAAGCGACGTGTTTTAATCGTTGACATTGCGGTGCAAAGCAACTAAGATTAAATTTAATAGGAAATATTATTATTGAGCGCAATGCGGCGGAGCCCCATGACCCGCCTGCCTTGTCCGGGCGATGGGTGGGGCACCGGGATATGCCGCCGGCGGAAGCTGATGTTTGAGAAGAAAAGAGAGATGACAGATGACGCAGTCTCCCGACAGAGACAAAAAAATACAAACCGTCAGGGAATTGACCAGCTTTTTATTCCACAAGCACTACTGTGAGAACGATGTGGAGTCCATCATCGAACTGTTCGATGAAAAGCTGAGCTGGTTTGGCGCGGGCGAACAGGAATACGATGTGGGGACCGAGAAGATCTCCGGCATCTTTCGGCAGTTTGTGAATAAGGTCCCCAAATGCAACATCTGGGATGAAGAATACGATGTGATCGATGTTTCACCGGATGTGTACGTCTGCTCCGGCCGGGCGTGGATCGCCACCGACCCCTCCACGAAGGTCTATCTGCAGGTGCATCAGCGCATCACGGCGGTGTTTCATTGGGTGGACGGCACGCCCCGCTGCTGCCACATCCACATCTCGAATCCGTATTCCGAGATGACGCCGCAAGATGTGGGCTTCCCCACACAGATCGGGCAGTACACGTACGAATATCTGCAGAAGTGCGTTGACGAGTACAAAGAAAAGGTCGAAGAGCAGACCAGACTTCTGGAGAAGCTGAGCTTTGAGGATTCGCTGACGGGGCTGTTCAACCGAAACAAATTCAACCTCGACGTGGAGGAACTCAAAAAGGGCGGCCTTTCCGCTCTGGGCGTGGCCGCCATCGACCTGAACGGGCTGAAGCCGGTCAATGACCACATGGGCCACAGCGCCGGCGACAGCCTCATCCGCCGCACCGCAAAGCATATCACCGGCAGGTTTGCGGGAAAAGGTTACCGCATAGGCGGCGATGAGTTTGTGGTCATCGCTCCCCGGATGGAAGAAGACGCGTTCCGAAGCGCGGTGGCCGCGATGAAAAACGACATGGAGCAGGAAGACATCAGCGTTTCCGTGGGCGTATCCTGGCGAGGCAGCGGCTGCAGCATCGAAGCGCAACTTGACGAAGCGGACAAACAGATGTACCGGGCAAAAGCCAGGTTTTACAGCTTGCGGGACAATGACCGGCGCAAAAGAGACGATTGAACCGCGGGCCCCGGTCCGAACGACTTTTTTCACAAAGATATACCGATAAGAGGAGCCCCCGGTCCTGCAGGACCGGGGGCTCCTCTCTTTGCAATGTGATGAGCGGGCGCGCTTACACATCCAGCTGGGCCTTGGGGTTGAAGCGGATCTTGTCGATGGGCTCCGCGTCCCGGTAGCTCATGGCCAGCCCGTTGCGGGCCATGCCCGGATGCGCCGCCATGTACGCCTGCCCCATGTTCCAGGTCACCTGCCACATCACCTCGGGGATCTCGCTTTTCTTGCGCTCCAGATAGGCGGTGTCGGCGGCGTACAGGTCGGCCAGCACAGGGCCGAAGGACTTGAACCTGGGGTTGGCGCGGGGGCTCGGGTCGATGTCTTTGTTTTTGCGCACCACGCCCAGGCCGTTGTAGGTGCAGCAGATCAGCAGCCGGGTGCCCAGCTCCCAGCCGCGGGCCTTGCCCAGGGCGGCGGGGTAGCACTGCAGCACCACCGCGTCCATATCCTCGCTGTGGCATGCCACCAGCAGCGGGTCGGTGGAAACCACCACCGCCGTCTGGATGTCGCCGTCGTTCATCTGCATCTGGATGTAGGACTTGCAGTCCAGGTTGCCGCCCACCGTCAGGCGCATCACCTGGAACATTTCCGGCCGCAGCTTTTTCAGCTTGGCCATGTCCACTTCAAACAGGCCGGGGTTGAACGCCCCGGGCTGAAAGACGTCCTCCTTCTTGTAGTGACCATAGGGGTTCAGTTTTTCGATCTGTTCCTTCAGGCCCATGCTGTATTTCCTCCTTCGCTGAATTTTGTTCCGCGCCCCCGGCGGGAAAGCGCGCGTTCCGCAATGCTTTTTCTCATTGTAGCACTGCACTGTGCAAAAGCCAAGGCCCCAAGGCGCGGCGCCGCCGCGTTTTTTTTCCCTTTTCTGCATGCCGCCCCCTGCGCCGAAGGTGGCAGCAAAGTTGACAATTCAACATTCCGAGGCTATACTGTAGAAGTTGCATTTTCAATTTCTTTGAAACAAGGAGGGGAGCGGTCCCATGGTGGAGCGGTTCGAGCGGTTTTCGGTGGCCATTGCGGAGATCAACCGCTGCTGGCACAAGCTGGCAGGGGAGGAGATGAAGGCCTACGGCCTGAAGGGAGCCCACGCCACCTATCTGGTCATCATCGGGCGCTACCCGGAGGGTATCACGGTGCCGGAGCTGTGCGAACAGTGCATGAAGGACAAGTCCGACGCATCCCGCATGCTGGCCATTCTGGAAGAGAAGGGCCTGGTGCGCAAGGAGGGCCCCCACAAGAGCGGCTACGGCGGCACCATCCACCTCACCGAGGCGGGCCGGCAGGCGGCGGAGCACGTGCGCCGGCGGGCGGGCCGGGCGGTGGAGGTGGCCGGCAAGGACCTGACCGACGCCCAGCGGGAAGCCTTTTACGGCGCGCTGGATTCCATCATCGGCAACCTCCGGGTGCTCACCAAAGAAGGCATCCCCGAATAAGCGGCAAGACTGAAAGGAGACAAAGGCATGAACGAACGCTACGAAGCCCTGTTCACCCCCTGGAAGATCGGCAATGTGGAGATAAAGAACCGCATCGTCCTGTGCCCCATGGGCGGCACCTCTCTCTTTGGCTGGATGGAGCCCAACCATTTTGACAAGGAGGCCGCCAACTTCTTTCTGGAGCGGGCGAAGAACAACGTGGGCCTCATCATCCCCGGCATCGCCCCCATCCGGGACACCCTGGGCGGGCGCTGGCTCTACCAGAACAAGAAGATGTTCCGCCAGCTGAAGGACTTCATGGAAGAGATCCACGCCACCGGCGCGAAGCTGTTCGTGCAGCTCACCGCGGGCATGGGCCGGGCCTGGGGCATCTCCGACGAGGTGCTGCCCATCCACAAGAACCCGGTGCTGAAGGTGCTGGCAAAGCCCATCCTGGACACCGACTATCAGCTGGCCAGCCCCAGCCCGCTGCCCTCCCGCTGGGCGGAGGGGGTCACCTGCCCTGAGATGACCCTGGCCCAGATTGAGGAAATTATTGAGGCCTTTGCCAAAACGGCGGCCCTCTGCAAGGAGGCCGGGGTGGACGGCGTGGAGGTGCACGCGGTGCACGAGGGCTATCTGCTGGACCAGTTCGCCCTGAAATACACCAACCACCGCACCGACAACTACGGCGGCAGCTTTGAAAACCGCTACCGCTTCGCCGTGGACATCGTCAAGGCCATCAAGGGCGTCTGCGGCCAGGATTATCCCGTCTCCATCCGTTACAGCGCCGTCTCCAAGGTGAAGGACTTCTGCTACGGCGCGATGCCCGGCGAGGAGTACGAGGAGATAGGCCGCGACCTGGAGGAAGGCCGCCTGGCCGCAAAGTACCTGCAGGACGCGGGCTACGACATGCTGGACGCGGACAACGGCACCTACGATTCCTGGTACTGGTCCCACCCGCCCATGTACATGCCGCTGAACTGCAACCTGGAGGACGTGGCCGCCATCCGCGAGGCGGTGGACATCCCGGTGGTGTGCGCCGGCCGCATGGAGCCGGAGGACGCCGCCCGGGCCATCGAGGCGGGCCGCATCGACGCCATGGGCGTGGCGCGGCAGTTTCTGGCGGACGGCGAGTGGGTCACCAAGCTGCTGGAGGACCGGCTGGAAGAGGTGCGCCCCTGCATCTGCTGCCACAACGGCTGCTTCAACCTGTCCCACTTCAAGGGCCACGCCAACGCCCAGTCCCTGCCGGACACCCGGGGCATGTCCCGCTGCGCGCTGGACCCCCGCACCATGCAGTCCCGCAAATACCGCATCGAGCCCGCCGCCCGCCCCAAGAAAATTGCTGTCATCGGCGGCGGCATCGGCGGCATGGAGACCGCGCTGGTCTGCGCCAAGCGGGGCCACAGCGTCACCCTCTATGAAAAGAGCGGCCAGCTGGGCGGCGTGTTCAACGCCGCCGCCGCCCCCTCCTTCAAGGAGAAGGACCGTCAGCTGCTGGCCTGGTACGCCCGGGAGGTGGCAAACTGCCCCGGCCTGACCGTGCGCATGAACACCGAGGTGAAGGACATCGCCTCCCTGAACGCCGACGAGGTGGTGGTGGCCACCGGCTCGGTGCCGGTGCAGCTGCCGGTGCCCGGCGCGGACAAGGCCGTGGAGGCGGTGGACTACCTGCTGGGCCGCAAGAGCGTGGGCCAGAAAGTGGTCATCGTGGGCGGCGGCCTCACCGGCTGCGAAATCGCCTATGACCTCTACCTCCAGGGCAAGGAGCCGGTGGTCGTGGAGATGAAGAACGACCTCATCGCCGTGGCCGGCGTGTGCCTTGCCAACGCCAGCTACCTGCGGGACTTCTTCCGCACCAACAAAGTGCCGGTGCATCTGGAGAGCACTGTGGCCGAAATTCGGGAAAACGGCGTGACCGTCACCGGCAAAAACGGCGAAAAGCAGGACATCCCGGCGGATTCCGTCATCCTGTCGGCGGGCTACCGCCCCGCGCCGCTGGCGGCCAAAGGCCGGCACGTGCACATCGTGGGCGACGCCGCCAAGGTGGGCAATCTGCGCACCGTCATCTGGCGCGCCTGGGACGTGGCCATGAAGCTGTGAGGGAGGAACAAACATGAAACTGACACAGGAACAGCAGGCCCTTTTGAACGGCGAAAAGGGCTCGGCCATGGCCAAGGTGATGAAGACCCTGGTCATGTACGGCGAAATTTTCGGGGCCGAGAAGATGGTGCCCGTCACCAGCCGCTACAATCATCTGGTTACCTCCTTCGGCCTCAAGGCCCTGGGCCCGGTCTACGACCTGATGGACCAGCTCATCGCCGCGGGGGCGGTGTCCGGCCAGAAGTTCTCGGCGGACCCCCGGCCCCTGGACCCCAAGGTGCCCGCGAACTTTTTGCAGAACCTGGTCTTCAAGAAGTTCATGTACAGCAAGCAGGACTTCTACGAGGGCCAGCTGAAGGCCCTGGGCCTGAAGGACGACGACGCCTTCAGCTGCGCCTGCTATCTGGACGAGCAGGGCAACCGCCCCGCCCAGGGCGAGGTGCTCAGCTGGGCCGAGAGCTCGGCGGTGGTCTACGCAAACTCCGTGCTGGGCGCGCGGTGCAACCGCAATTCCGGCATCATGGACCTGATGGGCTCCATCGCCGGCTTCGTGCCTTACTTCGGCCTGCTCACCGACGAGGGCCGCAAGGCTTCCTGGGTGGTGAAGGTGGAAACAACCGAAAAGCCCGAGGCCCAGCTGCTGGGCTCCGCCATCGGCATGAAGGTGATGGAGGACGTGCCCTATGTGGTGGGTCTGGACCGCTGGCTGGGCAATGAGCTGGACGACTCCGCCTGCGCCTACCTGAAGGACTTCGGCGCGGCCACCGCCTCCAACGGCGCGGTGGGCCTTTACCACATCGACGGCCTCACCCCCGAGGCAAAGCAGCAGGGCAAAGACCTCATCCTCCCCGGCGCGAAGGAGTACGTCATCGACGACGCGGAGCTGCGCCGGGTGAAGGAAAGCTACCCGCTGGTGTGGAAAAACCCCGACGCAAAGCCGAAGCTCTGCTTCGTGGGCTGCCCCCACCTGAGCCTGCAGCAGCTGAAGGACTGGACGGACGCGCTGGAAGAGGGCCTCAAGGCGGCGGGCCGCAAAAAGCTGGCGGTGCCCACCGTGTTCACCACCGCCCCCGGCGTGAAAAAGGCTTTTGAGGCCACCGGGTACGCCGCCCGTTTTGCGGCCACCGGGGCCATCCTCTCCTGCATCTGCCCGCTGATGTACATGAACAACCCCCTGTGCGGGCCCATGCCGGTCATCACCTGCTCCAACAAGCTGCGCACCTATACCACCGCCCGCTACTACACCGAGGCGGAAATCCTGGACATCATCACGAAAGGAGCGGCAGGCAAATGAAAGAATTCCACGGACGCGTGGTGGCTCCCGGCTGCGTGAGCGCACCCGCCCTCGTCTCCCACGGGGGGCTGAACACCCTGGCCTCCTTCCAGAAGGCCCTGCAGTTCGGCGACAAGACCGCCACCTGCGGCGACCAGAACAACCCCGACCTCTACGGCAAGCCCATGGCGGGCAAGGCCCTGTGCCTGCCCCAGACCATCGGCTCCACCACCGGCGGGCTGGTGCTCTACTGCGCCTGCTCCATGAACCGCCAGCCGGCCTGTTTGCTGTTCTCCAACCCCATCGACTCGCTGGCCGCCGCCGGCTCGGTGCTGGCCGCCGTCTGGCTGGACGATGTTCAGATGCCGGTCATCGACTGCCTGGGCGAGGAGTTTCTGGACTTCGTGCAGGACGGCATGACCATCACCGTGAAGGAAGACGGCACGGTGCAGGTGGACGGCCCCACCATTTGAACGGGGCGGCAAACCGTTATTTTGCCGGGAAGCGGCGCCCCAAATTCGGCGAACCGCCGAAAACCGCCGCCCCGGCCCGGGGGCGCCCGGCGGCCCTCTTGACAACCCAAAACGGGCAGGGTATAGTGGACCTTGCAACACAGCGCATACTCAGAAAGGAGGCGGGCAGAATGACCAAAAAGCGTTTCAGTGAACATGCGAAATCTCTGAAAAGCCGGAACGGACTGTCCGCGCCTTCGCCCTGCCCTGCGTGAGGGGCAGGCTTTTGCGGGATGAATGCAGCGCCTCCGGCCTTTGTGCCGGGGGCGTTTTTCTTTGGGAAAAGGGAGGGAACGGTTTGAAACGAACGAAACGGGCGCTCATCTGGCGCTTTTTGCGGCCGTATCTGTGGCTCTTCGCCCTCACGCTGGCGTTTTCCATGGGCAACACGGTGCTCTCTTCGCTCACGCCCCAGGTGGTGCGGGTGGCGGTGGACTCCATCCTGGGCGGGGAGCCGCTGCCCAAAATTGTAACGGCCCTGGCTCCGCAGGCTCTCCTGACGGCCGGGCCCATGACCCAGCTGCTGGCGGCGGCGGGCTTTCTGCTGGCGGTGGCGGTGCTGGCGGGCCTTTGCACCTACGGCAGCCGCATGGGCACGGCAAACGCCTCCGAGAACTTTGTCAAGTCCCTGCGGGACGAACTCTACCGCCACATCCAGCGCCTGCCCTACGCCTGGCATGTGCGCCACAGCACCGGCGAGATCATCCAGCGCTGCACCTCCGACGTGGAGGTGGTGCGCAACTTTGTCACCAACCAGCTGCTGGAGGTGTTCCGGGTCGTCTTTCTGGTGGGCTTCTCGCTGGCGGTGATGCTTTCCATGAACGGAAAAATGACCCTCATCGCCGCGGGCTTTCTGCCGGTCATCCTGCTCTACTCGGTGCTTTTTTATTCGAAAATCGCGCGGCGCTTTCTGACGGCGGACGAGGCCGAGGGCGAACTGTCCGCCACGGTGCAGGAGAATCTGGCGGGCGTGCGGGTGGTGCGCGCCTTCGGCCGGGAGGCCTTTGAGGTGGAGCGCTTTGACAAAAAGAACGAGCGGTTCGCCTCGCTGTGGATCCGCCTGGGGCGGCTGCTCAGCGCCTACTGGGGCGTGGGCGACTTCATCACCGGCCTGCAGATCCTCACCGTCATCTCGGTGGGCGTGGTGCAGACAGTGAACGGGGCCATCACCCTGGGCGAGTTTCTGGCCTTCGTGTCCTATAATCAGTCGCTGGTCTGGCCGGTGCGCGGCCTCGGGCGCATCCTCTCGGAGATGAGCAAGGCGGGCGTGTCCATCGAGCGGCTGGCCTATATTCTGGACTCCGAGCCGGAACAGGAGCCGGCGAGCGTCCAGACCCCGCCCATGGACAGGGACATCGTGTTCGAGCACGTCTCCTTCGCCTATGGCGGGCAGCCGGTGCTGCGGGACGTGAGCTTCACCATCCCCGCCGGCAGGACCTTTGCGGTGCTGGGGACCACGGGCAGCGGCAAATCCACCATGATGCACCTGCTGGACCGGCTTTATGACCTGCCGCCGGGGTTCGGGCGCATCACCGTGGGCGGTGTGGACATTCAGGACATCAGCCGCCCCTGGCTGCGGCGGAACATCGGCATCGTGCTGCAGGAGCCCTTCCTCTTTTCCCGCACCATCCGGGAGAACATCGCCGCCGTGCGCCCCGGCGCGCCGCTGGAGGAGGTGCGCCGCCATGCCGGCACGGCCCACGTGGACGAGGCCATCCTGGAATTTGCCGACGGCTACGACACCATTGTGGGCGAGCGGGGCGTGACCCTCTCGGGCGGGCAGAAGCAGCGGGTGGCCATCGCGCGCACCCTGATGCAGGACGCGCCCATCCTCATTTTTGACGACTCCCTCTCCGCCGTGGACGCCGAGACCGACGCGCAGATTCGCGCCTCGCTCCATCAGGCCAAGGGCGCGGCCACGGTCATCCTCATCTCCCACCGCATCACCACCCTCATGCAGGCGGACCTCATCCTGGTGCTGCAGGAGGGAAGGGTGGCGGAACTGGGCAGCCACGAGGAACTGATGGCGAAAAACGGCCTTTACCGCGAAATTTACGACCTGCAGATGACCGGGGAGGACCGGGACCTTCTGTTTTCGGAGGAAGGAGGGGAGAGCCATGGGGTTTGACGAACAGGAATACACAAAATCCTTCGACATCCGCTCCTGGAAAAAGCTGCTGCCCTTCCTGCGGCCCTACCGGGGCCTGGTGGCCGTGGTGCTGGTGCTGAACGTTTTCTGCGCCGTCATCGACATCGCCCTGCCGCTGTTCCAGCGGTACGCCATCGACGAATTCATCGAGACGGGGGATGTGTCCGGCCTGCCGGGCTTCGCACTTTTCTACGGCTGCGTCATCGGCCTGCAGGCGCTGGCGGTCATCCTCTTCACCCGGCGGTCCATGCGCATCGAGATGCAGCTGGGCCGCGACATGAAGCGCGCCTGCTTCGTGCACCTGCAGACCCTCTCCCTCTCTTATTATAATGTCACCCCCGTGGGCTATCTGCTCTCCCGCATCATGAGCGACACCAACCGCATCGCCGCCATCATCGCTTGGAACATGGTGGACGTTCTGTGGGCCGTGTTCTACGTGCTGGGCGTGTTCGCCATCATGTTCGCGCTGGACCCCGGCCTTGCGGCGGCGGTCATCCTCATCGTGCCGGTGATGGCGCTGCTCACCGCCTGGTTCCAGGACCGCATCCTGCGCTGGAACCGCCGGGTGCGCAAGATGAACTCCCGCATCACCAGCGCCTACAACGAGGGCATCATGGGCGCGCGCACCTCCAAGACCCTGGTCATCGAGGAGCAGAACAGCCGCGAGTTCGAGGCGGTCACCCAGGACATGCGCCTGTCGTCGGTGCGGGCGGCGCGGCTCTCGGCGGTCTACATCCCGCTGGTGATGTTTTTCAGCTCGCTGACCACGGCCATCGTGCTGGCCCGGGGCGGCGCGCTAGCGCTGGAGCAGCTGATGCTCATCGGGACGCTGTCGGCCTTCACCTCCTACGCGGTGGGCATCTTCGAGCCCATCCAGCAGATCGCCCGCAACATCGCGGACATCCTGGCCCTGCAGGCGAACATCGAGCGGGTGATGGGCCTGCTGGAGCAGCAGCCCCTCATCACCGACACGCCCGAAGTCATCGAAAAATACGGCACCGTCTTTGAGCCGAAGCGGGAAAACTGGGAGCCCATCCGGGGCGACATCGAGTTCCGGGACGTCTCCTTCCGCTACCCGGACGGCAGCGAGGACGTGCTCTCCCACTTCGATCTGAAGATACCCGCCGGCTCCACCATCGCCATCGTGGGCGAGACGGGCGCGGGCAAAAGCACCCTGGTCAACCTGGCCTGCCGCTTTTTTGAACCCACCTCCGGCCAGGTGCTCATCGACGGAAAGGACTACCGCCAGCGCAGCCAGCTCTGGCTGCACAGCAGCATCGGCTATGTGCTGCAAAGTCCGCACCTTTTTTCCGGCACCGTGATGGAGAACATCCGCTACGGCCGCCTGGACGCCAGCGACGAGGAGGTCATCGCGGCGGCGAAGGCCGTCTCGGCGGACCAGGTGGCCATGAAGCTGGAAAAAGGCTACGCCAGCGACGTGGGCGAGGGCGGCGACCGCCTTTCCACCGGGGAAAAGCAGCTCATCTCCTTCGCCCGGGCCGTGCTGGCGGACCCGCGCATCTTCGTGCTGGACGAGGCCACCAGCTCCATCGACACCAAGACCGAGCGCCTCATCCAGGAGGCGACGGAGCTTCTGCTCAAAGGCCGCACCTCCTTCCTCATCGCCCACCGCCTGTCCACCATCCGCCGCGCCGACCTCATCCTGGTGGTGCGGGACGGCGCCATCGTGGAACAGGGCACCCACGACGAGCTCATCCGCAAAAAAGGCTATTACCGCGACCTCTACCGTCGGCAGTTCGAGCAGGAGCAGCTGCAAAGGATGTGACAGCCGAAGCGCCCGGCGGCGCTTGCGCTCAAAACAAAAGACCCCCCGAAGGCGGCGAGCCCTCGGGGGCTTTTTGTTTCATCGGCCCGGGCGCGGCGAAAAACACCCGCAAAAACAGGCGCTTCGAGCGGAAAAATAAAAATTTTTCCTGGATGCCGCTTTTGTGACCGGTTTGTGACCGAGGGGTGCTACAATGAGAACAGCAAAAGAGTCATCCCACCAAAAACGGCAATGTTTGAAAGAGCAAAACCGGCGAAAGCCGGCGACGCAAAGCTAAAGGGCCTGAAAATGGCAGCCAGCTACCGATGTGTAAGTGATTGCAATTCGGTGGCTGGCTGTTTTGTTTTCCCATCTTGGGGAGAAAGCGGATATCAATTCAGAAAGGAGCACATCATGAACGAGTTTTGGCACAAAGTTCGCCGCGCCGTCAGCGTCCTGCTGGCGGTGGCGCTGGTCGTGACCACAACACCGTTGGGCGCGTTTGCAGACAACGGCGTGGTCGCAGCAGCGCAGACGCCCGTTTCCGTCAGCACCGCTGCTGACGAGGAAACGGCCTCTGAGGCATTGAACAACGAAGAGGAAGTGGGGCAGACCCCCACCCAGGAGACCCCTGCCGAGGAGACCCCTGCCGAGGAGACCCCTGCCGAGGAGACCCCTGCCGAGGAGGCCCCTGCGGAGGAGACTCCTGCTGAGGAGGCCCCTGCGGAGGAGACCCCTGCGGAGGAGACTCCTGCGGAGGAGACCCCTGCCGAGGAGACCCCCGCTGAGGAGACCCCTGCAGAGGAGACTCCTGCAGAGGAGGCCCCCGCGGAGGAGACTCCCGAGGAAGAGGCTCCCGCCGAGGAGACCCCTGTGGAGAAGGAGCCGGTCCAGCTGACCGGCACGGCTGAGGACGGCACCGCCTACACGGTGGAAGGCGTTCTGCCCGAGGGCGCCGCCGTGGAGGTCGCGCCCCTGGAGGACCGCACCGCCCTGGAGGGCCAGATCGGCGCGCTGCTGGGGGAGGGTCAGTCCCTGAACGCTCTGGTGGTCTATGATGTCACCATCGTGGACGCCGAGGGCGCCGCCGTGCAGCCCGAAGAGCCGGTCACCGTGATCATGGCGCTGCCCGAAGCGGGCGAAAACCAGACCGTCGTCATGTTCCACCAGAAGGCGGACGGCACCCTGGAGACCGCCGAGGCGGGCGTCGGCACGCTGGAGGTCAGCTCCTTCAGCCCCATCGGCTACTATGTGGCCGAGACCGTGACCCCCGCCCTGGCCAGCCGCGCCAATTACAAGGCACAAGATATAACCATAGAAGTGGGCAAAAGCTTCGAGATCGACGGCACGTGGGGCGTATCCAACAAGTGGACCATGGTCGGCGGAGGGGACATTGTGTCCTTGAG
The DNA here is from genome assembly GCA_004558145.1 of Oscillospiraceae bacterium. Taxonomy (GTDB): domain Bacteria; phylum Bacillota; class Clostridia; order Oscillospirales; family Ruminococcaceae; genus Allofournierella_A; species Allofournierella_A excrementavium. The sequence goes on from SFDQ01000016.1 coordinate 17,753, forward strand.
CGAAGAATTTGATAATGCTCTGTTGAACGGTGAGAAGGTGGGCAAGGTCACCGTCACTGTCACGCACAAATACAATTTCTTCGGTGACAAGACTGAGGAATTCACATACAATGTCACCGTGATCCCCGCCAAGGTCACCCTTACCTATAACGCCAACACCGCCAACGGCGGCTCCGGCACTGCCCCCGCCACGGTGAACGGCGAGTCCGGCGATGTGGTGACTCTGCCCTCCATGTCTGAAAAAGGCTTCCTGGGGTGGAGCGTTTATCCCGACGCCAACAATGGCGGCTCCGATAACTATGTGAAGACCATCTATCCCGCCGGCTATGCCTACGAACTGCCGGCGCACAATGTCACCCTGTATGCCATCTGGGTGCGGCAGTACAATCAGGAGGCCACCTTCTTCATCCGCACCGACGGCAAGATCCTTGAAGAGCCCAGCCCGCACAATGACGGCAAGTACGTCACGGTCGCCAAGATCTCGGGCGCTGTGAAGGAGGGCAAGTTCGTCTCCGACACCACCGGCGCGGCGGTCCTGGACAACCTGAACAAAACGCCCACCGATGCCCAGATCAAAACTGCGGTGCAGAGCGTGGGGATGAGCTATGACCCCCACACCCAGTACGTTCTGTGGCATGTCATCAAACAGGAAACCGACGGTTTCCATGTGGACGGCGTCATCCTGGAGCAGGCCAAGCATGCGGTCCGCTATCACGCGAACGCGCTGGTCGGCCAGTACGACGGCCAGCCCCCCACGGGCCTTCAGTATTATGAAGGCGACACCATCACCGTGGAAGATCAGAACACGCTGTCCCGCACCGGTTACGAGTTCCTGGGCTGGGCTGAGGACAAAAACGCCACGGCCGCGCAGTACAAGGCCGGCGATACCTTCACCATGCCCGGAAAGGACGTGGACCTTTACGCGGTGTGGCACAACACGCAGACCTATGAGATCACCGTGGAGCTGTATGCGGGCGAGCCCGGCAGCAGCACGCGCCTCAACTCCAAAAATGAGGACGTCAACTGGACCAGACTGAACGACTACAAGAACAATTACAGCGCCGCTGAGCTGGCCAAGGAGATGTGGGGCTATGACCTCACCGACGACAGCAGCCTCTACACCGTTCAGTGGGAGCCCGGCGACCTGGCAGAGGATGTCTATTCCTATGTGGTGAAGATCTATGTGAACGAGGAGTCTCCGGATCTGGTCACCGTCAGCTACAACGCCAACGGCGGCACGGGCACAGAGCCTGAAAGCACCATCCTGGTCAAGGGCGAGGATTACTCCCCCGTGGCCGGCGGCGACGGGCTGAAGAAGACCAACCACGAGTTCATCGGCTGGAACACCCAGGCGGACGGAAAGGGCACTTCCTATGCGAAGGGCGATTCCATTTCCGCAGTCAACGAGGATACCGTTCTCTTTGCCCAGTGGAAGGTGAACGTGTTCAACATCACCTATCAGGCCAACGGCGGCGGCAAGGTCAGCCCCGCGTCTGAGACCGTCAATGCGGGCCAGGACGGCAAGGGTTCTATCGCCACCCCGGGCACCGGCTACAAGTTCGTCAATTGGACGGACGAGGAAGGCAAGGAGGTCAGCGACAAGGCGAACTTTGCGCCGAAAAATGTGCAGGCCGATGCCGTCTACACCGCGAATTTTGCGCCCAAGGACTACAAGGTAACCTACAGCTGGACCGGCGCGCCCGATAGCGTGACGAAGCCTGCTGACCAAACTGTGAAATTCGGTGAGCCTTACACCATCGACTCCGAGTACACCAGCGCCACGGTAGTGGTGGAAAAAGATGCCTACGGCAACGTGACCGACCGCTACACTTTCAGCGGCTGGACCGACCCGAACAACGGCGTCATGAAGACCGAAGGCGTGACCGTTACCGGCAGCTGGAAACACGAGATCGTGGAGGTTGCCAAGCACCAGGTCAAGTACGAGTGGAGCAACGCTCCCACCAGCGAGACCCTGCCCGATCCCATCACTGACCTTGTGAAGGGCCAGGGCTACACCATCGACTCCAAG
>SFDQ01000023.1 GCA_004558145.1 Oscillospiraceae bacterium
GGTGAGGACGATGGGCTTGGGGCAGTCCTGGATGAGATAGCTCAGGGCCGCCGCCGTGTAGGCCATGGTGTCGGTGCCGTGGCTGATGACGAAGCCGTCATACTGGTCGTACCGCTCCCGGATGGCCCGGGCCAGGCCCAGCCAGTGACAGGGGCGGATGTTGGTGCTGTCCAGGCTGTACAGCTGCAGGCAGTCCACCCGGCACAGCTGGGCCACCCGGGGGGTGTCCCGCAGCAGCTGCAGGGGGTCCAGCTCGGGAGCAAGACCCTCCGCCGTCTGGCCGGAGGCGATGGTGCCGCCGGTGCCGATCATGAGGATGTTTTTCATATCAAAGCTCCTTGTTGTCCATGGCGGCCAGGCCGAAGCGCACCGCCTGCTCGATTTCCTTCTGCCGCCGGGGGTCGGCGGCGTCATATTCCCGGCGAAGCCGGCGCAGAAACAGGCCCCGCAGGGTATCATCGCCGCAGCGGTCCCACAGGTCCCGGCGCAGACGGGTGTCGTCCGCCAGCTCCAGCTGGAAGAAGCCGCCGGACAGGGCCTGCTCCAGGGCGGGCAGGGTCAGCGGCTCCGCCGTTTCGCCGGTCAGGCGGATGCGGTAGATATCCCGGGAGGTGTCCGGCGGCAGACGGCGGCGGATGGCCTCCAGGGCGTCCCCCTGGGACACGTCCACGGTGAGGATCTCATAGCGGCGGCGGGCAAAGGGGACAAACTGCATATCCACCCGGCCCGGCTCCACGTCGCCGAACAGGAAGCCCCGGTCGCCGGTCTCGTCAAAGCCCCGGCCCTGGGGACAGCCGGGATAGGCCCACACGGTGCTCCCGGCCCGGTTCATGGCCGAGGGGGCGTGGACATGGCCCAGGGCCAGATAGTCCAGGCCCGTGGAGGCGATCTCCTCCGGGGCGATGGGGCGGTAGCGGCCCTCCCGGCTGCCAACATCCCCGTGGAGGACCATGATGCGGGCGTTGCCGTCAGGCTGGGCATAAAAGCCCCGCAGGCCGCTTTCCGGCTCCTCCGGGGCGGTGAAGGCCGCGCCGTATACGGTGCAGCCCAGCTCCGGCAGGGTCAAGCGCTCCATGCCCCGGCCCAGGAAGATGCGGACATTCTCCGGCCAGATGGGCTGGCGGTAGGGACTGGCGGCGGAGAGCCAGTCGTGATTTCCTGGGGCGATGACCACCGTGCCCCGAAAGCGGGCCAGGGCCTGGGCCAGCATCTGGGCCGTCTGACTGAACAGCCGGTCGGAGTCGAACAGGTCCCCGGCCAGCAGCATCAGCTGGGCTCCGTGGTCGTTGGCCCAGTCCACCAGGCGGCCGGGCAGCTCCCGGCTCTCCTGCCGCCGCAGACGGGCCTGCTCCTCCGGCAGGGAGCGGAAGGCACTGTCCAGGTGGAAGTCCGCCGCGTGAAGGACCTTAGCCATGGCCTTCCTCCTGCCAGCCCTTGCACACGTCCACCCAGCCCGCAAAATTCGCCCCGCAGCAGCGCTCCAGTTCGCCGCAGGTCAGCTCGATGGCGCTGGCGGCGCTGCCCACGGCGGGAAACACCGTGTCAAACCGCCGCAGGGATTCGTCCAGATAGGTTTTCACGTCCTCCGGCAGGGCGAAGGGGCACACACCGCCTACGGCGTGGCCGATGCGCTCCACCGCCTCGTCGGGGGTGAGCATCTTGGCCTTCATGCCGAAAAGGTGCTTATACTTGCTGTTGTCGATCTTGGCATCGCCGGCGGCCACCACCAGAATGGGCGCATCTCCCAGCTTGAAGCTCAGGGTCTTGGCAATGCGGGCGGGTTCCACCCCCACGGCCACGGCGGCCAGCTCCACAGTGGCGCTGGACACATCGAACTCCCGGATGCGGTCCGACACGCCGAAGGGCTCCAGATAGGCCCGGACTTTTTCAACGGACATGATACGTCTCCTCCTCTGTATTTATCGGATATCCACGCGCTCCACGGCGGTGCACAGGCCGGTGGAGGACTCTAAGGTAAACAGGGCGCCCTGGGCCTTGCAGGGGC
>SFDQ01000024.1 GCA_004558145.1 Oscillospiraceae bacterium
AGGCGATTTCGAGGAAGTGCCCCGGCTGGCGGGCATGACAATGCCAGCCAGCCGGCTGGCACGACGGTGGGCAGGAATCGCCGAAGCGCCGCCAGTGGCGGATGAAGCGAGGCGATTTCGAGGAAGTGCCCCGGCTGGCGGGCATAACAATGCCAGCCAGCCGGCTGGCACGACGGTGGGCAGGAATCGCCGAAGCGCCGCCGGTGGCGGATGAAGCGAGGCGATTTCGAGGAAGTGCCCCGGCTGGCGGGCATGACAATGCCAGCCAGTCGGCTGGCACGACGGTGGGCAGACATGGGCCCCGCCCTACGATTAGGTGACAAGAATATGGCCGGTCAACGGCGGGGCGGACGACGCTGTCCGCCTCTATTTTTTGGCAATTTTACGGCAACAAGGCATCTGTCATGACATAAAATCGAGAACTACCAGCCATAAGCCGAACGAAATACCGAAAACGTTTCCAAAGATTATCGTTATCGAAACAGCGTTTTTTCGACTTGATTTTTTCGGGTTTTTATGCTATATTAGCATGCAAGAAAGTAAGGGCGGAGAAGAACGGATTCCGCCTTTGAAGGGGGGCACCGGCGTGGGCTTGTACATCGGAAAAATGGACCGCAAATGGCTGTCGCGGGTGTTCATCATCATGCTGGCGGATATTCTGGGGATCCTGGGGTCGTATCTGCTGGCCCTGTGGGCCCGGTTCGACTTCCACTTCATGGATATTCCGCCGGAGTTTCTGCAGGGATATCTGAGCACCATCTGGTGGTGGGTACTGATCTGCCTGGCGGTGTTCTGGTTATGCAACCTCTATAACAGCATCTGGCAGTTTGTCAGCGTGGACGCGCTGATGCGGATCATCCTGGCCTATGTCATCCTGGGCGAGCTGAGCTTCGGGTGCGTGAAGCTGTTCCACATTGTGATGCCCCGGTCGTACTATGTGTGGGGCCTGCTGTGCAGCTTCTTTATCACCGCCGGTATCCGGTTTTTCTATCGGGGCGCGCGGTATCTGCGCAACCGGGTGCCCGGCAGCCAGAAGGGCACCGAAAACGTGATGATCATCGGCGCGGGCCAGGCCGGGCGGCAGCTGATCCGGGAATACGCCGTCAGCAGTCACCTGAACAGCCGGGTGGCCTGCCTCATCGACGACAACCCTGCCAAGCGCGGCCGGATTCTGGAGGGCGTGCGCATTGTGGGCGGCCGCCGGGACATTCCCCAGGCCGTGAAACGGTACGACATCCGCAAGATCATCTTCGCCATCCCGTCCCTGCAGGGGGCCGGGCGGCAGGAAATTCTGAACATATGCAGCAAAACCGGGTGCCAGATCCAGGTGGTGCCGGGCATCTATCAGCTGGTCAACGGCGAGGTCACCATCAGCAAGCTCCGCCGGGTGGAGCTGCAGGACCTGCTGGGCCGGGACCCCATCCGGGTGAACCTGGGGGAGATCTGCGGCTATATCAACGACAAAACGGTGCTGATCACCGGCGGCGGCGGGTCCATCGGCAGCGAGCTGTGCCGCCAGATCGCCCGGCACAAGCCCCGGCGTGCGCCGGGAGCACCCGGAGCTGACGCTGGACGTGTGCATCGGTTCCGTCCGGGACCGGGGGCGGGTGGAAGATCTGCTGGACACCTATCAGCCGGACCTGATCTTCCACGCGGCGGCCCACAAGCATGTGCCCCTGATGGAGGACAGCCCCAACGAGGCCATCAAGAACAACGTATTCGGTACATACAACATGGCCCAGTCCGCCGCGGCCCACGGGGTGAAGCGCTTCGTGCTGATCTCCACGGACAAGGCTGTGAACCCCACCAACATCATGGGGGCCTCCAAGCGCCTGTGTGAGATGGTGGTGCAGATGATGGACCGGCGCAGCGGCACGGAGTTCGTGGCGGTGCGGTTCGGCAACGTCCTGGGAAGCAACGGCAGCGTGGTGCCGCTGTTTGAGCGGCAGATCGCCTGCGGCGGGCCGGTGACCGTGACCCATCCGGAGATCACCCGGTTCTTCATGACCATCCCCGAGGCGGTGTCCCTGGTGCTGCAGGCGGGATACTATGCCAAGGGCGGGGAGATTTTCGTGCTGGATATGGGCCAGCCGGTGAAGATCGACGACATGGCCCGGCAGCTGATCCGCTTGTCCGGCTTCGAGCCGGATGTGGACATCCCCATTATCTACACCGGCCTGCGGCCGGGGGAGAAGCTGTATGAGGAGCTGCTGATGGACGAGGAGGGCCTGCAGGATACCGCCAACAAGCTCATCCATGTGGGGCGGCCCATCGAGATGGACGATGAGGCCTTCTGCCGCCAGCTGGGGGCCCTGGAGCAGGCCTGCCGGCACAACAGCCCGGACATCCGCCGCTGTGTGGCGGACATGGTGCCCACCTATCACCCCAAGAAAGACTGACAGGCTATAGAAGCCTCGCAGAGTTTGCCGCCCGCAGGCGGCAGACTGCAAGCCTTTTATCAAAAAAGGGCTATGCCCTTTTTTGACAAGCTGAGGGACCCCGCCAAATGGCGGGGTCCCTCAGCTTATTCGTTATACCCCGGCCATTTCCTTGGGGGCGGCCGTCTGGGCTGCCGGGGCCAGGTCCTTGATGAAGCACCGGCGGCGCTTGTGCTGCTCCAGGGGGAAGCCCTGCCACTGGGTCTGGACCTTCTGATTCATCTCCAGCATGGGGCCGGTCTCGGCCCAGCGGATGCCCATGTCAAAGGCCCCCCGCATCACCTGGCTGATGACCACGGCGTTAACGCCCTTGCTCTGCAGGTCCGGCCGCACGGCGATCAGCAGCAGGTCCACGGTGTCGTTTTTCCGGAAGGCCTTCAGCAGGTCCACCCATCCGGTGGGGAAGAGCCTGCCCTTGTGCTTGCGCAGGGCCTCGGCGATGCTGGGAGCCGCCACGCCGAAGGCCACCATCTCGTTTTCCTCGTTCATAACGAAGCAGGTAAGCTGTGGGTTGATCAGCGGGGCGAACTTCCCGGCATAGCGCTTGATCTGCGCCTCGGACAGCTCCACCGTGCCGTACAGCGGGGAATAGGCCGTGTTCACCAGCTGGAACACCTGCCGCACCAGGCCGGGATAGTCCAGCCGGGTCCGGGCCTTCTTCACATGGAGCTTCTGCCGCTTGAGCACATAATTGCTGAGCTTTTCCCACCGCTGCAGCACCGCCTCGTCGGTGGGAGCGGTGATCAGCTCCTCGATCCAGTCCACGTCCTTGGCATAGCCCAGGGCCTCCAGATGGTCCTTGTAATAGGGGTGGTTATAGTAAGTAAAGAAACAGCTGCGGCGGTCAAAGCCCTCCACCAGCATGCCCTCCCGGTCCATATCCGTGAAGCCCAGGGGACCGTGAACCTGGGTGCAGCCCAGCTGCCGGGCCCAGTCCTCCACCGTGTCGAACAGAGCCTTGGACACCTGGTAGTCGTCGATAAAGTCCACCTGGGTA
>SFDQ01000025.1 GCA_004558145.1 Oscillospiraceae bacterium
CATGGCCACGGCCTGCTGCTCGGAGATCATGCCCTCGTCCACCAGGTCGCAGGCGATCTTCAGGGCGGCGGGAGCGGTGCGCTTGCCGTTGCGGGTCTGCAGCATATACAGCTTGCCGTGCTCCACGGTGAACTCCATATCCTGCATATCGCGATAGTGATCCTCCAGGGTCTTGCACACGTCCACGAACTGGGCATAGGCCTCGGGGAACTTCTCGGCCATCTGGTCGATGGGCATGGGGGTGCGCACGCCGGCCACCACGTCCTCGCCCTGGGCGTTGGTCAGGAACTCGCCCATGAGCTTCTTCTCGCCGGTGGCGGGGTGGCGGGTAAAGGCCACACCGGTGCCGCAGTCGTCGCCCATGTTGCCGAAGGCCATGGACTGCACGTTGACGGCGGTGCCCCAGGAATAGGGGATGTCGTTGTCCCGGCGATACACGTTGGCGCGGGGGTTGTCCCAGCTGCGGAACACGGCCTTGATGGCGCCGATGAGCTGCTCCTTGGGGTCAGAGGGGAAGTCCTCGCCGATCTTGGACTTGTACTCGGCCTTGAACTGACCGGCTAGCTCCTTCAGATCCTCGGCGGTGAGCTCCACGTCCTGGGTGACGCCCTTCTTCTCCTTCATCTCGTCGATGAGCTGCTCGAAATACTTCTTGCCCACCTCCATGACCACGTCGGAGTACATCTGGATGAAGCGGCGGTAGCAGTCCCAGGCCCAGCGGGGGTTGTTGGACTTCTTGGCAATAACGTCCACCACGTCCTCGTTCAGGCCCAGGTTCAGGATGGTGTCCATCATGCCGGGCATGGAGGCCCGGGCGCCGGAGCGGACGGAGACCAGCAGGGGATTCTCGGATGGTGTCCATCATGCCGGGCATGGAGGCGCGGGCGCCGGAGCGGACGGAGACCAGCAGGGGATTCTCATGATCGCCGAACTTCTTGCCGGTGATCTTCTCCATCTTCTCGATGTACTCCATGATCTCCGCCATGATCTCGTCATTGATCTGGCGGCCATCCTCGTAATACTGGGTGCAGGCCTCGGTGGTGATGGTAAAGCCCTGGGGCACAGGCAGACCGATGTTGGTCATCTCCGCCAGGTTTGCGCCCTTGCCGCCCAGCAGCTCACGCATCTTGGCGTTGCCCTCGGTGAACAGGTAACAATACTTCTTGCTCATGTCAGTTCCTCCGTATATAAATATAAATGTACCAAACGATGAGAACAATTTATTATAGTCATAGAACCGCGGAAAAGCAACCCCGGTTCCACATTTTTTTACAAAAATTGTTTGGCGTCATATTTTTCCCCTGTACGGAGGGAATCATACTTGCCTGCACCGGCAACCTTGTGATATACTACTACATTGAAATAGTAGGCAAGGGCGTGAGTAAATGGTGCAGCTTCCCGCGGAAAACAGCATACTGGCCGCGGCGGTGCGCCGCGCCGCTGACGAGCACCGGCTCAGTCACGCGGTGATCCTCACCGGACGGGGCGACCTGACCGCCGCCGCGCGGTTTCTGGCCGCCGCCCATGTGTGCGAGGGTGAGCATAAGCCCTGCCTGACCTGCCGCCACTGCCGCAAGGCGCTGGAGGGCGTACACCCGGACGTGATCTCCGTGCAGGACACGGAGCACAAGGAGCTGACGGTGGAGGCTGTCCGTGCGCTGCGCAAGGACGTGTACATCCGTCCCAACGAGGCGGAGCGGAAGGTGTATATCATCGCCGACTGCCGCCAGCTGAACGAGCGGGATCAGAATGTGCTGCTGAAGATCGTGGAGGAGGGGCCTCCCTACGCCGCGTTCATCTTCTGCGCCGATTCCCCTGCCGCGCTGCTGGAGACGATCCGCTCCCGCTGCGTCATGCTGAAGTACGACGACGGGGCGGAAGCGCCCCTGCGTCCGGACGCGGTGGAGCTGTGCCGGGCGTTCGCCGCGGGGCGGCTGCTGCCGGTGACGGCGTTTCTGGTGGGGCTGGACGCCAAAAAGCCCGTACCCAAGCGGGAGGAAGTGAGCGCCATGCTGCGGGATTGCTGGCGCACGGCGGCGGAGGCGCTGCTGCTGCGGCGGGGCAAGCCCCGGCCGGAGCCGTCCTGCGCGGAGGAAGCCCGGCGGCTGGCCGACAGGCTCACCGACCGGCAGCTGACGGGGCTGGAGAGCGTGCTGCGGCAGTACGCCGGAGAATGTGACTACAACGTGGGCGTAGGCCACGTACTGGGCGGCCTGGCCGCAAAATGGGAGGAACTTTTATGACCGAAGTCATCTCTGTCCGTTTTCGCAACGGATGCAAGGAATACTACTT
>SFDQ01000010.1 GCA_004558145.1 Oscillospiraceae bacterium
TAGATGATCTGACTCGTATACCAGACATTTGTCTGTTTCAGCAGATTTGTCCCAGCTACGAAAACTTTGAACATCTGGTCATTGAACTCAAAAGGCCGACGTTAACCCTAACCCTAAAGGAACTTGATCAGATTCGAGACTATGCCCTGACAGTGGCAGATAATCCAATGTTTGATAAAACCCGTACTAAATGGCATTTTATATTGCTTGGTCAGGGCCTTGATCAGCGGGTACGAAGTGCCCTCGAAAACCAAGTTATTGGCGATGGCAATTACTACAATGCCGGAAACATTTCTATTTCCGTATTTGAATGGTCGAAGATTATTCAGGACAACAAGCTCAAATATGAATATCTCCGCAAGAAGCTTAATCACCAGCTGAGTGATGATCCCAATTATGCTGTGGACTATCTGCGCGCCAAGCATGCAGAACTATTCCCAACCAAGGAAAAGGAGGACAAATAAATGGCTCGTCCAAAGAAGCAACTGACAGATGCTGAAGCCGCAAAAATGCGCGATGTTGAAGCATATACCCATGATGATAAAAAGCGTACAAACAATCCTCCTGTTGGTATGGCACAGCATGATAAGGCAGAGGAAAGGGTCAAGACCTATCAGTTTGATCCGCATCTGGATCCGACCCTGCAATGGGCAGGCAAGGCTGAGGGTATGAGTTTTGATGTCCCGACTTCCTCTATACATATTCATGAGTCCATCAAGCCCCACAGTATCGTGGCGCGTGTCATGAAGGAATACTCCAATGCACTGGAAGGACAAGTGGAAGGTCAGCAGTCCATGTTCGAGGCTGAAACCCCGGCTGAGCGTATGCGCCGCCGCAGAGAAAGTATTGAGTTCTATCAGCACGGCGTCAACTGGACCAACCGCATGATCGCCGGCGACAGTCTGGTTATCATGAACTCTCTCCTGGAAAAAGAGGGCATGGCCGGTCAGATTCAGATGGTCTATATTGACCCGCCGTACGGCATTAAGTACGGTTCCAATTTCCAGCCGTTCGTAAATAAGAAAGATGTCAAGGAGAAAGATGATGACCTGTCCCAAGAACCCGAGATGATAAAGGCATTCCGGGATACCTGGGAGCTAGGAATCCACTCGTATCTGTCTTATTTGCGCAATCGATTGTTATTGGCGCATGAACTGTTATCGGATACGGGCAGTGTTTTTATTCAAATAAGTGACGAGAATCTACACCTAATCCGAAATATATGCGATGAAATATTTGGTATTGAAAATTTTGTATCGCAAATTATTTTCCGAAAAAAGCAAATGCCATTAGGTGCATCATATCTGGAAACCACATGCGATTTTATTATTTGGTACGCCAAGAAAAAAGATGCGTTAAAATATCACCAGCTTTACAAAAACAAAGAGGTCCAAGGAGACAACCACTGGAATATGGTCGAACTAAGAGATGGTACTAGGCGTAAGATGACCGCGGATGAACTGTCCGACCACAGTCTGTTACCTCCGGGTTCAGAAATATTCAGACTTTTGCCGCTATATCCCGCAGGTTTTAATGAGAATGCTTTGTTTGGGATCGAATTCAATGGAAAAACCATCTTCCCCCCAAAAGGGAAGAGCTGGAAAACATCCGAGGACGGAATGAAGCGTCTGATTGCGCAGAATCGCGTAACACAATACGAATCTGGCGATACGCTGCAGTATATTGCCTATCTGAAAGATTACAATATCTCGCCTATTATGGATTTATGGGTGGATACAGCACCACCATCAGATAAGATATATGCTGTGCAAACCGCCAAGCTTCCCATTCAAAGATGCATTCTCATGTCGACGGATCCGGGTGATATTGTACTTGATATTACCTGTGGTAGCGGAACTACAGCAAATGTTGCAGAACAGTGGGGACGTCGATGGATTACATGTGATACTTCGCGCGTCGCTATAACGCTCGCTAAACAGCGTTTAATGACAGCAACATATGATTATTACCGGTTGGCACATGAAGAACAAGGCGTTGGCAGCGGCTTTATGTACAAGACCGCTCCCCATATCACACTCGGTTCAATCGCTAACAACGAAAGCGCTCCTTTCGAAACGCTCTACGACCAGCCAGAGATTGACAAAACAAAAGTTCGCATTACAGGTCCTTTCACAGTAGAAGCGCTGCCTGCACCCGTTGTAAAGCCTTTGGATGACATTGGCGATATCGAGGAAGACTTCAGCGCCAAGCAGACCGACTGGCGTGACCAGCTTTTGGCCACCGGTATCCTTGGCCGTGGCGGCAGCAGACTGACCTTCAGCCGTGTGGAACCCTTGTCCGGAACCAAATTCCTGCAGGCAGAGGCGGAAACCAAAGAAGAGACGCCCCGCCGTGCTGTTATCTGCTTTGCCGGTGAGACAAAGCCTCTGGATTCCCGCATGGTGGCTATGGCGCTGGATGAGGCAGAAACTCTGCGCCCTGCTCCCAAGCTGATTATCTTTGCAGCTTTTCAGTTTGATCCGGAAGCCGCCAAGGATATTGACGAAATGAATTGGCCGGGCGTCACGATCCTGAAAGCGCAGATGAATACCGATCTGATGACAGAAGATCTGAAAAAGAAGCGCTCCTCCGACCAGTCCTTCTGGCTGGTGGGTCAGCCGGATGTGGAACTGATCCGTGATGGCCGCAGCAAACGCAAATTCAAGGTCAAGGTCAACGGCTTTGACTACTACGATGTCAAGAAGGGTACTGTGGAATCCGGCAGCACTTCCCGCATTGCCATGTGGATGCTGGATACCGACTATGACGGCATGTGCATTGAACCGAAACAGGTCTTCTTCCCCATGGGCGGCAAAAAAGACGGCTGGAACAAGCTGGCCAAGACTCTGAAAGCCGAAATTGATCCCGATTTAATTGAAAAGTATGCCGGTAATGAATCCCTGTGGTTTGTGGCAGAGCCGAACACCCGAATCGCCGTGAAAATCATTGATGATCGCGGCATCGAGAGTCTGAAGGTGATAAGGATAGGTGATGAGTAATGGCAGGCATTGATCAGTTAATTATTAACTCTGCATACCGTGAGCCGACACATCACTGGAAGTATGATTTGAACAGACAGACCTTTATCCGCGAGGAAGGCCGTCGTCCTGCCGGTTATTTCGTAGCAGGCCAAGGCTCCAACCAGTACAATGACATTGGGCAGTTTATCGAACTTCCACTTGTCAACCGGATCCGTCCCCGTGTGAAAGCATGGCGCGAAGCGGGATATCCCGGCGTGACCGGCGTAACGAGAAAGCTGCTGGATCATTGGAACGATCAGAAGCTCCTGATGCGGAGAAGGTCGGCATTGATATCCCTTCTGATGGCGGAGCATTCCGGCGCCTATGTACCAAGCTCTGTACCGGCGGCGGAAAAACGACCGTCATGGCTATGCTGATCGCATGGATGATCTGCAATAAAGTTACATATCCACAGGACAAGCGCTTTACAAAGTATGTGTTCATTGTTGCGCCTGGATTGACGGTCAAGAGCCGCCTACAGGTTTTGCAAACAGGCGGCGATGATAATTACTATGTCCAGTTCAACATCGTTCCTATCGGACTGATGGACAAGCTGCATCAAGGTAAGGTCATGATCACCAACTGGCAGGCACTGGCATGGGACAGTGAGGAAACCATTGCCAAGAGGCGCAGTGTTGATAAGCGTGGTGCAAAGAGTGACGAAGCCTATACCCGGGAAGTCCTGGGTGAAATGGCCAATGCCTCCAACATTCTGGTCATCAATGACGAAGCCCACCACGCATGGCGCAAGAACCCGGAAAACAAGGTGAAGCTTACCAAGGAACAAAAGGAAGCAGAACAGCAGGCCACTATCTGGATTAGCGGTTTGGATCGCATTCACAAGACCAGGAGGATCCTCTCTTGCTATGACTTCTCTGCTACGCCCTTTGCTCCTTCAGGAAAAAAGAACGATGAAGAAGCCCTGTTCGGATGGATCGTCAGCGACTTTGGACTGAATGATGGTATTGAGTCCGGACTGGTAAAAACACCGCGCGTTGTTGTACGAGATGACGGAACACCGGATGCAGAAAGTTTTCGGTCAAAGTTATACCACATCTATGCAGATGAAACCGTTAAGGATGATATCAACCGCGCTGCCGACCCGGAAGAACCCTTGCCTGATTTGCTTACGCAGGCGTATTACCTTCTGGGAAAGGATTGGCAGGCCCTGTATTATGCATGGAAAGATGCTGGTGCAGATGTCCCTCCGGTGATGATTACTGTAGCAAACAGGACGGAAACTGCTGCACGTATCAAATATGCATTCGATCATGGGCGTATTCCTGTTCCCGAACTCTGCGATTCGAATTTAACAATCCATATTGACTCCAAGACAATGGACGCGGCTACAAACGTGGTTGCGCCAACTGCTGATGAAGATAGTGAAGCAAAAATTAGCAAAGCAGATGCAGCAGCAATTCTTCGTGAGACTGTTGACACAGTTGGCCAAAAAGGCAAACGAGGCGAGCAAATTCGAAATGTGATTTCTGTAGGCATGCTATCGGAAGGATGGGATGCAAAAACAGTAACACATATTTTGGGATTGCGGGCGTTTTCCAGCCAGCTTCTCTGCGAACAGGTTGTTGGTCGTGGCCTTCGCCGGACCAGCTATGATCTGGCTGAAGGCAGTGACATGTTTACGCCGGACGGATGAACAAGGAACGCCTCCAACGACTCCGCCCAAAACTCAGGTCGAGGCATTAAAAGAGCGCTCTGAATATGAGATTCGCTGGCCCAATATCATCCGATTGGATCGTGTGTTCAAACCACAGTTAACAGTAGATTTGGACAAAATTGATACGCTGGAACTGAATGCAGCAGATACCCGATTGAGAGCTGACCTTGCTCCGATCATTGACGGCAAAACGGATCTGGCGAAGTGTACCGAAATTGATCTACAGAAACTGGATACGGAACTGCGTATGCAGCGCATTGTTTTTGAAGCATCTGGACAGGTCTACGATCTGATGAAAACATCGTGGCAGAATGAGGCAACAAAATTCGCGCTTCTGGGACAGGTTATCCGCCTTGTGGAAGAGTATTTGAAGTCCGGTGCTATTGTGATCAGTCCGCCGCTCTTCAATACGGACCCTGTCCGACAGCGGATTATCTACATGATGAATATGAATAAAATTGTTCAGCATCTGTGGAGTTTCATAAAGCTGGAGCAGACGGAAAAAATCGCACCTATTTTTGACCCCAACAAAAAAATCCGATCCACAGCGGATATGCCTACCTGGTTTACAAGCAAACCGTGCTACATAACCAAGACTTCGCAAATCAGCCATTGTGTGTTTGACAGCGCATGGGAATCCACAGAGAGTTATGTGATTGAAAAGAATCCACATGTTATCGCGTGGGCAAAGAATGACCATCTTGGATTTGAGATTTTATATGTTTTCGATGGTGTCGTCCGAAAGTATCTTCCAGATTTCTTGATTCGATTGGATAACGGAAAAACACTGATTCTTGAAACAAAGGGGCAAGAAACTCGCCGCGATAAGGAGAAGCGAAAGGCTCTGTCCGAGTGGGTTTCCGCAGTCAATAGTTTGGGTGAGTATGGCGAATGGTGCAATGATGTTTCTTATAACATCGCTGATGTGGATGGTATCATTGCCAGATACATCTGAGCAAAATCTAAACGCAAAACAACAGGCATGACCAAAGCCAGTCATGCCTGTTGTCGTTCATTTTCGCTTGTGTAGTGGTGGCCTTTTACCCTGTAAATCCGTTAAAATTTCTACTCCATTTTTACGCCATTGGCGTATGGATCCGCAGTGAAAACCGGTGGGTTTCATTCTGTCCGGTCTTCTATAAAAGTCAATGTTTTCAAGCGTCAGCGGCTTTCATCACAGAGGCGGAGATCCTTATGAAACCGGCTCGGATACGCCGATACCTAATTTCATGGTCTGATTCCTCTTTCCGTGAAAAAACTGCCGGTCAAAAGCCGGAACAGCATAGTCATACGAATACCATTATAGCCCAAACGCCCCGGCGGCGCAAGGGAAAAGGCCGGGCAGCTTCTTGGAAAAAGGGGCCCGGCGTTCTTTTTTTGTCCACAATTGTATTGTATAATAGAGAAAACCGCCCCTTTTCGGGGGCGTGCTATGAGCGGACAGCCGCCGCGCTTCGGGGCGCGGCGGGGAAGGGAACGATATACCATGCCAAGCGAAAAAATTCTTATCGTGGACGACGACCAGAACATCTGCGAACTGCTGCGGCTGTATCTGGCAAAGGAGGGCTACCAGCCCATCATCGCCACCGACGGCGAGGCCGCCGTGGCCGCCTTTGAGAGCCAGAAGCCCAGCCTTGTGCTGCTGGACGTGATGATGCCCAAGATGGACGGCTGGGAGGTCTGCCGGCGCATCCGCGCCGCGGGCGACACGCCGGTCATCATGCTCACCGCCAAGGGCGAGACCTTTGACAAGGTGCTGGGCCTGGAACTGGGGGCGGACGACTATGTGGTCAAGCCCTTCGACACCAAGGAGGTGGTGGCCCGCATCAAGGCGGTGCTGCGCCGCTGCCACGCCGCCGAAAACGGCGACAAGAACGTCATCCAGTTCGAGAATCTCTCGCTGGACATGAGCCAGTATCAGCTGAAGGTGAAGGGCAAGATCGTGGAAGCGCCCCCCAAGGAGCTGGAGCTGCTGGCCTATCTTGCCGGCCACCCCAACCGGGTGTTCACCCGCGACCAGCTGCTGGACGAGGTGTGGGGCTTCGAGTACTACGGCGACTCCCGCACCATCGACGTGCACATCAAGCGCCTGCGGGAAAAGCTGGAGGGCGCCAGCGAAAAATGGAGCCTCAAGACCGTGTGGGGCGTGGGCTACAAGTTTGAAGTAAAGGACTGACCGGGCCATGCGCAAGAGCATCAGCTCCATGTATTTTTCCACCACGGCGGCGCTGCTCATCGTCAGCACCGCCGTGCTGTGCGCCATCCAGATGTATCTGGTGATGGGCTATTTCAAGCAGGACAAAAAGGAATCTCTCAGCGAGGTGGTGTCCATCGTCACCTCCCAGATCCACCTGCGCCAGCAGTCGGAGGGTACCGTGGACGTGGACTCCGCCCTGGCCCAGAAGATCCAGGAGAGCATGGCCCTCATCAGCGAGACCAGCAGCACCATCATCCTGTTCACCGACGAAAACGGCGTGGTGAAGATGTGCAGCGAGGGCACGGGCAGCTCCAACGTGGGGCGGCAGGTGCCGGCGAACATCCTGGCGGCGCTGGCCTCCGGGGGCGGCTATTTTGAGACCGGCACCCTGGGTGGCATGTACTCCTCCGCCTGCTACACCGTGGGCGGCGCGGTGGAGGGCCAGAACGGCCTGCCCCTGGGCTATGTGTTCGCCTCCACCAGCGCGGGCAGCCTGAACATCTTTGTGGGTGACATGTTCTCCAGCTTCGTGCTGGCCGCCGGGCTGATGCTGCTGGCCTCCAGCGTGCTGGCCATCTTCTTCACCACCCGGCTCACCACCCCCCTGCGGCGCATCAGCGAGGCCGCCCGCAAGTTCGGCAGCGGCGATTTCAGCGTGCGGGTGCCGGTGGACGGCGACGACGAGGTGGCTCAGCTGGCGGTGACCTTCAACAACATGGCCCGCAACCTGGAGACCATCGACTCCAGCCGCGCCAGCTTCATGGGCAACATCGCCCACGAGCTGCGCACCCCCATGACCAGCATCAAGGGCTTCATCGACGGCATGCTGGACGGCACCATCCCCGACGACATGCGCCAGCACTATCTCGGCCTTGTGAGCCAGGAGGTGGGCCGGCTGACGAGGCTCATCCAGAACATGCTGGACATCTCCAAGCTGGAGGCCGGCGAATACCGGGTGAACGCCCAGAGCTACGACGTGTGGGAGAGCCTCACCGGCGTGGTGTTCAGCGCCGAGCAGCGGGTGGAGGACCAGGGCGTGGAGATCCAGGGCCTCGCGCCCCAGAAGACCATGGTCTACGCCGACCCGGACCTTGTGTATCAGGTGGTCTACAACCTCTTCGACAACGCCCTCAAGTTCACCCCCAAGGGCGGCTACATCCGCTTCTCGGTGCAGAAGTCGGGGGGCAATGTCACCGTTTCGGTGGAGAACTCCGGCCAGGGCATCAGCCCCGAGGCGCTGCCCTTCGTCTTTGAGCGCTTTTATAAAGAGGACAAGAGCCGCGGCCTGAACACCAAGGGCAGCGGCCTGGGCCTGCACATCTGCAAGGTGCTCATCGGCCTTTCCGGCGGCAAGATCTGGGCGGAGAGCGAGGAGGGGCGGTTCTGCCGCTTCAGCTTCACCCTGCCCTGCGAAGCGCCCGCCGGCGAAAAGCGCAAGAACCACAAATAAGCCCGCCGCGCTCTGATTTTCAGGGCGCGGTTTTTTGTGCAAAAACCGTGAAAAAGGGCGGCGCCGATTTGCTTTTTCGCCCGGTTTGGGATAAAATAAGCTATATATTGCTTTGTATAAGGGAGAGTTTGCCCATGACCCAACTGAGCGCCTCCATCCTGGCGGCGGATTTCGCGCGTCTGGAACAGGACTGCCGGCGGGTGCTGGCGGCGGGCGCGGACATGCTGCACTTCGACGTGATGGACGGCCACTTCGTGCCCAACATCAGTTTCGGCGTGCCGGTTCTGAAAAGCCTGCATGCCGCGCTGCCCGAGGCCTTTTACGACGTACATCTGATGATCAGCCACCCCTTGCAGTACACGGAGGTGTTCGCAAAGGCGGGGGCGGACCTCATCACCTTCCATCTGGAGAGCGAGGACGACCCCGGCGCGGTGATCGACGCCATCCATGCCGCCGGCTGCAAGGCGGGGCTTTCGGTCAAGCCGGGCACCCCCGCCGGGGCGGTGCTGCCCTATCTGAGCCGGCTGGAGCTGGTGCTGGTGATGAGCGTGGAGCCGGGCTTCGGCGGCCAGAAGTTCATGCCCATGGCGCTGGATAAGCTGGCTTTCCTTCGGGAGGCCTGCGCCGAGCGGGGCCTTGCCCCCCTGCTGGAAGTGGACGGCGGCGTGGACGCCGTCACCGGCCCCCAGTGCGTCAGCGCGGGGGCAAACCTGCTGGTGGCAGGCAGCTACCTCTTCGGCGCGAAGGACGCCGCCGAGGCTGCCCGCGCTTTGAAACAAGCCTAAACCGGCCTTTTGGGGGCCGGAGAAAGGAAACCCGATGAGCACAAAACCCAAAGGGATCGCCCCCCTCCACGAGGACCAGGGCACCCACACCGACATCGTTTATATGTGTCTGCCGCTGATCGCCATGGCGGTGTTCTTCTACGGGCCGCGGCCGGCGCTTTTGTGCGCGGTGGCGGTGATCACCGCCAACCTGTGCGACCGGCTGGTGGCGCTGCTGCGCGGCCAGAAATACGAGAAGGGCGAGTGGAGCAGCGAGGCTTTTGCCCTGCTGGTGACCCTGATGATGCCCGCCACCGCCAGCTACTACATGGTCATCATCGGCACCCTGACCGCGGTGCTGGTGGGCAAAGAGGCCTTCGGCGGCTACGGCGCCTACCTCTTCCACCCGGCGGCCGTGGGCTACGCGGTGGTGGCGGTGAGCTGGTCCGGGCGGATGTTCGCCTACCCCGACACCTCCCTCTTCGCCTTCCTGCCGCTGGGCAGCGTGTCCGGCGTGAATCTGGTGGAGAGCCCCAGCCACATGCTGCGCGAGGGAGGCCTGCCCACCATCGACACGGTGGACCTGGTGCTGGGCAACTACGCCGGCCCCATGGGCACCACCGTGCTGCTGGTCATCCTGGCCTGCGCGCTGTTCCTCATCCACCGGCGGCGGATGGGCCTTGTGGCGCCTTTGTGCTTCATCTTCGCCTGCGCCTTCATGGCCTTCTTCTTCCCGCGGCTCGGGGACCTGGCCTTCGCCGCCCCCTGGGAGCATCTGCTGGAGCGTCTGGACGTGGTGAAGTACGAGATCTGCACCGGCGGCGTGCTGTTCGCTGCGGTGTTCCTCATCAACGACCCGGTCACCCTGCCCAAATCGAACGCCAGCCGCGCGGTCTACGGCCTCGTGCTGGGCGTGGCGACCATGCTCTTCCGCTACTACGGCACCTACGAGACCGGCGTGTGCTTTGCGCTGCTGGCGGTGGGCGCGGTGTCCGGCTGGATGGACCGGGCCGTGCAGCGGGCGATCCATCACAAGGGGGTGGTGCGGCGTGAATACTAAGAAAGCTGTTTACCTGTCGGAGAACATGACCCGCATCTCCCGGCGGGACCGCATCTTTTTGAACAACCCCGTCATCATGCAGGGCATGGGCCTTGCGCCGCTGGTGGTGGCTGCCACCACCGCGCGCAACGCCCTGATGCTGAGCGTGGCGGTCATCCTGCTGCTCACCCCGGTGCGGGTGATCGCGGCGCTGCTGGCCCGCACCGGCTACTACCGGTTCCGGGGCCTCATCTACTGCCTGACCAGCGCCACGGTGTACATCGGCGTGTACTACGCTTTGCAGGCCATCTTTGATGTGGAGATCCTGCAGCTGGGCATCTATCTGCCCCTGCTGGTGGTGGAGCCCCTCATCATCAAGCGCTACGAGCGGCCCCAGAAGGAGCGGCTGGTCACGGCCCTCAAAAAGGGCCTGCGCACCACCTGCGGCTATGTGCTGGTGCTGATGCTCATGGGCTGCCTGCGGGAGGTGCTCACCACCGCCACCCTGTTCGACCACGCCATTCCCCGCATCCCCGCCGACCTGTTCCCCATGGCCAGCCTGCCCGCCGGCGGCTTTCTGCTGCTGGGCGTGGTGTGCGCGGTGTGGCGCAGCGCGGTGAACCGCTATAAAAAATACGTGAACATGGAGGCGAAGAGAGGCCAATGAGTGAAGTTTTGAGAGCCTGTGCCGTCTTCTTCCTCTACGCTGTGGCGGCCATGTTCGCAGAAAACGCGGTGTTCAGCCGCGCGCTGGGCGTTTCCCGCCTGGTGAAGCTGGTGGACGACTCCACCGTGGACACCCTGGTGTTCGGCGGTCTGATGTGCGCGGTGCAGCTGATCAGCGCGCCGCTGGCCAAGGTGGCCAACCGCCTCATCCAGCCCTTCGAGTTCCGCAGCGCCATCCGCCCGCTGGTGTTCATCCTGTGCAGCGCGGTGGCCTTTGCGGTGGTGCTGGGGCTGGTGCTGCTCATCTTCAAAAGCGCCGCCAAGGACATCGTGGCCGTGCTGCCCATGGCCACCTTCAACACCGCGGTGCTGGGCGTGATGCTGCTCACCGCCACCCAGGGCTTTTCCTGGGTGCAGACCATGGGCTTTGCCCTGGGCAGCGGCGTGGGCTACACCCTGGCGGTGGTGGTGGTCACCGAGAGCCAGCGCAAGCTGCGCAGCCGGGCGGTGCCCGCCGCCTTCAAAGGGCTGCCCATCACCCTCATCTACATCAGCATCCTGACGCTGGCCATCTACGCCTTTACCGGCCACCGTCTGGCCATCTGACACCCCGCAGGGCGGGGCCAACTCCCTCAAGGAGGCGATCCACATGGCACGAAAAAACATGGGCAAAGTCAAGCGCTACCGCCGCAGCTTTTACAGCGGCGGCCAGCAGCTGCGCCGCATCCTGGGCGCCGTGCTGGCCCTGGCGGCGCTCTTTGCCGCCGGCTGGCTCATCGGCCCGGCGGTCATCGACTTCGGCACCAGCACCTGGTACAGCCTGAAAGAGGGCGGCGGCGAGAGTTCCGGCACTTCCACCGGCACCTCCCAGCCTGCCTCTGAACCGCAGGCCGAGCCGGAGGCAACGCCCGAACCCCAGTCCACGCCGGAACCGGCCATCAACCCGGAGGACGGCGGCTGGGCCTTTGTGAGCATCTCCGGCCTTTCCAGCGCCGAGCAGGCGGCCTCCACCGCCCAGAGCCTTGTGGCGGAAGGGGTGCGCTACGCCGTGGTGCCCTGCAAGGACAGCCAGGGCTACGTCTATTACCAGAGCAGCGTGGCCACCGCCCAGTCCAGCATTTCGGCCACCACCTTTGACGCCGCCGCCGTGCAGGCGCTGAAGGATGCGGGCGTCACCCCGGTGGCCGCCATCTGCGCCTTCCAGGACCCGCTGGCCCCCTATGTGGACCGCAGCCTCGCGGTGCGCTATCAGGATACCGACTACTTCTGGCTGGACGCTGCCGCCGACGCGGGCGGCAAGCCCTGGCTGAACCCCTACTCCGACGGGGCGGTGAGCTACATCACCTCCCTCATCGACGAGGTGCGGGCCATGGGCTTTGAGCAGGTGTGGCTCACCGGCGTGCAGTTCCCCACCACCGCCGGGCGGGACAAGGCCAACTACGGCGACACCGCCGGTGTGACCATGGGCCAGCGTCTGGCCCAGGTGCTGAGCACATGGCAGGCCGGCGGCGACTGCTGGGTGGAATACCCCCTGAGCGAAGTGCTGGCCGGCTCCGACAGTCAGCTGCTGGGCGCTTCCTGCGCCGAGCTGGGCGTGAAGAACCTTGCCATCCGGGTGGACGAGGCCGTCACCGAGGAGCAGCAGCCCCTGCTGGACGCCGCGGTGACCGAGCTGAAAGCGGGCGGCGTTGCCAACATCGCCCTGGTGCAGGGCGACAGCTTCACCCTGCTGTAAAAAAGAAGGAGGAACGGCAATGGAGCCCTGTTTTGTGCCCGGGCGCATCCTGCTGCCCCAAGAGAACATCCCGGTGAGCCAGTGGGCCTGCCTTGCCTGCGACCAGTTCACCAGCCAGCCGGACTACTGGGAACAGGCCGCCGCCCTGGCGGCGGGCGGGCCCAGCGCGCTGAACATCGTGCTGCCGGAGGTGTATCTGGACAAGGTGGACACCCCCACCCGCATCCGGGCCATCCACGAGACGATGGAGCGCTACCGCGCCGGGGTGCTCACCCGCTGCGTGAACGGCTTTGTCTATGTGGAGCGCACCCAGACGGACGGCAAGGTGCGGCAGGGCCTTGTGGGCCTCATCGACCTGGAACAGTACGACTGGCGGCCGGGGATGAGCCCGGCGGTGCGCCCCACCGAGGGCACCGTGCCCAGCCGCATCCCGCCCCGCCTCGCGGTGCGAAACGGGGCGAGCCTGGAAAGCCCCCACATCCTGATGCTGGCGGACGACGCGGGCCGCACCCTGGTGGAGCCGGTGGCCGCCCAAAAGGACCGGCTGCCCCTTCTCTACGAAGGGGAGCTGGCGCTGGGCGGCGGCTTTGTCCGCGGCTGGGCGGTGGAGGACCCCGCCCTGCTGAAGGGTGTGGAAGAGGCGCTGGCGGCCCTGGGCAGCCAAAAAACCTTTGACGAAAAATACCCCCAGGCGGCCGGCGCGCCGCCCATGACCCTGGCGGTGGGGGACGGCAACCACAGCCTTGCCACCGCCAAAGCCTTTTGGGAGGCGCTGAAGGCCGAGCTGCCGGAAGACGAGCGGGCTTGTCATCCCGCCCGGTGGTGCCTTGCGGAGGTGTGCAACGTGCACAGCGAGGCCATCGCCTTTGAGCCCATCCACCGGGTGGTGTTCGGCGTGCCGGGGCTGCAGCTGCTGGCCCGCCTGAAAGAGTGGTGCGCGGCCAGAAACATCGCCGTGGACGGCGAAGAGGCCCCCGGCGACCAGATCATCACACTGGTGCACGGGGCATGGCGGCGGGCCGTGCGCCTTGCGGGCAGCCCCGAGCCCCTTGCGGTGGGCACGGTGGAGGCCTTCCTTGCGGACTACTTAAAGCGCAACCCCGCCTCGTCGGTGGACTACATCCACGGCGAAGAGGCGGTGGCCGAACTTTGCGAAGAGGGCAACACCGGCATCCTGCTGCCGCCCTTTGAGAAAGGGGACCTGTTCCGGGGCGTGGTGCTGGGGGGCGCTTTGCCCCGCAAGACCTTCAGCATGGGTCACGCCCGGGACAAGCGCTATTATCTGGAATGCCGGGCCATTTTGTGAGCCCGGCGCTCCTTTGTTTGGTTTTGGAGGAATATGGATTTCAGTGAATTGCAACTCATCCGCCCGCTGCTGCGGGCGGTGGAGGAGGCGGGCTATTCCAGCCCCTCGCCCATCCAGCAAAAGGCCATCCCGCCGGTGCTGGCCGGGCGGGACCTGCTGGGCTGCGCCCAGACCGGCACCGGCAAGACGGCGGCCTTCGCGCTGCCCATTTTGCAGCGGCTGAGCCGGACGCAGCCCGCCGAAAAGGGCATCCGGGCCCTCATCCTCACCCCCACCCGGGAGCTGGCGCTGCAGATCGACGAGTGCTTTTCGGCCTACGGCAAATACCTGAAGGTGAGCCACACGGTCATCTTCGGCGGCGTGGGCCAGGCGCCCCAGGTGGCGGCGCTGCAAAAGGGGGTGCAGGTGCTCACCGCCTGCCCCGGGCGGCTGAACGACCTCATCGGGCAGGGCTTTGTGGACCTGTCCCACCTGGAGGTCTTTGTGCTGGACGAGGCGGACCGCATGCTGGACATGGGCTTCATCCACGACGTGAAGAAGGTCATCCGCCAGCTGCCGGCAAAGCGCCAGAACCTTCTGTTCAGCGCCACCATGCCCAAGGAAATTGAGCAGCTGGCGGCGGGCATCCTGCAAAAGCCGGTGAGCGTGAAGGTGGACCCGCCCTCCAGCACGGTGGACCGCATCGACCAGAGCCTCTACCGGGTGGCCAAGGCGGACAAAAAGCGGCTGCTGGCCCTTCTGCTGGCCGACCCGTCGGTGAAGAACGCCCTGGTGTTCAGCCGCACCAAGCACGGGGCCAACGCCATCGCCGCCTTTTTGACCAAGCAGGGCATCGAGGCGGCGGCCATCCACGGCAACAAGAGCCAGAGCGCCCGGGTGGCGGCGCTGGAGGGCTTCAAGTCCGGGCGGCTGAAGGCCCTGGTGGCTACCGACATCGCCGCCCGCGGCATCGACATCAGCGAACTGTCCCACGTGTTCCAGCTGGACCTGCCGGAGGTGCCCGAGACCTATGTGCACCGCATCGGCCGCACCGGCCGGGCGGGAGCCGAGGGCACGGCGGTGGCCTTCTGCAGCCCGGAGGAAGAGGAGTACCTCGCCGCCATCGAAAAGCTCATCCGCAAAAAGATACCCGTGCGCGAAACGCCCGCCCTGCCCCGCCCGGCGCAGCAGGAGGCGGCCCGGAGCGCCCCAACGCCCGCCCCCGCGCCCCGCAGGGAGCCGAAGGCGGAACCGCCAGCCCAACAAAGGGAGGAAGAGAAGATGGAACAAAACGAAAAGCCCGCCCAGGGCCTGTCGGCCAGCGCCAAGCGCCGCCGGCGGCGCCGCCGCGCGGCGGCCTCCGCTGCCGCCGCGGCAGCGGCCCAGAACGGTCAGGCCCCCCAGGGCGGCCAGAACAGCCAGCCCCGCGCCGAGGCCGGCCAGAAGCAGAACAACGGCCAAAAGCCCGGCGCGCCCAAGCAGAACAGCCAAAAGCAGGGCGGCCAGAACGGTCAGAACCGGGGCGAGCGCGCCGCCGCCCCCGCCCGCGGGCCCAAGCAGGCCCCCGCCGCCCGGCCCGTCCGGGAGACCGGGGAGCACAATGCCCGGCGCAGCGAAAAGCCGGCCAAAGCCCCCGCCCGCACCGCGGATGAGGACCCCGGCCTGCTGCTCATCTCCCGCAAGCCGCCGGCGCAGAAGTTCGCCAGCTTCGAGGAGTACATGAAGAGCCGGGGCGGCCCCGGCGCGCCCATCGAGGGCGAAGAGGAATAAAAGCGCCCGCCCCGCCAAAACTGTTGCCGCGGCAACGTGCAGGCGGGGCAGCCGCTGATATAATTAGACCCCGGAACGGCCCGGGAAGGGCAAGGGAAAAAGGAGCGATGAGGAATGAGTGCGATCAAAGCAATGGATGACCTGTGGTGGGTGGGCGTTGAAGACCACGACCTGCGGGTGTTCGACATCGTCATGCACAGCGACTGGGGCACCAGCTACAACGCCTACGCGGTGCGGGGCGCCGAGGGCGTGGCTCTGTTCGAGACGGTGAAGGAGAAATTCTTCGACGAGTATCTGCAAAACCTCAAAGAGGTGTGCAGCCTGGACGAGGTGAAGTACATCGTGGTGGGCCACACCGAGCCCGACCACTCCGGCAGCCTGGAAAAGCTGCTGGAACTGACCCCGAACGCCACCGTGGTGGGCAGCGCCACCGCCATCACCTTCTTGAAGGAGATCGTGAACAAGCCCTTCGCCTCCCGCGCGGTGAAGGAGGGCGACACCATCGACCTGGGCGGGCGCACCCTCACCTTCCTGAGCGTGCCCTTCCTCCACTGGCCGGACAGCATGTACACCTACATCCCCGAGATGAAGGCGCTGTTCACCGTGGACTCCTTCGGCTGCCACTACGCCGACGACCGGGTGTTCAACGACCTCATTGACGGCGACTTCACCGAGGCCTACAAGTACTACTTCGACTGCATCATGGGCCCCTTCAAGCCCTTCGTGCTGAAGGCTCTGGACAAAATCAAGGGCCTGGACATCCAGTTCATCGGCAACGGCCACGGCCCGGTGCTGCGCGCCAACATCCCCCACTATCTGGAGCTCTACCGCCAGTGGGCCACCCCGGTGGTGGTGCCCGCCGACGAGCGCCGGGTGGCCATCGCCTATGTCTCCGCCTACGGCTACACCAAGCAGCTGGCCGGGGTCATCGCCGACGCGCTGGCCGAGGGCGGCGTGAAGCATGTGGAGCTCTACGACCTGGTGGAGTGCGATCTTGAGACCGCCCGCGCCGCGGTGCAGAGTGCCGACGGTTTCCTGCTGGGCAGCCCCACCCTGGTGGGCGACGCTCTGTCCCCCATCTACGAGATGCTGGTGGGCCTGAACCCCATCATCCACAAGGGCAAGCCCGCGGGCGCTTTCGGCAGCTACGGCTGGAGCGGCGAGGCGGTGCCCAAGCTCACCGCCCAGATGCAGGCCATCGGCCTGAAGCTGCCGGTGGAGGGCCTCAAGGTGCGCTTCAAGCCCAGCGAGGCTCAGCTGGCCGAGGCCCGGCAGTTCGGTCTGGACTTTGCCGCCGCGGTGCTGGCGTAAAAACGAACAAAGCGTCCCGGCCCCCGAAAAGGGGCCGGGACGTTTTTTGCTTCCGCTTTGGGCGGACTCTACGCCCCGTGGGTGGTTTTTGGGGGCGGAACACGGTACAATAGCGGCAGAAAGGGGGCCGAAGAAATGGATCAGGCAAAGACCGGGCGGTTCATCGCCGCCCGCCGCAAGGAGCTGGGCCTCACCCAGCGGCAGCTGGCGGAGCGGCTTTCCATCAGCGACAAGACCGTCTCAAAATGGGAGTGCGGCGGCGGGCTGCCGGAGGTGGGGCTGATGCTGCCCCTGTGCGGGGCGCTGGGCATCTCGGTGAACGAGCTGCTGGCGGGCCGCCGGGTGGAGGAAGAGGAATACAAGGAACAGGCGGAGGCGAACATGATGGACCTTGTGCGTCAGAATCAGGAAAACAAAAAGCGGATGGTGCTGTCGGTCATCTGCGGGTCGGTGACGGTGGTCGCGGTGTGCGCGCTCACCATCATCGCAAGCTATCTGCCGCTGCCCGTGGCGGCGCGGGGGGCGGTGCTGGCGCTGGCCCTCGTCACGGCGGTGGCGGGCATCGGCGGCGCGGCGGTGCTGGACGCGGGGGCGGGCTGGTACCAGTGCCCGGCCTGCGGGGCGCTGTTCGTGCCCACCATGGCGGAGTATGTGAAGGGCTACCACACCTTCACCCGGCGCAAACTCACCTGCCCGGAATGCGGCAGGCGGAGCATGTGCCGCCACCGGGTGGTGCGCTGAGCAAAGAAAAAGGGCGGCTCCTCGCCGGAGCCGCCTTTTTTCTGTCCGCGGGTCAGGACGCCTTTTCGAACTGGCTGTTGTAGAGGTCGGCGTAGAAGCCGCCCTTTGCCAGCAGCTGGTCGTGGGTGCCCTGCTCGATGATGTCGCCGTCCTTCAGCACCAGGATGAGGTCGGCGTTTTTGATGGTGGAAAGCCGGTGGGCGATGACGAAGCTGGTGCGGTGCTCGGTGAGTTTGTCCATAGCCTGCTGGGCGATGAGCTCGGTGCGGGTGTCCACCGAAGAGGTGGCCTCGTCCAGGATGAGCATGGGGTTGCTCTGCACCATGGCCCGGGCGATGGTGAGCAGCTGCTTTTGGCCGGCGGAGATGGCGATGCTGTCGTCCAGCACGGTGTCGAAGCCCTGGGGCAGCGTCTCGATGAAGTGGTAGACGCCGCAGGCGCGGCAGGCATCCTCCAGCTGGCGGTCGGTGACGCCGGGCTTGTTGTAGACCAGGTTCTCCCGCACGGTGCCCTCAAAGAGCCAGGTGTCCTGCAGCACCATGCTGAACAGGTCGTGCACGCTCTCCCGGCGCATCTCGCCGATGGGCACCCCGTCGATGCGGATGCTGCCGCTGTTTATCTCGAAAAAGCGCATGAGCAGATTGACCATGGTGGTCTTGCCCGCGCCGGTGGGGCCCACGATGGCCACCTTCTGGCCGGGCGTCACATGGGCGGAGAAGTCCCGGATGATGGTCTTGCCGGGGTTGTCGGGGTAGCTGAACTTCACGTGGTCGAACTCCACCTCGCCCCGCACGATGGCCGGGCCGCCCCGCTTGCCGGTCTCGTCGCTCAGCTCCTCCTCGGCCAGAAAGTCCAGGATGTGGTCGCCGGCGGCGGCCGCCGTCTGCATCTGGGTCATGCCCTGGGCCAGGGTGCTCAAGGGGGAGGTGAACAGCCGCACATAGAGGATGAAGGCCACGATGACGCCGAAGGAGATGCGCCCGTCCATGGCCAGGGCGGAGCCCAGCACGCACACCACCACATAGCCCAGGTTGCCCACGATGGTCATCAGGGGCTGCATGATGCCGGAGAGAAACTGGCTGCGCCACTCGGAATCGTAGAGGGCGGCGTTCATCCGCCCGAAGTTCTCCTTGATGGCCCGGTTGGCCCGGGAGATGCGCACCACGTCGTGGCCGGAGTAGATCTCCTCGATGTAGCCGTTGAGGGTGCTCAGGTTCTTCTGGCGGGCGGTGAAGTATTTCTGAGAGCGCAGCATCACCGCCGCCATCACGGCGAAGCCCAGCAGGGTGGTGAGCACGGCGGCCAGAGCCATGTGCCACTCGGTGACGAACATCATCACAAGGCAGCCGGCGAACTGGGTGGCGGCACTGACCATGGAGGGCAGGCTGTTGGCCAGGGCCTGCTGCAGGGTGCTCACGTCGTTGGTGACGCGGCTGAGGATGTCGCCGTGGGACACCCGGTTGAAGTAGCTCATGGGCACCCGGTTTATCTTGCGGGAGAGGTCCTGCCGCAGATCGCGGGAGAGCTGCAGGGTCACGGTGGCCAGGATGTAGTGCTCCACATAGGTGAACAGGGCGCTGAGCAGGTAGATGACCAGCAGCACCGTGCCGATGCGGCCGATGGCCCCAAGGTCGATCTGGCCCAGCAGGGAGTCGGAGATGAGGTCGGTGATGCGGCTGAGCAGGTTCGGGCCCAGGATGGTGAGCACCGCCCCCGCCACGGCGAAGAGGACGGCCACCACGAAGGGGGCCTTCATCTTGCGGGAATAGGCGAACAGCTCCCGCAGCACGCCGCCGATGCCGCGGCGGCTTTTTTCGGGCACGCCCGCGCCGCGCTGAGTGAATTGGTTCATGGTTTTCTTTCCTCCCTTACGCGCCCAGTTCCCCGGCGGACAGCTGGGAACGGGCGATCTCCTGATAGACCGGGCAGTCTTTCATCAGCTGGTCGTGGGTGCCCATGCCCACGATGCGGCCCTCGTCCAGCACGATGATGCGGTCGGCGTCCCGGATGGTGCCGATGCGCTGGGCCACGATGAGGCGGGTGACGTCCCCCAGCTGCCGGGCAAGGCCCGCCCGGAGCTTTGCGTCGGTGCGGTAGTCCAGCGCGGAGAAGGAGTCGTCAAAGACCAGGATCTCCGGCCTGCGGGCCAGGGCCCGGGCGATGGAAAGGCGCTGCTTCTGCCCGCCGGACACGTTTGCGCCGCCCTGGGCGATGGGCGCGTCCGGGCCGCCGGGCAGCTTGTCCACAAACTCGGCGGCCTGGGCCAGGTCCAGCGCCTGGCGCACCGCGCCGTCGGTCTTTTCGCCCCGGCTGTCGCCAAAGAGCACGTTGTCCCGCACGGTGCCCGAGAAGAGCACCGCCTTCTGGGTCACATAGCCCACCCGGTCATAGAGGGCGTCGAAGGTGTAGTCCTTCACGTTCACGCCGTCCACCAGAACTTCGCCCTCGGTGGCGTCGTAGAAGCGGGCGGCAAGGCTGACCAGCGTGGTCTTGCCGCTGCCGGTGGCGCCGATGAAGGCCACCGTCTCGCCCTTTTTGACCTTGAAATTGATGTTCTCCAGCACGTTCTTGCCCGAAGAGGGGTAGCGGAAGGAGACGTTGCGGAACTCCACTGTGCCCTTCTCGTCGGAATCGGTGCGGCTGCCCTGGGTCAGGCTGTCCTTCGCGTCCAGCACGGCGTTGATGCGCTGGGCGGACACCTGGGCCGCCGGCATGAGCATGATGATCATGACCAGCATCATGATGGTCATGATGACGTAAGTGGCGTAGGTGCCGAACACCACCACGTTGCTGAAGGTGGTCAGCCGCAAGGCGGAGTCGGCGGCGGGCACATGGTTCACGATGGCCGCGCCCACCCAGTAGATGACCAGCGACAGGGCGTTCATGGCAAGGTTCACCGCCGGCATCAGAAAGGCGAAGGTGCGCTGGTTGAACAGCTGGGTGCGCATCAGCTCCTCGTTGCCCTGGCGGAACTTCTCGTTCTGGTAGTCCTCGGCGTTGTAGGCGCGCACGACGCTGATGCCGTTCAGGTTCTCCCGGGCCACCAGGTTGATGTGGTCGGTGAGTTTCTGCACCCGGCGCACCCGGGGCACCACCACGCGGATGACGACCACCATCATCACCAGCAGCGCCAGCACGAAGCCCGCGGTGATGGCCGAGAGGGTCCAGCTTTTGTTGATGATCTTGACGATGGCCCACACCGACATGATGGGCGACTTGATGAGGATCTGCAGGCCCATGGACACCAGCATCTGCACCTGGGTGATGTCGTTGGTGGTGCGGTTGACCAGGCTGGGCACCGAGAAGTCCATCATCTCCTGGCGGCTCAGGTCAGCCACCTTGTTGAACACCGCCTGGCGCAGCGAATAGCTGAAGCCGGCGGCCACGCTGGCCGTGAGATAGCCGCAGATGACGCAGAGCACCGCGCTGGCCAGCGTGCAGCCCAGCATCTCGGCGCCGGTGTGCAGGATGTCGGACATGGTGCTGCCCGGCGTTTTGATGAGCACCGTCAGGTCGCTCATATAGTCCGGCAGGGCCAGATCGAAGTAGATCTGGAACAGGATCAGCACCGCGCTCACCGCGGCCATGATCCACTCCCTCCGGCGCATGTTACGAAGTAATTTCAGCATGGTATCGGTTCCTTTCCCGCTCGATGGCCCCCGCCCGCCGGGCGGGGGCAGTTCTCTCGTTTCAGCCCCGAAGGGCCTTTTCTTCGGCCCGGGCCTGGTCGGCCTCGGCCTGCAGCGCCATCGCCCCCAGCGCGGCGCGCAAAGCGTAGCGCACCGACTGGGCGGCAAGGTCGATGGCAAACTCCGCGTAGAGGGCGGCGGCCTCCGCCTGCCCCTGGGCGGGGGCGCGGCCTCCCAGCTGCCGCTCCAGCGGGGGCAGAAGCCCCTCGGCCCGGCGCTGCCATTCCCGCTGGGCCCGGGCCAGCTCCGCCGCCGCGGGCAGCCGGCAGCCGGCGGCCCGCTGTTCCAGCAGCCGCTCCTCCTGCCGGCACTCGCGCCGCAGCCCGTCCAGCTCTGTGCGGATGGCGGCGGCGTCCCGGCCGTTCAGGTCCCGCAGCCGGCTTTGCAGCCGGGCATATTCCTTTTCCAGCCCGCCGAGTTTCACGGCAAAGGGCCCCTGCGTTTCCATTTTTGACTCACGACCTTTCTGCGCGCGGTGCGCTCTTTTTCCGTTATACCAGCACGGCGCACAAAAAACCACTCTCAATTCCGGCGATATGTATATACAAACCCCCGGGGAGTGTAAGGCTGTTTTACACTCCCCGGGGGTCTGTCTGTACAAAATATTTTCGAATGTTCCGCCGGCTCACTCGCCGGTCAGCTGCCGCTTCATCTCGCCGCTGACGATGCGGTCGATGCGGTCCACCAGCACGTCCTCCTCCACGTCGCCGGCGCAGCCGTATTTCAGGATGACGCCCATCAGGCCAAAGGTGTAAAAATCCAGCAGGGCGTTCATGTCCCCCGCGGGCAGGGCGGGATCGGGCCATTTCTGGCGGAACAGCTCCCGCAGATAGGTGCCGAAGCCCTGGGCCATGATGCGCTCGAACTGCTCCCGGCTGTCGCTGCGCAGCAGGCTGCGGGTGACCTCCCGGTTGCGCAGCACCCGCGCCACGAACAGGCGGATGGCCTCCCGCTGGCTGCGGGCCTGCAGGCTGGCCTCCAGGTCCTGGCGCACCGCCTCGCCGGTGCCCCACTCCAGCACGTCGATGAGGTCCCGGAAGTGATAATAAAAGGTCTGGCGGCTGATGTGGCAGGCGTCCACCAGGGCCTTGATGGTCACGTCCTCCAGTTTTTTGTGCCGCAGCATCTCAAACAGCTGCCGGGCGATCATCTGCTTGGTGTCTACGTACATGGAGCGTCTCCTTGTGATGAAAAACGTCGAATGACGCAATTATACCACAGCATGCACCAAAAGTCCAACCAAAGGCCCGCCGGACGGCAAAAGGGCGGCTCTTTGGCAGAGCCGCCCTTTTCCTTTGTGAGTTCACAGGTCGTCCGCGTCCTGGGTGGGGCGCTCGTCCTCGTCGTTCGCCGGAGTGCCGGTGTAGCTGCCCAGCGGGTCGTGGTCGCTGCCGCGGGCAGCTTTGACCACCTTGCGCACCATCTTGGGCAGCACGTTGTCCTTTTCCTTTTTCATGCCGTTCCCCCTTTTTTCCGCTCCTCTGCATATAGCCTGCCCGGGCGGCCCATGCTACATGCACATCCCTGTGTTGGCAAAAGGAGGGGGAGCACCCATGCGCAGATCCGGCCCGCGGGCCTTCTGGCTTTCGTTTTTTCTCACACTGGCCATTCTGATGCCCCTTTTGGGGGCCTTTGTGTTCTATTCCGCCTGGCAGGAGCGGGCTTCGGAGCCCGCGGCCCGGTCGCAAAGCGGGGTGCCGGTGCAGCGGCCCACGTCGGCCAACGACCTGACGGTGCTGGTGGCGGTGGCGGCGGAGGAACCGGCCTTTCTGCTGGTGCGGCTGAACGCCATCGACGCCGCCGTGACCCTCTGCCCGGTGCCCGCCGAGAGCGTGCTGCTGGGGCCGGGAGGCACCGTGCTTTTGGCGGACAGCTACGCCAGCGCCGGCCCCGCCCGGGCGGCCCAGCTGCTGGGCGAGACGCTGAACATCTCCATCGACCGGTATCTGGCCATCACGCCGGGCAGCCTGGGCCAGGTGTGGGGGGACCTGGAGGACCCCCGGGTGAACCTGACCGGCCTGCTGGAACAGAGCGAGCTGGAGAGTCTGGGCCTTTCGGAGAGCCCGGTGCTCTCCCTCGCGCCGGAGGAGGCCACCGCCTTCATCGCCGCGCTGGACCTGCCGGTGGCCCGTGAGGCCCGGCTGCGGGGCGCGGTGTGGCAGGCGGCGCTGCGCCAGCAGCTGGAAGAACTGCCCACCGCCCTGCCCGCCGGGCTGCGGTCGGTGAGCGGCAGCCTGCTCACCGACCTTTCCGCCGCCGACCTCTACGACCTGGCGGACACCCTCACCTGGCTGGCCAAGGAGAACGCCGAGGTCACCGCCGAGACGGTGCCCGGCCGGTATGACAAAGAGAGCCGCCGCTACGACTTCGCCCAGGACAGCATCGCCTTCGCCACCCGGCTGTTCCCGGCGGCGGAAGGGGCCGAAGCTTCGCCCGCGCCCTCCGCCTCGGCCGCCGTGTCCGACCCGCTGGAGCCGGAGGAGACGGTCAGCCCGACCACGCAGCCCTGAGGGCCGCGGCGGCGGCCTCCACCTGGTCGTCCGCCAGCGCGCCGTAGCCCACCACCACCGTGCGGGGCGGGCAGAGCTCCGGCCGGGCCAGATAATAGTCCGACAGGCCCGCCAGCCGTACCCCCGCGGCGGCGGCCCGCTCCACCATCTCCTTTTCGCCGGGTCCGTCGGTCAGCTGCAAGAGGAAGTGCAGCCCGGTGTGCCGCCCGTGAAAGCGCACCTGCTCGGGGCCCAGGGCCTTTTCCAGCGCGGCGGTGAGGGCCTGCATCCGCGCCCGGTAGCGGCCTCTTGCCCGGGCCAGCTGGCGGGAAAAGTGGCCCTCGTCCATATAGATGGCCAGGGTCTGCTGCTCGAAGCGGCTGACGGTGGAGGAATAGCCCCCGAAGGCCGCCTCGAACCGGCTGAGCAGGGGCAGGGGCAGCACCATGTAGGCGATGCGGATGCTGGGGGCGAGGCTGCGGGAGAAGGTGGAAAGATAGATGACCGGCCCCTCCCGCCCGGCCATGCCCTGCAAGCTGGGCAGGGGGCGCACGTCAAAGCGGAACTCGGAGTCATAGTCGTCCTCGATGATATACCGCCCCGGCGCGGCGGCAGCCCAGTTCAGCAGCTTGGTGCGCCGGCCCACCGGCATCACCGCCCCGGTGGGGAACTGGTGGCTGGGGGTCACATACACCAGCCGCGCCCCCGCCGCCGCCAGAGCGTCCGGGTCCAGCCCCTGTTCATCCACCGCCACCGGCACGCAGCGGATGCCGTTGTTGTGCAGAATGCGCCGGGTGCGGGCGTAGCCGGGGTTTTCCAGCGCGGTGATGGAACTGCCCACCACCCGCGCCAGCAGGCTCATCAGATACTCCACGCCCGCGCCCACCACGACCTGGTCGGGGGTGCAGTCCACCCCGCGCCAGGCCCGCAGATGCCGGGCGATGGCCGCCCGCAGCTCCTCGTCGCCCCGGCCCTCGCCGTGGGCCAGCAGGCCGGGGCGGCTGTAAAGCAGCTCCTTCTGGATGCGCGCCCAGGTGCGGAAGGGGAAAAGGCCGGTGTCCACCCCGCCGGTGGAGAGGTCGAAGGTCCACGTCCGCGCGGGGGCCGCCGTGCGGGCGGGGCGCAGGTCCGGGGCGGGGGCCGCCGGGGCCAGGGGCCGCTGGTAGGGCCGCACGTAATAGCCCGACCGGGGCCGCGCCTCCAGCCAGCCCTCCGCCGCCAGCATCTGATAGGCCCCGTCCACCGTGTTCACGCTCACCCCCAGCTGCCCCGCCAGGGTGCGCTTGCCGGGCATCTTTTCCCCCGCGGCCAGCTGGCCGGAGCGTATCTGGGCCGTCACCGCCCGGTAGAGCTGCTGGTAGAGCGGGCCGTCCTTTTCCGGCGAGAAGGTGATCTGAAGCATGCTTTCTGCCCCCTTTTCCTCAAACTGACCCCATAAAAAATATTTTTTCTGGATATTTCAATAGAATCAGTCCGGCGTATAATGGTAGCATAGAACGCGGGAGCCACAAAGTCAAGGGCTTTTGGCCCGCCCGCAAAAAGAGGGGGATACATATGGAAAAGAAATATTGGAGCGTGCAGCGGCTGGCGGTGTTCGGCGTGATGAGCGCGCTGGTGTTCACATCCAGCTGGATGCAGATCCCCATCGGGGATGTGAGCCGCGTCCACCTGGGCAACGGCTTCTGCGCCCTGACCGGCCTGTTGTTCGGGCCGTGGGTGGGCGGCCTTGCCAGCGGCGTGGGCAGCATGCTGTTCGACTTCACCAACCCGATGTACATTGCCGAGAGCTGGATCACCTTTTTGACCAAGTTCGCCATCGGCTTTCTGGCGGGGCTCATCTCCTGGGGCGGCCTGAAGCAGAAGGCCGCCGCTGTGCACACCATAGGGCGGGACATCGCCGGCGCGGTGGTGGGCGTTCTGGCCTATGTGGCGCTCTACATGGGCAAGAGCTTCATCGTGATGTACTACATCGAGCGCCAGACCCTGGGCGCGGTGCAGGTGCAGATGCTCACCAAGCTGGCCAGCAGCATGGTGAACGCGGTGGCGGGCGCCATCGTGGCGGTGCTCCTGGCAAAGGCGCTGCGTCCGGCGCTGCACCGGGCGGGGCTGTTTGCCCGGGAAATGTGAACCGAGACAAAAAAGAAGGCTCCTTGCAAGGAGCCTTCTTTTTTGTGTCAGAAGCCGGGCAGCACCGGGTCGTCCAGCCGGGCGGTGATGGCGAAGGGCCGCTGGTCGGCCCGGTGCACCTCGTCCCCCGGCTCAGGCCCGCCCAGCAGGAAGGGCGAGGCCGGGTCGTGGAGGCAGTAGTTTTTCTGGGCAAGGCGCGCGTCGGTGTTGGCGTAGCAGTAGCGGCAGCCGTTGGGGCAGCTGTCGTAAGCGCCGATGTCCCGGGCCTCGATGCAGTGGCAGCCGGGCCGCATGCCCCGGTGCGCCCGCTCCTTGAACGCCACGCCGTTGGCTTTGCCTAATGTCTCCAGCGTCATGCAGCCGGAGGGGCGGATGCCAAAACGGGAAAAATCCTGGTCGGTGCCGCAAATTTGCAGGGGCAGGCCGTACCTTGCGGCGATGGCCCCCAGCCCCGCCGCCAGCTCCTGCCGCTGGGCGGGGGAGACCGGGCGCAGTTCGGGCATGTTCACCGCCAGCTTGCGGTACATCTCCACAAAGCTGAAAATGCACTTATCCACGAAGGGGGCCAGCTCCCGGGCCATGGCCTCGAAGGTCTCCAGGTGGCGGGGGATGGTGTAGTCCTTCGTGAGCAGCACCGGGTCGTAGCGCCAGGCCACCCGCTGGCGGCCCGCCTGGGCGGAGAGGGCTTTCAGCGTTTCCATGCCCGCCTCGATGGGGGGCACCCCCGGCTCGACGTCCTTGCCGTAGGCGGTGATGGTGTAGAAGAAATAGGCGGGGAAGCGGTCGGTCACCTCATGGAGCCGCGGCAGGATGGGGCGGTAGTCCTTGGAGCAGAACACCACGCAGTCCACCTTGTCCGGGGAGAGGTCGTAGCGGGTGACCAGATGGGGATAGCGGGGGTTGCGCACCAGCACATACCCCTCTTCAAAGCGGCGCAGCAGCCAGTCGGAATAATACTGCACGGTGTCGGTGCGCCCGCCGGTCTGGATGATCGTGGCCCTCAGCCTCCCCCAAAAAGTTTTCGCGGCGGGCAGGTCCCGCCGTGCGCTTTTTAATTATAGCGCGCCGGGGCGTTTTTTCCAATCCGGCGGGTGGGGTCGCATTTTTGCAAAAAGGCGGTATAATAAAGAAAAAATCGCGGCGGAGGTGAGCCGAAGATGGAGCGCATCTTTCTTTTGGAGGACGACGAGGCCCTGGGCCGGGGCGTGGCCATGGCGCTGGCGGGGCCGGACCGGGAGGTGAGCCGGGCGGCCAGCCTTGCCGAGGCAAAGGCGGCGCTGGCGGGGCAGCGCTTTTCGCTGCTGGTGCTGGACGTGAACCTGCCGGACGGCAGCGCCCTGGACCTGGTGCGCGGCCTGCGGGCGGCGGGGGACGAAACGCCGGTCATCCTGCTCACCGCCAACGACCTGGAACTGGACGAGGTGACCGGCCTTGAGGCCGGGGCGGACGACTACATCACCAAGCCCTTCTCCCTGGCAGTGCTGCGGGCGCGGGTGGCGGCCCGGCTGCGCAGCGGGGCAAAGCCCGCCGCCGGGGCGCTGGCGCTGGGGCCCTTCACCTTCGATTTTGAGCGGATGGATTTCCGCCGGAAAGGCGCGGCCATCGAGCTTTCCAAAGCCGAGCAGAAGCTGCTGCGGGTGCTGGTGGAGAACCGGGGCCACGCGGTGAGCCGGGCCGTGTTGGTGGACCGGGTGTGGACCGACGGGGCCCAGTTCGTGGAGGAGAACGCCCTGTCGGTGACGGTGCGGCGGCTGCGGGGCAAGCTGGAGGCCGACCCCGCCCGGCCGGAATACCTGAAAACGGTGTACGGCATCGGCTACACCTGGGCGGTGGAGCCATGACCGGCTGGGTCATCGCCGCGGCGCTGCTGGCGCTGGCGGGCATCATCGCCCTGGCGGCGGGCCTTGCGGCGCGCCGGCGGGCCGCCCGCACCCTGGACCGGGTGGAGGAGATGCTCACCGCCGCCATGGAGGGCCGCTTTGCGGAGGAGCACTTTGACGAGAGCCGCCTCTCGGCGCTGGAGGCGCGGCTGGCCCGGTACCTGACCGCCAGCGAGACCTCGGCGGGCCGGGTGCGGCAGGAAAAGGACCGGCTGGCGGGCCTTGTGGCGGACATCGCCCACCAGACCCGCACCCCGGTGGCGAACCTGCGGCTTTATTCCCAGCTGCTGGCGGAGCAGCCCCTCTCCCCCGCCGGGCAGGACTGCGCGGCGGCCATCGACGCCCAATCGGAAAAGCTGGGCGTGTTGGTGGAGGCGCTGGTCAAGACCAGCCGGCTGGAAACGGGCCTGCTGGCGCTGCACCCCACGCCGGGGCCGCTGGAGCCCCTTTTGCGCCGGGCGGCGGCCCAGTACGCCCCCGCAGCGGCGGAAAAAGGGGTAGCCCTCACCGTGGGCGAGGCGGCGGGGGAGGCGGTGTTCGACGAAAAGTGGACGGAAGAGGCCCTGTGCAACCTGCTGGACAACGCCGTGAAGTACACCCCCGCCGGGGGCAGGGTGACGGTGGAGGCGCGGCTGTACGAGATGTTCGCCGCCATCCGGGTGGCGGACACCGGCCCCGGCATCCCGGAGGGCGAGCACGCCAAGATCTTCGGGCGGTTTTACCGCTGCCCCGGGGCCTATCAGGCGCGGGGGGTGGGCATCGGCCTTTATCTTGCCCGGCAAATTGCCCAGGGGCAGGGGGGCTATGTGAAGGTGGAGAGCGCCCCCGGCAGGGGCAGTGTCTTTTCGCTGTGGCTGCCCCGGCAGTAAAAAAACTTGTGTCAGAACTGTCACATTCCCGACAGCACCGGGAAAGATGTTTGTGATAAAGTCTGTGTTGTCGCAAGGACGCACAGACTTTTTCTTTGGGAGGAAAGACCAATGATCGTTTTGCAGACCCGGGGCCTGGAAAAGGTCTACGGAACAGGGGAGGCCCGGGTGCGGGCGCTGGACGGCGTGGACCTGGACGTGGAACAGGGGGAGTTCGTGGCGGTGGTGGGCACCTCCGGCTCGGGCAAAAGCACCCTTCTGCACATGCTGGGCGGGCTGGACCGCCCCACCGCCGGCACCGTGACAGTGGACGGGCGGAACATCTTCGCTTTGTCCGACGAGGCGCTCACCGTGTTCCGCCGGCGCAAGATAGGCTTTGTGTTCCAGGCCTACAATCTGGTGCCGGTGCTCAGCGTGTGGGAGAACATCGTGCTGCCGGTGCAGCTGGACGGCCGCCGGCCGGACAAGGCCTACCTCGCCCAGGTGGTGGAGGCGCTGGGCCTTGCGGAAAAGCTGGACCGGCTGCCGGGGCAGCTCTCCGGCGGGCAGCAGCAGCGGGTGGCCATCGCCCGGGCGCTGGCGGCCCAGCCGGCCATCCTGCTGGCGGACGAGCCCACCGGCAACCTGGACTCCAAGACCAGCCAGGACGTGCTGAGCCTGATGAAGGTGACGGGGCGGCGCTTTTCCCAGACGATGGTGATGATCACCCACAACGAGGAAATTGCCCAGCTGGCCGACCGCATCGTGCGCATCGAGGACGGGCGCATCGTGACGAGGGGGTGAGGGCATGAAGGTACAAAACCGCACCTGCGTGCGGCGGCTGAGCCTGCGGGCCCTGGCCGCCAGCCGCACCCGCAATCTGGTGGCGGTGCTGGCCATCGCCCTCACGGCGGTGCTTTTCACCAGCCTGTTCACCATCGCCCTGTCCATCAACGAGGGCTTTCAGCAGGCCACCTTCCGCCAGGTGGGCGGCTATGCCCACGGGGGCTTCAAGTACATCACCGAGGAACAGGCGGAACTGTTTGCTTCCGACCCGCTGGTGAAGGCCCACGGCCTGCGGCGCTTTTTGGGCATGGTCGAAGGGGACGCTTTCACGAAGGACCATGTGGAGGTGAGCTGGGCGGACGAAAACGAGGCGGACTGGATGTTCCTTGCCCCCACCACCGGGCGGCTGCCCGCCGAGGGCACCGACGAGGCCGCGGCGGACACCCGCGTGCTGGAACTGCTGGGGGTGGAGCCGGAACTGGGGGCGCAGTTCACCCTGCCCATCAACGTGGACGGCAAGCTCACCGAAGAGACCTTCACCCTCTGCGGCTGGTGGGAGAAGGACGAGGCCACCTTTGCCTCCCACGTGCTGCTGCCCGAGAGCCGGGTGGATTCCATTCTGGAAGAGCTGGGCGTGACCCCGCCGGGGGCGGACGGCATGACCGGCTGCTGGAACATGGACGTGATGTTCTCCTCCTCGCTGAACATCGAGCAGAACCTGCGGGACATCCTTGCCAATTACGGCTACCAGTGCGACACACCGGGGGAGGACTACGTGGGCATCGGGGTGAACTGGGCCTACACCGGGGCCCAGCTGAGCATGAAGCTGGACGCGCCCACCCTGCTGGCGCTGGCCGGGGCGCTGGGGCTCATCCTGCTCACCGGCTACCTCATCATTTATAATGTATTCCAGATCTCGGTGGCGGGGGACATCCGCTTCTACGGCCTGCTCAAGGCCATCGGCACCACCCCCCGCCAGCTGCGGCGCATCATCCGCATCCAGGCGCTGGCCCTCAGCGCGGCGGGCATCCCTGTGGGCCTGCTCCTCGGCTGGCTGCTGGGCGGCGCGCTGGTGCCGGTCATCACCGCCCGCCTCAACGGGGTGGCCCCGGTGGTGAGCGCAAGCCCGGCCCTCTTTGCGGGGGCGGCCCTCTTCGCCCTCATTACCGTGCTCATCTCCTGCCGCCGCCCCGGGCGGATGGCGGGGCGGGTGTCGCCGGTGGAGGCGGTGCGCTACACCGAGGGTCGCGCCCCGAAGCCCGGCGCGCGGCGGCGGGCCAAGGCGGTGTCGCTGCCCGCCATGGCGCTGGCGAACCTGGGCCGCAGCCGGGGCAAGACCGCCCTGACCATGCTGTCGCTGGCGCTGGCGGTGGTGCTGTTCTGGGCCACCACGGCCTTTGCGGGCAGCTTCGACATGGACAAATACACCTCCTACTTCACCGCCACCGACTTCATCCTGGCCAATGCCGCCCACTTCCAGACCGGGAATGAAATCTTCAACCCCGACCAGGCCCTGCCCGAAGAGGCCATCGAGGCGGTGAACGCCGCCGGGGGCGTGGCCGACGGCGCGCGGGTCTACGGCCGCACCTCGCTGGTGCTGGAGTTCGTCACCGACGACTATTACCGGGGCCTGCACGGCCGGTGGTACACCGAAGAGCAGCTGGAGGCCATGCTCCGCTCGAAAGGGCGCAATGAGGCGGGCCTGGTGGAGGACACCGCCCAGCTCTACGGCATGGAGCCCTTCGCCCTGGACCAGCTGAAGGTGCTGGAGGGCGACCTTTCCAAGCTGAACGACCCAAACGCCAACTGCATCGCGGCGGTCTATTCCGAGGACGACTACGGCGACCTTGTGGCGGACAGCCACTGGGCAAAGCTGGGGGACACGGTGACCCTGCGCTATGTGGAAAAGCTGGAATATGTGGACACGAACACCGGCACGGCGTACAGCGACCTGACCCAAGTTCCCGCCGGGGCAGACCTCGTTGAGCGGGCGGTGGAGTACCGGGACGTGGACTACACCGTGGCGGCGCTGGTGGCGGTGCCCAACGCCCTGGACTACGGCTACTACGGCGCGGACGAGTTCGTGATGGGGGCCGAGACCTTTGTGCGGGACACCGGCACCGACAACATCATGTACTACGCCTTCAACGCCGAGGAGGGGGCCGGCGACGGCCTCGAGGCGTTTTTGCAGAACTACACCGGGAACGTGGACCCCACCCTGGACTACGAGAGCAAGGCCACCTTCACAGCGGAGTTTG
The DNA here is from genome assembly GCA_004558145.1 of Oscillospiraceae bacterium. GTDB lineage: Bacteria > Bacillota > Clostridia > Oscillospirales > Ruminococcaceae > Allofournierella_A > Allofournierella_A excrementavium. The sequence goes on from SFDQ01000010.1 coordinate 31,731, forward strand.
AGAGCATCCGGCAGATGTTCCTTCTGTTGGGCGGCGCGCTGAGCTTCATCGTGGCGCTGGTGGGGGTGCTGAACTTCTTCAACGCCATCGTCACCGGCATCAGCTCCCGCCGGCGGGAGCTGGCGGTGCTGGAGGCGGTGGGCATGACCGCCCGCCAGCTGCGCACCATGCTGGCGCTGGAGGGCCTGGGCTACACCCTGGGCGCGGCGGCGCTGGCCCTGGCGCTGGCGGCGCTGGCGGGGCCGGTGCTGGGCGCGGCGGTGGAGCGCATCGTCTGGTTCTTCACCTTCCGCTCCAGCCTCTGGCCGGTGCTGGGGCTGGGGGCGGCCTTCGCGGTGCTGGGGGCGGTCATCCCCCTGGCGGCGTGCCGGGCGGCCCGCCGCCGCCCGGTGGTGGACCGGCTGCGGCAGGAATAACGGCAGGGGGCGGCCCGAAGGGGCCGTCCCCTGCTTTTTTGTGTCCGAAGTGGGGGAAAAAGGTGAAAAATCGCCCCCGAACGGCACAAAAAACGGCGGAAGATTTGCACTGGCGGGCAAAAAGGTGTAAAATAGCACCGAGACCGTGCCCGCCGCTGTTCCAGGCGGGCAGCAGACCAACGACAAGGAAAGGGGTCCCAGTCGTGCATTCCAAAAAAAGCAATTCTTCCGATCTTGCCGCCAAGATCCGGGCCTTTATAAAAAGCCCTGCCGGCATTCCCATCCTCGCGGGCGTGGCCGGTGTGCTGGTGGTGGCCATCATCGCCGCCATCGTGTTCGCCGTGCGCGTCGGCGCCGAGCCGGGCAGTGCCTCCAACAGCACCTCCGGCGCAGCGGACGATTCCTCCTACGACGCCGAGGCCGGCAAGGTGAACAAAGAGGAGTTCACCGGCACCATCCTGCCCGAGACCGAGGACGCCGGCCAGGAGTATCTGGACAACACCCTCTTCATCGGCGACTCCAACACCGCCCGCTACATGTACTACGGGCCGGACGACAACTCCGACGTGCACTTCACCACCATCGAGAACACGGTGGGCGTGGTGAGCGCCGGCGTGCAGAACATCACCAGCCTCAAGTGGGAGCACTTTGTGGGCAAGGGCGAGATGACCATCCCCGAAATTGTGGAGATCATGCAGCCCCAGCGCATCATCATCTGCTTCGGCACCAACAACCTCACCATGGAGACCGACACCTTCATCGAATACTACACCGAGGGCCTTGCGGCCATCCATGAGGCCTATCCTTACGCCGACATCATCGTCAGCGCCATCCCCCCGCTGGACCAGAACCGCTCCAACTCCAACCTGTCCATGAAACAGGTGGACCGGCTGAACACCGCCATCGTGGAGATGTGCGAGGAGGAAGGCTACAAGTATCTGGACACCAGCGAGGCTCTGGAAGACCCGGAGACTGGCTGGGCCAAGGAGGGCTACACCCTCTCGCTGGACGGCGTGCATCTGAGCAAGAACGGCGCGCGGGCGCTGTTTGAGTACATCCGCACCCACGCCTACATCACCGAGGACACCCGCCCGAAGCCTTTGAAGGACATCCCCAAAATCAACGGCGTCACCCCCGGCCTCATCACCCAGGACCCCATCGGCGTGAGCGGGTCCAGCGGCGCGGTGCCGGTGGAGATCTCCGCCGGTGAGGGCGGCCACATCGTGGGCGAGACCAGCCAGAGCGTGCAGAAGGGCAAGCAGACCAGCATGATCACCGCCGTGGCGGACGACGGCTGGGAGTTCGACCACTGGTCGGCCAGCATCGGCTTCGTTGACCAGCAGGAGAGCATCATGTTCACCGTGCCCGGCGACGCGGACGCCAACGGCGTGTTCCTGACCGCCCACTTCCGCAAGGTGGAGGAGGAAGAGCCCGATCCCACCGCTTCGCCCACGCCCAGCCCCTCTCCCAGCCCCACGCCCGTGCCCGGTTCTTCCAGCAGCACGGCGTCCTCCGGCGGCAGCAGCAGCACGCCGGCCAGCAGCTCCAGCACACCTTCCAGCAGCAGTTCCGGCGCGAGCAGCACCACACCCACGGTGACCTGCACCATCTGCGGGCAGACGGGCCATGACGCCAGTGCCTGCCCCAACAAGTGCCCCACCTGCGGCGGCAGCAAACTGGACGGCCACACCCACACCACCTGCCCCGGCTGCGGGGCAACGGACGTGACCCATGAGACATGCCCCTATTGCGGCGCTTACACCTGCACCGGGCATGACCCTGCCACCTGCTCCAGCAACCCGGCCAATCAGCCGCCTGCCAACGTCGGCAGCAGCACCACCACCGAAACGGCGAGCACCCAGCCCACCGAGCAGCAGCCCGCCGCGTAAATTCCATTCATTCGACAAAAAGGCCTTCGCGGGCCTTTTTGTTTTTGCCCCACCGGCAAAGGAGGAACCCCATGGAACACACCGCCAAAAAGCAGGGCCTTTTGCGGCGCTTCTGGCCCTATCTGAAAAAGTATAAGCGCATTCTGGTCTTTGACCTGGCCTGCGCGGCGCTGACCACCCTGTGCGACATGGTGCTGCCGCTCATCATGCGGTTTTTGACCAACACCGCCACCACCGACGCCTCCCTGCTCACCGCGGGACTGGTGCTGCGGCTGGGCCTTATCTATCTGGTGCTGCGCATCATCGACGGCCTTGCCAACTACTACATGGCGGACATGGGCCACGTGATGGGCGTGTATGTGGAGACGGACATGCGCCGGGACGCCTTCGCCCATCTGCAGCGGCTGGGCTACACCTACTACTCCAACACCAAGGTGGGCCAGATCATGGGCCGCATCACCAACGACCTGTTCGATGTGACCGAGTTCGCCCACCACTGCCCGGAAGAGTTCTTCATCGCCGCCATCAAGATAACCGCCAGCTTCATCATCCTGTGCCAGTCCAGCGTGGCGCTCACCCTCATCCTCTTCGCCTGCGTGCCGCTGATGGGGGTGGTGTCCACCATCATCAACCTGAAGCTGCGGGCGGCCTTCCGCCGCCAGCGGGTGCAGATCGGCGAATTGAACGCCCGCATCGAGGACAGCCTTTTGGGCGAGCGGGTGGTGAAGGCCTTCGCCAACGAGGCGGTGGAAATTGAAAAGTTCCGGCGGGACAACGAGGCCTTCAAGGCCATCAAAAAGCAGACCTACCGCTTCATGGCGGCCTTCCAGACCAGCACCCGCCTGTTCGACGGGCTGATGTATCTGGTGGTCATCGTGGCGGGCGGCCTGTTCCTGGTGAGCGGACGCATCGCCGCCGGCGACCTTGTGGCCTACATGCTCTATGTGACCACCCTCATCGCCACCATCCGCCGCATCGTGGAGTTCGCCGAGCAGTTCCAGCGGGGCGTGACCGGCATCGAGCGCTTCTGCGAGATCATGGACGCGCCCATCGAGATAACCGACGCGCCGAACGCAAAGCCCCTGGAGGTGAAGGCCGGGGCCATCCGGCTGGAGAACGTCTCCTTCGAGTACCCCGACGACCACAACCGGGTGCTGCGGGGGGTGGATTTGGAAATTCGCCCCGGCGAAAAGCTGGCCCTGGTGGGGCCCTCCGGCGGCGGCAAGACCACCCTGTGCAACCTCATCCCCCGGTTCTACGACGTGACCGGCGGGCGCATCCTCATCGACGGGCAGGACGTGCGGCAGGTAACGCTGGACAGCCTGCGGGGCGCCATCGGCGTGGTGCAGCAGGACGTGTACCTCTTCAGCGGCAGCGTTTATGAGAACATCGCCTACGGCAAGCCGGGGGCTTCCCGCCAGGAGGTGGAGGCCGCAGCCAAGCTGGCCGGGGCCCACGAGTTCATCACAAAGCTGAAGGACGGCTACGACACCTATGTGGGCGAGCGGGGCGTGAAGCTGAGCGGCGGCCAGAAACAGCGCATCTCCATCGCCCGGGTGTTTTTGAAAAACCCGCCCATCCTCATTCTGGACGAGGCCACCAGCGCGCTGGACAACGAGAGCGAGGTGCTGGTGAACCGCAGCCTGGAGGCGCTGGCCAAAGGGCGCACCACCCTGACCATTGCCCACCGGCTGACCACCATCCAGAACGCCGACCGCATCCTGGTGCTGGGCAAAGAGGGCATCGAGGAGCAGGGCACCCACGCCGAACTTCTGGCAAAGCAGGGCGTCTACTTCCGGCTGTGGAACGGCCTTGTGGGCGCGGAAGAAGAATAAGACAGACGGCAAGCGCCGCCTCTCTCCAAAACAGGAGGGAGGCGGCGCTTTTTGTTTTGCCGGGGCGGGGGAGGGGAGGGCAGTTTTGTGGAAGATGCTCCGCCCGGTTTCTCCCCACCGCACGCTGCATTTCGGACATTTTCCACGACGAAGGAAAATGTCCGCTCTGATGCGCACTACGTGGGGAAAACCGGGCTTCGGCTCGGCCGGGTGGTGCCCCCGGACCGAGCGGTGAAAGCGGCAAGGCAGGGCGGCGCTCTGGCCCGCTTTGCCCGGCCCGCCGCCCGATGCCAGCCGAGCCAGACGCGGCACTGCCGCCGCGTAGTGCGCCTCGGAGCGAACACGCTGCACGGTGCGAGTGCAGCGTGTCCGAAACGCCGCGTGCGGCGGCGGACAGTGACGCGGCCGCCCCGCGCAAAACTGCCCGCACCACAGCGCCGCCCGGACAATAAAAGGGCCTGTTTTGACCGAACCGCTTCGCCCGGCCCATCCCCACCGCACGCGGCATTGTCGTTTCTTTTGCGTCCGCCCGGGGCCACGCACCCTCGCACGCGGCATCTCGGACACTTTTCACGACGAAGAAAAGTGTCCGTTCTGATGCGCACTAAGGGTGGTGTCCCCGGGCTGCCGGGCCGGGGTGAGCGCGGTCAGCGCGGCGAGCCTTTTGCCCGCCCGCTGAAAGCCGAACCGCCGCCCCTCCGCCCGCATTTATGAAAAACCTTTCCAAATCTTAAGGCAGGGCAAAGGCAGGGGAAAGAATGGGGCGGTATACTCACTTCTCGAAAGGAGGCGGACGCCATGCAAGACCCTTCGCCGCGCAAACGGCCCATCGTGGAAGTGCGGGGCCTGCGCAAAGAGTACCCCCTGGGGGACGAGACGGTGGTGGCCCTCAAACACATCGACCTTTCCATCATGCGGGGGGAGATATGCTGCATCTTCGGCACCTCCGGCTCCGGCAAGAGCACCCTGCTCAACCAGCTGGCGGGCATGGAAAAGCCCACCCGGGGCGAAGTCCGCATCGGCGGCGCGCCCATCTCCCGCATGAGCGAGGAACAGCTGGCGGCCTTCCGCCAGCGGCACCTGGGCTTCGTGTTCCAGTCCTACAATCTTCTGCCCAGCCTCACCGCCGCCGAGAACGTGGCCATGCCCCTGTTGTTCCGGGGGGTGCCCCCCGCCCAGCGGGACGCCGCCGCCCGGGCCATGCTCAAGCGGGTGGGCCTGGGCCACCGTATGGACCACTACCCCGCCCAGATGTCCGGCGGCCAGCAGCAGCGGGCGGGCATCGCCCGCGCCTTCCTGGCCCGGCCGGACGTGGTGTTCGCCGACGAACCCACCGGCAACCTGGATTCCAAAACCACCGTGGAAGTCATGGAGATGATCTGCGGCTTCGCGCGGGATTTCCACCAGACCATCATCCTGGTCACCCACGACCCGGAGATGGCCCGTTATGCCGACCACATCGTGACCCTCATCGACGGGGAGATCGTGCGGGAGGAAGTGAAACAAAGGAGCGTGCAGTAACATGAAACAGTTCTATTTCCGCCGGGGCGTCGCGTCGCTGATGGCGCTGCTGGCGTTGAGCCTTTTGAGCCTGCGGGCGCTGGCGGACGAAGGCCCCGCGCCTGTCACCCCGCCCGCCGCCGCCTCCGGGAGCAGCTCTTCCGACCCCGCGCCTGCCCCCGCCCCCGTGCCGGGCGTGCTCATCAGCCGCAGCGACATGGCCGACCTGCCCGCCGGCAGCGAGGCGGACGTCACCGTCTACTTCCGCAACCTGGGCGACGTGACCCTCAAGGGCCCGGTGGCCGCCTTCTCTCCCGCCGACGGCGTGAGCATCGCGGGCGGCGCGTCCAGCTTCCTTCTGGACGACATCCCCGCCGGCGGCACCGGCAGCGTGACCCTGAAGCTGCGCGCGGCGGACACCGCCGCCGGCGCCCAGAGCCTGCCGGTGGAGCTGCGCTTCACCTATGGCGAGGACGCCCCCGCCTCCGGCACCGCCTCCGACCGGCTGACCATCCCGGTGAAGGCAAAGCCTGCGGCCACTCAGCCGCTGGTGCTCATCAGCCGCTCGGACATCTCCAGCCCCATCTCCCCCGGCGAGGTGTTCGATTTGGTGCTCACCTTCAAGAACACCGGCGACGTGACCGTGAAGAACGCGGCGGCCACGGTGGCCCCCTCCGAGGGGCTGAGCCTTCTGAACGCCGCCTCCACCTTCCCGGTGTCGGACATCGCCCCCGGCAAGACCGCCTCCATCACCGTGAAGCTGCAGGGGGCAAGTCAGATCTCCTCCTCCGCCCAGAGCCTCTCGGTGGACCTGCGCTACACCTACGGCAGCGCCGCCACCGCCGCCTCCGCCTCCGACCGGCTGAACATCCCCGCCAAGGCGGCCTCTTCCGCCTCCAGCGTGGAAAAGCCGGTGCCCAACATCGTGGTGCAGAAGTTCGACTACGGCGGAAAGCCGGTGGCCGCCGGCGGGCGGTTCCCCCTCTCCTTCACCTTTGAGAACACCGGCACCACCAAGGTGGAAAACATCGTGGTCACGGTGGACGGCGGCGAGTGCTTCACGGTGGACGGCGGCTCCAACACCGCCCACTACGACGGTCTTGCCGCCGGCAAGACCCTCACCCAGGAGCTGCCCCTGCAGGCGGTGCCCACCTGCAAAAGCGGGGCCCAGGCCATTACGGTGAGCTTCAAATACGAATATGTGGACGCGGGCAAGCGCAGCCCCGTCACCTCGGACATCCGCCTGTCGGTGCCGGTGAGCCAGCCGGACCGCTTCCAGCTGAACCAGCCCGCGGCGGCCTCTTTCACCGCCGGCGAGGAGGGCGAAGTGACCCTGGCCTATGTGAACAAGGGCCGGGCGGACATCGGCAACCTGGAGGCCCAGCTGGTGGGCGAGGGCTTTGAGTCCCCCGCGAAGGTGCAGTACCTGGGCAATGTGGCGGCGGGCACGTCGGGCAGCATCGGCTTTGCCCTGACCCCCGAGGCTGCCGGCAAGCTGGACCTGACCATCAAGGTGACCTACGAGGACGCCGACCTGCAGACCCAGACCAAGGAGTTCCCCCTCTCGCTGACGGTGGAGGAGGGCGCGCCCGAGCCGGACTTTGCGCTGGACGACGCGGACCTGGCCCCCGCCCGGCCCGCCTGGCTGCCGGTCATTCCCGCCACGGCGGCGCTGGCCGCTGCCGCCGGCACGGTGTTCTTTCTGGTGAAACGGCTGCGCCGCAAGGCCGCGGGCGAGGACCCGGTGGCCGACGCGTGGAGCTGGGCCGAGGCCCCCGGCGAGGACGAGCCGGAGCAGCCGAAGGAGGAATGACCCATGCGCAAACAGGACCTGTTTCGCCTGTGCCTGCAAAACCTCCTGCGCAAGCGCTCCCGCACCTTTCTCACGGTGCTGGGGGTGGTCATCGGCGGATGCTCCATCGTCATCATGGTGTCGCTGGGCATCGGCATGAAGGAGGCCCAGGACAAGCTTCTGGCAGAGCTGGGCGATCTGACCATCATCACCGTCACCGCGCCCCAGGGCGGGCGCGGCAAGGTGAAGCTGGACGACGCGATGGTGGCCCGGCTGAAAAAACTGGACGGCGCGGTGGCGGTGATGCCCCGGCAGACCATCGATCTGCCGGACCTGCACCTTTACGCCGGCAGCGCAAGGCGCTATGTGGCGGACTGGGTGACGGTGACCGGGCTGGACACCGCCGGCATGGAGGCCATGGGCTTCAAGCTGGAAAAGGGCGAGCGGCCCCTGAAGCCCGGCGAGGTGGTGCTGGGCCAGTACGCGGCCTACAACTTCCGGGACACCCTGCGCCCCGAGGGCTCCAACATGGTGGACCGCTGGTCCGCCGGGTGGAACGAGGACACCGGCAAGCTGAACGACCCGCCCCCCGCCTATTTTGACCCGCTGAAAGAACCGCTGGTGCTGGAGGCGGAGAACGGCGAATACAAGACCAGCCTCACCCTCAAGCCGGTGGCCCTTGCCAAGGAGGACTACTCCAAGGGCACGGAGACCGGCGAGGGGGTGCTGATGGACCTGAAGGACCTGAAAGTCCTCACCGAAAAGCTGCATCTGGTCAAAAAGGGCGCGTCGCCCTACCAGTCGGTGCTGGTGAAGGCGAACAGCATCTCCCAGGTGGCGGCGCTGGAAAAGCGCATCCGCGCCCTGGGCTGCGCCACCGAATCCATGGAGAGCATCCGCGAGCCCATGGAAAAAGAGGCCCGGCAAAAGCAGATGATGCTGGGCGGCCTTGGGGCCATCAGCCTTGTGGTGGCGGCCATCGGCATCACCAACACCATGGTCATGTCCATCTCCGAGCGCACCAAGGAGATCGGTGTGATGAAGGCTCTGGGCTGCTACGTGCGGGACATCCGCGCCCTCTTCCTCGCCGAGGCGGGCTGCATCGGCCTGATGGGCGGCATCGTGAGCTGCATCATCAGCTTTGTGGCCGCCTTCATCGCCAACATCGTGACCTTAGGCGGGCCGACCTCCGAAAACCTGCGCATCGCCCTTTTGGGCGGCGACGGCCCCGCCCGGGTCTGCGTAACGCCCCTGTGGCTTTTGCTCTTCGCCATCGCCTTCTCGGTGCTCATCGGTCTGGGCTCCGGCTACTACCCCGCCAACAAGGCGGTGCGCATCCCGGCCCTGGAAGCCATCAAGAGCGACTGACCTTTTCCCTTTGCCAGAAGGCCGCGGGCCCCGTGTTTCCTCCCCCATTTGCACGGCAGGCCCGGCGCGGGAGGCGTTCCTCCGCCCCGCGCCGGTGGGCCCCGGTCTTTCTCTCCCATAGTCCCGGCCATGCCGGGAAAAGCGGCAGCGCCGCGCACGCCCCGGACAGGGGGCATGCGCGGCGCTGCCTGATTGTTTTATTCTTCCGCCCGGGGCAGGGTGAGCAGAAACTCGGTGGCGCGGCCGGGGGCGGGCTTTTCGTTCAGCCGGATGGAACCGCCGTGCTTTTCCAGGATGCGGCGGGTGATGGCAAGGCCCAGCCCGCTGCCCGCGCCGGTGCGGGCGGCGCTGCCGGTGACGAAGGGCTCGAAGATGGTCTTGCGCCGCTCGGGCGGGATGCCCGCGCCGTTGTCCGCGATGCGCACCGTCACCTTCTGCGGCCCCGGCTCCACCTCCACAAAGAGCATGGTGCCCAGCCGGTTGTGGCGCAGGGCGTTGGAGAGGAGGTTGTCCAGCGCCCGGCGCAGCTGCAACTCGTCCACCATGCAGAAGGCGGGCGCTTCGGGGATGGAGGGCTCCAGCGAGAAGCCCGCCAGGTCGATCTCGTCGTAGCGCGCCGCCAGCCAGGCCCGGAAAAACTCGCACACATCCACCCGCCGGGTGTGCAGCTCAAAGCGGGGGTGCTGGGTCTTGCTGTACTCGTGAAACGCGTCGGTGAGGCGGGCCAGGTCCGCCGCCTTGCTCTGTATCATCCGCAGGGTGCGCTGGCGCTCTTCCTCGGGCACCTTGCCGTCGCACAATGCGTCCGCCGCGCCGCAGATGACCGTGACCGGGGTCTTGATGTCGTGGGAGATGTCCGCGATGAGCTTCTGGCGGCCCTCGTCCAGCCGCTTTCGCTCGGCCTCGCTCTCGGCCAGCCGGGCGGCAAAGTTGTCAAAGCTCTCGCCGATGCGGCGTATCTCCCTTGGGCCGCCGCAGTTGCCCACCCGCAGGTCCTCGCCCCGGCTCTGGGCGTCCACCGCGGCGTTCAGCGCCGCCAGGGGCCGGGCGATGCGCCGCCGCAGCCGCCAGATGAACAGCCCCGCCGTGGCCAGAAACAGCGGCAGGAACAGCGCCGCCACCCACACGCTGCCCCCCAGCACCTGACGGTACTGGGCGTCGGTGGGGTAGGTCTCCCGCAAAAGCAGGGCATAGCGCCCGCCCTGCGGGCCGGCGGCCTCCGCCCGGGCGAGAAAGCCGTTCTCGAACCGGGCGCCGGTGAGATAGCGGTATTCCTCGGGGGTGTAGGCGGTGCGGCCCTCCTCCAGCCCCCCCAGCACCACCCGGTAGTTTTCGTCCAGCGCGGCGGTGCGGGTGGCCTCGCCCCCTTCGCCGTCCGGCGTGTGGGCCACCACCAGATGCCGGGCCGCCCCGTCGCCGCTCAGTTCATAAGCGTCGATCTGCACCCCTTCGCTCCAGGCGGGCACGCAGGCCAGCGCCCCCGGCTCCACCGCCTCGTCAAAGCCTCCGCCGCTGGAAAACACCAGCGCGCCCTGTTCGTCATAGACGGCAAAATCGCCGCTGCCGTTCAGGTGGCGGCGCAGCGAATCCCACTTTCCCTCGGCCAGGGCCGGGTCCGTCAGAAGGCTGTCCCAGTCCGGCACGCGGTAGAGCCGGGCGGTGTAGAGCATCCACAGGGCGAACACCGCCGCCGCGATGGTCACCAGCGCCAGGGTGAACAGCAGATACTGCCTTGCCAGCAGGCCGAACAGGCCGCCGGCGCTCTTTTCACGCTTCAAAACGGTACCCCAGCCCCCTTATCGTGCGGATGTAGCGGGGAGAGCGGGGGTCGTCCTCGATTTTGTCCCGCAGCTTGGAGATGTGCACCATCATGGCGTTCTCGTCCCCTTCAAAATAGTCGCCGGCGGCCCCCTCGTAAAGCTGGGCCTTGGTGAACACCCGCCCCGGCGAGCGCATCAGGATGGCCAGTATCTTCGCCTCCATGGGGGTGAGGGGCACCGGGCGGCCCGCCTTTTCCAGCCGCATGCTGGCCAGGTCCAGCGCCAGCTCGCCGCCCCGCAGCACCTCGCCCCCCGCACGGGCGGCCCGCCGCAGCTGGGCCTTCACCCGCGCCACCACCTCCACCGGGTTGAAGGGCTTGGTGACATAGTCGTCCGCCCCGAGATTGAGACCGAGGATTTTGTCGTTGTCCTCGCTTTTGGCCGAGAGGATGAGGATGGGCATCTCGCTGAAGCGCCGCAGGGCCCGCGTCACCTCATAGCCCGAGAGCCCGGGCATCATCACATCCAGAATGGCCAGGTCCGGGGTTTCGGCGCGGGCCTTGGCCAGGGCCTCGTCGCCGTTTTCCGCCTCCAGCACCCGCAGGCCCTCTCCTTCCAGATAAAGGCGCAAAAGGCCGCGTATCTCGGGGTTGTCCTCGGCGATCAGGATCAGTGGCGCCATGTTCGTTCCCTCCTTGCGGGGCGTTCTTTTACCTTATTATACCAGAACCGCCCCCGCCCCGAAAAGGACGGCGGGGGACCGGCGCTTGTATAATTTGCCTGCACTGGCAGATACTAAGAAACACAGAGCACAAGCGGCGGCATTTTTTGCCGCCTTCACAGGAGGTACACGCCATGAAAGCAACCGGCATCGTGCGCCGCATCGACGAACTGGGGCGGGTGGTCATCCCCAAGGAGATACGCCGCACCCAGCGCATCCGCCAGGGGGACCCGCTGGAAATTTTCACCACCGGCGACGGCGAGGTCATCTTCAAAAAGTATTCGCCCATCGGGGAGATGGCCGCCTTCGCCGCCCAGTACGCCGAGGTGCTGCAAAAAAACCTTTCCCGCACCGCCATCGTCTGCGACCGGGACAGCGTCATCGCCGCCGCCGGCGCCGCCCGAAAGGAGTGCCTGGAAAAGCGGGTGAGCATCCCGCTGGAAAAGCTGATGCACGCCCGCCGCATTTATCTGCACACCGGCCGCGCCGAGGACTGCCAGTTCCCCTGCGAGGGCGCGGCGCGCCACATCCACATCGCCGTGCCCATCATCGCCGCCGGCGACGTGGCGGGGGCGGTGGCCCTTCTGAGCGACGAAAAGACCGCCGTCCCCACCCCCGAGGAGCAGAAGGCCCTGGCCATTGCCGCCGCCTTTCTTGCAAAGCAGATGGAGAGCTGAAGCGCTGTTCCGCCCCGCCCGCGCCGCCCCGAAAGAGCAGGCGCGGGCCCTTTTTGTGCCCCGAAAGGCGGCGGCATTGTGAACGTTCCATGAAACTTTTAAATTTTTCACACCACCCCCTTGACAGACGAATAAAATGGAGTACAATAAATTTAGCACTCGGAGGTAATGAGTGCTAAAATCACAGAAAAGAGGTGGGGCGCATGGCCATGGACGACAGAAAGCAGCGGGTGCTGGAGGCCATTGTGGCCCTTTACACCCAGGGCGGCGAGCCGGTGGGCTCGGGGCTTCTTTGCCAGTATTTCGACATGGCTGTGTCCAGCGCGACCTTGCGCAACGAGATGGCCGCACTGACAAAGCTGGGCCTTCTGGAGCAGCCCCACACCAGCGCGGGCCGGGTGCCCAGCGCCAAGGGTTACCGCTATTATCTGGATAACCTGATGCATCCCGCGCCGGGCCTTTCCGCCCGGCAGAAGACCGAGATCGACCGCATCTTCGCCGGCCTCGACTACGAGCCGGAAAAGCTGGCGGCGGGGGCGGCCAAGGCCCTGGCGGATTATTCCGGTTACATGGTGGCGGCCACCACCCCCCGGGCGGACGATCTTTGCATCGCCCACTACGAGGTGGTGCAGGTGGGCCGCTGCACCGCGGCGGTGCTGGCAGTGACCAGCGCCGGCGGCGTGCGCACCCGCGTGGCCCGGCTGGACACCGACCTCACCGCGGAGGACGCGGCGCTTCTGGCCGGAGTGCTGAACCGGGGGCTGACCTTCGTGGCCCCGGCGGACCTGACGGGCGCCGTGCTGGCGAACCTGGCCGCCGAGCTGGGCGAGCGGGGGAACGACCTCTACCCGGTGCTGAACGCGGCGGCGGCGCTGCTGCGGCAGGCAGCCCAGGCCCGCACCTATCCCCAGGGCCTGCAGTACCTGATGCGCTGGCCGGAACTGACCGGCCTTCTGCCCAGGGTGCTGGAACTTTTCACCGATGACGAACGGGCCGGCAGGCTCATCACTCCCCGCACCGGCCGCACCACCGTGCTGCTGGGCGAGGACCTGCAGCGCCCGCTGCCGGGGCTTTGCTTCATGAGCAAGCGGTATCTGGCCGGCGGCGGCCTCACCGGGGCCATCGCCCTGCTGGGACCCACCCGGATGCCCTTTGAGCAGCTGGTGCCCGTTCTTGACTATTTTGCCTTGAAACTCGGCGAGTGCATGGCCGGCAAGGCGCAGGAGGACCCGCAATGATGGACGAGACCAACATCCGGCCCGAAGAGGCCGCAGCCGAAACGGCCCCCAAGGCCGAAGCGGCGCAGGAGGCCGCCGCCCCCGAGGCTGAACAGCCCGCGGCGGAAAAAGCCCCCGAAAAAGAAAAGAAAGAGACCAAAAAGGAACTGGAGAGCCAGCTGGCCGCCGCCAAGGCCGAGGCCGAAAAGGCCCGCGCCGAGGCGGACGCCGCCAAGGACCGGCTGCTGCGCACCGCCGCCGAGTACGACAACTTCCGCAAGCGCTCGGCCCGGGAGCAGGACGCCGCCTTCGGCAACGGCGTGGCCCACGCGGTGAGCCAGATCCTTTCCATCCTGGACACGCTGGAGATGGCCGAAGCCGCCCCCACCGCCGACGAGAACTTCAAAAAGGGCGTGACCCTGACGCTGGAAAAAGCCAAGGCCGCCTTTGAAGCCCTCAAGGTGGAGGAGATCCCCGCTCTGGGCCAGCCCTTCGACCCCGCGGTGCACAACGCCGTGATGCAGAAGGCGGCCGAGAACGGCGAGGAGAGCGGCACCGTTCTGCAGGTGTTCCAGAAGGGATACAAACTGGGTGACAAGGTCATCCGTCACGCCACGGTCATCGTGGCCGAATAGTTCGCTGAAAGGGCTTAAAACCCCTTCCCATAACAAAACATTCCATCCCATTTGAGTATAAATAAGGAGAGATATACTATGAGTAAAATCATTGGCATCGACCTTGGCACTACCAACAGCTGTGTTTCCGTGATCGAGGGCGGCGAGCCCGTCGTCATCGCCAACGCCGAAGGCGCCCGCACCACCCCCAGCGTGGTGGGCTTCACCAAGACCGGCGAGCGTCTGGTGGGTCAGGTGGCAAAGCGTCAGGCCATCACCAACCCCGACCGCACCGTGAGCAGCATCAAGCGCCACATGGGCACCGACTACAAGGTGACCATCGACGGCAAGGACTATAACCCCCAGCAGATCAGCGCCATGATCCTGGCCAAGCTGAAGGCGGACGCCGAGGCTTATCTGGGCGAGAAGGTCACCGACGCGGTCATCACCGTGCCCGCCTACTTCAACGACAGCCAGCGTCAGGCCACCAAGGACGCCGGCACCATCGCCGGCCTGAACGTGCGCCGCATCATCAACGAGCCCACCGCCGCGGCTCTGGCCTACGGCGCGGACAAGGACGCCGACCAGAAGATCATGGTCTACGACCTGGGCGGCGGCACCTTCGATGTGTCCATCATCGAGATGGGCGACGGCGTGACCGAAGTTCTGGCCACCAACGGCGACACCCACCTGGGCGGCGACGACTTTGACCAGCGCATCATCGACTGGCTGGCCGACAACTTCCAGAAGGAGAACGGCATCGACCTGCGTCAGGACAAGATGGCCGCGCAGCGCCTGAAGGAGGCCGCCGAGAAGGCGAAGATCGAGCTGTCCGGCGTGACCAGCACCGCCATCAACCTGCCCTTCATCACCGCCGACGCCACCGGCCCCAAGCATCTGGACACCACCCTCACCCGCGCCCAGTTCGACGCTCTGACCGCCGACCTGGTGGAGCGCACCATGGGCCCCGTCCGCAAGGCCATGGCCGACGCCGGCCTGAAGCCCTCTGACCTGGGCAAGGTGCTGCTGGTGGGCGGTTCCACCCGTATCCCCGCCGTGCAGGAGGCCGTCAAGAAGGAGATGGGCACCGAGCCCTTCAAGGGCATCAACCCCGACGAGTGCGTTTCCATCGGCGCTGCCATCCAGGGCGGCGTGCTGAACAAGGAAGTGGGCGGCATCCTGCTGCTGGACGTCACCCCCCTGAGCCTGGGCATCGAGACCCTGGGCGGCGTCTGCACCAAGATCATCGAGCGCAACACCACCATCCCCACCAAGAAGAGCCAGATCTTCTCCACCGCCGCCGACAACCAGCCCAGCGTGGAAGTCAACGTGCTGCAGGGCGAGCGTGAGTTTGCCCGCGACAACAAGAGCCTGGGCATGTTCAAGCTGGACGGCATCCCCGCCGCTCCCCGCGGCGTGCCTCAGATCGAGGTCACCTTTGACATCGACGCCAACGGCATCGTGCACGTGAGCGCCAAGGACCTGGGCAGCGGCAAGGAGCAGAGCATCACCATCACCGCCTCCACCAACATGAGCAAGGAGGACATCGAGAAATCCGTGCGCGAGGCCGAGCAGTTCGCTGCCGAGGACAAGAAGCGCCGTGAGGAAGTGGACGTGCGCAACGGCGCCGACCAGATGGTGTTCCAGACCGAAAAGACCCTGAACGAGCTGGGCGACAAGGTGGACGCCTCCAAGAAGGCCGAGGTCGAGGCCAAACTGAACGAGCTGAAAGAGGCTCTGAAGGGCACCGACATCGAGGCCATCAAGGCAAAGCAGGAGGAGGTCCAGAAGGCCTTCTACGCCATCAGCGAGGAGCTCTACAAGAACGCCCAGGCCGCCGGCGCGGCCGGCGCTCCCGGCGCGGACGCGGGCAATGCCGGCAGCACCGGCAAGCCCGACGACGGCGTGGTGGACGCGGACTTCAAGGAAGTATAAACCCGTTTCAAGCCTCCCCTTGCCATCAAGGGGAGGCATTCTGGGCTAAACGCGCCCCTCGATTTTTACGGAAAGAGAGCCCGCCCGGCGGGCAGACACAGGTGGATAAGGTATGGCAGACAAACGCGATTACTATGAGGTCCTGGGCGTGGCGAAAAACGCCAGCGAAGAGGACCTGAAAAAGGCGTATCGCAAGCAGGCGAAAAAATATCACCCGGATCTGAACCCCGGCGACAAGGAGGCCGAGGCGAAGTTCAAAGAGGTGAACGAGGCCTATGAGGTGCTCAGCGACAAGGAAAAGCGGGCCCGCTACGACCAGTTCGGCTTTGCCGGCGTGGACCCCAGCTACGGCGCGGGGGCCGGCGGCCCGGGCGCGGGCGGCTTCGGCGGCTTTGGCGGCATGGGCGGCGTGGACCTGAACGACATCTTCGGCGACCTGTTCGGCGGGATGGGCGGCGGCTTCGGCTTCGGCGGAGGCCAGCGGGCCAACCCCAACGCCCCCCGCAAGGGCGCAGACGTGCGGGTGAGCCTGGTGCTGGGCTTCATGGAGGCGGCTCACGGCTGCACCAAGACCATCACCATCACCAAGCAGGATACCTGCCCCGAGTGCGGCGGCTCCGGCGCGGCCAAGGGCACCAGCCCCGAGACCTGCCCGGACTGCGGCGGCGCGGGCTATGTGAACCGCAACCTGCGCATGGGCGGCATGGTGATGCAGCAGCGTCAGCCCTGCCAGCGCTGCGGCGGCAAGGGCAAGATCGTCAAGACCCCCTGCACCCACTGCCACGGCACCGGCAAGGTGGCCGTGAAGAAGTCGCTGGAGGTAAAAATTCCTGCGGGCATCGGCGACGACCAGAGCATCGCGCTGCGGGGCCAGGGCGACGCCGGCGCGAACGGCGGACCTGCCGGCGACGTGATCGTCATCGTCACCGTGCGGCCGGACCCCATGTTCGAGCGGGACGGCTACGACGTGTGGGTCACCGTGCCCATCACTTACAGCCAGGCGGTGCTGGGCGCCTCCATCGTGGTGCCCACCGTGGACGGCAAGGTGGAGTATAACGTGCCGGAAGGCACCCAGAGCGGCACCACCTTCCGGCTGCGGGGCAAGGGCATCCAGTACCTGGGCGGCCGCGGCCGCGGCGACCAGTACGTCAAGGTGATGGTGGAGATCCCCAAAAAGCTCACCCGCGCCCAGCGGGACGCGCTGGCCGCCTTTGAGCAGAGCCTCAAGGACGACAACTACGAGCAGCGCAAGGGCTTCTTCAAAAACCTGCGCGACAAATTCGAAAAGAACTGACGCCTTTGGATACATGAAAGCGCCGGACGGGAAAACTCCCGTCCGGCGCTCTTTTTTTCCGCGCTGCGCGAAGGCCCCGCGCCTTTTCTCCGGCCGCAGCCTCTGCCGCCGGCCAAAGCCCCTCAGCGCCGGGGCAGGCTCATTCCTCCCGCTCCAGGCAGGCGTCCGCCGCCAGGGCCAGCAGCCGCTGGAACTGGGCCCGCTGGGCCTCGGTCATGCGGGCGGTCATGCGGCCAAAACCCGCCTCCACCTGCCCCTGCAGGGCAGGGTAGACCTCCATGGCCTTTTCGGTGGAGTGGATGTCGTAGGTGCGCTTGTCTTTGGGATTGGTGCGCCGGGAGAGAAAGCCCGTCTCCTCCAGCTTCGCCACCGTTTTGGCCACCACGCTCTTGTCCAGCGAGAGGCGCTTGGTGATCTCGTCCTGGGTGAGGGCCCCGTGGTCGCACACCACTAAAATGACCACCGCCTGGGCCGCCGTGAGGCCGCAGGGGGCGCACCCCTCGCTGAGCCAGATGTGGCTTTTGCGGTAAAGGATGGAAAGGCTGCGCAGGGGACTGTCGGCAATGGGCTGCATGGGCGGCGCCTCCTTTTTCTTTTCCTGCATTATACCCCAAATTGGTGGCAATCGCAACCGGATATTGACAGCGGCCCCGCCGGGTGCTACACTGAATATGGTGGCAATTGCCACTATATTTTTTTGTAAAGGAAGTATCCCATGGAAAAAAGCGAGACGATATGGAATCGGAGGTTCATCCTCCTGTTCATCACCAATCTGCTGGTGCTGGCGGCGTTCTACGCCTCCATCCCCATCATCCCCCTCTACTGCGAGGAGATCGGCATCACCGGCTCCAAAGTGGGCATCGTGCTCACCGCCATGTCGGTGGCCACCATCCTGTTCCGCCCGGTGGCCGGCTATCTGCTGGACAACTTCAACCGCTACTGGGTGTATCTGATTTTTCTGGCCCTGTTCTGCCTGTCCTTTCCGGCGTTTCTGGCCTTCCCGGTGTTCGGCGCGCTGATCGTGGTGCGCCTCTACACGGGCGCGGTCTACTCGGTGTGCGGCTCCGCCACCATGACCCTGGCGGGTGACGTGCTGCCCGCCGCCAAGGTCACCCAGGGCATCAGCCGCTTCGCCTTCACCGTGTCCATCGGCATGGCCCTGGGGCCCTTCGTGGGCCTGCAGGTGCAGGAGAACCTGAGCAGCCGGGCCTCCTTCCTCACCATCTTCGGCATCGCGGTGGCGGCGCTGGTCTGCGTGAGCCTGTGCCGCATCAAGTACCCCAAGGTGCAGCGGGGCCGCTTCTCCCTGAAAGAGTCCATCTACGCCCCGGCGCTGCCCTTCATGTTCAACATGATGTTCCTGATGATCCCCTACGGGGCGGTCATCGCCTACTCCTCCATCCTGGCCCAGGAGAAGGGCCTCACCCCCTGGCTGCCCTACTTCTATATCTTCCTGGTGGCGGGCATGCTGGTTTCCAAACTGAGCACCCAGAAGCGCATCGACGCGGGCAACCACCGGGCGCTGGTGTGCGCCAGTCTGGTGGTTCTCATCCTCACCATGGCCAGCTACCTGTTCCTCTCCACCGGGGTGCACCTGCTGGCGGCGGGCTTCTTCTTCGGCGTGGGCTACGGCATTTTGCAGCCGCTGTTCCAGGCCTTCGTCACCGGCACCACCCCGCCGCCCCAGCGGGGCGTGGCCAACGCCACCTACATGCTCTCCTACGACGTGGGCATCGGCCTTGGCTCGCTGCTGATGGGCTTTTTGCAGCAGCCGGTGGGCCTTGCCCCCGGCTTTGCCCTCACCGCCGTCTTTTATCTGGTGGGCGGCGGGCTTTACCTCGGCTGGACCGACGGCTATTACAGCCGCCGCAAGGCCGCCTGCGAGGCGGGCCAAAACCCCTGAGCGCGCACCGGGGCGGATGCCCCGACGAGGATTCATGTGCCCCCCCTTTTTTCGGGGGAAAGCAAAACGAGGGCCCGGCTGAAAAGCCGGGCCCTCGTTTTGTGTCTTATTCCGCGTTGGCCGCTTTGATGTTCTCCACTTCCTGGGCCGCCAGGTCCGCCCAGGCGCCGTTTTTGAACAGGAAGTCGTAGCGGTAGAGCACGTAGCCGTCCGCCCCCGCGGCGCGGCCGTCCTGCACCATGTCCGCCAGGGTGTGGCCGGTCTGCCAGCCGCTCTGGGCCGCGTCGTAGTTGCCGCCGTCGCCGTCGCCGATGCGGTAGGCCCCCAGGCCGAAGTAGAGCGCCACGCTGGGGGCGCGCTTCAGCGCCGCCCACTCAGCGCTGATGTTCTCGAAGGCGTAGCGGGTGCTGCCGGAGGCGGTGGTGTAGCCGTAGCCCCAGTAAAGCTGGGGCAGCACGTAATCCACATAGCCGCCCTCAGCCATCCACAGGGCCACATCGCTGTACTGAGAGTTATAATTGTTGTCCATATTCCCCTGGGGACTCACGCCGAACCGCACCGTGGGGTCCTGGGCCTTCACCGCGTCGTAGACCTGGCGCATCAGCAGGTTCACGTTCTCCCGCCGCCACTCCTCCAGCGACAGGCCGCTGGACGAGGCGGCGTATTCCGCCTCGTCAAAGGAGGGGTCGGTGGTGGGGTAGAAGTAGTCGTCAAAGTGGATGCCGTCCAGCTCGGGATAGTTCTGCAGCAGCTCCACCACGCCGTCGGTGATGAGCTGGCGCACCGCGGGCAGGGAGGGGTCAAAGTAGACCCCGTCGCCCACGGTCTTGACCCACTCGGGGTGCTCCACCGCGGGGTTCGCGGCGGCCAGCTCGCCCGCCGGGCGGGTGGCGTTCAGCCGCACCCGGTAGGGGTTGAGCCAGGCCTCCAGCTGCAGGCCGTGGCTGTGGGCCGATTCCAGCAGGATGGCCAGCGGGTCAAAGCCCGGGTCCTGGCCCTGGGTGCCGGTGCACAGATGGCTCCAGGGGAACAGCTCGCTGGGATAGAGCGCGTCGGCAAAGGGCCGCACCTGGGCGATGACCACGTTCAGGCCCATGTCGGCGCAGTTCTGCATCATCTTGTCCGCGTCGGCGGTGAAGGCCGCCTCGCTGGAAAAATCAAAGCTCTCCCATTCCAGATAGCTCACCCACATCGCCCGGTATTCCCCCAGGGCGTCGGCCTCCTGGGCCGGTGCGGCGGAGGGAGCGGGGGCGGAAGAGGCGGGCAGGGAAGAGGCCCCGCCGGAGGAAGAGGGGGCGGAGGCGGCGGGCGCGCCGCAGCCGGCGCAGAGCAGGGCGATGGCGGCGGCCAGCGCCGCGGCTTTCATTCGAAGATGTTTCATGGCGTTTTCTCCATTGTTCAAAGCCCCAAAGGGGCGAAAGTGTGAAGGCGGTTCAGCCCTCGTCCCGCTGGCGGCGGTAGAGGGTGAGGGTCAGCCAGCCCCGGGCCGCGCCGGCGGCAAGGCCGCAGAGGTTCATAAAGAGACCCAGCACCTCGGCGCCGCCCAGCAGCACCAGCACCCGGGCCGCGAACCACAGCGCCTCGGCGGCGGCCAGCGTGCGGAACTGGGGGGCAAGGCGGGGGTCGGCGGCTTTTTCCCAGCCGGCGAAGCAGGGCCACACCAGCGCCAGCAGCAGATGCTGCAAAAGGGCCGCCGGCAGGGCCAGCGCCAGCACCTGCAGCAGGATGCAGCCCACCAGGGCCTTTTTGTCCTGCTTGGTGGTGCCCTTCACGCTGGCCAGAAAGCCCAGCATCAGCAGCGTGAGCAGGGTGGCCAGATTCTCCGCCAGCGCCATGGGAAAGCGCACGGCGGCCCCCAGCGCGGCGGCCATGGTCAGCGCGGCGCTGAGCATGCCCAGCGCGTAGTAGGTCTTCTTGGACAGGGTGAGACGGACGTTCACGGCGGCTCCTTTCCGCGGCCGCCCTTTTCTTCGGGCGGCGGGCGTGCTATAATGAAAAGAAGCCCGCGCCGCGCCGCGCGGGCCCCTGTTGAATCGATATGGCGCGTTTTGGGCCATTATACCACACCCGCCGCGCCCGCCGCAACCCGGAGCGGAGCGCCGGGCCGGGAAAGGAGACCTTCATCTTGTCTGATACCCAACCCGTTTCTGCCGCGTCCGACAGCGACCGCCTGCTGGGGCAGGCGCCCATCGGCAGCCTCATCCTGAAACTCTCGCTGCCGGCGGTGGCCGCGCAGCTCATCAACGTGCTCTACAACGTAGTGGACCGGATGTACATCGGCAACATCCCGGACATCGGCGCCACCGCCCTCACCGGCGTGGGGGTGACCTTCCCGGTGCTGATGATCGTGTCCGCCTTCGCGGCCTTCGCGGGCATGGGCGGCGCGCCCCGGGCGGGCATCCGCCTGGGCGCGGGAGACAAGGACGGCGCCGAGCAGATCCTGGGCAACTGCTTCTCGCTGCTGCTGGTGCTGAGCGTGGCGCTGACGGTGGTGTTCCAGCTGCTGCGCACCCCCATCCTGGTGGCCTTCGGCGCCACCGGCAACCTTCTGCCCTACGCCGAGGACTACATCTCCATCTATCTGTGGGGCACGGTGAGCGTGCAGCTGGCGCTGGGCCTCAACACCTTCATCAGCGCCCAGGGCCGCAGCGGCACCGCCATGCTCAGCGTGGCCATCGGCGCGGTGCTGAACATCGTGCTGGACCCCGTCTTCATCTTTGTGTTCGATATGGGGGTCAAGGGCGCGGCCATCGCCACCGTGCTCAGCCAGACGGTGAGCGCCGTGTGGGTGCTGGCCTTTCTGCTGTCGGGCCGCAGCACCCTGCGCATCCGCAGAAAGAACCTGCGTTTTTCCGCCCCGGTGCTGGCCAGCGTGGCCGCGCTGGGCGTTTCGCCCTTCATCATGCAGAGCACCGAGAGCCTTGTGACCATCACCCTGAACCGGGGCATGGCCCAATACGGCGGCGAGCTCTACATGGGCACCATCACCATCCTGCAGAGCGTGATGCAGCTGATCGTGCTGCCGCTGCAGGGGCTGACCCAGGGCACCCAGCCCATCATCAGCTACAACTACGGTGCGAAGAACCTGGACCGGGTGCGCGCCACCTTCAAGCGGGTGTTCCTCATCAGCATGATCTACACCATCAGCGCCTTTGCCCTGGTCTGCCTGCTGGCATGGCCACTGTCCCGCATGTTCACCTCCGACGCGGCGCTCATCGACCTGACGGTGAAGGCCATGCCGGTGTTCTTCGGCGGCATCTGGGCCTTCGGCGCGCAGATGAGCTGCCAGGCGGCCTTCATGGGCCTGGGCCAGGCGAAGGTGAGCCTGTTCCTGGCGCTGCTGCGCAAGGTCATCCTGCTCATCCCGCTGGCCATCGTTCTGCCCATGGTGCTGGGCGGCGACCCCTTCGCCATCTATCTGGCGGAGCCCGCGTCGGACTTCATCGCCAGCGCCACCACCCTGACCATTTTCCTTTTGTTCTACAAGCGCACGCTGAACCGCCCCGCAGACTGAGGAGGAAAACGCCATGCCCGCCATTCTTTCCGTCCTGCTCATCGCCGCCGCAGCCGTGCTGTGCTGGCGGATGGCAAAGCAGCTGGAGGCAAAGCGCCGCAAAAAGGCCGCCGGGGACGAGGGGTGCCTGGAATACCGCACCTCCCTCGCCTTCGACGAGTGCCTGGACGCGCTGGCCGACCACACCGACCAGGACGAGTTCGAATACGACTGCGCCCGCCAGCCGGACGGCAGCTTTCTTTTGCACTTCACGCTGCACAAGCCCACCGGCCAGCCGGTGGACACCCTGTTCGCCCTGCGGCTGGACGCGGGCAGGCAGACGGTGGTGACGCTGCACTTTCTGCGGGAGGCCTTCGGCTACCGGGAGCCGGTGTTCCCGAAGGAGCTGCTGGACGCTTTTCTTTTCAAAAAGCTGGCCGCCGCGCCCCGGCAGCAGCCCGCGGGGGAGCCCTGAGGCCCCGCCGCGCCCCTTCGCGCATTCGCCCGCCCTTTTGCGCCGGCCTTCGCCTTGCCTTTTCGGGCCGCGGCTGGTATAATGGACGGGTACAAAACGGGCCAGTAGCTCAGCTGGTCAGAGCTGTCGGCTCATAACCGATTGGTCGCGGGTTCGAACCCTGCCTGGCCCACCAGTTCGTCGCAAGCGTCATATCGCTTGCGACGATTTTTTATTAAAAATCATCGCGCGCTCATTCTGCTGCTCCTCACTTCCCCACAAAATTTTGCTTCGCAAATTTTTGCGGGGACCCCGCCGCCCTAGTGGGCGGTCCATGGACTTCGCTCCATTCAAAAAGCCCGGTCTTTTGACCGGGCTTTTCTCATACCGCTCCGTCATTCCTCCTTCTCCCCGTGAAACTTTGCTTGCGCAAATTTCCCCGGGGGCCCCGCCGCCCGAGGGGCGGCCACTCCAAAGTTCGCTTTGCTCCGACGTTTTTTGTTTTTTACAAAAAACGCCATCCGCCCGCTCCCTTGCTCCTCCTTCTCCCCGTGAAACTTTGCTTGCGCAAATTTCCCCGGGGGCCCTGCCGCCCTGGCGGGCGGTCCATGGACTTCGCTCCATTCAAAAAGCCCGGTCTTTTGACCGGGCTTTTCTCGTGCCGCTCCGTCATTCCTCCTTCTCCGTCACCCGTTCCCCCGCACCTCCAGGAAGATGCGGCAGGGGAACTGGGAGATGAACACGCTGCGCCGGGCGCCGGTGATGCTGCGGGACCGCAGAAGCTCCGGCGGGTCCCAGGCCCGCACCGGGCCCTCGCTGCCGTATTCGTCAAAGCGGGGCTCGCCCTCCATCAGCTCTCGGAAGTGGTCGCACAGCGCCTCCAGCATCCGGTCGCACTCCGCCTGGGTCGCAAACTCCATGTCCACAGCCGCCTCGGCCACCCGGGCGCCGGGGCTCTCCTGCCGGCCATGGAAGGTATAGCTCACGGTGGCGGGGCAGCCCAGCACCTCCCGCTGATAATAATACAGAAAAAAGCCTGTGCGCACACCGTTCTCCGAGCGGGTCCCGTCCGGCGGGCCGGCGGTCTGCGTGACCTCCTCCGCGCCCATGCCGAAGGCCACCGCATCGCCCGGGATGCCGGTGGGGATGAGCGTGGGGCGGCCCGCCAAAAGAAAGGCGCACACCGCCAGGACCAGCAGGCTGGCCCAGAACACCAAAGCGCCCAGTTTCTCCTTTTTCATGCCGGCCGCCCTCCTTCGCCGTGTCTCTCTGCTTTCAGTCTACACCTTCGCGCACGCCCGCCGCAAGGGGCGCACTGCCGATTTGACGGCCCGGGCGGGATAGGGTATGATAATACTGCGATGAAAAGGCGGCCCGGGCCGCCTTGTTTTCCGTTTGAAAGGGGGCCCAAACGCCGTGAGCCGTTCTGTTTTTTCCCGCTTTGCCGCCGCGTTGCTGGCGCTGTTTTTCGTTTTGCTGGCGGCGGGGCCTTTTGCCGCCCGGGCCGACGCGCCCACGCTGGAAGACACGCTGGTCGACGTGCGCCGGCTGGAGGCGCTGGCCGAGGACTGGGCCGGTGAGCACCCGTCCAGCGACCCGGTGGAGCTGGTGGTGAACTACCTGTGCGGCGCGCGGTACGACGACCCGCTGTGGAGCCTTGTGCTGGGCGGCGAAAACCAGGAGTTCAACGACTGGGCGGAGCAGAGCGACGGCTCCCTCGCGTCGCTGCGCAGCCTGAAAAACGTGACCCTGCCCACCGGGGAGACGGTGGACTTTCTGCATCTTGTGGCCGCCGCCGGGGCAGGCTATGGCTACGGCATCCCCCAGATCATCTGCACCTGGGGCGGCGACTGCGTGCAGCTGGCGGCCTCGGTGCGGGGCATGTCCCAGGACGCGGCGGCCTGCTACGAGGCCCTTTCGGCCAGCTTTGCCGCCGCCGACGGCACCGGCTACTTTCCGCTGAGCGACTGGCTGGCGGACCTGGACGGGGTGGCCCTGGGCCAGCGGCTGCTGGCGGGCGAGGCGCTCTCCGACGCGATGGAGGGCTATTACGCCGCACTGGCCGAGGCCGCGGACCCGGCGGCGGTGCGCTCGGAAGAATTCGTGGCGCTGCAGTTCGGCGGCGCGGACACCGGTGACGCCGAGACCTTCCGCGCGCTGGTGTGGGACACCTTCTTCACCGACGCGGGGGTGCAGCTGTATCTGCTGGCCAACGAGTACGCCGGTGTGAACAACGAGAACCAGACCGCCATCAACGCGGACATGCAGGCCCCTCTTGAGGCCGCCTGCATGCTGGTGGCGGACCGGCTGGCAGCGGACCTGGACGGCGCGGTGGTGGACCCGCCCGCCGCCACGCCCGCGCCGGACAGCGGCAGCAGCGCCGCCGGGCAGGAGACCACGCCGCCCGAAGCCACCCCGGTCCCCGAAGAGGCGGAGGGCCTCTGGGCCGCGGTGCAGCGGCAGCCGGGCATTCTGCTGGCGGCCATGGGCGTGCTGGCCGCCGCCCTTGCGGCGGTGCTGGTGCTTCTGTGGCGAATCAGCCGCCGCTGACCTCAACATTCATCAGGAGGAACATGGCTATGAATGTATTCGACATCCTCGGCCCGGTGATGATCGGGCCTTCCAGCAGCCACACCGCAGGCGCGGCCCGCATCGGGGGCGTTGCCCGGGCGGTGCTGGCCGCCGAGCCGGTGAAAGCGGTCATCCAGCTGCACGGCAGCTTTGCCAAGACCTACAAGGGCCACGGCACCGACAAGGCCATCATCGCCGGCATCATGGGCATGGCCCCGGACGACGAGCGCATCCGCCGCGCCCCGGAGCTGGCCGCGCAGGCGGGGCTTGACGTTTCCATCGAGGCGGTGGAACTGGACGGCGCCCACCCCAACACCGCCCGCATCCTTCTGTGGGACGCGTCCGGCCGGTCGGTGACGGTGCAGGGGGCCAGCGTGGGCGGGGGCAACATCCTCATCACCGCGGTAAACGGCATGGAGGTGCAGATCACCGGCCAGTACACCTCTCTCATCGTGCTCCACCGGGACACCCCGGGCACCATCGCCGCCGTCACCGACGTGCTGGCGGCCCACGGGGTGAACATCTGCAACTTCCGGCTGGCCCGCCAGGAAAAGGGGGGCGAGGCCGTGATGACCATTGAAATGGACGGCAGCTTCGACAGCGCGCTGAACCGGGAGGTGGAGGCTCTGCCCAACATCCTCTCCTCCACCATGCTGCAGCCCATCGGAGGGGGAAACAGGACATGACGGACGAACTGAAATACGATTCCATCGCCGGTCTCGTGGCCGCCGCCGAGGCGGCGGGCGAGCCCATCTCAGCGCTGGTGCTGCGCCAGCAGGCGCGGCAGCTGGAAAAGACCGAGGCCGAGGTGTTCGCCCAGATGCGGGACACCTACGCCGTGATGGCCGCCTGCATCGGCCCGGGCTGTGAAGAAAACCTGCGCTCGGCCAGCGGCCTTTCCGGCGGCGACGCCTTCAAGATGCGCCGGGCGGTGGAAAGCGGCAAGAACCTCACCGGCGGCGTGCTGGGGGGAGCGCTCTACCGGGCGCTGGCGGTGAGCGAGCTGAACGCGGCCATGGGCCGGGTGGTGGCGGCCCCCACCGCCGGCAGCTGCGGCATCCTGCCCGCGGCGGTGCTGACCATGCAGCAGGAGAAGGGCTGCTCCGAGCGCGACTGCGTGATGGCGCTGTTCACCGCCAGCGCGGTGGGCATGGTCATCACCGCCAACGCCAGCGTGGCCGGGGCCCAGGGCGGCTGCCAGGCCGAGTGCGGCAGCGCGGCGGCCATGGCCGCCGCCGCCATCGTGGAGCTGGCGGGGGGCAGCCCCCGGCAGGCGGCCGACGCGGTGGCCATCGCCTTGAAGAACATCCTGGGCCTTGTGTGCGACCCGGTGGCAGGCCTTGTGGAGATCCCCTGCATCAAGCGCAACGCCTCCGGCGTGGCGGGGGCCTTTGTGGCCGCCGAGCTGGCGCTGGCGGGCATCGAAAGCGCCATCCCCGCCGACGAGGTCATCGTGGCCATGAAGAAGGTGGGGGACGCCATGTCGCCCGCCCTCAAGGAGACCGCCGAGGGCGGCCTTGCCGCCACCCCCACCGCCCGCCGCCTCTACGAGCAGGTGTTCGGCCGGCCCGCCGACGGCGCGGGCTGCACCGGCTGCGGCGGCTGCGGGGCAGGCCGGTAAATCTTCATCTCTGCACAAAAAGCGGCGGAGCCCGTGGGGCCCCGCCGCTTTTTTTTCAGCGTTCAGCGATAGTATTTTTTCAGCACCGTGCGCAGACGGTCCACGCCCTCCTGCACGCAGCGGGTGGGGCAGGCCAGATTCCAGCGCTCGAAGCCCTCGCCCTCGGCGCCGAAGATGAAGCCGTCGTCGAAGAAGAGCATAGCCTCCCGCTTGAGCATCTCCGCCAGGGCGTGGCTCTCCATGCCCAGCGCCGAGAAGTCGATCCACAAAAGATAGGAGCCTTCCAGCTTCATGGGCCGGATCTTGGGGAACTCCGCCGCCAGGAAGTCGGTGACCACCCGGCGGTTTTTGTCCACCAGGGCGTTCACCTGGTCCAGCCAGTCGTCGCACTGGTCGTAGGCGATGGTGCAGGCCAGATGCCCCAGCACGTTGCACTTGAGCTTCTGCACATTGGTGAGCAGTTCCCGGCGCAGCCGCTCCCGCAGATGCTCCGAGGGGGCCACCACGTTGGTGGTCATCAGCCCCGCCAGATTGAAGGACTTGCTGGGGGAGGTGATGACGACACAGTTGTCCCGGATGGCGTCGTCCAGGGTGGCAAAGACGGTGTGCTCCACGCCCGGCGCAAGCAGGTCGAAGTGCAGTTCGTCCGAGGCCACCACCACCCCGTTCTCGCAGCAGAGCCGCCCGATGCGCTCCAGCTCCTCTCGGCTCCACACGCGGCCGCCGGGGTTGTGGGGGCTGCAGAAGAGCAGCAGCTTGTTTGCGGGGTCCTTCACCAGCCGCTCGAACAAATCGAAGTCGATCTCGTACCGGTCTTCGGTGCGCACCAGCGGGCAGCGCACCAGCGTGCGCTCGTTGGCGGTGACGGCAGAGTACATGGGGTAGTAGACCGGGGTGAACAGGATGACCCCGTCGCCCGGTTCGGTGAAGGCCTTGACGCAGCCGTAGAAGGCCGCGATGGCGCCGCTGGTGCAGATGAGCCAGTCGGGCCGGACGCTCCAGCCGTGGCGGCGCTGCATGAAGCGGCACACCGAGGCGGCATACTCCTCCGAGGGGTCGGCGTAGCCCAGGACATAGTCGTCCAGAAAGGCCTTGAGGCCGTCCCGGATCTGGGGCGCCATGGGCAGTTCCATGTCCGCCACCGAGAAGGGGATGACGCCGGCGGGCTTTTCGGGGAAATAGCGGGCGATCTCCTGCCATTTGGCCGCATTCAGATCGTATCGCGGCCGGACCGTTTCAAAATCGTATTGAGCCATACAACAATGAGCCTCGTTCCATAATAGACTGAATGCAGCGGCCCTCCACGCCAGAGGGCCGCTGCAGAGGCCGTGCCTGCAAGGCAAGTATAACACCGGGCGCCCGGAATGTACAATTCAAAATTTAACGCGAATGATGAATTTTGTTCATGGCTGGTCGTTTTTCACCTGGCGGCGCATGTACTCCCGGAAGCTGACCGCCGCGGGCGCGCCGGCGATGTCCTCCTCGATCCACACGAGGTAGATGTTCTGGTGCATGGCCCGGCCGGAGAAGCGGATGCGCCGGATGTGGGAGGGGATGACGTGGGAATGGCTGGAGACCACCGCCACTCCTTCGCCCGCCGCCACCTTGCCCAAGATGTTGGTCTCGTTGAAGGCGTTGACCTTGATGCGGGGCGCAAAGCCGGCTTCGCGGCAGGCCCGGTCCAGGGCATGGTCGATGCCCAAGTCGTTCCAGTTGAAGGCGATGAACTCCTCGTCCCGCAGCTCCTCGATGGAAACGCTTGCCCGCCCCGCCAGCGGGTGCCGGGGCGAGACCACCAGCACCAGTTCGTCCTGGCGCAGCAGCATGCGGGAGAACCCGGCGTATTCCGGGTCCTGGTCGCTGAATTCGCCGCAGACGCCCAGGTGGATGCGGCGGCTGCGCAGGTCCCGCAGGATCTCGCTGGTCAGCGAATACTGCACCGACAGGGTAACGTCGGGGTTTTCATCCTGAAAGCCCCAGAGCAGCTCCGGCAGAAAATCGGTGCACATGATGTGCATCGCGCCCAGGCGCAGCTGGCCGCCGTTGAGCTGATAGAGGCTCTGCACCGCCTCCTGGCCGGTCTTGAGCTCGTGCATGGCCCGCTGGGCAAAGGTGTAGAAGGTCTTGCCGTAGGGCGTGAGGGTCACTCCCTTGCCCTGGCGCTCGAACAGGGGCACGCCCATCTCCTTTTCCAGGCTGGCAATGGCCTTGCTCAGGGTGGACTGGGAGACGAAAAGGCTGTCTGCCGCCTTGGAAAAATGGCTGCATTCCGCCGCTTTGAGGAAATACTGGATGCTGCCCAGATTCATGCCGCTCCCTCCTTGCCCGAAAACACCAAATCATTGCTTTCGTTAATAATACCACATTTTTTGGCCGTTTTTCAACATTTCACACAAGAACTTCACCATCCGTGGATGAAAAATGTTCATTTATCGCAGAAAAAAAGGAATTTTACTTCAATTTAGCCCAATGCTATACTGAAACCATCAGGGCGGAAAAGCCCCGGCCACGCCAGCCGCCTTTTCCGCGAAACCTCAACGACGGCCGTGCATTGCGATTACAAATGAAAAGAAGGGAACTGTTATGAAAAGCACAACCAAACAGGCGGATGTGCTGGTCACCTCCAAAGGCTTCATGGGTCTTTTGGAGCGATCCGCCAACAAGATCCCCCATCCCGGCCTGATCTTCTTCTGGCTTTCGGTGATCGTGATGCTGATCTCGCTACTGCTCAGCAAGATGGGCGTTTCGGTGGTGAACCCTTCCACCGAGGAGACCATTTCTGTGGTGAATCTGCTCTCCGCTGATTTCATCGCCAACTTTTTGAAAGACATGGGCTCCACCTTCGCCACCTTCTCGCCCATGCTCACGGTGCTGCTGGTCACGCTGGGTCTGGGCGTTTCCAACCAGAGCGGCCTTTTGCACAACACCCTGAAGCTGGTGGGCAAGTCCTCCAAGAACAAATTCGTGCTCACCTTCATGGTGGCCTTTGTGGGCGTCATGGGCAACCTGGCGGGCGACGTGGCGGCGCTGGTGCTGCCCTCGCTGTGCGCGGTGCTGTTCTACGGCGTGGGCCGCAACCCGGTGGCCGGCCTGCTGCTGAGCCTTTCGGCCAGCGGCGTGGGCTTCGGCGCCAACCTGATCGTGGGCTCCGGCGACGTGACCCTCTCCGGCCTGACCGGAGCGGCCGCCGCCCTGCTGGACCCCACCTTTGAGGCAAGCCCCGCCATGGGCTGGTATTTCATGGCGGTGTCCACCCCCATCCTGTCCCTCATCCTCACCATCGTGGACCTGAAGTGGGTGGAGCCCAAACTGGACCGCATGCAGGTGGCCACCAACTACCACGAAGAGGTGGAAGAGGGCGCGCTGGACGCCCTGGCCGTGAGCGACGCCGAGCGCGCGGGCCTGAAGTCCGCTTTGCTGGGCCTGCTGGGCGTGGTGGCCGTCTGGGTCATCATGTGCCTGCCGGGCATGCCGCTGGCCGCGCCTGAAGGCGGCAGCCTGTTCGACGGCATGCTGCTGAAATCCGTCACCGCGTTCCTGTTCTTTATGTTCCTGATCCCCGGCTGGCTCTACGGCCGCAAGGTGGGCAAGATCAAGAACTTCAAGGACGTGGCGAAGTTCATGGGCGACGAGCTCAAGACCCTGGCCCCCTTCTTCGTCATCTCCTTCTTCGCTTCCGAGTTCATGTACATCTTCTCCGCCAGCAACCTGGCCCAGATCATCGCGGTGAAGGGCGGCGAGCTCATCGGCGCTTCCGGCCTGAGCGGCTCCTTCGTGCTGGTGCTGGTGGTGGTCGTGGTGTGCCTCATCAACTTCTTCATCCCCTCCTCCGCGGCAAAGTGGGCGCTGCTGGCCCCCATCTTCGTGCCCATGCTGATGGTCATCGGCATCAGCCCCGCCGCCGCCCAGACCGCCTACCGCATCGGCGACGGCATGAGCAACTCCCTGACCCCCGTTTCCCCCAACATCATCGTCAACCTGACCTACGCCCAGAAATACGACGACCGCATCCAGCTGGGCACCATGTTCGCCAACCTCATCCCGCTGAACATCGTGGTGGGCATCGTGTGGGCGCTGATGCTGTATGTCTGGTGCCAGCTGGGCCTGCCTCTCGGCCCCGGCTATGTGCCCTTCCTGTAAGCAAAGGAGGAAAGCGTTTTGTCCAACATCAAAGAACTGGCGGCGCGCTACACCGATGAGATGATCGCCACCCGCCGCCATCTGCACCGCCACCCGGAACTGGGCGGCAAAGAGGAAAAGACCGTGGCCTACATCGCCGACCGCCTGCGGGACATCGGCCTTGTGCCCAACACCAATTATTCCCAGCACGCCTGCTCGGCGGTGCTGGAGGGCAAAAAAGGCGGCAAGGTCATCATGCTGCGGGCGGACATCGACGCGCTGCCCATCAAAGAGGAGAGCGGCGTGCCCTTTGCCTCGGAGAACGAGGGCGTGATGCACGCCTGCGGCCACGATGTGCACACCTCCGCCCTGCTGGGCGCGGCCCGCATTTTGTGGGACATGCGGGATGAACTGAACGGCAGCGTAAAGTTCTGCTTCCAGCCCGCCGAGGAGATCAAGGGCATCGGCGCCTGCATCATGGTGGAGGACGGCATCCTGGAGAACCCCAAGGTGGACTTTGTGATGGGCGCTCATGTGACCCCCAGTCTGCCGGTGGGCACTGTGACCGCCGAGGCGGGCCCGGCATCGGCCTATCCCGACTCCTTCTCCCTCACCGTCACCGGCGTGGGCTGCCACGGCTCGGCGCCTCAGAACGGCAAGGACCCCATCCGCGCCGCGGTGGCCGCCTACGGCATGATCAACGACCTGACGGCGAAGATCGACGCGCTGGAGCCCCACCTCATCCAGGTGTGCGCCCTCAACGCGGGCAGCGTCTTCAACATCATCCCCGCCACCGCCACCCTGGGCGGCACGGTGCGCACCCTGACCCCCAAGAGCCGGGAGCTCTGCCGCCAGGGCCTGCTGCAGGTGTGCCGCGCGGTGGAAGAGGGCTATGGCGTGAAGTGCGAGCTTTCCGGTTTCGGCGCCGCCACCCCGCCGGTGGTGAACGACCCGGCCTATGCCCCTCTGGGCCAGGCCAGCCTGCGCAAGGTGGCCCCCCGCATGGTCACCTTCAACGCCGACCTGCTGGGCGGCGAGGACTTCAGCTTCTATGAGCAGACGGGCATCCCCGGCTTCTTCGTGCGCTACGGCGTTTCGAACGAGGACGAAGCCACCCACTTCCCGCTGCACAGCCCCCGCTTCTGCCCGGACGAATCCGCCATTCCGCTGGCGGCGTCCATCTACGCCCAGGTGGCCCTTGACTACCTGAACGGGCAGGACTGAGCGGTCATTTTCAAAGCCATACTCGAATTCATACGATTCTTCTCACGGCGAAGGGCCCTCCGCGAAAGCGGGGGGCCCTTCGTCCTTTTTGCCCGGGCCGCTTGTGCTTTTTGCCGCCGGGGTATATGATAGAAAGGCGGCCCGCCCGGCGGCGGGCCCGACCTGACAATTGCGGGAGGCGAAGCCTATGCGCCGGGACCTGACGGCGGGCCCAGTGGCAAAGACCATGCTTCTGTTCAGCCTGCCCCTCATCGCGGGGGACATGCTGCAGCAGCTTTATAATGTGGCGGACACCCTCATCGTGGGGCGTTTTCTGGGCGCGGCAGCCCTGGGGGCGGTGGGCTCGGCCTACACCCTGATGACTTTCCTCACCTCCATCCTGCTGGGCCTGGCCCTGGGCAGCGGGGCGGTGTTCTCGGTGGAGTGGGGCCGGCAGGACCTGGAAGAGTTGCGCCGCAGCGTGTTCTCCTCCTTCTGCCTCATCGCCCTCATCACGGCGGCGCTCACCGCCTTTTCCTTCGCTTTTCTGGACGGCATCCTGCGCTTTCTGCAGGTGCCGGCGGAAAATTACGCCCTGATGCGGGCCTATCTGTGGGTCATCTTTCTGGGCATCCCCGCCACCTTCCTCTACAACTTCTTCGCCTGCCTTGTGCGGGCGGTGGGGGACTCGGCGGCCCCGCTGGTGTTCCTGGGCCTTTCGGCGGCGGTGAACATCGCGCTGGACCTGTGGTTCGTGGTGGGCCTGGGCCTCGGGGTGGAGGGCGCGGCGGCGGCCACCGTCATCGCCCAGTACCTCTCCGGCGTCGCCATGGCGGCCTACACCGCCCTGCGCTGGCCCCAGCTGCTGCCCGGGCGGCGGCAGTGGCGGCTGGGACGGGAGAACCTGGCCCGCATCGCCCGGTTTTCGCTGCTCACCTGCGCCCAGCAGTCGGTGATGAACTTCGGCATCCTGATGGTGCAGGGGCGGGTGAACTCCTTCGGCCCGGCGGTGATGGCCGCCTTTGCCGCGGGGGTCAAGATCGACGCCTTTGCCTACATGCCGGTGCAGGATTTCGGCAACGCCTTTTCCACCTTCGTGGCCCAGAACTACGGCGCGGGCAAGCCCGACCGCATCCGCCGGGGCATGGCCGCGGCGGTGGGCTGCGCGGCGGGCTTTTCCGCCGCGGTCAGCGCGGTGGTGTTCCTCTTCGCCCGGCCGCTGATGGGCATTTTTGTGGAAGCTTCTGAAACGGAAATTTTGGACATCGGCGTGCAGTACCTGCGCATCGAAGGGGCCTTTTACCCCGCCATCGGCTGCCTGTTCCTCTTCTACGGGCTCTACCGGGCGGTGGGCATCCCCTCCATGAGCATGGTGCTCACGGTCATCTCCCTGGGCACCCGGGTGGCGCTGGCCTACGGCCTGTCCGCCCTGCCGGTGTTCGGGGTGGCGGGCATCTGGTGGTCGGTGCCCATCGGCTGGCTGCTGGCGGACGCGGTGGGCCTTGTCTATTGGCTGGCGCGCCGCCGTTCCATCGAAGCGGCGCTCACCGCCGCGGGCGGCTGAAAAAGGAGGGATTTCCATGGTCTTTCTGCTGGGCGCGGTGGCGTGCACCTCGCTGGTGAACATCGTGCTGGCGTTTGCCAGCCGCCGCGGCTGGGACGGCCGGGCGGTGCTGGGCTGGAGCTATTTTGCCTCGGCGGCGCTGGCGGGGCTGATGGCCGCGCTGCAGGCCCCGGCCCTCTCTTTCCCCGCGCCGGGGCAACTGGCCGGGGCGCTGACCGGGGCCATGACCCCGGCCTCCAGCATGTCCTTTGCGGTGTGGTTCGGTCTTTTGAGCGGCGGGCTCTATCTGCTGTGCCTTGTCACGGTGGAAAAAAGCGTGCGGGAAAAGGGCGCGGGGGTGACCACCCTCTACCAGCGGCTGGGCATCCTGGTGCCCATCCTCTGCTCCGCCCTTTTGTGGGGCGAGGTGCCCTCGGCCGTGCAGCTGGCGGGTCTGGCCGCCTCGGTGGCGGTGATGGCCGCCTTGTGGGGCGGCGGCGGGCGCGCGGCGGCAAAGGGGCCGCTGGCGGTGTTCCTTTTGGGGGGCGCGGTGGAGTTCACCGGCAAGGTGTTCCAGAAATGCGCCCTGGCGGAATACCGGCCCGTCTTTCTCTTCGTGCTGTTTGCCGCCTGCGCGGTGCTGGCCCTGCCCCGCCTTGTGCGCGCGCCCAAGCTGCCCCCCGCCGGGGTGGCGCTGGGTGCGGCGATGGGCGCGTGCAGCGCCCTTTCCTCCCTTTTGATGATGAACGCCCTGGAAACGGTGCCCACCGGCGTGGCCTACCCGGTGCTGAGCGTGGGCTCGGTGGCGGCGGTGACGGCGGTGGACGTGCTGGTCTTTCACCGCGCCCTCACCCGCCGGGAAAAGCTGGGCCTGGCTTTGTCCGCCGTGTGCCTCGTGCTGGTGAACCTGTAAACAAATGGATTTGCGCCCGCCTCCAAAACCCTGTAAA
This sequence comes from Oscillospiraceae bacterium, assembly GCA_004558145.1. Lineage (GTDB taxonomy): Bacteria > Bacillota > Clostridia > Oscillospirales > Ruminococcaceae > Allofournierella_A > Allofournierella_A excrementavium. The sequence goes on from SFDQ01000010.1 coordinate 66,606, forward strand.
ATATAGGGGAAAGGGGGCGGGCTTTTTTGAGCGGGCGCACCTATCTTGCCATTGATCTGAAATCCTTCTACGCCTCGGTGGAGTGCGTGGAACGGGGCCTGGACCCCATGACCACCCACCTGGTGGTGGCGGACCAGAGCCGCACCGACAAGACCATCTGCCTTGCGGTGTCGCCGGCGCTGAAAGCCTACGGCGTGCCCGGCCGGGCGCGTCTGTTCGAGGCGCGGCAGGCGGTGGAAAAAGCCAACCGCCGCCGGCGGGCCAAAGCGCCGGGGGGCGCGTTTTCCGGCAAAAGCTGGGACGAGACGGCCCTCGCCGCCGACCCGGCACTGGAGATGGACATTCTGGTGGCTCCTCCCCGGATGGCCCACTACATCGAGGTGAGCGCCAGGGTGTATCAGGTGTATCTGCGCTTTGCCGCCCCGGCGGACATCCACGTTTATTCCATCGACGAGGTGTTCATCGACGCCACGGATTACTTAAAAAGCGCCGGCATGACCGCCGAAGCCTTTGCCCGCGAGGCGGTGCGGCAGGTGCTGGAGGCCACCGGCATCACCGCCACGGCGGGCATCGGGCCGAACCTGTATCTGGCCAAGGTGGCCATGGACATCGAGGCAAAGCACTGCCCGCCGGACGAAAACGGCGTGCGGGTGGCCCGGCTGGACGAGCGCAGCTACCGGCAGAAATACTGGGACCACCGCCCCCTCACCGACTTCTGGCGGGTGGGCCGGGGCATTGCCCGGCGGCTGGAGGAGAACGGCATGGCCACCATGGGGGATGTGGCGCGCGTTTCCCTCTCGGACGCGGGGCAGGAAAAGCTGTTCCGGCTGTTCGGGGTGAACGCCGAGCTGCTCATCGACCACGCCTGGGGCTTTGAGAGCTGCACCATGGCGGACATCAAGGCCTATGAGCCCGCCGACCACAGCGTGGGCAGCGGGCAGGTGCTGCAATGCCCCTACCCCTTTGAAAAGGCGGCGCTGGCGGTGCGGGAGATGGCGGACGCGCTGGCGCTGGACCTGGTGGACCAGGGCCTTGTGACCGACCGGCTGACCCTGGCGGTGGGCTACGACATCGAAAACCTCACCGACCCGGCGCGGCGGGCGGCCTACCGGGGGCCGGTGGTGACCGACCACTACGGGCGCAGCACCCCCAAGCCGGTGCACGCCACCGCCCGGCTGGAAACGCCCACCGCCTCCGCCCGGGAACTGGTGGCGGCGGCCCAGGCGCTGATGGAAAAGATCGCCGACCCGGCGCTGCTGGTGCGGCGGCTCACCCTCACCGCCGGGCGGGTGCTGACCGAGGAGGAGGCGGAGGCGGCCCCGGTGTGCCGCCAGCTGGACCTGTTCCACGACTGGGGGGCCGAGGCCGCCAAAGAGCAGCAGGCCGCCGCCCGCCGGGCCAGAGAGAAGAAGATGCAGGCGGCGATGCTGGGCATCAAGAAGAAATACGGAAAGAACGCCATCCTCAAGGGCATGGACCTGGAGGATGGGGCCACCGGGAAGCTGCGCAACGACCAGATCGGCGGCCACAAGGCCTGAAAGGGGAGAGAAGGATGGGCCGTTACGACGATATGCTGGACCTGCCCCGCCCCGCCATGCCCCGGGCAAAGCCCCTGACCGGCGCGGAGCGGGCGGCCCAGTTTTCCCCCTTTGCGGCGCTGGCGGGCTACGAGGCGGCCATCCGGGAGGCGGCGCGCCTCACCGAGCCGGCGGTGGAGCTGGCGGAGGACGCGGCGGCGGCGCTGAACGAAAAGCTGCGCCTGCTGACCGAACGGCTGGCCCAGCGCCCCCAGGTGACGGTGACCTGGTTCGAGCCGGACGCCAAAAAGGAGGGCGGCGCGTTCCGGGTGTTCACCGGGCGGCTGCGCCGGGTGGACGAGGCCGCCGGCCTGCTCCTTTTTGAGGGCGGCCGGCGGCTGCCCCTGGCCGCCGTGCGGGGGCTGGAGAGCGAAGTTTTCCCCGAATTCCTCTGAACATGTGAAAAAGCGTCCCCTTGGGAAGGGGGACGCTTTTTTCATTGCTTCAGTTCAAAGACCACCCGGCCGGCCTCGTCGGACCAGACCACTTCCGCCTGCCCCGCCCAGGGCAGAGACTGGTTTATCTCGCCGGGGGCCGCCAGCACGAAGGCGCGGCCCTCGGGAGGCGCGGCGTGGCTGGCCTTTTGCAGCCAGGGGCGCATCTGCAGGGAGGCAAGGTCCTCCGTCTGCCACATCTCGATGGCCCCGTCGGTGAGTTCGGTGATCACGTTCGCCTGCCAGAAGGTGGCCCAGCCCCTGGTGTAGCCCTGGTCTTTCAGCCAGCCGGCCACCGTTTCCAGCCCGCCGCCGTGGGGTGGGGCGGCGGCAAAACGCAGGGTGGCCCCGGTGCTGACACAAACCACCAGCGCCGCAAGGCATCCCGCCAGCGCCCGGCGCAGAGCGGGCCGCCGCAGGGGGAAGGCTTCCGCCGCCGCGGCCACCGCCGCGATGGCAAGGGGCGCCACCGGCAGCCAGTAGCTGCCGTTGATGGCCTCGCCGTCGTTCATGCAGGCGAAGGCCACCCCATCCACCACAAGGCAGGCCGCCAGGGTGACCCCCACCAGCCGATGGGCAAAGGGCAGCGCCCCGCCCTGTTTCAGCAGCCATGCCAGCGCCAGCACCACCGCCCCTGCCAGCAAGATACCCGCCGCGCCCAGCAGGCCGGGCAGGGAGAACAGGGGCACCGCCCCGGTGGCCGCCTGCTGCCAGCGGTCCGCCGGGTAGCCGAAGAGGGCCAGAAAATCGCCCCACACCTCCAGGATGCCGGTGAGGGAGAGGGCCGTCCAGCTGCGGGCGCTCTGGTCCTGAAAGGAGTAGGCCGCGGCCAGCACCCGGCGGTTGACCAGATAGCCCGCCAGCGAGCAGGCGCAGGCCAGCAGGGCGGCGGCAAAGGCCCGCACCTGGGGCCGCTCCGCCCAGTCCGCGCCCAGGGGCGCCTGCAGAAAGCGCAGCAACAGCAGCAGGGCGCACCCCGCCGCCAGCGGCACATAGAGGTTCATCAGCAGCCGCACCCCGTTGAGGCCGGCGGCAAAGCTCACCAGCGCCAGCGCCGCCGCCGTGAGGGCGGTGCGAAGGCGGGAGACCGGGCGCACCAGCCGCACCGCAAGGCCCAGGCTCGCCAGCACAAAGGTCATGTGCACAAAGTAAAAGCCGCCCAGCACCCCGTGGTAGAGCTGCCAGAAACCGAAGGGGCACAGCAGCGCCCCCGCCGCCCAGGGGGCGCTTTTCCAAAGCCCCGCGCCCCGGGCAAAGAAGAGATAGGACCCCGCCAGCAGCGCCGAGAGCAGGCCCTGGGCCAGCATCCGGGCGGCGTGCCAGCTGCCGGGAAAGACCAGCAGACCCAGCTTGAACAGCAGCTGCTGGCAGAACACCCGCAGCTCGGTGGAGTAGTACCAGTTTTGGGAGAGCACGCCCCCCTCCCGGTTCAAAAGGTCCGCCAGCACCATCTCGGAGGCCATGTCGCTGTCCAGCAGCGAGCGGCCGAAGCGCCACATCAGCGCCACCCCCGCCAGCCAGGCCGCGGCCAGCCACACCCAGCCGGCTGCGCGCCATACCCGTTCCGCCGCTTTTTTCTCCGCCATGCAAAACACCCCGCAAATGTGTTTTTTCAGCGCCAGTATACCACATCCGGGGCAAAAACAGAAGGCCGTTCAGGGATACTCGTATTCAAAGGAGGCGTTTTCCGCCGTCAGGTCCAGCAGCACCCGCCCGCCCCTGGTCAGCCGGTAGGCGGCGGGGCAGGAGAGGTTCTCCCGCACGGTGCGCTCCATCACACCGGCGGCGGGGGCCCGCAGCGCACGGCCCGGCCCGCCCAGCCGCCGGGCAGAAAGGCACAGCTCTCCCTGGCGCACCGTGACCCCGCCGCCCCCCAGGGCGGTGACCCGGGCCCCAAGATAGCTGGCCAGCCGCCACTCCGTTCCCTCCAGCCGCACCAGGGCGATGACCCCCCGGAAGGCCGCCGGGCCGAGGGGCACCTGGGCCGCGGCCAGCATCAGTGAGCCGCCCTCAAAAAGGCACTGGGTCCAGAGGTAGCCCGCCGGGAAGGACCGGCCCCGGTCCCCTTCGATATAGCCCCTGCCGCCGTCAAAGTCAAAGACCCGCCCGTTCACCACAAGCCGCCCGGCAAGGGGGTGGGCCATGCTGGCCACCCGGTGGCGGCACTGCAAAAAGGGCACGGCGCACAAGGGGCCCATCACGTCCCAGGCCGGGGGCGAGAGGGGCCCGAAGCGCACCTCGCCCGACGCGGCAAGGCCCGGCGCATCCACCGCCAGGCGCAGCCCTCTTTCGCAGAAAAGGTTCTGCCCCAGCGCCGCCCGGGGCCGGGCGGCGCTCACCGCGCACTGTCCGGCGGCGAAGGGGATGTTCCGGCTCTCCCCCTCGGTGATGAGCTGCAGCGAGCCGCCCCCGGCGTGCACCGCCGGGATGAGGGCCAGACTGCCGCCGGGGCCCTGGCACTTGAAGTACCAGCCGCAGAACCCCCCGCCGAAAAATTTCTGCCCCGCCGGGCTTTTTCCGTCTTTTTCCCTAAAACGCTCCATGCCTGCCTCCCGCTGCCGCCGGTTTTCTGCCGGCGGCTCTTTTTCTGAAAAGAGTGTGTCCGGACACGCCTCTCCCTATGCCGAACGGGCCCCCGCCGCCCGTCATAGGATGGCCGGGAGGGATACGCATGAAACAACACTGGAAATTCTTTGCCAGCGCTGCCGCCGCGCTGGTGTGGCTGTGGGTGTCGGCGGCGCTGGCGGTGCCCTGGGTGCGGGGGGCCGCGCTCCATCTGCCCTTCGCCTATGTGGTGTTCGTGGTAGCGGGGGTGGCGCTGCTGCCCGCCTACCTGATGGGGGCGATGTTCCTGTCGAACCTCTTGCACCGCAAACTGCCGCCCCGCTTTCACCCCGGCTGCCGCCCGGTGAGCGTCATCGTCTGCGCCCGCAACGAGGAAAAGGGCATCTACGGCACCATCGGCAGCATCGCTCGGCAGGAATACGACGGGCGGGTGACCATCCTCTGCGTGGACAACGGCTCCACCGACGGCACCCTGGCCGAGATGCGCCGGGCGGCGGCGGACTTTTCCCGCCCGGGGCGCATCATCCGCCTTTACGGCTGCTGCGAGCCGGGCAAGGCCCGGGCGCTGAACGAGGGCCTGCGGCACGTGCGGGACGAATACTTCGTCACGGTGGACGCGGACACCCGGCTGGAAACGAGCGCCCTTTCGGCCATCGTGGGGCGCATCGCCGCCACCGGCGCGGGGTGCGTGGCGGGCAACCTGGTCAGCGCCGGGGCCCGCACCTGGGTGCAGAAGATGCAGTTCTGGGACTACTTCGTCAGCATCGCCGCCATCAAGCGCTACCAGGGCAGCTACGGCGCGACCCTGGTGGCCCAGGGGGCCTTCAGCGCCTACGAGACCGCGGCGGTGCGGGCGGCGGGCGGCTGGACCGACGGCGCGGGGGAGGACATCGTGCTCACCTACCGGCTCCTTGCGGCGGGGCGGCGCTCGCTCTACGAGCCCCGGGCGGTAGGCTTCACCGACGTGCCCGCCACCCTGGGGGCGCTTGCCCGCCAGCGCAGCCGCTGGGCCCGCGGCATGTTCGAGGGGCTGGCGGCGGTGAAGCCCTGGAGCCAGCCGGACGCCTTCGCCGGGTATTTTGAGACGCTGAACCTCTCCATCGTATGGCTGGACCTTGCCTACATCTTCGGCTTTGTGCCGGGGGTGGCGCTGGCGTTGCTGGGCATGCCCTGGCTGGCGGGCTGGCTCACCCTGCTGGTGCTGCCGCTGATGCTCATCGGCACGGCCAGTGTCTGCCGCTTCCAGCGCCGTCTGCCGGAGATGGAGGCGAAGGGCAGCGCCTGGGGCTTTTTGCTCTTTGTGCTGGTGTTCCAGGTGGTGCAGTCCGCCTGCTCGCTGTGGGGCTACGCCGCGGCGCTCACCCGCCGGGGCATCGACTGGAAACGGTGAGGGGAGGCGGACGCATGAAAGGAAAAAAAGGGGGCCTTGGGGCCTTTTGCTATCTGGCGGTGTTCGCCATGGCGCTGCTGGCGCTGCCCGCCCTGCTCTGGTTTTGCCGCCGGGGGGCGGGGGAGGAGGTGACGCTGCCGGTGGTGATGTACCACCGGGTGTGCGAAAACGAAGAGGATGTGGACGAATACACCGTGAGCGCCGCCGGGCTGGAGAAGGACCTGGAAGCCCTGCTGGCGGCGGGCTACACGCCGGTACGCCTCTCGCAGGTGCTGGACTACGCCCAAGAAGGCGGGCCGCTGCCCCGCAGGCCGGTGCTGCTGGTGTTTGACGACGGGGACGCCAGTTTTGCCCACTGGGCGATGCCGGTGCTGAAAAAATACGACGTGCCGGCGGTGGTGTCGGTGATCGGGGACGCGGCCGCCGGGGCCCAGGGCCAGGCCGGGGAACACCTGACCTGGAGCCAGCTGGCGGCGCTGGAAGAGACGGGCCTTGTGGAGCTGCAAAGCCACTCCGCCTCGCTGCACACCTACGCCCGGCCGGGGGTGAAGCGCCTGCCCGGCGAGAGCGAACAGGACCACGCGGCCCTGCTGGCGGCGGACGCGGCAAGGATGCAGGCCATGGCGGACGAGGCGGGGGCGGCGCTGCTGCCCGCCTTCGCCTACCCCTACGGCGCGCTGGATGCGAACGCGGAAGCGGCGCTGAAGGCGGCGGGCATGCAGGCCACCATGACCAGCGAGGAGCACTCCAACATGCTCACCCGCTCGCCGGAATGCCTCTTCGGGCTGGGGCGCTTCGAGCGCACCGGCTTTATGACCACGGCGCAGCTTTTGGCAAAACTGAAATGAAAAAAGGCCCCGGGACAAATGTCCCGGGGCCTTTTGGCGCTTGAAAGAGATTTACAGCAGATGCACCGCCACGATCAGGCCGGCGAACACGATGGAGACCATGCTGGTCAGCTTGATGAGGATGTTGATGGCGGGGCCGGAGGTGTCCTTGAAGGGGTCGCCCACGGTGTCGCCCACCACGGCGGCCTTGTGGCAGTCGCTGCCCTTGCCGCCGTGCTGGCCGCTCTCGATGTACTTCTTGGCGTTGTCCCACGCGCCGCCGGAGTTGGCCATCATCACGGCCAGCACGAAGCCGGTGACGGTGGTGCCGGCCAGCAGGCCCGCCACGCCGTTCACGCCCAGGATGAGGCCCACCACAACGGGCACGATCACCGCGATGAGGGCGGGGGCCAGCATCAGCTTCTGGGCGCTGCGGGTGCACATGTCCACGCAGCGGGCGTAGTCAGGCTCCGCCTTACCTTCCATCAGGCCGGTGATGGTGGAGAACTGACGGCGCACCTCCACCACAATGCTCTGGGCCGCCTTGCCCACCGCGTCCATGGTCAGCGCCGCGAACAGGAAGGGCAGCATGCCGCCGATGAACAGACCGATGAGGGTGGTGGGGTTGGTGATGGTCAGATCCAGGGCCATGTCCGGCTTGATCTGATGCACCTTGTCGATGTAGCTGGCGATGAGGGCCAGGGCGGTGAGGGCCGCACTGCCGATGGCAAAGCCCTTGCCGGTGGCGGCGGTGGTGTTGCCCAAGCTGTCCAGCGCGTCGGTGCGCTGACGCACCTCGGCGGGCATGTGGGTCATCTCGGCGATGCCGCCGGCGTTGTCGGCGATGGGGCCGTAGGCGTCGGTGGCCAGGGTGATGCCCAGGGTGCTGAGCATGCCCACGGCGCTCACGCCAACGCCGTAAAGGCCCATGTTGAAGTCGGACGCGCCGCCGGCGCAGAAGTAGCTCAGCAGAACGCTCACGCCCACAATGACCACGGGGGCCACGGTGCTCAGCATGCCCAGGGACAGGCCGCTGATGATGACGGTGGCGCTGCCGGTCTCGCTGGAGGCGCTCAGGCGCTGGGTGGGCTTGTAGGTGTCAGAGGTGTAGTACTCGGTGATGGCGCCGATGGCAACGCCCGCCACCAGACCGCTGATGACCGCGATGAACACGCCGGTGGCGTGCTCGGCGGGCAGCAGCCAGTGCACCGCGAACCAGGCGCACACCGCGATGAGGGCGCTGGCGATGTAGGTGCCGGTGCGCAGGGCGGTGAGCAGGTTTTTCTGGCTGGCGCCCTCCTTGGTCTTGACGAAGAAGCTGCCCACGATGGAGCACAGAACGCCCAGCGCCGCCAGCAGCATGGGCACGCTGACGCCGTTCACGCCGTAGCCTGCGGCCACGGCCAGGGCGCTGGTGGAGACGATGGAGCTGACATAGCTCTCATACAGGTCGGCGCCCATGCCGGCCACGTCGCCCACGTTGTCGCCCACGTTGTCGGCGATGACGGCGGGGTTGCGGGGGTCATCCTCGGGGATGCCCGCCTCCACCTTGCCCACCAGGTCGGCGCCCACGTCGGCGGCCTTGGTGAAGATGCCGCCGCCCACACGGGCGAACAGGGCCATGCTGGACGCGCCCATGCCGAAGGTGAGCATGTTGGAGGTGATGTTCTGGATCAGCAGCTCGGTGGAGGCCACCGGGTCAACGGTGGTGTACCAGAAGCGCAGGAAGAAATACCAGAACGACAGGTCCAGAAGACCCAGGCCCACCACGGTGAAGCCCATGACGCTGCCCGCCGAGAAGGCCACCCGCAGGCCGCGGTTCAGGCTTTCGGAGGCGGCGTTGGCGGTGCGGCAGTTGGCCATGGTGGCCGTTTTCATGCCGATGAAGCCCGCCAGACCGCTGAAGAAGCCGCCGGTGACGAAGGCGAAGGGAGTGAAATAGCTCAAAAAGCCCATGGCGGCCATGGCCAGCAGGATGCAGAAGACCACCACGAAGAAGACGGCCACGCCCTTGTACTGCCGCTTCAGATAGGCGGTGGCGCCGCTGCTCACCGCATTGGAGATCTTCTCCATCTGCGGCGTTCCCACGGGCTGGCCCTTCACCCGCCGGAACATGGTGGCGGCAAAGCCCAGCGCAATCACTGCGCCCGCCGCCACAAGGAACATCGCGTTCATAAAAATGAGACCCTCCTTTAGATTTTTGGCGTCCCGGTGTAAAACAGCCTGCCGCATTCCGCGGCAGGCTACCGGACGACGCACTGTTTGCTGCTTCATTATATCCTGTTTTTTCACAAAGAGCAAGAGAATTTGCAAAATCCGCGCCAAATTTTGTCAATTTGGTCATTCTCTCCTTCGCCGCCACGGTCTTTGTTCCGTCATAATTCCGTGGTATAATATGGTATAATAAAGAAACCACACGCGGCCCCCGGGCCGGAAAGGACGCTGGGATGACAAAAGGTCTTGTGCTGGCCGGCGGCGGCGCCAAGGGCAGCTATCAGGTGGGGGTCTACAAGGCCCTGGACGAGCTGGACTGGCGCCCCGGCGTGATCGCGGGCACCTCGGTGGGGTGCCTGAACGGGGCGCTCTTCGCCCTGGACGACTGGGAGCTGGCCCAGGAGATGTGGCTGACCATCGGCGACGGGCAGGTGATGGAGCCGGCCCCGGACGGCCGCCCCGCCGACTGGGGCGACTTTTTGCAGGCGGCGGTGGAGCACGGCGGCATGGACGTGACCCCGCTGGAGGCCACCGTGCGCCGGGTGGTGGACGAAAAGGCCCTGCGGGCCTGCCCGGTGCGCTACGGCCTTGTGACGGTGCAGAAAAACACCCTGAGGCCCCTGAAGCTGACGCTGGAAGAGATACCCGAAGGCCGCCTCGCGGACTACATGCTGGCCTCGGCGGCCTGCTTCCCGGCCTTTCAGGCCCGCACCATCGACGGGGAGGAATACATCGACGGCGGCTGGTCCGACAACATGCCCCTGGGCCTTGCGGCCCGGATGGGCGCGGAGGAGCTGCTGGCGGTGGACGTGGACGGCGTGGGCGTGACCTTGCCCAACCTCACCGGCCTGCCCACCACCTGCGTGCGCAGCTACTGGGACCTGGGGCCCATCCTGCGCTTTGAGCCCGCCACGGCGAAGCGGAACATCGCCCTGGGCTATCAGGACTGCTACCGGGCCTTCGGCCGCCTTGCGGGCACCGCCTACGCCCTGCGGGCGGGGGAGGACAAAAAGCTGGCCGAGCGGTTCGTGCGGCCCTATGCGCGGCTGCTGCGCTCGGCCATCAGCCGCAGCCCCTCGCTGGCGCTGACCGAGGGCGCGGCGCTGCGCCCCATGGAGCGCTGGTGCGCCACCGAGCAGGCCCGGGCGCTGGCCCCGCTGGAGCGGGCGGCCGAGCTGGCCGGGGTGGACCCGGTGGGCATTTACACCGCGGACGAGCTGTGCGACGCCTTTTTGCAAAAGAGCGACGGCGAGGCGGCCGCCCGCTTCTACCCGCTGCTGCGGCAGGAGGCGGGCTGGCGCCCGATGGAGGCGGCGGTGTCCGCCGCGGTGCCGGGCGAGTTTTTGACAGCGCTGGTGCGCTTTGTTCTCACCGAGCAGTAAGGCCGTTTTTCACAGGGCCTTCGTTGGAAAGGGGGAGCATCCATGCAGATGTATCAGGGCGCGACGGCCTCGCCGGGTCTGGTGATGGGACCCGTGCGGCGGCTGCAGCACAGCGGGCCGGGCCTGGAACGGGTGGTGCAGACCCCCGGCCGGGAACAGGCCCTGCTGAACGCGGCGGTGGTGCTGGCGAAGGACGAGCTTCGCCTTCTGGAAGAGGCCGCCGTGGGCACCGACAAGGACATCTTTCTGTTCCAGCAGGTGATGCTGGACGACCCCGGCCTCAACCGGGAGATCGCCTCCTACATCGCCGCCGGCGCGGGGGCGGCCCCCGCGGTGGAGCGGGCGGCCCAGCTGTACGCCGGGCGCATCGAGGCCGCCGACGACGACTACATACGCCAGCGGGCGATGGACGTGCTGGACGCCTGCCGCCGGGTGGTGAACATCCTGGACGGGCGGCCCCGCACCCCCCTGCGGCTGGAAACGCCCTCCATCCTGGTGAGCGAATACATCTATCCCAGCGACATCGTCTCCATCGGTCGGGGCATGCTGCTGGGGGTGGCCTGCGCCGAAGGCAGCGAGCAGAGCCACGCCTCCATCATCGCCCGCACCATGGGCATCCCCGCGGTGGTGCAGCTGGGGGCGGGCTTTTTGAGCCAGAACTGCGCCGCCGGCGCGGTGCTGGACGCGGACAACGGCCGCCTCATCCTGGAGCCGGACGAGGCCGTGCGCAAGGACGCCCAGCGGCGCATCGTGGGCGCTTCCATCCTGAAAAAACGGCTGGCGGCCCTGGGCGCGGCGGGGCCCTGCCGCACCAAGGACGGCGCCCATGTGGCCCTGATGGCCAGCTGCTCCGGCCCCGAGGACGTGGAGCTGGCCATGCAGGCGGGCGCCGAGGGCGTGGGCCTTCTGCGCAGCGAGTTCTCCATCATGGCGGGGCGCATCCCCAGCGAGGAGGAGCAGTACTATTTCTACCTCAGCTGCCTGCAGGCCGCGGGCGGCAAGCCGGTGACGGTGCGCACCTTCGACATCGGCGCGGACAAGAGCGTGCCCGGCCTCACCGAGGATTCCCCCAACCCCGCCCTGGGCATGCGGGGCCTGCGGATGAGCCTGGCCCACCCCCAGATGTTCGAAGAGCAGCTGTGCGCGCTGCTGCGGGCGGGGGCCCGGGGGCCGCTGCGGGTGGCCATCCCCATGGTCTCCTGCCCGGAGGACTGGCAGCGGGCCATGCATCATGTGGAAAAGGCCCGCCGCACCCTGCGCCGGCGGGGCGTTGTGTTCAACGAGGAGATGGAGTTCGGCTGCATGGTGGAGACCCCCAGCGCCGCCCTGCTGGCGGGGGACATCCTGGCCGCCGGGTGCCGTTTTCTGGTGGTGGGCACCAACGACCTGGTGCAGTACACCTACGCCGCCGACCGGCTGGACGGCCGCTTCTCCGACTTTTTCAGCGCCCGCAGCCCGGCGGTGCACCGGCTGGTGGGCATGGTCCTCGAGGCGGCGGCCGGCACGGGCGCGCCGGTGTGCATCTGCGGGGTGCACGCGGGCAGCCCCAACCAGGTGGTGCGCTATGCCCGGCAGGGCGTGCGCTGCTTTTCCACCGAGGCGGCCAGCCTGCTGCAGGTGAAGGCCCGCCTGCTGGAGGAGGACCTGACCGCCCCCGAAACGGACTGACCCCACCCATCAAACCTTCCGGTCCCGGCACATTCCGTGCCGGGACCTTTTTTGCGTTCTATTGTGCGCGAACGTGCGCGTTTTTTGACGGATTTCGCTTTTAAAAGGGGAAATCTGCCCCTATTTCGGGAGAAATCAGTCAAAACTGTGCACTGTAACCAAAATGCGCCGCCAAATTTGTGCGGCCTTGTGAATGAATTTGCTTGATTTTGATTATTTGCCGTGGTATAGTGAAGGCAGAAGAAAGGAAGTGAGGGGAATGCTGGCAGAAGAGCGGTTCGCGGCCATCCAGGAGCTGCTGCACAAAAAGCGGGCGGCCACCGTCACCGAGCTGGCCCAGGCGCTGGACGCATCCGAGTCCACCATCCGGCGGGATCTGATACTCCTGGCCGGGCAGGGCAAACTAAACAAAGTACACGGCGGCGCGGTGGCCCGGGAAGAGGCCTTCGACTCCGGCGAAGCGGCCATGAGCGCCAAGGAGCAGCTGAACGTGGCCGAAAAGCAGGCCATCGCCCGCTATGCGGCAAAGCAGATCCAGCCGGACGACGTGGTCTTTCTGGACGCGGGCAGCACCACTCTGATGATGCTGGACTTCCTGCAGCCGGGGGGCGCGGTGATCGTGACCAACGGCGTGATGCACGCCCAGAAGCTGGTGCAGAAGGGCTTCAAGGCCTATGTGCTGGGGGGCATGCTCAAGCCGGGCACCGAGGCCATCGTGGGCGCCGCGGCGGTGCAGGGCCTTTCCCGCTACAACTTCACCAAAGCCTTCCTTGGGGTGAACGGCATCGCCCTGAGCCAGGGCTACACCACCCCCGACCCGGAGGAGGCGCTGGTGAAATCCACCGCCATGGACCAGGCCTATGTGAGCTACATCCTGGCGGACGCTTCCAAGTTCGGCCGCGTTTCGGCGGTGACGGTGGCTCCCCTTGAGCGGGGCTGCATCATCACCGACCGCCTGCCGGACAAAGTTTACGCAAAACATGCCATCATCAAGGAGGTCGAACCTGACCAATGATCTACACCGTGACCTTCAACCCCGCGCTGGACTATGTGGTGCGCCTGCCGGCCTTTGAGCCGGGGGCGGTGAACCGCACCGAGAGCGAGGACATCCAGCTGGGCGGCAAGGGCATCAACGTCTCCTGCGTGCTGGGCCAGCTGGGCTTCAAGAGCGTGGCCCTGGGCTTTGTGGCGGGCTTCACCGGCGAGGCCGTGGAGGCGGGGCTGGCCCGCCGGGGGGTGAGCGCCGATTTCATCCGCCTGCCCGAGGGGCTGACCCGCATCAACGTGAAGATCAAGGCCTCTGTTGAGACCGAGATCAACGGCCAGGGCCCCCACATCCCCGCCGAGGCGCTGGAAGAGCTGTTCCAGAAGCTCGACCGCCTTGCCGCCGGCGACGTGCTGGTGCTGGCGGGCAGCATCCCCGCCAGCCTGCCCAGCGACATCTACCAGCGCATCCTGGAGCGGCTGGCCCCGAAAGGGGTGCTCTGCGCGGTGGACGCCACCGGCGAGCTGCTGGTGAAGGTGCTGCCCTACAAGCCGTTCCTCATCAAGCCCAACAACCACGAGCTGGGCGAAATTTTCGGCCGCACCCTTTCCACCGACGAGGAGATCGTGGAGTGCGCCCGCCTTTTGCAGCAAAAGGGCGCGCGCAACGTGCTGGTGAGCATGGCGGGCGACGGCGCGCTGCTGCTGGACGAGGGCGGCAATGTGCACCGGCTGGAAGCCTTCAAGGGCAAGGTGAAGAACTCGGTGGGCGCGGGCGATTCCATGGTGGCCGGCTTCGTGGCTGGCTGGCTGGAAAAGGGCGACTACGCCTGGGCGCTGCGCCTGGGCTCCGCCTGCGGCAGCGCCACCGCCTTCTCCGACACCCTTGCCACCCGGACCGAGATCGAGTCCCTTTTGCAGCGCTGAGGCGGCGGGGGCAGCCCCCGATCCTCTGGCGCACTTCACCCCGCGCCGGGTCTTTCCGGCGCAATTCCATCGCTGACCCAAAGCGGGCAGAGCCTTAGCTTTTAGAATAGAGAGAGGAAGGAACAACATGCGCATCACAGACCTGTTGAAACCCCAGAGCATTCTGCTGGGCGGTCAGGCCGCCGACAAGGCGGGCGCCATCGACACCCTGATCGACCTGCAGGCCGCCGGCGGCCACCTGGCGGACAAAGCCGCCTACAAGGAGGCCATCCTGGCCCGCGAGGCCCAGAGCAGCACCGCCATCGAGGCGGGCATCGCCGTGCCTCACGCCAAGAGCGACGCTGTTTCGAACCCCGGCCTCGCGGCCATGACCCTTTCCCAGGGCGTGGACTACGGCGCCATGGACAAACAGCCCAGCGACCTGTTCTTCATGATCGCCGCCCCCTGATGGACCCGGAGTTCACCTCCGGCCTGCGTGCCGCCAAGACCGCCGAGGAATTTCTGGCGGTGATCGACAAGGCCGAGGCCGCCAAGTACGGCGAGACCGGCGTGCCCGGCGTTGAGTCGGTGGACACCGCCGAGGAGGCCGCCGCCAAGGCCGCCAAGAACGCGGGCGGCGAGTACCGGGTGCTGGCGGTCACCGCCTGCCCCACTGGCATCGCCCACACCTACATGGCCGCCGAGGCCCTGGAGAAGGCCGGCAAGGCCCTGAACATCACCGTGAAGGTGGAGACCAACGGCTCCGGCGGCGTGAAGAACGCCCTGACCGCCGAGGAGATCGCCGCGGCCGACGGCATCATCGTGGCCGCCGACAAGAACGTGGAGACCGCCCGGTTCGACGGCAAGCCCGTCATCTTCGTGCCGGTGAGCGACGGCATCCACAAGGCCGAGGAACTGGTGAAGAAGGCGGCGGAGGGCTCCGCTCCCGTCTACCATCACCAGGGCGGCGCCGAGACCGTGGAGACTGCCTCCGCCGTGAAGGAATCCCTGGGCCGCAAGACCTACAAGGACCTGATGAACGGCGTTTCCCACATGCTGCCCTTCGTCATCGGCGGCGGCATCCTCATCGCCCTGGCCTTCCTGCTGGACGACTTTGACCCCAACAACGCTGCCAACTTCGGCATGGGCACCCCCATCGCCGCCTTCTTCAAGACCATCGGCGGCGTGGCCTTCAACTTCATGCTGCCCATCCTGGCGGGCTACATCGCCATGAGCATCGCCGACCGTCCGGGTCTGGTGGTGGGCTTCGTGGGCGGCAGCATGGCCGCGGCGGGCACCAGCTTCGCCACCATCGCCGGCACCGCCGACCCCGTTTCCTCCGGTTTCCTGGGCGCGCTGCTGGCGGGCTTTGTGGGCGGCTACTTCATGCTGGCCTTTGAAAAGCTGTGCGAAAAGCTGCCCCGCAGCCTGGAGGGCATCAAGCCCATCCTGCTCTACCCCGTGGTGGGCGTTCTCTTCATGGGCCTGTTCATGTGTGCCTTCGGCCCCATCGTCGGCGCGCTGAACACCGGCCTGACCGGCTTCCTTTCCAGCCTGGGCGGCACCAGCAAGATCCTGCTGGGCGCTGTGCTGGGCGGCATGATGAGCATCGACATGGGCGGCCCCTTCAACAAGGCCGCTTACGTCACCGGCACCGGCGCCATCGCCACCGCCCTTGCGGCGGGCGCAGGCCAGGGCGCCATCGAGTACCAGATGATGGCCAGCGTCATGGTGGGCGGCATGGTGCCCCCCATCGCCATCGCCCTGTGCACCACCTTCTTCAAGAAGAAGTTTACCGCCGACGAGCGCAAGTCCGGCGTGGTGAACTACATCATGGGCCTGTGCTTCATCTCTGAGGGCGCCATTCCCTTCGCCGCCGCCGACCCCCTGCGCGTCATCCCCAGCTGCGTTGTTGGCAGCGCGGTGGCCGGCGCTCTGTCCATGGTCTTCGGCTGCGGCCTGATGGCTCCCCACGGCGGCATCTTCGTCTTCCCCGTGGTCACCAACGTGCTGGGCTACGTCATCAGCCTGGTGGCGGGCAGCGTCGTGGGCATGGCCCTGCTGGCGGCACTGAAGAAGAACAAGGAAGCCTGAACCCTTTGAACCCCGCGGGGGGCCCAAGCGCCCCCCGTCTTTATCAAAACAGACAAAGGAGAAGAAAAAGATGGTCTCGACTACAACCGTTATCCGCAACCCCATGGGCATGCATATGCGCCCCGCCGGCATGTTTGCCAACGCCATGATGAAGTTCGACAGCGACGTGAATCTGGTGGCGAACGGCAAGACCGTGAACGCCAAGAGCATCATGAACCTCATCGCCGCCTGCATCAAGTGCGGCACCGAGGTGGAAGTGCAGTGCAGCGGCCCCGACGAGGAGGCCGCCCTGCTGGAGGCCGTGCGCCTGATCGAAAACGGCCTGGGCGAGTAACCACAAAAAAGGGAAGGAGAGGTTCGACATGCTGAAGGGAACGGGCGTTTGCGCGGGCGTTGGCCTGGGCACGGCTCTGGTGGTGCAGACCCAGGAGCTGGACTGGTCCGGCGTGCAGTACGCCGGAGCCGAACAGGAAAAGGCACGCCTTGCCGCGGCGGCCAAAGCGGTGAGCGACACGCTGGCCGCCATGGCCCAGGCCATGACCAGCCAGGTGGGCGAGCACGCGGCGGAGATCCTCTCCGGCCAGATCATGATGCTGGCCGACCCCTTCATGATCGGCCAGATGAACGAGCAGATCGAGGGCGGCGCGGTGGCCGAAGCCGCGGTGGACGCGGTGTGCGGCAGCTTCATCGCCATGTTCAGCGCGGTGGAGGACGAACTGACCCGCCAGCGGGCCACCGACGTGGCCGACCTGCGGGACCGGCTGCTCAAGACCCTGCTGGGCCGTGAGGACCAGGACCTGGCCGCCGCGCCCGCGGGCACGGTGATCGTGGCCCACGACCTGACCCCCAGCATGACGGTGGGCCTCAAACGGGAGAACATCGCCGGCATCATCACCGAAACGGGGGGCGCCACCAGCCACTCGGCCATCCTGGCCCGGGCGCTGGAGATCCCCGCGGTGCTCAGCGTGCCCGGGGCGCTGGAGGCCATCGCCCCCGGCGCGAAGATCGCCATGGACGGCGAGCTGGGCCACGTCTATGTGGACCCGGACGAGCGCACGGTGAAGGACTACGAAGCCCGGCGGGAGGCCTTTGAGGCCCGGCGCGCGGTGCTGAAGGAGTATCTGGGCAAGCCCACCGTCACCGCCGACGGCCGCCCGGTGGCGCTCTACGCCAACATCGGCCGCCCGGAGGACGCGGCCCCCGCCCTGGAAAAGGGCGCGGAGGGCATCGGCCTGTTCCGCACCGAGTTCCTCTTCATGGACCGGGACGCGGCCCCCACCGAGGAAGAGCAGCTGACGGCCTACCGGCAGGTGGCGGCCCAGTTCGCCGGCGGTGAGGTCATCATCCGCACCCTGGACGTGGGCGGCGACAAGGACGTGCCGTATCTCGGCATGGACAAGGAAGAGAACCCCTTCCTGGGGCACCGGGCCATCCGCTACTGCCTGGATAACCCGGAGCTTTATATGACCCAGCTGCGGGCCCTTTTGCGGGCGGGCGCGGAAAAGCACAACGTGCGCATCATGCTGCCGCTGGTCACCGGCGTGGAGGAACTGCGGGCGGCCAAGGCCCTGCTGGAAAAGGCCAAGGCCGAGCTTGCCGCCGAGGGCAAGCCCTTTGACGCGGACATCAAGGTGGGCGTGATGATCGAGACCCCCGCCGCCGCCCTGGTGGCGGACCTGCTGGCCCAGGAGGCGGACTTCTTTTCCATCGGCACCAACGACCTGACCCAGTACACCCTGGCGGTGGACCGGGGCAACGCCAAGGTGGCGAAGCTCTACACCGTGTTCCACCCGGCGGTGCTGCGCAGCATCAAGAGCGTGATCGCCGCGGCCAAGGCGGCACACATCCCGGTGGGCATGTGCGGCGAGGCCGCCGCCGACCCGGCGCTGCTGCCGCTGCTGCTGGCCTGGGGCCTGGACGAATTCAGCGTGAGCGCCAGCTCCATCCTGGCCACCAAGCGGTCCATCAGCCTGTGGAGCGCCGCCGACGCGGCCTTCGCGGAAAAAGAGGCCATGAAGCTCAGCGCCGCCGAGAGCATCCTCGGCTGCCTGGGTTCGATGAAAAAGGAATAAACCAAAACAAAAAGCGCTCCCCCGGCCGGGGGAGCGCTTTTCTGCTTTTTTCAGGCGCGGTCGAAGTTTTCCGTGGCGAAGGCCTCCAGCTGCCGGCGCATCTCCGGGCCGTATTCCGCTTCAAACGCCGCCAGCACCCGGGCGGCGAGGGCCTCGCCCGGCTGGCCGAACACGCCGGCGGCGGTCTCGGCGAAGGCGTAGAAGGTGTGGGCGCAGTGGTAGTCGAAGCCCTTGACGTACTCGGTGCGGCGCTGCACCACCGTGTCCGGGCCGAAGCCTGCGTCCCGGATGCAGAACACGCACCGGTCGGCGCAGTGCTGGGTCTCCACGGTGTAGAACTGCAGCGAGCTGCTGAAGGCCCGGGCGATGGCCTCGTCCAGATGGCGGCAGTAGAGCTGCCCCGCCTCCAGGGCGTTCTGCTCTTGGAAGGCGGTGAACCACACGCAGGGGTACACCTCATAGACATAGTCCGGCGCGGTGCTGCGCAGGTGGGACACGCACTCCTCGCCGCCGGCCAGGGTCTCCTCGGAGGGGGCCCACTCGCAGTAGGCGCAGTAGGAGGCGTAGTTCAGTTCCTGGCCGTCCCGCACGGCCCGCTGGGCCATCCGCTCGCCCCGCTGGCGGGCGTAGTGCTTGACGGCCAGCACGAAGGCCCGCTGCCCCCGCTCGCCGAAGGCCTCGTTCAATTCCTTATACCACGCGGCGATGAGAAACACCTGCGTTTTTTCGGTAAAACCCATCCTGCTCCTCCTTTTGAATACACAGACGCCGCCCCCGGCAGGGGGCGGCGGACTGCTCTGTTTTTTATCGCTTCGAGCCCAGGAAGAAGAGCGCCACAGTGCCGGGGCCGGAGTGAGCGCCGATGACCGGGCCGATGGTGCCGATGTGCACTTCCTTCGCGCCCAGCTCCTTGCAGCGGTCGGCCACATACTGGCAGTCCTCGGGGCAGTCGCCGTGGCTGACGAACACCACCTGCTCGGCGGGGGGCACGTCGCTGGAAGCGAAGTGCTTCACCAGGCCGTCCAGGCTGGCGCGGCGGCCGCGCACCTTCTCCATGGCGATGAGGTGGCCGTCGTCGTCCACATGCAGCACCGGCTTGATGCCCAACAGGGTGCCCACCACAGCGGCGCCGCCGCCCAGGCGGCCGCCGCGCTTGAGGAACATCAGGTCGTCCACCGTGAACCAGGCGCACACCCGCATCTTGTTGGCCTCGAACCAGTCGGCCACTTCCGCAAGGCTCTTGCCCTCGTTCTTCAGGGTGGCGGCGTAGTAGACCGCCAGGCCCTCGCCCATGCTGGCCTGCAGGGTGTCGATCACCCGCACGGTGCGCTCAGGGTACTTTTCCGCCAGCTCCTCCGCCGCGAGGCAGGCGGAGTGGTAGGTGCCGGACAGACCGCTGGAGAAGGCCAGATACAGGATGTCCTTGCCCGCCTCCAGCACGGGGGAGAATGCCTCCTCGAAGGCGGCCTGGTTGATCTGGCTGGTGGTGCTCATGCCGCCGGCGCGCAGCGCGTCGTAAAAGTCATGGGGGTCCAGCTCCCGGTTGTCGGGGTAGTTGTTGTATTCCTTGCCGTCAAGGGAAAAAAGCATGGGCAGCACTTCCACGCCCAGCTGCTGCACGAGCTCCGCCGTCAGATCGGCGGTGGACTCGGTGAACAATACGTATTCAGCCATTTTGACACACTCCTCTTTTTTTGGCTTCTTTGGAAATTGTACCACATTCGGGCCTGCTTTGAAAAGGCCCGCCGTTGGTTTTTTAACGGGCGGAGGGGGCAAAAAAGCCGCCCTGCGGCCGGGGCGGCTTTCTCATTTGGGCGCCAGCTTGTCGCGGCGGCGGTGCAGCCAGTCCACGATGCGCTGCTCGTTGCGGATGCACAGAAGGCCCAGCGTGCCGGTGACCGCCCCCAGCACCAGGGGCAGCACGATGTTGCCCTCGAAGAGGCTGTCGCCCGCCACGGTGCTGGCCAGCAGGGCGGGGAAGCGGGCCAGGGTGCAGATGAACAGGAACTCCCGGGGCTTCAAGGGCAGGAAGGGCCCGATGTAGGTGAGCAGGTCCTTGGGCATGCCCGGCAGGAAAAAGAGTAAGTACAAGGCGCTGCGGGCCCGCTTTTCGTCCTGCAGAAAGCGGTATTTGTGCAGCACCGCCGGGTCCACGGCTTTGGCCCCCAGGGCCCGCACGAAGTAATAGATTAGGGTGCTGCCGATGAGGATGCCCACAAGGCAGAGCAGCAGCCCGCCCACCGGGCCGTAGAGCGCGCCGGCCATGATCTGCACCGGCTCGCCGGGCACCACGGCCACCACGATCTGGAACACCTCCAGCGCCAGGAACACCAGCATGCCCCACACCCCGTGGGAGCGCACCCACTCCACAAACTCGTCCCGGGCGGTCTGGCTGGTGATGAGGGCCCAGAGCTCGTGGCGGAAGGCCACCGCCGCCGCGGCGCACCCGGCGCACAGCAGCACCAGCACCGCCGCCGAGGCAAGCTGTTTTTTGCTTTTGTTCATAGGCTCCTCCCAAAGAGTGCGGCCCGGCGCCCCAAAGGCGCCGGGCCGGCGGATGCGGTCAGCCGGCACTGCCGGAGGTGACGGCGCTGTTGCCCATGCCCTCGCTGGCGGCAAGGCTGCCGCTGCTGGACATGCCGGCGGAGGCGGAGCCGTCCATGCCGTCCTCCATGCTGCCGGACATGCCGTCTTCCATGGACGAGCCGCCCGAGGCGCTGCTGCTCATGGAAGGGGTGGGGGTGGGTTTTGCGCTGGAGGCGGGCTTGTCGCCGCCCCAGCAGCCGGCGAGGCTCAGCGTCAGGGCCAGAGCCGCCGCCACGGTCACGATGCGTTTCATAAACGATGCTCCTTTGCAGAACGATGTGTGGTATAAAACCACCCGTAGTGTTCCACAAAAGGCGCGCGGCTATGCGCCGCGAAGTCTCATTCCAGCTGGCCCGCCAGGGTCATCACCGCGGCAAGGCCCGCCACCGGGGCGGTCTCGCAGCGCAAAATGCGCGGCCCAAGGCCCACCGGCACCGCGCCGGCGGCGGTGAGGGCCGCCGCCTCCTCGGGGGAAAAGCCCCCCTCGGCCCCGGTGATGAGGGCGATGCGCTTTTGATCCTTCACCAGTGTGCGCAGGCTCTCGCCGCCGCCCTCGTAGAAAAAGAGCACCAGGTCGAACTGGTCAAAGCGGGCGGGCAGGTCCTTGACGTCCAGGGGCAGCTCCACGGCGGGCACGAGGCCCCGGCCCGCCTGCTTTGCCGCCTCGGCGGCGATGCGGGCGTAGCGGGCGTTCTTCTGCTCCTCTTTTTTGGGGGCGGCCACGCAGAAGCGGCTGAAAAAGGGCACCACGCGCACCGCGCCCAGCTCCACCGCCTTCTGGACGATGAACTCCAGCTTATCCTGCTTGGGATAGCCGGCGAAGAGGGTCACCTCCACCGAGGGCTCGGCGGCGGTGGGGCGCTTTTCCAGCAGGGCGAACTCCACCCGGTCGGGGGTCACGGAGGTGACGGCGGCGGTGTAGTCAAAGCCCGCCCCGTCGCACAGGATGACCGCGTCGCCGGGTTTGGCCCGCATCACCTTTCCCAGGTGATGGGCGTCCGGGCCGGTGAGGGCGGCGGTGGCGCCATCTATTTCCGAAGCAAAATAGCGGTGGGGCATTTTTCACACCCCGCCCTTGCAGAGGATGGCCACCCAGCCGCCCTGGCGGCGCACCTCGGCCACCTTGAGGCCCGCGGCGGCAAGCCCGGCGCACACTTCCTCTTCCCGCGCGTCGATGATGCCGCTGGCGATGAAGGTGCCGCCTTCCGCCAGCAGGGCGGGCACGCAGGGGGCCAGATGCAGGATGGCGTTGGCCACGATGTTGGCGGTGATGATGTCGTATTTGCCGGTAGCCTTGTCGGACAGATCGCCCACCAGCACCTTCAGCCTGCCGTCCACGCCGTTGAGTTCGGCGTTTTCGCCGGCGGTGCGCACGCACATGGGGTCGATGTCCACGCCCTCGGCCTCGGCCGCCCCCAGCTTGAGGGCCGCGATGGCCAGGATGCCGCTGCCGGTGCCGATGTCCAGCACCCGCTCGCCGCCCTTGACCAGTTCGTCCAGCGCGGCAAGGCACAGGGCGGTGGTCTCATGGGTGCCGGTGCCGAAGGCCATGCCCGGGTCCAGCCGGATGACGATGCGGTCGGTGGGGTATTCCTCCCAGCTGGGCACGATGGCCAGCCGCTTGCCGATGGGCAGGGCGTGGTAATAGGCCTTCCAGGCGGTCTCCCAGTCCTGCTGCTCCACGCCGTCCGCCGCCAGGGAGTAGTCCAGTTCGGCGGCTTCCAGGCGGCCCCGCAGCAGGTCCAGCACCTCGGCGGGGTTCTCGTCGGGGGAGAGATACAGGTGCACCGTCACGTGGGTGCGGTCCTTGTCCAGCAGGTCCTGCTCGATGAGGTCCACGTGGGCGATGCGCTCCACCTGCTCTTCCAGGTCGGAATAGTCCTCGATGTAGATGCCGCCGCCGGACACGCCGGTGGCGATGGCCTCGGCGTCCTCCGCCTGGGCTTTGGGAACGGTGATCTTGATGTCGGTCCACTGCATAAAGGGGCCCTCCTTGGGGTGGTTTCGTTTCTAATGTATTATTATAGCATCCCCTGCGGCGTTTTTGTGAAAAAAGAGAGAAGAAAAGCCCCTTTGTTCCACACAACGAGGAACGGGGCCGGGAGTTTTCAACAAAAAGCGGCCCCCGTGTTCAAAACACGGGGGCCGGGTGAGCCGTTCAGCGCTCTGCCGGGCTTGCTGGGGCGGCAGAGGCGGCGGGCTTTCAGCCGCGCTTATACTCCTGCTCGCAGTACATGCAGCGGTAGACGCCCTTCTCGGGGTCGGTGAGCACGAACACATGGTCCAGCTCCTGCTCCACGCTGGTGATGCAGCGGGGGTTCTTGCACTTGGCAACGTTCACGATGCGCTCGGGCAGCTGCAGGTGCTTTTTCTCGATGATGTGGCCGCCGTCGATGATGTTGACGGTGATGTTGGGGTCGATGAAGCCCAGCACGTCCAGGTCGATGTCGATGCGGTCCTCGATCTTGATGATGTCCTTGCGGCCAGACTTCTTGCTGCGGGCGTTCTTGATGATGGCCACGCTGCAGTCCAGCTTGTCCAGTTCCAGCACGCGGTAGATCTCCATGCTCTTGCCGGACTCGATATGGTCGATCACAACGCCTTTTTCCAGGCTGTCAATGTTCAGCATTTACTCCACCTCCAGCATTTTCAGGATAAGGGCCATGCGCACGAAGCGCCCGAACTTCGCCTGACGGAAGTAGGCGGCGCGGGGGTCGTCGTCCACCTCCACGCTGATCTCGTTGACGCGGGGCAGGGGATGCATGACGATCATGTCCTGTTTGGCCAGCTTCATCTTCTCGTTGTCCAGGATGTAGCTGTCCCGCAGGCGGATGTAGTCCTCCTCGTTGAAGAAGCGCTCGCGCTGCACGCGGGTCATGTAGAGGATGTCCATCTTGCCGATGGCGTCCTCCAGGCGCTCCACCTCTTCGAACTCGTAGCCGCTGCGCACCAGGTCGTCCCGGATGTAGTCGGGCACCTGCAGCTCCTTGGGGCTGACCAGCACGAACTTGATGTTCTCATAGCGCATCATGGCGCGGATGAGGCTGTGGACGGTGCGGCCGAACTTGAGGTCGCCGCACAGGCCCACGGTCAGGTTGTCCAGATGGCCCTTCAGCCGGTGGATGGTGAGCAGGTCGGTGAGGGTCTGGGTGGGATGCTGGTGGCCGCCGTCGCCGGCGTTGATGAGGGGGCAGTCCACCTTGGAAGCGGCCACGGTGGCAGCGCCCTCCTTGGGATGGCGCATGGCGATGATGTCGGCATAGCACTCCACGGTGCGCACGGTGTCGGCCACGCTCTCACCCTTGGCGGCAGAGCTGGAATTGGCCGAAGAAAAACCCAACACCTTGCCACCGAGACTGAGCATTGCGGATTCAAAGCTCAAACGGGTGCGGGTGCTGGGTTCAAAAAACAGTGTGGCCAGGATCTTGCCGTCACACTTGTGAGCAAAAGCCTGGGGGTCTTCGATGATTCGGTCGGCGAGAGCGAGGAGCTCGTCGATCTCCTGCGTGGTCAGATCGAGCGGACTGATCAGTTTCTTCACGAAGGGGGTCCTCCTTTGCAAATTTTTTTCATTCTACAACGGCGCGGCACAAAAAGCAAGCCCCTTTTTGAAAAAACTTTGCCCCGGCGGCGGTCCGGCCTTGTGCCGGGCGCGGCGCTGGTATAGAATAACGGCAGGACCCCCTGAAAGGAGCGGAAAAACACCATGGCAAAGCGCATCCACAGCACCCCGAGAAAAGACGGCTTCCGCATGCCCGGCGAGTTCGAGCCCCAGGAGAAGATCTGGATGATCTGGCCCGAGCGGCCGGACACCTGGCGCGACGGCGCAAAGCCCGCCCAGAAGGCCTTTGTTGAAGTAGCCCGGGCCATCAGCGCCTTTGAGCCGGTGACCATGCTGGTCTCCGCCGCCCAGTACGCCAACGCCCGCAACCAGCTGCCCGACGAGGTGCGGGTGGTGGAGATGAGCACCGACGACGCCTGGTGCCGGGACTGCGGCCCCACCTTCCTGAAGAACGACAAGGGCGAGGTGCGGGGCGTTGACTGGGAGTTCAACGCCTGGGGCGGCCTTGTGGACGGGTGCTATTTCCCCTGGGCCAACGACAACGCCGTGGCCCGCAAGATCTGCGAGATCGAGGGCATCGACAGCTACCACACCCCCGGCTTCGTGCTGGAGGGCGGCTCCATCCATGTGGACGGGGAGGGCACCCTGCTCACCACCGAGATGTGCCTTTTGAGCGCGGGGCGCAACCCCCACATGACCAAGGACGAAATTGAAGAACAGCTGAAAGAATATCTGAACGTGGACAAGGTCATCTGGCTGAAGGACGGCATCGACCCCGGCGAGACCAACGGCCATGTGGACGACGTGGCCTGCTTCGTGCGGCCGGGGGAGGTGGCCTGCATCTGGACCGACGACCCCGCCGACCCCTTCTATGAGCCCGCCCGGGCGGCCTACGAGACCCTGTGCCGGGCCACCGACGCGAAGGGCCGCCGGCTGAAGGTGCACAAGCTCTGCCTGCCCAAACAGCCGGTGCGGCTGGGGGCAGACTTTGCCATCGACGCGGTGGAGGGCAGCCTGCCCCGCCGGGAGGGGGACGTGTGCATCGCCTCCTACGCCAACTTCCTCATCGTGAACGGCGGCGTCATCGTGCCCCAGTACGGCGACGAGAACGACCCGCTGGCGCTGGAGCAGATCCAGGCCATGTTCCCCGAGCGGAAGGTGGTGGGCGTTTACACCCGCGAGGTGGTCTACGGCGGGGGCAACATCCACTGCATCACCCAGCAGCAGGTGAAGTGATTTTTTGCGCGCCACGCAGGGCGGCCCGGCTCCGGGCCGCCTTTTTTTGCAAAAAGGGATTGACAAACCCGCGGCGATGGAGTATCATCAGGTAGAAGTTAGCGACGACTAACGCAACGCCCGGCCGGCCCTGCCGGCTTTTTCACGGCGGTGGAGTTAGTTCCATCTAACCACTGGTGCCGCCGCACCGTGTTCCGCTGAAAGCAGGTGAAAACATGACCTTGAACAACGCCGACACCGGCCGGGAATACATCATCCGGGCCATCGACACCGACGACGAGGAGATGGACGCCTTTCTGTTCTCGCTGGGGTGCTTTTCCGGCGAGCCCATCACCGTGGTCTCCCGCCTGAAAGGGGGCTGCGTGGTGGCCATCAAGGACGGGCGCTACACCATCGACGAACAGCTGGCCGGGGCCATCTGCGTTTGAGGCAGGGGGGCTTTTCCCGCGCATTTTTACGGACCGCCGCGCCCCGTGGTTAGCCTTGGCTAACCATCCGGCGTTTGCGATAGAACGCCCTGCGGGGCTTTGAGCATGACAGGAGGAACCGCTTATGAGAATCGCTCTGACCGGAAACCCCAACTCCGGCAAGACCACCATGTACAACGCCCTCACCGGGCGCAGCGAGAAGGTGGGCAACTGGGCCGGCGTTACCGTGGAAAAGAAGGAACACCCCATCAAGAAGAGCTTTTGCCCCGCCGGGGAGGAGCTGGTGGCCGTGGACCTGCCCGGCGCCTACTCCATGTCTCCCTTCACCTCGGAGGAGAGCATCACCAGCAGCTATGTGCGCCACGAGCACCCGGACGCCATCATCAACATCGTGGACGCCACCAACCTCTCCCGCAGCCTGTTCTTCACCACCCAGCTGCTGGAGCTGGGGGTGCCGGTGGTGGTGGCGCTGAACAAAAACGATATGAACGAGAAAAAGGGCACCACCATCGACGCCGCCGCCCTTTCGGCGGCCCTGGGCTGCCCGGTCATCCCCACCGTCTCCACCGCGGGCACCGGCCTGCGGGAGGTGACCGCCGCCGCGGCAGGCCTCTACGGCAAGGGCCAGAAGGCCCCCTACGCCCAAGGCGAGGTGGACCTGACCGACAAAAAGGCGGTGGAAGAGGCCGACCGCCGGCGCTTCGCCTTTGTGAACCAGCTGGTGAGCAAGGTGGAGCAGCGCACGGTGCTCACCCGGGAAAAGGGCACCGGCGACGCCATCGACGCGGTGCTGACCAACCGCTGGCTGGGCATCCCCATCTTCGCGCTGGTGATGTTTCTGGTGTTCCAGATCAGCCAGGTGTGGGTGGGCCCCTTCATCGCCGACGCGCTGGTGGCCCAGATCGAGACCTTCCAGGGCTGGGTGGGCGACCAGCTGGCGGGGGCGAACCCCCTGCTGAGCGCCCTGCTGGCGGACGGCATCATCGGCGGCGTGGGCGCCGTGGTGGGCTTTCTTCCCCTGGTGATGGTGATGTACTTCCTCATCGCCCTGCTGGAGGACTGCGGCTACATGTCCCGTGTGGCGGTGGTGCTGGACCCCATCTTCAAGAAGGTGGGCCTTTCCGGCAAGTCGGTCATCCCCTTCGTCATCGGCACCGGCTGCGCCATCCCCGGCGTGATGGCCAGCCGCACCATCCGCAACGAGCGTGAGCGCCGCGCCACCGCCATGCTCACCCCCTTCATGCCCTGCGGCGCGAAGATCCCGGTCATCAGCCTGTTCGCCGGGGCCTTCTTTGCGGACGCGGGCTGGGTGAGCTTCGTGATGTACTTCACCGGCATCGTGCTCATTTTCCTTGGCGCGCTGCTGGTGAACCGCATCGCCGGCTACAAGAACCGCAAGAGCTTTTTCATCATCGAACTGCCCGAATATAAAGTGCCCTCCCTGTGGTTCGCCTTCAAGGCCATGTGCAGCCGCGGCTGGGCCTACATCGTGAAGGCCGCCACCATCATCCTGCTGTGCAACACCGCCGTGCAGATCATGCAGACCTTCACCTGGAACTTCACGGTGGCCGAGGCGGCGGACCAGTCCATCCTGGCCTCCATCGCCGCGCCCTTCGCCGTTCTGCTGGTGCCCGTGGTGGGCGTGCTCAGCTGGCAGCTGGCGGCCGCCGCCGTCACCGGCTTCATCGCCAAGGAGAACGTGGTGGGCACCTTGGCCGTCTGCTTCGTGGGCCTTGAAAACTTCATCGATACCGACGAACTGGCCATGCTGGAGGGCTCCGGCACCCAGGTGGCGGGCATCATCGCCATCACCAAGGTAGCGGCCCTGGCCTATCTGATGTTCAACCTGTACACCCCGCCCTGCTTTGCGGCCATCGGCGCGATGAACAGCGAGATGAAGAGCGCCAAGTGGCTGTGGGCCGGCATCGGCTTGCAGCTGGGCACCGGCTACTCGGTGGGCGTGCTGGTCTACCAGTTCGGCACCCTCATCACCACCGGCTCCTTCGGCGCGGGCGCGGTGCCCGGCCTTGCCGCCGTGGCCGTCTTTGCCGCCATCCTCACCTGGCTGTGCCTGCGGAGCGACCGCTCGCTGGCCAAGGAGTACTCCCTCAAGGGGGTGAGCGCCGCATGATGGCCGACCTCATCGCCGGCGGCATCATCGCCGCCATCGTCCTGGCCGCCGCCTTCTATGTCTACAAGGCGAAAAAGAGCGGCAAAAAGTGCATCGGCTGCCCCGACTCCGGCGGCTGCTCCGGCTGCTGTTCCGGCTGCCACGGCAGCGCGGCGCAGGAGGAGCGCTGAACGAACCGAATCATCCACGCCCGGCCCGCCGGCGGCAAACACGGCGGTGCCGATGGGCATTTTCTCTCCGAAGGGCCCCGCCCGGCCCGAAAAAGACGAACGGTCCCTCGCTCTTTTTCCTTTCCCGGCCGGGCGGGCTGCGGGGCGGGCGCGCGGCAAAAAGCGCGCCTGCCCCGCCTCTTCCCTTCGGCCACGCCGCCCGGCCTGCGGGCCTTGCGGCATTTGTTTTCCGCCTTGGTTAGTCATAACTAACCGCCAAATCAGAAAGGAGCCGCCATGTCCGACCAACTGATCGTGCACCACTGCGCCCCCACGCTGGCGGGGCTGAAGGCCGGGAGCCTGTTCTCCTGCCCCTGCCGGGACGCAGGGCAGCTGACCGGCGAACTGCGGAGGCTGAACCGGGCGCTGGCCCCCAAGGGGCTGCGGGTGCTGCCCCTGCAAACGGAGAAAGGGCGGGCGCTGATCTATCTTTACCGGCCCCGGGCGCTGGAGCGGGAGCTGGCGGGCGGCGAGGCCCGCGCCCTGCTGGAAGAGCGGGGCTACGGGGCGGAGGCCGCTTGCCGCTGCCTGGCGCGGCTGGCCCGAAAACTGCGGGCGGGGGAGGCGTTCCCCCACGAGATCGGGCTGTTTCTGAGCTATCCGCCCCGGGACGTGCGGGGCTTCATCTGCAACGGGGCCTGCCGCCACAAGTGCGCGGGCTGCTGGAAGGTCTACGGCAACGAGGCCGCCGCCCTGCGCACCTTTGAGGTCTGGCGGCGCTGCACCCGCATTCTGGAGGCCCGGCTGGCGCAGGGCTGTCCGCTGGAAAAGCTGGCTGTGGCCGGCTGACGACGAAAGAGAGGTTTCAACATGAATAAGATCGCAGTTGTTTTTTGGAGCGGCACCGGCAACACCGAGGCCATGGCCGCCGCGGTGGCGGAAGGCGCGGGCCCCGGGGCCGAACTGATCCCGGCGGCCGCCTTTGACCCCGCCGCCCTTGCAAACTATGACGGCTTTGCCTTCGGCTGCCCCTCCATGGGGGCGGAACAGCTGGAGGAGAGCGAGTTCGAGCCCATGTTCACCGCCTGCGAGGCGGGGCTTGCCGGGCGCAGAGTGGGGCTGTTCGGCTCCTACGGCTGGGGCGACGGGGAGTGGATGCGCAGCTGGGAAGAGCGCTGCGCCGCCGCCGGCATCGCCCTGGCCGCCCCCTCGGTCATCTGCTGCGAGGTCCCGGACGAGGACGCTCTCGCCGCCTGCCGCGCCCTGGGCGCGGCCCTGGCCTGAGGGCTTCAAAAACGCTTTTTTCTTCCCCCAAAAGAGGGACCGCCCCGGCATGCTGCCGGGGCGGTCCCTTCGTTTTTTGTTTAGGCCAGTTCCAGATAGAGCCCGGCCAGCTTGAGGGTGGCGTTCAGGCCGTCCAGATGGGTGCGCTCCATGCCGTGGGAGGCGTGCACGCCCGGCCCGATGAGGGCGCCGCGGGCGTCCATGCCGGTGCGCCAGGCCGCGCCCACGTCGGAGCCGTAGTGGGGGTAGATGTCCACCGCGTAGTCCACGCTGTTTTCCTTGGCCAGCTGCACCAGACGGCTGACCATGCCGTAGTCGTAGGGGCCGCCGGAGTCCTTGGCGCAGATGGACACCTGATACTCGGTGCAGGTCAGGTCCTCACCGATGCAGCCCATGTCCACCGCCAGCAGCTCGTCCACCACCGGCAGGGTGGCCCCGCCGTGGCCCACTTCTTCATGGACGGTGAGGGTGAAGTAGCTGTCAAACCGGGGGCGCATCCCGGTGGCGTGCATCCGCCACAAAAGGGTCAAGAGGCAGGCGGAGCTTGCCTTGTCGTCCAGGAAGCGGGACTTCACAAAGCCGCTCTCGGTCACCACGGTCTTGGGGTCGTAGCAGACATAGTCGCCGGCGGCGATGCCCAGGGCCTCCACGTCCGCCTTCGTGCGCACCTTCTCGTCGATGCGCACCGCCATGTTCTTTTCGTCCCGGGGACGGGTGGCCGCGTCGTCCTGCACATGGACGGCGGGGGAGAGGCTGAGCACCGTGCCGGTGTAGACCCTGCCGTCCCGGGTGTAGATGCGGCAGTATTCGCCGTCCAGGGTGGGCATCAGCGGGCCGCCCACCTTCGTGACCATCAGCATGCCGTCGGCGGTGACGGAGCGCACCATCAGGCCCAGGGTGTCCACATGGGCGCACAGGCCTACCGTGCGGCCGGCCTCCCGGCCGGGCACCTTCACCACCAGGTTGCCCTTATTGGTCAGCCGGGCCTCGAAGCCCAGCCCTTCCGCGATGTCCTTGGCCAGGGCCGTCGCCTTGTGGGTGAAGCCGCTGGGGCTGTCCTGCCCGAGGAGTTTTTTCAGGGTGTCCAGCAGGAAGGCCTGCTGCTCCTGTTCCAGCATTGTTTCGTCGTTCATTTCCCGTTTCTCCTCCCTCAAAAAGTTCTGGCTCCATCTTACAAAAAAACGCGCCAAAGTGCAAGGGCAGGCCCCTCACTCCCGGAAGGACTGCACCTTGTCCGGCGGCATGGTGCGCAGGTGGCGGTCCAGCATGTCCAGAAAGCGCTGGATGGCCGCCTCCTTGCGGCCGTTGTTGGTCAGGCAGTAGATGATCTGGTTGGGCGGCCCGTCCACCACGTCGTACATATGAGCGCCCATCTGCGCAAAGCGCAGTCCCGTCACATAGGGGGTGAACATCCAGGCGTCGCCGGTGAGAAAATAGCGGGACAGCGAAAAGTATTCCAGGATCACCACCGGCTCCACCGTCTCGTCGAACCGGGCCCGGTGCCAGGCCATGAACTCCTTGTTCCAGCGCAGAAGCACCTCTTTGCTCGCGTCCAGCGAGCTCACCGTGACCCGCCCGTCGGTGTTGGGCAGCTCGCTGAACGACACCGCCACAAAGGCCTCGGAATAGGCCGGGCGGATCTGGGTGCCTGCGGGCATGGGCTGGGTGTAGTCCTGGATGGCGATGAACGCCAGGTCATACAGCTCCTTTTCCATGAACTGAAAGGCCGTTTCGGAAAAGGCGTTGTTCAGTTCCAGCAGATAGCCCTGGCGGGTGAACTCCACCAGCAGCCCGGAGAGGATGTTGTGCAGTACGCTGTCGGTGGCGGCGATGGACAGGTACTCCCGCTCCTGCACGTTGCGCAGAGCGTTCATCTCCGCCTGCAGGCGCTGCCACTTCTGGGCCACATGATAGAACTTCACCCCCTTAGGGGTGAGCTGTATCTCCCGGTGGCCCTTCTGCCGCACGAACAGCGCGCAGCCCAGCTCTTCCTCCATGGTCTGGATGCGCCGGGTCAGCGCCGGCTGGGTGATGAACAGCTTTTGCGCCGCCGCCGAGAGGGTGTTGTATTTCGCCACCGCCAGAAAGGCCTCGATTTCCAGCTGGGTCACAGGCGTTTTCCTCCTTTTAAATATAAAGCGTTATTTATAATATATATCGAATTTTGGCATTTTACAAGGCTAAAGCATCGGGTTATACTGGGGCCAGAACAAGTTTTTCGACATAAAGTTTGAAAATTTTGGTCATTCTTCCTTTTTAAATATCAGTTTTGGGAATGATAGGAGGACTCTGCCGTGAAGCGGGACGTCTGGCGCGGCGCGCTGGCCTGTTTGCTGGCGGGCGGGCTGTTCGGACTGGCCAAGCTGCTGTTTGAGCTGGCGGGCGGCAGCTTCGGCACGCTGCTGTACTGCTGTTTTCTTGGCATCAGCTGCTGCCTTGCCGCCGGGGCCAGGGCCTGCTGGCTACCGGGCTATCTTTTGAGTCTGGCGGTGGGGCTGCTTTGGGTGGGCTTTTACACCGGCGCCGAGGCGGCGCTGCTGGCCACAGCGCTGCCGCCGCTGGCGGCCCGGGTGCTGGCCTTCGGGGCGGTGAGCGCCCTCATCGAGGCGGCCAACCTGTTCTGGCTGCGGCGCACCCCTGCCCGACACGCCATCCTACAGTTTTCCGCCATTATCGGATGCTTTTCCCGCGCGCCGGCCCAATACCCGGCGGTGGCCGCGGCCATCGCCACGGGCATCCTGGTGAGCATCCTCTACAAAGGCATCTACGGAGCCCTTCTGGACCCCGAGCAATAACACCGAGCCGAAAGGAGCATCTTTTCATGCAATATGAGTTTGACAAAACGCTGGACCACCGCCGGGACGATTCCATCCGCTGGAAGCAGCCGGCGGGCCGCGACGACATCCTCGGCATGGGCACCGCGGACCTGGACTTTTTCTGCGCGCCCTGCGTGAAGGAGGCGACGCAGGCGGTCTGCGACGAGAACACCTTCAACTACCGCTTCAAGCCCGGCCGCTATTACGAGGCGGTGCAGAACTGGTTTTTCCGCCGCTACGGCATGCGCACCCAGCGGGAGTGGCTGCGGGAGATCCCCAGCACCATCGGCTCGGTGCGGCTGACCATCGGGGCGATGTGCCACCCCGGTGACTATATCCTGATGCAGTCGCCCTATTTCGCACCGCTGAAATGGGCCGTGGAGGGGGCGGGCTGCCGCTTGGTGGAAAACCCGCTGGTGCTGAAAGACGGCCGCTACGAGGTGGATTTTGAGGACTTTGAGGCCAAGATCCGCACCTATCACCCCACTCTGTTCATCCTTGTAAGCCCGCACAACCCCACCGGGCGGGTGTTCACCCGGGAAGAGCTGGCCCGCATGGCGGACATCTGCGCCGAGAATGGGGTGGTCATCCTGTCTGACGAGGTGCACTGCCTTATCACCTACGACGGGCACCGGCACACCCCCATCCTGGACGCCTCCGACCGGGCGCGGGAGATCTCCATCCTCACCTTCAGCTTCAGCAAGGGCTTCAATCTGATGAGCCTGCCCCACGCCATGACCCTCATCGCCAACGAGGAGCTGCGCCGCCGGTGGGACGCGTATGTGGTGCCCTTTGACTTTCATTACGCCTGCAACTCCTTCAGCATCGCGGCGGTGACCGCCATCGCCGAGGGGGGAGCGGACGCCTGGCTGGAGGAGGCCACCGCCTACCTCAAGCACAACCGGGACCTGTTCGCGGCCCTGGTGAAGGAGCGGGGCATCCCCCTGGACCCGCTGCCCCCGGAGGCCAGTTTTGTATACTGGATCGGCTGCTCCCGCACGGGGCTTGACCCGGACAAGCTGGGCGAGGCGTTTTTGGAAAAGGCGGGCATCAGCCTGAACAACGGTCTGGAACACGGAGAGCAAGGGCGAGGCTTTATCCGTTTGAATTTTGGTGTGACGGAACAAACACTGCGGCAGGCGGTGGACCGGATCGACCGCATGTTCCGCAAATAAAACAAAAGGAGAGAGAATTATGAGCGAAAACACACCCGTAAAAGCGCCGAAGGAAATGACGCCGACCCTCGGCCTCATCGGCTTTCTGGTGCCCATCGGCGTGATGATCGTGTTCATCCTTCTGGGTGTGAACATGACCATCTGCATGCTGCTGGCCGATGTTCTTCTTTGCGGCTACGGCCTTCTTCTGGGCCATAAGTGGGACGAACTGGACGACGCCATGTGCAGCGGTGTGAAAGCCGTTGCCTCCGCGGCCATCATCATGATCCTGGTGGGCGTGCTGGTGGGCGTGTTCATGGCTGCCGGCACCATTCCCGCCATGCTTTACTACGGCTTCAAGGTCATCACCCCGATGTTCTTTCTGCCCGTGGCCTTTCTGCTGACCTGCTTCGTGGCCCTTTGCACCGGCACTTCCTGGGGCGCCGTGGGCACCATCGGCGTGGTTCTGATCGGCATGTCCACCGGCCTGAACATCCCCGTGTGGATCACCGCCGGCGCCATCATCTCCGGCGCCCAGATGGGCGACAAGATGAGCCCCCTGTCCGACACCACCCTGCTGGCCGCCGCCTCCGCCGGCACCAGCGTGTTCAAGCATGTGGTGTCCATGTTCTACACCACCGTGCCCGCCGCGCTGATCTGCATCGTGCTGTACTTTGTGCTGGGGCTGAACAACGCCGGCGCCATTGACAAGGCCCAGATCCAGATGCTCAGCGACGGCCTCACCTCTTCCTTCAACATCAACCCGCTGATGCTGGTGCCCGTGGTGGTCGTGCTGGCCCTCTCGGTGAAGCGGGTGCCCGCCTTTTTGACCTTCGCCATCGGCATCGCCGTGGGCGGCGTTTGGGCCATGGTGTTCCAGGGCGTGAACATCCTGGACGTCTTTGGCTACGGCATGAGCGGCTTTGTGTCCGACACCGGCATCGAAAGCCTGGACAACCTGCTCAGCCGGGGCGGTATGTCCGGCATGATGGAGATGATCATCATGGTGCTTTTGTGCGGCATGCTCAGCGGCTTGCTGGACAAACTGGGCGTGCTGAACCCCATCGTGAGCGCCATCACCGCCCGGGTGCACTCGGTGGGCGGTATCGTCACCGCCACGCTGGCCACCGCCGGCATCCTGGCCATCCCCGGCGGCCAGTACCCCCCGCTGACCGTGCCCGCCTTCGCCTTCAAGAGCGCCTACGACGAGATGGACATCAACCGCGCCGTGCTGTCCCGCTCGATGGAGGACCTGGGCACCCTGCTGGTGGCCATCCTGCCCTGGGGCGCGGCGGCCGCCTACTACAGCGGTTCGCTGGGCGTTTCTCCCCTGGACTACATCCCCTTCACCTTCCTGCCCATGCTCAGCCCGCTGATCGCCGTCATCAACGCCTGGACCGGCATCGGTGTGTTCCGCACCACCGACGAGGTGAAATACCGTCCCTTCTGGCGCCGCCCCAAGCAGTGAACTGCCGAACGCGGCCCTGACCTGCCCGGCCGCGCCGCCATCCATCGGGCGGCGCCGGGCCGGCTCGCCCTGCCTGTTTCTCTCTTGCCCGCATCACGCGAGGCTCTTCTGTCCCGCCGAAGCCCCCGGAGACCATCGCTCCGGGGGCTTCGGCCTGTTTATGCGCCTTGCGCCCCCTTTGCTGGGCTTGTATAATGAAAGAAAAGGGGGCGCTTGTGATGTACAAAAATCTTCTGCCCATCGGCTCGGTGGTGCTGCTCAAAGGCGGCCAAAAGCGGCTGATGATCTGCGGGCGCATCCAGACCCGGGCGGGCAGCGACAAGGTCTACGACTATTCCGCCTGCCTGTATCCCGAGGGCATCACCGGCCCGGCGGGCATGTACTTCTTTGACCGGGAGGCGGTGGAGACGGTGTTCTTCATCGGCTTTCAGGACAAAGAGGAGCTGGACTGGCGCGCCAATGTGCTGGACACACTGGGCGAGGTGGAAGTGCGGGACGGAAAGATCGTGCGCAAAGAGCAGGGGTGAGCGCCGCGCCCCAAAGGCCGGAAAAGCGCGGCGGGGCGCGCTTTTTCCCGCCCCGGCAGCCTTGACAAGCCCGGAGGGAAAAGCGTATACTTAAGTGTAATTTTTGCGTGCAAAAGGACGTGTTGAGAGCATGGAACCGCTGATCCTTCAATCTGACTTCGGCTATGCCGACGGCGCGGTGTGCGCCATGTACGGGGTGGCCCAGGGCGTGTGCCCCGAGCTGCGGGTGTTCGATCTGACCCACGACATCCCCCAGTACGACATCTGGGAGGCCAGCTACCGCCTCATCCAGACGGTGAGCTACTGGCCGAAAAACAGCGTTTTCGTGAGCGTGGTGGACCCGGGCGTGGGCTCCACCCGGCGCAGCATCGCGGTGAAGACCGCCGAGGGCCACTACATCATCACGCCGGACAACGGCACCCTCACCCACATCAAGCGGATGTGCGGCATCGAAGAGGCCCGCATCATCGACGAGAGCGTGAACCGGCTGCCCAATTCCGGCGAGAGCTACACCTTCCACGGCCGTGACATCTACGCCTACACCGGCGCGCGGCTGGCTTCGGGCGTCATCACCTTCGAGCAGGTGGGTCCCCAGGTGCCGGTGGACAGCGTCATCGAGCTGCCGGTCATCGAGGCAAAGTGCGAGGAGGACGTCATCACCGGCACCATCGACGTGCTGGACGTGCGCTTCGGCTCGCTGTGGACCAACATCCCCCGGGAAATGTTCGCAAAGCTTGGCGTAAAGCACGGCGGCCGGGTGGAGGTGTCCATCGCCAACGACACCCGCACCCTCTACAAGAACATCATGGTCTATGCCAAGAGCTTTGCCGACGTGAACGTGGGCGAGCCGCTGCTCTACGTCAACAGCCTGGACTGCGTGGCCGTTGCCATCAACCAGGGCAGCTTCTCCAAGGCCTACAACATCGGCACCGGCATCACCTGGCGCATCGCTCTGCGCAAGGCGCCCCGCATCGTCTACGAATAAGGCGGTGCATCCCGTTTGATTCTCCGCAAAAGGGGCGGTCCCTTTTGCCGGCGAATAGTTTTGTTTTTATAATGTGAGGAGTGTGCAACATGAAAAATTCTTCCATCAAGACCGTGGTCGCGGTGGGCATCGGCGCCGCCCTGTTCTTTGTGCTGGGCCGTTTCGTGGCCATCCCCAGCGGTGTGCCCAACACCAACATCAGCCTGCAGTACGCCATCCTGGGCATGCTGGCCGCCATGTACGGCCCTGTGGCCGGCGGCCTCATCGGCTTCATCGGCCACACCCTGATCGACCTGTCCTGGGGCGGCAGCCCCTGGTGGAGCTGGGTCATCGCCTCCACCCTGGTGGGCGTGATCGTGGGCCTGGTCTCCAAGAAGCTGGCCCTCAGCGAGGGTGACTTCGGCAAGGGCAAGTTCGTTCTGTTCGCCGTGGCCAACGTGGTGGCCAACGCCATCTCCTGGCTGCTGGTGGCTCCCGGCCTGGATATTCTCATCTACGCCGAGCCCGCCGACAAGGTGTTCCTGCAGGGCGCCTTTGCCGCCATCGTCAACAGCCTGACCGCCGTCATCGTGGGCGGCCTGCTGGTGGCTGCTTTCTGCAAGACCATCGCCAAGAAGGGCTCGCTGGACAAGGAGTAAGCTCCTTTCTCCGGCACTTCGCCCGTCGGAACGCTTGTGCGGCAAGCCGTTTCGGTGCGTTTTGCATCGGGGGCAGGGCAGTGCCCTGCCCCCGTTTCCTTTGATTTTTGAACTGCGAGGAGCGCTGTCTATGGACCCCATCATTTCCTTCCGGGATTTCACCTTCCAATACCGCGCCCAGGCCCGGCCCACCCTCTACAACATCGACCTGGACATCTATCCCGGCGAAAAGATCCTCATCGCCGGGCCCTCCGGCTCGGGCAAATCCACCCTGGCCAGCTGCATCAACGGGCTCATCCCCTTCAGCTATCCCGGCGAATCCACCGGCACTTTGACGGTGGACGGCATGGAGGCCAAGAAGGAGAGCATCTTTGCGCTGTCCAAATCGGTGGGCACGGTGCTGCAGGACCCGGACGGCCAGTTCATCGGCCTGACGGTGGCCGAGGACATCGCCTTCGCGCTGGAAAACGACTGCGTGCCCCAAAAGGAGATGCACGCCGCCGTGGCCCGCGCCGCCAAACTGGTGGACGTGGACCATCACCTGGGCTTTGCGCCCCACGAGCTCTCCGGCGGGCAGAAGCAGCGGGTGAGCCTTGCGGGCGTGATGGTGGACGCGGTGAAAATTCTGCTGTTCGACGAGCCGCTGGCAAACCTTGACCCGGCGGCGGGCAAGCAGACCATCGAGCTCATCGACCGCATCCAGAAGGAGACCGATACCACCGTGCTCATCATCGAGCACCGGCTGGAGGACGTGCTCTGGCGCAGCGTGGACCGCATCGTGCTGATGGACGAGGGCCGCATCGCCGCCGACCTGCGGCCGGACGAGCTGCTCTGCTCGCCGCTGCTCACCGAGGCGGGCATCCGTGAGCCCCTCTACCTCACCGCGCTGAAATACGCCGGCGTGACCCTCACACCGGAGAAAAAGCCCGCCCACCCCGACACACTGGAGCTCACCGAGGCCGACAAGGACGCGGTGCGCGCCTGGTACCACGCGGCCCCCGCCGCCGCCCCCGCTCCCGAGCAGCCGGTGCTGCTGGAGGTGAAGAACCTGAGCTTTGGCTACACCAAGGACCGCACCACCCTGCAGAACATCTCCTTCTCCGTGCGAAAAGGGGAGATGGTGAGCATCGTGGGCCGCAACGGCGCGGGCAAATCCACCCTTTCCAAACTCATCTGCGGGTTTGAGGCCCCCGGCTCCGGCTCCATTCTGCTGGACGGGCGGGACATCACCGGCGACACCATCCGCCAGCGGGCCAGCCGCATCGGCTACGTGATGCAGAACCCGAACCAGATGATCTCCAAGACCATGATCTTCGACGAGGTGGCCCTGGGCCTTGTGCAGAGCGGCCTTGGCCCCGACGAGGTGCGGGCGAAGGTGGAGGACACCTTGAAAATCTGCGGCCTCTACCCCTTCCGCAACTGGCCGGTGAGCGCCCTGAGCTTCGGCCAGAAAAAGCGGGTGACCATCGCCAGCGTGCTGGCCCTGGGCCCGGACGTCATCATTCTGGACGAGCCCACCGCCGGGCAGGACTTCCGCCACTACACCGAAATTATGGAGTTCCTGCGGGGGCTGAACCGGCAGGGGGTGACGGTGCTGATGATCACCCACGACATGCACCTGATGCTGGAATACACCCCCCGGGCGCTGGTGTTCAGCGACGGGCGGCTCATCGCGGACCGCTCCGCCGCCGAGGTGCTGTGCGACCCGGCGCTCATCGAGCGGGCGGCGCTGAAGGAGACCAGTCTGTTCACCCTGGCGAACCGCTGCGGCATCGCGCCGCCGGAGGCCTTCG
Source organism: Oscillospiraceae bacterium (assembly GCA_004558145.1). Lineage (GTDB taxonomy): Bacteria > Bacillota > Clostridia > Oscillospirales > Ruminococcaceae > Allofournierella_A > Allofournierella_A excrementavium. The sequence continues at coordinate 105,476 of SFDQ01000010.1, forward strand.
TCCAGCGGTTCATCGACTTTGACCGGGAGGTGCGCGAGCATGGCTGCTAACACCGTTCTGAATTATCTGCCGCGCAAGAGCTTCGTGCACTCGCTCACCGGCACCACCAAGCTGGCGTTTTTCCTGCTGTTCACCTTCGCCAGCATGATCACCTACGACACCCGGGTGCTCATCGGCCTGATGGTGGTGAGCTTCGCCGCCTTCAAGGCCAGCCGCATCAAGCTGCGGGAAGTGCGCTTCATGCTGGTGTTCATGCTGGTGTTCCTGATTTTGAACAACGTGTTCATCTATCTGTTCAGCCCCGAGCAGGGCGTGGAGATTTACGGCACCCGCCACGTCATCGTCACCCTGTTCTGGCGCTACACCATCACCTGGGAGCAGCTGTTCTACACTTTGAACATCTCGCTGAAGTACTTCGTGGCGCTGCCGGTGGCCATCCTGTTCATCTCCGCCACCGACCCCAGCGAGTTCGCCGCCAGCCTCAATTCCATCGGCGTTTCCTACCGGGTGGGCTACTCGGTGGCCATCGCCCTGCGCTACATCCCCGACATCCAGCGGGACTACCACAGCATCAGCCAGGCCCAGCAGGCCCGCGGCGTGGAGCTGGGCAGCAAGGAAAAGCTGAGCGCCCGGCTGAAAAACTCGGTGAACATCCTCTTGCCCCTCATCCTCTCCAGCCTTGCCCGCATCGACACCATCAGCAACGCCATGGAGCTGCGGGGCTTCGGCAAGAAGAAAAAGCGCACCTGGTACGTGCAGCGGCCCTTCACCAGGAACGACTGGCTGGTGCTGGCGCTGGGCGTGGCCCTGCTGCTGGCCAGCCTCGTCATCACCTTCTGGGACGGCGACCGCTTCTTCAACCCCTTCATCTGACAACTTGCAGCGAAAACGACAGGCGCCGCGGCCCCAAAAGGGCCGCGGCGCCTTTGTTTTGTTTCATAGCCCCAGCCGCTCCTCCACGGCCTGCCACAGCCGGGCGAAGAAGGCTTTGGTCCGGGGATATTCGGTGAAGGTCATCTCGCCGCCTACCTCTTTCAAAAGGTCCAGCGTGGCCGGCCGGCCGATGCGGCTCTCGCACAGGCGCAGCAGCCGCAGGTCCTGCAGGGCGGCCTTGTGGGCCTCGCCCCGCAGCGAGCCCCAGGCGGTGCCATCGGGGGCGGGGTAGACCAGGAACGCGTCCCCCGAGGGGAAGGCTTCGCCCGCGTCGGTCACCCGGAAGGGGTCGATGGGGCGCACCGAGCGCTGGACGTTGTAGAAGTTGAAGCCCCAGTGCAGAAAGCCCTCCAAATCGTACTGATAGAGCAGCGGGCCCATGATGCGGCAGCGGGTGCTGGGCATGGCCATGAAGCGGTTGGGCACCGCCAGCGCCTGCACCGTGCAGTAATAGGTCCACAGGTGCTGCACGCCGTGGTCCACGAAGGTCTGGATGTGGTCGTTGCAGACCACCGGCTTTTCCACAATACCCTCCCGGTAGATGTCGTAGCTGCTGAGGGCGTCGATGACGTGGCAGCCCTCCAGCAGGCCGGCCACCGTGGCCTTGGCGGCGGCGTAGGTCTCCTTTTCGTGGTCGTGGGGCTCGTCCGAAATGTGGAACCACACGTGGTCCAGGCCCACAAGGCCGTCCAGCTCCGCCTTCAGTGCGGGCAGGAAGGCGTGGAGGAATTCGGTGTACTCGCCGCCCACCGCCGGGGTGTGCCAGCCGAAGCGCTTTTCCAGCCCCTGGGGAGTCTGCACCATCACCTTGGGAGCAAACTCCGCCCCCCACTGGGTGAACAGGTGGGCCACCTCAATTTCGGTGATGCCGTGGCGGCGGGCCATCTGTACCCAGCGGCGCAGCTTGTCAAAGCCGAAGCTCCACCGGCCATCCTCAAAGGTCACGTCCACCAGCTGCACGGTGGTGCGCTCGCCGCCCTTGGCGGTGTCCAGCGGCGGGGTGAACACCGGCGTGAGCAGCATGTTGATGCCGTGGTCGGCGGCGCTGGCCATGAAGTTGTCCAGGATGCGCCAGTGCTCCTCGCTGAACACCGGCACATGGTAGTAGTCCGCAAGGCAGTCGGCGTGGAACCACTGGGTCTGCAGCAGGGTCTGGGGCGGCAGGGCCGTGTCCAGCACCTCCACCGTAAAGGCAAACTCCGCCAGCTTCTCGCCCGCCGGGCCCAGCACCTCCAGCCGCAGGTCCGCCGGGCCGGGGGCAAGGCGCGCCGCGTCCAGCGAGAACCACAGGCTGCGCCACTGGGCGGGCACCGCCTTGAAGGATTCCTCCCAGCCCGCCGGGCGCAGCAGGTCCGGCAGCAGGCCGGGCCGGGTGGTGAGGTAGTCCTCGTCCCAGGTGCCGTGGCAGGGATAGTCGCAGGGCACCAGCTCCACCCGGAAAAGGTCCAGGGCCGCCTTGGCGGAGCCCGTGCACCGCAAAGAAAACAGCGTGGAGGTCTCGCCGAAGTCATCATTCTGGCAGGTGTAGGCCAGCTGGAAGGCCCAGCGCTGGTTTTTCAGCAGCCGGGGCGCGCCGGGGTCGGCGGCTTCCGGCCTCCGGTCCGGCAGCACCTTTTCCAGGCTGTCGGTGAGGAAAAATTCATAGCTCGTCATAGAAAAACTCCCATCCCACTTTCAGGATACCAAAACAGGGGAGGCGGGACACGCCCGCCTCCCCCCATTCAGGGTCAGGTTTATTCCACAGGGTGGCTCTCCAGGAAGGTGAGGGCCTGGGTGTGGAAGGCCTCCTGCAGCGCGGTCACGCCGGCGGCCTCCAGTTTGGTCTTCAGCTTCGCCACGTCGCCCTCCGGGTCGTCGGTGAAGCCAAGCTGCAGCAGCTTGTAGTCGGAGTTGTAGATCTCGCTCACGGCGGCGACCTCGTTCTTCACGGCGGAGTCGTCAAACACGAAGGTCAGGTAGCGGCCGCTGCGGGCGGTGGCCTTCCAGTTCTCGGTCAGCTCCTCGGAGTTGGGGATGCCGCCCTCAACGGTGCGCCAGTATTTGTCGTTGCGCACGCCCCAGTTGCAGTTGCTGTCGTAGGCGTAGTTGGTGCTGTCGGGCAGGGACTTCAGACCATGCTCGCCGACGGCCTCCCAGTGCACGCCTTCGATGCCGTAGCAGAACAGGTTGTGGCAGATCTCGTCGTTGCGCAGGTAGTCCAGAGCCATCAGAGCGCGCTCGGGGTTCTTGGACTTGGAGAAGATGCTCATGCCGTTGGCAAGGTACGACTGGATGGTGGCGGGGGCGCCGTTCATGGCGTCAAACACCCGCACATCCCACTCGGGATGCTCGGCCTGCAGGGTGGCGTAGAGGCTCTTGGCGGTGTTGATGTTCATCACGGCCAGGGCGGACTTGCCGGCCTGGAAGCTCTCGGTGTTGTTCTGGGTGTTGACCACCGCGTTGCGGCTCCAGAAGCCGCGGTCGCGCCAATCCTTCACCTTGTTCAGGGTGTTCATGAAGATGTCGGCGTCCAGGGTGCTCATCACGTTGGCCTCGGGGTCGTTCTCGCCCACGCAGGTGAACAGGTTGACGGGAGGCAGCACGGCGTAGTTGTCCTCGCCCTTGGCGTTGGACTCCACGTTCCAGATGAGGTCGAACACGAACTGGCGGTCATAGTCGGAGCCCACGTCCAGGGGGATCATGGAGGGCTCGTTGTCCACGATGGCCTGCATGTACTGCTCGGCGCCTTCAAAGGTGTCCAGAGACTCGATGCCGTATTTGTCCATCAAATCGCCGCGGGCCATCCAGACGTAGGCGGTGAGCTCCTGATAGTTCATGGGCAGCATGTAGACCTTGCCGTCCACCTTGGCCTGCTCCCAGGCTTCGGGATACATGCTCTCGGCGGTCATGGGGGCGTAGGTCTCCAGCGCTTCGGGGGTGATCTCCCAGAAGCCCTGCTTGGTGGCCTGGGCGTTGTAGAAGCACCAGTCGGCGGTGAAGATGATGTCCCAGTCCTCGCCGGAGGCGAAGATCAGCGGGTATTTCTGTTCATACTCGCTCCAGCTCATGAACTTCACGTCGATGGTGGCGTTGATCTCTTCTTTCAGGCGCTCGTTGATCTTCTCGAACACCAGATCGTTGTCCACCGGGCGGTCGCCGATGAGGTACATGGTGAGGATGACTTCCTCGGAGATGTCCGGGCCGGCGGCGGTGCCGGAACCGGAGGTGCTGGCGGGGGTCGCCGCGGAGCCGGAAGTGCCCGTGCCGCCGCAGCCTGCGAACGCGGTCAGCACCAGCGCCAGGGCCAGGACGAGGGCCAGCAGTTTCGCTGATTTTTTCATGGTTTTTCCTCCTTAATTGAATTATACACTGCCGTGTGCCAACTGCGCACGGCTTGCTACCGTCAGCCTTTCACGGCGCCGATGGTGACGCCCTTGACGAAATACTTTTGCAGGAAGGGGTAGAGCAGGATGATGGGGCCGGTGGCCACCACCGTCATGGCCAGCTTCATGGGCTCGCTGGGCACCTCGCTCATGGGCAGGCCGCTGCGGGCGGCCGCCTGGGCGATGGCCTGAGCCTTGGTGAGGATGTTGTTCAGGTAGTACTGCAAAGGATACAGGTCGCTGCGCCCTTCGTCCAAAAACAGCATCGCGTCGTACCAGTCGTTCCAGTAGTTCAGGGCGATGAACAGGCCCACCGTGGCAAGGCCCGCCTTGCACAGCGGCATGGCCACCCGCAGGTAGATGGTGAAGTCGCCCGCGCCGTCCAGCCGGGCGGATTCATACAGCGCCTCGGGGATGCCCGCCATATAGCTTTTCAGGATGAGCAGGTAGGTCACGTTGATGAGGATGGGCAGGATGAGGGCGATGATGCTGTTGTGGAAGTGCAGGTACTTGGTGTTGAAGATGTACCAGGGCACGAGGCCGCCGCCGAAGATGGAGGTGAAGTAGAAGAAGAAGGACATCTGATAGCGGTAGCGGAAGGTGCTGCTGGCCAGCACATAGGCCGCCATGCTGGTGAACAAAAGGCCCAGGAAGGTGCCGGTAACGGTGACGAAGATGGTCACGCCGTAGGCCCGCAGCAAGTCGCCCGGGATTTTGAACAGGGTCTTGTAGGCGTCCAGCGAGAAGGTCTCGGGGATGAGCTGGTAGCCGTGGGTCAGAATGGAGGTCTGGTCCGAGAAGGAGCCGCTGAGCACCAGCAGAAAGGGCAGCAGGCAGAAGAGGGACAGCACCGTGAGGATGACCACCGAGAGCACGTCAAAGACAACGCGGTCCCGCCCCACGGGCTTTTTGCCGGTTTTGGTCTTGCTTGCCATGAGGCCGCCTCCTTTCAGAACAGTGCGTAGTCAGGCTCCACCTTTTTCACCAGCTTGTTGGCCAAAAGCACCAAGAGGAAGGAGAAGGTGGACTGATACAGGCCCGCGGCGCTGGTCATGCCGAACTCCTGCAATTGCAGCAGCGAGCGGGTGACGTAGGTGTCGATGACGTCGGTGACCTCCAGCACCATGGGGTTGTTGCCGGTGACCTGCCAGAACATCTGGAAGTCGCCCTTCATGATGGTGCCGATGGCCAACAGGAACAGGATGACCACCGTGGGCCGGATGCCCGGCAGGGTGATGTGGCGTATCTTCTGCCACATGTTGGCGCCGTCCAGGTCGGCGGCTTCGTAGAGCTGGCCGTCGATGTTCATGATGCTGGCCAGATACATCACCGTGCCGTAGCCCACGTTCTTGAAGGCGCTCACCGCGATGAGGATGAAGGGCCACACCACCTTGTTGGAGTAGATGTCCACCGGGTCGAGCCCCAGCGAGCGCAGCAGGGTGTTCACCGCGCCGAACTCGTAGTTGAACATGTTGTAGATGAAGGCCCCCACCACGACCCAGGAGATGAAGTAGGGGAAGAACATCACCGACTGGGTGATGCGCTTGAACCACTTGCCCGCCAGCTCCGAGAGAAGGATGGCGCAGGTGATCTGCAAAAAGGTGTTGACGCAGAGGAACGCCAGATTGTAGAGGATGGTGTTGCGGGTGACGCTCCACGCCTTGCCCGACTGGAAGAAGTACTCGAAGTTTTTGAAGGCCACCCACGGGCTGCCGAAGATGCCGTCGTGGTAGTTGTACTCCTTGAAGGCCAGCACGATGCCGCCCATGGGGATGTAGCACATCAGGATGACCACGATGGCCGCCGGCAGCAGCATGAGCCACTTGACCCGGTTCTCTTTCAGGTCCCGGAGGAAGGGATGTTTGCCGTGTTTCATCTGACCGGCCTCCTTTGTGCGTTGTTTTTTGTCCACTACCATCGTAGCAGAGCCGCCGGGGCAAAACAACGGGAGCCGATTATGATAAGAGGGAAAAATTATGGTGTTTCAGAAAAATTTCATTTTTTGCACGAAAATCCATTGAAGCGTCATAAAATTCAGTCTATATTATAGTAGGAATCAACAAAAAGCGGAGAAAGCGAGGGGAGCGCCGTGCGGTTTTCGGTGCTTGTGGCGGACGACGAAAAGATGCCCCGGGAAATTCTGCGGGACCGTCTGCCCTGGGAAGAGCTGGGCGTGGAGCGGGTGGACGCGGCCTCGGACGGGGCCGAAGCGCTGGAGCTGGCGCGGCAGCACCGGCCGGACATCATCATCAGCGACGTGAAGATGCCCCGGATGAACGGCCTGGAACTGGCGGGCGCGGTGCGGGAGATGTATCCCGAGTGCCAGTTCATCTTCCTCAGCGGCTACACCGACAAGGAATATCTCAAAGGGGCCATCAAGCTGCGGGCCGCCAGCTATGTGGAAAAGCCCATCGACCTGGAGGAGGTGGCCGCCGTTCTGCGGGAGGTCACCGCCGAGCTGAAAAAAAGCCGCCGGCCGGACCCGGCGCTCGTGTTCTACCGCGGGGAGGACGGCGACCTCTCCACCCCCGGCAACGGTGAGGTGTACGTCTACGACAAGGCGCAGTTCGCGGCGCTGGGCAACCTCATCCGCCACAAGCGCAAGGCCGAGGCCATGGACCTGGCGGGCAGCATCTACCGGGACATCCGCCGCTGCGAGGGCACCCGGCCCGAGGTGGTGCGCAACATCTACTGCCAGATCGTGTTCGCCCTGCTCTCGGCGGCGGAGAGCCGCAACATCACCGCCGTCACCGCCCAGGGGGACTATCTGCTCTACACCGCCGCCAAGCAGCCCACCCTGCGCCAGCTGTGGCAGGCCCTCACCGACGGGATGCAGACCTATTTCCAGGCGGTGGAGAGCAACGCCCAGGACCTGGTGACCCGGGTGGACGGGTATCTGGCCGCCCATCTGGCGGACAGCGACTTCACCGTGCAGGCCATGGCCTCGGACCTGGGGTTCGTACATACCTATCTTTGCAGCGCCTACAAAAAGAACAGCGGGCGCACCGTGAACCAGAAGCTCACCGAGCTGCGGATGGAGCGGGCCAAGGCTCTGCTGGCGGACCCCTCCCGCAAGCTGTATGAGGTGGCCCACGCGGTGGGCTACGCCGACGGCAAATACTTTGTAAAACTGTTCACCAAGGAAGTGGGCATCCCGCCCCGCCTTTACCGGGAGAACCTTTGCTGCCATGAAGAATAAACTGCGCGCCTTCGGGCGCAGCCTGCTGCTGGACGTGGGCCTGCGGGGCAAACTGCTGTGCATCTTTTTTCTGCTTCTGGTGCTGCCGCTGGGGGCCTTCACCCTCTATGCCTTCCACCGCATCAACACCGTCATCGAGGAGCAGACCTACTCCGCCGCCCAGAAGGCCTTTGAGGACACCCACACCGCCGTGGAGGACCTGCTGGGCCGCCTGACCCAGGTGGCGGACATCCTCACCATGGACCCCTCCCTCTACGCCCTGGCGGCCAGCGACCCCGCCGACACCAGCTACATCCAGCGCCTGGAGGACCGGGACCGCATCTCCACCACCTTCACCTACATGCGCTCCATGTCCGGGGTGGACCGGGTGCGGCTGTATGTGAGCAACGACTACCTCTACACCAACTCCGCCGACATCGTCTCGCTGGACTCGGTGCGCAGCAGCGCCTGGTTCTCCGCCTTTGAAAACGGCAGCGCCGTGGGCTGGTTCGGCCCCGCCGACTTTGCCGACCAGCCGGAGGGCGAGCGGGACTGGTACTCGCTGATGCGCCTCATCTACGACCCCAGCCATGTGCAGCAGCCCCTGGCCATCCTGCGGGTGGACATCGCCGCCGACCGGGTGGACGCTGCGGTGAGCCGCAGCACCATCACCCAGAACGGTACCGTGCTGCTTTTGAACGGCGGCGAGGTGCTCAGCGCCTCCTCCCCCGAGCGGGCGGCCCAGCTCAGCGGCTCGCTGCCGGCGGACTCCGCCGGGTGGGTGGAGGCGGACACGTCCCAGGGGCCCTTCCGCGTGCAGTCGGTGGTGCTGGAGGACTGCGGCTGGACCCTGGCCGCCGCCCTGCCCCGGGACGACATCTTCCGCACCAGCCGCCAGCTTCGCATGGAGATGCTGGCGGTGGTGGTGCTGCTGGCGGCGGCGTCCTACTTTCTGGCCTACCGGCTCAGCCAGTCCATCACCCGGCGGCTCTATCTGCTCAACGACACCATGCACGCCGTGGAGCTGGGAGACGTGTCCGCCCGGGTGGCGCCCCAGGGCCGGGACGAGATCGGCCAGCTGATGGGCAGTTTCAGCAACATGATGGGCCGCATCGACACCCTGATGGACGAAAAGCTGGAACAGGGCCAGCAGATCAAAGCCCTGGAACTGAAGGCCCTGCAGGCCCAGATCAATCCCCACTTCCTCTACAACTCCCTGGACCTCATCAACTGCACCGCCATCGCCCACAATGTGCCGGAGATAAGCCGCATGGTGAACGCCCTGGCCCGGTTCTACCGCCTTTCCCTGAGCCGGGGCAGAGAGGTCATCCCCCTGGCGGACGAGCTCAAGCACGCCCGGCTCTATGTGGAGATACAGAACATGCGCTTTGAGGACCGGGTGCGCACCGAATGGGACGTGGAGCCGGGGGTGGAGCAGTGCCCCATCATCAAAATCGTCTTGCAGCCCATCATCGAGAACGCCATCATCCACGGCATCTTTGAAAAGCCGGACAAGACCGGCCGCCTGCGCATCGCCGCCTTCCGGCAGGGGGCGGACCTGGTCATCACCGTGGAGGACGACGGCGTGGGCATGGACGAGGAGACCCGTCTGGCCAACTTTTCCGCCAGCGCCTCCAGCGCCAACACCAAGGGCGGCTACGGGGTGCGCAACATCAACGAGCGGCTGCATCTGGCCTACGGGGCGGAGTACGGCCTTTCCTGTGAGAGCGAACTTGGCCGGGGCACCCGGGTGACCATCCGCATCCCGGCCGCGGAAGAAACGGAGGATCAAGCGCAATGAATTTCTGCGTATACGACGACTGCACCTGGCTTTATCCGGACAGCCCTCTCGCCGGCCCGCAGGCGGCAAGGCTGGACGCGCCCCGGGGCGGCCACGCCGCCTTTCAGCTGCTGGTGGACAAAGGCGGGGAGTGCCGCCTCACCTTCCACTGGAAGACCCCCGGCGGGCCGCCGGTGAGCCTTTACCGCCTTGTGCCGGTGGGGGTGAACGAGAACACCGCCCCCACCCTGATGACCACCACCGACTACGCCGCCTGCCGGGACTATGTGACCCGCGCCGCGCCCTTTGAGGTGTACGACGCGATGGCTCCCTGCGCCTTCGGCGAGGCCGTGCCGGGGCGGGCCTTTTACCTCTGCGCGGAGCCGGCCCACCGCCAGATGCCGGGGCTTTATTCCGGCGAGCTGACGATAGAGCGGGAAGGGGAGCGGGCGGTGTGCCCGGTGGAGTGCCGGGTGTACGCCGCCCGGGTGCCCGCCGCCGGCGAGGGCGTTTTCAGCATGCTCAACTTCTTCTGCTACGAGAACATCGCCGCCCAGCACGGGGCCGCCGAGGGCAGCCGGGAGTGGCGGCGGCTGATGCGCCGCTACATCCGGGCCCAGCTGGACATGCGCTGCACCCACATCCTGCTGCCCTCGGGCCGGCCGCTGACGGAGGATGGGCGGCTCGTGGGGTTCGATTTCTCCCTGGCGGAGGAGGTGGGCCGCATCGCCCTGGAAGAGGGCGCGCCGAAGCTGTGCGGCGGACATGTGGCCCACTGGCACGAATGGACCGACCCGGAGTATTATCCCTTCTGGGATGAAACGCTGCCCCTTTCCGGGGAAGAGGGATATTTTCAGCTGAGGATGTACTTTTCCCAGTGGGTGCGGGTGATAAACAAAAACGGCTGGCACAAACGGATGACCCAGGCACTGGCGGACGAGCCCCAGGTGCACAACGCCGTGGGCTACCGGATGCTGGCGGCGGTGTGCCGCAAGTTTCTGCCCGGCGTGCCCATCCTGGACGCGGTGGAGACCACGGACCTGGGCGGCGGGGTGGACGTCTGGGTGCCCAAGCTGGACACCTGGGAAAAGCACGAACAGGCCTTCCGCCGGCTGCAGGCGGCAGGGGAGGAGATGTGGTTCTACACCTGCGCATTCCCCGCGGGACGGGCGGTGAACCGCTCCATGGACCTGCCCCTCACCGTCAGCCGGGGGCTGCTGTGGCTGGCCGCCCGGGAACAGTTCAGCGGCTACCTCCACTGGGGCTTCAACTACTACATCGGCCCGGACATCTGGCACAGCGCCTGCTGCCCCCACAAGGGCGCGCTGCTGCCCGCCGGGGACGCCCACATCGTCTACCCCGGCCCCGACGGCCCCTGGCGCAGCCTGCGCTTTGAGGCCCAGCGGGGCGGCGCGGAGGACTGCGAGCTGCTGCGCCTTCTGCAGCAGACGGACCCCGGGGCGGTGGAGGCCCTGACAAAAGAGGTGTGCGCCTCCTCCACCGCCTACACCGCCGACGGCGGGGTTCTGCTGGCCGCCCGCCGCCGCCTTCTGGAAAAGTTGGAGGGTGAAACGGCCGCCTGCTGACGGCGCTTTTCCCCGAAAAACAAAATGCGCGGTTTTCTTTTCTTGCGGTCCCGGGTCTTTCCCACACGGAAGAAAAAGAGCGTCCCGATGCCCAAAGGCATCGGGACGCTCTTTTTGTCTGTTTTGACGGGCAGCCCCGCCGGGAGGCCGGCCCCCTCAGCCCGCCCGGGCCAGGAACTCCTCGATGGCCGCCACGGTCTGCGCCTGCTGTTCCTCCGCGGAGATGGCGGCGGGCAGGTCCCCTTTCTGGGGGCCGTAGTTGCCGAACTGGGCGTGGTTGCCGCCCTCGATCTCCACGATGTTCTCGGTGTAGTCGATGTGGTCCTCCACGCTCTGGTTCAGCGAGCCGTAGACGGTGAGGGTCTTTTCGTCGGGATAGTCCCCGTAGATGTAGGCCCCCAGCAAGATCAGGCCCTCCACCTCCTCCGGGTGCTTTGAGGCAAAATCCGAGGCCATGGCCCCGCCCATGGAGTGGCCCGCCACATACCAGTGCTCTATCTGCGGGAACAGGGGGAACACATCCTGGGCCGCGCCGGGGTCAAAGATGGCCATGTTGAAGGGCATGTGCACCAGCACGCAGGTGACGCCGGTCTGGCGGATGCGGTCCAGCAGGGGCAGATAGGCCTCGGCCTCCACCTTTGCGCCGGGATAAAAGACGATGCCGGTGTCGGAGGGCACCGAGGGCGACAGGATGGTGAGGTCCCCCTCCACCGTGATACCTGTGCCCCGGGCCATCACCTCCAGCGCCACATCTTCCGCCCGGTAATAGTCCGACACATACCAGAAAAAGGCCCCCGCGCACAGCGCGGCCACCGCCGCCGCGACGCCCGCCGCTGCCAGCAGCTTTTTTCGGACCGAATGTTTCATGCGTCCATCCCCCTCATCCTGTTATATGCCGCCGCTGCGGCATTGCGTGCAAAGTCCGTAACAGCCGTTTTGCCGCTATTATACCACACCTTTGGCGGCCGCGGCAGCCCGGATGCGCCCCAAAGCCGGACCGGCCCGCCAAACAACGGCAGAGCGCCCCCGGCCGGCGGCCGGGGGCGCTCTGCAAAAGATGTCTGCGTTCGGTTTTTATGGAGGAAGTTTTTTTACCGTCCGCTCATTTGAAATCCGGGTTGGGCGTCGGGAACGCCGCGTCGCAGTCCCGCAGCCAGCCGGTCAGCATGCCGTGGAAACGCTCCACCAGGTCGGGGTGCTGGGCCGCCACGTCCTTCTTTTCGGCCACGTCGGTCTCCAGGTCGAACAGATGGCGGCTGTTGTCCTCATAGAACTCGATGTACTTCCACCGGCCGCTGCGCAGGGAGGAGCCGGGCGTGCCGCCCTGGTTGCCGTAGTGGGGATAGTGCCAGTAAACGGCCTCCCGGTCCAGGCTGTCCTCTTTGCCCAGCAGAAGCCCGGCAAGGCTCACGCCGTCCACATGCTGCTGCGGCTGCAGCGGCAGACCCGCCAGCTCCAGCAGGGTGGGGTAGAAGTCCGGGCTGGTGGTGATCTCGTGGCTCACCGCCCCCGCCGGGATATGGCCGGGCCACACCACGGCCAGCGGCTCCCGCACGGCGCCCTCGTACATCCAGCCCTTGCCCTCCGAAAGGGGATAGTTGCAGGTGGGGGAGCCCTCGGCGGTGGCAAGGCCGCCATTGTCGGAGGTGAAGATGACGATGGTGTCCTCTTCCAGGCCCTCCTGCCGCAGGGTCTCCACCAGCTGGCCCACCGTCTGGTCCATGGAATAGATCATGGCGGCGTACACCGGGTCGGACTGGATGGTGCGCCGCACCACCCGCTGGTCCTTTTTGGCCTCGATGGGGAAGTGCTCGCCCACCTCGAAGGGGTCCAGCTTGTCCAGGCCCATCTTCCGGCTCTTCTCCTCAAAATAGGCCACCAGGTCCGCCGGCGCCTGCATGGGCGCGTGGACGGCGTAGTGCCAGAAATTCAGGAAGAAGGGCTTTGTCTTGTCCCGCTCGCGGATGAGGCGCACTGCCTCGCTGCCCAGCCGCTGGGTGAGGTACTCGCCCTCCGGTCCGTCGGTGAGGGTCTCCATCTGATAGGGGCTGAAATAGCCGTGGGCGGGGTGGCCCCAGAAGCAGCCGCCGATGTTCACGTCAAAGCCGTGCTTTTCCGGGTAGGTCTCGTTTTTGCCCAGATGCCACTTGCCCAGGTGCCAGGTCTGGTACCCGGCGTCCTTCAGGCTGGCGGCCAGGGAATGCTCTGTCAGCGGCAGCCCCTTGATGTAGGGCGCGTCGATCAGCTTGCCCTTGCAGGGGTGGTAGTTCCCGTGGTCGATCCAGTCGGTGAGGTGCAGCCGGGCCGGGTATTTGCCCGAGAGGATGCTCGCCCGGCTGGGCGAGCAGACGGGGCAGGCGGCGTAGGCATTGTCGAAGGACATGCCCCGCTGGAACAGCCGGTCGATGTTGGGCGTCTCGTAGAATTTGCTGCCCTGGCAGGACAGGTCCATCCAGCCCAGGTCGTCCAGCAGGATCATAACGATGTTAGGATGTGCCATTTGTTTCTCCTCTTCCCGTTGGCGGCGGGGCTCAGATCTCGTACCAGCGGATCTCGTTGGCCGCCATGTCCAGCTCGAAGCTGGCGCCGTCGCCGGTGTAAACGGTGGTGTGCTGCGGCTCGTAGGTGTTGTTCACCACGCAGTACTTGCCGTTCTTCACATAGGCGTGCACTTCCACGTTGTACACAGGATGCTGCGGTAGAGCACGCGGCTGTTCTCAAAGCTGTAGGGCAGGCCGCTGATGTAGACCGTGCGGCCCGCGCCGTACTCGTTGGCCGCCATCTGCACTTCCTTGTCCTTCTGAACCAGCACCTGAGCGCCTTCCAGCGCGTAGATGCTCTTCTTGCCCTCGCCGAAGTCCACCTCGTCCTTCACGTCCGCCAGGATGAAGTGGCCGGGATGCTCCTCCCAGTTGTACTTGTCGTAGTTCAGGGTCATGCCCGTCTCTTTTTCCACGCCCAGCGCAGACGC
>SFDQ01000002.1 GCA_004558145.1 Oscillospiraceae bacterium
GTCCAGTATTTATTGCAGATAATACCTTATAGTCATTATCCTTCACTTTTTTTCTTATGGAAGTTGTTACTTCGGATAGAGATTTAACTGCCCACCCAGCAGGTATCAGCCCGAATTCGGAATCATTAAACTGCTTTGTCGAAGCACCTTCAAAAGAAACAAACATCGAGTGATATATTGCCTGCACCTGCCGCTCCAAGTTCTCGTTGATTTTGTTGTTCAGTGCGATTTTGCCGTTTAAGCCCTGTATAATAGATGCAATGCGATTCTGTATATCAATCGAAGGTACAGGGATTTTCATTTTTTTTGCAGCTCCTACATTAAAATGCTGCTGTACCGCTCCTACCAAATGGGCATTGATAACACCACTTGCCAAGTTAATATAGGAAGCCAAAAAGTGCGGATTTATTTTTTTCTTATTTGGATGAATGATTACCAAATCAGAACAATTCCAAGGTTCTGTTTTTTGCGGAATCACTGTACAGGCTCCAGGCTTTCCTGTGCGCACAATGACAACATCATCTGGGTTTAATTGAGATTTCTTAATAGTTTCATTAAACTCGGGCGATATATATTTTACATCGTCCATTTTGATTTTGAATGGTTCAATATTTGTAGACCGCAAAAACAGAATACCGTTATCTGTATAATGACTGGCCATGGTTCCAACAAACCCTACTGTGAGGTCGGCTACCTCAGACAATTCAACTTCTTTCCACTCACACCTCATACCCAATCGCCCCCAGTCGCGCCTTGATTTGCGCCTCCAGCTCGTGGGACTTTTGGAACAGCTCTGACAATTCCTTGGTCAGCCGGTCCATCTTTTCCTCAAAGGGCTCGCCGTCGTCTTCCTGCTCCTCAACGCCCACATACCGGCCGGGGGTGAGGACGTAGTCCTGTTTGGTGATCTCCTCGGTGTCGGCCACGGCGCAGAAGCCCTTGACATCTTCCAGCGTGCCGTCCACAAAGGCGTTATAGGTGTCGGCCAGCTTCTGGATGTCTTCGGCGGTCAATTCCCGCAGCTTGCGGGTGACCATGGTGCCCATCTTGCGGGCGTCGATGAACAGGGTCTTGCCCTTCTGCTTTTTGTTTTTGGCCAAAAACCACAGGGAAACAGGAATCTGGGTGGTGTAGAACAGCTGGGAGGGCATGGCCACGATGCAGTCCACCAAATCCGCGTTGATGATGTTTTTGCGAATGTCGCCCTCACCGCCGCTCTGGGAGGACAGGGAGCCGTTGGCCAGAACCATGCCCATGCGGCCGTGGGGTGCCAGATGCCAAATCATGTGCTGGAGCCAGGCAAAGTTGGCGTTGCCTGCGGGCGGTGTGCCGTACTGCCAGCGCACATCGTCCAGCAGCTTGTCCTGCCCCCAGTTGGCCAGATTAAAGGGCGGGTTCGCCATGATAAAATCCGCTTTCAGCTGGGGGTGGCAGTCGTTGAAGAAGGTGTCGGCGTTGAACTTGCCCAGGTCCGCCTCGATGCCCCGGATGGCAAGGTTCATCTGGGCCATCTTCCAGGTGGTGGGGTTGGAGTCCTGCCCAAAGACGGAAATTTTGTTGATGTTGCCGCCGTGGTTCTCGATGAACTTTGCCGACTGCACGAACATTCCGCCGCTGCCGCAGCAGGGGTCGTACACCCGGCCATTGTAGGGCTGCAAAATCTCCACCAGCGTTTTTACCACACAGGCGGGGGTGTAGAACTCACCGGCCAGCTTGCCCTCCTGCTCGGCAAACTTGGACAGGCAGTATTCATAGGTACGGCCCAGAATGTCCTTGCTGTTGCCGTGCTCCACCATCTGAATATTGGTGAACAGATCCACCACCTCGCCCAGACGGCGCTTGTCCAGCTCCGGGCGGGCAAAGTTCTTGGGCAGGATGTCCTTCAGCCGCTTGTTCTCCTTCTCGATGCTTCGCATGGCTTCGTCGATGACGGTGCCGATCTCCGGGGTGTGAGCGGCTGCTGCAATGGTACTCCAGCGGGCGTTCTCCGGCACAAAGAAGATGTTCTCGGCGGTGTATTCGTCCTTGTCTTCTTCAAAGCCGTCGCCCTCGGCCACCAGTTCATTGTACTTGGCCTCGAAACGGTCGGAAATGTATTTTAAAAAAATCAGGCCCAGGACGACAGACTTATACTCCGATGCGTCGATGTTGCCTCGCAGCACGCAGGCTGCGTCCCAAATTTGCTTTTCAAAGCCAATGTTGCTGGTGCTTACTTCTGCCATGTGTTCCTCCTGCAATATAGAATCCGTGGTATCGGGTTCACTCAATTCGCTTTCCGTCCGGGAATTCAATTACGATTTTTACGGTAGCGCCCAGAGCGTTGCCGATTTTCTCCCAGTCTTCCATGCTGAATTTTCCGGTGTTGATTCGGTTGGAAAGCGTCTGAGGCGACCAACCGGCATTGCGCGCCAAATCCGCTTTGGACATGCCAGAATAGGCACATGCCATATCAATCAGTTGTTTCACGGTCATTTTTACATCACCTCATTTCCCATTATATATAGTATCGTTTATTGCGTCAACGATACTATATATTTTTTCACGAAAACATAAATAAAATCGTTGACATTATAAAT
The DNA here is from genome assembly GCA_004558145.1 of Oscillospiraceae bacterium. Classification (GTDB taxonomy): domain Bacteria; phylum Bacillota; class Clostridia; order Oscillospirales; family Ruminococcaceae; genus Allofournierella_A; species Allofournierella_A excrementavium. The sequence continues at coordinate 2,577 of SFDQ01000002.1, forward strand.
GTTTTCGTGTATAATAAAGACATGGAAAACATCACCTCAAAGATTTCGGGCATAAGGAGGCCTATCACCATGAAAAATGCTGTTCGCACCTGCAGCCACTTTATTTATGAAGTGGACAACATCCCAGACCATCGAAGCCGCCGGTTCGGCTGCTGCCCCTGCCTGATGGCCATGAGGAAGTTCACTCCGTCCCAACAAAAAAGCCGTACCTGAGCGGCAACTCAGACACGGCAAACGCAAAATCAACCCACTGTTAAATAAGTTCATTCTGCCCTTTCATCATACCATGCCGGTCTATGCAAAGCAAGCCGGGGAGGGCAGTTCTCAAATATCTATACCTTATATACAAAGGAGAACTGACATGAAAAAGGAAATCTCGTTTGAAAAGAACTACCTCACCGTGGCGGATGTGAAGAGCTATCTGTGCATCAGCACCACCGCTGCCTACGACCTTACCCACCGCAAGGACTTCCCTGTCTGCCGACTTGGATCTTCCATCCGCATCCCCACCCAGCTGTTCCTGGCCTGGGTGGAAAAACACACTCGCGTGCCGGCAGATTTGGCTGCGGCGCGTCAGGAGGTGAACCTCCATGTCGGGTAAACGAGGCAAGGGGGAGGGTTCCGTTCATCGGCTTCCCAGCGGGAGCTGGCAGAGCCAAATCATGGACGGCTACACCGACGAGGGAAAACGGCGCATTGTGAGTTTCACCGCCCCCACTCGTGCGGAAGCTCTGGCCCGTATGCGGGAGTATCTTCTGAACAAACCCGACATCGCAGAGGCCTCAGAAATGCCGCTGTTCGCCGACTATGCCAACCTTTGGTATGAGTCTTACCGCTCCCAGGTTGAGGAATCCACCTGGTGCAACTACCGCTACACCATCAAGCTGCTGAATAAAGCCTTCGGCCATCTGCGACTCACCGATGTAAAAACCGTTCAGGTCAATCGGTTTATCAACGAGCTGGAATCCCAAGGATACTCTGCTTCGCAAATCAGCAAATGCCGCTCACTACTCATTCAGATTCTGGACGTGGCCGAAGCGGACGACCTGGTTGTGAAGAACTACGCCCGCCGGGCTTTCCGCACCACCAAGCAGCTCAGCAAAAGCCAGCGAGCCCACGAGAAGGACTCCTTCACTCTGAAAGAAACAGAAATTCTTCTGGCGGACCTGCCAAACGACCTGCTGGGCAACAGCATTCGTCTGATGCTGGTCACCGGCCTGCGGCTGCAGGAGTTGCTGGCCCTGACGCCTCGCGACATCGCCGAGGACGGCAGCTGGGTGCGGGTGGACAAGGCGGTGAAGATGGTGGACGGCATTCCCAAGCTGGGCTCCCCCAAAAGCTACACCAGCCGGCGGGTGGTGCCCTTGGCTCCCAAATATCGGCACATTGCTCTTTGGCTGCGGGAGAACGGCGGTCAAGCCTTTCTCTGGTGCGCCCCCCGTCGTGACAGCCTCCTTTATGCCACCTACACTATCCGTCGCAAGTACTACAAACTGCTGGCCCAGTACGCCGGTGTTCGTCCTCTATCCCCCCATTGCTGCCGCCACACCTATGTGACGCTGTTGCAAAGCCAGGGTGTGCCCATGGAGACCATTGCCCGCCTCACCGGCCACACCGACATCAAAACCACCGACCACTATCTGCACATTTCCGGCGACACACTGGCCAGTGCCGTGACCGCGCTGGAGCAGCTGATTTGATTACCAAAAGAGGTATAACTCATGAATCAGGAATACAAAATCTCCATAAACATCACCCCCAAAGCGTTTGAGGGGCTTGCCCGGCAGGGAATGCTCTGCCATCAGGGTATCTGTGAACTGTGTGACGACGCCCTTGCTGCCACACTTTCAAACGAAAAGGCCCGTGTCTGTGTGGCACTGGCTCCGGATGCGGACAAAAACTATCTCAATATTGCGGTGGCCGACTGGGGCTGTGGCATGGAGCTCGCCGCCCTTACCAATGCGCTTCAGCTGGGCAGCGCTCCGCTGAGCAACGACCGCCTGAATGAACATGGCTACGGCCTCAACAACGCGCTGGCCTGCCTGTCCGGCGGCACCGGTGACTGGTGTATCTACACCCGTAGCCAGCCCGGCCCGTATTTCAAGGTCAGCGGCCCCTTTGACCTGAACATGACCGTCAAGATGACCGAGACCATCGACCTGCCGGAAGGGCTGAATCTCCAGTGGCCCGATCCCTCCACGGTCATCCATGTGCGGGTGCCGATGGCTATCGCCCGTACCTTGCAGCGGCAGGGCAACCGAAAGCTCAGCGACCTGGTCACTCTTCGGATGTGGCTGATTGAGCATCTGGGCGTTGCGTACCGGGGCTATCTGGAGCTGGACCCGGTCACGCTGGAGCCCAGCGCCAAAATTGCGGTGACTGTGGGCCAGAGCAGTCTGCTGGTGCCACCCATCCCGGTCCCTATGATGATGGCCCGCACTGAAAAGCTGGAGGTGGAGCTGGGCGGCCAGGTGGTGCCGGTGACCTACGTCCATGGTACCCTCGATAAATCGAAACAGGAACATCTGGTGCAGGGCAGCAAAGCCCGGTTCTACTACCAGTGCAGCCAGCCCACACAGGGCATTGATATCCGGCTGGGCAAGCGGGTAATTGCCACCGCCCAGTTGGGGGAAGTTTGGCATCGGGAAGATGGCAGCCCTCTCTGCCGTCATAACAGCTACAACGATTTTGTGGGAGAACTGATTCTGCCGGAGCTTCCCCGGGGCATTCTGGCTACTCTCAACAACAAAACCGGCATCGACCGCAACGACCCGGATTGGGATGTGGTCTTTGAAACGCTGGCGGATTTCCCGCCGCAGAAAAACGCCGCCGCACTTAGCGAGGAGGAACTGAAAAAGAAGTGGATGAAAATCCTCAAGGCCGCCAATCCGGAGGACGAAGTGACCAGTGAGATCTCTGTCTGGCCCACCGGCACCCGCGTGGATGTGGTGGCCAAAGGGGCGAACGGGAAATGCGACATCTATGAACTGAAGACCCGCAAAGCGGAACCACAGGACCTGTACCAGCTGCGGATGTACTGGGACGGCTTGGTACTGGAGGGGATTCAGCCCACCCGGGGGATTCTGCTCGCAGCCAAATATAATGACGCCATCCGGGAAATGGCAGAGCAACTGAACAGCCTGCCGACACCCGCTCTGCCGGATGGTACGCCGAGTCAGCCCTACCGATTTTTGCTGGCCACCCATCAGGAAAAGGAACTGTCTGTATAATAAGGAGGAAATGAGAAATGATTCTGGATGCTATCTATAGCGGGGATTTCCGACCCGAGCAAATGGGCTTTATGGATGACGAAAAGTACCAGGATGCCATGCAGGAAATCCGCCGCTGCCACGCTACGCTGATGGAAAACATCGACAAGGAGGATAGCCTGTTTCTTGAACAGCTGCTGGCAGAAGCAAAGTGCGCTGAGGCCATCGCCTGTTCCCGCAGCTTTCAATACGGGCTTTCAGCCGGGCTCGTACTGATGCAGGAAGCGCAGGCTCTGGTGCGGGAGCAGAGTGTTACCGAGGTGCTCATAAAATCCAAATAACAGCAAATTACAGAACAGCGGGCCTGGAAAGACGTTTTCCAGGCCCGCTGTTTTTGATATCGGAGACAATCTTTCACATAAATTTCACAAATTGGGCTATTTTTTAGCCTGTGCCATGTCGCAAAGTAAATATTTTTTAAATAGCAGCAAAACCCGTCTGCTGCCTTTCGAACGAAAGCGAGGTGTAATAAAGCATATGAGTAACAAATGTCGTATTATCTTTAGCGTTGCTGGCCCTCCCGATATACTGCAGAGGTTTTGCCTGGCGACAATTAGCCCTGAATTTGAGAGGGCAGAAAGGAGCTGTAACTTATATTTTTCGCTGGGAGCACTCGTCCCTCGCAGCCCAAACCAAGATTCCTGGGAAGTGTGGGGCTGCGGCAGTGATGTGTACGGGAACATCACTTTAAGCGATATGGGCTGGCACCCCGGGTGCGATTCTCTCTCCTTCTTCTTTGAAACAGGCAATGCCCCGCCCACTTTATGGTTCTACAAAGTGGTCAAGCTTTACCCTGCGTTGGAGTTTCATTTATCCGGCGATATTTTCACCTTTGGGTATCATATGGATGCTCACGGGCTGGGCGGCCTGGTTGTCAGCGAAAACATTAAAAGGGGAGTCGACTATTTCGGCTATTCTGAACTTGAGTCAGAATCGGACTCAGAATCGGAGTCAGAGCTGGAGTCAGAACCGGACTCGGAACCGGAGTCAGATTCGCCCCCTGAACAAAGTCCCATCTCATACTACGACGAATATTACGACGCATCAAATACGGACCCATATTAAAGACAAACCACTACTCACCCTGGGGGGCTGCTTTGCGACATATGATCGCGAGAAATAGCATCGATTATATGTCGCAAAGCTCCCTTACAAGGTTTTATGCGGAGAAGAACATGGGCCATAAGTCTGCGACAGCAGAAGGAGGTAGACGGATGTCCCACTCACACAACGATTTCCCAATCGCCGGATATTGGGGGCGGAAAAAGCCGCATCCCAAAGTGGGGAAAGTCGATGTTCATTACATGCTGATCAACCCGGCGACAAAAAAACCTTATACCTATATACAGATTCTGGAAGACCTGGTGCAACGAAAAAAGCACTATCCTGGGCTGGTTCCGTTGCTGCAGCCGTGGATCAACAAATTTTCGCACAAAACCCCAACAAAACCCAACACCATTTTTTCATTGTGTTGCGGTGGCTCCACGGCAGAGCTCGCCGAAGCGCGTTTTCGAAAAAGGCGCTGGACTGAATTGGAATCCTTAGCTAAACTCTTGTTCCGCCCTCTGTACGAACGAAACTTGAAATATGGCGATGTAACGGTATCCGACTTTGTTGATTATCAAGCCGAATTGCTGTATGCCGGAGATACACCCGATACACGTGTTCGCCTATTGGGCTGCTTGAAAAACTATATCCTGCCCGAGATTGGGAAGGTAAAGTTGAACGCATTGGATGGCGACCGCCAGAATAAGTCCTTAAAGGCTATTAAACGAAAACTTCAGAACACTTCCGATTCTGCCGGTAAATCCACCTGCGGGTACGTGAAGAGGGCATATCTGGGGCTCATTCGAGCAATCGAAAGCAGTGGCTGGAAGGGCTGCTTTGCCGGATTACATTTGGCTGATATGCTCAATCACTCTTCCAGACAAAACCATAGCATTATTAATAGCTGCCGGATCGACCATCTGGACGACGCTCAACGTGCGGGGCTGTTTCAGCTGCTTTTCACGCCAGAGCGTTTGTACGATTTGTTCTGGATATCGCTGCTCTACTCCGGTATGGATCCGGCGGACATCGCCGGCCAGACCTACGGGGATATCGAGGAGCTGACCCTCCAGGACGGGAGCTGCTGCTATACGATCCTGATCAGCCGCCGGGTGCGCAAGCTGAACGACCGGTATTCGACGTTGCAGGCTACCAATGAGAATTTTCCCGTCCGAAAGCTCCGCCGTGCTGTGCTTGCTCCCTGGGTCGGGGACGTACTGCAGCATCGGGTGGCGCAGCTGCACAGTCTTGGCTTTTCCGATGACCAGATCCGGGAAATGCGCCTTACCGCCGAAAAGCCAGGCAACGCCATCATTGGTCCGGAGGAACTCTCCAAGCGCCTGCAGCCGCTTTTGAAGCAGGCAGGCATTCCAAATGTTTCTCCTATCCGCACCGACAAAAAAGGTCGTGTTTATCGACAAGTCGTCACGGAGGATATAAAGTTGCTTGTGCGGGACGCTCGATATCTGTCAAAGCAGTGCGGTGCCGATGATGTGATGCAGCACGCCATGTTTGGCGATGCCTGGTCGGATACAGATGAGGCGGCGTATCTGGACCTGTTGGGTGACCAATACGCTCTGGCCCGTTGGCAGCGGCTGCGGCGTTGGTCTCCATTTGCTTCAACCCTTCTACATGATGCAGGTGAAAGCTATCTCTCCGGCTATACCCATGTGCCTGCTCGCCACATTCTACAGGTTGACAACACCACAGACCATCCCATCACTCTGACCCTGTCTGCGCCCTATGGGCTCAATGTGTACTGGGCGCACAGCAAAAAAGAAAGGAAGACTTAATGACGAAAAAATCATCTCCACCCAAAGAATTTTCGTATCAAAGCGTGGACTTCCGCATTCGATACGCATATCCATCCGCAGACAAACATAAAGACACCCCCTGCCGCGGTCTCATCAACCCGCTAGATCCGATGACCGGAAAATGCCTTACAAAACGGCAATTATCCCTCAAAGAAAGTGACGCGCCGGTCAATCATATTGTACATGGTAAAGACCCCTGGGACATTTACAACAAACGAGAAGCAGAAGCCAGCTATTTGGTTTCCATGATGGCGCAGTGTGGTCTGCTTGGCAGCGTTGCCACAACAAGTCCTGCCGAAACCGCCGATCTTGCACATCTGGCCCGAAATTACAAACAGACGCTGTTTGACATTCACCCTAAATGGGCGAAGTCAACGGTGAAAGGCTACAGCTATCAGTACGACAAATTGGTAGAAGAGATGGCTGGATTGCGTACTGGTGACCTGGATGAGACAGCTTACAGGCAGCTTCAGGAAAAAATCTGCCGCAGTGCGGCGAAAGACGCCACCAAAAGCCAAGCCTGGACATACGGTGAGACCCCTCCTTCCTCTGCCCGGACACGATTGAGCCTACTGTGTGAACTAATCCGCCGCCTGAAGGCGGAAGGTGCGGCCATTCCAGTGGTCCCTTTTCCGTACAATGGAAAACCCTCCCGCCAGGAGCTGCTTCTGGACCGGACTGACCACGCCCGCGCGATTCCGGATGAAATTCTTCGCACCATCTGTGCTGACCCACTGATTCAGGGACAAGCGGAAATCTTGGCGGACGCCGGTCTGCGAATCAGTGAATGCACCGGCCTTTTGTTCGACTCTTTGCGCTGGCTGGACACCTCGCAGGGAAGGATGTATTATCTGAACATCAGCGGACAAGTTGAGGATGATGGCAAGCGCACCGAGCTTCCCAAGACCAAGGATTCCTACCGGGCTGTGCCCCTTTCCAGGGAACTGGGAGAAGCTCTTATGCGCTATCGGCAAGAGATGGAAGCCAAATATGGCGACCTTTCTCTTCGTCTTATGTGCGGACACCCCGACGGAAACGGGTTTGACGACAGCCCCGCTAGGATAGTTGCCTGGAAAAATCAGATCCGTGAGCGAATCTTGACACTGCTTCGCGCCCCTGCCGCCTTTCAGGCGGTCGCTGCAGAGCGCGTTTATGTTTTTGACAAGAAAGCCCAGGATGCTGAATTGTACCGTGAGCTTGTCTGCCATTCCTGGCGCCGCAATTTCTGCACCCGAATGTACTGCTCTAGTGGGCTGGATTCGTCGGAAATCCATCAGCGGATGGGCCATGTCTATAAGCCTATCTCTTCGAAAACCGCTACAGGCCTCAATCCAACAGAGTTACGTCAAATGTGTCTGCAACAGCATGTCAGCCCCTCGCTGTATCATTCGGCAAACCCTCTTCGGTATACCGCAGACGGGCCTTTCCAGGCCACCGAGGTGCCTGCCTGTGCTATTGAGCTGGAATTGAAACCGGGTGAATCGATTGAGCTCACGGTGGAGGATACCGAACCGGGTACCGTGACCCACATTTCCGGCGAGGGGCTAATTGTTCATCGCCTGCGCCGAGATGAACGCCGCAATGTAACCTACGATTACGGGCTACTGCCAGCCGCAGAAACTAACACCGTTGTGAAAAAGCGCAAGCTATTGGGATAATTCGGAAGAACCATCTCCCTTCCGTATATCCCTCGCAATAAATAGGTTGTATTTCACCTATTTATGCGGTATTTTAATATTAGAGAGGTGATTAGAATGATGCTTGATACCCGTGAAATGATTTCCGTGACCGAAGCCAACCAAAATTTTTCCCGTGCAACGAGAATTGCCGACCAGCGGGGTAAGGCTGTGATTCTGAAAGGCAACAGGCCAAAGTATGTATTGCTGGACATTGAGGCCGATCCACGACTTCTTTTATCTGACGATGAACTGATTGGGATTTCCGCCACCCGCATTTTTAAAAATCACCGGGCAGCATTTGAGGAGTTGGCAAAATGATTGTATTGTCCACACAAAAAGTAATGCAGCTTCACCGGTTTCTCATGCAGGAGACCGGCGGGCTGGATGGTCTCCGGGATGAAGGCCTTTTTGATTCCGCTGTGCAAGGTCCCTTCGCCACATTTGGAGGCCAGGAGCTTTATCCCAGTATCGAAGAGAAAGCCGCAAAGCTGGGCGTTACCCTTACCAAGAATCACGCTTTTCTTGACGGGAACAAGCGCATCGGTGCCTATGCGCTGCTCATCTTCCTGGATGCGAACGGTGTAACAATGGAATATTCCGACGGCGACCTGATTGCTCTGGGCCTTGGCATGGCTGATGGCACGCTGGACTATGATGGTGTTCTGGACTGGATCCACAAGCATAAGGCCGCGGCATTTGTTTGAGGCAGCATTCCAGCAAAAGATTTGACGATATGTATAAAATAAGCAGTTTAAATTTTCTGTTTTGACGAACGAAAAAAGCCCAGGAATTTGTGCATTTTATGGATTTTTGATAACAAGTTTCTCTCTCGTTGCACTACCTATGGAACTGATTCATTACGTATTCATTATGCAGCGCAACAAGGGCCCCTTTCCGGGCGGTTTTCCCCGCCCGAAAAGGGGCCCTTTTATCGTACCGTTGTACCCGCAAACCCGCACAGACAAAAGAAAAATCCCCCAGCCTTTCGGCTGAGGGATTTGGTCCGAGTGGCGAGAGTCGAACTCACGGCCTCTTGAACCCCATTCAAGCGCGCTACCAAACTGCGCTACACCCGGACATTGCCGCCGGTTATCAGCGGCAAATAATATTATAACCAGAGGATGGGGGTTTGTCAACAACTTTTTTCCTTTTTCTTTGAAATAATCAAAACAAGGTTTTCTCGCCTGTTCATAAAGCAAGCCGCAGGCCCCGGTCGCATTGCTCAAACGCTGCGTCCGGGGCCTGCTTTTTCTTTTGCGTTACTGCTGCTCGAACATGTCCTTGCCCACGCCGCACAGGGGGCAGACGTAGTCTTCGGGCACGTCGGCCCAGGCGGTGCCGGGGGCCACGCCGTTGTCCGGGTCGCCGGCCGCCTCGTCGTAGATAAAGCCGCAGACAGTGCATACATACTTCATAGCGTATCGCTCCTTTTTCAATTCACGGCCCGCCGGGCGGGCTCACGCCCTTATTGTATGTAAAAGCGCGGCGTTCTTCCGTTGCCGGGGCAACATTTTGGAAATCAGCGGATGTAGTGCACGTAGTCCGGCTTGCGGGGTGCGGCGGGCTTGGGCTCGCCGTCGGCATAGCCCAGGATGCAGTGGCCGATGCCCTCCCAGTCGCCTTCGATGCCCAGCTCTTTCAGGATGGCCTTGCCCTCTTCGCTCTCGAATTCCTCCTTGGCGCGGTGAATCCAGCAGCTGGCGAGGCCCTCGGCGTGGGCGGCCAGCATCAGGTTGCCCATCACAAGGCTGCCGTCGTAGAGGTAGGTGGGCGCGGCCTTATTCGCCAGCACCACCAGCACCACCGGCGCGCCGTAGAAGGGGTCGCCGGAGGAGCCCATGATCTCAGCGTTCATGGCGGAGAGCTTGTCCCGCATGGTCTTGTTGGTGACGGCCAGGATGATGGGGCTCTGGCGGTTCATGCCGGTGGCGGCATACTGCCCGGCGGTGAGGATACGCTCCAGCGCGTCTTCGGGCACGGGGTCCGGTTTGTAGCTGCGCACACTGCGGCGGGTCAGGATGGCATTGAGAACTTCGTTCATCGTATCTCCCCCTTTTTTTCTTTTCCTTTATTATAATACAGGCTTCACTCGCTGTAAATTTGCTGGCAGCCCTCGATAGCCTCCCTCAGATAGGTCTCGATCCAGCGGCGCAGCTGCTGCTCGTCCCGGTTTTTCAGATGGGTATAGAGCAGCTCGGTGTTGCGGCAGAGGGCCTCGATGCCGTAGCGGCGGCAAAAGCGCACCCACAACACGATGACCGGCGCGCGGAAGGAGTAATAGAACAGGGGCAGGATGCTGTTGCCGCTGATGAGGGCCAGCTCGTGCTGAAACTCAAAGGCCCGCTCCGCCGCCTGCTGGGGCGTCTGGGCCCCGGCGATGTGGGCCACAAGGTCGCCCAGGCGGTCGATGTCCTCGTCGGTGGCGTTGCGCAGGATAAGGCCCACCGCCAGCTGTTCCAGCGCCCGGCGCACCTCCAGGATGGAGCGTATCTCCTCCCGGCCCAAGGTGCCGCCGTTATACTCCATGATGGCGATGAGGGTGCTCAGGTTTCCGTTGCGCCGGTAGTCCGCCACAAAGGTGCCCTGTCGGGGGCGTATCTCCACGAAGCCTTGCGCCGCCAGCTCCGCCAGGCCGCCGTTCACCACCGCCCGGCTCACCTGCATCTGACGGGCCAGTTCCCGCTCGGGGGGCAGCGCCGTGCCCTGGGCCAGCTCCCCCGAAAGGATCATCCCCTGTATCTGCTTGACGAACAGATCTTTCAGGCTGGGGGCCGAGAGTTTTTCAAATTCCACGCGTCTTCCTCCTCGTATTGGTCATACCAGATACCACACCCTTATTTTACCATGCAAATGGCTGAAGGCCAAGGGCCTTTTTTGCGCAGAATTCCGAAAAAATCGGCATCTATTGACCTTCTTCGCAGGATAATGTTATTCTTTTAACGTTCAGCCCGGGCCGGGCTTTCTTTCTGGCCCGACCACCGATATGACCCATGGAGTGTGAGAGAAGTGGAATCCTTTAAAATCCTGGAAATTCGCCAGAGCGTGTTTGCCTCCAACGACGAGGAGGCGGCAAAGCTGCGGGCGGAGCTGAAGGAGAAGGGCGTGTTCCTTCTGAACCTGATGTCCAGCCCCGGCTCGGGCAAGACCACCACCCTGACCCGCACCATCGAGGCGCTGAAAGACGAAATGAAAATCGGAGTGATGGAGGCGGACATCGACTCGGACGTGGACGCCCGCACCATCTCGGCGGCGGGCGCAAAGGCCATCCAGCTGCACACCGGCGGCATGTGCCACCTGGACGCGGGCATGACCCGCCAGGGCCTGGAGGGCCTGGGCACCGGGGACGTGGAACTGGCCATTCTGGAGAATGTGGGCAATCTGGTCTGCCCCGCCGAGTTCGACACCGGCGCGGTGAAGAACGCCATGATTTTGTCCGTGCCCGAAGGACACGACAAACCTCTGAAGTACCCCCTGATGTTCCAGGTGTGCGACGTGGTGCTGGTGAACAAGATGGACGTTCTGCCCTACTTCAATTTTGACCTGGAAAAATGCACCGAGTATGTGAAGATGCGCAACCCCAAGGCGCAGGTCATCCCCATCTGCGCCGCCACCGGCGAGGGGATGGACGCCTGGTACGACTGGCTGCGCCGGGAAGTGCGCGCCTGGCGGGGCGAAGAAACGGAAAAGGAGAACGGCCATGAGTGAGACCCATTTTCCCCTGGACGAAAGCAAGCTGTCCTTTGAAATTCCCCGGGACGAGCAGCCCCGGGAGAAGATTTTGAAGCTGGGGCGGAAAATCACCGACCGCATCCCCGCCAAACTCAAGGGCGTGACCGGTGACGACCCGGAATACTGGGGCCTGGCGGGCCTTGTGACCGACGAGATGGCGGACGTGGCCCTCAAGATGGAGGTCCGCAAGCCCATGACCCTGCCCCAGCTGGTGAAGGCCACCGGCAAAAGCGCCGAGGAACTGGAGCCGCTGCTCTATCAGATGAGCTACATCGGCCTGCTGGAATACAACTGGGAGAACGAGCGGCACGAAAAGCAGTACGTTCTGCCCATGTTCGTGCCGGGCAGCGCCGAGTTCTTCAACATGCAGAAGCACCAAATTGAGGAGCACCCGGAGGTGACCGCCTTCTTTGAGCGGATGACCTTCCTGCCGCTGGAGCACATCCCCGCCATGGTGCCCCCCGGGGGCGCCGGCATCGGCATGCACGTCATCCCGGTGGAAAAGGCCATCGAGACCGAGAACCAGTCGGTGGACATCGAGCACATCAGCCACTGGCTGAAAAAGTACGACGGCAAGTACGCCGCCAGTCCCTGCAGCTGCCGCATGAGCCGGGCAAAGCTGGGCGAGGGCTGCGGCGACGACCCGGAGGACTGGTGCATCGGCGTGGGCGACATGGCGGACTATCTGGTGGAGACCAAAAAAGGCCACTATGTGGACTACGACGAGGTGCTGCGCATCCTGAAGCGGGCCGAGGACAACGGCTTCGTACATCAGATCACCAACATCGACGGCGAGAACAAAATTTTCGCCATCTGCAACTGCAACGTGAACGTCTGCAACGCGCTGCGTCTGAGCCAGATGTTCAACACCCCCAACCTGGGCCGCTCGGCCTATGTGGCCCACGTGACCACCGAGAACTGTGTGGCCTGCGGCCGCTGTGTGGAGTTCTGCCCCGCGGGCGCGGTGAAGCTGGGCCAGAAGCTGTGCACCAAGGACGGGCCTGTGGAGTACCCCCGGATGGAGGACCCCGCCGTGACCTCCTGGGGCCCGGAAAAATGGACGGTGGACTACCGGGACAAAAACCGTGTCAACTGCCACGACACCGGCACTGCCCCCTGCAAGACCGCCTGCCCCGCCCACATCGCGGTGCAGGGCTATTTGAAGATGGCGGCCCAGGGGCGCTACACCGAGGCGCTGGCCCTCATCAAGAAGGAGAACCCATTCCCCGCCGTCTGCGGGCGGGTATGCAACCGCCGCTGTGAGGATGCCTGCACCCGCGGCAGCGTGGACTCCGCCGTGGCCATCGACGCGGTGAAGAAATTCATCGCCCAGAAGGACCTGGACGCCGCCACCCGCTACATCCCGCCCATCGTGCCCGCCAGCACCGGCGAGGGCTTCAGCGAGAAAATCGCCATCATCGGCGCGGGCCCCGCGGGCCTTTCCTGCGCCTTCTATCTGGCGGAAAAGGGCTACAAGCCCACCGTGTTCGAGAAGAACGCCCGGCCCGGCGGCATGCTGGTGTACGGCATCCCCTCCTACAAGCTGGAAAAAGACGTGGTGGACGCGGAAATCGAGGTCATCCGCGCCATGGGCGTGGACATCCGCTGCGGCGTGGAAGTGGGCAAGGACGTGACCCTGGACCAGCTGCGGGCCGAAGGCTACAAGGCCTTCTACATCGCCATCGGCTGCCAGGGCGGACGCAAAGCCGGCGTGCCCGGCGAGGACGCCGAGGGCGTGTTCACCGCGGTGGATTTCCTGCACGCGGTGGCGGAGAACGAGCACACCCCGGCGGCAAAGCGCACCGTGGTCATCGGCGGCGGCAACGTGGCCATCGACGCGGCCCGCAGCGCCCGCCGCTGCGGTGCGGAAGAAGTTTCCATGTTCTGCCTGGAGGCCAAGGACGCCATGCCCGCCGACCCGGAGGAAGTGGCGGAGGCCCAGGCCGAGCAGGTGCAGCTGCACTGCGGCTGGGGCCCCAAGGAAATCCTCACCGAGAACGGCAAGGTCACCGGCGTGGTGTTCAAGCGGTGCGTTTCGGTGCTGAACGCCGAGGGCCGCTTCGCTCCTGTCTACAACGAGGCCGACACCGTGACCGTGGCCTGTGAGCAGGTCATCCTGAGCATCGGCCAGAGCATCCTCTGGGGCGACCTGCTGGAGGGCAGCAAGGTGGAGCTGGCCGGCGGCGGGCGCGCCGCGGCGGACGCGCTCACCTACCAGACCGCCCAGCCCGACGTGTTCGTGGGCGGCGACGTGTACACCGGCCCCGGCTTTGCCATCGAGGCCATTGCCGCCGGCAAGGAGGGCGCGGTGTCCATCCACCGCTTCGTCCAGCCGGACACCAGCCTCACCATCGGCCGCAACCGGCGGGACTTCATCCAGCTGGATAAAGACAACCTCTTCCTCACCGGCTACGACAGCGCCGCCCGCCAGGAGGCCGCGGCCCCTGCGCCGGGCCTCTCCTTCCGGGACACCCACGGCACCCTTACCGAGGAGCAGGTGAAGACCGAGACCGCCCGCTGCCTTGGCTGCGGCGCGTCGGTGGTGGACCCGAACAAGTGCATCGGCTGCGGCATCTGCACCACCAAGTGCGAGTTCGACGCCATCCACCTCTCCCGCGACCTGCCCGAGTGCAGCACCATGGTGCGCACCGAGGACAAGTTCAAGGCCATCCTGCCCTACATGGTCAAGCGGGGCCTGCGGCTGAAATTCGGCAAGAAAGGCTGAGCGCCATGCACGAACTGGGCATCGTATTCCACATCATCAAAACGGTGGAGGCCGCCGGGCGGGAAAACGGCGTCAAGCGGGTGAAGGCCGTGACGCTGGAGCTGGGCGAAGTGTCCGGCGTGGTGGGCGACTACCTCCAGGACTGCTGGAAGTGGGCCGCCGCCCGCTCGGAGATGCTGGACGGGGCGGAACTGCGGGTGGAGACCATTCCCGCCCGCACCCTGTGCGAAGCCTGCGGCCATGTGTATGCCACCTTGGAGCACGGGCGCACCTGCCCCGCCTGCGGCAGCGGGCAGACCCACCTTGTGCAGGGCAACGAAATGCTCATCCGGGACATCGCGGTGCCGGACGAGCCGCCCCTTTGAGGGTCATTTTCAATTACAATTTGTAAATTTATGTCGTTTATCGACAAGGAGGAATCATCATGTTGTTTCAAATCTACGGCGAGACCGCCGGTTGGCAGCTGCTGGGCTGGCTGCTGGTGTTCGCGGGGCTGGTGCTGGCCAACGAGGTGGCCCGCCGCACGCCCCAGGGCGGCATCTTCTGCTTTCTCATCCTGCCCGCCGGGCTGACGGTCTACTTCATCTCCATCTATGTGGGCGCGGCCATGGGGGCCGAGTGGGCGCTGAACAATCCCACCTATACCCACATGAACAGCTGGTTCCACTACGCCAAGCTCTACGCCGCCACCGCCGGGTGCATCGGCTTCATGATGCTGAAATACAAGTGGGGCGTGGGCAAGACCCACTGGTTCAAGGCCTTCCCCTTCGTCATCGTGGCCATCAACATCCTCATCGCCGTGGGCAGCGATTTTGAGTCCGGCATCCGGGGCGCCATGGCCCTGGCCGCCACCGGCGAGCGGTGGTGGCTGTCCAGCGAGAACGTCTGGCTCTACGGCGGCTGGTGGAACTGGGTGAACGGCATCGCCGGCATCCTGAACATTCTGTGCATGACCGGCTGGTGGGGCATCTACACCTCCAAAAAGCACGACGACATGCTCTGGCCGGACATGACCATCCTCTACATCATCGCCTACGACCTGTGGAACTTTGAGTACACCTACAATAACCTGCCCACCCACGCCTGGTACTGCGGCCTGGCCCTTCTGCTGGCCCCCACCTTTGCCAACGCGCTGTGGAACAAGGGCGGCTGGATCCAGAACCGGGCCAACACCCTGGCCCTGTGGTGCATGTTCGCCCAGGTGTTCCCCCTGTTCCAGGACGCCAGCGTGTTCAGCACCCTGCCGGTGCTCTACGCCGACGGCGTGATGGACCCCACCGTGCGGCCCACCGCCGCCGACCCCACCATGCAGGGCGTGATCGCCATTCTGGCGCTGGCCGCCAACGTCATCGTGCTGGCCATCATCATCAAGCGCGCCGTGCAGCAGAAAAAGAACCCCTACAAAAACGAGATTTTCTCCGACACCCGCGACTTCCGCCAGGCGATGGCGCGCGCGGAGTGATATTCTTCTCCCCCATTCTGGAAAACGCCCCGCGGGGCCGTCTTTGGCGGCTTCGCGGGGCGTTTTCCCTTTGTGTGATTCAGTCCTCGCTCACAGGGCGGGCAAGGCCGTGAGTCATCATGTTGTGTATCATGCGATAGGTCAGCTGCGTCATCTCCCGGGGCGGTTCGGCGCAGCCGCCCGCCAGCCAGTGCTTGATGAGGCCCACCGCGCCGGTGGTGCAGAAGGCAAAGCCGTAGTCGATGCTGCTGCGCCGCTCTGGGAAATCCTCCCGCAGCTTTTGCAGCACGTTCTCCTCCATCATCCGCTCGATGCGGTGCAGAAAGGCCATGTCCCCGTGGGGCCCCACCAGGGCGGCGCATATCTCCTGATTGTCGTAGAGGATGGAAAAGACCTCCTCGATGAAGGCAAGGCCCTCCTGCTCGAAGGAGCTCACCGGGTGGATGTGCACCGCCGCGTGTATCTCGTCGAACAATTCCTGCTCCACCGCCGCCAACAGGTCGAAGATGTCGTTGTAGTGCAGATAGAAGGTGGAGCGGTTGATGTCCGCCAGGTCCACCAGTTCCTTCACCGTTATCTCGCTGGCGCTCTTTTGCTGCATCAGCTGCGCCAGCGCCCGCCGTATCTGCCGGCGGGTGCGCCGGATGCGCCGGTCCTTTGTTTCGTCCATGGCCTCTCCTTTTCTGCCCGCCGGGCAAATTGTAAATCTTTTTTGAATGTTCAACAGTTTCTCGTCATCGTGTTGATTAAACGCCATTCGGGCGAAAAATCAACGGTTGAGTGTTTTTCTCCCTTTCAGTATAATTCTCCTCACGGAAAAAGCAATACCGAGATGCAAAATCAACGCCGTGTTGCTTTTTAGCAAGACTGCACAGGAAAGGGTGCGAAATTTCAGGTCATGCTGAAAAACGAATGGAAAGCTCTGCGGAGCAACTGGATCATGCTGGTGGTGATGGTGGCCGTGGTGGCCATCCCCACCATCTACACCACGCTGTTTCTCGGGTCCATGTGGGACCCCTACGGCAGTGTGGACTGTCTGCCGGTGGCGGTGGTGAACGAGGACCAGCCGGTGGAATACAACGGCGAGACGCTGTCCGTCGGCAGCGAGCTGGCCGACAACCTGCGGGAGGACGGCTCCCTCGATTTTCACTTTGTGAACGCGGACGATGCCCAAAAGGGCCTTGCGGACGGGACCTATTACATGGTCATCACCATCCCCAAAGACTTTTCGGCCAACGCGGCCACCGTCACCGACCCGTCCCCCAAGGCCATGGAGCTGGGCTACGAGACCAACCCCGGCACCAACTACATCGCCTCCAAGCTGGGCGAGAGCGCCATGGCAAAAATCGAGGCCGAGGTGCGGGAGAGCGTGACCCAGACCTACGCCGAGACCATGCTGGAACAGCTGGCGGACATCGGCGACGGGCTGCAGGAAGGGGCCGACGGCGCGGCGAAGCTGGAAGAGGGCGCATCCGATCTGGCCGAGGGCGGCCAGACCATCCGGGATAACCTCAAACTCCTGGCGGACAGCACCCTCACCTTCCGCAATGGCAGCACCGAGCTCACCGAGGGCCTTGCCAAGTACACCGCCGGCGTGGACGCAGCGGCCCAGGGCGCGGCCAAGTTGAAAGAGGGCGCGGGCCAGCTGGCCCAGGGCGCCGGGCAGCTGGGCGACGCGGCCCCCGCGCTGACCGAGGGCGCGGGCAAGCTGAGCAAAGGCGTTCAGGACCTGGCCACCGGCGTAGACAGCGCCAAGGCGGGCGGCGACACCCTGGCCGCCGGGGCCGCCCAGGTGGACGACAAACTCACCGAACTGAACAGCGGCCTTGCCCAGCTGCAGGCCCAGACCGCCGCTCTGCCGGACAGTGCGGCGGCGCTGGACGCGGGGGCGCAGCAGGCCCAGTCGGGCGCGGCAGCGCTGCAGGCGGGGCTGGAGAGCGCCTCCGCCGGGGCGGCCGCCGCCCGGGAGGGCGCGGCTCAGCTGAACAGCGGCCTGCAGGCCCTGACGGCCAATTCCGCCGCCCTGAACGAGGGGGCCGCGGCGCTGGCCCAGGGGCTGGAGACCCTTACGGCCCAGGCTCAGAGCCTTCCCCCGGAGACCGCCGCTGTGCTGACCCAGCTGCAGCAGGCCGCGGCCAGTTTGCAGCAGAACCTTGGCACCTACACCGCCGGGGTGGACACGGCAGCCGCCGGAGCCGCGGCGCTGAACGACGAGAGCACCGGCCTGCCCGCCCTTGCGGAGGGCCTGGGGCAGATGGCGGGCAAGTCCGCCGAACTGGCCGGCGGCCTTGCCACCTTGCAGCAGGGCACCGCCACCCTGGCCCAGCAGGCTCCCCAGCTGGTGCAGGGCATCGACCTGGCGGCCCAGGGTGGTCAGAAGCTACAGCAGGAGGGCACCAGCGTGGTGCGTCAGGGTGCGCAGGATTTGAGCGGCGGCCTGGAAAAGCTGGCCGGAGGCAGCGCGGCGCTGCAGACCGGGCTGGGCGACCTTTCCGCCAAGCTGCCCGCCCTCACCGACGGGCTGACCCGGCTGCAGACCGGCGTGGACGAACTGCAAAAGGGCGCGGGCCAGCTGGCGGACGGCACCGGCGAGCTGCAAAAGAACAGCGCGGCGCTGAACAGCGGCGCGGCGGCTCTGGCCAGCGGCGCGGCCCAGATCGGCGACGGCGCTTCCAAGCTCTATGAGGGCAGCGGCGAGTTGACCGACGGACTGGACCAGCTGAAAGAGGGTTCCTCCACGCTGGGCACCTCGCTTGCGGACGGCGCGCAGCAAATTGCCGAGACCAACACCGGCGACGAGGTGGCCGAGATGATCGCCGCCCCGGTGAGCGCCGATGAGACCAAGCTCACCGAAGTGCCGGACAACGGCCACGCCATGGCCCCCTACATGATGTCGGTGGCGCTGTGGGTGGGGTGCATCGCCTTCAGTCTGATGTATCCCCTCACCGAATATCAGGGCGAGATGAAGAGCGGCGCGGCCTGGTGGCTGAGCAAAGCCTCTGTGCTCTACCCTGTGGCGCTGCTGCAGGCGGTGGTGATGGTGGGCGCGCTCCACGCGCTGGACGGCTTCGCTCCCGCGCGGATGGGCCAGACCCTGCTCATCGCCTGCCTCGCGTCGGTCACCTTCATGTCGGTGATGTACTTCTTCACCAGCCTGCTGGGCCGCATCGGCAGCTTCTTGATGCTGGTGTTCATGGTGGTGCAGCTGGCCGGTTCGGTGGGCACCTACCCGCTGGAGATCTCCGGCTCCTTCGTGAAATACCTCCACGACTGGGTGCCCTTCACCTACACCGTCAAGGCCTTCCGCAGCGCCATCTGCGCCGGGCAGGACGTGAGCGGCTGCGCCGTGTACCTGGCGGCGTGGGCCCTGGTGTTCACCCTGCTCACGCTGGCGGTGTTCACGGTGCGGGCAAAGCACATCCGCGATGGCAAACCCACCCTCACCCCCTGGCTGGAACGCCACCGGCTGGCGTGAGTTTTTCGGAACGGACAAAAAGACCGCGCCCCCTTCGGCCCGTTTGCCGAAGGGGGCGCGGTTTATCGTTTTGCAGCGGGATTTATTCCCCGCGGCGGCGGGCGATGAAGAACACCGCCGCAGCCACGGCCACCAGCACCAGACCGCCAAGGGTCAGGGGGATGGCCGGGGAACCACCCTGCGCGGGGGCGGTTCCTTCCGGCTCCGCGGGCGCGGAGCTCACAGGAGCGGACTCCGCGGCTTCGCTGTCCGGGGCGGCGGGCAGAGTCTCCTCCGCCACCAGATAGTAGATGGAGCAGTGTTCCAGCGGCAGCTTCACCAGGCCGTTGGCTCCCACCTCCACGGTGGCCACCCGCTCGGGGTCGCCCTCGGCGGGCAGGTAGAACAGGCCGCAGCGGGTGTTGCCGAAGAGGGCCGCGTCCACGGTGAGCTCCAGAACGGCCTTGCCGGGCAGCTTGCCGGAGAAGGCGGTGTCCAGCGCGGCCACGGGCGCGTCGCCGGTGAAGGCGCGGATGCGCTCCAGCACCGTCTCGTCCACCTGCAGGCTCACGGCCGCATCGAACACACCGCCGGGCACTTCGGTGTCCGTCAGGTCCGCACGGTCAAAGGACCAGGCATAGCCGTCGCCCTCCAGACGCAGCACGCCCTCGTCCCGCTCCATCAGTAGGGCAAACGCCGTCTGACTGACCTTGGTCTGGCCGTTCAGCCGCAGGGTCACATCCCCCGGCTGGGCGTTGAAGGAGTCCATCACCTGCTGGGCGCTGAACAGCTTTTCCTGGGTGTTGCTGCTGGCGGGGTCCTCCGGGTCCTGGGCGCCGGGCTGCCCGGGCACTGCGGTCGCGGAAGGCGCCGCTGTGGGCGCGGGGGTGGCGGAAGAGCCGCCCCCGGTGGAGCCGCCGGAACCGCCCGAAGAGCCCCCGTCGGGCGCAGAGGTGGGTGCGGGGGTGGGGTCGGGCGCGGAGACGCTCACCAGCTCGCCGCTGGTGATGACGTATTCGGAGCAGTGGTCCACCGTGATGATGTACTCATTGGTCTCGGCGTCGTACTGCACGTCCACCACTTCGGCGGGCACGATGGTGCCGCCCTCCTTGACCCAGTAGAGGAACAGCTTGCTCACGTCTCCGTCGGGCACATCAGTGGCCTTGATGCGGATGGTGGCCCGGCCGGGCAGAGTGCCGTTATGGCTGAGGTTCACTTCCTGCATGACCTTGTCCCGGTCGGCCTGGGGCAGCTTGTCCACCGTGCCCTGGGCCTGGTCGGACAGCTTGTCGGAGACGTTCAGGTCGGTCTCAATGGAGCTGTCGGTGATGGAGGCAAAGGTCCAGGACGCAAAGTCCTTGCCCTCGCTGTTCTTGATGGGGGCGCTGACCGCGAGGCCCTCTTTCTGCAGGGAGGCAAAGGCCTCGGCGGTGAGCAGCAGAGAGTCATCCTCGCCGTTTTGCGGCTGCTGCAGGGGCAGAACGGCGGTGCCGTTCTCCTTCTGGGTGGTGGCCAGGTCCACGTTCAATTTGCCGTGGGTCTGGTCCAGGTAGTAGGGAGAAGAGTAAACAGTGACGCTCTGGCTGCCGTTGGTGTTTGCCTTGATGACGTCTCCCACTTTAACGACGTAGGTCTTGTCGGAGATCATCGCAACGGACGGGCCGGTCTTCACCTTGCCGTCCGCCATACCCCAGAAGTTCTGGGGCATGGACTTCTCGATGACCGCCTCACCCGCCGACCAGAAGCCCGCAACGTCGGAGCCGTTGCCGTCGAAATCACAGAAGCGGGCAGTGCCGTTGTAATAGCGGCCGATGACGTTGCCGGTAAAGCGAGTGTTGAAGCAGGTCGCCCACTCGACGCCCATCTGACAGTTCTGCACCGTGCTGCCCCGCAGATAGATGCTGTTTTCGTGGATGCCCTCCACGCCGATGACACAGTTGCGGATGACACAATTCTTCAGCGTATACGGATAGGGCACCCGGGTCATGGAGTGCATATCGCAGGTATGGGTGGCGCCGCTGCGCACGCCTTTGCCGTCGATGACGATGCCTTCCAGCACCAGAGAAGCGTTGTAGGGATTGATCCGCACGATGTAGGAATCCTGGCTCATGTCCCGTTCCGCCAGCGGGTCAGAAGTTCCCGCACCGGGCGTGCCGGTGAACACAGCGGGGTTCTTGGGGTCCTTGCTGCGAAGGATGACGTTTTGCTGCTCGATGACCAGGTCCATGGCATACTCGCCGCCCTCCAGCTCGATGATGGTGGGCAGGTCGGAGGTGGGCAGGCTGTCCAGAATGCTCTGAAGCGTCCCGGGCGTTGCGGTCTTGGTCTCTACATCGGCGTTGCTGAGGACCTTGAAGGTGTAGCCGATGACCGCGGTCTTAGCGCCGGTGACATCCGGGGTCTTGAAGGTGATGGTGGCGGTGATGTCGCAGCTGCCGGTCTTGCCCGTGGGGGTGATTTCGGCGCCGAAGGCCCCATCGGAGTTGTTTTTCTCGTCTTTGATGGTGGCCTTGGTCAGTTTCTTGGTCACTTTGAGGATGGTGGGGTCGGAGCTTTCAAACTCCACCTTCTCCACCAGCTCGCTGCCGAACGTGCAGCCTTCCGGGGAGCCGTCGTAGGGCTTGTAGCGGCCATAGAAGAACAGTTCAAAGGGGCCGTTTTCCACAAAGCGGGCGCGGGCCACATCCAGCGCATTAAAGTCGAATCTGCCGTTGTCGTAGGCGTATTCCAGGTCGTCCATCAGCTTGTAGTTCACAACACCTGCTCCACCGCTGAGCATGTAGCTGCCGGAGGCGGGGTTGCTGCCGAAGTTGACGATGATCTGGATGTCCTTTTCGGGCGCGGTGCCGCCGTTCGGCTTCGGGCCGGTGGGGATGGTGATGACCGCCTGGCCCGGCACCTGATTTTCCTTGTAGATGATGCCGATGCAGGATTCATTCTTTGCCCAGAGCACCTCAAGGTTTTGGGCTGCGTCGCCGCTGACCGTCACTTCGCCGGTGACCACAGGGATGGTGGGGTCGTTGCCGTACAGGGAGTCCATGTTCTGGCCGCCCAGGAAGAAGCTGCTGTTCAGCTCAAAGGAGGGCAGTTTTTCCACACCCCGCTCGATCACCGTGCCGTTGTAGAGGAAGCTCAAAAAGTCCTCATAGATGGCGGACGCGGTGACGGTCTCGCTGCCCACCGTTTCACCCTCGCACAGCACGTTCAGCTTGACCTGCTCCATCGAGTCGACGGAACGCAGGGGGAACAGCACATAAGCCCACACCGGACGAGTGGTTCCGTTGTCGTAATACTCGATGGGCGCTTCCAGCGTGTAGAACAAGTCGTCAAAGTTCTCGCCCTGTTTCAGGCCGCTGGCCGTAAAGGTGAGGCCGCTGGCCGCAAGGTCCTCTTTCGAGTCAGCCAGGGTACCGTCCTGCATCACAGGGATCACACGATAGGAACCCGCAAAGGCACGGGTGCTGAAATTGCTTCCGCTGCACTCGTATCGATAATAATTGGGCTTCATGGTCAGGGTGAACACACCGCGCCACTCATTGGCAGGCGTATAGCTGCCGTCGGCGGCCAGGCCCAGTTTCGAGGTCCACTTGTCGCCCCGGCCCGTGGATTCATAGCGCAGTTCCACCGTGCGGCCGTCCTCCAGCACGGTGGCGGTCACGCCTTCGGCCAGCTGGGAGGTGTCCAGATCGGCCATGGTGACGGGATAGGTCACAGTCTCGATGGGCAGGCCGCTGTCGTTTTCCTTATAGAGCCGCAGCTGCACCGTCATGGTGCCGCCGGCAAACACCTGGTGGTCGACGCCCGCGCTCAGCTGGTTGTCCATCACCATGTACCAGGCGGCCGGGATCTGCAGTTTCTTGTGGGTATAGGTGAGCGGCAGTTCCTGCGTGTCGCCGGTGACCTGGTCGGTGAAGGAAAGCGCGCCGGTCAGCTTTGTGCCGAGTTCCAGCTCATCCAGAGCTTCGGTGGCACGCAGATGGGCCACCGGCGGGTTTGCCACATTGTCAAACTCGACCCAGGGCTCCTCCACCACGGTGAAGTAATCTGCCAGCTCGCCGGAAAGGGAAAGCTCCGCCGCCAGCGGGAAGGGGCTTTGATGCCAGTCGATCACGACCTCGTCCTCGTCCCATACAGGGCGGTCATAGCAGAAAAGTCCCTCGCCTTCATAGGTGATCTCAGCCGCGTTCGAAAGGTCCCCCGGGAACACACCCGTGGATCTTTTCAGCTCCTTGGTCACAGTGATGGTCTGGGCCTCCTGCCCCTCGGGAGCATAGGTGATGCGCATCTTGTACGCCTTGTCGCTTTTGTGCGCGGTCCAGAACTGGCGGCAGGCCTCGGTGTCCTGGAACTTGGTTTGCATCATGGCGCTGTCGGAATTATCAAGGAAGGACGCCTTCATCACTTCCGGGGAGATGGGCTCGTCCTCCGCGGTGAGGTAACTCACCGTCACCTTAGACGCGTCCACCGCGCCATGCTGGGCGCCGTTCAGATACAGATAGAAGGTCGTCTGCCCCGCAGGCAGGGTGCCGCCGTCGAAGAAGTACTGGTATTCCGGGTAGGACGGCAGCGCCACGCACAGGCCGGTGCCTTCCGCAAGGGGTTCCGCGGCCGGCGCCGTTTCGGGCGCTGCGTCAGCGGCGGGGACAAGTTCCTCCGCCGGCCGGGTCGCCGGCTCGTTTTGCGCGGTGTCTTCTTCCGGCTGCACCTGGCTTGCGGAGGGCATGGTCTCCACCGTCACGCCGCCCTGGGCAAACACCAGCGGCGAGAAGGTGCTCACCGCCAGCGCGAGGCACAGCCCGGCAGCCGCAAGCCGGCGGGCGATGCTCTGCTTTTTCTGCTTCATCTTGTTCCTCACTTTCCCCCTTCGCCCCGGCGGGCAAACAGGCAGGCATTCGAATTTCCTCGGATAAAATATTTTATTGCGATAAATTATCCGCCCATAAAAGAATACACGTTTTGCCGCAAAAGGTCAATAGATATTTTATCTTTTTCGCCGCCGGTCAGTCGATTTTCGTCAGGCGGCACTGGAGCCGTGTTTCGGGGAAGGCGCTCATGGGGTCGCGGTAGCTTTCCACCGACACGGTGGTCAGGCCGTCCTCCGCCTGGGTGAATTCCACGGGATAATAGGCCAGCTCTTCTCCCGGGGCAAAGAAATAGCTGCCGCTGGCGGCGTCGTACACCGCCGGGTCATCGCAGAAAAAGCCGTCGATGGCAAAATACTCCTTTGCCAGCTGGGCCATGCGTTCTTTTGAAAAGGGCGGCTTTTCGCCCTTGTCCTGTTGGGCGCTCTCCATGCACACCCGGGCCACGGTGACGGGCGACAGGTCGCCGGCTTCAAAGCCGGCACCGGCCTCGCCGCTTTGCAGGTTGCGGGCCAGCCGCACCGCCAGCCGCACCGCCTCGTTCTCGTCCTGCAAAAGGCGGATGTCCTCGTACTTTTTCTGGGGCATCAGGCAGGAGACGAAGGGCTCGTCCCGGTAGCCGGTCTGGGAGAGGCGGGCCACCAGAGTGCCCTCCCCTTCGCTGTAAATACCGCCGCCCTCCTGCACCTCCACCGTGATATACACCTCCGCCGAGTGGTTGCTGTTGCAGTAGAGCCGGGCGTCCTTCACCCGCAGGCGCACCCCGCCGAAGGGGGCGTACACCGGCTCATAATAGGCCGGGTCCATGCTGGCCAGTGCGGCCAGCTGGGCCGCGTCCCCCGCCTCCAGCGCGGTGACGAGCCGGGCCGCAGCCGCGCGGAAAATTTCCCGCTGGCCGTCTCTCACAAAGGGCGAGGACACCGGCAGGTAGTGGCCCTCCGCCAGCACCGGGTTGGTGAGGGTGCAGGCGAACACCCCGCAGACGACCACCGCCAGCGCCATTTGGGCCCAGCGGGGCAGTTCTTTCCAGTTCAGCGCGTTCAGGATGCGCTTTTTGGTGTCGCTTTGGCCAAAGTTCGCATACTGCATGGAATGGCGGCGGCTGTCCGCCCAGTTCAGCAGGGTCTGGGCATACTCCACCCGCCGGGCGGGCTCCAGCAGTTCCAGCACCCGCGCGTCGCAGGCGGCCTCCATGTCCTGCACCATCAGCCGCCGGGCAAGCCAGGCCAGGGGGTTGAACCAGTGGAGGATGGCCGCCGCGGTGAACAGCTGCATCACGATGTGGTCTCTGCGGCGCACGTGGGTCAGCTCGTGGAGCAGGATGCACTCCGTGCCCTCCCGCCGGTCCAGCATCGCCGCGGGCAGCACCACCTTGGGGTGGAAAAAGCCGAACACCAGCGGTGAGGCGACAGCGTTGGAATACACCACCGGGGTGCGTCTGCCCCCCGCCGCCCGGTCGAACACATGCTGCAGGGCGGTCAGGTCGGCGCTGCGGCCCCGGGCGAGCTTTCGGCGCAGCACAAAATACCGCGCCAGCACCCATGCCGCCAGCGCCAGCGCCACCGCGCCCCACACGCCGGCCAGCACGGCCAGCAGCTGCTTTGTGAGCAGGCCCTCGCCGCCGGAGACGTTTTGCAGCACCGGCTGGTAGGGGTCGAAGTATTCCACCGAGATGAGCATGCCGCCGGGGGTGGCCAGGTTTTTGCCGAACAGGTTGAACAGGCTGGCGGGGCTGGGCAGCGTGTAGGGCACCAGCATACGGAACAAAAGGGGCAGCCAGAGCATGTACAAAAAGCCCGTGCTGCCAGCGCCGCGCAGCAATCTGCGCAGCAGCAGCACGAGCAGAAACAAAACGCTCGAGGCGATGCTCATATTCAGGGTGGAAAGAAACAGGTCCATGGCCGCCTTGCCGCTCCGCCTTTCAGTCTTTGTTGCGTTTTTCGTCGATCATGGCCTGCAGTTCGTCCAGCGTTTTTTCCGAGAGCTGGTCCGAGTTCAGAAAGTTTGCGAACAGGCTTGCAAAGCTGCCGCCGAACATCCGGTCCACCAGGGTGTTGGTCTCGGCGCTCTGCACCTGCTGCCGGGTGACGATGGGCGTCACCAGATACTTGGGATACTCCCGGGAGATGGCGCCCTTGCCTTCCAGGCGCTTGAGGACGATGTAGGTGGTGCTCTTTTTCCAGTTATACCGTTTCAGGAACTCCTCGGCCAGGTCCGCGGCGATGCAGGGCCCGTGTTCCCACAGGTATTCCATCAGCAGCAGCTCCGAGTCGAAAATTTTGATCTCGCCCATCCTTTATCCCTCCCGTTTTATTGTTGTAAATTTATATTCAGTTTACCCTTTGTTCTCCCGGCTGTCAAGGCCGGGCAAACGGCAGCGCCCCCGTCCGGCGGGGTCGCCGGGCGGGGGCGCTTGTGCGGTCCGTTGGTTTTTTTACGCCGGCTCCTCGGCGAAGTTGCCGGTGTAGAGCTGGTAGTACTTGCCCTTCTTTTCGATGAGCTCGTCGTGGGTGCCGCGCTCGATGATGCGGCCCTGCTCCAGCACCATGATGCAGTCGGCGTTGCGCACGGTGGACAGGCGGTGGGCGATGACGAAGGTCGTGCGCCCGTACATCAGCGCGTCCATGCCGCTCTGCACCAGCGCCTCGGTGCGGGTGTCGATGGAAGAAGTGGCCTCGTCCAGGATCAGCACCGGCGGGTCCGCCACCGCCGCGCGGGCGATGGCCAGCAGCTGCCGCTGGCCCTGGGAAAGGTTCGCGCCGTCGCCGGTGAGCATGGTGTTGTAGCCGTCCGGCAGGCGGCGGATGAAGCCGTCGGCGTTGGCCAGCTTTGCCGCGGCCATGCACTCCTCATCGGTGGCGTCCAGCCGGCCGTAGCGGATGTTGTCCATCACGGTGCCGGTGAAGAGGTGGGTGTCCTGCAGAACGATGCCCAGGCTGCGGCGCAGGTCCGGCTTTTTGATTTTGCCGATGTTGATGCCGTCGTAGCGGATTTTGCCGTCGGCGATGTCGTAGAAACGGTTGATAAGGTTGGTGATGGTGGTCTTGCCCGCGCCGGTGGCGCCCACGAAGGCAATTTTCTGGCCGGGCTTTGCCCACAGGCTCACGTCGTGGAGCACCAGCTTGTTCTCGTCGTAGCCGAAGTCCACGTCCTCGAACACCACGCTGCCCTCCAGCCTGGTGTAGGTGGTGGTGCCGTCGTGATGGGGATGCTTCCAGGCCCACACATTGGTGCGCTCGGCCACTTCCTCCAGCTGGCCGTCGGCGTTCTCCTTGGCGTTCACCAGTTCCACATAGCCCTCGTCGGTCTCGTGCTTCTGGTCCATCAGGTCGAACACACGCTGGGCGCCGGCGGCGGCGGTGACCACGAAGTTCACCTGCTGGCTCACCTGGGTGATGGGCTGGGTGAAGTTCTTGTTCAGGCCCACAAAGGTGACCACGGTGCCCAGGGTCACGCCCGCCAGGCCGTTGATGCCCAGCACAGCGCCCACGATGGCCACCAGGGCGTAGCTCAGCCAGCCGATGTTGGCGTTGATGGGCATCAGCAGGTTGGCGTAGCGGTTGGCCATGTCCGCGCTTTCACGCAGGGACTCGTTGACCTTGGCGAAGTCCGCCTTGGCGGCCTCCTCGTGGCAGAACACCTTGACCACCTTCTGGCCGTCCAGCATCTCCTCGATGAAGCCGTCCACCACGCCCAGGTCCCGCTGCTGGCGCACATAGTACTTGCCGGAGATGCGGGAGAAGTTCTTGGTGACCACCAGCATCACGATGGCGGTGAGGATGGAGATGACGGTGAGCACCGGGTTGATGACGATCATGGTCACCAGCGTGGCCACCATGGTGATGGAGGAGTTGATGATCTGCGGCGTGGACTGGCCCAGCATCTGGCGCAGGGTGTCCACGTCGTTGGTGTAGACGGACATGATGTCGCCATGGGCATGGGTGTCAAAATACTTGATGGGCAGCGCTTCCATGTTGTGGAACAGATCGTTGCGCAGCCGGCACATGGTGCCCTGGCTGATGCTGACCATGATGCGGTTGTAGCTGAAGGCCGCCACCACGCCCAGGGTCATGATGACGATGAGGCGCAGGATCTGGGCGGCAAGGCCGCTGAAATCGGTGGAGCCGCTGGCGATCATGGGCACGATGTAATCGTCCACCAGGGTCTGGGGGAAGGTGGCCGCCAGCACGCTGGCGCCGGCATTGATGATGATGCACAGCACCACCAGCGCAAAGGGCGCCTTGTAGTAGTGAAGCATATAACGGATGACCCGCTTCAGCACCGCGACGGGGTCTGCGGGACGCGACATTTTCGGATTCATATTCTCTCCCCCTCCTTTCACGCGGGCTGGTCGAAGTCGCCGCCGCCCTTGACCTGAGACTCGTAGATCTCCTGGTAGATGGCGTTGGACTTGAGCAGGTTTTCGTGGGTGTCAAAGCCGTTGATGCGGCCGTTGTCCAGCACCAGGATGCGGTCGGCGTGCTCCACGCTGGAAACGCGCTGGGCGATGATGATCTTGGTGGTGCCGGGAATTTTCTTTTCAAAGGCGGCGCGGATCTTCGCGTCGGTGGCGGTGTCCACCGCGCTGGTGGAGTCGTCCAGGATCAGCACCTTGGGCTTTTTCAGCAGCGCCCGGGCGATGCACAAACGCTGCTTCTGGCCGCCGGAGACGTTGTTGCCGCCCCGCTCGATGCGGGTGTTGTAGCCGTCGGGCATGCGGTCGATGAACTCGTCGGCGCAGGCCGCCTTGCAGGCCTCCACGCACTCGGCCTCGGTGGCGTTGGGGTCGCCCCAGCGCAGGTTTTCCAGGATGGTGCCGCTGAACAGGGTGTTCTTCTGCAGCACCACGGCCACCTGGTCGCGCAGGGCCTCCATGTCGTAGCGGCGCACGTCCACGCCGCCCACCTTGACGCAGCCCTCGTCCACGTCGTAAAGCCGGCAGATGAGGTTCACAAGGCTGCTCTTGCCGCTGCCGGTGCCGCCGATGACGCCGATGGTCTCGCCGGAACGGATGTGCAGGTCGATGCCGGACAGAGCGTTCTTGCCGCTGCCGTGCTTGTAGGAGAAGTTCACATTGTCAAAGTCGATGCTGCCGTCGGGGATGACGGTGATGGGGTCCTCGGGCTCGGCAAGGTCGGGGGTCTCCCGCAGCACCTCGCCCACACGGTGGATGCTGGCCAGAGAGATGGAGATCATCACCACCACCATGGAGAGCATCATCAGGCTCATCAGCAGGCTCATGATGTAGCTGAACAGGCTGGTCAGATCACCGGTGGACAGATCGCCCGCCACGATGAACTGAGCGCCCAGCCAGCTGACCATGATGATGCAGAAATAAACGGCGGTCATCATGGCGGGGTTGTTGAAGGCCAGCAGGCCCTCGGCCTTGACGAACATCTTGCGGATGTTCTCGGAGGCCTTGGAGAACTTCTGGTTCTCATAGGCTTCCCGCACGAAGGCCTTGACCACGCGGATGGCGGAGACGTTCTCCTGCACGCTGGCGTTCAGCTCGTCGTACTTGTGGAACACCTCATCGAAGATGCGCAGGGTGACCACCATGATGGTGCCGATGACCACCACCAGGAACACCACCGCGATGAGGAAGGTGGCGCTGAGTTTGGGGCTGATGTAGATGCACATGGCAAAGCTGAAAATGAACATCAGCGGGGCGCGCACCGCAATGCGGATGATCATCATGAAGGCGTTCTGGATGTTGGTCACATCGGTGGTCATGCGGGTCACAAGGCCGGGCACGCTGAACTTGTCGATGTTGGAAAAAGAGAACGTCTGGATGTTGTCATACAGCCCCTGGCGCAGGTTGGCCGACAGGCCGGACGCCGCCGTGGAGGCAAATTTGCCCGCCGCCGCGCCGAAGGCCAGGCCCAAAAAGGCCAGCACCACCATGATGGCGCCGTAGCGGTAGACCGCGCTGATGTTGGCGGCCTCCAGCCCTTCGTCCACGATGCGTGCGGTGACGAACGGCAACAGGATCTCCATCACCACTTCCAGCGCAGCCATCAGGATGCACAGATAAGTCGGCTTTTTGTATTGCTTGAGTTGGCCGATCACTTGCTTCATTGTATCCACTCCCTTCAAACATTGCCTGGACTTGCCAGGTTTTGCAAAAGGCGCTTTTGCATCGCCTCAAGTTGACACAGTTCCCCCTCGGTGAACCCCTCAAAGGCCGCCTCGCAGCTGCTTTTCAGCGCCCGGTCCAGCGCGGCCCGCACCTGCTCGGCCTTTTCGGTGGCAAACAGCCGCTTGCAGCGGTTGTCGGCTTCGGTGGTCTCCGACCGGACATAGCCGCCCTTGCGCAGCCGTTTGAGGATATTGCTCAGCGCCGCCATGGAATAGCCGCACTGCCGGTGCAGCTCGGTGAGGGTGGTGCCCTCCGGCCCATAGCGCAGAATACGCATCAGAAGATGTGCCTGCGCCGTGGAAAGCCCCGTGCGCTCCACCATTCGGTCGGTGAGCTGCTCCATGCGGATGCTGATCTGGCGGTTCTGCAGCGCCAGGCTCCTGCGGTCCACTTCCATGCTTCTCGCCTCTCGTTCGAATCAGTTAGGGTGAAAACTGTTCACTGCCTTATCATTTTATAGCACAGCTTTTCTTGCAAGGGAAATTCAAATGTGTTATCATCTATAAAGAGATTTTATTGCATTTACGCATACAATAAAAAATCCTCAAAAACGGGGAGGGGTTTTTGTTGAATACGACACAGCTGGAATGTTTCCTTGCGGTGGCCAATCACCTGAACTTTTCCCGGGCGGCCCAGGAGCTGCACATCACCCAGCCGGCGGTGAGCCACCAGATCAACACCCTGGAGGCGGAGCTGGAGGTCAAGCTGTTCCACCGCACCAGCAAGAACGTACGGCTGACCCAGGCGGGGCACCAGTTCGGTCAGTACGCCCGGGAGATATTGAAGCTGACGGGCATCTCCCGGGCGCGGATGCGCCAGTGGCGGGAGGAACTGCCCCAGCGGCTGGGCCTGGGGTGCCGCAACTTTCTGGTGCTGCGGGCGCTGCAGCCGGCGCTGACGGTGCTGCGGCAGGAAATGCCCCAGCTGATGCCGGTGCTGCGGCAGGTGCCCTCCGCCTCGCTGGACAACCTTCTGGAAGAGGAGGACGTGCAGGCCATCTTCACCATGCAGCGGGAGTCCGGCCCCAAGCTGAGCCGCCGCCATCTGGCGGACTGCCCCGTGGTCTGCGTCTGCACGCCCGACCACCCGCTGGCGGGGTATGAGCAGCTGACCGTGGAGCAGCTGAACGCCGTGGGCGGGCGCATCGCCAGCTGCCCGCCGCCCTTGTATTCCCCGCCCTTCCTGGAGGTGTTCAGCTACGCGATGGCCGGCCGCGGGCCGGACCGCATCCTCTTCTGCGACAGCCTGGAAATTGCCTGCACGCTGGTGGAGTCGGGCTACGCCTTCACCCTGCTGCCGGACCTGCCGGGGACGCGCCTGCCGGGCCTGCGCTACATCCCGATGCCCCAGTTCCAGCCTCTCTCCTTCGGTGCGCTCTACCGCACCGGCTCCCTGACGCCGCCTCTCAAGCGGCTGTTCACCCTGCTGGAGGACTCCATGGAGCCCTCCGCCGAATGACCCGGGCCCCGCGCCCTTACCAATAAGAAAGGAACTCATCCCCATGAACGAAAAAGAGATCGCCGAAATCCGCCGCCGCTACCGCCAGGGCAAGTCCAACATCTCCCATGTGGTGGGCTGCTATGTGAACGAGGAGCGCCAGATCGTGGCCCGGTTCGACCAGTCCCTCACCCTCTCCGGCCAGGAGGAGGCGGACAAATTCCTGGCCATCCTGCGCCGCACCCTCTCGGGCACGCTGGGCCGCAACCTGCTGGACATCACCTTCACCACCGCCCAGGTGGCGGGCAGCGCGGGCGACGAGCACGCCCTGCTGATGGCCCTGCGGAACTCCCGCCTACAGGACGAGGCCGCCCGGGAGGAGTTCTTTGCCCGGGCCATCGAGACCATCGACGTGGAGGGCAACTACCTCATCCTGCTCACCTGCGACGCCTACGACGTGCCCGGCTTTTCCAAGGACGGCCAGCGCACCGAGGACGGCAGCGAAGAGATGTACACCGGCATCCTGTGCAGCGTCTGCCCGGTGAAGATGACCAAGCCCGCGCTGAGCTATTTCGTCTACGAGAACCTCTTCCGCAGCCGGGATGTGGACTGGCTGGTGAGCGCCCCGGAGATGGGCTTTCTCTTCCCCGCCTTCGACGACCGCTCCACCAACCTCTACGGCGCGCTCTACTACACCAAGGACACCTCTCACAGCCACACCGCCTTCACCGACCGCATCTTTGCCGCCCCGCTGCCCATGCCCGCCGAGGCCCAGAAGGAGACCTTCGACGCCATCCTCACCGAAGCGCTGGGCGAGGAGTGCAGCTGCCAGGTGGTGCAGTCGGTGCAGGAACAGCTGTGCAGCATGATCGCCGAGCACAAGGAGAGCGGCGAGCCCCAGCCCCTGCTGCTCGACAAGCACGCCGCCGCCCGCGTGCTGGAGGAATGCGGCGTGGAGGACGCCCGTGTGGAGGCCTTCGAGCAGCGCTTTGAGGAGGACTTCGGCCCCGAGGCGGCCCTGCCCCCCAAGAATCTGGTGGACACCAAGCACCTGGAACTGCGCTGTCCCGACGTGACCATCCAGGTGAACCCCGAGCGGGGCGACCTGGTGCAGACCAAGGTCATCGACGGGGTGCGCTACATCCTCATCCGCGCCGAGGAAGGCGTGCAGGTGAACGGCGTGGAAGTGCAGATCGGGGAGTGAGCTCTCCTTTTATAAACAGAAATAAAAAGCACCCCCGGGTCGTTTTGCCCCGGGGGTGCTTTTTTGTGCGGTCAGATGTTTTTGAGTATCTCGTCCTTGATGGAGCTGATGTCCGATTCCAGGAAGTGGCAGGCCACCTCCAGGTTCCGCTTTTTCAGCGCCTCCACGATCTCCACATGGCAGGACTGCTCCTTCGTGGTGATCGACGCGTTGCGCCAGGCGTTGTAGAAATACTGGGAGAGATAGCGCTGGTTGCGCTGCATGATGGTCTGCAACTCACGGTAGCCATATTGGTTCTGGCTGAGTTTATAAAGGAGGAGGTGGAAGTCCTGGTTGCGCTCCCAGATAGGGTTCAGCACTTCCTCGGGGCTGATGTGGGCCGCCGTGCTCAGCTCCTGCAGGCTGGCCTCGTTCAGATTGTAAAAGCCCCGCTTGAGCCCGGCGATCTCCACATCGATGCGGAAATCGATCAGATCCACCACGTCCTGCAGCGACACCGGCACCACCTGATACCCCAGACGAGGCAGGCTTTGAAGGATCTGCTCCTTGCACAGTTCGATGAGCGCCTCCCGCACGGGCGACTTGCTCACATGGTATTTGGCCGTCAGGCTGGCCTCGGTGATGATCTCGTTCTGCTTGTAGTGTCCGCTGGTGATGTCTGCGAGGATCTTGTTATGGATATCTTCTTTGATGGTCATTGTGCATTACCTCTAATCATATCAAGGGCTCTGTATTAATTGTAGCACGCAAATGAAAAAAATCAATCATTTGTGCACTTTCAACATAATATTTCTATGTTTTGAATATTACTGGATATATTGACGGTGCTGGTACTACATGATATATTATTAGTGATATTATCAGGCATGGAAAATCCCATCCTTTGTCTGACAAACAATGCCCGGTATTTCCACCACTCAAACTGACAAGAAGGTGATCCCCTTGGAGAAAAGAGAACGAGTCATTGCAGCCATCCGGGGGGAGGCCGTGGACCACGTGCCCTGCGGTTTCTCCCTCCACTTTCCGAAATCGGTGACCGCCCATGAGGCGGTGGTGAAGGAGCATCTGGATTTCTTCACCCAGACCGACACCGACATCGCAAAGATCATGAACGAGAACCTTCTCAACATCGGCCGCCCCATCTCCACGCTGGAAGAGCTGGCCCAGCTGCCCCACGCGGACCTGCGCCCGCTCATCGACCGGCAGGCGGAGCTCACCCGGGACATCAAAGCCCAGTGCGACCCCCAGCTGTTCCTGCTGGGCACCCTGCACGGCATCTGTGCCTCTTCCATCCACCCCATGGAGACCCAGGGGATGGAGTATCTGACGGCCCGCAACTTCATCCTGAACGGGCTTCGCCAGAACGAGGCGGCGGTGCTGCCGGTGCTGGAAGCCGTGTGCGACTGGCTGTGCGAATTCGCCAAAAGCTACGCCCAGGCAGGCGTGGACGGCATCTACTACGCCTCTCTCGGCGGCGAGCGGGACCTGCTCACCGACGAGGAGTTTGAAAAGTGGATCAAGCCCTTCGACCTGCGGGTGATGCAGACCATCCGCGAAACAGGCTGCTACTGCTTCCTGCACATCTGCAAGGACGGGCTGAACATGGAGCGCTACCGCGACTTCGCCCCTCTTGCCGACGTGGTGAACTGGGGCATCTACGAGGCGCCCTGCTCTCTGGAAGAGGGCAAAAAGCTCTTCGGCGACTGCACCATTATGGGCGGGCTGCCCAACCGCTCCGGCGTGATGACCGAGGGCACCCAAGAGCAGCTGGACGACGCGGTGCGTCAGCTGGTGAGCGAGCAGGGCAAGACGAAGTTCATCCTGGGCGCGGACTGCACCCTGCCCAGCGAGATTTCCTGGTCCCGGATCCGGTCCATTTCGGACACTGTACATACGATCTAAGAACAACACAATCAGGAGGTTTTGAAAGCCATGAAAAAGAGGAATGTTGTTATCAGCGCTTTGCTGGCCGGCCTTATGAGCATCAGCGTCTGCGGCTGCGGCAGCACCCCCGCCGCCTCCGGCGGCACATCCGGCAGCGAGGCCGGCGTAACCCAGTACCCCGCGGGCACCCTGACCATCTACATGAACGGCAACCCCCAGTACCGCCAGCAGTATTTCGAGACCTGGCTGGAAGAGCACCGGGACATCGCCCCCGAAGTGGAAGTGGAATTCGTGCAGGTGGAGAGCAATGCCGACGCCCGCGAGAAGGTCACCATGACCGCGCTGGCCGGCGCCACCGAGGACCTGCCCGACGCCGTTTTCCTGGACCGTCTGAACCTGATGGACCTGGTGGAAGCGGGCCTGCTGCTGGACGAGACCGAGTTCCTGTCTCCCCTGGTGGACAAGATGGTGGACGGCGCCGTGGATGAGGGCATCGTGCAGGAAAAGATGTACGGCCTGCCCGACTCGGTGCGCCCCCAGCTGCTGATGTACAACAAGGCCATCTTTGACCAGTACGGCATCGACCCCGAGATGATGGCCACCATGGACGGCTACATCGAGGCCGGCCGCCAGCTGAAAGAAAAGAGCAACGGCGAAGTGTATCTTTCCTGGATCGGCTCCAACGACATGACCTGGAAGTGCTGGGGCCGCCGCGGCCTGATGCCTCAGGCCAACGCCAAGATCTGGGATGACGAAGGCAACGTGGTCATCGGCCAGGACGAGGGCACCAAACTGGCCCTGGGCACTCTGGACACCCTGTACTCCGAAGGCCTGCTGATGCGGGTGGAGATGTACGACCCCGCCATGTACGATGCCACCAACAATCACCAGATCGCCACCTACTACCTGGGCGCCTACTGGGACGAGTTCATGCGTCAGAACTGCCAGGCCACTGCCGGCGAGTGGCGCGTCATGTCCGCACCCGTCTTTGAGGAAGTGGGCACTGCCGGCGCCCCCGTCTCCAGCTACATGTGCATCGTGAACAAAGGCGAGGACACCGTCTACCAGGGCCTGCTGGAGCAGATCTGGCACGACTACACCTTCGACAGCGCTTCCCGCATGGCCTGGACCGAATCCATGGAAGAGCAGAACGCCCCCTACTCCAACCCCATCTCCCTGGAGATGCTGGAGGACGAGTTCTGGAAAGAGCCCTCTGACTACTACGGCGGCCAGTCCTTCCGCGAGTGGGAGGCCCTGACCCTGCAGAACGGTTCCGCCAACCTCATCGTCACCCCGCAGGACGCCGAGGGCGACACCATCATCTCCGCCGAGATCGAGAAGTATGTGGCGG
Organism: Oscillospiraceae bacterium; assembly: GCA_004558145.1. Taxonomy (GTDB): domain Bacteria; phylum Bacillota; class Clostridia; order Oscillospirales; family Ruminococcaceae; genus Allofournierella_A; species Allofournierella_A excrementavium. Next base: position 38,633 of record SFDQ01000002.1, read on the forward strand.
GCAGCCAGACCATGGAGCAGGCCATCGCCAACATGGACGCCAACCTCAAGGCTAAGATCGGCACCGCCGAAGTCGTAAAGTAAACCCGAAGCAGACACAGGGAAGGCTGCCGCCCGCACAGACCAACGCGGCGGCCTTCCCTCATGATTCAAAGGGGAACGCAATGAAACACGCCATCAAGAAATATAAGGCCCCCTATCTTTTCATCATGCCATTCTTCCTGTTGTTTTTGGTGTTCCAGCTGGTGCCCACCCTGTGGACGGTGTACATCAGCCTCACCGAGTGGCGCGGCATCGGCACGCCGGAGTTCATCGGCCTGGAAAACTATCGGAAGATCTTTGTGGACGACATGTTCTGGGAGGCCTTTGCAAACACCATCGTCTACTGGGTCACCTGTCTGGTGCTCATCATGTTCTTTGCGGTGGGCATCGCCCTGCTGCTGAACAGCCCCTGCCTCAAGGCGCGGGCCTTTTTCCGCACCGCCACCTTTTTGCCCAACATCTGCGCCGCCATTGCCGTGGGCCTTATCTTCCGCATGCTCTTTGACGAGAACATGGGTCTTGTGAACGAGTTTCTTTCCCTTTTCAATGTGGCAAAGATCCCCTGGCTGTCCAGCCTGGAATACTCCAAGATCCCGGTCATCCTGCTCATCGTGTGGCGCAACACGCCCTGGTACACCATGATCATCCTGTCGGAGCTGTTGAGCATCCCGAACGATTACTATGAGGCGGCCACCGTGGACGGCGCCGGCTTCATCAAAAAGTTCATCTACATCACCCTGCCCTCCATCCAGGGCATGCTGTTCTTCTGCTCGGTCACCCTGACGGTGGACATGTGGAAGATCTTCAACGAGCCCTACATCCTGCCCGGGCCGGGGACGTCCAACACCTCCCTGTTCCAGTACATGTATGAGTCGGGCTTCAACGTCTTCAACATGGGGTATGCCTCCGCCATCGGCGTCTTCCTCATGTTCGTGCTGACGGTGATCTCCATCGTTCAGTTCTGCATCAGAAAAAGACAAGGAGAGATCTAAGCCATGGAGTACAGAAAAAGACAGGCGCTCACGACCTGGCTGATCCACATCCTGTTGTGTTTCATCGTGCTCGTGTGCGTTTTCCCGATCCTTTGGATGTGCCTGATCGCCTTCAAAGACCCCTCGGAATCGCTGACCGGCTTTCATTCCCTGGTGGTGCAGTCCCCCACCTTTTCCAACTTTATCCGCCTGACCGAGCTCATCCCCATCGCCCAGAACACCTTCAACAGCACCTTCACCACCCTGATGGGCACCGTTACTTCCCTGTTCTTCTGCTCGCTGGCGGGCTTTGCCTTTGCCAAATACAAGTTCCCGGGGCGGAACTTCCTGTTCTACTTTTTGCTGGCCACCATGCTGGTGCCCGCCGAGGTGGGCGCGGTGCCGCTGTTCATCATCATGAAAAAGGTGAACCTCATCAACAGCCTGTGGTCGCTCATCATCCCCAAGATCGCCACCGCTATCGGCATCTTCTACATGAACCAGTACATCTCCGATGTGCCCGATGAGCTGATCGAGGCCGCCCGCATCGACGGCTGTACCGACTTCCAGATCTACTGGAAGGTCATTCTGCCCATCATCAAGCCGGCGCTGGCCTCCTGGGGCGCGGTCACTCTCATCTCCCGCTGGAACGACTTCTTCTGGCCGCTGCTGTTCCTGCGCAAGCAGGCCAAGTACACCCTGATCGTCACCATCTCGCTGCTGCCCATCAGCGAGGGCCTCTCCACGCCCTGGCCGGTCATCATGGCGGGCACCACGCTGGTGATCATTCCGATCATCGTTCTGTATCTGATCCTGGAGAGATTCCAGAAAGCCGGAAGCTTTGCCGGCGCTGTGAAGGGATGAGCGTTATGAAAATCAATCGCATCGAAAAGCTGCAGCAGCAGATGGAGGCCGCCGGCGTCGGCCAGCTGCTGGTGGAAGACGAAAAGAACCGGCAGTACCTCACCTATGCCGACATCTGGGAGGGCAGCCTTCTGGTCAAGCCCGAGGGCGCATGGCTGCTGGTGGATTTCCGCTATTACGAGATGGCCAAGCGCTACACCCGCGACTGCGAGGTAGTGCTGTGCGCCGACATCGACGAGACCCTGGGCCGCCTGACGGACGCAGGCAGGGATTTGGCCATTGAGCAGTCCCTCATGCCGGTGGGCCGCAAGCAGAAGCTGGAGGCCCGGTTCCCCGCCTGGCACATCCGCAGCGACCTGTGCGCCGACGAAATGGTCAAGGGCCTGCGCCGCATCAAGGACGACTATGAGCTGGACTGCATCCGCAAGGCCCAGCAGATCGCCGACGACGCCTATGCCCATGTTCTGGAACAGGTGCATCCGGGCATGATGGAGTCGGAGATAAAGATCGCCCTGGGCAGCTACATGATCCGTCACGGCTCGGGAGATTACAACATCGGCTACATCACCTCCTCCGGCTACAAGACCTCCATGCCCCACGGCGGCATCGGCGACAAGCTGGTGGAGAAGGGCGACCTCATCATGATCGACTTCGGCGCCCGGGTGGAGGGCTACGGCTCCGACTGCACCCGCACCTTCGCGGTGGGCAGCGTCACCGACGAGCAGCGGGAAGTCTACGCCATCGTGCGCGCCGCTCAAGAAGAAGCCCTGCGGGCCATCCGTCCGGGCGTGACCGGCCAGCAGGTGGACCGCGTCGCCCGCGACTTCATCAACCGCGCCGGATACGAAGGCTGCTTTGAACACGGGCTGGGCCACAGCATCGGTCTGGACGGTCACGAGAATCCCCGCTTCAATCAGGTCTGCACCGACCTGATGCAGCCGGGCATCGTGATGACCGTGGAGCCGGGCATCTATCTGGAAAACCGCTTCGGCGTGCGCATCGAGGATATGGGCGTGATCACCGAGGACGGCTTCGAGGATTTCACCCACTGCACCAAGGACCTCATCGTGCTGTAACGCTCTTTTTGCAAAAAACATCCCCCGCTCCGGCTTTTCGCCGGGCGGGGGATGTTTCGTTCGGGTTCAGGCCGCTGCCGCAGCCGGTTCTTCGGAGTTTTGCGCCCGCACCTTTTTGCGCAGGATGAGGAAACAGATGAGGTGCACCACCGTCGTCAGTCCCCAGGACACCGGGTAGGAGATGTACAGGCAGAGCTGGGTGCGTTCCCACTGGAAGATGGTCATGATCCAGACGATGCGCAGCAGGCAGGCACCCACGATGGACACCACCATGGGCAGCACAGACGCCCCCAGGCCGCGGACGCTGCAAGCAAGGCAGTCCATCCAGCCGCAGAGGAAGTAGGTGGTGCAGACCACGCTCATGCGGTAGAGGCCGTAGGTGATGACCTGGGCGTCGGAGGTATAGATGGCCAGCAGCCAGCGGCCCGCCAGATAGGCGCTGGCTCCAAGGCCGATACCAACTGCTGCCGAGAGCATCATGCACTGAGCCACCACCTTGTCCACCCGGCCGAAGCGGCGGGCGCCCACGTTCTGGCTCACAAAGCTCATGGAGGTCTGGGACACGGCGTTCATGCAGGTGTAGACGAAGCCCTCGATGTTGGAGGCGGCGGTGTTGCCCGCCATCACCGACGAGCCGAAGCTGTTCACCGAGGACTGGATGAGCACGTTGGACAGGCTGAACACCATGCCCTGCACGCCGGCGGGCACGCCGATGCGCAAAATCTCCCGGAACTGCTCCGGGTCGATGCGAAGCTCATGCAGCACCAGCCGGAACGCGCCGGTGTTGTGCTGCAGGCAGATCACGATGAGGTAGGCGGAGACCGTCTGGCTGATGATGGTGGCCAGGGCCACGCCCGCCACGCCCATGGAGAAGGCGATGACGAAAATCAGGTTCAGCACCACGTTGATGATGCCCGCCAGGGTCAGGAAGTAGAGGGGCCGCCGGGTGTCGCCCACCGCCCGCAGGATGGCCGCGCCGAAGTTGTAGACCAGCAGGCTGGGCGCGCCCACAAAGTAGATGCGCAGATAAAGGGTGGCCTGGTCGATCACGTCGTCCGGGGTGCCCATCAGGCTCAGCATCGGGCGGGAGGCCGCCACGCCCACAAAGATCAGGAACACGCCGCCCACCACCGCGGTGAGCATGGCGGTGTGCACGCCCTTGTGCACCGCGTCCATGTTCTTCGCGCCGTAGCTGCGGGCGATGAGCACGTTCGCGCCCACCGAAAGGCCCACGAACAGGTTGACGATCAGGTTGATGAGCGCCGAGGTGGAACCCACCGCCGCCAGCGCCGTATGGCCGGTGTACCGGCCGACCACGATGATGTCCGCCGCGTTGAACAGCAGCTGCAAAACGCCCGAGCACATCAACGGGAAGGAAAAGGTCAGGATCTTGCCCAAAAGCGGGCCGCTGGTCATGTTCATCTCATAGCTGCCAGCCAAACCGATGCGCCTTCTTTCTCACACATTCGTTTTCATTCAGAAATAACGTCCGTGTCCTATCATAGCACAAAACCGCCCGGGCGCAAGCCGTTATTTAACATGTTCTTTACATTTCACCGCTTCACCGGCGGGCAAAAAGCGTGAAAAAAGCGCCCGCTTCGGCTAAATCGGACTCTTTGGGCGGTTTGTTCCCTTGCATTTCACCGGGCGTTTCCTATATAATAGGTACGGACTTTTTTCCCGGCAGGCCGGCGGGCCACAGGACCGGGCGCAGATCGAAAGGGTAAAGGAGAACTGTATTATGCGAACTGTCGGCACTACATCCCGCGGCGTGCGCTGCCCGGTCATCCGGGAGGGCGACGACCTGGTCAAGATCGTCACCGACGCCATCCTTGCCTGCGGCAAGGAGCAGAACATCGAATTTCAGGACAAGGACATCGTGGCCGTGACCGAGGCCGTGGTGGCCCGCAGCCAGGGCAACTACGCCAGCGTGGACGCCATCGCCGCCGACTGTGCCGCCAAGTTCGGCACCGACACCATCGGCCTGACCTTCCCCATCCTCAGCCGCAACCGCATCGCCATCTGCCTCAAGGGCATCGCGCGTGCCTTCAAGAAGGCCTACATCCTGATGAGCTACCCCTCCGACGAGGTGGGCAACCATCTGTTCGACGAGGACCTGCTGGACGAGAAGGGCGTGAACCCCTGGAGCGACGTGCTCAGCGAAGAGAAGTACCGCGAGCTGTTCGGCTATGTGAAGCACCCCTTCACCGGCGTGGACTACGTGGAGTACTACGGCGAACTGTTCCGCAGCCAGGGCTGCGAGGTGGAGTTCGTCTTCGCCAACGACGTGCGGGCCATCCTGCCCTACACCAAGAACGTGCTGTGCTGCGACATCCACAGCCGTTTCCGCTCCAAGCGCCGCCTGGAGGCCGCGGGCGCCGAGAAGGTGCTGCTGCTCAGCGACATCATGACCGCCCCGGTGAACGGCAGCGGCTGCAACGAGCAGTTCGGCCTGCTGGGCTCCAACAAGGCCACCGAGGAGAGCGTGAAGCTCTTCCCCCGCGACTGCCAGACCTTTGTGGACGCGCTGGCCGACAGCCTGCGCAAGGCCACCGGCAAGCAGATCGAGGCCATGGTCTACGGCGACGGCGCCTTCAAGGACCCCGTGGGCAAGATCTGGGAGCTGGCGGACCCTGTGGTCAGCCCCGCCTACACCTCCGGTCTTGAGGGCCAGCCCAACGAGCTGAAGCTGAAGTATCTGGCGGATAACGACTTCGCCGACCTGTCCGGCGAGGCGCTGACCGCCGCCATCAAGGACAGCATCAGCCACAAGGACGCCGACCTGAAGGGCCAGATGGCCAGCCAGGGCACCACCCCCCGCCGCCTGACCGACCTGATCGGCAGCCTGTGCGACCTGACCAGCGGCTCCGGCGACAAGGGCACCCCCATCATCTTCATCCAGGGTTACTTCGACAACTTCGCGAAAGAGACGAAGTAAGGCAGGGCGCATCCATTCAACGCCCGCATCCGAACGATAAACAAAAAGCCGGCCCCCGCAGAAACGCGGGGGCCGGCTTTGTTTCTTTCATCGGGCGGTCAGTTCTTTCAGGTCTGTTCCCGCCAGCACGGAGCCGCCAAGGATGGCAACCGCGCACACAACGCTCTTCAAGTCGGGCATCGTGCCCAAAAGGATCAGTGAGAACAGGATGGACCATGCGGAATAGGTGATGTTCAGCGCCATCGCCTTTGCCGCTCCAATGGTCTTGATGGCCTTGTAATAAAACAGATAAGACGCTGTGCCGAACAGCGCGCTCAGCGCCACAACGGGAAATGCCTCCGCAGTCAACGCCGCGGTGGTGAGCCCCCAGCCGCGAAACACATTCAGCAGCACCACGCCGTAAACCAAGGCCGACGTGAGCTGCCGCAGCTGCAAAGCCTGTTCATTGCTGACGTCGGGATCCCGCATTCCCCAGGCGCAGATGACTGCCTCTGCCGCCCATCCGAAGCAGCACAGCAGAGCGCAGGCAAAGCCGAACGCGGCATGCTCCGGCCGTGCCGAGCCCGGGGCATAGCCCAGCGCCATCACGCCGAGGATGCTGACGGCCAACCCGGCGATTTGAAGCGGCCTCATCCTCTCTTTCAGGAACACCCAGGAAAGCAGCGCTCCCACCGCCGGGAACACAGAGGAAATGACGGCGGTGTAGGCCGGGCCGATGGAGTGGATGGCATACACATAGCCTGTCATTCCGACGGGTCCGCCCAGCAGCGCCCCCAGCAGGATAAACCTGCCGCTGCGGGTCTTGAGGGCGCGGAAGGTCTGCCTCCACTGCCGCCGGACCCCCATGTACAGCAGCATCCACAGAGAGGAACATGCGTCATGGAGAAACGTGCTTACGAAGGGGGCCAGCGCCACTGCCTGACCGGCAGACACAAAGGGCGTCATGGAGAGCGCGATGCCCAATATTACGGTGTCCAGCGCCCACAGGACACCCGCCGAGAGTCCCGTTATCATAATCTTCCCGTCCTCTCCCGTTTCGTTCCGGATGCCGGCTGTGCAGGGAACGTCCCCCGCCGTCCGGGTTCACCGCTCGTCCGCCGCTTCCACCTGTCCGTCCGCGTAGCGGCAGCGGTAAGTGCGGCCAGCGCATTCAAACAAAAAGCCTTCCGGCTGGCCGCCGGACACATGCCAGGGCCGGCAGCCGGTGATGGCCCCCTGCGGACAGCCGAAACGCCGGGCCAGACTCTCCATCAGCGGCGAGCCGGTGTCGTTCCGATAGGTCTCGTCAAATTCCCGCAGCTCGTCCAGCGTGTCGAACTCCCGGATCACGTTTTGCTCATACCGGCGCATCTTCAATTTCAGCCGGTCCAGATGGGCCGCATAGATGGACTCCCACAGCAGCTCCTCTGTTCCTGGTGCATCGTAACAGGCGTCCAGTATGGAGAGGAAGGTCCGCGCGAAGTCCGCATCCCAGAACACATGCCCTAGCATGTACCACTGGTCGTGCCCGCCCACCGTCACACCTGTGATCCAGTCCTCCCGGTCGGTGGTCAGGCACCATTCCCGTGTCTGCCCCGCCGCATACACCGCCGCGTAGTAAGGCGCGTCCACCCGGTTTTCAAAGGGGTTTTGCTCAAAATAATTGTCCGAGGAGCAGATGTAGCTGTTGCCCAGATAGCGGGCCACCGCCCGGATGGAGGAATGGTTGTTCCGCCGGGCATACTCCGGGTTTTCCACCAGGATCACGCCCAGCTTGTCCCGCAGGTACTCAAACGCCTCTTTTTTGTAGCCCGTCACCACAATGACGTCTTTCACCCCGGCTTCGCGCAGCTGGCAGATCTGACGCTCGATCAGCACTTCGCCCCGCACGGGGATCAGCGCCTTGGGGCGCTCGGCGCAGAGCGGCGCGAACCGGCTGGAAAATCCCGCCGCCAGGATGACCGCGTTATCCACGATAAAGCTCATTCCCCAATCTCCCCTCTTGTCTGCACATCTGGCAGGCCCTCCGGGCACTGCGCTTTGAACAGACGGAAATACTCCTTGGCATAGCGGTACTGGCGCAGGGAATACTCCCCGAACTCCACGCCAAGGTTCCGCTTGAATTCGCACCAGTTGCTCCACAGCAGCCCGCAGGCCGCGATATAGCAGTATATTTTCAGCCGAGTCTCCCGGGGGCAATCCCCTTCAAAGTACATCGAGATCAGCGCGTCCACCTGTTCTTTGTCGTACATGGCGTAGATGCAGAACATGGCAATATCCACATGGGGGTCCTGCATGCCGGCATACTCCCAGTCGGTCAGCTGCAGAGCCTCCCCCGTCCCATCGGGATAAAAGAGAAAGTTGTCCGGCACGGCGTCAATGTGGGTGAGCACCTTGCGGCCCGCGTGCGCCTCGATGTAGGGACGGAGTTTCAGCACATTCGCTTTTGTCGTTTCATAATCCCGGTACACAGAGGGCACTCCCGCCCACAGGCCTTCGTAAAAATCGATCTGAGCAAAGATGTCAAAGGTGTGCCCCACCTGTAATTTCATCTCGTGGAATTCCCGCAGCTTTTTCATGCAGCAGCGAAGATCATCCGCGCTGGCGCTGTCGCAGCTTCTTGCTCCTTCCAGAAAAGCCGTGATCTTGAATCCCGTGTCCGGGGCGAGATAGACCGGGTCGTCGCACAGCCCTCTGCCTGCAATGGCGCGATAGACCTGCGCTTCCTGGGCCCGGTCGATGAGCCGCTCGGTCCCCTCGCCGGGAACACGCATGATATAGCGTTTCCCCCGGCAGGAGAAGAGGAAGGAGCGGTTGGTCATTCCCTTTTTGAGCACCTCGATGTCCCGGATCTCTTCCACCGAAGCGCCCAGCGCCGACGCTGCCGCCTGCAGCGCTTCCGAGCGCAGATGCACCGACGCGCCGTCCAGTTCTTTCAGTTCTTCGTAGGTGTTGATCTCGCTGATCGCACCGTCCCGCACCACACGGGCCGCCACCGCAGGCTGACCGCCCGCAAACAGCGCCGCCTCCCAAAAATCGTTTTTGTGCAGACCGGTAGCTTCCAGCGTTTCCATGGACTTGCGCAGCGCCTCTCCGTCCCGGGGAGTGAAGTAAGCGATGCCCACCATGCGCGCACCCGCCTGCCCGGGTTTTGCCGGCGCAAGCTCTCTTGCGCGGGTGACCCGCACATCGCTCTCCTCACTTTGGGCGTCGCTCACCATGTACCAGGAATACAGCTCATACTTTCTGAACGGGTTTTCCGCGCACCAAAGGTCACAGGGCAGCAGATAACTTCCCCCCAGCTTTTCCTTTGCTCGCAGCAGAGAATACAGGTTATTCCGGGTGCCGTATTCCGGATTGACCACAAGCTTCACGCCGAACTCATCCATCAGATACTCAAACGCTTCTTTTTTGAAGCCCACCACCACCGAAATATCCGTGACGTCTGCCGCCTGCAACTGGCGGATCAGCCGCTCGATCAGGCGTTCTCCCCGCACTTCCAGCAGCCCCTTGGGGACCTCTGTGCCGATGGGGGCCATGCGCATCCCGTATCCCGCCGCCAAAACGACCGCGCCGGAAGGCCGGGAGTTTTCCAACAGTTCCCTGGCCTTTGAGGTGAGCCGTCCATCCGCCTCGTTCAGATACCCCGCCTCTGCCAGTGTGTGCAGGCAGCGGTTCACCACGCCCAGTGAGTGGCCTGTCATTCGGGCAAGGGCCCGTTGATTTTCATTGCAGCCCTGCGCGATGCAAAGAAGAACGTCCATTTCCTGTCTGTTCATGTTTATCACCATACCGCTTTTCGTGAACATTCTTTCTGTTATATACCACACTTCCGGGTCGATGTCAAACAGCCGCGCCCCGCACGCCATTGGCTTGGCGTGCGGGGCGCGGGGATGGGGCCGCCGCTCACCGGGGCAGGCCGTTGTTCATCAGGTGGGCATAATAGGTGCCCGGTTTCGTTTTCATCTCTTCTGCAAATTTGTAGCTGAGCTTGTGGAAGCAGTTCCTCTGGACCAACGCTTCCCAGACGTCCTCATCGAAGGGGCTGAACAGCCGCAGAAGCAGCACATGGGGCATGGCGTTGTCCGCCGGGATGACCTGCTCCCATTCCTCCGGGTAAGCCTCAATGGCCAATTGGAACATGTCATGGAGCAGGAAGTAATCGACCATCTTTTTGTGATGCGCCCAGTATTCATACAACAGTGCCCGCGTCAGAAGGAGGATGGGATGATTTGTGCAGGCCGTGATGAACCAGCTGGAGATGACCGTTGCCTGACCGTCCCGCCCCGGCTTGAGAGTTTGGAACAAAAACAGGTCTGCGTCCAGCATATATTCCGGGATGTTTTTGCCGGAGCAGAACACCGTCGAGTCGATCCAGGTGCCGCCGTAACGGATCAGCAGCTCCAGACGCAGAAGGTCGGTCAGATGGGTGCGCGTGATGAGGCCCGCCTGTATCTTCTCCTCGATGAATGCCGGGAAGGAAACATAATCCCTGTAATTTTCCTGGGTGAGCAGCACGATCTCCCGGTCAGGCAGGTTCTCCTGCAGGGAGCGATAGCACCGTTTCACCACGTCCGGCGCGTTCTCCATCCCTTGCAGCCAACAGACCCAGACCTTGTTTGAGCGCTGCCGGGGCAGCGTTTCGCCGTTTTGTGCCTGCCAGTCGGTGATGAAACGGCGGTACTTTTTGCGCAGCCGGCGCAGCACCCGGTTGTTCACCGAAAGGCGCACGATCTCCAGCGATGTGCGGGAAAATCCCTGCAGCGCCGTCTGTACCAGCGCGAAGAACAGCACCCGGGACTGAGCATACTGCCGCAGCACCGCCGCCCCGTTCACTTTTTTGAAAATCGCAACAAACCCGTTCATTCCCGGCACCTGCTCACTGTTCGTCCAAACGATAGGTATCGTATGTGTGGTGGGTCCCCCGCTGGTCTTCCGGCAGCGGAGTCATATAATCGCCGTAACCCATTTTCAGAATGCGGTCGTACTCCGCCGGGACAGGAAACTCACCGGTCTCAAAGGGCACACGGATGGTGGAGAACCACTCTTTTTTGTAGACGTTCTTGTTCTGCCCCCGGCGCTCCGTCCAGGGCTGAGCCACACAGGCCACATATTCGCTGGCCTCATAGGCGTTTTTCCGGCACTGGCGCTCCTGCTTTTGGATGTAATGCCGGTTGCCCAGCAGGTTCGCCCAAAGATAGGCGGGCAGTTTGACGGCCATTTTCAGGCGGGAGGCGGTGTTATCCACGCCGTATCCCTTCCGGCTGGTGAGGAAGCAGAGCGATGCGGTGCGCTTGCTTTTGTGCACCAGTTTCTGGGCCGCGGCCATATCGCTGCCCACGCCGTCCAAAGGATAAATATCCACGAACAGGCCGATGCCGTAGTCCTTTTCGTTGTCAAACTCGATCTTATAGCGCATGTCGCTCATGCGGGCGATGGGATGGGGATACTGGGGCACCAGCGAGTTTTCAAACAGCTTGAAGGGAGCCATCTCCTTCTCGTGCCCGGCACAGTAGCGCACCAGCCTGTCGTAGTCAGGCCGGGGCATCATCACGTCGATGTCGTCGTCCCAGGGGATGATGCCCTTGTCGCGAATGGCGCCGATCAGCGAGCCGTACATCAAAAAATAGGTCAGCTGCTGCTCTGTGCACAGTTTGTCGATGAACCGCAGCACCTCAAACGCCCCCAGCTGCGCCTCTCGGAACGTCAGCTTTTCCCCCGGTGTTCTTTCCATCACAGCCACGTGATCCCCCTTCTGTATTCCTGGCTTGCGCAGCGCCGTGAGGCGGAACAGCCCGTATCAGCCCTTTCCGTCCGGGGCGTGGCGGTTCCGTTTGTTTCTCAGCCTGGCGTATACCATCTTTATATTTTCCATCAAAAATGCGTCGCGCATCAACAGCAGCGCCCCAAAGTATACGGATGCGCCGCCTCCAATGGCCACACACAGCATCAGGAACGTCTGATCTGCCGACCGGCAGAACAGATAGACCGCGACCAGCATCAACAGCCCGCTGATCCAGTTTTTTACCGAAAGGCGCAGCAATTCCCCAATGTTTACAAGCTTTTTCCTGCTGAGGAAGGCAAGCAGCATCGATGCTCCTACCGCTTCTGCTGCGACTGATGCGGCCGCCGCGCCCACCGAAAGAAATCTTGGGATCAGCACCGCGTTCATGGCCACGTTCACCACAGCGCTGGTCACAACAGCCATCGTATATACGTTCTGCTGCTTTGTGGGGATGAGGTACTGCACGCCGACCACATTGCTGATGGAAACAGCGACCACCACACAGCTGTAGATGGGCATCAGGATCTCGATCTTCTCATACCCCGGCCCGTAAAACACCGGCACAAACAGATGTGCAAATCCAATCAGGCCGCACATGATGGGTATGCCCAGAAGCCACACGAACTGAAACGACTTTTTCAGGTAGCTCTTGATCCCCGCTTCATCCTGTTTGTGATACAGCTGGGCGATCCGGGGCGCTACCACCGTTCCCAGTGAGGTAACGACCATCAGCGCAACACGCACTACCTTCTCGGTCTGCTCATAATACCCGTTTTCTGCCGCGCTGGGCGAGAACGCCCCGATCATCATTTTGTCCAGCACGCTGTACAGCTGGATTGCAATGGTCGGAATGAACAAGAGAAATATCTCCCGCACATCCTTGAACGGCCGCCATTCCCGCATCGGAATGGCGCGGACAAGACGCGGCACGTACGGCCACACCGACAGATTCCCCAGCAGTGTCATGCCGCCGAGTATCCCGGTGTAGACCACCACGTCGTCCGGAGATTTTACCATCAAAAACAGCAGAAAGACGTTCAGCAGTTTGGTCAGTGTGTCCCGCACGACGATTTTTTTGAACTCTTCCATCCCCTGAAACAACCAGGAGACGTCCGCCGCAACTGCCACCAGATACAGCATCTGCACCAGGGCGGGCACCTTGTACTTGCAAAAGCCCGAAGCCAGATAAACGCAATAGACCGCACTGCACAGCAGCGTGGTCACAAGGCGAAATGAAAAAACGTCAAAAAACTTTCTGCTTCGTTCGACCACATCGTTCTGGTAGTATGCAATGGTCCGTTGGGCATAGGACGTTGTGCCCATCACCGCAGCCAGCACAAAGCAGGAAACCACAGAATAGGTGTAGCTGTAGATGCCGATCCCTTCCGCGCCCAGCGTTCGGGCAATGTACGGTGTTGTAACGATCGGCACAAGGAGCACCAGCACCTGATAGCTCATATTGAGGAAATAGTTCACTTTTATGCTTTTGCCCATTGTTTTCCTCTGCTCCCGCCTTCACCGACTGCTGTTTTCACAGCTTTGGCTTTTTACCGCCGTTTCATCGCGTTCCAAGAAAGATGGAACAGCGGATGGTGGCGCTCATGTTCTTGTTCATATATCTCGTCTTGCAGGACAGTGCCAGCCCCGCCCTGGAGAAAAGCGACCGCTTATATCCGGCCACCTTCTCCAGCCATGCCCGGTCATCTTCTTTCAATTCACTGCCGTACAGCGTCAAAAGTGACCGTGCCTGTTCCGCGATGCCTGTCGCTCCGGCGTTGCTGACCGAACGGAGCCGCTCGACCAGCGTCCCCCACAAGCCATGCGGCACACCGATCGTGTTGCCGCCGTGCTGGCGATACTTCATGCTGCATCTTGGGTCGAACACGACCCGGCCGCCCATCGCTCCGCACAATTCCACCGCATAGAAATCATGCATGACCACCCTGTCCGGCACCGCCTTCTCCTGTATCATCCGGGCAAGGGCATTGTTGAACACCATGGTGCACCCAAGGCATCCACCCGCGCAGGTCACAGTTCGAAAATCTGTTCGAGGCGCGCTTTTATACACGCACCGGCCCAGCGGCAACAAGGCTTCATCCACCAGCTCCGCGTTGGAAAAATACAGCACGGCATTCTCCCGGGCGGCATCGATCTTTTCCAGAGTTTCCAGCGCCCACGACAATTTTTCAGGCATCCAGAAATCATCCTGGTCCGCAAACGCGTACCAGTCGTAACCCAAAGTGCGCCGCACAAGATCAAGGAAGCTCTGTGCCGGGCCCAGATTTTCGCCCGTATACCACCGAAGGAGCCCTCTCGATTCATAGTCGTTGAGGATGTCTTTCGTGCCGTCCGTTGAGCCGTCGTCCCGTACCCACAGATCCAACTCAAATTCACCTGTTTGATCGAGAATGGAGTCAAGCTGCTCCCGGATGAATCTCGCGCCATTGTAAGTGGACATCAAGACCGCTGCTTTCATGGGCTTCTCCTTTTGCAATGAATGTGCGGACGGGCTCAGACGGGACGGAACATCAGACGTTGTGCGCGCTGTTTCTGTTCTCGGCAAAGACCTTCTCATACTCCTGCCCGATCTTCTGCCAGCTGTAAGCCGTTTTCACCCGCTGTTTGGCCTTTTCGCCCCAGACCTGCGCCTCGCAGGGCAAGATCTTGTCCGCCCGTTCGATCAGTGCGGCCAGACTGCCCGGCTCCTTCGTCCAGTAGAGCGCCGCGTCCTCGGCCACCTCCCGGTTGAAGCCCACGTCCAGCAGCAGGTTCAGGTCGGTGCTGCCCAGCGCCTCCAGCAGGCTGGGATTGGTGCCGCCCACCTCATGGCCATGGAGATACCCCCAGGCGTTTTCCCGGATCTTCTTCAGCAGCTCCTGGTCGTAGACCGTGCCCACGAACTTGATGCGCGGGTCACCTTTGAAGTGCAGCCGGGCCTCCAGCTGTTCCAGGAACTTGTCGTTCACGTTGGTGATGATGGCGAAGTCCCGGGGCGATGTGCTCTTCATGAATTCCCGGATCATCGTCTCATAGTTGTTCTCGGGCACAAAGCGGCCCACCACCAGGTAGTAACCGCCGGGCGCAAGGCCCTTGTCCCGCATCCATGCCGTGTACTGCGGGGCATCGTCCGGCAGGGCACTGTCCCGCGTCTCCGCGCCGTAGGCGATGTAGGTGGTGCGGGGGTCGGCGCCGCCGGGGCCTTTGCCGTCGTAGCAGGCGTGGATGTAACTTTCGATGTTCGTTGAGTCGCAGATGACGAGGTCGCTGTGCCGGACCATCATCCCTTCGGACAATTTCCAGTATTTGCGCACGGGCGCGCTCCACTTGGCCCGCATCCACTCGTGGCCGTCCGGGTTCAGGAACAATTTGCCGCCAAGCTTGTGGATGCGCTTTTGGAAGTGCGCCGCAAAGGGGCCGATGCGGCAGGCCAAAATATAGACGATGGGATGGGGAATGTGGTGTTCCTCGATATAGCGGCAGCAGGCTTCCAGCGCCGCGATGTCATAAAAAATAGCCTCCGCAGGCCCGATGTTGGGCACCTTGATCTTAAAGCAGCGGGCATTGTGAAACTCAAAAAATCCGTTTCCCAAGGGCCGGGCGTCCGGCAGCCGGGTCTCGTCCATGCAGCCGTCACCGTTCGCCTTGCAGGCCACATGATACTTCAGTTCTCCGTTGTGCTGGTGATATTCCGTCAGTTTATACACGAAGGTCTCATAGCCGCCGTACGCTCCCAGCGACTTGGCCCCGACGATAAACACATGCTGCATCTTACTTTCCCTCCTGCGGGCCATCCTTTGCACGGGCGGCGCTCAATACGCGCCGTCGCCCCGCAGCACCACGCCCACGGTTTTGAAGAGGATCTTCATATCGGTGAGGAATCCCTGTTCCTCCACATATTTCAGGTCCAGGCGCATCCAGTCTTCAAAGCCCACATCGCTGCGCCCGCTCACCTGCCAGTAGCAGGTGAGACCCGGTTTCACCGCCAGACGGCCCCAGTCCCAGTCGGTGTACTGGGCCACTTCCCGGGGGATCGGCGGCCGCGGCCCCACGATGCTCATTTCCCCTTTCAGCACGTTCCACAGCTGCGGCAGCTCGTCGACGCTGGTCTTGCGGATGAAGCGCCCCACCGGCGTGACGCGGGGGTCGTTCTCCATCTTGAAGGCGGGCCCATCCACCTGATTGTATTTCTGCAGTTCCGCCAGACGCTCTTCCGCGTCCACATACATGCTGCGGAACTTGTACATTTTGAAATGAACGCCGTTTTTCCCCACCCGCTCCTGGGCAAAGATCACGGGACCACCGTCGCACCGCTTCACCGCGATGGCGGTGACCAGCATGATGGGACTGGCCAGCACCAAGCCCACCGTCGCCCCGGTCAGATCCATCGCGCGCTTCACGAACGCCCAAAGCGGGCCCTTGTCCGGGGTACTGCGCACGTTCAGCAGCTTCAGGTTCCCCGCCGCCTCCACCGTGGGCGTGGCAGGAATGAAATCGTTGTACTGGGGGATCACCGACGCCTTTGCGCCGTAGCGGCCGCAGGCGGCGATCATTCCGCCAAGCCGCTCCGTGTCCGTGCCGGATAAGGCAAAAATCACCTGGTCCACCTGCTGTCCGCTCAGCAGCGCGGAAAAATCATCGTATCCGCCCAGGCGCGCCTCGCCGTATTCCGGATGGGCCTGCGCGGACACATATCCCATCAGCTGGCACCCATACCGGACATTCTCCTTCACGTACCGGATATAGCGTTCGGCAAATTCCCCGTCGCCCACCACAAGGATGTTCCGCCGGGCATAGCCCAGGCTCCGGCTGTGCCGCAGGATCGAACGGAACACAAGCCGCTTCGCCAGCACCAGCCCCACGCTGAACACATAGAAAAAGCCCAGCACCACACGGGAAAAATCGGTGAGGCGGGCAATGTACAGCACAGCGCCCACGCCGAGAATACCGACGCCGTTGATGACGGCGATGGTGCCGGCTTCCTGAAAGAAATTTCGGAATCGGAATGAACCGTATAAGCGGCAGAACACATAGGCAAGGCCGATGCACACTGCATAGACGCAGGCCACCACCACATACTGCCGGTCGAACAAGCTGAAAAAGGAGGTCGGCGCGCCGCCCATATAGCCGTTTCGCAGCCAGGTGGCCAAGCCGTAGGCGACCAGGATCATCCCCACGTCAATGGTGAAATTGGCGATATTCACAAGACCCTGATGCCTGCGCATTGTTCCACACACCTTTTTTCTTTATGCTGACAAGAAGGATTTTCCGTGATGGTTCCCATCACGGAAAAAAGGGGCATGCCCCTTTTGCGGCAGAGCCACGCTTCAGCGAAGATGCCGTGCCCGTATTTTCGATTCAAGAAGTCGTTTGCGGGGCGCCCGTGTCAGGCGCGAAATCCCCCACCCGCTCTTTCGGCAGCAGGAAAAGCACGCAGGGCATCAGCCACAGGCACACATTGACGCAGGGCCAGATTACGTGGTTCTCCATGAACCCGTGGGCCAGCATCACCACAAGGCAGGCGCTCTCGGTCACGGCGCCCTTTTTCATGAGCCGCCAGAGCAGCGCCGCCATTGCACCCCAGAGCAGAACGCTCGCCACCGGGCCCGCATAGATCCACAGGTTGGCGAAGCAGTTGTCCACAACGTAATCGGCATCCCACAGGCCCTGTCCCGCGATTGCCAGGGATGTTTCGGAAAGGGCCTTGTTCGCAAGGTACAGACGGCCCGTAAAGATGTCGTTCAGTTTCACCAGCAGCGCGTTGTCTGGCGTGTACAGCCAGCTGCCCAGCAGGCTGGCCGCCAACGCCAGCACGGGAGCCGCACTCACCAGCGCCCGCACCCACACCGGCCGCGCGATCCCCGGCAAAAAACGAAGCAGCAACGTCAGCGCGATGAGCAGCGCGAGGCAGACCACGGCGGCACGGCTGGCAGGGCCCTCGTTGCAAAACACCAACGCCGCAGCCAGCACAACAAAATCGAACCATTTCAAATTCCGCACCTGCCGCAGACAGACATACATAAGGCACAGGGCAAGCACGATAACTCCGGTGAGATTATACCACCCATATCCGAAGCTGTTGCGCATACGGCCGTCGTCCCACAATTCGGACAGGGTGCCGATCCATCCGGCCGACGAGGCCAGGACCACCGCCAGAAAGCTGGCACAGCTCGTCACAAGCCCGGCTTTCAGCGTGCGCCGCAGCGGAGCATCCTTTGCCGCAAGCATGTAGAACAGCACCATGGCGAACCAGTACTGATGATTATTGAGATAGACCCAGCGGAACACAAAGAAAAAGCAGTATGCCGCGGCCAGCTGCCGGCCGGAATAGCGGGTAAAGAGCACTATTTTCAGAATAAGGAGCATCGAATAGGCGATGTTCAGCCAGGACGCGAGGAAGCCATACCACGGCAGGTCCAGTTCCCGCACGAGACTGTTCATAAAGAACATGTCAAACTGAAGCAGCACCACCGACAAAAGGAACATCCAACCGCCGACCGCTGCCCGCGCATCGCCACCCCAGCCGCCGAACAAGAACACTTCATCGCTCAGGCCGGCGCGCACTTTTTGCGCAAAGCTGCCTTTTGCCGTCACAAGCGCCCGCACCGCGAGCCAAACAAGGCCCAGGGTCCAGCCGATCAGAACGAAGTCAAGATAACCGTAGATGCCGGTGGTAAAAAGCGACAGGGGCACTGGTTTCATCCTTTCTCTGCCTGCGCTGCGGCGCAAATTTTCGTTTTTATTATACTGTTTTTCGGCAGGCTTGTCCACGGGGAAGGTAACAAGTCCAAGCTCACTTTCATGCAGCCCAGTGCTGTTCTATCCCCCTGCACAGCTTTAAAAAGCGCCCCCATCCAAGGACGGCAGGCGCTTTAGTGTTTTATACAAATCTCTGGTTTAAAGCCAGATTATCTTATGCCTGCTTTCGCGCTTTTATCCAAAGCGGCAACATGACAATAAGATAAGACAACCCCAGAGTTCCCACCAGCACGATCGCAAACTGTACCATAGGCATCGAATCCAAAAAGCCCGTTTTATACAGTGTTCTGACTATCGGCAGGTGAACGAGATACATAGGCATGCTCAATGCGCCACCCAGTTGCATAAAGCGCAGGCTGAGAAGCTTATGCATTATTCCATCTTGTCTGCACGCCAAGCAGATGTGTATATTGATGCTCAGCAGCATCATCAATCCATATAGAAGCGGCGAATACAATTTCAGATCCGCTGCCAGGATCGACGCCACAAGCAATATCACAACCGCGCATTCCATCCATGCAGTCGAGATGTTGCTTATTTTTGCTGCAATCGCGGGCATTTTACTGCCCAAGACGAGGCCTGTTCCATAGCAAAGGAATGGCCACGGCATCCAAATCCCGGTAAACCATCCGCCCATGAAAGGATATGCAAAGACATATACCACATATCCAATCGCCAAAAAAGCCAAAAAGCACTTTGAACTGTAAAAATTTCGTTTTAAAAGCAATCCGGTCAAGCACCAATAGAACAATACGCATGACAAAAACCAAGCCGCACCGTTCAATTCAGCCGAAGCATTGTTATATGGGAACCAGGACTGAATGCACAGCAAATGTTTCAAGACCACATTTCTTTCGCTTGTGAACATCTTCCAGCCGTAAAGCACCACAGCTAAGTAGAGCACAGTGCATACGTACAACGGGTATATTTTTCTGATTTTTCGTCGCAGTGTCTGTGACCACCGGATTTTAGAAATATCCTTTCCGTAAGTCACAAAGAAACCCGACAGCATGAAAAAGATAACATTTGCTATTTCGCCGCGGAATAACATCTGCAGATTCAATCCAAGACCACGCTCTACAAAACTGTATGTGTGCCAAAGCAGGACTATCCACGCCGCCACGAATCGCAGACCTTCTATGGATGCGTTTCTTCGCACATTTGACCTCCCTTCTCAATTAAACGGTCAATGATGCCGAAAGGGGTCCTGTTGCATAGAGCAGTAAAACTCGCTTTTTGCAAATGCATCAATTGCCTGATTCGCAGATCATCTTTTTTATCATGTCCAGATCTTTTTCTGTATCCACAGACAGGCTGGCACAGTTATGAACAATAACAAATTTGAGCCGTTTTCCATAATCCAGGAAACGGAGCGTATCGATACCTTCGATCCGCTCGAACCGGCCCGGTGTAGAGTTCTTGTAAAAATCCAGCATTTTTTTATTGTATCCGATAATGCCTACATGCTTGTAATATTGAAAGTCCAGCTGTTTAAACGGATACGGCACAGGGGTGCGAGACATATACAGCGCATTCATATTCTCGTCAAAGACCACCTTGATATTAGACGGGTCCATCACCTGTGCCGGATCGTGCATTTCCGTGATAATGTTGGTCCCGAACTCAACATCCACAGGCACACTTTGAGGGATCGCAGCCGCAATGGCTCTTGTGTCAATGAGTGGCTCGTCCCCATTCAGCTGCACATAAAAATCCGCCTGGATGGAATCAGACACTTCCTGAAGCCGATGAGCGCCCGTTGGATGCTCGCTCGATGTCATAACACAGGGGATACCATTTTCATCGCAAACAGCCCGAATACGCTCGTCATCCGTCGCCACATAAATTTCATCCAATTCCTTAACTTCCTGCACGCGGTGATATACCCACCAAATCATGGGGTGCCCGAAAATATCCTTCAGCGGCTTGCCCGGCAACCGGGTGGAACCGTAACGCGCAGGGATGATGCCGACCACTTTCATATTTTTCCTCCAAAATTCTGATACACAAAATGTTTCAACGTGCGCAACACTCTTTCACCAAACATTTCACCCACCGCAAAGGTTTCCAAATTTTCAACTGTCTGATATGATTTGCGGAGGAAAGATGCTGTTTGGATCACGGCACATAATTGCCTTTACACTTTGGATAAAACCATTCTCGCTCTTTCGGGCAAGCGGCCTTTTTTATATGTGCTTCCACAAGCGCAACCGATACATCACTTTATTTTGTACTGTATCGCAACTGCGAATCCTTGTAAAGTTCCCCCGATTGCCTTCAAGGCAGCACTATAGCCAGATTGCCAATCCATCACACATAGATGAGCCACCCCGTCAGCTCACTCCTTCCTCATGAGCAGTGCCAGAATCCTCTTCCTGTTCGCAAGCATCACCAATGCAATGACAAAAGCCAAGCCCCAACGCACCCAGGCATACGGGTACAGCATCATGAATCCATATGCCGCCAGCACCAGAACCGCACCAACGCCTAACGAAAACTTGACACGGAACACATCGTGGCCTGCATGGAATTTTTTGTTCAGCTTGTACATCACAATGACATGCAGCAGGGAATTAAAGATATAGCACACAAGAGTTGTCACGCTTGCGGCGGCATAGCCAAACCTCGAAATGAAAATATAGTTCAGCACAAGGTTGAGGATTGCCGTAAGCGAAGAGCAAACCATCACTGGTTTTGTACACTCGTGGTAAAACTCCATTATAGTGTACATATGGTAAAGGAATATGAAGTACATCGCAGTGGCCAGTGAGGGAATCAGGTACACCGACTGGGCATACTTATCTCCCGCCAGAATCCAGATGGCTTCCGGCGCAAGCAAGACAAGTCCGCACACGATGCCAGCAAACAGGATGTACAGCAGAGAAATGCTTCCCGTAATCTCCTTGTCTTTGCCGTCCTTCATTTTTTGGTAGGCCCAGGGAGTCATTGCCTGCGTGAGGCTGCTGTTGAAGATAAGAATCAGATTCGCTGCCGAATAAGCCACGCTGTAGATAGCGTTGTCGCCTGTACCACACATGGCCGTAATCATCATTTTATCCGACTGATTTAATATCACCAGCGAAAGATAGTGCGGTATCAGCGGAAGATTGAAGCGCAGCGCGTAGGTCCATATTTCTTTGTTGAACCAGGGCCGTTTTTTTGCAAAAGTGTAGATGTAAAGGATGGCGCCGAGAACTATATATATTAAATATTGTCCCCATACTTTGGCTTCCGCCTTGTTTTCAGAGACCAAGATCATCCCTACCGAGAGAAGCGGTGAAGCGAATGAAGTTATAAGTGTGATTTGGATCACTCGCCGGTAGTGATACTCATATCTTGCACGGCTCAGCCAAAATCCATAGGGGTTATAAAATGCGCACTGCAGTGCCATGCAGACAAGCAATGAAAAAGGCAGTGATGTGAGCGCTGACATGGGCTTATTGAAAAGCATCATGGCCGTGCCGCCAATAACACCTAACACCAGTGACAGCCCCATTGCCGCCGAATCATAGGCATCCCGGTCATCCTTGTACTTCAGCATGGCGTTGCTATAGACACCCGCATTCAGGCTTAACGTGATGATTGCGCTCAGAATGCTGTACCATGCAGCGTAGTTGCTCGTAAGGCCATAGTCGTTCGTGGAAAGGACCCGAGTAAAAACAGTTGTTGCAGCAACGCTGGTCACATGGGGAAGCGCACTGCAAAAGACGAACCATATAGCCGCCCGCATTTCAATCGTTAACAGCCTGTATTTCTTCACCAGCCCGGATATGAAAGGAATCTTGTTCACTCTTGTGGATTCTCCTCGTTGATATATTATCCTTCGGTCCAGCACTTATTTCCGAATCTTTTCTTTCAACGCCGCCACCTGCTCCGGTGAGAGTACTTTTTTAGCGATCTGCTTCGCAAAGTGTACTACCTTGTCCCAAGGATGCTGAAACAAGTATGCTTCAACCGTGAGAAGGAAATAGTATACCGGCATGTCGCCACGCAATTTTTGGTAGATCTCGCTATACATTTCGTTCATATAACGCCCAATACCATTGCTTCGGATTTTCACCAGCATTCGGTGTTTATGCTTGTAGAAATATTCAACGTCAAAGCTTCCTTGGTAGTCATCCAGCTTGTCCAGTACATATAACGCACCTATGGTGCGCAAGCACTTTTCACATCGCCCGCAGTTCGTGTTTCCCTTCAAACACACTGTCAGTTCGCTATATGTGACCGGAAAATCACTAATAAAGCGTGTGCGTTGGAACCGTGTTGCTTCGACGCCGGACGAATAAAACATCGTGGATTCATTGCTTGCAGACATCAAGTTAAACAAATCATAGTCCGCATTAGATTCCGAGGAAATGTCGAACAACTTCAACGAAAAGCCCGCGCTGATGTAATATACCGCAAACAGTTTTTGCAGACCCAATATCGCCCCTACCATGCGGAAAGTTCCTGACGTCGCATGATTCTGCTGATAGAACTCCATCAGATTGCTGTCAATTTCTATCAGCGGAAGTCCAAGCTTTTGAGCGACCCGTCGTGCTTTTATCAGTTCCTCGCGGAACCATTTCCGCGAAAAATCCCCGCCCTGGTACCCGAAGGAACCCACATTCATGGAAACAACGTGAGTAAGCCGGTAATCCGGCTCCACGTCCGGCTGCAAATACCTCAAAGCAGAATAGAAAGAGTCCACACCGCAGGAAAGGCCAGTACCCACAGCTTTTCCCGTGTTCAAATTCCGACTGTCAGGCTGAGCCTCCACTGTAATGAAGCTGAAATTCTGCTGCGCCTGTGCAAGCACGGGAATATAGTAGCTTTTAATTTGGTGCAGCAGTTTTTCCGACACAGGCGCCTCGCACTGGATGTCAAACCCATGCTGCATCGCATAGGGCAAAATTGAAACGAGGAAAGCATCCGCCCGTTCATCACACAAATACTCCAGGTACTCCGCCGGGTAGATAAGCTGGCAGAGAAACGAAGGCATTCCTTCACGGGTGATCTCTGCACCCAAAACAGCTCGCCCATCCTGCATTTCGATTTTGGGCGCACTGATGCTCATGGTGCGCCTCGTTTGATCCATCGCTTTTTTCATTCAGTAATTCTCCCGTCTTATATGGAGACTATCTGCTTGACATCTGTACATATATGCACATTTTTCAGCTCTGGTACGTCTCCCATTTTTTCCAGCACCGACATCAAAGAGGAGATGGAGCGCTGGGCCAGCTTATTTTCTTCGCAATCGCACAAAGGGTGCAAAAAGGCAGCTTTTACCGCCTTGTGCGTCATCAGACTGCCAGACAGGACACTGGCCGACGTCGCTGTGAGCAGCACATGGCGCTTCTCATCCAGTCCCATTTGGATCACTTCCCAAGGCACCACAGAGTTTTCGGCCACTGTAAGTCCTTCTCTTCGGAACCGCTCCGGGTCATCACGAGGATGTACTTTTATCAACAGTTCATCCTCGCCCACCAGCATCGCGATGTGCTTTACAAGTTCCAATTCATGGATCGGTGCGCCACCCTCGAAATCGCAGATACTGGAAAGATAGATGTACTTTTGCGGATACTCTGTTTTGGCATCGTCTGTGAAAAACACCGATTTCAAAATCGTCTGGATGTCTGCGGCGTCGCAAGCAGGTATCTGGCAAATCGGCAGTGGGCCCTGATACAGTTGGGGATACATGCAATAAAACGCCTGAACATCTTGCAGGATGCTTTTTCTTCCTCGCAGAACATTCATCTTTTCTGCCAGGCGCACCCGCCCAGGAAGCTTATCATTTTGCAGAAGAAGCTGCGGAGCACTATAGTTGAATATCCCCTCTTCATAAATAGCACAGACAAGATCCGGCGCACTTTTTTTCAGTGTGTAGTAAAGTGCAAGCGTAGACATGCCAACATTGAAAAAGAGGAATTCATCATATTTTTCATCTTTAAAGCGCATTACCCACGGAGGGACCTGTGCCGTGCCGACAAGCAGTGCACTTCCCATCTCTTGCAATATGCCCTTTTGCTTTGTGTCATCCTCTTTTGTGCAAGCCAGCGTCACACTATCAAACACGTTTTCGTGCCTGAGCCTGTCCGCGACGATCGACGCGTTTACAGAATGGTCCGACAAAAGCAGATCGACCCGGTGCTCTTTCAAAAGATTTTTCCGCATCTGGATCAATACCGCAAGCTGAAAGTAGGTATTGCACAGACAAAGGACTTTTTTCATCGCTTACCACCACTCTATACGCGCTGATCTTTTTATACTTGCTGATAAAACTTCATTCCCAGGAAAGACGCAATGGCTGCAATTCGGTTTTTTGTCCGCGCACGCCTGTCCATCAGCATTCGGACCCGGTATTCTTTCAAAAAAGCCCATATCCTATACTGCTCATCTTTTATTGCCGCGTCGTCAGACTCAGCGTCTTTCATCCAACGCAGCACCTGACTGTAGGAGCTGAATTTTCTGGCTCTTGCAGCGGGAAGAAACTGCGGGCAGTTCTCTTGCACAAACGCCTCGATCGCATCCGCCGCATCCAGTTCATCCAAGTTGCGGCGGTCGAATTTCCGATACATGATGCTGTCAGGATTTTTTCTGTACGCATAGAGCACCTGGGGAAGATAGACTACCGTCTGCGCGGCAAAAAGCATTTTGTAAATAGTAAACAGATCCTCATAAAGGCGACCCTTGGGGAAAAGGTTTTTTTGGCAAAGCTCCGCACGGAACAGCTTGCCGCATGCACTGGTGTCAAACCCGGTCTGATACAGCATCGCTTCCATTGCCTGAGGTCCTGTAAATGACTTCGGCCCAGCGTTCGTATTTTCGAACGTCATCTCTTCCGAATCGGTTTTTGCCATATCGCAAACTACGACATCAGCCCCTGTGATTTTCGCCTGTTCCAGCAATCGCTCCAGCAGCTGGGGTGCTACCCAGTCGTCGCTATCGATATACGTGATATACTCGCCTTGCGCCACAGCAGTGCCTGCGTTGCGCGCGTCCGCCAAACCGCCATTTTCTTTGTGGAGGGCCCGGATACGGCCATCCTGCCGCGCAAACTGTTCGCAGATCTCACCGCAGCGGTCCGGGCTGCCATCATCCACCAGGATCAGTTCCCAGTCCGAACACGTCTGCGCCAGGATGCTCTGCACACAAAACGGCAGGAACTTCTCCACTTTGTATACCGGCACGATCACACTGATCATACTTCCGCGTGGTCTCCCTTCGTTTTTTGAATGCTGTTTGCGCTGACATATGCGGTTATTGCGATCCAGATTGGAACTTCCAGCATCCGATACTGGATAGCGCCAAGGCACAGGTAGCAGAGAATAAACGCCGCAACCGGCCACGCTGCCAGCGTTGGCAGTTCCTTTTTGATGAAAAGGAAAACTGCCGCGAGCAAGCAGATCGCACCGGGGACGCCGAAATCCAACAATGCCTGGAAATATATGTTGTGTAGATTCCCGTCGTGGATGTTCTCCGGGTCACAGCTACGTACCGCCTCGATACCGTTGCCAAGGCCATAGCCCAGAGGGTTTTGTGCCAGCACCGTCGGGATATGCTGCCACATGTTCAGCCGTCCCTCGCTTCCAGGTTCATCGCCGACGGCTGTCATCCGATCCGTCAAATTATCCAGCAGGCTTGTGGCAGCGCCCTTGTCGGAAGTTTCTCCCGTACTCTGCGAAAATGATGCATCCGGCTCAGTCACGAACACACCTCCATGCAAAGCTGCAGCCTGTGCGAGGCCATAAGCACCCACGATGCACACCGCCAGCACGATGGAGAGTACGCTCTTCTTGCGGTCATAGTGGACGTGAAAAACCTTTTTTTCTTTCCATGCTGTCCAAGCCCAGTGAACAAAAAGCCACACCACAAACGCCCCGTTTGCCAGAAGCCCAGCGCGGCTGTTGGTAAGCAGACTGATGATCACGCTGGCAACATAATAAGGCCGCCACCAAACCGTGCCGGCCATGACGAAACAGAACAGCCCGATCCAGCTTGCATCCAGATTGGGGCCGCCGCCGAAAACTGTTTCATACACAGGATGATGGAATCCCGGTGCAATCATGAATTCCCAAATTTTATCAAACTGGAAAATGATGTTCGCGGTAACGCACAGTAACATGACCACCGCCGTGATGCGAAACACGCGCAGCCAATCATCTTTGTCAAGATCGCTGCTCAGCTTCCAGACGCACCACACGATATACACGCAAAAGATCCCATTCAGCAGCCAACTGTTCAGGCCGAAAAAGAAATACGTCACTGCAGTGTGCACTGTCAAAATGCCCACCACCGCCCACCATTTTATCCCCAGAGGGCGATTCGGTCTTAAAATCAAAATCAGCGGGAACAACAGCACACCTGCCAAATGCACCAATTTGAAGCTGGCAACAACATGGAACAGCTCTATGTTTTGAATGCAGGCAGCCAACAAAAGGATCGTAAGAAGCACCATGCGCACATTTTTCTGCTGCATGAACTGTCTCCACTTCGAAAGCGGAATCATTGATAACATTGGGGCAGATCCTCCAATTTGTAGAATCATTTTGCACAGGCAAGCAAAGTACTTCAAACATGCAACTGATGTCTTTGAAGCCCGCCTTGCCTTATTTGTGCGCCAAGCACTGCCGATAATAATTTGCCAGTTCCTTGGCACTCAGATCAATATCGTAACCAGCTTCTTTTACTTTTTCACTCTGGTCACGGCGCTCTATGCCGCGCTGGGAAAGGATGGCTTCGGTCCATTTCTGCACCGGAGCATCCAGCGGCAGAAAACGCAGTGTGCCCGTTACATCCGCTTCTGGCGGCACCTGATCCGAGACGACACAGGGCAGGCCCGAGTTCTGCGCCTGCACCGCCACGATACCCAAGCCTTCATAAAGCGAAGGGAACACAAAGGAATCCATTGCCTGGTAATAATTCCAGACTTGCTTTTGCGTGCCCATCCACAGGACCTTTTCGTAGACTCCCAGTTCCCTGGCCCGCTGCTCAAGCTCGCCGCGCAGCGGCCCGTCTCCGATCAAAAGGAGGCGAGCACGCGCCTCCTCTTTCACCAGCGCTGCAAATATCTCCAACAGGAAAAGCTGATTTTTCTGGGGTGCGAGCCGACCGATGTTTCCCACTACAAAGCAGTCCTGCACTCCCAGACGTGCGCGTTCCATTTCGCGGACCTGAGGTTGATATCCATACTTTTCGACGGAATATGCCGTTTTGAATATCTTCACCCCGCTCTTCTGGTAACCGGATCCGTACATCCACCGTGCACAGTGCTCTGAGCAAGCCATTCGGTGGGTCGCAAAAACGCCCTGGAATGGCCGAAGGCATTTTTTCAGAAGAGTTTTCTTTTCATTGGGATGGGAAGTCGTAAGATTTTCTGCGATTCGCACCGGAACTCCCGCAAGCCATGCCGCAAAAAGAGGAAACACATTCAACGCGTTGATCCGCGCGTGAACGATTTGGAATTTCTCTTGTCTGAACAAGCGATACAGGGAAACAAGGTAGGGTATCAATTTTTGGTAACGAGGTACCATGAAGACCCTGCCGCCCATTTTTTGGATCTCCTCACTGTCAACATCCAGCGAATCATCATCGACGATAAAATCGAATTGCACCTGTGCCCGGTCGATATGCGTATAGTATTCCATTACTACCGTTTTGACCCCGCCAGCATTCATTTTGCCAATAATTTGGGCAACACGGATTGGTTCTTTCTGCATCTCTCAGTACGCTCCTTTTCCTTTCAACACCACTCCCACTGTTTTGAGCAAGATCTCAAGGTCTGTCCAGAACCCCTGCTCTTCCACATATTTGAGGTCAAGTTTCATCCACTCGTCAAAGCCCACATCGCTGCGGCCGCTGATCTGCCAAAAGCAGGTGAGCCCGGGCCTGACGGCCAGGCGTCCCCAGTCCCAGTCGCTGTATTGCGCTACCTCTTTCGGGAGCGGCGGACGAGGACCGACGATACTCATTTCCCCTTTCAGCACATTCAGCAGCTGGGGCAGTTCGTCGATGCTGGTTTTGCGTATTACACGGCCCACTCGCGTGATGCGGGGATCGTTCACTATCTTGAACACGGGACCATCCGCCTCATTCTGCGCTTCCAGATCTTTAAGGCGCTCCTCCGCATCCTGATACATACTGCGGAATTTATACATTTGAAAGTTCTTGCCGTTTTTGCCAACACGGATCTGGCGGAAGATAACAGGTCCGGCACTCTCAAATCGAATAGCCAGCGCCGTGACGAGCATGATGGGCGAAGCCAGCACCAAACCAACCAGCGCAATGCTGATATCCATCGTGCGCTTGACGATGCTCCACAAAATTCCTCTGCTGGGGCTTCTGCGAACATTGATAAGCTTTATTTTCCCCACATGCTCGATCGTAGGAATGCTGGGGATAAAGTCACTGTAAGCCGGGATCACCGACACCTTTACGCCATAGCGGCCGCACATGGAAATGATTTCACCAATTTTTTCATAGCCGGCATTCTGCATGCCAATGATGACCTCGTCCACCGTATTCTCGCAAAGCACCTTGCGGAGAACGCCGTAATCGCCAAGATAGGGCTGCATGGTTTTGCTTTCAGTGGAGGCGATGTTGCCCAGGACCTTGCATCCGAACTGCGGATTCTTTTCGATTTCAGCCCAATATGACTCAGCCAACTGACTGGAACCCAGCACGATAAAATACTTTATATTATGTCCTCTTTTTCGCCAAGCGCTGAGCAGGATCCTGAGCACGAACCGCTTCGCCCCGACAAACAGGGTCGAAAAAGTGAAAAAGAAGAAAATAGCCAGTCTGGAAAAATCCGCAAAGCGCGTAATGTAAAGCAGAGCCGTCAGCACCGTCGTTCCAATGATGTTGATGACCAAAATCGTTCCTAGTTCTTTGAGCCGGGACTGAAAGCGGTAGGAACCATACAACCTGGCTGCATAATAGACTACTACCAACACAACAGAGTAAACAGCGGCTATCTCAAAGTATTTCTTGTTCCAGACAAGCTGCAATGCCGGCGCTGTACCAAGCATCAGATCGAAACGAATATATGTTGCGACCATATATGCCAGAAAAATCAGCAGTGCATCAAGAACCATGTTAACAATATTTAAAAGGGTCTGGTTTTTGCGTATCACAGCAGCTTCTCCCCTTCATTTGTTTTGTCATGTCATGAATAGAGTCCGCATTATTATATCATAAAAGCACCATACTGCCAACATCGTGGGGCAACTTCCCTGTTTATGCCGCTTTTTGCGGGTGAAACAAATCAGAGGCTTCGTGCATTGTGCGCGGCGATGATCTCGGCGATTTCCCGCTCGGTGGCCTCCATCTCCCGGCGGAACATGCGGGAAGAGACCCGCAGGGTGCCGTGGCCCAAGATGATGAGCTGCTCGGCGCCATCGCTGGTGACCACGCGCACGCGGCGCTCTTTTTCCAGCTTGCCCAGCTCATAGGTCACCTTTTCGATGTAGGCGTCGGCGGTCTCGGCCTCCTTGGTATAGACCACCCACACGCCGCCCTCACGCTGCACGCCGCCGGCGCCGCCGGTCACCCGGTAGGCGTCGAACACCACGATGAGGGTACACTTGTGATAGCCTTGATAGTTGCACAGGATCTGGATGAGCGCCTCCCGGGCCGCGGAGAGGTCCTGGGCCGCCAGCGCTTTCAGGTCGGGCCAGTCGAAGATAACGTTGTAGCCATCCACCAGCAGGTACTCCGGCGTCTTTTTCCAGGGACCGGCAGGGGCGACGCTTTTCTCATCTTTCGGGCTGCGGAAAAGCAGCTCCCGCCGCTGCACCGGGCCGTAGGTGCGCTCGAAGATGGCCGCCAGCTGGGCATCCTCCTCCAGGCCGCCCGCAGCCGGGCGCGCAGCGCGGGCCGGGGCGGGCGCAGAGGCCTGCTCCTCTTTCTCCGGATCCAGGCGCACCCGGTTTTCCAGGTGCATTTTTGCCGCGGCCTCCCGCCAGGGCACCACCACCCCCGCGCCATGGCTGCAAAACACCGAGTCGGCGGGGTTTTCCGTATCTCGTTCGGGGTCATAGCCCATCGCAGCGATGACCTGTTCCGCGTTATGACAGGGTTCATATCCCCGCACGGTCACCGACAGCCGTCCGTTTCCCTTTGTGTAGGCCGCCACCTGGGCGGCATAGCCGGTCATCTCCGACACCGGCGCTTCGCCGGTGAGCAGCGCGGCGTCGTCCAGCGTCTCGGGCGGGTCGAACCGGCCGCCCATCCGCTGCACGTCCGCCATGGCGCGGCCCAGATTGGCGGCAGGGACTTCCAGCCGGAAGGAATACCAGGGTTCCAGAAGAATGTTCTCCGCCTGCATCAGGCCGTGGCGCAGCGCCCGGAAGGTGGCCTGACGGAAATCGCCGCCTTCGGTGTGCTTCAGGTGGGCCTTGCCCGCCACCAGCGTGATTTTCATATCAGTTATGGGGCTGCCAGTAAGCGCGCCGGGATGCCGCCGCTCGGCCAGATGGCTCAGGACCAGCCGCTGCCAGTTGCCGTCCAGCTCGTCCTCGCTGACGCTGCTTTGCAGCAAGAGGCCGCTGCCCCGCTCGCCCGGTTCCAGCAGCAGATGCACCTCGGCATAATGGCGCAGCGGTTCAAAGTGGCCCATGCCCACCACCGGGGCGGCGATGGTCTCTTTATACACGATGCTGCCCGGGCCGAAGGAAATGTCCAGCCCGAACCGGCTTTTCATCAGATGGGCCAGCACCTGCTGCTGCACCTCGCCCATCAGGCGCACCTGCACCCGGCCCGCTGCTTCGTTCCACTCCACCTGCAGAAGAGGGTCCTCCTGCTCCAGAAGGCGCAGTTTGGTCAGCAGGTCCGAGACGTCCGTCCCCTCCGGGGCCAGCACTTCGCAGGCCAGCACCGGCTCCAGGGCGGGCGCGCCCTCGTCCGGCTCGGCGCCCAGGCCCTCGCCGGGCCAAGTGTGCTCCAGGCCGGTGACGGCGCAGACGGTGCCCGCCTCGGCTTCGGCGAGGGGCGCGAATTTCGCTCCGGAATAAAGGCGCAGGGCGTCCGCCTTCTGCTGCCAGGGCTCGCCCGCGGCGGTGCGGCCCTCCAGCAGGGTCTTTGCCTTCAGGCTGCCGCCGGTGACTTTGATGTGGGTGAGGCGCGTTCCCTGCTCGTCCCGGGAGACCTTGAACACCCGCGCGGAAAACGCCGCGAGATACACCGGCACCGGGGCCCACTGTTCCAATCCCGCCAGCAGCTCGTCCACTCCCTGCAGCTTGAGCGCGGAGCCGAACCAGCACGGAAAAGCCCGCCGGGCCGCAATGAGCCCGGCGGTGCTCTCGTCGCTCACCGTGCCGGTGTTGATGTATTCCTCCAAAACGGCCTCATCCAGGCCGGCAAGTTCCTCGGCAAGCTCCGCCTTCGGCAGAGAAAAGTCCACGAATCCGCCGCCCAGCGCGCTGTTCAGCGCGCTCAGCAGCGGACCCTTTTCGGACCCCGGCAGGTCCATCTTGTTCACGAACACGAAGGTGGGAACCCGGTGGCGCGCCAGCAGCTGCCAGAGAGTGCGGGTGTGGCTCTGCACCCCGTCGGTGCCGCTGATGACCAGGATGGCGCAGTCCAGCACCGAGAGGGTGCGCTCCGCCTCGGCGGCGAAGTCCACATGGCCCGGGGTGTCCAGCAGAGTGAGCACCGCGCTTTGCAGCGGCAGCACCGCCTGCTTTGCGAAGATGGTGATGCCCCGGCGGCGCTCCAGGTCGTCGGTGTCCAGAAAGGCATCGCCGTGGTCCACCCGGCCCGGCTTTTTCAGCCGCCCGCCTCGGTAGAGCAGCGCCTCACTGAGGGTGGTCTTGCCTGCGTCCACATGGGCCAGGATGCCGACCGTGATGCGTCTCATATTTGTTTCTCCTTCGGCGCAAAGGTTTGCACACGTTCCTCAGGCAGCAGGTACAGCACGCAGGGCAGCAGCCACAGCACCACGTTGATGCAGGGCCAGGCGAAGTGCGTTTCCATGACGGCATGGGCCAGCAGCACCACCAGACAGGCGCTTTCGGTGAGCGCGCCTTTTTTCAGCAGCCGCCAGAGCAGCACCGTCACTACGCCCCAGAACAGCAGGCTCTCCACCGGCCCCCCGTAGATCCACATGCTCGCATAGTAGTTATCCACCACGAATCCGGAATCGGTCAGGCGCTGGCCGGCGATGGCAATGGAGCTACCGGTCAGTGCCTCATGGGCAAACTGAAGGCGCATATTAAAAACACGGTCCAATGTCAGCCACAATGTACTGCTCTCATCATACAGCCATCCGCCCAGCAAGCTAACTGCAAAGGCAATGGCTGGCGCGGCGCTCACCACCACCCGCACCCAGACCGGTCTGGCCAATCCCGGAAGGAAGCGCAGCAGTGCCGCCAGCGCGATAAGCAGAGCGATGCAGATGGTGGCCGCACGGCTGTCCGGCCCCTGGTCACAAAACACCATCGCCGCGGCCAGAAGCGCAAAGTCGAACCATTTCAGCTTGTTCACCTGCCGCCAGCAGACATACATAATGCAGACAGCCAGCAGGATCGCACCCGTGAGGTTGAACCACCCATAGCCAAAGCTGTCACGGGGGCGGCCGCCCGGATCATACTGAAGCGTCGCGATCCAACCCATGGAGGCGCTGAACACCACCGCAAAGAGGCTGACCGCGCTCACCGCAAGGCACACCTTGAGTGTGCGCCGGGTCCGGATGTCCTTCGCGGCCAGGAAATACAGCATGCCCACGACCGGCCAAAAATGCCCGTTGTTCAAGAACACCCAGTGGAACACGAAAAGGAAGCAGAAGCCCGCCCCCAGCTGCAGGCCGGAGTAACGGGTGAAGAACACCATCTTCACGATGATCAACCAGAAGTAGACGATCTCCAGCTTCGGCGCCAGAAAGGCATACCAGCCGGCGCCGCTCTCCCGCACATAACTGTTCATGAAGAACATGTCGAACTGCAGCAGCGCCATGGAGACAAGGAACAGCCAGCCGCCGATCTCTTCCCGCTGCGGGGCAGCCCAATTTCCGAAGAGGTACACTTCCTCCCCGAGCCCGCTGCGCACTTTCTGCGCAAAGGGCACTTTTTTCAAAAAGGCGCGTCCTGCGAGCCAGACAAGGCCCAGAGCCCAGCCGATGAGCACAAGGTCCAGGTATCCGTAGATGCCGGTGGTGAACAGCGAAAGCATTGTGTCGGTTCCTCTCCTCACATATGGGATGTGTCAACTGTAATTATATCGTACCTGCCCCGGCTTGTCCATCGCGGCGCATCCTCCCGCCCGCGTTGTTTTTCGGCGGGGGGTATGCTATAATTTTTTTATTGTAACGGCACCTTGGTGCCAAAGGAGGAGTCTGTCCTGAAAGCGAAATGGAAGGCCGCCCCGCTGCCTGCAAAGCTGGCGGCGGCCATGGCCGCTGTGGTGTTTGCGGCCATGCTGGCGCTCAACTGCCTGACGCCCTATGTGGCGGACGACTACACCTTTTCCTTCAGCTACGCCACCGGCGAGCGGCTGACCGGGCTTTGGAGCGTGCTGGAAAGCCAGTGGTATCACTACTTCCATTGGAGCGGCCGCTTCATCATCAAGTGCCTCGCCCAGGGCTTCACCATTCTGCCCAAGGCCGTGTTCAATCTGCTGAACGCGGCGGTGTACGCCGGGCTGGGCCTTGTGCTGCACCGGCTGGCGCTGGGGCAGCGGCGGCGGTTTCACCCTGCGGTGCTGGCCCTCATCTACCTGAGCCTGTGGATGGTCTCGCCGGTGTTCGGCCAGACGAACCTGTGGATGTGCGGCTCGGTGAACTATCTCTGGGCCACCTTTTTCTGCATGGCGGCGCTGATTCCCTATGCGCTGTATTTGAACCGGGCCTTTGCCCCGCGGCGCTGGCTGGCGCCCGCATGTCTTGTGGCCGGGCTTGTGGCAGGCTGGGCCAGCGAGAACACCAGCGCCGGGCTGCTGGTGGCGCTGGTGCTCTGCGTTGGTTTCTTCCTCTGGCGGGACAAAAAAGCGCCTCTCTGGGCCTGGCTGGGCCTCACAGGCACGCTGGCGGGTTTTGCCCTGCTGATCCTGGCGCCGGGCAACTACCAGCGGCAGGACGCCGCCGCCGACCCCCGCGGTCCGCTGACCATCCTGGCGGTGCGCTTTCTCACCGCGCTGGACCAGCTGGTGAGCAGCGACGGGCTGGTGCTGCTGGTGCTTTTTGCCGTTCTCTTCTGCCTGCTGGTGATACAAAAGCCGGGCGCGGCCGGGCTGTTCCGGCCTCTCGTGTTCTTTGCGGCGGCGTTGGGCGCGAATTTTGCCATGATCCTCTCGCCGGTCTACTATCCCCGCTCCACCCACGGGGTGTTCACCTTTCTCACCGCCGCCTGCGCCGCCTGCGCGGTACAATTGGACAGCAAACAGATGCGCCGGGCGCTGGCCGCCGGGGCCGCCGGGCTCACCATGGCGGCGGCGGTGCAGTTCGTCTGGGCGGGATACGACATTGCCAGCTTCTTCGTGATGCGCCAGACCCGGGAAGCCGCCCTTCTGGAAAGCGCCGCGGCGGGCGAAACGGAAGTGGTGACCTACGCCATCGAGTCCTACACCCGCTGGTGCGCCGGCTGGGGCCTGCCCGACCTGCGGGAGGACCCCTCCGACTGGGTCTGCGCCGACACCGCAAAATATTACGGGCTGGACAGCCTTTCAGCCAGCGAGGCCCGCACCTATCCCTTCCCCGGCAAGACCAACACCGCCTTTGAGACCGGCGAGATCGCCGACCCCTGAACCATAGAAAAAGCCCCGCGGACTAATGCCCGCGGGGCTTTTTGTTTATCTCTGCTCACAGCCTGCCGCCGTTGATGAGGTATTCCGCCAGTTCCACATCGTCCTTGTCCACATAGATGCTGTACTCGGTGGCGGCGCGGGTGAGGAACGGGAGCACCTGCCCGTTCAGAGCGCGGGGCAGCATGTCATCGATGTGCTGGCTCACCCAGAACTTCACGCCGCCCTCCTGCAGGGCCATGCGGGCCGACGCGACCTGGACCGCGTCGTAACTGGACAAAACCAGTCTCCTTCGGAAATAACCTGCCAGGAATTTCATGGGGCATCCTCCTTTCCAAGGGGGACAAAGCGCGGGTCAGCGGGCGTAGATGCTCAGGATGTTCAGCAGGATCTCCACGCTCTTGTCCATCTTTTCGGCGGTGATGTACTCGCAGGGGCCGTGGAAGTTGAAGCCGCCGGTGCCGAGGTTCGGGCAGGGCAGACCCATGAAGGAGAGCCGCGCCCCGTCGGTGCCGCCCCGGATGGGCACGATCTTCGGCTCCAGGCCCGCCTGCTTCACCGCCAGCTGGGCGTTCTCGATCAGGTGGTAGTGGGGCAGAATTTCCTGCTCCATGTTGTAGTAGCTGTCCTTAAGCTCCAGCACCGCGGTGCCTTCGCCGTACTTTTCGTTGACGGCGGCCGCGGCGGCGGTCATCGCCGCCTTGCGGGCCTTGAATTTCTCCATGTCGTGGTCGCGGATGATGTACTCCAGCTTTGCTTCGCTCACCGTGCCGCTCATCTCGCACAGGTGGTAGAAGCCCTCAGTACCCTCAGTGTGTTCCGGGCGCTCATCGGCGGGCAGCATGGCATGCAGCTCCATGGCGATGTTCTGGGCGTTCTTCATCAGGTCCTTGGCGCTGCCGGGATGCACCGAGAAGCCGTGGATGGTGACGAAGGCCGAGGCCGCGTTGAAGTTCTGGTATTCCAGCTCACCCACATCGCCGCCGTCCACCGTGTAGGCATAGTCGGCGCCGAAGCCCTTGACGTCGAACAGGTCGGCGCCTTCGCCCACCTCCTCGTCGGGGGTGAAGGCCACGCAGACCTTGCCGTGGGCGATGTCCTCCTTCTGCAGCCGCTCCACGGCGGTGAGGATCTCGGCGATGCCGGCCTTGTCGTCCGCGCCCAGCAGGGTGGTGCCGTCGGCGGTGATGAGGGTCTGGCCCTTCCAATTCGCCAGCTCGGGGAACTGGGCCACACGCATGTACTCGCCGGTGCCGGTGAACAACACGTCGCCGCCGTCGTAGTTCTCGATGACCTGGGGCTTCACGTTCTCGCCCGGGGCGTCGGGGGCGGTGTCCATGTGGGCGATGAGGCCGATGGCGGGTTTATCCTCCAGGCCGGGGGTGGCGGGCAGCACGCCGTAGACATAGCAGTTTTCGTCCACCCGCACCTCCTGAAGGCCCAGTTCCTTCATCTGCCCTTCCAGCAGACGGGCCAGGTCGAACTGGCGGGCGGTGCTGGGGTGAGAGGTGCTGTGGTCGTCGGAGGTGGTGTAAATTTTCGCATAATCAAGGAAACGCTCATAAGCGCGCATGGGCTTCGCCCTCCTTACTTTTTATCTTTGCTTGTATTGTAGCACAGGGCGGGCAAAATAGAAAGGGGCGCGGCAGAGCGTCGAAATCGCCCCTTCCCCTTGGAAAATTGTTACTTTTATGATATGATTGTTACCGTATATGACAAGGAGCGCGCATTTGCGCAGGATGATATACCTTTTGGGAGGTCAAACAAGAATGAACAGCAGCTATTTCAGCGGTAAGACCCTGCTTATCACCGGCGGCACCGGCAGCTTCGGCAACACGGTGCTCAAGCATTTTCTGGCCAGCGACATCGGCGAGATCCGCATCTTCAGCCGCGACGAAAAGAAACAGGACGACATGCGCCACGAAGTGCAGCAGAAGCACCCGGAACTGGCGGGCAAGCTGCGCTTTTACATCGGCGACGTGCGGGACATCTCCAGCGTGCGCAGCGCCGTGCGGGGCGTGGACTACATCTTCCACGCAGCGGCCCTGAAGCAGGTGCCCAGCTGCGAGTTCTTCCCCATGGAGGCCGTGCGCACCAACATCATCGGCACCGACAACGTGCTCACCGCCGCCATCGACGCGGGGGTGAAGAAGGTGGTGTGCCTGTCCACCGACAAGGCTGCCTACCCCATCAACGCCATGGGCATCTCCAAGGCCATGATGGAAAAGGTCATCGGCGCCAAGGCCCGCACCGTGAAGGCGGAGGACACCACCATCTGCTGCACCCGTTACGGCAACGTGATGTGCAGCCGGGGCAGCGTCATCCCCCTGTTCATCGACCAGATCAAGGCGGGCAAGCCCATCACCATCACCGACCCGGACATGACCCGTTTCCTGATGAACCTGGACGAGGCGGTGGACCTGGTGCAGTTCGCCTTTGAGCACGCCCACCCCGGCGACCTGTTCGTGCAGAAGAGCGATTCCTGCACCATCGGCGTGCTGGCCAAGGCGGTGCAGCAGCTGTTCGGCGACACCGGCACCCAGATCATCGGCACCCGCCACGGCGAGAAGCTCTACGAGACCTTGATGACCAAGGAAGAGCGGGTGCGCAGCGAGGACATGGGCGGCTACTTCCGCGTGGCCGCCGACGGGCGCGATTTGAACTACGACAAGTTCGTGGTGCAGGGCGAGGTGCACACCCAGGCGGACGAGAGCTACACCAGCCACAACACCCGCCTGCTGACCGTGGACGAGACGGTGGCCAAGATCATGACCACCGAGTACGTGCAGAACGAGCTGGCCAACTGGGGCAAGTAAGGCGCAGGCGCTCTTTGGCCTGCACTAAGGAGGCTTGTATTTGTCTGAAACTCATACCGCCGCACAGCCCGGCCGCAACATGGCGCTGGACAATTCCCGCACCATTGGCTGCTTTTTGATCGTCGTTGTGCACGCCTGCATGAGCGGATGGTACGGCATGGACCCTTCCTCAGCGCTCTGGAAATTCAACCTGGGCGGCATTGCCGCATCCTATGCGGCAGTCTCGCTTTTCTTCATGATCAGCGGCGCGCTGTTTCTTGACCCCCGCAGGAATGTCACCGTCCGCAGCATCTGGACCCACACCCTGCCCCACCTGGCTGTGATCTATTTTGTATGGTCGGCCTGGTTCGCATGGTCCTCTTCCGGATTGAACGCGGGCATTTCCGCCGACACCCTTATGGCCTTTGCGAAGAACTGCCTGTACGGCGCGTCTCACCAATGGTTTTTGTGGCCCCTTGCAGGCTTCTACATCGCCACCCCGCTTCTGCGCAAGATCGCGGAGGACAAGCGCCTGCTGGAGTACTTCCTGCTTGTGAGTTTTTTCCTTGGCGTACTGCCTGTGGAGAGCCACTTCACCGTCCACTTTGCCCTGTATGAAACGCTTACCGGGCTGATGCAGCTGGGCATTGCGTCGGGGTATATGTTCTATTTCCTCGCCGGCTACTATCTGACCGCCTACCCGCCTCAGGGTAAGGCGCGTCTGTGCCTCTATCTGGCGGGCGGTGCCGGGCTTCTCATCACCGGGTTCGGCGGCGCGTTCATCCGCTTCCACAACGACGGTCAGCTCGTCATGTGGCTTGACCCATCCCGGGCGCACAGCGGGCTGTATGCGGCGGCTCTTTTTGTTGCGGTGCAGCAGATCACGCCCCGCCTGCCTGCTGTTGTGAACCGCGTTTCCCGTGAGATCGCCAGCTGCAGTTTTGGCGTCTATATGGTACATCTTTCCATCCTTTTGAAGGTGATGGGCTGGCTGGGTTATCAGCCGCAGGGGGATTCGCCTCTGTGGAAGGTGCCCCTGTGCGCCTGCATCGCTTTCATTTTGTCGGTCGGCGTATCGATGCTTCTGCGGCGCATCCCAATTTTGAAACGTATTCTTTTCTGACCCGGCTCCAACATGAATTTTCTGTCAAAGGACGGCGACACCATGCAAAAAGACACCCCCATTCTCATCACCGGCGCGGGCGGATTCATCGGCAAGAACCTGGTGGCCAACCTGAGAACCGCCGGCTTCACCGAGCTGATGCTGTTTGAAAAGGACGACACCCCCGAGACCCTGGCGCAGTATGCCGCCAGGGCCGGCTTTGTGTTCCATCTTGCGGGCATCAACCGCCCCAAGGACCCCAGCGAGTTCTATTCCGGCAACTCCGGCCTCACCGACGTGCTGCTGGACCTGCTGGCAAAAGCGGAAACGCCCGCCCCGGTGCTGGTGACCAGCAGCACCCAGGCGGCTCTGGACAACGACTACGGCAAGAGCAAGGCCATGGCGGAGGCGGCGGTGTACGCCTACGGCGAAAAAACCGGCGCGCCGGTGTATGTGTTCCGGCTGCCGGGGGTGTTCGGCAAGTGGTGCCGCCCCAACTACAACAGCGTGGTGGCCACCTTCTGCCACAACGCCGCCCACGGTCTGCCGCTGGAAGTGCGGGACCCGGCCTATTCCCTGCCCCTTGTTTACATCGACGACGTGGTGCGCGCCTTCATCGCCGCCATGGACGGCAATGTGGTCACCGACGGCGAAAGCCCCGCCCACTGCCGGGTGGAGCCGGAGCATGTGACCACCCTGGGCCATCTGGCCCAGGTCATCGGCGGCTTTGCCGAGAACCGCAGGACGCTGGAAGCGCCGTATCTGGCGGCGGGCAGCCTTGAGAAAAAGCTGTATTCCACCTGGCTTTCCTACCTGCCCACCGACTCCTTCAGCTACCCGCTGAACATGCACTGCGACGCCCGGGGCAGCTTCACCGAGTTTCTGCGCACCCCCGAGCGTGGCCAGGTGAGCGTGAACATCTCGAAGCCCGGCATCGTGAAGGGCAACCACTGGCACAACTCCAAAAACGAAAAATTCCTGGTGGTGAGCGGCCGGGGTGTCATCCGCTTCCGCAAGCCGGACGAGGAGACGGTGTATGAATACTTCGTCTCCGGCGACAAGCTGGAAGTGGTGGACATCCCCACCGGCTACACCCACAACATCGAAAACCTGGGCGAGGGGGACATGGTGACCCTGATGTGGGCCAACGAAGCCTTCGACCCCGAGAACCCCGACACCATCTATCTGGAAGTTTAATCCTGCGGGAAAGGCGGACAAGCGATGAACAAGCTGAAACTGATGACCATCGTGGGCACGCGGCCGGAGATCATCCGGCTGGCAGCGGTGATCAAAAAGTGTGACAAATACTTCGATCAGATTTTGGTCCACACCGGCCAGAACTACGACTACACCCTCAACGGCATCTTTTTTGAGGACCTGGGGCTGCGCGCGCCGGACTTTTATCTGGACGCGGTGGGCGGCGATTTGGGTGAGACCATCGGCAACATCATCGCCAAAAGCTACAAGCTGATGGTGGAGCAGAAGCCCGACGCGCTGCTGATTTTGGGCGACACCAACAGCTGCCTTTCCGCTATCAGCGCCAAGCGCCTGCACATTCCCATCTTCCACATGGAGGCGGGCAACCGGTGCTTTGACGAGTGCCTGCCCGAGGAGACCAACCGCCGCATCGTGGACCACATCGCCGACGTGAACATGTGCTACTCCGAGCACGCCCGCCGCTATCTGAACGCCGAGGGCACCGCCAAGGAGCGCACCTACGTCACCGGCAGCCCCATGGCGGAGGTTCTGCACGCGAACCTTGAGGCCATCGAGGCCTCGACCATCCTGGAAAAACTGGGCCTTGAGGCGCACAAATACATGCTGCTCAGCGCCCACCGGGAGGAGAACATCGACACCGAGAAGAACTTCCTGGACCTGTTCACCTCCATCAACGCCCTGGCGGAAAAGTACGACATGCCCATCCTCTACTCCTGCCATCCCCGCAGCCGCAAGCGGCTGGAGGCCATGGGCTTTAAGCTGGACGAGCGGGTGCGCCTGCACGAGCCCCTGGGCTTCCATGACTACAACCATCTGCAGATGAACGCCTTCTGCGTCATCTCCGACTCCGGCACCCTGCCGGAGGAATCCAGCTTCTTCACCAGCGTGGGCCATCCCTTCCCCGCCGTGTGCATCCGCACCTCCACCGAGCGCCCCGAGGCGCTGGACAAGGGCTGCTTCATCCTGGCGGGCATCGCTGCCGGCGGCGTGGAGCAGGCGGTGGAGACCGCCGTGGCCATGAACGAGAACGGTGACATCGGCATCCCCGTGCCCTGCTATGTGGAGGACGTGTCCACCAAGGTGGTCAAGATCATCCAGAGCTACGTGGGCGTGGTGAACAAGATGGTCTGGCGCAAGGGCTGATATGGAAGAAAAAAAACTGCTCATCGTCACCCAGCACTTCTGGCCGGAGGCCTTTCGGGTGAACGACCTGGCCGCCGGCTTCATCGAGCGGGGCTGGCAGGTGGACGTGCTCTGCGGCCTGCCCAACTACCCCAAGGGGGAGTGGTTTAGCGGCTACCGCTACACCGGCCCCCGGCGTGAAGAACACGACGGGGTGAACATCATCCGGGCGGGGGAGATCCGCCGCAAGGGCAACACCGGCGCGCGCATCTTTCTCAACTATGTCAGCTGGCCGGTGTGCGCGGTGTTCAATCTCTGGCGGCTGAAAGGGCCTTACACGGCGGTGCTGTGCTACAACACCAGCCCGGTGCTGATGAACCTGCCCGCCATTGTGTATGCCAAACTCCACAAGGTCCCTCTGACCAGCTATGTGCTGGACATCTGGCCGGAAAATCTTTACAGTGTGCTGCCGGTGAAGAACCGCTTCCTGCGGGGCATTGCCCACTGGGTGAGCGACTGGCATTACCGCCGGTGCGACCAGCTCATCGCCATGAGTGAGAGCCTGCGCCAGCGCCTTTGCCAGCGCACGGGCAAGCCCGAAAGCGCGGTGGCGGTCATCCCCCAGCACTGCGAGGATTTTTACGCCGTGCCCATCCACGACGAGACACTGGCCGCCCGCTTTGCCGGGCGGTTCAATCTGGTATTCACCGGCAACTTCAGCCCTGCCCAGAGCCTTGAGACCGTCATCAAAGCGGCGGTGAAGGCCCGGGCGGCGGGCGCACAGGCACTGCGCCTTGTGCTGGTGGGCGACGGCATGAGCGCCGACGCGCTAAAATCACTGGCCAAGGAACTGGACGCCGGCGACACGGTGGAGTTTTTGCCCAGCGTGCGCCCGGAACAGATTCCCGCCTACACGGCGCTGGCCGACGGGCTGGTAGCCAGCCTTTCCGCCAGCCCGGACCTGGGGATGACGGTGCCCGCCAAGATCGCCAGCTATATGGCGGCGGCAAAACCCCTGCTTGCCAGCATGGACGGCGAGGGCGCGGCCGCGGTGGCCGAGGCGGGCTGCGGCTTTGTGAGCGCCGCCGAGGACGTGGACGCGCTGGCGGCCAACATGGCGGCTCTCTGCGCCGCTTCGCCCGATGAGCGGGCGGAGATGGGCCGCAGGGCCTTTGCCTATTACGAAACACATTACCGCCGCCGGGCCGTTCTGGACCGGCTGGAGGAATTCATCTCAGCGAGGTAACCAAGAGTGAAGATCCTGGTCATCATCCCCTGCTACAACGAAGCGGAGAACATCGCCGGTGTGGTGCACCGTCTGCGCAAGGCCTGCCCCGAGGCGGACTATGTGGTGGTGAACGACTGCTCCACCGACCAGAGCGTTCAGGTGCTGAAAGCCGAGGGCTGCAACTACCTGGACCTGCCCGTGAACCTGGGCATCGGCGGCGGCGTGCAGTGCGGCTACCGCTACGCGGTGGAGCATGGCTACGACGTGACGGTTCAGATGGACGGCGACGGCCAGCACGACCCTGCCTATCTGCAGGCGGTCGTCGCGCCGGTGCTTGCCGGGCATCTGGACATGTGCATCGGCAGCCGCTTCATCACCAAGGAAGGCTTTCAGACCAGCTTCATGCGCCGGGTGGGCATCCGCTTTCTGAGCAGCCTGCTCCATGTGCTCACCGGCTGCAAGGTGCTGGACGTGACCAGCGGCTACCGGGCCTGCGGCAAGGCCCTCACCGCCCGCTTTGCCCAGCGCTACGCCCAGGACTACCCCGAGCCGGAGGCCATCCTGCGGGCGGTGTGCGAGGGCTACAAGGTGGGTGAGGTGCCGGTGGTCATGGCCGAGCGCCAGGGCGGCAAGTCCAGCATCAACGCCCTCAAGAGCGTTTACTACATGGTGAAGGTGAGCCTTTCGCTGGTCATCTACCGGCTGTGCTTCACCAAAAAGGACAAAAGGAGGAACGAGGCGTGAACGACCTGCTCTATCCCCTGCTTGCGGTGGGGGACCTTGTTTTTCTGTTCCTCATCTTCCTCTTCGTCAAGCACGGCCGGCTGAGCGTGCGGTTCAGCCTGGCGTGGTTCGCGCTGGGGGGCGTGCTGCTGGTGTTCGCCGCTTTCCCGCTGGTGGCCAAGATGCTGCGGGGGCTGCTGCGCTTTGAAGTGGTCTCCAACATGGTGTTCACCATGCTGTTCGGCTTTGTGCTGCTGGTGCTGCTCATCCTTTCGGCCACCGCCAGTACCCAGACCGAGGAAATAAAGCGCCTGACCCAGCACAACGCCATCCTGGAGCACCGGGTGCGGCAGCTGGAAGAGGCCCTGAAGACCCGCGAGGCCGAAGGCGGCACGGACAAGCCTTCCGACAGCCAGTGACGGGTCGGATACATTCCGGGTCTATGCTGTCAAACAGCAGGCCGGAGTCCCGGCAGAATCAAACGCGGTGAGGTGTGAGGCGCGATGGATTTTAATACCCCCATCTTTCTGGGCTTCTTTGCGGCAGTGGCCCTTCTGACGTACTGTGTGCCCCGGCAGGCAAAACCCTACCTGCTGCTGGTGGCCAGCTACGTCTTTTACATGTACAAGCCGGAGAACGCCCGGCTGGTGGCCCTGCTGGTGAGCGTCACGGTGGTCACCTGGTGCGCCGGCGTTGCCCTGGGCAGCCACAAGCTGCAAAACGTGTGGGCCCGCCGGGTCTTTTTGTGGCTGGCGCTGGCGGTGGCCCTGGGCATCCTGTTC
This sequence comes from Oscillospiraceae bacterium, assembly GCA_004558145.1. Taxonomy (GTDB): domain Bacteria; phylum Bacillota; class Clostridia; order Oscillospirales; family Ruminococcaceae; genus Allofournierella_A; species Allofournierella_A excrementavium. Next base: position 82,726 of record SFDQ01000002.1, read on the forward strand.
TTCTACAAATACTTTGATTTCTTCGGCCAGCTGGCGGCGGACATCGGCGCCATTTTCGGCGGCAGCGGCAAATTCGCCAGCCTGGACCTCATTGCGCCGCTGGGCCTTTCCTACTTCACCTTCCAGAGCCTGGGCTACGTCATCGACGTTTACCAGCACAAGGCCCGGCCCCAGCTGAACCTCTTCAAATACGCGCTGTTCGTCAGCTTTTTCGCTTGCATCTTCACCGGCCCCATCGAGCGGGCCGAGCATCTGATGCCCCAGCTGGAGAACCCCCGCCCCTTCAACTATTCCCGCATGGCGGGCGGCGCCTTCCGCATGCTGTGGGGCTACTTCAAGAAGATGGTGCTGGCGGACGGCATCGGCCAGTTCGTCAGCGCCGTGTACGGCGGGGCAAGCACCGCCGCCGGACCCTATCTGGTGGCGGCGAGCCTGCTGTTCAGCTATCAGATCTATCTGGACTTTTCCGGCTGCTGCGACATCGCCATCGGCGGCGCGCGCATTTTGGGCATCGACCTTCTGGAAAACTTCAACCGCCCCTTCGCGGCCACCAGCTACACCGAGCTGTGGAACCGCTGGCACATGAGCCTGACCAACTGGTTCCGGGACTACATCTTCACGCCTCTGGCCTTCTATAACCGTGGCCTGCCCGGCGTGTGGGGCAAGCTGCAGGGCTGGTTCAACGTGTTCATCATCTTCCCCATCAGCGGCCTGTGGCACGGAGCCAGCATGGGCTACGTCATCTGGGGCGTTTTGAACGGCCTGTTTTTGGTGGTGGGCAAAGCCACCGCGAAAAAGCGGCGTAAGCTGGCCAAAAACAACCCCCTCTATCGCATCAAGCCCATCAAGAACTTCATCCAGCGGGTCATCGTTTACCTGCTGTTCACCTTCTGCATCGTGTTCTTCGCCGCCGACCTCTACGGCGCCACGGCGGGCACGGTGTTCGCCGGCATGTTCCACGGCTGGAACATCGGCCTTTCCGCCTTCTTTGCCGGCGTGCTGGACCGGGGGCTGACCGTGCGCCTCATCGCGGTGCTCATCGGCGGCTGCGCCCTGGTGGAGCTGGTGGAATGGCGCGGCCCGGTGGCCGAGTGGATCCGCCGCCAGTGGGCCTTCATCCGCTGGCCGCTTTACTACCTGCTGGCGCTGGCCATCCTGTTCTTCGCGGCCTTTGGCCAGTCCGCTTTCATCTACCAGCAGTATTGAGGGAGGCGCGGATATGAAAAAAACTGTCTCTTGGCCGCGCTTTCTGGCCATTCGGCTTTTGACCTTTGCCGAGATCGGGCTCAAATTCTGCCTGTTTTTGCCCATTCTGCTGTTCATGGTGTGGTTCAACTACAAGGTGGACGTGAGCGGCCTGTTCCAGGGCGAGCTCGCCCCCCGTCAGGTGGCGAACCTCCTGCTGGAAGGCAGCACCGTCTCCGGCTATGACCAGATGGACGAGCGGCAGGTGCTGGAGGTCTATGTGCAGAACCTCACCGAAGCGCCCGACACGCTGGCCCTGGGCTCCAGCCGGGTGCTGCAGCTCAGCGAGGACCTGGTGGGCGGCGGCAGCTTCTTCAACGCCGGCATCAGCGGCGCGGGCCCCATGGACATCATGAACATCTGGTACCTCTTCGAGCGGGAGGACAAGCTGCCCGAGACCCTCATCCTGGAAGTGGACCCCTGGCTGTTCAACGCCGATCCGGACATCAACCGCAACTCCGATTCGGAGCTGTTTGCCGAATTTTTGGAAAAGGGCCTCGGCATCAACGCCGACTATGAAGAGCCGGACACGGTGGAGCTGTGGAAAGCGCTGGTGGACCCGGCCTACTTCCAGGGCAACGTGACCTACTATCTCAAGCAGCGCCAGACCGGCGCGGTGCTCACCGAGGACGGAGACGACATCCCCTTCAAGGCCGTCACCGGCAGCATCGACGCGCTGGACTACGCGGTGAAGCGTGCGGACGGCAGCATCCAGTACCCGCTGAACTTCCGCAGCTGGAACTACGACCAGGTGATGGCGGAGGTGCTGGCCCAGGCGGGCACGCTGAATGCCCTGCACGGCTTTGATCAGATGGACCCCTACTGGACCGACCTGTTCACCCGCTTCATCGAGCATGTGCAGGCAAAGGGCGTGAACGTGGTGTTCCTGATGACCCCCTATCACCCCTTCATCGTCCTGCACGTCTACAACAATCCCGAAGGCTTCACCGGTTTCTTTGAGGTGGAGCCCTGGGTGCGGGAATATGCCGCCATGAACGGCATCCCGGTCTACGGCAGCTACCATGCCGGACGGGTGGGCATTCAGGAGAGCATGTTCTTCGACGGGCTGCACTGCAAGCCCGAGGCGCTGCAGCTGATGTTCCCCGGGGTCTCGGCCGCTCTGGCGGGCGAACAGACCGCCTATGAGACCTTGTATCTTGAGGAATACGGCGATGTGGAGAACAGCGCGAGCGCCCTCATCGGCTACGACGCCGCCTGCGTTGTGGTGGACCAGGACTGGCTGGCCCAGGCCGAAGCGGCCACGCTGGGAATGTGAATCGTTTTTTTGCCGGGGCCGTGTGCCCCGGCTTTTTTGAAAATTGACGCTTGACAAACCCGCTTTCACAAGGTAAAATGTTAGCATTATAAACGATGCGCAGATGGGGAGAAAGCCCGGGCAAAGCGTTTTTCAGAGAGCCGCCGGTTGGTGCGAGGCGGCAGCGCGGTGCGGGTATACTGGCCCCGGAGCACCCGGACTCAACGGCGGTTCCGCCCTGTAGGCCCGGGCGGCACCCGCCGTTACACGGGCGCGGTTCGCAAGTTTTTGCCGACCGTACAAGAGGCCGCCGTTTCGGCGGCAATGAGAGTGGTACCGCGGGTGCTTTTCAAAAATTTGACTGAAAGCCCTCGTCTCTCAAAGCAATGCTTTGAGGGACGGGGGCTTTTTTCGTTCCTCCAAAGCAAAACAGAAGGAGGAACTGTTGCAATGATGGACGTGACCAAGTACAGCGTGGGCTATTACAATCCCCCCAAGTGTGAATACCGCTGGGTGCACAAGGACCACATCGAAAAGGCGCCCGCCTGGTGCAGCGTGGACCTGCGGGACGGCAACCAGAGCCTGATCGTGCCCATGAGCCTGGAAGAGAAGCTGGAGTTCTTCGACCTGCTGGTCAAAATCGGCTTCAAGGAAATTGAGGTGGGCTTCCCCGCCGCCAGCGAGACGGAGTACGAGTTTTTGCGCACCCTCATCGAGCAAGACCGCATCCCCGCCGACGTGACGGTGCAGGTGCTGACCCAGTGCCGCGACCACATCATCCGCAAGACCTTCGACGCGGTGAAGGGCGCGCCCAGCGCGGTCATCCACTTCTACAACTCCACCAGCGTGGCCCAGCGGGAACAGGTGTTCAAGAAGTCGAAAGAAGAAATCAAAAAAATCGCCACCGACGGTGCAGCGCTGGTGAAAAAACTGGCCGAGGAATACGAGGGCAACTTCCGCTTTGAATACAGCCCCGAGAGCTTCACCGGCACCGAGCCGGAATACGCCCTGGAAGTTTGCAACGCGGTGCTGGACATCATGCAGCCCACCCCGGAAAAGCCCATGATCATCAACCTGCCGGTGACGGTGGCCATGAGCATGAGCCACATCTACGCCAACCAGATCGAGTACATGAGCGACAACCTGAAATACCGCGACAGCGTGGTGCTGAGCCTGCACCCCCACAACGACCGGGGCTGCGGCGTGGCCGACACCGAGCTGGCCCTGCTGGCGGGCGCGGACCGGGTGGAGGGCACCCTGTTCGGCAACGGCGAGCGCACCGGCAACGTGGACATCATCACCCTGGCCATGAACATGTACACCCACGGCGTTGACCCCCATCTGGACTTCTCCGACATGCCCGCCATCGTGGAGCTCTACGAGCGGGTGACCCGCATGCACGTCTACGAGCGCACCCCCTACGCCGGCGCGCTGGTGTTCGCCGCCTTCTCCGGCAGCCACCAGGACGCCATCGCCAAGGGTCTGACCTGGCGCAAGGAGAAAAATCTCCACCAGTGGACGGTGCCCTACATCCCGGTGGACCCCACCGACATCGGCCGCCGCTACGAGGCGGACGTCATCCGCATCAACAGCCAGAGCGGCAAGGGCGGCATCGGCTATCTGCTGGCCCAGGACCACGGCTACGACCTGCCCCCCAAAATGCGGGAGCACTTCGGCTACACCGTCAAGGGCGTTTCCGACCACGCCCACAAAGAGCTTTCCAGCGCCGAGGTGCTGGACATCTTTGAAAAGACCTATCTGAACAAGACCAGTCCCCTGAACGTGACCGAGGCCCACTTCATCCAGAAGAGCGGCATCTTCGCCGTGGTCACCCTGGAAGAGGGCGGCAAGGTGCGGGAGGCCTCCGCCCAGGGCAACGGCCGTCTGGACGCGGTGTGCAACGCCATCAAGGCCGCCACCGGGCTGGACTTCACCATCAGCACCTACTCCGAGCACAGCCTGGAGCACGGCTCCACCAGCCAGGCCGCCAGCTATGTGGGCCTTGCCTGGGGCGACGGCTCCACCACCTGGGGCGCGGGCACCGACACCGACATCATCCGCGCCGGCATCAAGGCGCTGGTGAGCGCCGTCAACAACAAGTGACGCAAGCAAAAAAGAGGAGGGAAAGACCATGGGAATGACCATGACCCAGAAGATCCTGGCCGCCCACGCGGGGCTGGCGGAAGTGAAGCCCGGCCAGCTCATCAACGCAAAGCTGGACCAGGTGCTGGGCAACGACATCACCACCCCGGTGGCCATCAACGAGTTCGAGAAGGCGGGGTTTGACGGCGTGTTCGACAACGCCCGCATCAACATCGTGCTGGACCACTTCGTGCCCAACAAGGACATCAAGAGCGCCCAGCAGTCAAAACAGTGCCGCCAGTTTGCCGCGAAGTACGACATCGTGAACTTTTTCGACGTGGGCAAGATGGGCATTGAGCACGCGCTGCTGCCCGAACAGGGCATCGTGACCGCCGGCGACTGCATCATCGGGGCGGACAGCCACACCTGCACCTACGGCGCGGTGGGGGCCTTCTCCACCGGCGTGGGCAGCACCGACATGGCCGCGGGCATGGCCACCGGCATGGCCTGGTTCAAGGTGCCCGCCGCCATCCGCTTTGACCTCACCGGCAAGCTGGGCCCCCGGGTGAGCGGCAAGGACGTGATTTTGCACATCATCGGTCAAATCGGCGTGGACGGCGCGCTCTACAAGAGCATGGAGTTCACCGGCCCGGGCGTGGCTACCCTCTCCATGGACGACCGCCTTTGCATCTGCAACATGGCCATTGAGGCGGGCGCGAAAAACGGCATTTTCCCGGTGGACGAGGTCACCGTGGCCTACCTCACCGGGCGCAGCCGCCGCCCCTGGACCGTCTTTGAGGCGGACCCGGACGCGGAGTACGAAAAGACCCTCCACATCGACCTCTCGGCCATCGAGCCCACCGTCTCCTGGCCCCACCTGCCGGAGAACACCCACACCGCCAAGGAGAGCGAGGGCGTTGCCATCGACCAGGTGGTCATCGGCAGCTGCACTAACGGCCGGCTGGAGGACATGCAGGCCGCCTACGAGATTTTGAAGGGCAAGACCATCGCGCCGGGGGTGCGGGGCATCATCATCCCCGGCACCATGGCGGTGTACAAGGCCTGTTTGCAGAACGGCTGGCTGGAGGCCTTCATCGACGCGGGGTGCATCGTGTCCACCCCCACCTGCGGACCCTGTCTCGGCGGCTACATGGGCATTCTGGCGGAGGGCGAACGGTGCATCTCCACCACCAACCGCAACTTCGTGGGCCGCATGGGCCACGTGAAGAGCGAAGTGTATCTGGCAAGCCCCGCCACCGCCGCCGCCAGCGCGCTGACCGGGCATATTACCGACCCTCGGGAGGTGGAGTAAATGAACGCACAGGGAACCGTTTTTAAATACCCCGACAATGTGGACACCGACGTTATCATCCCCGCCCGCTACCTGAACAGCCAGGACGCGGCGGAGCTGGCCCGCCACTGCATGGAGGACATCGACCCGGACTTCGTGAACAAGGTAAAACCCGGCGACATCATGGTGGGCGGCTGGAACTTCGGCTGCGGCTCCAGCCGGGAGCACGCGCCCCTGGTCATCAAGACCAGCGGCACCGCCTGCGTCATTGCCAAAAGCTTCGCCCGCATCTTCTACCGTAACGCCATCAACATCGGCCTGCCCATTCTGGAGTGCGAGGCGGCGGCCGAGGCCATCAACGCGGGGGACGAGGTGGCGGTGGATTTTGACACCGGCGTCATCACCGACGTGACCACCGGAAAGACCTTCCAGGCCCAGCCCTTCCCTCCCTTCATCCAGGACATCATCCGCGCCGGCGGGCTGATGAACAGCATCCGGCAGAAAGGGGCGCAGTGAAATGAACAAGACCATCGCGGTGATCCGGGGCGACGGCATCGGCCCGGAAATTGTGAACGAAGCCATCAAGGTGCTGGATAAGATCGCGGAAAAGTACGGCCACACCTTCACCTACGACGACGTGGACATGGGCGGCATTGCCATCGACAAGTGGGGCGACCCGCTGCCCCAGGCCATGCTGGACAAGTGCCTTGCCGCCGACAGCGTGCTGCTGGGCGCGGTGGGCGGCCCCAAGTGGGAGGGCCTGCCCGGGCCCCAGCGCCCGGAAAAGGGCCTGCTTCGCCTGCGGGCGGGCATGGGCCTTTACTCGAACCTGCGCCCGGCAAAGCTGTGGCCTCAGCTGGCGGACGCCAGCCCCCTGAAACCCAGCATTGTGGAAAAGGGCATCGACTTTCTGGTGGTGCGGGAGCTCATCAGCGGCATCTATTTCGGCGAGCACAAGACGGTGGAGCAAAACGGCGAGAAGGTGGCCACCGATGTGATGCTCTACGCCGAGCACGAAATCGAGCGCATCGGCCGCATCGCCTTTGAGACCGCCATGAAGCGCAGCAAAAAGGTCACCTGCGTGGACAAGGCAAACGTGCTGGACACCAGCCGCCTGTGGCGGGCGGTGCTGCACCGCATCAAGGAGGAATACCCGGAGGTGGAGTACGGCGAGATGTTCGTGGACAACGCCTCCATGCAGCTGGTGAAGGACCCCAGCCAGTTCGACGTGATTGTGACCGGCAACATGTTCGGCGACATCCTCTCGGACGAGGCCAGCATGCTCACCGGCACCATCGGCATGATCCCCTCCTCCAGCCTGGGCGACGGCACCCGGGGCATGTACGAGCCCATCCACGGCTCCGCCCCGGACATCGCCGGCCAGAACAAGGCCAACCCCATCGGCACCATCCTCTCCGCCGCCATGATGCTGAAATACAGCTTCGGCATGGACGGGGAGGCCGCCGCCATCGAGGCCGCGGTGGAGCAGGCGCTGGACGACGGCCTGCGCACCGCCGACATGATGGCCGAGGGCTGCACCCCCGCCACCTGCTCGGAGATGGGCGACGCCATCGCTGCCCGGCTGTAAAAACCTTTTAAAACGCGCTTTGCCCCGGCCCGTCCTGCTGGACGGGCCGGGGCCTTTGTGCTATACTGTGGGTAGAATCGACTGGGAGGTATACCAGCCATGAAAAAGTTGTCGGCTTTTGCCGCCTGCGCTCTGGCCGCCCTGCTGCTGGCCGGATGCAGCGAACGCACCTACACCGGCATCCTCACCGCCCCGGGCGACGAGACCGCCCGCTCCTTCACCATGCAGGGGCAGGACGGCACGGCCTATTCCGTCAAGGTGGCGGAGGACGTGCCGGTGGCGGCATGGCCGGAGGGCACCGAACCCGGCGACCTCTATTCCGGGAACTGGCCCGCCCTGCGCCTTTCGGTCAAGGGGCGAACTTCTCTTTTCGGCAAGCCCGTGACCCTGACGGCCAGCAGCGTGCAAATTGACGCGGCACAGCAGCCGGAAGGGCTGACCCTGGCCGACGGCACTTCCCTGTCGGTCTGGCAGGCCAGCTTTGACCGGGAATACTGCGCCCCGGACGGCACGCTGCTGCTGGAAGAGCGGCTGGGCAGCGAGGCCGCCGACGCCTTGGAAAGCGTATCCGGCTTGACCGAAGGAGCCAAAGAAAACATCCTCGCCTTCTATGAAGCCCAGGGCATCCTCTACGACCTGCCCGCCCAGCTGGAAAGGGCCTGGGCCGCATACAAGGAAGCAGATGAAGGTTTTGAGCTTTACACCCTGGGGCAGGAGGTGAACCTCTGCGCCGAAAACGACAGCACCCTCTGGCTGGTCACCACGGTGACGCTGCCCCTGGGCGGGCGGGTGGTCACCGAGGAACCCCTCTGCGCCGCCTTCGACAAGGCCACCGGCGAGGCGCTGACTGCCGAAGAACTCTTCACCTGCACCGGCGATGAATTGGCCGCCGCCCTGCTGGACGCCGCCGGCATCACCGACGAACCGCGCCGCGGCGAAATGCTGGCGGCCTTTGACGAGAACCGGGTGGTGTTCCGCGGCGAGGCGCTGGAAGTGTTCTACCCGGAGGGCGCGGTGCCCAGCGAAGAGACCGCCCTCATCCTCGGTCTTGACTACACCGACGAAGTGAAGGCCCTTTTGCAGCCCCGGGCGCTGCCCCAAAAGGCAACGTGACAAAATCACGGTAAAGGCGGCCCGTTTGGGGTATGCTATGAGCGTAAGGTAAACAAAGAGGCGGCAGACCCGCCGAAAGGAGATAGAAACGATGAGCGTTGTGCATGTGGATTCCAAGAATTTTGAGGCCGAGGTGCTGCACAGCACCCAGCCGGTGCTGCTGGACTTCTGGGCCACCTGGTGCGGCCCCTGCCGTATGCTGGCCCCGGTGCTGGACGAGATCGCCACCGAGAAGGCCGGCGAGGTGAAGGTGTGCAAGCTGGACATTGACCAGAGCCCCGAACTGGCCACCCGGTACGGCGTGATGAGCATCCCCACCCTGATGGTCTTCAAGGACGGCCAGGTGGTGAACAAGAGCGTGGGTCTGGTGCCCAAGGCCGCGGTGGAAAAGCTGCTGGGCTGAGCCACCATATTCCAAAACAGAACGAAGCTCCCCCGGCGGGCCCGCCGGGGGAGCTTTTTGTTGCGCAGGATTCAGCCCTTCGCCGCCTGACGGAACAGGCCGATGAGGGTCTCCACCTCGCTGACGTCGCCGGTGTAGCTGAAGGAAAAGCCCTCGTCCGTCCAAACGGCATAGCTGCTGCCCTCAAAGGTGCGGCACTCCACCTGCACGCCGTTCACGTCCCGGGTCTCCACCGTCTCGCCGCCGTAGATGCCGCTCACGTCCTCGCTGCCGTACTGCACACGGAACAAAGAGCCGTCGGCGTATTCCACCTGCCCCAGCACAGGGTAGCCCTGGGCCACCAGCACCGAGAGGGCGGCGGTCTCCTTGTCCAGCACGGGAACGGGGAAATCCAGATATTCCTCCATCTCCTCCACCGTGGCCACGCTGATGACGGGGTTGGTCACCTCCACCGGCGCGGGGTCGGGCGTCAGCCCTTCGCCGCCGCCGAGCAGCAGCGAGCCGCCCAGCACCGCAACGCACAGGCAGGCGGCCACTGCTCCCCACCTCAGCCAGAGGGGCGCTTTGCGGCTCTTGCGGTAGCCGGCGGCCTCCTCCACATAGCTGTCGTTCACTTCGCCCACAGCTTCCAGCAGTTTCTTTTCGTTCATACAGACACTCCTTCCCCGGCCAGATGCTCTTTCAGCTTCCGGCGCATGCGCGCAAGGCGCACCGTGACGTTCTTTTCCGAAAGGCCCACCCGCCCGGCGATCTGGCGGCAGCTGTCCGCGAACCAGTAGCGGCGCAGAAAGATGACCCGGTCCTCCCGGCTCAGGGCGTCGAGAAAGCGCTCGATGCACCGGGCCAGTTCCTTCGTTTCCAGCGCCTGCACCGCCTCGTCCGCCCCGGCAAGGCAATCCTCCAGCTCCTCAAAGGGCACGCAGCCCGCGGCGCTGCGCCGGGCCGCGCGCTTTTTGTAATAGGCGTTCAGGGCAATGTTGCGCACCACCCGGCACAGATAGGCCCGCAGCGGAGCAGGCCGCGCCGGTGGTATCGCCCGCCAGAGGCCGAGGTAGGCGTCGTTCACGCACTCCTCCGCGTCCTGACGGTCGTTCAGGATGTTGAGCGCAAGGCTGCGGCACAGCCCGCCGTAGGTCTCGTCCACCGCCCGCAGCGCTTCTTCCGACCGCGCCCAGAAAAGCCCGACGATCTGCACGTCTTCCACGATGGTCACCTCCTCCTTTCGGCTTTCAACCGTTATACTACGGTTTTGCGGCCGAATGCTACACTTTTTCTCAAAAAAAATCACGCCTGCCCCAGATATTCCTCCAGGCAAAGGCCCTGCTCGGTGATGGCGCGGGCGGCATCCTGCCCCACATAGCGGTAGTGCCAGGGCTCGTTGGAGATGCCGGTGATATCCACCTTGTCCGCCGGGTAGCGCTTGATGAAGCCGTATTCCCAGGCGTGTTCCAGCAGCCAGTCGTAAAGCTCCTGCCCGGTGCCCATAGTCTGGTCCGGATTGATGTCCACCGCCAGGCCCAGCTCGTGCTCGCTGGTGCCCGGCTGGGCCACCCACTGGGCCGCCGCCTGACGGGCCAGGTCCTCGGGGTAGCCCTCCCGCCGGTAGGCTTCTATCTTGTCCTCCATGATCTGCCGCTGCTCCTCGCCGGTGCGCCAGCCGGAGGCCACCACCGGGTAAAGCCCCTCGGCCCGGGCCGCGTCGAACAGTTGCTGCAACGCGGGCAGGATGCGCTCGTCCACCCGCTCGCCTCCCGCCACCTCCACCGTCTGCACCTGCCAGTCGGCGGGCAGAGGATGGTCGGCGTTCACCAACATCAGTTCCCAGCTTTCGGCGGCGGGCGCGCTGGCCGGTGCGCTTTCCGCCGGGCGGCTCACCGGGGCGGAGGGCGCATCTGCGAGCAGAGCCTGCATCCCTTCCGCGGCCCAGGCGGACAACCGCCACACCCCCGCCAGCGCCAGCAAAAACACCCCCAGCGCCAGCAGACGGCGGCCCAGGCGACGACGGTGACGGGCGCGTCGGCGGTCGAACACCCGCTGCCGGGGCGGCGGCGCTTGCCACCCATCGCCGGGGCGTCGGGCCGCCCCGGTGCGCAGACGCCGACCCGTGGGGGGCCGCCTTATCCTTCGACGCTGTTCCATTTTCTGTCCCTCCCCATGCAAAAAAAGCCGCTCTTTAGCCGGGGTGCCGTAAGAAAACGGCGCCGGGAAGTGGGCGCTTTTGCGGTATCGCGGCGTCAAAGCGCCTTGACAACCACAAAGGGTGCCTGCGGCGTTTTTCCTTGCGCTTCCATCAAAATCGCCCGCTTCCTGGTGCTGTGCAGTCCGGGTCCGCGAAGCGGCCAAGGCCCCGGTGGGGCCTTGGACCGGCTGGGCGGTCTGCAAAGCAGAGCGGGCGCTTCTTTGTTGCGCCCGCAGCCCACGCCCCAGGATTTTGGATGGAGAAAGCACAAAGAGCGGCCCCGCAAGCCTTGATGGCTTGGGGGGCCGCTCTGCGTGTTTTATGCGTCAAAATCCTACAGCAGAACCGTCGTTTTCTTATGCCACCCCGGCTTTGGCGGTACATCCATTGTACCGAAAAAGGGCGGCGGCTGTTTTTGCATTTCGGGACGGAAAGCCGAAGTTTTTCTGCCCAAAACCTTACGATTTTATGACGCGGGCATCTCCACCGTGAAGATGACCCGGTTATCATAGCTTTCGGCGGAAATTTGGCCGCCGTGGCGCGTGACGATCTCCTTTGCGATGGCAAGGCCCAGCCCCGCACCGCCGCTGCGGGTGGCGCGGGCGGAGTCCGCCCGGTAAAAGCGCTCGAACAGGCGGGAGAGTACCTCCGGGGGGATGGTGCGGCCCCGGTTTTCCAGCCGGATGACCACCTTGCCCGGCTGCTGGGCCAGGGTGAGCATCAGGGGGCTGCCCGGCTCGCTGTAACTGATGGCGTTGCGGATGATGTTGTCCAGCACCCGCTCCATCTTGCCCGCATCGCAGGTGAGCATCACCTTCGGCGGCAGCTGGGCCCGCCATTCCAGGCCCTTGTCCGCCATAAGGGGCTTGAACTCCCACATCATCTGCTCCAGCATGCGGCTCACATCCACCCGCTCCTTTTCCAGCTCGATGGCCGAGAGATTGAACCGGGTGATCTCAAAGAACTCGTTGATGAGGTCTTCCAGCCGCAGGGCCTTGTCCAGCGCCACGCCGGTGTAACGGGCGCGCATCTCCGGCGAGAGGTCCGGCTCCTCCTGCAAGAGGGTCAGGTATCCCACCACGCTGGTGAGGGGCGTTTTCAGGTCGTGGGCCAGATAGACGATGAGGTCGTTCTTGCGCTGCTCGGCCTCCCGGGCCACATAGGCGCTGCGCAGGGCCTGCTCCCGGGCGAGGTTCAACTCGTCCTCCGCCGCTTTCAGCGCGGCGGGCAGGCGGATGGGCTCTTCGCCCGGGTCAGCCAGCTGTTTTGCCGCCTGCAGCAGCGTTTCGGTGCTTTTGAGGGCCCGGCGCAAAAACCACCAGCCCACCAGAAACCACACGCCCAGCAGCCCGCAGGCGCCCACCAGCAGAAAATTGTCCTTGATCCAGCGGAACAGCTCATAGTTGGGCTCCCAGCCCTGCCAGGCGTGGTTGTTGCCCGTCCACCAGACCAGCACGGCCAGCGCCAGGAATGCCACGGCGGTGAAGAACATCGCCGTGAACATCTGGCTGATGAGCTGGCGGCCAAAACCGCTCTCTCGTTTCTTACTCAACGGTGTAGCCCACCCCCCAGACGGTTTTTACATAGCGGGGCTTGCGGGGCGGCTCGCCCAGCTTTTCCCGCAGGCGGGCGATGTGAGCCATCACGGTGTTGCTGCTGTCCAGGTATTTTTCGCCCCACACGGCGCTGAACAGCTCCTCCGAGGATACCACCTTCCCCTGCCGCCGGCACAGATACCACAAAATGCTGAACTCGGTGGGGGTGAGGGACACCTCCTTGCCGTTCAGGGTGCACTTGTGCCCTTCTTTGGAGATGCTCAAGGCCCGGATGTCCAGCCGGTCCGGCTCGCCGGTGCTGGCGGCGTCGTAGCGCAGATAGCGCCGCAGCTGGGTCTTGACCCGGGCCACCAGTTCCAGCGGGTTGAAGGGCTTGGTGATGTAGTCGTCCGCCCCGAGAGACAGGCCGGTTATCTTGTCCATGTCCTCCACCCGGGCGGTGAGCATCACGATGGGGAACAGATGCTGCTGGCGGATGCGGCGGCAGAGGGAAAAGCCGTCCATGTCCGGCAGCATCACGTCCAGGATGGCAAGGTCCGGCTTGTTCGTTTCAATGCATGCCAGCGCCGCCGCGGCGGTGCCGCACAGCTGCACCCGGTAGCCCTCGTTTTTGAGATACACCGCCACCAGGTCGGCAATTTCCTGCTCGTCGTCCACCACGAGGATGGTCTCGTTCATTCCGCGCTCTCCTCCCCCAGCGGCTTTGCCATATACAGCACGTCCTCATAGCTGCCGTCGGGAAATTTCATATTCCGGGGCAGGGTGCCGCAGAGTTCAAAGCCCAGCTTTTTGTAAAGGGCGATGGCCCCGGTGTTGTGGGCGGCCACCTCCAGCTCCAGCTGTTCCAGGCCCAGGCCGCGGGCGGCGGCGATGAGTTCTTTCAGCAAGACGGTGCCGATGCCCTGGCCCGTGAATTTTTGATAAAGGGCCACGGCGACCTGGGCCCGGTGGCGGTAGCGCGCCATGGGAAAACCCATCAACGAGGCGTTGCCCGCGTGCTCGCCGTCCCAGAAGGCCAGCAGCATCAGGTTCACCGGGGACTCGTTCTGGCCGCGGATGAAGGCTTTTTCCTCCTCCGCCGTCATGGTGACCTCCTCCGGCCCGCGGGCCAGCCACGGGGTCTCGCCGCAGGTGGTCTTGAGATAGCGAAGAAGCATTTCCGCGTCCTCTTCCTCGGCGCAGCGCAGGGTGAGCGTGTGGCCGTTCAGGGTGCGGGTGACAGGTTCCACAAGCATGAGTCTTCCTCCTCTTTTTACAGTTCGGCCCCGGCCTTTGAGGGCCGGGGCCGGGCGTTTTTATTTTGCCTTGGGCGCCTCGGGCAGGTATTTCTCCCGCTCCACGCCCTTTTCCCGCAGTTTGCGGCGGGTGGCGGTGCGCAGCAGGCTGTAGATCACCGAGCAGGCGGGGATCATCACCAGCATGCCCACCACGCCCATGGCGCTGCCGCCGATGGTGACGGCCATCAGCACCCAGATGCCGGGCAGGCCCACCGAGTTGCCCACCACCTTGGGGTAGATGAGGTTGCCTTCAATTTGCTGAATGCAGAGGAACAGCACCACGAACCACACCGCCTGGATGGGGTTCTGCACCAGGATGAAGAACGCGCCCAAGAAGCAGCCAATGAAGGCGCCGAACACCGGGATGAGGGCGGTGACGGCCACCAGCACGCTGATGAGAGTGACGTAAGGCATGCGGCAGAGCAGCATGCCCACCGCGAACAGGCTGCCCAGGATGCAGGCTTCCAGGCACTGGCCGGAGAGGAATTTGGAGAAGGTGTGGTTGGTAAGCCGGGCCACCTCGATCACCTTTTCCGCCCGGTGGGCAGGCCCCCAGGCATAGAGCAGCATCTTGGCCTGCCGCGTCAGAGTCTCTTTGCACACCAGCAGATACAAGGCGAAGATGAGGCCGATGAAGAAGTCCACGAACTGCATCACGATGCCGGTGGCGGCAGTGGCCGCGTTGCCCACCAGGGCAAAGCCGCCGTTCTTGAACCACTCGGCCACGGCGGAGACGGCGCTCTGCCAGTCGGTGATGAACTCGGTGGAGATCCACTCTTCCAGCATGGGGTACTGCACCATCAGGTCCGCCAGCCACTTCTGGCTGTCGGCCCAGAAGCCGGGCAGCTGTGCGCCGATGCTGGCAATGGTGCGACCCAGCTGGGGCAGGATGAGCAGCAGCACCAGCGCCATCACGCCCACCACCGCCAGCAGCGTCAGCACCAGGGCCGCCGCGCGGCGGGTCCGCAACAGCTTTTTGGGCAGTTTTTTCTCAATGGCCCGCATGGGCACGTTCAGGATAAAGGCCAGGCTTCCGCCCACCACAAAGGGCGACACAAGGCCCCACACTCCGTTCAGGATAACGCCCACCCGGTCCAGGTTCTGCAGCCCCCAATAGAGCACGATGCAGAAGCTGGCCATGAGCAGCAGCGTTCGGATGGTTTTTTTATCAAGCTGCATGGTTGCAGGCCCTCACTTTTTGTTTTCTTGCCCGCCGCATAAGGGGGCTTTCCCTTATTGTATCCTGCTTTGGGCCGATGCGCAAGCTGTGTTTTCAGCTTTCCAGTTCGCCCAGCAGCCAGTCGAGGCTCTGACGGGTCAGGTCCAGCTGCTCCTGGGCCCGCTCCAGCTGGGCGCGCACCTCCTCGCAGTCCTCGCCGCCGGTCTGGGCAAGACCGGTGACCCCCGCCTGCAGCGGCACCCAGTACTGCCCGGCCAGATAGTCGATTTTGGCCCACACCGCGCCGTTCCACTCGCCGTCGGTGACCTCAAAAGCGGGATAGCGTCCCACCGGCAGCGTGCCCGACAAGGCCGCCGGGTCCGGCGCGTAATAATAGATGGCCCCGCTCTGATACACCACCAGCTCTGTATTGGTGAGCGGCAGGGTGGCCGGCCCCTGGGAATAGCCGTTCTTGCCCGCCGCCTTGATGAGGGGCAGAAAATCCTTGTAGCTGTAGTTCAGGTCCACGTTGCCGGTGATGCCGTTCACCCGGCCTGTGCTGGAATACTGCCACATGTCATAGCTGCCTTGATAGCCCACATAGCCCCGGTAGTCGGCGATCCACAAGGGGTAAGCCGCCAGCTCGGCCATGTTCAGGTAGTTCTGGGCGAAGTTGGTATAGGTGTAAAAGCCGGGGAACCACCCCTTCTGGTCCAGGATGTCCATGGCGAAGCGCACAAGGCCGGTCAGCTCGGTGCGCCCCAGGCTTTGCAGACTGGAGGCCTCCACGTCCACAAACACCGGGTACTCCAGCCGCAGGCCCTCCAGCACCGGCAGCAAGGTGTCCAGCTCGTTGATGACCGCCGCCTCGGTGCGGGCGTAGGTGTAGTAATAAACGCCCACCCGCATGCCCGCCGCGTGGGCCTCAGCCACGTTCTTTTCAAAGTAAGGGTCCACATAGACCCCGCCGCTGTTTGAGGACACCGCCCGCACGATGGCGAACTGCTTGCCCGCCGCCACCTGCTGCCAGTCGATGTTCCCCTGATACCGGGACACGTCGATGCCCGTCTCGAAAATCTCCATAAAAAGCCCCCCTCTTCGCCATGGTATGCAAAGAGAGGGGCCGTTTGTTCCTTTAAGTCACCAGGCCGCCGTTGACGCCCAGCACCTGACCGGTGATGTAGCTTGCTCCGTCACTGGCCAGAAAGACCAGCGCGTCAGCCACCTGCTTGGGGGTGCCAAGAGCGCCCAGGGGCGTTTCTTCCGCCAGGGCCGCCTTGTCCTCGGCGGAAAAAGAGGCCATCATGTCGGTGTCGATGACGCCGGGGGCCACGCAGTTGACGGTGACGCCGCTGGGGCCTTCCTCCTTCGCCAGCGCCTTGGTCAGGCCGATGAGGCCCGCCTTGGCGGCGGAGTAGGCCACCTCGCAGCTGCCGCCCACCTGCCCCCACATGGAACTGACGGTGAGGATGCGGCCCCATTTCTGATGGATCATATGGGTCAGCGCCCGGCGGCAGCAGTAAAAGGCCCCGGAAAGGTGCACGTCCAACATCCGCCGCCATTCCTCGTCGGTCACGTCGGTGAACAGCTTCTGGGCGGCGATGCCAGCATTACACACCAGCACGTCCACCCCGCCGAATGCCTTTTCGGCGGCGGCGAACATCGCCTCCACCTGGGCGGGGTCGGCCACGTCCGCCTGCACCGCCAGCGCCCGGCCGGGCCAGCGGGCGGCCAGGGCTTCGGCCTTTTCGGCGCTGTGCAGGTAGTTGATGACCACCTGATAGCCCGCCTCGGCAAAGCTTTCGGCGGCGGCGGCTCCGATGCCCCGGGCCGCGCCGGTGATAAGTACCGTTTTCATCGCGCTTCCTCCCGTTTTTTGCGCAGGGCGGCAAAGAAGTCCTTCAAAAGCTGGGCGCACTCCTCCGCCAGCAGGCCGCTTTCCACCTTGGGGCGGTGATTGAAGGGCAGGGCGAACAGGTCGGTGAGGGAGCCGCAGCAGCCCGCCTTGGGGTCGGCCGCGCCGTAGACCACCCGCTTGATGCGGCTGTTGATGATGGCCCCGCTGCACATGGGGCAGGGTTCCAGCGTCACGAACAGCTCGCACTGCCACAGCCGCCAGCCGCCCAGCGCCTTGCAGGCGGCGTCGATGGCCAGCAGCTCGGCGTGGTGGGTGGCGTTTTTGCCGGTCTCCCGGGTGTTGTAAGCCATGGCCACCGGCTCGCCGTCCTTTGCCACCACAGCGCCCACCGGCACTTCACCCAGGGCGGCGGCCTTTTTCGCCTGCTCGATGGCAAGGCGCATCAATTGTTCATCGGTCATGGTTCATCCCCCAATGGTCTTGTAGATGCTCAAGGCCGCCAGCACCGCCAGCGCCGCCAGATAGCCGGGGCTGCGCAGAAGGCACAGCCAGTCTTTCGCCTGCCCCCGCAGGCGGCCTTTTTTGCGGGCGGGCAGCGCCCGCCAGGGGGCGAAGGCCAGGGCCGCCAAAGGCGGCAGGAACATCAGCAGATAGCAGATGACCTGGGGCGCGCCGTACTGCTGGCAGTACTGCCCGGCGAAGGCCAGGGTGTTGTTGTAAAGATGGAAGAGCATGCCCGGCACAAGGCTGCCGGAGCAAAGGGCGGCAAGGCCCAACGCGGCGCCGCCGAAGGCCGCGGCCGCCACCGAGGGCGCGCGCCCGTGGAGCAAAGCGAACAGCAGTGCCTGACCCGCCACGGCCACCACCGGGCCGAAGGGGCGCAGCCACCCCTGCAACAGGCCGCGGAAGAGCAGTTCCTCCCCCACGGCGGGCACAAGGCAGACCGCCAGCCACGCCGCCGCCAGCGCAAGGCCGGAAGCGGGCAGGTCCATCTGACCGCCGCCAGCGCCGGGCAGGGCCGCCGCCAGCAGATTGCCCGCCATCATCAGCAGCCAGAACAGCAGGAACAGCCCGGCCCACTGCTCGGCGTTCAGCCGGCGGGGCGAGGCTGCGGGCACGCCGCCCGCCAGGGGCAGCAAGGCGAAGGGCGCGGCGAGGGACAAGGCGCTCACCACCGCCTGCAGCAGGATGGCCGCCGCAAGGCCGGTGCCCGCCGGGTTCGCAAGGCTGGCCCCCGGCACCCGCAGGGCCAGCAGGGCGTTCGCCAAAGCGGTGAGCACCGAGCGTGCCACAAGATAGCCCAGCGCGGCGCAGCCGCAGGCAGCCCCCGCCCGCCGCAGTGCCGCGGCCCGGGCCGCGCCCGCTGGCAGGACCTCAGCGGTCCTCATCAGAAAGGTCTTTGTAGTCCACGTCCACCGGGCGGCCGGAGCCGGGCGCGGGGCGGCCGTCCAGCGTTTCGGTCAGCTTGTCCAGCTGGCGGGCGGCGTCCTTTGCGGTGCGCTCCAGGCCCCGCATCAGCACCGCGGCATACACCGCGCTGATGAGGCTGAGGGCCCCTTCCACCAGCAGGATGACGCCGATGGCCATCACCAGCAGCTGCACCGTCTCGAAGGGGTTGACCATCATCAGCACGCCCAGCGCCGCCGACAGGCCCGCCAGAATGAGGAAGCTCCACCAGCGGGCATAGCCCATCTTGCGCAGCTCAAAGGCGGACTGCAGCCGCACCACCGCGTCCACAATGACGTAAATGCCCACCAGGATGGGCAGCACCGAGACCACCGTGTCCGGCTTGAAGAGCAGGAACACGCCCAGGGCGCTGGCGGCAACGCCGAACACCACGCCGAAATAATCAAAGAAGAACCGCTCCTCGGCCCGCACATAGCCCCAGATGCTCAAGAGGCCCTTGAGGAGGATGACCGCGCCGAAGAGATAGCACACCAGCCGCAGGGAGGCCTCCGGCCAGAGCAGCAGCGCCAGACCCAGCAGCATGAAAGCCAGCGCCGAGAGCAGGAATCCTTTTTTCATATGTGTCATTGTTTTGACCGTCCTTTCCCGCAGGGCCGTGGTCCGGCTCTGCCTGTTGGCGTTCCATGGGTTTAGTATACCATATTTGCATTGCAAACAAAAGCGGGGCGGCCCCTGTTCGGGGCCGCCCCGCGCAGTGCACAAGGGAGGTTATTGCATCAGTTCGCACACCGCCTGGGCGTAGGCCACAGGGTCCTCGATGGGCAGGCCCTCGATGAGCAGGGCCTGGTCGTAGAGGATGCCGGCGTATTTGCCCAGCTTCTCGGTCTCGCCCTTCTCCTGCAGGCTCTGCAGGGTGGCGAAGATGGGATGGTCGGCGTTGATCTCCAGCACCTTCTGGCTCTTGGGCGCGCCCTCGGCGCCGGGCATGGCGGAGAGCACCTTCTCCATTTCCAGAGACAGGGGCCCCTCGCTGGACAGGCACACCGGGTGGCTCTTCAGCCGGGTGGACAGGCGCACCGCCTCCACCTTATCTCCCAGCGCCTCCTTCATGGCGTCGAACAGGGCCTTGTTGGCCTCGGTCTTTTCCTCGGCGGCTTTCTTTTCCTCCTCGGTCTCAAGGCCCAGGTCGCCGGAAGAGACGTTCTTGAACTCCTTCTCCTTATCCTTCTCGCCGTAGCGGCGCAGCATCTGCAGGCAGAACTCGTCCACGTCCTCGGTGAGCAGCAGCACGTCGTAGCCCTTGTCCAGCACCAGCTCAGCGGCGGGCAGCTTGGCCAGCCGGTCGGCGGAATCGCCGGCGGCGTAGTAGATGAACTTCTGGTCCTCGGCCATCTTCTCCACATACTCCGCCAAGGTGACCATCTTCTTCTCCCGGGCGCTGTAGAACAGCAGCAGGTCCTTCAGCTGGTCGGCGTGCATGCCGTAGTCGGCGTAGCAGCCGTATTTCAGCTGGCGGCCGAAGTTCTTGAAGAACTCCTCGTACTTTTCACGCTCCGAGTTCTTCATGGCGTTCAGCTCGTTCTTGATCTTCTTCTCGAGGCTGGTGCGGATGAGCTTGAGCCGCCCGTCCTGCTGCAGCATCTCACGGCTGATGTTGAGGGAGAGGTCCTGGCTGTCCACCACGCCCTTGACGAAGCTGAAGTGGTCCGGCAGAAGGTCCGCGCACTTTTCCATGATGAGCACGCCGCTGGCATAGAGCTGCAGGCCCTTTTCGTAGTCGCGGGTGTAGTAGTCATAGGGCGCGCGGCCGGGGATGAACAGCAGCGCGTTGTAGGTAGCGGTGCCCTCGGTGCGGCTCACGATGACCCGGGCAGGGTCGGTGAAGTCGTAGAACTTGTCCTTATAGAACTGGTTGTACTCCTCGTCGGTCACCTCGCCCTTGGAGCGCTTCCACAGGGGCACCATGCTGTTGAGGGTCTCCAGC
The DNA here is from genome assembly GCA_004558145.1 of Oscillospiraceae bacterium. Classification (GTDB taxonomy): domain Bacteria; phylum Bacillota; class Clostridia; order Oscillospirales; family Ruminococcaceae; genus Allofournierella_A; species Allofournierella_A excrementavium. Next base: position 103,123 of record SFDQ01000002.1, read on the forward strand.
TCGGTGTAGGTCTCGTACTCGGGGGTGTAATCCTCGCCGGCGTCGGCGGGCTTTTCCTTCTGGCGGGTCTTTTCCCGGTACATCTGGATGGGGTAGCGCACATAGTCGCTGTACTTCTTGACGATGCCCACCAGGGTGTACTCGTCCAGGAAGCGGTCGTAGTTTTCCTCCGGGGTGCTCTCCTTCACCACCAGGATCACCTGGGTGCCTACCTCGGGCTTGTCGGCCTCGGTGATGGTGTAGCCCTCGGCGCCCTTGCTCTCCCACTTCCAGGCGGTGTCGCTGCCAAAGGCCCGGCTGATGACCGTGACCTGGCTGGCCACCATGAAGGCGGAGTAGAAGCCCACGCCGAACTGGCCGATGATGTCGATGTCGTCGGCCTTGTTCTCCTTCTTGAAGTCGAAGCTGCCGCTGCGGGCGATGGTGCCAAGGTTCTTTTCCAGCTCTTCCTTGGTCATGCCGATGCCGTTGTCGGTGATGGTGATGGTGCGGCTGTCTTTATCCAGCGTCAGGTGGATCTTGTAGTCCTCCTTGCGGCTGGGCACCGTGTGGTCGGTGAGGCTTTTGAAATAGAGCTTGTCAATGGCGTCGCTGGCGTTGCTGATCAGCTCCCGCAGAAAGATCTCCTTGTTGGAGTAGATGCTGTTCACCATCAGGTCCAGCAGCTTTTTGCTTTCGGCTTTGAATTGTTTCACTGCCATGTGTGTTCGCTCCCTTTATATCAAATCTCATGAATGATAATTTTAGCACTCTCAACATCTGAGTGCTAATTAACTATACCGCGTTTTGCACAAAAAAGCAAGGGGTTTCACACAAAATTTAAAAAGCGTTCAAAAAAAGCCCCCGGCAAGGCCGGGGGGCAAAATGTTTGTCAAAGGGTCACCGCGCGGAGGAACCGCTCCATGGTCTCGCGCTGCGGGGTGATGACTGCCAGATCGACGCCGGGGTTTGACCGGGCGTATTGTTCCAGGTCGGCGGCAAGGTTCCGCCCCGAGAGAAGATAGTCCTGCAGGATGTACTCCTCGGAGCAGCCGGCCCGCCGCTGCAGCAGGGCCGCCACCACGCCGGTGCGGTCCTTGCCGGCGGTGCAGAAAAACAGCACGTTGCTCTCGGCTTCGGTGATGGTTTTCAGGATGCGTTCCATCCGGTCATCCGCCATGTTGATGTAGGACTGAGCCACCCAGGAAGGGCTTTCCGGCAGAGCGTCGCCGCCGGTCACCGGCAGGTGCAGACAGCGAAAGCGCCCGTCCTGCTCCAGCGGGCAGGGCTTTGCCGTCCGTTCCTGCTCGGTGCGAAGGTCCACCACCGTGGTGATGTTGTGGCCCGCCAGCCACTGTTTTTCCTCCTCGGTCACCTGCAGGGGCACGTCGCTGCGGATGTAGCGCAGGCTGCCCGGCAGGACGGGCCGGGTGTTTTTGGTGGAGGCAAAAAAACAGTGCATGCTCTCCCCTCCCTTTTAGCCCGGCGTGAACAGTTCGTCCACGGTGGTGCCCAATTCCTGGGCCAGCTTGAAGGCCAGCGCCAGAGTGGGGTCGTATTTGTTGTTCTCGATGGCGTTGATGGTCTGGCGGGAAACGCCGCACTTCTTGGCCAGCTGCTCCTGCAAAAGGCCCTTTTCCCGGCGCATTTCGCGAATTTTATTTTCCACGTTCAAAATCACCGTACCGTTTCTTTAACACCAGCAGCACCACGAAGTAGGTCACCGCGGTGACGCTGAGGTCGATAAAGGGGTTGGACTGCAGCTTCTGGGCCCGCACCACCGCCTCCACCACGTCGAACACCTGGGTCAGCACCGTGACGAGCAGAGTGAAGGACCCGGCCTTCCAGACGATGAGCTGGCGGCGCTCATCCCCCACCCGCGCCAGCGAGACCACCATGGCCACATCCAAAATGATGGTGCCCAGCAGAAAGAGTCCGAACAAAATCAGGAAAAAGTTATCCCACGTGAACATGCCTTGCGTTACAGGATCCATTGCGCTGCCTCCTTTTCAAAATGTCAAATTCTTTTGACATCATCAGCATACCACAGGCAGCGGTTCATGTCAAGAGTTTTTGACATTTCCTTTTAAGAAAATGCGGGCGCCGCTTTTCGCGGCGCCCGCATAAGGCTTGCATCGAGCACAAAGAGTTCAGCGGGTGCTCTTGTCGTAGGGGATGCCCTCCGCCTTGGGGGCGCGGCTCTTCTTGCTGGTGAAGGCCAGCACCAGAAGGGTGATGAGGTAGGGCAGCATGCGGTAGAAGTGGGGGCTGATGCCCAGGTCCGCCAGAAGGAACACTCCGTCGCCGTTGATGTCGATGCTGGCGTAGGAGGCGGCGATGCACTTGAACAGGCCGAACAGCAGCGCCGAGCAGGCGATGTTCAGCGGCTTCCAGTTGCCGAAGATCATAACGGCCAGGGCCAGGAAGCCGAAGCCCGCCACGTCGCCGGTGGAGGCGCAGTTGGCGGTGGTCAGCGCGTAGACGAAGCCGCCCATGCCGGCCAGCGCGCCGGAGATGGTGGTGCCGGCGTAGCGCATGACGTAGACGTTGATGCCCAGAGAGTCCGCTGCCTGGGGATTTTCGCCGCAGCTGCGCAGGCGCAGGCCGAAACGGGTCTTGTAGAGCAGGATGGACAGAATGATGAACAGCAGGATGCAGATGTAGGTGGCAAGATAGGTCTTGTCGATGAAGGTGCTGCCGAAGAAGCCCATCTCGTCGTTGCGGCCATAACCGAAGAAGCTCTTCTTGATCATGAACCAGCTGGCGGAGTCGCCCTCGGCCATCTGCAGGGTGTTCTGGTTGGCGATGATGCGGATGAAGAACAGCACCAGGGCGGGAGCCAGCAGGTTCAGCGCGGTGCCGCCGATGGTCTGGTCCGCCTTCAGGTTGACCGAGGCGAAGGAGAGCAGCAGAGAGAACACAGCGCCCATGATGGCCGCCACCAGCATGGCCAGCACCATGAAGCCCTGCAGGGCCACCCAGTCGCCGGCGGCCTTCGCTTCGGCAAAGACGCCCGCCTTCTGGGTGAGGTTGACGAACAGCACGCCGATGAAGGCGCCGAAGATCATGATACCTTCAAGAGCCAGGTTGATGATGCCGCTGCGCTCGGCAAAAACGCCCGCCAGCGCCACGATCATCAGAGGCACGGCATAGATCAGGGTCTGTTGGATCAGAAAGGTCATTTCGCCTCGCCTCCTTTCGCGTCCTGGGCCCCGTCGGGGGCGTCAGCCGGTGTGTCCGGCGCGGGAGCCGGGGCAGCGGCAGCCTCCGCGGGGGCCGCCTTGTGCTTTTTGCCGCGGCCGCTGAGCCACAGCTTGATGACCAGCGAGAAGGCGCTGAGGTACACGATCACGGCGATGATAACGTCGGTGATGTACTCGTTGTAGGCGGTCAGGTTGGTCAGCTGCAGGCCCACGATGTCCAGCATGGACATGAAGCAGCCGGTGAAGATGACGCCGATGGGGTTGCTGGCCGCCAGCAGGGCCACGGGGATGCCGTTGAAGCCGGTGGCGGGCAGGCTCTGGTAGGTGGACCAGAAGAACTCGGTGTTACCGGAGAGGTAGTAGAGGGCGGCGGCAGCGCCGGAGAGCGAGCCGGCGATGGCCATGCTCAGCACGATGTTGCGCTTGTCGCTGATGCCGGCGTAGCGGGCCGCGTGGCGGTTGGCGCCGCAGGCCTTGAGCTCATAGCCCAGGGTGGTCTTGTTCATCAGGATGTAGACCAGGATGGCGATGACGATGGCCACGATGATGCCGCCGTTCACCTGAGAGCCCGGGAACAGCTTGTCCAGGCCGAGTTTGGCGGTCTGCACGCCGTTGTAGCTGGTCTTGTAGATGTAGCCGCTCTTGGTGTTCTCCACCAGGTTGCGGAAGTCGCTGCCGTCAAACATCCAGGTCACCAAGTTGGCGGCGATCCAGTTGGTCATGATGCAGGCCAGCACCTCGTTGATGTTGAGGTAGGCCTTGACGAGGCCGGGGATGCAGCCCCACAGCGCGCCCGCCAGCATGCCGCCCAAAAAGGCGATGACCCACACCAGCGGAGCGGGCACCACTTCGGTGGGGATGCCCAGCGCCAGCATCAGGGTGGCGGCGGTGCCCATCAGGTACTGACCGGGGGCGCCGATGTTGAACAGGCCGGTCTTGAAGGCAACAGCCACCGACAGACCGGTGAGGATCAGCGGGGTGGCGCGGAAGAACATGTTGCCCACGTTGGTGGAGTTGAAGCCGAAGGTCAGCTGACCGGCGGCGGTGCGGCCGGTGCTGAACAGGCCGCCGAACACAAGGCGGATGCCCTCCCATGCGCCGGAGAGGCCCAGGTTCGGGTTGTTCACGCCCACCACCAGGATGATGACGCCGCCCACGGCCATGCCGATGAGAATGGAGATCAGCGAGGCCAGCACCGACTTGGTGCCGTCCTTCTGCCACAGTTTGGAAAGTCCTCCGTTCATGCGCCCTCACCCTCCTTCTTTGCTCGTTTTGCGCCGGCCATATAGAGGCCCAGCTCCTGCACCGTGGTGGCCTTGGGGTCAAGCTCGCCCACGATCTCGCCCTCGTACATCACAAGGATACGGTCGGACAGGCTCATCACCTCGTCCAGCTCCAGGCTGACCAGCAGCACCGCCTTGCCGGCGTCCCGCTGGGCCACAAGCTGGCCGTGAATGTACTCGATGGCGCCCACGTCCAGGCCGCGGGTGGGCTGCACCGCCACCACCAGGGGCTTGCCCCGGTCCAGCTCGCGGGCGATGATGGCCTTCTGCTGGTTGCCGCCGGACATGCTGCGGGCGATGGTCACAGGGCCCTGGCCGCTGCGCACGTCGTACTGCTCAATGAGCTTTTCGGCATACTGGCGCACCGCGCCGTTGTCGATGAAGCCGAAATGCTCGAAGCGGGGCTCAAGATAGGTCTGGAGCACCATGTTCTGCTCCAGGGTGAAGTCCAGCACCAGACCGTGCTTGTGCCGGTCCTCGGGGATGTGGCTCATGTTCTGGCCGCGGTGGCGGATGGAGGCATGGGTGATGTCCTTGCCGCACAGGGTGATGTGGCCGCCGCTGGACTTGTCCAGGCCGGTAAGGCCGTGGATGAACTCGGTCTGGCCATTGCCGTCGATGCCCGCGATGCACACGATCTCTCCCGCGCGCACCTCAAAGCTGACGTCGTTCACCGCGTTGTGCTTGTGGCCGCCCTTGCCGGGCATGGAGAAATGCTCCACCTTGAGCACGGTCTCGCCGGGCTTGGCGGGCTCCTTGACCACTTCCAGCTGCACGGGGCGGCCCACCATCATGTTGGAGAGGGACTGCTTGTCCGTTTCGCTGGTGTTCACGGTGCCGATGTACTTGCCCTTGCGCAGAACGGTGACCCGGTCGGCCACAGCCATGATCTCGTTGAGCTTGTGGGAGATGAACAGGATGCTCTTGCCTTCCTTGGCGAACTCCCGCATGGTGTTCATCAGCTCGTCGATCTCCTGGGGGGTGAGCACGGCGGTGGGCTCGTCGAAAATCAGGATCTCGTTGTCGCGGTAGAGCATCTTCAAGATCTCCACGCGCTGCTGCATGCCAACGGTGATATCCTCCACCTTGGCGTCCAGGTCAACTTTGAGGCCGTATTTTTCGCTCAGGGCCTGCACCTTCGCCCGGGCTTCCTTTTTCTGCAAAAAGCCCAGCCGGGTGGTCTCGGCGCCCAGGATGATGTTGTCCAGCACGGTGAACACGTCGATCAGCTTGAAGTGCTGGTGCACCATGCCGATGCCCAGGGCCGTGGCGTCGTTGGGGTTGTTGATCTTCACCACTTCGCCGTTCTTGCGGATCTCGCCCTGTTCCGGCTGGTACAGGCCGAACAGCACGCTCATCAGCGTGGATTTGCCCGCGCCGTTTTCGCCCAGCAGGGCGTGGATCTCACCCCGCCGCAACTGGAGGGTGATGTCGTCGTTGGCGATGATACCGGGGAACTCTTTGGTGATGTGCAACATCTCGATGATGTTCTCAGTCTGCATGATTCTGGTCCCGCCTCCTCCGCATAAAATGTGCGTTTGTAACAGTTTTATTATACCGTAGACCCGGGCAAAACACAAGAAATTTCCCGCCCGGCGCCCGGCGGCATAAAAAGAGGGCGGAGGCAAAAGCCTCCGCCCCTTTCATTTGCAAAGGGACCCGATCAGATAACGTTCAGGTTGACGTTGCTCCACTCGGTGCTCTCCAGCTTGGAGAAGTCGTTGTCCACGACCAGGGTGCCGTCCAGCATCTGCTGGTACAGGGCCTCGTACTCCTCCACGGTGAAGGTCTCGAAGCGCCAGGACTCGGCGGCGGTGGGCAGCTCAACAGCGTTGTCCTTCACACCCAGGCTGGTGGCAGTGCCGCCGATCTCGGTGAAGGTGCCGTCGTAGACCTTGGCCACGGCCCACTGCACGGCGTCGGACAGGCCCTTCATGGCGCTGGTCACAACGGCGTCAGACTCGCCGGACTGGTCAACGTCAACGCCGATCACATAGCCGTCGTTGGCGGAAGCAGCAGCAGAGATGGACTGGAACATGGAGCCGCCGCAGGCGAACACGATCTCGGTGCCGTTGGCGTACCAGCCGCTGATCATGGTCTGCAGCTCGGTGGAAGCCTGGAAGGTGGCGCCGTACTCCCAAGAGTAGTTCATGTCGACGGTGATGCCCAGCTCAGAAGCAGCGGCGTTGGCGCCCTGCACGTAGCCGTAGCCGAAACGGCAGCAAGCGTCGTTGGTGCCGCCGCCGCCACCGGAGAAGCCCAGCTTGGTGAAGCCGTCCTTCACAGCGGCGTAGCCGGCCAGATAACCGGCCTGCTCTTCCTGGAAGGCGATGCCGGCGACGTTGGCCAGGGTGTTGCCCTCGTCATCGGTCAGGGGATAACCATCGATGAACACGAAGGGAACTTCGGGGAACTCGATGGCAGCGCGGCGCAGAGCGGCTTCCTGCAGGTAGCCGGCGCACACCACGACTTCGGCGCCGGCCTCAACAGCGGCCTTCATGGCGTCGTAGCGGTCGTCGTCGGTGGCCTGGTCGCCGTTGGCGGGCTGGTAGTACTTGTAGCTCAGGCCGTTGGCGGCGGCGTACAGCTTGACGCCGTCGTAGGTGCCCTGGTTGAAGGACTTGTCCTTCAGCTGGCCCACGTCGGTGACGAAGGCGACCTGATACTTGCCGTCCTCAGAGGTCATGTTGTCCTCGATGTCGTCGGCGGACAGGGTCTCGGTCTGCTCAGGCTCGCTGGCAGGGGTGGAGGCGGAGGTGGGCTCGCTGGCAGGGGTGCTGGTGGAGGCAGGGGTGCCGCCGCAAGCAGCCAGAGACAGAGCCATCGCCGCAGCCATGACAAGAGCGATAAACTTCTTCATGCTTGACTCTCCTTTTCTCTTTTCGGCCGGCGGCATGCCGCGCCGCGGGTGCGGCCCGACGGGCCAGCCGATCTTTGTGTGCCGGGCGTTCCATCAGCCCGGCCGCGCAATACAAGTATACTGCCGCCGGGCCCGGTTTTCAATGATTTCGGGGCAAAAGGGGCAGTTACAAAAAGTTACATCCGCCGCAAAAAATCGCGTTTTTCCGCGCCGGCAGGCGGTTTTCACTCCAGGTTGGCCGGCCCGAACCCGATGGGCAGCAGCTGGCCCAGGGTCATTTCCAGATAGTCCTCCTCGCTTTTGGCCAGGATGACTTCCAGCTCGTCGCCGCCGAACTCATAGAGGAACTGGCGGCACACCCCGCAGGGGGAGGTGACCAGGGTGTTCACCTTGCCCTCGGCCGCGCCCACGATGGCGATGCGGGAAAAATCCCGCACGCCCTCGCTCACCGCCTTGACCAGGGCGGTGCGCTCGGCGCAGCAGGTGGGGGTGTAGGTGGCGCTTTCGATGTTGCAGCCGGTGAAGACCCGGCCGTCCTTCGCTTCCAGCGCCGCGCCCACCTTGAAGCGGGAATAGGGCGCATAAGCCTTCTCCCGGGCGGCGAAGGCGGCGCGGATGAGTTCCTGTTTGGTCATGGTGGGGGCTCCCTCCTTTATTCGGCGGCGCCCAGGGCGATCTTCATCATGTTGGTGAAGGTGGTCTGGCGCTGCTCGGGGGTGGTGATCTCCGGGCTGACGAAGCTGTCGGAGATGGTGAGGATACAGGCCGCCTTTTTGCCCAGCACGGCGGCGTTGTGGAAGAGGGCAAAGCTCTCCATCTCCACGGCCACGCAGCCCTTCTCGTCCCGCAGCAGTTCCCAGTAGGTGGGGTTTTTGCGGTCGTCGTGGCGGTAGAACACGTCGCTGGAGTGGATGACGCCCTCCACCAGGGGGATGCCCTGGGCGGCGGCGCTGGCGCGCAGGCGGTCGTTCAGCTCGGCGCTGGGCAGGGTGGTGTCGCCCTCAAAGCCGGACATGGTCCTGGCGTAGCTGCTCTCGGAATAGGCGGCGGTGGCCAGCACCACGTCATAGAGCTTGGCCTTGTCGGTGTAGGAGCCGGCAGAGCCGATGCGGATGATGCTCTCCACGCCGTACTGGGCGTAGAGCTCGTGGGAGTAGATGCCGATGCTGGGCATGCCCATGCCGCTGCCCATCACGCTCACCTGTTTGCCCTGGTAGGTGCCGGTGTAGCCCAGCATGCCGCGCACGTCGTTGACGAGCACGGGGTTTTCCAGGAAGGTCTCGGCGATGAATTTGGCCCGCAGCGGGTCGCCGGGCATCAGCACGGTCTTGGCGATCTGGCCCAGTTCGGCCTTGTTGTGGGGGGTAGACATAACAGTTCTCTCCTTTTGAATGAATTTATGGAAAAGGGCTCGTCAGCCCTCGGGGCGCTCTTTCACGAGGCCGGTCTGGTAAGCGGCCACAAGGCGCTTGAGGTCCTCCACGTCGGCGGCCAGCTTGCGGCCGTTGTCGGTGTCGCCCACCAGCACCCGTGTTTTGGTGGTCTCGAACGTGTCCACGCTGGAGACGATGTCCAGGTTCTCTTTGATGGCCTTTTCCACCGTTTCAAAGGGCTGGTGGGCCCGCAGGGAAAGGCCGTGGCTGTTATAGACCAGAGTGTAGCCGGCGATGCCGGTGCGCTGGTGATAAGCACGGCAGAAGCCGCCGTCGATGCGGATCATCCGCCCGGAGCCCTTCACCGGGGTCTCCCCTTCCACCGCCCGCACCGGCACATGGCCGTTGACGATGTGGCTGCGGGTCTGGTCCAGGCCGAACTCCGCCAGGATGGCCCGGTCCATGCGGGTGTCGTTGACGAAGCGGTAATAGGGGTTGCTGGGCTCGGCGTGGGTGGTCTTGTCCGCCACGAAGAGCCGCTCGAAGGTGGTCATCTTGGCACGGCCATAGAGAGGCGAGAGCTTGCCGCACCACAGATACCACAAAAAATCGCACCCGGTCTGCCAGGCCTCGCTGCCCTCGGGGGAGAAATAGGCCCGCCGGGCCCGCTCGTCGCAGTAGTCCATCAGGGCCCGCCCGGCATAGCCGTGCTGCTCGAAGGTCTCCACCTGGAAGCTGCCGGACTCGGTGAGGGGGATGGCCCCGTGGAACATCAGGTTGCCGTTCTCGATGTGGTACACGCCGCCCTTGGCGTAGAGGAAGCGCACATGGCGCTGCAGGCGCTCGCTGTCGGTGAAAGAGCGCTGCAGCGAGGCCAGCACTTCCTCCTCGGCGGGGGTGAGGCGGGCGGGGTCTGCCGGGTCCACGGTGGGCAGGTCGTCGTCCTGCAAGGGATAGCGCTTGCCCTCCACCTCCACGGTGCCCGCCGCAAAATCGATGCGGCGCAGAAAGTCCCGCCCTTCCAGCTCAAAGTCGGGGTTGCGGTCGATGACGGCGCACTCCAGCTTGAACATGATGACGGCGATGGCCTTGTGCATCCGGGCCACGCGGGCCAGCTCGCTGCGGTGGTAAGGCCCGCGGCTCTCGTCCACCTTGGGGTAGAAATGGTGGATGTCGCAGTCCCGGTAGGTGTTTTCGGCAAAGAGGGCCAGGGGGCGGGTGTTGATGCCGTAGCCGTCCTCCACCGCCTCCAGGTTGTTGTAGGCCAGGGTGGTGCGCAGCACGGTGGCGATGCAGATGGGGCTGCCCGCCGCCGCGCCCATCCAGACCACGTCGTGGTTGCCCCACTGGATGTCCACCGAATGGTGGGCCATCAGCTGCTCCATGATGAGGTCCGGCCGGGGGCCCCGGTCGTAGATGTCGCCCAGAATGTGCAGCTTGAACACCGCCAGCGTCTTGATGAGCTCGCACAGCGCCTCGATGAAGTCGTCCGCCCGGCCCACCGCCAGGATGCTGTTCAGAATTTCGTTGTAATAGAATTCCTTGTCGTGGTCCTCGAAATGGGCGTGGAGAAGTTCGTCCAGAATGTAGGCGTAGTTCTTGGGCAGCCGCTTGCGCACAAAACTGCGGGTGTGCTTGCTGGACACCACCCGGCAGACGTCGATGAGGCGGAACAGGGTCTGCCGGTACCAGGCGGGCAGGTCGGTCTGGCGGGCTTTCAGTTCGTCCAGCTTGCGGCTGGGATAGTAAATGAGGGTGGCGAATTCCGCCCGCTCCTCGGCGCTCACCTCCTCCCCCAGCACCCGGTCCACCTTCTCCTTGATGACCCCGGAGGCGTTGTTCATGATGTGGGTGAAGGCTTCGGCCTCCCCGTGGAGGTCGCTCATAAAATGCTCGGTGCCTTTTGGCAGCTTGAGGATCGCCTGCAGGTTGATGATCTCGCTGCAGGCGCTGGCGATGGAGGGGTACTCCCGCGCCAGAAGCGTCAGATATTTCAGATCTTTGCGCAGCTTATCCGCACCGGATCGCATGACATCCGTCCTTTCATTTGTCTTTTTGCGGGAAAAGATTGCACGATCAGCTTTCAGGGCCATTATACCACACCGGGGGTGAAATATGGTACAATGTTCACGGAAAATTTAAATCCCCGCGAAAGGTCGTGTCTCATGCTCATCCCCACCCACTGCGAACTGTGTCCCCGCCGCTGCGGCGCGGACCGCACAAAACACGCCGGGCGCTGCGGTGCCGGCGGGCAGCTGCGCGCCGCCCGGGCGGCCCTCCACTTCTGGGAGGAGCCCTGCATCAGCGGCGAAAAAGGCAGCGGCACGGTGTTCTTCACCGGCTGCTCCCTGGGCTGCTGCTACTGCCAGAACTATGCCATCAGCCAGCAGGGGCTGGGCAAGGACATCGACGAAGCCCGCCTTGCGGACATCTTTCTGGAACTGCAGGCCAAGGGCGCGGCGAACCTGAACCTCGTCACCGCCACCCAGTGGCTGCCCTGGGTGACCGCCGCGCTGGATTCGGCCCGCGCCCGGGGTCTGACCCTGCCGGTGGTGTGGAACACCGGCGGCTACGAGACGCCGGAGACGGTGGCCGCTTTGAAGGGCTATGTGGACGTGTGGCTGTGCGACGTTAAGTATATTTCGACAGAAATCTCCAAAAAGTATTCGGATGCGGCGGATTATTTCACCGTCTGCGAGGCGGCGGTGAAAGCCATGCTGGAGCAGGCGGGGCCGCCGGTGTTTGACGAAGCGGGCTATCTGCAAAAGGGGGTCATCCTGCGGCATCTGGCGTTGCCGGGCTCTCTTGCGGACAGTCTCGCGGTGCTGGACTGGATGGCCACCCTGCCGAAGGGCAGCTTCATCCCCAGCCTGATGAGCCAGTACACACCTTTTTATAAGGCGAAGGAGATGAAGCCGCTGGACCGGCGCATCTCCACCTGGGAGTACCGACAGGTCATCGACCGGGCAGTGGAGCTGGGCCTGACGGAGGGCTACATGCAGGAAAAGAGCAGCGCGAAGGAGGAGTACACGCCTCCCTTCGACCTGGAGGGCGTATGATGGGCAATGTGCTGAGCCTTTTGTATATGGGGGCGTTCCTGGCGGCAGGGGCGGGCCTTGCCCGCCGCCTTGTGCCCCATTCCGATGTACAGGAGCGGCTGGTGTTCGCCAGCGCCTTTGCCACGGCGCTGCTGGCGGGGCTGCCCGCCCTGGCGGCGCTGGTGTTCGACTTCACCCTGCCCGCCGTGCTCGCCGCCCTGGCCGTGGCGGCGGCGGTGGCCGTGTGGGGCTGGCTGCCCGCCGGGGGCACCGCCATGGGCAAAGGCGTGGAAAAGGGGTTCTGGCTGTGCGTGCTGCCCGCGGCGGCCCTCACCGGATGGCTGCTGTTCACCCACACCCTTTATTTAAAGGACGGGGCCTACTGGTGCGGCCAAAGCACCTACGGCGACCTGCCCATGCACCTGGCCCTCATCCAGGCGCTGGCCCAGCAGGGGGACTTCCCGCCGGGCTTTTCCCTGCTGGCGGGGCAGACGGTGGCGGGCTACCACTATCTGTGCGAGAGCGTGTCCAGCGTGTTCCTGCTGCTGGGGTCCGGGCTGAAAATGGCCTGTCTGCTGCCGGAGTTCGCGGCGCTGCCGGCGGTGTTCGGCGGGGCGTGGCTGCTGGCGAAGCACCTTTTGAAAAGCGCCGGGGCGGCCAGTCTTGCCTTCTGGCTGTTCTTCATGGGCAGCGGTTTCGGCTTTGTCTACTTTCTGGGCGGTGAAAAGGGCAACTTCACCCGCATCTTCACCGCCTTTTATGAAACGCCCACCAACTACGTGGAGGAGAACATCCGCTGGGTGAACCCCATCGTGGACCTGCTGGTGCCCCAGCGGGCCACCCTGTTCGGCTGGGCGCTGCTCTTCCCCGCCCTGGCGCTGCTGGCGGCCTTCGCACTGGAAAACCGGCGCCGGCTGTGGCCCGCCATCGCCCTGCTGGCCGCGCCCCTGCCCCTGACCCAGACCCATGCGGCGCTGGCGCTGGTGCTCATCTGCGGGGTGCTGTTTTTTCGCCAGCTGCTCACCGACCGCAGCCGGGCGGCCCTCTTGCCCTGGCTGGCGCTGGCGGCGGTGTGTGCGGCGGTGTGGCTGCCCCAGATGCTGGGCGAGATCCTGCCCGGCGTGCAGGGGGGCGAGCGGTTTTTGCGCCTTTCCTTCAACTGGGCCAACGAGGGCGACAACTACTTCTGGTTCTACATCAAGAACATCGGCGTGGTGTATCTGCTGCTCATCCCCGCCTTTCTGGCTGCGGACAAGGCCCTGCGCTGGTTTTATGGCGGCGGGCTGGTCATTCTGCTTTTGAGCGAGTTCGTGGTGTTCCAGCCCAACGACTACGACAACAACAAGCTGTTGTTCGTCTGGCATCTGCTGGGCTGCATCCTGGTGGCGGGGCTGCTTTGCCGCCTTGCGAAAAAGCTGCCCAAGCGGGTCGCCGGGGCGGCGCTGGCAGGCGTTCTGGTGTTTCTGGCCACCTTTGGCAGCGTACTGACGGTGGGCCGGGAGCTTGTGAGCGAATACCAGCAGTTTTCCGCCGACGCCATCGCCGCGGGCGAATGGGCAAAGGAGGAGACCGACCCCCACGCCCTGTTTTTGACCGGCACCCAGCACATCAACGCGGTGGCCAGTCTTGCGGGGCGCACGGTGCTCTGCGGCAGCCCCAGCTATCTCTACTACCACGGCCTCAACTACGGCGAGCAGCAGGCGGCGGCAAAGGCAATGTACGAAACGCCCAGCGCCGCTTTGCTGGAGGAGTGGGGCGTGGACTATGTGGTGTTCAGCGGCTTTGAGCGCAGCGAATTCACCGCCGACGAAAGCTGGTACCAAAGCAACTGCACCGAGGTGTTCCGGCAGGGAGAATATGTGATCTATCAGGTGGGGTGACGGCCCCCCTGCAAAAAGCCCCCGCGGGCCGAGCGGTCTGCGGGGGCTTTTCATATTATATAAGGTTCACAGCAGTTCCCGGAGTTTGTCCAGAAAAGCCTCTTCGCCCCAGGTGTTGATCTTGACGAACAGCGCCTGACTGCCGCCGGCGGTGATGGCGGAGAGGTGGACGGGGCCGTTCCCGCTCTGGAAGAGGGTCACGCTCATGCTCAGGCGGTTGCCGCCGGCATAGCTGAACCGCTCGAACACCCGCACGCTGCACCGGGCGCCAGCCTCAGAAAAATCGCTGGATGCTTCCAGCGAGGCGGAAACGCTGCCCTCCAGGATGCCCTGCTCGATGCGCGCCAGCAACGCATCGAAATCCTCGTGGAGGGTCTTTTCCAGTTTTGCCATTTTCCTCTCCCCTTTCGTTTTTTCAAAAGAAAACGGCCCCGGTCAAAGACCGGGGCCGCTGGTGCGGATGAAGGGACTTGAACCCATATGGAGTTGCCCCCACTAGAACCTGAATCTAGCGCGTCTGCCAATTCCGCCACATCCGCATATCATGCGCCAGCCGAACCGCTGTTGGAGCAGGTGATGGGAGTCGAACCCACGTCCTCAGCTTGGAAGGCTGATGTACTAGCCGTTGTACGACACCTGCGCACCGGCTGCGAGTTGTATTATATCACAGCCCCCTGCCGAATGCAAGCATTTTTTTGCGCCCTGTTATGGCAAGCCTTTGCCCTTTACTTTCGGGCCGGGCGTTGCTATAATTATACCGTTTTACAGATTTTTCGGGGGGCCGTTTTGTTGGACAAACGATACAAAGGCGTTTTTTACATCATTCTTTCGGCGTTCTTCTTTGCGCTGATGGCGCTGCTGGTGCGGCTGGCGGGGGACCTGCCCGCCGTGCAGAAGAGCTTTTTCCGCAATCTGGTGGCGCTGTTCTTCGCGGCGGCAGTGCTGGCGAAAAAGCGCCCCGCCGTCAGGATGGCAAAAGCCGACTGGTGGTACATGTTCCTGCGCTCCGGCTTTGGCACGCTGGGGGTGCTGTGCAACTTCTACGCGGTGGACCATCTGCTGCTGGCGGACGCCTCCATGCTCAACAAGATGAGCCCCTTCTTCGCCATCGTGCTGAGCGCGCTTCTTTTAAAGGAAAAGCTGACCCCCTTCCAGCTGGGTGCGGTGGCGGCGGCCTTCTGCGGAGTGCTGCTGGTGGTGAAGCCCACCGGCCAGAACATGACCCTCGCTCCGGCGCTCATCGGCCTGCTGGGCGGTTTTGGCGCGGGCTTTGCCTACACCATGGTGCATCTGCTGGGCACCCGCGGGGTGCCGGGGCCTTTCATCGTGTTCTGCTTTTCCCTGTTCTCCTGCGTTGTGACCGGGCCGATGATGCTGGCGGACTTTGTGCCCATGACCGCCGCCCAGCTGGGCATCCTGCTGCTGGTGGGGCTTTCGGCGGCATTCGCTCAGTTCTCCATCACCGCCGCCTACACCTGCGCCCCGGCGCGGGAGATCTCGGTGTTCGATTACTCCCAAATTCTCTTCTCGGCGCTGCTGGGCTTTTTGTTCTTCGGGCAGGTGCCCGATGCGTGGAGCTGGCTGGGGTATCTGGTCATCGTCGCCACGGCGGCGGCAAACTTTCTTTACAATCTGCGCCGCACGGCGTAACGAGGTGGTTTTTGCATGAGTCTGGCGGAACTGTTTATCCTGGCGGTGGGGCTTTCCATGGACGCCTTTGCCGTTTCCATCTGCAAGGGGCTGAGCCAGCCCAAATTGAAACCCGGCCACATGGTCATCACCGGCCTTTACTTCGGCGGTTTCCAGGCGCTGATGCCCCTGCTGGGCTACATCCTGGGCGCTCAGTTCGCCCGGTTCATCAGCGGCTTTGACCACTGGGTGGTGTTCGGCCTGCTGGCCTTCATCGGCGTGGGGATGATACGGGAGTCCCGGGAGCAGGCATGCCCCGCGGACAAGGGCTTTTCCCCCAAGGAGATGCTGCCGCTGGCGGTGGCCACCAGCATCGACGCGCTGGCCGCCGGGGTGAGCCTCGCGCTGCTGGACGTGAAGATCCTTTGGGCGGTGAGCTTCATCGGCGTGACCACCTTCTGCCTGTCCGCTGTGGGCGTGTGGGTGGGCCACCGCTTCGGCGCGCGCTACAAGGGCGGTGCGGAACTGGCGGGCGGCGTGGTGCTCATCCTCATCGGCATCAAGGTTCTGCTGGAGCATCTGGGCCTTTTGAGCCTGTGAACGAACGACAAGGGAGGCGTGCGGCATGGAGTTTCGGGAATATCTGCCCTTCTGGAAGGAGCTGACGAGCCAGCAGCAGGCAAAGCTGGAAAGCTCCGCCACGCTGGAGCACGTGAAAAAGGGCGAAGTCATCCACAACGGCACTGCCGACTGCGTGGGCCTGCTGGTGCTGGTGAGCGGCCAGCTGCGGGGCTTCTCTCTCTCGGAAGACGGGCGGCAGGTCACCCTCTACCGGCTGTTCAGCCGGGACGTGTGCCTGATGAGCGCCTACTGCATGCTGAACAGCCTGCAGTTCGACATCTCGGTGCAGGCCGAGCAGGACACGGTGTTCTGGCGCATCCCCGCGCCGGTGTACAAGGAGCTGATGCGCCAGTCGGCCCCGGTGGCGAACTTCACCACCGAGCTCATCGCCAGCCGCTTTTCCGACGTGATGTGGCTGCTGGACCAGATCCTTTACAAGCACCTGGACAGCCGCCTTGCGGCCTTTCTGGTGGAAGAGAGCCGCCTGACCGGGTCGGACACGCTGGCCCTCACCCACGACGCCATCGCCCAGCATCTGGGCAGTGCCCGGGAGGTCATCACCCGGATGCTGCGGTATTTCTCCTCCGAGGGCCTGGTGAAGCTGGGCCGGGGCAGCCTGCAGGTGCTGGACACCGAGCGCCTCATCGCCATCGCCGGCGACAGCCTGCGGTAACAAATAAAAAAGCGCGCGGCGCGGAAAGAAATTCTTTCCGCGCCGCGCTTATTCTTTTTCAGAAGGCCACGCTGGCCACCGGCTCGCCGTCCAGTGTCTTGGCGGTGAAGGTGCCGTTTTCGTAGACCATGTAGCTGTGGCTGCCGTCCTTGGGGATGGACACGCTGCCGGGGTTCAGGATGAGGGTGTCGCCCTGCCGCTCGGCGTGCTTCACATGGATGTGGCCGAAGGCGAAGGCGCTGCCCGCGGGCAGCGGGGGCAGGTGGTCCGGGTCGAAGAGGTGGCCGTGGGTGGCAAAGAGGGTGCGGCCGTTCTCCAGCACAAGGGTGGTGTAATCCGCCATGATGGGGAACTCCAGCACCATCTGGTCCACCTCGGCGTCGCAGTTGCCCCGCACGGCGATGATTTTATCTTTCAGGCCGTTGAGCATGGGGATGACCTGTTTCGGGGCGTACCCTTGCGGCAGGTCGTTGCGGGGGCCGTGGTAGAGCAGGTCGCCCAGCAGCAGGATCTTGTCCGGCTGCTCGGCCTCGATGCGCGCCAGCAGTTTTTCACAATAGTGGGCCGACCCGTGCAGGTCGGAGGCGATGAGCAGTTTCATTCTTTTTCTCCCCCGGGCATTTCGCTGTATTTTTTCACGATGGCTTTCATCTCGTCAAAGTGCTCTTCCATCTCCGCCACCAGCTTGAACTGGGTGCGGCAGCGCACCAGATTGTGGTGGGGGTACTGGGTCTTGAAGTAGACGTCGCCCTGGAGGTAGTCGGTCAAAAAGCGCATGCCGCACTCCAGGGTGATGATTTTCGCGCCCCAGGGCAGATACTCCTTCTCCGCATCGGTGAGCACGTCGCCCGCCGCCTCCAGATAGCCCTTGGTGTAGGCCTCGAAGAGGTCCAGCTCGAAGTGCACCTTGCTCACATCCGGCTCGTCCTCCGCGGCGCGGGTGGCGCCGAAGCGGATGGAGTCGCCGAAGTCGTTGAGGGCAAGGCCCGGCATGATGGTGTCCAGGTCGATGATGCACATGCCCTTGCCGGTCTCGGCGTCGAAGAGGATGTTGTTGAGCTTGGTGTCGTTGTGGGTCACCCGCAGGGGCAGTTTGCCCTGCCGCAGGCCGTCCATCAGCACGCTGCAGTCGGCGGCTCTGGCAAGCACAAAGTCAATTTCCTTTTTGCAGGTGCGCACCCGGTTCTTCACGTCCCGCTGCACCGCGCGCTTGAAGGTGCGCAGGCGGTTTTCGGTGTCGTGGAATTTGGGGATGGTCTCGTGCAGCGTCTCGATGGGATAGCCGTCCAGCTGCTTGAGGAACTTGCCGAAGCTGCGGGCGGACTGATAGAACTGCTCGGGGGTCTCCACGCTCTGGTAGCACACCGAGTCGGGGATGTAGTTATAGCAGCGCCAGGGCAGGCCGCGGGTATCCTGATAGTAATTCTCGCCGCCCTTGGTCTTGATGTAGCTCAAAGTCTCCCGGTCGGGGTCGCCGCCCTCGGCCCGGATAACGGTGCGCAGATACTCGGTGACGCCGAAGATGTTCTGCATCACCTCGCGGGGGTTCTTGAACACGTGGGTGTTCACCCGCTGCAGCACATAGCGCAGCTCGTCCCCTTCCTCGCCGGGCATGTAGACGGCGTAGGTCTCGTTGATGTGGCCCGCGCCGAAGGGCTTGACGTAGCTGCACTGGTTGCCGAAGCCGAAGGCATAGAGAGCGTCCTGCAGCTCGCGGCTGTCCACGCCGTCGATGACCCGGCGCTGGGCGAAGATGACCTCGCCCGCCTCCACCTTGCGGCCCGGCTCGATCTGGCAGTTGGCCTTGACCACGCTGCCCAGGCTGATGTGAGCGCCGTCGCCCACCACGGTGTCGTGGTCGATGATAGCGCCGCAGTTCACAAGGCAGCCCTTGCCCAGCACGGTGTGGGTGTTCACCACCGCCCGCTGCATCACAAAGCTGCCCGCACCCACCACCGCCGAGGGGCTGACCACCGCCGACGGATGGATGATGGTGGGCACAACAAAGCCCGCGGCCAGCAGGCGGTCCACCCACTGCACCCGCAGTTTGTTGTTTCCGAAAGCCGCCACCGCGCAGGGATATTCCTCCCGCAGGGCGGTGTAGTCCACCAGCTTGCCGATCACCTCGGGGCCTTTGGCCGCGTCGTCCAGCATGGCGATCTTGTCAAACTGGCGGGTGCTCTGCACATTTTCATAGATCATGCGGCCAAAGCCGCCCGCGCCTAAAATCAACAGATTCGGCATTGCGTCGTCTCCTTTTGCTGGCCCTCGCCGCCTGGGCGGGGCTTCATCCCTTTTATTATAGAAGAAAGCGGCGGGGGTTGCAACCGCGCCGCGCCCCTTTTGCAAATTTTGCGCACGGCCTTGCAATCGCCCGCGCCGACGCTTATAATACTGCCTGTGAGTTTTTTGAAGAGGAAAGGAGCGTGGAGCGCCCATGCTGGGCACCATCGTGAACACCGCCGCCATCGTGGCGGGCAGTCTTTTGGGCAGCGCCCTGCGGCGGGGCCTTGCGGAAAAATACCAGCAGGCGCTCTACACCGCCATGGGCTTTGCCGCCGTGTTTCTGGGCACCCAGACGGTGGTGGAAAACCTCTCCGAGAGCCGGTTCCCGGTGCTGTTCATCGCCAGCCTTGCCATCGGCAGCCTCATCGGCACCGCGCTGGACATCGACGGGGCCTTCACCCGGCTGGTGCGGCGCTTTTCCAAGACCGAGCTGAGCCAGGGGCTCTCCACCGGCATCCTTCTGTGCTGCATGGGGAGCCTGTCCATCCTGGGGCCCATCCAAAGCGCCCTTCTGGGGGACCACACCTTTCTGTTCACCAACGCCACGCTGGACTTCGTCACCTTCATGGTGCTGGGCTCGGCCTACGGGCCGGGCATGTGCGCCGCCGGGGCGGTGCTCTTCTGCTGGCAGGGGTCCATCTACCTGGGCGCCAGCGTGCTGGAGGGCTTCTTCACCGGGGATGTGATGTGCGAGCTTTCCATCGTGGGGGGCGTGCTCATCGCCGCGTCGGGCCTTTCCATCCTGAACATCCGCGAGACAAAGACCCTCAACCTGCTGCCCTCCCTTCTGGTGCCGGCGGCATGGTTTCTGGCCCGGGCCGCCCTGGGCCTTGCATAAAAACAAAAATGCCCCCGAGGTCTCGGGGGCATTTTTGTTTGCATTTTCAGGTCTTGGCCGCCTTTTTCCGGGACGGCAGCTGGGCCAGCACGATGGCGCAGAACATCAGCACGCAGCCGCCCAGCTCCCGGGCGGTGAGGGTCTGGTGCAGCAGCAGCCAGCCCGCCAGCACGCTGAACACGCTTTCCAGGCTCAAAGTCAGGCTGGCCAGGGTAGGCTCCACATGTTTTTGAGCCACCACCTGCAGGGTGTAGGCCACGCCGCAGCTGAGCACGCCGGCGTAGAGGATGGGGCCCCAGGCGCCCAGCACCCCGCTCAGGGTGGGCTGCTCGAAGAGCAGCGCGGGCACGGCGCAGAACACGCCCGCCACAAAGAACTGCACGCAGGAGAGCTTGACGCCGTCCACCAGGGGTGAAAAATGGTCGATGACGAGGATGTGCAGGCTGAACAGGCCGCTGCACCCGAAGAGGAGCATCTCCCCCGGGCCGATGGCGGCGCTGCCGTTCCAGCACAGGAGATACAGCCCGCCCAGGGCGATGGCCACCGCCAGCCACACCTGCGCGCCGGGCATGCGGCGGAAGAAGATGCCCAGCAGCGGCACGATGACGATATAGAGGGCGGTGATGAAGCCCACCTTGCCCACGCTGGCATATTCCAGCGCCCACTGCTGCAGGCTGCTGGCAAGGCCCAGGAGCACACCGCACAAAACGCCGCCCAGCCAGAGGTTTTTCCTGTCGGCGGGGGTGTCTTCTTCCCTCCGGTTGCCGGACAGGCGGCCCAGCAGCGGGATGAGCGGCAGCAGCACCACACCGCCCAGCAGGCTGCGCACACAGTTGAAGGTGAAGGGCCCCACGTATTCATTGCCCACGCTCTGGGCCACGAAGGCCACGCCCCAGATCAGGGCGGTGAGGGCCAGCATGGGCAGATATTTCAGTTCCTTTTTCAAAAGCGGTGTTCCTCCCCTGTCAATTTCCCGCGCCAAAGCCCAGGGCCGCAAAGTCCACCGCCGGGGCCTTGGGGGCCTCGGGCTGCACCGCGGGCGCGGCGGGGGCAGCGGGCGCGGCGGGCGCTTCAAACCCTTCCAGCAGCGCGCCCAGGTCCTGCGGGCCGTCCTCCGGCTGCTGCGGCGCGGGCGCGTCGAAAGCCTCCAGCGGGGTGTCAAAGCCGGTCTCAAACGTTTCGTCGTCCGTCTGGGGCGCGGCGGGAGCCGGTTCCTCTGGCGCGGCCGGGGCCGGTTCGGCAGGCGCGGCTGCTGCGGCGCCGAAGGCGGCGCTGAAGCTGTCGGCCACCGGCGCGGCGGGCGCGGCGGCCAGCCATTCGGCGGGCAGGGTGGGCAGAAGGTCGGCGGCCAGTTCTTCCATGGCTGCGCAGTCCTCCGGCAGGTCGGTGAGGGTGGCGCCGTAATGGGCCAGCAGCACCCGGCCCGCCGGGCCCACCAGCAGGGTCAGGGGCAGCTGCCAGGCCTCGCCCGCCTGGGGGCGGAAGCCCTGCTTTTTGGCCTCGTTGATGATCTTCATGGCTTTGAGGGAGAAGCACTTCATCCGGCTTTTCTCGCTGGGCACGGCGAAGAAGCGGTAGAGCACGCCCTCGGCGTCGCACATCAGCTCGTAGGGCATGGCCCCCTCGGGGATGGCCTTAGAGATGGTCTGGGGCTTGGTCTGCACAACGCACACCAGCCGGGCGCTGCGCAGCGAACCGGCGGACTTGATGTACTCCATGATGTAGTTCCGGGTGAGGGGATGGCCGAAGTTTCGCAGGAACACAAGGAACACAGGCTTGTCCCCTTCCAGCAGCTCATAGAAGCTCTGCTGGGGGTGATAGGGGGTGTCAAAGCGGAACTCCGGGATCACATCGCCGGCGCGCAGTCGTTTTGCCATGGGACGGCTCTCCTTCTTTCGCAAAATGCGTCTCCTTCTTATTCTACACGTTCCGCCCTTTCTGTCAATGTGGTATAATAAGGGCAAATGATGCAAGGAGGTACGAAGGATGCACGACGCCGTGAAGGACAACATCGAAAAGCGGGCCAGACGGGTGATCGCCGCTTTGAAAGCCAACAACATGGAGGGCTGGTATCTGCCCGATGCCGCCGGGGTGCGGGAGTTTGTGGAAAAGCTCATCCCGGAAGGGGCCACCGTGGCAAACGGCGGCAGCATGACCCTGGCCGAGACGGGAGTCATGGACCTTCTTGCCAGCGGGCGGTACGAATTTCTGGACCGCACCGGCCTTGCGGGCGAGGAGCTGGGCAGGCTCTACCGCCGGGTGTTCAGCGCCGACTGGTATCTGGCCAGCGCCAACGCCATCACCGAGGCGGGCGAAATTTACAATGTGGACGGCAACTCCAACCGGGTGGCGGCCATCACCTTCGGGCCCGAGAACGTGCTGCTGGTGGTGGGCTGCAACAAAATCGTGAAGGACCTGGCCGCCGCAAAGGAGCGGGTGGAGGCCATTGCCGCGCCGGCCAACACGGTGCGCCTTAACTGCGCCACCCCCTGCGCGACCACCGGCAAGTGCGAGCACTGCCACAGCCCGGCCCGCATCTGCTGCACCACCACCATCCACAGCTTCCAGCGCGTTCCGGGGCGCATCAAGGTGCTGCTGGTGGGCGAGCCGCTGGGCTTTTGAGCCGACATGCAAAAACACAGGGCGCATCCCGATGGGATGCGCCCTGTGTTTTTTCTATAAAGGCCCCGCCTTGCCGTCTGCGACCAATCAAAACCTACCGAATGGCAGGTGGGTGCCCTGTGCCCGGTTTCTCGCTCCCTTCGTCCGCCTTGGTCCGCGCATGCGCGGGACGGGAGGTCTGCAATCTGCCGGGCAACTGCCGGGCTCCCTGAATTTGATTAGTAGGATTATATCAAGCCGCAACAAATCGAACAAGGCAGGAATGCCGCGTTTTTACTGCTCGATGTCGAAGAACTCCTGCAGGCGCTTTTCGAACATCTTGCTCACTTTGTAGAGCTCTTCGTCGTCCTCGACGATGTCCAGGTATTCGCCGTTCTCGTCCTCGCCCACCTTCATCAGAATCAGCTCGGCCTCGGTCTCTTCCAGCTGCTTTTCGTCCTCCACATAGGGCACCAGCGCCATATAGTGGGTGTCGTCCAGGTCCGCCGCGTCGATCACCTCAAAGACGTGCTCTTTGCCGTCCTCGTCTTCCAGGGTGATGAGATCGGGGGTGTAATCGTCCTCTTCCTGCGCGGTGGGGGGCACTTTGGTCTCGGCCATGGCGTTCTCCTCTTTTCACGGGCGGCGCACCGCCGGTTCTTTCTGGTCTTAGTGTAACCTGTTTTTCCGCCGCCGTCAATCCCCAATCGCCGGGGGCGCGCTGTGAAACTTTTTGCCCTCCCCCTGCTATTTTGCCCCGGGGTATGCTATAATACTGATACATTCTGTTTTCCAGTTAAAGGAGAGAACGATGCGACGTTTTGCTTTTCTTGCCGCCTGCCTGATGGCCGCCGGGGTGCTGGCCGGCTGCGGCGGCGACCCCGAACCCGGCGACACCATCAAGCGGCAGACCTATGAATCCGCCGAAGTGCAGTTCACCGCCCCCGCCGAGGGCGACACCATCGCCATCTTCGACACCAGCGCCGGCGAGGTGCGGGCGGTGCTCTACCCCGACCTTGCGCCCATGGCGGTGGATAACTTCGTGGGCCTTGCGGAGCAGGGCTACTACAACGGCCTTACCTTCCACCGGGCGGAGTACGGCTTTGTGGTGCAGAGCGGCGACGGCACCGGCACCGGCCTTGGCGGTTCCACCATCTGGAACGGCAACCCCTTCCCCGCCGAATACACCGACAAACTGCACCATTACGCCGGGGCACTGTGCGCCGCCAACAGCCCGGACGCCGACCCCTCCACCACCAGCCAGTTCTACTTTGTGCAGGCCCTGCCCTCCAGCGTGGACAAGGCGGCCCAGCAGACCCTGACGGACGCGGGGGTGCGCCAGGAAGTGATCGACGCCTACGCCGCCGTGGGCGGCCTGCCTTATCTGGACAACACCGACACGGTGTTCGGCCAGGTCTATGAGGGCATGGAAGTGGTGGACGCCATCGCCGGCGGCGAAAAGGGCGAGGACGGCCAGATTTTGGAGCCGGTGACCATCAACTCGGTGACCATCTCCACCTACGGCGCGCCCGACCCCGCGCCCGCCTCCCAGGCCGCCTCGGAGCCTGCCTCCGGGTCCGCCTCCGCTTCCGCCGCAGAATGAGTTTTTCCAGCCCCGGCCGTGCGCCGGGGCATTTTTTGCCGCCGGGGCTCCTTCGTTGGTGCGGCGGGGCGATTTGTGTTATAATATCCGGTAGAAACTCGTTGTATCAGGAAGAAAGGAGGGGAACGCCGTGTCCGCCACCGGAAAGCAGATGAAAAAAGCCCGGCAGAAGGTCACCAAGGCCAAGCGCCGGCTGGGCCGCGGCCTTTACACCCGCACCTTCTTCTTTGTGGTTCTGCTGCTGCTGCAGATCGTGCTCACCTTCTCCATCCCGGTGGCGCTGGGGCGCTTTTCCGCCCCCTTCTACATCGGGGCGGTGGTGGTCAGCGTGCTGGCGGTGATCGCCCTGCTGGAGCACGACGGCATCAACCCCGCCTACAAGATGATGTGGATCCTCATCATCCTGCTGATGCCGCCCCTCGGGGTGGTGTTCTATCTCTTCTGGGGGCACCGCAACACCACCAACCGCCACGCGCGGCGGATGAACTCCATCTGCGCGCGCCTCAGCCGCACCCTGCCCCAGGACCCGGAGGCCCTGCACCGGCTGGAAGTGCAGGACAAGAGCCTTGCCCGCAGCGCCCGCTATCTCATCCGCAATGCGGGCGCGCCCCTCTACGCCGACACCCAGAGCGAATACTACGCCTGGGGCGAGGAGTTCTTCCCCCGCTTTCTGGAAGAGCTGAAAAAGGCCGAGCGCTTCATCTTCATGGAGTACTTCATCCTGAAACCCGGCTACATGTGGGACACCACCCTGGAGATCCTGAAAGAGAAGGCCGCCGCCGGGCTGGACGTGCGCCTTTTGTACGACAGCTGGGGCTGCATGCTCACCATGCCGGAGGACTACGACGAGCAGCTGCGGGAGTGGGGCATCCAGTGCCACCGCTTCTCCCCCTTCCGCTTGTCGGCCCACATCTCCGACTACACCATGTTCAACCACCGGGACCACCGCAAGATCACCGTCATCGACGGCAATGTGGGTTTCATCGGCGGGCTGAACTTCGCGGACGAATACATCAACCGCAAAAAGCGCTTCGGCGTTTGGAAGGACACCGGCCTGATGCTGCGGGGCAGCGGCGTTTACAACCTCACCGCCCTGTTTTTGGAGACCTGGGACTTCACCACCGGCGAGTCCAGCCGGCTGGAACAGTTCGCCCCCACCCTGCGTTTTTCCGCCGACGGCATGGTGCAGCCCTACGGCGACTCGCCTCTGGACGAGGAGGCGGTGGCGGAGAACGTCTACTTCAACATCCTCCAGCAGGCCACCGACTACGTCTACATCGCCACCCCCTATCTGGTGGTGGACAACGAGATGATAACGACCCTGAGCCTCATCGCCAAGAGCGGCGTGGACGTGCGCATCATCACCCCGGGCATCCCGGACAAGAAATACGTCTACTGGGTGACCCAGAGCTACTACTCGGTGCTGATGAAGGCGGGGGTGCGCATCTTTGAATACAGCCCCGGCTTCATCCACGCCAAGATGTATGTGTCGGATGACAAGACCGCCGTGGTGGGCAGCGCCAACATGGACTACCGCAGCCTCTACCTCCACTTTGAGAACTGCTGTGTGTTCTACGGCGGGCACATGGTGCAGGACGTGCACGCCGACCTTTTGCGCTGCATGCAGGTGAGCCACGAGGTCACCTGGGAGGACGTGAAGAACGTGCCGCTGCCCAAGCGGATCTTCCGGGTCATCCTGCGGCTGTTCGCGCCGCTTTTGTGAAGAAGAAAGGAAACGTGACAAATGGCAAAAATCGTTGTGATCGACGGCCAAGGCGGCGGCTTTGGCCGGGCGCTCATTGAAAAACTGCGCGCCGGGGGCTACGCCGGCGAAGTGATCGCGGTGGGCACCAACGCCGCCGCCACCGCCGCCATGCTCAAGGCGGGGGCCAGCGCCGGGGCCACCGGCGAGAACGCGGTGATCTGGAACGCCGGCAAGGCCCAGATCATCGCCGGGCCCATCGGTCTGGTGATGGCAAACAGCATGCTGGGCGAGTGCAGCCCGGCCATGGCCACGGCCATCGCCTCCAGCCCCGCCCACAAGGTGCTCATACCCGCCACCCGGTGCGGGGCTTCCATCGCGGGGCTGCCGGAACTGCCCCTGGCGGACTACATCGCCGACGCCGCCCGGCGCATCCTGGAACTTGTTTGAATACGCCATATCGCCCGCGCCCCCTGCTTTGGGGGCGCGGGCTTTTTTCATCTTGCGGAAAACAGGCGCAGCAGGCTCTTGCCCAGCTCCACCGCCGGCAGCACTGCCAGCGCCAGGGTCAGGGCCAGACCGCACTGGGCGGGGGCCAGCTGCTCAAAGCCGAAGGCCGCGGCGGCGGGGGGGCAGGCCAGCACCCCCAGGCTCAAGGCAAGGCTGCCCGCCATGGCCGCCCACAGCCAAGGATTGTGGGTGGGCAGGGCGAACACGCTGCCCCGCTGGCTGCGCATATTGAAACTGTGGAAGATCTCGGCCATGCTCATGGTCAGAAAGGCCATGCTCACCCCAACGCCGCTCTGGGCCACCTGCCAGACCCCTGTTTCCAGCCGCACGCCGGTGAAGTAGGCCGCCAGCGTCAGGCCGGTGACCAGCAGCCCCTGCCAGACCACGTCCAGCCCCAACCCGCCGGCAAAGATGCTCTCGCCCGGGCGGCGGGGCGGGCGCTCCATCACGTCCGGCTCCGCCTTTTCCATGCCCAGCGCCAGCGCAGGGAAGCAGTCGGTAATGAGGTTGATCCAGAGAAGATGCACCGGGCCCAGCAGCTGTACCCCCAGCAGGGTGGCGGCAAAGATGCTCAGCACCTCGCTGGCGTTGCTGGCCAGCAGAAACTGCACCGCCTTGCGGATGTTGTCGTAGATGCGGCGGCCCTCGGCCACGGCGGTGACGATGGTGGCGAAGTTGTCGTCGGTGAGCACCATGTCCGCCACGTTCTTGGTCACGTCGGTGCCGGTGACGCCCATGCCCACGCCGATGTCCGCCGCCTTGAGGGCGGGCGCGTCGTTCACCCCGTCGCCGGTCATGGCGGTGACACAGCCCAGCCGCTTCCACGCCTGGACGATGCGCACCTTGTGCTGGGGCTGCACCCGGGCATAGACGCTGAAGGAGGGCGCGCGGCGGGCCAGTTCCGCGTCGCTCAGCCGGTCCAGCTCCGCCCCGGTGACCGCCTGGCTCTCGCTCTGCAGGATGCCCAGCTGCCGGCCGATGGCGGCGGCGGTATCCTTGTGGTCGCCGGTGATCATCACCGGGCGGATGCCCGCCGCCCGGCAGCGGGCGATGGCCGCCGCTGCCTCGGGGCGCACCGGGTCCATCATGCCCACAAGGCCGATGAACACCAGCTCCCGCTCCGCCGTTTTCGGGTCGAGGCGAGCGGGCAGGGCGGGCCAGTCCCGCTTTGCCGCCGCCAGCACCCGCAGGGCGCTTTGGGCCATGGCCCGGTTTTTTGCCAGGATGGCCGCCCGGTCGGCGGCGGTGAGGGGCACCACGGCGCCGTTTTTCAGCCAGTGGGTGCACTTTTCCAGCAGCAGGTCCGGCGCGCCCTTGACGTACTGGGTCACCCCCGGCTTGCCTCGCCGGGAGTGGAAGGTGCTCATCCGCTTGCGGGCGGAATCAAAGGGCAGTTCCGCCACCCGGGGCTCGGCGGCGCAGAGGGCCTTTTTTGCAAGGCCCAGCTTCGCCGCGTACTCCACCAGGGCGCACTCGGTGGGCTCCCCTTCCGCCCTTCCCCCCGCCCCCGGTTCCGCGTCGCTGCAGAGGGCCAGCGCCTTTGCCAGCTCCGCCTCGGGGCCGAAGCTCTGCTGCACCTCCATGCGGTTCTGGGTGAGGGTGCCGGTCTTGTCGGAGCAGACGACCTGGGCGCAGCCCAGGGTCTCCACGGCGGTGAGGCGGCGGATGACCGCCCCCTGGCGGCTCATGCGGGTGACCCCCATGCTCAGCACGATGGTCACCACCGCCGCCAGCCCCTCGGGCACCGCCGCCACCGCAAGGCTCACCGCCACCATGAAGCTGGAGAGCACGGTGGCAAGGTCGGTGCTGCCCGCCCGCCACAGGCCGAAGCCGAAGATGAACACGCAGATGGCCAGCACCAGCGCGCTCAGGGAGCGGCTGAGGGCCGCCAGCTTCAATTGCAGGGGCGTTTTGCCCTGGGAGGTGGCCGCCAGCACCCCGGCGATGCGGCCCATCTCGGTGTCCATGCCGGTGGCGGTGACCAGCAATCTGCCCCGGCCCGCGCTCACGGTGCTGCCCATGTAGGCC
Organism: Oscillospiraceae bacterium; assembly: GCA_004558145.1. Classification (GTDB taxonomy): domain Bacteria; phylum Bacillota; class Clostridia; order Oscillospirales; family Ruminococcaceae; genus Allofournierella_A; species Allofournierella_A excrementavium. Next base: position 131,230 of record SFDQ01000002.1, read on the forward strand.
ATGCAGTGCCGGTCCCCCAGGGGCACGGCGCGCCCCGCGGGCAGGGCGGCGGCTGATTTTTCCACCGGCAGGCTCTCGCCGGTGAGGGCGGCCTCCTCGATCTTCAGCGCCGCCGTTTCCACCAGCCGCCCGTCGGCGGGCACGGCGCAGCCCGCCTCCAGCAGCACCACGTCGCCGGGCACCAGCTCCCGGCTGGCCACCGTGGCCGGGCGGCCGCCCCGCAGCACACGGCTGTGGGCGGCGGTCATCTTTTGCAGCGCCTCGATGGCCTTTTCCGCCTTGCTCTCCTGATAGACCCCCAGCAGCGCGTTGATGAGCACCACCGCCAGGATGATGAACACGTCGGCAAAGCTCTCCCCCGCGCAGGCGGCGGTGAGGGCGGAGAGGGCCGCCGCGGCCAGCAGAACCACGATCATCGGGTCCGCCATCTGCTGCAAAAAGCGCTGGAACAGGCTTTCCTTTTTGGCCCGGCGCAGTTCGTTGGGACCTGTTTTCGCCAGCCGCGCCGCCGCCTGCCCCGCCGTCAGGCCCTCCGGCCCGCTGGCCTGGGCGGCGAACGCCTCCCGTGCCGTCTGCTGATAGTATTCCATGGCTCGTGCCTTCCCCCTTTTTTGAACCCTTGTCCTTTGTATGTATATGGCGCATCGGGCGGTTTTAGCCCCCGCCCTTGCGACGGGGCACGGGAGGGGGTATACTGAAAAAGAAGGAGGGCTGCCCCATGAAACTGACCATTCTCGGCACCGGCAACGCTGCGGTGACCGAGTGCTACAACACCTGCTTTCTGCTCACCGAGGGCCCGGACCATCTGCTGGTGGACGGGGGCGGCGGCAACGGCATCTTCCGCCAGCTGAAGGCCGCCGGGGTGCGCTGGCAGGACGTGCGCTCCATCTTCGTCACCCACAAGCATCTGGACCACATCACCGGCATTTTGTGGATGATGCGGATGATCCTGCAGGGCATGGCCCGGGGCCAGTACGAGGGGGAGGCCACGATTTACTCTCACAAAGAGGTGACCGGCCTTCTGCGCACCATGGCGGGGCTGCTGCTGAGCGAAAAGGAGACCCGCTTTCTGGACGAGCGCCTTCATCTGGTGACGGTGGAAGACGGCGAGAGCCTGCCCCTTCTGGGCCAAAGGGCCTGCTTTTTTGACATCGGCTCCACCAAGGCGGCCCAGTTCGGCTTTTCCATCACCCTGCCCGGCGGCGGCAAACTGACCTGCTGCGGCGACGAGCCCTTCAATGAGAGGGAGCGCCCCTATGCCCAGGGCAGCCGCTGGCTGCTCCACGAGGCCTTCTGCCTTGCAAGCCAGGCGGATGTGTTCAAGCCCTATCAAAAGCACCACTCCACCGTGGCGGACGCCTGCCGTCTGGCGGAAGAATTGGGCGTGGAGAACCTCATCCTCTACCACACCGAGGACAAGAACATCGCCCGGCGCAAGGCCCTTTACACCGCCGAGGGCGCGCCCCTCTTTTCCGGCAGCCTGTTCGTGCCGGAGGACCTGGAGACCTTTGAACTGTAACAAAAAGCCCGGCGGGGACGCTTTCACGTCCCCGCCGGGCTTTTATTCATCTGTTTTTCGCCACCGTGCGAAAGGTGGCCTCCAGCATGGTGATCATCAGCAGGATGAGCAATGCCAGAAAAAGAGGCATCCAGCCGAGGCCCGCCCGGTTCGCGATGAGGCCGAAGAGGGGCGGCATCAGGGTGGAGCCCACATAGGCGCTGGCCATCTGCATGCCGATGATGCCCTGGGAGTTCTCCGCGCCGAAGTTCGCGGGCGTGGCGTGGATGATGGCCGGGTACACCGGCGCGTTGCCAAGACCCAAAAGTCCCAGGCCCAAAAGGGTCCCCGGCTCTCCCCCGCCGGGCAGCGCCAGCACCGCCAGCGCCGCGGCGATGACCCCGGTCCCCAGGCGGATCATGCCCCGGTCGCCCACCTTGTCGGCGATGAAGCCGGAGACGAACCGGCCCACGGTGATGCCCACATACAGCACCGCCGCGCTGGCCGCGGCCCGCTGGGCGGAAAAGCCCCGCTCCCCCGCCAGATAGCTGCTGGCCCAGAGGATGGAGGTGCCCTCCGCCCCGCAGTAGGCGAAGAAGCCCACGAAGAGGGTGGGCGCGCCCTTGATCTTCAGCGCGCCCCGGATGCCCAGCACCTGCCCGGCGCGGGCGGTCTGCGCCTCGTCCCGATGGATGTTCCACACCGGCAGGGTGAGCACCAGCACCACCCCGATGGCCAGCTGCATCAGCGCCACCGTGCGGTAGCCCAGCTGCCAGCCGGAATGGCGCAGCGCCCAGCTCATCACGCAGGGGCTGATGACGGTGCCCACACCCCAGAAGCAGTGCAGCCAGCTCATGTGGCGGGAGCGGTAGTGCAGGGCCACATAGTTGTTGATGGCCGAGTCGATGCAGCCGGCGGCGAGGCCGTAGGGCACCGCCCAGAGGCAGAGCATCCAGAACCGGGTGGAGACGGAAAACCCGAACAGGGCCGCCGCGCTGAGGAACACGCTGGCCACGGTCACGCCCCGGGTGGAAAACTTTGCGGTGAGCCGCTCGGACAAAAGGCTGGAGCAGATGGTGCCGCCGGTGATGATCATGGACACCATGCCCGCGGCGGAGAGGGGCTGGTCAAACACCAGCCGCATGGTGGGCCAGCCCGAGCCCAGCAGGGAGTCCGGCAGGCCCAGGCTGATGAACACGAGGTAGATAACGGCGAGAAGCAGGGTGTACATGACAAAAATTCCTTTTCAAAGAAAGGGGGCGCCAAGGCGCCCCCTTTTGATTTTTGTGATGCCGCGGCGTTTACCAGGCCAGCACGCTCTGGATGAACAGGAACGCCACGAAGATGGGCAGGATGTAGGTGACATACACCCGCATCCAGTCGGGGATCTTCGCGCCTTCGCCCTGGTTTGCCTCGTTCTGGTACTTCTTGAAGCCCCAGCCCACGCGGCTGATGCAGAAGAAGAGATAGACCAGACTGCCGAAGGGCAGCAGGATGTTGCTGATAAGGTAGTCCTCCACGTCCATGAAGCCGGAACCGTTGCCGCGGGGGTCAAAGGCGGACCAGACGTTGAAGCCCAGCACGCAGGGCAGCGAGATGAGGGTGACCACCACGCCGTTCACCAGCGCCGCCTTTTTGCGGGTCCAGCCGGTGAGGTCCATGGTGCAGGCCAGGATGTTCTCAAACACCGCGATGATGGTGGAGAAGGCCGCGAAGCTCATGAACAGGAAGAACAGGCTGCCCCACACCCGGCCGGCGGGCATGTCGTTGAACACGTTGGGCAGGGTGATGAAGATGAGGTTGGGGCCGCTGTCCGCCGGCACGCCATAGGCCATGCAGGCCGGGAAGATGATGAGGCCGGAGGTGAAGGCCACGAAGGTGTCCAGCCCGGCGATGCGCACGCTCTCGCCCAGCAGGCTGTGCCGGCGGTCCAGATAGCTGCCGAAGATCAGCATGGCGCCGATGCCCAGGCTCAGGGTGAAGAAACTCTGGTTCAGCGCGGCGGTGACCACGCCCAGGGTGTTCTGCACCGTCTCAAGGGCGGTCTCGCCCGCCATCACCGAGAAGTCGGGCACCAGATAGAACTTGACGCCCTCGATGCCGCCGGGCAGCATCACGCTGTTCACCGCCAGCACCACGATCAGCGCCAGCAGAGCCAGCATCATCCACTTGGTGATGCGCTCCACGCCCTTCTGCAAGCCCATGGAGCAGATCAAAAAGCCCAGCACCACCACGACCACCATCCAGAAGCCCATGGTGACCGGCTGGCTCAGCATGCCGGAGAAGGCGTCCGCCACCTGGTCGGTGTCCAGGCCTTCCAGCTGGCCGGTAAGGGAGCGGTAGAAGTAATAGAGCATCCAGCCGGTGACGCTGGTGTAGAAGCTCATCAGCACATAGTTGCCCAGCATGGCCACCTTGCCGTGCCAGTGCCACTTGGTGCCGGCGGGCTCCAGCTGCTGGTAGGCCAGCACGCAGCTTTTGCGGCTGGCGCGGCCGATGGCAAATTCCATGGTGAGCACGGGCACGCCCACCGTTACAAGAAACAGCACATAGAGAAGCACGAAGGCGCCGCCGCCGTTCTGCCCCACCACATAGGGGAAGCGCCACACATTGCCGATGCCGATGGCGCACCCGGCGCTGATGAGCAGAAAGCCCAGCCGGGATTTGAAATTCTCACGCTGCATGATAACACCTCACAGTGAATTGAAGGTACCGCAGCGGCCCGCAATTTTGCCGCTTTAGCGCAGTACCTCTCTATTATAGCGAGTCCGCCCTCCGCTTGCAAGCCGCAAACGAGGAAAAGCCCCCGGAACCTTGCGGTTTCCGGGGGCTTTTTGAGAGTTTTTGTCAGCCCAGCTTGCTCACGTTCATATCCACGCGGGTGGAGATGCCGGGCACGACGCCAGAGCTGGTGTACTGCCAGATGTCGTAGTTGTACTTGAAGTCCAGCTGGTCGCGGTACTGGGCGATCCAGATGCTGTAACCGGTGAGGCTGGCCATGTTCAGGTTGTTGTAGAACCAGGAGGCGTAGCTGTAAACGCCGGCGCGGTAGCCCGCGTTCTGGATGGCGTTGCAGAAGGCCACCGCGTTGCGGGTGCGCTGGTCGCGGCTGATGCCGTCGGCGCGGCCGGTGTCGCCCGCCACCTTCTCGGTGTCGAAGTAGATGGGGTAGCTCACGCGGCCGCCGGTCTCCTGGATGAGGCGGATGACCATGCTGGCCTCCTCCACGGCTTCCTGCTCATTGATGGCCTGGCTGTAGAAGTACAGGCCCACCTTCACGCCCGCGGCGTTGGCACCCTTGATGTTCTGGCGGAAGTAGGGGTCCTCCACCAGGGCGCCCGTGCCGTAGCCGCGGTAGCCCACGCGGATGATGGCAAAGTCGATGCCGCTGGCCTTCACCGCGTTCCAGTCGATGTTGTACTGATACTTGGACACGTCGATGCCCTTCACCAGACCATTGCTGGTGTCCACAACAGTGGGCTTGCCGCTCGCGTCGAACTTGTACTTCACGCCGGCGATGACCTTTTCGGTGTTCACCAGCTTCTCATGGGTGGTGGGGTCGTAGAAGGCCTCTTTGCTCTCAAAGCTGGGCTGCCAGCCGCTGTATACCACCTTCACGGTGACCTCGGTGGCGGTGAGCTTGAAGGCGCTGTTGGCCACCACCTTGCCGTCCTTGAACAGCACCACGGTGGCGACAGGGGTCGGGGTGGGAGTGCCCGCCGGGGTGGGAGTCGGGGTGGGGGCCGGCGTGGGGCTGGGAGTGGCCGAGGGGCTCGGCGTGGGGGTCACCTCCGGGGTGGGGGTGATCTCCGGGCTGGGGCTCGGCGTGGGAGTCGGGGTGGGGGTAGGCGTGGGAGTAGGAGTGGGGGTGGGGGTCGGCGTCACCTCCGGCGCGGTGGAGGAAGAGCCGGAACTGGGCACGGAAGTGCTGCCGGATTCATCCTCCGCAAACGCCACCGGGAAGAACAGCCGGCCGAAGCCGCCCGCCACGCTGCTGAACACGCTGTTGGCGGCAGCGGGCGCCTGATAGGTGGCCTCCACGATGTACTCGCCGCCGTTCGCGTCCTTCTCGGTCTTGCTCACATAGTAGTTGGAGCGGGAGCCGTCCGCGTTCAGCAGCCATGCCTTGCCGCCTTCGCTCTTGGTGTTGCCGGACACGGTGTAGACCTTGGCCTTGACCTCTTCCTTCTTGCTGATGTTGGAATCGTAGTCGTTGGCGGGCAGGGTCTCGGTGGGATCGAAGCCGTCGGTGGTCTCGTCGCTCAGCACGTTGTCGTCGGTGACGATGTCGCCCGCGCCCACTTCGCTCTCGTCCTTGATCTGGTCCTTGACCGCCTCGGTGTCCACCTTGTACTCCACCTTCTCCTTCACCTTGGTGGTGACGGGGTCAGGCAGTATGTAGCCCTCGATCTCCGAGAGGCTCACGGTGTACTCGCCCACCGGCAGCTCCTCGATCAGCAGGGTGCCGGTCTTGGGGTCGATCTTGTAGGTCTCGGTGGGTTTCTGAGTCTTGGTGCTGGAAGAGCTGGAGGACTTGCCGGAAGTGCTCTTGCTGGAGGCGGACTTGTCCGCCTTGTAGTCCACCACCACCTCGAACTCGGTGCCCAGCACGGGCATGCCGTTCTCGGCGTCGGTGACGGTGACGCCCAGGGTCTGCTGCACCGCGGTGACCTCCAGCGCCAGCTGGATGGGCTCCGGGGTGGCCGTGGGTTCCGGCGTGGGCGACGCGGTGGGGTCCGGCGTTGCGGTGACGCTGGGGGCCGAACTGCTCACGGACGAGCTGTTCGCCGCGGCGTTCACCGCCGTGAGGGCGATGCCCGCGCCGGTGCCTACCACCAGGATCATGGCGCAGCTGAGGGCCAGCACCGCCTTGTAAAGGGGCATGCGGCTCCAGAAGCTGCGGGTGAAATAGCGTGAAATATCTTTTCTGCTCATGCTTTGAATGATTCCTCCGCGTATGTTTTTTCACCGCTCCAAAGGCGGGAAAAGGCAGATCTTCGCATATGTGGCCTAATTATAGCACATCTGCCGACAAAGGTACACAGAATTCCACTTTTTTCACAAAATTTGTTGAAAGGCCGTCCGCCTCACGCCCCCTGCCACAGCGGGCAGTAACGGGCCACCAGCAGGTCCACGCAGGCGCCGTAGCTGGCCATGCCCAGGTCCTGGCCGTAACTTTCCAGAAAGGCGGAGTAGGTACTCTCCGCCAGGTCGGTGGCAGGGCTCTCAAAGGACAGCCAGTACTCGTCGTTCCACAAAAGGTCCGCCGTTGGCCCCTCCTCCAGCAGCTGCCAGACCTCCAGCCAGGCTGTGGGGTCAGCGGTGTAGAGGGCGTTGGAAAGATGCAGAAACCCGAACAGCCAGCCGGAATACTGCCAGAGCTCGTCGGCGCTGGCAAGGCAGGCGGCGATGCCCACAAAGTTCGCCTCCTGCTCGGGGGCCACGCCCCGCTGGTGGGCCTGCTCATGGGCGATGGTCACCGGCAGGAACACATTGGGGCAGTCCATGTTGAGGGTGCTCTCGCCGGTGAAGGGAAAGATGTAGCCGGTGAAGCCCGCCGCGCTCATGAACCAGGAATAAACCGCGGGCTTGGGCTGACGGGCCGGGCCGTCCAGGAAGGGGTATTCCTCCGTGAGGGGGGCAAGGCTGTCGGCGCCCTCCTCCATGATGGCCGCGCTGTCCGCCGCAAGGCGGCCGGAGTCGTCCCGCTCCACCAGCCTGCCGGTGCGGTTGGCCCCCTCGGCGAACCACAGGGTGGTGGCTTCCAGGGCCTCGGTGGTCACCGGCTCTGCCGCAAGGCCGCTCTTTTCGCTGAAGGAGGAAGCATAGTAGTGCACGCCCCACAGCCAGCTCACCCCGGCCCAGATCCACACCGCCACCGCCGCCAGCCCCACCAGCCGCCGGGCCAGCACCCGGCGGCGGCGCAGCTGCGCGCGCACCGTGGCCGCGGCCATCACCAGCAGCCACACCCCCAGCGCCGTGCAGAGCGCTTCGGCCAGCGAGAAGGGCAGCGGGTCCGCCAAGGCGCTGACGGCCTGCCGCGTCCCCATGGCGAGGGACGCCGCCGTATCCATGGCCGCCCGGTCCTGCCGCAGCAGCAGAAAAAGCCCCTCGGCGGCGCACCCTGCCGCCAACAGGATGCACGGCGTTCGGTTTTGGGTCAGCCAGTTCCCTGCCCGTGTGATCCGTTCCTTCATTCTTGTGCCTCCCTTCGCCTTTTTTCCCTTTTCTTTTCATTATACCCCCCTGCCGCGGCGGCACGCAACGGGCAGAAAAAAATAATTTGAACTTCAAAACATCTTGACAAAGGGCGGCGAGCGTGGTACCATCGATTCGTTTGAACTTCAAAGTTTTTTTGTTCAAACGGGAAAGAAGGTGCATTCTGTGACCGAAGCAGAGCAAAAGATCAACAGTTTTCTGGTGGACGTGTTCAACGACGTGCTGCGCCTGGAAGAGGACGACCTGGCCAGAGGCCCCTACAAAAACCTCTCGGTCAGCGAGATGCACGTGCTGGAGGCGGTGGACAGCGCCGCCGGCGGCGAGACCATGCGGGAGCTGGCAGCCCGGCTGCGGGTGACCGCCAGCACCCTGACGGTGGCGGTGAAAACGCTGGAGCAAAAGGGGTATCTTGTGCGGGCGCGGGCCGAAGAGGACCGGCGCAAGGTCACGGTGACCCTCACCGACGCGGCGCGCGGCGCGCTGGAGCGGCACGCGGCGTTCCACGAACAGCTGGTGGACCGGGTGAGCCGGCGGCTCACCCCGGCGCAGATGGACCAGCTGGCGGACACCCTTGCGGCGCTCCACGGTTTTTTCACCGACATCCAGTGAAACGGCGGCAGGCACCGCCCCAACAGTAAGGAGACGATGTGACATGATCCGTATTCTGACCGATTCCACCTGCGACCTTCTGCCCGCCGAGGCGGCCCGCCTTGGGGTGGAAGTGGTGCACATGCAGGTGCGCTTTGAGGACGGCGAGGTGTTCCGGGATGGTTTGGACATGACCCCGGACGAGTTCTATGCCCGGCTGGTGAAGTGCGACAAGCTGCCCACCACCAGCCAGCCCAGCCCCCAGGACTTCATGGACCGCTTTGAGGAGGCCAAGGCCGCCGGCGATGAGGTGGTGGCCATTCTCATCAGCGGGCTGCTCAGCGGCACCTATCAGTCCGCCCGCATCGCCGCCGACAGCTGCGAATACGACAAGATCCATCTGGTGGACAGCATGAACGCCACCCTGGGCGAGCAGCTGCTGGTGCGGCTGGCGGTGCAGATGCGCGCCGACGGCGCCACCGCCGGGGAGATCGTGGCCGAGCTGGAGCGCCGCCGGATGGACGTGCGCCTTGTGGCCGTGGTGGACGATCTGAAATACTTCCGCAAGGGCGGCCGCCTCACCGGCGCTCAGGCCCTGGCGGGCAGCCTTTTGGGCGTGAAGCCGGTGGTGGCCGTGCGGGACGGCAAGGTGGGCCTTGCGGGCAAGGCCCGGGGCATGCCCGGCGCCTATGTTGCGCTGTTCAAACTGATGGACACCGAGGGCGGCCTGGACGAGACCATGCCCTACATGATCGGCTACACCGCCCACCGCAAGGCCGCGGAGCCCATCCACCGCTACCTGACCCAGAACCTGGGCCTGGAAGCCCCCCTGTGCCGCCACATCGGCACCGCCATCGGCACCCACGCGGGCCCCGGCGCGGCGGGCGTGGCCTTCTTCGCCAAGAACCCCGACGGCGCAGCCGCCGAATGAGCCTTTCCCCCACAAGCTTTGGTGTATTTAAATAAGGAGCGCGGCTCCGCTGCCCGAACGGGCGGCGGGGCCGCGCCCCTTTTTGCAAAGAAGAACTCCCCGGACCGAGAGCCCGGGGAGTTTGTTGGCATAAAAGTTACTTGCCCTGACGGCGCTTTTCGCCCTCGATGAGGCGGGCAGTGACCTCGTCCACCTGCTCGGACAGCTGGAAGTTCTCGGCCAGCTTGCTCTCCTCCATGCCCTCGTAGGCGTTTTCGCCCTTGAAAGCGAACTTGAGCATGATGGGGGTGAACACGGCGCAGCACACCACCAGGATGATGATGGGCCCGAAGAAGATGGGGTTGACGATGTTCATGGCCATGCCCTTGTTGGCCACGATCAGGGCCACCTCACCGCGGCAGGCCATGCCGCAGCCCACCTGCACGCACTGGCGGCCCTTGAAGCCGCACAGCTTCGCGCCCAGGCCGCAGCCGATGAGCTTGGAGCCGATGCCCACCACCACCAGGGCGATGGTGAACAGCAGGATCATGGCGTCCATCTTGGGCAGCTCCACGCCGATGCCCAGGTTGGCAAAGAACACCGGGGTCAGCAGCAGGTAGGCCAGCGGGGTGAACTTGCTGGCGGTGTAGGCCCCCTTGGGGGTGGTGGCCACAATCAGGCCGGCGGCAAACGCGCCGATGATGTCCGCCACGCCGAACCACTCCTCAGCGGCCCAGGCCATGAAAAGGCAGAGCACGAAGGCCAGGATGGGATAGCGGCGCAGGTCGCGGTTGCGCACCTTGGTCTCGTACCAGTTCAGCGCCTTGCTGACCACGACGCCCAGCACGCCCGCGAACAGGAAGAACAGCAGGATCTTGACCAGCACCAGCACGATGTTCACGTCCGCGCCGGCCATGCTGGTGACCACGGTCAGGCAGACAAGGCCCAGCACGTCGTCGATGAGGGCGGCGGCCAGAATGGCGTTGCCCACCTTGGTGGACAGCTTGCCCAACTCTTTCAGGGTCTCCACGGTGATGCTCACCGAAGTGGCGGTGAGCACGACGCCCAGGAACAGGTCCTGCAAAAACTTGTTGCCGGGCATGGCCAGCTCGCCGGTATTGAAGATGAACATCAGCCCGGTGCCCATGGCCAGCGGCACCAGCACGCCCGCCATGGCGATCACAAGGCCCGCCTTGCCGGTCTGCTTCAGTTCGTTCAGGTCGGTGCCCATGCCCGCGCTGAACATGATGACGATCACGCCCAGCTCGGCCACCTGCGACAGAAAGTCGCTGGGCTGGATGATGTTCAGCACCGCGGGGCCCATCACAAGGCCGGCCACCAGCGCGCCCACCACCTGGGGCATCTGCAGCTTGCCGGTGAGCATGCTCAGCGCCTTGGTGGCCAGCAGGATCAGGGCGAGGTCCGCCAGATATCCGTAGGTCATTTTTCTCTCTCCTCCTCACAAAAAAAGGGCGGCTCCGCCTCGGGACGGAGCCGTCACAGTCGCAAAGACCTATTATACTCGGTTTATGCAGGAACGCAAGAGCGAAGTTTGATTTTCACTGCCCCAATCGTCCGCTTTTTTGTTCCGACAGCTTCTGCCGCAGGAAGGCAAAGGCGGCCGCCGCCTGTTCGGGGCTTTCAAAACCGCGCTTGGGGATGGCGGTGATCATGTTGCCCTCAAAGCGCAGGAAGATGTAATTTTCGTCCTGAGCGACCTTGTTCAGGCTGGAGTAAGGCCGGTAGCTGCACAGCGCGCCGCTGGTGTCGGTGAAACCGTTCTGGCCCAGCACCACCCAGCCGGGGGTGGTCAGGCGCTGGGTCTGCTCCCCCGCCAGCTGCCGCTTCATCAGGCCCCGCTGGGCAGCGGGCGAGCGGCCCCCCAACAGCAGCGCCATGACCGCCGCCATGGCGGCCATGGTCACCGCCAGGGCCGCGTCGCCGGTGGCCACCGCGATCGCCGCTTCCAGAACGGAAGCCACCAGCAGCACCCACAACAGCACCAGCCTGCCCTTGCCGATGGGGTTCAGCAGCCGGTTGGCCGCGCAGTAGGCGGGCAGTACCTCTTCCGGGCGCAGCATCTGGGGCGCGGCGTACATCTGCGTCTCCCCCTCGGGCAGCGGCGGGCAGGGCGGCAGAACGCGCCCCTCCTGCTCCCCTGCCGTCTGCCGGGCCGACTCCTCATACAGGCGGGCCTTGGCCAGCGCGGCGCACCGCTCGAACTCTGCGGCGGCGGCCTTCATCGCGTCCGGCCCTTCAAAGGCGGGCGCGGGCAGCGCCAGCATCTTTGCGCCGCCGTAGAGGTAGACCAGCAGGCCCTCGGGGTACTGCTCCACCTTCTGCACCACCGACGGATCACTGGACTCCTGAAGCCCGGCCCGCACGGTGACCAGCTTTTCCTCGTCCAGGTGCACCCGCCACTGGCCCAGGGGCGAAGCCCCCAGTTTCTTCTGCTGGCGCAGCACGGCGGCAGCAAGGCCCCGGGCGCGGCTTTTCCAGAACACCAAAATAGAAAGCACCAGCAGCACCGCGGCCAGCACCACGTACAGCGCGCCGCCCACCGGGTCGAATTCGTCGTAGAAATAGCCGGGGCGCAGCATGGCCTGCCCCGCCTCCATGGCGAACCACAAGCCCACCGCGACGCCAATGACGCCGAGCGCACGCAGCAGACGGCCGGAAGCCTTTTCCTGGCGGTACTTCTTGGCATAGAGCGCCAGCGCCGCCTGTTCGGTCAGTTCAAAATTCCAATCCATCGGTTTTTCCCTTCTTTCCTTTCGGCGGCTCTTGCGCCGCCGGTCATGTTCGTTTGCTTACAGTTCCTTGCCAAAGGCCCGCTGCACCGCCAGCAGCACCCCGGCGCGGCTGGCCGCAAGGTTCAGCCCGCCCTGGAGATAGACGGTGTAGGGCGCTCGCATCGGCCCGTCGCAGGAGAGCTCGATGCTGCTGCCCAGGGTGAAGGCTCCGGCGGCCATAATGACCTGGTCGGTGTAGCCCGCCATGGCGTAGGGCTCGGGGGCCACGTAGCTGTCCACCGGGCTGCCCGCCTGCACCCCCTGGCAGAAGCCCACCAGCGCTTCGCCGGTGCCCGCCTCGAAGCTGGTGATGATGTCGTTGCGGGGCTCGGTGTAGCGGGGGATGGGGTTCTTGCCCAGCAGCTCCAGCAGGCAGCTGGAGTAGATGCTGGTCTTCACCGCCTCGGCGGTGACGCCGGGGGCATAGTAAAGGCCCAGGTACAAACTGCGCAGGGAATCCAGCGTGCAGCCCAGCTCCCGCCCGGTGCCGGGGGCGGTGAGCCGGTGGCCGCATTGTTCCACCAGGTCCGCCCGGCCAGCAATGTAGCCGCCGGTGGGGGCGATGCCGCCGCCGGCGTTCTTGATGAGGCTGCCCACGATCAGGTCCGCCCCAACGCTCACCGGCTCGGCAGTCTGGGTGAAGGTGCCGTAGCAGTTGTCCACCAGCACGATAACGTCGGGGTTTGCGCTCTTGGCGGCCTGCACCACCTTGCCGATGGTCTCCAGGTCAAAGGCGGCGCGGCTGGAATAGCCCCGGCTGCGCTGCACGTGGCACACCTTCGCGTTCACGGCCTTCTTCGCGATGGCCTCCAGGTCGGGCACGCCGCCCTCCAGCAGAGGCACTTCGTCGTATTTCACGCCGAACTCCGCCAGGGTGCCGCAGCCCTTGCCCGCGTCGCCGATGCCGATGACCCCTTCCAGAGTGTCGTAGGGACGGCCGGTGGCGGCCAGCAGGGTATCCCCCGCCCGCAGCACGCCGAAGAGGGCCACCGCCAGGGCATGGGTGCCGGAGAGGAAGTGGGGCCGGCAGAGGGCGTCCTCGGCCCCCACCACCTGGGCGAAGAGGGCGTCCAGCTTGTCCCGGCCGGCGTCGTCGTAGCCGTAGCCGGTGGTGCCCACCAGATGGGTGGCGGCCACCTTCTGGTCGGTGAAGGCCTTGAGCATCTTCACCTGGTTGTAGTCGCGGATGGCGTCCACCTTCTCAAAATAAGGCCGGCAGAGCTCCATGGCCTGCTTGTCCAGTTCCAGAAGGCGGGGGGAAAAGTCGAAAAATTCTTCCAGCATTTTAGTATGTACAGTCCTTTTCAGTCGTTTTCGGGGGCGGCGTGACCGTAGGTCAGCCCCCGCTGTTCAAAACCAAGTTTTTCATAAAAACCTTCCACGCCGGGGCGGGCCACCAGACAGACGGCCTTGCCCTGTTCGCAAAACCGCCGGGCCAGGGCGCACACCAGCGCGCCGGCGCAGCCTTTGCCTCGGAAGGCGGGCGCTGTTTCCACCGCGCTGAGCAGGGCGGCGTTCCCGGTGACGGCGTAAGCGCCGGCGGTGGCCGCCGTCACGCCGCTTTCTTCCAGCGTCCAGATCTCCGCCAGACCCCGGTTGCGCATGGTGCATATTTCGGAGTAAAAGGTGTCGGTGCTGCGGCGGTCGTGGTGGGCGGTCATGCTCTCGCCGCCCCACAAAAACTCCGTCACTCCCAGCAGGGAGGGCGCTTCGTTCAGCCAAAAGCCCTCGGGCATCGGCTTTGCCTGCGGGCCGCCCGCCGGGGCGTGAAAGACGCGGAAGGCCGCGTCCTGCCGCCAACCGGGCAGCGGGTCGGGCCGGGCGGTCTTGAGCCGCTGCGCCCCCAGGACCTTCAGCAGCAGGGCCGCTTCCTCGCCATCGGCGCTGCCGCAAAGCAGAGCGGAGGCCCCCCGCACCGCCAGGGCGAAGGGTTCCTCCCCTTCCCCGCCGGTGTAGAACTTCCAGCCGCTGCCGGGCAGCCCGGAAAAGGCGGCAAAGCGCACCGCCGTCTCCACCGCCACCGGGTCCTGTGCGTCCGCCAGCGCCGCCGCAAAGCGGGCGGCGTCGGCGGGGTTTTCCACCAGCCGCATCACAGGGCGTTCACCAGTTCCTTGAAGTGGCGGCCCCGCACCTCAAAGTTGGGGTAGAGATCGAAGCTGGCGGAGGCGGGCGAAAGGCTGACGATGTCGCCAGGTTTGGCGGCGGCACGGGCTTCGTCCACCGCCTCCTTCATGTCCTTTGCGTGGAGGATGACAAGGCCGCTCTCGGCAAAGCCGGGGCATTCCCGCACGGCCTTTTCGATTTTGGGGCCGGTGGCGCCCATCAGCACCAGCACCTTCACGTGCTCCAGAATTTCCGGGGCCAGGGGCTCGTAGGGGATATTCTTGTCGTAGCCGCCGGCGATGATGATGATCTTCTGGTCAAAGCTTCGCAGGCCGGCGATGGTGCGGGTGGGGCTGGAGGCAATGGAGTCGTTGTACCACTGCACGCCGTCCAGCAGGCGCACCGGCTCGATGCGGTGTTCCACACCGGTGAAGGTACGGGCAGTGTCGGCCATGGCGCTCACCGGCACCCGGCCCCACACCGCGGCGATGGCCGCCAGCAGGTTCTCGATGTTGTGCAGGCCCCGCAGCTTCACCTCGTCCTTCGAGACCACCGGGGTGACCGTGCCGTTCTCGGCCATGCAGAGCATGCCGTCCGCGCGCAGGAACGCGCCGTTGTCGGTCTCATGCAGGCGGGTGAACCAGCACTGGCTGCCCTTGCAGTCGGCGGCCATGGCGCGGGTGATGTCGTTCTCATAGCCCAGCACGGCCTTGTCCGCCGGGGTCTGCCACAGCAGGATATTGCGCTTTGCGTCCACATACTCCTGCATGTCCTTGTGGTGGTCCAGGTGGTTCGGGGTCACGTTGGTGACCACCGCCACTTTGGGGCTCTTGCGCATGCTGATGAGCTGGAAGCTGGAAAGCTCCACCACCGCTTCGTCGCCGGGGTCGATCTCGGCCAGGATGGGCAGCAGCGCCCGCCCGATATTGCCGCCCAGATGCACCTTTTTGCCCGCCGCGGTGAGCATGGCCGCGATGAGGCTGGTGGTGGTGGTCTTGCCGTCCGAGCCGGTGACGGCGGTGATGTGGCAGGGGCAATAGTCGAAGAACAGCTCCATCTCGCTGGTCACGATGCTGCCCGCCGCCTTTGCCGCCTGCAAGGCCGGGGTGTAGTATTCAAAGCCCGGGGTGCGCATGATGACCTGCTGGCCCGCG
The DNA here is from genome assembly GCA_004558145.1 of Oscillospiraceae bacterium. GTDB lineage: Bacteria > Bacillota > Clostridia > Oscillospirales > Ruminococcaceae > Allofournierella_A > Allofournierella_A excrementavium. The sequence continues at coordinate 146,494 of SFDQ01000002.1, forward strand.
AGGCCGTCCAGATAATGTTCGCCCAGAGACAGGCGCACGCCCAGCTGTTTGAGCGTTTCGGCGTAGTCGCCGAAGTCCTCCAGCTGCTTTTTGTCGCACAGGGTCACCTCGGCGCCCATGGCGCAGAACTGCCCGATGAGGGTCTTGTGGCTGACCCCCGCGCCGATGAACGCAACCTTCTTGCCCCGCAAAAACGCGGCCAGAGCCTCGCTGTCTTTCTGCATCTTCGCAACACAGCCTTTCCTTCTCAAAAAGTGCCGCCGGGCGGCGAAAACGCCCGGGAACGGTTATCTTATTTATTATAGTCATTTTTGACCGCAGGCGCAACCAAAGCGGCCCGCCGCGGGGCAAAAAAGGGGGCCGCAAAGGCCCTTTTTCAGCGGTTTTCGGCCCGCTGGCGAAAAAAGAGTGAAAATTCGCGGCCCGGTTTGAATTTTCCGCAATTTTTTGATAGGATTAAAACGTATATCCTCGGGCGGTGAAAACATATCCATGTTCTGATCGTCTTACAATAAAAACAGAGAAAGGGGGCGCGCCCCACGAAAAAGCTCAAACTGCTTTTGCTGGCCGGCCTTGCCGCGCTTTGCCTCACCGGCTGCGGCAGCCAGATCGAGTTCACCTGGGCCATGGAGCGGGTGCCCAACAACCTTGACCCTCAGCTTGCGTGGGAGAGCCCCGAGCTGATCGCGGTGACCAACCTTTACAGCGGGCTGTTCCGCCTGGACGACGCGGGCGAGCCGGTGCCCGACTGCGCCGAGAGCTACACCGTGAGCGAGGACGGCCTCACCTACACCTTCACCCTGAAAGAGGGGCTGGGCTACACCCAGAACCGGGGCGACGAATCGGAGTATGAGCTGACGGCGGCGGACTTTGTGTTCGGCCTGCGGCGGGTGTTCCGCTCCGAGACCGACAGCCCCTACACCAGCACCTACGCCGCCATCAAAAACAGCGCCGAAGTGCTGGCGGGCACCATGGACGAGACAGCCCTGGGCGTGAGCGCGCCGGACGAGCGCACGGTGGTCATCCAGCTGGACCAGCCGGACCCCCAGCTGCTCTACAAGCTGGCGCTACCGGGGGCGATGCCCTGCAACGAGGAATTTTTTGAGAGCACCGAGGGCTCCTACGGGCTGACCCGCGCCGCCACCATGGGCAACGGCAGCTTTTACGTTTACAACTGGAACGACAACGGCCTGTTTTTGCGCCGCCCCGCAAACGGCGACGCGGTGACCGCCCTGCGGCTGGTCATCAACGCCACCGGCGAGACCGAAGCGAGCAGCGGCAGCTCCTCCACTGCCGGCGAGACCCTTTGGGGCGAGGCGCTGGTGAAGGAGGGCGGCGCCACCGCGGCCCTGAGCGAGACCTTGAGTGCCGACGGGCTGGACTCCATCCCCTACACCGCCACCACCTGGGTGCTGCTGTTCAACTGCGGCGACGAGACCCTGGCCCAGCCCCTCATCCGCGAGGCGCTGGCGACCAGCGCCCGGGGCGCGGCGGTGGAGCTGCCGGAGGGCTTTGAGGCCGCCGACGGGCTCATTCCCCCCGCCGTGACCGTGCAGGGCGAGAACTACCGGGAGGCGGCGGGCAGCATGCAGCCCACTTTTGGCAGCGCCGTGGACCTGTGCCGCGAGGGGCTTGCCGCCCTGAGCCTCTCCCGCTTTGAGAACATCACCCTGCTGGTGCCGGAGGGCAGCGACTACCTGCAGCTGGCCCAGTCCGTCAACCAGCAGTGGCAGAAGGACCTGGGCGCCTTCTCCGCCTACTTCCCGGTGGAGCAGGCCTCACTGGAGGAAGTGAACGCCCGGGTGGCCTCGGGGGATTACCAGATCGCCCTGCTGCCCCTCTCCCTTTCCAGCGATTCCGCCGCCGAACTGCTGCGCCAGACCGCCAGCCTTGCCGATTGGAGCGACAGCGGCTGGCAGCGCCAGCTGGACGCGCTGTTCAACGACGGCACCCACACCGCCGATGACGTGGCCGCGCTGGAGCGCACGCTTTTGGAGAGCGCCTGCGTCACGCCCCTGTGGTTCCAGACCAAGGCCCTGCTGGTGCAGCCGGGGGTCCAGGGGCTGGTGTTCCGGCCCTTCGGCCCGGTGCTGGACCTGACAAACGCCACCATCGCCCAGTGACCAAAGGAGGAAAACCGCCATGGACTGCAAACATTCCGCCGACGTGAACCGCCGTCTGGCCCGCATCAGCGGCCAGGTGAACGGCATCCGGGAGATGGTGAACGAAGGCCGCCCCTGCGACGAGCTGCTCATCCAGCTTTCCAGCGTGAGCAGCGCCGTGACCCAGGTGGCAAAGCTCATCCTCACCGAGCATCTGACCCACTGCGTCTTGTCCGATTGCGACGAGGACACCCTGGCCCGGCTGGAGGAGGCCATCGACCAGTTCGCAAAGCTGAAATAAAAACAAAAATGGCCCCCATAGGGGGGCCATATACCAGCAGCGCCTGAAGGCGCGTAATGAGTGACACCAACCGCATTTGGCGTCACTTTTTGTTTTGCTGTGCTGCCGGCAGCTGCTTTTGGCGGAGCACCGCCATCAAGCTCTGCATTTTTGAAAGGGCCTTCCGATTCTTTGACGCTTGGCAGCTCACGCTATGTTACTCTTGTATGTTATTCCGCAGATCTGCCATGCGCAGGTAGCCGTTCTCGTCTTCTACGTTCGCAGCAAGTATCTCCATCACTTCAATGATCTCTGCAATGTGTTTTTGGCTCTTTTCCGGCGAAAGGACCAGACATCCATAAACTTCATTGCAAAAAGCATAATTTGAAGATTTATTTGTCCCCTCTGTCAGCAAATGATATGCTTGTTCAAAAGACCTGAATGCAGCGACGCCATACCAATAACTGCTTGCTTCTCCATTCGCCTGATACTCGGCAAATTGTGAGCAGGCGTCAGCGGCGCTCGCCTGGGCCAGCTGCCGTATATCGTCTTTGCTGTTTTCGGCTCTCTGCCACAAAACAGCAAACAACAGTGAGGAGATGGCGAGGCAAATAATTAAAGCAGCGACTAATTTCTTTTTCATCCCCATACGTTTCTCCAAAACGTTCTATGCTTACCTTTTCGTTTTCATCGGCAAATGGACTATTGGCATTATATCATACGCATGTCGTATGAATCCACCCTTTACCGCCCCCCGGTCAGCGGATATTTGCCGCCGGGCCGTGACGCAAGCATGGCCTGTTTTTTCATTCTTCCGCGGCCCCGGCTTCCCTCTGCCCCAGCTGCCGCAAAAAATCGAATTCCAGGCCAATGAGCTCCGCCATGGGCACCTTTCTGCGCGCCCTGCTCCCGATGCCGTCCGCTTTGGCGAAGAGGAAGGGATAAAAGGCGAACCCCTCATCGCACCGCAGCTCCGACACGTCCTTTCGCCAGCCCGCCCACCGATAGTCGGAATAGAAAAGCTCGGTGTCGCCATGCAGGCACCAGGTGAGAAAGCGGCCCGTCTGGAACTCCATCTCCTCCACTTCCAGGCAGTCGGGGGCAAAATACCCCACGTTCCCGTCTGCCAGCAGCAGAAACACGCCGCCCAGGACGTCCTCCGCTATCGCCAGCTCCCGGAAGGGCACCAGTTTGTTCCGTTCAAGGATATTCAGTTCCCCCGCGCCGTAAAAGCGCAGCCAGCCGTCGATCACGATGCCGCCGGTGTTCTCCAGCAGCACGCCCAGCAGGCTGCCCCAGTTCAGGGGCAGACGTTCTCTGCATTCGGCCAGCACTTTCTCATCCACGGGAAGGACGCGGACCTCCCTGGGAGAGGCTTTTATGCTTTCCAGCACCTTTTGCATTCTCTCGTCCATGGCGTTCACCGGTCGGTCCAGCCGTCGAACCGCGTTTCGATCTGCGGGTCGTAGAGCGGGCAGCCAAAGTCCAGGGGCACGTCCATCAGGGCGTTCATGTCCTGCTCCGACATGCCGTAGCAGTCGAACCGCAGCACCTGGGGCGTGGTGAAAATCTGAAACGCGCCGCGGCCTTCCTTTTCAAACAGCGTTCCGCCGTTTTGGACCGTCCAGTCCGAAAAAACGGCGGCGACCTTTTTCAGCATTTCATCGATGGGCAGCGTTTCCAGCTCTTCCAGCTGCCGCCCTTCGCAGGCTGCCTGCCGGTAGACCTTTGCGTGGTCGCGCGCCGCGTTTTCTTTGTACCGCCAGAAATCCAGGTCCATGCCCATGGAAAAGCCCCCTTTGGTGTTTTTTCTTATTCTATCACAGTTTCCTTGCAGCAGAAAGAGCCGCCCCCCTGCCGGGAGCGGCTCTTTTGCTGTTCGTTTGTTACAGGGCGGCCAGGGCGGCGTCCAGGCGGGCGAGGGTCTCCTCCTTGCCCAGCATGGCGGCCAGATCGGTGCCGCCGCCGGGGGTGCGCTGCTTGCCGGAGAGGGCGATGCCCAGGGGGTAGAGCAGCCAGCCGTTCTTGACCTCCATCTGCTCGGCCAGGGTCTTGCAGGCCTCGAAGATGGCGTCCTTGTTCCAGGCATCCAGCCCTTCCAGGACCGGCTTCAGGGCCTCAAGGGCGGTCTTGGCGGTCTCCGGGGTGGTCTTCTGCTTCTTGTTGGCGTAGAGCTCGGGGCCGTAGGGCAGCACCGCGTCGAAGAAGTCCAGCTGCTCGGGAATTTCACCCAGCACCTCGCAGCGGGGCTGGAGGTTGGCGCACAGCAGGTCGCGGTCGATGGTGCGATGCACCGCCTGATCGATCCAGGGGTCGGCCATCTTGCGGAACTGCTCCGGGGTCAGGCGGCGGATGTACTCGGCGTTGATGGCCCGCAGCTTGAGCGGGTCAAAGATGGCCGGGCTCTTGCTGATGCCGCTCTCGTCGAAAATTTTGCACATCTCTTCCAGGGTGAAGATCTCCTGCTCGCCCTTGGGGCTCCAGCCCAGCAGCAGGATGTAGTTCAGGATGGCCTCGCTGAGGTAACCCTTGGCCACCAGATCCTGGTAAGACGCGTCGCCGTTGCGCTTGGAGAGCTTGTTGTGGGCGTCCTTCATCACCGGCGGGCAGTGGATGTACACCGGCACGGGCCAGCCGAAGGCCTCGTAGAGCAGGTTGTACTTGGGGGTGCTGGACAGATACTCCGAGCCGCGGATGACGTGGGTGATGCCCATCAGGTGGTCGTCCACCACGTTGGCGAAGTTGTAGGTGGGCATGCCGTCCGCCTTGATGAGGATCTGGTCCTCCAGCTCGGCGTTGTTCACCTCGATGTGGCCGTAGACCGCGTCGTCAAAGCCGGTCACGCCCTCGGTGGGGCACTTCTGGCGGATGACGTAGGGGGTGCCCGCCGCCAGTTTTTCCGCCACCTCTTCGGGGCTCAGGTCCCGGCAGTGGCGGTCGTAGTGGCCCACCGCCTCGCCGGCGGCCTTCTGCTGCTCGTGCAGCTGCTCCAGGCGCTCGGTGGTGCAGAAGCAGTAATAGGCCTTGCCCTCTTTCACCAGCTGCTCGGCGTACTGCTTGAACATGCCCATGCGCTCGCTCTGCACATAGGGGCCCACCGGGCCGCCCACGTCGGGGCCTTCGTCCCAGGTCAGGCCGGTCTGGCGCAGGGTGTTGTAGATGATGTCCACCGCGCCTTCCACATAGCGGCCCTGGTCGGTGTCCTCGATGCGGAGGATGAACACCCCGTCGGGGGCGCTGCGGGCCTTGAGGTAGGCATAGAGGGCGGTGCGCAGGTTGCCCACGTGCATGTAGCCGGTGGGGCTGGGGGCAAAGCGGGTGCGGACGGAATTGTTCAGCATGATGCCATTACTCCTTTTGAAAACGGCGGCGCTGTGCGCCATGCCGGGCTTTTCTCTGTTTCATTCTAATCGCTGGGAGGCGCTTTGTCAATTTGCCGATTTGCAAACAGGCCATCTTTTCCTTATAATAGGTATGTTCCCGTGCGGCCCGCCGGGCCGCCCCCCTCTACGACAGGAGTTTTGACCGATGAATTTTATCTCTCTTTCCTTCCTGGGCTTCGGCGTTGTGCTGTTCGCCCTGTGGTGGGCGCTGCCCGCCCGCCTGCGCCCCTGGGTGCTGGCGGCGGCCAACGTGTACTTTGCTTTGAGCTTTGGCGCCCAGGCGCTCACGGCGCTGGTGCTCATCACCGCCGCCGGCTGGCTCTGCGGCCTGTGGATGGCCCACGGCGGCGGCAAGGCCGCCCTGGCGGTGGGCGTGCTGGCCGGGGTGCTGCCCCTGGCGGGTTACAAATACCTGCCCGCGCTGGCGGGCCGCTGGCAGGCGCTGGCCGCCTTTGCGGACCTGCTCATGCCGGTGGGCATCAGCTTCTTCGTGTTCAAGAACATCACCTATCTGGTGGCGGTGTACAAGGGGAGCCTTGCCGCCGAGAAGAACCCCCTTTACTGCTTTGCCTACACCGGCTTTTTCGCCCAGCTCACCAGCGGGCCCATCCAGCGGGCGGAGAGCCTTTTACCCCAGCTGAAAAGCCCGCCCGCCTTTGACCGGGCGCTGGCGCTGAACGGCTGCGTGCGGCTGTGCTGGGGCATCTTTCTGAAAAAGTGTCTTGCGGACCATTTTGCCGCCTACTACAACGCCCTCTACCAGCCGGACCACTACTACGCCTTGAGCATCGTCTGGTCGCTGGCGGCCTATTCTCTCTACATCTATTTCGACTTCGCCAGCTATTCCCAGCTGTCCATCGGCGTGGCGAACCTGCTGGGCCTGCGCTGTGACGAGAACTTCCTCAGCCCCTACCTCTCCCGCAGCGTGGGCGAGTTCTGGCGGCGCTGGCACATCAGCCTTTCCAGCTTTCTGCGGGACTACATCTACATCCCCCTGGGCGGCAGCCGCAACGGCGTGCCGGTGCTTATCCTTGCCACCATGGTCACCTTCCTTGTGTCCGGCGCGTGGCACGGCGCGGCGCTGGGCTTCGTGGTCTGGGGCGGGCTGCACGGCGTTTACCTGCTGGCCGGGCGGGCCACCCGCGGCGTGCGGAAAAAGGCCTGGGGCCTTCTGCACCAGAAACCGGACAGCCCGGTGCGCAGCGTGGTGAGCTGGGCCGTGACCCTGGTGCTGGTCTGCTTTGCCTGGATCTTCTTCTTCAGCGGCGATGTAAACCAGGTGCGGCTGCTGATGAGCTATCTACTCCAGCCCATGCCCCTCAGCGCCCAGTACCTGAAAGAGAGCTTCACCCAGCTGGGCTACACCACCGCCGTTCTGGTGCGGCTGGGCCTGTTCGCCCTGGCGGCCTTCGGGGTGGACTTTGCCGCCCGCAAAGAGGGCTTCGGCCGCTGGGCCGCCGCCCGCAAGGGCTGGGTGCAGGTGATCTTCTGCTACGCCTGCATCTTCGCCACCCTGTTCTGGGGCGCGGCGGGCACCTTGCAGAACATCTATTTCCAGTTTTAAAAGGAGGCGCGGGATTTGAAACGTTTTCTCTGCATCGTGGCGCTGTTCCTCGCGCCCGTCGTTCTGTTTGTGGGCCTCTTCGCCGGCGCCATCTACGCCAGCGGCGAGTGGCGCACCGAGGAGGAGATCGCCGGCCGGGTGGCGTCGGGCGAACCGGCCTTTCTGGGCCTTGCCTACCGGGACAACACCCGCTACTACAAGCATCTGGTGGCCAATGAGCTGGGGGCCGACCTGCTGGTGCTGGGCACCAGCCGCAGCATGCAGTTCCACAGCGAGTTCTTCACCACCGACAGCTTCTACAACGCCGGCGGCGGCGCGGGCTATGTGAACGAGTTCCAGTACTTTCTGGAGCAGCTGGACGAGGACAAGCTGCCCTCCACCCTCATCATGGTGATGGACCAGTACTTCTTCAACGGCGCCTGGGTGGGCACCGGCAGCATGCCCGAGACCTTCGATTACAGCCACTATGAATTCTCGCTGAAATCGGCGCTGCCCGAGGCCATCCGCGGCTGGGTGCAGGGCAAGTTCACCCTGCGGCAGGCCTATGGCAGCCACCCCGACGTCTACGGCATGGCCGCCGTGGGCCGGGGCAGCGGCTTCAACCCGGACGGCAGCTACTGCTACGGCTCCCTGCTGGACCACCCCGAGACCGGCACCGATGTGGGCTTCCATGACACCTTTGACCGCATCCTGAAGGGCATCGACCGCTTTGAGTACGGCGAGTACGTCCACGAGCCCAGCACCTACACCATCGAGTCGCTGCTGGCCTGGTGCAACGACCACAACATCGAGGTGGTGCTCATCGTGCCGCCCTACGCCCCCAGCGTCTATGAGCGGATGGTGGAGAGCGGCAACTACGGCTACTTCGACTGGATCATGCCCATCCTCACCGAGCTGTGCGAGCCCTACGGCTACGAGGTGTACGACTTCTCCTACATGCCCGACACCCTGGACGAGGAATATGTGGACGGCTACCACGGCAGCGACCGGGTCTACGCCCGCCTTGCGCTGCATCTGGCCGAGGAGAGCGAGACCCTGGCGGGGCTCATCGACACCGACTATCTGAACGCGGCCCTGGCCCCCTCTTCCAGCCCCCTGCGGCTGGCCGAATAACACCCTTGCACTGCCGCTCCGGCAGGTATATAATGTATAGCAATCTCCCGGGCATGCCCGGCGCAGAATCGAGGTTTTACCAATGAGTGAACAAGCAGAACGCAAAAAGCGTATTCTTTCCGGCATCCAGCCCACGGGCACCTTCACCCTGGGCAACTACATCGGCGCAGTGCGCAACTGGGGCAGCCTGCAGCAGGATTTCGAGTGCCTTTACATGGTGGCTGACCTGCACTCCCTGACCGTGCGCCAGGAGCCCGCGGCCCTGCGCCGCCAGACCCGCGAGGCCGCCGCCATGCTGCTGGCCGCCGGCATCGACCCCAAGGTGAGCCTGCTCTTTGTGCAGAGCCATGTGCCCGCCCACGTGCAGCTGAGCTGGATCCTCAGCTGCAACACCCAGTTCGGCGAGCTGTCCCGCATGACCCAGTTCAAGGACAAGAGCGCCAAGCACGCCGACAACGTGAACGCCGGCCTGTTCACCTACCCCGCCCTGATGGCCGCGGACATCCTTGTCTACAACGCGGATTTGGTGCCGGTGGGCGTGGACCAGAAGCAGCACCTGGAGCTGGCCCGCAACGTGGCCCAGCGGTTCAACAACCTTTACAGCCCCACCTTCACCCTGCCCGAGCCCTACATCGGCAAGACCGGCGCCAAGATCATGAGCCTGCAGGAGCCGGACAAGAAGATGAGCAAGAGCGACACCAACGCCAACAGCTTCATCCTGATGACCGACGACGCGGACACCATCCTGCGCAAGTTCAAGCGCGCCGTGACCGACAGCGACGGCGTGGTGCGCGCCGGCGACGACAAGCCCGGCGTGACCAACCTGATGAGCATCTACTCCTCCCTCACCGGCAAGACCTTTGCCGACATCGAGAAGGAGTTCGACGGCCAGGGCTACGGCGTGTTCAAGGAAGCCGTTGCCGGCAGCGTCATCGACGCCTTCCGCCCCATCCAAGCCGAATACGGCCGCATCCTGGCGGACAAGGAATATCTGGACGGCGTGCTGAAAGAGGGCGCCGCCACCGCCAGCCGCATCGCCGACCGCATGGTGGCCAAGGTCTACAAAAAGGTGGGCCTTGTGCAGCTGTAAATCCCGTCCTTTCGCCGCGCTCCGCCCCGGAGCGCGGTTTTTGTTCACAAAAATTTCGCATTATTCCATTTTTACCATATATTGACATTTTGCTCCTTTTGCGGTATAATTATGTCACAAAATTCCTAAAAGTATATTAAACCCGCTGTAAAAGGAGAAAAACCATGAAATCCACCGGTATCGTGCGCAAGATCGACGGCCTGGGCCGCGTGGTGCTGCCCATCGAGCTGCGCCGCCTGATGAACCTGGAGGACAACGCCTCTCTGGAGATCTTTGTGGACGGGGACGAGATCGTGCTGAAAAAGTACCAGCCCGCCTGCATCTTCTGCGGCGAGGCCAAGGGCGTGGTGGCCTTTGAGGGGCGCAACATCTGCCCCGCCTGCCGCAAGAAGATCGGCAGCCTGTAAAGCGGCCCGCCTTTCCCCCGAGAAAAGCAGAAAACAGCCCCCTGCCCGCGCGGCGCGATGCAGGCAGGGGGCTGTTTTTGTTTTGTGCTGTGGGGCTTTTCAGCGCACCCGGTCGATGCGGCTCTCGCTGTTCTTGATGAGGTTGAACAGGCTGGTGGCGTAGAGGGGATACTCCTTGGAGAGGCTCTCGGTGGTCATGGCAAAGCAGGAGGTATCCTTGAGGGCCGGGCCGCTGCCCATGTTCTCGCCCTCCAGCGCCGCCTTCACGTTGGCGTGAGCGGCGCTCATGGCGGCGGCGGAATAGCCCTGCCAGCGGCCCCGGCTCACCCGGAACATGCTCTCGGCGTTCTTGGGCGCCGCGGAATAGACCAGACGGAACATGTTGTAAACAGCCAGCATCAGATAGGCGCTCACCTCGCTCACCAGCCCCTTGTCCGGGCAGGCGGCCAGCTTGCTGAACAGGATGTTCAGGCTGTTGGAGATGAGCTTTTTGTTCAGCGTGGGCAGCACGCTGCCCTTGTAGACGCTGTCCTTCGCGGTCTCGGGGTTGGGGATCTCCTCCACCGTGAGGGTGAGGCCGCTGCGGTCGGCGCTGCGGCCCAGAAGATAATCGCAGGATACGTCGTAGTAATCGGCCACGCGCACCACAAAGTCCAGCCCGCACTCGCGGATGCCCTTCTCATAGTGAGACAGCAGCGCCTGAGAGACCCCCAGTTCCGCCGCGGCCTGTTTTTGGGTGATGCCCCGCTCCTTGCGAAGAAGGGTGATGATGCGATTGAATTCCATGATGTCCTGCTCCCTGTCTTTACTCCGGCCGCCCGCCGCGCCGCCGACCCGTCAAACGCCGCAAAGGGCATGACAGCGCGGTTTGCGGGCACTTTTCACCCGCCGGGGGCCATTACACATCGTAAATTATAAATCAGCGAAAACGCGTTGTAAATACGAAATTCGCCAAATTCCCCCAGCCTTTTTCGTGTGATTTGTCCATGCTTGACTTTAAAAACTATATGTACGATAATGGTGCCGGGCTCTTTTCTAAATATAGTGTTCGCGCCCGCTGAAACATTCCTGTTTGTTACTATTTTGTAATATATTTCAACATCGAGAGCGCCTCTCTGCGGGCGCGGGAAGGATGAAAAACACCGTGAAGACCTTTAAGCTGCATCTGATCCGCCACGGGCTGACCCGGGGCAACCTGGAAGGGCTGTATGTGGGCGGCGGCACCGACCTGCCCCTGTGCGACGAGGGCCGCCAGGACCTGGAAGTTTTCAAAAGCCGTTTTGTCTACCCCGCGCCGGACACGGTGTTCACCTCGCCCCTGGCCCGGGCGGTGGAAACGGCGGACATCCTCTTCCCCGCCGCCACCCACCGGCTGGTGGTGCCCCAGCTGCGGGAGGCAAACTTCGGCGTGTTCGAGGGGCGCAAAATGGAGGATCTGGTGAAGGACCCGGAGTTCGCCCGCTGGATGGACCCCACCTCCGGCTTTGTGCCCGAAGGGGCGGAGCCCACGATGGAGTTCCACGCCCGCTGCGCCGACACGCTGCATAAGCTGCTGGAATACATGATCCGCTCGGAGGTCACCGAGGCCGCCTGCGTGACCCACGGCGGCGTCATCATGAGCATGCTGGCCCAGAGCGCCCTGCCCCGCCGCCCGGCGGAACAGTGGATGGCCGACCCGGGCTGCGGCTACACCGTGCAGACCGACGTGGCCATGTGGATGCGGGACAAGCTGGTGGAAGCGGTGGCCATCCAGCCCGCGGGCTATATGGACGAAGAGTGACAAAAACAGACCGGCAGAGGGCAAAGCCTTCTGCCGGTCCGCTGTTTTGTGTGAAGGGTCAGGCCACGCCCAGCATCGCCAGCGCCGCCAGCATGCCCACCACGCCGCAGAGGATGGTGATGGAGTTGATGCAGCTGGCAAGGCCTCCGTCGCCGCCGCACTTGGCAGTGAAGGCGGGCGAGATCACCGAGGCGGGGGCGAACACCATCACCGCCAGCACCTGCCGGATCTCCAACGGCAGCGGCGCGAAGTGGTAGACCGCCAGGGCCACCAGCAGCGCCGAGGCCAGCCGCAGGCCCACCACCTGGCCCACACGGCGCAGGTATTCGGGGCGCAGGTCCATGTCGAACATGGCGCCGATCATCAGCATGGCCACAAAGGGATTGGCCGCCGCGATGGGGCTGATGAACTCCACAAGGCCCCCGGGCAGCTGCACACCCGCCATCACCAGCACCAGCATGGTGACGTAGGTGACAAAGGGCACCGAACTGCCCAGCTTTTTCAGAACGTCCACCGGGCGCAGGGGCTTGTCGCCCACATGGAGCACGCTGCTGGCCCAGGCATAGCTGCCGCCGGTGCAGATGATGGCGTTGCCCACATCGAACAGGCAGGCGGCCACCACCGCCTCGGGCCCCAGGTAGCTCTGCACAAAGGGCAGCGCGAAGGCCCCGATGTTGTAGCCGGGGCAGTTGATCATGAACAGCGCCCGGGTGCCGCTGTCGCTCCGGCGGCTCAAAAACTGGCCCAGCAGCATCATGACGCAGCACAGGGAAAAGCCCAGCACCGGCAGCATCAGAAGGCTGGTGCGCCACTCCATGGAGGCGAAATTTGTGATGACCGCCGCGGGCAGCGTGACGCACAGCACCACCTGGGTGAGCACCTTGTAGTCCTGTTTGCCAAACACGCCCACCCGCTTGAGGAAATAGCCCAATGCCAGGATGAACACATAAGACGCGGAATGCCGCAAAACTTCTGCCAACGTCTCTCATTCCTTTCGTTCTGGAGGGCGCGCCGCAGGCCGCACCCTATGTAACCCTATCACAAACAGGGCAAAAAGACCAGCGCCGCCGTGAAAAAAATCTTTTTTTGGCAATGGTCACAAAAATATGCTACTATGGTATAATAGTAGTCGAAATATTTCCGCACGCGGGAGATGTGCTGTATGTTTGGGAAAGAAAATGCTGTGGTGAATATCCGCACGCAGGTCTACAATGCCATCAAGGAGAATATCTGCGGCGGGCGCTACGAGCCCGGCCAGCGCCTGAACGAGGTGGAGCTGGCACGCTCGCTGAACGTGAGCCGCAGCCCCGTGCGGGAGGCCCTGCGCCGCCTTGCGGCGGACGGGCTGGTGGAGGAAAAGCCCAACCGGGGCGTTTTCGTGCGCGAATTCACCCCCCAGGACATCCAGGAGATCTTCGATGTGCGCGTGCTGCTGGAAAGCTACTGCATCCAGCGCTCGGTGCAGTTCATGACCACCGAGCACAAGCAGGAACTGATGCGCTGCCTGGACCAGATCACCTATTACCACGACCAGCAGGACATGAAAAAGCACATCGAAGCGGACTATCAGCTTCACTGGCTCATCATCCGCATCGGCGGCAACCGCCTTGTGGAGGACATGTACCAGCGGGTCTCGGCCCAGATCCAGCAGTTCCGCATCTACTCGCTGGAATCCAAGCGCCGCTTCCGCGAATCGCTGGTGGAGCACACCACCATCGTCCACTGCCTGCTCACCGGCAACGTGGAGGAGGCGGACCGGGTGAACCGCCGCCACCTGGAACTGGCACGGGACAAGATCAACGAGTACCTCATCAGCAAGCAGACCAACCAGCCGCTGGAATAAGGCCAAAATCACAGCAATGCGCCCGGCGCGCCGCCCGAAAGGCAGCGCGCCGGGCTTTTTCTGCAAAAATGGCCGGTCCCCCGCCCCAGGGTTCCGTAAGCCCTGGAACGGGGGACCGGCGCGTATTACACATTCCCGTTTGCCGCTTTTTGGGGCCGCAGGCGGCGTGCACCGCCCGCGGCAAGCTGTTTCACGGTGAAAAGACCTTAGTGAATGAAGATGCTGGCGATGATCAGGATGATCGAGCCCACCACAGGCACCAGGATGGAGCCGATGGTCCAGGTCTTCAGGCTGGTCTTGATGTCCATGCCGCTGAAGTTGGTGACCACGTGGAAGTAGCTATCATTCAGGAAGGAGGGGCACATGGCGGTCATGCAGATGGCAAGGCCGGCGATGTAGGGGTTGATGCCCAGGGTGGCGACCATCGGGGCCACGATGGCGGAACCGGTGATCATAGCGGTGGTGCCGCTGCCCTGGGGGAAGCGCATGATGGTGCCGATGAGCAGGGGCACCAGAACGCCGGGGATGCCAACAGCCACGATGGCGTCAGCCATGATCTGGGCAGCGCCGGTAGCCTTGACGACAGCGCCCAGAGCGCCGCCGGCGGCGGTGATCATCACGATGGGGCCGGCGTCCTTCAGGGCGTCGTTCATCATGTTCACAACGGTCTTGTTGTCCAGGTCGCGGGCCAGGACGAAGGCGCCCAGGCACAGGGACACGAACAGAGCGATGACGGGGTTGCCCAGGAAGGTGATGACCTGACCGACCATGGTGGAGGCGATCGCGGTCTGGCCAACAACGGTGTTGGCAAGGATCAGCAGAACGGGCAGCAGCAGGATGGTGAAGCTGATGCCGGCGCCGGGCAGCTTCTCGGTGCTCAGCAGCTCTTCAAAGTCGGAGTTCTCCAGCTCTTTGCCGGCCTTGATCTTGGCGTCGATCTTGTCCAGGACCACCAGCTGAGCCTCGGTGTACTTGGAGCGGTCGATCTCGTAGGGGACCACGAAATCGGGATACTTGTTGCCGAACCAGCGGAACAGGTACACGGAGAAGATGAACACGGGGATGGACAGCAGCAGGCCGTAGATGATGAACATGCCAAGGTCAACGGCCAGGCCTTCCTGCTGGAAGGTGCTCACAACGGCCAGAGGGCCGGGGGTGGGAGGAACCAGGAAGTGGGTGATGTACAGGCCCATGCCCAGGATGCCGCCCAGGCCGACCATGGACTTCTTGGTCAGACGGCTGAACTCTTTGGCCAGGCTGGACAGGATCACGAAGCCGGAGTCACAGAACACGGGGATGGACACCACGAAACCGGTGAGGCCCAGCACCACGTCGGCCCGCTTCACGCCGACCAGTTTCAGAATGGTCAGCGCCATGCGTTTGGCCGCGCCGCTCTTTTCCAGGAAGATACCCATGATGCAGCCGAAGCCGATCACGATACCGATGCTGGTCATGGTGGAGCCGAAGCCGGCGGTGACCATGCTGATGGACTCGCTGAAGGAAATGCCCTCAGACAGAATGGCGATCAGGATAGCAGAGATGATCAGCGAAGGGAACGCGTGCATGCGGGTGAAAATAATAAGACCCATCATCACGACAACGCCGATCAGCATTGCCAATACTGGATTCATACGATTCACTCCTTCTCAAAGTTGACGGGGTTCAGTCTGCGGAATGTGTAACATATCAGCTGGCGCGTCCTCGCGCCGGGAAACAGAAGAACTCAGATGACCGGGCCCAGGCAGTGGATGTCGATGGAGCTGACATACTGGATGGCTTCGTTCTTGGTCATCTCGCCGGAGAGGGTGCGCAGGGCCTTGGCGAAGGCTTCCTCGCCCACCTGCTCGATGGTCTTGTCGCCGGTGATGATGAGGCCGGCGTTCAGGTCCATATCCTGCTCCATGCGGGGGTAGGTGATGGGGTTGCCGCAGATCTTGACCACAGGCATGCAGGGGAAGCCCTGAGGCGCGCCGCGGCCGGTGCTGAACATCATGAACTGGGCGCCGGTGGCAGCCATGCCGGTGAGGATCTCAGGCTCGCGGCCCGGGGTGTCCTTGATCCACAGGCCCTTCTGGTTGGTGACGTACTCGGGGTAGTCCAGCACGCCCTGGATGGGACGGGTGCCGGATTTCACGATGGCACCCAGGGTCTTTTCCTCGATGCTGGACAGGCCGCCGGCGATGTTGCCGGGGGTGGGCTGGCCTTTGCGCATGTCGCAGCCGATGGCCTTGGCACGGTTCTCCATCTTCTCAACGATCTCGAAGATCTTGTCGCCCACTTCCTTGGAGACGGCGCGGCGGGCCAGCAGATGCTCGCCGCCGATGAACTCGGTGGTCTCGCCGAAGATGACAGTGGCGCCCAGGTCCACCAGCTTGTCGGCCACATAGCCGATCACGCAGTTGGAAGCCATGCCGCTGGTGGTGTCGGACGCGCCGCACTTGATGGCCATGACGATGTTGGAAACATCCACCGGCTGACGCTGCAGGCCGGAGGCCTCGATGACCAGACGGCGGGCGATGTCGGTGCCGGCCTGGATGGCCTTGGACACGCCGCCCAGCTCCTGGATGTGGATGATCTCCACATGCTTGCCGGTGGCGGCGATCTCCTTGACCATGCGCTCGTGGTCGGTGCCTTCGCAGCCCAGGCTGACCACCAGCACGCTGGCCAGGTTGGGGCTCTTGCCCAGGCTGATGAGGGTGTCGGTGACACGCTCCAGATCGGGCGGCATCTGGCAGCAGCCCTGATGATGCAGGAAGGACACGGTGCCCATGACCTGACGGCAGATGGCCTGGGCCACGTCATTGGCGCAGGTCACGCTGGGGATAACACCCACATAGTTGCGCGCGCCCACCTTGCCGTCCGGACGCACATAACCCATAAATTCCATATCGCTTACTCCTTCCAGTCGCCGCGGCCGCGCATGCTGTCCAGATTGTGGATGTGCACGTATTCGCCTTTTTTGATCTCTTTGGTGGCGATGCCGATCTCCTCGCCGTACTTCATGATCAGCTCGCCCTTGTGGATGTCCCGCACGGCGATCTTGTGGCCGAAGGGCACGTCGCCGATGACGTGCACCTTTTCGCTGTCGCCCCGCTTGTCGCGGATCTCCACCTCGGTGCCGTCCACGATGCCGTCGGCGAAGATGGTGGCAACGTTGTCTTTGTCGCTGACTTTCAGCGCAAGTTTCAGATCCATAGCTGTTCTCCTTTGCTCAATTCAGCCTTTTACGGCCATCACGCTCACGCCGTCGGGGATAACGACGACGCTGGCGTCCTTGCCCTTGATGCCATAGGCGATCTCCAGCGCCTCGTCCGGGGTGGAGGCGGGGATCATGTTGGCCTTGCGCACCTCTTCGGGGTCCAGGTACGTGGTGACCAGGATCACCTTGTGGTGACGCAGGATGCGGGAGTAGATCTGGGGGCACCACTGCTCGGAGATGGTCTCCTTGGGCGGGATCTTGGACAGATAGCTGTCGATCTCGTCCACGGTGCCCAGGGTGATCAGCCGCTCGAAGTTGGTGCCGCCCATGCCGTCGCAGCAGGAGCAGCACATGATGATCACACCGTCCTCACCGGCGCAGGCCTCGGCGGTGGCAACCGCCTTGGGGCTCTGGTAGAGGTTCTGGTCCAGCGGATAGCCGCCGTTGGAGGTGACCACGATGTCGCCCGTGATGCTGGGGCACTGGCTCTGCTCGCGGATGAACTGCACGCCGGCGGCGTGGGCTTCTTCCAGATCGCCCGCCCAGGCGGCCACGACCTTCTTCTCACCGTCCAGCGCCACGTTCATGATGAACTGCACGTTCACCGCGCGGGCGGCGCAGACCATGTCTTTGTGGATGGGGTTGCCCTCCAGCACGCCGGTGACCGAGTGGGGATCGGCGATGGCCTTGTAGCTGTGGTTCTCGTTGACGGTGGCGGCGTTGCAGATGCCGGGCAGGATGCTCTTGCGCCCGCCGGAGAAGCCGGCGAAGAAGTGAGGCTCGATGAAGCCCTCGCAGACCAGCAGGTCGCAGTCCACGGCGATCTTGTTGCAGAAGAACTCGGCGCCGCTGGGCAGGTCGCACACCTTGACGAAGTCGTTCGGCTCAAAGGCGTTGTTCACGGCGATCTTCTCGTTGTCCACGATGGCGTCGCCGAACATGCGCCGCTGCTCCTCCTCGGTGGTGGGCCGGTGCAGGCCGGTGGCGATGAGGATGGTGATGTCCGCGTCCGGGTTGCCGGCGCGGATCTCCGCCAGCAGGATGGGCAGGGTCAGCTTGCTGGGCACCGCGCGGGTGTGGTCGCTGGTGACCAGGGTGACCTTTTTCTTGCCCACAGCCAGTTCCCGCAGGGTCTTGGAGCCGATGGGATGCGCCAGGGCGTCCTTCACCAGTTCCGCCTCGCTCTTCGCGGGCTTGTAGTCGTGCATCTTCGCGGTGACGACCGCCTTCAGATTGGCCTCGTCCACATGCAGGTCCAAGGTGGAGGTGTAGTAAGGAATTTTGATGGTTTTCATCGTTTTCCTCCTTCTTTCACATGCAAAAAAAATATTATGTTGGGAAGTTTTTCGCAAATTGCATTTTGTATACAATTTTCGCTCCGACACCCTAACTTTAACCCCTTATTTGTCATATGTCAACAATTTTTCACAAATTTTAGCATTTTGACCATGGGAATCGTGCAATTTCACAACGCATTATATGAACGAATCGTGAATAAAAGAACAAGCGGCGGAGCCACTGCTCCGCCGCTTGGGGCCGGATATTTTTTCGTTTATGAGTGAATTAAATTTCACGCTTGAGCAGCAGCACCGCCACGTCGTTCACGTTGGTGCCGGTGGGGCCGGTCATCACAAGGCCGTCCACCTTTTGCAGCGCGTGGTAGGCGTCGTTGTTCTTCAGGACCTCGAAGATGTCCACGCCCTGCTCCTTCAAACGGGAGGCAGTGGTGTAGTCCACATAGCCGCCGGCGGCGTCGGTGGGGCCGTCGGTGCCGTCGGACCCGACGCTGAACACCGCCGCGCCGGAAAGGCCGGCGATGCCCTGAGCCGCGCCCAGCGCCAGCTCCTGGTTGCGGCCGCCCTTGCCCGTGCCGGTGAGGTGGACCACCGTCTCGCCGCCGGCGATGAAGGCCAGGGAGTGGTCGGCCTCGGAATGGGTGCGGGCGATGGCGCCCAGGAAGGCGCCGGCTTCCCGGGCCTCACAGGCAAGGCAGTCGGTGAGGACCACCGGCTCGTAGCCCAGTTTCTGGCAGGCGGCCTTGGCGGCGGCGCACAGCTGCCGCACGCTGCCGGTGATCTTGGTGGTCACATTGTCCAGCTGCTTCGGGGTCTCCACCTCCATCAGCCCCAGGGCCGACTCGCTCATCTTGAGGCCGTATTTCGCGATGATGGCCTTGGCGTCGGCGGCGGTGGAGGAATCGGGATAGGCGGGGCCGGAGGCGATCATGTCCAGCGGGTCGCCCAGAATGTCGGACAGAACGATGCTGTACACCTGGGCCGGGGCGCAGATCTGGGCGAACTTGCCACCCTTCACCGCCGAAAGGCGCTTGCGCAGGGTGTTGATCTCCACGATGTCCGCCCCGCAGGCCAGCAGCTGCTTGGTGATGTCCGCCAGCTCCTCGCCGCTGACCAGCGTCTTTTCAAACAAAGCCGACCCGCCGCCGGAGACCAGGAACAGCACCGTGTCCTCGGCGGTGAGGTCCTTCACCAGGTCGATGGCCGCCTGCGCGCCCCGGAAGCTGTTTTCGTCCGGCACGGGGTGGCCGGCCTCCCAGATGTCGAAATTGGCGATGGGGCCCATGCTGTGGCCGTATTTGGTCACCACAACGCCCGCCTCGATGCGGCTGCCCAACAGGTCGCTGGCGGTCTTTGCCATCTGCCATGCCGCCTTGCCCGCGGCCACCAGCCGCACCCGACCGCCGCTGAAGGTGTGCCCTTCCAGCGCTTTTTTCACCGCGTTGTCGGGCAGAGCGGCTTCCAGCGCCGCCTTGATGATCTTGTCCGCGTCTTCGCGCAATGTGGCCATAGATTCCTTCCTCCTTCGCTGCCTCAGGCCGGCGGGGCCGGCCCGGGATTGTATACAAAACCCATTGTTAGTTCATTATTAACACGATTTGCCCCGGGACGCAACTGGCGTTTTTCATAAGATTTTTTGGCAAAAATCTCCACTATGCAAAAAAAGCAGGGCATGCGGCGCATGCCCTGCCTTTGGCAGTTTTTACTGTTCGGGGCCGTATTTGGGCGCGGGTCTCTCCCCCGCCGCCGCTGTGCCGGGGGCCTGCGCCGGGGGCGCGGGCGGCGGCTGGATGGGCTTTTGGGGCCGGCGGCGGCGCGCCGCGCGCAGGATGGCGAACACCGCCAGCACGATGACCGCCAGCACCAGCAGTACCGGCAGCAGGTAGATGAAGCCGATGACCACGTCCTGCACGCCGTTCGCGAAGTTGTGCCAGCTCTCCTTGAAGGCGGTGACGGCCCGGGAGCCGAAGTTGTTGCTCACGGGGGTGAGCAGGCGCACCTCGTTCAGCGAAATGTCCACGGTGGAGTAGGCCAGCAGGCTGTCGTACACCCGCTGCTGGCCGGTGTAGCTCTCAATTTCATAGCGCACCTGGGCCAGCTGCTCCTCGATGGCCAAAAGGTCCGCCAGGTCCCCCGCCTGCTCCGCCAGCTCCAGAAGGCGGGCCTCCTGGGTGCGCAGGCTCTCCAGCCGCGCCTCCAGGTCCACATAGTCGGCGGTGACGTCCTCGGTGGTCTCGCTCTTGTAGGTCACGCTGCCCGCGGCGGCCGCGTCGTTGAGAAAGTCGGCGTAGCTGTCGCTGGGGACCCGGAAGGTGTAGCGCACCCAGCGGCTGCCGTTCTCGGCGCTGCCGCCCTCGTCGCTGCTCTGCACCCAGGCGCCGGCGCCGGAGGCGGCCTCCAGCAGTTTGTCGCGGGTGGCGTCGAACTCCTCAGTCTCCATCTCCAGCGAGGCGTTGTAGATGATCTTGCGCCCGTCGTTGGGGGAAAGGCGGTCGGCCTCGGTGCCGGAAAGGCCCGCGTCGGCGCTCTCTTCACTCACGGCGTAGTCCATGCCGTTCTCATAGGTCTCCGGCGAAGCGGCGGCGGTGGTGCCGCCGGAGCCCGCCCCGCATCCGGCCAGCAGCCCGGCGGCCAGCGCCAGCGCCAGCAAAAGGCTGGTTGCTCGTTTCATGGTGGTCCCTCCTTTTTTGTGCCTGTGTGCCCCGGCCGCGCGGCCGCGGGCGTCTCTGCTTTTTAAACGAAACGGCGGCGGCGATTATTGCGCCTGCCCTTTAAATACAGTATAATGGACGAGGACGCGCCGGTGCAAAGGCCCGGCGCAAAGCAACGCAAGCAAAGGATGTGTGCCGATGAATTTCATGGTAGGTCAGAGCGGCGGCCCCACCGCCGTCATCAACGCCAGCCTCGCCGGCGTGTTTGAGACCGCCCGCAGCAGCGGCGCGGTGCGGGTGCTGGGCATGCAGCACGGCATCGAGGGGCTTTTGAAGGGACAGGTCGCGGACCTGACCCGCCTGTTCGACAGCGATCTGAAGATCGAGCTGCTCAAGCGCACCCCTTCCTCCTATTTGGGCAGCTGCCGCTACAAGCTGCCCGCGCCGGTGGTGGGGGATGAGGTGTACGAAACGCTGTTTGAGCTGTTCGCCCGCTATCAGGTGGACGCGGTGCTCTACATCGGCGGCAACGACAGCATGGACACCATCGCCAAGCTCTCCACCTACGGCGAGGCCATCGGCAGCCCCATCCGCTTTGTGGGCGTGCCCAAGACCATCGACAACGACCTGGTCTGCACCGACCACACCCCGGGCTTCGGCTCGGCGGCGAAGTACATCGCCACCATCATGAAGGAGGTCATCCGCGACTCCAACGCCTACGACCTGCGCAGCGTGACGGTGGCGGAGATCATGGGCCGCCACGCCGGCTGGCTGGCGGGCGCGGCCAGCCTTGCCAAAGGGGACGACTGCGACGGGCCGGACCTCATCCTGATGCCGGAAGTGCCCTTTGACCCCAAGCTGTTCCTGCGGCGGGTGGACCGGCTGCAAAAGCAGAAGGAGAACGTCATCATCGCCGCCAGCGAGGGCGTGAAGGACCGGGAAGGCCGCTTCTTGTGCGATCTTGCGGGCGACGGCGGCACGCTGGACGCCTTTGGCCACAAGGCCATGCTCTCGGGCACCAGCCGGTATCTGGCGGGGCTCATCCAGAGCGAGCTGGGCTGCAAGAGCCGGGCCATCGAGCTCTCCACCCTGCAGCGGTGCGCCGGGCATCTGGCCAGCCGCACCGACATCAGCGAGGCCTACCGGGCCGGCGGCGCGGCGGTGCAGGCGGCGCTGGAAGGCCGCACCGGCTGCATGGCCGCCCTCAAGCGGCTGAGCGACCAGCCCTATCTGTGCGGCACCGAGCTGGTGGACGTGCAGAAGGTGGCCAACGCGGAAAAGACCGTGCCGCTGGAGTGGATCGAGCCGGACGGCATGCATGTGAACGCCGCCTTTGAGGCCTATGCCCGGCCGCTGATCCAGGGCGAATTGACCCCCATGTTCGTGAACGGCGTGCCCAGGCACATCACCCTTTAAAAAACAAACGGCCGCCCCGGCGGAAGGGACTTTCCTTCCCCGGGGCGGTCTTTTTGTGTTTCTTCAAAGCTCCCGCAGGGCGATGTGGCTGCCCCGGGGGGTCTTGGTGACCAGCACCTGTTTTTCCAGCCGCTGGCGCAGCTCGGCCACGTGGCTGATAACGCCCACCAGCCGCTTGCCGTCCGCAAGGGTCTGCAGGGTGGCGATGGCGTTTTCCAGGCTGTCGGCGTCCAGGCTGCCGAAGCCCTCGTCCACGAAAAGGGTGTCGATCTGCACCCCGCCGGCGTACTGCTGGATGGCGTCCGAGAGGCCGAGGGCCAGCGCCAGCGCCGCCTGGAAGGTCTCGCCGCCGGACAGCGAGCGCACGCTGCGCCGCTTGCCGGTGTAGTTGTCCAGCACGTCCAGGTCCAGGGCGCTCTGGCCCCGGCTTTGGGCCGCGCCGTGGCAGAGCAGCTGATACTGGCCGCCGGTCATGAAGGCCAGCCGCCGGTTGGCGGCGGCCACCGCGCTCTCGAAGTAGGCCACCAGCACATACTGCTCGAACTGCTGTTTGCCAAGACCGCCGGTGAGGGTGCCGCCGGCGGTGCGGTGGAGGTTGTCGGCCACGCGGGCCCGGCGGCGGGCGGTGTCCGCCTGCTTTGCCAGCCCCTTCACCCGGTCGGCCGCGTCCCGGTTGGCCGAGAGGCGGGCGTTGAGGGCCCGCCAGCGGTTTTGCAGGGCGGTGCGCCGGATGTTCACATCCGCCAGCGCGGCGGCCAGGGCCTGCTCTTCGGCGGGGTCGGCGGCCCGGGTCAGGTCTTCTTTGCGCTGCTGCGCCAAGGTGCGGGCCGCGGCCAGCTGCTCGCTGAACCCGCTCCAGGCCTTCTCCCCTTCTTTCACCCGGTCGGAGAGGTCCTGCGCTTTCCTGCGCAGTTCGTCCAGCGCCCGCCGGGCCTCGGCCTCGCTGGCGAAGGGCAGGCTGGTCCCCAGCTCCTCTTCCAGGGTGCGGGCGGCAGCCAGCTGCGCCGAACACCCGGCGCTTTCTTCCGCCAGCTGTTCCTGCCTTTTGCGGCAGGCCTCCAGCTTCTGCTGGCATCGGGGCAGGTCCTGTTCCGCCTTCTCCCCCGCCTCGGCGGCCGTTCGGGCGGCTTTGGCCTGGGCCTCGGCCTCGGCGCGGGCGGCTTCGCCTTTCGCCTTTGCCTCTTTCAGCGCGAGGGCAGCCTCCCGGGGCGCGTCGGGGGCCTGCCCGCCCCACTGGGTCAGGGCCGCGGCGGCCAGCCGCAGAAATTCCTCCCGGGCGGCCTCGTCGGCGGCCTGGGCCGCGCCGCTGGCCTCGGCGGTCTTTTGGTATTCCGTGTGCAGTTTTTCCAGTTCTTTCTTTGCCGCCTGCAGGCTGGCCCGGTCGGGCGCGCCCTGGGCCTGCTTTGCGGGGGCGGGATGGTGCAGGCTGCCGCACACCGGGCAGGGGGCGTTCTCAGTCAGGCCGGCGGCCAGCAGGCCCGCCTGCCCCTGCCAGAACAGGGCCTCGGCGGCGTCATACTCGCCCTTGGCCCGGGCGTATTCCCCCTGGGCGGCGGCGAAGGCGGCGGCCGCGTCCCGGGCGGTCTGCTGCACGCCCCGCAGGCGGCGGGCGGCGTCCAGTGCCGTGCCGGTCTGGGCAAGGCGCACATCCAGCGCGTCCCGGGCGGCTTCGGCGGCGGCCTGCCGCTGGCGGGCCTCCTGGGCCCCCTTGGCCTGTTCGCCAAGGCGGGCGCTCTCCTCTTCCAGCCGATTTTGCTCTTCGGCGGCGGCGCGGCGGTCCGCTTCGCACCGGTCCAGTTTTTCTTCCAGCTGTTTTCGCAGGGCACGCTGTTCCTCCCGGCGCTGGTAGGCGGGCAGCTGGGCCTCCTGCTGGCGGGCCAGCAATTCCGTCTGTTCCAGCGCGGCGCGCACTTCGCCGAGGGCGGCGTGGCGCTCTTCTTGTTCCTGCTGCTGCCCTTCCAGTTCCGCCAGTTTCCGGGCGGCTTCGGCGGCAGCGGCGTGGAGGGCGGCGGCCTGCCGGACGGCCTCCAGCTTGGCGGCGGCCGTCTCGGCCTCTGCGTCCAGGGTCTTGCTCTGGGCTTCGGCGGCGGCGCAGGCGGCCTCGTCGGCGGTACAGAGGGCCGCGGCCTGGGCCAGCACCTCGTCGCAGCGCCAGACGGCGGCCTCATCGGCCAGGACGTCCCGCAGGGGTCGGGCCGCCGCGTCCTCTTCGGGCAGCTTGAAGGCGGCGAAGGCCTGCCGCAGGGCTGCGTCCTGCTGTTCCACAGCGCGGGCGGCCTCGGTGGCGGCGGCGCGCAGCTTGTCCTGCACGGCGCGGCAGCCGGCGGTGCCGAAGATCTGCCGCAGCACGGCGCTGCGCCGCTCGCCCGGGGCGTTGAGCAGCTCGGTGAACTGGCCCTGGGCGATCATGGCGATCTGGCGGAACTGCTCGCCGTCCATGCCCAGCAGTTCCCGGATGGCCGCGTCCACCTCCCCCACTTTTTCCACAGGCGGGCGGCCCGGCGCGAGGAAGAGGGCGGTGGCCGCCTGAGTCACCTGCCCCTCGCCCCGCTTCTTGGGCCGCTGGTACTGGGGGGTGCGGCGCACGGTGTACTCTTTGCCCCGGTGCAGGAAGGTCAGTTCCACAAAGGTCTCCCGGTCGGGCTCGGCGTAGTCGCTGCGCACGGTGTCAAGGCTGCGCACCCCGCCGGAAAGCTGGCCGAACAGGGCATAGCTGATGGCGTCAAACAAAGTGGTCTTGCCCGCCCCGGTGTCGCCGGTGACGAGGAACAGCCCGCTGGAGCCCAGTTTGTCCAGTTCCAGCGTCTCCTCCCCGGCGTAGGGGCCGAAGGCCGAAAGGCGCAGATGCAAAGGTCTCATCCTTCCGCCTCCTCTCCCAGCACATCGTCCAGAAAGGCTTTTTCTTCGTCATCCAGTTCCCTGCCGTGGACGCTCTGATAAAACTCCTCGAACAGCTGCCGGGGCGTGCGCATGGCGATCTCGCGCAGGGCGGGCACGTCGGCCGCGGGAGCATCCGGCAGAACGAACTCCAGCCGCACCAGATTGGGGTAGACGCTGCGCAGCCGGGCGGCGGGGTCCAGCGGCGGCGTTTTGTCGGTGAGGCGGGCATAGATGTAATCATTGCTGGGCACGGCGTTTTGCAGCAGGGCCTCCAGCGGGCCCTGCACCCGGCGCAGAGGGCGCAGGGGCGACAGGGGCACCTGCTTCGTGCTCACCTGCCCCTTGGGACCAATGTCCACCACCGTGACGCTCTTTTGGCCCAGCGCCTCGCTGACGGAATAGGCCAGGGGCGAGCCGCAGTAGCGGACCTCTTCCCGGCCCACCTGCTGGGCGGCGTGGATGTGGCCCAGGGCCACATAGTCGAAAAGGTCAAAGGCGGAAGCGTCCACATTGTCCAGGGTGCCCAGGTTCAAAAGTTCCGAGCCGCTGGCGGCAGGCGAAGCGGACCCGGCGGTGACGAACTGGTGGGCGATGAGGATGTTCCGCCCGCCCGCGTCCGGGGCGGCGGCGCGCACCAGGGCGGCCGCCGCGTCGGTGTAATTTTCGATGGTGTCATCAGGGAAAAAGGCCCGCACCGCCGCCGGGCGCACAAAGGGCAGGGCCCAGATGGTGAGGGGGCCGTGCTCGTCCCGGGTCTCAAAGCGTTCCATCCGCCCGGAGAACACCGAGGCCAGATGCACCCCGCTGGGCTCCAGCAGCCGCCCGCCGAAGGCAAGGCGCTCGGCCGAGTCGTGGTTGCCGCTGATGGCCCACACCGGCAGATGGTTCTCGCACAGGGCGGTGAGGAAGTGGTCCCACAGGTTCACTGCGCCCACGCCGGGCACGCCCTTGTCATAGACGTCGCCCGCCACCAGCACCCCCTGCACCCCTTCGGAGAGGGCGATGGAGACGATCTGGTCCAGGATATATTTCTGGTCCTCAAAGAGGTCGGCCTCGCACAGGCGGCGGCCCAGGTGCAGGTCGGAGAGATGAAGCAGCCGCACGGCGCTTGCCTCCTTTCAAATTCAGAACATCCAGCTGGGCAGGATGCGCAGGGCGTTCACATAAGACTCGGCCACCGGCAGCCCGCTGATGACCGGGTAGTAGCAAACGAAGAACAGCCCCGCCGCCACCGCAAGGCCGATGCACAGACCCTTGACCAGCGCCGGGCGGCGCCCGTAAAAATGCGCCGCAACCAGCGCCAGGGCCGTCACCGCAAACCACAGGCTGGGGAAATAGTGGTAGAGGAAGGTGCAGCGGCTCACCAGCACCCAGGGCAGGAACTGGGCCAGGAACAGCACCGACACAGCGCCGGTGGCCCCATTCCCTTTGCCGGAAAGCTGCCGCCAGCCGCACCAGCCCAGGCCCCCCAGCGCCGCCAGCCACAGCGGCAGGTTGCCCAAAGCGGCGATGGTGCCCCGCATGCCCTCCGGCAGGCCGGAGGCAAGATAGTACCACACCGGGCGCGCACTGACCGGCCAGGTGTACCAGCGGGACTCATAGGGATGGGTGGCCTCCAGGCCGCTGTGGTAGCGGTACATGTTCACCTGGCACTGCCACCACTCGGAGAGGGAGAAGCCGCTCTCCCGCCAGAAGTAGGGGATATAGCTTGCGAAGTAGATGATGAGGGGCAGCGCCACGAAAAAGACGATGCCGCCGCAGAAGGCGGTGGCCACCTCCTGTTTGAGGCGGGGCGGCTTCTGCTTTGCCCGCTGCCACAGCACGCCGAAGTAGAGCACCGCCAGCCCCGCGCCGGCGTAGATGCCGGTCCACTTGCTGGCAGCGCCCAGGCCAAAGGCAAGGCCCGCCAGCGCCATGGGCAGAACGCTTTGCTCCACCCCTTTTTCCAGCACGCTCTGGCAGTACCAGACCATGAAATAGGCGGCCAGCAGGATGAAGAAGGTGCCGTAGATGTCGATGGTGGCGATGCGGCTCTGGGCAAAGCGCAGGGTGTCGAAGGCCGCCAGCACCGCCGCGAAGAGGGCAAAGGCGGGCTTGCGGGTGAGGCGGCGCACAAAGAGATAGAGCACCGGCACCAGCGCCACGCCGAAGGCCGCCCCGGCCACACGCCAGCCGAAGCCGGTCATGCCGAAGAGGGCCACCCCCAGCATGATGAACACCTTGCCCAGCGGCGGGTGGGTGGTCTCGTAGACCGGCATGCCGTGGAGGTGCTCATAGGCGGTGCGGCCGTGGTAGATCTCGTCGAAGTACATGCTGTTTTTGTAGCTGATGGAATCCGGCACCAGCTGCTGCTCGTCAAAGAGGGCGCTGTCGGAAGAAACCGCCACCTGCGTGCCGTTCTCGTCCCGGAAGGCGGCCTCCATCACCTCGGCGTTGTTCACCATGAGGGTAAGCTTGCCCTCGGCGGGGGCGGAGAGGCCCACTTTCAGCCACTGGAACACCGTGCTGCCGCTCAGTTCCACGCCGGCCAGCTGATTGCCCGCCTCGTCGTACACGGTGAGGCTGCCGCCCCAGCTGACGCCGGGATATACCCAGAGTTCCGTTGCGCCGGAGGCCAGCTCCACGTCCACCTGGGTGGTCACGCCGTCGCTGTCCAGCGGGTTCTGGGGGGCGGTGAAGTCTCCCAGATTCCAGAAGCTCACCACCGCCACCGCCAGGGTGAGCAGGGCCAGGGTGAGGCGCTCTTTGCGGGTCCAGGCCGGCTGCGGCGCGGGGGCGGCGGGGACGGCGGGCGCGGTGAGGACATACTCCCGCACCTCTTCGCCCCGGCACAAAGCAAAGACAGCCCAGGCCAGCAGGGCGAAGCCCGCCACCTCCACGGCGCTGACGACGCGGATCATCACCACCGCCGTGGCGCTGGAGAGGAACTGGTCCTCGGTGCCGTTGCTGGTGAGCACCATGGCAAGGTTCACCAGCGAGGAGAGGCTGAGCAAGCCGAAGGCGCCCAGCAGCCGCTTGTCGCCCCAGCGGGCGGCGGCCGCCAGCACCAGCAGCAGCGCGGGGATGATGTAGCGCTCGTGCATGCGGTGGCTCAGGGTGAACACCGCCACCCCGTAGAAGGCGGCCAGCAGCAGCGGCGAAAAGCGCCCGGCCTTCCAGCTGCGCCAGGAGAGATAAACAAGGTCCGCCGTGGCGAGAACGATGCCCGCCGCGCCCAGCATCTGCCAGGTGACAGGCCCCAGGGCGGGCGCGTCCTGGGGCTGCCAGTTGGCCCCGAAGAGGGTGAGCAGATTGTAGCCGTTGACGCTGGCGTAGGGGTAGCTGGAGGCGGTGGAGGTGTATTTCTCCCACAGCCAGCCGGCGTCCTGGCCGCCCCAGAAGGGCAGCGCGCAGGCCAGCACCGCCGCCAGCGCCAGCGCGGCCCCCGCCGCGCCCCGGCCAAGGGCGGTCAGGGCGGGCCGCCGCTGCCGGGCCGCCAGCAGCGGGGCCAGGAAGGCCGCGGCCAGCACCGGCCCGAAGAGCAGGGCCTGGGGCTTCACCGCCAGGGCAAAGCCGTAGAGCGCCGCGGCCGGCAGCCACTTTTTCTCCTCAAGGAGCAAAAAGGCGGCGGCGAGCAGAAGGCAGAACACGCCGTCCACCTGTTTCCAGACGGCGGTGTCGTACAAAAGGGCCGGGCAGAAGGCGGCAAAGGCCGCAAAGCGCAGCGCCCTTTGCTCGCCGAAACGCCGCCGGGCAATGGACCAGATGAGGGCCGAAAGGCCCAGGTCGCACAGGATGGGCCACAGGCAGATCAGAAAGCCCATGGCTTTGCCGCCCGCCTCCAGCTCCAGGGCGCGGGCAATGAGGCCCACCGGCCAGAGCAACAGCATGTAGCCGGGGGGATAATCGGCAAAGTAATCCGGGGCGTAGAACGCGCCGGGGCCGTTTTCGGCCAGGCGCAGGGCCCAGGCGGAAAAGCAGGCCACATCGCTGGAATAGCCCTCGCTCACAAGGGCGAGGCCGCAGCGCACCGCCAGCGCCGCCAGCAGCACCGCCGCCAGCGGCAGCCACCGGGCGCGGGCAGAAGAAAAAGCAGAAGGTCTGGACATAGCGGGTCCTCTCAGAAAACAAAATCAAACGGGCCGCGGGGGGCTGTCGGCTAAAAACAGCGTTCCTCGCGGCCCGTGCCGGTCAAAAGAGATGCGCGCGGCTCAGGCGCGGGTCACCTTGGGGCCCTGGGGAGTGTCCTCCACCACATAGCCCATCTCGGTGATCTTGGCGCGCAGGGCGTCGGCGGTGGGCCAGTCCTTGGCCTTCTTGGCCTCGGCGCGCTGGTTCACCAGGTCCATCACCTCGGCGGGGATCTCGTCGGTCTTGCGGTTGTAGAGCAGGCCCAGCACACCGGTGAGCTCGTCAAAGGTGGTGGCGGCGGCCTTCAGCGCGTCAACGCTGGCGTCCGCGCCCAGGGTGTTGATGTCCTTCACCAGCTCGAACACGGCGGCCAAAGCGTCGGGGGTGTTCAGGTCGTCGTCCATGGCGGTGTTGAATTTCACCTTCGCGGCGGCGGCCTTCTCCGCCAGCAGGTTGCTCTCGCCCTTCGCGTTCTTGATGAGGAAGTCCAGGTTGTCGCGGCAGGTGTACAGACGCTCCAGGCTGGCCTTGCAGCTGTTCAGCAGCTCCACGGTGTAGTTCAGGGGCATGCGGTAGCCGGCGGTGAGCAGG
This sequence comes from Oscillospiraceae bacterium, assembly GCA_004558145.1. Taxonomy (GTDB): domain Bacteria; phylum Bacillota; class Clostridia; order Oscillospirales; family Ruminococcaceae; genus Allofournierella_A; species Allofournierella_A excrementavium. The sequence continues at coordinate 176,198 of SFDQ01000002.1, forward strand.
AAGTAGCGGATGGGCTCGTAGCCAAACACTTCGGCGATCTCGCGCACGGTGAAGAAGTTGTTGGCGCTCTTGCTCATCTTGTGGTTGTCGATGTTCAAAAAGCCGTTGTGCATCCAGTAGCGGCTGAAGGTGCAGCCGTTGGCGCACTCGGACTGGGCGATCTCGTTCTCATGGTGAGGGAAAATCAGGTCCTGGCCGCCGCAGTGCAGGTCGATGGTGTTGCCCAGGTGCTTGCGGGCCATGGCGCTGCACTCGATGTGCCAGCCGGGACGCCCCGGGCCGTAGGGGCTGGGCCAGGCGGGCTCGCCGGGCTTGGCGGCCTTCCAGACGGCGAAGTCGGCGGGGTCCTCTTTCAGGTCGTCGTCCATCTGGCTGCGCAGCTCGCGGTTGCCGCTCTCCAGCTCTTCCAGGTTCAGGTGGCTGAGCTTGCCGTACTCCTTGAAGGCGCGGGTGCGGAAGTAGACGTCGCCGTTCTTGGCCACATAGCCGTAGCCCTTGTCCAGGATGTCCTTGACGATGTCCAGAATTTCCTCGATGTGCTCGGTGGCGCGGGGGCGCACGGTGGGGGTCTTGGCGTTCAGGCCGTCGCTGTCCTTGATGAACTCGGCCTCGAACTTCTCGGCGACCTCTTTCATGCTGCAGCCCTGCTCCTGGGCCTTTTTGATGAGCTTGTCGTCGATGTCGGTGATGTTGGAGACAAAGAGCACCTTGTTGCCCCGGTACTCAAGATACCGGCGCAGGGTGTCGAACACCACCACGGGACGGGCGTTGCCGATGTGGATGTAGTTGTAGACGGTGGGGCCGCAGACGTAAATGCGGTACTCCCCTTCCTTCTGGGGGATGAACTCCTCTTTTTTGCGGGTCAGCGTATTGTAGATCTGCATACTGCACGCTCCTTTTAACGCGCCGGCGGCGGGATATGGGCCCGCCGGGGCGCAGTATGTTCATTTTTATCATTATACCCAAAAATGCCACCGGGCGCAACAAGGCCACACAGAAAACCCACACTTTTTGCCATAATATAAAAAGCGCGGCGGGCAAAAGCCCGCCGATTGGCCGGGGTGCCGTAAGAAAACGGCGCCGGGAAACGGGCGATTTTGCGGTATCGCGGCGTCAAAGCGTCTTGACAACCACCAAGGGTGCCTGCGGCGCTTTTCCTTGCGCTCCCATCAAAATCGCCCATTTCCTGGTGCTGGGCAGTTCTGCCCCAGGATTTTGGATGAAAAAAGCACAAAGAGCGGCCCCGCAAGCCTTGGTGGCTTGAGAGGCCGCTCTGCGTGTTTTATGCGCCAAAATCCTACGGCAGAACCGCCGTTTTCTTATGCCACCCTGGCTTTTACGCAATTTTTCACAGCCAGCGCTTGTATTTCGCCAGCAGGATGGCCCCCAGGGTGGCAAGGCCCGCCACGCCCAGCACGATCCAGAAGCCGAAGGGGCTGCCCTCGAAGGGAACGGGCACGTTCATGCCCCACAGGCTGGACACGATGGTGGGCACCGTGAGGATGATGGTGACCGAAGCCAGCAGCTTCATGACGATGTTCAGGTTGTTGGAGATCACCGAGGCGAAGGCGTCCATGGTGCCGGACAAGATGTCCCGGTAGATGCCGCTCATCTCCATGGCCTGCTTGTTTTCCACGATGACGTCCTCCAGAAGGTCAGTGTCTTCGGGGAAGTCCTTCACAAAGTCCATGCGCAGCAGCTTTTCCAGCACCAGCTCGTTGCTCTTCAAAGAGGTGGAGAAGTAGACAAGGCTCTTTTCAAGGCCCAGCATCTGGATGAGCTCCTTGTTCTTCATGCTGATGTGCAGCTCGTTCTCCACGCGGGTGCTGGCCTTGTCCACCTGGCGCAGGTAGAACAGGAACAGGCTGGCGTTGCGGTAGAGCATCTGCAGCGCCAGGCGCTTGAACTTCTTGGTGCTGCAGCCCTTCACCAGGCCCTCCATGAAGGCGCGGGGCAGCGCCGTCTCCCGCAGGCAGACGGTGATGACGTTCTGGGGGGTGAGCACGATGCCAAAGGGGATGGTGGAGTAAACGAAGGTGTGGCCCTCGGTCTGCACAAGAGGCGTGTCCACCAAGATCATGGTGCAGGGGGTGCCGTCTTCGTCCTCCACCTCGATGCGGCTTCGCTCCTCTTCGTCGAGGGCGGCGCGCACAAGGTCGGGGTCCACATGGAGCTGGGCGCACACACGCCCGATCTCCTTCTCGTTGGGGTCGCACAGGTGGATCCACGCGCCGGGGCAGATCTGATCCTGCTCCAGCATGCGGCCACCGTCGCTGAGGTAAATCGTGATCATAATTTTACACCTGCTTTCTTCCTGGCGGCGCACAAAGCCCGCCCCGCGCAGGTGTCAGCGCACGGGGAACAGAAAGGCAGAAGCGCCGCATATGAAGGTCTTACACGTTCGACTACCGGGGTCGCCGTCCATGCCTTTCATCTCCTTGTTCGCAAAAAATACGGGGCGGTCACGCCCTTTCTAAGTGTATGTCCTGCGCCGGGGGTTTGTCAAGCGCCTGGGGCGAAAAAACCTTGTAAAAAAACGCCCCCGCCCGGCTTTGGCCGGACAGGGGCGAAACACCTGTTATCTGTTTGCAAAAGGGGGCGCGGCAGGCTTTAGCCCACAACGTAGACGTTCACCTGCTGCACGCCGTTCATCAGCGCCTCGCTGTAAGTCTCGTAGAACAGGTCCACAAGGCAGCTGCCGTTGAGCAGCGCGCCGCCAGTGTCGGTGGCGATGGCGTAGCCGTAGACAAACTTGCCGTCGGTGCTGGTGATGTAGAGTTTGGTGCCGTAGGGGATGAGGTTGGGGTTCACGGCCACGGTGCCGTAGCCCAGGCCCAGGCCGGAAGCGCCCCGGCCGCGGCTGGCGGAATAGCCGGTGGCACGGCCGGTGTAGACGGCGGTGTAGCTGGAGGGCACGCCGTTTACCACCTCGGGGCCGGTAAGATCGCTCACCGGCGCGCCGGCCTTGTAGGCCTTGATGATGGTGTTCACGGGGGCCTCGGTCATCACCACGCTCACCACCTGGCTGGACTCCACCTCGCCGTCCACGATGCGCAGGCGGTGGGTGATCTCGTTGGTGCCTTCCCTGCCCTGCTGCACCGTCATGGTGCGGCTCTTGTTACGGTAGAACAGGCTGGTGTAGACGTATTCGGTCTCGTAGGGGATGCTCTCATAGGTCACGGTGTCCTGGTATTCCACCCGGTGCACCGTGATGGGTTCGTCCTCGCTGACGACGGTGTGCAGGCTGGGCTCGGTGTAGTCGTGCTCGCCCAGCTCGATGCCGCAGGCGGCCAATGCCTCGGCCACCGTGCCGCCCGCCAGCTTGGTGACGTGTTCCTCGCCGTCGGCGTGGACGGTGATGGGCACCGCCCGCTGGATGCTCAGGCTGGCGAGGTTGCCGTTGAAGGCGGTGAAGTAGACGCTGTCTTCCTCTTCGGCCACGATGCCGGAGAGGTCCATCAGCTCCTCGGGGTCCTCCACCCGGGTGATCAGCATGCGGCTGGCGCCGTGGGAGTCGGACACATAGACGATATTCAGTGTGGAAAAAAGCGCAAACAGGGTCAGTGACAGGCAGCACAGGGTGAGCAGGATGACGTAACACTTGGCCGGGATGGCCAGGATCCGCCGCCGCAGATGTTCTGTGAATTTTGTCATAAACACTCCTAACGTTCCATGTTGTAGGGCACTCGATGCAGCCGAAACATGGGCACGGCCGCGCCCTTCCTTGCGGTGCGCCCGTCTTGCGCCGCTTTCCTGCGGCGCATCGGGCACTTGAGGCATTGTAGCAAATGCCCGCCGCCGCGTCAAACTCCCTCGGCGGGCGGTTTTGGGGCAAATTGGCCGTGTTTTGGCGTTTTGCAAAAAACATGCACGTGTTGCTCTCTATCCCGGCCTGTGGCTCGTCATCGCTCCCGTTTGCTTCGATTCTTGCCCGGATTTTTACCGTTTTGTCATTTTTTGAGCTCTTTCCCGCTTGTGCTTTTTGCCCAAATAAGCGTATTTTGCTATGTGCATTTTGCATATTCGAAGGGGTTTTTGACGCAAAAAAGAGGCCGCCGCGGCGGCCCCTTCAGTTCACGGAATTTGCGGCAGAGGACCCTCCTGAAAGCCCTGTTCGGTGAGGTACCAGCAGGAGGAAAAACCGCAGTCTTCCAGCAGGGCTTTCGCCTGTCCAAAGCCGGTGAGCAGGGCGTCGGCGGCGTGGCTGTCGCCGGTGATGCACACCCGCGCTTTTCTGCGGCGCATCTCCTTTAATAAGAAGGCCGCCGGGTAGGGCGCGGTGCGCCAGCCGCGGGAGATGGCCCCGGTGTTCACCTCAAAGATAACGTCCCGGGAGGCAAGGGCCTCCAGCGCCTCCAGCGCAAGGGCGCGCAGGCGGGGGCTTTCCGGGTCGAAGAAGCGGTTCCCCTCGTTGAACTTGGTCACCAGATCGAAGTGGCCCAGGATGTCACAGCCGGTGCGCGCCGGCGTTTCGGCCAGCAGGCGGTAATACTCCCGCAGGAGGCCCTCCGCGCCGCCGCAGCGGTCCGCCAGCCGGGCGAAGGCCTCGGGGCTTTCGTCCACCGCATAAAGCTGCCCGTCCAGCCGCAGACCGTGGACCGAGCCGATGAGATAATCGAAGGCCCCTTCGGGCAGGGGGCTGAAGAAATCCTGTTCGAGGCCCAAGAACACCTGCATGCGCCCGGCGTACTTTTCGCGCTCGGCCTTCACCGCCGCCCGGCAGGCGGGCAGGTCCGCCGGGGCCATGCACCATTCCTCCCCTTCCAGCGGAGAATGGCCGGAAAAACCGATGGCCCCAAGACCGGCGGCAAAGGCCGCAGCGGCCATTTCGGCGGGGGTGTTTTTGCCGTCGCAGAAGGTGGTGTGGGTGTGCAGGTTCTGGGGCTTCATGGGGTCATCTTCTCCTGTTTCACTTTGTGGTCGATGATGTGGCGGGAGGCCAGTTCCTTATAGACATCCTCCACCGAAATGCCCATCTCCACCATCAGCACCATCACGTGGTACATCAAATCGGCGATTTCATAGATGGTCTCGGCCTTGTCGCCCCCTTTTGCGGCGACGATGACCTCGGTGGATTCCTCCCCCACCTTTTTCAGTATTTTGTCCAGGCCCTTCTGGAAGAGGTAGGTGGTGTAGGAGCCTTCGGGCAGGGTCTCCTTGCGGCCCTCCAGCAGTTTATAGAGGCCCTTCACGGTGAAGGGCTCCCCTGCCTCGCTGATATACACCGATTCAAAAAAGCAGCTCTCGGCGCCGGTGTGGCAGGCGGGGCCGTCCTTGTCCACCGCCACCACCAGGGCGTCCCGGTCGCAGTCGGCGGTGATGGTGCGGATGTGCTGCACGTTGCCGGAGGTCTCCCCTTTGCGCCAGAGGCACTGGCGGGACCGGGACCAAAAGCAGGTGCGGCCTTCGGCCATGCTGATGGCGAGGCTCTGGCGGTTCATGTAGGCCAGGGTGAGCACCTTGCCGTCCGCCGCGTCGGTGACGATGGCGGGGATGAGGCCGTTTTGGTCGAATTTGAGTTCATCCATGGAAATCATCGCATGTTCTCCTTGCTTTGTCAAATGAGGCGCACGGGCACGCCCGCGGCGGCCAGAGTGCGTTTCAAATCGGGGATGGCCACCTCGCCGAAGTGGAAGATGGAGGCGGCAAGACCCGCGTCCACCTTTGGCAGGGCCTTGAAGAGAGTGACAAAATCCTGAACGCCCCCCGCGCCGCCGGAGGCGATGACCGGCACATCCACCGCGTTGCAGACGGCGGCGAGCATTTCCAAATCGAAGCCCTGTTTCACGCCGTCGGTGTCGATGCTGTTCAGCACGATCTCGCCCGCGCCGTCCGCCACACCCTTGCGCACCCAGTCGATGGCGTCCAGGCCGGTGTCCTCCCGGCCGCCCTTGGCGAACACATGATAGCGGCCGTCCACCCGCTTCGCGTCCACGCTCAAGACCACGCACTGGTCGCCGTAGCGCCGGGCGGCGGCGGCGATGAGGCCGGGGTCCCGGATGGCCCCGGAGTTGACGCTCACTTTATCCGCGCCGCACTTGAGCGCCCGGTCAAAATCCTCCACCGTGTTGATGCCGCCCCCCACCGTGAGGGGGATGAACACGGTGGCGGCCACCTTTGTGAGCACGTCGGTGAAGAGGGCGCGGCCCTCGGCGGAGGCGGTGATGTCGTAGAACACCAGTTCGTCCGCCCCGGAGGCGCTGTAAAAGGCGGCCAGCTCCACCGGGTCGCTCACGTCCGCAAGACCTTTGAAGTTGACCCCCTTCACCACCCGGCCGTTCTTCACGTCCAGGCAGGGGATGATGCGCTTGGTGATCATGGCTGCACCTCCCGCACCGCCCGGGCCAGGTCCACTTTCCCGGCGTAGTACGCCTTGCCCACAATGGCCCCGTAAAGGCCCATCCCGGCCAGCTTGTTCAGGTCCTCGTTGGAGGAAACGCCCCCCGAGGCGATGATGTCACAGCCCACCGCCTGCTGCAGCGCCGCCAGCCTTTCGAAGGGCGGGCCGGAGAGGGTGCCGTCGGTGTCGATGTCGGTGAAGATGAGGGTGGCCGCGCCGAGGGACTCCATCCTGCGGGCAAACTCCATCCAGTCAAGGCCGCTGTCCGCCTGCCAGCCGGCGGTGCGCACGCTGTTCCCCTTCACGTCCAGCCCCACGGCGATGCGCTCTTGGCCGAAGCGCTTCACCGCCTCTTGCACAAGGCCGGGGTCGGCCACAGCGGCGGAGCCGATGACCGCACGCCGCACTCCTAACTCAAACACCTGTTCCAGGTCGGCCAGCGTGCGGATGCCGCCCCCCAGCTGCACCGAGAGGCCGGCGGCGGCCACGGCGGCCACGATGGCGCCGTTCTGCCGGGTGCCGCTGCGGGCGCCGTCCAGGTCCACCATGTGCACCCACCGGGCCCCGGCGGCCTGGAAGGCGCGGGCGGTCTCCACCGCGTCGCCGGCCACCTGGCGGGCGGTGGAAAACTCGCCCTTCACCAGGCGCACCACCTGGCCGTCTTTTAAATCAATGGCGGGAAAGAGCTTCATCCGCCCACCTCCGTTTCGCAAAAGGCCCGCAGGATGGCAAGGCCCACACTGCCGCTTTTTTCCGGGTGGAACTGCACCCCCAGCACGTTGCCCCGGCCCACCGCGGCGGTGAGGGGCGCGCCGTACTCCGCCGCGGCCAGCACGTAAGGCGCGGGGCTGGCCGCCCAGTAGGAGTGGACGAAATAGACGCAGTCCCCTTCCTTCGTGTTTTTGAACAGGCCGCAGGCGCGCCCCTCCCGCGTGAGTGCAAGGGCGTTCCAGCCGATGTGGGGCACCTTGAGCCCTTCCGGGATGACCTCCCGGATGGGGCGCACCTCGCCGGGGATGAGGCCGAGGCCTTTGTGCTCGCCGTACTCAAAGCTTTTTTCCAGCAAAAGCTGCATGCCCAGGCAGATGCCCAGCAGAGGCTTGCCCGCCTCGGCCGCTTTGAGCACCGCCCTATCCAGCCCGCTTTGGCGCAGAGCCGCCGCCGCGTCGCCGAAGGCTCCCACCCCCGGCAGCACCAGCCGGTCGGCTTTGGCCAGAAGGTCCGGGTCGGCGGTGGCCACCGCCTGCTGGCCGATGGCGGCGAAGGAGGAGCGCAGGGAGAAGAGGTTGCCCACCCCGTAGTCCACAATGGCGACCATCACAGGACCCCCTTGGTGGAGGGCACCTCCCCCGCGGCGGCGGGGTCGATGGCCACGGCGGTGCGCAGGCTGCGGGCAAGGCTTTTGAAGGCCCCCTCGATGATGTGGTGGCTGTTGGTCCCCGCCAGCTGCTTCACGTGCAGGGTCAGGTCCGCCCGGCGGGCGAAGGCGGCAAAGAACTCCCCGGCCAGCTGGGTGTCGAAGGTGCCCACCTTCTCGGTGGGGATGGCCAGATCATAACACAGGAGGCCCCGGCCGGAAAGGTCCACCGCCGTGAGGATGAGGGCCTCGTCCATGGGCAGGATGGTGCTGCCGTAGCGGGTGACGCCCCGCTTTTCCCCCAGGGCCTGGGCGAAGGCGTCGCCCAGGGTGATGCCCACGTCCTCCACTGTGTGGTGGTCGTCCACCCAGGTGTCGCCCTTGGCCTGCACCGTCAGATCAAAGCGGCCGTGGCGGGCAAACAGGGTGAGCATATGGTCCAGAAAACCGCAGCCGGTGGAAATTTCGCTTTTGCCGGTGCCGTCCAGGTCCAAAACGACGGCCACGTCGGTCTCGCCGGTGGTGCGGCGCAGCTTTGCGGTGCGCATGGTTCATCTCTCCTCTCGAATGTCGTCCAGAGCCGCCAGGAACACGTTCATCTGCTCCGGGGTGCCGATGGTCACCCGCACGAAGGGGCGCAGGCGGGGCTTATCCCACCAGCGCACCAGCACGCCCCGGGCCTTGAGGGCCCGGTAGAGTTCGCCCCCGTCCAGCCCCGGGCAGGAGGTGAACAGGAAGTTCGCCAGGCTGGGCAGGGTGACAAAGCCCCGCCGGTCCAGCTGCTCTTTGGTGCAGGCGCGGGTCTCCATGATGCGGCGGCAGTTGTCCGTATAATAGCCGTCGCCGGCGATGGCCGCCGCCCCGGCGGCCAGGGTCAGGCTGTTGATGTTGTAAGGATTGGTGGAGCAGCGGATGGTCTCCAGGTCCGCGATGAGCGCCGGCTGCGCCAGGGCGAACCCCAGCCGCGCCCCCGCCATCGAGCGGGACTTGGAGAAGGTCATGCACACCACCAGATTGTCGTATTTTTCCACCAGCCTCGCGCAGCTTTCTGCCCCGAAGTCCACATAGGCCTCGTCCACCACCACCACGCTGTCCGGGTTATGGCGCAGGACATTCTCCACCTGCTCCGGGCGGATGGCAAGGCCGGTGGGGGCGTTGGGGTTGGCGAAGACGATGAGCCGGTCCAGGCCGTAATAGTCCTCGGGGCACAAGGTGAAGTCCTCCTTCAGGGGCACTTCCAGAAGGGGCAGGCCGTGGAGGGCGGCGAACACCGAGTAAAAGCCATAGCTGATGTCCGGGCAGGCGGCCCCTTTTTCCGGCGAGGCGAAGGCGGTGAAGGCGAAGTTCAAGATCTCGTCCGAGCCGTTGCCCAGCAGCACGTTCTCCGGCGAAAGGCCGTAGCGGGCTGCCAGGGCACGGCGCAGTTCCAGGCCCGCCGGGTCGGGATAAAGATTGAGCCGCCGCACCGCGGCGGGGCTCACCGCCTGTTCCACCGCCGGGCAGGGCGGATAGGGGGACTCGTTGGTGTTCAGCTTCACATACTCCATCTCCCGGGGCTGTTCGCCGGGGACGTAGGCCTCCAGGGAAGTGAGGCGGGGGGCTAAAAATCTGCTCATGGTATGCCTTTCTGTTTCACAGGGTTTCGTCAAAGCGGCTGAGCACGCTGCGGGCGTGGGCCTCCAGCCCTTCCTGCCGGGCGAAGCGGGCCACCTTGGCCTGCACCTTTTCCAGCGCGGCGGCGGTGTAGTAGGTGAACTGGGTGCGCTTGACAAAATCGTCCACCGACAGGGGGCTCATAAAGCGAGCGGTGCCCATGGTGGGCAGGGTGTGGTTGGGCCCGGCGAAGTAGTCGCCCAAAGCCTCCGGGCAGTTGCGGCCCAGGAACACCGACCCGGCGTTGCGCACCGCGTCCAGATAGGCGAAGGGGTCGTCCACGCAGAGTTCCAGGTGCTCGGGGGCAATTTCGTTGGCCACCTCGATGGCCGCCCGCAGGTCTCGGGTGAGGATGATCTTTCCGTTCGAGTCGATGGAGGCGCGGGCGATGGCCGCCCGGGGCAGCAGGGGGATCTGGCGCTCCAGTTCCGCCTGCACCGCCTTGGCAAGGGGCTCGCTGTCGGTCACCAGCACGGCGGCGGCCCGCGTGTCGTGCTCCGCCTGGCTGAGCAGGTCGGCGGCCACCTGGCGGGCATCGGAAGCGCCGTCCGCCACCACCAGGATCTCGCTGGGGCCGGCGATCATGTCGATGGCCACCCGCCCGAACACCTGGCGCTTGGCCTCGGCCACCCAGGCGTTGCCGGGGCCGACGATCTTATCCACCCGGGGCACGGTCTCGGTGCCGTATGCCAGCGCCGCCACCGCCTGGGCCCCGCCGGTGCGGAACACCCGGTCCACCCCGGCGATGCGGGCGGCGGCCAGGATGACCGGGGAGATATCGCCGCCGGTGGGGGGCGAGACCATCACAATTTCCCGGCAGCCGGCGATTTTGGCGGGGATGCAGTTCATCAGCACGCTGGAGGGGTAGGCCGCCGTGCCGCCGGGCACATAGAGACCCACCTTCTCGATGGGCATGACCTTCTGGCCCAGCACCACGCCCTCCTCCTCGCTGACTACAAAGCTGTTGGTCAGCTGGCGGCGGTGGAAGGCGGCGATGCGGTCGGCCGCCTCTTTGAGCAGGTCGGCCAGGCCCGGCTCCAGGCTTGCCACTGCCGCGTCCAGCTCCGCCCCGGTGACTTCCAGGGCGGCGAGGTCCGCGTGGTCGAACTGTTTGGCAAAGCGGAAGAGGGCTTTGTCGCCCTCGGCCTTCACCGCCTCGATGATGCCCCGCACCGCCTCGGCCACATCGGCGGAGTCGTCGGTACGGGCGAAAATTTCCGCCGGGGAGAGCTTGTCGAAATCATACAGCTTTATCATGCCTGTTCCTCCTTTTGGGCCGCGGCGTTTTCGGCCAGCAGCCGGGCCATGCGCCGGATGGCGTCGTTTTTGAACTTCCAGCTCACCTTGTTGGCGATGAGGCGGGCGCTCACCGGAACGATTTCGGCCTTCACCTCAAGGCCGTTCTCCGCCAGGGTGCGGCCCGTCTCCACGATGTCCACGATGACGTCTGAAAGCCCCAGCAGCGGGGCCAGCTCGATGGAGCCGTTGAGTTTTATCACGTCGATGTCCCGGCTGAGGGAAGCGTAGTAGCCCCGGGCGATGCGGGGGAACTTGGTGGCCACCCGCAGGGTGCGGGCCCCGTCGTCGTGAAAGTCGGCCTTGGCCGCCACGCACATGCGGCATCTGCCCACGCCCAGGTCCGCCAGTTCATAGACGTCCGGCCGGTATTCCAGCAGGATGTCCTTGCCCGCCACCCCCACGTCGGCGGCCCCCCGCTCCACATAGATGGAGACGTCCGAGGGCTTGACCCAGAAGTAGCGCACCCCGGCTTCGGGGTTTTCAAACACCAGCTTGCGGTTTTCCTCCTCGATGGAGGGGCAGGCGTAGCCCGCCGCCTTGAAGCTGCGGTAGACCGTTTCGCCCAGGCGGCCCTTGGGCAGGGCGATGTTCACCATGTTCATTCGCCGCCCCCCTCCTTTCGCAGGTCCAGCAGGCGCTTGTAGCCCGCCTCCGGCATCTGCCGCTCGGCCCGCACCGTCTGCCCCGCGGCCACCAGCGCGTCGGTCTCGGCGGCGACCCTCGCCGCGCTCACCGAGTCGTCGTAGAGCACCAGCACGTCCACCTCGTCCTGGGCGGGGGCGCCGAAGCGCTCCAGCTGGTCCAGATAGACGGCGAAGCCGATGGCCCCGCCGGCGCGGCCCATGCGGTGGAGCAGGTGGTCGTAGCGCCCGCCCGCCAGCACGCCGGCGGCAAGGCCGGGCACAAAGCCCCGGAAGATGACGCCGCTGTAATAGTTCATGTCGTTGGCGATGGAAAAATCCAGCCGCAGATGTTCCGCAAGGCCCCGCTGCTCCATCAGGGCGCAGAGCTCTTTCAGCTCCCGCAGGGCGGTGACCATCCGCTGGTTTTCCGCCAGGGGTTCCAGCGCCGCCAGCGCCGGGGTGGGCCTGTCGTAGAGAAGGGCCAGCCGGCTCAGGGTCTGCGCCGCTTTTTCGGGCAGCTGCCCCTCAGCGGCAAGGCGCTCCAGCGCGGGGGTGTTCTTCGCCCCCATGGCCGCCAGCGCCCGGCGGCGGGTCTCGTCGGGCAGGTCCAGCCCTTCCAGCAGCCCCGCCACAAAGCCCTGGTGGCTCACGTCCAGCAGGTATTCCGGGCTGATGACCGCGAGGCTCTTTGCCGCCAGCATCAGCACCTCGCCCTCGGCGGCGGCATCCAGGCTGCCGATGCACTCAAGGCCCGTCTGGGGTATCTCCCGGAAGCCCCCGGCGGTGGCGGAGGGCCGGTAGACGTTCTCATTGTAATACACCTTCTGCAGCCCCGGCCCGCCGCGCCCGTTCTTTAAAATGGAGAGGGTCACGTCGGGCTTCAGGGCCATCAGCTTGCCGTCCAGGTCGGTGAAGGTGAGGATGTTCTCGCTGAGCAGAAAGCTCTTGTTGCGCACATAGAGGTCGTATTCCTCAAACTTGCTCATCTTGTACGGCTGGTAGCCGTAGCTGCGGTAAAGCCCCCGCAGCCGGAAGGCCGTCTCCTCGTTTTTCTGCAAAAGGCCGCTGTTCATGCAGGGCTCCCCTCCCCTTTTGCCCGCCGGGCGGGCAGTTCGCTTTAGTATGATAACATAATAAAGCAGCAATGGGGCAATGTCAAGGAAATTTCTTGTGAAAAAAGCCGCCCTGTGAGCAAAACTCACAGGGCGGCAGGAGAGATTTTATTAGAGGGTCAGCCGAACGGGCCGCCGCCCGGCAAGGGCAAGGGCCAGGCGGTCACGGTCGGCAAGGGTGGTTTTCGGCGGAACATCGGGCAGGGTGAACTCCACCCAGCCGCAGCCCAGGGCGGCGGGCACCGCGCCGTACTGCTGGTACCACCGGCGGGCCAGCGCGGCAAGGCGGGGGCCGCTCTCGCCCAGGGGCAGCTTTTCAAAGACCTCCCAGGGGGCCGACGCGGGCACCCGGGCCAGCACCACCGGGCGGGTGAGGCCGTCCTCGCCCCAGAGACGGGCAAAGGGCTTGGTGCCGGCCGCGGGCTCCTGCGGCAGGGGCAGGTCCCGCAGGCTCTGCCACAGGCCGTCCTCCGCCGCCAGAAACAGGGGGATGTAGCCGTCCCGGATGGCCTGCCGCCGGGTGTAGCCAAAGTCCGCCAGCAGGGGGTCGGGGTCCTTCATGGGCGGGAAGTAGCAGTTCTCCCCTTCCAGCTGTTCCATCAGGGCGGCGGCCGCCTCGGGGGGCTGGCCGTCCCCCGGGATGTCCTGGGCCATCCAGCTTGCGCGGCGGCGGTCCATCAGCGCGGCCATGCCCTGATAATAGTCCTCGTTGAAGGGCACGAAGAGATAGGCCTCGTCCTGGAACTCGTCGGACTGGTAGCGCACCGGCCCGAAATGGTCCAAAGACCAGTTATCGATGTCGCTGGGGAAGGAGGGCGCTTCGTTCTCTCCATAATAATAGGAAGCGAAGGCCTGCCCCTCCTCGCTGAACAGGTTCGACCACAGCTTGCCGCCCAGCGCGTCCCGGACGAAGGGGCGCAGGTCGGTGCCCGCGCCGTCCTGCCGGACGGCCCCCGCCAGCGCGCCGTGCTGGGCCAGGAACTCCCCGCTCATCAGGCCCCGCTCGATGCACCAGCGCAGGTAGATGGCCATATGGTCATAAACGGCGATGGGCTCCACCGCCAGATGCTTCCGGCGCAGGCTCTGCAGGTGCCATTCGGCGTTGTCCAGCAGAAAGGCGTCGGCGGGCTGTTCTTCCAGGGCGGCGCAGGGCCGGTCGGGCATCACCACGAAGCTGACGCCGTTCATGTGGTCCAGCAGGGCCTCGGCGCCCTTTTCCTGCTTGTATTCCATCTCCGCCCGGTAGAGAGGGATGACCTGATAGATGTTGATCTCGTCCCCGTCGGGCAGGGGGCAGACATCGCCGCCGGGCAGCGCCCCCTGCAGGCCCACCAGCAGCGCGGCGCACAGGCCGGTGTCCGGGGCGTAGGGCTCCTGATTGTCCACCGTGTGGCCCCATCCCAGCCAGGTGTTGCAGGCGCCGGGCAGCCGCGCCAGGCTTTTCAGCAGCCGCAGCGGCCAGTACCAGCGCTCGTCCTGCAAGGACTCCTGATCCAGCTTCCAGTAATCGGGCAGGGCGATGGCCAGCTCCGCCCGCTCCAGCCGGTGCTCGGCCAGCTCGGGAGGCACGTTCATCCGCCGCGCGCCCATGCCCATGGTGATGATGGTGTAGAAATTGCGGTCGTCATCCGGCGGCACGACGCACAGGTCCACGTGGATGTCCGGCGAGACCAGCTCGTGCAGCACCTGGTCGAAGGGCCCCACATGGCGGCGGATGTGCTCCTCCACCAGCTCCATCTGGTGCTCGGTGTAGACCCACTGGGGCGTGGGCTCTTCCTCATCTTCCGGCTGCTCCGGCCGGTTCATCCACTCGCAGGAGACGGCATTGCCCGCCTCGTCCAAAACCGTCTGGAAGCGGCCGTCGGCGTTGCCCTTGGTGTGGCCCAGCAGCCGCACGCTGCGGTCCAGCCCGAAGAGCACCGTTTCCAGCCTGCCCGGTTTGCCCTCCGGGTCGGTGAGGTCCAGCCATTCGCCGCTGTCCAGCCGGTCCCGCTGGCAGTGCAGCCAGTCCCGCCCCAGCTTGGAGAGGCCCGCCTCGTTCATCAGGAACAGCACGTCCAGCCGGCGGCCCCGCACCGTGCGGTGGAAGGAGCAGTAGGGGGCGTTGGGGGTGTAGTCCTCTTCGTCGGGGGCGAACAGTTCAAAGAAGGCCTCAAGACCCGCCTTGTCCAGCACGATGCAGGAGATGGCCTGCAGCTTGGCCGCCGCGCCCTCGTCCTGCCCGGCCTGCAGCTTCTGGTCGAAGTCCGGGTCAATCCAGTGGTTCTCCATCTGTTCCAGCGTCGCGCCCGCCTCGATCTCCCGGCGCAGGGTGAGAAACTCGTAGTCGCCGGGCACCAGTTCAAGGCCCTGCTCCACAGCCGCCAGGGCAGCCTCCTTCTCACCGAAGTGGCTGCGGAGTTTGGCCGTCAGCAGCCAGGCCCAGGGGTAGTCCGGCTCCTCCACGGTGCCCTGCTCGGCGTACTTTCTCGCCTCTTCCAGCCGCCCGCAGTACATCAGCGAGGCGGCGTAGCGGTAGTACCAGGTGCCGCAGCCCTTGGCCGCCGGCTCGGAGTCGGGCATCCACTGGGAGGCCCGGTAGTAGTATTCGTACTCGTCCACGTTCAGGCAGGCGTAGGCGTACCACAGGGCGATCTGCAGGTCCCGCCGGGCCTGACGCTCGGTGAAGCGGCCATCCTTCTTGCCCTTTTCGATGAAGTCGGTGAGGTATTGCAGCACCTGATAGAAGTAGCCGCTGCTGGCTTCCAGATAGCTCTCCATGGTCTCGATGTCCTGGGGGGAGAGCAGCGAGCCGGTCTCGGGGTGCACCTCGGGCTCCTTTTCGTCCTCGGCGTTCCACAGGCGCACGGTTCCCACGTCCCGCCGGAAGGAGTGGAAGGAACCCCAGGCAAGGCCGGAGGCGGCGAAGAAGGCCGCCGCCGCGTCCAGCACGGCGGGCAGGTCCCAGGCGATGAGGTCCAGATAGCCGCAGAACAGGCCCATGGCCCCGCCCAGCAGGGTCACCTTCTCTTCGCCCAGGGCAGCCAGGGTCTCTTCCAGCTGCCCGCGCAGGGCAAAGGCCTGCTGTCCCCGCTCCTCGGGAGAAACGCCCTCCAGCGGCCAGCAGATGAAGCCCGCCGCCGCGCCGTCGTCGTGGAGCAGGTCCACCGCGGCGCTCTCCCCCGCCAGATACTGGCGCACCAGCGCCGGGCAGCGGGTGGAGCCGGCGATGACATCCAGCCGCCAGTCGGCGTCCGGGTCCTCGTTGGGCTCCAGGTGATAGGTGACGTAGCTGTTTTCCAGGCAGGGGGCGGGGTCCGCCGTTTCGCCCTGCTCCGGCGCGCCGGGCACATCCTCCATGGAGGCGAGGTCCACCAGCACCTTCCAATGCCGGGCCAGCTGCGGGGGCGTTTGACGGACGAATCGGATCAGCTGGAACAGCCGCGCCCGGTCGCCCTCGGGGGAGAGGATGAGCTCATACCCTTCGCCCCGGCGCAGAGAGAAATGCGGCTGAGCAAAGGCGCAGCACAGCGCGCCCTCCGTCAGTGCCCGGGCCTCGTTCTGCTCTCCCGCGTCCAACAGGCGGCGCACTTGCTCCTCACGGCGGGCAAACTCCGCCCAGGCCTCGATGACCCGGCGCTGGAAGGGCCGTTCGAACCGGGGCAGGGTGAGCCGGCGGCGGCAGTCGTCGATGAGCTGGCGCACATCTTCCCGGCTGTTGAGCTTGGGCGAATCGCCGGGGTGAAGTTCCAGCGCCCGCTCCAGATAGCCGAGGGCCGCGCCCTCCCGGTCAAGATAATAGCAGGCGTAGCCCATGCGGAAATTCCAGCTGTAAGGGTCGGGGCAGTCGGACTCGTGGGCGGCCATCAGCCGGATGGCCCGCCGCAGCAGCTCACGGCCTTCCGGCTCGGCGGGCTGGGCCAGATTGTTATGGGCCCGGGCCAGTTCCATATCGGTGGCGGCGGTGCGCTGCTCTTCGGGCAGTGCTTCCAGCGCCTGGACGATCTTCTCGTGTTCCTCCGCCTCATGCCACAGGCGGCACTGTTCCAAAAGGTCCATGGGGGTGCGGTCCTCCTTTTTGCCCGCAGCGGGGCGTGTATTCTAATTTCGATTATATCGAAAGCGGCGGCAAAACACAATGGAGCAAAAAGACAAAATTTTTCGATTGTTTTTATTTTGCAGCGCACACCGGCCCTTTGCCCGGTTTGGCAACAGAAAAAGCCCCGGAACCAAACGGTTCCGGGGCTTTTGAAGCAAAGGGTTCTGAAATCAGCGCTTGCTGAACTGGGGAGCCCGACGGGCAGCCTTCAGACCGTACTTCTTGCGCTCCTTCATACGAGGATCGCGGGTCAGGAAGCCAGCCTTCTTCAGAGCAGGACGCAGGTTCTCGTCGTACTGCAGCAGGGCGCGGCTCAGGCCGTGACGGATGGCGCCGGCCTGGCCAGCAACACCGCCGCCGTTCACGCGGACCACGATGTCGAACTTGCCTTCGACCTCGGCCACAGCCAGGGGCTGACGAACGATCAGCTTCAGGGTCTCCAGGCCAAAGTAATCGTCGATGTCACGATCGTTGATGGTGATCTTGCCGGTGCCGGTGTAGACGCGAACGCGGGCAACGGAATTCTTACGACGACCGGTGCCGTAGAAATAAGGTTTCGTCTCGTACATATTCTATTGCCTCCTATTAAAACTCGTAGACTTCGGGCTTCTGGGCGGCGTTCAGGTGCTCAGCGTCCTTGTAGCAGCGCAGGCGGGTCATGGCCTTGGCGCCCAGGGTGTTGGCGGGGATCATGCCCTTCACCGCAACGTACATGGCCTTGTCGCTGTTCTCAGCCATCAGGGTCTTGTACTGGGTCTCTTTCAGGCCACCGATCCAGCCGGAATGGGTGCGGTAGTACTTCTTCTCCAGCTTCTTGCCGGTGAGGACCGCCTGGTCGCAGTTGATGATGATGACATGGTCGCCGCAGTCCACATTGGGGGTGAAGGTGACCTTGTTCTTGCCGCGCAGCAGCACGGCGGCTTTGGCGGCAACGCGGCCGAGGGGCTTGCCCGCGGCGTCGATCACATACCACTTGCGCTCGGTCTGGGCGGGTTTAGCGAGAGTAGTGCTCATTTGCTGTTCCTCCTGATTTTCTTTTCGTGCCAAAAGGCGCGTGAATGCGGTTTGGCGCACATCGGCGCAAGGTTGATTATAACCGAAAGCCAAAGCCGCGTCAAGCACTTTTTTCGATTATTTTGATTTAATCCCGGCTCGCTCGCTCATTCTCTCTCATACTCTCTTATTCTCTCGTTTGCTCACTTTCTATTTTTTCAAATTTTCGCGCAAAGTTTGTGCAGATTGCCCCGTATGTGGTATAATGACCGGGAAAAGCGCCTCTTTGCCCCTTGCGGCATGGAGCGCTCGTCTTTATAATACATTATATGGAAGGGGGCTGCCCCATGCAGCGTCTGGAAGGACTGATGCGCAAAGCCATTCAGGAATACGGCATGATCGCGCCCGGCGACCGGGTGTGCGTGGGCGTTTCCGGCGGCAAGGACAGCGTGGCCCTCACGGTGGGCCTTGCCCGCCTGCGGGAGTATCTGGGCATCCCCTTCGAGGTGGTGGCCGTGAGCCTGGACCCCCAGTTCGGGAACGTCCCCACGGATTACTCGCCGCTGGAACAGCTGTTCGCGGAGTATAACGTGGAGTACCACATCCGCCGCAGCGAGATCGGCCACGTGGTGTTCGACCTGCGCCAGGAGAAGAACCCCTGCGCCCTCTGCGCCAAGATGCGCCGGGGCCTGCTGCACAACACCGCGAAAGAGCTGGGCTGCAACCGGGTGGCCCTGGGCCATCACCTGGACGACGCTGTGGAGACCTTTTACATGAACCTCTGGGGCGAGGGGCGGCTGGGCTGCTTTTCGCCGGTGACCTGGCTTTCCCGCAAAGAGCTTTACCTCATCCGGCCCATGGTGCTGGCCACCGAGGCCGAGGTGCGCCGGGCGGTGCGGGAGCTGGACCTGCCGGTGGTGAAGAGCGCCTGCCCCGCGGACGGCGCCACCCGCCGCCAGGAAATGAAAGATTACGTGGCGGCCATGGCCAAAAAGGACCCGGCCTTCCGCCAGAAGATGCTGGGAGCCCTGCAGGATGCCGGTCTGGACGGCTGGGCTCCCTTGCCCGGCACCGAAGGCCGCAGAGCCCGCCGGTGAGCGCGGGCCATTCCGCCGCCTGATGGCGGCAAGCGAGGTGTTACCATTGGAGTTTGAAAAGCACTGCTGGGCCGAGGTGGACCTGGACGCCCTCGCCCATAACTTTAAGCTCATCGCGGCCCACGCCGCCCCCGCCAAGGTGTGCGCGGTGGTGAAGGCCGGGGCCTACGGCCACGCCGACGGCATGGTGTGCCAAACTTTGCAGGCCGCCGGAGCCGAATGGTTCGCGGTGAGCTGCCTTGCCGAGGCGCTGCACCTGCGCTCCGGCGGGGTGACGGGGCACATCCTCATCCTGGGCCACACCGACCCGGCCTATGCCGCCCAGCTCATCAGCAACGACCTGACCCAGGCGGTGTTCAGCGGGGCCTACGCCCAGGCGCTGAGCGAGAACGCCCGGGCCGCGGGCGGCCGGGTGAAGGCCCATCTGAAGGTGGACACCGGCATGGGCCGGCTGGGTTTTGACGCCCGCAGCGAAGAGCACATCGAGGCCTGCGTGTCCGCTTTGGCGGACTGCTGCGGCCTGCCGGGCCTCAACGTCACCGGTCTGTTCCAGCACTTCGCCGTGGCGGACAGCCACGCCCCCGCCGACGTCGCCTACACCGCCGGCCAGCACGACCGCTTCGTGAAGGTGGCCGAGGCGCTGAAGGGCCGGGGCGTCGCCCTCGAGACCGTTCACTGCTGCAACTCCGCCGCCCTCACCGAGCACCCGGAATGGGGCATGGACCTGGTGCGGCCGGGCATCATCCTCTACGGCTGCGACCCCAGCGACGAGGTGCACTTTGAGGGCCTGCGCCCGGTGCTGCGCTTAAAGGCCCGGGTGAGCCAGGTCAAGACCATCGAGGCGGGCCAGTCTTTGAGCTACGGCCTGCTCTATACCGCCCCCGGCCCCCGGCGGGTGGCCACCCTCTGCGTAGGCTACGCCGACGGCTATCCCCGCAGCCTGACCAATCAGGGGGTGTGCAGCATCCACGGCCAGAGCGCCCCGGTCATCGGCCGGGTGTGCATGGACCAGCTGATGGTGGACGTGACCGACCTGGACGGCGTGGACGCGGGCGACGAAGCCTGCATCTTCGGTGCGCCCGGCTGCGACACCATTGAAGATGTGGCCCGCAAGGCGGGCACCATCCCCTATGAAATCATGTGCGCGCTGGCGCTGCGGGTGCCCCGTGTCTACCTCAAAGGCGGCGAGGCCGTGGGGCTGGCGGACTATCTGAACCAGACTTCATTCTGACGCATCGGAGGGCAGGAAAATGAGCAAGCTGCTTGTGGTGGTGGATTACCAGAAAGACTTTGTGGACGGCGCGCTGGGCTACCCCGGCGCGGAGGCGCTGGAAGGCCCTCTGTGCGACAAGGTGAAAGCGGCGCTGGCCGACGGCTGGAAGGTGATCTTCACCCGGGACACCCACGCCCCCGATTATCTCGACACCCGGGAGGGCCGCTTTCTGCCGGTGCCCCACTGCATCGAAGGCAGCGAGGGCTGGCACCTTTACGGCAGGCTGGCCGAATTTGAGACGGCGGGCAGCGAAAGCATCGCCTTTGTGGACAAGCCCACCTTCGGCAGCATGGAGCTGCCCGAGGCGGCCCGCGCTCTCTGCGGCGGCGAGCCGGAGGAAATCGCCCTGTGCGGCGTGGTCACCAACATCTGCGTGGTGAGCAACGCGGTGGTGCTGCACTCCGCCTTTCTTTCCAGCACCATCACCGTGCTGAAAGACCTGTGCGGCACCGGCGACAACGCCATGGGCCAGAAGGCCCTGGACCTGCTGGCGGGCATGGGCTACAACGTGATTTAAAATAAGCGCCGGGGCTGCCCGGCTTCACACCTGTTTTTTGGAGGGGACCTGTTTGTCGAAAAAGAACATCCGCAATTTCTGCATCATCGCCCACATCGACCACGGCAAGAGCACCCTGGCCGACCGCATTCTGGAAAAGACCCACAGCGTGGATGAGCGCCAGATGGAGGACCAGCTGCTGGACAACATGGAGCTGGAGCGGGAGCGGGGCATCACCATCAAGGCCCGGGCGGTGACGCTGGACTACACCGCCCGCAGCGGCGAGCACTACGAGTTCAACCTCATCGACACCCCGGGCCACGTGGACTTCGGCTACGAGGTGAGCCGCAGCCTTGCCGCCTGCGAGGGCGCGGTGCTGGTGGTGGACTCCACCCAGGGCGTGGAGGCGCAGACGCTGGCCAACACCTATCTGGCGCTGGAGCACGACCTGGAACTGGTGCCCATCCTGAACAAAATCGACCTGCCCAGCTCCGAACCGGACCGGGTGGCCAAAGAGGTGGAGGACGTAATCGGCCTGCCCTGCATGGACGCGCCCCGGGTGAGCGCCAAGATGGGCATCGGCATCGAGGACGTGCTGGAAAAAGTCATCACCGACATCCCCGCCCCCAAAGGGGACGAGACCGCGCCGCTGAAGGCCCTCATCTTCGACAGCGTCTACGACAGCTACAAGGGCGTCATCGTCTACATCCGGGTGTTCGAGGGCACGGTGAAGCCCGGCGACACGGTGCGGATGATGGCCACCGGCGCGGAGTTCACCCTGGTGGAGGTGGGCCGCATGGGCGCCACCAGCCTGATGCCCTGCGACCATCTGGAGGCGGGCGAAGTGGGCTACCTCACCGCCAGCATCAAGAACGTGCGGGAGACCCGCGTGGGCGACACCGTGACCCTGGTGTCGGACCCCACCCCCGAACCCCTGCCCGGCTACCGCAAGGTGACGCCGATGGTGTTCTGCGGCATCTACACCGTGGACGGCGCGAAGTATCCCGATTTGAAGGACGCGCTGGAAAAACTGCAGCTGAACGACGCGTCTTTGAGCTTTGAGCCGGAGACCAGCGCGGCGCTGGGCTTTGGCTTCCGCTGCGGTTTCCTGGGGCTTTTGCACCTGGACATCATCACCCAGCGGCTGGAGCGGGAGTTCGATCTGGACCTCATCACCACCGCCCCCAGCGTGGAATACCGCTTCACCCTCACCGACGGCACCGTTCTCACCATCGAGAACCCGTCGGACTACCCCGACCCGGGCCGCATCGCCAAGCAGGAAGAGCCCTATGTGGACGCCCACATCTACACCCCCACCGAGTATGTGGGCAGCCTGATGGACCTGTGCCAGGACCGGCGGGGCACCATGATCGACATGAAGTATCTGGACGCCGAGCGGGTGGACCTGCACTATGAGCTGCCCCTGGGCGAGATCGTCTACGACTTCTTCGACGCCATCAAGAGCCGCAGCCGGGGCTACGCCAGCTACGACTACGAGATGAAGGGCTTCAAGGAGAGCAAGCTGGTCAAGCTGGACATGCTGCTGAACGGCGACATGGTGGACGCGCTGAGCATGGTGGTCCACGCGGACAAAGCCTACGCCAAGGGCCGCCGCCTGGCCGAGCGGCTGAAAGAAAACATTCCCCGCCAGATGTTTGAAATTCCCATCCAGGCGGCCATCGGCGGCAAGGTCATCGCCCGCGAGACGGTGAAGGCCATGCGCAAGGACGTGCTGGCCAAGTGCTACGGCGGCGACATCACCCGAAAGAAAAAGCTGCTGGAAAAGCAGAAGGAAGGCAAAAAGAAGATGCGCCAGCTGGGCAGCGTGGAACTGCCCAGCGAGGCCTTCACCGCCGTGCTCAAGCTGGACGAGAACTGAAAAGCACAAAAAAGGGCCGCCCCATCGGGGGCGGCCCTTCTGTTTTTAAAAATCAGTCGCGGCTGCGGGAGAAGATGCGCAGGATGTAGAGGAACAGGTTGATGAAGTCCAGATACAGTTCCAGCGCCGAGAACACCGAGGCCTTTTTCGCCAGTTCCGGGTTGCCGGCGTAGGCGAAGTAGGCGGCCTTGATTTTCTGGGTGTCGTAGGCGGTGTAGCAGGCGAAGATGACGATGCCCACGCAGCACAGCAGGATGTTCACCCCGCCGAAGAAAATGCCGAACACGCTGACGATCATCATGGCGATGAGGCCGAACATCAGGGGTTTGGCCCAGCCGGACAGGTCCTGCTTGGTGAGGTAGCCGTAGGCCGCCATGATGCCGAAGTAGAGGGCGGTGGCGCCGAAGGCCAGCACCAGGTCGAACATCTGGTAGAGGTAGAAGTAGCAGCTGAACACCAGGCCGTTGAGGGCGGCGTAGAGGAAGAACATGCCCCGGGCGGTGCCCACGCCGATCTTATGGATGCGGGCGCTCATCACCATCACCACCGCGATCTCGGCGATGGCCAGGCCCCAGAACAGCAGAGAGTTGCGCAGCAGCAGGATGCCGATGCCGCTGGTATAGCCCGCCAGCGCCACCAGGAAGGTGACCATCAGGCCGGCGAACATCCAGCCGAAGGTCTTGGCGGTGTATTCCGCCAGCGTCTCATAGCGGGCATTGGTGCTGAACACACCGTCCGGCCCCTGGCTGGCGTAGAAGGTATTGTTGTCGGGCTCAAAGCCCGGTCCGTATTGTTGATTCATAGGGATATCCCCCTCCTTTGGGCTTATTATATCGCACAACAACGCCGGAATTGTAAACAAAATCAAAATAATTTATAATGGCCTGTGAAAGCTTTGTGTAAAGGAGGCGTGCGCCGTGGGTTTCGGGCTGTATCTGCACATCCCCTACTGCCTTGCCAAGTGCCGCTACTGCGATTTTTATTCCGCCGGGGCCAGCCGCGCCGTGCCCAACGAATATGTGGACGCCCTCATCGCCCGGATGACGGCGATGTGCCCCGGGCGGCCCGAGACGCTGTACTTTGGCGGCGGTACCCCCAGCCTGCTCTCCCCCGCTCAAGTCTCCCGGCTGGTGAAGGCCGCCGACCCGCTGCCCGGCGCGGAAATCACGCTGGAGGCAAACCCGGAAACGGTGGACGAAGAAAAGCTGGCGGGCTTTCGCGCCGCCGGGGTGAACCGCCTGAGCCTGGGGGTGCAGACGGCGGACGACGAGAGCCTTGCCCGCTTGGGCCGGCCCCACACCGCCGCCCAGAGCCGCGCCGCGCTGGCCGCGGCAAAGGCCGCGGGCTTTGAAAACATCACCGGCGACATCATGCTGGCCCTGCCCCATTATACGCGGGGAGAGTTCGACCGCACCCTTGCCCTGCTGGCGGAGGGAGGTGCCACCCACATCTCGGCCTATCTCTTGAAAATCGAGCCGGGCACGCCCTTCGGCAAAAATCCCCCGCCGGGCCTGCCAAGCGAGGACGAAGCGGCGGATTTTTACCTCTACGCGGTGGACGAGCTGGCGAAGGCGGGCTACGCCCAGTACGAGATAAGCAACTTTGCCCGCCCCGGCTTTGAGGGGCGGCACAATCTCATTTACTGGGACTGCCGAGACTATCTGGGCCTCGGCCCCGCGGCGGCCAGCTGCATGGAGGGCAGGCGCTTCTCCTTTGGCCGCAGCACGGCGGACTTCCTGGCCGGGGCTGCCCCCGTGCCGGAGGGGGAATGCACCGGCTCGGACTACATCATGCTGCGGCTGCGGCTCGCCGAAGGGCTGCGCCTCTCCCTTTTGAAGGAGCGGTACGGCCTTGCCTTTGACGAAGGCCGCCTTGCCTTCATCCGCCGGTGTGTGGCGGCGGGCTATGCCATGTTCGACGGCGACCGTCTGGCCCTTACGCCCGAAGGTATGCTGGTGCAGAACAGCATCCTCACGGAACTTTTGCCCTGAACATCAAAAGCGGCAGGCCCCGCCGGGGTCTGCCGCTTTGTTGTTTTATGTCGCTTTAGTCCTGCCACTTGTCGCAGAGGGCTTCCACCTGGCTGGCGAAGCGGGCCAGCTCCTTGTTGGTGTGGCCTTCCTTGGCCTTGATGATGTTCAGCAGGCGGTGGCCGGCGTCCAGCAAGCGGCGGAACACCGGGTTCTCCCGCTTCTTGCCGCCGCCCTCCTCCTTGGCGATGCGCTGGGTGTTGCCCACCACAAGGCAGCTGCCGGTGACAAGGTCATACTCCGCGCCGTTGTAGGGCGCGGCGGCGGCCAGGCCCAGCTCCGAGCGCAGGCGGTTTGCGAAGATGTC
The DNA here is from genome assembly GCA_004558145.1 of Oscillospiraceae bacterium. Lineage (GTDB taxonomy): Bacteria > Bacillota > Clostridia > Oscillospirales > Ruminococcaceae > Allofournierella_A > Allofournierella_A excrementavium. Next base: position 200,735 of record SFDQ01000002.1, read on the forward strand.
GCACACCTCGTCCTCGCCGTGGGTGACGAAGACGGTGCGGGGCTTCGACTCAAAATTCTTCACCCAGTTCATCAGGCCCTCGTTGTCCGCGTGGCCGGACACGCCCGCCAGCACCTGCACCTTGCAGCGCACCTCGATGGTCTCGCCGAAGAGCTTGACCTCCTTCGCGCCCTCCACCAGCGCCCGGCCCAGAGTGCCCGGCGACTGGTAGCCCACAAAGAGCACCGTGCTCTCCGGCCGCCAGAGGTTGTGTTTCAGATGGTGGCGGATGCGCCCGGCTTCGCACATGCCGCTGGCGGAGAGGATGACCTTGGGCTCGGAGTCAAAGTTGATGGCCTTGGAGTCGTCGCTGCTCAAGGAGAGCTTGAGCCCCCGGAAGTTGATGGGGTTCACCCCCTGCATCACCAGGGTGCGGGCCTCCTCGTCGTAGCACTCGGCCCAGCTGGTCTTGAACACCTGGGTGGCCTCCACGGCCATGGGGCTGTCCACATAGACGGTGAAGTTCTCGTGGCCCTTCACCAGATTCTGCTCCTTGATTTGGCGCAGGAAATAGAGCATCTCCTGGGTGCGGCCCACGGCGAAGCTGGGGATGACCAGATTGCCGCCCCGGTCAAAGGTGTCCTGCAAGACGGCGGCCAGGGCGGGCACATAGTCCGGCCGGGGGCCGTGGCTGCGGTCGCCGTAGGTGGACTCCATCACCACATAGTCCGCCTCTTTGATGGGCTGGGGGTCCCGCAGAAGGGGCTGGTGGGTGTTGCCGATGTCACCGGAAAAAACGATTTTTCGCGTCTCCTCCCCTTCGGTGACCCACAGCTCGATGGACGCGGAGCCCAGAAGATGGCCCACGTCGGTGAAGCGGGCGCGGATGTTCGGCCCCACCTCCACCGTCTCGCCGTAGTCCACCTCATGGAACAGGGCCAGGGCGGCCTCGGCGTCCTGCATGGTGTAGAGGGGCTGATACTCCTCGCCGCCGGAGCGCTGGGCCTTGCGGTTGCGCCACTCGGCCTCGAACTCCTGGATGTGGGCGGAGTCGCGCAGCATGATGCCGCACAGCTCGGCGGTGGCCCCGGTGGTGAAGACCGGCCCTTTGTAGCCGTTCTTCACCATCAGGGGGATGCGCCCGGAGTGGTCGATGTGGGCGTGGGTCAGCAGCATGCAGTCCACCTGGCCGGGGGCCAGGGGCAGGGGCTGGTTCTCATAGATGTCGCGGCCCTGCTCCATGCCGCAGTCCACCATCAGGTTGAAGCCGCCGGTCTGCAGCAGGTAACAGCTGCCGGTCACCTCGTGGGCGGCGCCCAGGAACGAAAGTTTCATACGCGTGCTCCCCCTTTCCCTTTGCGGGCGGTCATATTTGTCTTTATTATACCCCGCCTGCCCTGCGGGAGCAAGAAAGAAAAGCGCACCGTCTCCCTTTTGGGAAAACGGTGCGCTTTGTTCAGTGAAAAATTACCGCTCCTTGGAGTCGATCTCGGCGCGGATGGCGGCCAGGAAGGCGTCCACGGTCATGGTGCCGCCCTTCTCCTCCTTGCGGGCGCGGACGGCCACGGTGCCGTCCTCCATCTCCTTGTCGCCCACCACCAGCATGTAGGGGATCTTCTTGAGCTGGGCTTCGCGGATCTTGTAGCCCATCTTCTCGCTGCGGTAGTCGGCCTCCACGCGGATGCCGGCGGCGTTCAGCTTCTTCTCCAGCTCCTTGGCGTACTCGTGCTGACGGTCGGTGATGGGGATGATCATCGCCTGCACCGGGGCCAGCCAGGTGGGGAACGCGCCGGCGAAGTGCTCGATGAGGATGCCGATGAAGCGCTCGATGCTGCCGAACACCACGCGGTGGATCATCACCGGGCGGTGCTTCTGGCCGTCCTCGCCGGTGTACTCCAGCTCAAAGCGCTCGGGCAGCTGCATGTCCAGCTGGATGGTGCCGCACTGCCAGGTACGGCCGATGGCGTCCACCAGATGGAAGTCCAGCTTGGGGCCGTAGAAGGCGCCGTCGCCCTCATTCACGGTGTACTCGCGGCCCAGCTCCTCGATGGCGCTGCGCAGGCCGTCGGTGGCGCGGGCCCAGTCCTCGTCGCTGCCCATGTGGTCTTCCGGCATGGTGGACAGCTCGATGTGATACTCAAAGCCGAACAGGCTGTAAACCTTGTCGATCAGCTGCACGACGCCCTTGATCTCGTCCTTGATCTGGTCGGGGGTCATGAAGATGTGGGCGTCGTCCTGGGTGAAGCAGCGCACACGCATCAGGCCGTGCAGCGCGCCGGACAGCTCGTGGCGGTGCACAAGGCCCAGCTCGCCCATGCGCAGGGGCAGGTCACGGTAGCTGCGGGGCTGGGTCTGGTACACCAGCATGCCGCCGGGGCAGTTCATCGGCTTGATGGCAAAGTCGGTGTCGTCGATGACGGTGGTGTACATGTTGTTCTTGTAGTGGTCCCAGTGGCCGCTGCGCTCCCACAGGCTGCGGTTGAGCATCATGGGGGTGCTGATCTCCTGGTAGCCGGCCTCACGATGGATCTGCCGCCAGAAGTCGATGAGGGTGTTCTTCAGCACCATGCCCTTGGGCAGGAAGAAGGGGAAGCCGGGGCCCTCTTCCAGCAGGGTGAACAGCTCCAGCTCCTTGCCCAGACGGCGATGGTCACGCTTGGCGGCCTCTTCCATCAGCTTCAGGTACTCCTCCAGGCCGCTGGCCTTGGGGAAGGCGATGCCGTAGAGGCGGTCCAGGCTGTCGCGGGTGGCGTCGCCGCGCCAGTAGGCGGCGGCCACCTTGGTCAGCTTCACGGCCTTGATGGCGCCGGTGCTCATCAGGTGGGGGCCGGCGCACAGGTCGGTGAAGTCGCCCTGCTTGTAAACGGTGAGCTCCCAGCCCTTGGCGGCGTACTCTTCCAGCAGCTCCAGCTTATAGGTCTGGCCGGCGAAGATCTCGCGGCCCTCCTCCACGGTGATGACCCGCTTTTCCAGGGGCAGGTCCTCTTTGACGATCTTCTTCATCTCGGCTTCGATGGCCTCAAAGTCGCCGGTGGTCAGGGGCCGGTCAGCCTTGATGTCGTAGTACCAGCCGTTTTCCAGCGCGGGGCCGATGCCGAAGTGAGCGCCGGGGAACAGATGCTGCACCGCCTGGGCCATCACATGGGCCGCGGTGTGCCAGAAAGCGTGCTTGCCGCCCTCGTCCTCAAAGGTGAGGATCTCCAGGGTGCAGTCCTCGTTCAGAACGGTGCGCAGGTCGCACACCTCGCCGTTCACCTTGGCGGCGCAGGCGCTCTTGTAGAGGCCCATGCCGATGCTCTTGGCCACGTCGGCCGCGGACACGCCCGCCTCGAACTGGCGAACGTCCCCTTTCAGTTCCACATTGATCATGTTCTCAAAACCTCCTGTAAACGAAAAAACGCCCCACCCCGTTGCAAAACATACGGGATGAAGCATCGTGCTCCACGGTTCCACCCGAATTGCGCCAAAAAGCGCCACTCGTTTGGGCTGTAACGGGCCCGGCCCGGCGGGGGTTCGCCCCCGCGCTCGGCGGTGGTAGGCATGGCAATGCGCGCAAAGCCGCTTGCAGCGCGCCCCGAAACCGGGCGGCGGCTCTCTCTGATGCGTGCCTTTGCCCGCCCGTGTCCGCTTCGACACTTTGCGGGATAAGACTGTGCCCTAATGATATACTTCTTTTGGCCTGCTGTCAATATTTCTTGACAATTTGTAAACTGTTCATTAAAATAATGTAGTAGTATATTTGATGATCTGCCGCTGGGCCCAAAGCCATGCAGGGCCGGCGCTGTGCAATTTATATGACAGGGCCCCTCAAGGGTCTTTTTGGTATGCTCATTGTCAATTATAAATAAAGGCCTTGTTTTGCCCTTTTTGAAACAAACAGGCAAGCCCAGAACGGCGATTATCTCAGATACCCATTTTATCTTGAGGAGTTGAAACAATTGCCACCCATTATCACTTTTGTGGTGGCGGTCGTTGCAGCTGTCGTTTCCGGGTTTGTCTGTTTTTTTGCGGGTTCTGCCTACCGCCGCAAGACCGCAGAGGCAAAGCTTGGCAGTGCTGAAGAGGAAGCCAAGCGCATCGTGAACGACGCCATCAAGGCCGCCGAACAGAAACGCAAGGAGACCGTGATCGAGGCCAAGGACGAAGCCCTTCGCATGAAGACCGAGGCCGACAAGGAGATCAAGGAGCGCCGCAGCGAGCTGTCCCGCCAGGAGCGCCGTCTGGACCAGAAGGAGGAAGCGCTGGACAAGCGCGTGGCCGCCCTGGAGCAGAAGGAAGAGGAACAGCGCCAGCGCTCGGAACTGGTGGAAGCCAAGCTGGACGAACTGGAACAGCTGAAACTCCGCCAGCTGGAAAAGCTGGAGACCATCGCCGGTCTGACCCAGGAGGACGCGAAGCAGCTGCTTTTGAACCGTCTGGACCAAGACCTGACCCACGAGAAGGCCATGCGCGTGGCCGCCTACGAGGCAAACCTCAAGGACCAGTGCGACGCCATGGCCCGGGAGCTCATCGGTCAGGCCATCGCCCGCTGCGCCGCCGACCATTCCAGCGAGGCCACCGTGAGCGTTGTGCCCCTGCCCAATGACGACATGAAGGGCCGCATCATCGGCCGTGAGGGCCGCAACATCCGCGCCCTGGAGACCGCCACCGGCGTGGACCTCATCATCGACGACACCCCCGAGGCCATCACCCTGTCCAGCTTCGACCAGGCCCGCCGCGAGGTGGCCCGCATGACGCTGGAGCGCCTCATCACCGACGGCCGCATCCACCCCGCCCGCATCGAGGAGACGGTGGAAAAATGCCGCCGCGAGCTGGAACTGAGCATGAAGCGGGAAGGCGAGCGCGCGGTGATGGAAGTGGGCCTGCACGGCATCCACCCCGACATCGTGAAGCTGTTGGGCCGGCTGAAATTTCGCACCAGCTTTGGCCAGAACGTGCTGAACCACTCTCTGGAAGTGGCCTACCTCTCCGGCCTGCTGGCCGCCGAGATGGGCGTGAACGTGACCCAGGCCCGCCGTGCCGGCCTGCTGCACGACATCGGCAAGGCCCTTGACCACGAGATCGAGGGCAGCCACATCCAGATCGGCGTGGAGATCGCCCGCAAGTACAAAGAGAACCCGGCCATCATCCATGCCATTGAGGCCCACCACGGCGACGTGGAGCCCAAGACCCCGCTGGCCTTCATCGTGATGGCCGCCGACGCCATCAGCGCCGCCCGCCCGGGCGCCCGCCGCGAGAACCTGGAAAGCTACATCAAGCGGCTGGAAAACCTGGAAGAGCTGAGCTGCAGCTTCGAGGGCGTGGAGACCGCTTTCGCCGTGCAGGCGGGCCGCGAAGTCCGCATCATGGTGAAGCCCGACGCGGTGGACGACGACCATCTGGTGCTCTTGGCCCGGGCCATCACCAAGAAGATCGAGGAAGAACTGGACTATCCCGGTCAGATCAAGGTGAACGTCATCCGCGAGAGCCGCGCGGTGGAATACGCGAAATAAGCTTTGAAAAACAGGGTCCCTTCGGGGCCCTGTTTTTTTGCGCTTTTCACGGTGGTTTTGTACAATAAATTTTTAACAGTTCGTCTTGTTTTCGGGCCGGAAATATAGTATTCTAAAAAAAAGGCGTTTTGTCCGGGCAGGGCAAGACGCCTTTGAGCATGGAGGATGCTTTATGGAACAGCGTATGCAGAAGGTCTATTCCCGCAGCGGCGCGGTGGCGCTGAAGGTGGCCCAGGGGCACTTTGCCACCAACCACAGCCACATCAACTACTACATCGACATCACCACCCTCAAGACCCGCCTGAGCGACGCGGAGGCGGTGGCCAGAGAGCTGGCCCAGAAATACGTCACCAGCACCGTCATCGACACCATCGTCTGCCTGGACGGCACCCAGGTCATCGGCGCATGCCTTGCCCGGGAGCTGACCAAAAGCGGCCTTGCCTCCATCAACGCCCACCAGTCCATCTATGTCATCCGCCCGGAGTACAACTCCAACAGCCAGCTGCTCTTCCGCGACAACCTCCAGCCCATGCTGAACGGCAAGCACGTTCTCATCCTGATGGCCTCGGTGGCCACCGGCAAGACCATCAACAAGAGCGTGGAGTGCGTGCAGTACTACGGCGGCATCGTGCAGGGCGTGGCAGCGGTGTACAGCACCATGAAGTCCATCGACGGGCTGGACATCCAGTCCATCTTCTCCCCCGACGACCTGCCCGGCTACGCCAGCTACGAGTTCAAGGACTGCCCCTACTGCAAGCAGGGCATCAAGCTGGACGCACTGGTGAACAGCTTCGGCTATTCCAAACTGTGAAACCAATTTAAAAAAGCGGTGCACCCCCAAAGTGAGGGTGCACCGCTTTTTGTTTTTTCGGCTGATTTTTCTTTTGCTTCAATGCTCCAGATTCCGCAGGGCGGCCGGGGAATTTACAATGATCGCTCCAACCGTGGGGCAGTTTCTCCATTCAGCACAATCGCCGCAGGTAGCAACGTTTCTGCTGCGCGCGCATTTGCGTATTTCGCACAGGCTCTCGCAGAACACGGTTTTGACCCCGTCGGCACGGCATCCGGCACAGTTGATGTGCTCGGGCAGAATGGGCGCATTGTTCAACTCGCTCCACAATTTTGCCGTTTTCTCACGCAGGGTCTGGTCGTCGTTGATCGTCGCAATGTATGCGTCGCATTTTTCGCAGTCCAGCCCACAGCAGCCGATCATGCTGCTGACAGCGGTTCGCTCCACTGCCAAAGCCTCCCATCTTTCGTAAGACAGCGCGCCGGAAGCCAGAGCATCTGCGCATCCACCGCCCGTCGGGTCCTTTTTTGCTCTGTGCTCAGCCCTGGCAGCCCAGGTCGTCCCAGTCGCCGAAGTCCTCGGCGCAGGCGATGCGGGTGGCGTCCAGCTTGCCGTCCTCGGTGAGGGGCTTTTCCGCCGCGCCCAGGTCCACCGGGTTGGGGTTGGGGCCCCGGTCCGGCTTTTGGGGCGCGTGGTAAGGCTCTTCCTCTTCGGCGGGGGCGTCGTCGCCCTCGGTCAGGGGCACTTCCACATACTCGCCCTCGATGTGGCCGTCGTTGTTGTAATCCCGCAGCAGCTTCACGGCAAAGGCCCCCGCGGCAAGCCCTAAGCCAATGGACAAAAAGCGGCGAATGAATCCCATGTTTTCCTCCCTCTGCATGCCCCCGCGCGGGGGCCGCCAAAAAGCGCTATGGTGTTAGTATACCACGGCCCGCCGTCCCTTTCAACCGAAACCGGGCGAAGAGAAGGGGCCGGCCTTTCGGGGCCGGCCCCTTCTCTTCGCGATGCGCCTTGCTCAGCGCAATTCCTCCAGCACCTGCACCAGCGCCTGCCGGTGCGCGGGGTCGGGGCAGCCGTCGCGGCACAGCACCTCCAGCATCTCCGCCTCGCTGCCGCCAAACCGCTTTTCGACCAGGTTGTTCAGCTCTACAAGCTGCATCTGGCGGCGGGTCACCAGCGGCGTCACCGTAAAGTCGGTCCCGCTGCGCTCCAGAACGCCCTTGCTGATCAGCCGCTTGAGCACCGTATAGGTGGTGTTCTTCGCCCAGTCGAACCGCTGGCCTGCAATGGCGGCAATGCGGCTCGCCGTGGTGGGGGCTGTCTCCCACACGATCTCCATCAGGTTCCATTCTGCATCGAACAGCTTTACTGTTTCCACTGTTGATCCGTCCTTTCCGCCCTGCCACAGGCTATTTTCCGGCAAATGGGGGCAGAATCCCCTTGTTTACTTTACTATATCATACCCCCCGCCCTTTTTCAGCATAAAACTTCCCCGTCCGGCTTTTTTTGTAACTTTGCACTTAATGCGCCCGCTTTTTGGGAGCCTCTATGACAATAGTAGACGATTTATGTAGTACATATTTGCATATTTTTATACACAATCCACAAAAATAAAGCGCCCCGCAGGCAAAATTGCCCGCGGGGCGAAAACACTTCATTTGCACGATCAGCGCCGGAAACTCAGCTGAAGGTGACGTAATCCTGTTCCAGGGGCTTCGTCGGCTCCACCTCCAGGGCGGTGAGCACCGGGCCCTTGCCGCCGAACAGCGGGTGGAACTGCACCCGCACCTTGGCGGTGAGTTTGATCCAGCTGCGCTGGGCCAGCTTTTTGGCCTCGTCGTATTTGCAGGGGAAGCCCACGAACTGGATGTCCTGCACGCAGCAGGTCATGGCGAAGCGCCCGGGCACGAACTGGCCCTGGCCCACCCGGGGGGTCTGGCAGACCTGGGCGGTGAAGCGCACGGTCTTGCCGTTGTACTTGTCCGGGTCCTCGGAGGCGTCCAGATACCAGATGCCGAAGTCCTCGTCGCCGATGTCGATGACGTCGGCCTCGATGTCGAAGGGCAGTTCGTCGGGCAGGTCGTCGTACTCCACGCTGCCGTCGGAATACTCATAGGCGATGTCGCACCGGCGGCTGGCCTGACGCACCGCCTTGTGGATGTAGTCCCGGTCGTCGGAGGAGCTGACCGCCTCGGCCCGGTTGACCACCAGCAGCTCGCTGGCGGCGAATTTTTCCAGCATCAGCTGGCGCATGTTCTCAAAATAGGTGCGGAAGGTGGTGCCGTCGGCGGTGCAGATGGTCTGGTAGACCAGCCAGTGAGGCGGAAGCGCCTCCATCAGCGCGGAGAGGGGCCACATGCCGTTGTACTCGATGAGCACGCGGCCGGCGCCGCTCTTCTTCGCCTTCTCTTCCAGAACGTCGGGGGTCAGGTCCGCCTGGGAGTCGATGGTGTCCACCGTGACGCCGCCGAAGGCGAACTCCTCGGGGCGGTACTCCACCTCGCCCTCCTCGCAGATCAGCAGCAGGGTCTTGTCGCCGCTGTCGAACTTGGGGTCGTTCATGGTCTCCTGGATGAAGGTGGTCTTGCCGCTTTCCAGCTGGCCCAGGAACAGATAGACCGGGATCTCAGTCGCTGCCATTTTGTTCTCTCCTTTACGCCAGATGGAAGATGAGCTCCAGCGCCGGCTCGTTGAGCTTTGCGCCGATGACGCACAGGCGGCCGGTCACGTCGGCCGCGCCGGTGCGCACGTCCGCCTCGCCGGGCACATAGTCGAAGTGGATCCACTCGCCCTCGCCGGGCAGGATGCCCTTGGCCCGCAGGATGGTGCCGTACTTGCCGGTGTCCAGGGCGGCCAGGGCGGCCTTCACCTCGTCGGCGGTGAACTTGCGGGCGGTCTCCCGGCCGAAGCTGGAGAACACCTCGTCGGCGTGATGATGGTGATGGTCATGGCCGCAGGAGCAGTGCTCGTCATGCTCATGGTCGTGGTGGTGGTCATGGCCGCACTCGCAATGGTCGTCATGCTCATGGTCATGATGATGCTCGTGGTCATGGCCGCACTCACAATGGTCATCATGGTCGTGGTCGTGGTGATGCTCGTGGTCGTGGCCGCACTCGCAATGGTCATCATGGTCATGGTCGTGATGATGCTCGTGCTCGTGCTCATGGTCGTGCTCGGCCAGGGTCTGGGCCAGCAGCTTCGCCACAAAGTCCTGCCCTTCCTCGATGGCGGCCAGGATCTGCGCGCCGGACAGCTGGGCCCAGTCGGTGGTGATGATGACCGCGTCGGGGTTGACGGTGCGCAGCAGCGCCACCGCGTCGGCCACCTTCTGCTCGCTGGCAGAGCCGGTACGGCTGAGAATGATGGCGTTGGCGTGGGAGACCTGGTCGTTGTAGAACTCGCCGAAGTTCTTCATGTACATCTTGACCTTGTTCACGTCCGCCACGGTGGCAAAGCAGTTCAGCTTCACGTCCCGCTCGTCGGCCACAGCGGCCACGGCGCGGGTCACGTCGCTGAGCTTGCCCACGCCGGAGGGCTCGATGAGGATGCGGTCGGGGGCGAACTGGTCGATGACCTTTTTCAGCGCCTCGCGGAAATCGCCCACCAGGCTGCAGCAGATGCAGCCGGAGTTCATCTCGGTGATCTCGATGCCGGCGTCCTTCAGGAAGCCGCCGTCGATGCCGATCTCGCCGAACTCGTTTTCAATGAGCACCAGCTTCTGGCCGGCGTAGGCCTCGCTGATGAGTTTTTTGATAAGGGTGGTCTTGCCGGCGCCCAGAAAGCCGGAAAAAATATCAATTTTGGTCATGGTGTTACCTCTCTTTTTATCCATCAGGGAAAAGGCCCGCGGCACCGTGAAAAAGGCGCTGCGGGCGCTTGCGCTCTACCTTTTATTATACCCGTTTTGTCAACACCCGCGCCGCAGGTGGGGCTTAACAAGCGGACTTCAACGTGCTACAATAGGAACAGTCATTTTGGCTCGAAGGGCGTTTGCCCATGCATTTTTTGAGAATCGAGGTTTTGCGTTTATGCTCTCCACCAATGAAAAGATCGCGCTGCTGCGCGCCGCCATGAAGGCCGCCGGCGCCAATGCCTGCCTCATCCCCTCCTCCGACCCCCACATCAGCGAGTATCTGCCCGCCCACTGGTCCGCCCGGCGCTACTTCTCCGGCTTCACCGGCAGCGTGGGCAATCTGGTGGTCACCGAGACCGCCAGCGCCCTGTGGGTGGACGGCCGCTACTTCGTGCAGGCCGCCCATCAGCTGGAGGGCAGCGAGATCGTGCTGCAGAAGATGGGCGTGGAAGGCGTGCCCACCCTGCTGGAGTACCTGACCGACGCGCTGGGCGAGGGCCAGGTGCTGGCGGTGGACGGCATGGTCACCGCCACCTCCACCATGAAGGAGCTGCAGGCGGCCCTGGCCAAGAAGGGCGCGTCCGTGAAGAGCGTGGACCTGGTGGAGGGCAACTGGCCCGACCGGCCCGCCGTGCCCGCCAGCGAGGCGTTCCTGCTGGACGAAGCATACGCCGGGCGCAGCACCGCCGACAAGCTGGCCGACCTGCGGGCCGAGCTGGCAAAGCAGGAGGCGGGCGCCATGGTCGTCTGCCGGCTGGACAGCGTGGCCTGGCTTTTGAACCTGCGGGCCAACGACCTGGACAACACCCCCTTTGCCCTGGCCTACTGCTTCGTCACCCCGGATGACGCCATCCTCTTCATCAACACCGCCCGCCTGCCCGCCGAGGCCGTGGAGGCGCTGAGCCGCCAGGGCGTGCGGGTCACCGATTACGACCATCTGCTGGGCGCGCTCACCGGCTACCACCACGACCAGACGGTGCTGGTGGACGAAGCGGGCACCAACTGGGCGGTGTACTCCGCCCTCAAGGGCAACCCCGTGTTCACCCTGAAGGCGGGCGAAGACCCCATCCAGGCGCTGAAGGCCGTGAAGAACCCCGTGGAGATCGAGAACCTGAAGAAGGTCCACGTGAAGGACGGCGTGGCCATGGTGAAGTTCCAGATGTGGCTGGAAGAGAAGATGGCCGCGGGCGAGGCCGTGACCGAGGTGGACGTGGACGAGAAGCTGATGGCCCTGCGCAGCGAGCAGGCGCTGAACATCGGCGTGAGCTTCGACACCATCGCCGCCTACGGCGCCAACGCCGCCATGATGCACTACCACGCCACCCCCGGCAACTGCACCACCCTGGCCCCCAAGGGCTTTTTGCTGGTGGACTGCGGCGGCCAGTATCTGGACGGCACCACCGACATCACCCGCACCTACACCCTGGGCGAGCTGACCGACAACGAGCGCACCTACTACACCTACGTGCTGAAGAGCCACATCGACATGGCCAAGCTCCAGTTCCTGAACACCTGCACCGGCGGCAACCTGGACGTGATCGCCCGCGCCCCGGTGTGGGCCCACGGCATCGATTACCGCTGCGGCACCGGCCACGGCGTGGGCTTTGTGGGCGGGGTGCACGAAGGCCCCCAGAACCTGCGCATCACCAACCACACGGTGTTCAAGCCCGGCATGATCGTCACCGACGAGCCCGGCATCTACGAAGAGGGCGAGGTGGGCATCCGCATCGAGAACGAGCTGCTGTGCTGCGCGCGGGTGAAGAACCAGTACGGCCAGTTCCTGGGCTTTGAGCCCATCACCTACTGCCCCATCGACCTGACCCCCGTGCGGCCCGAGCTGCTGGACGCGGACGAGAAGGAATGGCTGAACGCCTTCCACCAGATGGTGCGGGAGAAGCTGACTCCGCACCTCTCCGCCGCCGAGGCGGCCTGGCTGGCGGAAAAGACCAAGCCGCTGGCGTAAGACTCTGCAAAAAAAGTGCTGTGTCCTCAGGACACAGCACTTTTTTTGTCTTTCTTCCGGGCCAGCCGCCAGAGGATGGCCAGCGCCGCCGCTGCCGCCAGCAGCCAGCGCACCGCGCCGGAGGCGTTTGCGAAGCGGCGGGCCAGCAGCGCCCAGCCCTCCCCCGCCGCCGCGCCCAGATGCACCAGGGCGGCATTCCACACAAAGCTGCCCGCCGTGGTGTAGAGCAGAAAGCGCACCAGATTCATCCGGGCCATGCCCGCCGGGATGGAGATGAGGCTGCGCAGAATGGGCACGCAGCGGCAGAAGAGCACCGTTTTGGCCCCCTTTTGTTCGAACCAGGCGGCGGCCCGGGCGGCGGCTTCGGCATCAAAGCCCAGCCGTTTGCCCCAGGGCCCCGCCAGCAGCGCGCGCATCCGCTCACCGCCCAGGGCCCGGCCCACGCCGTAGAGGGCCAGCGCCCCCGCCACCGCCCCCAGGGTGGCCCAGACCACCACCCACCACACATCCAGCGCGGTGCGGGTGGTGAGAAAGCCGCCGAAGGTTAGGATGACCTCCGAGGGGATGGGTGGAAAGAGGTTTTCCACCGCGATGAGCAGGGCCATGCCCGGATAGCCGAAGTCCTCCATCACGCCCACGATAAACTGCTCCATGCCCGCCGCCCCCTTTTTCTATCATCTTATTCGCGGCAGGCGGGGATATGCCGGGGCGAAAAAACAAAAAAGCGCCCGCCCCGGTCAAAGCCGAAGCAGGCGCTTTTTCGTTCATTCATTCCCGGCTGGTCACTTCGGCCCGGCTCAGAACCACCAGCACCACCGCCAGCAGGCCGCAGGCCGCCAGCACCGACCACTGGCCCAGAGGCCCGGCCAGCACCGCGCTCACCGCCGCACCGGCGATGAAGGCCACGATGACCTGATAATACCGCAGGCTGGAGCGCAAAATGCCCCGGTCCCGGGTCTGGAAGTACTGATAGAGCAGCTCGGTGCCGCTGCGCAGGTTGCCGGTGCACATGGTGGTGGCGTAGGCCTTGCCATGCACCCGGCGGAAGCTCTCCACCTGCAAGGCGCAGACGAAGCTCACCGCCCAGTTCACCGCCATGTCCCACGCGCCGCCCAGGGGCGCGAAGGCCGCGGCGGCCAGCACGCCGATCTCCAGCGCCAGCACCCACTGCCGCCAGTGCAGCTTTGCCGCCGGGGCCGCCTTGCCCCTGCGGCGGATGGCCTCCGCCGCCAGCACGCCCAGGAAGAAGGCGAAGATGGGCGGCAGATACTTTGCCGCGGCGGCCCAGTCGCCCGCCGCCAGCTTCACGCCCAGCAGCACCATGTTGCCGGTCTCGGCGTTGGCGAACACCCCGCCCCGGCACAGGTAGGTGTAGGCGTCCAGATAGCCGCCCGCCAGCGCCAGCACAAGGCCCACCCGCAGCGCTTCGCTGGTCTGCACACGCTGTTCGTTCATTGACTTTCTCCCCTCTTTGTCCCCTCTTTTTCACCTCAAAAATGGCCCCCGGTCTCCCGGGGGCCACAGCTTGCTCAGCAGGGGGTTGGTTTACTTGGAAAGACGCTCGCGCAGGGCGGCCAGCTGGGCGCGCAGCTCAGCGGGAACGCGCTCGCCGATCTCGTCGTAGAGGGCCTCGACGCCGTCGCAGTCCTCCAGCCACAGGTCCTTGTCCACGCTCAGCAGACCCTTGACGGTGTCCAGAGTGACGTCCTCCAGGCCGGTGATGTCGATGTCCTCGGCCTTGGGCAGGTAGCCGATGGGGGTCTCCACGGCGTCCACTTCGCCCTTGCAGCGCTTCAGCATCCACATCAGCACGCGCATGTTATCGCCGAAGCCGGGCCAGATGAAGTGGCCTTCGTCATCAGTGCGGAACCAGTTGACGTGGAAGATCTTGGGGGCCTTGTCGCCCAGCTTCTTGCCCATCTCGATCCAGTGGCCGAAGTAGTCGCCCATGTTGTAGCCGGTGAAGGGACGCATGGCCATGGGATCGCGGCGCACGACGCCCACGGCGCCGGCGGCGGCAGCGGTGGTCTCGGAGGCCATGGCGCTGCCCACATACACGCCGTGGTTCCAGTCAAAGCTCTGGAACACCAGCGGAGCGGTCTTGGCGCGGCGGCCGCCGAACACCATGGCGGTGACGGGCACGCCGTTGGGGTTGTTGAACTCCTTGCTCAGGCAGGGGCAGTTCACAGCGGGAGCGGTGAAGCGGCTGTTGGGATGGGCCAGCTTGTTGCCCTGGGCCACCCACTCCTTGCCGTTGACCTTCTTGCCGGTCCACTCCTCGGCGTTCTCGGGCGGGTTCTTGTCCAGGCCTTCCCACCACACGGTGTTGTTGTCCAGGTTGTGGGCAACGTTGGTGAAGATGGTGTTCTTCATGGTGGTGTGCAGGGCGTTGGGGTTGGACTTCTCGTTGGTGCCGGGGGCAACGCCGAAGAAGCCGTTCTCGGGGTTGATGGCGTAGAGGCGGCCGTCCTCACCGATGTGCATCCAGGCGATGTCGTCGCCGACGGTCCAGACCTTGTAGCCCTGCTTGGCGTAGACTTCGGGCGGGATCAGCATGGCCAGGTTGGTCTTGCCGCAGGCGGAGGGGAAGGCGGCGGTGATGTACTCCACATGGCCGGTGGGGTCCTCGATGCCCAGGATGAGCATATGCTCGGCCATCCAGCCTTCCTTCAGGCCCTGATAGCTGGCGATGCGCAGCGCGAAGCACTTCTTGCCCAGCAGCACGTTGCCGCCGTAACCGGAGTTGATGGACCAGATGGTGTTCTCTTCGGGGAACTGCACGATGTAGCGGTTCTCCTCTTCCATCTTGGCCTTGGAGTGCAGGCCGCGGACGAAGTCGTTGGAATCGCCCAGCTGGTCCAGCGCCTGCTTGCCCATGCGGGTCATGATGTCCATGTTCATGACCACGTAGATGGAGTCGGTCAGCTCAATACCCACCTTGCTGAAGGGGCTGCCGATGGGGCCCATGCAGTAGGGCAGGACGTACATGGTGCGGCCCTTCATGCAGCCGTCGTACATGGGGATCAGCTTGGCCTTCATCTCGCTGGTCTCCATCCAGTTGTTGATGGGGGCGGCGTCCTCACGCTTCTTGGTGCAGATGTAGGTGCGGCCCTCCACGCGGGCAACGTCGTTCACCGCGGTGTGATGCAGCACACAGCCGGGCAGCAGTTCCTCATTCAGGGGCACCATTTCGCCGGTCTTGAAGCTCTCTTCACGCAGAGCGGTGAGCTGCTCCTCGCTGCCGTCGATCCACACGACCTTGTCGGGTTTCACCAGGGCGACCATTTCGTCCAGCCAGGTCAGAACGTGCTTGTTCGTTGTCATACGCTTTCACCAATCCTCTCTTGATGTTCGGGGGCAAACCCCGCGCCAGAGGCGGCGCTGAAAAAAGTTTGCCATTTGCACCCATTGTAGCCATTATACTTCCGCACCCCAAAAACGGCAATGGATTTTCTGTTAAAAATCCGAAAGTGCAAAAGTTTTCTGTTTCGCTTAAAACTTTGACTAATTTTTGACGATTCTCGTTCGTTTCACCGAATCAGCAGGGGTTTTTCGGTGTAGCAGCCGCCCATGGGGCCGGGGGCGCGTCGGCAGAGGGCAGCCAGGTCCGCGGCGGCGGCGTGGGCGGCGGCCGCCGCCCGGCAGGCCTCGTTTTCGCGGGCAAGACGGGCAAGGGACGCCCCGGCGGGCTTTTTTGCCCCCTGCAAAAGGGCGAGGCCCCGCTCGTTCGCCGCCAGCACGTGGACGTAGGGCGGCAGGGCGGGCAGTTCGCCGGTGTAGCCCAGGGACGCCGCCAGCACATAGCGGCGCAGGCGGGCGTGGGCGTAGCGCTTGGACTTCATCGCGTCGTAAAGGCCCGGCAGGTCTGCGGCGGCGCGCACGGCGTTCTCCAGCAGGTGTTCCAGCCCCTCGGCGGTGCCCCGGGTGCGGGCGATGGCGGCGGCGTCCATCCCCCGCAGGCGGGAGAGCAGAGCCACGCTCCAGGCCTTTTCGTCCAGGTCGGCCCCGGCGGCTTCGGCCTCTTTATAAAGGGCCAGGGCGGCTTCGGGCACATAGCCTTCCAGCGCCGCCGCGCCCCCTTTTCGCCAGAGGGTGCGCAGGCTGGAAGCGCTGGCAAAGCCCTCAGCGCCGGGCTCCGCCTCGCCGTGGGCCGCGCCCCTGCGGGGCAGGGCCAGGGGCGAAAGATGGCTGTTTTGGGCGGCGAGGGCCTTGCAGTACTCCACGCCCAGGTTGTTGTTGGGGGCCGCCAGCACCGCATCCGCGCCGGGGCAGACTTCTTCGGCGGCGGCGGCCCGGGCGGCGGCGAAGGGCGCGCCCCCCGCGAGTCTGCGGGCCAGGGCGGCGGAGAATTCCTCCGAACGCAGCGCCCCGGCAGTGCGGACGAGGGCCGCCGTGTCCGGCGTTTCCGCCCCGAACACGAGGGTATCCAAAGAAGGCAGGGCGCTCAAAATCGCCACCCCGGCGGCGGCAAAGCCCTCGGCGGAAAGGCAGGCGTAGGGGTTCGGCAGGCACAGCACCAGGTCGGCCCCGCAGCCGAGGGCCGCGGCGGCCCGCACCGAGGGCGGCAGCAGCGCCGCGCCGCCCCGCTGGGTGACGTCGCCGCTCATGCAAACGGTCACTGTTTCGGCGCCCTGGCGGCGCGCTTCGGCGATCTGCCAGGCGTGGCCGGCGTGGAACGGGTCGTATTCTGCGATGATCCCGGCGTTTTTCACGGGTTTGGCCCCCTTTTTGCCTTGAAAAGCGATTTTCCCCATTATATAATAGTGGGTGGACAATGTAAATCCGGGCGGCAGCGGCCGCCAGAAACAGTTTTGGGAGGAAGTATCAATGAAAATCCTGGTTATCAACTGCGGTTCGTCCTCGCTGAAATATCAGCTGATCGACATGACCGACGAGAGCGTGCTGTGCAAGGGCCTGTGCGAGCGCATCGGCATCGAAGGCAGCAAGATCACCCATCAGGCCCACGGCGGCAAGTGGAGCGAGGAAGTGCCCTTCCCCACCCACACCGAAGCCTTTATGAAGGTGGTTGAGATGATGACCACCGGCGAGGGCGCCGTTGTTGCCGACAAGAGCGAGATCGGCGCCATCGGCCACCGCATCGTGCAGGGCGCCGAGTTCTTCACCAAGAGCGAGATCGTCACCGACGCCATCATCGACAAGATCGAGGAGATCGCTCCCCTGGCCCCCGTGCACAACCTGGCCCACGTGCAGGGCCTGCGCAGCGCCAAGAAGGTGTTCGGCGCCGAGGTGCCCAACGTTGTGGTCTTCGACACCACCTTCCACCAGACCATGCCTCCCAAGGCTTATATGTACGGCGTGCCCTACGAGATGTACGAGAAGTACGCCATCCGCCGCTACGGCGCCCACGGCACCAGCCACCGCTATGTGAGCATGGCCGCCGCCAAGTTCCTGGGCAAGGACCCCGCCGAGCTGAAGATGGTCACCTGCCACCTGGGCAACGGCAGCAGCATCACCGCCGTGGACGGCGGCAAGTGCGTGGACACCAGCATGGGCCTGACCCCGCTGGCCGGCGTGCTGATGGGCACCCGCTGCGGCGACGTTGACCCCAGCGTGGTGACCTACATGGAGCAGAAGCTGGGCATCCACGGCCAGGAGATGGCCGACTACCTGAACAAGAAGTGCGGCCTGCTGGGCGTGTCCGGCGTGTCCAGCGACAAGCGCGACGTGGAGGCTGCCGCCGCCGCGGGCAACGAGCGGGCCAAGCTGGCCAGCGACATGCTGAACTACCAGATCAAGAAGTACGTGGGCGCCTACGCCGCCGTGATGGGCGGTCTGGACTGCGTCGTATTCACCGGCGGCATCGGTGAGAACGACGACTACGTGCGCAGCGAAGTGTGCAAGAACATGGAGTTTTTGGGCATCAAGCTGGACGAGGAGAAGAACAAGCTGCGCGGCCAGGACATCATCGACCTGTCCGCCGCCGACAGCCGCGTGAAGGTGCTGATGGTCTGCACCAACGAGGAGCTGATGATCGCCCGCGACACTCTGGCGCTGGTGACCGCGAAGTAAATCATCCCCGTTTTTTCAAGGGCCGCCCCGGTTTGGGGCGGCCCTTTTTTGCGTTTTTGCCCTGCCAGCGCACATTTTTCCATCCCGGCCCTTGACAAAGCGGCCCGCAGGTGCTATGGTTAGTTACACAAGTAATGAACCAACGAACAGTAGGCGGAGGTGAACTGCGTGCATGGAAGTTTGAACGACCAGTCGCTGATCTATCTGCAGATCGCGCAGATGCTGGAGGACGACATCCTACGGGGCGTTTACCGGGAGGAGGAGCAGGTGCCCTCCACCAACGAGCTGGCCAGGGAATACAACATCAACCCGGCCACGGCGGCCAAGGGCATCAATCTGCTGGTGGCGGAGGGCGTGCTCTACAAACGGCGGGGCATCGGCATGTTCGTCGCTCCCGGCGCCACCGCCGCGGTGAAGGAAAAGCGCCGCAAGGCCCTGGGCGAGGAGTATGTGCTGCCCCTTCTGCGGGAGGCAAAGTCTCTGGGCCTTGGCAAGGAAGAACTTTTGGCGATGGTGAAAGAGGCCATCGAACATGAAGGAGGAGAGAAGGCATGACGAGCGGAATTTTGCAGGCGAAGGGCCTGTGCAAATCCTACAAGGACAAACAGGTGCTGAAAAATCTGGACATCACCATCGAGCCGGGCAAAATCTACGGGCTCATCGGGCGCAACGGCGCGGGCAAGACCACCCTTTTGGGCATTCTGACCGCCCAGAACACCCACGATTCCGGCGAAGTGACCTATAACGGCGAGCCGGTGTGGGAGAACCCCAAAGCCCTGGCAGACCTGTGCTTTTCCCGCGAACTGCAGGCCACCCTGTTCTACGGTCAGAACAATCTGAAAGTGCGTCACTACCTGCAGGCCGGGGCCACCTTCTATCCCCGTTGGGACGAAGAATACGCCCGGCGGCTGCTGAAAGAATTCGGTGTGGAGGAGAAAAAGCGGGTGAGCCAGCTCTCCAAGGGCCAGCTTTCCATGGTGACCATCCTCATCGCCCTGGCCAGCAACGCGCCCATCACCATTCTGGACGAGCCGGTGGCTGGCCTGGACGTGGTGGCCCGGGAGCGGTTTTATCAGCTGCTGCTGGAGGACTACGCCCGCACCGGCCGCACCTTCATCATCTCCACCCACATCATTGAGGAGGCCGCGTCGGTGTTCGAGCGGGTGCTCATTCTGGACGACGGGCGCATCATCGAGGACGAGGAGACGGAGGAGCTGGTGGACCAGTTCCGTTATGTGTCCGGCGCCGCCGAGGAGGTGGACCGGGTGTGCGAAGGGATGACGGTGGTGAGCGAACGCACCATGGGCCGCCGCAAGACCGCCGCCGTGCGGGACACCGCCGGCCGCCGGGCCGCCGATTTGGAAGGCACAGGCGACGTGGACGTTTCGCCCCTGAACCTGCAGAACGTGTTCGTGGCGCTGTGCGGCCACGAGCCGGTGGAATGAGGGAGGTGGCGGCATGACACGCTGTTTCCGGTTTCTTCTGCGCTTTTCCCTTATCAATCTGGCCGTCTTTGCCGCCGCGGCGGCGGTCATCGTGGGCGGGGCCTTCGTTACCGACGTGCCCTCGGGGAACACGAATCTCTTTTCCACCTATTTCGACGGTTTTCCCGCCCTGTCGCTGTTCATCCTGTTCATGATGGCCTTTTCCATGACGAGCACCCTCACCCTGGCCCTCAACTTCGGGGCCACCCGCAAGGCCCTGTTCGTGGCGCTGCAGGGGGTGCTGGCCATCTACGCCGTGGGCGGCTGGGCCATCTCGGCTCTCTTTTCCCTCGTGCCGGTGTGGTTCGGCTGGCCCCGGGAGGGGGCGGCCACGGTGCTGATGCTCAACACCAGCCCTGCCTTTCTGGCGGCCGCAGCCGCCGCCGCGGTGCTGGGGGTGCTCAGCGGCGTGATGATGATCCGCAGCCGCGTCATCGGGAGCATGGTCATCATTCTGGCCATGCTGCTCATGATGGCGGGCACCTTCTGGCTGGTCATCACCGGCGGCACCTTCTCCGGCGGGATGTGGGGCGATCTGCCCTGGCTGCTGCCCCTGGTTCTGGGTCTGGCCGCCGTGGCGGCGGACGCATTTTTGTATCGCTATCTCAAAGGCTATGTGGTGAGGTGACAGGGCCATGTTTAAAAAATTCTTGAAGATGAACGCCGGGGATTTCTCCCTTTACGCCGCGATCACCGGCGGGCTGTTTTTGCTGGGCGAGGTGGTCATCCTCTGCGTGATGACCTTTCTGAAGCCGGACACCGGCATCTTTCTGGCGGGCATCGTGCTGCCCATCGTGGGGGCCTTCTCCCTGTTCATCATGAGTTTCACCAACTCTTCTGTGATGTTCGACACCGCCCTGCGCTTCGGCCGCACCCGGCGGCAGAGCCTCGCGCTGGTGGCCGGGCTGCTGGCGGTGGAAGGGGTCTTCGTCATGGGTCTGGCCGCCCTTCTGGCGCTGGCGGAGCGGTTCCTGCTGCCCGGCCTTTGGGCAAAGCTGGCGGGCTTTGAGGGCTGGAAGCTGGGTCTGAACATGCCGCTGCCCGAGGGCAGCCAGCCCGCCCAGGCCGCGCTGCTTCAGATCGAGGACTTCGTGCTGGCCTGGTGGTGGTACCCGCTGCTGCTGGCGGCGGCGCTGGCACTGGGGCTTTCTTTCGGGGCGCTCATCCAGCGTTTTGGTCCCAAAGGCGCCTGGGTGATGTGGGCCATCTGGATGGGCCTGTGCTTCGGGCCGCAGCTGCTGGGTCAAAACGCCTACCTCATCGGCCAATGGAGCATCGGTCTGATCGCGGGCGTGGCGGTGCTGGTGGCCGCGGGCCTTGTGTGGGCGGTGTGGTCGCTGCTCCACGCGGTGGTGCGCTGGTAAGGAGGCAAAAGCATGGTGCATGTGGTCTTTTCCACCTCGGAAAAAGGCAGCCTGCGGGTGGCGCTCTCCGGCCCGGGGGGCGCGGCGGCGGTGGCCGTCATCGGCGGCGCGGGCGGGCCGCTGGGCCGCCTTGCCGCAAAGCGGGAGGCCGCCCGCCAAAGGCAGCGGGCCGCCGGGGCCCCGCCCATGGAGGGCAGGCCCGCCGACGTGGTCTGCCTGCCCCTGGCTTTGAGCGTGGGGGATATTTCCGAGGCCGAACCGGGCGAAAAACGCAAGGCGGAGCTGGCGGGTCTTTGGGCCATGGACAGCGCCGAGAATGCGGAGGTGGCCGAAAAGATGCTGGCCGAAGCCCGTGGGGCGCTGGAAACCCTGCGCCAACGGGCCGCCTGCGGCGAAGTGGTGCGGGTGTGGCAGAGCCCCGGTGCGGACGCTGCCTGCGGCATCCGCTCTCTGGCGGCCTGGCTGCGGCCTCTGGGGTTTGACAAGCTGCGAGTGGAACGGGTGCGGCTGCCGGAGTTTGAGGCGCGGCCGGACGGCACCGCGGTGCGGTACGACGGCTGGGGCGAAGTGGAGCCCTGGCACTGGGCCGCGCTGGCCGACCCCACTCCCCTGCCCGCCCCGGCGCTGAACGCCCTGGCCCAGGAGTGGGCGCTGCTGGCGGCGCAGAACGCCCCCCTGCGGGCGGTGGTGAACGGCCGCCTTGTGAGCGTTCCGGAGGATTTTTACGACTGCTTCGTGCTGGAGGTTCTGCGCTCCCAGCCGCAAGAGTTTCGGGAGGCCGAGGCCATCGGGCGGCTGCTGTGCACCCTGCGCCCCGGCGTGAGCGACGGCTTTGCCGCCAGACGCATCGAGGCGCTGGTGCAGAAAGATCTTTTGGAAGAAATCGAGGGCCCGCGCCCCGGCCGCCCGGTCTATGACCGGGTGCTGCGCAAGACCGGCCTTTGAAACAGGCAAAAAAGGAGCCCCCATGCAAAAGCATGGGGGCTCCCCTTCGTTTTTCTTATTTCTTGTAAAGCACGTCGCGGATGCGCTCCAGCGCCTCCTGCAGCATGGCGCGGGGGCAGCCCGCGTTCAGGCGGATGTGGCCCTCTCCGCCGGGGCCGAACCAGCCGCCGGGCACGCAGATGACCGCCGCCTCCAGCACGATGCGCCGGAACAGTTCCTCGTCCGAAAGGCCCAGGCCCCGCAGGTCCAGCCAGCCCAGGAAGGTGCCTTCCGGCTTGGGCAGCTTTGCGCCGGGCATGTTCTTTTCCACAAATTCCGACGCAAAAGCCATGTTCTGCTCCAGATAGGCCAGCTCCTGCTCCATCCACTCCTCGCCCTCGTCGGTGTAGGCCGCGATGGTGCCCTCCAGGCCGAAGGTGTTTTTCACATCCAGCGACATGGCCACCTGCATGGCGTTGAACGCCTTGCGCAGCTCCTCGCTGGGGATGATGGAGTAGCTGGACTTCAGGCCCGCCACGTTGAAGGTCTTGCCGGGGGCGTTGAGCAGGATGCACTTCTGGCTGTACTTTTCGTCCAGCGCCAGGATGGGGATGTGCCGGTGGCCGGTGTAGACGATGTCGCTGTGGATCTCGTCGCACACCAGCAGCACGTCGTTGGCGGCGCAGATGTCCGCCACGCGGCGCAGCTCCTCCTCCTTCCACACCCGGCCCACCGGGTTGTGGGGGCTGCACAGCACCATGATCTTGTTCTCAGGCTTCGCCGCAAGCTGGGCCAGCTCGTCGAAGTTCATCTCAAAGCCGTGCTCGGTCTCCACCAGCGCGTTGTTCACCACGATGCGGCCCGCCTGCTGCACGATGGTGGCAAAGGGGTCGTACACCGGCTGCTGGATGATGACGCCGTCGCCCGGCTGGCTGAAGGCGCGGATGGCGATGTTGATGCCCGCCACCACCGAGGGCAGCTGGGTCACCCACGCGGGGGACACATCCCAGTTGTGGCGGCGCTTCTGCCAGCCGCACACGGCGGCGTAGTAGCTCTCCATGGGGGCGCAGTAGCCAAAGATCTCCTTGGCGGCCCGCGCCTCGACCGCCTTCACGATGCAGGGCGGGCAGGCGAACTCGGTGTCCGCCAGCCACATGGGGATCATGGTCTCGGGGATCTCCCGGTGCAGATACATGCTCACCGCCTTGGCGTGCCATTTCATGTCGTTGGTGCTCTTGCGGTCCACTTTGCGGTCAAAATCGTATGTCATGGGTCTTTCCTCCTTCGTTCCCCCGCCGGCGGCGGGGGCATGTCGGCACAGCCGCCGGCAGGCTTATTTCGCGGTGTAGTTTGCCTCCAGCTTGACATGGCGGTTGCGGGCGAAGGCCAGCACCACGGCCAGAGCCAGGATGCAGCAGTTGCCCAGGATCTGCACCGGCGCAGTGCTCACCAGCAGCAGCACGATGGAGATGATGGTGATGACCAGGGTCAGGCCGCAGACCACCTTCAGCGCCTTGTCGCTCACATGGAACTTGGACTGGCTCCACAGCTCCGGCATGATCTTGGGCAGGCGCAGCGCCGCATAGGCGATGACGCCGCGGATGGCGGTGGTCAGGATCACGGTGCTGTTGGCAACGGTGGTCAGGTCCAGGCCCACCAGGATGGGCACCAGGCCGATGAGGTAGAAGGCCAGCAGGATCCAGTGGGGGGTGCCGAACTTCTTGTTGCAGGTGGCCAGGCCCTTGGGCAGCCAGCCGTCCTTGCAGGCGCGCAGGGCGGGATAGGTCATCATGCCGATGGAGAAGTTCAGGGTGGTCAGCAGCGCGAAGATGGCGCCGCCCACCACGAAGAAGGTGTAGACCGGGCCGGGCATGAACACAGCGGCGGACACGCTCAGGGGCTGGCCCGCCACCTCGCTCACCGGCAGCACGCCGGCGGCGATGGTGCTCATCACAGCATACAGCACCACGATGGCGCCGGTGGAAACGATGATGACGAAGGGGATGTCCTTGGTGGGGTTCTTGGCCTGAGAGCTGAAGTTGACCACATAGGTCGCGCCGCCGCAGGCGAAGTTCAGATACACGGCGGCCAGCAGAAAGCCGGTGATGCCGCCGGTCATGAACTGGTCAGGGGCCATGTAGTCCGGCTGGATGTGGCCGATGCCGAACGCCACATAGGCGCCGATGGCCACCGCCAGCACAACGCACAGGATGTTCTGCAGGCGGGCCGCCTGCTTGATGCCGAACAGGTGCATGCCGAACAGGGCGGTGAGCACGATGAAGCTCAGCAGCTTCACGTTCACGCCGGGCACCAGGGCCAGGAAGTAATCGGCAAAGGACAAAGTGTACATGGAGATGGCCAGCGACATGGCCAGGTTCACGAAGGTGTAGATGCCGGCCAGCTTCTGGCCCGCCAGCACGGCGATCTGGGAGTACTGGCCGCCGGGGAAGTTGGCGGTGCCGCCGATGTAGATCTGAGGAATGGCGGACACGATGGTCAGCACGCCCGCCAGCAGATAGGCCAGGTTCACCGAACGGCCGGTGAAGCCGATGGCGATGCCGGTCATGGTCATGATGCCCACGCCGATGATCTGGCCGATGGCCATGGAGAACAGATCGGTGCGCGTGAGTTTTTGGTTCTGGGCGCCGGTTTCAGTTTGAGACATGGTTTGATTCCTCCTTGTTTCAGGTCGTTGCAGCGTTGAGATGCGATCATTTCCCCGCCGCCCCGCCGGGCCCTGTGCCCTGCCCGGGGCGTTTTTTGCCTGCACCTTCCTTTCAATTCGTTACATGCTAACGCAAACGCTTTTCAAAAAGCCGGCGCGCTCCCGCCGGCAGGGGTCCTTTTTTGTTAGCCGCTAACCTATTTGCCAAAAAAAGAAACCGCCGGTCCTTCCGGCGATGGAAAAAAGCGGATTTTCCGTATCGGAAAATTTTGTTAGCTGCTAACATAAATTATAGAGAGAAGGCCTCCGCTTTGTCAATTTGGCAAAACAGAGGTCTTTTGCAAGGCTATTTGTGTATTTTCACAACAACTGCTCGCCGATGCCCTTGTTCAGCGTCTCGAACAAATCGCGCATGCGGGCTTCGTAGCGCAGCACGAGGCTGACCTCCTCGTCGGAAAAGCCGTCCAACCACTGGCTGATGTAGCCGTAGTTGCGCCGGTCGGCGGCCTGGTGGCGGCGGCACAGCTCCTTGCCCGCGTCGGTGAGCCGCACGATGGACTGGCGGCGGTCCTTGGGGTTCGCGGTGCGCTGCACCAGCCCCTTTTTCTCAAGGCGGCCGGCCAGCTGCGACACCGCCCCGTGGGTCACGCCCAGGCGGGCGGCCAGCTCCGAAACGGTGGGCTCGCCGCCGGGGCCGACTGCGGTGAGAAAATGGGCCTCCCGCATGTAGAGCATCATGCCGGGGGCATAAAGGTGCTTTTCGTTCAGATACCGCTCATAGGCCTCCATGCCGCGGCGCTTTTCCTCCATCAGGGTCCGGATCAGTTCCACGCGCTCCATTCCGTTTCCTCGCTTTTCTGGCAGTTCTGCGCTGATTTCACACCGCGCGGTTTTCTATCTTACGCTCTTTTTTCATCCTGCGCAAGTGCTTTGCGGGACGGACGGACCTTTCAGCAGCCTTTTAATTTGTAATACACCGCGAAGGCCGCGCGGCTCACCGGCTCGAACAGCCCTGTTTTCACCAGGGCTTTGCGCACCCGGTAGCCCAGCGCCCGGCGGTCCGCCTCGGTGTTGGCCACGTCCATGAAATAAATTTTCTCCGGCCGGAAGTTGTGGTCGGCCCAGATGCAGAGCAGATACTCCGAGATGAAGCCGCACATCCGCGGGTCCAGGATGCCCTGTTCTTCGCCCAGGCGCTCGAACTCCTCCAGCAGAGGGAACATCCAGGCACTGTAAGCGCAGAAGACCTCCCGTTTCGCCACCAGCATGTTGCCGAAGCTGGCCCGGTGGCCGTAGACGAACTTTTCAAAGGAGGGCAGATACTCCGGGCAGCGGCGGGTGACGATGTCCTCCAAAAGCAGCAGGGGCTTGTCCTGCCCTTCCCGGGGCTTCGAATGATAGAGCGTGCCGTTGTAGGCCAGCTTGTAGACGGGTTTGGGCAAAACGATGTCGTACTTTTCCAGAAGGGCGTCCGCCTCGGCGGCGGTGAGGATCTGGCTCTTCACGTCGGGGGCGTACATGTCCTTCACGAAATAACGCCGGTAGTGCACAAGGCCCATCACCCGGGGCCCGGTCAGGTTCTTCCAGGCCCAATACTGGGCGGTGAGCTCGCAGTACTGGGGGTTTTTGACCGAGATGTTCTCCCCCTCGTCGTCCCGCTGAAAGCCCAGGTCCTTCTGGGCCAGCGCCGCGCCCACCTGCACCGGCAGGTAGCCCTCCAGCGCGGGCGGGTCAAAGGGCTTGTGGGCCGCGATCAGGATCGCCGTTTCGCCCATGGTGTGTCCTCCTTTTTTGCCCGGCGTGCGGGCGGTGTGGTTTGCGCTTATTGTACCACAGCGCGCCGGGGCTTTGCAACGGCGGAGGCCCCGTCCCCTTTGTTGCAAGGAGGCCCGTTTTTTGCTATACTTTATTCTGTATAAGTGTGGGCCGCGCGGCCAAACAAAACCAGCGGAGGAAAATGCGATGAAGGTGATGTGGGTCCTGGATTTTCTGCCCCCCGTCTTTTCCGGGCGGCTGGGCCTTGCTCCCCAGGCCAGCGGAAGCTGGGCGGTGAGCCTGCTGGCCGCTCTGCCCAAAGAGGGGCTGGACCTGGTTCTGTGCAGCTTTTCGCCGGAGCTTTCCGCCCCCTGCCGGGAGCGCATCGACGGCGTTTCCTATCTCGGCCTGCCCGCCGGGGACCGCCCTGCGCTGGAAAAAGCGCTGGCGGAGGAAAAACCCGACCTCATCCAGCTGTTCGGCACCGAGAACGACCACGCGCCCTGGGTGCTGGAAGGCTTTGACCCCCAAAAGGTGCTGGTCTACATTCAGGGCTTGGCCGGGCCCTGCGGCGAGCACATGGCCGACGGCCTGCCGCCCCGCTTTCTGCGCCGTCAGCCGCTGAAAGAGGCGCTGGCAAGGCGCACCGGCGGGCTGACCGTTCTGGCCCAGAAGGAGCGCCTGCTGGCCCGGGGCGAACGGGAGCGGGCGGTGCTGGCAAAGGCGCGGCACATCCTGGGCCGCACCGACTGGGACAAAGCCTACTGCGCCGCCGCCGCGCCCGAGGCGGAGTATCACCACCTGCCGGAGATCATGCGGCCGGTGTTCTATCCCGGCGGCTGGCAGCGGCAGAGCGCCCGGCCCCACCGGCTGTTCGTCAGCCAGGGCAACATCCCCCTCAAGGGCCTGCACCGGGCCATCGAGGCGCTGGCCCAGCTGGCAGAGCAATGGCCGGACGCGCAGCTTTTTGTGGCGGGCTGGCCCCCGCCGGACAAAGGCCCCCTGCTGCGGCCGCTGGTGCATTGGCTGGCGGAGTACCCCGGCTATCTGGACAGCCTTGCCCGCCGGCTGGGCGTTGCCGACCGCATCCACTACACCGGCGTTCTGAACGCCGAGGGCATGCGCCAGCAGTTTTTGCTGGCGGAGACCTATCTGCTGTGTTCCAGCATCGAGAACAGCCCCAACTCCCTGGGCGAGGCCATGCTCACCGGGGTGCCCTGCGCCGCCGCGGCGGTGGGGGGCGTGCCCAGCATGCTGAGCGAAAAAGAGGGCGAACTGTTCGACCCCGCCGCCCCCGGCGAAATGGCAAAGGCCGTGGCCGCCCTCTGGGCCGACCCGGCCATGGCGGAGGAAAAGGCCGCCGCCGCCCGGGCGCGCGCCCTGGCCGTCCACGACCCGAAGGCCGTGGCCGCCGCCCTGCTGGACCTTTACCGCCGGCTTTGCCCCGGCGGCTGATTCAAAGAAAAGGAAGTGGACCCCATGGCCCCTTTGGTGACGGTCGTCATCACCACCTACAACCAGGAGCACTACATCCGCAAGGCCATCGACAGCGTTCTGGCCCAAAAGACGGATTTCGACTTTGAAGTTTACATCACCGAGGACTGCGGCACCGACGGCACCCGCGCCATCTTGCAGGAGTACGCCGCCAAGTATCCCGAACGTATCCGGCTGAACCTGCGCCAGAAAAACGTGGGCATCAGCCGCAACTGGTACGAGGGGCTTTGCGCCGCAAAAGGCGAGTTCGTCTGCACTTTGGAAGGGGACGACTGGTGGCGGGACGAGTCGAAGCTGCAAAAGCAGGCGGATTTTCTGCGCGGCCACCCGGACTATCTTGCGGTGAGCCACACCCTGCTGCTCACCGACGACGAGGGCAACACCTACGGCACCCTGCCCGACGACAAACGCATCCTCAACGCCGACGCCACCATGGCGCTTTTCCTGCGGGGGGTCACCTACTCCTGCACCGCCTGCATGGTGCGCAACATCTTCCGCACGCCCGACCCGGCCCGGGAGGCCTACGTCACCGCCAACCGCAGCATCGCGGATTTTGCGTTGTGCATGCTGTATCTGGACGGCGGGCGGGTGTTCGTGATGGACGAGGCCATGAGCGCCTACCGGGTGGGCGGGCCTGCCGCCGAGCACAAAAACTACAACACCCGGGCCAGCGCCGTGAAAAAATACGCCGACTTTCTGGATGTGGTGCTGGCGAGCAAAACCTACTTCGGCAGCCGCTACCCCTTTACCCGGTGCCTTCTGGCGGGCACCTTCTTCCCCCTCATCGACCGCATCAAATACGGCGGCCTGGGCCCCTTCCTCAAAGAGATGGGCCGCCTGCCCGCCGGGGCAAAACTCGCCCTGCCCTTTTACTTCGTTGGCCGCTGCTTCGGCCTTGTGTGGGCCAAACTCTTTGGCAAAAAGGAGGCCAGGGGATGAGCGAACTGCTGCTGAGCGTCATTGTGCCGGTGTACAACGCCGCCGCCACGCTGGAAAAGTGCGCGGCCAGCGTCCTTGACCAGGCCCCCGAAGCTACCGAGCTCATTTTGGTGGACGACGGCTCCGCCGACGATTCCCCTGCCCTGTGCGACCGGCTGGCGGCGCAGGATGGCCGCGTGCGGGTCATCCACCAGAAAAACGGCGGAGCGTCCGCCGCCCGCAACGCCGGGCTTGCCGCCGCCAAAGGGCGGTACGTGCAGTTCGTGGACGCGGACGACTGGGTGAACCCCGGCCTTTATGACGCGGCCCTGCCGCCCCTGGAAGAGGGGGCGGACGTCTGCTTTTTCGGGGTGGACACCCTCTTGGGCGAGGTGAACGAGGCCCTGCCCGCCGGGCGGATGGAGTCGCTTTCCGAACTTGCCGGGAATTTTGCCTATTATCTGGTGGACACCGGCCTGTTCGCCGCGCTCTACAACAAAATTTTCCGCCGCACCGCCCTCGATGGCGTGCGCTTTGACGAGGCGCTGAAAGTCAACGAGGACCTGCTCTTCTGCCTTGCGGCGCTGGAACACTGCGGCCCGGCGTACTTCATCCCCGCGGCCTATTACGTCTGCGACAACCGGGCGGAGGGCAGCCTCTCCCGCCGGCTGCGCACCGACCTGCTGGACGCGGAGGAATACACCCGCCCGGCGGTGGAGGCCTTTCTGACCCATTTCGGCGCGTCGGAGGAGGAGACCCGCCAGGTGCTTTTGAAGCGCCAGGGAGGCGTTGCCGCCGCCCAGTGCGCCATGCTGCTGGGGCGCAGGGGGGCGCTGCCCTTCGCCGAATGCCGCCGCCTGTTCGCCCGGCTGCTGGCGCCCGCCCACTGCCGCGACGCGGTGGCCGCCTGGGTGGCCGGCTGCTACACCGGCCCCGCCCGCCTTGTCTACGGGGCGTGCGTGCGGCTGCGCCTTGCCGGGGCGCTGGCCCTTGTGCGTTCTCTGCGCGCCGGCAGCTGAAACTTTTCTGAGGAGGCTTATCTTACATGCCCGCTGTCATCAGCTGCGTGATGCCCGTCTACAACGCCGAAAAATACCTTTCGGCGGCGGTGGAGAGCATCCTCAGCCAGAACTATCCTTATTTTGAACTGATTCTGGTGGACGACGGCTCCACCGATTCCTCCCCCGCCCTCTGCGGCGAATTCTCCCGCAAGGACGACCGGGTGAAGCTTCTCAGCCGCCCCAACGGCGGGGCCGCCGCCGCCCGCAATGCCGGCCTTGCCGCCGCCACCGGGCGCTACCTCACCTTTGTGGACGCGGACGACATCTTAAAACCCGGCGCTTTCGCCGCCATCGCCCGGGCCGCCGCCTCCTCCCCCGACCTCATCAGCTACGGCTTTGAGTGGCGGGAGGCGGAAAAGACCACCCCGGCGGTCTACCCCGCTTTTCAGTGCGGCCTGGATGGCTTCTGGGAGCACTTCGTGGGCTACTATCAGGCGAACCAGTTCTTCTCTTTGTGCAACAAGGCCTACAAGCTGGAAACCGTGCGGCAGGCGGGCCTTTCCTTCAACACCGCCCTGCGCACCGGGGAGGACATCGCCTTCAACTTCGCCATCTGGCCTCACATCGGCCAGATGGTGCATCTGGGGGAGAGCTTCTACGAATACTGGGTGCATCCTTCCACCCTGACCCACGCCGCCACGCTGGACAATCTGGTCACCAGCCAGCGGGTGCT
This sequence comes from Oscillospiraceae bacterium, assembly GCA_004558145.1. Classification (GTDB taxonomy): domain Bacteria; phylum Bacillota; class Clostridia; order Oscillospirales; family Ruminococcaceae; genus Allofournierella_A; species Allofournierella_A excrementavium. The sequence goes on from SFDQ01000002.1 coordinate 231,180, forward strand.
GGACCAGATGGAGGCCTTCGTCACCGCCGCCGGCCACCCGGAACTGGCCGCGCCCCTCATCGAGAGCCAGCGCCCCCACGACGCGCTGAGTTTTTACACCCTGCTGTTGGACCGCACCAAGTCCTACCCCCTGGCAAAGCGTCAGGCGGCGCTGGCGGCGCTGTTCGAAAGCGACGTCTGGTACCCCGCCCTGCTGAAAGGGCTGGAAAGCATCCCCGGCCTTTACGGCAAGTATCTCCGTCTTGCCGCCCGCCGCAAAAGCCCTGCCCTCGCCTGCCTGCCCCTGCGGCTGCGGGGCGCAAAATAACCCGTTTCAGGAGGCGCATTTATGCCCACCATCAGCATCATCACCAGCGTCTACGACGCGAAGGACTATCTGCCCATCACCGTGAAGAGCATCCTGGCCCAGACCTTCACCGACTTTGAGCTCATTCTGGTGGAGGACGGCAGCCCCAACGGCTGCGGCGAGCTCTGCGACGAACTGGCAAAGACCGACGGGCGCATCCGGGTGGTGCACAAGCCCAACGGCGGCCCCGCCAGCGCCGCCAACGCCGGCCTGGACGCGGCGAAGGGCCGCTACATCAGCTATGTGGATTCCGACGACCTGCTGGAGCCGGACTTTCTGGAAACGCTCTACAACATGGTGCAGGAAAGCGGCTGCCCCCTGGCGGCCTGCGGCGCGGAGTGCATCGACGAAGAGGGCAACCGTCTGGGCCGGGGCGTGACCGTGGCCGAGGACCTTCTGGGCGAGGGCGACGCGCTGGACCAGTTCTACGACGTGCTGCGGGACGGCGGCATGTACTGCATGGTCACCTGGAACAAGCTCTACGACGCGCGGCTCTTTGAGGGCGTGCGCCACGACGAGACCATGTTCTTCGGCGACGACGCGAATATCATGGACAAGATCTACGACGGGCACCGCATCGTTGCCACCAATAAGCCTCTCTATCTCTACCGGGTGCGCACCGGCAACATGACCAGCGCCGCCTTCTCGGTGAAAAAGCTGGACGACCTGCGCCTTTACGGCAGCTGGGTGGACTTCTTCGCCAAGAAACCCGGCCGGGCGGACCTCTACCGCCGTGCGGTGGCCCGCTACTGGCAGGTGTTCTATCTCTTTTACGTCCACGCCCGCAAGGCCGGGCCCCTCTCTCCCGAGTTGAAAACGGGCTTTGCAAAGCACAAGAAAAAGCTGAATGGGCTGCTTTCCGCCATTCTGCACTGCCCCTATGTGCCCGCCGGGGAAAAGCTGCGGGCGGTGCTGTTCGTGCTGAGCCCGGAGGGCTGCTACCGTCTGGCGGCAGCCCGGGGCAGCCTGCACAAGGAGAAGGAGGCGGGCGCATGAGCGAAGAAAAACGCCCGGCCATCAGCGTCATCGTGCCGATTTATAAGGTAGAGGACTGCCTGCCCGCCTGCGCCGAGAGCCTGCTGGGCCAGACCTTCACCGATTTTGAGCTGATCTTTGTGGACGACGGCAGCCCCGACGGCTGCGGCGCCCTGTGCGACGGCTACGCCGCGCAGGACAGCCGGGTGAAGGTCATCCACCAGAAAAACGGCGGTCTTTCCGCCGCCCGCAACTCCGGGCTGGACATTGCCCGGGGCGAGACCATCGCCTTTGTGGATTCCGACGATGTGGTGGCGGCGGACTATCTGGAAAAGCTGCACGCCGCCCTGGAAGAGACCGGGGCGGACATGGCCCTGTGCGCCGTGGAGGACGTGGACGAGGCGCTGGCTCCGCTGGACGAGCGGGTGCTCACCCTGCCCGCCGCGGCGGGGGCGTTCGGCGGCAAAGAGCTGCTGGCGGAGTTCTTCGGCCCCTCCTCCACCTACTACACCGTGGCCTGGAACAAGCTCTACCGCCGCGAATTGTGGCAAGACTTGCGCTACCCCGCCGGGCGCATCCACGAGGACGACGCGGTGGCCCATCTGCTCTTCTGGCAGGCGGAGAAGGTGGTCTGCCTTGCCGACGTGCTCTATTTCTACCGCCTGCGCCAGGGCAGCATCTGCCGCACCGGGCTGCGCCCCTCCGCCTTCGACGGGGTGGACGCGGCGGCGGCCCGCTGCCGCTTTTTCGCCGCCCAGAGCCGTCCAGACCTGGCGGCGCTGGCCCTGCCGGGTACCTGGCGGCGGTATCTGGCCCTCTGCGCCCAGTGCGAAACGACCGCTCTCACCTGGCCGCTGGCCGCCCGCTGGCAGGAGGCCCAGGCCCAGATGGCCACCCTGCTGCCCCTTCTGAAAAACTGCCCCGGCCTTTCCGCCCGGGAAAAGCTCAGCTGCCGCCGGTGGGCAAAGCGGGCGCTGCCCCTGCCCCCCAAAACGGACAAGCCCCGGGTGGCGCTGCTGCTGCCGCCCGGCCTGCCGGTGCCCGCTGTGAAGGGCGGCGCGGTGGAGACCCTGGCGGAGCATCTGGCCCGCCAGAATGCTCATTTTAAAGAGATGGAGCTGGCGGTGCTCTGCCAGTGGGACGAAGAAGCCGCCGGCGAGTCCGCCCGCTTTGCGGACACATTGTTTTACTATCAAACGCCCCCGGCTCAAGGCCTCAGCCACCGGCTGAAGGTGCGTCTTTCCGCCCTTTTGGGCAAGCCCATCCACTGGAACTGCTGGTACGCAGAACCCCTTGACTTTTTGAAGCGGCTGGATGCCGACTGGTATCTGGGCGAGGGCGGCGACCTTACCGGCTGGCGGCAGGCCAGCCGCGCGCTGGGACGCGGTCGCTTTGCCGCCCACCTCCACGGCGAAACGCCGGGCAGCGCCGCCCTGGACGGGATTTACAGCCGCGCTCTCTGCATCAGCGAGTTCGTGCGGGGGGCCTGGCTCGCGGGCAGCGCCGAACCGCCCGAAAGCGCCGCCCTTTTGCCCAACTGCGCCGACACCGGCCTCTTCTGCCCCGAGGGGAAAGCGGGCGAGGCCGCGGCCCTGCGGAAAAAACTGGGCTTTGACAAAGAGGACTTCGTGGTGCTCTTCTGCGGGCGCACCAGCCCGGAAAAGGGCGTGCATCAGCTGCTGGCCGCCATGGCGAACATCCCCGATGAGCAGGTGAAGCTGCTGGTGGTGGGCAGCCCCTTCTTCGGGGCCAAAGACCGCTCGGACTACGCCGACGGGCTGCAAAAGCAGGCCGAAACACTGGGCGAGCGGGTGAAGTTCGCCGGCTTCGTGCCGAACCCCGAACTGCCCGCCTATTACCGTATGGCAAACGCCGCCTGCTTCCCCGCCCTCTGGCAGGAACCGGCGGGCATCACCGCCATCGAGGCCATGGCCTGCGGCTGCCCGGTCATCGCCACCGTCTCCGGCGGCCTGCCGGAATATCTGGCGGGCAGCGGGGCCGTCATCCTGCCCCAGAGCGAAGTGTGGGAGGACCAGCAGCTGCGCGGCGTGCCGGGCGTGCCGCCGCTGGAAAACACCATCGCCGAGGCCATCCTGGCCCTGAAAGCCGACTCCGCCCGCGCCGCCGCCATGGCAAAAGCCGGGCGCGAGGCCGCCGGGCGCTATTCGCCCGAGGCCTACTACCACACCCTGCTGGCGGCGCTGAAAAGCTGGAGCCGCGATCAATAAGCGAAAGGAGGCGCTGCCGTGGTCCCGCAGCTTTCCATCATCGTGCCGGTGTATAACCCCGGCGAATACCTGCCCAGGGCGCTGGGCTGCATCGCCGCCCAGACCCGGGGGGATTTTGAGTGCATCCTGGTGGACGACGGCTCCACCGACGGTTCCGCCGCAGTCTGCGACCAGTGGGCCGCAAAGGACGAACGTTTCAGGGTCATTCACCAGAAAAACGCCGGGGCCTCCGCCGCCCGCAACGCCGGCATCGAAGCTGCCCGGGCCCCCTGGCTGCTCTTTGCCGATGCGGACGACGCTCTGGCCCCCGACGCGGCCGAGACCCTGCTGACGCGGCAGACCGCCGAGCCGGACACCTTTGTGGTGTTCGCCTTCACCGAGGAGTGGGCGGACTTGGGCAAAGAGCAGCGCCAGCCTCCCGAGGTGCGCTACCACGCCCGGGACTTCGGACGCATGTACGCCGACACGCCCCTGGCCGCGCCCTGGGGCAAGCTGTTCGAGGCGGCGCTGGTGAAACAGGCGGCCTTGCGTTTTGACGTGACCATGCGCTGCTACGAGGACCGGCCCTTTGTCACTGACTATCTGCGGGCCTTTTTCGGGCGGGACCCCGAAGCGGAGTGCCTTTTCATCAACCGGCCCCTTTACTATTATGAAAACGGCAACGCCGCCAGCCTGAGCAAAAGTGACCGCAGCCGCCTTGCCCCCAGCCATTACGAGGCCTTTGACCGGCTGCTCACCGACTGTTTACAGCGGTACGGCACGCCCCCCGAGGAACTGACCAAGATCGTGATGGAATACCTCAACACCCTGCTCTACGGCGCGTGGTGCACCCCGGCGAAAGAGCGGCGGCAGGCCATGGCCCGCTTTTACAAAAGCGGCGAGTACCGCCGCCTGATGGACTTTTTCAAACAAAACCGCCTGTATGAAGCGAGGTATCTGCCTCTGCGCTTTCACGCAACGGCCCTGGCGGTGGCCCTGGACCAGAGCCGTCTTGCGCCGCCCATGGCCCTTTACTGGAAGTTCCACTGGCTGGGGCTCTACACCCTCTGCCGCGGCTGGACGCCCCTCATCCCCACCGGCTGACCCGCCGGGCTTTGCACCGCCCGCCGGGCGTGCTATAATCAAGTTTCCGAAAGGAGGGTGCCGCCCATGGCTCAGCGGCCCTTTTTCACCATTCTGACCCCGGTGTACAAAGGGGTGGACTTTGTGCCCGGCTGCGCCGAAAGCGTGCGTGCTCAGGGCTTTGCGGATTATGAGCATCTGCTCATCGACGACGGCAGCCCCGACGAGAGCGGCGAAGTCTGCGACCGGCTGGCCGACCAGGACGGACGCATCCGGGTCATCCACCAGAAAAACTCCGGCGTCACCGGCGCGCGCAACGCCGGCATTGCCGCCGCGAAGGGGCGGTATCTGCTCTTTCTCGACCAGGACGACCGTCTTGGCCCCTGCGCCCTGGCTGCCATCGCCGCGGCGCTGAAAGACGCCGGCGACGACCTGGTAAGCTGGCGCCACCACGACGTGTGGGAGGAGATGTGCGCCGACGCGGCCGAGGCTGTTCCCACCTGCTATGCCCAGCCTCAGTTCGGCCAGCTTTACCGCACCGGCACGGTGCACTATGTGTGGACCAAGGCCTTCCCGGTGGATTTTCTGCTGGAAAAGGGGCTACGCTTTGATGAGACCATCCGCGACGGCACCGACGACCTGCCCTTTGTGGTGGCCTTCTGGCGGGCTTGGTTTACTGCCCACCCGGCGGCGGGCATCCGCTACATCCCCCAGCCTCTCTATTATTACGAAATGCACAACGACGCCAGCGTGAGCAACCGGCCCCAGCCCTATCTGCCCAGTCATCTGGCCATGTTCAGCGATTTGTCGGAGGATTTTCTCTGCCGCTATCATGTGCCCCCCACCGAGATGGGCTTTTTGTGGTATCAGTGCCTGCACACCCTGGCCTACGGCGTTCTTTCCACCCCGCCCGAAACGCGCCCCGTACTGAAGACCGTGCTTTTGAAGGATGAGCGTTTCGCGGCCATTCTGCGTCACATGGGCGAAGAGCAGGTCTACTCCCCCTACTACCTGCCCTTCCGCCGGGGGCAGCTGGGGCTGGTGGCCTTCATCGCCCGGTCTTTTGAAGGGGACCGCCGCTGGTTCTGGCGGGCCTATCACCTGGGCCGGCTGCTTTTGGGCCGGCGCTGGCACGAGGTTTTCTGACAGAATTTTCGGCTTTACTGTTCTCAGGGGCCGTTTCATGGTATAATAAGATGTTAACATCGCGCGGCCCATGGCCGCAGCGCAAAGGAGTTTTTCCATGGACAACACATCCCAGCAGCAGTGGACGACCATCATCAAGCCCCGCACCGGCTGGTTCGACATCGACCTGAAAGAGCTGTGGCAGTATCGGGACCTGGTGGTCATGTTCGTCAAGCGCAGCTTTGCCACCCTTTACAAACAGACCATCCTGGGTCCCGCCTGGATCCTCATCAACCCCCTGCTCACCACCGTCATCTTCACGGTGGTGTTCGGCGGCATCGCGGGCCTGGCCGAGTCGGGCGTGCCCAGCTTCCTGTTCTACATGGCGGGCAATGCCATCTGGTCCTTCTTTGCCTCCTGCATCACCGGCACGGCCAACACCTTCGTGACCAACGCGGGGCTCTTCGGCAAGGTGTATTTTCCCCGGCTGACCATGCCCATCTCCCAGGTGGTCATCTCCTTCATCAACCTCATCATCCAGATGGTGATGTTCTTCGTCTTCTGGGTGTGGTTCTATTTCTTCGGCCAGGAATACGGCACCGTGCAGATGAACCTGTGGGTGCTGGCGCTGCCGGCGGTGCTGCTGCTGGTGATGGTGATGGGCCTGGGCGTGGGCATCATCGTGTCCAGCCTGACCACCAAATACCGGGATCTGGCCATCGTGGTGAGCTTCGGCGTGCAGCTGTGGATGTACGCCACGCCGGTGGTCTATTCCATGAGCGAGATCGCCGGGAACAGCCCCCGGCTGCTGATGCTGATGCGCCTGAACCCCATGACCGAGCCGGTGCAGGTGTTCCGCTACGCCCTTTTGGGCTGCGGCGAGATCAGCCCCGCCTGGCTTTTGTACAGCGCTGTGGTGGCCCTGGTGACCCTGGCCGCCGGCGTGGTGCTGTTCAGCCGGGTGGAAAAGACTTTTATGGACACTGTGTGACGCGGGAGGAAACGAGACAATGACGATGCAGACACAAAACTCCCGCGAGCCGGTGATCGAGATCACCGGGCTGAAAAAACAGTACCGCCTGGGCCAGATCGGCGGCGGCACCCTCACCGCCGACCTGCAGAGCTGGTGGGCACGGGTGCGGGGCAAAGAGGACCCCAACCTGCCCATCGGCACCGACACCCGCCTGTTCGGTCAGACCTTTATGGCGCTGAACGGCGTTGACCTGACGGTGTACAAGGGCGAGGCCCTGGGCATCATCGGCCGCAACGGCGCGGGCAAGTCCACCCTTTTGAAGCTGCTCAGCCGCATCACCGCCCCCTCCGCGGGCGAGATGAAGATCAAGGGGCGGGTGGCCAGCATGCTGGAGGTGGGCACCGGCTTCAACGGCGAGATGACCGGCCGGGAGAACATCTACATGAACGGCTCCATCCTGGGCATGACCAAGGCCGAGGTGGACGCGAAGCTGGACCAGATCATCGAATTCTCCGAGTGCGGCGAGTTCATCGACACCCCGGTGAAGCGCTATTCCAGCGGCATGTTCGTGAAGCTGGCCTTCGCGGTGGCCGCCCATCTGGACTCGGAGATCATGGTGATGGACGAGGTGCTGGCGGTGGGCGACATGAAGTTCCAGCAGAAGTGCCTGGGCAAGATGAGCGACGTGGCCGGCCAGGAGGGCCGCACGGTGCTCTACGTCAGCCACAACATGAGCACCATCCGCCAGCTGTGCACCCGCTGCGTGGTGCTGGACAAGGGCCGGGTCATCTTTGACGGCGACGTGGAAGACGCCATCGCCGTCTACATGGAGACCACCGACGTGAACGTGGTCCACTATGAGCTGGAGGACCTGGGCCGCATGACCGCCAGCGCGGGCAAGCGCCTGCGCGTTTTGAGCCTTGATTTTGTGGGCAAGGAGAGCAGCGTCTTCGCCGCCGGCGAGCCGCTGACCGTGCGCATCCGCTGGCGGGCGGGCCAGAAGTTCGACGCGGTGAACATGAAGCTGAACATCCACTACCGGGATTCCAGCCCCGTGGGCATCAGCCACCCCGTCACCCTGGGGGCCGCCGAGCCGGGCCGGGTCTACACCACCACCTTCACCTTCGACACCTCCATTTTGAGCGAGGGCCAGTACTTCTTCTATCTGGACGTGTTCGAGCGGGAGCTGGCAGGGGCCATCTGCCTGGACAAGCCCAACCAGGAATTCGCCTTTGAGATCACCAACACCGACCGCACCCTGCCCGAGTGGGCCGCCGGCTGGGGCCACATCCACTTCCCGCCGGTGAAAGTGCTGGAAATGGAGGAAACGGCGGAATGAAGCCGGACCTGTACATCTGCCACACGGCCTATCAGGTGCTGGTGGAAGCCTGCCGCGCCTTCGAAGCCCCCTGCCCGCCCGCGCTGGTGCTGAGCGCCGCGCTGCCGGGGGCCGAAGCCCTGGCCGAACGCCTTCGCGCCACCGGCCTCTTCGCCGGGGTGCGGGTGTTCGACGAGGAGAAATGCGGCAACGCCTTTCAAAAAGGCTTTTGGCGCACCCTTTTGCTCCAGCGCGTCATCGGCCGGCGCAACGTGGAGAAATACTACGGCTTTTCCCTGGACGGCGCGCAGTACCGGGACGTTTACATCCACAACGACTGGAGCGTGCTGGGGCGCTATCTGCAGGACAAGGGCCTTCGCTACATCCTCTGCGAGGACACCTTTGCCAGCACCTGCGCGAACAGCGGCCATCCCCTCATCCAGCAGCAGCGGGCGCTGCCTTGCTTTGCCCTGCGCCGTGCCTTCGGCTACGGCTACCTCTACTGGGGCGACTGGAAAAAGGTGAAGGCCATCGAGACCGAAAGCATCGAAAAGGCCACCGTGCCCTTTGCCAGAGAGCGGCTTTTGCAGCGCTGCCAGAAGGCGGCCTTTGCCGCCCTGACCAAAGAGCAGAAGGCCCTTTTGAGCTCTGTGTTCATCACCACGCCGCTGCCGGCGGACACCGCCGGGGCGGTGCTGTTTTTGACCCGGGATTTCGTCAGCGAAGGGCTGATGGACGAAGAGACCCAGCGGCGGATGTACAAAGCGGTGGCGGCAAAGCACTGTTCCGGCGGGCCGCTGTTCATCAAGGCCCACCCCCGGGACGCTTCGGACTATGCCGCCCTCTTCCCCGGCACGGTGGTGCTGGACAGGACCATGCCCAGCGAGGTGCTCAACTTCGCCCTGCCCTTCCGCTTTGCGAAGGCGGTGACGGTGGAATCCACCGTCTTGAAGGCTTTTGAGGCCGCCGATGAAAAGGTCTCCCTCACGCTGGACGAGGCGCTGGCTGAAGCCCGCGCGTGAAGTTTTTTGCCCGCTTTATGAAAGAACGAAGGCCTTCGGTTCGTTTTGATACCGGGGCGGAAAAGAGGTTTTTCCATGAGAATTCTCGGCGTCATCCCCGCCCGCTACGCTTCCAGCCGTCTGCCGGGCAAGCCTCTGACTGACATTCTGGGCAAGCCGATGGTGTGGTGGGTGTACCAGGCGGCAAAGCAAAGCCCCCTGCTGAACGACCTGGTGGTGGCCACCGATGACGAGCGCATCCTGGCGGTGTGCAAAGAGTACGGCATGAACGCGGTGATGACCCGCGCCGATCACGACACCCCCACCTCCCGCATCCAGGAGGTGAGCTGCCTCATCCAAGCGGACCTCTACCTCCAGATCATGGGAGACGAGCCCCTCATCGACCCGAAGGCTTTTGAACTCATCCTGCCCAAAGAGCTGCCCGACGACCCATACTATGTGGCGGGCGTGACCAACCGCATGGAGCACCCGGCGGACGTGATCGACTTCTCCAACCAGAAGGTGGTCTGCAACGCCCGGCGGGAAATTTTGCTCATCAGCCGCAGCCCCATCCCCTACCCCAAGGGAACGGCGGATTTTGAATACGAAAAGATCACCGGCATCCAGCTGTTCAGCAAAAAGGCGCTGGATTTTTACGCCGCCACCCCGAAGAGCGCCCTGGAAAAGGCCGAGGAAAACGACCTGATGCGCTTCATCGAGAACGGCCACACCGTGCACGCGGTGCTCTCGCCCTATAAGACCGTGTCGGTGGACACGCCGAAAGACGTGGGCATCGTGTGCGACGTGCTTCGTCAGCGGCAGAGCCGCTGACCTTATTTTCTCCGGCGCTTGCGGGCCGGAAACAGACCGCTTATAACTTATGGCGCTTTGCGGCGCGCCTGAGTGCCCCATTCGGGGCAGAAAGGGAACTATCATTATGTCTACCATCCGTTTGCTCGACTGCACCCTGCGGGACGGGGGCTATGTGAATGACTGGAAATTCGGCTTTGAGAACATCCGCGACATCGTGGCCAGCCTTGTGAACGCCGGCACCGACATCGTGGAGGTGGGCTTTCTGCGCAATCTGGAGCCGGACATGGACCAGAGCCGCTGGAACACCGTGGCCGAACTGAAAAAGGTGCTGCCCGCCGACCGCAAGAACACCATGTTCTCCGGCATGGCGCTGCATAACTTCTACGACATCGACAAGCTGGAGCCCTGGGACGGCACTGGCATCGACATGATCCGGGTCACCTTCCACGACTACGACATCGAACAGGGCCTCGCCTTCTGCCGCAAGGCCCAGGACAAGGGCTACAAGATCAGCTGCAACCCCATCAACATCATGGGCTACTCCGACGCGGGCGTTCTGTGGCTGTGCGAACAGGTGAACAAGCTGCACCCCTTCGCCTTCTCCATCGTGGACACCTTCGGCAGCATGCAGATGCAGGACCTGGAGCGCATCGTGCGTCTGGTGGACAACAACCTCGCCAAGGACATCGCCCTGGGCCTGCACCTGCACGAGAATCTGGCCCAGAGCTTCAGCCTTGCCCAGCGTTTCCTGGATATGCATCTGGTGGGCCGTGACGTCACGGTGGACGCCAGCCTTCTGGGCATGGGCCGCACCCCCGGCAACCTGTGCATCGAGCTCATCGCCGACTACATGAACCGCAACTGCGGCAAAAACTACGACATCGACCGCATGCTGGACGCCATTCAGGAGCACATCCTGCCCATCAAGGAAAAGAGCCCCTGGGGCTACTCTCCGGCCTACTTCCTGTCGGCCAAGTACAATCTGCACCGCAACTACGCCGAGCATTTTCTGGGCAAGGGCGACCTTTCCAACCGGGATATCAACCATCTGCTCAGCCGCATCGCCCCGGAAAAAAAGACCGCCTTCGACGCGGCCTACGCCGACGAGCTGTACGCCTCTTACAAGGACAACCGCATCGACGACACGGCCGACCGCGCCCGTCTGGCCCAGGCGCTGGCGGGCCGCAAGGTGCTGTGCCTTGCCCCCGGCGGCACCCTGAGCACCCACCGCAAAGAGGTGGAGGAGTTCATCGCCCGGGAGACCCCGGTGGTCATCGCCGCCAACTTCGTGCCGGAGGACCTCAAGGCGGACTACGCCTTCTTCTCCAGCGGCAAGCGGTTCGACAAGTTCACCTCCCTGCCCTGCCCGGTGCTGTGCACCTCCAACCTGGAGGGCAAGGCGGACTTCCGCCTGGACTACAACAGCTTGGCGGGCGCCTTCACCATGGGCGCCAACAGCCTCATCATGCTGCTGCGCCTTCTGGAGCAGCTGGGCGTGAAGGAAGTGGCGCTGGCGGGCGCGGACGGCTATGAGCCGGGCACCGAGAACTACTGCGACCCCCGCATGAAGAACCACACACCCCGCGGCGCGGACTACAACCGGGCCATGACCGCGGCCATCGGCGGCTGCGGCCTTGCGGTGACCTTCGTCACCCCCAGCCACTACCAGAAAGGGTGAGCCGATGAACGACATTCGACTGCTGGTGCTGGACGTGGACGGCACCCTCACCGACGGCGGTCTGTATTTGGACTCCACCGGGAACGAGACCAAAAAGTTCTCCGTGCGGGACGGCGCGGGCCTTTCCCTGGCCCGGGCGGCGGGCATCCAGGTGATGATCCTCACCGGGCGGGAGAGCGTGCCGGTGCGCCGCCGGGCGGAGGAGCTGCACCTGGACTTCTGCGTGCAGAACTGCAAGGACAAGGCCGCGTATCTGGCCGGCTTTTTGAAGGAACAGGGCTTTGCCAAAGACCAAGTGGCCTATGTGGGCGACGACTGGAACGATCTGGCCGCCATGGACCTGGCAGGCTTTGTGGCCTGCCCCGCCGACGCGGACGAGCTTGTGCGCCGCCGGGCGGATTTTGTCAGCCCCCGCAAGGGGGGCGAAGGCGCGGTGCGGGACGCCGTGGTCTTTCTTCTGCGCCGCCAGGGCCGCTTTGAGGCGCTGGTGGAGCAGGTGTACGGCGCGCGGGTCTGACCGCGCCGCCCACAAAACTGCCGGGAGGCAACGGGATGCAGAATGTGCTGACATTTTTCAAAACACACAGGCGGGCGCTCACCGGCGCTCTGCTCTGCTTTTTCCTTTTCGCGGTGTTCGCCGCCGTCTGGCTGACCCACATCCGGGGCCAGGGCGACAAGAGCAGCAGCTGGGCCATCAACGACCAGTTCCACAGCTTCGCCACCATCGAAGAGAAGATGGAGCAGCGCTTTTCCTGCGACCGGGACCTGCTGGCGCTGAGCCTTGTGCTTGCCGCTGAGGACACGGAAACGCCTCCCGAAGGTGAGCTGGAGCTCATCCTCACCGACAGTGCCACCGGCGAGGAGCTGGCCCGCTCCACCGGCGACATGCGCTACATCTACAACGGCTGGGACGCTTACTACACCACCCTGGGGCTGGACCGCTTTGTGGAGAACCCCGGCGAGGCGGTGGAGTACACCCTGACCCTCATTCCCCACTACACCGGCGAGGGCCGGCTGTGCGTGGGCTACGAGGAGGGCGGTATGCCCGCCGGCGTGTCTCTGACGGTGGACGGCGAGGAAGTGGACGGCACCGTGGCCCTGCTGGGCACCCAGGCCCGTGTGGGCGGCTTTCTGACCAAGTTCTACTGGGTCTTTGCGCTGGGCTGCATCGCCGCGGCGGGGCTGCTCTACTGGCTTTACTGCCGCCGCACGGTGCCGCTGCACCGCATGGTGTTCTGCGCGGTGCTGGTGCTGGGCTTCGCCTTCAACGTGCTGCTGCCCCCCTACGCCGCGCCGGACGAAAAATACCACATCAACCAGAGCTTCACTCTGGCCAGCACCCTCTATGACCCCCATCTTCCCGTGGCCAAAAGCCACATTCGGGACACCATCCGCCGCCCGTCGGACCAGGACGCCCTCATCCAGGTGGATGAGACCACCGTCTTCACCTGGCAGCACATCGCCAAGGTCATCGGGCGGCCCAACACCGACCCCACTTTCGCCACCCACACCTTTGACGAGTATCAGGTGGACAGCAGCTACACCCTCTACTGGATCAGCGGCTTCGGCGTGCTGATCGGCTACTGGCTGCATTTGGGCTTTGCCGCCACCCTCTATCTGGGGCGGCTGGCAAACCTGTTGTTCTTCGCCTTCCTGGCCGCCTGGGCGGTCAAGCGCACCCCGGTGGCAAAGCCCGCCTTTGCCGTGGCCGCCCTGCTGCCCATGACGCTGCATCTGGCGGCCTCTTACAGCCGGGATTCCAACCTTCTGGCCCTGTGCTTCTTCTTCTCCGCCCTGCTGCTGGACCTGGCCTTCGGCCCCCGGGAGCACATCGGCTGGAAACAGCTGGTGCTGCCGGTGGTGCTGGCGGTGCTCATCGTGCCCAGCAAAGTGGTGTATCTGCCGCTGGCCGGACTCATCCTGCTCATCCCCGCGGTGCGGCTGGGCCGCTTTGCCCGCTGGATCAAGGGCGGCTTTCTGGCCCTGTGCGCCGTGGCGTTCCTTTTGAACAGCGGCGCGGCGGGGGCCCTCGTGGGCTTCACCCAGACCAGCGGCACCGCCGCCGCGGGCGCGGCCAGCTTGATGGCCCAGGAACAGGCGGCGCAGGAGCCTGCGGCCCCTGAAACCGACGTGCAGAGCGCGGTACAGGCCTCTTCCGGCGAGGCGGCCCAGAGCGCCGCGCAGACTTCCGGCGGGGCTGAAAGCGCTTCGCAGGCGGCTGACCCGGCGGAGGAAGGCGCGGCAGCGGAGCCCTCTGCCAGCAGTTCCGCCGCCCAGCCGGCCTCGGAAACGGCGGGCAGCGCCTCCGAGCCCGCGGCCGCCAACAGCTTCTCCACCCAGGAGGACCTGACCTGCTTCACCCTGCCCTACATCCTCTCCCATCCGCTGGAGACCGCCGAGCTGTGCATCCGCTCGGTGGTGGAGGAGGGCGACCATTACCTGAGCACCCTTGTGGGCGGCACCCTGGGCTACTTCGGGCTGGACAAGCCCCTGGATCTGGCCTGGGGCTGGATCATCCTGCTCTACGGCCTGCTGGCGCTGGCCTGGCTGTGCCCGGAGGAGGGCGGGGCGATGCCCCCGGCCGCCCGCTGGGGCACGCTGTTCATCGCCCTTTGCTGCTGCGGCCTGGCGGTGCTGGGCTGCATCTCCTGGACCCCCACCTACTACGAGACCATCTACGGGTTCCAGGGGCGCTATTTCCTGCCTGTGCTGCCGCTGCTTTTGCTGGTGCGGCCCAAGGCGCTGTGCCTTGCCGGCGACTGCCGGCGCGGCATCGTGCTGGCGGCGGCGCTGGTGGACATCGGCGTGCTGTTAAACGTTTTCCTGGCCGTGGTGGCCCGATAATATGGATTCGAGGACTTTTTTATGGTTGATTTCAAAGCCGTGCCGGTGATCATTCCCAGCCTGGAACCGGACGAGCGCCTTCCCCTTCTGCTGGGCCAGATGAAAGAGGCGGGCATCGAGAACATCGTGCTGGTGGACGACGGCAGCGGCCCGGAATACGCCCCCGTGTTCCGCCGGGCGGAGCAGGAATGGGGCTGCGTTGTGCTGCGCCACGCGGTGAACCTGGGCAAGGGGCGGGCCCTCAAGACCGCCTTCAACTTCTGCCTGAACACCTGGCCGGACGCGCCCGGCGCCATCACCGCCGACTCCGACGGCCAGCATTCTCCCCAGGACATCCTGCGCTTCATGCAGGCCATGGCCGAGCACCCGGACAGCCTTCTGCTGGGCTGCCGCGACTTTGACGACGCGGGCGTGCCCTTCAAGAGCCGCTGGGGCAACAAGATCACCTGCTTCATGTTCCGGGCGCTGTGCGGCGTGTCGGTGAGCGACACCCAGACCGGCCTGCGGGGGGTGCCCACCTCCTTCATGAAGCGGCTGATGAACGTGCCGGGCGAGCGCTTTGAGTTCGAGAGCAACATGCTCATCGAGACCCGCGACCGCCTGCCCATTCTGGAACTGCCCATCCAGACCATCTACGATTCCAAGGAGAACCACACTTCCCACTTCCATCCCCTGCGGGACTCGGCGCGCATCTACGCCATCTTCGGCAAGTTTTTGTTCTCCAGCCTTTCCTCCAGCGTGCTGGACCTGGCGCTGTTCAGCCTGTTCCTTCTGCTGTCGGGCCTGTTCGTGGCCGAACCCAGCGGAACCGGCCGCATCCTGCTGGTGTTCGTCTGCACCGCCCTGGCGCGGCTGTTCTCCGCCAGCTACAACTACTACATGAACCACCGGGTGGTGTTCCACAGCCAGGCCGACCACAAGCGGGCGGCGGTGCGCTATGTGGTGCTGGCGGCGGCCCAGATGCTGGCCAGCGCGGGTCTGGTGAGCCTCATCACCTCCCTGCTGTGCCCTCCGGGCGGCTGGGAGATCGCCATCAAGGCGGTGGTGGACATCGTGCTCTTCTTCATCAGTTTCCAGATCCAGCGGGAATTCGTCTACAAGAAAACGGCCTGACGGCCCAAAAGGAGGCGGGCGGCGGTGACCATCTGCTTTTTCTCGGCCCAGTACCTGCCCACCGTGGGCGGGGTGGAGCGCTACACCTACAATCTGGCCCGCCGCGTGGTCAAGGCGGGGCACAAGGCCCTGGTGGTAACCAGCGCCCTGCCCGGCCTGCCGGACCACGAGACCGACGCCGAGGGCATCGAGATCATCCGGCTGCCTGTGTGGCCGCTGATGGGCGGGCGGTTCCCGGTGCTGCGCCCCGGGCGGGAGTTCAAACGGCTGGCGGCGCTGCTCTGGGGCCGCAGGATCGATTTCTGCCTCATCAACACCCGGTTTTACGTCAGCAGCCTCTACGCCGCGCGGCAGGCGGCAAGGCGGCGCATCCCGGCCATCGTGGTGGACCACTCCACCGGCCACCTGCCCATGAACAGCGCCCTGCTGAACGCGGCGGGCGCGGCCTACGAGCATTTCGCCGCCGGCGTTCTCAAACATTACCGCATGCGGTTTTTCGGCGTGAGCCGGGCGGTCTGCCGCTGGCTGGAGCACTTCGGCATCAAAGCCGAGGGCCAGCTTTACAACGCGGTGGACCCCGCCGAGGTGCGCACCCTGGCCCACGCGCCCGACGCCATCGACTGGCGAAGCGAGCTGGGCCTTGCCCCTGACGCGCCGCTGGCGGCCTTTGTGGGGCGCATCATCCCGGAGAAGGGCGTGGCGGAGCTCATCAAAGCCTTCACCGACGCCGCCGTGCCCGGCGCGGCGCTGGCGGTGGCGGGCGACGGGCCGCTGCTGGCCGAGCTGAAGAAGGACTGCCCGCCGAACGTGCACCTGCTGGGGGCGGTGGCCTACCCCAAGGCGATGCAGCTGCTGGCCCAGAGCCAGGTCTACTGCCTGCCCACCTACTACGCCGAGGGCTTCCCCACCACCTTTTTGGAGGCGGCAGCCTGCGGCTGCCCCATCGTGACCACCCGCACCGGCGGCAGCGACGAGCTGCTGGCGGACGAAAGCTTCGGCATCCAGCTGGATTCGGCGGACCCCGCCCCCCTGGCCGAGGCGCTGACCAAGGCCCTCACCGATGAAGACTGGCGGCGCACCGCCGCCGAAAAGACCGCCGCGCGCCTGGAAGCCCACTTCACCTGGGACGCGGTGTGCCAAAAACTTCTGGCGCTGGCCGAAGGCGCCCAAAACTGACAGAAAGCGAACGGGAAAGTATGGCAAAATTATTGATCGTTATCCCCGCATACAACGAAGAAGCAAGCATCGTGCCGGTGGTGGAAGACCTGATCGAGCACTATCCCCAGTATGACTATGTGGTGGTGAACGACGGCAGCCGCGACCACACCGCAGCCCTTTGCCGCCAGCACGATTTCCACATGATCGACCTTCCGGTGAATCTGGGGCTGGCCGGGGCGTTTCAGACGGGGCTTCGCTACGCCGCCGAGAACGGCTACGACTGCGCTTTGCAGTTCGACGCGGACGGCCAGCACCTGCCCCGGTACATCGGCCCCATGCTGGAACTTCTGGAATCCGGGGCGGACATCGTCATCGGCAGCCGGTTCGTCACGGTGAAAAAGCCCAAAAGCCTGCGCATGGCGGGCAGCTACCTCATCAGCTGGGCCATCCGGCTGACCACCGGCAAAGCCATCTGCGACCCCACCAGCGGCATGCGGATGTTCAACCGCAAGATGCTGGAGGAGTTTGCCTCCAACCTGAACTACGCCCCCGAGCCGGACACCATCAGCTACCTCATCAAGAACGGCGCGGTGGTGAAGGAGCTGCAGGTGGAGATGGGCGAGCGCATCGCCGGCACCAGCTATCTGAACTTTGCCCGCTCGGTGGAATACATGATCAAGATGGGCCTTTCCATCCTGCTCATCCAGTGGTTCCGCAAGCGGGACACCCTCACCCCCTACACCGAAAGGAGCCTGTGACATGCTGGACTATCCCCTCTCTCTGCGGCTGCTGCTGGTGCTGGGCAGCCTGCTCACGCTGGTGTTCGTGCTGGGCCGCATCCGCCGGGCCAAAATTCAAATCGAAGACAGCATCTTCTGGTTCGTTTTCTCCGGCTTTCTGCTGCTTTTGAGCATCTTCCCGGAATTGGCCTATTGGGCCGCCAACACCCTTGGCATGCAGGCCCCCATCAACGTGGTGTATCTGGCCATCATCTTCTTGCTCATCCTCAAGGTGTTCTTCATGAGCCTGCGCATCAGCCAGATGGACTCCAAGATGAAAATTCTTGCCCAGAAGGTGGCGCTGAACGAGGAAAAGATCGAGCGCGCCCACCAGGACCGCTGAGGTCGATTTGTCAAATGTGCCGCGCTGTGGTATAATAAAATGAAAATATCCTGCGGCGCTTTTGAACGCGCCGTGTTATAACAGAAACGGAGGGTACACAAAACCATGGCATATACCCCGAAACTGACCTACAAGGGCCGCCCGCTGGTGCGCTGCGGCAACGAAATTTACTACGGCAGCCTGGCCGACCCCTATGTGGTGTTCATGCAGGTGCTCACCACCAAGGAGGAGAACGGCATCACCGTGGCCGACAAGCTGCACGTGATGCTGATGAGCACCGACGCCACCAAGCCCCTGCCCGAGCGGGTCATCAAGCAGAGCTCCAAGACCGGCCTGTACACCGCGCTGGAAGTGGGCGGCATGTGGCTGGAGCGGGCCCTGAAAGAGGCCCCCGCCACCGCGAAAAAGTGAGTTTTGGCACAAAAAGCCCCGGACTGTGAAAGCAGTCCGGGGCTTTTCTCTTTGTGTTTTACTGGGGCAGGTTGGGGTAGGCGCTGCGGTCGCCCGGCTGGTAGGCCTGCATGTATTTGTCCAGGTAGCTCAGCCGTTCCTTCATGAACAGCAGCGTCTCCGCCGGCGCGAGGGTGTCGTTTTCCGACCAGCCCTGATAGGCGTCGTTCACGCCCCAGAGGGCGAAATCCCGGGCCAGCGCGCCGCTTTGCACCAGCGTTTTGTAAAGCCCGTTGTACACCGCTCTGAGGTGGTCCAGGCTGAACACCGACTGGCGAAGCTCCTGCCAGCGCTCGGCCACCAGCGTCTGGGTGCGCTCCGGGTCGGCGGCATAGAGAGCGTCCAGCTCCAGGTCCGGCACGATGAAGGTGGTCAGGTCCAGGTCACGGAAGGCGTCGTAGCAGTCGCCGAAGGTGTAGTTCATATCCCAGGGGATGCGGTAGATGAGCCCTTCGTCGTCCCGATAGAGCAGATACATGTTCTGCAAAGCGTTGTCCACCGCGCAGGTGAACTGCTTGAACAGGGCGACGTCCACGGCGTTCTCCACGTTCAGAAGGGATTCCACCGTCTCCCAGGGCACCGGCTCCTCGGCCATGTACAGCGACTTGACGTAGGGCTGCAGGATGTGCCACGCGCCGGGCCGCCACTCGTTGGGCCAGGAAATTTCGATGGCCCCGAAGTAGTCCATCATCTGCTCCTCTTCCATCCAGTCGAACTCGTGGGGCTTCATCATGTTGGACAGCCGCCATTTATAGAGCACGTCGTTGGCCCCAAGGTCCAGCGTTTTGCGGCCCAGCGGGCGGCACAGGCCGTACACGCCCATGTACTCGTCGTCCAGATACAGCTCCACGTACTGGATGACCGCCCCCGCCGGATCGCTCTCGTTGTCCGCCGCCAGCTCGTTCCAGAGAAGGTTGGCCGCCATGTCCCGGGTGCGGGTGCAGTCGGTGGAAAAGTTGACTAAAATCCAGCCGTCGTCCTCGCCCAGGCCCAGAAAGTCCAGCGGGTTGGACTGACCCGCCTCGTCCAGCAGGTTCAGCCGGTAGGATTTTTTCTGGCTCAGCAGGCTGGCGTTGCCCCGCCAATGCCATTCCACCTTGCTGGAGAGCACCTGCTGGCGGAAGTTGCCCTCCGGCCAGAAGAGGGTCGCGTCGCCGTAGTTGCGCTCCCGCATCTCATAGTTCAGTTCCGCCGGCTCCGAGTGGCTGGTGTGGACCGAGAGCACCGGCAGCCCCGAAAGGCAGACCCGCAGGCTGCACCAGCGCTTGCCGTCGCTCACATAGACCTGCCGCACCTCGCCGGAACTCATGTCGTCGGCCCAGTCCCCCTCCCACTCGTCGGCGGGCAGCCAGACCCGGCCCCAGCTGGAGGTGAGGGTGCCCCGCACCTCCCCGTTCAGGGGCTGGGGCAGGCAGTAGGCGTCCGTCTCGGCGTCGTAGGGCAGTTCGGCCCCGTTCCACAAAAGGGCGCAGTCGTCCCCCGTCTGCCGCGTCAGCGCGGTGATGGAGGCCACCCTGCCGCTGTCGGCCAGCGGCGCGCCCAGCAGGCTGGAAGCCGCCTGACGCGCCCGGAAGAGAGCGATGCCCGCCAGCGCCAGCAGACAGACCGCCAGCACCATCGCCCGCATCCTCCGTTTCAGGGGCGTGCCCGCGCCGCACCCGAGCCCTGTTTTGTTTGCGAAACCCATTCCATTCACACTCTTCGTCCCGTGATAAGGCCCCCGCCCGGGCCCATAAAACCGGGGAGGCCCGGCTTTGCGCCGCCGGCCTCCCCGCGTTTATTCTTTTCTCAATAGCGCACTTCGCCGTCGTGGGCCAGCAGGTTGACGCTCTCCACCCCGGGCAGCGCCGCGCAGGCGCTCACAAGGCGGCTGCCGTCGTCGGTGCGCAGTTCCAGGATGAGGTCCAGCCGGTCGGCGCTCACGCTGCGGCTCTTCACCCGCGCGCCCTTGGCGTAGCGGTTCAAAAGCTCGTTCAGCGCCGGGTCGATCTCGGTGTCGGTGCTGTTGACCACCAGCAGATAGGGCGGCTTTGCCGAGGGCACCAGGTCCAGCAGGAAGATGAGCGCCGTGACCGCAAGGCTCACCACCACGGCGATCTCGAACAAACGCGCGCCGCAGATGATGCCCACGCCGATGCTCCAGAACAGATAGAGCAGGTCCATGGAGTCCTTCACCGCGTTGCGGAAACGCACGATGGACAACGCGCCCACCATGCCCAGGCTGATGACGATGCTGCTCTGCATGGCCAGCACGATGCCGGCGGTGACGATGGGCATCAGCGCCAGGGTCTTGTTGAAGTCCCGGTTATAGAAGGCGCTGCGGCTGGCCAGCCGGTAGATGGCGTAGATGTAAAGGGCGATCAGGCCGGTCACGCCCAGGGTGACCACGATGGTCACCGTGCCGATGTCGCTCTGGGCAAAGCCCTCCAGAACGCTCTTTTTGATAACGTCACTAAAACTCATATTCCCTGGTCCTTTCTGCCATGGGCCCGGGCAGGGCCAGCCGGCACAAGTAATATTTCGAGAACGCGGTCTGCCGCAGTTTTCCCAATTCCAGCGCCTGCGCCACATAGTCGGGCAGGAACTCGTCGAACTTCACTTCCAGCACGTGCTGCCCCGCCGGCAGGATGGGCGTGAGGTGCACCTTCGGCTCCAGAAAACTGCCCAGCTGCACGCAGGCGGAGATGTTGCGGTCGAAGGTGATGCGCACATTGCCCGAGCGCCCCACGAAGGCGGTGCGCTCGTATTCCACGATGACCTTGGGCGCCATGCCCGCCGTGCGCATGGCCACGCTGAGCAGGTTGCGGGGCGCGGGGGTGCCCGGCCCGATGGGGGGCGCGGCGCCCGCCATGATGCGGCGGCACTCGTCGGCGCTCACAATGCAGCTGGATTTGTGGGTCTTGCCGTGGAGCTTTTCCTTGATCTCCAGCTGGATGCGCTCGCTGCTGCCGTTGTAAAGCCGCAGGCGGAACTTGCGCCGGTCGTCCACGCCCGCCTCGTTCTCCCGCAGGCAGCTGTTTTGCAGATCGTCAAAATACAGGCTGCGGATGGCGTAGGCGCTGCCGGTCTGGTGCTTGTCCATGGGCAGCAGCACCTTCAGCCGCGCCCCCAGCACCGCAAGGTCGGCGTCGGTGACCAGGTATTTCCATTCATTTCGGTAATACATCGAACGCCTCCCGGTCGGCGGGGGTGTACTCCGCCATGTAATCGTCCAGAAATGCCAGACGCTGCTCCATGAATTCCAAAGTCTGCTCTGTGTCCAGCGTGCGGTAGTGAGCCTCCCAGGGGTAGGTCTCCGCATTGCCCCACAGGGCCGTGTCCCGCCCCAGGGCCCCGCTGGCCGTCAACTCCTCCTGCGCGGCCCCGAACAGGGCGGTCACGTTCTCCATGGTGAGCACCGTGCCGCGCAGTTCACTCCAGCGCTGGGCGATGAGCTGCTGTGCCCGGCCGCTGTCGGCATAATAGAGGGTGTCCAGCTCCATGTCCGGCAGGAAGGTGGAAGTCATATCCAGAGAGTAGAATTCATCATAAACATCACCGAAGGTATAGTCCATATCCCAGGGGATGCGGTAGTAAAGGCCGTCGGCGCTGTTTTGCAAAAAGTACTGGTTATAAGAGAAATTGTCCGCCGCGCAGACGAACTGCCGGAACAGCGACACATCCAGCAGATTGTCCAGGTTGGTGGTGCTTTCCAGCTGCTGCCAGCTGGTCTGCGCGCCCGGCGTGTAGTAGAGGTCCACATAGTCCGCCATGGGCTGCCACACGCCCTCGGTGTAGGTCTTGGGCCAGACCACCTCCAGCCACACGCCCCAGGAGAGGCTCTCATTCTCTTCCAGGGACGCAAAGGTCTCGGCGGTGGGCATGGAGCGGTCCATGGGCATGGTGCGCCACTTATAGAGCAGGTCATTGGCCGAGAGCTGCAAACTGTCCCGGCTGATGGGGCGGGCGATGCCGTAGAGCCCCACGTATGTATCGTCCAGATACAGTTCCACGTATTCCACCTGGATGCCCGGCAGGTCGTGGTCGTTCTGCTGCACCATCTGCTGCCACAGCTGCCAGGCCACCTTGTCCCGGGCGCGGGTGGTGTCGGTGGCGAAGTTTAAAAGGAACCAGTCGGCGTCCTCCCCCAGGCCCAGCAGGTCCTTCGCGTCCGGCTGGCCTTTGGCGTCCAGCAGGTTCAGACGGTAAGACTTTTTGTTGGCCAGCAGGTTGGTGTTGCCCCGCCAGTGGTATTCGATGTTGCCCGTGACGGTCTGGCTGCGGGAGTTGCCTTCCGGCCAGAACAGGGTGTATTCGCCGTAGTTGAAGGCCAGGTCCAGGCTGGCCATGGTGCCGCTAACGTACTGGGGGTCCAGCTTGTAGGGCACGCTGCGCTGGGTGTGCACCACCAGGGCGGGCACTCCGGAGAGATACACCTCCAGCCGGCACCAGCGCTTGCCGTCGCTCACATACACTTCCAGCGTCCGGACTTCGGCCATGGCGTCCTGACGGCCCTGGGCCCACTGGTCCGCGGGCAGATAGACCCGGCCCCAGGTGGTGGAAAGGCTGCCGGTGGCGCTGCCATCCAGCGGCTGGGGCAGGCAATAGACGCCCCGGGCAGAATCGTAGGGCAGCACCTCGCCGTTCCAGTGGAGCACGCAGCCCTCGGCGGAAGTCTGGGGCAGGGCGGTGATGGAGGCCAGCTGTTCGGCGTCCGCCAGACGCGCGCCCAGCAGTGTGACCGCGTCCTGACGCATGCGCAGCAGGGCGATGCCCGCCAGGGCCGCCACGCAGAACACCAGAAGCAGCATCCGCAGCGTCCTTTTCAAGCCTTCCCGCC
Source organism: Oscillospiraceae bacterium (assembly GCA_004558145.1). Lineage (GTDB taxonomy): Bacteria > Bacillota > Clostridia > Oscillospirales > Ruminococcaceae > Allofournierella_A > Allofournierella_A excrementavium. The sequence continues at coordinate 254,205 of SFDQ01000002.1, forward strand.
CCGCTTTCCGCCAAAAAAGGCATTTTTTCTGCAAGTCCGCCGATTATTCTAACATAAGCGGCGGCCGGTGTAAAGCCGCGAAGCGCGCCAAATGGCGGAAAGAGCGGCACGAACTGGCAGGCGGTCAGGCCTCGGCCACCGCCACCAGATACTTGAAGATCTGAAGCTTGTTCTCTTCGTAGAGGCCCATCTCTTCGTAGAGGTTTTTATAATAGGTGAAGAGGCTGGCCTTCACCGACAAGATCTTGAAGGTGTTGCGCAGGGTCACCTGGGTGGAGACGAGGCTCTGGGGGTTCTTCACATAGTAATACACCGGCTCGTCCAGGGCGTAAAAGCGGGCGGCGTAGCGGATGTATTCCAGATTGAACAGCAGGTCCTCGCTCCAGCAGAGCTCCTCGCTACACTGGATGCCCCGGCTCTGCACCATGTCCCGCCGGTAGAGCTTGTTCCACATCACGCCGTAGTAGAAGCTGGCGGGCTCCTTCATCAGGCCCTTGGCAAAGGCGTGCTTGTCGTAAAAGCCCTTTTCCAGAAAGCCGAACTGCTGGATGGTCTGGTAGCTCTCCCCCTCCTTGGCAAAGAGGGGTTTTGTCTCCTCCACCCGGTAGTAGGGGGCGATGACCAGATCGGTCTGGTTTGCCTCGGCGGCCTCCACCAGCAGGCGGGTGGCGTCGGGGGCGAGGTAGTCGTCGCTGTCCGCAAATTGCAGATACTTGCCCTTTGCCATCTCCATGGCCAGATTGCGGGTGGCGGACACGCCGCTGTTGGCCTTGTCGATGAGCAGGATGCGCTTGTCCACCCGGGCGTACATCTCGCAGACGTGCAGGCTCACGTCCTTGGAGCCGTCGTTCACGATGATGATCTCCAGGTTCTGATAGCTCTGCCGCCGGATGCTCTCGATGCAGCGGGCGATGTGTTCGCCGGCGTTGTAGACCGGCACGATCACGCTTACCAGGGGCTGTTCCACAAAGACTCCTCCTTTTTCACGCTTTCTCCTCTGCCGCCGGCAGCATCAGGGCCGCGGCCGCCAGCAGCAGCAACAACGGGGTGAAGTTGAAGGCATAGCGGGCCTTCGTCTCCCACAGGCTCAAGAACAGGATGAGGCCGGTGACGCTCACCCCCGCCAGCATCACCGGGCCGGCGGCGGGCCGGCGCACAGCGCGCACCGCGCATGCCAGCACCAGCAGCTGCATCATGTAGAGATAAGCCTGACAATAGTAGACCAGCGGCATATAGCCCGGCTGGCCCTCCAGGATGAAGGTGTGGGTCCAGTTGGCCCGCTGGGGGGTGGCCAGGAACTCCTCGGCGTTGTAAAGCCCGTCGCCCCAGGTGATGGCCGCCTTGCGGGTCATGAACTCCGCCAGTTCCAGCGGAGAGTAAGAGGCGTAGTTGGCCGCGATGCGCGCGTTCAAGAGTTCCTTGCGCTCGGCGATGGTGTCCACCGTCATGGCGGCCTCGTAGTCGGCCTGGGAATAGTTGCCGTCGTCGTGGCTGCCGTAGCAGAACCACAGCTGGATGGGCAGGCCCAGGGCCTCTTCCTCGGTCCAGTCGATGAGCCATGCCCGCTGCCACAGGCGGTAGCCCCCCGCCAGCAGGCCGAAAGCCGCCAACATGGCGGCCAGGGCCGCCAGCGCACGCCGGGGCTTTGCCCGCAAGAAGAACTGGATGGCCAGCGCCACGGCGAGCACCGCCACGCTGCCCTTGACGGCGTAGCCGAAGAACACCGCCGCCCCCGCCCCCGCGGCCAGCAAAAGGCGGCGGGCGCGGCGCTCTTCCCGCTGCCATGCTTCAAAGGCCAAAAGGGCCAGCAGACCGAAGGGCATGGAAAGGGTGTCGGAATAAAAGCAGGGGCTGTACAGCCAGAAGGGGGCAAAGGCCGCGCAGAGCACAAAGGCCAGCGCCACCGCGGCGTTGGTCTTGAGCACGCGCCGCGCCAGCAGGCAGAGCAGGGCCACCGAGAAAAGCAGCGCCAGCACGTTCAGCGCAATGCCCGGGGCCACCCCCATGAGGGTGGAGTCCGGCTCAAAGCCGACGAGGCCGGCCAGCCAGTACCAGCCGCCCAGCACAAGGGCAAGGCCCAGGTTGTTGTTGCAGACGATGTAGTAGCCGCTCCACACCCCGAAGCGCCCGTCGTCCAACAGGTCCGAAAGGGTGCGCAACACCACCTCCTGGTCCATGATGGGCACCTCGGCCAGCAGCCACGCCATCACCGCGAAGGCGGCGGCATAAAGGACGAAGACGGTGCAGAACAAAGCGCGCCAGCGCTTTTGGGAGAGGCCGTTCAGCCGGGGCAGCACCCATTTGGAGAGGGCCCAGACCCCCGCCGCCAGCGCCGCGCCCACGGCAAAGGCCGCCGGGCCGTTGTGCTCCCAGCGGAAAACGCTGTTCAGGACGATCCAGCCCCAGAGAAGGGCAAACCCGCCCCAGAAGAGCTTTTCCAGCCTGTTTTGCACCCCGCGGCGCCCCCTTTCGTTTTTTTGCGTATATTTGTAATATTATAGCATATCCGGCGGCAAAGAAAAAGCCGCCTGCGGGCGGCAAAAAAAGCCAGCCGCCGGAATTTCCGGCGGCTGGGAAAGGGTTGATTTTTTCGTCAGGACACCTGCGCCAGGCCCTCGGTGCCGTCGTCGGTGAAGAGTTCCTCCCGGGGCACGAAGTAGATGAACTCAGTGCCGCTGTAGGTCAGAACGCCCCGCTGGCCGGGGAACAGCTGCCGCGCCAGGTGCTCGGGCACCGTGAGGGCGATCTCCTGCCCGCGGGCCACAAAGGTCACGGGCACCCGGTCCGCACCGGAAGCCGCCACCCGTTTCACCGTGGCCATCAGGCTCACTTCTCCTTTGGCCGGGCGGCGGAACCTGCGTCCCCACACCCCGATCAGACCAATTGCCGCAAGGGCCATCAGAAGGCCCGGAATGATCCACATCCACCGCATTGAACACCCCTCCTTGGGTCAAAAAGTTTGTATCTCGAAAACCGCTTGGTTTCGTGCGTTTGTATCTATAAGACGAACGGCAAGACGAACGGCCGCGCCGTTTTATTTCACAATTCTATGAAAGGCGCGAAAAAAAGATTCGGCGGGGCGCGCAAAGCCCTTGAAAAGGCCGCGCGCCCCGCCGCTTTGTACGTTTTGGCAAAGGGTCAGTCGCTGAAAAGTTTTTGTTTATTATGCATATAGACGCTCATCACAAGCCCCACGCAGAGGTACATCATCAGCGCGCTGGTGCCGCCCGCCGAGAAGAAAGGCAGGGTGACGCCGATGACCGGCAGCAGCGACAGGTTCATGCCCAGGTTGATGATGATCTGCCAGGCGATGGCCGCGAACACGCCGGTGCAGATGTAGGTGCCGATGTGGTCCTCGCTGCGCAGGCCGGTGGTGAGGGTGCGGAAGGCGATGAAGAACAGCGCCCCCAGCACGACCATGCAGCCCACAAAGCCGATGCACTCGGCCAGATAGCTGAACATGAAGTCGTCCTGGGCGTTGATGACCGAATAGTGGTCGTCGGTGAAAAAGCCCCGCCCGAAGATCTGCCCTGAGCCGATGGCCGTCATGCCGCCCAGCTGCTGGCGGGCGATGTCCGGGTACTGGTCGGGATAGAGCAGGGCCATGATGCGGTCCACCTGATAGCCCTTGAGCGCATCGGGGAAAAAGCCGATGATGAGGGAAAGGCCTGTGACCCCCAGGGCGATGGCCGAGAGGATGTATTTCCAGGAGAGCCCCGCCGCGAAGAGCATCATGCAGCCGATGGTGCCGAAGACGATGGCGGTGCCGTCGTCGCCCTGGATGTGCACCACCGCAACGGTGGCCAGAATGTGGGCCAGCAGCTTTGCCAGCGTTTTTGGCTCGTTGACATGCTCGCGCACATTGTCCAGATGCATGGCGAAGGTGAGGATGAAGCTGATCTTTGCAAGCTCGGTGGGCTGCAGGCTCAGGGGGCCAAGGCGGATCCAGCTGTAGTTGTCGGTGCCTTCGGGGTGCCAGCCAAGCTCCAGCGGGCCGATGCTCAGATGGGTGAGGGTGAGCAGCACCAGCGTCCAGGTGCCGATGACGTGCACCGGCCAAATGCGGGCCAGGCTGCGGTAGTCGATGCAGGAGAGCACGATGGCGCACACAAGGCCCAGCAGGCTGGCCACCCCCTGCACAAAGGCGTTGCGGTAGCTGCCCAGGCCGGTGATGGAGCCGTCGAACGCGTCCCGGGCGAAGCCCCCCGCCGCCTGCCCCAGGCTGATCAGAGTGATGACGCTGAGCACAGAGCAGAACACACAGGTGGCGATGTAGGCCCGGTCGGTGGCCTTGAAGTATTGTCGGATGACCTTGAACACCATCCGCACCCCCTTTCAAAAGTTGGTCATTGTTTTATTATATCCCACAGGACTGCTTCTGGCAATGATTTTCCCCGCCCCGCTTTTTGCAGCGGGCGGGCAAATATGCTATAATGGCACCAGCGTGCACAGGGCGGCCTTTTCCGCCGCCCGGCCAAAGCGAAAAATGCGGGAGGATGGGCCGCCGATGCTGTTTTCGAGCCTTGTTTTTTTGTGGATCTTTCTGCCGGTGGTGCTGGTGGTCTACCGCCTTGTGCCCGGCTGGGGCAAAAACGCCCTGCTGCTGGCGGCCAGCCTCTTCTTCTACGCCTGGGGCGAGCCGGTGTACATCCTTTTGATGCTGGCCTCCATCACCCTGAACTATCTGGGCGGGCTGGTCATGTCTCCCCTCTCCGGCCGGGGCCGCTCGCTGGTGCTGGCGGCGGTGGTGGCGGCGAACCTCGCGCTGCTGGGCTACTATAAATATTACGGCTTTGCCGCCGACACCCTGGCGGGCCTCTTGGGCCGGCAGGTGCTGCCCATGCGGGACATCGCCCTGCCCCTGGGCATCAGCTTTTACACCTTCCAGGCCATGAGCTACGTCATCGACCTCTATCGCCGGCGCATCGAGCCCCAGAAAAACTGGTTTCTGCTGGCGCTCTACATCAGCTTTTTCCCCCAGCTGGTGGCGGGGCCCATCGTGCGCTACACCGATGTGGAAGCCCAGCTGCGCAGCCGCACCGTGACGGTCCAAGGCTTTTCCTTCGGCGTCAAGCGCTTTTTGTACGGTCTTGCCAAAAAGGTCATTCTGGCCAACTGCTTTGCCGCCAAGGCGGACGAGGTGTTCGCCCTGGACCCCGCCGGAGTGGGCACTGCCCTGGCATGGCTGGGGGCGCTCTATTACGGGCTGCAGATCTACTATGACTTTTCCGGCTATTCCGACATGGCCATCGGCCTCGGGGCCATGTTCGGCTTCACCTTCCCCGAAAACTTCGATTATCCCTATCTCTCGGCCAGCGTGGGCGAGTTCTGGCGGCGCTGGCACATGACCCTCTCCGGCTGGTTCAAGGAGTACCTCTACATCCCCCTGGGCGGCAACCGCAAGGGGCAGCTGCGCACTTTGTTCAACGTGTGCGTGGTGTTTCTGGCCACCGGCCTATGGCACGGAGCCAGCTGGCAGTTCGTGGCCTGGGGCGCGTGGTACGCCCTTTTGCAGGTGCTGGAGCGCACGGTGCTGAAAAAGCCCCTGGCGCAAGCGCCGAAGCCGCTGGCACGGGTCTACACCCTGCTCTGTGTGCTGTTCGGCTGGGTCATCTTCCGCGCGCCGGGCCTGCGGGCAGGGCTTTTGTGGCTGAAGGCCATGGTGGTGCCCGCTGCGGGCTTTGCCGCCTGGCCGGTGAGCCGCTACATCGACGGGCGCACCCTGGTGCTGCTGGCGGCGGGGCTTTTGCTCTGCGGCCCGGCCCAGGCGCTGTGGCCCCGCTTCAAGGCCGCCCTCTATGACCGGCGGCCCGCCGGCTGGGCCCAGACCGCAGTGCTGCTGGCACTGGGCTTTGCCTGCCTGGTGCTGCTGGTGAGCGGCACCTACAACCCCTTCATCTATTTCCGATTCTAAAAGGAGGCGAGGAAGATGCCCGATGCTGTGAAAGAGCGCAAAGGCGCCCGGCGGCTGCTGGTGGGCGGGTTCGCCGCCCTGCTGGCGGGGCCCTGCTTCCTGTGGCCGCTGGCCCGGACGGTGTGCGACACCACCAACTACGAAAACCGCACCCTGGCCGCCTTCCCCTCCCTGGCGGACGGGGTGGACGGCTGGCCCGCCGCCTTTGAGGAGTGGCTGGGAGACCACGTCCCCTTCCGCAACCAGTTTTTGACCCTCAAGTCCGGGGCGGACCGGCTGGTGGGCACGCTGGACTCCACCAACGTGCTGCAGGGCAAGGAGGGGTGGCTCTTTTTGAAGGACGTGTCCGACTCCAAGAGCCTCTCCGACTACCAAGGCCTCACCGCCTACACCGCCGAGGAGACGCAGGCCATGGCCGACGCGCTGACGGCGCTGAACGACGCCCTTGCCGCCAAGGGCAGCCGCCTTCTGCTGCTGTTCGCCCCCGCGAAGGAGGGGGTCTACAGCCGCTATATGCCGGACAGCGTGCCGGTGGTGAGCCGGCCCACCCGGGTGGAGGCGCTGGCGAACACCTTGGCCGAAACGGGCGTGCCGGTGCTCTTCCCGCTGGAAGAGCTGGAGGACGCGGCGCTGGAACGGCAGGTCTATTATAAGTACGACACCCACTGGAACGAGGCGGGGGCCTGGCTGGCCGCCCAGCTGACGCTGGAGGCGCTGGACAAGCCCTATGCCGCCGCCTGGCCGGAGATGGCCGCCGACCCGGAAAAGGCCCCTCTCACCGATCTTGCCAACATGTGCGGCAGCTGGGCGTGGTGCACCGACGACGTGTACTGGGCGCTGGATGCCGTGCCCGCCGAGTGCACCCTGTGGGAGGCGGGGGGCGAGATCGCCCGCTACGCCGGCGAGGGCGAGGGCAGCCTGCTCCTTGCGCGGGACAGCTTCGGCGAGGCATTGGCCCCCTGGCTGGCCCAGGGCTTTGAAAGCACCACGGTGCTCCACGGCAACCAGATGCAGCCCGAGACGCTGCTGGAATGGCAGCCCGAGGTGCCGGACGTGGTGGTGCTGGAGGTGGCGGAGCGCTTTTCCGACAACCTGCCCGGACGGCTGGACGCGCTTCGGCAGTGGGCCGAGGCCGCGGACTGAGCCCCCGCGGTTGCACTTTTGCCTCCGCGGGGGTATAATAAGCCGCGGAATTTGACGAAACGATCTGAAAGGAGGAGGCGGCATGGCCGAATTCATCACCCACAGCCGCGCCGAGACGGTGGAGCTGGGCAGAAAGCTGGCCCAGCATCTGGCGCCGGGCGCCCTGGTGTGCTTCACCGGCAGCCTAGGGGCGGGCAAGACCGCCTTCACCGAAGGGCTGGCGGCGGGCCTGGGCTGCACCGACCCGGTGAGCAGCCCCACCTTTGCCATCGTGAACTACTACCGGGGGCCCCGGCCCCTGGCCCATTTTGACCTCTACCGCATCAGCAGCCGGGAGGACCTGGAGACCGCCGGCCTCTACGACTATCTGGACGAGGGCGCAGTGGTGGCCGCCGAGTGGAGCGAAAATTTTGCCGACCTGCTGGCGCTGGAGCATCCCGTGCGGGTGGACATCCGCCACGCCGGCGGCGACGAGCGGATCATCACCATCGAGGGGGTGCAGCTGTGATCACCTTTGGACTGGACAGCGCCGGACGCACCGCCGCCGTGGGCGTGATGCGGGACGAGGAGCTTTTGTACGAGGCCTTTCTCAGCGCGGGCCACACCCACAGCGAAGTGCTGATGGAGCTGGTGGACGGGGCGTTCAAAGCCACTGGTCTTTCCCCCGCCGACGTGGACCTGTGGGGCGTGTGCGCCGGGCCGGGCAGCTTCACCGGCCTGCGCATCGGCCTTGCTACGGTGAAGGGGCTTGCGCTGGTGCACAAAGCCCCCTGCGCCGCCGTTTCCACCCCCGAGGCGCTGGCCTTCAGCTGCCCCGCGGGGCAGGGCACCGTTCTGGCGGCGCTGGACGCCCGCCGGGGCGAGGTGTACTGGGCGGCCTTTGACCTGGAGAGCCATGCCCGCCTTGCGCCGGACGCGGCCTCGCCGGTGAAGGAGCTGGCACAATTTGTGGAAAATTGCAAAAAGCCGCTCTTTTTTGTTGGTGACGGGGCCGCTCTGTGCTATAATGAATACGGCCAGGCGCCGGGGGTCATTCCCTGCCCGCCCGCCCTGGGACTTTGCCGGGGCGCGGGAGTGTGCCTTGCCGCCCGGGCGGTGAACGCCCGGGGCGGAGCCGTGCCCGCCGCCGCCCTTGCGCCCAGCTATCTGCGGCTGAGCCAGGCCGAGCGTGAACGCGCCGCGCGGGGCCAGTCCCTGCGCCCGTAAACAAAAACGACCACCGACGGAGGATGTTTTCAAATGTCTAAACCCATCGCCCTCGCCGCCGACCATGGCGGCTTTCAACTGAAAGAGGCCGTGCGCGCCCATCTGGACGAGATCGGCGTGGCCTACAAGGATTTCGGCAGCTTCGACGGCGCTTCCTGCGACTATCCCGACATGGCCGAGCCCGCCTGCCGGGCCGTTGTGGCCGGTGAATGCGACAAGGCGCTGCTGTTCTGCGGCACCGGCGTGGGCATCTCCATCAGCGCCAACAAGATCCACGGCATCCGGGCCTGCTGCTGCTCCGACGCCTTCAGCGCCGAGTACACCCGCCGCCACAACGACGCCAACGCCCTGTGCATGGGCGGCCGCGTGGTGGGCCCTGGCCTTGCCATCTATCTTGTGGATCTTTTCCTGAACACCCCCTTCGAGGGCGGCCGTCATCAGCGCCGGGTGGACAAGATCACCGCCCTGGAAGAGCAGGGCTGACATCATTTCACAGGCAGAACGCGGGGGCAGCCCCGCGTTTTGACGATACACAAACATCAATCACATAAAGTAAGGAGCGGTCAGTATGAGCAAAGCACCCATGATTTTGGATCATCCCCTGGTCCAGCACAAGATCAGCCTTCTGCGGAACAAGAACACCGGTACGAAAGAATTCAAGGAGCTGGTAGGCGAGATCGCCACCCTGCTTTGCTACGAAGCCACCCGCGACCTGCCCACCAAGGAAGTGGAAGTGGAGACCCCCATGGGCGTGGCCAAGTGCAACGTGCTGGCGGGCCGCAAGCTGGCCCTGGTGCCCATCCTGCGCGCCGGCCTGGGCATGGTGGACGGCATGCTGACCCTGCTGCCCGCCGCCAAGGTGGGCCACATCGGCATGTACCGCAACGAGGAGACCCTGGAGCCCGTGGAATACTACTGCAAGCTGCCCAGCGACATCGCCGAGCGGGACGTGTTTGTGCTGGACCCCATGCTGGCCACCGGCGGCAGCGCCTGCGACGCCATCACCCAGATCAAGAAGCGGGGCGCCCGCAGCATCAAGTTCCTGGGCATCGTGGCTGTGCCCGAAGGCATCAACAAGCTGCGTGAGATGCACCCCGACGTGGACATCTACGTGGGCGCTCTGGACGATGGCCTGAACGACATCGGCTACATCGTGCCCGGTCTGGGCGACGCCGGCGACCGCATCTTCGGCACCAAGTGATTTTTGCTCCCATCCATCCCGAAAGGAGGTGCTGACCCATGCGGCACCTGTTCAAAAGCCTGTTCATGACTCTGGTGGTGACCGCCGGCGCCGTTCTGGCGATGCTGATCCTGCTGAACCACTCCTTTTTCGACGCCCGGGTCAACACCATCACCTTCTGGTGCATCGTGGTGCTGCTGGCCTGCATCTGGGGCGCTTTCATCGGCGAGGTGCGGGAGACGACGAAGGCCCAAAAGCCCGAAACGTCCCCCGATGAAGCCGTGGAAAAGCTGGTGGAGGCCGCCGCGCTGAGCGAGGCCGCCGAAGAGGCGCAGGCCCCCTTCGCGGAGGCCGCCCCGCCCGAAGCTTCGCCCGAGGAGGCGGCCCCCGCCGCCCCGGCCGGCGCGCTTGAAACGGCGGAACAAGCGCCCGCCCCGGCCCCCGAGGCCCAGGCCGAACCGGAACCCCCGGCCCCCGAAAAAGCCGCCCCGGCGAAAAAGCGCGCACCCGCTGCCCGCAAAAAGCCCGCGGCCAAGGCTGCGCAGGCGGAGCCCGGAGCTGAGGCTGAGACAAAGCCCGCCCGCCGCAAGAAGGCCGCCGCCCCGAAGGACGGCGGACCCGCGCCCCGCAGAAAGGCCCCCGCCAAAAAGGCGCAGGCCCCCGCGGAACAGCCCGCGGCGCAGGATGCGCCGGCAGCCGTGACCGCCCCCCAGGCGGCGCAGCCGCAGGCAGAGCCCGCGCCTCAGCCCGCGGCCCCGGCCCCTGCCCCGCAGGATGCGCCGGCAGCGCCCGCCGCCTCCCCCGCCCCGGCGCGGGGCCAGCGGCTCACCGCCGCCCAGCGGGCCGAGCAGCAGCAGAAGGCCCAGGAGGAAAAACTGCGCCAGCTGCAGCAGGCCGCCCGCCAAAAGCAGGCCGAGCGCGCCCGCCGGCTGGAAGCGGAGGACGCCCGCCAGCAGCAGAAGCTGGCCGAGCTTCAGGCAGCCGCCGCCAAAAAGCACGGCGGCTACACCCCCTCGGAACCCAAATGAAAAAACAGCGCCCGGCTGTGCGGCAATGCACAGCCGGGCGCTGTTTCGTTTTGTGCGGTCAGTGACGCACGGCGTTGTAGACGTGCTCCACCTCAGCGGGGTCGTCCCCGCAGATCTCCACAGGCTGAGAGAAGTCCAGATTCATGAGGCCCAGAATGCTCTTGGCGTCTGCCACAGCGCCCTTCAGGTCCTGCACGCTGATCTCCTGCCGGCACTGGGCCGCGGCGGTCACGATGTTGTGTACCTGCTTGAAGCAGGTGACCTTGACAGGTTTCGTCATCATTCGTCCCTCTTTCGTCCGAAATGCCGCCCGGCCCCTTGCGGCGCCCGCGGCCGCCGACGCGCCGCCTTTCCCTGCAGCGCCTTCGGTTGGGGTTATTATAGCACAAAAAAAATCCATTTGTACATTTTTGGCTCTGATTTCTACCACGTGAACGAAACGCGCTTTTTGCCAAAAGATTTTTTTGTTGTATTTGCCGTGATTTTGTTTTTATGCCCCGCCGGATTGCAACAATACTCCATCGAATTTTCACATTTTCCGCCCGGTGGGGGCCCCGCGGTGCCGCCGGGGGTGTTTTTTGTTGCAAACATGCGGGATTTCTGCTATATATATTGTGAGGTGTTTTAGCCTCTAATCCAATGTTTTGAAAGGTTTGATGATTTTTGGATACCCCTGGCCCCAGTATTTACATCGCAATGGTCCTTCTGGTCGCCTGCTCGGCATTTTTCTCCGCCAGTGAGACGGCCATCTCCTCGTTCAACAAGATCCGCATGCGCAGCAAGGCGGAGGACGGCAACAAGCGGGCGAAAACAGCCCTGAAGGTGGCGGAGGATTTCGACAAGACCATCTCCACCATCCTCATCGGCAACAACATCGTGAACATGGCCAGCGCCTCGCTGGCCACCGTGGTGGCCACCGCCCTGTGGGGCCCCACCAGCGGCCCGGCCATCGCCACCTTCGGCATGACGCTGCTGGTGCTGATCTTCGGCGAGATCCTGCCCAAGAGCTTCGCCAAGGATAATCCCGAGGGCTTTGCCATGCAGGTGGCGGGGATCATTGCGTTTCTGCGCACGCTGTTTTCGCCGGTGGTGTGGTTCTTCGTCAAACTCAAGCAGCTGCTCACCGGCCGGCACTCCGCCGGACTGGAACTGCAGCCCAGCGTGACCGAGGATGAGCTGAAGACCATCATCGACACGGTGGAGGAAGAGGGCGTGCTGGACAGCCAGGAGACTGAGATCATCCAGTCTGCCATCGAATTCGACGACATCACCGTGCAGGAGATCCTGGTGCCCCGGGTGGACATGGTGGCGGTGGACGTGAACGACCCCGTGGACGAGATCGTGAACACCGTGCTGGACAACTCCTTCACCCGCATCCCGGTGTATGAAGGGGACATCGACCACATCATCGGCATGCTGCACACCCGCGATCTGTTCGAGTGCATGGCCCGGAACAAGCCCATCGACGTGCGGGCCATGTGCCGCGAGCTGCCCTTCGTCTACCGCACCAAGCGCATCAACGACCTGATGGCGGAGTTCCGCCGCCAAAAGCAGCACATGGCCATCGTCACCGACGACTACGGCGGAACGCTGGGCCTGGTGACGCTGGAGGACGTGCTGGAAGAATTGGTGGGCGAAATTTTCGACGAGACCGACGAGGTGGAAGAGCTGCCGGTGCAGCAGCTGGAAGAGCACCTGTTCCGGGTGGCGGGCGAAGCCAACGTCTACGACGTGTTCGAGGAGCTGGGCGTTTCCACCCGCAACTTCGACAGCGATTTTTCCAGTACCGCGGGCTGGGCGCTGGAGTGCCTGGAGCACATCCCCGCCCCCGGCGAGAGTTTTGATTATGAAAACCTGCACGTCACCGTGGAGCAGGTGGAGGACAAACGCATCCTCTCGCTGCTCATCCGGCTGATGCCCAAGGAGGACGGGCAGGACTAAGCGAGGTGTTTTTGGTGAGCGAGTATCCCATCCCCCAGGGCTATGTGCCCTGCCTGGGCCTTTACGACACCCAGAAGGCCATTGGCATGATCAAGCAGGCCTTCGAGGTCAAGCTGTGCGCGGCGCTGCACCTCAAGCGGGTCACCGCCCCCCTGTTCGTGGACCCGGCCCTGGGCCTGAACGACGACCTGAACGGCGTGGAGCGCCCGGTGAGCTTTGACATCCCCGCCGCCGGCGTCAGCGCCCAGGTAGTGCACAGTCTGGCCAAGTGGAAGCGGCTGGCCCTGCATCAGTACGGCTTCCGCCCCGGCAACGGCCTGCTCACCGACATGAACGCCATCCGCCGGGACGAGGAACTGGATAACCTCCACTCGGTGTATGTGGACCAGTGGGACTGGGAAAAGGTCATCGACGCGGACCAGCGCACCCGGGAGTATCTGCACGCCACGGTGCAGAACATCGTCTACGCCATCAGCTCCACTTTGGACGAACTGAAATGGCAGTTCCCCCAGCTCACCGGCAGCCTGTGCCGGGAGGTGACCTTTGTCACCAGCCAGGAGCTGGAGGACCGCTGGCCGGACCTTACCCCCAAAGAGCGGGAGAACGCCTTTGCCAAGGAGCACCGCACCATCTTCATCGAGCAGATCGGCGGCAAGCTGAAGAGCGGCAAGCCCCACGACGGCCGCGCCCCGGACTACGACGACTGGAGCCTGAACGGCGACCTTTTGTTCTGGCACGAGCCGCTGCAGTGCGCGGTGGAGATCAGCAGCATGGGCATCCGGGTGGACCCGGCGGCCCTGGACCGTCAGCTGACCCTGGCGGGCTGCGACGAGCGGCGGGGCCTTGCCTTCCACAAGATGCTGCTGGCGGGCCAGCTGCCCCTGACCATCGGCGGCGGCATCGGCCAGAGCCGGCTGTGCATGCTGCTGCTGGAAAAGGTGCATGTGGGCGAGGTGCAGGTGAGCATCTGGGACGCCGCCACCCGCAAAGCCTGCGAACAGGCGGGCATTCCCCTTTTGTAAAAAGCATACATAAGCAAAGCGTCCCCCCGGGCTTTGGGCCCGGGGGGACGCTTTTTGTCGTTCACAGCAAGCGGCGCAGCACACTGTTTGGCGCAAGGTCGCCCAGCCGCGCCCCCACCGCCGAAAGGAAGTGGGCGTCGGAGGAGGCGAACACCTCCAGCCCCGGCGGCAGCAGGCCCCTCCGCTCATACTCGGCGGCCAGTTCCGGCCTGCGCAGTTCCACCGCCGAAAATCCCGCTTCCGGCGGCAGCATGCCCAGCATGGCAAAAACGGAATAGCTCTCGGCGTCGGCGTGGGCGGGCACCGGCTCGCCCCCAAGGGCCCGGCAGCGGGCCGCCGCTTCCTCCAGCGGCCAGGCGCAGGCGGCGGTGAGCAGCTTGTCCACCTTGTCCAGCACCCGGTCTTCCTCGTCCGTCACCCACTGCTCGCCCCAGATCACCGGGTCGCAGGGCAGCGCCGGCAGCGCGGCGTAAAGTTCACGCCCGTATTCCAGCGCCGCCTCCACCGTTTTGAAATAGCAAAGCAGATGCAGCTCCTCGGCGGTGGTGACCTCCAGCCCCGGCAGAAGGCGCAGGCCGTACTCCCGGCAGGCCTTTTCGGCGGCGGGCAGGTTGAGGGCGCTGTTGTGGTCGGTGATGGCGATGAGCTCGCCCCCCGCCAGCTTTGCCAGCCCCGCCACGGTGGCGGGGGTCATGTCCCGGTCGGCGCAGGGGGAAAGGCAGGTGTGCAGATGCAGGTCGTACCGCATGGCCTGTTTTCCCCCTTCCCGTTCAAAGTCCCATGGCTTTTGCCAGGGTCAGGCTTGCCTCAAATTCCGGCAGGCCGGTGGCCAGCACCTGCACCCCGTTCTCCTGTGCCCGCTGGCGGGCCACCTCGTCCAGCTGCGCGCCGTGGCACAGCACGATGCAGGCGCAGTCCGCCAGCGAGGCCACCGCCACCGCGTTCACATTCCCCATCACGGTGAACCAGGCGTCCCCTTCCTTGGCCCGGCCCATGGCCCAGCTGAGCAGGTCGCCGGTGAAGATGCCTTCGATCTCTCTCTCCTCGCCGGGCACCAGCGGCTCAAAGCCGCACACCGCGGGCAGGTCTTTCGTGTTCATTCCCCCGCCCCTCCTTTTCTCTCCCTGGCTTTCAGCCGGGCTTCCAGCTGGCGGCAGCGCAGCAGCACGCAGTCGGTCACCTGGCCGGTGCCCCGCACCACGTCCTCCGCCAGCGCCTCGCAGCTGGGCGCGCCGCAGGCGCCGCAGTCCAGCCCCGGCAGGGTCTTGAGGATGGTCTGCATCCGATTATAGCGCTCGAACCGCTCGCCCCGGGTGGCCCCCAGCTCCAACACCGGGGCATAGGTGAGGTCGGTGTCCCACAGCATCTCGGTGGGGATGCCGCCCGCAAGGCGGTTCACCGTGCCCGCCACCGTGCGCTGCATCCGCTTGAGCTTGGTGCGGGCGATGTAGGGGTTTTCCAGCTGCAAGGAGCCGCCCAGGCACCCGCCGGGGCAGGCCCGCAGCTCCACAAAATCGATCTGGTCGTATTTTTCGTCCTCCAGGTCTTCCAGCACCCGGATGATGCTCTCCATGCCGTCGGCCACCAGATGGTTCTCCACCCCGGAAAGGCTCAGCGCCTCGCCGCCGCTGGACGCCCAGGCAAGGCCCGCCGCGCCCGCCGTGGCCCGGTGGGGCGGGGTGCGGCTGCCGTCCAGCAGGGCCAGCAGCTTGGGGTAAATTTCCGTCACCGACACCGCCCCGTCCAGGGCGCTGCGGCTGCTGCCCACCGGGGCCCGGCGCATGGTGACCTTGGCCGGGCAGGGCACGATGGCGATGCAGCCTATCTTTTCTTCGGGCAGGCCGGTCTTTTCCGCCGCCTTTTTCTTGGCCATGCGGGCCGCCAGCTCCATGGGCGGCACCAGCGGCAGCATGTGGTCGATCAGTTCGGGAAAGCGCACCCGGATGAGCCGGGTCACCGCCGGGCAGGCGGAGCTGATGACCGGCCGCGCCGCGCCGCCGGTGGCCATGATGCGGCTGGTGGCGTCGCTGATGAGCTCGGAGGCCGCCGCCTCCTCGAACACGTCGTCAAAGCCCGCGCGGCACAATGCGTCCAGCACCATGTCCTGGTTTTTCTGGTGGTTGTACTGCACATACAGGCTGGGCGGCACGATGGCCACCCGGTACTCGAAATGCCCCAGCAGCGCCAGCGGGTCGCTCACCGCCCGCTTGGCCCGGTGGGGGCAAAGCCGGATGCACTCGCCGCAGTCGATGCAGCGCTCCGCCTCAATCACCGCTTTGCCGCCCCGCACCCGGATGGCCTGGGTGGGGCAGCGCTTGATGCAGTTGGTGCAGCCGTTGCACAGACGCTTTTCCAGCGTGACCGAATGCACGAATTGGTCCATGGTCTCCTCCAAAAACGGCCCGCGCCGGGCCGCCCGTTCAGTCGATGTTCACCCGCATGGTGATGGTGGTGCCCACCCCCACGGTGGACTGGATATCGAACTCGTCGGTGTAGCGCTTCATGTTGGGCAGGCCCATGCCCGCCCCAAAGCCCAGGCTGCGCACCTCGGCGCTGGCGGTGGAAAACCCCTCCTGCATGGCCTGCTCCACGTCCGGGATGCCGGGCCCCTGGTCCGACAGGACCATCTGCACGTCGTCGTCGCCGATGGCCACGTCGATGCGCCCACCCCCCGCGTGGATGGCAAGGTTTATCTCCCCTTCATAGAGGGCGATGGAGATGCGCCGCACCGCCGCCGCGGGCACGCCCAGCTTTTTCAGGGTGGCCTTCAGATCGGCGCTGGCCTCCCCCGCCCGGGCAAAGTCGTCGCCGGGCACGGTGTATTCCAGCCGGATGGGTTCGCTCATGCCATCTCTCCTCCCCGCAGGCCCTGTTCATAGAGCCTGCCGCAGGCCGCGAACATGGGCAGGTCGGTGGAGAGCACCGCCATGCCCCGCGCCGCCGCCATTTCCACGATCTGCTCCTGGGGCTGCTTGCCCCGCACGAACACGATGCACACCATGTCCATCATCTCGGCGGTGCGCACCACCTGGGGGTTGTTCAGCCCGGTGAGCAGCACCGCCTGGTCCTTCACATAGGCCAGCACGTCGCTCATCATGTCGCTGCCGCAGGCCGCGTGCACCTGAACGTCCAGGTCCGCATCGGGCGTGTGCAGCCGCGCATTCAGAATCTCTTTCACCTCTCTGATGGTCATTACAGACCCTCCCCTCTTTTCCCCTCGGGCGGCCCGGCCGGCCGCCTCCTTTTCTTTATTATAAAAGATGCCCCACCCCCTGGCAAGGGTCGGACCGTGACATTTTCAACAGTTTTTTATCAACTCGCGCTGCAATTTTATACGGCTTTCCGGTGTTTATTTGTTTAATTTATAACAGCCTTCTGGTATAATGGAAGCATATGGGCAGGGACCGCTGCCCCCGTGAAAGACCTTCAGGAGGGATACTATGAGGCACTTTTCCACCGTGCCGTTTTCCGGCACACCCGAGCAGGAAGGGCAGTTGAAAGCCTGGCTCGACGAGAACAAAGACACGCCGGGCGTGGTGATGCCCGCCTTGCAGAAGGCCCAGGAGATCTACGGCTATCTGCCCATCGAGGTGCAGCGCATGGTGGCCGAAGCGCTGGGCAAGCCCCTGGCCGAGATCTATGGCGTGGCCACCTTCTACTCCCAGTTCAGCCTGACGCCCAAGGGCAAATACCGCATCAGCGTGTGCCTGGGCACCGCCTGCTACGTGAAGGGCAGCGGCAAGCTGTACGAGAAACTGCAGGAGAAGCTGGGCATCGCCGGCGGCGAGTGCACGGCGGACGGCAAGTTCAGCCTGGACGCCTGCCGCTGCGTGGGCGCCTGCGGCCTGGCCCCCGTACTTATGGTGAACGACGACGTTTACGGCCGCCTGACGGTGGACGACCTGGACGGCATCCTGGCGAAATACCCCGACTGACGAGGCCAAAGGAGGGCGCGCGGTGCAGGAACTTTCGATGAACCTGTTGGACGTGGCCGAGAACTCGGTGGCCGCCGGCGCGAAGCTGGTGCGCATCGAACTCTCGGTGGACGAAGAAGCCCGCCGCCTGCGCCTTGCCATCATCGACGACGGCAAAGGCATGGACCCGGAGCTGGCAAAACGGGTCACCGACCCCTTCTGCACCAGCCGGACCAGCCGCAAGGTGGGGCTGGGGCTGCCCTTTCTGAAGATGGCGGCCGAGCTCACCGGCGGGCAGCTGACGCTGGAAAGCGAAGAGGGCAAGGGCACCGCGGTGACGGCGCTTTTCTGCACCGACCACATCGACATGCCGCCCCTGGGAGACGTGGCCGCCAGCGTGGCGGGCCTTGTGCAGTGCAGCCCGGACATTGATTTTGTGTTCACCCTCACCGGCCCGGGCGGGCGCTTTTGCGCCGACACCCGCGAGATGCGGGACATCCTGGGCGGGGTGAGCCTGGCCGAGCCCGAAGTGGCCCTGTGGCTGCGGGAGTATCTGGCCGAGAACATCCGTGAGATTTTGAAAAAGGAGTAACGCTGTATGAAGAGTTTGCAGGAACTGGCGGCCATCCGGGACCGGATGCGTCAGACCGTGAATACCCGCGAGCCGGGCGAAAACCCCATCCGCGTGCAGGTGGGCATGGCCACCTGCGGCATCGCCATGGGCGCGCGCCCTGTGCTGAACGCCTTCACCGAAGAAGTGGCCCGCCGGGGGCTTTCCGGCATCATGGTCACCCAGACCGGCTGCATCGGCATCTGCAAGTATGAGCCGGTGGTGGAGGTCTTTGTGCCCGGGCAGGAGAAGGTGACCTACGTCCACATGACCCCCGAGAAGGCCGCCCGCGTGGTGGCGGAACATCTGGTGGGCGGGCATGTGGTCACCGAATACACCATCGGCCAGGCCGGCACGGAAGAATAAGGAGGCAGAGCCAATGTACAGAAGTCATGTCATGATCTGCGGCGGCACCGGCTGCACCTCGTCCGGCAGCGACAAGGTGGCCGCTGCCTTCGAGGCGGAGATCGTAACCGCCGGTCTGGAAAACGAGGTCAAGGTCATCCGCACCGGCTGCTTCGGCCTGTGCGCTTTGGGCCCCATCGTGGTCATCTATCCCGAGGGCACCTTTTACAGCATGGTCAAGCCCGAGGACGTGGCGGAGATCGTGAACGAGCACCTTTTGAAGGGCCGCCCGGTCATCCGCCTGCTCTACAACGAGACGGTGGCGGAGGACAACTCCATCAAGAGCCTGGACGAGACCTCCTTCTACAAAAAGCAGAAGCGCATCGCTCTGCGCAACTGCGGCGTCATCAACCCCGAGAACATCGAGGAGTACATCGCCTTCGACGGCTACGCCGCTTTGGGCAAGGCCCTCACCGAGATGACCCCCGACGAGGTCATCCAGGTGGTGCTGGATTCCGGCCTGCGGGGCCGCGGCGGCGGCGGCTTCCCCACCGGGCGCAAGTGGCAGCTGGCCTGCGCCGACCGGGGCAAGGTGGAAAAATACGTCTGCTGCAACGCCGACGAGGGCGACCCGGGCGCGTTCATGGACCGCAGCGTTCTGGAGGGCGACCCCCACAGCGTCATCGAGGCCATGGCCATCGCCGGCTACGCCATCGGCGCGGACCAGGGCTATGTTTACGTGCGCGCCGAGTATCCCATCGCGGTGAACCGCCTGTCCACCGCCATTCAGCAGGCCCGGGAGTACGGTCTGCTGGGCAAGAACATCTTCGGCACCGACTTCTCCTTTGACATCGACATCAAGCTGGGCGCGGGCGCCTTCGTCTGCGGCGAGGAGACCGCCCTGATGACCAGCATCGAGGGCATGCGCGGCGAGCCGCGGCCCCGTCCGCCCTTCCCCGCCAAGAAGGGCCTGTTCGGCCGGCCCACCATCCTGAACAACGTGGAGACCTACGCCAACATCCCCCAGATCATCCTGAAGGGCGCCGACTGGTTCCGCAGCATGGGCACCGAGAAGAGCCCCGGCACCAAGGTGTTCGCCCTGGGCGGCAAAATCAAGCACACCGGCCTGGTGGAAGTGCCCATGGGCACCACCCTGCGGGAGATCGTGGAGGAAATTGGCGGCGGCATCCCCGGCGGCAAGAAGTTCAAGGCCGCCCAGACCGGCGGCCCCTCCGGCGGCTGCATCCCCGCCAGCCTCATCGACACACCCATCGACTACGACAACCTGATGGAAATTGGCAGCATGATGGGCTCCGGCGGCCTCATCGTCATGGACGAGGACA
Source organism: Oscillospiraceae bacterium (assembly GCA_004558145.1). GTDB lineage: Bacteria > Bacillota > Clostridia > Oscillospirales > Ruminococcaceae > Allofournierella_A > Allofournierella_A excrementavium. The sequence goes on from SFDQ01000002.1 coordinate 273,851, forward strand.
CCTGCATGGTGGACATCGCCAAGTTCTTCCTGGAGTTCACCGTGGACGAGAGCTGCGGCAAGTGCACCCCCTGCCGCGTGGGCACCAAGCGCCTTTTGGAGCTGCTTGAAAAAATCACCAGCGGCAACGGCACCATGCGCGATCTGGAGCGCATCGAAGAGCTGGCCCAGTTCATCAAGGAGAACAGCCTGTGCGGCCTGGGCCAGACCGCCCCGAACCCGGTGCTCTCCACCTTGCAGTACTTCCGGGACGAGTATCTGGCCCACATCCAGGACAAGCGCTGCCCCGCCGGGGTGTGCAAAGCCCTGCTGACCTACAAGATCGACGAGACGAAGTGCCGCGGCTGCACCCTCTGCGCCCGGGCCTGCCCGGCGGGCGCCATCAACGGCAGCGTGCGCAACCCCCACAACATCGACACCCTCAAGTGTGTCAAGTGCGGGGCCTGCATGGAGACCTGCCGCTTCGGCGCCATCAGCAAGGGTTAAAGGAGGACGCGAACAATGGAAATGGTCAATCTGAAAATCAACAACGTGCCCTGCAAGGCACCGGCGGGCGCCACCATCCTGGAGGCCGCCCACGAGATCGGCATCACCATCCCCACCCTGTGCTACCTGAAGGAAATTCAGCGCGTGAACGGCGCCTGCCGCGTCTGCGTGGTGGAGGTCAAGGGGGCCAAGAACCTGCTGCCCGCCTGCGTCTACCCGGTGAGCGAGGGCATGGAGGTGTTCACCAACACCCCCAAGGTGCAGGCCGCCCGCAAGACCAACCTGGAGCTCATCCTCTCCACCCACAACCAGGACTGCATGAGCTGCGTGCGCAGCGGCGACTGCGAGCTGCTGCGGCTTTGCAAGCAGTACGGCGTGGATAAGTCCAACTCCTTCGAGGGCGTTCTGCCCGAGCGCCAGGACGATTACAGCGCGCCTCACCTTTTGAAGGACAACTCCAAGTGCATCATCTGCCGCCGCTGCATCTCCACCTGCGCCGAGAACCAGGGCGTGGGCGTCATCAACGTGGTGGAGCGCGGCTTCAACACCCACATCGCCTGCGCCTTCGAGGGCAAGCTGGCGGATTCCACCTGCATCGGCTGCGGCCAGTGCATCAACGTCTGCCCCACCGGCGCGCTGGTGGAGCGGGACGACACCGACAAGGTGTGGGCCGCGCTGGGCGACCCCACCCGCCACGTCATCGTGCAGACCGCCCCCAGCGTGCGGGCGGCCCTGGGCGAGGAGTTCGGCCTGCCCATCGGCACCAACGTGCAGGGCAAGATGGTGGCCGCGCTGCGCCGCCTGGGCTTTGACGGCGTATTCGACACCGACTTTGCCGCCGACATGACCATCATGGAAGAGGCCACCGAATTCCTGCATCGGATGAAGGAGGGCGGCCCGCTGCCCCTCATCACCAGCTGCAGCCCGGGCTGGGTGCGCTACTGCGAAACCTTCCACCCGGACTTCATCCCCAACCTCTCCAGCTGCAAGAGCCCCCAGCAGATGTTCGGCGCGCTGAGCAAGACCTACTACGCCCAGAAAATGGGCATCGATCCCCGGGACATCTACTGCGTCAGCGTGATGCCCTGCACCGCCAAGAAGATGGAGATCAGCCGCCCGGACGAGTGCGCCGCCGGCGAGGGCATCCCCGACGTGGACGTGTCCATCACCACCCGCGAGCTGGCCCGGATGATCCACCGCAGCGGCCTGCGCTTCAACGACCTGCCCGACGAGGACTTCGACCCCGCCATGGGCGAAGCCTCCGGCGCGGGGCACATCTTCGGCGCCACCGGCGGCGTGATGGAAGCAGCGCTTCGCACCGCGGTGGAGACCCTCACCGGCAAGGAAGTGGAGCCGGTGGAGTTCGAGGCCGTGCGCGGCACCCAGGGCATCAAAGAGGCCACCTATCAGGTGGAGGACCTGACCCTCCGGGTGTGCGTGGTCAGCGGCACCGCCAACGCCGGCAAGGTGCTGGACATGGTGCGCAAGGGCGAAAAGCAGTATGACTTCATCGAGGTCATGGCCTGCCCCGGCGGCTGCGTCAACGGCGGCGGCCAGCCCATCCAGCCCGCCCCCGTGCGCAACTTCACCGACATCAAGGCCCTGCGCGCCAAGGCTCTTTACGACCAGGACGAGCGCAGCACCGTGCGCAAGAGCCACGAGAACCTGCTGGTGAAGAAGGTGTATGTGGAGTTCCTGGGCCAGCCCGGCGGCAAGAAGGCCCACGAGCTGCTGCACACCCACTACCAGAAGCGGGAGAAGCTTTACTAAGAGTAATATTCCATCAAAATATTGCAAAAATCGGTGGGTGGCGGCAGCCACCCGCCCTGTTTGCGCTTTGGCCCTGAAGCGGCCGCGGCGCAAAAAAGAGGGGGCATTCGGTGAACGACATCAGTTTCCAGCAGATCTTATACTTCCGGGCGGCCATGCGCAGCACCAGTTTTTCCGCCGCCGCAAAGCTTGCCTACACCACCCAGTCCACCATCAGCAAGGAGATCAGCGCGCTGGAACGGGTGGTGGGCGAACCGCTGTTCCTGCGCAGCAAGCGGGGCAGTTTTCCCACCGAGCGGGCCGTGGCGCTGGACATCGAGCTCACGGACATCTACGACACGGTGGAGCATCTTTTGAACGATTCGGTGGCCCTGCGCAAGGAGGAACTGCGCGTCGGCTTTTGCCAGAGCATCGATTTTCTCTCCGCCATCCCGGACTTTTTCGACGTGCTGAAAGAGTTTGAGGAGGAGCTGAACCTCAAGCTGGTCTGCCGCGAAAACAGTGAGGTGCTGAGCGCGGTGCTGGACGGCTCACTGGACCTGGGGTTCATCCTCTCGGACTCGGACCCCGTGAACCCCAACATCAAGCTGCACATCGCCGCCTCCTCGGCGCCGCGGGTGTATTTTTCCCGCAACTGCCCGCTGGCAAAAGAGGAGGGCACCATCCCCATGGAGGCCTTTTCCCACTATCCCCTCATCACCACAAAATATCTCATCGAGCAGAACGGCTATCGGATGATCAACCTGCTGCCCTTCACCCCCGCCTGGATCAAGATCGTGGAATCCTACGACGACGTGCTGCTGCACCTTGCCACCGGGCGCTACATCACCCTGCTGCGGCCCTACGTGAACCTGGCCAACAACAAGAACATCGCGGGCTGCGACCTGCCCGAAAACTACGCCCTCAAGCAGGGCGTTTCCATGATCTGGCGCAAGGACAGCAAGAACCCTCATCTGCGCGCGCTGCTGAACCGGCTGCGCCTTCTGTGAGACCGCGCCGCCAAAAAACAAAAACCGGCGGCCGCCCTTTTCGGGCGGCCGCCGGTCTTGCTTTGTCGGTCAGGCGGAGCGTTTGCTCAGCGCATAGAACACAAAGTAGGCGGGGATGGAAGTTGCCATCAGGGCAATGCTCTGCAGCATCTGGGTGCGGGTGCAGGTCAGGCAGATGGCAAGAGTAATGATGATGGCCAGGACCGTGGTGACGGGGTAGCCGGGCATCTTGAGGGGACGCTCCAGGTCGGGCTTCTTCTTGCGAAGCACCAACAGCGACAGGCAGACGACACACTCCAGGATGCGCCCCGCGAACACGTTGATGGCCAGCAGGGTGCTGAAGGAACCGGTCCACACGAAGATCAGCGCCACGAGGCAGATGAACAGGGTGGGAACATAGGGGGTGTTGAACTTGCTGTGCAGGCGGCCGAAGGACTTGAACATCAGGCCGTGCTGGCTCATGGAGAAGGTCACGCGGGGATAGCTCATGATGCCGCCGTTCAGCGCGCCGAAGATGGACACGCAGGCGCCGATGGTCACGATGACGGTGCCGGCGGTGCCGAAGATGGCGGTGCCGGCGTCCACCACGGGGGTCTCGCTGCCGGCCAGGGCGGCAAAGCCCACAGAGCCGACGCAGGCCACAGAGATGAGGATGTTGATGGCAATGACGATGATCATGCCGATGATCAGGGCCTTGGGAAGGGTCTTCTTGGGGTCCTTGATGTCACCGGCCATGTAGGCCAGCTGATAGTAGCCGCCAAAGGCCAGGAAGGCGGGGAACGCCGCGCTCAGCACGCCGCTGGAGGCGCTTTCCGCCTCGGGCACCACGGTGGTGAAGTTTTCGGGCGAGAGGACAACGAACCCGCCCACGATCACCAGGATCAGGGCCAGCAGCTTGCCCACAGTGAAGATGTTGGCCACGGTGGAGCCCAGCTTGGTGCCGCAGATGTTCAGGATCATCAGCGCCAGGATGATGGCGGTGGCGATCATCTTGATGCCGGTGTCGGTGATGCCGGGGATGAGCTTTGCCAGGTTGGTGGCAAAGGCGATAGCCAGCATGGCCACCAGGGGGATGTAGTTGCCGATGGTCATGGACCAGCCGTAGACAAAGCCACCGGGCTTGCCGAAGGCTTCGGTAATGTAGACGTAGGGGCCGCCGGCCTCCGGCATGGCCGGAGCCAGCTCAGAGTAGACCAGGGCGCAGAGGATGCCGCTGGCGCCCGCCAGCACCCAGGCGATCATGAAAGGTCCGAAGGAGCCGGCCGCCGCGGCCACGGTGCCGGGAGTCGTAAAGATGCCGGAACCGATGACGGCGCCCACCAGGATGGACACTGCGCCAAACAGACCGATCTGCCGCTTCAATCCTGTTTCTTGTGTGCTCATATCATTCTCCCTCCACGGTGCACTTTTCCAGCGCATGTTCGATGGCCCAGGGCGAGAGCTCCTGACCGATGCCCGGCAGCTCCGGCACGCTGCAGAAGCCGTTCTTGTCGGGCTGGTAGTCATAGACGCCCAGGCGGATGTTCTTCTCGCTGCGGTTGGTGACGTGATGCTCATGGATCACAAAGTTGGGGATGGAGGACTCCACATGGAGCGACGCCGCAATGGCGATGGGGCTGCCGCAGACATGGATCTGGATGCCCGCATCCACCGCCGCTGCCATGGAGGCGATCTTCATGGCCTCGGTGATGCCGCCGCAGGTGCCCAGGTCAGGCTGATAGACCTGGAACGCGTCCTGCTTGATGAGGTTCGCATAGTGGTATTTGCCGTACACCCGCTCGCCGCCGGCCTGGGGAATGGCGGAAAGCTTGCGCACGGTCTCCACCACCTGCAGGTTCATGGGGGTGCAGGTCTCTTCCATGAACATGATGTTGTAGGGCTTGATGATCTCGCTCATCTCCACCGCGGACACCGCATCGGTGCGGGCGTGGTTCTCCACGATGATGTCCACGCTGTCGCCCACCGCGCTGCGCACGGCGCTCACACGCTCCTCGATGAGGGCGCGCACCTTCGGATGGATGGGCCCCTTCAAGAAGCCCAGCCGCCCGCCGTTGGCGTCGTAGGTGATGAAGTTGATCTTGATGGCGTCAAAGCCCTCGGACACAGCCTTGAGGGAGTGCTCCACCAGGTCCTCGGTCTTGTAGCCCCGGTCGAACACCATGCCGTTGCCCCAGCCGAACTGAAGCTGGCTGGCATAGGCGCGCAGCTTGTCGCGGCACTTGCCGCCCAGCAGTTTGTAAAGGGGCACGTTCAGGGCTTTTGCCTTGATGTCCCAGCAGGCCATGTCGATGGCGCTGATGGCGCTGAACATCACGGTGCCGCCGCCCTGCGCCCAGAAGGTCTGGGTGTACATCCGGTCCCAAACAGCCTCCGTCGCCATGGGATCCATGCCGATCACCAGCGGAGCCACTTCCTGGATCATGCGGTAGGAAGCGCTTGCGCCCGTGTCAAACCCGACGGACGCCTCGCCGTAGCCGTAGATGCCCTCGTCGGTGTTCACCCGGCATACGATGGGCCGCCAGCCCGGGGACCCGCCATCCAGCAGGAAGACGTCGATGCTTTTGATCTTCAAAAGAACTTACCTCCTCGTTTTGCGTCTGTCAGTACTGATCTTGTCTTCATTATACCCTGTCGAAAACGGGCGGTTCATTCCAAAGTGGAATGGATAGCATTCCTTTTGTTCATGAGTCCGCGGCGAAAAAACAGACAAAAAAAGGGCAGCGGACGGTTTCGTCCGCTGCCCGGAATGTGCGCTTTAACGCGCTGTTCAGTTCAGGATGGTGACCTCGGTCTCGGGGTCGAACAGGTGCACCTTGTGGGGATCGAAGGCAACGACCACTTCGCTGCCGTTCTTCGCCTTGGAGGTGGGGGCCACGCGGGCGGTGAGCTTGTTGCCCTTGTAGTCCAGGTAGAGGTAGATCTCGCTGCCCATCAGCTCGCTGACTTCCACGGTGGCGGTGAGCTTGCAGCCGCTGTGCTTGGCCACGAACTCCTCGTCGTCCTTGATGTCCTCGGGGCGCACGCCGGCCTTCACGGCCTTGCCCACATAGGCGTCCAGCTTGCCGTCGGCGGTCTTCTCGGCGGGCAGAACGATCTTGTCGCCGCTGATGTCCACAAAGTAGTCGTTGCCTTCCTTGCCCAGGGTGGCGTCCAGGAAGTTCATCTGGGGGCTGCCGATGAAGCCCGCAACGAACATGTTGCAGGGCAGATCGTACAGGTGCTGCGGGGTGTCGACCTGCTGGATGATGCCGTCCTTCATGACCACGATGCGGTCGCCCATGGTCATGGCCTCGGTCTGGTCATGGGTGACGTAGATGAAGGTGGTGGCCAGCTTCTGGTGCAGCTTGATGATCTCGGTGCGCATGCTGGTGCGGAGCTTGGCGTCCAGGTTGGACAGAGGCTCGTCCAGCAGGAACACGGCCGGGTTGCGGACCATGGCGCGGCCCAGGGCCACGCGCTGACGCTGACCACCGGACAGAGCCTTGGGCTTGCGGTCCAGCAGGTGCTCGATGTCCAGGACCTTGGCGGCCTCACGCACGCGCTTGTCGATCTCGTCCTTCGGGGTCTTGCGCAGCTCCAGACCAAAGGCCATGTTCTTGTACACGGTCATGTGGGGATACAGAGCGTAGTTCTGGAACACCATGGCGATGTCGCGGTCCTTCGGGGGAACGTCGTTCACCAGGCGGTCGCCGATGTACAGCTCGCCCTTGCTGATCTCTTCCAGACCGGCGATCATGCGCAGGGTGGTGGACTTGCCGCAGCCAGAGGGGCCGACCAGGATGATGAACTCCTTGTCCGCGATCTCCAGGTTGAAGTCCTTGACGGCGGTCACGTCGCCGGGATAGATCTTGTAGATGTGCTGTAAGCTGATGCTTGCCATTGGCGCAAACTCCCTTTCTTTGATTATTCATTTGTTGATGTGGTTGACCCCACATTTGCCATCTATTATAATAATATCAGACTTTTTTGGGATTGAAATAGCATTTTATTGATGTGTGGTGTTGGAAATTGATTTTCGATTGCGAGCAGGTGGCGCGGCTGGAGGAAGTGGCGGACGAGCAGTTCGGCCTGCCTTTGACCCTCGAGGGCGGGGGCCTTTGGGCGGGGGTGCTGTCCAGCGGGCGGTGCGCCCTGGACGGCGACGAGGCCCGGCTGGCCGGGGCGGGCAGCCTGCTGGTGGCGGCGGGGCCGGTGCGCCTTGTGCCCGCCGAAAGCTGCCATCTGCTGGCGGTGCGTCTGGGCGGGCTGGCCGCCGGCTTGTTCCTGGAAGGGCTGGAACAGCCCATGTTCGCCGCCGGGGCAAGCTGCCCGGGGGCGGCGGGTCTGGTGGCGGCGCTGGCCCAGGCCGGGCGGCCGCTGCAGAGCGAGCTGTGCTACCGGCTTTTGTGCGAGCTGGCCGGGGCGGACGCGGCGGGCATGGCCCTGCCCCCGCTGGTGGCCGAGGCGGTGGCCCAGATCCGGGAGCACTACGCCGGGCTCTACGGCGTGGAGGAGCTGAGCGAGGCGCTGGGGGTGAGCAAGAGCCATCTGGTGCGCGCCTTCAAGGCGGCCATGGGGGTGACGCCCGGCCAGTACCTCACCGGGGTGCGGCTGGAGGCGGCCAAGCTGCTGCTGGCAAGGCGGGAATACCCCCTGGAGGTGGTGGCGAGCCTGTGCGGTTTTTCCGGCGCGAACTACCTGTGCCGGGTGTTCAAGAAGGCCACCGGCCAGACGCCCGCCGCCTTCCGGGCCGCCGCGGCGGCGGACGAGGCGCTGGGCCAGCCCCTGCCGCTGGAGAAGGAGCTGTATGTGTGAGAGCGAAGTGCAAAAAATAAAGCCTTTCGGGGCTTTCCTTTTGGGGCCGCAGCCGCTATGATTAGGATAGAGACGCCGCGCGGCCGCGGGCAGGGCCCCGGGCAGCGGCAGAAAAATTTGCAAAGAACGGAGTGCTTACCATGAACGTCGTCGTGACCAAGAGCTATGATGAGAGCTGCGCCTATGTGGCCGACATGATCTGCAAGCTGGTGAACGAAAAGCCCGACTGCAAGCTGGGCCTTGCCACCGGCGGCACCCCCGTGCCCATGTACAAAAAGCTCATCGAGGCCAACAAGGCCGGCAAGGTGGATTTCTCCAAGGTGCGCACGGTGAACCTGGACGAATACTGCGGCATCCCCGAGACCCATGACCAGAGCTACCGCTACTTCATGAACACCAACCTGTTCGACCACATCAACATCGACAAGGCCAACACCTACGTTGCCCAGGGCATGGGCGACCCCGAGGCCAACGCCGCCGCGCTGGAGGCCAAGGTGCGGGAGGGCGGCGTTGCCGACCTGCAGCTGCTGGGCATCGGCAACAACGGCCACATCGCCTTCAACGAGGCGGCGGACGTGCTGCACGCCACCGCCCACATCGAAAAGCTGACCGAGAGCACCATCCAGGCCAACTCCCGCTTCTTTGAGAAGAAGGAGGATGTGCCCACCACCGCCATCACCATGGGCATGGGCGACATCCTGGCCGCCAAGTGCGTGGTGCTCATCGCCACTGGCCTGGCCAAGACCGACGCCATCCGCGGCCTTGTGATGGACGACGCCATCACCACCCACAACCCCAGCACCATGCTGAAGATGCACGAGAACGTGTATGTGGTCATCGACCAGGAACTGGCCGACGCCGTGGGCTACAAGGGCTGATACCATTTGCGAACCGCGCCGCCGCTGTGACAGAACAGCGGCGGCTTTTTTGCGCTCTGCCCTTCCCTTGACTTGCGGGCCCATCCTTCTTATAATGAAAGCACATGCGGGCCGCTTTTGCCCGCATGACAAACCGAGAGCAAAAACGAATGACACTTTCGCATAAAAGGGGCAGACATTTATTCAGAGAAGCCGGGTGAGAATCCCGCACGGTCCCGCCACCGTGATGCGCGCCGCACGGCGCGCTAAGTCGGATCGCTGAGTCTGCTCTGGTACACTTCACGATGGATGAATTGCACTGTTTTCTTTTTTGGCAAACGTCACCCTTTCGTGTGTGGAAGGGTGATTTGTTTTTTGCCGGAAAATCAGGAGGTAAATCCATGAAAAAGCTTCTCAGTCTCATCCTGGCGCTGGCCCTGGCCGCCAGCGCCGCGGGCTGCGCCGCCCAGCCGGCTTCCGGCTCCGCGTCCGTGTCCGCTTCCGCCCCGTCCTCTTCCGTTTCGGCCCCTGCCGCCGAAAAGCCCACCACCGACCCCAGCGGCGCCGAGGTGACCATCCCCGACGAGATCGGCTCCGTGGTGGTGCTGGCCCCCTCCATTGCCGAGACGCTGGTGGCCCTGGGCTGCGGCGACCTCATCGTGGGCTACGACGCCCAGAGCGTGGGCCTGGAGGGCCTGCCCGAGGGCGTGCCCACCTTCGACATGATGCAGCCGGACATGGAGCAGCTGGCGGCCCTGAAGCCGGACGTGCTGTTCGTTTCCAACATGACCCTGTATGACCAGACCAATCCCTATCAGCAGCTGATGGACATGGGCGTGTGCGTGCTGTGCGTGCCCACCGCCGACAGCATCGCCGCCATCCAGGAGGACATCGCCTTCATCGCCGCCGCCATGGGCAAGAGCGCCGAGGGCGACGCCCTGATCGTGGACATGCAGGCCGAGCTGGACCGCATCGCCGCCATCGGCGCCACCGTGACCGACAAGAAGAGCGTCTACTTTGAGATCAGCGCCGCCCCCAGCATGTACAGCTTCGGCAGCGGCGTGTTCCTGAACGAGATGATTGAGCTCATCGGCGCCGAGAACGTGCTGGCCGACCAGGAGGGCTGGCTGCCGGTGGAGGCCGAGACCATCGTGGCCGCCAACCCCGACGTCATCCTCACCAACGTGAACTACATCGACGACCCCGTGGCCGAAATTCTGGGCCGCAGCGGCTGGGAAGGCATGAGCGCCGTGCAGAACGAGCAGGTGTTCTACATCGACAACATGGCCTCTTCCCTGTCCAACCAGAACATCGTGAAGGCGCTGGACCAGATGGCCAAGGCCGTCTATCCCGAGCTGTTCAGCGCGGAATAAGGCCATGAAAACAGCGGCAAAAATGGCCGTGCTCGCTGCTGCCGCCCTCGCCGCCCTCATTCTGGGCGTCGGGGTCGGCAGCGTCTTTATTCCCCCCGATGAAGTGTGCGCCATCCTGGCCCACTTTTTCTTCGGCACAGCCCTGCCGGAAAGCATCGACCCGGTCTACCCCAGCCTTGTGTTCAACATGCGGCTGCCCCGGGTGCTGATGGCCTTTCTCACCGGGGCGGGGCTGGCGGTGAGCGGCACGGTGATGCAGTCGGTGCTGCGCAACCCCCTGGCCTCCCCCTTCGGGCTGGGCGTTTCCGCCGGGGCGGGCCTGGGCGCGGCGCTGGTCATTGTGGCCGGGGTGTCCTCCGGCCTTTTGGGGGCCTTTCTGCTGCCCTCGGTGAGCCTCTGCTTTGCGCTGGTCACCGTGGTGCTGGTGGTGGGCTTTGCCACCCGGCTGGACCGCAGCCTTTCCAACACCACCATCGTGCTCACCGGCATGGTGGTCTCGCTGTTTCTGAACGCCATCATGAACCTGCTTTCCACCCTGTCGCCCCTTTATGCCCAGCAGATCAGCCTGTGGACGCTGGGCAGCTTTTCCTCCAAGGAGTGGAGCCAGGTGGCGGTGCTGGCCCCGGTGACCCTGCTTTGCACCCTGTTCTTTCTGCGCTTTTCCCGCGAGATGGACGTGATGACCTTCGGGGAGGAGCAGGCCCAGGCCATGGGCGTTGCCCTGCGGCGGATGAAGTGGGTGCTGCTGGTGGCCATCGCGGTGCTCACCGGCACCGCCACCGCCTTTGTGGGCATCATCGGCTTTGTGGACCTCATCGCCCCCCATGTGGTGCGGCGGTTCTTCGGCGCGGCCCACCGGCGGGTCATCCCGGCGGCGGCCCTGTTCGGCGGGGCCTTCATGGTGCTGTGCGACCTGGCGGCCCGCACGCTGGTGCCCCCGCGGGAAATTCCCATCGGCTCCATCACGGCGCTCATCGGCGCGCCCTTTTTCATCTATGTCTATTTTTCCGGGCGAAGGAGGCGGCAGTGACCATGCTCAAGGTGGAACATCTCACCTGCGGCTACGGCGGCGCGCCGGTGGTGAAGGACCTCTCCTTCGAAGTGCCCGCCGGGGGGCGGCTGTGCATCCTGGGGCCCAACGGCTGCGGCAAGACCACGCTGCTGCGGGCGCTGGCGGGCCTTCTGCCCCACGAGGGCAAGGTGACGGCGGAGGGCCGGGACCTTGCCGCCATGGACCGGCGGCAGCTGGCCCGGACCGTGGCCCTGCTGAGCCAGATCAGCAGCGTGTATTTTTCCTATACTGTCTATGAAACGGTGCTGATGGGGCGCTACGCCCACCAGACCGGCGGCGCTTTTTCCGGCCCGGGGCCGGAGGACAGAGCCATCGCCCTGGAGTGCATGGAGCGCACCGGCGTGGCCGACTTGCGCGACCGGCAGGTGACCGAGCTTTCGGGCGGGCAGCTGCAGCGGGTGTTCCTGGCCCGCACCTTTGCCCAGCAGCCCCGCATCATCCTGCTGGACGAGCCCACCAACCACCTGGACCTGAAATATCAGGTGGAGCTGGTGCAGGAGCTGAAGGCCTGGGCCGCCGGGGAGGGCCGGTGCGTGGTGGGGGTGCTCCACGACGTGAATCTGGCGCTGGACCTGGCGGACCTCTTCCTCTTGATGGAGGAGGGGCAGGCCCGGTATTTCGGCCCCGCGGCGGAGTTTGACCCGGCGGCGCTGAACCGGGTGTATCAGATGGACGTGGGCGGCTACATGCGCCGCTCTCTGCAACGATGGGAGGAACTGGAATGAGCCTGTACCGAAGCCCTTACGAGGCCTATCCCTTTTTGTGCGACGCGGGCGAGGACCTGCGCTGCGATTTTGAACTGCTCACCGACGAGATGGCCAGCCGCACCGGCCTGCTGCGGGCCCAGGTGAAGGACGAGGCCCTGAAGGCGGAGCTTTTGTGGGTGTGCGAGCTCATTTACCACATGAACCCCACCCTGCGCACCCGCTTCACCGTCACCGAGGAGGAGTGCGCCCGCCTGCTGGAGCTGGCCTCCGGCTGGAAGGAGCGCTGCGCCGGGCGCTGCAAGCTGTTCGTGCTGACCCAGGGGTGCGAGGCCGCCTGCACGGCCCACCTTCTGCGGGTGCAGGGCAAGCAGCTGGTGCGCCTCATCTACCGCTGGGTGGAAAAGGGCCACGAGGTGCCCGACCGCCTGCTGGACCTGGCGAACCTGCTCTCGGGCTACTTCTTCTATCTGGCCCTCCACCTCAACGAGGCGGAAGGGGTGGAGGAAGTGCCCTACGTCAGCCGCAACTACCCCGCACGGTAACGCGCCATGGAACAGAGAGCAAAAACCCTGATGGTGCTGGGCACCGCCTCCGGCGTGGGCAAGAGCACGCTGGTCATCGGCCTTTGCCGGCTTCTGCGCCGGCGAGGGCTGCGGGTGGCCCCCTTCAAGGCCCAGAACATCTCCGACAACGCCCATCTTCTGCCCGACGGGCGGCGGATGGCCCGCAGTCAGGCCATCGCGGCGGCGGCCTGCGGCCTTGCCCCCGAGCCGGACATGAACCCGGTGCTGCTCATCCCCCATCGGGGCGACTGCGAGGCGGTGGTGGACGGCGTGACCACGCCCCGCTTTGACCGGGACGCCTGCCGCGAAGCGGCCCGCCGCGCCTACGACCGGCTGGCGGCCCGCTTTGAAGTGGTGGTGGCCGAGGGCGCGGGCAGCCCGGTTGAGCTGAACCTGCGGGCCGGCGACATCGTGAACATGGACTTTGCCCTTTACGCCCGCTGCCCGGTGCTGCTGGCGGCGGACATCCGCCGGGGCGGGGCCTTCGCGGCGCTCTACGGCACGCTGGCCCTGCTGGCCCCGGAAGAGCGGGCGCTGGTGAAGGGGCTCATCGTCAACGACTTTTACGGCGACGCCGCCTCCTTCGGCGAGGGACGGCGGATGCTGGAAGAAATTTGCGGCGTGCCGGTGCTGGGCGTTGTGCCCCATCTGGACCTGCGGCTGGAGGACGAGGACGCCCTGCCCGGCGCGGCGGCCCTCACCCGGGAAAAACTGGCCGCCCTTGTGCCCGAGGGCATGAGCGCCGAGGACTTTCAGGCCGCCCAGTTCGACCTGCTGGCCGACGCGCTGGAAAAAGCCCTGGACATGGACGCACTGATAAAAATTCTGGAAGGAGGGGCCGGATGAACAAGCTTTTGCCGGGGCTGCCCTTTGTTGCCTCCTACAGCGGCGGCAAGGACAGCGCCCTTGCCATCCACCGCGCTGTGCAAAGCGGCATGAAGCTGCAGGCCCTGCTCATCACCTACAACGTGGACCGGGGCCGCTCCTGGTTCCACGGCATCCCCGCCGAGGTGCTGGCGGAGGTGGAGCGGTCGGTGGGCGCGCCGGTGCGGCTCATCCGCACCACCGGCCCGGAGTACGCCGCCGCCTTTGAGGCGGCGCTGGCCAGAGAAAAGGCCCTGGGCGCCAGGGCCTGCATTTTTGGCGACATCGACATCCAGGGCCACCTGGACTGGTGCAGCGAGCGCTGCCGGGCCGCGGGCCTGGAGGCCTGCTTCCCCCTCTGGCAGGAGGAGCGCCTGGAGCTGGTGAAGGAGTGCCTTGCCAGCGGTTTCAAGCCCATCGTCACGGTGGTGGACACCCGCCGCCTGCCCGCTGATTTTGCCGGGCAGCCCCTGACCGAGGAACTTCTGGACGAGATGGCGCGGCGGGGGGCGGACCCCTGCGGCGAGAACGGCGAATACCACACCTTTGTGCCCGAAGGGCCCATCTTCGCCCGGCCCGTCCCGGTGGCCGTGGGCCCCGCCCAGCTGGTGGACGGCTACGCGGTGGCTCCGCTGGCCGCCCGCTGAAACAAGAAAAAAGCAGCGTCCCCTCAGCAGAGGGGGCGCTGCTTTTGTTTCAGACGTAGGCGCGGAAGTTGTATTCATAGGGCACCGGGCGGGGCTGGCCCAGGGCGGCGGTGACCTCGGTCCACAGCCGGGCCGGCAGGTCCTCGCCCTCGCGGATGTCCTCCAGCACGAAGGAGGCCGGGTCGGCGATGAGGGCGAAGGCCTCCTCGCTGCGGCCCGTGCGGTGCAGGGCGATGGCGTAGTGGATGGTCAGGTAGCTGTTGGCCCGCAGCTCTTCGGGCAGGCTCTCGTAAAGGCGCAGCATCGCGGGCCAGGCTTCGGCGGTGCTGAGCAGCTTGAAGGCGCTCTTTTGATAGGAGAGGTCCTCCCGGCGCAGGGCCGCACCCTTTTCGATGCAGGCCGCGCACCGGGCGGCGTTGTCCCGCCGGTACTCAAGGCAGGCCAGAGCGTGATAGGCCCAGGGGTTTTCCGCCAGTTCCAGCGAGGCCAGCAGCTGTTTTTCCGCCGCGTCGTACTCCCCGTTCTGCACCAGACGCACCCCCAGCTGATAGTGGGCGTACCAGTTGCCCCGGTTGCAGCCCTCCACGGTGGCCCGCAGCTGGCGCAGGCTCGCCTCGTCCGCCAAGAAGCAGTCCGGGCGCTGGTCAGGGGCGGGGCAGTGAAGCACGCCGCTCTCCAGAAAGGCCGCCCAGTCCTTGCCGCTCTGGTCCTCGCAGCAGAATTCCAGATGGGCGCTGGCTTCCCCCCGCTGTGCCAGCGCGCCGGCGGCGGAGCCGGGGCGCACCAGCCGGGCCTTGCGGCGGGCCATGGGGGCGGTGTCCTCCAACAGGCGCTCCATTGTTTCGACGGCGCCCTCGGCGGCCAGCTGGTCTTCAATGGCTTCGTACCGGCGGCGGTGGGTATCCGCCAGCAGGGCGGGGTCCAGCTGCACCGGGCCGTACTGCTCCACCCACTCCCACTCGCTGTGGGGCGGCATGGGCAGGCAGCCGTACTGGGTCTTGGCGAGGCCCGCCTGTATCTCCACATACCGGCCCGCCTTTTGGGTCAGGAACTCCTGCCAGTGATCGGAGGCGGGCTGGTTGCCCCAGCAGAACAGCTTGCGGCTCACCAGCCGCCCGGTGGACCGCTGCAGCAGGCCCCAGCCGCCCCGGCCCAGGTTCGCGATGAACTTGGGGGCTGCTTCGGGGATGTCGAAGAAGTAGTCGATGGAGGTGGGGATGTCATTGTAGGCGGTGACGTCCACCCCGTTCACCACGGGGATGTCCGTTTTGTAGACGCACATGTTTTTCAGGGTGTAGGCCTTTTCCGCCGGCACCACCACGCGCCCGCCCTCGTATTCCGGCACGGCGATGTTGCTCCACCAGTACATCGGCGTCACGTCGCTGTTCTCGTTGATGATCTTGAAGCGGCAGTTGAGGAATTTGTCCTCCTCCCCCAGCCAGAAGTCCATCTGGTAGCACACGCCCCGCACCTGCTCGTACTCGTACATCCGCAGCACCGGCACGCCCTTCTCCTCCAGGCGGGCGGTGTAGAGCGGGGCGGTGGTGAAGGGGTTGTGGCCGATGATGCCGATGTTCCACTCCACGCCGCCGCTGAACCAGGCGTTGCGCACCGCCAGGTTGGAAAATTGCAGCACGTCGTTGGTGTAGAGCAGATTTCGCCCGGCGGCCTTGTCCTCCAGGCTCCAGAGGCGGCCGCCGTAGCCCGGCAGGAACACCGCCCGCAGGTGCCGGTTCTCCAGCACGGCGGTGTCCACCTTCTGCATCGTGAGGGTGCGGGTGTAGGTGTTGAACTGGCGGTAGGGGTAGGAGTTCTCCACCCGGCCGTAACCGGGGTGGATGTCGTCCCCTTCCTCCAAATCGAAGGTGAGCTGGTTTTGCAGTATTTTTTCTCCCATCAGGTCGGGCACGCTGGACTCGGGGCCCAGCTCGGCCACCGGCAGTTCCAGCGTTTCAAAGGTCAGGGTCGGTTTCATTGGTGTTCCCCTCCTCAAAGGCCGAGGGCGGCGCGCAGCCCCCGCAGGTGTTCCGCTTCCAGCGCGCCCTGGTGCCCGGCTTCCTTCTGCGTCACCTGGGCCAGCAGTTCGCCGGCTTTTTGCTCCTGGCCCAGGCCCAGGTGGCCCAGCGCCCGCAGGTGGTTGCAGTACTGCCGGTTGCGCAGCCCGCCGTCCTGCTCGTAGACCTCAATCTCCGGCAGTGACACGGCGAAGAAATCGTAGGTCACCGCGTCGAACAGATGCTTTTCGCCGTAGCTGACCAGCTTGTGGAAGGCCCGTTTGGCCGCGTCCTCCCGGCCCAGCAGCCGCAGGGCAAGGCCCTGGTAGAAGATGAAGTCGGAGGGCTGGTCGTTGTAGTACCGCACCGGCTGGGGCGTCTGGTCGCCGGCGGCGGCCAGTTCGAACATCTCCCGGGCGGCGGCCTCGTCCCCCGCCTTGCGGTGGGCCAGACCCATCAGGAAGTGGATCTTATTGTCCGGCACGTTGGGCAGCTTGCCCTCGCCCAGGTTTTCGGGGTAGACCAGCGCCTGCTCCAGCAGCTCCAGCGCCGAAGCGCAGCTGCCCGCGGCGATTTTCTCCGCCGCCAGCTGGCACAGGGCAAAGCGGTACTGGGTGCTCACGGTGCCTTCGCCGCCCTCCCAGGGGTGGAACTTGCGGCCCCGGATGGCCTCCAGCGCCTCCTGCCAGCGGCCCTCGCCGTTCAAGAGGGTGATGCGCCGCAGGAAGAGGTCGTCCCGCTGGCACACCAGCTCCATGTGCTTTTCCAGCACCGCCAGCCGCTTTGCGGCGGGCAGCTCCAGCCGGGCCGCCAGCTGGTCGTATTCCAAAAGGAAACGGGCGGAGGGCATGGGGTCGCAGGCCTTTTCCATGGCGGCAAGGGCCTTTTGGCCGTCCTTTTGCTTGTTGTAGTAGGCGATGGAGAGGTTGCGCCAGGCCATTGCCAGGCCGGGCTTCTCCCGCACGGCCTTCTCCCACAGGGCCACCGCCCGGTCATACTGCTTTTTGTCGTAGAGCAGGTCCGCCAGGTAGTTGCAGGCCATGGGGGCGCTGCCCAGGGTGCTGATGGCGTCGGAGAGGATGGTTATCTCCTCGATGCGGTTGGGGAAGCAGTAGTCCGGGCAGGCCGCCTCGCCCGCCTCGAAGTGCGCCGCGGCTTCCTCGTCTCGATGGGCGGCAAGGCAGATGCTCCCCTTGTAGTATTCCAGCAGGGGCGAGCCGTCGGTGCAGGCGTCCAGGATGCGCAGGGCGTCGTCCCACAGGCCGGCGGCGCGGTAGTCCAGCGCCAGGGTCAGGTAGTTGTGGGCCGCGGAGCGCATCTTGCGCTTCCACTTCTGCGCTTTGCCGTCCGCCAGCATCTGCTCGTAGAGGCAGCCCATGCACAGCGGGTCGATGGCAAGGCTCTCCTGCAAGAAGCGGGCGGCGGGCCGGCCCAGCAGCCGCAGCAGGGCGGCCTTGAGGGTGCGGGCGCGCATGTCGTGCCAGTTGCGGATGAGGGCGGTCTCCACGAACTGCAGCGCCTGCTCATACTCGCCCTTCTTGGCGCACAGGCAGGCCAGATGATAGAAGCCCACGCTCTGGGTCTCGGCGCTCCAGGTGGCCTTGAAGAAGGAGTCGTAGGCCTCCTCCTCCCGGCCCAGCGCCAGCTGCGCCAGGCCCAGGTGGAACCGGCACTCCCCGTGGTAGGGGTTGGGGTTGCGCCAGGTCTGTTTGTCCACCGCGGCCTGGAAGTGCTCCAGGCTCTCCTCAAAGCGGCCCCGGCGGTAGAGCAGCATGCCGTAGGCGTCGTTCAGGCGGATGTCGGTGGCGTCCCGGCGCAGGCCCTCCCGGTAGTAGTCTTCCGGCTCGAAGGTGGCGTGGCGGTACTGCTCCAGATGCTGGGCCGCCAGATACAGCTCCTCGGTGGACTTGAGCTCCTCGGGGGCTTTCAGCGCCTCGGCGGGTTCGGGCACGGGGCGCAGTTCGGGGATGTAGATGGCGTACTCCGCCAGCAGGCGGCCGCCGCAGTGCACGGTGACGCGGCTCCCTTTCTCCAGCGCAGCGGCGGGCAGCTGCGCCTCAAAGCAGGCCAGGGGCGAGAGGTCCTCGGTGCGGCTGAACAGCAGTTCTTCCCCGTTTTTCACCTCGATGCGGCAGCCCTCGCAGGGGGCGGTGACATACACCTTCAGCAGCGCGCCGCCCTGGGCGGGGGCGAGGCCGATGACCGCGTCCCTGGTGGCGTTGGACACCCGGCCCACGCCCTTGTAGGGCATGAAGTACTGCACGAAGTTCTTTTCCTCGTGGGGCTTGAGCCAGGTGAAGTCCGGCTGGTTGTCGGTGAACACGCCGGTCATCAGCTCGATGTAGGGGCCGTCCTCGTCGGTGAGGTTGCGGTCCCAGGCGCGGCCAAAGTCGCCGTTGCCCCAGGTCCACTGCTTTTTGCCGGGAGAAATGTGGTGGTCCGCGATGTGCAGAAGACCCGCGCCCACGCCCTCGTCGTAGTTGCCCACGAAGTCGAAGTCGGAATGGGCCGCCATGTAGGAGGTGGGCACCGGGACGTTCTTGTAGCGGGAGATGTCCACGCCGGCGGAGTAGTCGTATTTATAATACTCCCCGGTGGCGATGGGGAAGGTGGAGACCGCCCGCTTGCCGTGGTCCATCACGGCGTTCACGTCCGGCGGGAAGACGGAGTAGGTGTTGTCGTTCACCGGCACGGCGGGGTTTGCCCACCACAAAAAGGTCTGGGGCAGGTCGGTGGGGTTGTAGAGCCGGCCTGCGATCTCGATGTAGGCCTTGCCGGGATACAGCGAGATGGCCGCGGTGCCCTTGGTGCCGTACATCTTGTCGATCTCGCTCAGGTAGACGGTGCAGGAGCCGTCCGGGTTCTGGGCAAAGGTGAAGTCCACTGGCGAATAGGTGGAGGGACGGTGGTGCTGGGGCCAGTTGAACTCGATGCCGCCGGAGATCCAGGGCCCGGTAAGGCCCACCAGCGCGGGCTTGACCACGTGGTTGTAATAGACGAAATCGTAGTGGTTGGTCTTGTCATAGGCGCGGTGGATGCGCCCGCCCAGCTCCGGCAGGATCATCACCTTGAGGTACTCGTTTTCCAGAAAGACCGCCTTGTAGGCCACATCCTGCTTTTCGTCGCTCAGCCGCTCGGTCACCGGCAGGGGGTACACCTTGCCGGTGCTGCCCTGATAGGCCCGTTTTTCCAGGAACATGGGGTTCTTTTCCGCCGCAAGGGCCGGGTAGGTGGGCAGGAGCACTTCCTCCTGCCAGACGCTTACTTTTTCCATGAACGAAATTTCACTCCTTGCCTTTGTTTTGCCCGCGGCCGGCCGCCGCCGCGCCCGCGGGGTGTTCACTGGCTTTATTCTATCTTTTTGCCGGCGGGAAAGGAATGTCTTTTCTTATTCAAAGATGGACAATATTCCACAAAAATGCTACAATGGGGCCATGGAAGAGCGTTTGATGAAACAGGAGGGCTTCAAGGGGGAGCGGATGTTCGTTCTGCCCGCCGAAGTCCTTCGGGAATATCTGGGCCACCCGCTGGCCGGCCGCCTGCACCTGACCGACGTCGGGTTTTTTCCCCATGCAAAAAACCACGCCCGTGTGCGCAAAACGGGCGTGGAAGAATACATCCTGCTTTATTGTGTGGAGGGGCGGGGCAGCGTGGAGGTGGAAGGCCGGGAATACCGTCTGGGAGAAAACCAGGCCTTCTGCATCCCCGCGGGCCGGCCCCACCGCTATCAGGCGGACGAACAGGACCCCTGGAGCCTTTTGTGGGTGCACTTCAAGGGGGAGGACGCCGCCCTTTATCCCCTGGAGGAGTGCCGGGTGGTGAACGCCTTGCCGGCGGAGGAGAACCGCCTCGCCTTTTTGTTCCAGCTGCTGTTCGACGCGCTGGAGGACGACTACTCCCTGGGCAACTTCATCTACATGGCCCAGGTGCTGTCCCTCATCCTCGCCCAGCTCTACTGCCGCAGCTACACCGGCAAGGGGGCGCAGAACCGATACCTCACCCAGGCCATCCGCTGCATGTACCGCAATCTGGGCCGGGCGATGACCCTGGACGAACTGGCGGAGGAGGTGGGGCTCTCCAAGAGCTATCTGCACCAAATCTTTGTGGCCCACACCGGGCGCGCACCGCTGGAATTTTTCTCCCGTCTGAAGGTGGAGGAAGCCTGCAAGCTGCTGAAAGCCACCGACCACAGCATCGGCGAGATCGCCCAGCGGGTGGGCTTTGGCGACCCCTATTATTTTTCCCGCCTGTTCAAAAAGGCGGTGGGGGTGTCGCCCAAAAAGTACCGGGACCAGCCCCTGTGCTACAGCGAGCGGGCGGAGCGGCTGCTCCATCCCGCGGCTCAGGAACCAAAGCGAACATGAACAAGGAGCCGTATCGACTTACGGCTCCTTCTTTTGCTCCCGGGGCACGGCCCCGGCAAGGGCCTGCATCATTTTTTGAACGTTGTCCGCCTCCAGTTCTGCCTGTCCTCTGGCCACTTCCAGCAGCGGCATGCCGATCATCTGTTCCTTTTCCAGCCCTTCCAGCTGCTTCCCCGTGCTGGGATTCAACTCACCTTCCATTGTTTCACCTGCTTTCATGCACCTGCGCTGTTCTCTTGCGCTCGTTTTTATTCTTTCAACAGCCGCTCATGTCTGCCACACTACTGTCTCTTGCGGGTCGGCTTTGATGCTGTTGCGTCGTAGCTTCCATTCAGCAACATTTTGATTTTGTCATCCGGGGCACTGCCATCCAGGGCGACCGTGATCCAACTGTCCTTATTCATGTGATATGCCGGAAAAAAGCCAGCCTCGCACCGCAGCGAGCCTATCAAAAGCGCATCGCACTTAAAATTCGCCACATCCAACATACCTGGTTCTTGCAGCCCAAGCTTGCTTTTGGGTACATCCATAATAAGGGCAAACCACTTTTTGCTGTTGCTGTGACGAAACACTTCGTACTTGGGGTATTTCATCCAAGGGAAATCCGGCTCCGCATTGTAATTTTCGAGGATAAAGCGCTCTAATTCCGCACGGTTCACTGACGTCACTTCCAGTTCTCAGGTTATCCAGAGTATAACACGCATACAAAGGTGCCGCAAGCGATGATACGGTGTCATCCGAAAATGTCAAAAGCCGGCCTCACAACAAAGAAAAAGCGACCGACAATGTCGGTCGCTTTTGGTGGGAGCGGGTGGATTCGCGAGCCGCGCACTGAAAAACAGCCCACCGGGCTGTTTTTCCCCGGCCCCCAGGGCCGGGACGTGCTGTTCTCATCTCACCCGCTCATGCCACAAACAAGAACCCCCTGCCGGGGTGCGGCAAAAGGGGTCCCCGCGAAAATTTGCGCAGCAAAATTTCGTGGGGAAGTGAGGAGCAGCAGTGCAAGCGCGCGATGAATTTTTGTAAAAAAAATTCGTCGCAAGCGATGCGACGCTTGCGACGAACTGGTGGGAGCGGGTGGATTCGAACCACCGAAGCAATTATGCAACAGATTTACAGTCTGCCCCCATTGGCCGCTCGGGAACACTCCCACATGTTTCCGCGCTCAATCGAGTGCTTATCTATTATAGCAAGGGGGCAAGAAAAATGCAAGCGTTTTTTTCATTTTTCCGCCACTTTTTTCTTCGGCGGCAAAGGCTGGGCGGTGCGTTCAAAAATTCGTCACACCTCAGGGATCATTCTGTGGTATAATAACAAAATAAAGTATTATTTTTTGAACGCAAAAATGCGGCGAACGCCGCGGGGAAAAGGAGGCGTTTATCATGGCGGAATTTTCGGATTACTCCCGCATCACCCCCGAACTGGAGGCGCTGGCGGCGGTGTGTCTTTCCAACAACCAGATCAACAAAGAGGACTATGTGCGCTACAATGTCAAGCGCGGCCTGCGCGACCTGGACGGCACCGGCGTGCTGGCGGGCCTGACCGAGATCAGCGAGATCATCAGCAGCAAGGTGGTGGACGGCAAAAAGGTGCCCTGCGAGGGCGAACTGTACTACCGCGGCTACCCGGTGGAAAAACTCACCGGCGGCTTCATCCAGGACAAGCGCTTCGGCTTTGAGGAGACGGCCTATCTTCTGATGTTCGGCCAGCTGCCCACCGCGGAGCAGCTGAAGGCTTTCAACGAACAGCTGGCCTTCTACCGCAGCCTGCCCACCAACTTTGTGCGGGACGTCATTCTCAAGGCCCCCAGCAGCGACATGATGAACACCCTGGCCCGCTGTGTGCTGACCATGGCCAGCTACGACGACAAGCCGGACGACATCAGCCTGCCCAACGTGGTGCGCCAGTGCATCGACCTCATTGCCATCTTCCCGCTCATCTCGGTATATGCCTATCAGGCCTACAACCACTACAAGAACGGCAACAGCCTCTACATCCACACCCCGCGGCCGGACCTGTCCACCGCGGAGAACATCCTCACCCTGCTGCGGCCGGACGGCCAGTACACCACACTGGAGGCCCACATCCTGGACCTGTGCCTTGTGCTGCACGCAGAGCACGGCGGCGGCAACAACTCCACCTTCACCACCCACGTGGTCACCAGCTCCGGCACCGACACTTACAGCTGCATGGCCGCCGCGCTGGCCAGCCTGAAGGGCCCCCGCCACGGCGGCGCCAACATCAAGGTGGTGCAGATGTTCGAGGACCTGAAGGCCAGCGTGAAGGACTGGACCGACGAGGACGAGATCCGCGCCTATCTGACCGGCTGCCTGGAGGGCCAGCGCTTCGACAAGAGCGGCCTCATCTACGGCATGGGCCACGCGGTCTACTCCATCAGCGACCCCCGCGCCAACCTGCTGCGGGGCTTTGTGGAGCAGCTCTCGGAAGAAAAGCACATGCACGAGGAATACGCCCTCTACTCCGCCGTGGAGCGCCTTGCGCCCCAGATCATCAGCGAGAAGCGCAAGATTTACAAGGGCGTTTCCGCCAACGTGGACTTTTACAGCGGCTTTGTTTACCGCATGCTGGGCCTGCCCACCGAGCTGTTCACCCCCATCTTCGCCATCGCCCGTGTGGCGGGCTGGAGCGCCCACCGCATGGAGGAGCTCATCAACATGGGCAAGATCATCCGCCCGGCCTACATGGCGGTGCAGCCCCATCGGGAGTATGTGCCCATGGCCGAGCGCGGCTGAGCCCTCTCCCCTGCCCTTTGACCAAAACGCAAAAAAAGACCCGCCCCGGAAGTTCCGGGGCGGGTCCTTTTATTTTGCTTTCAACCCAGGCCTCAGGCGCGCACGATGACGTGCTTGGGGCAGACTTCCACGCACTGGCCGCAGCCGGTGCACTTGGAGTAGTCGATGCTGGCCAGGAAGTTGGTGACCTTGATGGCCTCGCTGGGACAGGTCTTCTGGCACTTCATGCAGCCGATGCAGCCGGTCTGGCACTCCTTCATGACCACGGGGCCCTTCTCGGTGTTGTGGCACAGCACCAGGGGCTTTTCCTCCATGTCGGACGCCATCTCGATGACGCTCTTGGGGCAGGCGGCAGCGCAGGCGCCGCAGCCGGTGCACTTCTCGGGGTCCACATGAGCGACGCCGTCCACCACGTGGATGGCGTCGAACTTGCAGGCCTTGACGCAGTCGCCCAGGCCCAGGCACCCGTAGGCGCAGGCCTTGGGGCCGCCGTACAGAGCGGCGGCAGCGGTGCAGCTGGAAACGCCGTGGTAATCGAAGATCTGGGTGCAGACGCCGGGCTTGCCCTGGCAGCGCACGGTGGCGCGCACAGCGGCGGTGGCGCCGGCCTCCACGCCCATGACGGCGGCCACGTCGGCGGCAGCCTTGGCGCCGCCGGGCACGCACTTATTCACAGGCGCGCCGCCTTCCACGATGGCCTTGGCGTAGTCGGCGCAGCCGGCGTAGCCGCAGGCGCCGCAGTTGGCGCCGGGCAGGCAGCCCGCCACTTCGCCGATGCGGGGGTCTTCCTCCACGGCCATGAACTTGGCGGCCAGCACCAGGATCACAGAGCCCAGAAGGCCGGCCACAGTAACGATGGCAATAGCAAGTGCAATGTTCATCTCAGCCGCCTCCTCACACAGTACCAAAGATGTTCTCGACGATGCCGCCGAAACCACCAAAGCTCAAAGCAGCCACCGAGGCGGCCACCAGGGTGATGGGCAGGCCTTCAAAGCACTTGGGGGGCTGAGCGTCCTCCAGGCGCTTGCGCACGCCGCTGAACATCACCATGGCCAGCATGAAGCCGACACCCGCGCCCACGGCGCACACCATGCTCTCGGCAAAGTTGTAGCCGTTGTCGATGTTCAGCACGGTAACGCCCAGCACGGCGCAGTTGGTGGTGATCAGGGGCAGGTAAACGCCCAGGGCCTTGTGCAGGGGAGGCATGAATTTCTTCATGGCGACCTCCACCAGCTGCACCAGCACCGCAATGACCAGGATGAAGACGATGGTCTGCAGATAGCCCAGGTCCCACTTCAGGTTGCCTTCCGCGTCCACGGGGGTGAGCAGGAAGTTCTGGATGGGCCAGGTCACCGCGGTGGCCAGCGCCATGACGAAGATAACGGCACAGCTCATGCCGAAGGCGGAGTCCAGCTTTTTAGACACGCCCAGGAAGGGGCAGATGCCCAAAAACTGCACCAGAACGTAGTTGTTCACCAAAATCATGGTGAAGAAAATAGCAGCCAAAGCCATTATTCACAGCCCCCTTTCGCGCCACAGACGCCCTTGGAGGGGCAACCCTCGCAGCCCACGCTGCGCTTTCTCCGGTCGCCCAGCTTGGTCTCGATGAAGACCACCAGCGCCATCAGCAGACCGAAGGTGAAGAAGCCGCCGGCAGGGCTGGTCATGAAGGTGAAGCGGTCGATGCTCTCGGGGATGATCTGGATGCCGTACCAGGTACCGGCGCCCAGCACCTCGCGGATGGTGCTCATGAGCAGCAGAGCCAGGGTGAAGCCCAGGCCCATGCCCACGCCGTCCAGCGCGGAGTCGACCACGCCGTGCTTGGAGGCGAACATCTCGGCACGGCCCAGGATGATGCAGTTCACCACGATCAGGGGCAGATACACGCCCAGGGCGGCGTCCAGGTCAGGGAAGTAAGCCTTGACAAGGTTCTGCACGATGGTCACGAAGGTGGCGATGACGGTGATGTAAGCCGGCAGGCGCACCTGGCCGGGGATCACCTTGCGCAAAGCAGAGATGGCGATGTTGGAGCAAACCAACACAAAGGTGGCCGCAAAGCCCATGCCGAAAGCATTGGACACCGCCGTGGTCAGGGCCAGCGTGGGGCAGGTGCCCAGCACAAGGCGGAGCACCGGGTTTTCCTTCACGAGGCCGTCGGTAAGAATTTTCAGTTTACCCATGATTCAAACAGCCTCCTCTCTCAAGCTGCGCTGGACGCGCTGGCAGCGGGCGCGCTGGCGGCTTCGCTGGTGGTGGCAGCGCTGCTGGCGCTGCTGTCGGCGGGCACGCTGGCGGCATCGCTGGCAACGGTTTCGCCGGTGCCGGCGTTCGGGTTCAGCAGGGCGATGGCCTGCACGCACTTGCGCACGGCCTTCTTCACGCCCACGGTGGACTGGGTGGAACCGGCCACGGTGTCCACACCGTCCAGGCCGGCCTCATTGGCGATGCCGGTGTACTGGCCCAGGTAGTCCTCGCCGGCGGCCACGTCGCCGATGCCGGCGGTCTGGGTGGAAGCGTCCACCCACACACCGGTGATGACGCCGTTTGCGTCAAAGCCCACAGCGATGGTCATGGGGCTGGTAGCGTACTCCCAGCCCTTGTCCTCGGCGTACAGCACATAGCTGCCGTCGTCGCCCTGCCAGGCCTCGGTCAGGCCTTCGGGGGTGTCGATCTGGGTCATGGAGGTGGCGTTCGGTGCCAGCATGGCGCGCACTTCCTCGGGGCTGAGGGTCACGGGGCCCTCGTCCACCACGGCGGCCTGGCCCAGAGCCACTTCGTTGAAGCAGTTCATGGCGCTGGTCACGGCGGAGGCAGCGGCCTTGGAGGAAACGGTGGCGCCGGTCATGGCGTCGATGTTGGTGCCCACGGTGGGCGCCTCGGTCATGCCGATGAACTGCTGGGTGAAGGTCACGCCGGCCTCACTGCCGTCCACCAGCTTCTGGCCGTAGCCGGAAGTCTCGGAGTTGGCCAGGAACTGGATGCCCACGATGGTGCCGTTGGCGTCGAAGCCCACGATCACGGGCACGTCGCCGCCGAAGCCCTTGCCGTAGGCCTGGATGGCCCAGCCGGCGCCGTTGGTGGCCTTCATCACGGCCTGGATGTTGCTGGTCTGGTAATCGGTGACCGCCTCAAAGCCGTCGGCCTCGGGCAGCACGGCGAAGTACGCCTCGTTGGCGGCGGCTTCTTCCTGCGCCTTGATGATGGGAGCCGTCACTTCGTTGACAGCGGCCAGAGCCGCGCTCGCCACCAGGCAGATGGCGCCCAGCACCACGATGGGTTTTACGATGTTGTTCCAGGTGTTGCCTTTCATGCCTTTTCCGCCCCTTTCTTGTGTTTTTTATAGCCCAGGGGCACCTGCCGGGTCAGATCGTTGATGTAGGGCACGAACAGGTTCATGAGCAGGATGGCGTAGGACACGCCCTCGGCCATGTTGCCGAAAGCCCGGATGCCGAAGGTGATCAGGCCCAGGCCGATGCCAAACACGATCTTGCCCTTCAGGGTGAAGGGGCTGGTGACATAGTCGGTGGCCATGAAGACCGCGCCGAACAGCAGGCCGCCGGCCAGCACTTCGTGCAGCACCAGCATGCCGGCGTCGGCAGCGCCCAGCTCACCCACGTTGAGCAGGAAGCTGAACACGGCGTAGCTGCCCACATAGGCAACAGGGATGGTGGCGGTGATGGTGCGGGTGATGAGCAGCCAGGCCAGGCCGATCAGGATGGCCAGAGCGCAGGTCTCGCCCATGACGCCGCCGTGCACGCCCATGAACAGGTCCATCAGCGGGTACTTGCCCACGCCGCCTTCCACCTGCAGGGGGGTGGCGCTGGAAGCGCCGTCCACGCCCATGATCTGCAGGGTGCGGGCAGCCTTGGGCGGGTTCACAAAGGCGGTCATGCGGCTGGCAAAGCCGGTGAACAGCACGATGCGGGCCACCAGGGCGGGGTTGGCAAAGTTCATGCCGATGCCGCCAAACAGCTGCTTCATCAGCACGATGGCGATGAAGGCGCCCACGATGGCGATCCACAGGGGCATGGTGACCGGCATATTCAGCGCCAGGATCATGCCGGTGACCACGGCGGAGAGATCTCCCACCGGGTTGGGCTTCTTCATCAGATGGCAATACAGATACTCGAACAGCACGCTGGCCGCCACGGTGACGCCCACCACCAGAAGGGTGCGGGCGCCGAAGATGATGGTGCTGGCCACCACGCAGGGAAGCAGGGCAATGATGACGTTCAGCATCAGTTTGCGGGTGCTGGAGTTATCCTGGATATGCGGGGAGGCAGTAACGTTCAGACGGTTTTCCATATTACTTGCTCGCCTCCTTCTTGGCAAAATCCTTGGCCAGGCTCATGGTCTGGGTGACAGGCCGCTTGGCGGGGCAGACATAGCTGCAGCTGCCGCACAGCATGCACAGGTCGATGCACAGCTTGTCCAGGGCGGCGGCGTCCTTCTTGTTGAAGGCGCCGGCGATGACCACAGGCTCCAGGCCCATGGGGCAGGCGTCGATGCAGCGGCCGCAGCGGATGCAGGGCTGAGGCGCGGGCAGGGTGGCCTTCGCCTCGCTGAACACCAGCAGGCCGTTGTTCTGCTTGAGCACCGGGGTGGCGAGATCGGCCACGGCAACGCCCATCATGGGGCCGCCCATGATCACCTTGCCAACGGTCACACCCTCTTTCACGCCGCAGAAATCCAGCACCTCCTGCAGGGGGGTGCCCACGATGACTTCCACGTTCTTGGGCTCCTTGACCGCGTCGCCGTCCACAGTCATGCGGCGGGTGACCAGCGGCATGCCGGTGGCCAGATACTTGCCGATGGTGGACACGGTGGTGACGTTCAGCACGATCACGCCCGCGTCGGCGGGCAGACCGCCCTGAGGCACCTCGCGGCCGGTGACGGACTCGATGAGCACCTTCTCAGCGCCCTGGGGGTAACGGCTGGGCAGAGGCTTGACCTCCACGCCGGCCACGCCCTTGGCCAGGCTGCACATCAGGTCGATGCACTCGGGCTTGTTGCGCTCGATGCCGATGAAGCACTTCTTGATGTCCAGATACTTCATCACGGCCTCGATGCCGCTCATCACGGTCTCGCTGTTCTCCAAAAACTCCCGGGCGTCGGCGGTCAGGTACGGCTCGCACTCGGCGCCGTTGATGACCAGGGTGTCCACCGGGGTCTTGGGGCTCAGCTTCACCGCGGTGGGGAAGCCGGCGCCGCCCAGGCCCACAAGGCCGCAGGCCTGCACCGCAGCGAGCAGGCTTTCCTTGTCGGTCACGACGGGCGGTTTCACCGCCGGGTCAACGGTCTGCTCGCCGTCCGGCTGGATGGTCACCGCCGGGCAGAAGCTGCCGTTGGACAGACGAACGTTGTCCACCCCGGTCACAGTGCCGGAAACGCCGGAGTAGATGTTTGCGCTGACGAAGCCGCCGGCCTGGCCGACCAGGGTGCCCACCTGAACGGTGTCCCCCTTCTTCACCACCGGCGTGCAGGGCGCGCCGATGTGCTGCTGCATGGGAAGGACCACCTTGGTGGGAACGGGCATTTTGACCGTTTCCATCCCGGCAGTCCCCTTCTCATGCGGGACGCGGGCGCCCAGCGCCGCGCGCTTTAGCTTTTTCAACATAAGTTGAACGATCCCCCATTTCTGTTGGTCTCGGGCACCGCGCCGCCCGGCTGGCGGACGCAAAATGCCCATTATTTTTATTTTAGCATCTTTCTCTATCAAGTCAACCGTTCCTTGTATGATTTCACAGCGCGTCCTGCCCCATTTTCTGCCTTTGGGCAGGCCGCAAAAACTGTTTGCACAAACCGCCGTGAATGTGGTATACTATGTAACAAGAGAATTGCGCTCAAGCGGCGGGCGGCCATCGCCCGCTTTCGATAAAAAGGAGGTCGCGTTTCATGAAACTGCTTGGCAAACTGGTGATGCTTTTGCTGGCCGCCGGGGCCGTGATCTTCGGCCTGGCCCTGCTGCGGGAGACCCGGCCCGATTACATCCCGGTGTACGACACCGACGAGGACGAACTGTTCTGATCCCGGCATTCAAAGCAAAGGGACCTGCCGCTTTCGCGGCAGGTCCCTTTTTGTTCTGTTTCGGCGGCCGGTCGGCTCACGCCTTTTCCTCCGCCTCCAGGCGGCAGCTGCCCTTGTAGGGCTTCTTCGCCGTGACGGTCAGCGCGCCGTCCGCCTCTTCGGCGCAGGTGTACTGCTCCGGCCGCAGCACCACCTTTTCGGCCACGCCGTCCAGGTTGCCGTCGGTGTAGAGGGTGACTTTCAGCCCGCCCTCCGCCGTGCGCTCGGCCTCAAGGCCGGGGCGGTGGAGCTGCAGTTCCAGGGCGCCGGTGGTCTTGAGCAGCCGTCCGCCCTCGTCAAAGGCCCAGGCCACCACCGTGACGAACACGGGGATGTGGGGTTTTTTCATCTTTGCGCCGGTGAGGTTCAGCACCAGCGTGGCTTCGTGGGAAGTGCCCACCACCGCGGGCACCACCGCCTTGAGCCCCTCGGGGCAGATGGCGGTGGGAACATAGTGCCAGCGCAGGCCCTCGCCGCCGTTCACGGTGAGGTGGATGTCCACCGCCGCGCCCTTGGTGTTCACCATATCGTCGAAGGGCCGGTAGAAGCTGACCGAAACGGAAGGGGTGTCCTCCCCTTCCAGGCCGGGAGTCTCCTCCGGGAGGTCCGGGTCCTCAAAGTCCTCCCGGCGCTTTGCGAAGGGGGTGTTCTCCAGCGCGGTGGACAGCCCGTTCAGCACCGCGCCGCCGCCAAGGCCCAGCGCCGCCGCGCCGGCGGTGGTGGCCGCCACCCGCTTGGCGGTGTCGGCGCCCTCCCGCACCGGGATGCCGGTGGAGACCATGTCATCCGCCATCACCAGCAGCGAGCAGCCGAATTCCAGGGGCGTATCCTCCAGGTGTTTCACTTCGTATGTCTCGCCCTGGAGCTGCCAGACAAGGCTCGCCTTGTTGCCGCTGCCCGCCCGGGGATACTCGATGCGCCATTCAACAGGCATTCTGCTGCCCGATTTCCAGTTTTCGTTGTAGGACGGGATGTCGCCCCGGAAGGTCATCTCCAGCACAGCCTCCTCCGGTTGCGCCAGCTGTGCCGCCGGTTCGTCCAGTGCCTGCTGCACCAGCGCGTCGTATTCCAGCGCCGCGCTCTCGTCCGGGAACATCCAGTCCCCGTCCACCTGCACCGCGCCCTCGGGCAGCGGCACCTGTGCCACCGCCTCCACCATGCAGCGCACCTGCACCTGCGCGTCCGCCGTGAGGTCCGGCCGGACGAAAGGCCAGTCCTCGGACGGTCTTATGCGGGCGCTGCCGCTCAGCCGAAGATCGCTGAACTCCATGTGGATGGTCACCTCGGACTCCGGCACCGGCCGGGCGAAGGTGACCGTCCGGCCGTCGCTGGTGAGCACCATATACTCCTGCGCGCCGTCAAGACTGGTGTCGTAGCGCAGTTTCGTGCAGGCCAGAAGGCCCCCGGAACCGTACGCTCTTCCCACCACATTAAATGAAGCATCAGCGGTAAACGCATACCGTTTTCCCTTTTCCAGAAGCAGGGTGCCGTCCTGGGCGTCCTGGCCGCTGAGGGTCGCCGAAGGACGCGTTATGATGGAGTGGTTCAGGGTGGTGTCCACCCGGGTCTGCTCCAGATATTCCCATTGGTCCTCCTCCGCGAACACCGGCGCGGCGCAGGCAAGGCACAAGCCCACTGCCCCGGCCAGCGCCGCGAGGCGGCGCAGCACATTTCTCTTCATGTTCACCCCTCCTGTTCGTCAGCCGCGATCCGGCAGCTTCCCTTGTAGGGCGGCTTTGCCTCGATGAGCAGGGCGCCGTCGGACGCTTCGGTGCAGGTGTACTGCTCCGGCTTCAGGGCCACTTTTTCCGCGATGCCGTCCAGGTTGCCGTCGGTGTAGAGGGTGACTTTCAGCGCCCCGTCCGCCGTGCGCTCGGCCTCAAGACCGGGGCGGTGGAGCTGCAGTTCCAGGGCGCCGGTGGTCTTGAGCAGCCGCCCGCCCTCATCGAAGGCCCAGGCCACCACGGTGATGAACACGGGGATGTGGGGCTTTTTCATCTTCGCGCCGGTGAGGTTCAGCACCAGCGTGGCCTCGTGGGACGCGCCCACCACCGCGGGCACCACCGCTTTCAGTCCCTCGGGGCAGATGGCGGTGGGGATGTAGCGCCAGCGCAGGCCCTCGCCGCCGTTCACGGTGAGGTGGATGTCCACCGCCGCGCCCTTGGTGTTGACCAGATCGTCAAAGGGGCGGTAGAAGCTGACGGACACCGAGGGGGTATCCTCTTCGGGCAGATCGGGTGTATCGCCGGTGAGGTCCGGGTCCTCATAATCCTCCCGGCGCTTTGCGAAGGGGGTGTTCTCCAGCACCGAGGACAGCCCGTTCAGCACCGCGCCGCCGCCAAGGCCCAGCGCCGCCGCACCGGCGGTGGTGGCCGCTGCGCGGCCGGCGGTGGAGGAAGAGCGGCTCAGGCCGGTGGGCAGCCAGTCCGTGCCGATCAGCTCCACAGCGCCGTATTGTTCAAAGGGCACATATCCCGGCAACCCCAGCAAGGAACTGCTGTTTGTCCCATACTCCCACCCGGCTTCGGTCACAACGGTCTCCTCTTGGGTGTTGTGAACGTCCGCCACGGTGAAAAACCACGTCAGCTGCTCCTGTTCATGGAGCACATACCCGCCCCCGAACCGGCGGCTCCCGCTGCTGGAATGATGGTAGGTCGCCTGCGTCGGCGACGCCAGCTGGGCAGAGGGCGCATCCAGCGCATCCTGCGCCTGCTCCCGGTAGCGGGTGGCGGAGGCCTCGTCGGGGAAAAGGAGCTGTCCGTTCACCATCACCGCTTCCGGCGCGGGGAGCTCGGCCACCGCCTGCAGGGTGCCGGTGATCTCGATCTCCACATCCGCCAGGATCTCCGGCTCCACATATTCCTGCCCCTGGATGTTTTTCACCGTGCTGTCGGCTCCCAGCCGCACATTGGAAAACCGCGCCGTCTGCCTGACCTCGGAGCCGGGAACGAATTTCCCGAACACCACCGTGTCCCCGCTCGCCGCAAGGATCACCGGTCCCTTGAACGTCAGACTGTAGGTGCTTCCGTCCTCGGACTCGGACGCGTATTGAAGCACCGATTGCATCCCATAGGTCGGCTGGCCGACTTCGGAAACGGTGTAGGTGCTTTCACAAACAAAATCCAGGCTCTCGCCCTCTTTCAAAAGAACGGAGTCCTGCCAGTCCCCCTCTGTTTTTCCGATCCGGGAGCTGTAATACCCGTTTCCTTCTTCCGCGGACAGGCGGATCTCCCGCAGCGGCCCGTCAAAGTCCGCCGCGAACGCCGGCGAAGCGCACAAAAGGCACAGCGAAGCCGCCCCGGCCAGAGCCAGCGCCTGCCGGATGAGTTTCTTTTTCATCAGCCCTGCGCCTCCCCGCCGTTGGTGGCAGCCTTCTTCGCTTTCGCCGCCTTCAGCCATGGCAGCACCAGGCAGAACACCCCCAGCGCCGCCAGCAGGATGGGCAGGCCCCAGGCCAGCAGCGGCCAGACGAACGCCGCCTCAAGGTTTTTGGTGCAGGAGACGGGCACTGCCGCCGCCATGCCCACCGCAAAGCCGGCAAAGATGCGGTCGATGAAGCCGCGGTTCACCGTGCGCAGGGCCTTTTTGGCCAGCAGCAGGTTGAGCAGGGTGATGAGCAGGCCCCGCTGGCGGGCGATCTGGCCGCCGATGCTCAAAAACAGCGCCACGCAGACCATGCTGTTCACGGCGCTGCCGTCGCCGGTGAGGAAGGGATAGGCCGCCAGCGCCGCCGCGCCGCCCAAAAGCCCCGCCGCCAGCATGCGGGGAGAGCGGTCCTTCCAGAGCAGTTTGAGGTTGGAATACTGAGGGATGCGGCCAAACAGCTGGGCCTTGGTCTGGGCCTTCAGCTCGTCCTTCACATTGTCGCGGCGGCGGCCGTCCCACTTGCGGCGCATCAGCAGCCCGCGGAACAGACTGTTGAAGCAGATCAGCAGGATGGCCTTGCCGATGGCGCCGCCCAGCGCGCTGCCCTCCATGCCGGCCAGCGCGCCGGTGAGAAAGTTCAGCGGCCACAGAATGGCCCACTGGATGCCCGCCGCCCGCAGCCAGCTGAGCGCCAGCCACAGCACCGCCATGACGGCCGTGGGCGCAAGGCTGGACTTGAGGGTCTCCAGCATCGTTCTCCAGAATCCCGGTTTTTTCTTCGGCTGCGGCAGGGCTGCCGCGTTCAAGGTCTCTTCCATGTTCCTTCCCCTTTTCCCTTTTTTCCGCAAAAAAATTCGGCTTTCGCCTGCATTTTATCCCATTATAATACAGGCTTTTCCCTTTGGAAAGCCCTCACCGGCAAAAAAAGCCGCCGTCCTTTAAGGGACGGCGGCGCATGCTCATTCTTCCTGTTGGGGCGCGGCGGGCACGGGCCGCACCAGCGCGGTCTTGACCTGATGGGAGCGGAACTCCGCCTCCCGTATCTCCAGCCCCGCCGTGTTCACCTCGGCGGCGGCGCCGTCCGGCGGGATGGAGCCCAGGGCGCTGAGCACCAGCCCGTTGAAGGTGTCGAACTCATCGCAGGGCAGCGGCATGTCCAGCGCGGCGGCCACCTCAGTGAGGGGCGCGTCGCCCCGCACCCGCCAGATGCCGGGGCTCACCTGCTGCACCGGGGCGGCCTCCTCGCCGCCGTCGCCGTCCAGCTCGCCCACCAGCTGTTCCAGCAGGTCGTTCATGGTCACGATGCCCTCAAAGCCGCCGTATTCGTCCAGCACCACGGCCATGGGCTCGCCGGTGCGCTTCATGTTGCGGAACAGCACGTCCGCACGCACGCACTCCGGCACGAAATACGCCGGGCGCACCGCCTTTTCCATCACGGCGGCGCGGTTTTTGTCCTCCAGGCACAGGTAGTCCCGCACGTCCAGCACGCCCACCACGTTGTCGGCACTGCCCTCGCACACGGGATAGCGGGAATGGCGGCCGGCGCGGATGGTGCGCTCCCATTCCGCCTGCCCGTCCTCCGTCCAGAGCAGCTGCACCTCGGTGCGGTGGGTGGCAATCTCGCCGGCGGTGCGGTCGTCGAACTCGAACACGTTCTGGATGAACTCCTTTTCGGTGCGGTCGATGACGCCCTTTTCGCTGCCCGCGTCCACCATCATGCGGATCTCCTCCTCGCTGACGGTCTCCTCGTCGGCATTGGGGTCCACCCCCAGCAGGCGCAGCACGCCGTTGGTGGAGGCGGTGAGCAGCCAGACGATGGGGGCGAAGGCCCGTGCGATGGTGCACAGCAGGGCGGACATGCCCAGGGCCAGGGGCTCGGCCTTGCGCATGGCCAGCCGCTTGGGCACCAGCTCGCCAAAGACCAGCGTGAAGTAGGAGAGCACCAGCGTGATGAGCACCACGGCCACCGCGTCCAGGGTGGCGGCGGGCACCGGCACGCCCAGGCTCAGAAGCCAGCTCACCAGCCCGTCGGAGAAGTTTTCGGCCGCGAAGGCGCTGCCCAGAAAGCCGGACAGGGTGATGGCCACCTGGATGGTGGCCAGGAAGCGGGCAGGCTGGCTGGTGAGGCGGGCAAGGCGGGCGGCCCGCTTGTCGCCGGAGGCGGCCAGCCGCGCCAGCCGGGTGTCGTTCATGGAAATGACGGCGATCTCGGCGCAGGCGAACACAGCGTTGAGGCCGATGAGGGCCGCCTGCAGCAAAAGCATGAGAGCAAGGGAATTTTTCAAAGCAACGTTCCTCCTTGAGAACTGAAAACACTGTTTTTAAACGCAAACGGACACAGCCCGGCGCCTACTCTCGCAGGCACAGGCTATGTCCGATAAAACTGCATATGTGCGGTAAAGGAGGGTTTTCTCCGCCGTTACTGTCGCCGTCGTCCATGGCTTTGCGCGTCACGCTTCCCTTTCGTATGATTTGCGAAACAGCATAGCATATCCCCCCGCCCCTTGTCAAGAAAGGGACGGGGCATGAAACCAAAAGCCGCCGCAAGCGATACGCCGCCCCACATGGCCGCCCATCGGGCGGCGGGGCCCCCGCGAAAATTTGCGCAAGCAAAGTTTCGTGGGGAAACGAGGAGCAGCAGAGTGAGCGCGCGGTGAGCTTTTTGTGAAACAAAAAAGCTCGTCGCAAGCGATACGTAGTCCCCGGATGGCCGCCCACCGGGCGGCCGGGGCCCCCACGGAAATTTGCGAAGCAAAGTTTCGTGGGGAGAAGGAGGAATGACGGAGCGGTATGAGAAAAGCCCAGCCTTTCGGCTGGGCTTTTTGAACGGAGCGCAGTCCATTCCGACGTGGAGCCGGCAGACGGATTCGAACCCCCGACCTGCTGATTACAAATCAGCTGCACTACCAGCTGTGCTATGCCGGCCCAAAACGGCGCTTTGAAAGCGCCGTAAGCACATTATAACAAAACTTGCCCTGC
Source organism: Oscillospiraceae bacterium (assembly GCA_004558145.1). GTDB lineage: Bacteria > Bacillota > Clostridia > Oscillospirales > Ruminococcaceae > Allofournierella_A > Allofournierella_A excrementavium. The sequence continues at coordinate 309,494 of SFDQ01000002.1, forward strand.
GGGGCAAGGGCTTTTTGGCCCGCCCCGCTCAGGCTTCGGCGGCGGCCAGCTGCCGCTGCAGGCGGCTGAAATCCTCCAGGGTCAGCTGCTCCGGCCGGGCCGTGGCCGGCAGGCCCGCCGCCTCCAGCGCCGACATCACCGCGGCCTTGGGGATGCCCAGCGCGCCGCTGACCGAGTTGGCCGCGGTTTTGCGCCGCTGGCTGAAGGCCGCCCGGATGAGCCGGAAAAAGCCCGCTTCGTCCGCCGTTTCCACCGCGGGGCTCTGGCGCACTTCCAGCTGGATCACCGCGCTGGTGACCTTGGGCGGCGGATAGAAGCTGCCCGGCTGCACGCTGAACAGAAGGCGCGGCTTTGCGTAGTAGGCCACCGCGTAGCTGATGGCCCCCGCCTCCCGGCTGCCCGGGGCGGCGGTGATGCGCTGGGCCGCCTCCTTCTGCACCATCACCGTGATGTGGCGGATGGGCAGCTTTTCCTCCAGCAGGCGCATCAGGATGGGGCTGGTGATGTAGTAGGGCAGGTTGGCGCACACCGCCACCGGCATGCCGGGGAATTTCTCTTGGATGAGGGCCGCAATGTCTACTTTCAGTATATCCTGAAGCACAATTTCCACATTGTCAAATTCCGCCAGCGTTTCCTCCAGCAGAGGGGGCAGGCGCTTGTCCACCTCCACCGCCACCACCTTTTTGGCCCGCAGGGCCAGCTCCTTGGTGAGCACGCCGATGCCGGGGCCGATCTCCAGCACGCCCCAGTTTTCGTCGATGCCGGCGGCCTCCACGATCTTGGGGCAGACGCCGGGATTGACGATGAAGTTCTGGCCAAAGCCCTTGGAGAGGGCAAAGTCATGCCGCGCGCACAGGTCGCGGATGGTGGAAAGGTCGGTGAGGTTGGGCATAAAAAGCCTGCCTTTCTGAAAAAATCAGGGCAGCGCCCCGCGGGCGGGTCGCTGCCCTGTAAAATGCTTACTCCTCGCCGGTGGAGGCGGAGGAAGAGGTGTCCTCAGCGGCGCTGTCCGCCGAGGAGGCGGAGGCGCTGTCCGACGCGGTGGAGGAAGAGCTCTCGCCGCTGTCGGTGGAGGAGCCGGTGAGCAGCTTGGCCGCAGCCAGCGCACGGCTCACCTGGGGATCGCTCTCCAGCGGCGCGCCGCTCTCGGTGTTGCTGGAGGGGGCCACCTCGATGTCCACGGCAAGGCCGGTGCCGTCAAAGCTCTCGCCGTTGGCGGTGATCATCTTGGCCACCGTGATGACCACGGCGCTGCCGTCGCTCATGCGGTGGGGCTCCGCCTGGATGGTGCCCTTGCCGTAGGTCTTCTGGCCCACCAGCTGGGCGCCGGAGAACTGGCGCAGGCTCTCGGCAAACAGCTCGGCGCTGCTGGCCGTTTCGCCGTCCACCAGCACCACCATGGGCAGGTCCACGCTGGAGTCGTCGCTCTCGCCCAGCAGGGTGCGCTCGCCGGTCTTGTACTCGGCCCAGACGATGTCGCCGCCGGGCACCAGCAGGTCGATGCAGTCCACAGCGGAGCTGAGCAGGCCGCCGGCGTTGCCGCGCACGTCGAACACCAGCGCGACGGCGCCCTGGCCGGTGAGGTCGTTCACCGCCTTGCTGAACTGGGTGATGGTGGTGGAATCGAACTGGGTGATCTTGATGTAGCCGATGGAGTCCTCCATCATCTGGTACTCCACGCTGGGAATGACGTACTTGCTGCGGATGACGGTGTACTCCGAGGTCTCGGAGTCGGGCGACATGTAGCTCAGGGCCACCTGGGTGCCGCTCTCGCCCTGCAGACGGGTGAGCACGTTCTCGCGGGTGAGGTTCTTCACGTCCGCGCCGTCGATGGCGGTGATGAAGCCGCCCACCTGCAGGCCCAGCTCCTCGGCGGGGCTGCCGGCGTAGACCTGGGTGATGCGGGCATAGCCGGAGGTGTCCTTCACCACGTCCACGCCCACGCCCACGATGTTGCCGCTCTGCACTTCCAGCAGTTCGGTGTACTGTTTGGCGGTGTAGTAGGTGGCGTTGCGGTCACCGGTGCCCAGGACATAGCCGTAGCTGATCATGTCGAAGAGGGTGGAATCCTGGATGTCGCCATAGTAATTGGCGCGCACGTATTTGTCCAGCTCGGCCAGCTTGGAGTACATGCTCTCCTTCTCCTGCACCGAGGGGATGGTCTGATCGAAGATCTGCCGCGCCAGGATCATGGTCACCGAGAAGGTGACGGTCATGGCGATGATGGCGATGGTAAGCGCCAGACTGACGCTGATTTTTTTGTTCATGGGCTCTCCTTCCGGGTCAGAAGCCGTACGCCAGCTGGAGGATGACAGTGCTGAGCACGGAAACGGTCATCAGCGCCGCAATCACCAGACAGACGATGCGCACGAAGGGCTTGTGATTCATGGGGTTCTTCCTCCCTCCCGTCACGGGGGACTGATGTAGTTGCGGGGGTTCTGGCGCACGCCGTTGACGCGCACCTCAAAGTGCAGATGGTTGCCGCTGGAGTTGCCGGTGGAACCCACATAGCCGATCACCTGGCCCTGGGTCACCGTCTGCCCCACGCTGACGATGGCGGCGGACTGCATATGGGCGTAGAGGGTGGAGATGCCGTCGCCGTTGTCGATCATCACCACGTTGCCGTAGCTCCAGTGGCCGGTGGTGGCCACCACGGTGCCGTTGTGGGCGGCATAGATGGGGGTGCCGCCGGCGATGGCGATGTCGATGCCCTTGTGGCCGCTGCTGAACACGCCGTTCACCCACTGGTCGGCGCCGAACTCGGTGGTCACCCGGCCTGCGCTGGGCAGGGGCCAGATGAAGCCCTCGGCACACTGGCCGCTGCCGGAAGAGGCGTTCTGCTGCACCCACTGCTCGTAGGCGGCCTCGGCCGCGTCTGCGATCTTCTGCTTTTCTTCCACCACCTGCTCCTGTGCCTTGGCGTCGGCGTCCAGCTTGCTGATGGTGGCGTCCTGCGCCTGGATGTTGGCGCTGAGCTGGTCGGATTTATCCTCCAGGGCGGCCTTGGCGCTCTCCAGTTCCGCCATGGCCTGCTCCAGTTCCTGCTTTTCGGCTTCCAGCTCGGCTTTCTGCTGGTTCATCTCCTCCAGCACCTCGGTGTCCTTTTCGCTCACCTGCTGCAGGGTGGTGGAGAAGGTGAGCAGGTCGTAGAGGCTCTGGGCGCTGGTGATCATGGCCACCGCGCCGGAGTCGTGCATGACCTGCATGGCCTGCATGCGGTCCTTGAAATCGCCCCAGCGCTCGTCGATCTCCGCCTGCTTTTCGGCGATGACCTGCTCCTGGTTGGAGATCTCCAGCTCCTTCTGGTTGATCTGCTCAATGGACTGGCTGATCTGGTCCAGAATGATGCTCTGCTGGTTTTTCAGGCTCTGCTTCTGGGCCTGGGCCTTGTCCTTGCTGCTTTCGATCTGCTCATACTTTTCTTTTTCCTCGGCCAGTTCCTGCTCGGCCTGCTCCCAGTCGCTCTTGTAATCCGCGGCGGCGGGCGCAAGCAGAGCGGGAGCCAGCAGCGCCGCCGCCAGCATCCCGCAGGCGGTGCGGCACAGCACGGGTTTGATTCGCTTCACGGCGGTCCCTCCCTGTGTCGTCAGATGGTCAGACTCTCAGATATTTGCGGATGGAGCTGGCGGTGCCGATGCTGCCGATGAGCACGCCGAAGAGGACGAAGCCTCCCAGCACCAGATACCACACATCGGCCAGCGGCAGCAGCGTGCCGGCCAGCAGGGTGCCCCAGAAGCCGGGCAGCTTGACGGCGTAGATCAGCAGCAGCTGATAGCCGCCCAGCACCACCACGGTGGCGATGGCGCCGGCGATGAGGCCCACGGTGACGCCCTCCACAAAGAAGGGCAGGCGGATGAAGCCGTTGGTGGCGCCCACGTACTTCATGATGTTGATCTCTTTGCGGCGGGCGAACACGGTGAGGCGGATGGTGTTGCTGATGACCACCACGCTCACGAAGCCCAGCACCGCCACCAGGATGACGCACACCAGGCTGACGCCCTTGTGCACGCTGGTGAACATCTGGCTCAGCTGCATGGGCGCGCCCACCGAGGAAACGCCCTCGATGGCTTCCAGCTGGGGCTGGATCTCGGGCAGGTCGCTCACGTCGTCCAGAACCACGCGGTAGTTGGCGAGGAAGGGGTTCTCGCTTCCCTCGAACACGTCAAAGAGGTAGGCGTTGTCGCCCATGCTCTCCTTCATGCGCTCCAGGGCCTCGTCCTTGGAGACGTAGGTCACTTCCCGCAGGCCGCTGATGCTGCGCAGGGCGGAATCCACCGCGGCGAGGCCCTCATCGGTGAGGTCCTCGTCCAGATAGACCACCGTCTCGTTCTGGCTGCCCAGATAATCCATCAGGCTGCCCACGTTGAGGGTGAACAGACCGGCCACGCCGGTGATGAGCAGGCAGACGGTGAGCACGCCGATGCTGGCGACGCTCATCAGCCGGTTTTTCACCATGCTGTGCAGGCCCTGGCGGGCCAGATACTTGAAACTTGACCAGTTCACAGCAGCACCTCCCCCACCGGCGCTTCGGCGGTGTCGCCCACCACGCTGCCGTGGTCGATGCGGATGACCCGCTTGCTGAAGCGGCGGGCCAGCTCGTGTTCATGGGTGACCACCACCACGGTGATGCCCACCGAGTTGATGGCGCTGAGCAGGCCCATCATCTCCACGCTCAGCTCGGGGTCGATGTTGCCGGTGGGCTCGTCGGCGATGATGAGCTGGGGGCTGTGCACCAGGGCGCGGGCCAGGGCCACGCGCTGCTGCTCGCCGCCGGAGAGCTCGTCCGGGTATTTGTCCATCTTGCCGGAAAGGCCCACCAGATTGAACACGTAGGGCACCCGGGTCACGATCTTCTTTTCGGGGATGTTGGTCACCCGCATGGCAAAGGCCACGTTCTCGTAGGCGGTCATGGAGGGGATGAGGCGGAAATCCTGGAACACCACGCCCATGTTGCGGCGCAGGTAGGGCACTTCCCGCTCTTTCAGGCGGGAGAGGTCCTTGCCGTCCACCAGGACGTGGCCGCTGGTGGCCTTTTCCTCCCGGAGGATGAGCTTCAGGAAGGTGGACTTGCCCGCGCCGGAGTGCCCCAGCACGAACACGAATTCGCCCTTGTGGATGTGCAGGCTGACATTCTTCAGGGCGGTGTTCCCGCCGGGATACACCTTTGTCACATTGTCAAAAACGATCATCAGGATACCTCTGCTGTGTGGGTTGGCGCTAAGCGCGAAACAGCCGGTCACGGTGTGCGACCGGCCGCCTGCTGGCGCTTGGGCTGTTATGTAAACGAAGAACGGGCAGGCATCATTGCACGCCGCGTGCAAAAAAGCGCGCGGCGTGCCGAACGGCCCGCTCAGTACTTGGCCGGGTTTGCGCTCAGGTACTTCTTGACCATCAGCGCCACCTTGAAGACGATGGCGTCGTCGAACTCGCGCAGGTCAAGGCCGGTGAGCTTCTTGATCTTTTCCAGACGGTAGACCAGGGTGTTGCGGTGCACGAACAGGCCGCGGCTGGTCTCGGAGACGTTGAGGTTGTTCTCGAAGAAGCGCTGGATGGTGAACAGGGTCTCGGCGTCCAGGCTTTCGATGCTGCCCTGCTTGAACACTTCCCGCAGGAACATCTCGCACAGGGTGGTGGGCAGCTGGTAGATCAGGCGGGCGATGCCCAGGTGATCGTAGCTGATGATGGACTGCTCGGTGTCGAACACCTTGCCCACTTCCATGGCCACCTGGGCCTCCTTGAAGCTGGTGGCCAGGTCCTTCACGTTGCCGATGGGGGTGCCGATGCCCACCACCGCCTTGATGTAGTGCTCGCCGGAGAGGGTGTCCACGATGGAGGCGGCCAGCTTTTCGATGTCCCGCTGGTCGATGCCGCGGCGGATCTCCTTCACCAGAACGGTGTCGGTCTCGCTGATGTTGAACACGAAGTCCTTCTGCTTGTCCGGGAACAGGCCGCTGACCACGTCGTAGGCGGAGATGTCGGTGCCGGAGGTGACGCGGATGAGCAGCACCACGCGGGACACGTCGGTGGCGAAGTGCAGCTCCCGGGCCTTGGCGTAGATGTCGCCGGGCAGGATGTTGTCCAGCACCACGTTCTTGATGAAGTTGGCCTTGTCGAACTTCTCATCGTGGTACTGCTTGATGCTCTGCAGGCTGATGGCCATCAGGCTGGCGAACTGGCCGGCGGTCTCGTCGGTGCCCTCCACATACACAGCGTAGTCGTTGTGCTTGTTGGAGCTGAACTGATGGTAGGTGCAGCCGCCGCACTGGAAGCTGTCGCCGGTGAGGCGCTCGGCGGCAAAGCCGTCTCTCACCTCGCCGATCATGTTCAGATCCGAGCAGGAGATGACGGTGCCGGTCTCGTCCACGACGCCCACCGTACGGCCAATGGCGTCCTTCATCTGGTACACGACGCCCTGAAATACTCTGTTCGCCATAGAAATGCTCCCCTTTTTTGTATTCGATGATAAGCCTTGCGGCTGCGTTTGTGATTTTGAACAATTACAAACAACGTCTGTGTATATATTACACAATGAAATTTACTTTTGCAACATATTTCGGGCAAAAAAAATGCCATTTATTGTGTAATTTTGAGTTTTGGGTAAAAAAGGGGAAAAATATCGCCTTTTTTATCCTATTCCATAATTGTGACGGTTGTTTGAAAAAAGTTTGAAAAGCGGCCTGCCATGCGGCTTTTCAGCCCTCGCCGCCCGCCTGGATCAGGGCTTTTTCCTCCGGCGTGATGAGCCGCCAGGCCCCCGGCGCGAGGCCCTCGTCCAACGCAAGGCCGCCGATGGCGGTGCGGTGAAGCTGGTTCACCCCGGCGTCCAGCACGCCGAACATCCGCTTGATCTGGTGGTAGACCCCCTGGCGCAGCACCACGGTGGCGGCGAAGGGGTCGGCTTCATCCGGGATGAGCTGCGCCGGCTGCATGGTCTGGCCGTCCGCCAGGGTGACGCCGGCGGCGAAGGCCTTCACCATCTCGTCGGTGACGGGCGTATCCAGCACCACCCGGTAGGTCTTGGGCACATGCCGCTTCGGGGCCAGGATGTCGTGGGCGAAGGCCCCGTCGTCGGTGAGCAGCACGAAGCCGGTGCTGGTCTTGTCCAGCCGGCCGGCGGGAAAGAGCTGCCGCCGGGGAAAAGCCCCGCCCACAAGGTCCACCACCGTTTTGTCGCGCCCGTCGGTGCTGGCGCTGACCACCCCGGCGGGCTTGTTCAGCATGATATATACATATTCCTCACACGCCAGAGGTTTGCCGTCGGCGCAGACGGAATCGCCCTCCCTGAGGGCGCAGTCAGCCTTTTTGCACACCTGCCCGTTCACCGTGACCCGCCCCTTGGCGATGAGGCTCCGGGCGGCGGAACGGGTGAGCTGGGCCGCGTCCGCCACGAATTTGTCCAGCCGCACGTCACATGCCCTCCACGAGGCGGCCCTTGTTGCCCTTGCCCTGGAAGGCGTCCACCTCCATGGCCAGCATCACCACCGCCGGCATGCCCCGCATGGCCCGCTCGTGCTCGGGGCCGTCCATCCAGTCGCCGGAGTACTTTTCGCAGATGGCCCGCATGCCCGCCTGACGCTCGGCCTCGTCGGTGACCAGGCGCACATTGCCCTCGGCTACACAGCTGGCGTAGACATAGGTGAACTTGCTGGGCTGGTTCTCAGCGTAGAGCACGCAGGAGAAGCAGGCCCGGGGCCGGGCGGTGAGGTTTTCCAGCTTCTGGCCCGCCCGGGCGCAGTGGAAATAAATGGTGCGGCCCACCAGCGCGGCGCACATGGGCACCGCGTAGGGGCTGCCGTCCTCGTTCACCGTGCAGAGGAAACCGTATTCGCAGTCCCGCAGAACGGTGAGGGCGTCCTCCTCGCTGAGTTTTCGGTCCATTCGGCGCAGGTCGCGCATGGAAAAAGTCCCCTTTCCGGCAAGATATTGTGTGTGACTGATTATAGCACATTTCTCCCCCGTTTTGTCTTTCCCGGCGGATTTTTGCGCCGGAACACAAAAAAGCCGCCGGGGAACCTGCCCCGGCGGCCCGTTTTTTTGTTCGGCCTCACATCTGTTTTTCCAGCTTGCAACGGTAGTAGACGGCGCTGAACTCCACAAAGAGGTAGGCCGCCACCAGCAGCAGCACCGCCGCCAGCTCCACCTCCATCAGCGCGAAGGTGAGCATCAGCGCGCCGTAGACGAAGGTCATCCGGTCAAAGGCCTTGCCCTTGGCCCGGTCGGCAATGGCCCGGTTGCGCTCGTCGGCGCGCTCCACTTCCAGCCTTCTTTGCAGCGCCGGGTCCCCCTTGACGGCCCGGGCCGCCAGCATCTCCCCCGCGCCCTGGCCGAAGAGGCCGCACCCCACCCCGATGCAGAGGTAGGGCAGCGCGCGCACCGCGCCCAGGTCCGCCCCGCCGCGCAACAGCCACAGCCCCGCCGCCGCGGCCAGCAGGCCCAGAAGAACGAACAGGACGTTCCAGGTGTTCTTTTTCATTTTGTCTCCTCCTCATAGATAAAAATGTCCTCGATGGTGAGGGAAAAATACCGCGCGATCTTGAAGGCCAGCTGGATGGAGGGGTTGTAGCGCCCGTTTTCCAGCGAGCCGATGGTCTGGCGGGACACCTCCAGCGCGTCCGCCAGTTCCTCCTGGCGCAGGCCCCGCGCCTTGCGCAGTTCTTCCAGTCGGTTTTTCATGGCCGTCTCCCTTCTGATGGAAAGTTCGCTTTCCATGATTTGAGTATAGCACATCCGCCGCAAATGTCAAGCGTGCTTTCCATTTTTCGCAAAAAAAATTGCCGCCGGAGCATTCCAGCGGCGAGACTGTGTGAGGGAGCCGAACGGCATCAAGGGCGCAGGATACGCAGGAGGTCAGCGAAGATGCGGCGCGGGGCGGCCGCAAAAACGCCCGGCCAACCCTTTGGGGCGCGCCGGGCAAAAATTCATTTGATGGCGGCAAAGACCGCCGCCTGTTTGACCCAGTCCATCAATTCGTCGTCTATCTCCTCCTTGCGGGAGAGGACGAAGTGATGGGTCCAGCGGTTCGGGTAGGGCTCGGTGACCTCCGCCGCCCGGGGAGTATCCAGCGGCCGGTCCAGCCCCAGGGTAAGGACGATATAATGGGCGGGAAGTTCGGCCTTGCGCTTTGCCCGCAGGAAGGAGACGCAGGCGAACAGATGGCGGTTGTAAAAAGAAATTTGGCTTTTGCTCACCTTGAGGCGCACGTTTTTAATTTGCGAAAAAATACGCTCTTCCAGCGCTTCATAGAGAGCCAGTTCCTCCGGCTTGCCGTCGAAGAAAAGCAGTGCGTCGCCGTTCATTTCCGCGGCCTCCTTTTGGGGCATTTCTCCCCTGTTTTCTTCATTATAGCATAAAACGCCGGTGAAAGAGCAGGGCAGCGGGGCGAGGCGGGCACGGAAGGCCGGCGCAGCGGGCCGGCTCACCGGAGCGGGCACCACCGGGAGGCCACAAAAAAACGGCGCGCCCCTTTTTTGCGGGGCACGCCGTTTTTTGTTGTTCAGTCTGCTTTGGTCACACGCTCAGCTCGGCGGTCTGGCCGGCGGCCTCGGGGTTCGCCGCCAGCACCGGGCCCAGCACGTTTTTCAGGAACTCGTCCACTTGATGGGCGCTGCGGCCGGTGAAGGCCTCGGGGCGCAGTTCGGCTTCGATTTCCTCACGGGAGAGGCCGAAGGCGGGGTCCGCCTCGATGCGCTGGATCATGTCATTGGCAAGGCCCTCCTGCTTGACCTGGGCCGCCGCGGCGATGGCGTGCTGGCGCAGGCGCTCGTGGAGCTCCTGGCGGTCGCCGCCCTTTTTCACCGCCTTCATCATGATGTTCTCGCTGGCCATGAAGGGCAGCTCGGCCATCACCCGGGCGCGGATGACCTTGGGGTAGACCACCAGCCCGTCGCAGACGTTGAGCAGGATGTTCAGGATGGAGTCGGTGGCAAGGAAGGCCTCGGCCACGGCGATGCGCTTGTTGGCGGAGTCGTCCAGGGTGCGCTCGAACCACTGGGTGCCGGCGGTGAAGGCGGGGTTGAGCACGTCCACCATCAGGTAGCGGGCCAGGGCGCACACCCGCTCGCAGCGCATGGGGTTGCGCTTGTAGGGCATGGCGGAGGAGCCGATTTGATTCTTCTCGAAGGGCTCTTCCATCTCCTTGAAGTTGGCCAGCAGGCGGATGTCGGTGGCCAGCTTCATGGCGCTCTGGCCGATGCCCGCCAGGGCGTTCAGCACCATCGCGTCCACCTTGCGGCTGTAGGTCTGGCCGCTCACCGGCACCACCTTGTCAAAGCCCATGGCGGCGGTGATGTCCGCCTCCATGGCCTTGATTTTTTCCTCGTCGCCCTCGAACAGCTCCATAAAGCTGGCCTGGGTGCCGGTGGTGCCCTTCGCGCCGCGCAGGGCCAGGGTGGCGATGCGGTGGTCGATTTCCTCCAGGTCCATGTAGAGCTCGTTGGCCCAGAGGGTGGCCCGCTTGCCCACCGTGGTGAGCTGGGCGGGCTGGCCGTGGGTGTAGGCAAGGCAGGGCATGGCCTTGTATTCGTCGGCGAATTTGGCCAGCAGGGCAAGCACGCCCAGCAGCTTTTTGCGCACCAGCTGCAGCGCCTCGCGCATGACGATGACGTCGGTGTTGTCGCCCACATAGCAGCTGGTGGCGCCCAGGTGGATGATGCCCTTTGCCTCCGGGCACTGCAGGCCGTAGGCGTAGACGTGGCTCATCACGTCGTGGCGGCACTCCTTCTCCCGGCGGATGGCGTCCTCATAGTTGATGTCGTCGGCGTGGGCCTTCAGCTGGGCAATTTGCTCGTCGGTGATGGCAAGGCCCTGCCGCTGTTCGGCCTCGGCCAGGGCGATCCAGAGTTTGCGCCAGGTGCGGAACTTGTTGTCGTCGGAGAAGATGTACTGCATCTCCTTGCTGGCGTAGCGGGTCTGGAAGGGGGAAATGTATCTGTCGTGTTCTGCCATAGTGCTCTTCGTTCCCTTTCTTTTGAAAAGGCCGCCCCATCAAAGGCCGGGGCGGCCCCTTTGCTTGGTTACAGCCGGAAGTAGTCCACGCCGCCCTCGAAGAGAGGCTGGTACTTGTCGCCCGGCACGTTCTTGTAAAGGTCGTTGCCGCTGCGCTCGGTGTGGCCCATCTTGCCCAGCACCCGGCCGTCGGGGCTGGTGATGCCCTCGATGGCCCAGACGCTGCCGTTGGGGTTGGCGGAAAGGTCCATGCTGGGCTTGCCGGCAAGGTCCACATACTGGGTGGCGATCTGGCCGTTCTTCAACAGCTGGGCCAGCACCGCGTCGTTTGCCACAAAGCGGCCCTCGCCGTGGCTGATGGCCACGGTGTGCACCTGGCCGGGCTGGCAGCGGCTGAGCCAGGGGCTGAGGTCGGAGGCCACGCGGGTGTTCACCAGCATGCTCTGGTGGCGGCCGATGGTGTTGAAGGTGAGGGTGGGGCAGCCTTCGTCCATGGGGCGGATTTCGCCAAAGGGCACAAGGCCCAGCTTGATGAGGGCCTGGAAGCCATTGCAGATGCCCAGCATCAGGCCGTCCCGCTGCTTCAGCAGGCGGTGCACCGCCTCGGTGACGGCGGGGGCCCGGAAGAAGGCGGTGATGAACTTGGCGCTGCCGTCCGGCTCGTCGCCGCCGGAGAAGCCGCCGGGCAGCATGACGATCTGGCTGGCGTCGATGGCCTTCACCAGCGCCTCGCAGCTCTCGGCCACGGCGGCGGGGGTGAGGTTGTTGATGACCAGCACCTGGGGTTCGGCCCCGGCCCGGCGGAAGGCGCGGGCGGTGTCGTACTCGCAGTTGGTGCCGGGGAACACGGGGATGATGACCTTGGGCTTGGCAACGCCCACGGCCGGGGCCTTGCGGGCGGGGGCGGTGAAGGTGACAGCCTCCACCTCTTCGCCCTTGCCCCGGTAGGGGAACACCGGCTCCAGCTTGCCCTGCCAGGCCTCCTCCAGCGCGTCAAGGCCGATGACCTCGCCGCCCAGGGTGAAGGTGTAGGCTTCGGTGACGGTGCCCAGCTCAACAGAGCCGCCCACCGGCTCGTCCCCGGTCAGCTCCAGGATGAAGCTGCCGTAGGCGGGCTTGAACAGCTCGGCGGGGTCCACGCCGTCGGCCAGCTTGAAGCCCAGCCGGTTGCCCAGGCACATCTTGAACAGGCCCTCGGCGGCGCAGCCGTAGCCGGGGGTCCAGGCGGAGCGCACCTTGCCGGCGGCGATGAGGCTCTCCACCTGCTCGAACACCGCCTTCAGGCTGTGGTGCTCGGGGCGCAGGTCGTCGTATTTCGGGCGCAGCCACACCACGCGGCTGCCCGCGGCCTTGAACTCGGGGCTGATGACATTGCCAGTGGTGCCGATGGCGGTGGCGAAGCTCACCAGCGTGGGGGGCACGTCCAGCTTTTCAAAGCTGCCGGACATGCTGTCCTTGCCGCCGATGGCGGCGATGCCCAGGTCCACCTGGGCCTTCAGCGCGCCCAGCAGGGCGGTGAAGGGCTTGCCCCAGCGCTCGGGGTCGGTGCCCAGGCGTTCGAAGTACTCCTGGAAGGTCAGGTAGGCTTTCTTGTGGTCAAAGCCGCTGGCCACCAGCTTGGCAACGCTCTCGATGACCGCCAGATACGCGCCGCTGTACTGCTTTTTCTCCATCAACCAGGGGTTGTAGCCCCAGGCCATGCCGCTGCAGGTGGTGGTCTCGCCGTTCACCGGGAGTTTTGCCGCCATGGCCTGGGCCGGGGTGAGCTGGCGGCGGCCGCCGAAGGGCATCAGCACGGTGGCCGCGCCGATGGTGGAGTCAAACCGCTCGGAAAGGCCCTTCTGGCTGCAGACGTTCAGGTCGGTGACCAGATTTTCCATCTTTTCGGCCCAGGTGGCGCCCTGCCAGTCCCGCTCGTAGGGCAGGCAGTCGTAGACCAGGACGTTGGCGTGCTTTTCGGCGCCGTTGGAGTTCAGGAACTTGCGGCTGACGTCCACGATGGTCTTGCCGCGCCAGGTCATGGTGAGGCGGGGCTCCTCGGTGACGGTGGCCACCACGGTGGCGTCCAGGTTCTCCTCGTGGGCCAGGGCCACGAAGGCCTCCACGTCCTCGGGGGCCAGCACCATGGCCATGCGCTCCTGACTCTCGCTGATGGCCAGCTCGGTGCCGTCCAGGCCGTCGTACTTCTTGGGCACGGCGTCCAGGTCGATGGCAAGGCCGTCGGCCAGCTCGCCGATGGCAACGCTCACGCCGCCCGCGCCGAAATCGTTGCAGCGCTTGATGAGGCGGGTGGCCTCGGGCCGGCGCAGCAGGCGCTGCAGCTTGCGCTCGATGGGGGCGTTGCCCTTCTGCACCTCGGCGCCGCAGGTCTCCAGGCTCTTGACGCCGTGGGCCTTGGAGGAGCCGGTGGCGCCGCCGCAGCCGTCGCGGCCGGTGGCGCCGCCCAGCAGCACCACGATGTCGCCGGGGGCGGGCTCTTCACGCCGGACGTTGGCGGCGGGGGCCGCGCCCACCACCGCGCCGATCTCCATGCGCTTGGCCACATAGCCGGGATGATACAGCTCGGTCACCTGGCCGGTGGCAAGGCCGATCTGGTTGCCGTAGCTGGAATAGCCCGCCGCGGCGGTGGTGACCAGCTTGCGCTGGGGCAGTTTGCCGGGCAGGGTGTCCGCCACGGGCACCAGCGGGTCGCCCGCGCCGGTGACGCGCATGGCCTGATAGACGTAGCTGCGGCCGGACAGGGGGTCGCGGATGGCGCCGCCGATGCAGGTGGCCGCGCCGCCGAAGGGCTCGATCTCGGTGGGGTGGTTGTGGGTCTCGTTCTTGAAGAGATACAGCCAGTCCTGCTCTTCGCCGTCCACGTCGCACTTGATCTTGACGGTGCAGGCGTTGATCTCGTCCGATTCGTCCAGGTCCTTCAGCTTGCCGATGGCCTTGAGGTACTTGCCGCCGATGGTGGCAAGGTCCATCAGGCACATGTCCTTCTTGCGGCCGGCATATACCGCCTTGCGCATGGCAAGGTAGGAGTCGAAGGCCTTCTTCACCTGCACGTCCTCGATGCGCACCTCCTCCAGGATGGTGCCGAAGGTGGTGTGGCGGCAGTGGTCGCTCCAGTAGGTGTCGATCATCTTGATCTCGGTGATGGTGGGCTCCCGGTGCTCATAGCGGAAGTACTGCTGGCAGAAGGCGATGTCCGCCTCGTCCATGGCAAGGCCCCGCTGGGCAATGAAGTCCTTGAGGCCCTGCTCGTCCAGCTCCAGAAAGCCCTTCAGCACCTCCACGTCGGCGGGCACGGGGTAGTCCACCTGCAGGGTATCCACCGTTTCCAGGGACGCTTCCCGGGCCTCCACCGGGTTGATGACATACTTTTTGATGCGCTCCATGTCTTCGGCGGGGATATGGCCGGTGAGCAGATAGACCCGGGCGGTGCGCACCTGGGGCCGCTCGCCCTGGCTGATGAGCTGGATGCACTCGCTGGCGGAGGAGGCGCGCTGGTCGAACTGGCCGGGCAGATACTCCACCGCGAAGGTGGCGTCCGCCGCGGGCAGCGAATCATAGACCGCGTCCACCGGGGGTTCGCTGAACACGGTGGGCACGCAGGAGTCGAACAGCTCCCGGCTGATGCCCTCCACGTCGTAGCGGTTCAAAAGCCGCAGGCCGGTGACGCTCTCGATGCCCAGCAGGCTGCGCACCTCATTCAGCAGGCTTTGGGCCTCGTGGTCAAAGCCCGCTTTCTTTTCCACATAAACTCGATATACCATGGGGTACCTCCCTTGAAACTGTGGGGTTCACCGCAGGGCCTCCAGCGCCCGGTGACCGATGTCGCTGCGGCGGTGCAGCCCTTCGAAGGAAATGTTGTCGGCGGCGGCGTAGGCCTTTGCCAGCGCCGCTTTGAGGTCCGGGGCGGTGGCGGTGACGCCCAGCACCCGCCCGCCGGAGGTGACCAGTTTGCCCTCTTTCAGCGCGGTGCCCGCGTGGTAGACCACCGCTTCGCCGCCGGGCAGCTGGCCGTTTTCAAGGCCGGAAATTTCCTTGCCTTTTTCATAGTGCTCGGGGTAGCCGCCGCTGGCCAGAATGATGCAGGCGGCGCTTTCGGAAGAGAATTCCACCGGGGTCTCCGCCAGCCTGCCCTCGGTGCAGGCCAGCATGACGCGCAGCAGATCGCTCTTCAAAAGGGGCAGCACCACCTGGGTCTCGGGGTCGCCGAAGCGGCAGTTGTACTCGATGACCTTGGGGCCCGACGGGGTGAGCATCAGCCCGAAGTAGAGGCAGCCCTTGAAGGGGCAGCCCTCGGCGGCCATGGCCGCCATGGTGGGGGCAAAGATGGTCTTTTCGCACTCAGCCGCCGCCTCGGCGGTGTAGCAGGGGTTCGGGGCCACGGTGCCCATGCCGCCGGTGTTCAGGCCCTTGTCGCCGTCCAGCGCCCGCTTGTGATCCATGCTGGACACCATGGGCTTGAGGGTCTTGCCGTCGGCAAAGGCCAGCACGCTGACCTCGGGGCCGGTGAGGAATTCCTCCACCACCACCCGGCTGCCGGAAGCGCCGAACACCTTTTCCTCCATCATCTCGTGGAGGGCTTCCTTGGCGGCCTCTTCGCTCTCGCAGATGAGCACGCCCTTGCCCAGAGCCAGGCCGTCCGCCTTGATGACCACCGGGTACTTGCCCTTGGCGCGGATGTAGTCCAGGGCCTTTGCCGGCTCGTCGAACACCTCATACTCGGCGGTGGGGATGCCGTATTTCTTCATCAGGTTCTTGCTGAACACCTTGCTGGCCTCGATGCGGGCCGCGGCGGCGCTGGGGCCGAAGGCGGGGATGCCCGCTTCGGCCAGCCTGTCCACCAGCCCCAGGGCCAGCGGGTCGTCGGGGGCGACCACGACGTAGTCCACCTTTTCCTTTTTCGCCAGCTCCACCTGACCGTCGATGTCGGTGGCGGCCACCGGCACGCAGCGCGCGTCGGCGGCGATGCCGCCGTTGCCCGGCGCGCAGAGGATTTCAGAGCACAGGTCGCTCTCTTTCAGTTTTTTCACAATGGCGTGTTCCCGGCCGCCGCCGCCCACTACCAGAAGTTTCATGGGTAGGTCTCCCCCTTTCGTTTGTTCCCGAACGCACAGACGCCCGGCGCGGCAAAAACCGTCGCGTCGGGTGGTCGTTTGCAGGCAGCACCGCATCAATTCCAGGTGGTGGAGCGCGCCAGAAAATTTTTTGTGAGATGAACCAAAAAGCGCAGGCAATCCTTGGTGGATTGACGAGCATTTTGGGAAAATATCACGGAAAATTTTGGCGCGATACGCCGCCTGAGGCGCCTCGCCGTGAATTGTGCGGTGTTGCCTTTAGTGATGGAACAGCCGCAGGCCGCAGAAGGCCATGGCGATGCCGTATTTGTTGCAGGTGTCGATGACCTGCGCATCGCGAATGGAGCCGCCGGGCTCCACGATGGCCTCAACGCCGCTGCGGCGGGCCCGCTCGATGTTGTCGCCGAAGGGGAAGAAGGCGTCGCTGCCCAGGCACACGCCGGTGACTTTCGCCAGCCATTCCTTCTTCTCGGCGGCGGTGAGGGGCTCGGGGCGGGTGGTGAAGGTCTCGGCCCACACGTCCTCGCCGATGACGTCCTCATACTCGTCGGAGATGTAAACGTCGATGGCGTTGTCCCGGTTGGGGCGGGAGACGTCCTCCCGGAAGGGCAGGGCCAGCACCTTGGGGTGGTGGCGCAGCTGCCAGATGTCCGCCTTGTTGCCCGCCAGACGGGTGCAGTGGATGCGGCTCTGCTGGCCCGCGCCCACGCCGATGACCTGCCCGCCCTGGGCGTAGCAGACGGAGTTGGACTGGGTGTACTTGAGGGTGATGAGGCAGAGCACCAGGTCCCGCTTCTGTTCGGCGGTGAGGTTCTTGTTCTCGGTGACGAGGTTTTCCAGCATGTCCTCGCCGATGCGCAGGTCGTTGCGGCCCTGCTCGAAGGTGATGCCGAACACCTGCTTGTGCTCGATGGCGGCAGGCACATAGGAAGCGTCGATCTGCACGATGTTGTAGTTGCCCTTGCGCTTGGACTTCAAAATCTCCAGGGCGGCGGGGGTGTAGCCGGGGGCGATGATGCCGTCGGACACCTCGTGCTGGATGACCTTGGCGGTGGACTCGTCGCACTCGTCGGAGAGGGCGATCCAGTCGCCGAAGCTGCTCATGCGGTCAGCGCCGCGGGCCCGGGCGTAGGCGCAGGCCAGGGGGCTGAGCTCCAGCCCTTCGCAGAAGTACATCTTTTTGAGGGTGTCGTCCAGGGGCAGGCCCAGGGCCGCGCCCGCCGGGGAGACGTGCTTGAAGGAGGCGGCGGCAGGCAGGCCGGTGGCCTCTTTCAGCTCCTTCACCAGCTGCCAGGAGTTCAGCGCGTCCAGAAAGTTGATGTAGCCGGGCTTGCCGTTCAGAACGGTGACCGGCAGCTCGCCCTCTTCCATATAGATGCGGGCGGGTTTCTGGTTGGGGTTGCAGCCGTATTTCAGTTCCAGTTCCTTCATCTTTCGTTTTCCCCCTTATTCTTCACAAACTGCGTCGTACTTGTTGATGATAACATCCTCGGTCTCGCCGGAGGCAAGGTCGATGGCCCGCACGAACAGGCTGACCTTGTTGTCCTCGTTCAAAGACTCCCACATCTTTGCCGCCAGCTCCTCCGCCTCTTCCGGCAGGGCCACCCGCTCCGGCTCGCCCTCAAAGCTGGGGATGGGGCTGCCGTCGCACTTGTAGGTGTGCAGGAAGTGACCTTCGCCGGCCACCGGCTGGGGATACTCGAAGAAGTACCGCCGGCAGCTTTCGCCGTTGCCGTCGGCGCTCTTGAGAATGGACAGCTTGTAGCTGCAAGCGCCTTCGGCCAGCTCCACCACGCCGCTGATGCGGGGGGTCCAGTTGGGGCCGTCCGGCTCGAAGGTGCGGGTGCGCAGGGCGGCCTCGAAGCTGTCGCCTTTGGCCATAAAATCATACACCGTGTCGGTCTGGTCGCCGTTGGTCACGATGTGGGTGTTTTCCCCCACCGTGCGCACCGGGTTATAGATGATGAGGCTGGGGTCCTCCAGCTTTGCCGGGTCCGCCGCCAGGGTGCGGATGCCGCCGATGGCCTCCACCGGGTCGAACACCCGGTTGCGGCTGTTGGCGCTGCGGCCCATGATGAAGTAGGCGATGAGCGCCTTTTTGCCGCTGGGGGCAAGGCCCAGCACGATGCCCCGGCCGGGGTAGGCGTTGGTCTTCAGCTGTTCATAAAGGTCAAGCAGTTCCATTTCCTCATTCTCCCTTTTCGTCGCGCGCCGCAGCGGGCGCGGGTTCAGCCTTTGTCGTATTCGGCGCACACCTTGGCCAGCGCCGCGGGCAGCAGCTGCCATTCGGCCTGCTCCATCACCCGCCGCTGCAAAGTCTCGGGGGTGTCGCCCTCGGCCACCTCCACCGCCTTCTGGGCGATGATGCGCCCGCCGTCGCACACTTCGTTGACGAAGTGGACGGTGGCGCCGGTGACCTTGACCCCTTTGGCCAGGGCCGCCTCGTGCACCTTGAGGCCGTACATCCCCTCGCCGCAGAAGCTGGGGATGAGGCTGGGGTGCACGTTCAAAATGCGCTCGGGGTAGGCGGCGATGACGCTCTCGCCCAGAATGGAGAGGAAGCCCGCCAGCACCACCACGTCGATGCCGTTTTCCTTCAAAACGCCCAGCAAAGCCTTGTCGAATTCCTCGGCAGTGGCATAGTCCTTGCGGCGGACCACCACGCCGGGCACGCCGGCGTTCTTGGCCCGCTCGAGAGCATAGACGCCGGGCTTCGAGGCTACCACAAGGCTGATCTTGCCGTGGGGATTTTCGCCCCGGGCCTCGCTGTCCAGCAAAGCCTGGAGGTTGGTGCCTCCGCCGGATACCAGCACCGCTACCTTCAGCATAGCTCCACCCCGTCGCCGGCGACGATCTCGCCCAGGACCCAGGCGGCCTCGCCGTTCTTTTCGAGGATTTCAACGGCGCGGTCAGCGTCCTCTTTGGCCACCACCAGAATCATGCCAACGCCCATGTTGAAGGTGTTGAACATGTCCCGCTCGGGGATGTTGCCAGCGGTCTGGATGTGTTTAAAGAGGGCGGGGGTGCGCACGTCGCTCTTGGCGATGCGGGCGGCGCAGCCTTTTTTGAGGCAGCGGGGGATGTTTTCATAGAAGCCGCCGCCGGTGATGTGGCTCACGCCCTTGACGGTGATTTCGTCCATCACCGCCAGCACGGGCTTGACGTAAATCTTGGTGGGGGCCAGCAGGGCCTCGCCCAGGGTGCAGCCCAGGTCGGCGTGGTGCTCTTTCAGCACCTCGGGGTGGTGTTCCAGGTCGAAGACCCGGCGCACCAGCGAGAAGCCGTTGGAGTGAACGCCGGAGGAGGGCAGGGCGATGATGACGTCGCCCTCCTGCATGGTGCTGTTGTCCAAAAGCTTTGCCTTGTCCACCGCGCCCACGGTGAAGCCCGCCAGGTCGTATTCGTCCTCGGGGTAGAAGCCGGGCATCTCGGCGGTCTCGCCGCCCACCAGAGCGCAGCCGGCCTGCACGCAGCCCTCGGCCACGCCGGCCACCAGCTGGGCAATTTTTTCCGGCACGTTCTTGCCGCAGGCGATGTAGTCCAGGAAGATGAGGGGCTTCGCGCCGGCGCAGACCACGTCGTTGACGCACATGGCCACGCAGTCGATGCCCACGGTGTCGTGCTTATCCATCAGAAAGGCGATTTTCAGCTTGGTGCCCACGCCGTCGGTGCCGGAGACCAGCACGGGGTGGGGCATGTCGGTGCAGTCCAGTTCAAACAGGCCGCCGAAGCCGCCCAGGCCGCCGATGCAGCCGGAGGTCATGGTGCGGGCGACGTGCTGTTTCATCAGTTCCACCGCCTTGTAGCCGGCGGTGATGTCCACCCCGGCGGCGGCGTAGCTGGCAGAATAACTCTTTTCCATGGCGCGCTCCTTTGCGTTCATTCAGTGGCTTCGGGGATCTTGCTCTCGAATTTGCTCTTTTCGGTCACGGCGGGGGTCTCGGCGGGGTACTTGCCGGTGAAGCAGCCGGTGCACAGCCCCAGGCCGCAGCCCTCGGCGATGTTCTTCACGCCCTCCACGCTGAGGAAGCCCAGGCTGTCCACGCCCAGGATGTCCCGCATCTCCTCCAGGGTGTGGTTGGCGGCGATGAGGTTCTCGCGGCTGTCCACATCCACACCGAAATAGCAGGGATAGAGGAACTCCGGCGCGCTGGAGAGGAAGTGCACCTGGGTGGCGCCGGCCTCCCGCAGCAGCTGCACGATCTGGCGGCTGGTGGTGCCCCGGACGATGGAGTCGTCCACCAGCACCACCCGCTTGCCCCGCACCGTGTCGGCGATGGGGTTCAGCTTGATGCGCACGGTGTTCTCACGCAGCTTCTGGTCGGGCTGGATGAAGGTGCGGCCGATGTATTTGTTCTTCAAAAAGCCGATGCCGTAGGGGATGCCGCTCTGCTGGGAATAGCCCAGGGCGGCGTCCAGGCCGGAGTCGGGCACGCCGATGACCACATCCGCCTGGATGGGGTGCTCCAGCGCCAGCATGGCGCCGGCGCGGCGGCGGGCACGGTGGACGGAGGCGCCGTCCACCACCGAGTCGGGCCGGGCGATGTAGACGAACTCAAAGACGCACAGGCTGCTGGGCTTTCCGCAGTGGGTGCGGATGGAGCGCATGCCGTTCTCGTCAAAGACGATGATCTCGCCGGGCTCCACGTCCCGCACGAACTCGCCGCCGGCGGCGGCGATGGCGCAGCTCTCGCTGGCGATAACGTCGCTGCCGTGCAGCTTGCCGATGCACAGGGGCCTGAAGCCGTTGGGGTCACGGGCGGCGATGAGCTTGCGGGGGCTCATGATGACAAGGCTGTAAGCGCCTTTCAGCATGGGCATGGTCTTTTCCACCGCTTCCTCGATGCTGCCGCTGGAAAGGCGCTGGCGGGTGATGGTGTAGGCGATGACCTCGGTGTCGCTAGTGGAGTGGAAGATGCCGCCCTCCAGCTCGATGGCCTGCCGCAGCTCGTAGGAGTTGGTCAGGTTGCCGTTGTGGGCCAGGGCCATGGGGCCCTTCACGTGGCGAATGACGAAGGGCTGGGCGTTGGCCCGCAGGGGGGTGCCGGTGGTGGCATAGCGGCAGTGGCCGATGCACATCTGGCCCCGGGGCATATTCTCCAGCACGTCCTTGGTGAACACCTCGTTCACAAGGCCCAGGTCACGGCGCTTGTAAATAACGCCGCCGTCGTTCACCGCCATGCCGCAGCTCTCCTGGCCGCGGTGCTGCAAGGCGTACAGGCCGTAGTAAGTGGCGGCCACCACATCCTGGCCCTCGTCCCGGCGGTAGATGCCGAACACGCCGCACTCCTCGTGCAGCTTTGCGTCAAATTGTTCCATAGTTTCCCTTTCTGTGCTTGTGGTTGCGATGGCCGGCCCCGCCGGCCGCGGACGGCTCAGCCCAGCAGGCGGGCCATGACCTCCTGGTAGGCCTCTTCCTCACCGCCCAGGTCGCGG
Source organism: Oscillospiraceae bacterium (assembly GCA_004558145.1). Classification (GTDB taxonomy): domain Bacteria; phylum Bacillota; class Clostridia; order Oscillospirales; family Ruminococcaceae; genus Allofournierella_A; species Allofournierella_A excrementavium. The sequence continues at coordinate 330,946 of SFDQ01000002.1, forward strand.
CGGAACAGGTCCTTGTCCAGGTGAGCGCCGGTGGTGGCGTCCCAGAAGCGGCAGGTGTCGGGGCTGATCTCGTCGGCCAGCACGATGGTGCCGTCCGCCAGGCGGCCGAACTCCAGCTTGAAGTCGATGAGGCGGATGTTGAAGCCCAGCAGATACTCGCTGAGGATGCTGTTCACCTTGAAGGCGTACTCGCTGATGGTGTCAATTTCGGCCTGGGTGGCAAGGCCCAGAGCCAGGGCATGGTAGTGGTTGATGAGGGGGTCGTGCAGGTCGTCGTTCTTGTAGCTGAACTCCAGGGTGGGGCACTTCAGAACGGTGCCCTCGGGCACGCCCAGGCGCTTGGTGAAGCTGCCGGCGGCCACGTTGCGCACGATGACCTCCAGAGGCACGATCTGGACCTTCTTCACCAGGGTCTCGCGGTCGCTCAGCTCCTCCACGAAGTGGGTGGGCACGCCCTTGCCCTCCAGCATCTTCATCAGGTTGTTGGACAGGCGGTTGTTCACAACGCCCTTGCCCCGGATGGTGCCCTTCTTGGCGCCGTCGCCGGCGGTGGCGTCGTCCTTGTAGTCCACAATGACCAGGTTCGCATCGTCGGTGGCGAACACTTTCTTGGCTTTGCCCTCGTACAGCTGCTCCATCTTTTTCATCGTTATACTCTCCTTTTTATTGTAAAAGTCTGTGGTGCGTTTTTATCACAGCTCGGCAAGCTGGGCCTGCAGGGCTTCTTCCTTTTTGGCGATCTGGGCGGCCATGGCCTCGCGGTCGGCGGCCAGAAGGGCGGCCAGGCGCTCGTCGGTGACGGCCAAAATCTGGGCGGCCAGCACGGCGGCGTTCTTCGCGCCGTTCAGCGCCACGGTGGCCACGGGGATGCCGCTGGGCATCTGCACGGTGGCCAGCAGGGCGTCCAGCCCGTCCACAGCGCCGCCCTTCATGGGGATGCCCACCACAGGCAGGGTGGTGTTGGCGGCAACGGCCCCCGCCAGATGCGCGGCCATGCCCGCCGCGCAGAGGATGACGCCGAAGCCCTTGTCCCGCGCGGATTTGGAGAACTCCGCGGCCTCGGCGGGGGTGCGGTGGGCGCTGAGGATGTGGGCCTCGAAGGGGATGCCCAGCCGTTTGAGCTCGGCGCAGGCGCCTTTCACCACCGGCCAGTCACTGTCGCTGCCCATCAAAACGGCCACTTTTTTTGTCTGTGTCACCTTTGTTCGACCTCCCTGTAATCAAAAAAGAAAAGGCGTGGTGCACACTTACACCACGGCCTTTGTTTCACTTCGATAAAGGGGTGCTCTTCCCCCGCTGTTTGCGCGCGCGGCACTTCGCCCCGCCATGGGAACCGGGCCGCCCAAACACACAACGCCCCATGCCGCGCACCTCCTGCAAAAAAATCTTGCCCACCGCCGCATCGGGTGCGGCGCGCGGGCGTGCTTTCTACCCTTTCAGTTTAAAGGGTGCGGCGGCAAAATGCAACCTGTTTCGCACCGTGCAAAACATTTTCAGAACATTTGCTCCGGGCGCATTGTTTTCCCCGCGCTTTTTTGGCACGATTACCAATCAAATCGCTTGGTAGTCATACTTTCCCGGCGGTGATGGCGGCGTATTTCGCGCCGGTGACGGCCAGCAGATCGGCGGGCGCAAGCTCCACCTGGGCCCCGATGCGCCCGGCGCTGACCATGATGGTCTCCTTGTCCGCCGCGCTCTCGTCCACCGTGGTGACGAAGGCCTTTTTCATGCCCACGGGGCTGCATCCGCCCCGCACATAGCCGGTGGTCTTGAGCAGGTCCGCCACGTGGAGCATGGCCACGCTCTTCTCCCCCACCGCCCGGGCGGCGGCCTTCAGGTCCAGCTCTTCCGCCACCGGGATGACGAACACATAAAAGGCCCGGCTGGCCCCCTGGGTCACCAGCGTTTTGAACACCCGCGCCGGGTCCTGCCCCAGCTTTGCCGCCACGGCCACCCCGTCGATGGCCCCGTCGGAATGGTCGTACTCGTGGAATGTATAGTTTACCTTCGCCTTGTCCAGCATGCGCATGGCGTTGGTCTTGGGCTGCGCCATTGTTTCTTTCCCCTTTTTGCCGCCGCGGCCATCGGGCCGGGCGTTTTTTCTTTTATTGTAGCACGGGATGCAAGGGGGAACGCTTTCCCTTGACAAAGCGTTTGCCGCGTGCTATGCTTTGCACAAATCTTTTTGAACGCGCGAGGTGCGCCATGACCACTCTGTTCACCGCCAGCATGTATTATTACGGCTTTTACTTCATGATGGGTAAAGGCTCTGTTTGCTGCGGTCAGGCGGGAGTGTAAGAGGCGCAAAAAAGCGCGTTTCGGCACACAAAACCACCGGGAAGTCTGCGGCAGCAGGCTTCCCGGTTTTTTATTCTGAAACGAGGGGGAAAACCGACATGATCATCATCCTGAAACAGCACGCCGACCAGCAGGCCGTGAAGGACCTTTGCAGAGAGCTGGAGGGCCGCGGCCTTTCCATCCACGAGAGCCAGGGCGCGGAGACCCACATCCTGGGCCTTGTGGGCGACACAAAATCCATCGCCGAGAGCTGGCTGCGGGCCAGCCCGGTGGTGGAGGACGTGCGCCGGGTGAGCGAGCCCTACAAGAAGGCCAACCGCAAGTTCCACCCGGAGGACACGGTGGTGGACGTGAGCGGCGTGAAGGTGGGCGGCGGCAGCTTCGCCGTCATCGCCGGGCCCTGCAGCGTGGAGAGCGAAAGCCAGATCGAGACGGTGGCCGCCGCGGTGCAAACCGCCGGGGCGAAGCTTCTGCGGGGCGGCGCCTTCAAGCCCCGCACCTCCCCCTACTCCTTCCAGGGCATGCGGGCGGAGGGGCTGGAGCTTCTGCGCCACGCCCGGGCAAAGACCGGCATGCCCATCGTGACCGAAATCATGAACACCGAGCACCTGCCCCTCTTCGCCGACGTGGACCTCATCCAGGTGGGGGCGCGGAACATGCAGAACTTCGAGCTGCTCAAGGCGGTGGGCCAGAGCGGGCGGCCGGTGCTTTTGAAGCGGGGCCTTTCCGCCACGCTGGAGGAGCTGGTGATGAGCGCCGAGTACATCATGGCCGAGGGCAACGACCAGGTCATTTTGTGCGAGCGGGGCATCCGCACCTTCGAGCCCAGCATGCGCAACACGCTGGACATCAGCGCCGTGCCCATGCTGAAAAAGATGACCCATCTGCCGGTGGTCATCGACCCCAGCCACGCGGCGGGCATCGCCTGGATGGTGGAGCCGCTGGCCGCGGCGGCGGTGGCCGCCGGGGCGGACGGCCTGATGGTGGAGGTGCACAACGACCCGGCCCGGGCGCTGTGCGACGGGGCCCAGAGCCTGACCCCGGCCCAGTTCTCCGCCCTGATGGACAAGCTACGCCCGCTGGTGAGCCTGATGGGCAAGACGCTGGACTGAACCGCCTTGCAACACCGGCACGGATACGTTAAAATAATAAAGTAAAGCGTTTTTTCCGCCCGCCGGGCGGAACAGATACGGGGAGGGTTTTCAAAATGGATCTGCATCTCAACAGCATCTGCGTACAGGGCGGCTACACGCCGGGCAACGGCGAGCCCCGCCAGGTGCCCATCATTCAGAGCACCACCTTCAAATACGCCACCAGCGAGGACATGGGCAAACTGTTCGACCTGGAGGCCAGCGGCTATTTTTACAGCCGGCTGCAGAATCCCACCTGCGACACGGTGGCCGCCAAGATCTGCCAGCTGGAGGGCGGCACCGCCGCCATGCTCACCAGCTCCGGCCAGGCGGCCAGCTTCTACTCGGTGTTCAACATTGCCGGCTGCGGCGACCATGTGGTGAGCAGCAGCACCATCTACGGCGGCACCTACAACCTCTTCGCCGTGACCATGAAGCGGATGGGCATCGAGTTCACCTTCGTGGACCCGGACTGCTCCGAAGAGGAGCTGAACGCCGCCTTCCGGCCCAACACCAAGGCGGTGTTCGGCGAGACCATCGCCAACCCCGCCCTCACCGTGCTGGACATTGAGAAGTTCGCCAAGGCGGCCCACGCCCACGGCGTGCCCCTCATCATCGACAACACCTTCGCCACCCCGGTGAACTGCCGGCCCTTCGAGTGGGGCGCGGACATCGTGACCCACTCCACCACCAAGTACATGGACGGCCACGGCTCCGCCGTGGGCGGCGCCATCGTGGACAGCGGCCGCTTCGACTGGACCAAGTACCCCGACAAGTTCCCGGGCCTTTGCACCCCTGACGAGAGCTACCACGGCGTGGTGTACACCGAGCGCTTCGGCCTGGAAGGCGCCTACATCACCAAGGCCACCGCGCAGCTGATGCGTGACTTCGGCAGCGTGCAGAGCCCCCAGAACGCCTATCTGCTGAACCTGGGTCTGGAGAGCCTGCACGTGCGCATGAAGCGCCACTGCGAGAACGCCCAGGCGGTGGCGGAGTTCCTCCACGACCACCCGAAGGTATCCTGGGTGAGCTATTCCGGCCTGCCCGATGACAAGCACTACGCCCTGGCTCAGAAATACCTGCCGAACGGCGGCTGCGGCGTGGTGAGCTTTGGTGTGAAGGGCGGACGCAAGGCCGCCGAGACCTTTATGAAACACCTGAAGCTGGCGGCCATCGAGACCCATGTGGCCGACGCCCGCACCTGCTGCCTGCATCCCGCCAGCGCCACCCACCGCCAGATGAACGACGAGGAGCTGGCCGCCGCCGGCGTGAGCCCGGACCTCGTCCGCTTCAGCTGCGGCCTGGAGGACAGCCGCGACCTCATCGCCGACATCGCCCAGGCGCTGGAGCAGGTTTGACCATTTCCATTTGAAAGGAGAGCGGCAGAGTGCCCCTCATCATCCCCAAAACATTGCCCGCCTACGGGGTGCTGGGCAGCGAGAACGTGTTCGTGATGCACAAGCGCCGGGCCCGCACCCAGCACATCCGGCCGCTGCGCATCGTGGCGCTGAACCTGATGCCCACCAAAATAGCCACCGAGACCCAGCTGGCGCGCCTGCTGGCCAACAGCCCGCTGCAGGTGCAGCTGACCCTGCTGCACACCGCCAGCCACGCCGCCAGCCACGTGCCCGGCGAACACATGGAGGCCTTTTACAAGACCTTCGATGAGATCCGCGGCGAGCGGTTCGACGGCATGATCATCACCGGCGCGCCGGTGGAGCAGATGCCCTTTGAGGAAGTGGACTACTGGCCGGAGCTGTGCCAGATCATGGATTTCACCCGCACCAACGTCTACTCCACCCTTCACGTCTGCTGGGGGGCCCAGGCGGCGCTCTACCACCACTTCGGCATCCAGAAGCGTCCCCTGCCCGAAAAGATGTTCGGCATCTTTCCCCACCGGGTCACCCGGCCCTCGAACCCCCTGGTGCGGGGCTTCGACGAGGAGTTCTGGGCGCCCCACTCCCGCCACACCGGCATCGACGAGGAACAGGTGAAGGCCTGCAAGGACCTGCGGGTGCTGGCGGAAAGCGACGAGGCGGGCATCTACCTGATGAGCACCGACAGCGGACGGCAGATCTTCGTCACCGGCCACCCGGAGTACGAGCGGCTGACGCTGGACGCGGAGTACCGCCGGGACGTGGCCAAGGGCCTGCCCATCGCCCCGCCCAAGCACTACTACCCCGGCGACGACCCCTCCAAAGAGCCGGTCTACCGCTGGCGGGCCCACGCCTTTTTGCTCTACACCAACTGGCTGAACTATTATGTGTACCAGAACACCCCCTACGACCTGGGCGAACTGGACACCTTTTGACCTGACGCGCGCGCCGGGGGCCCTCACCGGCCTGCCCGGCGCGCTTTTTTCAAAGGAAGGAGTGGTCTCATGCGCATCCTCGTGGTGGAGGACACCAAGGACATGAACCGTCTCATCGTCAAGGCTCTGACCAAGGCGGGTTACAGCGTGGACGGCTGCTTTGACGGCGAGGAGGCCCTGGACTATCTGGCCGGGGCGGAATACGACGGCATCGTGCTGGACGTGATGATGCCCAAAATGGACGGCCACCAGCTGCTGGCAAAGCTGCGGGCCCAGGGCAGCGACATCCCGGTGCTGTTCCTCACCGCCCGTGACTCGGTGGCCGACCGGGTGGAGGGGCTGGACCTGGGGGCGGACGATTACCTCGTCAAGCCCTTCGCCTTTGAGGAGCTGCTGGCCCGCATCCGGGCCATGACCCGCAAGCACGCGGGCAGCCGCACCGACACCCTCACCGTGGGTGACCTTGTGCTGGACACCCGGGGCCGCACCGCCGCCCGGGCGGGGCGGGACATTCCCCTGCTGCCCAAAGAGTACGCCATTCTGGAGCATCTTGTGCGCCACGCGGGCACGGTGCTCAGCCGGGAGCAGCTGGAGGACCGCATCTGGAACTACGAAAAGGCGGGCAGCTCCAACAACATCGACGGCTACATGAGCCGCCTGCGCAAGAAGATCGACGCGGACGTGCCCGAAAGCCAGCGCCTTCTGCACACGGTGCGGGGCTCCGGCTGGGTGCTGCGCGCGCCGAAGGAAGGAGGCACGCCGTGAAGCTTCGCTCCATCAAGACCCGCATCACCCTGCTCATCACCCTGCTGGTGGTGGCGCTCTTTGCGCTGATGCTGCTCTTTGCCTTCAGCGTGAGCAGCTCGGTGGTGCAGCGCACCGCCCGCCAGCAGCTGGCGGACACAGTGCGGGCCAACGCCGCGCTGGTGACCTTCACCGACGGGCAGTTTGCCGCCGGCGAGGGCTTTTCCTTCTCCCGAAGCGGCGTTTCCTGCCTTGTGTACAGCAAGGCCGAAGCGCTGCTGGCGGGGCAGCTGCCGGTGGGCTTTTCCGAGACGGCGGCCTTTGAGAACGGCACTTTGCGCACGGTGGAGACCGCCGGCGGGGACTGGTATCTTTTGGACCTATGGGTGGCCGACGGGTGGGAGAACGGCGTGTGGCTGCGGGGGCTGATGGAGGTGCCGGATTCCTCCTCCGCCGCCCGCAACCTGCTGCTGGCCGCGGCGGTGGCCTTGCCCCTCTTCGTGCTGGCGGGGGCGCTGGGCAGCTACTTCATCCTGCGCCGCTCGCTGCGGGGACTGGACACGGTGAACGCCGCGGCGGCCTCCATCGGCGAGGGCAAGGACCTGTCGCTGCGCATCGGGCATGTGCCCGGCGGCGAGGAGCTGACAAAACTGGCGGAAAACTTCGACGGCCTGCTGGAGCGGCTGCAGCGCAGTTTTGAGGCGGAGCGCCGCTTCACCGCCGACGCCTCCCACGAACTGCGCACGCCGGTGGCGGTCATCAAGAGCGCCTGCGAGTACGGCAGGGCCTACGACGAGACCGAGGAAGAGCGGCTGGAAACCCTGGACACCATCCAGCGCCAGGCGGACAGGATGGCCGGGCTCATCGGCCAGCTGCTGGCCCTCACCCGGCTGGACCAGGGCACCGAGCCCTTGCAGCCCGTGCCCCTGGACCTGGGGCAGCTGGCCCGGCGCGCGGTGGAAGAGCAGAACTACGACCCTTCGCGGCTGCGCCTTGCGCTGGCGGAGGGGGTCACCGTGCAGGGGGACGAGGCGCTGCTGGGGCGGCTGGTGGCGAACCTTGCGGACAACGCCTTCAAGTACGGCCTGCCCGGCGGCACGGTGACGGTGGAGGTGCGCGCCGAGGGCGGCGAAGCCCTGCTCACCGTGGCCGACGAGGGCCCCGGCATCCCCGCCGCCCAGCAGGAGAAGATCTGGCAGCGGTTTTATCAGGTGGACGCCGCCCGCAGCGACGAGCAGGAGGGTGTGGGCCTGGGCCTCTCGCTGGTGCAGCGCATCGCCCAGCTCCACGGCGGGCGCATGACGCTGGAGAGCGCCGAGGGCGCGCCCAGCGCTTTCACCCTGCATCTGCCTTTGGCACAATGAGTTTTATCATAAAAACAGGCGGACAGGTTTTCCCTGTCCGCCTGTTTTTCATTTCTGCTCCGCGTCCGTTTCTTTTACGGTGAACACTTCTTCAATGGAAACGTCAAAGACGTGTGCGATCTTCCAGGCCAACACCAACGAGGGATTATACCGTCCTTTTTCCAGGTTGCCGATGGTCTCCCGACGCACGCCCACCAGCCGGGCAAGCTCCTCCTGCCTCATTCCATGTTTGGCCCGCAGTTCTTTTATCCTGGTTTCAATCATCGTCGCCATACCATTTTTCCTGAAGCCCGTAATATCCGCTCATTCCCGAATGGACCAGCACCGAAACCATCCATCCGATGGCAAAGCCCCGCATCAGCGCCTCGTCTCCCGCTTTGCCAAGCATGAAAAAGGAGACCAGCGTAGCCGCTGCCACCGCCAGCATGCCGCAGTAGAACGCTCGGGCCGCCGCCCGGTTCATCCATTCGTCCAGCATTTCATCCCCTGCCGCGAAGAAATACTCAAAATCCACCGCAAAAGCGAAGAAGCCAAGAAAATATCGCTGGTCGGTGAACACACCAATGAAGCCCAGCAGCGAGAGAAACCCCAGCGAGCCGTATAAATACCGTTTGTGGTTCATATCCGCCCTCCAAATGTGGTGTATTTTTATCTTTATGTTATAAATATACCACAAATTTGTGGTTTGTCAATCGCCTGGGATTTACCTTTGACCGCAAAAAGGGCGCGTTTTTGCGTGCCACCCGCATATCCCCCTCTTGTAACCACCGCGCCGGGGTGATACACTGGAAGGGCTGCGCGCGGGGCGCTTGCGGTTTTTGCCCCGGCGCAAAACGGTATGATTTGACAGTGAGGGGTAACAATGAAACAGTTTTTTGCCAGTCTGCGGTCTGAATTCGCGGGCTACAACGCCGCCCGCCTGGGCGGCGACGTGATGGCGGGGCTCACGGTGTGCGCCGTGGCGCTGCCGCTGGCGCTGGCCTTCGGCGTGTCCAGCGGGGCCTCCGCCGCCGCGGGCCTTGTGACTGCCATCGTGGCGGGCGTGGTCATCGCCCTGCTGGGAGGCGCGTCCTATCAGGTGTCCGGCCCCACCGGGGCCATGAGCGCCGTGCTGGTGGGCATCGTGGCCCGCTACGGCCTGCAGGGCGTGTTCCTGGCCTGCTTTGCCGCCGGGGCCCTGCTGCTGGCCGCCGGCCTGCTGCGGCTGGGCAAGCTCATCAGCTTCATCCCCATGCCGGTCATCATGGGCTTCACCTCCGGCATCGCCCTGGTCATCGCCCTGGGCCAGGTGGACAACTTCTTCGGCACCGTATCCGAAGGGTCCACCAATCTGGAAAAGCTGGCCTCCTACGCCCGGCTGGGCTTTCATCCCCAGTGGCAGCCGGTGCTCATCGGCGCGCTGGTGGTGGCGGTGATGGTGCTCTGGCCCAAAAAGTGGGGCGCGCGGGTGCCCGGTTCGCTGGTGGGCATCGTGCTGGCCACGGTGGTGGCCACCGCCGCCGGCTTTGACCAGCTGGCGCTGGTGGGCGACATCCCCCGCACCCTACTGCTGGACGAGCGGCTGGACCTGACCGCGCTGGACCTTTCCATGCTCAGCGGCCTTGCCTCCCCCATCGTGACCATCGCCGCCCTGGCCATGATCGAGAGCCTGTTGTGCGGCGCGTCCGCCAGCCGGATGAAGGGCGAAGCCTTCAACGCCGACCAGGAGCTCATCGCCCAGGGCGTGGGCAACATGGTGCTGCCCCTTTTGGGCGGCGTACCCGCCACCGCCGCCATCGCCCGCACCAGCGTGGCGGTGAAGAGCGGCCAGCAGACCCGGCTGACCAGCGTGTTCCACGCGGTGTTCCTGCTGGCCTCCATGTTCCTGCTGGGCGGGGTGATGGCCCGGCTGCCCCTGGCGGCGCTGGCCGGTGTGCTGATGGTCACCGCCTGGAGGATGAACGACTGGGAGGGCATCCGCTACCTGCTGGGCCACCGCTTCAAGTCCGGCATCAGCCAGTTCTTCATCACCATGGTCGCCACCGTAGCGGCGGACCTGACGGTGGCCATTCTGGTGGGCATCGTCTACTCGGCTCTTCTCTACATCGTCAAGGCCAGCCACATCAACGTGAGCTTTTCGGACATCGACGCCTCCCGCCTGCCCGGCGCGCCCGGCGGCGCGCTGCCCAAGGCGGGGGTGGTCTATGTGACCGGCTCGCTGTTCTTCGGCGCGGTGGACGAGTTCAGCCGCCTGATGGCGGAAATGCCGGACTACCGCGAGGTCATCTTTTCGCTGCGGGGCATGCCCAGCCTGGACGTGTCCGGCGCGCAGGCGCTGCTGGAGCTGTGTGCCCGGCTGAAAGAACAGGGCCGGGGCGTGGCCTTCTGCGGCGTGGCCCCGGAGGTGCGCCTCTACTTCGACCGGGCGGGCATCACCGCCCTGGCGGGAGAAAGCGCCTTTTTCTGGAGCGCGGACCAGGCCATCTTCGCCCTGCTGGAAAAGGAGCGCGCGGCGGTCTGAACCTGTTAAAAAAGGGGCGGCTTCGGGGCCGCCCTTTTTCTTTGAATTTTTTTGAGAACGCTTCGCAAATTTCATGTTCGTTTCATGTTGGGGGCCTATACTGGCATCAGAACAAAACAGGAAGGAGAATCCCCTGATGAAAAAATTGATCGCCGCGGCTCTTGCCGCCCTGACCGTCGCCCTCTTCACCGCCTGCGCCAATGCGGGCCAGCTGGCCTACATCGGAGACGAGGCCGCCCGCGCCGCCGCCCTCACCGGGGCGGGGCTCTCCACCGAAGCGGTGACCTTCCTGGGCACCGAACTGGCCAGCCGGGACGGCGTGGAATACTATCTGGTATCCTTCACCTCCGGCGACAGCCGCTATGAGAGCCAGGTGGACGCGCTTTCCGGCGTGGTCATCCAGTCCGAGAGCATGCCCCTGACCCAGAGCGCCTCCGCCCCCGCCGAGGCCTCCATCACCGCCGAGGACGCCAAGGCCAAGGCCCTGGCCCACGCGGGCCTTGCCGAGACCGACGTGACCTTCATCAAGGCGGAGCTGGACCGGGATGACGGCCGCCTCGTCTACGACGTGGAGTTCTACACCGCCGACTACAAGGAATACGACTACGAGATCGACGCGGCCACCGGCGAGGTGGTGAGCTGCGACTACGACGTGGAGAACTACGCCCCCGCCGCCACCTCCGGCAAGACTGCCTCCGGCAGCCAGTCCGCCTCCGCCGGCGCGTCCATCAGCGCCGAGGATGCCAAGGCCAAAGCCCTGGCCCATGCGGGCCTTTCCTCCGGCAGCGTGACCTTCGTGAAGGCCGAGCTGGACCGGGACGACGGCCGCCTCGTCTATGAGGTGGAGTTCTACACCGCCGACTACAAGGAATACGACTACGAGATCGACGCAGCCACCGGCGAGGTGGTGAGCTATGACTACGACGCCGAGGACTACGCTCCTCCCGCCTCCTCCGGCACCATCAGCGCCGAGGACGCGAAGGCCCTGGCCCTGGCCCAGGTGCCCGGCGCTTCCGCCTCCGACATCCGTGAATTCGAGACCGACCGGGACGACGGCCGCGTGGAGTACGAGGGCAAGATCGTTTACGGCGGCATGGAGTACGAGTTCGAGATCGACGGTTACAGCGGCGCCATCCGCAACTGGGAGGCCGAACCCCTCCACGACTGAAGCCCGCTGACCCGGAAGTTCCCCCCACAGCAAAGCGCGCCGCCCCTTTGAAGGACGGTGCGCTTTTTTGCGCGATGCTCCGAAAGCGCCTGTGAAACGAGCGCACCGGCAGACAGAAAGCGGCCCCCGGCAAAATGCCGGGGGCCGCTTTTGTGGCTTTTGTGAAGGCTCAGCGCTTGGGATTCACGATGCTGCGCCATTCCAGGTCGCCCCGCTCCAGGCCGTGGATGAGCACCTCGGCGGTGGCGATGTTGGTGGCCAGCGGGATGTTGCGCACGTCGCACAGGCGCAGCAGGTTCATCTCGTTGGGCTCGTGGGGCTTGGCGCTGATGGGGTCCCGGAAGAAGAGCAGCAGGTCGATCTCGTTGCAGGCGATGCGCGCCGCGATCTGCTGGTCGCCGCCCTGAACGCCCGCCAGGAAGCACTGGATGGGCAGGCCGGTGGCCTCGCTGACCACCTTGCCGGTGGTGCCGGTGGCCACCAGCGTGTGCTGGCTGAGAATGCCGCAGTATGCGATGCAGAACTGGACCATCAGTTCTTTTTTGGTGTCGTGCGCGATCAACGCGATGTTCATAGTATTTCCTACCCCCTGCTCTGTTTCCCAACGTTTTATATACGATGTTCGTAGTACGGATATAACTGAAAAAACGCCTGCGGCGGCCTCAGCCCCACACGGCAAGCGGCACCCGCTGACCCAGAAGGCGGCGGGCAAGGTTGTCCACCGCCCGGAACGCGAGGCAATCGGCAGGCAGCGCCTGCCCTTTGGCGGCGCACAGCTGCAATTGGCTGCTCTCGGGCACCACGGCGATCAGCTGGGCGGCCACCGTGTCGATGCACTCGTCCAGGTCCCGCACCGCGCCGCCGAAGCTGGCGGGCCCCACCCGGTTCAGCACCAGGCGCACCTGCTTGGCCCCCGCGGCAAAGGCTTCCTCCGCGGCGATGTGGCCGTCCCGCAAGGTGACGGGGTCCGGCGTGAGCACCAGCAGCACTGTTTCGCTCACGGCCAGCGCCGCCTTGAAGGGCGCACCCAGGCCGGCGGCGGTGTCCACCAGCACCCAGTCGAAAACGGGCGAAAGCTTGTCCATCAGTTTTTTGAGCGCTGCCGGCTGCACGGTGCCGCTCCACTCATAGGGCGCCGAGATGACCGAAAGGCCCGGATAAACAGGGCTGGCCACCACGGCTTTGGCGCCTTCGCACCGGCCGCTGAGCACATCGGCAATGTCGTAGACGGTCTTGCCGTAGACGCCGGCGATGATGTCCACGCTGCGCAGGCCGGAATCCAGCTCGATGAGCAGCACCTTGCCCCCCGCGGCGGCCAGGCGCGCGCCCAGCATCACCGAAAGGGTGCTTTTGCCGGTGCCTCCCTTGCCGGAAGCCACCATAACGATCTTTGCGCTCAAGCCCACGCCTCCCTGCCGGATGTTTTCTGCCAGCGGCAAATCGCCCCGGCTGACGGGAACAGCACGCTCGTATTATCATAGTAGCACAAACTATACCCGAGCGCAAGGCATGTTTTGTGAAGAAGGGACAAAAATATCTGGAAAACGGCGTGTTTTCGCCATTTTCAGGGCAGAAGCTGCCCCGCCTCGGCGCTTTGCAGGTCGCCGGTCTTTTCGATGAAGTAGGCGTTGAAAATGTCCCGCACCACCGGCAGCAGGTTGGAACCGCCGCCGCCGTACTCCATGATGGCGCCGATGGCGATCTGGGGGTCCTCCACCGGGCCGTAGGCGATGACCGCGCTGTTCAGATAGGTCAGGCCCTTTTCCTTGTCGTAGTACTCGGCGCGCTGGGGGCTGCCGGTCTTGACGGCGATGGTCATGGGGTAGTCCCGCAGGGCGCTGCTGTTCTTGGCGGCCCGGATCATGCCCTCTTCCACCGCGTCAAAGGCGCCGATGTTGTCCTCCACCTGGGCCACCACCTCCGGCTCGAAGCTCTCCACCACCTCGCCGGTGTTGGAGTCGCGGTAGCTGGAGATGAAGTGGGTGCGGTAGCGGGTGCCGCCGTTGGCCAGGGTGGCGGCGTAGGTGGCCAGCTGCACCGGGGTCACGGCGGTGTTGCCCTGGCCGATGGCGGCCATCAGCTCAAGGCCCAGGGTGAAGTTGTCGTCGTCCGGGTCGGTGGTGCGGCCGGTGTACTCCGACAGCTCCACTCCGGTCTCGGTGGCAAGGCCCAGCGTGCGGGCCATCTCGTTGAAGTTCTCGGCCCCTTCCCGGCGGCCCAGGTCGTAAAAGTAGGTGTTGCAGCTGTAGCCCAGGGCGTCGTAGAGGTTCAGGCTGGCGCCGCCCACATGGCCGATTCCCTCGCACCGGGGGCCGCCGCTGGTGACGTAGTAGTTATAGCTGGACTGGGCGCCGCCGCAGCGGATGGGCGTTTCGGTGGGGGTGATGAGGCCGGAGAGCAGGCCCTCCAGCGCCACCACCGGCTTGAAGGTGGAGCCCGGCGAATACAGGCCCCGCAGCGCCCGGTCCACCAGGGGGGTGTTGGGGTCGCTGGCATACTGCGCGGCGTTGGTGCTGCGCAGGTTCAGATCGTAGCTGGGATAGTTGACGCAGGCCAGGATGCCCCCGGTCTTGACGTCGATGACCACCACCGCCCCGGCGCAGGCCTCCTTGCCCTTGTACTGCTGGCCGTTGGCCTGCAGGTTGAGGATCTGGTTTTCCAGCGCCTCGTAGACCTTTTTCTGCAAATCGGCGTTGATGGTGGTCACCATGGTGAGACCCGGCTCCGGGTCCTGGATGACCTCGGTGGAGATGATGACGCCGTCCTTGTCGCGGGTGACCTGCTTGAGGCCGTCCTCGCCCCGCAGCTTGTCCTCGCCCACCTGCTCCAGGCCCGCCTGACCGATGGTGTCGTTCATGGCGTAGCCCTTCTCTTTCAGGGGGTAGCTGACATTGCCGTCCTCGTCGGTGACCTTCCAGTCCTCGGCGTAGATGGGGCCCACATAGCCCAGCAGATGGGGGGCCAGGGTGCCGTCGGCATAGACGCGGTAGCTGGTCTCGGTGATGTCCGCGCCCTCGCTGGTGAGGCCCCGCTCCTTCACGGTGGCCACCGTGCGGCTGCTCACGTCCTCGGCGAGGGTGAAGTTGTTGTTGTCGCTGAATTCCTCCAGCTCCATCTGGTAGCGGATGCCGCCTAGGATGCGCTGCCACTCGGGGGAATAGTCCTCCAGCTCATAGCGCTCCACCACGGCGGCCATCACCTGATCGGCGGTGGCGTAGGGCTGCTTGACCAGATTCTCTTTCAAAGCATCCAGCCGGCTCTGGGCGCGGGAGTCGTCCTCGGCGGCGGTGAACTCATAGTGGCCGTTTTCCGGCGCGCTGATGGGCATGGTGTCGTTCCATTCGTCGCCGCCGGCCTGCAATATCTCCACCAGCTCCACCAGCGTCTCGTTCAAGTCGCCGGTGAGCATCAGCTTGTTGATGACAAGATTGTAGCCCGAGACGTTGGAGGCCATGGCCCGGCCGTATTCGTCCACGATCTCGCCGCGGGCGGCGGGGATGCTGAACAGGTAGTTGCTCACCTGCTGGGCTTTTTCCAGCAGCTCCTCCCCCTGCACCAGCTGGAACTGCACCAGACGCAGGATGAAGATGCCCATCACCACGGCGGTGGCGATGATCAGCGCGCCGAGGCGGCGGGCAAGGCTTTTTCGGTCCATGGGCAGTTACCTCCTTTGCGGCGGGGAATGGGATGAGCGGCGGGTCAGTCGGGCAGAGCGAAGCGCCGGTTCACCCGGCGGGCGGCCCAGAGGCTGACGGGCGAAAGGGCGGCGGTGAACACCGCGATGGGCAGCACCACCTCGAAATAGCGGGCCGCGGCCCCGGCGTAGCCGGGCATGGCGTAGAAGAACAGAAAGTCCACGCCGGTGACCAGCACGGCGCACACGCCGCTCACCAGCACGAAGTTCATGGAGTTGAGCCGCAGATAGAGGCTCACCAGAATGGCGGCGCCGAAGCAGACACAGAGCATGCCCAGGCCCAGCAGGCCGCCGGGGCGGCCGGCGGTGAAGTCCCACAGGAGGCCGCCCACCGCGCCGAAGAAGGCGCCGGGATACTCGCCCTCGCACACCGCCACCGCAAGGCACAGCGGCAGGATGAACACCGGGCGTATCTCGCCCAGCACCAGAAAGCCGGGGGTGGTCTGGAGGGTGGCGGCCACCAGAAGCAGCACAAAGTAGCTGGCCCATTTGCCGGCCAGCATCAGATTGCGCTTGCTGCGTGAGGTCATGGCGCGTCCTCCTTACTCCTCGGAAGAATCAGAAGAATCATCGGTGACGATGAACACATGGGTCAGCTTGTTGATGTCCGCCCCCGGCTCCACCACCGCGATGGTTGAGGTGCCGCTCTCCTCGGGCACCAGCTCCAGGATGGTGCCCACCCGGATGTTGGCGGGGAACTCGCCCCCCAGGCCGGTGGTGATGATCTCGTCGCCCACCATGGCCAGGGTGTCGCGGGGGAGGTTTTCCAGCACGCACATGCCGTCGGCGGCGTAGTCCGCCGAGCCGTTCAGGTTGCCGCTGTCGCGGGTGCGGCTCACAAGGCAGGCCACATAGGACCCGGGCTGCAGGATGGTCATCACCTTGCTGCTGTTCAGATCCGCCTCCAGCACGCGGCCCACAAGATAGCCCTTGTCGCTGACCACCACGTCGCCCTTTTCCACCCCGTTCAGGGTGCCCTGGTCGATGGTGAAGCCGCCGAAGCGGTCCAGCGGGTCGCGGCTGATGACAAAGGCCGAGGCGTACTGGAACTCGGGGTTCTCCTCCCGGATGTTGAGCAGGTCGCGGAAAGCCTTGTTCTCCGCCGCCAGCTGGTCATAGTCCACCAGCTGGTCCCGCAGCTCCTGGTTCTCCTGCTGCAGGGCCTCGTTCTCGGCGATGATCTGGTCGATGCGCACGTATTTGTCCAGCAGGCCGTCCACCCCGCCGCCCAGCAGCTGAGCCGCCTTCTGGAAGGGGGTGAGCAGCGCGCCCATGATCTCCTGGGGGGCGTTGGTCAGCCGGCCGTTGGCGCCGGCCCAGGCCATCATGCCCGCCAGCACCACCGCCACGGCCAGCAGGATCTTGAATTTTTTGGTGTAGAAAAAGTCGCGCATGGGCAAAACTCCTCGCGTTGCGGTGTGAGGGCCGGGGCCCTCAATTCAAAAGGCGGGCGGCGAAAAAACGCCGCCCGCGCACAGGCTTTCTGCGCTGCGCCGCCTTGTTTTGCGGCGCTTAGAAATGGCTGGAGTCGTCGTCCAGCACGTCGCTGAGGATGTCCAGATGGTCCAGCACTGCGCCGGCGCCCACGGCCACGCAGTCCAGGGGGTTCTCGGCCACATGCACGTCGATGCCGGTCTCCCGGTTGATCAGCTGGTCCAGCCCGCGCAGCAGCGCGCCACCGCCGGTGAGCATGATGCCGTGGTCGATGATGTCCGCCGACAGCTCCGGCGGAGTGCGCTCCAGGGTCTCCTTGATGGCGTCGGTGATCTTCTGCAGGCTCTCTTCCAGGGCCTCGCGCACCTCTTCGGAGTGCACGGTGATGTTCTTGGGCAGACCGTCCACCAGGTTGCGGCCCTTGATGTCCATGCTGGTCTCCTGGTCCAGCTCGAAGGCGGAGCCGATCTCGATCTTGATCTGCTCGGCGGTGCGCTCACCGATGAGCAGGTTGTACTTGCGCTTGATGTAGGCAATGATGCTCTGGTCGAACTCGTCGCCGCCCACGCGCACGCTGCGGGCCGCCACGATGCCGCCCAGGCTGATGACGGCCACCTCGCTGGTGCCGCCGCCGATGTCCACCACCATGCTGCCGGAGGGCTCGCTGATGGGCAGACCCGCGCCGATGGCCGCGGCCATGGGCTCCTCGATGACCCGCACCTGACGGGCGCCGGCCTTCAGGCTGGCCTCCTTCACGGCGCGGCGCTCCACCTCGGTGACGCCGGAGGGAATGCAGATGACCACCCGGGGACGGAAGAACATGCTGTTGCCGCACACCTTCTTGATGAAGCGGCTGAGCATGTTGGCTGTGATGTCGAAGTCGGCGATGACGCCGTCCTTCAAAGGACGGACCGCCACGATGCTGCCGGGGGTGCGGCCGATGACCGCCTTGGCCTCGTGGCCAACGCTGCGCACCTCGTCGTTTTTGGTATCCACGGCCACCACGCTGGGCTCGCGCATGATGATGCCCTTGCCCCGCAGGTAGACAAGGGTATTGGCGGTGCCGAGGTCGATGCCGATGTCTTTGCTGAACATGTTGAATTACTCTCCTTTACACACACTCTATGAACGTATATGATGCGATCACGCAGATTTTTACTTCTATATTATAACCGCAAGCCCTGTGTTTCTCAAGCGGCCGGGCGAAGTTTCGCATTTTGTTCAAAATTTTTGCAAAAGGCGGGCCAGACGGGAGACAGGAAGCCCCATAATGTTGTAGTAACAGCCCTCGATCTCCTCGCAGAAGAGGGCCGCGGCCCCCTGGATGCCGTAGCCGCCGGCCTTGTCGTAGGGCTCGTTGGTGGAGATGTAGGCCTCGATCTGCTCGTCGGTCAGCGGGAAAAAGCGCACCCGGGTGGTGGCGGTGAAGGTGTGGCTCTCGCCTTCGTGCCACACGCACACGCCGGTGTGGACGAAGTGGTCCGACCCGGAGAGGGCTTTGAGCATGCGGCGGGCGTCCTCTTTATCCTTGGGCTTGCCGAACACCTTGCCGCCGCAGTCCACCACGGTGTCGCAGCCGATGACGGTGTCTTCGGGGTATTCCCGGGCCACCACCATGCACTTGCCGAAGGCGAGGTTCTCGGCGGTCTGGCGGGGGTCGGCGGCGGTGAGGGTGCTCTCATCAAAATCGCTGCCCACCACCTTGAAGTCGGTGGTGATGAGGCTCAAAAGCTCTTTGCGGCGGGGGCTGGTGGAAGCAAGGATCAATGACATAACGAAACGCTCCTTCGGTTTATTTCAGATGCGGGTGCGGGTGTAGGCGAAAATGGCCAGGCTGATGGTGATGATCTGGGCCACGCTGATGCCCATGGTGAAGTTGAGGTCCAGCTTGATGACGGACAGGTCCAGCACCGGGTGGAAGCCGATGCTCTGGGAGAAGGCCAGCCAGGAGAGACCGGGCGTTCCGGCGGCGAGGCTGGCGATCATGGCCCCCAGCAAAATGCCGGAGAGGATGAAAAAGCAGAGCAGCAATGTGCGTTTCACGGGCGTATCTTCCTTTCTTTTGTCACAGGCGGCCGGTGGAGCCGAAGCCCCCCTCGCCCCGCTGGGTCTCGTCCAGTTTTTCGGCGAAGGTGAAGGCGCAGCGGGCCACGGGCATCACCATCAGCTGGGCCACCCGCTCGCCGGGCTCCAGGGTGCAGGGTTCATCCGAGAGGTTCACCAGTCCCACCTGGATGGCGCCGCGATAGTCCGAGTCGATGACCCCCACCCCGTTGGAGAGGGTCAGCCCCCGCTTGACGGCAAGGCCGCTGCGGGCGCACACCAGCGCCACATACTCCGGCCCCGGCAGCTGGATGGCCACCCCGGTGGGCACCAGCGCCCGGCCCATGGGGGGCACGGTGAGGGGCGCGTCCAGCACGGCGAAAAGGTCCGCCGCCGCCGCGCCCGCCGTGGCGTATTCCGGGGCCTTGGCCCCCGGCAGGGTGAGGGTGTATTTCACGTTCATCTCGTTTCATCCTTTCCGGCCCCGGGGGCGCTGGGGGTCTTGAAGTAGAGCCCGCGGGTGAATTCCTCCGGCCAGCTCTCCCCTTTTTCCAGCGCCGCCAGCACCCGGGCGGCCTCGGCGGGCGTTTCCAGGGTGAACCAGGCAAGCGCTCCGTCCGCCGGGAGTTTTTTCAGCTTGTCCCCCATGTAAAGGGGCACGGGATTGTAGATCTGCCGCACTCCCCCGCCGCAGCGCACCGGGAACTGCCGGCGCTTGCGGTCGGTGAGCAGGCCCTGCTTGTCGCAGTGGGCGCAGTCGGTGACGTTTTGCAGCGGGCAGGCCCGGGTGATCATCAGCGGCAGGTGGCCGTACACGATGGCCCAGGTGGGCACACCGGGTTCGATGGCCTCCATCTCGGCAAAGGGCGTCTCGGGGGAGACGGTGAGGGCCGAGAGGCCCAGGTCCTTCCAGCACAGGGCGGACAGGGGGTTGGCCACATTGAGGCCGAAGCCGCCATAGAGTTTCCAGCCCTTCGCCAGGGGCAGATGGCCGATGTTGTGGACCATCACCCCGGCAAAGCCCGCGTCCTTCGCCTCGGCCAGGGCCTTGGCGGTGGCGGCCTCCATGCCGCCGAACATCACACGGGGAGCTTCCAGGACGGTTTTGGCCCGCAAGGCTTCCGGCACCTCCCGCCAGCGCAAAAGGGGCAGGATGACGCCTGCGAGGTCCCCGGGCAGGGGCGCGGGCAGCTGCTCCGGGCTTTCAAAGCGGGCCCAGAGCTGCTTTGCGCCCAGGGCGTGCCGCCGCGCCGCGGGCAGGCGGGCGGGGGCGCAGTTCCAAGCTTTGGGCGCACTGCGCAGGGCCAGAAGCTGCTCCAGCACGGCGCGGCGGGCGTCGTTCCAGGCGGAGGCGGGCAGATAGCCCGGCTCGCCCTCAAAGTCCACGCTCTCGGAATAAAAAGGGGTGCCGCCGGTCTTGGCCAGCGCCTTTTCGATGGCGGGGCGCTGGTCCGCCCGGGCGGGCTCCATGGCCCCGGCCAGGGCCACTTCGGCCCGGCGGCCCGCGCCGTCGGCGGCGGCCAGGGTGCAGCCGTTTTCGGCCACGGTGACCGTGAAGGCCACCGGCACCCGCTGGGCCTCCCGGCGGTAGAGCTCCCGGATGGCGGGCATGGCCGCCTTGCTGGCGGCGGTGTCCTCGGGGGTGCGCACGCCGAACATGGCGCCGCTTATTTTTCCCTCGATGTAGCCGTTGGTGAAGCCGGAGCGGGAGAACACATCCTGCAGCTGCTGCTTGTCGAACGGCTCCCCCGCAAGGCTCTTGCGGCAGGCGTTGACGGCGGCGGCCACATACTCCGGCCCCCGCAGCCGGCCTTCGATCTTGACGCTGGCCACCCCGGCCTCGGCCAAAGCAGGCAGGCTGCCCACGGCACACAGGTCTTTCAGGGACAGATGGGCCGCGCCGGAGCCGTCCGCCGCGAAGGGCAGACGGCAGGGGCCGGCGCACTCGCCCCGGTTGCCGCTGCGCCCGCCCAGAAAGGCACTCATGTAGCACTGGCCGGACACCGACATGCACAGCGCCCCGTGGACGAACACCTCGATCTCGATGGGGCTTTCCTTGGTGATGGCGGCAATTTCGGCAAGGCTCAGCTCCCGGGCCAGGATGGCCCGCTCGAAGCCCATTTCCGCCAGCTGCCGCACCCCGGACAGGGTGTGGACGGTGAGCTGGGTGGAGCCGTGGAGGGCAAGGCCGGGGGCCATCTGCCGCGCCAGGGCAGCGGTGGCCAGGTCCTGCACGATGAGCGCGTCCACCCCGGCCTCGGCGGCCATGCGGATGGTGTCGGCCAGAAGGCCCAGTTCGCCGGAAAAGGCGGTGGTATTCACCGCCGCGTGGACGCGCACGTCCCGCGCGTGGCAAAAGGCCACCGCCTCTTTCAGCTGCTGTGCGTCAAAATTGCCGGCGGTGCGCCGGGCGCTGAACTGCTTGAGGCCCAGATACACCGCGTTTGCCCCGGCAAAGACGGCGGCCCGCAGGGCTTCGCCGTCCCCCGCCGGGGCCAGCACCTCCACCGAACGGCGAAGGCCGTATTTCTTTGCCAGGCGCGCGGCCTGGACGGGGTCCGGCTGCCCGGTCATGCGCGGCTCTCCCGCAGGCGCTGCACTTCCTTCTGCAGGCGCTCCACCTCGCGGCGGGCCTGCTCGGCGGCGAGTTTGGCCTTGGCGGCGTCCTCCAGATAGTCCTTGATCTGGCTGCGCATGTTGTCGGCGCTGGAGGCGTTCTTCTGCAGTTCGTCCAGATAGCCCAGGGCCACCACCACGGCGCTGGCGGCAACGCTGGCCGAGGGGCTCTGGTTCATCAGCTCGTTCATATCCTTGTCCAGCCGCTCGGCCAGAGACTGCACATATTCCTCGGAGTCGGTGGTGGAGATCACATAATTGGACCCGCACACCGTCAGTTTCACTTTGTTCGCAGGCATGGTCTTCCCTCGCAATCGAATCTTCTTGTATTCAAAGCCGGGGCGCGCCCGGTTCTCTTTTATACGCTATTATAATATATTTCACCGGCGCAGGAAAGCCCATTTTTTGAAATTCCGCCCTCTTTTGGCTCCGCAAGGGCGGATTTCGGTTCCCGGGAACGGATTTTTTCTTGAAACAGCCGGCAAAACTTGGTACAATAGAAAAGCGTATGAACCGCTTTTTTCAAGGTCTGCGCCGCCCTTTCCCGGCGGCCGCGCCTTTTTTATCCAACTCACAAGACAAGGGGAGATACATTTGGCAAAGTATACGAAACGGGAATTTGACAAACTTCTCAAGGACATGCTGGCCAGCGAATACGGCACCACGCTGGACGTGGCCAGCAACCAGCAGATCTATCGTGTGCTGGCGCTCATCGCCCGGCGCATGATGAGCGACGGCCACAAGAAGTTCATCAGCCGGGCCTACGGCACCGGCGCAAAGCAGGTGTACTACCTGTGCATGGAGTTTTTGATGGGCCGCAGCCTGAAGAACAGCCTGTTCAGCCTGGGGCTGGCGGATGTGGCCGAGGCCGTTCTGGCGGACGCCGACATCAAGCTGGAGAGCATCTACGACGAAGAGCCCGACGCGGGCCTCGGCAACGGCGGCCTGGGCCGTCTGGCCGCCTGCTATCTGGACGGCATGGCCACCACCGGCATTGCCGGCACCGGCTACTCCATCCTGTACGAGTACGGCATCTTCAAGCAGAAGATCGTGGACGGCTGGCAGCAGGAAAAGGCCGACAACTGGCTGCCCGGCGGTCAGGTGTGGCTGAAGAGCCACCCCGACCAGAGCATCGAGGTCAAGTTTGACGGCGAGATCGAGGAGAGCTGGCAGGGCAGCTTCCACCACGTCATCCACAAGAATTACAACAGCGTCATCGCCGTGCCCAGCGACATGTACGTTCAGGGCTACGACGGGCCGGGCGTTGCCAAGCTGCGCCTGTGGCAGGCCAAAGCGCCGGACTTCGACATGAAGAGCTTCAACGCCGGCGAGTACGGCAACGCCATCCGCCAGAACGCCTCGGCGGAGCTCATCAGCAAGATCCTCTACCCCAACGACAACCACATGGAGGGCAAGATCCTGCGCCTGCGCCAGCAGTACTTCCTGTCCGCCGCCTCCATCGGCGACATCTGCCAGAACCATCTGGCCCAGTTCGGCAGCCTGGACACCCTGCCCGAGAAGGCGGCCATCCAGCTGAACGACACCCATCCCACCCTGGCCATCCCTGAGCTGATGCGCATTCTGCTGGACGAGTGCGGCTACGGCTGGGACAAAGCCTTCGACATCTGCCGGCGCACCTTCGCCTACACCAACCACACGGTGATGAGCGAGGCGCTGGAGAAGTGGAACATTGACATCTTCCGCACCACCCTGCCCCGCATCTACACCATCGTGCAGGAGCTGGACCGCCGCTGCCGGGCCGACTTTGAAAAGGCCTTCCCCGGCGACCAGGGCAAGATCGACTACATGGCCATCCTGGGCGACGGTCAGGTGCGCATGGCCAACATCTGCTGCTATGTGTGCCACTCCATCAACGGCGTGTCCAAGCTGCACAGCGAGATCATCAAGGACAGCGTCTTCCACGACTACTACCTCTACAAGCCCCAGGCCTTCAAGAACGTCACCAACGGCATCGCCTACCGCCGCTGGCTGCTGGCGGGCAACCCGGCGCTGACCAAGCTGCTGAGCGACGTGATCGGCCCCGGCTTCAAGCATGACGCCTCCCAGCTGAGCCGTCTGGCCGCCTTCAAGAACGACAAGAAGGTGCTGGACGCGCTGGACGCCGTGAAGAAGGCCAACAAGGCGGAGTTTGCCGCCCACCTGAAAAAGACCACCGGCCAGGTCATCGACCCGAACTCCATCTTCGACTGCCAGGTCAAGCGGATGCACGAGTACAAGCGCCAGCACCTGAACGCGCTGAACATCGCCGCCCAGTACCTGTATCTGAAGGCCAACCCCAACGCCGACGTGACCCCCAAGACCTACATCTTCGGCGCCAAGGCGGCCCCCGGCTACTACATGGCCAAACAGATGATCCGCCTGATCTGCAAGCTGGGCGAATACATCGACGCCGACCCCGCCGTGCGGGACATCCTGAAAGTGGTCTACCTGGAGGACTACAACGTCACCACCAGCGAGCGGCTGATGCCCGCCAGCGAGGTGAGCGAGCAGATCAGCCTTGCAGGCACCGAGGCCTCCGGCACCGGCAACATGAAGTTCATGCTGAACGGCGCCATCACCCTGGGCACCCTGGACGGCGCGAACGTGGAGATCGCCGACGCCGCCGGCATGGACAACGAGGTCATCTTCGGTATGCGCACCGAGGAAGTGAACGCCCTCAAGGCCATGGGCTACCATCCCAGCATGTTCGCCAACCGGGACGAGGTCACCCTGGAGGTGCTGAACTTCCTGGAGAAGGGCTGGAACGGCGAGGACTTCCACGAGATCGTGAACAACCTGCGCAATGTGGACACCTACATGGTGCTGGCGGACTTTGCCGACTACCGCCGCGCCCACACGGACCTTGCGAAGCTCTACGCCGACCGCACCCGCTGGAACCAGATGAGTCTGGCCAACATCGCGGGCAGCGGCGTGTTCAGCGCCGACCGGTCGGTCACCGACTACGCCAACAACATCTGGGGCGCCAGCCCGGTGAAATGAACCCCGTGCCCCCGGCGATGAACGCCCGGGGGCATTTTTAAAACTTTCGGCACATTCTCTTGCCAGAGGAGCGATCTTGCTTGGACCATTTGTTCAACAGCCTTGACAGCGCCTACAAGACCCCCCGCGGGGCGGTGAGGGCGGGCGAACCGCTGCGCCTGGCGCTGACCATCCCCGAGCACTACGGCTTTGTGGAGCCGCGGCTGGTGCTCACCAAGGACGGCGGCGACCCCGTGGAATACCGCATGGATTTTGCCGGCTGCGTGGAAGGGGTGAACCACTTCCGCCTGAGCCTGACGCTGGACGAGGCGGGGCTTTACTTCTACTACTTCGACCTCTATTCCGACTTCCGCAAGCTCTACCGGGGCGAGCTGGGCGAGGCGGTGCTCAGCTGGACGGCGGGCGCCTGCTGGCAGCTCACCGTCTACGAGGCGGACTTTGCCACCCCAAAGGCTTTGCGGGGCGGGGTGATGTATCAAATTTTCCCCGACCGCTTTTTCGAGGGCAGGCCCCACCCGGTGATGCCCTTTGCCGACCGGGTCTACCGGGCCAACAAGCAGGGCGAGCCCTACTTCTGGCCCAACGAGCAGGGCGGCCAGCTGAATCTGGACTACTTCGGCGGCGATTTTGAGGGCATCCGCAAAAAGCTCAGCTACCTGCAGGAGCTGGGGGTCACCTGGATCTACCTGAACCCCATCTTCGAGGCCCACGCGAACCACCGCTACAACACCGCCGACTATCTGAACGCCGACCCCCTGCTGGGCACCAACGAGGAGTTCACCCTGCTCTGCCGGGAGGCGAAGGAAAAGGGCATCCGCATCATTCTGGACGGCGTGTTCAGCCACACCGGGTCGGACAGCCTCTACTTCAACCGGGAGGGCCGCTACGGCCAGGGCGGGGCCTACCACGACCCCAACAGCCCCTACCGCAGCTGGTACGACTTCGACCCCAAATACCCCTGCGGCTACCGCAGCTGGTGGGGCTTCGAGACCCTGCCCGAGGTGCGGGAGGACGACCCAGCCTACCAGCAGTTCATCTGCGGCAAGGGCGGCGTCATCGACACCTGGCTCTCCCGGGGGGCCAGCGGCTTTCGGCTGGACGTGGCGGACGAACTGCCCGACGATTTCATCGAGAGCATCCGCAAGGCGGTGAAGGCCCACGGGCCGGACTGCTATCTGCTGGGCGAGGTGTGGGAAGACGCCACCACCAAGGAGGCCTACGGCGTGCGCCGCACCTACCTGCTGGGCAAAGGGCTGGACGGGGTGATGAACTACCCCTTCCGCAACGCCATCCTGAGCTTTCTGCGGGGAGGCAGCGCCCTCTCCTCCGCCGAGCAGCTCACCGCCATCTGCGAGCACTACCCCGCCCCGGCGCTGCACGCACTGATGAACCACCTGGGCACCCACGACACCGAGCGCATCCTCACCGCCCTGGAAGACGAGCCCGCCGAGGGACGGGACCGCTACTGGCAGAGCGGGCGGCGGCTGCCCAAGCCCAAGTACGACCACGGCATCCGGCTGGTGCGGCTGGCCTACGCCATGCTGTTCACCCTGCCGGGGGTGCCCTGCATCTACTACGGCGACGAGGTGGGCATGCAGGGCTACCGGGACCCCTTCAACCGGGCCTACTACGACTGGGACTCCACCGAGAACCGCATCAAGCCCCTTTTGCGCCAGCTGGCGAAGCTGCGCAAAGAGTGCGACGCCTTCTGGGAGGGCGACTTCCGGGTGACGCGGGCGGATGGCGGCCTTTTGCAGTACCGCCGCACCGGCCCCACCGAGACCGCCGAGATCGCGATCAACCGCACCCCCCGGCTGCTGGCCACCCACGCCCTGGGCAAGGTGACCGAGGTGGACCCCTTCAGCTTCACCGTGGTGGTGGAGGACACGGCCAAAGTGGCCGCTGCCGAAGCCGCCCTGTGAACCGCATCTCAAAAGAATAAAAGGCGGCCCGCCGGATGCATTTCCGGCGGGCCGCCTTGTTTGTTTTTTATTCCTGCCGCTGATACAGCAGGTAGCGCACGGTGTAGTAGGTCTTTCGGTTGAGCTGGAGCTCCTGCCCTTCGCTCACCAGCACATAGCCGTGCTGTTCCAGCAGCGGCTGCCATTGAGCCAGGTTCGTCTGATAGTCATCCTCATAGCTGCCGCAGATGATGAACTCGGTGTCGAAGGCGGGGTCGCCGTAAAACTCCTGCTGGATCTCCTCCACCGGCAGGTTGAAGCTGCCGATGTAGGGGCTGGCCTGCAGCAGGTCCGCCGCCATGCCGAAGCCCCGGTCCAGCACGCCCCACATCTCATAGCTGGGGTCCGGCTCGCTGCGCATCACCTGGGCGAACTGATACTGCACCGTATCCGCCCGTTTTTGGCCGAAGGCCTGATGGTTGGGGGTGTGCCACCATGCGAAGCCCACGCCGGCGGCCAGCGCCGCCGCGGCCAGAGCCGCCCACAGCCAGCTGCTGAACCGCCCGGTGCCCGCCAGCTTGTCCACCACGGCCCGCACCGCCGCCAGCACCGGCACAAAGCCGAAGGGCACGAACAGCACCAGCGCCAGGGCGTAGTAGATGGGGACGTTGTGGGGCGTGCCGTAGATGGCCGCCGTCACCGCCAGAAAACTCAGCGGCACAAGCAGGCGCTGCAGCCAGAAGGCCGCGTCCCGCTTTTCGCCCCGGGCTCCGGGGCCGAAGGTGAACCAGAGCAGCCCCAGCACCACGAACACGCCGAACACCCAGTTGAGGCGCAGGTCAGAGCGGATGTTGCGCCACATGCTGGCCAGCATCTGGGGCAGGGCGGCGTCGGCCGAGTCGGAATAGAGGAAGAGATTGCAGTAAAAATAGTTGTACCACATCTCGTCCAGCGCGCCGTTCGCCCAAAAGTAGAAAAGCCAGGGCAGGGCCATGGCCGCAAAGCCCAGCACGCCGCCGGAGATCACCCGGCCGAGGCCCTTCCACTCTCGGCGGACCAGGCCCCAGATCAGCAGCGTCACCGCCACCGCCCCGAAGGGGGCGCAGAGGTTATACTTGATCCAGAACACCGCGCCGCACAAAAGGCCCAGGGCGAGGCCCAGGCGCAGGGTGAGCGGGCGGCGCAGGCGCAGCGTTTCCAGCCCCAGCACCACCCCGCCCAGCAGCAGGGGCAGGCAGAGCTCCTCGGCGCTGTCGCCCTTTTGGAAGGCGACGGTGGAATAGCTCACCGCCAGCACCAGCGCCGGTGCCAGCGCGGCCGCCCGGCCCGCGCCGCACAGAAGGAACAGCCGCCGGGCGAAGTACAAAAACAGCGCCGCCGCGGCGATCTCGATGAGCCAGACGCCCAAAAAGCCGTCCGCCTGGACCCAGTTGGCGATGCAGTGCAGGAAAAACAGCAGCGGGCCCTTCTGGTCCACCGCGTCCACATAGAGCACCCGCCCCTGGGCCATGGCCTTGCCCATCAAAAAGAAGCACTGGGCGTCCGACCAGTTGTTCACGGCATAGAAGGGAGAACTGCGGCTGACCACGGCCAGCACGCCCGCGGCGGGCAGCAGCAGCCAGAGTGCAGAAAACCGGCGCAGCGCGCCGGTCTTCCCTTCCGCCTTGCCGGCGGGATTCATTCCTCACCTCTGCCCCGGCGTGCCAGCACCTTCACGCTGCTGGCGTACTCCGAGGGGGTCATGCCGGTGACCTTTTTGAAGTGGCGGGAGAAATAGTGGATGGAATTGTAGCCCAAAAGGGCGGCGATCTCGGTGAAGTTGTGGCTGCCCTGGCGGATCATCTCCTTGGCCTTCTGGATCTTCAGGTTGCCAAAATACTCCATTGCGCCGCCGCCGGTCTTTTCCCGGAAGACCTTCTGCAGATAGCTGCGGCCCACCAGATTGTCGCGGCAGATGTCGCTCAGGGTCAGCCGGCGCTGGATGTTGGCCTCCAGATACTGCTGCACCCGGGCCAAAAACTCGTTCTGGCTGCGCTCGCGGATGAGGCTGGTGGGGCGGCTGGCAGGGGTCTCGTCCCCCCGGCGCACAAGGCACAGCAGCATGTACTCCAGCGAAACGCCGATGATCTGCTCGCAGCCGAAGGGCGCGGCCTCCCGCCGGATGAGGTGGGGGGTGAGGGGGTCGTCCAGCGGGGTGGAGAAGGCCGCGCCGGCCATCTCCACGATGCGGGCCAGCAGCACCCGCTCGTTGTCGCTCACGTTCACCACCCGGTGGCGGAAAAAGTCCATGGCGGGGCCGTTGCACTCGAAGGAGATGATGACGATGTTGGGCGCGCCGTCGCCGGTGGCCCGAACGTTGTGGAACTCGCCCGGCTCATGGAAGATCATCTGCCCCTTTTTCAGCAGCTTCTCTTCCTCGCCGGCGGTGACGTACACCTCGCCCTTGTCGGCGTAGACCAGCTCCCAAAAATCGTGGCTCTCACCTACAAAGGCGTAGTCCGGCCCGTACTCAAAATAGTGCACCGAATAGATGCGGTCGATGGCCAGCGGACGCTCCAGTTCAAGCGGTGTGTATCCCATGCCCTGCCTCCTTTTTCCCTGCGGGGGCGAAAATTGCAGATTCTGCCATTAGTATACCGCATTCCGGCCGATTGTGCAAACTTTTTCTGAAAAAATATACCTTTCTGCGGGGACTGTTCAACCGGCTCAAGCCGTGTTATACTGGGAATCAGCAACATATTTGTGAGGAGATTTTATGCTGCAAACACTGCAAACCCGGTTCTACACCGACTGGGATTTCTACCGGCGGGTGCTGGCCATCACCCTGCCCATCGCCATCCAGAACGTCATCAACCTGGGCGTGAACATGATGGACATCATCATGCTGGGCCAGCTGGGCGACACGGCCATCGCCGCCGCCAACCTGGGGGGCCAGCTGTTCATCATCCTCAACGTCACCGGCTTCGGGCTGGCCAGCGGCGCGGCGGTGCTCATCGCCCAGTACTGGGGCAAGCGGGACATGCTGCGCATCCGGCAGATCTTCGCCCTCAGCCTGCGCTTTGCCCTGGGCGCGTCGGCGCTGTTCACCGTGCTGGGGCGGCTGTTCCCGGTGCAGATCATGCACATCTTCGCCACCGACGCGGATGTCATCCGGGAGGGCGCGGCCTACCTGGAATGGCTGTCGGTGAGCTTTGTTTTTTACAGCTTCTCCAACTGCTACATCATGTGCCTGCGAGCGGTGGAGCAGGTGAAGGTGAGCATCGCGGTCTATTCCAGCAGCTTCTTCGTGAACGTGTTCTTCAACTACTGCTTCATCTTCGGCAAGCTGGGCGCGCCGGAGCTGGGGGTGCGGGGCGCGGCGCTGGGCACCATCATGGCCCGCCTGTTCGAGTGCGCGGCGGTGCTGGTGTATATGTACCGCATCGAGCGCACGGTGTGCTTCACCCCCAAATGGCTGCTGCGTTTTCGCAGCGGGCTGTTCAGCGACTATGTGCGCAACAGCGTGCCGGTGGTGAGCAACGAGCTTTTGTGGGCGCTGGGCGTGGCGGTGACCAACCTGACCATCGGCCACATGGGCCCCAGCTTCACCAGCGCGGTGAGCATCGTGAACGTGGTGAACAACCTGGTGAGCGTGTTCATCTTCGGCATGGCCAACGCCACCGCCGTGGTGGTGGGCAAGACCATCGGCGAGGGCCGCCTTGCGGACGCGCGCCGGGCCGCCAACAGCACGGTGGCGGTGAGCGTTGTGCTCAGCCTTGTGGGCACGGCCCTGCTGCTGGCGGGCCAGCGGCCCATCATGAGCCTTTACAACGTGAGCCAGCAGGCCCACGACACCGCCCTCATCCTGATGACCATTCTGGCGGCCATCCAGCCCTTCCAGGCGGTGGGCACCGTGATGGTGGTGGGCGTGCTGCGGGGCGGCGGCGACGTGCGCACCAACCTCATTCTGGACAGCGGCCTGCTCTGGGTGCTGGCCATCCCGCTGGGCCTTTTGGGCGGCTTTGTGTTCCACTGGTCCGCGCCGGTGGTGTTCTTCTGTTTGCGGTGCGACAACATCGTCAAGAGCATCCTGGGCTTCATCCGCCTTTGCAGCGGGCGCTGGGTGCGGGTGGTCACCCGCGCCGACACGGTGCAGGAGGCGTGAGGTTTCATCGGTAAAATTCCGGCATCCCCGGATGAGATAAGGAGTGTTGAAGATGGAAAAGCAGAAAGTCGCATGGATCGGCACCGGCGTGATGGGCGCGTCCCAGGCCGGGCATCTGGTAAAGGCCGGCTGGGAAGTGAAGGCCTACGGCCACCACTATGAAAAGGTGGCCGCCAAGGCGCGCGAGTTCGGCTTCATCCCCTGCCGCACCATCGCCGAGGCGGTGGCGGACGCGGACTTCGTGTTCGTGATGGTGGGCTACCCCGCCGACGTGGAAGAGGTGTTCTGCTGCGAGGGCGGCATCCTCGACTCCGCCCGCCCCGGCACCGTGGCGGTGGACATGACCACCTCCAGCCCCACCCTGGCCCAGAAGCTCTACGCCCTGGGCAAGGAAAAAGGCATCGCCGTGCTGGACGCGCCGGTCTCCGGCGGCGACAAGGGCGCGCGGGAGGCCACCCTGTCCATCATGGTGGGCGGCGACGAAGACGCCTTTGAGAAGACCCTGCCCTTCTTCAACGCCATGGGCAAGAGCGTGCTGCTGATGGGCCCCGCGGGCTTCGGCCAGCACACCAAGGCCGCCAACCAGATCGCCGTGGCGGGCGCCACCGCCGCCTACACCGAGGCCATCCATTACGCCGAGAAGGCCGGCCTTGACCCCCAGAAGATGCTGGCGGCCATCGGCGGCGGCGCGGCGGGCAGCTGGCAGATCGCCAACATGGCTCCCCGCGCTTTGGCGGGCGACTTCGCCCCCGGCTTCTTTGTGAAGCACTTCATCAAGGACATGAAGATCATCTGCGAAGAGGCCGCCGCCCGGGGCGAGAGCCTGCCCATGGTGGAGAGCGTGCTCAAGGTGTATGAGGAGTTCGCCGCCGCCGGCGGCGCGGACGAGGGCACCCAGGCGCTCATCGATTTTTACAGAAAGAACAAATAAGCAAACCAATTACTCTTTGTATTCTTTGCATGATAAAAAGGGCCGGCGGGGTCTTCCCCGCCGGTCCTTTTGTTTTGTCTGCGCTCAAGTGCCCGCGTGTTCCGCGCGGCGGTAGAGATAATAGCGCATGTTGAGCAGCTTGCCGTTGTCCAGATAGGGGCCCTCCCCGTCGGCCACCTGCACATAGCCGTTCTCCAGAAGGAAGGGCTCGTCCTGGGCCTTGTATTCCTTCCAGTTTTCCGCCTCGCAGCGGGTCACCACGAACTCCACTTCCCGGTCGGTCACGTAGCGGTCCAGCTCCGAGCGCATCTCCTCCAGCGGAATGTTGAATTTCCCGATGTACTTTTGGGTCGGGGTCACATCGCAGATGGTGTAGAACCCGCCGTCCAGCATGTGGCGCACGGTCATGGAGCGGTCATCGCTGGCCTGCACGATGCGGCTGAACTGATACTGCACCGTGTCCTCCCGGCGGGTACCCAGCATCGGGCGGCTGGGAGTGCGCCACCAGCCGGCGGCCACCCCCGCGGCCAGGGCGAGGCACAGGCCCGCCGCCAAAACCCCTTTCGGCAGGCGGAAGGTCACTTTTCCGCACAGCCACACCGGCAGCACAAAGGCCAGCGGCAGAAAGACCATGAAGATCTGGAAGTAATACAGCCAGCCCCCCGCGCCGTAGGTGGTGAGGGCCAAGCCCGGCCAGCGCCGCGGCCGCCCGCAGGGCCCGCTCCCGGACCAGGGGCAGAAGGCAGCCCAGGCCCGCCAGCAGCAGCGCCCCCTGGAGCCGGTTGTGCTCCATGGCGTACCAGAGCGACTGGGCCACCTTTTTCAGAACGGCGGCGGGGCCGCCCGCCCCCGAGGCATAGAGAAACAGATTGTTGTAAAAATAGGCGGTGAACCAGTCGTCCAGCGCGCCGTTCACGCCGAAATAGACCACCCACGGCAGGGTGGCCGCCGCCGCGCCCAGCAGCACGGCCCCGCACTCGGCCAGCGCCTCCCGCCAACCCTTCCAGCGCAGGGCCATGACCAGCATGGCCACGCCCCAGGCGAGGAAAAAGCCCAGCATGGAATATTTGATCCAGAGCACGCATCCGCCCAGCACGCCGGCGGCAAAGGCCCAGCGAAGGCCCAGCGGGCGGCGCTCCATGCACGCCTTCACCAGCCCGTAGAGGCAGACCGCCAGCAGCGGCATGCACCACTCCTCGGCGCTGTCGCCCGCCACATAACTCACCGAGGTGTAGGCCGCCGCGCCCAGAAAGGGCAGCGCCCCCAGGCAGGCCCAGCGGGGGCCGAACAGGCGCAGCAGTTTGTAACTCGCCGCCAGGAACACGGCGGCCGCGCCCACCTGCATCAGCCACACGCCCAGAAAGCCGTCCCGCTGCACAAGGCTGGCCGCGGCGTGCAGCCCCAGAAGCAGAGGGCCTTTCTGCTCATACACATCCCGGTAGAGCACCTGACCCGCGGCCATGCTTTTGCCCACGGTGAAAAAACACTGGGAGTCCACCCAGCCGTTCAGCGGATAGAGCGGCGAGCTTTGGGTGACCACACACATCAGCAGCACCGCGGTGAGCAGGATGAAGAGCGCCGGCAGCAGCCGGGTCCTGTTTTTTTGAAGGGTGTCTGTGTTCACGATTCCCGCCTCCTCGCCAAACAGTATACCATATTTCGCCAATTTGGGGCACAAAAAAATCCCCCGCCCGCAGGCGGGGGAAAAGTTCGCTTTTGTTGCAGCCGGGGCTTATTTCACTTCCGGCAGGCTGGCGGCCGCCGAGCTCTGGCCCACGCGGCGGGTCATCTCGTCGGGAGCCTCGGGGCGGAAGGCCACGTCGGGGTACTCCTCGTCCATCACACGGGCCGCCTCGGCCAGGATGATGTCGCCGCCCTTGCCGCTCATCACGCGGCCCATCATCTGCACATGATGGATGTCGTAGAACTGGGCATAGAGGCCCATGGTGTGGCCCAGATACACGCCGATGCTGCGGTAGACCGCGGCGGCGCGCTCGTCGTCGGCGGCCATCAGCTCCTGCACCACCTTCAGGCGCTTTGCGGGGGGCTCGGTCTCATCCAGCTCGATGCCGGCGCGGGGGGCCAGCTTGTTCACGCCGTCCTGGCTGAAGTACTTCACGCCGCAGCCGATGTCGCCGCTCCACTCGTCCTCCATGGCGTCGGGCTGGCCGTCCACGGGGGCGAAGGCCAGCTCGTTCAGCCAGCCGCAGATGTTGCCCTCGCCGTCCACATAGCCCACGGCCTCGCTGGTGCCCATGGCGATGCCCATGATGCCGTTCTCGCCCAGGCCCATGGCGCCCGCCAGCGCGGACACGTCGCCGTCGTTGGCCACCACCACGGGGATCTCGTAGCCCAGCATGCGGGAGAGGTCCTCGGCCACGCGGGTGTAGATGTTCTTGACCTTCTTTTCAAAGTCGGACTTGTTCACCTTGAGGAACAGGCTGGCCACCATGCACTTGTTGTCGATGTAGACGCCGGCGGAGGAAACGCCGATGCCGTCCACCTTGCGGCCCTTTTCCATGATCTTGGCGGCGGCGGTGGCGCAGGCGGCCAGGATGCCCAGGTAGTGGTAGTCGGGGTTGGGGTTGACCTTGGGGTACCAGACCACCTCTTCGCTGTAAATGGTCTCGCCGTCGATGACGGCGCTCACCTTGCGGTCGGAGCCGCCGGCGTCAAAGCCGATGCGGGCGCCGTTGGTGTGCCGGCCCACGCTCTCCGACTTCTGGAAGGCGGTGGGGCGGCTCTCATAAGGCAGGCTGATGACCTGGAACTCCCGCTCGTAGACGTTCTCCATGAAGTCCTTGTCAAAGGCGCGGGAGCCGGTGGCGGTGTAGGCCTTCTGGATCTGGCGGGCCAGGGCGTCGTCGCCGCAGATGTACACCTTGAAGCCGCCCCAGCTCCACAAAAGGAACTTGACCATGCGGTCCACATAGTAGGCGTCGGCCTCGGCCATCTCGGGGGTGCCGCAGACCTTGCACTCCCAGGTGCCGATCTGCCCGCCGCTGCGCTCCACCGCGATGCACAGGGGCTTGGTGGCGGCCAGCTGGTGATACTTGAAAAAGAGGCCCAGAGGAACAAAGCCCTGATCCAGCTCGGGCAGGTTCTTCACCGGGATCTCAACGTTCAGAAACTTCATTTGCGCGTCCTTCCTTTCAGCGTTTGGGCCCCTTTGGGGCGGGGCGGTGCTCTTTGGCTTCATTGTAGCACGCGCTTTGCGCCTTTGTCTTGTGTGGGTCGGTCTTTGAGTTTGCACTATCAGCCCCATTTTCGCACACTGTTGTCGTTTTGACCAAACCATTTGTACAAAACGCACAAAGGCGCGGGGCGGCAGAACGCCGCCCCGCGCCGGGGTCTTTGGGATGAAATTTTCACAGCACCTTGGAAAGGAATTCCTGCAGGCGGGGGTTCTTGGGGTTCGAGAAGAACTCGGCGGGGGGTTCGTCCTCCTGCACCTTGCCCTCGTTGATGAACACCACCCGGTTGGCCACCTCGCGGGCAAAGCCCATCTCGTGGGTGACCACCACCATGGTCATGCCGCTGGCCGCCAGCTCCTTCATCAGCTGCAGCACCTCGCCCACCATCTCGGGGTCAAGGGCGCTGGTGGGCTCGTCGAACAGCAGCACCTCCGGGTCCATGGCCAGCGCCCGCACAATGGCGATGCGCTGCTTCTGGCCGCCGGAAAGGGTGTTGGGATAGGCGTTCGCCTTGTCGGCCAGACCGATGCGCTCCAGCAGCTGCATGGCCTGTTCGTCGGCCTCGGCCTGGGTCTTGAGCTTTTGCAGCACCGGGGCCAGGGTGATGTTCTGCTTCACCGTCAGGTGGGGGAACAGGTTGAAATGCTGGAACACCATGCCCATGCGCCGGCGCAGGGCGTTGATGTCGGTCTTGGGGCCGTTCACCAGCTGACCGTCGAACCAGATCTCGCCCCCGTCGGGCACTTCCAGCTGGTTGAGGCAGCGCAGGAAGGTGGACTTGCCGCAGCCGGAGGGCCCCACCAGCACCATTTTGTCGCCTTTGTTGATGGTGATGTTCAGCTCGTCCAGCACGGTGACCTTGCCGAATTTTTTGCAAAGACCTTTAACTTCTATCACTCTGCGCCAGCCTCCTTTCCACAGTTCTGCCCAGTTTCTCCAGCAGCATGACAACGACCAGATAGATGGCCGCCACCGCCAGCAGCGGCGGGAAGGCGTCGTAGGTCTGGCTGCGGATCTGGTCGCCGCCGCGGGTCAGGTCGCCCAGGGCGATGTATCCCGCCACGGCGGTCTCCTTGACCAGGGCGATGAACTCGTTGATCAGGGTGGGCAGGATGATCTTCACCGCCTGGGGCATGATGATGCGCAGCATCACCTGGCCGTAGGAAAGGCCCAGGCTGCGGCCGGCCTCCATCTGCCCCGGGTCAACGCTCATGATGCCGCTGCGGAAAATTTCCGCCACGTAGGCGCCGGAGTTGATGCCGAAGGCGATGATGGCCACCATCAGCTTCTGGTCCGATTTCGCCGAGGCGAACACCACGAACCACATGATGAGCAGCTGCACCACCACAGGGGTGCCGCGGATGACCGTGAGGTAGACCTTGCAGACAAGGTTCACCAGTCTGAGACCGATGCCGGGCTTGCCGGCCTTGTCGTGGGTGACGCGCACCACCGACACCATTGCGCCCAGCACGATGCCGATGATCAGCGCGCCAATGGTGATGAGGATGGTGTTTTGGAGGCCGTCGGTGAGATACTTCCAGCGGTCCTCTGCAATGAAATTCAGATAAATGTGTTTCTGCCAGAACTCGCTGGCCGTGATGGACTGCAACAGGCCCATGGGCGTCCTTCCTCTCCGTATAAGAACAGGGGCCAGGAAAGCCGGCCCCTGTTCTGCCGCACACTTGTGCGATTAATTATACACTAAAACCCCTCTGATTGCCAGCCCTTATTTCAGCACCAGAACGGACTGGATGCCGGTGCAGTAGCTGTCGGTGAAGTCCACGTTCACCAGGCGGTCCTCGGTGACGGTCATGCCGGCGGCGCCGAAGTCGGCCTTGCCGCTGGTGATGGCGGGGATGATGGAGTCGAACGCCATGTCCTCGATCACCAGTTCGTAGCCCAGGTAGTCGCAGATGGCCTTGGCGAACTCGGCGTCGATGCCCACGATCTCATCGCCCTCGTAGTACTCGTAGGGGGGGAAGTAGGCGTTGGTGGCCATGGTCAGGGTGCCGTTGGGATACTCGGTGCCTTCGGGGGTCACATAGCCCTCGGCGCCCTCAACACCGTTGATGTACTTGTCCAGGATGGCGTCCAGGGTGCCGTTCTCCTTGATGGCGGCAATGGCCTCGTTGAACTTCTCGGTCATCTCGCTGCCCTTGTTCAGCGCGATGGCGTAGTCCTCCACGGCGAAGTCCTCGTCCAGCATGGTGATGTCGGGGTTCTGCTCCACGAACACCTTGCCGGGCTCGTTGTCGATGATGACCGCGTCCACCTTGCCCTGCTTCAGAGCCAGGACCGCGTCGTTGAACTTGTTGAACTGCTCAACGGTGGCGCCCTCGATGTCCTGGGCGTAGATGTCGCCGGTGGTGCCCAGCTGCACGCCCACGGTCTTGCCGGTCAGCTCATCCACGCTGAAGATGTACTGCTTGCTCTCGGTGGAAGCCGAGGCGGAAGCGGTGGAAGAGCCGGAGGCGGCGGAAGCGGCGGTGCTGCCGGAAGCGGGCTCGCTGGCGGGGGTGGAGCCGCAGGCGGCGAGGCTCAGGGCCATCACGCCGGCCAGAGCCACGGAGATCAGTTTTTTCATATGGATACACTCCTCTTTGTTCCCCCGCAGCGGGGGCGTTGTTTTTTGGGTAGTCCCCGTCCTGTGCTGGGGGAAACCTTGGGTTTAGTATACCGCATATTTATGCTTTGTCAATGAATTTTTATGAACTCCTCGGCTTTTTGTCGCTTTGAACAAAATCATACTTTTCGAGGCAAGTTCTCTCGTTCGCATTGCCCTATATCCTGTTTATGAGGGCTGCGCCGGGGCGAAAAAGCTTGCCGGCGGCGCTGCGGGCCGCGCATATCGGTGAATATCTATGCATAAAAATGCATATTCAAACATTCCCGGGCCAGGCGGCGGGGCCGCGCCTTGACTTTTGCGTTTTCGGATGCTATAGTTGTGCGCGTTAGAGGATACTAATTCTTATATATAAAAGAGGAGGTGCCGCAGCAATGACGCTGGACAAGCTGCCGCTGGGCAAAGCCGCCACCATCGAGGCGGTGGGAGGCGAAGGTGCGCTGCGCCGTCATTTTTTGAACATGGGCCTGACGCCGGGCACCCGGGTGACCCTGCGCAAGACCGCCCCCATGGGGGACCCCATCGAACTGGAACTGCGGGGCTATGAACTGACCCTGCGGCTGGAGGACGCGAAGAACATTCAGATCGGAGAGCCGGGCGAGCCGGGCGAAGCGCCCGCCGCCCCCAAGGCGGCCATCCCGCCCATCCCCCACCCCGGCCACGGCGAGAAAAAGCGCACGGCCCTGGCGGAGGACACGCCCCTGGTGTTCGCGCTGGCGGGCAACCAGAACTGCGGCAAGACCACCCTGTTCAACCAGCTCACCGGCTCCAACCAGCACGTGGGCAACTTTCCCGGCGTGACGGTGGACCGCAAGGACGGCCAGATCCGCAAGCATCCCCAGGCCACGGTGGTGGACCTGCCGGGCATCTATTCCCTCTCGCCCTACACCAGCGAGGAGATCGTGACCCGGGATTTTCTGGTGAACAACAAGCCGGACGGCATCATCAACATTGTGGACGCCACCAACATCGAGCGCAACCTCTACCTGACCTTGCAGCTCATCGAGCTGGGCATCCCCATGGTGCTGGCGCTGAACATGATGGACGAGATGCGGGCCAACGGCAACACGGTGCATGTGAACCACCTGGAGCAGGCCCTGGGCATCCCGGTCATCCCCATCTCGGCGGCCAAGAACGAGGGCATCGACGAGCTCATCGAGCACGCCATGCAGGTGGCGCTGAACCGGGAAAAGCCCCAGCGGCTGGACTTCTGCTCCGGCGCGGTGCACCGGTGCATCCACGCCATCTGCCACCTCATCGAGGACCACGCCCAGCGGGCCGGGGTGCCGGTGCGGTTTGCCGCCACCAAGCTGGTGGAGGGCGACGCGCCCATGCTGGAGAGGATGGACCTCTCGGACAACGAGAAGGACATGATGGAGCACGCCATCACCGAGATGGAGGGCGAAGTGGGCACCGACCGGG
Organism: Oscillospiraceae bacterium; assembly: GCA_004558145.1. Classification (GTDB taxonomy): domain Bacteria; phylum Bacillota; class Clostridia; order Oscillospirales; family Ruminococcaceae; genus Allofournierella_A; species Allofournierella_A excrementavium. The sequence goes on from SFDQ01000002.1 coordinate 369,463, forward strand.
AGGCGGCGCTGGCAGATATGCGCTACGGCTTCATCGGGCAGGTGTGCGCCGAGTCGGTGGTGCGCCGGGGCGAAAGCCGCGAGCACGCCCGCAGCGTGAAGATCGACAGCATCCTCACCCACCGGGTGCTGGCCATCCCCATCTTCCTGGCCATCATGGGGGTGGTGTTCTGGCTCACCTTCGGCCTCATCGGCCAGGGCCTGAGCGACCTTTTGAGCCTGGGGCTGGACCAGCTCACCGCCCTAGCGGACAAGGGCCTCACCGCCTACGGCATCAACCCGGTGGTGCACAGCCTCGTCATCGACGGCATCTTTGCCGGCGTGGGCAGCGTGCTCACCTTCCTGCCCATCATCGTGACCCTGTTCTTCTTCCTGTCCATCCTGGAGGACTCGGGCTACATGGCCCGGGTGGCCTTCGTGATGGATAAGCTGCTGCGCAAGATCGGCCTTTCCGGCCGCAGCTTCGTGCCCATGCTCATCGGCTTCGGGTGCAGCGTGCCCGCCATCATGGCCACCCGCACCCTCTCCAGCGAGCGGGACCGGCGGATGACCATTCTGCTGACCCCCTTCATGAGCTGCTCGGCCAAGCTGCCCATCTACGCCATGTTCACCGCCGCCTTCTTCACCGACCACAAGGCGCTGGTGATGATCGGCCTGTATGTGATGGGCATGGTCATCGGCGTGCTCTACGGCCTCATCCTGAAGGCGGTGGCCTTCAAAGGCGAGCCGGTGCCCTTTGTGATGGAGCTGCCCAACTACCGTCTGCCCAGCGCGGGCAGCGTTCTGCGCCTGATGTGGGAAAAGGCCAAGGACTTCCTGGTGCGGGCCTTCACCGTCATCTTTGTGGCCAGCCTGCTCATCTGGTTCTTGCAGACCTTCGACAGCCGGCTCAACGTGGTCACCGACTCCGCTAACAGCCTGCTGGCGGCGCTGGGCGGCCTGCTGGCTCCCCTCTTCGCCCCCCTGGGCTTCGGGGACTGGCGGGTGTCCACCGCCCTCATCACCGGCTTTTCCGCCAAGGAGGCGGTGGTCAGCACCCTGGCGGTGCTCACCGGCTCCAGCCTGACCACCCTGCCCCAGGCGCTGGGGAGCATGTTCACCCCCCTCACCGCCTTCGTGTTCCTCACCTTCACCCTGCTCTACACCCCCTGCGTGGCGGCCATCGCCGCCGTGAAGCGGGAGATGGGCAGCGCAAAGGCCGCGGCGGGCGTGGCGCTGACCCAGTGCGCCATCGCCTGGGGCGTGGCCTTCGTAGTGCGGTGCATCGGCCTGGCTTTGGGCCTGGGCTGAATTCTTTCAAAGGAGACTTGCTTTATGGGTCTTGGAGACATCCTCATCCTTGCCGCGGTGGCGGCCGCCCTCATCGGGGCGCTGGCCTTCATCCTCAAAAACGGCGGCTTCGCGGGAGGCTGCGGCGGCGACTGCGCCCACTGCGCTTCCCGGTGCAGCCACGCCGACGACGAGAAAAAATAAACCGGCGTTTGCCCGCCGGGGACGGAAATGCCCGTCCCCGGCTTTTCTTTGCCGTATTTTGTCCACGATACGAAGACATTTGTGTTTTTCGTGCGTCCACCATGGAAAACTGTCCGCTTTTTTGTGAATCTTTGCGCTGGCGCGTCCTTTGGTTTTGTACTATACTAAAGTTACCGCAGCCTTCCCCTTCCGGGAGGCGCGGCAAGTTTTTATTGGAGGGAAACGAAATGGCAAGAGTGTACAATTTCAGCGCAGGCCCGTCCATGATGTTTGAGCAGGTGCTCAAGACCGCCCAGTCAGAGCTGATGGAATACGGCTCCAGCGGGCAGTCCGTGATGGAGATGAGTCATCGCAGCAGTACCTTCGACGCCATTATCAAGGACACCGAGGCCCGGCTGCGCCGGGTGCTGTCCATTCCGGACAATTATAAGGTAGGCTTCATCCAGGGCGGCGCCTCCACCCAGTTCGACATGGTGCCCCTGAACCTGATGACCACCGGCCAGGCGGACTATCTGGTCACCGGCAACTTTTCGAACCGCGCGGCCAAGGAGGCGGCCAAGTTCGGCAAGGTGAACATCGTTGCCAACACCAAGGACATCAACTACACCGCCATCCCCGATGTGGACGCCATCGAATACACCCCCGGGGCCAGCTACGTGCACATCTGCGAGAACAACACCATCTTCGGCACCCGGTTCACAAAGCTGCCCCAGGTGGAGGGCGTGCCCCTGGTGGCGGACATGAGCAGCTGCATCCTCAGCCGCCCCACCGACGTGTCGAAATACGGCCTCATCTACTTCGGTGTGCAGAAGAACGTGGCCCCCGCCGGCATGGCCATCGCCATCGTGCGGGAGGACCTGCTGGGCAAGGCGGCGGAAAACGTGCCCAGCATGCTGAACTACCAGACCCTCATCGAGGCGGACAGCATGTACAACACGCCCCCCTGCTGGTGCATCTACATGACCGGCCTCACCCTCAAGTACATCGAGGAGGAGATCGGCGGCCTCGCGGAAATGGAAAAGCGCAACAACGCCAAGGCGAAGGTGCTCTACGACTATCTCGACAGCCAGGAATTCTTCAAGAACCCGGTGAACAAGCCGGACCGCAGCATCATGAACGTCACCTTCACCAGCCCCGACGCGGATACCGACAAGCTCTTCTGCGCCAAGGCCGCCGAGGCGGGCTTTGTGAACCTGAAGGGCCACCGGCTGGTGGGCGGCATGCGCGCCTCCATCTACAACGCCATGCCCGCCGAGGGCGTGGCCAAACTGGTGCAGTTCATGGAGGACTTTGTGAAACAGTACGGCTGAAAAAGGAGAATGGCTTTTATGTATACCATCAAAACACTGAACAACATCGCCCCCGCGGGGCTGGCAAAGCTGGGCCCGGCCCAGTTCAAGGTAGATAACGAGGCCGACGCGCCCCAGGGCATTTTGGTGCGCAGCGCCAAGATGCACGAGATGCAGCTGCCCGAGAGCCTGCTGGCCATTGGCCGCGCGGGCGCGGGCGTGAACAACATCCCGGTGGAAAAATGCAGCGAGGCGGGCGTGGTAGTGTTCAACACCCCCGGCGCAAACGCTGGCGGCGTGGCCGAGCTGACCATCGGCGGCCTGGTGCTGGCCAGCCGCAACCTGCTGCCCGCCATGGAGTGGGCCCAGGGCCTTGCCGGCGAGGGCGACGCGGTGCCCGCCCTGGTGGAGAAGGGCAAGAGCCAGTTCGTGGGCCCGGAGCTTGCGGGCAAAAAGCTGGGCGTGGTGGGCCTTGGCGCCATCGGCGTGAAGGTGGCCAACGCGGCGGTGCATCTGGGCATGGAGGTCTTTGGCTACGACCCCTACATCTCGGTGCAGGCGGCCTGGAACCTGAGCCGCGGCGTGCGCCACAGCGTGAGCCTGACCGAGCTGGTGGCCCAGTGCGACTACATCACCCTGCATCTGCCCGCCAACGCCCAGACCAAGGGCTTCATGAACGCCGGGGTGTTCCGGGCCTGCAAGCCGGGGCTGCGCCTGTTGAACTTCGCCCGGGGCGAGCTGGTGAACAACGCCGACCTGCTGGCAGCCCTGGCCGAGGGCCAGCTGGCCGCCTATGTCACCGACTTCCCCGCCGCCGAGCTGCTGGGCGTGCCGGGCGTGACCTGCATCCCCCACCTGGGCGCCTCCACCCCCGAGAGCGAGGAGAACTGCGCCGTGATGGCTGCCAGCCAGCTGGCGGACTACCTGCTGAACGGCAACATCGTAAACAGCGTGAACATGCCGGAAGTGGTGCAGGCAAGGGCCGCGGGCAAACGGGTGTGCGTCATCCACAAGAATGAGCCCGGCCTCATCAGCGCCATCACCGCCGTCATCACCCAGAGCAAGCTGAACATCGAGAACATGGTGAACAAGAGCAAAAAAGAAATGGCCTACACCATGCTGGATGTGACCGGCGGCATGGACGCCGCCCTGGCCGATCAGCTGGCCGCCATCCCCTCGGTCATCCGGGTGCGGGTGCTGTGAGACAACTTCTTCTTTTCTCCCCATAGCGCAAGCAAAAGCGCCCCCGGACCGTTCGGTCCGGGGGCGCGCTGCTTTTCTTTTATTCCAGGCCCAGGAACGCCTTCATGGCGGGCAGGGCCGCCTCGGCGGCGGCGCGGCCCCGGTGATAGAGGGCGTCCAGTTTTTCCACGCTGCGCTCGGCGCGGCTCACCGTCACCGGGCCGTCCGGCCGGATGACAAAGATCTCCCCCGCCTCTTCCAGCCGGTCGATCTCGTCCATCCGCTGGTTGTAGCGCTCGGGACCGGTGAGGCAGGCCTCCAGAAGCTCCGGGTGCGCGCCGTAGCGCCGGCGGTAGAGCCGCCGCACCACCCGGTGCTGGCCGCCCTTGCGAAAGCCCGCCTGCCGCGTGAGCACCAGCACCGTTTTGCCGCAGGGCACCGGCAGCTCGGCGGGCAGAGGCACCGGGTCGGCCACGCCGCCGTCCAGGCAGACATCCCGCCCCACCTTGACCATCCGGCCCATCAGGGGCAGGCTGGCGGAGGCGCGCACCGCGTCCATGAAGTCGATGCCGGGCTGGTTCTTCTCAAAAAACACCGGGCCGCCGGTGCGGCAGTCGGTGGCCACCGCCCACAGCTTCTGGGGCGAGGAATAGAGGGTGTCGAAGTCCAGGGGGTTGAGGGTCTCGCTCACTTCGCCCAGCAGGAAATCGAAGTTGAAATAGCTGAAATCCTTGATGAGGTGGCTCGCGCCCATGTACCGCGGGTCGTTCACATAGTCCAGGTTCACCGCCCGGCTGCGCCCCGGCTGGTGAGACACATAGTTCACGCCGTTGAGCGCCCCGGCGGAAACGCCCGCCACCTGGGGAAAATACAGGTCGTTCTCCATGAACACGTCCAGCACGCCCGAGGTGAACAGGCCCCGCATGGCGCCCCCTTCCAGAATGAGGGTGGTGTTTTCTTCCATCTTCCGCACGCTCCTTTTGCCGTTTTCTGTCACTGCTCCTATTATACTCCCCCTGCACCGCCCCGTCACAAAACAATTTGTAAAGTTTTTTGGACGAAAAAAGGGCCGCGCTGAAAAGCGCGGCCCGGAAGGGGCTGGTCAGGCCGGGATGTCGGTGCCGAAGCGGAAGAACACGGTGGTGTCCGCCGCGACGCTTTCGTCGTTCAGAAGGTCCATGGCGTAGTACTCGCTCTCGTCGATCTCCTCGCTGTAGGTGGAGGGGTCATAGCTCACCTTGTCGGTGGCGCAGTAGACCAGGCCGTCGTAGACCTTAGGCACCTCGAAGGTGATGACCTGGTCGCAGAAGCGGATCACCTCCACGCCGTCCGGGGACTCCCAGTGCCAGCTCACGTCCTTGTTGTAATACAGGTCGTAGGAGACGCCGTCCACCTCCACAGTGGTGGTGTAATCGTAGGTCGTGTCGTCGGTGGTGCTGCGGGTGGGCAGCGCGCGGCCGGTGTACAGGTCATAGACCCCGTTGTTGTAGCTCAGGCTTTCGTCCAGCCCGCCTTCCTCGTTGTATTCAAAGCCGGAGCAGGCGATCGACACATACAAAACGACCTTTTTGTAGCCTTCTTTTTCGCTGTCGGCCACCACCGCGTGGGCCGTGCCCTTGGCGGACACCTGGCGCTGGATGGTGTTGTCCTCCATGTCGAAGGCCACCGCGTGCACCTCAAAGTTCGAGGGCTCGTCCAGCACGGGGATGCCGTTGGCGTCAAAGTAGCTCTCCCCCGTCGGGGCGGGCAGGCTCACGAGCGCGCTCTCCGGCTGGGAAGCGGACGCCGGCTGAGAGGCGCTCTCCGGCTGGGACACGCTGGCCGGCTGGGACGCCGACTGGGACTGAGACGCGGACGCGGGTTCGCCGCAGCCCGCGAGGGAAAGGGCCATCGCCGCGGCGAGGGCCAGTGCCATAACTTGTTTCATCTTCAAAATTCCTCCTCACATTGCGCCGGGGCGAGGCGTCCCGGTGGGTTCTACCATGGTCGTTATACCACCGGGCGGCACAAAATGCAAGAAGCAAAAGAAAAAGGCCGCGCTCAAAGCGCGGCCCGGCGGGTGCTGACGGTTCAGCGGTAATAGCGGCCGATGGCCTTGTCCAGGTCCAGCACGGCCTGCTGGGCCCCCCGGCCCACCTTCTTCGCCATCTTCTTCACCTTGCGGCTGTTCTTGGCGGCGGCCATGCCCGCCGCGGTCATGGCGGCGGTGGCGGCCAGCCCGCCGGCCACCATCATGGTGGTGCGGGTGGTGTGCTTGTTCATCCCTTGTGCCCCTCCTTTTTTTGTCTGCGCGGCCCGGCGTTTTTCCGGGTCCCGGTGATAGTATTCCCAGCAAAATGTTCCCCCATACGTCTTTTTTTGACCCCCCGTTTGTGCTACAATAGGGGGCAATGATTCTATTTGATTGGTACGGGCCTGCCCCGCGCCGGGAGGAGTGACCTTTTTGCATCTTCAAGCGCCGAAAACTGTTTTGTGCATCCACGATCTGTCCGGCCTGGGCCGCTGCAGCCTGTCGGTGATCGTTCCCGTGCTGGCCGCCATGGGCTGCCAGCCGGTGGCGCTGCCCACGGCGATCTTTTCCACCCACACCGGCGGGCTGGGCCAGCCGGCGGTGCAGCTGTGCCAGGGGTACGGCGAGGCCGCCCTGGAGCACTACCGCTCGCTGGGCGTGTCCTTCGACTGCATCTACACCGGGTACTTAGCCAGCGAAGAGGACCAGCATCTGGCCGCCAAAGCCTTCTATCTGTGGCCCCAGGCCCTGAAGGTGGTGGACCCGGTGATGGCCGACCACGGCCGCTTTTACGCCGGCATGGAGGACAAGCTCGCCGGCATGCAGGCGCTGTGCCGCTCGGCGGACCTGATCCTGCCCAACCTCACCGAGGCCAGCCTGCTGCTTGGCCGTCCCATGCCCGAGGGCGAACTGAGCGACGAGGCCGCCCTGGAACTGGCGGGCAGCCTCTCGGCCCTGTGCCCCCAGGCGGTGGTGACGGGCATCCCCATGGGGCGGCACCTCTCCTGCGCGGGGGCCGGACGCTCTAGCTTTGTGGTGCGCCGGCTGAAGCTGGACCGCAGCTATCCCGGCACCGGCGACCTGTTCGCGGCGGTGCTCACCGGGGCGCTGCTGCGGGGCAATGCCCTCTCCGCCGCCACCGACGCCGCCGCCGGCTTTGTGGCCGATTCCATCGCCGCCACCGACCCGGAGGCCCCCACCGCCCTGGGCGTGTGGTTCGAGCCGCTGCTGGGCCGGCTGGCCCCCCGGGAGGTCTGAGCCATGCCCACCGTGAACATCGTGCTGGTGGAGCCCCAGATCCCCGAGAACACCGGAAACATCGCCCGCACCTGCGCAGTGACGGGCGCGCGGCTGCATCTGGTGAAACCGCTGGGTTTTTCGGTGGACGACCGGCATTTGAAGCGTGCCGGGCTTGACTACTGGCACCTGCTTGATATAACATATTATGAGGGGCTCCAGGACTTTTTTGCCCGCAACGACGGCCCCTTTTACTATTTCACCAGCAAGGGTCCCCAGCGGCACACCGACGTGGCCTATCCCGACGGCGCCTATCTGGTCTTCGGCCGGGAGGACGCCGGGCTTCCGGAAGAGCTGCTGCACCAAAACCAGCCTTTCTGTGTGCGCCTGCCCATGCAGCGGGGCGTGCGCTGCCTGAATCTGTCCAATTCGGTGGCGGTGGGCGTCTACGAGGTGCTTCGCCAGTGGGATTTCGACGACCTCGAATCCCGGGGCCAGCTGCGTGACTATCAATGGGAGTGAGAGAGTACCTATGCGAAAGATCGCCATTCTGACCGATTCCGCCTGCGACATCCCCCCCGAACTGGAAAAGCAGTACGACATCGACATCCTGCCCTTTGTCATCACACTGGACGGCGTGAGCTATGTGGAGCGCCGGGACTTCGGCTTTGACGAATTTTATCAGATGCTGCGCTCCGCCCAGGGCGTGCCCAGCACCGCGCAGGTCACCGCCATCCAGTTCTGCGAGCAGTACTGCAAATACGTGGACGAGGGCTACACCGACGTGGTGCATGTGACCATCAACTCCACCGGCAGCGGCACCTATGACGCGGCGGTGCTGGCGCAGAACATGCTGCGGGAGGAGCGCCCCGACCACAAACTGAACATCCACCTGATCGACAGCCACACCTATTCCTACGTGTACGGCGCGCCGGTGGTGCAGGCGGCCCGCCGCCTGCGCAACGGGGCCGAGGTGGGCTATGTGTGCGCCGAGCTGGAGGCCGCCTTTGCCCGGCAGGAGATCGTGCTCTCCGCCTTCAGCCTCAAGCAGATGAAGAAGAGCGGCCGCATCAGCGCGGCGGCGGCCTTTGCCGGCGAGCTGCTGGGCCTGCGGCCCATCATCAGCCTCATCGACGGGGTGACCAAGGTGGAGGACAAGGTGCGCGGCGACGCGGCCGTGCCCGCCGCCATGATCAAGCAGGTGCGCAAGCGGATGGACTATCCCGACGGGGACGTTCACTACATGCTGGGCTGCACCGACATCCCCAACGTGAAGGAGCTGGAGAAGCTCTGCCGCAAGGAGTTCGGCCGCGGGCCAGACGCGGTGTTCAAGCTGGGCGCCGCCGTGGCCAGCAACACCGGCCCGGATGCCATGGCCATCGTTTACCAGGGCGTGCCCCGGCGCTGAGCCGCTCTGTTTTGACTGTTCCTTTCCGCCCGCGTGGGCCGTCTGTCACAATCTTCTGACGTGCGGTCCCCCGCGGGCGGTTTTTTATCGTTGACCGATGGAGGTCTTTTTATGAATCTTGAACATATCCTTTGGCTCTTCCTCTGCTTCTCGGTGCTGGGCTGGGTGCTGGAGACCACCCTGGCCGCCATCCGAACCCGCCGCTATGTGGACCGCAGCGTGCTGTTCGGCCCCTGGTGCATCATCTACGGCGTGGCCGGCGTGCTCATCGCCGTGGGCCTGCGGGAACTGCGCTCCGACCTGCTGTTTTTGTTCCTGGGCAGCGCCGTGCTGGCCACCGTGGTGGAATGGCTGGCGGGCCACCTGCTGGAAAACGTGAGCCACACCCGCTGGTGGGACTACTCGAACCGCCGCTGGAACCTGGACGGCTACATCTGCCTGAGCGCCTCGGCTCTGTGGGGCCTCTTGGGCGTGGTGATGGTGAAGTGGGGCAACCCGCTGCTCACCTGGCTCTATGACCTCATCCCCGCCCCCGCGCGGCAGATCGTGCTGTGGGTCCTGGTGGGCGTTGTGGCGGTGGACGGCCTTGCCAGCGTGCTGACGCTGGCGGGCGTGGTGCACAAGCTGCCCGCGCTGGAGAACACCAGCCGCACCCTGAACGCCGTGAGCGCCCGGATGGGCGGCTGGATCCTCAGCCGCACCGAGCGGCGCATCCAAAAGGCCTACCCCCAGGCAAGCTTCGTGCACAAAAAGCGGGAAAAGGCCACCGTGTTCGCCGCCGGGTGCAGTTTTTCCAAGCTGTTTTTGCTGTTCTTCATCGGCGCGTTTCTGGGCGACATCGTGGAGACCATCTTCTGCCGCGTCACCGCCGGCGTGTGGATGAGCCGCAGCAGCGTGGTGTGGGGGCCCTTCAGCCTGGTCTGGGGCCTGGCGCTGGCCCTGGCCACCCTGCTGCTCTACCGCTACAAGGACAAGCCCGCCAGCTTCCTCTTCGTGGCGGGCACCGTGCTGGGCGGCGCTTACGAATACCTGTGCAGCGTGTTCACCGAGCTTGTCTTCGGCACCGTGTTCTGGGATTACAGCAAGATCCCCTTCAACCTGGGCGGGCGCATCAACCTGCTCTACTGCTTCTTCTGGGGCTTTGCCGCCGTGGCCTGGTTCCGGCTGGTCTACCCCCACTTCTCCCGCTGGATCGAGGCCATCCCCATCACCCCCGGCCGCATCATCACCGCGGTGCTGGTGGTGTTTATGGTCGCCAACGTCAGCGTGAGCGCCCTGGCCATGGGCCGCTACAGCCAGCGGGCCGAGGGCGTGCCCGCCACCGCCTCCTGGCAGGTGTGGATGGACGAGCACTACCCCGACGAGACCATGAAGCGCATCTACCCCAACGCAAAGCGCACCGACTGAGCGCAAGACGCAAAAAGGGCCCCGCGGCGGTTGCCGCGGGGCTCTTTTCTTTGTGCTTATTCGGCCGCGCTGTCCGACGCAGGCTCGGAGGCGGTGTCCCCCTCCGCAGCGGTGCTGTCGGAAGAGGAGGTGCTGTCGGTGGGCAGGCTGCCCGCGCCCTCGGCGATGGCGCTGGTGGGATCGAAGTAATCCTCGTAGTCCATGTCGGTCTCGGGGGCGTTGGCGGCGGCGCTGGAGCTGGGCTCCATCTCGCTGACCTCAAGGGCGGTCAGGTAATAGGTGCGGTCCACCTTTTCAAACACATAGTCCATATACTTGGTGGGCTCGGTGGGGGCGGAGAGGCTGAAGTCGCCGTTCAGGCCGGGGGCGGGCACATAGCCCACCGTGACGTACAGCTTGCCGCTCTTCTTTTTCAGCTTTTCCACCTTGGGGGTGTACATGCCCACCTGGCCGGTGACGGGGATGAGGTAGCACTGCTTCTCCTCGTCGTACTCGAAGGTCATGTCGCCGCCCACGTTGTTGAAGGTCTCGTGGGTGAGCTCATAATCCGGCCCGAAGAGGGCGGCCGCCGCGGCGTCCACCTCCACGGCGGGCAGCAGCAGGCTGTCGGTGTTGGGGTCGCGCTCGTAGGCGTCCAGCCCGGTGGCGCTGTTCTGCGCGGCGGACACGGCGGCCCAGATGGAGGCCTCCTTGAACAGGGCCGGGTCGGCCTGATCCAGGCTCTCAAAGGGCAGCGGGTCCAGCATGACCAGCGCCTGCAGCCGATCCTCGTATTCCAGTTTTTCGTCGGTGTTGTCAAACAGCACCGCCACGCCGTTCACCGCCGTGGCGATGACAGTGAAGCCGCCGATGAGCACCAGCACGCAGATGGCGAGGCCCAGCCACTGGCGGGCGCGCCGGCGTTTGTGACGCTCGTGTTCCTGTTGGGAAATGGTGTTTGCCATGGGTTTTCTGTCCCCTCCTTGCATGGGATGCGGTCAGCGGATCTGGCCGCTGCCCAGAATGATGTATTTGTAGCTGGTGAGCTGCTCAAGGCCCATGGGGCCCCGGGCGTGCAGCTTCTGGGTGGAGATGCCCATCTCGCACCCCAGGCCGAACTCGCCGCCGTCGGTGAAGCGGGTGGAGGCGTTCACATAGACCGCCGCGCTGTCCACCCTTTGGGTGAAGGCCGTGGCCGCCGCCTCGTCGGCGGTGACGATGGCCTCGCTGTGGCCGGTGGAGTGGCGGGCGATGTGGGCCGTGGCGGCCTCCAGGCTGTCCACCACCGCCACCGCCAGGATGTAATCGAGGAATTCGGTGTCGAAGTCCTCCGGGCCCGCCGGGGTGCCGGGGATGAGGGCCGCGGCGGCTTCGTCCAGCCGCAGCTGCACCGGCGCAAGGCCTTTTTCCTCTCTCTGCTTCACCAGCCGGTCATACAGGCGGGGCAGAAAGGCCGGGGCCGCGTCTTTGTGCACCAGGCACACCTCGGCGGCGTTGCACACCGAGGGGCGGCTGGTCTTGGCGTTTTCCACGATGTCCAGCGCCATGTCCAAATCGGCGGCCTTGTCCACATAGATGTGGCAGATGCCGGTGCCGGTCTGGATGACGGGCACGGCGGCGTTCTCCACACAGGCGCGGATGAGCCCCGCGCCGCCCCGGGGGATGAGCAGGTCCACAAGGCCGGTGGCCCGCATCAACTCGGTGGCGGAGGCGCGGCTGGTGTCCTGCACCAGGGCCACCAGGTCGGCGGGCAGGTGCGCGTCCGCGAGGCCCAGTTTCAGGGCGTTCACGATGGCGTTGTTGGAGCGGAAGGCCTCCTTGCCGCCCCGCAGCACGCAGGCGCTGCCGCTGGCAAGGGCCAGGGCCGCCGCGTCGCTGGTGACGTTGGGGCGGCTCTCGTAGATGATGGCGATGAGGCCCATGGGCACGCTCACCTGCCGGATGACCAGCCCGTTGGGGCGGGTCACTTCGCTCAAAACGCGGCCCAGCGGGTCGGGCAGGTCGGCCACGGCTTCCACGCCGGCGGCCATGGCCTCCACTCTGGCCTCGTCCAACCGCAGGCGGTCCAGCATCACCGGGGCCACGGTGGCCTTGGCGGCCTCCAGGTCCTCGGCGTTGGCCGCAAGAATGGCGGCGCACTCGCTGCGCAGGCGGGCGGCCATGGCCTGCAGGGCGGCGCGGCGCTCCTCGCCGCCGGTCAGGGCCAGCGCGCCCATGCTGGCGCGGGCCGCCAGAAGAAGTTCACGGGTGGTCATCGGGCGGCCTCCTTTCGGGCCAGAAAGCGGGTGCCCGCTTCGCCCCCCTCAAAGACGGTGTAGAGCACCGCGGGGTCGCGGCCGTTGGCGATGACCATGTCCGCCCCCGCTTCGGTGACGATCTTGCCTGCCCGGAGTTTCGTGGCCATGCCGCCGGTGCCAAGGCTGCTGCCCGCGCCCCCCGCCAGCGCCTCCACCTCCGAGGTGATGGCTTCCACGCGGCGCAGCAGCTGCGCCTCGGGGTGGGTGTGGGGGTCGGCGGTGTAAAGGCCGTCGATGTCGCTCAGAATCACCAGCAGCTCCGCCTCCAGGCTGCGGCACAGCCGGGCGGCCAGGGTGTCGTTGTCGCCCACGGCGATCTCGGCGGTGCTGACGGTGTCGTTCTCGTTCACGATGGGCAGCGCCCCCAGCTCCAACAGGCGGGCCAGAGTGTTGTGCAGGTTTTCGCTGCGCTCCGGGTCCGCCAGGTCCTCGCTGGTGATGAGGATCTGGGCCACGGTGTGGCTGTATTCGGAAAACAGCTTGTCGTAGGTGTACATCAGTTCGCACTGGCCCACGGCGGCGGCTGCCTGCTTGGTGGGCATGTCCGCCGGGCGGCCGGGCAGGCCCAGCTTGCCCACGCCCATGCCGATGGCGCCCGAAGACACCAGAATGATCTGATGCCCGGCGTTCTTCAAATCGCTCAGCACCTTGCACAGCCCCTCGATGCGGCGGATGTTCAGCCGCCCGGTGGCATGAGCCAGCGTGGAGGTGCCCACTTTGACCACAGCTTTCAAGCCCGGTCCCCCCTCTTTACAGTCGGATACAGATTAAAGTATAGCATAAACCGGCCCGCAACACAAACGCCGAACGATGGACTTTTTGTGAAATAATGGTATAATTTTGCCAGACAATACTCCGGGCCGGCCCGTTTGGCCCGCAGAAAAACGAGGTTATAACGATGTACCGATTCACCAACGATTACAGCGAAGGGGCTCACCCTTCCATTCTTGAGGCGATGACCGCCACCAATCTGGAGGGCAACTTCGGCTACGGCTGCGACCCCCACTGCGAGCACGCCGCCGCCCTCATCCGCCAGAAGATCGGCCGTCCGGACGCGGACGTGCACTTCTTCGTGGGCGGCACCCAGACCAACGCCACCTGCATCTGCGCCTTCCTGCGGCCCCACGAGGCGGCCATCGCGGCCCATTCCGGCCACATCTGCGTCCACGAGACCGGCGCGGTGGAGGCCACCGGCCACAAGTGCATCGCCATGCCCGCCGCCCCCGGCGGCAAGCTGACCCCGGAGCTGGTGCGGCGGGCGGTGGCGGCCCACCCGGACGAGCACATGGTGAAGCCCCGTCTTGTGTATGTGAGCAACACCACCGAGGTGGGCGGCGTGTACACCACCGCCGAGCTGGAAGCTCTGCGGGCGGTGTGCGACGAGCTGGGCCTGCTGCTCTATCTGGACGGCGCGCGCCTTGCCAGCGCCCTGGCCTGCGGCGGGGCCTCCTTTGAGGACCTGGGCCGCCTGTGCGACGCCTTCTACATCGGCGGCACCAAGAACGGCGCCATCTTCGGCGAGGCGGTGTGCATCATGAACCCGGCCCTGAAGCCCGACTTCCGCTACATCCTCAAGCAGCACGGCGGCATGCTGGCCAAGGGCTGGCTGCTGGGCGTGCAGTTCGAGCAGCTGATGCAGCGCGGCCTTTATGAGGATCTGGGCGAGCACTCCACCCGGATGGCTCAGCAGCTGGCCGAGGGTCTGAAAGGCCTGGGCGTGGAGTTCCTGTTCGAGAGCCCCTCCAACCAGATCTTCCCCATCCTGCCCGACGAAGTGCTGGCAAAGCTGGAGGGGGCCTTCCACTGGGAAGTGAACGCCACGCTGGAGGGCGGCCGCAGCTGCATCCGCCTTGTGTGCAGCTGGGCCACCCAGCAGGCGGCGGTCACCGCCTTCCTGCTGGCGGTGGAAGGGGCGCTGAAAGACTGCCCCGCCTGCGTGTAAAAATGATAAAAAACGGCCCGCCTGCAAAACGCAGGCGGGCCGCTTTGTTTTATCCGTCAAAGGAATATGCTTCATAGGCCGGGTTGGTGAATTCCCGGTAGTTTGGGCGGGCGTTCCAGTAATCCGCCTTGTCCATCACGGCGTAGTGGCTGAGCTGCATCCCGCTGCCGGCGGCCGGGATGCCCGCCAGCCGGACCAGATAGCCCTGGGGCATGACGGCGGCGATGGTCACCCGCTGCCCGCCGTCCTCAAGGTCGGGACGGAACACCTCGCCGGTGGCGAGACAGAGGGCGATGCGGCCGTATCCCTCTTCCCCCGGTTTTCCCCGCACGAGGAACAGGTGGCCGTCCACCACTTCCTCGAACCGGGCCTGCGCCCAGCCGTCGGGCAGGCGGGCGGCGGTGGCCTCTCTCTGCCCGGTGGAAACGTCATAACGGTAAACAGCCTCGTCCTCAGGGTAATAGACGGCCCCGCCGCGCCCATCCAGGCACCAGGGCGCGTCCTCCCCGCCGAAGGAGAGCGGCTCCAACGCGTTTTTCTCCAGGTCATAGAGGCAGAGCCGCTGGTCCTCCCCCGCTTTTCGCAGGCCCAGGATGGGCCCCCGGGCGCAGGCGCCGTAAAGGTGCGCCGTGGTCCCCTCTTCAAGGTCCAGCCGGCGCTGAAGGGTGCCGGCGTCGAAGTCCGCCTCCGCCAGATACCACGCCTGCGCCCCGTTCTCCTCTTGTTGGCACAGCACCAGCAGCAGCTTCTCCCCCTCCAGAACGGCGGAGGACTGATAGACAAGGCCGGCGCCCTCCGGCAGGGACAGGGTCTTGCGCGCCGTGCTGTCCGGCTCCATCCGCATCAGCCAACCCGGCCCCCGGGCTTTGTACTCATCGTCCAGAAGCTGCGCCGGGACGGAGGTCTTCAGCACATAGAGATAACGGCTGCCCGCCAGCAGCCACGCGTCCCCCACCACCGAGGGGAGGTAGGCGGGGCTGTTCTCGTCCCGGGGGTCCGTCTCGCCGGCAAGATAAGTGCACTCCATGGTCTCGCAGTCGTAGCAAAGCAGGCTGCCCGTGCCGTCCCGGTAGGTGAGCAGAGAGTAAAAGCCGCCGGGGCCGGAAGGAGAATCCAGGTATTCCGGCCCGCCGGGAGTGGGTGCGCTGCCGCAGGCGGCCAGAGAGGCCGCCAGACACAGGGCAACGAAAAAAGCTCTGGCATTGGCTTTCATCACAGCGTGCTCCTCTCTTGGCAAAACGGAAGGGTCAGTTTTCCCCGGCGCTCTCCGGCGCGGGGGTGGGGTCCAGCATGCCCAGCTCCTCCATGGCCTTGCGCTCCTTTTCCGCTATTTCAGCGGCGGCTTCGGCGTTGGGGATGAAGGGCCCGCCCACCGGCGCGCCGTCGTTCGGGTCGGGCATGTAGCAGCGGATGGTGTAGCTTTCCAGCGCAGGGCCGGGCACTCCCTTGTTGAGCCGGTGGCTCAGCACGCACCGGCAGTCCACCCTCAGTTCCAGCAGGGTGCCGGCGTAATAGACACTGTCCACTTCGGTGAAGGTGGCTTCCAGCACGCCGGGCAGCGTTTCAAGTTGTTCGGCCAGGGCCGGGTCGGGGGCCGCGGTGTTGTTGAAAAGCACCGCCATCCGATACTCGCCGTCCACATCGTTGTTCCAGACGGGCGGGAAGTAGAGTTCCGTTCCCGTCCAGCTCTCGTTTTCTTCGGCGGGTTCAAACCGGAAGGTGACCGCGTCCTCCCCTACCGTGCACTCCCCGAAGGTGTAGTGGTCGTCCACGGTGGAGCACTCCCGGCCGTAAACGCCCTGGGGGTAGACGAACTCGTTGTTTTCATAGCTCGCCGTTTCGCCGGTCCCAAGGTCCACCTTGAACACGCCCATGCCGTTATGCATGACCTCGTCGCCCCCGTGGATGACGCCGTCGGTGAGGACGTTCAGCAGGCCCGCGTCGTCCACATACATCCCGGTGACGGAACTGTTGTCCGGCAGGGTGATGTAAAAGGCGCTGCCGTCCGGCTTTTCCACCAACAGGGCCGCCACATCGGGCAATTCCAGCGAGGAGTAGACGGTGCACTCCAGAAAATCGTTCACCTCATAGCTGCTTTCAAAGCGGGTGGTTTCAATGTCCACGCCGCATTGGCTCAGCAGGGCGCGGATGTGGTCCTGCTCCCCTTCCCCGGCCGGGGCGGCGGGCGCGGAGGTGTTTTCCATGCTTTCTGCGGGAGGCGGCGCGGCGCAGGCCGAAAGGGCCAGCAAAGCCGCGGCGAGGGCGAGGCACAGTGCTTTTTTCATGGGGAGATACCCTCCTTTTCTTTTGTTGAGGTCTCTGTCTTGTGAACGGCGGGGCAGGGCCGAAAAATCGCCTTTTTGCTCGGGGTTTGCCGCTTTCTCCCTTTTGCACAAAAAGGCCCGCATGCCTTGCATGCGGGCCTTTGGTTTGCTTTGGTGGACAGCCCGCCTATTGAAACAGCCGGAGTGCCAAGGGAAAGCAACGATTATACCAAATGTAATATTCAGCGGTTTTTGTACATCTCTTCGTAGTACTTCTGGTAGTTGCCGCTGGTGACGTTGTTCATCCACTCTTCGTGGGCCAGGTACCAGTCGATGGTCTTGACGATGCCCACCTCAAAGGTGGTCTCGGGGTACCAGCCCAGCTCGTTCTTGATCTTGGTGGGGTCGATGCCGTAGCGGCGGTCGTGGCCCAGGCGGTCGGCCACATACTTGATGAGGCCCTCGTCGATGCCGTCGTCCTGCAAACGGTCGTGCAGCTGGGCGATGATGGTCTTGACGATGAAGATGTTGGGCCGCTCGTTGTGGCCGCCCACGTTGTACACCTCGCCGTCGCGGCCGCCGTTCGCCACCATGTCGATGGCCTTGCAGTGGTCCTCCACATACAGCCAGTCGCGCACGTTCATGCCGTCGCCGTAGACCGGCAGCTGCTTGTGGTGCTTGACGTTGTTGATCATCAGCGGGATGAGCTTTTCGGGGAACTGGTAGGGGCCGTAGTTGTTGGAGCAGCGGGTGATGTTCACCGGCATGCCGTAGGTGTCGTGGAAAGCCATCACGAACATGTCGGCGCTGGCCTTGCTGCTGGAATAGGGGCTGTGGGGGCACAGAGGGGTGGTCTCCATGAAGTAGCCGTCCTCGCCCAAGCTGCCGTAGACCTCGTCGGTGGACACCTGCAGGTACTTCTTGCCCTCGGCCCACTTGCCGTCTTTCAGCCAGGCGTTCTTGGCGCACTGCAGCAGGTTCACGGTACCCAGCACGTTGGTCTCCACGAAGATCTCGGGGTTGGTGATGCTGCGGTCCACGTGGCTCTCGGCGGCGAAGTTGATGACATAGTCAAAGTCGTATTTCTCGAACAGGCTCGTCACCAGCGCCCGGTCGCAGATGTCGCCCTGCACGAACACGTGGCGCTCGTCGCCCTCCACGTCCTTCAGGTTCTCCAGGTTGCCGGCGTAGGTCAGCTTGTCCAGGTTTACAAGGAGTATATCCTTGTATTTATTCAGCATATAGTAAACAAAGTTGGAACCAATGAAGCCGGCGCAGCCGGTGATGAGGTATTTTTTCATGGGGGATTTCCCTTTCCTTTCTTATTTCAGGCCGTTTTCGCCGTCCCAGTGGTCGAAGTAGCATTTCAGCGCATCCTGCCAGGGGCGCATCTCGTTGCCCACGGTGCAGGCCAGCATGCGGTTTTCCAGGGCGCTCCAGGCGGGGCGCTTTGCCGCCGCGGGGTGCTTTGCGGCGTATTCGGCGCTGGTGCAGGGGGACACTTCCGCGTCCACTCCGGCCAGCCGGATGATCTCCTTGGCGAAATCATACCAGCTGCAAACGCCCTCGCCGGTGCAGTGGTAGACGCCGTAGTCGTGGCTCACCGCCAGCTTGAGGATGTGATGGGCCAGATCCTCGGCGTTGGTGGGGTTGCCCAGCTGGTCGTTCACCACTTCCAGCTTGCCGAACTTCTTGCCGGCGTTCACCATGGTCTTGACGAAGTTCTTGCCGTTGTAGCCGTAGAGCCAGGCGGTGCGCACGATGAAGAAGCGGTGGCAGAAGCAGCGCACGTATTCCTCGCCCAGGGCCTTGGTGCGGCCGTAGGCGCTCACCGGGCCGATGAGGCAGCTCTCGTCCAGGGGGGTGTCGCCCTCGCCGCTGAAGACGTAGTCGGTGGAGACATGGATGAGCCGCGCGCCCACCCGCTCGGCCGCCTGGGCCAGATGAGAAGCGCCCATGGCGTTCACCTTGAAGGCGGCGTCCAGGTTGGTTTCGCAGCCGTCCACGTTGGTGAAGGCGGCGCAGCTGATGATGGTGTCCGGCTGGTGGCGGCGCACAAAGGCGATGGTGGCCGTGCGGTCGGTGATGTCCAGTTCGGGCACGTCGGTGGAGAGAACAGTGGCGTTTTTCAGCCGCTCGGGCAGGGGGCCCAGGCTGCTGCCGCCCTCTTTCAGCTGCCGCTGCAATTCGGTGCCCAGCTGACCGCTGGCGCCGGTGATGAGGATCTTCATCTGCGTTCCTTCCTTCTTTTGCTCAATAGCGGATCTTGGCGTCGGCCACACGCTTCAGGTGCTCGCCGTAGGGGCTCTTGCCGTAGCGCTCGGCGCTTTCCAGCAGTTTTTCCTTGCTGATCCAGCCGTTCTTGTAGGCAATTTCCTCGGGGGCGCTGATCTTGATGCCCTGGCGTTTTTCCACCATGCGCACAAAGTCGGCGGCGTCCACCAGACTGTCCATGGTGCCGGTGTCCAGCCAGGCGAAGCCCCGGCCCAGCAGCTGCACGTCCAGCTTGCCCTCTTCCAGATACATGGCGTTCAGGGTGGTGATCTCCAGCTCGCCCCGGGCGCTGGGCTTGACCTGTTTGGCCTGGGCGCTGACCCGGTTGTCGTAGAAATACAGGCCGGTGATGGCGTAGTTGCTCTTGGGCTCCTTGGGCTTTTCCTCCACGCTGATGACCTTGCCGTTCTCGTCGAACTCCACGATGCCGAAGCGCTCGGGGTCGTTGACGTAGTAGCCGAACACAGTGGCGCGGCCGTTCTGCTCGGCGTTGGCCACCGCGGCCTTGAGGATGCGGGAGAAGCCGTTGCCGTAGAAGATATTGTCGCCCAAAATCATGGCACAGCAGTCGTCGCCGATGAACTCTTCGCCCAGCAGGAAAGCCTGGGCCAGACCGTCGGGGCTGGGCTGCACCTTGTAGGACAGGCGCAGACCGTACTGGCTGCCGTCGCCCAGCAGATGCTCGAAGCGGGGGGTGTCCTCAGGGGTGGAGATGATGAGGATGTCCTGGATGCCCGCCAGCATCAGGGTGGACAGGGGGTAGTAGATCATGGGCTTGTCGTACACCGGCAGCAGCTGCTTGGAGGTGACCATGGTCAGGGGATACAGACGGGTGCCGGCGCCGCCGGCCAGAATGATGCCTTTCATACCATTCGCTCCTTATTCGGGCGCGTGCGCGCCCTTCGTTTTTGCGGCTTACCACAAAGCGGAGCCACTTCCGCTGTTTACGATTTTGAGGGCCGCGCCGAAGCCGGCGGGCCACAGGCCTTTACAGTCTGAAGCCCCACTTGCAGAAATAGCGGCCCATGCTTTTGAGCTGCTGCAAAAAGGGTTTGAGGCTTTTCTGGGGCGCGCGGTGCCAGGCGTGGCAGGCGGTGAACTGGGGTAGGTAGTAAACAAGGCCCTTGCGCCGCGCCTTCTGGGTGATGTCCGCGTCCTCCACATACATGAAGTATTTTTCGTCGAAGCCGCCGATGGCCTTGAACACGGCGGTGCGCATGCAGAAAAAGCTGCCGGTGCAGAACTCGATGGGGGTGGGTCTCGAGAGGTCCTCGTCCAGCATGGCATAGTGGTCGCCAAAGCGTTTGAGGCCCGGCACCCCCTGCCGCGCGGCGAGGCCCAGTACGCCGGGCTTGCGCTTGGGCAACACCTGCTCGTGCCCGTCGGGGAAGGTGAGCCGCGGGGTGGCCATCACCGCCTCCGGGTGTTCTTCCAGCCAGCCGCACAGGCCGCCCAGCACGTCGCTCTCCACGAAAATGTCGGGGTTGAGCACGAAGTGATAGTCGCTGTCCAGAAGGGGCAGCACCTTGTTGTGGCCCGCGCCGAAGCCCAGATTCTCGGGCAGGCGCAGCACGGTGACATTCTCCGGCCAGGGGTGGGCGGCCAGGGTCTCGCCCGCGCCGTCGGGGCTGGCGTTATCCACAAGATAAAGAGTGAGGGGCGCGGCGGTGTGCCGCAGCACCGATTCGGCGGCGCGGATGACCTCGTCGGCCCCGCCGTAGCTCACGATGCAGGCGCTGATCTTCAACGCGCCGCCCCCTTCCGAAATCACAGAAATAGTCGAGTATAGTATACCACAAAGGAGCCGCCGGGGCAACATGGAAGGTGCCCGCCGCGTTGCGCGGCACAGAAAAAGCCGCCGCACCCATCCGGGTGCGGCGGCTCTTGTTTTATCTTGCTCAGCCCTGCTGCTTGCGCTTGGCCTCGATGGCGGCCAGAGCGTCCTTGCGGCTCAGGTTGATGCGGCCCTGCTGGTCGATCTCGGTGACCATGACGATCAGCTCGTCGCCCACAGCGACCACGTCCTCCACCCGCTCGACGCGCTTGGTGTCCAGCTTGGAGATGTGCACCAGGCCTTCCTTGCCCGGGGCGATCTCCACGAAGGCGCCGAAGTTCATCAGACGAGTCACGCGGCCCTTGTAGATGGCGCCCACCTCGGGGTCCTCCACGATGGTCTTGATGGTGTGGATGGCACGGTTGGCGTCGTCCACGTCGATGGCGGAGACGAACACGTGGCCGTCCTCTTCCACGTCGATCTTGCAGTTGCAGTTGGCGCAGATCTCCTGGATGACCTTGCCGCCCTTGCCGATGACGTCCTTGATCTTGTCCACGGGAATGACCATGGACAGCATCTTGGGAGCGTACTTGGACAGCTGCTCGCGGGGAGCGGGGATGACCGGCAGCATGATCTCGTCCAGGATGAACAGGCGGCCTTTGCGGCACTTCTCAAAGGCTTCCTCGATGATCTCGTAGGTCAGGCCGTCGATCTTGATGTCCATCTGGATGGCGGTGATGCCCTTGTGGGTGCCGCCCACCTTGAAGTCCATGTCGCCGTGGAAGTCCTCCACGCCCTGGATGTCCAGCATGGTCATCCAGCGCTCGCCCTCGGTGATGAGGCCGCAGCTGATGCCGGCCACGGGGGCCTTGATGGGCACGCCGGCGTCCATCAGGCTCAGGGTGGAGCCGCAGATGGAGGCCTGGCTGGTGGAGCCGTTGGAGGAGAGCACCTCGCTCACCAGACGGATGGTGTAGGGGAACTCCTCCACGCTGGGCAGCACGGGGATGAGGGCACGCTCGGCCAGAGCGCCGTGGCCGATCTCGCGGCGGCCGGGGCTGCGGGGAGCGCGGGCCTCGCCCACGGAGTAGGGCGGGAAGTTGTAGTGATGGATATAGCGCTTGTAGGGCTCGGTGCCCAGGTCGTCCATCAGCTGGCTGTCCTTGGTGGAGCCCAGGGTGGTAACGGTGAGCACCTGGGTCTGGCCGCGGGTGAACATGCCGCTGCCGTGCACGCGGGGCAGCAGGCCCACTTCGGCGGCCAGGGGCCGGATCTCGTTGATGCCGCGGCCGTCCACGCGCTTGCCCTCGTCCAGCAGCCAGCGGCGCACCACGAACTTCTGCATCTTATACATCAGTTCCTCGATGACGGAAGCGCCCCACTGCTCGGCGTACTGGGCCTCCAGCTTCTCGCGGATGGGCAGAAGCCGGGCGTCGCGCACGTTCTTGTCGTCGGTGTCCATGGCGGCCTTGAACTCGTCCAGGTACTCCGCCTTCACGGCCTCGAACAGGTCGTGGTCCAGCTCCATGTCCTGGAAGGGCTTCTTGGGCTTGCCGATCTCGGCCACGATGCCATTGATGAACTCGATGACCTTCTTGATCTCCACGTGAGCGGCCTTGATGGCGTTCAGCATGGTGACCTCGTCCACCTCGTTGGCGCCGGCCTCGATCATGACGATCTTCTTCTCGGTGGCGGCCACGGTGAGCTGCAGGTCGCTCTTCTCGCGCTGCTCCAGGGTGGGGTTCACCACCAGCTGGCCGTCCACCAGACCCATGAACACGCCGCCGATGGGGCCGGCCCAGGGGATGTCGGAGATGGACAGGGCGATGGAGGTGCCGATCATGCCGGTGATCTCAGGGCTGCAGTCCTGGTCCACGCTCATGACGGTCATGGTGACGCAAACGTCGTTGCGCATGGTCTTGGGGAAGAGGGGCCGGATGGGCCGGTCCACCACGCGGCTGGTGAGGATGGCCTTCTCGCCGGGGCGGCCCTCACGGCGCATGAAGCTGCCGGGGATGCGGCCCACGGAGTAGAGCTTTTCCTCAAAGTCCACGCTCAGGGGGAAGAAGTCGATGCCGTCGCGGGGCTTCTCGCTCATGGTGACGTTGCACAGAACGGCGGTCTCGCCGTAGCGCACGAGGCAGCTGCCGTTGGACAGGCCGCACATCTTGCCGGTCTCCACCACCAGGGGCCGGCCGGCCAGTTCCATCTCAAAGGTCTTGAAATTGGGGAACGTTTCGTGTTTGGACGCAAATTCCAAAGCCATAGAAAATACCTCCTGTTGTTTTTCGCGGCATGGGGCCGCGGATCTGTTCGGTGCGGAGGGAGGGTGGCTTTAGCAATAAATCCGGGGTTTTTCGGAGAGGAAAAGCCCTCGATTTACCGCTAAAAACACGCGACACTCCGCAGGTGCGGGGGGCAAAAGACTGCTTTTCGGCCCAAAGCCGAAAAACAGGTAAAAGGCAGGCGGTGCAAACGACCGCCTGCCTTTTGTGACTGTGATTACTTGCGCAGGCCCAGCTTGGCGATCAGAGCGCGGTAACGCTCGATGTCCTTCTTCTGCAGGTAGGCCAGCAGGTTGCGGCGGCGGCCGACCATCTTCAGCAGGCCACGACGGCTGTGATGGTCGTGGGGGTTGGCCTGCAGATGCTCGTTCAGGTGGTTGATGCGGGCGGTCAGCAGGGCCACCTGCACCTCGGGAGAACCGGTGTCGGTCTCATGCACGCGGGCGGATTCGATGACAGTCTTCTTGTCTTCCATTGTTGTTACCTCGTTTCATTTTATTTGCCGATGACCCGGCGCAAGGCAGCGAGGCGCTCTGATGCAGAGCATACACCCCCCACTGAGTCACGGTAGCCATAATAGTATAGCACAGCCAAAGGCGGATTACAAGGGGCTTTTCCCCATTTCCCGGTCCTTGCGGTCAAACCAGCTCCGGGCCTCGTCGGCCCAGGCCATCACAGCGGCCCGCAGCTGGCTCGTGCTCTCAAAGCGGCGGCTCTCGGCTATGTAGTCCAGCAGCTCCACCGTGACCTTTTGGCCGTAGAGGCCGCCCTCAAAATCCGGGATGAAGGTCTCGCAGGTGATGCTGCTGGCGTCGTCGTTCACGGTGGGCCGGCTGCCGAGGCCGGTGACCGAGGGCAGCCAGTGCTCGTCCAGCTGCACCCGGCTCACATAGACCCCCAGCCTGGGCATCTGAAAGCCCGCCGGGTAGACCTGGTTGATGGTGGGCATGCCCAGGGTGCGGCCCAGGCCCTTGCCGTGGCGCACCTCGAAGTCGATGGAGTAGGGCCGGCCCAGCATGGCGGCCACCTCGCCCATCTCCCCTGCCGCCAGGGCGGCGCGGATGCGGGTGGCACTGACCGTCTCGCCCTTGTAAAGGGCCATGGGCACCACCTCCACCCGGATGCCCAAAGGCGCGCAGAGTTCGCGCAGCACCGCCACGTTGCCGGCGGCCTTTTTGCCGAAGGTGAAGTTGTCGCCGCAGAAAACGGCCTTTGCGTTGTACAGGCCCGCCAGCACGTCGGTGACGAAGGCCTCGGGCGAAAGGTCGCAGAATTCCTCGAAGGCGGGCTCGAAGAAGTGGTCCGCCCCCAGCTCTTCGATGCGGCGGTGCTTTTCCTCGTCGGTGATGAGCCGGCCGCCCTTCATGGCATGGCCGGCGGGCAGGCTGAAGGTGAACACCGCGGCCTCCAGCCCCTCGGCATGGGCGCAGTCCACCGCGGCGGAGATGACCGCCCGGTGCCCGATGTGCACCCCGTCAAAAAAGCCCAGGGCCACCGCGCTGCCCCGCCCGAAGGCGGCAGGCGGCAGGGCCGTGAGCCGATGGTAGATCTGCAAGGCGTTTCACGCCCTTTCCACAAACAGTTTTTCGGCGCGCAGAACGCCGTCCTCCGCCTTGCCCAGGCCCAGAAAGGCTCCGTCGGCATAGAGCCGCCAGCGCCCTTCGGCCATCTCCGCCCGGCGCACCGGCGCGCCGTTCAAAAGGCGGGCGGTCTCCTTTTCGCTCACCTCGGCGGCGGGCAGGTGGGTGAACACCGTGTCCACCCCCAGCAGGAGTTTTTCCAGCTCGCCCGCTTCCTTGGCGGCCTGGATGGCCTCCAGCGTGACGCAGCCCTCCAGGGTGAACGCCCCCGCCCGGGTGCGCCGCAGCGCCGCAAGGCAGGCGGGGCAGCCCAGAGCCGCGCCCAGGTCTTCCACCAGGGTGCGCACATAGGTGCCCTTGCTGCACTCGATGTCGATGACGAACCGGTCCGGGGCGGTCTGTTCCACCAGCTCCAGCCGGTAGAAGGTGACGGGCCGCGCCGCCCGCTCCACCGTCTTGCCCTGGCGGGCCAGCTTGTAGAGGGGCACGCCGTCCACCTTCACCGCCGAGTACATGGGCGGAGTCTGCATCTGGGGGCCCAGGAAGGCCTCCAGCGCCTGTTTCACCGCCGCCGCGCCGGGGATGTTCTCCCCTGTCGCCACCGGGGTGCCGGTGACATCGCCGGTGTCGGTGGCAAGACCGAAGCGCACCTCGGCCCGGTAGGCCTTGTCGTGGTCCGGCTGCAGGTCCACCGCCTTGGCGGCCATGCCCACGAACACCGGCAGCACGCCGGTGGCCATGGGGTCCAGTGTGCCGGAATGGCCCAGCTTGCGGGTGGAGAGCACCCCCCTGAGTTTTGCAATGACGTCAAAGCTGGTCCAGCCGGCGGGCTTGTCCACCGGCAGGATGCCGCACAGGGAGCTCATTCCTGCTCCTTTGCGCTGCGGGCCAGCTCTTTTTCCACCTCGGCCAGCACGGCGGCCTTGGCGTTTTCCAGGTTGCCCTCCAGCTCGCAGCCGGCGGCCTGCTCGTGGCCGCCGCCGCCCAGCCGCCGGGCGATGGCGCAGGCGTCCACGCCCTTGACGGTGCGGATGCTCACCTTGTAGCTGCCGGAGGGGTTCTGGCGCAGGGTCACGCCCACCCGCACGCCCTCGATCTTGCGGGGCAGGCCGGTGACGCCCTCCAGGTCCTCCACCGAAACGCCGGAAGCGGCGATCTGCTCCCGGGTCATGGAGATGAGGGCGCACTGCTGGTCAAAGTAGTATTCCAGGTTCTCCAGGGCGGTGCGCTCGATGGCGATGCGGCCCTTGGACTTGTTCTCGAACAGCAGGGGGTTCAGCTCCTCCACCCGGGCGCCCGCCTCCATCAGCGCCGCCGCCACCTTGTGGGTGTGGGCGGTGGTGTTGCCGAACAAAAAGCAGCCGGTGTCGGTGGAAAGGCCGGTGTACAGGCAGTCGGCGATCACCGGGGTGATGGGCACCTGCATGGCCTCCAGAAGCTGGTAGATGATCTCGGCGGTGGCGGCGGCGTCGGCGTCCAGGTACATGGCGTCGGCATAGCCGCTGTTGGAGCCGTGGTGGTCGATGCAAAGGTCCACCTTGTCGGAATAGGGCTTCACGCCGTCGCCGAACAGCTGGATGCTCGCCACATCCACCGCAACGATGTAGCCCGGCTCAAACTGGCCGGTGAACAGTTCCGCCTGCATGTAGGAATAGCGGGCGGGGATGGGGTCGGAGCAAAGCAGCGCGGCCGTTTTGCCAAGGCCCTTGAGGGCGTGATACAGCGCGGCGGAAGAACCCACCGTGTCGCCGTCGGGATTTTTGTGGCACAGGATCAGCACGTTCTCCGCATGGAGCAGGCGGCTGATCAGGCTCAGCAATTCCAGAATCTCACTCATGATTTCTCCTTGTTTTGCCGCTGCACGGCGGGGCCGTTCAGCCTTCCTCCTCTTTGTGGAGGCCGGCCAGCAGCTCGTTGATGTGGGCGGCATAGGCCGCGCCGTCGTCCCGCAAAAACACAAAGCGGGGCGCCTTGCGGATGTGCATGCGGCGGGAAATTTCGGTGCGCACATGGCCGGCGGCGCGGTTGAGCGCCGTCACGGCCTGTTTCGCAGCTTCCTCATCGCCCAGCACGCTGACGAACACCCGGGCCTGATCCAGGTCCTGGGTGACTTCCAGCCGGGTGATGGTGAGCAGGCCGCCGGCAAGGCGGGGGTCCTTCATCTGCCCCACGATGCCGATCAGCTCCCGCTTCATATCCTGGGCCAGACGGCCCTGATTCTTCGGATTGGGCATTCTGTCACCTCATCAGTCGCGATACTCTTCCAGGATGTAGGCCTCGAAGATGTCGCCCTCTTTGATGTCGGAGAATTTCTCCAGCGTCACGCCGCACTCGTAGCCCTGGGCAACTTCCTTCACATCGTCCTTGAAGCGGCGCAGGCTGGCGATCTCGTCCTCGGTGACCACGATGCCGTCGCGCACCACGCGGATCTTGCTGGTGCGGGTGATCTTGCCCTCCAGCACGTAGCTGCCGGCCACCAGGCCCACGCTGCTGATCTTGTAGACCTGACGCACTTCCAGACGGCCCTGCTCCACCTCGCGGATCTTGGGGGCCAGCATGCCCTTCATGGCGTCGGTCACGTCGTTGATGGCGTCATAGATGACGCGGTACATCCGCATCTCCACCTCGGCCTGGGCGGCCTCTTCCTTGGCCACGGGGTCGGGGCGCACGTTGAAGCCGATGATGATGGCGCCGGAGGCGTTGGCCAGCATGACGTCGGACTTGTTCACCGCGCCCACGCCGGTGTGGATGACCTTCACCCGAACCTCGTCGTTGCTGATCTTCTCCAGGCTCTGCTTCACGGCCTCGGCACTGCCCTGCACGTCCGCCTTGACGATGATGTCCAGCTCCTTGCGCTCGCCCTCGGCGATCTGGCTGAACAGGTTATCCAGGGTGACCTTCTGGTAGGTGCTGAACTGGCGCTCCTTGGCCTCGGCGGCGCGCTTGTCGGCCAGCTCGCGGGCCAGCTTCTCGTCCGCCACCGCGTCGAACAAATCGCCCGCGGCGGGCACTTCGGTGAGGCCGGTGATCTCCACGGGGGTGGAGGGGCCGGCGGTCTCGATGAACTGGCCCTTGTCGTTCTTCATGGTGCGCACGCGGCCCACGGCGGTGCCGGCGATGATGCAGTCGCCCTTGTGCAGGGTGCCGTTCTGCACCAGGATGGTGGCCACGGGGCCCTGGCCTTTGTCGAGCCGGGCCTCCACCACGGCGCCCTTGGCGCGGCGGTTGGGGTTGGCCTTCAGCTCCCGCACCTCGGCCACCAGATTGATGTTCTCAAGCAGGTCGGGGATGCCCTGGCCGGTGAGGGCGGACACGGGCACGCAGATGACGTCGCCGCCCCACTGCTCGGGCACCAGTTCGTACTGGGTGAGCTGCTCCATGACCCGCTCGGGGTTGGCGGTGGGCTTATCCATCTTGTTGATGGCCACGATCACCGACACCTGGGCAGCCTTGGCGTGGTTGATGGACTCCACGGTCTGGGGCATGATGCCGTCGTCGGCGGCCACCACCAGAACGGCGATGTCGGTCATGTTGGCGCCGCGGGCGCGCATGCTGGTGAACGCCTCGTGGCCCGGGGTGTCCAGGAAGGTGATGGTCTTGCCGCCGGCCACCACCTGATAAGCGCCGATGTGCTGGGTGATGCCGCCGGCCTCGCCCGCGGTCACGTGGGTCTTGCGGATGGCGTCCAGGATGGAGGTCTTGCCGTGGTCAACGTGGCCCATGACCACCACGACGGGGGGACGCTCCACCAGATCGGCGGCGTTGTCCTCTTCCACCTCGAACAGGCGCTCCTCGATGGTGACATGCACCTCTTTTTCCACCTTGGCGCCGAACTCCTCGGCCACGATGGCGGCGGTGTCGAAGTCCACCACTTCGCTGACGGAGGCCATCACGCCCAGGCCCATCAGCTTCTTGATGACGTTGCTGGCGGTCTGCTTCAGGCGGCTGGCCAGCTCGCCCACGGTGATCTCGTCGGGGATCTGCACCTTCAGCTGGGCCTTGCGGGCCTTTTCCAGCTGGATGCGCTGCAGGCGCTCGGCCTCGGTCTCCCGCTTCTTCTGGAAGGGCTGACGGCCGCGGTTCTTGTTGTTGGAGAACTTCTGCTTGTTGCCCGCCGGGGTGGGCTTGCGGCGGTTCTCCACGTTCTTGGTGCCCGCCAGCTCGGTGTATTTCTCGTTGAACTTGTCCAGGTTCACGTCCACGGTGCGGGTGTCCACCACCTTGGTCACCACTTCGCGCTTGGGCGCGGGGGCCTCGGTCTCGGGCTTCTTCTCCGCCTTGTGCTTGGGACGGGGCATCTCCACCACGGTGCCGTCGGCCTTCTTCAAAATCTCGCTCTCCTTGGGCTTGGGCTTGGGGGCGCTGTCCAGATAATCGGCCAGATCCGCCTCGGCGTTCTCCTGGGTCAGGCGCTCGAAGACGTAGTTCAGCTCGGCTTCGTCCAGGTTGGCGCCCACCTTCTTGGGCTCGCCGCCCAGCGCGGCCAGCATGTCCACGATCTGCTTGGCGGGTTTGTTCAGGTCCTTGGCGACCTCGCTCACTTTGTATTTAATGATCATGCGTTGTCCTCCTTGTTCTGCTCGAGGCTGCGGCGGCACAAAACGGCCAGCTGTTCATCGGTCACGGCGTAAACGCCCACCTTTTTCCAGGTGACGGGGCACAGGTCCGCCTGGGCGAGGGGCATTTGAAGGCAGGGGGCCAGATCTTCGCAGTTCCGGCGCACCCGCTTGGCGGTGCCCTCGCTCACATCGCTGGCCAGCAGCACCAGATGGGCCTTGCCCTGGTACACGCTGTCCATCACGGCGTCGAAGCCCAGCACCAGCCTGCCCGCTTTTTTGCACAGCGACAGGGCAGAAAACAGTTTTTGATTATTCGTTTCCACTTTGGGCTCCTTCTATCTCCTGTTCGATCCGCTCGTAGACCTCGGGCGGGATCTGCGCATCCAGCGCGCGTTCCAGACGCTTGGCCTTGCGGGCCTTGGCCAGACACTGGGCGCTGGGGCACAGGTAGGCGCCCCGGCCGGGCATTTTGCCCACGCGGTCCAGGGCGATCTCGCCCTGGGGGCTGCGGACCACCCGCACCAGCTCTTTTTTGGGCTTCTGCTCATTGCAGCCGGTGCAGCGCCGCAGCGGGATCTTTCGTTGTTGCACGGGGCAGCTTCCTTTCTTTTAATAGTATGAACGGCAAAGAGGGGTTCAGTCCTCGGTGTCCTCGCCGTAGTAGCCGCTCTCGGGGCGGATGTCGATGTTGTAGCCGGTGAGCCGGGCGCACAGGCGGGCGTTCTGGCCCTTGTTGCCGATGGCAAGGCTCAGCTGATGGTCGGGCACGGTGACGCGGCAGGCCTTGCGCTCGCCCTCGAGAATTTCAACTTTCAGCACCTTGGCGGGGCTGAGGGCCGCGCCGATGAACTCGGTGATGTCCTCGCTCCAGCGCACCACGTCGATCTTCTCACCGTGCAGCTGCTCCACGATCTGGTTGACGCGGGCGCCGTGGGCGCCGATGCATGCGCCCACCGGGTCCACGTTTTCGTCCTTGGACCAGACGGCCATCTTGGTGCGCACGCCGGCCTCGCGGCTGATGGCGCGGATCTCCACGGTGCCGTCAAAAATTTCGGGCACTTCCATCTCGAACATCCGCTTGACCAGCTGCTCGCTGGTGCGGCTGATGATGATGCGGGGCCCGCGCTCGGTGACGATCACGTCCTTGACGTAGACCTGCACGTGCTGGCCCTCGTAGAACTCCTCGCCGGGCACCTGCTCGGAGCGGGGCAGCACCGCCTCGCCCTTGCCCATGTCCAGCACCACGATGCCCTTTTCGCTGTCGATGCGCACCACCTGGGCGGTGACGATCTCGTGGGCCTTGGACTGCATCTCGCTGTACAGCTGGCTGCGCTCGGCCTCGCGGATGCCCTGACGGATGACGTGCTTGGCGGTCTGGGCGGCGATGCGGCCGAACTCCTTGGTCTTGAGGGGGGTCACCACACGCTGGCCCACCTGATAGGTCTTGCGGATGGCGTGGGCCTGCTCCAGGCTCAGCTGGGTGTGGGGGTTCTCCACCTCTTCCACCACGTCCTGCACCAGGTTCACCGAGAAGCGCCCGTTCAGCGGGTCGATCTCCACCAGAACGTTCTCGTCCTCCACCTCGTAGTCCTTCTTGACGGCGATGACGATGGCAGCCTTGATCTTCTCGATCAGGTATTCGGGGGAGAGGCCGCGCTCCTTGCCAAGCATGTTCAGGGCCTCAAAAAACTCTGCGTTCATTTTTTCTGTTTCCTCCAATTTTGACCGGCCGCACACGGGCCGTAGAATTTTGAAAGGCGCGATGCTGCGCCGGGATCAGAACAGGTCCTCGTCGTCGCAAAGCTTCACGAAGCTCGCGTCCGCGAGGGCGAAGGTGACCGGGCCGGCGGGGCCTTCCAGAGTGACGTTGCCGTCGGCAAAAGCCAGCAGCGTGCCCTCCAGTTCCCGTGCGCCGTCTGCGTTCGGGCGGATGAGCCGGGCGGCGATCTTCTGGCCCACATAAGGCCCGAAGTGCTCCGGCCGGGTGAGCCGGCGGCCGAGGCCGGGGCTGCCCACTTCCATATAGTAGCTCTGGTCGATGGGGTCGGCGGCGTCGATCACCGGGTCGATGGCCCGGCTCACCGCTTCGCAGGTGTCGGTGTCCAGCGGGACGTCCCGGTCGATGAAGATGCGCAGGAACCAGTCCGGCCCCTCCTTTTCAAAGCGCACGTCCCACAAGCGCAGGCCCATGCCCTCCACCACCGGGCGCACCAGCTGCTCCACCGTGCGCACCGTGTTTTTGCCGCCGTTTCCTTTCGCCATGGCAAAACCTCCCAAACATGCAAAGAGAGCGAGCCTTGCGGCTCACTCTCCAGTCAAACATTCTTACCTTGGCATTATACCACGCGGTTTTGGCTTTTGCAAGCCTTTGGCGGCGCGGTTTTGCCCTCTTTTTGCGGGTTTTGGGCCCTTTGGGCTCACAGCGCCCACTCGCCGTTCTCAAAAATGGTCACGGTGGCCCCGTCCTTGCACAGGCCGGTGATGGTCATGTCCTCCGCGCCCACCATCACGTCCTCGTGGATGGCGGAGTCGTTCACGCCCAGAGCCAGCAGCTCCTCCTTGCTCATGGTGTTGCCGCCCTTGACGGTGCCGGGATAGCCCGCGCCGAAGGCGATGTGGCAGGCGGCATTCTCGTCGAAGAGGGTGTTGTAGAACAGCACCCCGCTGCGGTTGATGGGGCTGGAGGCGGGCACCAGGGCGATCTCGCCGATGTGGGACGCGCCCTCGTCGCTGGCCAGCAGTTCGCCCAGCAGCTCGTCGTTCTTTTCGGCGGAGTGGGCCACCACCTTGCCGTCCTTGAAGGTCACCGAGAAGCCCTCGATGAGCTGGCCGTTGTAGACGTAGGGCTTGGTGCCCTTGACCACGCCGTCCACATGCAGGCGGTGGGGCGCGGTGAACACCTCTTCGGTGGGGATGTTGGGGATGAAGGGGATGCCGTTGCCCGCAACGCTGGCCGCGCCCTCCCAGGAATGGGTGTCGGCGAGGCCCACCACCAGATCGGTGCCGTTGGCGCTGGTCATGTGGATGCTCTCCAGGTCCAGGGCGTTCAGCTTGTCCCGGTTGGCGGTCATGCGGGCGGTGTGCTCCTTCCAGACTGCCACGGGGTCGGAGTCCGCGTCGATGCGGCAGACCTCAAAAATCAGCTGCCACAGCTTTTCCACCGCGGCCTCGGTCTCCATGCCGGGGAACACAACGGCGGCCCAGGCGGGGCTGGGGATGGCCACCACGCACCACTGGATGAGGTCGTTCATGGTGTAGTTGCGCCAGGGCTCCAGCGCGGCGCGGCGGGCCATGCTGACCCGGTTCAGCTTGCCCGCGTCCAGCCCCTTCAGGGCCTCGGGGTCGTCGGCGTGGATGTTCAGCACGCACGCGCCGCCCTCGCTCTCCACATAGTCCAGATAGCTGCGCAGCACATGGGGCTTCACGTCGCAGAGGGTGTCCTCGCCGGCCTTGTCCATGCGGATGCGGGTGAGCTGCTCGTCGGAGTACTTCACCACCACGTCCGCCGCGCCGGCCTCAAAAGCGGCGGCGGCGCAGGCACGGGCGAAGAAGGCGGCCTCCACCGGGCTCTGGATGATGAGGGTCTGGCCGGGGCCCACGTTCACCCCCACCTTCACGATGAATTCGGCGTATTTTTCCATCAGCTTCTTATCCATGTTCTGTCTCCTTTCCCCCGCCTTCGGCCGGGGTCAATGTGTTCAGTATGGGCGAAAAGGGGCCTCACCACACCAGCGACATCAGGGTGGTCAGGATGCCCGCCACGCCGATGGCCACGCTGCTCATGGCGCCCTGCACCTGGCCCATCTCCATGGCGCGGCCGGTGCCGATGGCGTGGCTGGCGCTGCCGATGGCCACGCCCGCCGCCACCGGGTGCTCCTCCAGCCGGAAGAGCCTGACCAGCAGCGGCGCGAAGGCCGCCCCCACGATGCCGGTGAAGAGCACGCAGAGGGTGGTCACGGCGGGCACGCCGCCCCCCGCCTCGCTGAGGGCGATGGCGATGGGGGTGGTGACGCTGTGGGGCAGCACGCTGTTTGCCAGCGAAGCGTCCAGCGCCAGCAGGCGGCACAGGCCCGTGGCCACAAAAGCGTTGGTCAGCGCGCCGGCGGCGCAGCCCAGCACCACCGGCCAGAAGTTTTCTTTCAGCACCTGCCGCTGCCGCCAGACCGAGAGGCCCAGGGCCGCGGTGGCTGGCAAAAGCAGCATGTCCAGGTAGTCCGCGCCCTGGCGGAACCACTCCAGCGGGATGTCGAAGGCGGCCAGCGCCGCCACTGCCAGGGCGATGGCCACCACCAACGGGTGGACCAGGGGGTGCTTTGCCTTGGCCGCCACCCACAGGCCCGCCTGCCAGGTGAGGGCGCAGAGGGCGATGCCGAACACGGCGTTGTTACAGATCAGTTCCTTCACGGCGGCCTCCCTTTTGGATGCGCTGCACCAGCCGCACGGTGAGGGCGGCGGCAGCAAAGGTGAAAAAGCCGCTCACAAGGCAGACCGCCGCCAGGGCGGCGCCGCTGGAAGCCAGCAGGTCCAGGTGTTCCAGAAGGCCCACCCCGGCGGGCAAAAACAGGAAGGTCAGGTGCCCCTGCAAAAAGTCACACAGGCCGGCCACCGAGCCCTCCTTCACAAGGCCGAAGCCCAGAAGGCCGGCCAGCAGCAGGATGGCCAGCACGCTGGCGGGCAGGGTGAAGGGCAAAAGCCCGCTGACCACCGTTGCTAAAAGGCAGATGCCGAATACGATGAGTATCTGGCGGATGATGTTCATTCTCTCTCCTCACTTGACCGAAAACGGGGCCCGCCGCTGCCGGCAGGCCCCGCCTGTTTCAGGGCCAGACGGCCTTAAAACTCGATCTTCTTCTCGATGTAAGCCTTGACCTCAGAGATGGGCAGGCGCACCTGCTCCATGGTGTCGCGGTCGCGGATGGTGACGCAGCCGTCGCCGGGGTCGGTGTCGGTGCCGAAGGTATTGAAGTCCACAGTGACGCACAGCGGGGTGCCGATCTCGTCCTGGCGGCGGTAGCGCTTGCCGATGGAGCCGGTCTCGTCGTAGTCCACCATGAAGTACTTGGCCAGTTCCTGCCAGATGGGCCGGGCCTGATCGCCCAGCTTCTTGCTCAGGGGCAGCACCGCCGCCTTGTAGGGCGCCAGCGCCGGATGCAGACGCAGCACCACGCGCTTGTCGCTCTTGGCCTCGTCCACGAACTCCTCGTCATAAGCCTCGCACAGGAAGGCCAGGGCCACGCGGTCGGCGCCCAGGCTGGGCTCGATGACGTAGGGGATGTAGTGCTCGTTGGTCTCGGGATCGAAGTACTCCAGGCTCTTGCCGCTAGCCTCCTGATGGCGGCCCAGGTCGTAGTCGGTGCGGTCGGCGATGCCCCACAGCTCGCCCCAGTCGGTGAAGGGGAAGGCGTACTCGATGTCGGTGGTGGCGCGGGAGTAGAAGGCCAGCTCGGCGGGGTCGTGGTCCCGCAGGCGGAGGTTCTCCTCCTTGATGCCAAGGCTCAGCAGCCAGTTCTTGCAGTAGTCCTTCCAGTAGGCGAACCACTCCAGGTCGGTGCCGGGCTTGCAGAAGAACTCGCACTCCATCTGCTCGAACTCGCGGGTGCGGAAGGTGAAGTTGCCCGGGGTGATCTCGTTGCGGAAGGCCTTGCCCACCTGGCACACGCCGAAGGGCAGCTTGCGGCGGGTGGTGCGCTGGATGTTGGCAAAGTTCACGAAGATGCCCTGGGCGGTCTCGGGCCGCAGGTAGCACACGGAGGAGGAGTCCTCGGTGACGCCGATGGCGGTCTTGAACATCAGGTTGAACTTGCGGATGGGGGTGAAGTCGTGCTTGCCGCACACGGGGCACACCACGTCCTCATGGGTGGCGATGAACTCGTCCAGCTCTTCCTGGCTCATGGCGTCGGCGTTCACCTCGGGGTGAGCGTCCTCCACCAGCTTGTCCGCCCGGTGGCGGGCCTTGCAGCTCTTGCAGTCCAGCAGGGGGTCGGAGAAGCCCGCCACATGGCCGGTGGTCACCCAGGTCTGGGGGTTCATGATGATGGCGGCGTCCAGACCCACGTTGGTGGGGCTCTCCTGCACGAATTTCTTCAGCCACGCCTTCTTCACGTTGTTCTTGAACTCCACGCCCAGGGGGCCGTAGTCCCAGCTGTTGGCAAGGCCGCCGTAGATCTCGCTGCCGGGGAACACGAAGCCCCGGCTCTTGCACAGAGCCACGATGGTGTCGAAGTTCTTTTCACGATTGTTCATTGCGCATTTACT
Source organism: Oscillospiraceae bacterium (assembly GCA_004558145.1). Classification (GTDB taxonomy): domain Bacteria; phylum Bacillota; class Clostridia; order Oscillospirales; family Ruminococcaceae; genus Allofournierella_A; species Allofournierella_A excrementavium. The sequence continues at coordinate 404,677 of SFDQ01000002.1, forward strand.
CCTTTTCCGCGCCGCTGGCTGCGGCGTGATGATTTGGGTCTTTTACAAGTGTAAGCCCGCCGGGGCCGTTCGTCAAGACAATTCGGCCCCGAGTTTGCCCCGGGAGGCAAAAAGAAAGCGAAACAGCGCCCGCGGCGCCGCTTCGCTTTCAAACGCTTGCCCGTTCCGGGGCGTTCGCCTTTTCCGCCTGCCTTGTCCGCGCAAGGCCCTTTTGCAACATGCGGAGGGTGACGGCCACGATGACGGCGTAGATCGCCCCGCTGGAAACGGCGGTGAGCGGAAGCATGGCACCGCCGTCCGCGGCCGTTCCCTCCACCATGATGAGGGTGTTCTGCAGCGTCAACACCGCCACCAGCGCGTCGATGAAATTGACCGTCCGCAGCTCCGCCACCAGGATGCCGCTCCCCCTGCGCCGCTGCCGCCCGATGTGGACGGAGGCCATAGTGAGCTTCCAGGTGGTGTACGTCGCCATGGTGATGGCCGGGATCAGCCCCATGGACACGGGCCTTTCCAGCACCGCCATCATGGAAACGGGCAGGATCAGCGCCAGGTCCAGCGCCAGCAAAAGCGCGGAGCTGACCAGGAACGTGCGGCGGCGGCAGCGCTCCTGCACGGCGGCCGGGCGCGTTCTGCCGCGGCTTTCTGTCAAAAGGATGCTGCCCCGCACCGCCGTGAGCAGAAGGTAGAACCCGGCGATGCTTCCGTGCCAGAGCGACCCGTGGCGGATGCCCAGGTATCCGTTGTACGCCGCAAAGAGCGCCGTGCACAGGGAGGACGCGCCGGCGCTGAGCAGGGTCCGGCGTGCGTAGTCGCCCCGCCACGCCCGGAGCAGGCGCCCGGCCCGGCCGTCACTTCTCACAAAAGCCCTCCCTGGGCCGCACGCAGGCCTCGATGATGCCGGCGACCATCTCCACGTCATCCTCGCAGTCCCGCCGCAGCCACTCCTTGACGATGGCGGCGATGCCCTCCACATAGTACGCCATGTAGTAGGGGCGGTGGGCGGCCGGGACTCCGAACCGCTCCAGAACGGGGCCGATGATGCGCTGTTTGAGGTTTCCGTACCGCCGGGCGGCCTGCACGCTGCCGGGGGCGCGGAAGGCCGCCCGGTAGACCTTCTTGTTGTCGCGGATGAAGCGCAGGTAAGGCAGAAGGTATTCCCGGGTGACCAGCACCAGCTCCTCCCGCTCGCGGCTGGCTATCCCGTCCGTGATTTCTTCTTCCCGGCGGGGAAAGTAGGAAAGAAAGCGCCGGTCGATCATGTCCATGGCCTCGTCCGTCAAATCGGCGATGGTCTCATAGTGCAGGTAGAAGGTGGACCGGTTCACACCGGCCCGGCGGCATATCTCCTTCACGGTGATATACTCCAGGTCCTTCTCCTCCAGCAGCGCGATGAGCGCCTCGTCCATCCGCAGGGCGGTGTTGAAGTATTTGCTTTCTGACTTGTTCATCCTGCCGCCCTCCTTGTGTTCACTCTCCCGCTTCGCTGATCTCCCGGGCCAGCTGCATGATCTCGAAGGCGTACTTTTCCTTGCCGGAGCGCAGCAGCTTTTTGTAGACGGGATAGTTGAGGCCCACGCCCACGATGCCCAGCACGCCCAGCAGGATGCCCGCCCCGGTCATCAAAAGGCCGCCGTTTCCGATCACCTGCATGGACAGGCACATCCCCAGCCCCAGGATCAGGGTCATCAAGATGCCAAAACCGTAGGCGAAGATGTTGGCCGGGGCCTTGGCCTTCCGGTCCAGCTTGCGCAGGGCGACGACCTTGGAGGCGTCTTTGGGCGCGTATTCGTTGGCGATGGCCTCTGCAAAAATTTTGTCTGTGTTCATGGCGAAATTCTCCTCATAAGTTTGATATTCCGCAGCTGCTGATATTATCATAGAGGATGCAACGCCAAAAAGGAACGACACCTTGCGCCCTTTGTGCCGATTTCAGCGGGCGCGCCGGCGGCTTTTTACAAAAAAAGTCGCCGCAAGCGATATGCCGCTCGTGGCCGCCTTTCGGGCGGCCGGGGCCCCCGCGAAAATTTGCGCCAGCAAAGTTTCGTGGGGAGAAGGAGCCGCAGCGGAGTGAGCGCGCCGGCGGCTTTTTGCAAAAAAAGTCGCCGCAAGCGATATGTCGCTCGTGGTCGCCTTTCGGGCGGCCGGGGTCTCCGCGAAAATTTGCGAAGCAAAATTTCGTGGGGAAGCGAGGAGCAGCAGAATGAGCGCGCGATGATTTTTTATAAAAAAATCGTCGCAAGCGATATGTCGCTCGTGGCCGCCCTTGGGGCGGCCGGGGCCCCCGCGAAAATTTGCGCCAGCAAAGTTTCGTGGGGAGAAGGAGCCGCAGCGGAGTGAGCGCGCCGGCGGCTTTTTACAAAAAAGTCGCCGCAAGCGATACACAGCTTGCGGCGACGTGGTGCCTCCGATCGGAATCGAACCAATGACACGGGGATTTTCAGTCCCCTGCTCTACCAACTGAGCTACAGAGGCAAAAAAATGGAGCGGCTTACGAGGCTCGAACTCGCTACCTCCACCTTGGCAAGGTGGCGCTCTACCAGATGAGCTAAAGCCGCTTATGGTCGGGATGACAGGATTTGAACCTGCGGCATCCTGCTCCCAAAGCAGGCGCGCTACCGAACTGCGCTACATCCCGTTGATCGGGGCCGGCCGCGTCCTGTCGATTTGAGAACTGCGCCGTGTCCCGTGCTGAGCCGCCGGGGAGTACCTCGCGGTGGCTGCCCGGCAGGGCGCTTTTGCTATTATAACCGATTCGTCCCCCCGCGTCAATGCGGAGGGACGAAATTTTTTTATTTTTCCTGCGCGGCCCGTTTTTCCTCGGCCTCTTCGGTGATGTCCTGTATCTCCGCCTGCCGGCGCTCCAGCTCCTGCTCCATCTGGGATTCCTCGGTCTTGATCTCCCAGTGGATGAGGAAGGTCAGCGCCGCCCGCAGCACGATGATGGCGGCCACCAGCCCGATCTCGGTGAATTCGCGCACCACCACCGTGCGCAGGATCTCGCTGCCCAGCTTGAACTCCAGGCCCATGGCCATGCCCTTGGCCAGCTTGAGGCGGGTCAGGGGGTCGCGGCGCACATAGTTATAAATGCCCTGCAAAGCCGCCACCACGATGACGCCCACGCCGATGAACTCCAGCAGCACCACCGACAGGTTCACCAGGGTCACAAGGCCCTCGTGCAGCTCGTTGTAGAGCGTCTCAAAAAACATCGGATCCATGTTCGTTCCTCCCCACGCCGCGGCCCGCAAAGCCGGGCGCCTTCGGTTTTATAATAAGTATACCAGATGCGCCGCCGTTTGCATAGGCCCCGGCCAAAACCGCCGGCGCGAAAAAGGGCCCCGCGGCGCGCCGCGGGACCCTTTGCCTGTTTTTGTCAGCGGTACATGCCGTTGGCCTGCATATAATCCGCCAGCTGTTTGCCGTGGTGCTGCTCCTGCTGCTGGATGCCGCTGAGCACCTGGCGGCTCTTTTCGTCGCAGAACTCGAACACCGAGGTGTTGTAGACCCCCGCCACGTACTTCTCGGTGGCCAGCAGGTCCGCCAGCAGATAGGCGTCCTGCTTTTTGCCCGCGCGGGTGGCGGTGGAGCGGGGCGCGGCCTGGGCTTTGGCCGCCTTGGGCTGGGCGGCCGCCGGGGCGGGCACCTTGCCCGCCAGCATGTCGGTCACGGTGTCGTAGTGGTTCTGCTCGGCCTTGGCGATCTGGCCCAGCATGGTCTTGAGGGCCGGGTCACAGGCGGCCTCGGCGGCCTTCTGGTACTTCTCGGCGCACAGTTTTTCCTCGTTCTGCAGGTCCTTCAAAAGGCTCTGTTCCTTTTTGGTCATGGGCATGGTGTTCTCTCTCCTTTTTTCGCGTTTTGCGCGGTATGGTGTCAGTGTTCCCCAAAAACCGCCCGCTATGCGAAAAAAGTCCCCGGCGGCCCGAAACGGGTCCGCCGGGGGCAAAGAGAAGAAGTGTGTATACAGGTTCAGTCCTCGACCCAGTCCTTGGCGCGGCGCACGGCCTTGTGCCAGCCGGCCACCAGCTTTTGCCGCTTTTCCTCCTCCATGGCGGGCTCATAGAGCTTGTCCAGCGTCCACTGGCGGCGGATGTCGTCCAGGCTGGACCACACGCCGGTGGCCAGACCCGCCAGATAGGCCGCGCCCAGGGCGGTGGTCTCCCGGATCATGGGCCGGCGGATGGTGCGGGCCACGATGTCCGCCTGGAACTGCATCAGGTAGTTGTTGGCGGAAGCACCGCCGTCCACCCGCAGCTCCCGCAGCTGGATGCCGGTGTCCTGCTCCATGGCCCACAGCACGTCGGCGGTCTGGTAGGCGATGGCCTCCAGGCTGGCCCGGATGATGTGGTTGCGCCCCGCGCCCCGGGTCAGGCCCAGGATGGCGCCCCTGGCGTACATGTCCCAGTGAGGCGCGCCCAGGCCGGTGAAGGCAGGCACCACATAAACGCCGGCGGAATCCTTCACCTTGGTGGCGAAGTACTCGGTGTCCGACGCTTCGGTGATGAGGTGCAGCTCGTCCCGCAGCCACTGGACCACCGCACCGCCCACGAAAACGCTGCCCTCCAGAGCGTACTGCACCTTGCCGTCGATGCCCACCGCGATGGTGGTGAGCAGGCCGTTCTTGCTCTGGTACATCCGCTCGCCGGTGTTCATCAACAGGAAGCAGCCGGTGCCGTAGGTGTTCTTGGCCTCGCCTGGCTCAAAGCAGGTCTGGCCGAAGAGGGCGGCCTGCTGGTCGCCGGCGATGCCCGCGATGGGCACCTCCACCCCCTGAATGTTCACATGGCCGTAGACCTCGCTGCAGCTCTTCACCTCGGGCAGCATGTTCATGGGGATGCCCAGCCGCTTGCAGATGGCCTCGTCCCAGCACAGGTCCTTGATGTTATAAAGCATGGTGCGGCTGGCGTTGGTGTAGTCGGTCACATGCACCCTGCCGCCGGTGAGCTTCCAGATGAGCCAGGTGTCCACGGTGCCGAACAGCAGCCTGCCCGCCTCGGCCTTTTCCCGCGCGCCGGGCACGTTTTCCAAAATCCACTGGATCTTGGTGGCGGAGAAGTAGGCGTCCACCAGAAGGCCCGTGTGGTCCTTCACATAGGCGGTGAACTCCGCATCCTCCTTCAGCTTTTCGCACAAGGCGGCGGTGCGCCGGCACTGCCACACGATGGCGTTGTAGACCGGGCGGCCGGTCTCCTTGTCCCAGACGATGGCGGTCTCCCGCTGGTTGGTGATGCCGATGCCGGCAATTTCCCGCACGTCCACCCCGCTCTGGGCCAGCACCTCCATCAGCACGCCGTACTGGCTGGAGTAGATCTCCATGGGGTCGTGCTCCACCCAGCCGGGCTTGGGGTAGTGCTGAGTGAACTCTTTCTGGGCCAGCTGCACGATGTTCTGGTGTTCGTCGAACAGGATGCAGCGGCTGCTGGTGGTGCCCTGGTCCAGGGCGATCACGTACTTTTTCACGGCGAGGCGCCTCCTTTTTTATCTGCTCTCCGCCGGGCCCGCGCCCGCCGGTTTCGTTTCACATCTCCCAGACCGCCGGGCAGGTGGTGGACACCGCCGCCGCACCCGCCCGCATGGCGGCCATGACTTCGTCCTTGTACTTGATGAGCCCGCCGGCGATGACCGGCGTGGCGGTGGACTGGGTGATCTCGGTGATGACCCGGGGCATGATGCCCGGCAGAATTTCGATGAAATCCGGCTTGCCCACCGAGAGCTGGGCCGGCAGGTTGGACAGGGCCAGCGAGTCCAGAATGAAGGCCCGCTGCACCGTGAGCAGCCCCAGATGCCGCGCCCGGCGCACCAGGGCGGGCCGGGTGGAGATGATGCCGTCCGGCGCACACATGCGGGTGAGGCCGTCCACCGCCACCTCCCGTTGGCTCAGGCCGTCCAAAAGGTCGATGTGCACGATGGCCAGCTTGCCCGCTTCGCGCACCCGCTCCACCAGGTCCGGGACGTTCACCACCGAACCGAAGAGCAGGAATATCACCTCGCACTCGCTTTTCAGCGCGGCGGCCAGACCCGCCTCGTCCTTCACCGCCGCGATGACCGGGCAGTCCAGCATGCGGTGCTTTTTGCTCTGACTTTCCTCCATGGCTCCCCCTTTTGCGGGGCCAGCGCCCCACCGAATTGACAAAAAATAAACATGTACGCAAAAGCGGGGCGAACTCTCGTTCGCCCCGCTCCGTTCCTCTACTGGACGATATTTATTATGACAGATATTGCAAACAAAGTAAAGCTCGGCATTCATTTTTATGCAATGCAACAAATTTTAGTCTGTCTTTCTGTCTATCACGCCAAAACCCGCAACCGTTTGCAAAGAGATACGCCTGCCTTTGCCGCGGCCTCAATAAATAAACGCCGGCAGCATGTAGGTGCAGTAGTTGATGAACGTAATGATGGTGCCATATACCACCGGCCCAAGGTAGATGTTGCCCGTATGGATATAGACGCGGCGGTTCACGATCGTTCCCAGAGAAACCGTGGCCAGCATGTAGAGCATGCTCATGTAGACTTTCCAGTTGGAAGAAGGGCCAAAGCCTGCGCCGGTGTTCAGCATCACGGTGTAGTACACAAGGCAGACCACAAACATGCCGATGATGTTGCACACCACGCAGAGAGCCAGGTTCAGCCCCTCGCGCATCCCCTTGAAGCGATTCAGGCCGTTCATCAGCAGAGAGTTGAAAATCCAAAACAGAATGGTGAACGGCACATAGCGCAGCACAATGAGGAATTTGTTCAATGTGAGCGGTGGGAAAGTCAGGTCGTTGTAGTTGAAGGTGACGGTGAACGCAGCGTCAGCGAAGCATACCAGCACATAGCACATCAGGAAAGAGACCGCCGCCACGGCCACCGTGCGGACCGCGTTGGCAAAAGTGATGGAACCGCCAATATCCGCAAGTTTCAGATTTTTGTGGATCACTTTCATAAACAGCACAAGGACCAGCGCATTCACAAGCGCCAGAGTGCCCATCAAAAGCAGCACGCTGTTGCCCACAGAGCCCAGCAGGAACCAGCGGCTGAAACCCGCCTGATCCCCAATGTGGAACACCTTGCCCACATTGCTGAACAGGAACGGGCCCACGGCCGGCGCACAGAATGCCACCAGCAGCGTTACAATGACAAAGAGCGCTTTGCTCTTTCCGGTTTTCAGTTCCGTGACGGGGACCGCCGCGGGGCGCGTCATTGCCCGGAAAGGTTCCGCGTATGCCAGATTGACAGCCGCCGTAACGGCCAGCGCGATCAGCGACAGCAGCCCGAGGACAGAGAAAGCCGCATGGTACTGCCAGATCTGCGACCCGGCCGCCAGCGTGTCGTCCAGCGGCAGCGTATCCATGAAGAATTGGGTGCACTCTTTGATGTAGTTGCTGTCCACCGCGCCGGAGCCATGGGTCGCGGTGGCGGCATTGTATACGACCCGCCCGCTGCCCTGAGAATAGTCGCCGTACACCTTGCCCAGTTCGATCTTCACATTCGGGTCGTTGAGCTCGCTCTCAGAAAAGGTACCCGCCACGCCCCAGTTGATGAACTGCTTTATTTCCGATTTGACCGACAAGTCGCCGGGGAAGTATCCCTCCACCGGGGCAAAGCTGATACGGGAATACGGGTCGAACAGGCCCACGTCGAACCCAACATTGATTCCCGTTGCGAAGCCCTCCATGCTGACAAACATCGGGGTCATGATGAAGGCCGATCTGACCCGCTGCACATAGCCATCCGGGTCTTCCCGCTGCTCTGCGCCGTAAGCATCCAGGACCGAGATCGTGTTGTTTCCGCCCTTCGAATAACCGCCGATGCCGATCCAGTTTTTATCCACGTAGTCCAGCGTGTTGTACACATATTCGATCAGGTCATACATGCCGTTGGAGACGGTGTCCATGCTCTGCACCACCGTGGAGCGGCCGGCCGAAGTCATTTCCAGCAGATAAACTGCCGCGCCCCGGCGCGAAAGCTCAATGGCAAAGCCTTCCAGGCGCTCGGCGATGCTGTCGTTGCCCGGGCTCAGGATCACCGCCGGAACGGGCGTGTCCTTTGATGCATTGTCCGGACGGTATTCCACCGCGCGGATGATCTCGCCGCTGGGAATCACGATGCGCAGATTGTTCACGCTGATTTTTCCGAAAGATGTGAATGTGGCGTAACACCCCACAAGACTGATGATAAACATCGCCGCGCTGATCAGCAGCGCGGTGATCCTCTTTTTTGCCCCGTTCATGCGTCGCATCACTCCTCACTTTTTGTTGTCTGTTCTATCCTGAACGCGCCGGCGGCGCAGCCCTCCTTTCCCTCGCCGGCACAAGTCTGTCACGTTAAAAAGGGCGCAAAGGCACCCGATGCCTTTGCGCCCTTCTCGAATGCTCCGGCGCTCCTTGAAAGCGGTTTTATCGTACCGCAAGAAACTATTTTTGTCAAATATGATATATTTCCTATTTTTCGAATATTTTTTGTGTGAACATCCACCGATTCTTTTATTACATTAAAGCTGTGAATCGGATTGAGAATTTATTGTCAATCTTTTGTGCAAAACGCGCATCACGCTTTTCAAAAGACCATCGTTTTGCTGAAATACAGGTTGCCTATTGCAATCTTCGGGCGGCTTTTGGTATAATCACAATGTCAAATGAACAACTGCTTCGTGTTTGAGAGTAAAGCAGCCCGTTTCCCGCCTCGCGGGACGTGTTTGCTTTGCTCTTTTTTTATTTTGTTTTCCGCCGGGGGCCCTTCGGCGGGCGGCATATTCGGTTTGGGAGGTATTTTTCTATGTACGATGTTGTCATCATCGGCTGCGGCGTGGTGGGCGCGTCGGCAGCCTATGAGCTGGCCCGCTACAAGCTGCGGGTGGCAGTGCTGGAGGCCGCGGCGGACATCGCCGCCGGCACCACCAAGGCCAACAGCGCCATCATCCACGCGGGTTACGACCCGGAGCCCGGCACCCTGATGGCCCGGCTGAACGTGGAGGGCAACCGCCTCACCGGCGAGATCTGCGAAAAGCTGCAGGTGCCCTTCAAGCGGGTGGGGTCGCTGGTGGTGGCCTTCAGCCCCGAGCAGCTGCCCACCCTGCGCACCCTTTACGACCGGGGCTGCAAAAACGGCGTGCCCGGGCTGCGGCTGCTCTCCGGCGAGGAGGCCCGGGCGATGGAGCCGGGGCTTTCGGAGGAAGTGTGCGGCGCGCTTTTGGCGCCCAGCGCCGGCATCATCGACCCCTGGGGCTTTGCCATCGCCATGGCCGAGACCGCGGTGCGCGGCGGCGTGGAGGTGCGGCGGGACTGCCCGGTGACCGGCATCGAGGACACCGGCGCGGGCTTTGTGCTGCACACGCCCCAGGGCGATGTGACCGCCCGCTTCGTGCTGAACGCCGCCGGCGTAGACGCCGACCGGGTGCACGAGATGCTGGAGCCCAATGACTGGCAGACCCTGCCCAGCCGGGGCGAATACTACCTGCTGGACAAATCCGAGCACGACCGGGTGAGCCGGGTCATCTTCCAGTGCCCCGGCCCGGAGGGCAAGGGCGTGCTGGTGGCCCCCACCATCCACGGCAACCTCATCTGCGGCCCCAACGCCCAGGGCGTGGAGGACCGGCTGGACCTGGGCAACACCGCCGCCGGCATGGCCGAGGTGCGCACCAAGGCCGCCCGCAGCGTGCCGGGCGTGGAGTGGCGGCAGAACATCCGCAACTTCGCCGGCCTGCGGGCCAACACCACCCGCAGCGACTTCATCATCGAGGAGAGCAAGGCCCACCCCGGCTTCATCGACCTGGCGGGCATCAAGAGCCCGGGCCTTTCCAGCGCGCCGGCCATCGCCAAACTGGCGGCCGAGATGCTGGCCGCCGACGGCCTTGCCCTGGAGCCGGACCCGGATTTTGTGGATAAGCGGGAGCACATCGTGTTCAAGAACCTCTCCGCCGAGGAGAAGAACGAGCTCATCCGAAAGGACCCCCGCTACGGCCGGGTGGTCTGCCGGTGCGAGACCATCACCGAAGGGGAGATCGTGGCGGCGCTGCACAGCCCCATCCCGCCCCGGTCCATCAACGGCGTCAAGCGCCGGTGCAACGCGGGCATGGGCCGCTGCCAGGGCGGCTTCTGCGGCCCGCGGGTGCAGGAGATCATCGCCCGGGAGCTTGGCATCGACCAGGCCGAAGTGCTGCTGGAACAGGCGGGCAGCACCATCCTGACGGGCAGGACCAAGACGGGAGGGAACGCAAATGTATGATCTGATCGTGGTGGGCGGCGGCCCTGCGGGCCTTGCCGCCGCCTGCAAAGCCTGGGACGAGGGCGTGAAGAACATCCTCGTGCTGGAACGGGACAAGGAACTGGGCGGCATTCTGAACCAGTGCATCCACAACGGCTTCGGCTTGCAGCGCTTCAAGGAAGAGCTCACCGGCCCGGAGTATGCCGGGCGCTACATCGACATGCTGAAGGCCACCGGCGTGCAGGTCAAGCTGGACACCATGGTGCTTCAGGTGGTGCCGGGCGAGGACGGCGCGCCCCATCAGGTGCACGCCATCAACGGCGCCGACGGCTACATGGTGCTGGAGACAAAGACCATCGTGCTGGCCATGGGCTGCCGGGAGCGCACCCGGGGCGCCATCAGCACCCCCGGCGAGCGGTGCGCCGGCGTGTTCACCGCCGGGGCGGCCCAGCGCTTTCTCAACATGGAGGGCTACATGGTGGGCCGCCGGGTGGTCATCCTGGGCAGCGGCGACATCGGCCTCATCATGGCCCGCCGCATGACCCTGGAAGGGGCCAAGGTGCTGGCCTGCGTGGAGCTGATGCCCTACTCCGGCGGTCTGACTCGCAACATCGTCCAGTGCCTGGAGGACTACGGCATCCCCCTCTATCTCTCCCACACCATCACCGACATCAAGGGCCACGAGCGGGTGGAACAGGTGACGGTGAGCCAGGTGGGCCCCGACCGGCGGCCCATCCCCGGCACCGAGATGGTGTTCGACTGCGACACCGTGCTTTTGAGCGTGGGCCTCATCCCCGAGAACGAGCTGACGCGGCAGGCGGGCATCGCCATGGACCGCCGCACCAGCGGCGCGGTGGTGTTTGAGAACATGGAGACCGGCGTGCCCGGCATCTTCGCCTGCGGCAACGTGGTGCACGTCCACGATCTGGTGGACTATGTCTCCGCCGAGAGCGAGCGGGCGGGCGCGGCAGCGGCCGCCTGGGTGCAGGGCAAGCACGCGGCGGGCGAGGCGCTGGAGCTGAAAAACGGCGACGGCGTGAGCTACACCGTGCCCCAGCACCTGCGGCTGGACGCGCTGGAAAAGCCCGCCCAGGTGTTCTTCCGGGTGAACCGGGTGACCAGGGACGCGCAAATTCTGGCCACCGACGCCGACGGCAAGACCATCGCCCGCTTCAAGCGGGAGCACATGGCTCCCGGCGAGATGGAGCAGGTGGCGCTGCCGCCCCAGCTTTTGAAACTGGCACGGGGTCCCCTGACCCTGAGCATCCGGGAGGTGTGACGCGATGAAAGAACTGATCTGCATCGTCTGCCCCAAAGGCTGCCACCTGAAGGTGGACGAGGAAAACGGCTGGGCCGTCACCGGCAACTCCTGCCCCAAGGGCGCGGAGTACGGCCAGAACGAACTGCGCAACCCCACCCGCGTGCTCACCACCACCGTCTGCGTGGAGGGCGGGCTCTACCCCCGCATCCCCGTCAAGACCAACCGGGCCATCCCCAAGGGCCTTTTGATGGACGCCATGGCCGAGGTGGCCAAGGTACGCCTCGTCGCGCCGGTGCGCCGGGGCCAGGTCATCCTGCCCGACCTGCTGGGCACCGGGGTCGACCTTGTGGCCAGCCGGGACATGGACGCGCTGTGAGCCCGGCCGGAGCCCCGATACAAAACGACAAAGGCCGCCCCCGTTGAGGAGGGCGGCCTTTGCCGTGCTTAAAAGCAGAGAGAAGAGTGTGAGAGTGCGTTTGTTTGCCGAGAGCCCTTTTCACAGCTTCGAAAACACCCGGCCGATTCGCTCCAGCGCCTCCATCAGCTGCGCTCTGGGGCAGGTCAGGCACATGCGCACGAAGTTCTGGCCCTGTTCCGGGTCGGAGGAAACGCCCATGTCCACGCAGACGTTCGCCTCCCTGTTCAGCTTTTCCACCAGACCCTGAACGCCCAGTCCGTAAGCGCCGAAGTCCATCCACAGGATGTAGGTGCCGTCGGGCACATGGACCTTCACCTTGGGTAAATGAGCGTGGAAGTAGTTCACCGCCAGCGCGAGATTTTGGTCCAGATAGACGTTCAGCTCATCCAACCAGTCCTCGCTCTCGTCGTAGGCGGCGATCATCGCCGCCAGGGCAAAGGCGGTGGGCGGCGCGGAAGCGTAGCCTTTGGAGAAGGTTTCCCGCAGGGCCTTGTCGGGGATGACACTGTAGGCGCAGTGCAGGCCCATCAGGTTGAAGCTCTTGTTGGGTCCGCTGACCAGAATCAGGTTGGAGTGGTCCTCCACAGCGGCCAGGATGGGGATATGCTTCACGCCGGCACGCACAAAGTCCGAGTGGATCTCGTCGGACACCAGCACCACCCCGTTGGCCTTGCAGACAGCGGCCATCTTTTGCAGCTCTTGAGCCGTCCAGACGATGCCCAGCGGGTTGCAGGGCGAGCAGAGCACGAAGACCTTGTTCTCCGGCTTTGCGCAGGCGGCCTCAAAGGCAGCCCAATCCATGGAATAACTGCCCTCGCCGTCGTACAGCATGTGGCAGCTGACGATTTTGCGGCCCAGCCGCAAAACGCTGCTGGTGAAGTGGCTGTAGACCGGGTAGGTCAGGATGACGCCCTCTCCCGGCCGGGAAAAAGCAGCGATGGTCTGTTCCACGCCGTCCAGCGCACCGCTGGAGTAGACGATCTCTTCCGGGCGGATGATGTAGCCGTAACGGCGTTTGTACCAGTCGATGATGCTGCCCCGAAAACGGGGGGTGGTGTCCGGCGTGACATAACCATAGTTGCCAAAATCAGCGGCTTTGTGCAGCGCCCGGGTGATGGCCGGCGCGCACTGGAAATCCATGTCCGCCAACATAATGCGGATGGTGTCGTCGTCCAGCCGGATGTCGGGGATGAGGGCGCGGAAGAATCCGTCGTCGTCGTACTTCATGCTGAACGTGCCCCGCCGGGACGCCGCATGGTCAAAATCGTACTTCATGGTTCACACATCCTCCTTGCTTTCGCTCATGTTCAGCACCGGTACCTCAGCGCGCTTGCTCACCACAACGCCCAGCACACCGGCCACCGCCAATACCAGGATGTTGCCCACGATCTCGGCGGTGGAGGAGGTGAAGATGAGCAGGCAGGAGGAAACTGCCAGCAGGACGATGGCCGTGATGCAAATAAAGTTCAGGGCGCCGGTGGGGATGTGGTAGCGGGACTTGGCCCACTGCTCCGGGATGACCTTGGGCATACGCATGGCTGCGTAGGCGGCGATCATGAAAATGACGAAGGTGAGGATCAGGGTGCAGTTGGCGGCGGTCTTCATGTCGATGCCCAGCAGAATGGGCACCAGCGCCACGATGTAGACCGCCATAAGAATGCGGTGGTTGGTCCCGAAGCGCTTGTTGGTCTTGGTCAGGAACTTGGGCAGCCAGCCGTCCTTGCAAGCCACCATGGTGGGTAACACCATATTGCCGATGGAGAAATTCATGCTGGTGAGCAAAGCGAACATGGCGCCGCCCACCACGAAGAAGGTGTATGCCGCGGGGGGCATGAACACCGCGGCGGACACGCTCAGAGGCTGGTTTGCCGCCTCGGCCACCGAGATGGTGCCCGCCGCCACAAGAGCGATAAAGGCATAGAACACGGCCACCAGCAAAGTGGAGATCACCATGGCCAGAGGGATGTCGCGCTGGGGATTTTTGGCCTCGCTACTGTAGCTCACGATGAAGGTGCCGCCGCCCACCGCAAAGGTGAGGAAAACGCAGGCCAGGATAAAGCCCATCGCCCCGCCGGTCATGAACTGGTCCGGGTCAAAGTAATTGGGCTCAAGGCTGCCCATGCCCATCACGATGTAAAGGACCAGCGCCGCCAGCAATACCACCATCATCACGGTCTGCAGCCGGGCCGCCTGCTTGACGCCCACCAGATGCATCACCAACAGCACGGTGAGCACTACCACGCACACCGCCACTTCATTCGCCCCGGGAAACAGCGACAGGAAGTAGGAGGTGAAGGACAGGGCATAAAATGACATGCCCAGGATCATGAACAGATTCACATAAGTATAAATGCCTGCGAGCTGTTTGTTGCACAGGGTGGCGAACATGGTGTAGTAGCCGCCCGGAAAGGACGCGGTGCCCGCCAGCAGCAGCTGAGGCACCGAAGAGAACACCGTAAGCACCGCCGCGATGAGCATGGCAAAGATGATGCTGCGACCAGTGAAGCCGATGCCGATGCCCAGCAGCGTCATCACGCCCGCGCCGATGATCTGACCCCCGGCCAGCGAGAGAAGGTCCAGCAAAGAGAGCTTTTTGCTGGCGGTTTGCTTTTCCTGAGACATTTGATCCTCTCCTTTTCATTGTTGAACCAATGGATAGTACCCTGTCTGCCGCGGCTGACGCCTGTTCTCCCCCATGGCCGGCATTTACTTTAGTATCTAAAATATCCGCTTGAAAGGGGGCCGCCTTCTCGGCGGCCGAACATATAAATTTTAGGTGCTAAAGCATTTGGAGAAAAGCAGGCACCTTATTTTAGGTGCTAAAGTGAACATATCACAGATGCCCCTGCCTGTCAAGCGGGCGGGGGCATCTTCTATATTTTTTCTATTTTTGCTCATTCACTTTTGTGAAATGTGTATAGACGATGTGCTCATATTCGCAAAACTTGCGAAGCTCCTCATCACTGAAGCGGGAAAAGCATTCCCGGTCCATCTCGGCATACTGGGCATCGTCAAAATTCTGGTGGGTACGGCAGGCCTCTTCCCCCAGAGGAGTGAGTGTGGCCAATACCTGGCGATGATTTTCCGAGGTGCGGTGGCGCAGGATATAACCTTTTTTTTCCAGACGGGCGGCCAGCTGGGAAACAGCCCCCTGGGTGACCCCAAGCAGCTGGGCGATTTCCGACATGGTGCGCCCTTCGCCGGGGCCCACCGCGAGGATAAAGTGCGCTTCTCTCATATATAGAATATCTCCGCTGCCGTCCTCATAGGTGCGTGGGCTGGCAATGTAGCGGGTGAACGCCTCCGACGCGCGGGTCTTCTCCTCCAGCAGCGCGTTGATCAGCTTCACGCGCCGGGCCTGTTCCTCTGTCAACATGATGCTTACGCTTCTCCTGCTCCTGTGCCGCCGGCAGAACCGGGCGGCAGTTGATATTATTTTCAGTATAGCACATCCGGCCCGCCCCGGTCCATCCCCGCAAAAACGGCAGGGCCTGAGCCGCCTCATCGCTCCGGCTGAATGAGCCTTTCCCTGGGGCGTTCCTTTTTTATTCCTCTGTTTGCAGCAGTGGCTTGATCACTTCGCCCATCACGAAGTCCATCCGGGCGGTGAGGTCGTAGTCCGGGGCGTTGTGGATGACCCAGTCAAAGACCACGCCCCGGGCGCAGGTCATCAGATACCCGCGCCACTGGGCCGCCGTGCGGCGGCGGCTGGCCCGGCCGTCGCTCTGATAGCCGGCCAGCAGATTTTCCAAAATCAGCTCAAAGTTCTCGTTGCCCTGAAAGATCTCCCGGTTTTTGGGGATCGCCAGCAGCTGCACATATTCCATGCCCATGCCCTCGTTCAGCCGGGCATACTGGCGGAAGTATTCCAGCAGCACTTCTTCCGGCGGCTGTTCCAGCACCCCGGGCTCCTCGAAGGCGCAGAAGAAATCGTCGGCGCGGATGAACATCTCGCCGTAGAGGTCGGCTTTGGAGGGATAGTAGTGATACAGCGTTCCGATGCCCACCCCCGCCGCCTGGGCGATCTGCTCCACGCTCACGTTCTGGTAGCCGTGTTTGCGGAAGAGCTCCGTGCCGCAGCGGTAGATCTTCTGTTTCGTTTTCTGGGCCTGCATGGCTCGCTTGGTCATTTTCTTTTCCATCAGCGCCACCTCGTTTGCTCACAGCGTGCTTTCGTTCATTATAGCAAGTTCCCGCCCCGTTCTCAACCGCCCCGCAGAAAAGGCCCGCCGGCTCTCCCTTTTCAGAGAGCGCCGGCGGGCCCTGTTCATGCCGGGACGAAACGGTCAGCCGTTTTTGCTCAGCCAGTCCAGCGCAACGGCGCAGAAGGCCGCGGCGCCCTTGTGCATCACGTCCTCGTTGAAGGTGACCTTGGGGTTGTGATGGGCCCAGGGATAGCCCTCCTCGGCAGTGCCGGCGGAGAGCAGCATGTAGCAGGAGTCCACCTTCTGGGAAATTTCGCTCCAGTCGTCGGAGCCGGTGAGCGGCACCTCCATGTCCCCCACCGGCCGGCCGGTGAGTTCTTCGACGCATTCCATCACGCTTTCGGTGAAGGCGGGCGCGTTGTACACGCAGGGGATGCCCTGGGTGAAGGTGACCTTCACCTGCACACCGAAGGCCTGGCCCACGCCGGCGCAGATGGCCTCGATGCGCTGTTTCATCCGGGCGCGGGTGTCCTCAGAGACGGTGCGCAGGGTGCCCACCAGCTGGGCGGTCTCGGGCAGCACGTTGGCGGCGGAGCCGCTCTGGAACTGGCCGATGGTCAGGGTGCACTGCTCGAAGGGCGGGATCTCCCGGGCCAGAAGGTTCTCAAAGGCCTGATAGATGTGCACCCCGGCGTTGATGGGGTCCACGCCGTCCTGGGGCATGCTGCCGTGGGTGCCCTTGCCGGTCACGGTGACGGTGACGGTGTCGCAGGAGGACATCAGCGCCCCCTTGCGGGAGAAGAAGGTGCCCGCGGTGTAGGGCGCGTTGGACCAGATGTGCATGGAGAAGGCCGCGTCCACATGGGGGTCCTCCAGGATGCCGTCCTCCAGCATGGCCTGGCTGCCGGAAAAGCCCAGGGGGTTGGTGCCCTCCTCGTCCGGCTGGAACATCAGCTTCACGCAGCCGTTCAGCTCGCTCTCGTGCTCCTTCAGCAGCTTCGCCGCCCCCAGCAGCATGGCGGTGTGCAGGTCGTGGCCGCAGGTGTGGGCCGCGTCGCCCTTGGCGGCAAAGGCAAGGCCGGACTCCTCCTTCATGGGCAGGGCGTCCATGTCCGCCCGCAGCAGGATGGTCTTGCCGCCCGGCTTGCCCAGGGTGGCCACAACGCCCGCTTTGCTCATGCGCCGGGGCTCATAGCCCAGCTCCCGCAGCTTTTCTTCCACAAAGGCGCAGGTCTCGGCCAGCTCAAAGCCCACCTCCGCGTGGCTGTGCAGCCAGCGGCGGTTTTCCACCAGCTCCGGCTGCAGTTCTTTTGCGCGTTCCAACAGTTTGTTCATCACAGCTTCGCCTCCCAGCGGATGTGCTCCGCGCCTTTTTCCACGGCGCGGAAACTTTTTGTTGAAAAGGGTTGTTTTTTCCGAACTCACGTGATAGAATCTGTTCGTGGAATCAATTCGATGAACTCATTCTACAAAATTTTTCTCCCGCTGTCAACCGCCTTCTTCGCCCGGCGCGGAAAAGGCCCCCCGAATGATCGAAAGGAGCAATTCTTGTGAAAAAGCAAAAGAAGCAATTTCGCATGCCCACCGCGTTCACGGTGCTGATCCTGCTCACCATCGTGGTCGCCATCATCACCCAGTTCATCCCGGCCATCACTCCTGCCACGGCGGCCGACGTGATCATGGCCCCCATCGACGGTTTTGCCAGCGCGATGGGCGTTGCCCTGTTCGTGCTCATTCTGGGCGGCTTTTTGGGCGTGGTGATGAAGACCGGCGCGCTGAACGCGGGCATCACCGCCGTTGCGAAAAAGCTGAACGGAAAAGAGACCTGGATGATCCCGGTCCTGATGTTCCTCATCAGCCTGGGCGGCACCACCTACGGCATGGCGGAGGAGACCATCGCCTTCTACGCCCTGGTGACCTCCACCATGGTGGCGGCGGGCTTTGACTCCCTCACCGCGGCCTCCACCATCCTGCTGGGCTCCACCGCCGGCGTGCTGGGCTCCACGGTGAACCCCTTCAGCATCTCCGCCAGCGTGGCGGCGCTGAACGCCGCGGGCATCGAGACCAACCAGACCGTCATCATTCTGGTGGGCGGCCTTTCGTGGATCCTGTGCTATATCGTGGGCGTGACCTTTGTGCTGCGCTATGCCCACAAGGTGAAGGGGAACAAGGCCGCCTCGCTGCTGACCAGCGAGGAGTGGGCCGAGGTGGAGAAGGAGTACGGCGGCGAAAAGAAGCCGGAGGCCGACTCTGTTTTCACCCTGCGCCAGAAGATCGTGATGGTGCTGTTCGGCCTTTCCTTCGTTGTGATGATCGTGGGCATGGTGCCCTGGAGCTCCTTCGGCATCCACCTGTTTGACCACACCGGCTTTTTGACCCGCAAGAACCTGGGCGACTGGTACTTCAGCGAGCTGACCGCCTGGTTTTTGCTGATGGGCATCGTGATCGGCCTGGTCTACGGCCTGAAAGAGCGGGACATCGTGAACTCCTTCCTGACGGGCGCGGGCGATCTGATCGGCGTGGCGCTGGTCATCGCCGTCTCCCGCGGCGTGTCGGTCATCATGAGCAACACCGGCCTGGACATGTACATCCTGGAAAAGGCCTCCGAGGCGCTGCAGGGCACCTCTTCCCTGCTGTTCACCGGCTGCTCCTATGTGGTGTATCTGCTGCTGTCGGTGCTCATTCCCTCCTCTTCGGGTCTGGCCACCGTGTCCATGCCTATCATGGGGCCCCTGGCCCAGAACCTGGGCCTTGTGCCCGAGATCATGGTGTGCGTGCTCAGCGGCGCCTGCGCGCTGGTGAACGGCATCACCCCCACCAGCGGCACCCTGATGGGCGCCATCGCCATCTGCCGCATCGAGTACACCACCTGGGTGAAATACATCTGGAAGCCCCTTGCCATGATGCTGGTGCTGCACATCGTCATCCTGTCGGTGGGCATGGCCGTTCTGTGACCTGACGCGCCGCATCCCCCGCATTGACATCTCCTTTGCCGCTGTGATAGTATCATCTTACCGTGGAACATCACGCGGGCAAAGGAGGCGTTTATCCCGTGGGAACTGAATGGATGGGCCGGTACCGGCCGCTGGTGGCCGCCCTTGTAAGGCACACCAATGTGGTGCAGCGCGCCGCCGGGCGCACCGTGCGGCTCTCCGATGAGCTGAGCCTGACGACGCAGGAATGGCAGGTCTTTGAATACATTCTGGAGCATCAGGACGACGACTCCTGCATGAACCACATCTCCGAGCGGCTGGGCATCCCCCAGAGCACCTTCTCCAAGATCACCAAGTATCTCTGCGAGCAGGGCCTGGTGGACAAATACCAGACCGAGACCAACCGCAAGAACATCATCCTGCGGCCCTCCCCCGACGGAGTGGACCTCTACCGCCAGCAGACCTCCACCGTGGGGCTGGCGATGTTCGGCGACTTTTTCCGGGACCTGGAGGGCGTGAGCGACGAACAGCTGGCGGCCTTCACCGCCGCGCTGGAACGGCTGAACGCCTCCCTGGCGCAGAGCGGGCGCACCGGCGAAAAGCCCCGCCTCATCAAAAAGACCTGAACCTTCGGCAGACAAAGAGCCCCCGGCCAGCCGCGAAACGCGGCCGGCCGGGGGCTCTTTTTTGTTGTTTTCATTCGGCGCTGTCCTGCACGCCGATGCCGTTCTGGAAGAAACGGAAATAGACATACTCCTTCATGTTGGCCTGCAGCGCCGGGTCGGTGATGCCGCACTGGTCGAAGTAGTTGAACAGGTTGAAGGAGATGGAGGCGAAGAGATAGGCCGCCAGGTCCTCGTCCACGTCCCGCCGCACCCGGCCGGCGTACTTTTCCGCCCGCAGCTTGCGGCTGATGATGGGATAGAGGATGTCCTGCTCCACCTGCAAAAGCCGGTCCCGTATCTCCCGGTGGGCGTTGCCGATGCGCATGCAGGCGGCGAAGAAGTCGTTGTCCAGCGCGTCGTCGTAGACATTGACGAAGCGGTAGACCAGGGCGTAGTCCTCGTAGCGGGTGCGCCCGATGAGGTCCCGGTAGGCATAGATGAGCAGGTCGTCCCGGCTCTCGAAGTAGCGGTAGAAGGTGGTCAGGTCGATGCCCAGCTCCCCCGTTAAAAAGCGGATGGTGATGTCCTCGAAGGGATAGCGGACATAGGCCTCCTTCCCCTTTTTCAGCAGCAGCTCCCGCTTTGCCTCGGGCAGGCGCAGAAAAGCCTCTTTTTCCATAGTTTCCCCCAGCGCGGGGCCCGCCGGGCGGCCCGCGTTCAATTCATTCCGTGCACATAGTCCGCGTAGAGCAGACCGCACTCCAGCTGCACCTTGACCAGATGGGCGATGGGGATGGCCTTGTAGTGGAAGAGTTTTTCCATCGCCGCCAGATTCTCGCACTCCTTATTATACAGGGAATCGGCAGCTTTTTCCAGCTGGCCGCGCACTTCGGGGGCAAGGTCCGGCTTTTTCAGTTCCTCCTGGCAGGCGCGGCGCAGCAGCACGATGCTGAGGTTGGAGTAAAAGCGGGTGGTGAGCAGGTTGTCGAACTCCTGGCAGACGGTGGCGGGCTTTTCCATCTCCGGGTCGGAGCGGGCCCACTCCATCTTGGCGGCGGAGTGGCTCTCCATGCCCACCCGCTCCCGCACGGCCAGATAGAACTGGTTGTCGGCGGAGAAGAATTTTTCCAGCCGGTCGAACACCGGCTTCCAGACGCTGAAATACTCCTGGGCCACGGCGCAGCTCTCCAGAATGACCTCCCGGCGGCTGCGGCTGGTGAGGCTGGTGTCGGAGACCCGCTCGTCCACATAGTAGGGCATCTCGGTGACCAAAATCTGGGTGCTGCCGCCATCCCGGTTGGCGTACTCATAGCTGCATCCGCCGCCGCTCATCAGGGAGGCGGTGGGGGTGTCCGGCATGAACTTCTCCAGATAGTCGTAGTTGTCCTTGGCGCCGGTCATCTCGTACACCGCGTCGTACAGGCCCTTGCAGTAGGGCATTTCCGGCTCGCCCAGCTTCAGGTCCACGCCGTATTTGGCGGGCACGGTGAGGAATTTCTTATACAGCTCCTCGTCGCCGCTGGAGAGATACCAGTAGCAGCCGCCGAAGCCGCAGTTGTGCAGCGAGTAGATGAAGGCGGGCTTGGTCTTGTCGATGAGGCCCATGATGCACCGGGTCTCGGGGGTGGGGGCGTCGAAGTGGTAGGTCTTGTAGTCGAAGGGGAAGGACCATTCCACCTGCTGGTCAAAGGCGGGGCGGAAGAAGTTGTGCTGGTACTGGGTGATGGTGAAGGGGCCTTTCAGCCAGCCCTCGTTTTTGGCCAGGCCGTCCACGTCGCTGGACTTGACGATGTAGAAGGTGTAGTCCAGCTCCTTGCGCAGCTGCTCGTCCTCGGCCAGAATGCGGCTGAGGGCGTCCAGCATCATGCTGCCGATGGGCTCGTTGGGGTGGGGCGTGCCGTAGAGCAGGGCGTTTTTGCTGCCCTGGCCGATCTTCAGGCAGTAGATGGGGCGGCCCTCCTTGGAGCGGCCCGCCTCGAACAGCTCCACCACATCGGGGTACTCCTTCGCCAGCTGGAAGGAATGCTGGTTCAGCTCGTCCACGGTGTAGAACTCCTGATAATCCGGCACGCGGGCCAGGATGGATTCCATGTCAAAGTTCATTGGATCACTCCCTCATTCACAAGATGGCAGGCGACCACACGCCCGTCGGGCAGGCGGGTCTCCTGCGGGTATTCCTGCCTGCACTTTTCGCAGGCGCGGGGGCAGCGGTCGGCAAAGTAGCAGCCGGGGCCCGGGTCCACCGGGGAGGGCGGCTCGCCCTCCACTTGGATCTTCTCCACGTGGCTGTCGATGTCGATGGAGGCGCAGTTGGACACCAGCGCCTGGGTGTAGGGGTGCATGGGGTGCTGGATGAGGGCGTCGGTGTCGCCCATCTCCACGATGCGCCCCAGATACATCACCGCGGTGCGGCCGGCCACATAGCGGATGACCGCGATGTCGTGGCTGATGAACAGGATGGAGGTCTGGTACTTCTTGGTCAGGTCCAGCAGCATGTTGATGATGTCCGCCCGGACCGACACGTCCAGCATGGAGACCGGCTCGTCCACCACCAGGAACAGGGGGTTGACGCTCATGGCCCGCAGAATGGAGATGCGCTGCAGCTGGCCGCCGGAGAGCTCATGGGGATAGCGCCCCAGAAAATCCTCCGCCGGGGACAGGCCGCCGTCCTCCAGCAGCTGCACGATGCGCCGGCGGCGCTCCTCTTCGCTGCCGCCCAGGCCGTTTATCTCCAGCGGGCGCAGCATGATCTGCTCGATGGTCTCGGTGGGCAGAAAGGTGTCGAAGGGGTTCTGGAACACCATCTGCACCATCTGGTGAAAGGCCTTGGGGTCCTTTTGCAGGATGGCCCGGGCGCTCTCGCCGTTGATGCGCACGTCGCCCGCGGTGGGCGCTTCCAGATTCACCAGCGTGCGGCCCATGGTGGACTTGCCGCAGCCGGACTCGCCGATGACGCCGAAGATCTCGCCCTTGCGTATCTCAAAGCTGACGCCGCCCACCGCCTGCACCATCTTCTTCTTTTTGAACAGGCCGCCGGTGCCGCGGTTTTTGTAGAATTTTTTCAGCCCTTCCACTTCGATCAGGGCGTTTTGCCGGTTATCCATTTGCTCCTCCTTTGCAGCGGTGGCAGGCTGCCCGGTGGATGCCTCCCAGCTCCACGTCCGCCGGGCGCTGGGCATAGCAGCGCTCGTCGGCGTAGGGGCAGCGGGGCGCGAAGATGCATCCGGGACACTCCTTGGACATGTCCGGCAGGATGCCGGGGATGGACTTGAGGGCCGTCTTTTCGCCGTAGAGTGACGGGAAGGAGGCGATGAGGCCCTGGGTGTAGGGGTGCTGGGGGTTCTTGAGGATGTCCTCCACCGTGCCGAACTCCATCAGCCGCCCGGCGTAGAGCACCAAAATCTTTTTGCAGCTGGTGGCCACCACCGAGAGGTCGTGGGTGATCATCAGCCGGGTGATGGACATGGTCTTTTCCATCTCCATCAGCTCGTCCAAAATCTGCCCCTGGGTCACCACGTCCAGGGCGGTGGTGGCCTCGTCCATGATGAGCAGCGCCGGGCTGAACATGATGCTCAGCGCGATGTTCAGCCGCTGCTGCATGCCGCCGGACAGCTCGAAGGGATACATGTTGTAGATGCGGGGGTTCAGGTTCACCTTTTCGAACAGCCCGCAGATGATCTCTTTCATCTGCGCCTTGGCGGCCCGGGGCTCGTGCACCCGGTAGACGTCCTCGAACTGTTCGCCGATAGTGTGGATCTGGCTGAGGCTGTTCATCGAGCGCTGGAACACCACCGCGATCTCCTTCCAGCGCAGCTTGCGCAGGGTCTTTTCATCGCAGGTGAGCAGGTCGGTGTCGTCGAACCAGATGTGGCCCTCGGTCTCGCCGATCTTTTCCGGCAGAAGGCGCAGAAGGGCGTGGATCATGGTGGATTTGCCCGAGCCGGACTCGCCGATGATGCCCAGGCTGTCGCCCGCGTCCACCGAGAAGGAGACGTGATCCACCGCCCGGACCTGCTTTTCCTTGCCGTGGTAGACCACGCTCAGGTCTTCTATGTTCAGTTTGTTCATGCCTTTTCCTACTTTCTGCTCTGGAGCTTGGGATTCATGGCGTAGTTCAGCCCGTCGCCGATCATGTAGAACACGATGACCACCAGCATGATGGCAAGGCCGGCGAACAGCGAGATCCACCACCCGTTCACCAGATAGGACTTGCCGGACATGATCATCTGGCCCCAGCTGACCACGTTGGGGTCGCCCAGGCCCAGAAAGCTCAGGCTGGCCTCGGTGAGGATGGCCTGGGCCACGTTCATGGTGGTGTTGGCGATGATGGGATAGATGCCGTTGGGCACGATGTAGTGGAAGAGGATGCGCCCCTTGGATTCGCCGATGGTCTGGGCGCTCTTGACGTAGGTGCGCTCTTTCAGCGACATGACCTGGGCGCGCATCATGCGGGCGTTGCTGGGCCAGCTGGTGAGGGCGATGATGACCATGACGTTGAACATGCTGCTGCCGAACATGGCCACCACGATGAGGATGAGGAAGAAGGACGGGATCATCAAAAAGATGTTGGTGACCTCGGTGAGCAGCTTGTCGGCAATGCCGCCGAAGAAGCCCGCCAGCGCACCCAGCACCACGCCGATGGCACCGGACAGGGCCGCCGCGATGATGCCGATCTTCAGCGAGGTGCGCCCGCCGTAGAGGATCATGCTCAGCACGTCCTCGCCCATGTAGGTGGTGCCCAGCAGGTGGCCGCCGGTGAGGGGGGCCACCAGAAGGTCGTCGCTGAGGTAATAGGGGTCATAGGGCGAAAGCACCGGGGCCAGCACCGCCAGCAGCAGGATGACCGCGAAGAACACCAGACCCCACAAAAGCTTGGGGCTGATGCGCACATAGCCGGCAAAAATGGTGAGAAAGTTTTTCTTTTTCATGGCGCGCACCTCATTCGTAGTGGATCCGGGGGTCCAGCTTGGCGTAGACCAGATCCACCAGGATCATCACCGCCGCCACCGACACCGCCAGGATGATGTAAACGCCCATGAGCACGTTGTAGTCACGGTTGCTGATGGCGTTGAACATCATGATGCCGATGCCCGGCCAGGAGAACACCGTCTCCACCAGGGTGGAGCCGGACACCACATAGGCCAGGTTGATGCCGAACACGGTGACCACCGGCAGGATGGCGTTCTTGAGCACATATTTGCGGAAAATCTTGCCCTCGCTCATGCCGGTGATGCGGAAGGTGGTGATGTAGTCGTCGGTGAGCACCTGGCACACCGAGGACTTGGTGATGCGGAAGTAGGCCGGGATCTGGATGAGGGTGAGGGTGGCCACCGGCAGCACCATGTGCCGGGCCACGTCCACCACCCGGGCAAAGCCGGTGGCGCCAAGGCGCATGTCATACATGCCCTGGGTGGGCAGCCAGCCCAGCTTGGAGGCAAACACCAGAATGAGCATCATGCCCAGCCAGAAGGAGGGCATGGAGTTGCAGATGTAGGCCCCGGTGGAGAAGGTGCGGTCGGCGATGCCGCCGGTGCGCTGGCCGGCCACAAGGCCCAGGGAGGTGCCCAGCACGAAGGCCAGCACCGCGCTGGTGCCCGACAGCAGCAGCGACGCGCCGAAGCGCTCGCCGATGAGGGACACCACCGAGGCGTTGTTGTAGTAAGACTCGCCCAGATCGCCCCGCACCAGGCGGCTCAGGTAGGTGATGAACTGCACCGGGATGGGCTTGTCCAGGTTGTATTTGGCGGTGATGGCCGCCTTGAACTCCTCGCTGGGGTTATCGAAGCCCGCCATGATGGTGGCGGGGTCGCCCGGCGCCAGCCGGATGATGACGAAGTTCAGGCCCACCACCACCAGCACCACGATGAGCGCGGTGAAGATGCGCTTGATGAAATATTTTCCCATGGCTTTTCCCCTTGTGAAAAAGGGAGCATATGAGCCGGAGCGCCGTGTGAAACGGCGCTCCGGCCTTTGTGCTCCCTTTCGGTTTACACTTACTTGTTGATGGTCACCTTGCTGAAGTTGTAGGCGTTGATGTCATCCACATCGGTGTCGATGTAGGGCAGGCCCGAGATGTAGGAGGGGCAGGCGTAGTAGCCGGCGTACTCCACCAGGGGCAGGATGGGCAGATCCTGGCTGAGGATGGTCTGCACTTCCTTGTAGTACTCGCCGCGCTGGGTCTCGTCGGTGATGACGCGGGCCTTGGCCAGCAGGTCGTCCACTTCGGTGTTGGAGTAGAAGGAGACGTTCAGGCCGCCGCCGGTGCCCACGCGGTTGGTCATGTTGTCGGGGTCGGGGCCCTGGAAGCCGGCCATCATGCACATGTCATAGTTGCCGGCAAAGACCTTCTCCACCCAGGCGCCTTCTTCCAGCTCCTCGATGGTGGCGTCGATGCCGATGGCAGCCAGCTGGCTCTTGATGACCTTGGCGCAGTCGGCGTAGGTGCCGCCGGTGAACACCAGGAAGGACAGGTGCAGGTAGTAGCCGTCGGCGTCCTTGGTGTAGCCGGCGTCCTCCAACAGCTGGATGGCGCCCTCCACATCCTGCTCGCCGATGTCGGCATCGGCGTTGTAGGCCCAGTCAAGGAAGGGCGGATAGAAGCCGTAGGCGGGAGCCTGCAGGCCGTTGGTGCCCTTGGTGGAGATCTCCTCCCGGTCCAGAGCCTTGGCCACGGCCTGACGCACGGCCAGGTCAGAGGTGTACTCGCCGTTCATGTTGAAGCACAGCTGGAAGCGGCGGCCGGCGGACAGGCAGCCCACCTTGTAGTTGGAGTCGGCTTCCAGAGCGGCCACGCTGGAGGCGGGCACGTCGGTCAGATAGTCCAGCTCGCCGTTCATGAATGCCTGATAGGCGGTGTCGGTGTCGGTGCTGATGACGTAGATGACCTTGTCGATGGAGGGCTCGCCGCCGAAGTAGTCGGGGTTCTTCTCCAGGGTGATGCTCACGCCGCTCTGCTCGCTGACGAACTTGAAGGGGCCGGTGCCCACGGGCGCGGTGGTGGCGGCGGCGCAGGTGGTCCAATCCTCGTCGGTGTCGAACAGGTGCTGGGGCAGGATGCTGTTGTTGTACCATGCCAGGCTGGACAGGAAGGGCGCGCTGGGCTCCTTCAGGGTGATGACGAAGGTGTTGTCATCGGGGCACTCCATGGTGTCCACCACGGCCAGATCGCCGGCCAGATAGCCGTTCTCCTCAATGATCTTTTCGTAGGTGAACTTCACGTCCGCGGAGGTGAAGGGCTCGCCGTCGTGCCACTTCACGCCCTCGCGCAGGTGGAAGGTGTAGGTGAGGTTGTCCTCCGAGATCTCCCAGCTCTCGGCCAGATCGGGGATGATCTCTTCGTTGTTGTTCAGCGTCAGCAGGCCGCTGTACAGGTTGCAGGCCACGTGATAGGCATAGTCGTCGGTGTTGGCGTCCGGGTTGAAGCTGGTGGGGTCGCCGCCCAGGCCGACCAGCAGCACCTTCTCCCCGCCCGCTTCGGACGCGCCGGTGCTGGCCGTGCCGGAGCCGGTCGTGCCGCCGCCGCAGGCCGCCAGGCTCAGCGCCATGACCGCGGCCATCAGCATTGATAACACTTTCTTTTTCATGATGATTCCCC
Organism: Oscillospiraceae bacterium; assembly: GCA_004558145.1. Classification (GTDB taxonomy): domain Bacteria; phylum Bacillota; class Clostridia; order Oscillospirales; family Ruminococcaceae; genus Allofournierella_A; species Allofournierella_A excrementavium. The sequence continues at coordinate 431,812 of SFDQ01000002.1, forward strand.
TCTCTATTGAATTTTTGCCTCGCAAGAAAGCAATCAATTACACAACATCGTGCAATCATGTTTGCATTTTATCAATTTAACTCGGTAAAGTCAACAGGAAATCGCAGGTTTTTACAAAAAAATTCAAAAAAGGTCATTTCGTCCGTTTTGAAAGCGCTGGCCAAACAGGCCGCAAACCATCTGCCGGAGCGGGTTTGCGGCATTTTTCGTGCGGGCGGCAGGGCCTTGCCCCCTTGCGCCGCAAAGCGTATAATGAAGAAAAAATATGCGCCGCCGACCGCGCGGCGCAAGGGAGGGACCGTTCATGTGCGATACCCTGGGCCGGGTGGTGAACGAGGGGCTGGCTCTGTTTGCAAAAAACAGCGACCGCAGCCCCAACGAACCCCAGGTCATCGAATACCGGCCTGCCCGGGACCACCGGGAAAAGGAGCTGCGGGTCACTTACCTGACCATTGAGCAGGCGCCCCACACCTACGCAACCCTGCTCAGCCGCCCCGCCTGGATGTGGGGCGCGGAGATGGGCGTGAACGAGCACGGGGTGTGCATCGGCAACGAGGCGGTGTTCACCAAGGGCCGCTACGCCTCCGCCGGCCTCACCGGCATGGACCTGGTGCGCCTCGCGCTGGAGCGCTCGGCCAGCGCCGGGCAGGCGGCCGAGCTCATCCCCCGGCTGCTGGAGCAGTACGGCCAGGGAGGCGACTGCGGCTATGACCACAGCTTTTTCTACGACAACGCCTTCCTCATCCTGGACCGCCGGGAGGTCTGGCTGGTGGAGACGGCGGGCAAAAAGTGGGTCCGCCGCAAGGTGAGCGCGGGCAGCATCTCCAACCGCCTTTCCATCGGCGCGGAGGGCGATGAATACAGCACCGGCGCGCCCTTCGATTTTGCCGGGCGCTTCCGCGAGCCGGTCTACTCCCATTTTTCCGGCTCGAAGCAGCGCCTTGCCCAGACCGCGCCCCTGGCCGCGAAGGCCGAAAGCGCGGCGGACATGATGGCCGCCCTGCGCACCCACCGGGCGGGTTCTTCCCCGCTGACCAAGGGCGACGTGGCCAGCGTCTGCATGCACGCCGGCGGCCTTGTGGGCGACCACACCACCTCCTCCATGGTGGTGGAACTGGGCGAGCGCGTCACCGTCTGGCTCACCGGCAGCTCCACCCCCTGCCTCTCCCTCTTTGTGCCCTGGGAGTTCGGGGCCGAGCCTCAGGCCCCGGTGTTCGCCGCAGGCCGGGCGGAAGAGGCCGCCCGCTGGTGGCGGCAGCGGGAAGCCTTTGCCCGCGCCTGGGTGGGCCGCACCCCGCCGCCGGAGTTTTACGCCGAACGGAACGCCCTGGAAGCGAGCTGGCTGACCCTGCCCGCTGGGGAGGAGCGGACCCGCCGCGCCGGGGAGGAGGCTGCGGCCTTCTTCGCGAAGTGGGCCCCCGCGGCAGAGCAGGCGGGCCCCCGCCGGGGCGCGGGGCGCTTTTTGCGCTATTGGGAAAACAAAGACCGGGCGCTGGCACAGCCGGAGCGCCCGGTGGTGAGCGGCGGCTGAGCCGCGGGAGGTAACGGGATGACCTTTGCATTCATCATCATGGGAGACTTCGACCCCCGGCAGGACCGGGCGGCCATCCACGGCGGCAGTGCCCGCATGGTGGGCGTTGCGGACCTGGAACAGGCCTGCGAGGCCGCGCGGGAGCTCTGCGCGGCGGGGGTGGAGTGCATCGAACTGTGCGGCGCTTTTGGCGAAGAGGGCGCCCGCCGCGTCATCGAGGCCACCGGCGGCAAAGTGCCGGTGGGCTATGTGACCCATCTGCCCCAGCAGGACGCGCTGTACGCTTCTGTGTTCGGGCATTGAGCAAAACAAGGGAGGACAAGTGAACATGAACAGCGCGCCTGATTTTCGGTATGCACGGCGGGAGGACACGCCCCTCATCCTGCAATTCATCAAGGAGCTTGCCAACTACGAAAAGATGCTGGACGAGGTGGTGGCCGACGAGGCCACGCTGGAGGAATGGCTTTTCGACAAACAGAAGGCGGAGGTCATCTTTGTGATGGCCGATGGCACGGAGGCGGGCTTTGCCCTCTTCTTCCACAACTTCTCCACCTTCCTGGGCCGGGCGGGGCTTTATCTCGAGGACCTGTATGTGAAGCCGGAATACCGGGGCCAGGGCTACGGCAAAGCCATCCTGAAAAAGCTGGCGCAGATCGCCGTGGAGCGGGGCTGCGGGAGGCTGGAATGGTGGTGCCTGGACTGGAACCGGCCCAGCATCGACTTCTATCTCTCGCTGGGCGCAGAGCCCATGTCCGACTGGACGGTGTACCGCATCGCCGGCGACACCCTCTCCGCCCTGGCAAAAGACTGAAAAACGCGCGCAGGCCCAGGAGCCGATGGCTCCGGGGCCTGCTTTTTTGCTTTGATTCAAAACCAGCCGAACAGGGAGCGCCCCTCGTCCAGGGCAGCGATGGCGCGGCGCTCTTCGTCGGTGAGGGAAAAGTCGAAGATGTCCAGGTTCTCCCGCAGCCGCTCCCGATGGGCGGACTTGGGCAGCACCGGGATGCCGTTCTCCACCAGATAGCGCAGGGCCGTCTGGGCGGCGGTCTTGCCGTGGCGGCGGCCCGCCTCGGCCAGCACCGGCTCGGCGAAGATGTTCCTCCGCCCCTCGGTGAAGGAGGCCCAGGCCTGCATCCGCGTGCCCTTTTCCTCCAGCAGCTTTTTCAGCGCCAGCTGCGGGTGATACACATGGGACTCCACCTGGTCCACCGCCGGCGTGACCCGGCAGTGTTTGAGAAAGCCCAGATACTCCTCCCCGCTGAAGTTGGAAAGGCCCACCGCCCGCACCAGCCCCGCCGCGCAGGCCTCTTCCATCGCCAGATACATCTCCGGCGCGGCCTCGTAGGGCTCGTGGATGAGCAAAAGGTCGATGTAGTCGGTCTGCAGCGCCTCCAGCGAGCGGGCGATGTCCTCCTTCGCCTTCCGGTAGCCGGCGCTGGGGGTGAACAGCTTGGTGGTGATAAAGACTTCCCGCCGGGGCAGGCCGCTCTTTTTCACGGCGCTGCCCACGATGTCCTCGTTCTCATACATGCGGGCGGTGTCCAGCAGACGGTAGCCCAGTTCCAGCGCGTCCAGAATGGCCCGCTCCCCCACCTGGCCCCGCAGCTGCCAGGTGCCCAGACCCACCATGGGCATGGGCGCGCCGTTGTTCAGTGTGATGTGCTCCATGCGTCTCTCCCCATTCCGGGGGCGCTGCCGCCCTCCGTGCTTCTTTCATTATACCAAAAAAGCCGCAGGAAGACCTGCGGCTTTTTTCCGATGCCGTTTCGCGCCGGGCTCAATAGGCCACGGGAACGTCGATCTCCATATCCCCCGTGGGATAGGTGACGCAGGGGTGGATGAAGCCGAACTTGCGGTCCGCTTCCCGGCGGCCGTCGCGGCCCTCCGCCACCCGGTAACCGCCGGCGATCCACTTGCTGTGGCAGAAGCCGCAGCCGCCGGCACGGCACTTGTTGGGCGCGTTGAGGCCGGCCCGCTCCATGGCGGTGAGCAGGGTCTCGTTCTCCTTCGCGGGGATCACGAACACCTCGTCCCGCATGTGGACGGTGAGGCGGAACTCGGCGGGCTGCTCCAGGGGCAGGTCGCCGCAGCAGGTGGCGTCCCGGTGCAGAGCCTTCAGCGGCAGCTGCAGGGGCGCAAGCTCCCTGCCGATGAAATCGTACATGGCCTTGGGGCCGCACAAGAAGAAGGTGCTGGCGGTCAGATCGGCATATTTCTTCATCAGTTCCGCCGACACAAAGCCTTTCTCGCAGCCGGGCTGCTCCTCTTCGCTGAGGATGTACACCACCTTCAGCCTGTCGCAGCGGGCAGCCAGCTCCTCCAGTTCGGCTTTGTAGGCCAGCCGGGCCGCCGTGCGCGCGCCGTAGAACAGGGTCATGGAGTAATCCTCGTCCCCGTCCGCAAGGCTGCCCGCCATGGACACAAAGGGGGTGATGCCGCTGCCGCCGGCAACGCAGACGATGTTCCGGCTGTCCCGCAGGGTCTCATAGTGGAATTCGCCGGAGGGTTCGGTCATGACGAACCGATCGCCCACGGCCGCCGTTTTGCACAGATAGCCGGACACAAAGCCCGCGTCTTCCACCGCCAGCACCAGCTTGTTCTCCAGCGCCTGACGGGGCGTGGAAACGATGGAATAGGGACGGCTGACCAGGCTGCCGCCGATCTTCACCTGCAGGGAGACATACTGCCCCGCGCGGAAGAAGGGGAATTCCTGGGCGTCCACCCGTTTGAAGGTCAGCTCCCGGATGGTATCGGTGAGGGGACGCGTGGCGGTCAGTTCCACCTGCATATAGCCGGGATGGAGTTTTTTCGCCAGAGTGTTGGTGCGGTACTTCTGGGGCAGGGGTTTGTTCTCCCCTTCCGCCAGCATCCTGCGGCGGGTGGGGACCATCTTTTTGAACCGCAGCATATCCATAAAGCCAAAGGGCTGTTTTTTGAAATTCATTCTCCCTGTGCCTCCTTTTTCAAGTCGCCCACGGTCTGCCGGCCGGAAAGGTCGCCGGAAATGTAGGCGCTGGAATACCCGCTGGAGCGCATGGCGTAGCCGCCCGCGAAGCGGATGCCGGGGTTGAGCAGGGCGTCCTCTTTCATCATCATCATGCGGGGCATCAGGCTGTCCCACCCGGCGGTCTCATAGCCGTAGATCACGCCTTCGGGGTGGCCGCAGTAGCGGGCATAGGTGGTGGGAGAGGCCACCGAGATCTCCTCGATGGCGTCGCGGATGCGGCAGCCGGTCTCCCGCTCGAAAACGCGGATCATATCTTCCGCGACCTCGTCCTTTTTCTTGAAGTACTCCGTCTCGGACACGTTGCCCCAGTCGTCGGACATGAACATGGTGGTGAAGTACATCATGCAGGTGCCCTCGGGCGAGCACTCGGGCCAGGCGTTGTTCAGGCAGACCGTGGCCTGCACATGGTTGGTGCTCACCTTTTTCATCAGGTCATACTGCTTGACGGTGTCGGCGGTGTCGTAGATGAAGTAGTTGTGGCTGGTGATGCCCAGCTCCTGGGCGGACTTGTTCAGCCCCAGGAACAGGGTGAAGCCGCGGCCGGCGAAGGTGCGGCTGTTGGCGGCACGCACCATCTGCTCGGTGACCGCCTTCTTTTCCAGCATTTTGCCATACACCAGATGGGGCGAGCAGTTGGCGATGACGTGGCGGGTCTCCACCACCTTGCCGCCGGAAAGCTGCACGCCGCGGATGCTGCCGTCGTCGTTTGCCAGGATGGTCTCGGCCTCGGTCTGGTACCAGATGTCGCCCCCCAGTTCCCGGATGCGGGCGTCCAGCGCCAGGCTGATCTCGTGGGAGCGCATCTTGGGCATCCAGGCGTCCCGGGTGATGTAGCGGATGACCATGGAGCCGTAGTGCAAAAAGCTCATGCGGTCGCAGTCCACGCCCAGATAGCACCAGTAGGCGTTGAGGATGTCCTTGGCTTTGGGGGGCATCTTCAGGGCGTCCAGCACTTCGTTCACCGAGTAGCTGCCGGCCTTGACGAAGTTGGGGAAGGTCTTCTTCATGTAGGCGGAGTCGGTGTTGCCGTTCACCGAGTTGGAGTAGGTCTGGGCATCCCGCACCTCGTTGCACAGGGCAAAGAAATCCGTCATGGACCGGCGGGACCCGGGCACATACTGCTCCATCTTGTCGATGAAGGCCTGCTGGCCGAAGGGCATCACGCAGTCGTATTTTTTGTCGGTGGTAATGAGGTGATAGGCCTCGGGGATGCGCACCCAGTCGATCTTGTCCTCCACGCCCAGGTCGCGGAACAGCTTGCGCACATCGCCGGGCTCTTCCGGCGAGCCGAAGTCGTTCAGTTCGTGCAGGCTGGCCTCAAATTCAAAGCGCCCCCGCTTGAAGCTGGTGGCAAAGCCGCCGGGCAGGTTGTGCTTTTCCACCAGCAGGCAGGAATATCCCGCCTGCAAAACGCGGATGGCGGCCACCAATCCGCCGTTGCCTGCGCCTATGACCACCACGTCATAGGCATGTTTGCCGTTTGCTGCCATAGTGTGCCTCCTTTATACCAGCAGATTCCGTGAGCGGTCCAGCCAGTGCTGAAGTTCCTCTTCACTTTTCGTCTGCTTATAATAGCTCAAAATGATGCGGTAATACTCGGTGAGTTCCCGGCTTATCTCTTCTTCGCTGAAATCCAGATATCCTGTGGCCATCATCACCGCCATGGAGTAGCAGTAATACTGCATCCTGCGGTGCATTTCCGCCGCCTGCTCTTCGGGAAGTTCCAGGTTCAGCTCCAGCTTGCGGATGGTCTGCGCTTCGTTGGGGTCCTCAAAGAGTTTTTCCCCCTCCACCCGCCGGCGCAGATAGACCAGCTGGAACAAGTTCTTTTCCCGCCGGGCAAACTGCAGGAAGGAAAGGGCCACCTGCTTGTAGCTGCCGGCGTCCTCCCGGAGGCAGCGCTCCCGGACGCTGGCCGTCAGCTCTTCCCGCAGGGTCTCCATGCTTTCAAACTCGGAATAGACCGGCTGGGTGGAGCAGCCCAGTTTTTTTGCGATGTTGCGCACCGAAAGCGCCGCCGGCCCTTCTTCCCGCACAAGCCCGACCGCGGCGTTCAGAATGTCTTCCCGAAAAATGCGTTTTCGCGGCGGCATAAGAGCGCTTCCCTCCCTCTTAAAATAACACGTGTTATTTATTTATCATTGTACTATATCCCGCGGCGTTTGGCAAGCGCCCCGCGGCCGGAAAATGCAAAAAGGGCCACCCTTTCGGGTGGTCCTTTTTGTGCCGCATGCAAGCTGCGGGCTTGTTCTGCTCAGGGTCGCTGCAAGAAAAGCGGCTTATGCCTGCGCTTCATCCTCGTCGGCCTTTTCCTTGTCCTTCTTTGCCAGGATCGCCACGATCACCTGAACGACCGCGATGACTACCATGAGCAGGGTCCAGCGGTCAGTGAAGACCATCGAATTGCCCATGTTCTCGGTCAGGATGAACGCCACGATGGCGCCGATGGCAGGGATCAGGCTGAACACGCGCCAGACGCCCTTCTTGTTGACGGTGTACTCGCCGTTGTTCTTCTCCTTTTTGCCGAAGTAACCGATCAGCAGCAGCACGCTGCCCAGCGCGGTCAGGACGGCCAGGATCAGGTTCAGCAGAGCCCAGGTGCCGCTCACGGGGCCGGCCAGAGGCACGTCTTCCTCTTCCACAGTCTCGGTCTCGCCGGCCTCGCCGGTCTCTCCATTCTCACCGGTCTCTTCGGTGGGAGCCTGCGGCGTTTCTTCGTCCACGATCTCCTCGGGTGTCTCGGGGGTCTCCTCATCGGGGTCCTCCGGGTCCACGGTGCCCGGGGTCACCGGGGGCACCGGGGTGGGCACAGGAGCGGGGGTGGGAGTGGGCTGCGCCGGTTCGGACGGGTCGTTCGGGCGGAAGCTGACCACATAGGTCATGTCCTCCGTGATGTTGTCATCGGTGGAGGGAGCCTTGGGCTTCCAGGAAGGCCCGTGCAGGGTGTAGCCGCCGTTGCCGATCGCGACAGGGATCTGCTGGCTGGTCAGATGACCGATGCCATCCTCCGCATAGCTGCCGTTTTCATCCAGCAGGGTGACCACGGTGCTCAGGCTCTTCACTTCGTCCTCGACCGTGCCCTCTTTCGGCCGCACATTGCCGTGGACCGCCTCGAAGGTCACGATGACCTGATACTTGTCGGGGATGCCGTCGCCGTTGGCCGCGTCGCCATCCGCGTCTCTGCCCGGATCCACCAGAGCGTCGATGTCGTAATAGACATTCAGCACATTCTGCTTCGCGTCGATGCCGATGGTCTTGGGGCCGTCGTCGTGGCTGAAGAGATAGTTCTGCTTCTCGAACACAAGGCCCTTGTCGTAGGTGATCTGCGTGTCGTAAGCAGCGCTGCTGGTCTGGCTATCGCGTCCCAGCTCAGTGCCGGAGCGGTCCAGATAGATATGGTTGACGGTATAGTCGTAATTGTTGGCGATGAAGGCGCCTTCGACTTTCAGGTCTTTCGCGGGCATGGTCGCGGGCAGTCCGTCAGGATAGCCCACCACAGTCCAGCCGCTGAAGGTGTAACCCTCGCGGTCCGCCGGATCAGCCATGATGCTGATGGGCTGGTTGTAGACTGCGGTGTCGGTGCCGTAGACCGCGCCGTCCAGCCAGTAGGTGATGGTGTGCTCGGGGACCTTCACGTCCTTGTACTCCCAGCTGCCGGTGACCTTCACATCGTCGTCACCCATGACACCGTTGTTCGGGTCGGTCCAGCCGTTGAAGGTGTACTCGCCGTT
>SFDQ01000017.1 GCA_004558145.1 Oscillospiraceae bacterium
CATTCCGAACACAGAAGTTAAGCTCCGTAGTGCCGAAGATACTTGGTTGGAGACGACCTGGGAAAATAGGTAGGTGCCGGCTTTCTCTTTGCCCATTTTCAAGGGCCCTTGCCAGATGGCAGGGGCCCTTTTTCTTTGCGTCCGGGGCACTGTCCTCTCTTTACAGCGAAGCTGTGCGCACGACGACGGAGCGCCCGCGATGATGCGTCGCTGGTGCAAAAGGAGGGCCATGAGGCGCTTTTGGGACGGATAATGCAAGGGTCGGCTGTTGCAGGTCATGCAAAGAAAAAGAGCATTCCCCAGGCCAGCGCGGCGCTGCGGGGGCGTTATGACTGTGGTGGCTGACTCTTTGCACAGCGGCAAAGGCCAGGACCAAGCGGCGCTTTTGGCCGAAAAACGCAAAGCGCGGCTGCTGCAGGTCCCTGCAAAGAAAAAAGAGCGTTCCCCAGGCCGGCGCGGCATAAGGGAACGCTCCTTTTTCTTTTTAAAAATCGCTCACGGGCGGCAGAGCAGTTTGACCTTGAAGCCCATGCCCTTCAGCTTTTCCGCAAGGCGCGGGCCGTTCTGGTCGGTGCCCTCCATGTAGCCCGCGTAGTGATAGGGCACCACCACGCCGGGCTTGTGGTCCATGGCCGCCAGCTGGTCGGGGATCTGGTCCATGTAGTGCAGCATATTGTAAAGCCCGTCGCAGGGCACGAACAGCACGTCGCACGCCACATCGCTGAGCACGTCGGTGTCGCCCGCCACATAATAGGAAAAACCGCCCATCTCCAGCAGCGCGCCGAAGCCAAAGCCCAGGGGATGGTTCTTGTTCTCGGCGGCCAGCGGGGTGAGCACCACGCCGCACTCGAACACCAGGTCCGGGGCCGCGGGGGTGAGCAGGCTGATGTAGGCCGGGTTCACGCCCATCTCTCCCGTGAGCCAGTCGGCCACCGGCGCGGTCACCGCGAAGCAGGTGTCCGGCCCCGCCGCCTTGCGCAGGTCATCGGGGGAGAAGTGGTCGGAATGGCTGTGGGTCACCACGATGAGGTCCGCGTCGTGGGGGGCTTTCTCCAACTGGAAAGGGTCTGTGTACACCACCGGGCCGCCGGGCACGCGAAAGCGCACCATGCCGTGGCGCACCAGATCCACACAGTCGAGGGCATCCATCATAAAAACTCCTTTCGGGGCGGTTGGCCTTGTAAGACGGCCGTTTTTGGATTATAATAAAACAGTATCCACCCTTCGCCGCGCTTTTGCGGCGGGGGCATTCCGCTTGACCTTATTGTAACACGGCGCGCGGGTTTGTCAAAGCCCACCGCCTTACGGAGGAAAACTATGAAGCGCAAAAACCGTTTTCTGGCGCTGGCGCTTGCCATGGTGCTGGCGCTGAGCCTGCTGCCCGGCTGCGGCGGCAGCGAAGAAGAGCCTGAGACCACCACCAAGAACGAAGCCCAGCTGGGCGGCAGCATCACCTGGCCCGAGGAAGGGTTGGACACGTCCGCCACCCTGGCTTCCACCATCGTGGGCGACACCCTCTACATGGTGTTCAACGGCGTGCAGGCCCGCACCAGCGGCTACTTCACCCCCGCGGGCGACACCATCACCATCACCAGCAGCGCCACCACCACCAGCGAGACCCGCTTTGCCTACCGCGTGACCCTCTGGAAGGAGACCTACGGCGGCCGCGAATATGTGGACGGCGGCACCATGTACTTCACCGCCGACGGCGAGTGCCGCACCGGTACCTTCACCGGCCTGGAGGCGGGCACCCGCTACAAGATCGGCCTTGCCTACGACGGCGGCAGCCACTACATGAGCGGCGGCGTGACCATCGCCGGCCTGGCCCAGGCGGACGCGCTGGATGACGAGGACACCTCGGCAGCGTAAACAAAAAAGCGAACGGCCCGGAGCCTGCAAAACGCAGGCCCCGGGCCGTTTTTTCATCTTCCGCGGGGCGCTCACTCCACCCCGACGATGTCCCGGATGACCTTGCCCGCCAGGATGAGCCCCGCCGCCCCCGGCACAAAACTCACGCTGCCGGGCGTCTGGCGCCGGGGCGCGCCGCCACGCTGGGGTCCCGGACCCTCATTGGCGGCAAGTTCCGCCGCGGGGGCCAGAGGCTGCTCGGGAGAATAGACCACCGGCACGTTTTTGAGGCCGCGGGCGCGGCACTCCCGCCGCATCACCCGCGCCAGGGGGCAGCCCTCGGTCTTTTCCAGCACCGAGAGGCGCAGCAGCTCCGGGTGCAGCTTGTTGCCGGTGCCCATGCAGCTGATCACCGGCACCCCCGCCGCCCGGGCCCGGGCGATGATCTCCAGCTTGGCGGTCACGGTGTCCACCGCGTCCACCACATAGTCCGCCCCCTCCAGCGGCACCTGGTCCGCCGTCTCCGGGGTGTAGAACAGCGCCTTCTCCACCACCTTGCAGGCGGGGTTGATGGCCAGCACCCGCTGCGCCGCCGCCTGGGTCTTGGGCATGCCCACCGTGGTGGTGAGGGCGATGATCTGGCGGTTCAGGTTGCTCTCGGCCACCCGGTCGTCGTCCACCAGGGTGAGCGCGCCCACCCCGGTCCGGGCCAGCGCCTCGGCCACATAGCCGCCCACGCCTCCCAGGCCGAACAGCACCACATGGGCGCGGCGAAGTTTTTCCACTCCCGCCTCGCCCAGCAGCATGGCGGTGCGGCTCTCAAAGGCAGTGGACATAAAAAGCCTCCTTGTTCAAGGGATGAAAAGGCCGTGCGCGGGCGCACCGCGCACGGCGCTTTGTGTTTTCAGACTCAGCGCTGGAAGGTGATGGCCAGGGTGGTGTCCCACTTCTCGCCGGGGGCCAGGGCCGCGGCGCAGGGCTTCTCGGCCCAGTCGCCGGAGGCGTCCGCCTTGTCCTGCAGGCTGCGCCAGGGCTCCACGCAGAGGAAGTGGAGCTTCGGGTCGCCCACCGAGCTCCAGATCAGGGTGTAGGGATAGCCCTCGATGTCAAAGGTGATGCGGCGGCCGGTGTCCTTTTCCACCAGGCACAGGGTCTTGGCGGAAAGGCCGCCCATGCAGATGGAGTCGTTGTCGAACATGCGGTCGTTCATGGGGATGACCTGGCTGTTCTCCATCATCGGATGGGTGCCGCCGGTGAGGTAGCCCGCCTCCACATCCTGCACGATGGGAGTCTGGGGCGCGTCGAAGCGCAGCTCGTAGTCCTCGGTGGTGTGCTCAGCGTCAAAGGGCAGGTTGAAGCCGGGGTGATAGCCGATGCCGAAGCGCAGCTCCTTGCTGCCGGAGTTGGTCACCGCCAGGGTGTGGCGCAGGGTGCGGCCTTCCAGAGCGTAGGTGCTCTCCAGAACGAAGTCGAAGGGGAACAGCGCCAGGGTCTCGGCGCTGCTGGCAAGGCGGAAGCGCAGAGCCGTGCCGTCGCAGCCCAGAAACTCATGCTCCAGGTCGCGGGCAAAGCCGTGCTGCCCGCCGGCGTAGGTCTTGCCCTCCACCGTGAAGCTGCCGTTCACCAGCTTGCCGCAGTAGGGGAACAGGATGGGCGCGCGCCGGGGCCACACGGCGGGGTCGCCCTGCCAGAGCATCTCCGCCCCGGAGGCCTTGTCCACCACGCTGGCCAGCTCGGCGCCGAGGCTGTCCACCTCCACGCGCAAAAATTCATTTTCCACAGTGTATCGCATTTTCTTCGGCTCCTTTCAATGGGAAGGCTTTGTTGCAATCAGTATAATACACTTTGCCCCAAAAGCCAAGAGGAACGGCCCGCCGCCCCGGTGAATAAGGTGGGTCAGCCGCCCTTCCATCTTGAAGAAAAGGAGCATCAGCCTATGTGCAACGGAACCCTGCGGGTGCAGACCTACGCGGCGCGGGAGAGCGCGCCGGTGGGCAATGTGCGCATCCGCCTGCGCAGCGCCGACAGCCAGTCGGCACAGGAAATGGAATTTTACACCGACGGCGAGGGCAACGCCCTGGATCTGGAACTGCCCGCGCCGCCCGCCTCCCTCTCGCTGGACGAGAACGCCACCCAGCGGCCCTACAGCGTGTGGGACCTGACGGCGGACAAGGAGGGCTATCAGACCCTGACGCTGGAGGGCCTGCAGCTGTTCGCGGGTCAGGTGACGCTGGCGGAGCTGGAGATGCGCCCCATGCAGCGCCTGGGCGCGCCCGCCCCTTTGCCGGACAGCTTTGAGACGCCGCCCCACCAGCTTTACAGCCCCGGCAGCGAAGCGCCCAGCAGCGCGCCGGTGCAGTTCTGCGAGCCCGCCCCGGCGGTGCTCACCGCGCCCATCATCCCCGAGACCATCACGGTGCACCTGGGCAAGCCGGCGGCCAGCGCCCAGAACGTGACGGTGAGCTTCCGCAAATACATCGCCAACGTGGCCTCCAGCGAGGTGTATCCCACCTGGCCGGAGCAGGCGCTGCGGGCCAACATCCACGCCCAGATCAGCCTGGCCCTGAACCGCATCTTCACCGAGTGGTACCCCAGCAAGGGCTACAACTTCAACATCACCAACTCCACCAGCTACGACCAGTACTACGTCCACGGGCGGGAGATCTTCGAGCCCATGGAGCGCATCACCGACGACATCTTCAACACCTATGTGCGCCGCGAAGGCACCATCGAGCCCTACTACACCGAGTACTGCGACGGCAAGACCGTCAGCTGCCCGGGCATGAAGCAGTGGGGCACCGTGGACCGGGCCAACGAGGGCAAGAACGCCCTGCAGATCCTGCGCTACTACTACGGCAACAACATCGAGATCGTGCGCACCAACAACATCCAGGGCATCCCCCAGAGTTACCCCGGTACCGCCCTGCGCCGGGGCGATTCCGGCGAGGACGTGCGCATCATCCAGCGCCAGCTCACCCGCATCGCCAAGAACTACCCCGCCTTCGGCAAGCCCGGCACCGACGGCGTGTTCGGCGCGGCCACCGAGGCCTCGGTGAAGGCCTTCCAGAAGCACTTCAACCTCACCGCCGACGGCGTGGTGGGCCGCTCCACCTGGTATAAGATCAGTTACATCTACGTCAGCGTGAAGAAGCTGGCGGAGCTGACCAGCGAGGGCGAGGAGCCCACCGGCAGCCAGGACACCATCACCGGCAGCGGCTATCCCGGCACGCCTCTGCGCCGGGGCGACCGGGGCACCAGCGTGGAGCAGGTGCAGTTCTGGCTGCAGCAGCTGGCGGAGTTCGACCCGGACCTGCGCAATCTCTCGGTGGACGGCATCTTCGGCTCCGGCACCGAGGCGGCGGTCAAGACCTTCCAGGAGAAAAACGGCCTCACCGCCGACGGCGTGGTGGGCCGCATGACCTGGGACGCCATCTGGAGCCAGTACCAGAGCCTGCAGAGCGACATCAACCAGTCGAACAACGGCTATCCCGGCAGCCCGCTGCGCCTGGGCAGCCGGGGCGACGCGGTGCGCAAGGTGCAGTTCTGGCTGCGCATCGCCGCCACCAACTACTCCTCCATCCCCAGCCCGGCGGTGGACGGCATCTTCGGCTCCGGCACCGAGGCCGCGGTGAAGGCCTTCCAGCGGGAGTTTGGCCTCACCGCCGACGGCGTGGTGGGCCCCGCCACCTGGCAGAAGCTCTATGAGATCTACGCCGACGTGACCAACCAGCTGCTGGCCCCGAACCAACGCCCGGGCGTCTACCCCGGCACGCCGCTGCGCCTGGGCAGCACCGGGCGGGCCGTGCGGGAGGCTCAGTTCTATCTTGTGCTGATGAGCGCCTATTACTCCTCCATCCCCCGCATCAACATCGACGGCGAGTTCGGCCCCGCCACCGAGACGGCGGTGAAGGCCTTCCAGAAGCTGTTCGGCCTCACCCAGGACGGCGTCATCGGCCCCGCCACCTGGGAGAAGCTCTACCAACAGAGCCAGACCCTGCGCACCCGCGACGGGCTGGTCCACGCCTACCGCCTGCTGCCCTGGCCGGGCTTCGCGCTGGCCCAGGGCGCCATGAGCAGCGACGTGGCCTGGATGCAGTTTTTGCTGGAGTACATCGGCTACTTCTACGACCAGGTCCAGTCCCCCGGCGGCATCGACGGGGTGTTCGGCTCCAAGACCAGGGACTCGCTGGAGAGCTTCCAGCGCGAGTTCAACCTGCCGGTCACCGGAACGGCGGACGAGACCACCTGGAACGCCCTCACCGCCACCTTCTTCAGCCTGGCGGCGGCGGGCAGCGAGCAGATCGCCGAGGCCGCCGGCCCGAAGTATCCCGGCTATGTGATGAAGCTGGGCAGCGCGGGCAACGCGGTGATGCAGCTGCAGCTCTGGATGAACCAGGTGGCGGTGCTCTACTGCGCGGCGGAATTCGTGCCGGTGGACGGCGTGTTCGGCGAAACCACCGAGCAGGCGGTGCGCCTGTTCCAGGAGGGCCTGGGCCTGCCGGTCACCGGCGTGGTGGACGAGGAGACCTGGCAGCGCATCTACGAACTGCTCAACCCGCCCATCCCCGCATCCTGCGCAAACTGCGCCAAGTAACGAAAGGAGAGAATCAGCATGCCCAAAGTATTTGTCTACGACTCGTTTGAAAACCGCATGATGACCTACAACCTGAACGAGAGCGACTCCATGCCCTTCTCCACCGGCACCACCCTGCGGGTGCGGGAGTTCCGGGGCAGCTCCTCCAGCCCCACCCTGTGGACCACCACCGCCGCCATGGAGGCCTGGAACCTCACCCGCCGCAGCTACGGCAAGGGCATCCACGTGGGCTATGCCTTCAAGCGCATCTGGGAGGGCGGCCACGGCACCGCCAGCCAGCACTACGCCGGCGTGGCCTTTGACGTGGGCCAGGGCCAGGGCTCCACCGCCCGCAACGCCATCTGGAAGGCGGCCAAGAACACCGGCGCCTGGGGCTATGTGGAGCCTCAGAGCATGACCCCCACCTGGGTCCACTTCGACCGCCGCTACGGCAAGCCCGCCTGCTCCGGCACCACCTCCGGCTATCCCACCCTGCGCCGGGGGGCCGTGAGCACCTACGTGCTGGTGCTGCAGGACGCGCTGAACGCCCTGGGCTACTCCACCCGCACGCTGGACGGCAAGTTCGGCCCCAACACCGAGAGCGCCCTGCGGGGCTTCCAGCGCTCGGTGGGCCTGTCGGTGGACGGCATCTGCGGCTGCAATACCTGGAAAAAGCTCACCGCCGCGGTGGTGGGCATCGGGCGCACCCGCACCGTCATCGACTGACCGCCCGCAAACACGCAAAAGCCCCCGGGGCAGCCGTCAGGCCGCCCCGGGGGCACTGTGCTTGGTTTGCCGGTTTTGCGGCATATCTTGACAAAAAAGATGTTTCTCGCTGTTGCCTCAGATCAGAAAATCGCGTTATACTGGAACCACAGGAGCTTATACCAATATTTCTGATTTGGAGATAAAATCCTGATTAAAGGCGATGTGCGCATTGGGACTAAAGGCGCAGAAACCGCTTTGGATGAATGTGCCTTTATTATGCAGACGAGGCGGCAGCCATGTATGAAGCCTTAACAAAGTATATCGGGCAATTTGAAGATGTGGGCACCTGGATCATTGACCGTAAAAATGACGGATCCAAAGAACATCCGATCCAAATGCCTTATATGGCATATTCCAAGGCCATTATGAAATTTGTTTCGGAAATGGATGCTTTCATGGTCTACAACTATCAAGAGGTGCTAAAGCGGAACAATCTTCAGTGGGGAATGGAAATGGGCAATGCGGATGTTTCGGGGTTTGATGCCGAAGATGTCCTGGCATTGCTGACTGGTGCGGTTCGTGCGGAAAGATTTTGCGACGGTGCTTTTGCTTCTTTTGTTCGATCCGGTGCAATTGACCGCTGGCTGCGCAGGCTAAAGGAAATCGATGAATCATGAACCAAGAGAAAAGCCGCAGGGGTTCCTGCGGCTTTTCATTGTTTTGGGGTATAAAAAAGTTGACAGACTCCATTTGGAATCTGTCGACTTATCATGGGCATGCCTTAACAAAAAAGATGTTTGAGGCAGTTATATCCTTTATAGCCTGGCTATAGTAGGTTGCGGCCACGATCCCGGAAAAGTGGCAGAACAGCGAGCAGCTGTCAGGGCGAGATGAACGGTTTTACATCTGGCCTTGGCTGCCATCATCCTTCCCGCTGAACGGGCAGTCAAGACGGCCAATTCCTCAAAGTGCTTGGCCGCATTCATAGAGAAACATTTCGCATCGGTCATTGAGAGCGGGTTCTTTCTGATAATTGGAATAGACAGATATGCTCGTAAAGCCGCACCCCCGTAGATATTCGTCCATCTCCCCGTATTGGTACAGGTGCGTCTGAAAATCCATGGCTTCACTTTGCAGCAATTCCGTTCCGCGATAGAGTTCGTAAATGGACGGGGAAAACTGCGTCTGACTTTTTTCGTCGTAGTGGTTTTTCTCTTTCAGGACTAAGTCGTATCCCTCTTTTGTTTTCACCGAAACATTTACTTTATAGTCACTGTCCTCCTCACATCGGTCAAAGACGGTATCGACTGCAAATACCAATTTCCCGCCGGGAGCCAGCAATTCTTTCATCTTCTGCAAAATTCCTTGACACATCCTCATGTTTGTAAACAGTGAGATGGAGCCAGAGGGAATAAAAATATAATCAAACTGTTCCTGTACGGCATAGTTGATGATGTCCGCCTGTATCACTTTCGCATCCGGCGCTTTCTGCTTTAATTTTGCCAGCATTTCTCCTGATAAATCCATCCCGCTGATGTCAAAGCCACACTTTAAAAACGGAACCAAAAACCGTCCGCTGCCGCAAAGGGGTTCCAAGATTTTCTTTCCCTTTTCTGCATAGGAAAGATAAAAGTCCAATTCGTCTTGTGGCGCTTGTTCATGTAAGATTTCGTACATTTCAGTACACAAGCTACCATAATAGTTTTGTCTTAATTCACTCATTCTATTCCTCCAGAATTGCTTATAGGAACAGTGCCACTATATCCTGCGCGGATATAAGGTGTTCAGCATTCATATCTGCAAGCTCCGATTTAACACTCTGTATTTAATTATTATTGTACCACAATTCCGAGAGCGCGGAAGCCGGCTGTTTTTAGGCCGTTTTTCCTCCTTTCGGATATACGGAACAAGCGGTTATTTAGGTGTAAGCTTGCACAAGGACAATAGCACAGATCAAAAGCATTATGAAAGCTAAAACCTGCATTGGCCATAAACGGGTTGTTATTTCGATGAACGTATTCCGATGATAAACCCAAAGAAAAAGGGCTGAAAACCGGTAGTCGTTATTTCAACTCCTCACCAACGCCCGAAATGCCAGAAACATTTTATACCCGCATACAGAAAAACCGGTCAACCATTGGTTGACCGGTTTTGTGGTTGCGGGAGGCGGATTTGAACCACCGACCTTCGGGTTATGAGCCCGACGAGCTACCAGACTGCTCCATCCCGCGATATAAGCGTCCTCTCTTGAGGGCGCCTTATTAATATATCATACAGTGCGAGGCTTGTCAAGGATTTTTTTGCGTGGTGATGCAATGTTTCGCAAAAGGTTTTATCCCAAATATTTTTTCATGTATTCCCCGGTTCCGTCACCGTCACTGGCGGTGAGCCGCCAGCCGCCCGGGGCGTTTTCGTCCCGGGTGAGCACCGCCACCCGGCAGTTGTCAAGGCTTACAGCCCAGAATTTATCCAAGGGGTTTGCAAGCGCTGCGGTGAGCATCGCGTGGAGCGCTGCGCCGTGGCCTGCCACCAGCAACGTCTGGCCTGCGTGCTTCCGGGCGGCAAAGTCGAGAAAGTCTGCGGTGCGCTCCAACACACTTTGCAGGCTTTCGCCGCCCTCCGGCGGGCAATAGGCTGCCGGATCGGCAAAGAAAGGCGCGAACGCCGGGCCGAGTGTGTGGGTATCTTTTCCCTCGTAGGGACCAAACGCAATTTCAATGAGCCGTTGATCGGCACAAATCTTTCCCGCCGGCCAGCCGCTGACCAGACACGCGGTCTCCATCGCCCGCTGCAGCGGGCTGGAATACACCCCGTCAAATTTTACGCTGGCCAGGCGTTCTTTGGCCTCCAGCGCCTGGCGTCGGCCTGTTTCGTTCAACGGAATGTCGGTGCGGCCCTGCAGCGCCGCCCGCAGGTTCCAGTCGGTCTGGCCGTGCCGGATAAGATACAACTGAGTTTGTGCCAAAAAACAGGCCCTCTTTCATTCAAAGGCCGAATTATCGGCCTTTTTGTCTGTTAGGATAAAGGCGTGGAGAGAAAATCACCACTTGGCTTTGGTCTCCACCACCTTGCCGGCGATGAAAAGTTTATCCAGCTCCTCACCCCGCAGCACCTTAGGTTCGTAGGCCGGGTTGAAGGGCTGCAGCACTACGGCGTTGCCCCGCAGAACATACTTCTTCAGCGTGCCTTCGCCCTCGTCGCCGTAGACCATCACGCCCAGATCACCGTTTTCAAGGGTGGGCTGCCGGTGCACCAGTGCCAGGTCGCCGTCGCTGATGCGGGGCTCCATGCTGTCGCCCTTGACCACGAGGTAAAAATAGCTGGCCGGGTCCTTGACGCGGGCGTATTCCACGCCATAATCCTCTTCAAAGGCCAGAGCGCCGAAACCCGCACGTACAGTGCCTACCACAGGGATGGGGCTCTCTTCATAACCGCCGAAGAACCGCTGGGCGGCAGCTGCCGGCGCCACTGCTGCCAGGCCCATCAAATCGTCGATGGAGGTGCCCAACAGCGCCGCGAGACGCGCCAGAGTGTCAGGGTCCGGCGAGGAACGCCCGGTCTCCCATTTGCCCACCGCCTGCTGGCTGACACCCAGCTGGGCCGACAGGCTTTTCTGGCTGAAGCCGCTGCGCTTTCTCAGTTCTTTTAAACGCTGTGGGAACATGGCCATTCCGCTCCTTTCCTGTATGGATTTATTATACAACTGCAAGCTGTTTTTGTAAAGAAAAATGTAAAAAAAGTTGTTATTTTCGCTTGACAACAACCGTTGGTTGTTATAGAATAAAGCCACAGAGACGAACCTTCGGGCTTTGCGGCAAAATGGAGGGAAACGATATGAAAGAAACGATGTGCATGATGCTGGCTATTTTTGCGGGACTGGGCGCTGTGATGCTGGCCGGGGCGATCATCGAAGGCAGCCTGTCGGCGCTGGTGCTTCTTGGGCTGGCGGCTTGCGTTTTTGCTGCGCGCGGCTTTTATCGTTTGGGCGCACAGCCTGCAAAGCGGGCACGGCGCGCCCATCGGCACCCTCGCCCTGCGCTGGGCCTTGCCAAAGAGACCGGCAGCCTGCGGGCAGCCTGAGACATCGCTGTGAGCGGCAAAAAATACAGTGCGGCGGGCAGATGAGGCTGTCTGTCCGCTTTTTCCTTGGCTTTTTGGTCATACCGCCGTCAAAATCCCTTGACAGGTCCCTAAAAGTATGATAGTATATATAGCGCGCCATCGAACGCGCAAGGCGGCCACTATGGAGAGGTGTCCGAGTGGTTTAAGGAGCCGGTCTTGAAAACCGGTGACCCGCAAGGGCCGTGGGTTCGAATCCCACCCTCTCCGCCATTTACAACTGAATCACCTTTTACAAACTTTGCTCTGGAGAAGTACTCAAGAGGTCGAAGAGGCGCCCCTGCTAAGGGCGTAGGTCGGGAAACCGGCGCGAGGGTTCAAATCCCTCCTTCTCCGCCATAAAATCAAAACGGTATAGATGCCACTGGCGAAAAGCCAGTGGCATCAACCGTTTCCGGGCTTTTTTCGCTCAGAAATTCACGAATGAATCCATAGATGCCAACCACTGTTTCCCCCTACCTGGTGGGATTCGAACCCCCTTTTTTCGGCGATTGGCATATTCGGAACCATGTGGCGCCCTTTTTTGAAGCATCAATTTTCAAAAAGGGCGCTATTTTTCTATCAATCGAATACACAAAATTTGAGACGTCAATTTGTTGGTCACGACGGGCCATCAGATTGGCGCCCTTTTTGCTTTCAGACAAATTCAAAAAGAGCACTGAATGTCAGGAGGTAGTAAATGAACCGAGAACAGTTTTTTCAGGAGCTTCGCACCGCTCTCCACCGTGAGGGATTCACTCCGCAGCCGGAACAGGATGAATTGCTTCCTGTGGAGTGGGATGGTCTCCCTCTCTGCCGGATCACAGCGGACGGAGGCGTTCGCTACTGGCAGGAGGATGTAGCGATGCCGGAACGGGAACGGGCCTGTGAGCGAGCCACCGATCTGGCCTGCACCGTGCGGGAGTACATGACGCTGCTGGAACAGGCTCCGCCCCTGCAAGCCCAAAGCCTGACCGGTGACTACCGTCTGCTGGCTGACTTCAACGGAGCCGTGCTGGCTGCCCATCCCACCCGGCTTGGCGTCCAATTCGTCACATGGGACTGGAGCTTTGACCGCACAGGTCTCAACCAGGGCAATTACTTTCAGGAAAATTATGCAGGTGCCAAGCAGGACTTCGCCATCCGCGCCGGCCTCATTTCCAAACAGCAAATCTTCAATCAGGAGCAGCTTATCGAAATCTACCGATGCTGCTCTGATACCTTGGACGCTGGTTTTGATTTGACTGCCGAGCAGGAAAAGTGCATCCGGGGCGTTCAGGAGCAGATTGCCATTGCGGCTCCCGATGCCCTGGAGCGCATAAGAGAGCAGGAGCAGCACCCCATGGAATCCTACAACCAAGAACCGATCATGTAATATTCAGGCGCCGGAGTTTTAGAAATAAGACTCCGGCGCTTTTTTGCTTTACTGAAAGGAGCACACCACCAATGACACGCTACTTCATGCGGGATACACCGCTGTGCCAGATGGAACAGCAGATGATGACCCCGCCCTATTTCAAGCCCAGAGGCCATGGCCGATACTATCCCGGTTTTCAATATAGCAGAGATGACATGGAGTGCCCATACTGCATGAGCTTCAGACGCAATCATCCCTGCCCTTTGGAGCAGTGCGTCTGTCTGGATGAACGGATCGTGGCTGGTGCGATTGACCTCAACGAGTTTGTCAGGGATTGCTTCTTCCCTGAAGCTGGAGCGCAGCTTCAGGCCCGGTTAGAGAGGAGTTTCAATGGCTGCTCCATTGAATTTTTCCTGAGCGACAGTCATCGTGAGCGCTGGCAGCACTGGCGTGAGCGCTGTTTTCGAATGCCGAACCGTAACCTGGCCGCACTGTTTCTTCTCACGGCGTATGGGGACATCTGGCGCAGGATGATCTGGAAGTTTGATGCCAGTGGGCTTGACTTCCAATCTGTCCAGCTCGCCGGCATCCAACCGGAGCTGTACAGTGTTTATCAGGCGGCCAAAGCCATCTCCACCGGCAGCCGCAATATCACTCTTGCCGATCTCGCATCCCCCGAATTGGTCACAGATGAGGCG
>SFDQ01000011.1 GCA_004558145.1 Oscillospiraceae bacterium
TCCACATAGTCGATGAACTCCGGGAACTCCAGCGCCAGCTTCAGATAGCCGCCGTAGCCGATGCGGTCCACCGGCTTGCGCAGGATGGCCCGCCGCGCCGTGACCCAGTTCTCCTTGGCTTCCTTCACCGGGTCGCCGCCCTCGTGGAAGGTATCGGGGAAGAAGTAAGGCAGGAAACGGCCCTCGGTGTATTTCACGCCGGGGATGTCGCTGATGAGCCGCAGGGTGCTGCCGTTGCCCACGCTGCCCACCACCGCGTCCAGCCCGATGGAGGCGAACTCCGGCATGTAGGGCTCGGTGCCGATCCAGTGGTCGCCCAGGAACATCATGGCTTCCTTGCCCAGCTCGTGGGTGATGTCCACCATCTCCTTGGCCAGCTTTGCCACCTCGCGGCGCTGGAAGGCCATGAAGTCCTTGAACTCCTTGCTGGGCACACGGTACTGGTTGTTGTAGTAGCCCTGGTCGATGATGAATTCCGGGCGGAACTTGTAGCCCACTTCCTTCTCGAACTGCTCCAGGATGTAGGGGCTGACCGAGGCGGAATAGCCGTACCAGTCCACATACTTCTCCCGCTTGAGCTTGTCGAACACCAGGGTGAACTGATGGAAGAAGGTGGTGTAGCGGATGACGTTCACATAGGGGTGCTCGGCGATATACTTGCGCAGGCGCTCCATGGTGAACTTGTGGGTCTTGGGCTGGCGCACGTCGAAGGTGATCTGGTGCTCAAAGTCCTTCCAGTCGTTGGTCACCGCGTTGTACATGTGCACGGGGTCCCAGATGAGGTAGGCCAGAAAGCTCACGGTGTACTCGTGGTACGCCTCGGGCGCGGGGATGACCACGCAGCCGGAGGCCTCATCGTAATTCCAGGCGTCGGCGGCCAGCGGCTGGCCGGTGGTGCGGTCCATGACCTCCCACCAGCGCTTGATGTCGTCCCGGGTGTTGACCTGCATCAGCTCCTCCGAGATGCCCTGCATCAGGGGGATGCGCAGCTCCCCGCCGTCGGAGGTGTAGAAGCCGGTCATGATGTAGCACTGCTGCACCTCGTCCGGGTTCGCCTTGGCCCAGGCGTTGTCCTTCCGGGTGGTGTACCCAGCGCTTCAGAATCTCAATAGTCTCCGGCACAACGTCCAGATTGGTGGGGATCGTCACGCGCCCCGTTTTCAGAGTGTTTTCGCTCATCTCTCGTCCTCCGCAAAGTCAGTTTGAAAATTGCCGGTTCAGCCGCCCGGCTTTATCTGGGCCTTTTTCTTCATGCGGACCAGGCCCTCCGGCACAAGGCCGGTGTCGTAATCCAGCTGGGGTTTTTCATAGTCCGGCTCGCTGCGCTGGCGGGTGCAGCCGGTGTAGTCCCAGGTGGCCTTGGCCGCCTGGCCGTTCCAGGGCCGGCGCTCCCAGCAGTAGCCCCGCAGCGGGTCCCGCACGTCGTTCATGTGGGCCAGCAGGCGCTGCAGCAGCCCGGCGCGCACCTCGAAGAGCGCCGGGTCGTTCAGCCGGTTGGTCATTTCGTAGGGGTCCGTTTCCAGGTCATACAGTTCGTCCTCCGAGAGGAGGTTGAGCACCAGCTTGTAGCGCCCGTCATAGATGCAGCGCATGGGCTGGAAGCCGCCAAAGCCGTCGTGGTCGGTCTCGTAGCGGCCGAATTCGATGAACACGTCCCGCGAGGCGGGCCGCTCGCCCTCCATCAGGGGCAGCAGGCTCTCGCCCTGCAGCATCATGGGCTTGTTTTCAAAGCCGAAGAAGTCCCAGATGGTGGGGGCGATGTCGATGTGGGAGACCGGCGTGTCGATCTCGCCTTTGCCGAAGCCCCGCAGGATCATGGGCACATGGCAGATCTCCTCGTAGGCGGCGGGGCCCTTGGCGTACATGCTGTGGGATTCCAGCATGTCGCCGTGGTCGGTGGTGTAGAGCACCGCCGGCCGGTCGGCCTGCTCGTTGATGGCGGCCACCACCCGGCCGATCTCATAGTCCACAAAGCTGTTGCAGCCGAACAGCGCCCAGGCGTTCAGCCGCAGGGCCTCCCGGTCCTGGAAGCGCCGCGGCCCGGACCAGACCTGCTGGTGGACGGGCTTGTTTTCCAGCGTGTCGTAGACGTTGGGGCGCTTGGGCATGTCGTAGTCCCGGTACATGGAGGCGTAGGGCTGGGGGCACAGGGAGGGGCCGTGGGGCTCGTCGAAGCTCACCACCAGGAAGTAGTCCTCGTCGGCGTGGCTGCGGATGAAGTCCACCGCCCGGGAGGCGCACCGGTGGGCAAAGGTGAACTCCTCCGGGATGTCCTCCTTTTCCATGGTGCTGGTCTGGCGGGACTTATAGCGCTCCTCGTCGGTGAGCTCCTCCAGATAGTTGCGCATGTCGTACCACACGTCGGGGTCCCAGCCTTCGGGGGCGGTGCCCAGGCCGAAGTAATCGCCGCCGTCCAGGTGCCACTTGCCGATGTAGCCGGTGTAAACGCCCTTGTCGGCCAGGCGCTGGCCGATGGTGCGCACGTTCAGCCCCGGGGCCACGCAGTTGGTGTAGGAGCCGTTGATGCAGGGGTACTGGCCGGTGAAGATGGCAGAGCGGGCCGGCCCGCAGACCGGCTGCACCGTGTAGGCCTTGTTGAACTTGACGCCCTCGGCGGCCAACGCGTCGATGTTGGGCGTTTTGATGCCCACGTCCTGGTAGCAGCTGACCATGTCCAGCCGCTGGGTGTCGGTCATGATCAGCACGAACTGCTTTTTGCTCATTCCTTGATGCCACCTCCGGTGACGCCGGCGATGATCTTTTCCGACAGGAACAGGTACAGGATGAAGGTGGGCACCACCACGATCATCACCGAGGCGAACAGCTCGGCCCATTTGCCGTTGGTGGACATGGCCTGGATGAGGCTGTAAAGGCCGTAGGCCAGGGGACGCACCTCGCTGCTGGTGGCAAAGATCATGGCCACAAAGAATTCGTTCCAGATGTTCACGAAGAGGAAAATGCCCACCGTGATGATGCCCGGCTGCGCCAGGGGCAGCATGATCTTGAAGAAGGTCTTGATGGGGGTGCAGCCATCCACCGCCGCCGCCTCCTCAAAGGTGCGGGAGAGGGTGGCGAAGAAGTTGAGCAAAAAGAAGGTGCAGAAGGGCACGTTCAGGCAGATGTACAGCACCAGCAGGGTCAGGTGCTTGTTGAGCAGGTCGTACTTCACCGCGATGGAATAAAGGGGCAGAACGACCATGATCTGCGGGATGCTCAAAAACAGCACCAGCAGGTTGGTGAGGACCTTGTTGTAGAAGAACTTGAAGCGGCTGAGGGCATAGGCGCAGGGGGCCGAGAGGAGCAGGGCGCCGCTCACGCCGAAGCCTGCGTAGATCAGGCTGTTGAGGAAGTATTTGCCCATGTTGCCCTTGGTCCAGGAATAGATGTAGTTTTCAAAATGCAGGCCGCTCTGAAGCATCTGGTTGGAGAAGATCTCCTTGGTCGTGGAAAAGGACGCGGCAACGATCCAGCTCAGCAGCGCCACCTCAAAGAGCACCCACAAGACCAGAATAATGTAGCCGGGAAGCAATCGGGCTTCTTTTTTCACATTCAGCGGCTCGACATACTTCTCCGCTTTTCTTTTCTTGCTCACAGATAATCCCTCCTTAGAACGTGATCTCGTCGCCTTTGAAGATGCGGCTGATGATCGCAAAAGCCACGCCGGCGGCGAGCATCACCATGACGCAGATGGCCGCGCCCAGGCCGGCATTGGTCTCGGTGTAGGCGGAGGCCATGTCGCCGAAGGTGGTGCGGATCATGTAGTACATGGGGGTCATGATCTGGGCGGAAGCGTCGCGGTTGCTGGAGAACATCTGCGACCAGATGTAGAAGCCCAGGGTGCCGGTGGTCCACAGGGTCAGGGTGGTCTTGAACACGCCCTTGAACAGCGGCAGGGTGATGTGGAAGAAGGAATGGACGCCGGAGGAACCGTCGATCTTGGCGGCCTCGAAAATATCCTGGGGGATCTTTTCGATCTCGGCGATGTAGATCAGCATGTAGTAGCCCACCGCGCCGAAGCAATAGGCCACCATCATGGCCAGGAACAGATGGTCCGGCGAGGTCCACTGGAACTGGGCCATGGAGTCCCAGCCGATGGCCGCGAAGATGTTGTGGAACAGGCCCCAGTTGGCGTTGTAGGCATAGTGGATCCACATGTTGGCCAGGGCCACCGCCGAGATGATGTTGGGCAGGTAGATGGCCGCGCGCCAGAACGACTTGCCGCGCACGCCGGAGGTGAGGATCACCGCAAAGAGCATGGCGATGCACATGATAACGAGGCCGCCGAACACCCAGATCTTCGCAAAGGTGACCCAGGTCTGGCGGAACAGCGGCGTGCCGAGAAGCTGCGTATAGTTCGACACGCCGACGAACGACCACTCGGACATTTTGCTCACCACGTTATCGATGGTGAAAAAACTCATAAGGATGGTCCGGATCACGGGATACACAAAGACCAGCGCGATCGCGATCATGGCAGGGATCGTGAAGACCGCGATCATTATGTTTCTGCTTCTTGATTTCATGCTTGTCCCTCCGCAACAATGGAGCATTTTACGCAAAATGCGGCGGCAGAGTCTGCCGCCGCAAAATAGACCTTGATTATTTGCCGGTCACAGCCGATTTGCAGGCCGCGAGGAAAGAAGCCGCGTCGGTCTGACCGCCCAGCAGTTTCTGGACCTGCTCTTTGTAGATGGGGGTGAAGTCGGCGTTGTACTGGATGCCGAAGCCGTAGGGCACGTTGGTGGTGGTGGAGTTCAGCACGCCCTTGGCGCACTCCAGCATGGCGGGCCACTCGGTGTCGCTGGCAGAGGGGATGGAGTTGGTCTGCTCGCTCATCATCTGGTCGTACTTGCCGGTGGTGCAGAAGGAAGCGAAGTAGAAGGCCAGCTCGGGATCGGTGGCGTTCTTGGCCACCTGCATGGCCTGCATGCCGATGGTGTTCACGTCGATGCCGTACTCGGAGCCTTCAGGCGCGGGGAAGGCAAAGCAGCCCCAGTTGAACTCGTCGCCGGTGATCTCCTTGACCTCGTTCAGCATGTAGGAGCCCACCAGATACATGGTGGCGTTGCCCATGGCGACCTCATTCTGGCCGGCGGGGTACTTGTTGGAGGCGGAGTTCACGCTCATGTAGCCCTTGTCCCACAGCTCCTGCATGGCGTTGGCGGCCTCCACCACAGCGGGATCGTCCCACAGGGTGCCCTCAGGATCGGAGATCAGCTGGCTGATGAAGTCCAGGCCCTTCAGGCGGCCCAGATAGCTGGCGAAGGGAAGCACCACGTAGCCGTCGTCAACAGACAGCGGGGTGAAGCCGGCGTTCTTCAG
Source organism: Oscillospiraceae bacterium (assembly GCA_004558145.1). Taxonomy (GTDB): domain Bacteria; phylum Bacillota; class Clostridia; order Oscillospirales; family Ruminococcaceae; genus Allofournierella_A; species Allofournierella_A excrementavium. The sequence goes on from SFDQ01000011.1 coordinate 5,323, forward strand.
GGTCTCGCAGACATCCAGGAACTCGTCCCAGGTCTCGGGCTCTTTGGTGATGCCGGCGGCCTCGAACTGGTCCTTGTTGTAGAACATGCCGATGACGGTGGGGGTGTAGGGCACGGCCAGGATCTCATCGGTGCCGCCGGCGCTCTTCACCGCTTCCATCAGGGTGGGGTTGGCCACGTCGTTGTAGGTCTTGCCGTCCAGAACGGGGTTCTCGGCGGCCATCAGCTCGGTCAGGTCATAGCCGTAGCTGGCGTAGTTGGGCAGAACGGCGTCCACGGGAGAATCCCACAGGTCGTACTGACCGGCGTCCAGGCTGGCCTGGATGGTCTTGCGCACGTCGCGGCCCATCCAGTCAACGGTGATCTCCACGTCGGGATACAGGGTGGTGAATTCCTCGATGGCAGCCTTGATCACGTCGGCCTGCGCCTCGGTCTCGCTCCACATGGAAGCGTAGCGGATGGTGCCGGACAGGGTGCCGGCAGCCGGCTGGGAAGCGCCGGAAGCAGGGGTGGAAGTGCCCGCGCTCTGGCTGGTGCCTGTTCCTCCGCAGGCGACGAGCCCGATCGAAAGAGCAGCCGCCAAAATGAGAGACAATGCCTTTTTCATATTGGGAGTCCTCCTTTTTAATAAAACGTGCTGCCGAATTCTTGGCAGACTTTATATTTTTACTATATATAACTTGCGGTTCTTCGTCAATATACATTAGTCACAAAGTTCAGATAAATTAATTGTCAAAATCGCCCCTTGCAAAAAAACGCTGTAATATAGCTGTAAACAGCGGTTTCTCCGCCTTTGGCATTTTGAGGCAGAGCCGCTGCCGCCGCGGTTCCGGGCCGAAAAAACGATAACGCCCCGCGGAAGACGCAGCAAGAAATATTAACTATCGCAAAAGCAGTACAATCCACCCGCGGCCCCGTTTTTATGGGCGGGAAGGGGTTTGACGGTGTTTTCACAAGGTTTGCCGCCTTTTTTCGCCAAAACCGCCCGCGCAACAGCCGGGAGCCAACAAACAACAAATAATCAATGACAGCCCCCAAAAGCAAATGTTATAATGAAAAAAACGCCCGAAAAGCCAACGCTTTGGGCGTTCGTTTGCTTTTTGGCGGCAGCCGCCGGGCGGCTCAAAACAGGCATATTATAATAAGGAGTTGTTATCCCATGGCATACAACATCATTTTTTATTTCACCGATCAGCAGCGCTGGGATACCTGCGGCTGCTTCGGCCAGCCGCTGGACATCACTCCGAATCTGGACCGGCTGGCCCGGGAGGGCGTGAAGTTCGACAACGCCTTCTCGCCCCAGCCGGTGTGCGGCCCCTGCCGCGCGCTGTTCCAGACCGGCCGTTACGCCACCGACACCGGCTGCTTCCGCAACAACATCATGCTGCCCGCCAACGTCAAAACGCTGGCGAACTATCTGGAGGAGGCCGGCTACGAGACGGCGTATGTGGGCAAGTGGCATCTGGCCAGCGACGGCGACATGGACGGCCACAACACCGTGGACCACACCGTGACCGCCGTGCCCCGGGAGCTGCGGGGCGGCTACACCGGCTACTGGCGGGTCGCGGACGTGCTGGAGTTCACCTCCCACGGCTACGACGGCTATGTCTTTGACGAAAACGACCGGCGCATCGATTTCAAGGGCTACCGGGCGGACCGCATCAACGACATGGCCCTGGAATTCCTGGATGTGCGCGACGAGACAAAGCCCTTCTTCATGACCATTTCCCAGATCGAGCCCCACCACCAGAACGACCGGGGCCACTACGAGGGGCCGGAGGGCTCCAAAGAGCGCTTCAAGAACTTCGTTCTGCCCCACGACCTGGAGGTGCTGGGGGGCAACGCCGCCGAGGAATACCCCGACTACCTGGGCCAGTGCGCCAGCCTGGACGAGAACCTGGGCCGTCTGGTGGAGCGGCTGAAGGCCAAGGGCCTTTACGACAACACCGTCATCCTCTACGCCTCCGACCACGGCTCTCACTTCAAGACCCGCAACAGGGACGCGCACCTGAACGGCGGCGACGACTACAAGCGCACCTGCCACGACAGCGCCCTGCACGTTCCCCTGGTGATCGCGGGCGGCCCCTTCCGGGGCGGCGTGGCGGTGGAGGAGCTGGTGAGCACCGAGAGCCTGCCCAAGACCATCCTGGCCCTGGCGGGGGTGGACGTGGGGGACGCCATGATCGGCGAGGACCTGCTGGACGTGGTGCAGAAGAAGGAGCCCGGCCGGCCCGACCGGGTGTTCGCCCAGATCTCCGAGAGCCGGGTGGGGCGCTGCGTGCGCACGCCGGACTATCTCTATTCCGTCTACGCCCCCGGCAAGGACGGCGGCAAGACCGCCGCGTCGGACGTCTACGCCGACGACTTCCTCTATGACCTGAAGGCCGACCCCTGGCAGCTGCACAATGTGGTGGACGACCCCGCCTATGCCGACGCGAAGCGGCAGCTGCGCGGCTGGCTGCTGGACTGGATCGAAAAAGCGGAAGGGTACCGCCCCGCCATTCTGGACGAAGAATGAGCCGCGGCGGGCCGGCCGCCTATAAACACTAAGGAAGTGAACCGAATGCCCCCTGTCAACGTTCTCATCAAGCCCGCCTCCTCCGCCTGCAACATGACCTGCGCCTACTGCTTTTACCGGGACGTGGCCAGCCACCGGCAGGAAGGCTTTCAGGGGATGCTCTCGCCGCGGCTCATGGAAGAGGTGGTCGCCGGCGCGATGGAGTTTGCCGAGCACAGCTGCTCCTTTCTCTTTCAGGGCGGCGAGCCCACCCTGGCCGGGCTGGATTTTTACCGGCAGGTGGTGGAGCTGGTCAAAAAGCACGAAAAGCAGGGGGTGAAGGTCAGCTACGCCATCCAGACCAACGCCTTCCGGCTGGACGAGGAATGGTGCGCCTTTTTCAAGGAGCACGATTTTCTGGTGGGCGTCTCGCTGGACGGGCCGGCGGAGCTGCACAACCTCAACCGCACCGACCCGGCGCAGAACGGCACCTTCAACGACGTCATGCGCTCGGTGGCGCTGCTGAAAAAGCACGGGGTGACCTTCAACATCCTGTGCGTGCTGACGGGCAAAAACGCCCGCAGCATCGAGCGCATCTACCGCTTTTTCCGCAAGCAGGGGCTGGACCACATCCAGTTCATCCCCTGCCTGGAGCCGCTGGGCCAGGAGCGCGGGCGGGAGCGGTATCATCTTTCCGTGGAGGAATACGGCGAGTTCCTCATCCGCGTGTTCGACCTGTGGTTCCAGGACCTGCTCAGCGGGCAGTATGTGAGCATCCGCCACATCGACAACTGGCTGCAGATCCTGCTGGGGGGCCAGCCCGAGGCCTGCGGCATGGTGGGCAGGTGCTCCATCCAGTTCGTGGTGGAAGGGGACGGCGGCGTGTACCCCTGCGACTTTTACGTGCTGGACGAACTGCGGCTGGGCACGGTGGGGGAGAACTCCTTCGCCGAGATGGCCCAAAGCGCCGCCGCACGGCAGTTTTTGCAGTGTTCGACGCCGGTGCCGCCGGAGTGCGCCCGCTGCCGCTGGTACGTGCTGTGCCGCAACGGCTGCCGCCGGGACCGGCTGACCGGCGCGGACGGCCTGCCGGGGCGCTCCTGTTACTGCGACGCTTTGCAGCGGTTCTTCCGCGAGCGGGCCGGCCGCCTGCATCAGGCCGCCGCCATCCTGGCGCGCTGGCGCTGAGCCGCTTTTCCCAAAACGAAACCGTCCCCCCGCCGGGCATCCGGCAGGGGGACGGTTTTTTCTGTGTGGTTCACTGGGAGACCGGGGAGCCTTTTTCCTCCGCGTCCTCCCGGGCGGGCTCTTCCTGCCCGCCGCCGATGAGCTTGTTCTGGGCCATGACCCGGTATTTTGCCGGGCTCATCCCCTCCGCTTTGCTGAAGCGCTGGGAGAAGTAGCCCAGCGACGAGAAGCCGGTGATCGAGGCGATCTGCTTGATGGCGAAATCCGTTGTGCGCAGCAGATACTTGCTCTCCTCCAGCCGCAGCGTCTGGACGTACTGGATGGGGGACATGCCGTAGCTCTGGCTGAAAATGTGGGCCAGATAATACTTGTTGACCTGGATCTTCTGGGCCAGCTGGTCCAGCGCGATGTCCTCACGGAAGTGGGCGTCGATGTATTCCTTCGCCGCTGCGGCCTTGTTCTGGTGGGTCAGGTCGGCCTCCTGCACGCGGGAGGTGATGTTGGTCTGCCGCATCAGGCAGATGAGCAGGATGTCCAGCAGATGGCCGCACACTTCCTCGTAGTCGTTCCTCTTGTTCTTGGCCTCCTGCAGCATGGCCAGCAGATACCGCTGGATCTCCTCGGCGGCTTCGTTGAAGTGGATGATGCTGAAATCCTGCTTCGGGTCCAGTTCGGCGCTCATCTTTATCCCGCGGATGCCGAGCACGATGTATTCCAGCGGGTCGTCCACCATGCTGGTCTCCGTGTGTTCGATGTTCGGGTTCAGGATCACCATGTCCCCCACGGACACCTTATAATAGGAATCCCGTATCTGGAATTTGCCCGCACCGCCGATGACATAAAACACTTCGGTGAAATTGTGCGTGTGGGGGAAGCTGTACCAGTCGCCATTATATTTTGCGGAACTGATGTATAAAAGTTTGGCTCCCGAATTATGCAGCTGAAATTCCCGTTCTGTAAAATCGTAGCGATCTGTGCTCATAACGCACCCCGATTTCCGACATCTTGCTTTAATTTCACAGGTTTTGTGAAATGGTTTGTAATAAGTATACATATTTTCGCAGAAAAAAGCAACTGTGGAGCACCCGCAAAATAAATAAAATGTCCGGCGGGGAGGGGGGCGAGGACCTTTGCGTCCCCTGCGGAAAACAGGGCAGTCATTATTATAAAAAGGACGCCCCACATCGTGGGACGTCCTTTTTTGATAAAGGCCAGAGCCTTTCCTCTATGAGTCTGTCATCATTTTTTCGATGTCTGTGCCTCCTGCCGTTCCCGGCACAGATACCAAACCGCCTCATAAGGACGCAGATGACTGCCCGCAGGCGGGTCGGGATAGTTGGAAATCAGCACATCTTCATCGTGCACAGGGAGGAGCGGCCCTTCCGCACCCTCACCATAAAAATTGCAGACCACATACAGCGTGCTCCCGGCGGCACATCGCTTGTAGGCAAAGACGCTCGGGTCCTCCGGGCACAGCAGTTCATACCGGCCGTTTTGCACCACGAGGGTCTTCTTCCGCAGCTCGATCAGCCGCTTATAGTAGTTGTATACCGAAGCCGGCTCACCGATCTGCTGTTCCGCATTGATCTGACGATAATTTGGGTTGACCCGTATCCAGGGGCTTCCCGTTGTGAACCCGGCATTGGGCCCGACAGACCACTGCATGGGGGTCCGTGCATTGTCCCGCCCTTTCGCGTGGATGGACCGCATGATCTCTTCTTCAGAGTATCCTTTCTCCAGCCGTTCTTTGTAGAGGTTCAGCGTTTCGATGTCACGGCAGTCCTCCAGCGGGAAGCAGGCATTGGTCATGCCCAGCTCCTCACCCTGATAGATGTAAGGAGTGCCCTGCAAACCATAGAGCAGGGTGGCCAGCATTTTGGCAGACACCTCCCGGAACGGCCCGTCGTTCCCCCAGCGGGAGACGATGCGGGGCAGGTCGTGATTGTTCCAGAAAAGGCTGTTCCACCCCTGTTCGTACAGCTCCGTCTGCCACTTGGAAAACACCTGTTTCAAGTCCCGCAGGCGCAGCGGCGCAAGGTCCCATTTTTCACCGCCGGGCTGCTGGTCCAGACCGATGTGCTCAAACTGGAACACCATGGAAAACTCATTGCCGGCAGGGTCGCTGTACCGCCGGGCGATCTCCGGCGTTGCTCCCCAGGTCTCCCCGACGGTCACCAGGTCCGTCCCTCCAAAGGTGGCCCGGTTCATCTCCCGGATATAGGTGTGCAGCATGGGGCCGTTGTTGGTTATTTTTTCGTCCGGGACCTTGGCGATCTGGTCGATCACGTCCAGGCGGAAACCGCCCACACCCTTTTTGATCCAGAAATTGATGGCGTCATAGATCTTCTGCCGCACCACTGGGTTGTCCCAGTTGAGGTCCGGTTGTTTGACGGAAAACTGATGAAAATAGTACTGCCGCAGCTCCGGCACCCACGTCCAGGCGGAGCCGCCGAAGCAGGCTTTCATGTCGTTGGGCGGCGCGTCCGGAACGCCGTCCCGCCAGATGTAAAAGTCGTGATAGGGGTTCTCCCGGCTCCTTTTCGCTTCGATGAACCAGGGGTGCTCATCCGAGGAGTGGTTGAGCACCAAGTCCATGATAATGCGTATCCCGCGCCGGGCGGCCTCCTGAATCAGGCGTTCCATATCCGCCAGCGTACCGAACATCGGGTCGATGTCGCAGTAGTCCGAGATATCATATCCGTTGTCATCCTGGGGGGAGCGGTACACCGGGCAAAGCCAGATGGCATCCACCCCCAGACCGGCCAGATAATCCAGCCGCTGCACGATGCCGTTCAGGTCGCCCACACCGTCGCCGTTGCTGTCCTGAAAGCTGCGTGGATAAATTTGGTAGATCACCGCATTTTTCCACCATTTCACAGTTTGTTCCATGTCATTCACTTCCTCCAGGGAAACCCATTTTGCAACGGGCCTCCTTCATTCCTCTTCACCGCTCTGTGTGTCCAGGTCGAACCACACGATGCGCCACAGTTCGACGCCGGAAAGTTCAAATTCGACAAAGCAGCCTTTTTCGCTGTTTTCGACACTGTACGGCACTTCCTGCGCGGCGAGGCTCGGCCCGTCGGGCGAGGCGGTGTATATCCCCTTGACCGGGAAGTCCACCTGCACCTTCACCCGCACGCCCTGCTGCACCTTTGGCTCCGGCTTGCCCCGGTCCCAGTGGTCGTCGTCGCAGCCGCAAAGATTCACGAAGGAGAGCAGTTTGCGTTCTTTGCGCTCCCGCGCGATCATCCAAAGCTTGCCGGCCTCACCCCAGGCGCTGGTCGGCACATTCAGACAGCGGTATTCGTAATTATCCCATCCCGTGTGAGTCATGGAGATCGTTTGCAGGCCGGGATCGTAAAACAACTCCAGATACCGCACAAGGAAATCATAATAGCGGCGGAGCAGGCCCGCTTCATCCTCTTCCAGCCGGGTATAGTCACTGTAATACCCCTGGGTCAGCACCGCGCGGTTTTCGCCCAGCAGCAGGTGGGTCGCCCCCTGGGACACGATGGCCGCGGTGAGCAGCCTCGCCGCATTCATGGCACGATGGCGCTCCTCCGTTCGGAAGGGAGTCAGATACGCCGCCAGAATGACCTGCTTGCCGCCTCCGGCAGCTTTGGCGTCATCGATGAGCCGGGCAATGTGGCAATAGCGGTCATAGGGTTCCCACACTTCAATGTACACCGCATCCTGAGGGGCGGCAGCAGTGGAATAGGTCGGCCAATTCCCCACATTGTTGAAGATGAGATAGGGGTCCGCCCCGCCGCGGGAGAGCTTGTCCCGCGTTTCTTCGATGAGGGTGGGCAGTTCCCGGTCCAGGCGCACCCATTCCGGCTTTTCTTTCCGATGGGAAAAGGCCGTTTTGGGAAACCCGTAGGTGTCCATATGGATGCCGGAAAACTCCATCTTCTCCAGCGCCTTCCGATATTCCCCGATGAGATGGTCCCGCCAGGGCGACCCGGCCTGGATGTTCATGATGTAGAACACATCGATAAACACAAAAGGCTGCTGCGCGGAGTTATAGAACGCCCAATCCGGGTGCTGTTCAAAGAAATCCCGGCTGGCGGCATAGACAGCGCCGTAGGCGATGGGGCGCATGCCCAGTTCCTTCGCCTGCCGGACTTTTCCCAGAACGGTGGAGCGGGAGATTTCTTTTCCCATCATGTCCCGGTAGTTTTCGCTGTCGGACACGAGGGAATCGTGACGATAAGACCAGTCGTAAAACTGGACCATGTTGATGTGGCATTTCCGCAGCCAGTCCATCGCCCCGTTGCTTGCGTCCGCGGAGGTAAAATCGCTCACAAAGCCGTATCGCAGGGAGCGCTTTGGACGGTCTGTCACATCGAACGCTGTTTCCAGAACGGCGGTTCTGCCGCCACCCGTCAGCCGCACGCTCACCCCGTAGCCCGCGAACGGGCTGTCGAAGCTGCCCAGCCGAAGAAGGGCGCGCCTCCCCTCCGGGCGCAGGCTCTGCCGCAGGACAAGGTCGTTTAAGCGAAAGACCGACACCTCCGCCTGCTCCCACTGTTCCTTTGCCGTTTCCAGGATCAGATTCACATTTTCGCCCGTGAGGAATTGCGCTTTTGCCGGAAAAAGATCCATGTTTTCTCCTTTCTCACCCTTTGATGGCCCCTTCGGTGAGGCCGCTCATGATGCGCTTTTGGAACACCAGGAACACCGCCACCACCGGGATGATGGCGATCACCGCCGTGGCGGCCATCAGGTTCCACTGTGCCCCCGCGAACTGCTGGAAATACACCGAGAGCGCCTGGGGCACATTGTGCTTTTCACTGCTTTGCAGGAAGAACACCGCCTGGGAATAGTTGTTCCAGATGCCGAATCCGTTCAGGATGACCACCGCGGCCACCGAGGGCTTGAGCAGCGGGAACACCACCCGCCAGAACGAGGTGAAATAACTGCACCCGTCGATGATGGCGGCCTCCTCCAGCTCTTTGGGGATGGACTGGATGAACCCGGAAAACACGAACACCGCCTGCGGCAAAGCGAGGGTGGCGCAGACCAGCGCCATGCCCCACAGGGTGTTCACCGCCTTGATGCGGATCATCAGGGTATAAAGGGGCACCGTGTTGATGATGCCGGGGATCATCATGCAGCCCAGCAGCACGGAAAAGACCATGCGGTTGAAGCGGTTGGGGAACCGGGCCACCGTGTACCCGGCCATTGCCCCCAGAAGAACGATGACCGCCAGCGCCGCAAAGGCAATGATGCCCGAATTGATCATCGCGCGGCCGATGTTGGATTTGACCCAGCCCTCCGCGTAATTCCCGAAGTAGAAATCCGGGACGACCAGGCTGTCCTCGTACAGATTGTGCTGCGGTGTGTTGAGGGAGAGATTCAAAAGCACCAAGAAAGGGCTCATGCACAAAAGGCAGATGAGCAAAACCGTCAAATGGCGCAGCACGCCGTATGTTTTCTTCATCGCGCACCTCTCAGTCTTTCCGCTTCATCAGCCGCAGGGAGATCAGCACCGGCACCAGCACGATCACGAACATCACGATGGCCACGGCGGTAGAATAGCCGGTCTTGCTGCCATAGCACATGCGCATGATATAAATGCTCAGCGTCTCGGTCTGATAGCCGGGTCCGCCGCCTGTCAGGGACATGACGATGTCGAACACGGACAAAGAACCAATGATGTTCGTGATCACATTGATGCGGATGGAAGGGATCAGCAGCGGCAGCGTGATGCGGCGGAACCGGGCAAAAGTCCCGGCGCCATCGATCATCGCCGCCTCATACAGGTCCTGGGAAATGTTTTGAAGGCCCGCAAGATAGATGATCATGGTCATGCCGGCATACTGCCACACGTTCACCAGCACCAGCACGATCATCGTGGTGGTGTAGCTGCCCATCCAGTTGCCGAACCATTCGGGATGTCCCATCCGGTCAAAGACCGTATAAAGGATGCCGCGGCCCGGCTGCAAAAGCAGATACCAGATATATCCCATGATCAGCGGGCTGATGATCGCCGGCATATAGATGCAGGCGCGGGCGGCCGATTTGCCTTTGATCTTGCTGTTCATCAAAAGCGCGTACAACAGGCCCACCAGATTCAGCAGCGGGGCGCTGCCCAGCGTGAACAGGACCGTGGTCTTGATGTCGTGGAGGGCGCGGGCATCGTGGAAAAAATCCACAAAGTTTTTGAGGCCCACAAATTCCGGCGCACTGTATCCATTCCAGTTGGTCAGGCTCATTCCGATGCCTTTTGTCAGAGGATAAATAAAGAACACGCAGTACAGCGCAAACGCCGGTACCGCCATAAACAAATGCAGCCCCGTCTTCTTCTTTTTCATCGTGCATCACCTTTGTTTCCGGCCAATCAAAAGGCGAGCGTGTAAAACCTGACAACACGCTCGCCTTGATCGCCTGGGGTCAAATGAAAGATCGCCGCTGCGGCCTCGCTCAGCTTGCCATGCCGTCGTTCCAGGCCTGTGCATACGCCTCGGCAAAGCCCTGTGCGTCGTACTGGCCTGCCAGCAGGTTTTGCAGGTAACGGCCGGCGTCGTCGCCGGAGAAGCCGGCAGGCTTCTCATTGGTGTAGCCGATGTTCACCGCGTTCTCCAATGCGGCGTTGACTTCGTCCACGATGTTCGCGGGCGCCCACTCGGCCTGCACGTCCGTAAACGCGCTGGGGGCCTTGGCAACTTCGCTGTACTTCTTCTGGTTTTCGGCGCTGAACAGGAAGTTCAAAAACTCGATGCACTCTTCCTTGTGCTCGGTGGTGGCGGAGATGGAATAACCGGAGTCCTCCGCGCTCAGCACAACAGGCTCAGAACCTTCCATGTAAGCGGGGTAGGGGGCGAAACCGATCTTGTCGGCCATATCGGGGTTGGCTTCCAGCACGCTGGAAAGCGCCCACATGCCGTTGCTGAACATGGCGGTCTTGCCATTTGCAAAGTCCTGCACGCAGTTGTCGTTGGTGGCAGTGAGCACGTCGGCATTGATCAGCCCTTCGCTCTGGAGATCCAGCATGTTCTGGGCGAACACTGCCATAGCCCCATCCGGCTCGGCAAAGCGCAGAGCATCCTGGTCGTTGGCCAGCATCGCCTTTTTGCACTCAATGGTGCCCAGGGTGGATTTGAGATAGCCGTGGGGGATGAACTCGATGAGGTGGCCCAGATGCCATGCCTCGCTGCCGAAGATGAACCAGGGGGTGACGTCCGGCATTTTCTCTTTGATGGTCTTGAGCATGGTCTCAAATTCGTCCCACTGGGTCGGGAACTCGGTGTAACCCGCCTGAGCGAGGATGTCCTTATTATAGAAGAAGCCCGCCATCGTCATGTTGGTGCAGATGCGGAACGCCTTGCCCTGGTTGACATCGGTGCAGGCGACCTTCATCTCCGGGCTCATTCGGTCCCAGAACTGGTTCAGATCGGTCAGATCCATGTATTTCCCTTCATCCACAAACCCCTGCTCATAGGTGGTCATGATGTCGGGCACTTCGTTGGAAGCAAACTTGATCTTGATGACATTGCTCGCATCCTTCTGGTATTCCTGCTCCACAACGATGCGGTCCTGAGAAGCATTGAAGTCCTCAATGATCTCGTTCATCACGTCGATGGTCTCAATCTTTCCCGTGAACAGCTTGATGTGCACTACTTCATCGTCGGTCGTTCCGGCCGAAGTCTGGCTTCCGCTGCCCGCAGCGGAAGGTGTGCCGCTCTGGCAGCCAGCCAGCAGACCGCCGGTGAGCAAGAGCGAGAGTGCCAGGGCGGTCGCTTTTTTGATGAACATTTTCTTCATCCTTTCGTTGGCAAAAGTTTGTGGTGAACCGAGAAGTACTTCCTTCTGACTTCATTGTATCATCCGCAAATTCAGGATAAATACCCAGTTTTTTTGATTCGATTCCTCGTTTTTTATATCCCTCAAACAAACCTTGCCTTTCTTTTTTCTGTCGTGCATAATAATCATGAATCAAAAATCAGAGGGGGCGGGGCGGATGAGATCACTGCGGAATCTTTCTCTCAAAATGCAGATCGTTGTGGCGGTCTGTTTTGTGAATCTGGCAGTGATCGTTCTTGTTTCTTATGGGAATTACCACTGGTATTCCACGCAGCTGACCGATCAGACCATGGAGCAGACGCAGCAGGTCATCGAACAGGCCGGCTCCAACATCAACACGTATATCAATGAATTATACCGCCTGACCCTCACGCCCTATTACAATGATGAGCTGCTGCATGTGCTGGGGCAAACCGCCTCTTCTGCACAGCAGCAGCTGGAGTTCAACCGGGTGGTGGAGGGCTTCCTCTCCTCGGTCATGAGCCTGCCGCGCAGTGAGATACTGCGCGTGTATATTATGAACGACAACGCGCTGTATTCCTATACGCGCACTCCTTATGAAATGGCGGAATACAGCAGCTATCTGGAGAGCGACTGGTACAAACAGGCCTGCGCCACCACCGATCCGCTGATGCTCCCGCCGCGGCTGGAACGGGTCTACGGGGACAACCTGACCCCCATTTTTTCGGTCGTGCGCCAGCTGCGCAGCAAAGAGGACAACAACATCACCCTGGGCGTGGTGAAGGTGGATGCCGACTACACCGGCATCCGCAGTATCTGCGACAAGGTGGACCTCAACGCCGGCGGCTCTCTGCTCATCGTCAACGAGCAGGATCAGATCCTGTATTCTTCCGGCGCGCTGCTTCAGGAACTGGATGCGGAGGACGTGCAGGCTATCGTGGCATATACCCAGGACGATCTTTTCACCTCAGATCAGGGAAACTACATCGTGAATCGTTTCGTGCTCCCGGACTGTGGCATCACCCTTCTGGCCGTCCACTCCTATGCCGCCCTCATGCGGCCGCTCCAGGAAAACCTGGTGAAAACCGTTCTGCTTGCGCTGGGCAGCATGTTGTTTGCGGCTGCGCTGATCGTTTTTGTGGTCGCGCGCTTCCTGCGGCCTCTGTTTGATATCATCCGCCTGATGCATGCCGTGGAGGGCGGCGACCTTCAGGTCCGTGCCCAGGTGCGCTCCCATAACGAGATCGGGTATCTGGCGGAATCCTTCAACGACATGGCGGGCGCCCTCAGCTCCATGATACAGAGAAACACCCTGTTGGCCCAGGAAGTGTATCGTGCCCAGTATCTGAGCAAAGAGGCGCAATACAACTCTCTGTGCAGCCAGATCAAGCCCCATTTTCTTTATAATGTGCTGAACACCATCAGCCTGCTGATCAAATGCGGCGAATACAAAACCGCCATCCGCTCGGTGGAGGATCTCTCATACTACCTGGGCGGCATCATGAACGTGGATCAGGACATCACCATCCGCCGGGAGCTGAACATCTGCCAGGCCTATCTCGACCTGATCCAGCTGCGCTATCAGGACAGGCTGACCTATTCCATCCAGGTGGATGAGGCCCTGCTGGACCGCAAGATCCCATCGCTCACCCTGCAGCCGCTGATCGAAAACGCCGTCAAGTATGCTTGCGAGCCCCGGCGGCAGGCGACTCACATCGATGTCGCCTCCCATTTGGAGGAAAATATGCTTCGACTGTGCGTCACAGACAACGGCCCCGGCATCGACGAAGCCACGCTTGAGAAAATCCGGCGCAGCATGCAGCAGCCGGACACTGCGCCAAGCGCGGGCGATGGCGGCAAGGGCAGCATCGGCATCATCAACATCTGCAAGCGTCTGCAGCTGCGATACGGAAAAGAGGCGGCCCTGCTCATTGACACCTCTCCGCAGGGGACCACCGTCTCCCTAATGATCCCGCTGCCTTGTGAAGGAGAATAAACATGTATCACACGATGATCGTTGATGACGAACCGCTGATGCGAACTTATCTGGTCCAAAGCATCCCGGCGTTTTCTGCCCTGTTCGATGTTTCCGCAGCTGCAAAAGACGGTCTTGAGGCAATGGAGCTGCTGAAAAAGGTCTCCGTTGATGTGGTGATAACCGACATAAAAATGCCGGAAGTGGACGGCCTGTCCCTTGCAAAGCACATTCACGAAAATTACCCCGGCATCACGGTCATCATCATTTCCGGCTTCAGCGATTTTGAGTATGCACAAAAGGCCATCCGCTACAACGTAAAAGATTATCTGCTCAAGCCCCTGGTGGACAAGACCCTCATCGACCTGCTGGACGCTCTCGCTGCGCGTTTTGAGCAGGAGCAGGGCACCGCCCGTTTCCGAATGGCCGGACCTGGCGCAAAGCAGGACTCTCTCCGCCATCGGCTGCTCTGCGCGTTTTTGGAAGAGGACACGGAGCGCGCATACCATTTATACCGTGAGCTGCGGAAAGAAGGGCATTCTTTCATGGGGCCGTTCGCCTGCATCGCAAAGTTCCAGTGCCTTTACTCCGCTTCTTCGTCGTCGCTTGCTCTTCACATGCTTCTGGATGGGGCGTGCCCGCAGTTCGGATGGATCATCCTGTGCGAAAAGGACGGTTCCGTCTGTCTGCTGGCTGATGCGTGCAGCGAGATGGACCTGGAAACAGAGCTTGGCCGGCTGTATCGCACACTGCTGCGCGAGAGCGCAAAAGATCTCTTTGTCCCCATCGATTGCCGCTGCGGAAAAATCGTGACGGATCCGTTTCAGCTTTCCGCCTCCTACAACAGTCTGGAAGAGACCCTGCCTCTGCCATTGGCAAAGGCCCAAGGGCCGTTTTTTCATTCCCACATCTCCCAATACCGTCACGCACTGGACCGGATCGAAAAATACCGCGATCAGCTGGCGTACGACCTGCTGGGAAATGCCCAGGAACACTGGTACGCCGACTTGAAAAGTCTGTGCCTTGCCTTTGGCGTTCCCCTGACAGGGGATCGTCTCTGGCGCTGCGCCTCTTATATTCTGGCCGCTCTCCCCGCCGGTGACGCTTACACGGAAGAAGGCCGACAGCGCTCCCTGGAAGATCTGGCTGTTCAGTGCAAAAATGCGGTCCGTCCCTTCACTCCCGACGAGTTCGCAGAGGCTCTGCTCGCATGGCTTCGCCTTCTGTTCGGCCAAACGGCGCTGGACGGCGGGTTGAGCCCCGTGATCCTGCAGGCAAAAGAATACATCGCCCGCAATTATCAGTCGAACATCTCTTTGTCGGATGTGGCCGAGCACTGTTCCGTGAGCAGCAGCTATCTGAGCGATCTTTTTCACAAACAGCTGAGCATCTCCTATTTGAAATACATCACAGCTTTGCGTATGGAACAAGCGGCAAAGCTGCTGAAAAGCCATCCGGACATGCGTGTTTTTGAGGTCGCCACCCAAACCGGTTTTTTATCCGACAAACATTTCATCTCCGTTTTCAAAAAGTACTATGGCGTTTCTCCCGCCATGTATCAGAAATCTCAGGCCGAGCGCGGGTCCTGAACAGCCTGGGGGCTGCCCGCGGTCCAAACCAAACGGAAGGGGAGCCAGAACGCTTTTGCCTTTTTGCAAAAGCGTTCATCCAAGCAGCCTTCTTTCAGGCTGACACAACAAAAAAGCGGCGTGAACGTTGCTCTTCACGCCGCTTTTTGTCATTTTTTCTGTTGAAGGGGCCGCTGGCCAGCAATTCCTTCCGGCAAGCGGCTCGGGGGAGAGGGCCCCCGTCCGTCTTTTTGCATGATGCCTTCGGCGGCTTCATCCCGCTTTGGCCAGCGATTTGCGCTCCTTCGCCGTCAACGACGCCTGCCCCCCGGCAAGTCACAGAACGGCCCCGCCGTTCAAGGCCACCGTCTGGAAAGGCTCCAGCGTTTCACCAAACACCTCGCAGGGGAACTCGTTGTGATTGATGACGAACCGCACCGGGCCGTCCTTTCCCTGGCGCACCACCGTTTCCACACCGTCGGGCAGCGCCAGCGGCGTCAGCCCCGCCTGCTTCATGATCTCGTCCATGACCTGTGCCAGCCCCTCCGGTTCCAGGCAGGCGCCGATGTACCAGGCCTTGCCTTTTCCGTAGTCATTGCAGGTGACCGCGCTGTACTGGCGGTAGAAGGGGTCGCTGTACCGCAGCACCGTCCGCACGCCGGGGCGGGGCTGCAGCATATCGCGGAACGCGCCTGCCCGGGCGGAGAACTCACCCTCCAGCACAAAGCAGTCCCGCTGCTGCACGCTCTCGGTCTCGCACACCCGCACTCCCAGCAGGTCGTCCAGGTCCACCGGCAGCGCGCGCCCCGGAACAAGGTTGTTGTCCCGGTCCTTGACGGAGGTGCGGCAGGTCACCGCCACGATGCCGCCGCCCGCCGCGAACTCCTTCAGCCGCCGGGCAAACCCGGGGTCGCTCACGATCATGGAGGGCACCAGCACCAGCGAGTATTTTGAAAAATCACGGCGCGCAGGGATGACGTCCACCATCTGTCCGGCCCGGAACAGCGCCCCGTGGAGCTTTTTCATCTCCTGTTCGCAGTCCATCACCGCGCTCTGCCGCTGGATGCGGAAGGAGGCCAGCGAGTCGAAATCGTACAAAATGGCCGCGTCGGCCTGCACCGGGCCGGTGAGCAGGTCCTCCCGGCACCGCACCTCGCGGAAAAACTTCTGCGCTTCAAAATACCGCCTGCCGGGAACGTCTTCAGGGTCCAGCAGGCCGTAGCAGAACTGCTCCGCCCCTTTGGCCGCACCCCGATAGCGGAAATACAAAAGCCCCTCGCAGCCGCGCAGCGCCGCCTGCCAACTCCACATTTCCGCCTGCCCGGGCCGGGGCAGAAAACCGGTGACATCGTGCCCCTGTGCGCCCATGATGGCTTCGGTCACCCAGAAATTTTCGCCCCGCAGGCCCCGGATATAGTCCAGCCCAAAGGCGATCTCGCCCGGAGGCAGCGGTTTTTCCTGCCCGCCCCAGACGGGGTAATTGTTGTAGGCCACACGGTCCAGCTGCTTCGCCACCCGGGAGTAGTCCGCGTGTTTCCCCAGCCCGCCACCGGGGAAATCGTGCATCACCGTCACGCCGGGGATCTCCCGGCGCAGGATCTGCGCCTGCTCTTCGGCGAAGGCGACGATCTTTTCCGAGCAGAACCGCTCCCACTCCAGCCGAAGCGCGGGATTGTGGGTGGTGATGGTGGGCAGCGGCAGGCCGATCTCGGAAAAATCGTTGTACTGCTGGCTCCAGAACACAGTGCCGAAGGTCTCGTTCAGCTGCCGGATGTCCCCTCCGAACCTCTTTTCCAGAAAACGCTGAAAAGCCTCCCGGCACTGCGGGCACCAGCACACGTCGCTTCCCTCGTGGCCCAGCTCGTTGTCGATCTGCCAGGCGATGATCGCCGGCTCGTCCCGGTAGTGCCGCGCCAGCGCCGTCACCACCTTGCGGCAGCGCTCCCGGTAAACAGCGCTGCTCATGCAGCAGACGTGCCGGCCGCCGTAGGCACGGGGTACGCCGTTTTCAAACTGCGAGAGGGTCTCGGGCCAGCGGCGCACCAGCCAGGCCGGGGGCGCGGCGGTGGGCGTTCCGTAAATGATTTTCAGCCCTTTTTCCCTGGCCCGTTCGATCACGTGATCAAAGAACGAGAAGTCGAAGCGGTCCTCTTCCGGCTCCACGATGTGCCAGCCGAACTCCCCGATGCGGATGGTGTTCGCGCCCAGCGCAACAATGCGTTCCAGGTCCCGGTCCAGCCAGTCCGCCGGCCACTGTTCGGGATAATAGTCCACACCCAGTATCATTTTGACTGCCTCCTTTTTTCGCACTGAAACAAAACAAAGAGCCTGTTGAAGCGCTCAACAGGCTCTTGGCCGCCTCAAAGAGAGGGGGCCGTCACGCTTTCGGCGTCGGATAGGCGCCCTTTTCGCCCACGATCATGGTCGAGTTCTGCCGGGAGAGCTGCTCGCAGGTGTATTCGTGGATGCCCTCGGCGGGCCGGCGGACCATCTTGAGGACCTTCGCCTCGCAGGTGGAGACGCAGACGCCGCAGCCCATGCACTTTTTCTCGTCCACGCGGGTGCCGCTCTCGGTGCGCTGGATGGCGCCGAAGGGGCAGCGGGTCAGGCAGGTGCCGCAATCGGTGCAGCCGTCGCCGGTCTTGCGGCAGACGAACCCCGACGGGCGGACGAAGGGGATGTCGTACCGCAGCTTGAGGTACATCGGCACGCAGGCTTTCCGGTCGCAGTTGCACAGCACATACATCTTGCGGCCCTGGGGCTTGGAAACACACATCATCTGATGCACCAGTCCGGCCTTTTCCGTCTCCTCCAGACATTTGATGATCTCGCTGGCGGGGAGCCAGGGCGAGTTGGAATACTTGGTCACCGTGTCGTCCAGGGAGGTGACCTCCGAAATGAACATGCAGGTGGCCCGGGGAACGCCCGGGTCGGTCTGGCGGAAGGACTTGCAGGAGCAGGGCCAGATGCGGCCCACCTTCGCCCGCTTGATCAGTTCGAGGATGCTCTCATAGGGCATGATCTCGTTGCCCTGAGACAGTGAGCCGTCGTGGGGCACAACAAAGCCCGCATAGTACGAGCAGAAGAAGTTATAGAGAGCCTTGAGGGGCTTGCCCCAGAAGGGGTGTTCCGTGGCGGCGCCCCACTTCAGCAGAAAGTCCAGCGAGCGGACCTCGCAATAGCCTCCGAAATAGTGGACCAGCTTCGAATCGATGCGGTCCAGAACATCCTGGTATGTCACAGCCGCTCCCTCCTTTCGATCTCCGCGCGGAATTTCTCCGTCCAATACTCATGGGAATTCAGCACCCACAGATGGTGCAGCGGGGCAAAGTCGGGATGTTTCTGATTGAAGTGCTCGATGTAGGGGTCCTTGCAGGCGATCATATACTCAAAGTCCGCCAGGACCTGTTTGAGCTGCTCGGTGGGATACTGGCGGTAGTGCACATGCCGCTTGAACTCCACCCGCCGCCGGTGCTCCCAGCAGTGGGCCACGATGGAAAAGAAACCCACGATCACCGAAAGCACCACGATGTTCCACAAGGACAGTTTGATCCGGCCGTTTTCCGTTGTGCGGATCTTGCTCATCTCAGAACGCCTCCCTCTTTGGTTTGCAGTTTCAGTATACTGAATGCCGGCCCAAAAAGGGGATGCACATTTTTTACTATTAATCTGTTTTTTTTACGTCGGGGCCTCCTGGCCGTGTTTGAAGTCCTGGGGGGTGCAGCCGGTGAACTCCTTGAAGACCTTGAAGAAGTAGTTGTAGTTGGAAAAACCCGTCTGCACCACAACATCCTTCAGCCGCACGTCCTGGCAGATCAGCTCTTTCGCGCGCTGCACCCGCTTGCGGTTCAGATACTCCACAAAACCCACCGAGACGTCTTTTTTGAACACCCGGCTCAGATAGGTGCTGTTCACCCCGATGCTGCGGGCCACATCGTCCAGAGACAGAGGCTCCTGGTAGTGCTCCACGATGAACAGGATCGCCTTCTGCGTCACGTCGGAATACTGGCGGATGCAGTGCTGCTCCTTGTAGGCCTCGGTGATCTTTTCAAAAAAGCGGGTCAGGAACTCCTCCGCCTGGCAGGCAAACTCAAAATGTTGGTCGGCAAGGGCGTGGGAGCCGCCGTCGGCCAGCTGGTCCGCCTTGGGCACATGGGCCTTTCTGGCATAAACGATGGCGTTTGCCGCCACGCAGGACACCCAGGCGCAGACCAGCGCCGGGGCCGTGCGGTTCTGCCGGAACAGCTCGAACTTCGCGCTCAGCTGCTCCCGGATGTGTCCGGCGCTGCCGGCGGAGATCTGCGAGACGATGTTTTCGATGTCATTGTAGCCGATCGCCTCGCTGGTGAAGGCGGGCACGCCTGCCGGCAGGATGCACCCCGGCTGGAAGTAGAACTTTGCGTCCAGCGCGGCGCAGCTGCGCAGATAGCACTCGTGCAGTGTGGAGAAGGTCTGGTCGAACGCCCCGGCCGCAAAGGTGCAGTTGATGTTCAGCAGCTTGGAAAGGCTGGAGCGCACCCGCCCCATCACATTGGCGGCGCACTGCATCTGAAACAGCGTGCTGGCCGTCCGGCCTCCGCTGAACAGCAGCGCATACCGGGCCGATTCGCCCATGCCCACGGCAACGCCGGCGCCGCAGTCGTCGATGACAGACTGGCAGGTGCTCAGCAGCGAGCGCTTGAGCCGCTCCATCTGGGCGGGCGAGCGGGAAAGCCGGGCCGCCACGTCGGAGAAGTTGTCCACCTCGAACACGCACAGGCTCACCCGCCCGTCCAGCAGCGGAAAGTCCAGCTCTTTCAAAAGCGTCCGGAACGCCTCCGCCTCCGCCGTGTCGGCCAGCAGGATATGCCGGCAGTTCTGGCGTATCATATCCATGCGCAGCGAGCTGTCCAGGTCCCGGCGGGTCCTGGTGGAAGCGATCTTGTCCCGCAGCTGGTCCAGAAAATTCAGCAGTGAGGTCTCGGTGAGGTCGTTTTTCAGCAGATAGTCCACAGCGCCGCAGGTCAGGCTCTCCCGCACATAGGCATAGTCGGAAAAACCGCTCAGCGCCACGAACACCGCGCCGCACCCCCTTTGCCGGCACTGACGGATCAGTTCCACGCCGGACATATTGGGCATGTTCATGTCGGTAAAGACGATGTCATACTCCTCCGCCTCCAGGCAGGCGAGAGCCGCGCGGGCGGAACTTGCCGTCTGCAGCGAAAAGCCGTGGGCCTGCCAGTCCAGCAGCGTCGTCATGTGAGTGCGGAACTGGGGCTCGTCATCCACGAGAAGAATTCGTATCATTGGGGATCCCTCCAGGTTCGTCGGAAACGATGGGCAGGCGGATCAGGACGGTGGTCCCGCGCTCTGGCTGAGCGCTGATCTGCAGCCCGAACTCGCTGCCGCAGGCCAGTTTGATGCGGGTGTCGGTGTTGCGCACACCGATGTGTGTGGCCCGGGCCTTGTGGGCGGCTTCCTGCTCTGCCAGCAGGTTCTCCGCCTCGTCGGGCTCCATGCCCAGGCCGTTGTCCGCCACGCACAAGAGCAGGCAGTTCTCACTGATCCGGCTGCTGATGCGGATCTCACCCAGGCCCTGCATGTCGGCCACGCCGTGAACGATGGAATTTTCCACCACCGGCTGCAGGATGAACCGGGGGATCCACAACTCTTCGGTGCCCTCCTCGATCTCCAGCACCGCGTCGAACTTGTCCAGATAGCGGTATTTCTGAACGGAGATGTAATCCTCCACCACCGAGAACTCCTCACGGATCTGCACCCACTCCCGGGTGCCCATGGTGGCCTGCAAAATATGGGTGAGCGAGACCACCAGGCTGGCGATGTTGTCCGCCCCCTGCATCTCGGCCATCCACTTCACCTCGTTCAGGGTGTTGGCCAGAAAATGGGGATTGATCTGGGCCAGAAGCGCCCGCAGCTCCAGTTCCTTGCGCTCGCGCTCGATCATTTTTATCTCGTCCAGATGGCGGCTGAGCGCGCAGGTCATGGCATTGAAGCTGTTGTTCACCAGAGCGATCTCGTCCTGGCCGGTATCGGGGTCATAAGGCCGGTATTCGCCGCGGTTCACCCGGGCGATGCAGCCCAGGAGCCGGTCCAGCGGCTGGTTGATGCTGCGGGAGATGAGCGCGGCGATGACCATGCAGACGATGGCGCAGACCACGCCGATGCCCAGCTGCACCTTTGCCAGCACCATGTTCTCCTGCTCCAGATACCGGTAGGGGACAAAGTCCAGCATATACCAGCGGTCCTCCAGGATCTCGGCGCAGCCCACCAAATACTCCTGCCCGTCTATCTCATAGTTCAGCGCCTGCTGCACCTCGTCGGAGACGAACAGGCTGCTGACCAGGTCGGAGTGGGGGAAGGGGTCTGCGGGGAGGTAGTCCTCGCCGGTGCTGGTGATGATGGTGCCCGCATTGTCCACGATGACTGCAAAGGACCCTTCGCCGCTGACACTGTAGGCGCAGAGCTCCTTCAGGAACGTCTCGTCAAAGCAGATGATCACATAGCCGATCCTGTCGCCGGTGGTCAGGTCGTTCACGATGCGGCACAACAGGATGCTGTTTTCCTGCTCCTGCGCCGTGCCCCGGGGAATGACCGCCAGCACCGACTGACCGGAGGCCTTTCGGGTCTTCTGCACCAGCGCCTCCAGAAGATCCCGGCTGAGCTGCAGGGTGTCCGGCCGGCTGGAATAGGCCGAGACATACTCCAGGTCATCGGTGACAAGGCCCACGTCAGACACATAGTTGAACAGAGCGAACTGGTTGGATATGTACACCTGCAGTTCCTTTTGCAGCTGGAACTGCTCGAACTCGCCCAGGTTTGAAATGCCGGAGAGCACCGCCTGCGACTCGGGCAGAAAGGCGAACTCGATGCAGTTGTTCTCCAGCTGCTTCATCGCATAGGACACCGAGTGCTTGGCCATGGAAAGGTTCTGCAGCATCGCCTCCGACAGCTTTTTCACCATGGCGTTGGAGGACACGGTATAGGCGATGGAAGAGGCCAGAAAGAGCGGCACAAGGCTCAGCAGGAAGAACCCCGCCAGGATCCTTTTCCGTACGGGCACCGTGCGCAGAAAGCCAACGATCGGGTCAACAAAACGCATCATCACCGGCACACTCTTTCCTGTGTTGAAGTCGATATTATTATATTACATCCCCCGCAAGGCAAGTCAAGCGGCGGAAAAACCTTCCTTTTATAGGACAATTCCCACCATTGCAAAAAATTGAAGTATAATCAAAAAATGTGGAGTAACCGCACAAGGCGGCGAATGATATGATTGGCATCAGAAAGAGAGATGTGACAATGAAGCGCTACATCATCGGGATCTTCGTAGTATTGGCGGGTGCGGTCTTTTTCCTTTGCAGGGGGATGACCCCACCCGCGCAGGCGCAGAGCACAGTGGTGCTGCAATACTGGACCTTTGATGAGATATACAAAAAGAACATGGAGGAGTGCGTGCGCATTTATAATGCGGGCAACGCCCCGGATGAGCGCGACATCGTTCTGGAGACCAGCGTTCTCTCCATGGACGAGCTGGACTACAAGCTCTGGACCACCCTTCAGGCCGGCATCGGCGCCCCTGACCTGGTGGACCTCGAATACGCCCAGTTCGGCCGGTACATCAACCCGAAAAACAACTATCTCGCCCCCCTGAACACCATCGTGGACCAGAAAAAAGAGCTGGTGGTGGCGGACTCCTACGACAAATACCGGGGTGCGGGATTTTACTACGGGATCGACTACTACGCCGGGTGCTGCGTCGCCTTCTACAACCAGGCCCTGCTGGACAAGGCGGGCGTCGACGCCGGCCAGATCCGCACCTGGGAAGATTTTGAGGCTGCCGCCGACGCTCTCAAGCGCGCCTGCAGCGTGCCCATGCTCGCGGTGGACTACACCAACGACTTCACCTACGAAGCGATGCTGGGGATGTTCGGCGGGGAATATGAGGACCTGGACAGCGAGACCAACATCGCCGTGCTGGATGAACTGGCACGGATGGTCCGGGTGGACGAGACCGCTGTGTGTGTGCCCTCCGGCGACTTCTTCTCCTACGACTTTTTCAACTTTTTCAGCAGCGAAAAGGCCGCCGCGGTGTTCATGCCCTTCTGGTACCTGGGCTTCATCCAGGAACACATGCCGTCGCTGGAGGGCAAGCTCGTGGCGATGCCGCTGCCCCAGGCCCGGGCGGAGGCGGGGCCGTATCTCCGCAGCGGCGGCGTTGCCACCGCCATCACCGTTCAGTGCCAGGACCCGATCATCGCCAAAAATCTTTTGCGGGACACCCGCTTCAACGAGGAGGGCGCATGGCGGCAGCTGGAGATGCTGTGCGCCGACCCCATTTCTCTCGCCGCCTGGGAAAACCTGGGCCAGCAGCCGCGCTTTTCGTTTTTGCGCAACGACCCCACGGACCTGCTGCAGGACAGCCTGCGGCTGGCCCCCACGCCTCATTACGGCGAAGGGTACTTCGACTGTGCACAGCAGCTTTCGGGCGAGACCCTTTTCTGCGTGCTGAAGGAAAACAGCATGGAGGCAGACCAGGCCCTTCACAAGGCCGCGCAGACCCTGTCTGTTGAGAACGACCCGTTCTCTGGATCATAAACAGAAAGTGAGGAGTTTTGAAAATGAAACGGCGACTGTTCCCTGTTCTTGCAATGATGATGGTCTTTTTGATGACGGCGTGTTCCATGACCCCGCCGGCTGCCACCCAGACCGACTCCGGCGACGACGATTCTCTGGTGATCGGCTACTCTCTGTTCGACTTTGCGAATCCTTACTTCATCAAGGTCACCGACGGCATGAAGTCCGTCTGTGAAGAAGAGGGCATCGAGCTGATCGTTCACGACGCCAAGTCCGACGTTGCGGCGCAGGTGGCGGCGGTGGAGGGCTTCATCGCACAGCAGGTGGACGCCATCATCCTCAGCCCGCTGGACGTGGTCGCTATGGAGCCGGTGGTGGAATCCGCCACGGAAGCAGGCATTCCCGTCATCAACCTGAACCAGAAGGTGGAAGGCGTTTCCGCCCACATCGGCATGAGCGAATATGAGTTCGGCTTCACCGGCGGCAAGATCGCCGGCCAGTGGGTGCTGGACAATCTGGACGAGCCCGCCAAGGTGGCCATTCTGGGCTATCCTGACCTGGCCTCTCTGGTGGAGCGCGCCAACGGCCTGAAGGAAGGCCTTCTGTCCCTGGCGCCGGACGCCGAGTTCGTGAACGAGCAGAAAGCCGGCACCCCTGAGCAGGGCATGGCCGTGGCCGAGACCATCCTGCAGGCCACCCCCGACGTGAACGTGCTTCTGTGCATCAACGACGCCGGCGCCCTGGGCGCTTATGAGGCGTTCGCCGCTGCCGGCAAGAGCGACGAGAAGATCTGCATCGTGGGTCTGGACGCCACCGAAGAGGCGCTGAACAAGGTCGCGGAGGGCGGCATGTACGTGGGCACTGTGGACATCGACGGCTACAACACTGGCGTGCTGGGCGTGGAGACTGCCCTGAAGGTGCTGGAGAGCGGCCCGATCGAAGAGATGATCGAGATCGACTGCGTCCCTGTGACCCAGGACAACGTGGACACCTACAAGTAACGGATAAATACGGGAGATTCTTTCCATGAAAAAGCCTATTCTGGAGCTGCGCGGCGTCACCAAACGCTACCCGGGCGTGGTCGCGCTGAATGACGTCTCCGTATCCTTTTACACCGGCGAGGTCCATGCCATCGTGGGCGAGAACGGCGCGGGAAAATCCACGCTGATCAAGACCATCACCGGCGCGATCACCCCCACCAGCGGTGAAGTGGTCTTTGAGCAGCAGGTGCTCAAGAACAACAACCCCATCACAAGCATGTCCAAGGGCATCGCAGCGATCTATCAGGAGTTCAACGCCGTGCCCTACCTCTCGGTGGCCGAGAACATCTTCTTCGGCCGCCAGCCCACCCGCGCCGGCTTTGTGGATTTTGACCGGATGAACCGGGAGGCACAGACCATTCTGGACACTTTGGGCGTGAAGATCGACCCCACGGCCATCGTCAAGGACCTGTCCGTCGGGTACCAGCAGATCGTGGAGATCGCAAAAGCCCTGAGCATGAACGCCCGGGTGCTCATCATGGACGAGCCCTCCGCTCCGCTCACCAACAACGAGGTGGAGTGCATGTTCCGCATCGTGCGGCAGCTCCGGGAGCAGGGCGTGTGCATCATTTATATTTCCCACCGCATGGAGGAGATCTTCTCCCTGTGCGACACCGTCACCGTTTTCCGTGACGGCCAGAAGGTCAAGACCATGCCCGTGCGCGAGACCAACGAGGCCGAGCTGGTCTGTCTGATGGTCAACCGCCCGGTCTCCGACACCTTCCCCGCCCGGGTCTCAAACCCTCAGGACGTGCTTTTGCGGGTGGAACACCTGAGCGCACCCAACGTGAACGACGTCAGTTTCACCCTGCGCCGGGGCGAGATCCTGGGCCTGGCGGGCCTTGTGGGCGCCGGCCGCACCGACATTGCCAACGCCATCTTCGGCGCCGCCCGGCGCAAGGCCGGCACCGTGACGCTGGAGGGCAAGGCGCTGCGCATCCAGTCTCCCCGGCAGGCCTTTGCCGACGGCATCGCCCTGATCCCGGAGGACCGCAAAAAGCACGGCGCGCTGATGAACCTGTCCATCAAGGAAAACATCACCTTCAGCAACCTCAAAAAGGTGTCGGCGTTTCCGGGCATCGTTTTCAAAAAGAAGCAGAACAGCGCCGCGCGCCATTACGCGGATGTTCTCAGCATCAAGTGTTCTTCCCTGGAACAGCGCATCTCCAGCCTGAGCGGCGGCAACCAGCAGAAGACCATTCTTGCCAGATGCCTCTACACCGATTGCAGTGTGCTGATCTTCGACGAACCCACCCGCGGCATCGACGTGGGCGCAAAACACGAGATATACAATCTGATGAATCAGCTGGTCTCGCAGGGAAAATCCATCCTTCTGATCTCTTCCGAAATGCCGGAACTGCTGGGCATGGCGGACCGCATCCTCGTGGTGCGCAACGGGTCGATCGCGGGTGAATTGACCAAAGAGGAAGCAACACAGGAAAAAATCATGCAGATCGCATCTGGAATAGAGGAGTACGCATCATGAATTGGAGCAAGCAGATTTCAAAGCTGGGCATCTGGATCGCCCTGGCCGCTCTCACCATCATCTTCAGCATCTCCACCGACAAGTTCCTCACTTTGGGGAACCTGTTCAACGTGGCGCGCCAGATGTCCGTCGTGGGGATCTGCGCCGTCGGCATGACCTTCGTGATCCTGATGGGCGCCATGGATCTTTCGGTGGGCGCCGTGATCGGCGTTGCAAGCGTGACCGCGGCCACCATGATGAGCAACGGCATCCATCCCGTCATCGCAAGCCTCACTGCGATCCTGCTGGGCACACTGATCGGCCTGGTCATCGCGTTCATCGTGAACACCACCAACATCGTTCCCATCATCGTCAGCCTGGGAATGATGACCGCGCTGCGGGGCGTGTGCTACATCGTTGCGGACGGAATGCCCATCTACGGCATTCCCGAGGAGTTCCTCTTCCTGGGGCAGGGCTATCTGTGGAACATCCCCATGCCCGTGGTGGTGATGGTGGCGGTGTTTGTGATCGGCTACATCATTCTGGAAAAAACCATCATCGGCCGCTTCGTGTACGGCACGGGCGGCAACGAGGACGCGGCACGGCTGTCCGGCGTTTCGGTCAAGACGGTGAAGTATTTCGTGTTCGCCGTGGAGGGCACCCTGGCCGCCCTGGCCGGTATCATCCTGCTATCCCGCGTGAACAGCGGCCAGCCGGGCGCCGGCACCGGCTATGAGATGGACATCATCACCGCCTGTGTTCTGGGCGGGGTGAGCGTCACCGGCGGCGAAGGCAAGATCAGCGGCGTGATCGTGGGCGTGCTCACCATCGGCGTTTTGTCCAACGGCATGGTCCTTCTGGGTGTCAACGAGTTCTGGCAGAATGTTGTGAAGGGATGCGTTCTGATCCTGGCCGTTGCCGCGGACAAATTCACCAAAGCCAAGAGCGAAAAAGCGCAGGCCGTCGCAGCCTGAGCCACAAGCCGGTCTTGTTCATCGCATGTTGAAAAAAGAGGCCCGCACAGACAAATGTCTGTGCGGGTCTCTTTTTCTGCATATTTCGCCGCATGCGCCGCGCAGGATCTTCCTCACGGCTCCACCTTCATCATGCGGTAGCCCACGCCGATGTGGGTCTGGATGTACTGGGGCGAACCCGGCTCTTTTTCCAGCTTTTTGCGCAGGGTCGCCATGAACACCCGCAGGGAGGCCACGTCGTTTTCCCAGCTGCGGCCCCAGATCTGCTGGGTGATGTAGGTGTGGGTGAGCACTTTGCCCACGTTTTTGCACAGCAGGCACAGCAGCTTGTACTCGCTGGGGGTGAGGTGAAGCTCCTGGCCGTCCAGAAAGGCGCAGCCGGCGGCATAGTCCACCTTGAGCTTGCCGTTCACAAAGACCGCGTCCGTGTTCTGCGCGCCAAGCTGCAGCGCGGCCAGGCGGCGCTGCGTCACCCGCAGCCGCGCAAGCAGTTCCTCCACCGAAAAGGGCTTGGTCAGATAGTCGTCCGCGCCGGCGTCCAGCGCGCCGATCTTGTCGGTGTCCTCGCTGCGGGCGCTGATCACGATGATGGGCATGTTGGACCAGGTGCGCACCTTGTGGATGACCTCCACGCCGTCCATGTCCGGCAGGCCGAGGTCCAGAAGGATGATCTCCGGATTGTGGGAAGACGCTTCCAGAATGGCGGATTCCCCGTTCACCGCGGTCAGAAAGCGGTAATCGTGGGCTCTCAGCGTTGTGGTGATGAGGTTGCGCACAGGCGTGTCGTCCTCGACCACCAGGACCAGTGGTTTATTCATGCAGTTCTACCTCCCCTGCGGGCACAGAAAACGTGAAGACCGCCCCATGGGGCACGTTGTCGGTCACGGTGATCTCCCCTCCGTGCGCGCTGATGATGGACCGGCAAAGCGCCAGCCCCAGTCCCATGCTGCGGCGGCTGTCGGCAATTTTGTTGGCCGCGCTGTAAAACATGTCAAAGACGTGGGGTTTGGCCTCGTCGGAAATGCCGGGCCCGTTGTCCGCCACAGAGACGAACACGAAGCCGCCCTGCCGTTTCCAGCTGATGCCGATCTCCGAGCCGGGCGGGGTGTATTTGATGGCGTTGTCCACAATGTTGATGATGACCTGCACGATCAGCTTCGCGTCGATCTGCACCAGCATGTAGTCGTCGCCGCTTTGCACGTTCAGGCGGTACTCCGCGCTTTTGCGGTTGATGTGGCGCAGAGCTTCGGCCACCACCTCGTCGATCAGC
This sequence comes from Oscillospiraceae bacterium, assembly GCA_004558145.1. GTDB lineage: Bacteria > Bacillota > Clostridia > Oscillospirales > Ruminococcaceae > Allofournierella_A > Allofournierella_A excrementavium. The sequence goes on from SFDQ01000011.1 coordinate 33,640, forward strand.
TCCGTGGACATGCGCAGGTTCATGCGGCCCTCTTCCAGGCGGCTCACCGACAGCAGGTTTTCCACCAGATTGATGAGCCACATGGAATCATCGTAAATGTCGGCATACATCTGCTCCTTGGCCTTCTCGTCGAAAATGGCCCCGTTGGACAGAAGGTTGCTGGCATTGCCCGAGATGGAGGTGAGGGGCGTGCGCAGGTCGTGGGAGATGGAGCGCAGCAGATTTGCCCGCAGCTGCTCGTTCTTGGCCAGAACGGCGGCCGCCTCCTTCTCCTCGACGTTCTTCTGGTTTTCCATCGCAAGGGCGCACTCGCTCAGCACCGAGAGCAAAAGGCTGGCCTCGAAGGAATCGAGGGGCTTTTCGGAGGCGGCGATGCCCACCACTCCATAGACCTGATCGCCCGTCCGGACCGACAGATAGGTGCAGCGCGCGTCCGAAAAGGTCTCGGTCCCCGCGCCCGCGCGCTTGTTGTTTGCCAGCACCCACTGGGCCACTTCCCGCTCCCGGCCGCCGGTATAGGCGGCCCGGGCGGTCTCGCCGTTCACGCAGAACACCTGCGGCTCCGCCAGCTTTCCGTGGTCCAGGCGGTAGGCAACGATGTCCCGCTGGAATATCTTCAAGAGCTGACCGGCCGCCACCGCGACGATCTCTTCCTGGGTGCGGGCCTTCTGAAGGTTCTGGTTCGTTTCGAACAGCAGCTTTGCCCGCCAGGCCACCAGCGCGGAGTTCTTTGCGTGGGATTTCAGTTTGGAGGCGAGAGAGCCGGTGAGCAGCGACGCCAGGAACATCACCAGAAAGGTGACGGGGTAGCCGCTGTCATAGGCGTGCAGCGAGAATCTGGGCACCGTGAAGAAAAAGTTGAAGGTGAGCACGCCGGCCACGGAGGCGATGAAGCTGCACACCGAGCTTCTGGTGAAGATGGGAACGAGCATCGCCCCCAGGATATACAGCGTGATGATGTTGGCTTCCGTCAGACCCAGGTTATAAAACAGCAGGCCCATCAGGGTGACGAGCACGAGGATCCCCACCACCTTGAGCAGGTCCGCCACGGAGATCGCCGGCAGGTGCATGATCTCCCGGTGGCGCAGAGCGAAGCGGCTGGCGGGGTTGTTGTCCGGGATGATGTGGATGTCCAGATCGGGCATCAGCTCGATGAGCCACTCGGTGAGCGAGCTTCTTCTGAACAGCGAGCGGTGGGACATCCCGCTGCGCCCCAGCACGATCTTTGTGACGCCGGAAAGCCGGGCAAATTCCGCGATCTGGTCCGCCACGTCGTCGCCGTAGACCGTCTCGATGGACGCGCCCAGCTGCTGGGCCAGATGGATGTTGCCCCGCAGACGCTGTTTGTCCTCGGCGGGCATCTGCTGAAACGCTTTTGTTTCCACAAACAGCGCCGTGAATCCGCACTGGAACGCCCCCGCCATCCGCGCCGCGGTGCGGATGATCTTTTCGTTGGAGGGCGCGGCGGAAAGGCACACCAGGATGTGCTCGTGAGCCCGGTAGGTTTTTTGGGCCGGGCTCTGTTTTGCGTACAGGGCGGCCCGGTCCGCGCAGCGGCGAAGGCCCACTTCCCGCAGCGCGTTCAGCCGGGGCAGCGCGCCGCCGTCCGGCTGACCGGCTTCGTTCCCGCTGTTCAGCCGCTTTTGCAGCGCCCGGGGCTCTATATCCACGAATTCGACGGCGGCGGCCCGGTCGAACACACGGTCCGGGACGCGCTCTTTCACCGCGCTGCCCAGAATGGGCAGCACCACGTCCTGGATGCTTTCCACCTGCTGGATGTCCAGGGTGGCGTAGACGTCGATGCCAAATTTCAGCAGCTCTTCCACGTCCTGATACCGCTTCATGTGGCGGGAGTTTTCGCCGTTGGTGTGGGCCAGATCGTCGATCAGGATGAGCTGCGGGCGCCTTGCGAGGCAGGCGTCCAGGTCCAGTTCCTGCTCCCGGCTGCCGCCGCGCAGCACCGTTTTGCAGGCGGCTTTTTCGAAGGAGTCGGCCAGCGCTTCCGTCTGGGGCCACCGCCCGTTCGAGAGCGGGCCGGCCACCACGTCTCTGCCCTTCTGCCGCTCCTTTTCGGCGGCGCGCAGCATGGCATAGCTTTTGCCTGCGCCCGAACAATAGCTGCAGAAGATGGTGAGCTCGCCCGGGCGCTTCTGACTGGCCTGATGCAGTGCCGCAACTGTATCCACCGCGCACCCCTCCCTTCTTTGGTCGATAGTATTATACCACAGACTTCCAGCCGCGGCGGGCTTCATCCGCAGCGCTTTTTCTCCTCCGCGGCGCCGGCGGGCGGCATGTCCGTGTTCAGCCGCGCCGGCTCTTCCTGCGGCGCGGACGTCTGCTCATCCAGAAATCGGTCGAGCCTTGCGGCCATGTAAAACCCGAACGCAACGGCCGCGGCCAGGCTGAGGATCAGCACAAATCCTTCCATTGCTCTTCCTCCTCCCGCAAAAAACGCTTACAGATGGAAGCACTTCTGAATATCCCGGTGGGTCCCCAGGACCAGCAGCGTGCTGTTTTCCGGCAGGCGGGTGTCGGAGGTGATGACGGTCATGGAGAACTTGCCCTGCTGCTTGATGGCCATCACGTTCACGTGGTACTGGTTGCGGATGTCGATCTCGCCGATCGTTCTGCCCACCCAGGCCGGGGGGACTTCCACTTCAAAAATGGCGTGGTCGTCGCCCAGCGAGATGTAGTCGCAGATGTGGTCGGAACTGTAGCGGATGGCGGTCCAGTCCGCCATCTGCCGTTCGGGATACACCACTTCGTCGGCGCCGTTGCGCAGCAGGAACTTTGCCTGGATGTCCCGCGAGGCCCGCGCCACCACCTTTTTGGCCCCCAGCTCTTTCAGCAGGGAGGCGGTTTCCAGCGAGCCCTGGAAATTATCCCCGATGGCCACGATGCAGACGTCGAAATTCCTCACGCCCAGCGACGCGAGGAACTCTTCGCTGGTGCTGTCGCCGATCTGGGCGTTGGTGACGTAGGGCAATATCTCATCCACACGCTTTTCGTCCTTGTCGATGGCCATGACCTGATGATGCAGTTCGTTCAGCTTCATTGCGATGTGCCGGCCATAGCGGCCCAGCCCGATCAATAAAAAAGTTTTCATGGTTCCTCCTTGCAGACGCATCCGCCGCATCTTAATACGTCTTTATCTCTTCTTTATACTGACCATTATCCACATTCGGCCTAAAGGGAAGATTAGCATATCGCCCGGCGTATTAAGACGGCATTAAGACGCCGGCGTCACAGCCAGCCGAACGCCGCGGCAAAGGGCAGCGTGACGCACACCGTGCACAGGCAGACCGCCGCCAGCGCGAACAGGGGCATGCCGATGAAGATCATCACAAAGCCCAGGACCCTGTGGCGAAAAACAAAGCGCTCCATGGAAGCGTCGATGCGGTTTTCAAATCGAGAGACATAGTTTCTGATCGCAAGCATTTTTGTCTCCTCCTTACGGCCTTATCATACTTCCCGGGAGTTTAAACCGGGGATAAGATGCGCCCAGCGGGATTAAGAAGCGATAAAAAAAACGCCGGGCCGCTTTTCGGGCAGCCCGGCGGATGTTCCGCAAACGCCTCCGGCGGGAAAAGGCGTTCCCGCCGGGTGCGCTCTTTATTTTTCCGTTTCGCTCACCAGGCCCATGGCCAGGGCGATGTCCAGATTGACGCCCAGCACGTTGACCGTCTCCTCGCCGAAGACGCCCAGCAGCCTGCCGGTGGTGTTGTCCGCCACGATCTGTTCCAGCTGCTCCATGCTCAGGCCGGAGGCCTCGGCAATGGCGGGCAGCTGCACCGCCGCGCCCTGGGGCGACACATGGGGGTCCAGGCCGGAGCCGGAGGCGGTCATCAGGTCGGCGGGCAGGTCCTCGCGGCTGATTTCCGGGTTCGCTTCCAGAAACTCCTCGATGTCGGCCTCCACCCGCTCTGTGAGCGCGGGGTTGGAGGGCGCGTAGTTGCTGCTGCCGGAGGCAAGGCCGGCGTATTCGCTGCCGTCGCTGTAGTATTTGCTGCCGTCCGCGCCCTCGGAATAGGTGTTGTAGTTGCAGGCGGAGGGGCGGCACTTCATGAAATAGGGCTCGGTGAAATCCTGGCCCACGTTGGCCGCGCCCACCGCCCGGCCGTCGGCGGTGACGAGGCTGCCCCCCGCCTGGCGGGGGAAGAGCAGGGCGGACAGGCCGCTGAGCGCCGCGGGGAACGCAGCGCCGCACAGCAGCAGCAGGACCAGCGTCACCACCACCGCCTGACGGGCGCTGTGCAGCAGAGACTTCTTGTTTGTTTCGCTCATTTTGGAAAACCCTCCTTAAATGCCCAGGGCCGGCAGCAGCGGCGCGATGACCGTGTCGATCAGCTTGATGCCCACAAAGGGCGCGATGACGCCGCCCAGGCCGTAGATCATCATGTTCCGGGCCAGCATTTTGCCGGAGGACATGGGGCGGTATTTTACGCCTTTCATCGCCAGCGGGATGAGGCAGGGGATGATGATGGCGTTGAAGATCAGCGCCGACAGAATGGCGCTGTATTCCGTGCTCAGGTGCATGATGTTCAGCACCGCAAGCTGGGGAACAGACTTCATGAACATGGCCGGGATGATGGCGAAGTACTTGGCGATGTCGTTGGCGATGGAGAAGGTGGTGAGCGAGCCGCGGGTGATGAGCAGCTGCTTGCCGATCTCCACCACCTCCAGGATTTTGGTGGGGTCGGAGTCCAGGTCCACCATGTTGGCCGCCTCCTTGGCGGCGGTGGTGCCGGAGTTCATGGCCAGACCCACGTTCGCCTGGGCCAGGGCGGGCGCGTCGTTGGTGCCGTCGCCGGTCATGGCGACGATCTTGCCTTCGGCCTGCTCCTGCTTGATGACCCGGATCTTGTCCTCCGGCTTGCACTCGGCGACGAAGCCGTCCACGCCGGCCTCCTTGGCGATGGTGGCGGCGGTGAGGGGGTTGTCGCCGGTGCACATGATGGTCTTGATGCCGATGGCGCGCAGCCGCTCGAACCGCTCCGCCATGCCGGGCTTCACGGTGTCCTTCAGATAGATGACGCCCAGGATGCGGTCGTTCTCGCACACCACAAGGGGCGTGCCGCCCAGGGAGGACACCTTTTCCACATGGGTGTGCAGGTCGGCGGGGACGCTGCCGCCCTGCCGGCGGACATACTGCTCGATGGCGTCGCAGGCGCCCTTGCGCACCCGGGTGCCGTCGGGCAGGTCCACGCCGCTCATGCGGGTCTGGGCGGTGAACTCCTGGAAGGTGGAGCCGGGGGCCTCCTCGCTGGCGTCGCCCAGGCGGCGGGCCAGCTCCAGGGTGGACTTGCCCTCGGGGGTTTCGTCGCGCAGGCTGGTCAGCGCGGCGCAGCGGATCAGGTCGCTGCGCTCCGCCCCGGCCACGGGCAGGAAGTCCGCCGCCAGCCGGTTGCCGAAGGTGATGGTGCCGGTCTTGTCCAGGATCATGGTGTCCACGTCGCCGCAGGCCTCCACGGCCTTGCCGGACATGGCGATGACGTTGAAGCGGGTGACCCGGTCCATGCCGGCGATGCCGATGGCCGACAGCAGGCCGCCGATGGTGGTGGGGATGAGGCAGACCATCAGGGCGATGAGGGTGGACACCGGCAGCTGCACGCCGCTGTAAACGCCGATGGGGTACAGCGTGACGATGACGATGAGGAAGATGATGGTCAGCGACACCAGCAGGGTGTTCAGTGCGATCTCATTGGGGGTCTTTTTGCGGGAGGCGCCCTCCACCAGAGCGATCATCCGGTCCAGAAAGCTGTTGCCCGGCTCGGAGGTGATGCGTATCTTCAGCCAGTCGGACACCACGGTGGTGCCGCCGGTGACCGAGCAGAAGTCGCCGCCGCTCTCGCGCACCACCGGCGCGGACTCGCCGGTGATGGCGGACTCGTCCACCGAGGCGATGCCCTCGATGACCTCGCCGTCGCCGGGGATGACCTCGCCGGCGCTCACCAGCACCACGTCGCCCTTTTTCAGCTCGCTGGAGGAGACGACGGTCTCGCCGCCGTTTTCGTCCAGCAGGCGGGCCCGGGTGTCCTTCTGGGTCTTTTTCAGGCTCGCCGCCTGGGCCTTGCCCCGGCCTTCCGCCACCGATTCGGCAAAGTTCGCGAAGAGCACGGTGACCAGCAGGGTGACGCAGACGATGAGGTCATAGGCCCGCAGGCCGGCGTCCGCCGCGCTGAACAGCGTGGGGACAAAGCTCAGCAGCAGGGTGATGAAAAAGCCCGTTTCCACCACGAACATCACCGGGTTTTTCATCATATACCGGGGATCGAGCTTCTTGACGGAACCGATCAGCGCCTGTTTGAGGATGTCGGAAGTCAGAAGCTTTTTGTTTTGCTTTTTGCTCATTATGGTCAGAACCTCCTTAGGCCCAAAGGGTCAGATGTTCCGCGATGGGGCCCAGAGCCAGCGCCGGGAAGAAGGTCAGCGCGGCGAAAATGTACACCACGAACACCAGGATGACGGCAAAGCTGACGGTGCCGGTGCGCAGGGTGCCGGCGGACTCGTTGATGAAGTTCTTTTTCATCAGCGAGCCGGCAATGGCCAGCTGGATGACGATGGAAAGATACCGCCCGAAGAACATGGCCAGCCCGGTGGTGATGTTCCAGAAACAGGAGTTGTCCGCCAGGCCCTCGAAGCCGGAGCCGTTGTTCGCGGCGGAGGATGCGTACTCATACAGCACCTGGCTCAGGCCGTGGAAGCCGGGGTTGGTGATGCCCGCGAGGCCCGCGGCGGTGGCCACGGCCAGGGCGGTGAAGGTCAGGATGAGGAACGGATGGACGATGATGCAGATGGCGGTGAGCTTCATCTCGCGGCCCTCGATCTTTTTGCCCAGATACTCCGGGGTGCGGCCCACCATCAGGCCGCAGATGAACACCGCCAGAATGGCGTACAGGATCATGTTCATCAGGCCCACGCCCTTGCCGCCGAACACCACGTTGAGCATCATGTGCAGCATCGGCACCATGCCGCCCAGCGGAGTGAGGGTGTCGTGCATGTTGTTGACGGTGCCGGTGGTGAAGGAGGTGGTGACGGTGGTGAACAGGGCCGACTGGGCAACGCCGAAGCGCACCTCCTTGCCCTCCATGCTGCCCATGGACTGGTCCAGCCCCGCCTGCGCCAGCAGCGGGTTGCCCTGGCTCTCCGCCCAGAAGCACAGGCTCAGGCCCGCCAGGAACAGGATGCCCATGGCCAGAAAGATGCTGCGGCCCTCGCGGCCGAAGATGCGGGCGGTGAGGCCCTCCCGCGGCTGGTCCGCGCCTTCCCGGGCGGCTTGTTCCAGGTGTTCTCTGCGGCTGTCAGCCACCATTTTGCCGAAGGTGATGACGCAGGCGCCGGGCAGCAGCATCATGGAATACAGTTCGATCAGATTTGAAAGCATCGTGGGGTTCTCCAGGGGCGTTGCGGAGTTCGCGCCCAGAAAGCCGCCGCCGTTGGTGCCCAGATGCTTAATGATCTCCAAAGCGGCGATGGGGCCCATGGCGATCTCCTGACAGGTGCCCTCCAGCGTTTTCACAACGATGTTGCCGTCAAAGTTCTGGGGCACGCCCTGCCACACCAGAAGCAGGCCGCCCACGATGGAGAAGGGGAGCAGGATGCGGGTGATGATGCGGACCAGGTCCGAAAAGAAATTGCCCACATCGTCTTTCGTCCGGCCGGCAAGGCCGCGGATGAAGGCCACGCAGGCGGCATAGCCGGTGGCCGCGGAAACGAACATCATGAAGATGATGACCAGCATCTGAGACAGATAGCTCAGCCCGCTCTCGCCGGAATAGTGCTGCAGGTTCGTGTTGGTCATGAAGCTGATGATGGTGTTGAACGCCAGCGCGGGCTCCATGCTTTTGATGCCGTTGGGGTTGAGCAGGGGAGCGCTCTGGATGCGAAGGATGATGTAGCCGACGGCCACCATCATGGCGTTGGTGCCCACCAGCGCCAGCACATACTGTTTCCAGTTCATCCCTTTTTCAGGGTCGACGCCGCCCAGTTTGTAAATGGCCCCGTCCACCCGGTCGAACACCGGGTCGGCAAAGGTGTGTTTTCCTGCGGCGATATGATACAGATACCGCCCCACCGGAACGACAATTATCAGATAGATGAGAATTGTCAGCACCAGCTGTAACATGTGAAATTCCTCCCAAGTCGTGTGTTGTCAGAACCGTTCCGGATGCGCCAGCGCGTACACCAGGTACGCCCCCAGCAGCAGAACGATGACGCCAAGCAGGATCATAACTTTCCCTCCCAAAGGATCATTCCTGTTCTTCCGTCTGCTTCCAGCACCAGTTCACCAGAAGCCGCACGAGCCCGAAATCAATCAGAAGGATGCCCGCCATGAGCAGGTCCATCATAGAAAAAGACTCCTTTCGTCCGATGTGTGCGCAAAGGTTTTCCGGGCCCCGTTCAACGGGCGGGGCCTTCCGCCTTTGCATCCAACAGGATACTTCGCCCGGCGCAAAGTGTGGATTAAGGTTGCCGGCAGGATGTTAAAGCGGGATTAACGCGCCGCCGGCAGCGTGAACCGGAAGGTGGTGCCCCGGGGGGTTCTGTCCAGCACCGAAATGCCGCCCCCGTGAAGCTCCACGATGGACTTGCACAGATTGAGGCCGAGCCCCAGCCCCCGCTGGCAGTCGGCCCCGCCCGGGCCCGCCGTGAAGAACAGGTCGAACAGGTGCTTTTTCGCCTCGTCCGGGATGCCCGGCCCGTCGTCGGAGACGCTGATCTGCACCGCGCCGTCTTTTTGTTCGGCCCGCAGCTCGATGGCAGAACCCGCCGGGGTGTACTGAATGGCGTTGTTCATGATGTTGATGAGCACCCGCCGGATCAGTTCCGGGTCCATCACGGCGGTGAGCCCCGGGTCCTTCACGACCACGGACAGTTTGTGTTCGCTCGCCTGCCGGCCCAGCTGCGCCACGGCGGCGCGCAGCACTCCGTCCACCCGCTCGGGGCGCATTTTGAAGGAATCCCGGCCGGTTTCCAGGCGCGTGGCAACGAGCAGGTTTTCCGTGGTGTTGAGCAGCCGGTCCGTGTCGTCATAGATCGCCCTGTACAGCCTGCCTCTGGCGGGCCGGTCCAGGGCGGCCTCCTCCCGCAAAAGCGTATCCGCGCTGGCGTTGATGCCGGCCAGCGGGGTGCGCAGGTCGTGGGCCACCGCCCGCAGCAAATCGGCCTGCAGCCGCTCCTTCTGGGCCTGCAGCGCGGCTTTGCTGCGCTCCTCCTGCAGGCGGATGCGCTCCTGGCTCAGCCCGCACTCGCTCAGAATGGCGATCATCAGGTTTTTCTCAAAGGCGTCGGGAACGGAATAACCCGCGATGGGGATGCCCACGATGCCCATCACCCCCTGGGTGCCCCGCACTGAGAGGAAAAGCCATTTCGAATCCGGCAGGGTGCTGGTGGTGGCGCCGGCGTGCTTGTTGTTTTTCCGCACCCAGCCGGCAACGCCCATCTCCTCGCTGCCCAGCCCCGCCAGCACCCCGGTCTCGTCCGCGGGCTCCACCCGGAACGCCAGTTCTTCCGACGCCTCGTTCAGGGCGTACAGCACCGGCCGGCCGAACAGCCGGTTCAGCTGTTCCGCGGTCAGGCGCAGGCAGTCCCATTCCGTGCGGCCGGTCTGCAGCTTCTGGCTGCTGCCCAAAAGCAGCTCGGTGTAATAGCTCTTCTGGGCCTCCTCCCGCGCCTGCGTTTTCACGCGGCCGGCCAGCGTGCCGGCGATGATGCTGGAAAAGAGCATGATGAGAAACGTGACCGGGTAGCCGGGGTCGTTGGCCCGGAAGGTAAAGCGGGGCTCGGTGAAAAAAAAGCTGAAGGCGGCGACGCTCAGCAGCGAGGCCGCCGCGCCCCAGAGATACCCGGTCGTCCGCACCGCGGTGAGCAGAACGCCCAGGATATAAACGGTGATGATGTTCGCCTCGCTGAGGCCCGCGTGATAAAAGCCGAAGCCCGCCAGGGTGGAAAGCGCCAGCGAGGCGAACATGACGCCGGCGTCCTTCCGGGAAAAGCGGGCCTTCGGCAGGCGCGGCTTTGCCATCCGCTTTTTGTACAGGGGCTGGTGGTCGGGGATGATGTACACGTCCAGGTCCGTCAGCTCGATCAGCCGGTCCGCCAGGCTTTTTTTGCCGGTCAGCGGGTTCTGTTTGTGGTTGAGCCGCCCCATCACGATCTTGGTCACGCCGCTGACCCGGGCGTATTCCGCGATCTGCTCGGCGGGGTCGGCGCCGTAGACCGTGGAGATCTGCGCGCCCAGCTGCTCTGCCAGGTGGAGGTTGCCGCGCAGCCGCTTGAGGTTTTCGCCGGACAGCTCCTTCGTTTCCGGCGTCTGCACAAACAGCGCCGTAAAGCCGCTGTGAAAGGCCTCGGCCATGCGGGCGGCGGTGCGGATGACCTTCGCGTTGGAGGGCGCCGACGAGAGGCAGATCAGGATATGCTCCCCGGCCCGGGCGCTTTTTTCCTTGCCTTCGGACAGGGCGCTGCGGTTCAGCTGGTCCGCCGTCCGGCGCATGGCGATCTCGCGCAGCGCGGCGAGGTTCTCCCCGGTGAAGAAGTTCTGAAGCGCCTGCTTTGCCTGCCGTTCCCGGTACACCTTGCCCGCCTGCAGGCGCTTGACCAGCTCGCCGGGCTCGATGTCCACCAATTCCACCTGATCGGCCCGGTCAAAGACGCGGTCGGGGATGCGCTCGCTGACCGCGATCCCCGTGATGGAGGAGACCAGGTCGTTCAGCGACTCCAGATGCTGCACATTGACCGTGGTGTACACGTTGATGCCCGCCGCCAGCAGTTCCTCCACGTCCTGATAGCGCTTGGTGTGCCGGCAGCCCGGCGCGTTGTTGTGGGCCAGCTCATCCACCAAAATCAGCTGCGGTTTTCGTTCCAGCGCCCCGTCCAGGTCGAATTCCCGGAGTTTTATTCCCCGGTAGCCGATCTCCCGGCAGGGCAGGACCTCCAGCCCGTTCAGCAAAGCAAGGGTGTCCGGCCGGGCGTGGGGCTCCACATAGCCCACCGCCACGTCCACGCCTTCCTTTTTTGCCTGATGGGCGGCTTCCAGCATCGCGAAGGTTTTGCCCACGCCCGCCGCATAACCGAAGAATATCTTCAGTCTTCCCGGCGCGCGGTCTTCCGTGCCGGCGGCGTTTCGCTGTTCTCGATAAAATTCCTGCATAAGGTTCCTTCCGCCCTTCGCCCAAAGTTTTTCAGACTAAAAATAGCATCGTTTCTCCTATGAAGGCGTGAAGCAATCTTCTGCGGCGTTAAAATTGCATAAAGGCCCTTCTCCGGCAAGGGGAGAAGGGCCTTTATCTGTCAGAAACCCATGCGATTTTTCATGCAAGGCAGAAAAAGCCCCGGGAGACAAGTCTCCCGGGGCTTTGGCGGGGTTGGGATGATTCAGGCGACTGCCGCGTTTTCTGCGCTGTGATGTGGGATTCGGACTTCTTGCCGGGCACTTGTCGGCCCGCCGGATGGTCCGCTCAGTTGTCCCCTCGGTGATAGCGGATCTTCATGTTCTCGGAGGCGTTCTTGAGAATTTGGGCAAGGGCCTTGTCCGATTCCTCCTTGACCATGCCGGCAATTTTGCGGTTGGCCTCTTTCAGAATTTCCACCGGCTCGCCCTGCCGCACCTTCTCGTCGTACTCGTAGAGCAGCTGCTGGCCGCGGTTCATCACGGCGTTCACATACCGCTCGTCAAACAGCAGCGCCTTTCCGAAATGGGCGTCGGTCAGCGCGGCGATGAGCCGGCTGTGCCAGTACATGCTGTCGGTGGAGACCGTTTCGGTGGTGCCGCTGAGGTATCCCGGGAACTCGGTCACATTGGCGTACACCGGGAAGCAGGCCGTGAAGCCGCTGCCGCCCATGGACAGCCACTCCACACCCTGGACGGCCGCCGGCAGATACCCGCGGATCTGCATGATGCCGCAGACGTCGCTGTTGGGCACGCCGATGGTGCGGTACTTGCCCTTGCAGGCGGCGGTCTTGTCGTAGGGGTCGTAGGGCGTTCCCTGGTAATAGGAGCCCAGCAGATACCGCACGTCCTCCACCGTCACCTTGCGCTCCGGCACAAAGGACCAGGGGATGTCGTTGCTCTCGGGGGTGAAGTCGGCGCTGTCCCCGTCCCACTTGTAAGTGCGGGGCAGGAAATACCGGGCCATGAACCAGGCGCGGGGGGTGTTGTAAATGTGGTCCGCGTCGGAGTGGGAGCCGAAGGCCAGCCGCGGATTGAACTCCGCGCCGGTGTCCAGCGCCAGGCGGTACTTCTCCACGAACTCCCGCAGGTCTTTGGAGCAGAGATTCTCTTTCTGCTCGCCATAAGCGTCCGCAAAGTCGAAATGGTCCAGGCCGAACTGGTTGGGCATCACCACCACCCGGTCGTCCGGCACCCGCCGGGCGATCCAGTGATGGCCGCCGATGGTCTCCAGCCACCAAATTTCATCGGCGTCCGCGAAGGCCATGCCGTTGGGCTCATAGGTGCCGTACTCTTCCAGCAGCGCACCGGTGCGCAACACGCCCTCCCGGGCACTGCGGATGTAGGGCAGCACCAGGGTCACCAGGTCCTCCTCGCCGATGCCGCCGGGCACTTCTTTCGTGCCGCGGCCCTTCTTTTCCTGATAGCGGACATAGGGGTCCACGCCCACCACCCGGGCGTTGCTGGTGATGGTCTCGGTGGCGGTCATGGCCACGTTGGCCTCGTTGATGCCGCAGGCGGGCCACACGCCGTTGGCCTTGGACACGTTGGGGCAGTCGGTATAGCGCAGGGCCTTCTCCGGCAGCGCGACGGTCAGGTGAGAGATAACCGTTTTGTAGGTGGAAGCTCCCTCCCGGGCGGGGTGGGTCAAAAGGCGCTTGGCTTCGAACGCGCCGTCGTCGTTGCGGGCAATGATGGTGGAGCCGTCATGGGTGGCTTCCTTGCCCACCAAAATCGTTGTACAGGGCATATGCGTCTCCTTTTCTTATGTGCATCTGTTCGGAACCGTTTTTCCGCCCCGCGGCAGAGCTTCGCAGCCGGGATTCGACGAAAAAACAGTTTTTCCCCTCTGATTCGACGCATTTATCATAGCACGGATGCCGTGCCGTTTCCAGCCCCGGGGCACTGGCGTTTTTTCATAAAGAAACCCCGGGAGACTTATCTCCCGGGGTTTGGCGGAGATGGAGAGATTCGAACTCTCGCGCGTTGTTTAGACGCCTACCGCATTTCGAGTGCGGACCCTTCAACCACTTGGGTACATCTCCATATTCGCCCGCTCACAAACGAGCTATTTTGTATTATAACAGGTTTGGCGGGCCGCGTCAACGCGAAACGCGGAGCAAAAGGGGCGGACGGGCAAAGGGAGAGCGCAGGCTTGCGCGGCCCCGGCCGCGCCCGCCGGCCGTCCGGGCGGGGCAGGGGAGCGGCCGTGTTTTCCTTTGCGCCTTTCGGGGCGCGCCCTGCCTTTTTTCGCCGCGGTGCCGGCGTGTCCGGCCCCTTCGCCGCCGTTCAGCCCTTCGCCGCCGGGGGCAGTTTGCCCTCGGCCAGGTCCTGGAGGGTGATGCCGTCGAAGTAGTCGTTGATGAGTTTGTCCAGCCCGTGCCACATGGCGCGGGTGGTGCACTGGTGCGCCCGGCCGCAGGCTGGTGCGCCTTCCGCCATGCAGGACACCGGCGCCAGCGTTTTTTCCGTCAGGCGCAGGATGCTGCCCACCGTGTAGTCCTTCGCGGGCTTCGTGAGCCGGTAGCCGCCGTTCTTGCCCCGCTGGCCCTCCACAAAGCCCGCCTTCGCCAGCGGCGCGAAAATGGCCTCCAGATATTTTTCCGAGATGCCCTGGCCCTCGCTGATGCGCGCCAGCGGCTGGTATTCCCCCTGGGGCGCTGCCGCCAACTCCACCATCACCCGCAGCGCATACCGCCCCTTGCTGGACACCACCATCTTTTTCGCCTCCTTCGGCCTTTCTTTTGCATTATTATGCCACACCCTTCGCGGCTTTGGCAAGCCGTTTTCGCAAATTTCCTATTGACATTATAGGAATTTGAGCGTATGATAGAGACATAAACCTACAAGGTTTATAGGTTTTATTGAGAAAAAGGAGTTTTTTCCTATGATCTATGCAGACAACGCGGCCACCACGCCCGTCTCGCCGGCGGCGCGGGCGGCCATGATCGACGCCATGGACAAGCTGTGGGGCAACCCCTCCAGCCTGTACACCTTCGGCCAGCTGGCCGAGGAGGCGCTGAGCGACGCCCGCGCCCGGGTGGCCGGGTGTCTGGGAGCCGAACCGGGGGAGATCATCTTCACCTCCGGCGGCAGCGAGGCGGACAACCAGGCCCTGCGCAGCGCGGCGGCCTTTGGGGCGAAGAAGGGCAAGCGCCACATCATCAGCACCGCCTTTGAGCACCACGCCATCCTGCACACGCTGGACGCGCTGCGGACCGAGGGCTTTGAGGTAACGCTGCTGCCGGTGCACTCCGACGGCCTTGTGCGCCCGGAGGAACTGGCGGCGGCCCTGCGGCCGGACACGGCGCTGGTGAGCGTGATGTTCGCCAACAACGAGATCGGCACCATCCAGCCCATCGCCCAGCTGGGCCGCATCTGCCGGGACGCCGGGGTGTTGTTCCACACCGACGCGGTGCAGGCGGCGGGGCACATCGCCATCGACGTGAAGGCCATGAACATCGACATGCTCAGCCTTTCCGGCCACAAGTTCCACGGCCCCAAGGGCGTGGGCGCTTTGTATGTGCGCAGGGGCGTGCCGGTGGTGCCCCTCATCCACGGCGGGGCCCAGGAGCGCCGCCGCCGGGCGGGCACCGAGAACCTGCCCGCCATCGCGGGCATGGCCGCCGCTCTGGAAGAGGCCTGCGCCCATCTGGAGGAGAACGCCGCCAAGGTGAGCGCCCTGCGGGACAAGCTCATCGCCGGGCTTTCGGCCATTCCCCACAGCGCGCTGAACGGCGCGGCCCAGCCGCGCCTGCCGGGCAACGTGAACTTCTGCTTTGAGGGCATCGAGGGCGAGAGCCTTCTGCTGATGCTGGACGAGGCGGGCATCGCCGCCTCCAGCGGGTCGGCCTGCACCTCCGGGTCGCTGGACCCCAGCCACGTGCTGCTGGCCATCGGCCGGCCCCACGAGGTGGCCCACGGCTCGCTGCGGCTTTCTTTGAGCGAGGCGAACACCGACGAGGACGTGGAGCACATTCTGAAGGATGTGCCCCGGGTGGTGGACTACCTGCGGGCCTGCAGCCCCGTGTGGGACGAACTGGAAAAAGGAGAGAGAGACTATGTTATACTCTGACAAGGTGATGGACCACTTCCGCAACCCGCGGAACATGGGCAAAATGGAGGACGCCGACGGCATCGGCGAGGTGGGCAACGCCAAGTGCGGCGACATCATGCGGATGTACATCAAGGTGAAGGACGGCGTCATTGAGGACGTTTCCTTCATCACCTTCGGCTGCGGGTCGGCCATCGCCACCAGCAGCATGGCCACCGAGATGATCAAGGGCAAGCCCCTGTCCCAGGCGCTGGAGCTCTCCAACAAAGCCGTCGTGGAGGCGCTGGACGGCCTGCCCGCCCACAAGATCCACTGTTCGGTGCTGGCGGAGGAGGCGGTGAAGGCCGCCGTGAAGGACTACTACGACAAGCACGGCGTGTCCTACGACGCCGCCGCCTTCTGCACCGGGGACTGCGGCTGCTGCCACGCCCACGACCACGAATGACATCCCCTCACCCCCAAAAACAGCAAGCATATACAAAGGCCGCCGGCCGTGGTTTTCCACGGCCGGCGGCCTGTTTCGTTTAAAGCTCGCGGTACTTGTCCAGCTTCGCTTTGGCGCTTTCCAGCTGGGCGTGCACGCTCTCGGGGGCGGGGCCGCCGAAGCTGCGGCGCAGCGCACAGCACGCGCCCAGGTCGATGGCGGCGTAGACGTCCTCCTCAAAGAGGTCGCTCATGGCCTTGTACTGGGCCAGGGGCAGGGTGTCCAGCGTGAGGCCGCCCTTGATGCACATGGCCACCAGCTGGCCGGTGAGCTTGTAGGCGTCCCGGAAGGGCATGCCCTTTTTGGTGAGGTAGTCGGCGCAGTCGGTGGCGTTGATGAAGCCTTTGGAGGCCGCCTTGCGCAGGTTGTCCGGCAGCACCTTCATGGTGTCGATGAGGGGGGCCAGGGTGGTGAGGCACAGGTCGAGGGTGTCCACCGCGTCGAAGATGGCCTCCTTGTCCTCCTGCATGTCCTTGTTGTAGGCCAGGGGCAGGCCCTTCATCATCACCAGCAGGGTGGTCAGGTCGCCGCAGACCCGCCCCGTTTTGCCCCGGATGAGCTCGTTCACGTCGGGGTTCTTCTTCTGGGGCATGATGGAGGAGCCGGTGGTGAAGGCGTCGTCCAGCTCGATGAACTTGAACTCCCAGCTGCACCAGAGGATGATCTCCTCCGACAGGCGGGACAGGTGCACCATGCAGGTGGCGATGTCCGCCGCCAGCTCGATGCAGAAATCCCGGTCGGATACACCGTCCAGGCTGTTCTCGCAGGGGCCGTCGAAGCCCAGCGCCGCGGCGGTGACGTGGCGGTCGATGGGGTAGGTGGTGCCCGCCAGCGCGCCGCTGCCCAGGGGACAGACGTTCATCCGCTTTTTCCAATCGGCAAGGCGGTCCATGTCCCGCAAGAGCATCTGCACATAGGCCAGCAGGTGGTGGCCGAAGGTGACCGGCTGGGCCCTTTGCAGATGGGTGTAGCCGGGCATCACGTCCGCCGCGTGGGCGGCGGCCTGTTTTAAAAGCGCGTCGCAGAGGGCGGCCATCTTTTCGTTGAGGCCGGCGGCCGCGTCCCGCAGGAACAGGCGCAGGTCCACCGCCACCTGGTCGTTGCGGCTGCGGCCGGTGTGCAGCCGCTTGCCCGCGTCGCCGATGCGCTTTGTCAGTTCGGCCTCCACAAAGGTGTGGATGTCCTCGGCGGCGGGGTCGATGGCAAGGGCCCCGCTCTCCAGGTCCGCCAGGATGCCCTCAAGGCCCGCCTGGATGGCCGCGCCGTCCGCCTCGGAAATGATGCCCTGCCCGGTGAGCATGGCCGCGTGGGCCATGCTGCCGGTGATGTCCTGGGCGGCCATGCGCCGGTCGAACCGGATGGAGGAATTGAAGTCGTTCACACGGCTGTCCACCGCTTTGGTGAACCGTCCCTGCCACAGCTGCATGGTCCAACTCTCCTTCGTCTTATTTGTTCCAGTTTTTCGACAGCTTCGCCCGCTCGCGGATGGACAGGCCGAACAGGTTGATGAAGCCCGCCGCGTCCGCCTGGTTGTAGTCGTCGTCCTCGCCGAAGCTGGCGGTCTGCTCGTCGTAGAGGGTGTAGGGGGAGGTGATGGAGGCGGGGGTGATGTTGCCCTTGTAGAGCTTGAGCTTCACGTCGCCGGTCACCGTGGCCTGGGTGGAATCCACAAAGGCGTCCAGCGCCTCGCGCAGGGGGGTGAACCACTGGCCGTTGTAGACAAGGTCGGCGTACTTCTGGGCGGCGATGGCCTTGAAGTGGCTGGTCTCCTTGTCCAGGGTGATGCTCTCCAGCAGGTCGTGGGCGGCGTAGAGGATGGCCCCGCCGGGGGTCTCGTAAACGCCGCGGCTCTTCATGCCCACCAGACGGTTCTCCACGATGTCCAGGATGCCGATGCCGTTTTTGCCGCCCAGCTCGTTGAGCTTTTCCACCAGGGCCACGCTGTCCATCGTTTCGCCGTCCACGGCGGTGGGCACGCCCTTTTCAAAGTGGATGGTCACATAGGTGGGCTCGTCCGGCGCCTGCTCGGGGGCCACGCCCAGCTCCAGAAAGCCGGGGCGCAGCAGGGGAGCCTCGTTGGCGGGGCTCTCCAGGTCCAGGCCCTCGTGGGACAGATGCCACAGGTTCTTGTCCTTGGAATAGTTGGTCTCCCGGCTGATCTTCAGGGGGATATTGTGGGCCTCGGCGTACTCGATCTCTTCCTCGCGGCTCTTGATGCTCCACTCGCGCCAGGGGGCGATGACCGCCAGCTCGGGGGCGAAGGCCTTGATGGTGAGCTCAAAGCGCACCTGGTCGTTGCCCTTGCCGGTGCAGCCGTGGCAGATGGCCTCGGCGCCCTCCGCCTTGGCGATCTCCACCAGGCGCTTAGCCAGCGGCGGGCGGGCAAAGCTGGTGCCCAGCAGATAGGTCTCGTACTTCGCGCCCGCTTTCAGGGTGGGCCAGATATAGTCCTCCACAAAGGTTCTTCGCAGATCTTCCACATACAGTTTGGATGCGCCGGTGGCCATCACCTTGGCCTCCAGGCCGTCCAGCTCGTCGCCCTGGCCAACGTTGCCCGCCACGGCGATGACTTCACAGCCGTAGTTCTCTTTCAGCCAGGGGATGATGATGGAGGTGTCCAGCCCGCCGGAGTAGGCAAGGACGACTTTCTTGTACTGCTTTTTCATGGTGCTGCGACTCCCTTTCCTTTGGGCCGTGGCCCCGGTTTTGCCTGTATATTTTGAATATATATTCAAAATATTACGGCTAATTATACATACCGGGGAGGGTTTGTCAAGGGGGAAAAGTATGAGTTTTCCACTTTAGCACAGAAAAAGAGGCCCGCGAAAACGGGCCTCTTTTGGGCGTTTTGTCAAAAAAGAGCGATTTGTTTTTCAGTGGCGGACGGGCGAACGCCGGCGGCGGGCGATTTGTAAAAATTCATCGCCCGGGCCGCAGGGGAGCGGGCGGGGCCGGCGGTGGGGCGCAGCGGGACCGGCGATGAGGGCGGCCCCAAAAATTCATCGCCCGACCCACAGGGGAGCGGGCGGGGCCGACGGTGGGGCGCGGCGGGACCGGCGATGAGGGCGGCCCAAAAAGTTCAGCGCCCGGCCCGCAGGGGAGCGGGCGGGGCCGCCGGTGGGGCGCGTCGGGGCCGCCGGTGGGGCGCGTCGGGGCCGACGGTGAGGGCGGCCCAAAAAGTTCAGCGCCCGGCGATGGTCTGCCAGCTTTCGCCCAGTCGGGCGGCGGCCAGCACCTCCTCCAGCTGCCCCGCGGGCAGGGGAGAGGGGGGAACGGGGGGCGCGCTTTGGTCGGCGGCGGGATCGGCCAGGTCCAGCAGCCAGTAGCTGACCCCCTGCCAGCCGTTCTTGTAGCCGGTGCGGGCCTGCCGCCCCTCGCAGACGAAGCCGAAGGCGGTGTGGAAGGCCTCGCTTTCGGGGTTGGGGTCGGCCAGCACGGCGTAGGCGTTGCGGTAGCCCTGCTTTGCCAGCGCCGCCAGCAGGCCGTGGTAGAGCATAGTGCCCAGGCCCAGCCGCCGGGCGGCGGGGGCGAGGTAGATGGTGGTCTCCGCGTCCCAGGCGTAGGCGTCGCAGCCGTAGCGCCAGGGGTGGGCGCAGGCGTAGCCCAGGGGCTGGCCCAGGGCGTTTTCCGCCAGGACGTAGGGCAGGGTGCGCCGGGTGGCGGCGATGGCGCGGCGGTATTCGGCCTCGGTGGGCACTTCATACAGGAAGGAGGCGGTGCTGTTCTTCACGTACCAGCCGAACACTTCCAGCACCTTGGCCGCGTCGGCGGGCTTTGCCGGGCGCAGCAGCACGAAGCGGGCGGGGTCGAAGGAGGCTGCCAGGGCCTCTTTTTCCGCCTTGGGCAGCTTTTTCAGCGCAGCCTCCCGGCGCAGGGCGGCGCTTTTGTCCGGCAGCGCCTCCGCCCAGGCGAGGCTTGCCGCCCCGAAGGCCCGGGTGTACTTGGCGCCTTTGCCGCTCTGGTGGGCGGCGAGGCGGCGGAGCAGGTCGTTGGTCCAGCCGGTGTAGAGCGCGCCGCCCTCGCAGCGCACCATGTAGACATAGCAGACGGGCATGGAAGGGGCTCCTTTCAGCGGCGGCCGTCGGCGATGCGGCAGGCGGCGATGGCGCTCTCTTTGGTGTCGGCGGTGATCATGAAGCGGCTGGCGTGGCAAAAGCGCAGGTCAGGGATGCCGCTGCGCTTTGCCAGCTCCTCGGGAGGCTGGCCCGCCCACCCCTGGGGGAAGGGCCGCTTGGGCCGCCGGGTGAGCCGGTCGTTGACGCACTGGGCCGCCCAGCCGCCCCGCTGGCTGGGGTAGACCACGAACCGCGCGTCCGAGCGGTAGAGGGCGTTTTTCCAGGGGGCGTAGCAGGGCAGCACCACCACCCCGTTCTCCATGCGGTCCAGCGCCTTTTTCACCAGCGCGTCCGCCCGGTTCACGGCGTTGGCCCCGTCGATGTTGTTCTGCAAAATGACCTGGGCGAAGTCCACCGCCTTCGCAAAGCAGGCGTCGGGGTCGTCCTTCGAGTCCCACAGGGGGTTGAAGCCGCCGATGGCGTCCGCCAGCAGGCAGTCCTCGCCGGTGTTGTCGTTCAGGTCCAGCGGCTGCACGAAGTTCTCGTCCAAAAGGCGGGCCTGATGCTCGCCCACCAGCTGGGGGCCGAACACCTTCCACAAAAGGCCGAAGGCCGCGTAGGGCACGCCGTTCGGCCGCTCGGCGCGGCTGGCGTCGTGGTGGTCGAACATGCCGCCGCCGATGTCGTAGACGATGCCGTCGAAATCGTCCGGCACCTCGAACCCCCGCTGCACCTTGAAATCCGGGCGCAAAATGCGCAGCAGCGCGGTGGCGAACACGTCGTCCGCATGGAACTTGCCCCCGTGGGTGAATCCTCTGGCCGGTACCTTCATGGAATGAGACTCTCCTTCGTCGCTGGTTTTCCATTCAGTATAGCACATTCCCGCCGCAAAAAACAGCGCCGGAGCCCATATATATAAAAGGTACGCGCCAGAAGTTTCCTGCCCGCCGTTTACAGAAGTTTCATACAAGGCGGCACGGGTTTGTGTTATAATGGTTCTGAATATCGACACCATTCGCGCCCCGGCGCGAGAGGAGGGGGAGTTCCTGATGAAGACGAAATACAGACGGCGGCGGGCGCTGGCGGCAGTGCTGGCGGTGGCCGCGCTGGCCGCCCTGGCGGCCCTCATCTGGCTGCTGGTGCTGCTGGTGCGGGGCATCGGCTCGCTGGGCACGCCGGACATGCGCACCCCCAAGGACGTGAAGGCGGTGGTGCTGGCCTCCGACTGGAGCAGCTACTTCTCCACCGCCCGCACCACCGAGGAGCAGCAGGCCTATCTGGAGAGCACGCTGGACGAGGCGGCGAACCTGGGGGCCAACACGGTGCTGCTCACCGGCCGGGTGGACGACGACCCGGACCAGGTGCTCTTCCGGGTGAAGGGCAAGGACCTGACGGTGGCCACCGCCGGGGCCGTGACCGAAAACGACGGCTTCTTCTCCAAGTTCGACCCGGTGAACTATCTGATGAAGCAGGCCAAGGAGCGGGACATGCAGGTGGCCCTCATCGCCACCGATGACGGCGGCCAGCCGCTGGCCGCCGGCGCGGCCCTGCCCGAATGGCTGGAAAAGGCCGCGAAGGACCACAAGCTGGCCCTCTACGGCCTGGACGAGACCAGCGCCGCCGCTCTGGACGCGGCGAAGGCCGAGGCCGAATCCCAGGCCGCCGAGAGCGGGGAAGAGGTGGAGCCGGAGCAGCCCCTGCTGACCTACGTGGGCCTGACCGAGGGCAGCGAGGCCCCGGCGCTGCTGCGCAAGGACGGCGACGCGGCGCTGCTGGCGGCGGCGTGGCAGCTGGAGGAAGGCAGAGGCATGGTGCTGGGCGAGCTGGGCAGCCTGCTGGCGGACGGCTCCGACGCCGCCGTGGCCCTGCGCTTTGTGAGCGGCGAGGAACTGCCCGACGTGCTGGCCAAGGACGTGCCCGCCACCCTTTCCATCGTCACCCCGGCCACCGGGGCCACGGTGTACACCGAGAACGTCTACCTCATCGGCACCTCCGACCCGGCCCAGCCCCTGACGGTGAACGGCCAGACGGTGGAGCGCACCGGCGAGATGGGCGTGTGGGGCATCCTGGTGCCGCTGAACATGGGCGCCAACGACATCACCGCCGTGCAGGGCGAGACCACCGTGACCATCTCGGTGACCCGCTCCACCTACTCCGGCGGCGGGGCCGGCGCGGCCCGCCCGGACGGCAGCGAAGCCGCCGCCCCCGGCCAGAAGCTGCGCATCAACACCACCCTGGCCAGCCTGCTGGAGGACTACACCAACGACGATTCCATCCTGATGACCGCCTACGAAGGGGCGGTGGCCACGGTGGAGAAGAGCGTGTCCTTCGTGCGCTCCAACCGCCGCACCTACGCCTACCAGCTGGAGAACGGCGGCTACATCCTGGCCAAGGACTGCGAGCTGCTGGACTCCTCCACCCCCGACGCGGCCTTCACCGGGGCCGAGCGCACCACCGAGGGCAACATGGAAGTGTTCACCCTCACCGGCTCGGGCACGCCCCTCTACACCCACACCTGGGAGGGCAACGAGCTGACCCTGACCTTCCTGTCCGCCTCCTTCACCGGCGAGATGCCGGCGGACCTGGGCTTCGGCGGGGCCACCGTGACGGTGGAGCCCACCGAGGAGGGCGGCTTCTCGCTGCACTTCGTGTTCAATGACGCCGACCCGCTGTGGGGCTACCACGTGCGCTACACCGAGGACGGCACCTCCCAGATCCTGCTGAAACACCAGCCCAGGCGCTCGGACGCCGAGACCGGCCCCCTCACCGGGGTGACGGTGATGCTGGACCCGGGCCACGGCGGCACCGACATGGGCGCTGTGGGCTCCACCAGCGAGGACTTCCCCCAGGAGAAGGACCTGAATCTGGCGGAGGCGCTGGCGGCCAAGTACCGGCTGGAGCAGCTGGGGGCCACCGTGCTGATGACCCGGGAGGACGACACCTTCCCCACCCTGGGCGACCGGGTGGAGATGCTGAACGACGCCGCGCCGGACTTCTTCATCTCGGTGCACCACAACAGCACCAACCTGGATAAGGACACCGACGGCCTGGTGGGCACCGAGTGCTACTGGTTCTACACCGAGGGCAAGCCTCTGGCCCAGGCCCTGGTGGACCGGGTCACCGCCGCCACCGGCCGCGAGGCGCGGGGCGTGTTCTACAACTACTTCTACGTCACCCGCTCCAACCTGTGCCCCGCGGTGCTGCTGGAGACGGGCTTCGTGAGCAGCCCCACCGAGTATCAGAGCTGCGCCGGCGACCTGGGCCTGTGGGCCGAGGGCGGCGCCATCGCCCAGGCGGTGCTGGACTGCGTGCCGGACTGACCAAAAACAACGCAAAAGGGAAGGGGCTCCGGCATGCCGGGGCCCCTTTTCCGGGTTATTCCTCTTTCATCCGCAAAAAGGCCGCCGCCCCGAAACGCTTCGGGACGGCGGCCTCTTTGTTTTTTATGCGCACGCGCTTTTTATTCCACCGGCACGACCCAGCCCTTGGTGTCGGGCAGGCGGCCCCACTGGATGCCGGTGAGGGTGTCGTACAGCTTCTGGGTGAGGGGGCCGATCTTGCCGCCGCCGATCATGGCGGCCTTGCCCTCCCAGTCCAGCTCCTTCACGGGGCTGATGACCGCGGCGGTGCCGGTGCCGAACACCTCTTCCAGCTTGCCCTCGTCGGCGGCCTTCATCACGTCGGCGATGGCCAGCGGCCCTTCAATGACCTCATAGCCCCAGTCCTTCAGCAGCTCGATGATGGAACGGCGGGTCACGCCGGGCAGCACGGTGCCGGTGCAGGCGGCGGTGTAGATCTTGCCGTCGATCTTGAACATGATGTTCATGGAGCCGACTTCTTCCACATATTTCTTTTCCACGCCGTCCAGCCACAGCACCTGGCTGAAGCCCAGCTCCTCGGCCTTTTCGCCCGCCTTGATGGAGGCGGCGTAGTTGCCGCCGCACTTGCAGAAGCCGGTGAGGCCGGGCGCGGCGCGGATGTACTCGTCCTCCACATAGATGCGCACCGGGTCCAGGCCCTCGGCATAGTAGGCGCCGGAGGGCGAGCAGATGATGACGAACAGGTAGTTTTTGGCCGCGTGCACACCCAGGCCCACATCGGTGGCGATGCAGAAGGGCCGGATGTAAAGGGAAGCGCCGTCGGAGTGGGGCACCCAGTCCCGCTCCACATCCACCAGCGCCTTCACCGCCTGCACAAAGTCCTCGGTGGGGATGGGCGGCATGCCCAGCCGGTCGGCCGAGTCGTTGAAGCGGGCGGCGTTGCACTCCGGGCGGAACAGCTGCACCTTTCCTTCGGCGGTGCGGTAGGCCTTCATGCCCTCAAAAATTTCCTGGGCATAGTGGAACACCGTGGTGGCCGGGTCCAGCGGCAGGGGAGCGTAGGGCACGATGCGCGCGTCGTGCCAGCCTTCGCCGGCGGTGTAGTCCATCAGGAACATGTGGTCGGTGAACAGTTTGCCGAAGCCCAGCTTTCCTTCGTCGGCGGGCTTTTGTTTCAGGACGGCGGACTTTTGCACAGTGATGTTCAGCATGGGGCTCTGCCTTCTTTCAGGATTTTTCCTTTATTATAGTAACACGGTGAACGCAAAACAAGCTTTTTTTGAAAAAAGTCCGGCTGTTTGTCCACAGCGGACGGTCCGCCTGTGAAAAATAGCGCCCTTCGAAGGAAAAATTCCTGTTTTTTCCTTGACGAGGGCCATAGATTACATTATAATAAGTACTCAGTTTGGTCGATTACTCTGCTAAAGGGATGAAATGCCCCGGCAGAGTTGGGATTTTGCCCCTGGAAATTGACAAACGGGCCCAAAAGCGGTAAAATAAAGAGACAATTTGTTTGCTGTTGCAGCGTGTCCAGGCTTTTTTGCGGGCGCGCGGGTGTGAAAGATGTGGGTCCGCCGGGCGCACACAATTTCATGCCGGCGGCCGCTCGCGGGGAATGGCGCTTTTTTTGTTACTTCACTTGTTCGCGCCCTGCGGACAGTGGTGTTTGCAAAAAGGACGGCCGCCCGGCTGGTTGCCGCAGCCGGTGCGCCGCGTGGTTGCCGCACGCGGCGCCGAGGGAGTTAAGGAGTGATCTTATGGCAAAATATGTGGTGAAGCGCGTACTTCTGGCGATCTTGACCATCTTCATCGTCAGCGCCATCACCTTCTTCTCGATGTATGCCATTCCGGGCGGCCCGTTCAGCTCGGAAAAGGCGCTGAGCCCCGCCGTCATGGCGGCGCTGGAGGCCCGCTACGGCCTGGACCAGCCCATCCCGGTGCAGTATGTGAACTACATGAAGCAGCTGCTTCTGCACCATGACTTCGGCGTGAGCCTGAAGACCGGCCGCGATGTGTTCGACACCATCATGACCGGCATGCAGGTCAGCGCGAAGCTGGGCCTGTCGGCGGCGGCGGTGGCCATCGCCTTCGGCTTGGTGCTTGGCTCGGTGGCCGCGCTGAACCGCGGCAAAGTCATCGACCGCATCATCGTGTTCTTCACCACTCTGGCCACTTCGGCCCCCAGCTTCGTGCTGGCCACCCTGCTGCTGCTGGTGTTCTCCATCCAGCTGGGCTGGGTGCCCGCCTGGAGCGCCCAGAACCCCAACTACATCCTGCCGGTCATCAGCCTTTCGATGTACCCCATGGCCTACATCACCCGTCTGACCAAGACCAGCATGCTGGACGCCTTGAACCAGGATTACATCCGCACCGCCCGCGCCAAGGGCGTCGCCTCCTATAAGGTGATCTTCAAGCACGCCCTGCGCAACGCCCTCATCCCCGTCGTGACCTACGTCGGCCCCATGGTAGCGTTCATCATCACCGGCTCCATGGTGGTGGAGACCATCTTCTCCACCGGCGGCCTGGGCTCGTACTTCGTGACCTCCATCAACAACCGGGACTACACCCTCATCATGGGCGTGACCATCTTCCTGGCCATCCTGATGGTGACCGCGAACCTCATCACGGACATCGTGTACAAGCTCATCGACCCGCGCATCACTTTTGACTAAGGAGACGGAATATGAATAAACCGCTTAAAAAGCATCTGTTCAGCAGCCAGATCAATCTGGCAAAGTTCAACCCCGCCTCCGAGGAAGAGAAGAGCCAGCAGGAGGTCATGAGCGAATCCACCACCTTCTTCCGGGACGGCATGAAGAAACTCATGCGCAACCCCCTGGCGGTGGGCGCCATCATCGTTCTGGTGCTGCTGATCATCACCATCATCGTTGCCCCCATGATCATCCCCTACGGCTACGACGAGATCCTGAAAGTGGGCGGCAAGCGCGACAAGACCGCCGCCAACCTCGCCCCCTTCACCTATTCTGAAAACGAGATCAAGTACATGGAGGAGACCGGCGAGCAGCTGTTCCCCCACATCTTCGGCACCGACAAGATGTGCCGTGACTACTTTGCCCGCGTCATCTACGGCACCCGCGTGTCCCTGTCCGTTGGTCTGTTCGCCAGCATCCTGGTCATGATCATCGGCGTGCTCTACGGCGCCATCGCCGGTTACGCCGGCGGCAAGGTGGACCTTGTGATGATGCGTATCTGTGACA
This sequence comes from Oscillospiraceae bacterium, assembly GCA_004558145.1. GTDB lineage: Bacteria > Bacillota > Clostridia > Oscillospirales > Ruminococcaceae > Allofournierella_A > Allofournierella_A excrementavium. Next base: position 59,941 of record SFDQ01000011.1, read on the forward strand.
TCATCTATTCTCTGCCGGACCTGCTGATGGTCATATTGCTGTCGGTGGTCTTGCGAGAAACGCTGGGCGCCGCCATCACCGGCACGGTGTTCGCGAAACTGGGCACCAACATGCTCTCGCTGTTCATCGTGTTCGGCCTGCTGTACTGGGTGGGCATGGCCCGTCTGGTGCGCGGTCAGATCCTGACCATCAAGGAGAACGAGTACGTTCTGGCGGCCCGCACCATCGGCACCAAGCCCAGCCGCATCCTTCGCAAGCACATCCTGCCCAACTGCCTGTCGGTCATCATCATTTCCGTGGCCCTGCAGGTTCCTTCCGCCATCTTCACCGAGAGCTACCTGAGCTTCCTTGGCCTGGGCGTGTCCCAGCCGATGCCCTCTCTGGGCAGCCTTGCCAACGAGGCCCGCGGCGCTCTTCAGGCGTACCCCTTCCAGCTGGTGTTCCCCGCGCTGATGATCTGCCTGATCGTTCTGTCGCTGAACCTGCTCGGCGACGGTCTGCGGGACGCCTTCGATCCCAAGCTGAGGAGGTAATGGTACATGAGTGAACATCTTTTATCGGTCAAGGACCTGCACACCTCCTTCACCACCGACAACGGCGAGGTGCATGCGGTCAACGGCGTTTCCTTCAACCTGGATGCCGGCAAGGTGCTGGGCATCGTGGGTGAGTCGGGCTCCGGCAAATCGGTGACCGCCTATTCCATCATGCAGATCCTGGCAGACAACGGCCGCATCACCGGCGGCAGCGTTGAGTACAAGGGCCAGGACATCACCAAGTGGAACCGCCACCAGATGGCGGGCTTCCGGGGCAAGTGCTGCTCCATCATCTTCCAGGACCCCATGACCAGCCTGAACCCGGTGTTCACCATCGGCAACCAGCTGGAAGAGGCCATCCGTCTGCACACGGACAAAAAGGGCGCCGAGGCCAAGGCCCGCGCCATCGAGATGCTCACCCTGGTGGGCGTGAACGAGCCCGCCAAGCGCGTGAAGCAGTATCCCTATGAGCTGTCCGGCGGCATGCGCCAGCGCGTGATGATCGCCATGGCCCTGGCCTGCGAGCCCGACATCCTCATCGCCGACGAGCCCACCACCGCTCTGGACGTGACCATCCAGGCGCAGATCCTGGAACTGATGCAGGAACTGCAGAAAAAGCTGGGCATGGCCATCATCATGGTCACCCACGACCTGGGCGTCATCGCCACCATGTGCGATGAGATCATCGTGATGTACGGCGGCCGTGTTTGCGAGCGCGGCACCGCCGACGAGATCTTCTACAACCCCAGCCACGAGTACACCAAGGGCCTGCTGCGCTCCATCCCCAGCACTGAGCGGATGAAGGAGCGTCTGGTGCCCATCGCCGGCAACCCCATCAACCTTTTGAACATGCCCGCCGGCTGCGCCTTCTGCACCCGCTGCGACAAGGCGATGAAGGTGTGCCTGGACTACGTTCCCATGGAGCGTCAGGTGGCCCAGGATCACCTGGCTTCCTGCTGGCTGAACGACCTGGCTCTGAAAGACAAGGCCGCTGAGATGGCCGCCGCCGGCGAGAGCGCCGAGGCGGTGCAGCTGGCCACCGGCTGGGTGAAAAATGAGGGCGGCGAGTGGGTCTTTGACCCCATCGTTGCCGAGGAAGGAGGCGCCGACGATGAGCAGTGAGTATCTTGTTGAAGTCGAGCACCTGAAACAGTATTTCCCCATCCGCACCGGCTTTGCCTCCACCACCCCGCTGAAAGCGGTGGACGACGTGTCCTTCGCCATCAAGCCCGGCGAGACCCTGGGCCTGGTGGGCGAGTCCGGCTGCGGCAAGACCACCGTGGGCCGCAGCCTTCTGCAGCTGTATCAGCCCACCGGCGGCCGCATCAAGTACAACGGCGAGGTCATTTTTGACGCCGGCGACCTGGACGACAACGGCGAGCCCCAGCTGGACGCCAAGGGCAACCCGGTGAAGCTGCGCAAGCCCCACACCGTGAACATGCTGCCCTACCGCAAGCAGATGCAGATGGTGTTCCAGGACCCCTATTCTTCCCTGAACCCCCGCATGACCGTTGAGGACATCATCGGCGAGCCTCTGGACGTGCACAAGCTCTACACCACCAAGGCCGAGCGCCGTGAGAAGGTGCTGCACCTGATGGAGCTGGTGGGCCTGAACGCCGAGCACGCCACCCGCTACGCCCACGAGTTCTCCGGCGGCCAGCGCCAGCGCATCGGCATCGCCCGCGCCCTGGCGGTGGACCCCCGGTTCATCGTCTGCGACGAGCCCGTGTCCGCGCTGGACGTGTCCATCCAGGCGCAGGTTGTGAACATGTTCGAGGACCTGCAGCACAAGCTGGGCGTGGCGTACCTCTTCATCGCCCACGACCTGCTGGTGGTGAACCACATCTCCGACCGCATCGCCGTGATGTATCTGGGCAAGATGATGGAGATGGCTGAGGCCAACGAGCTGATGAACAACCCCATGCATCCCTACACCCAGTCTCTGCTGAGCGCTGTGCCCATGCCCGATCCCAAGATCGCCCGCGAGCGCAAGCGCATCGTGCTGGAGGGCGACGTGCCCAGCCCCCTGAAGGCTCCCTCCGGCTGCCCCTTCCGCACCCGGTGCCGTTACGCCACCGAGCAGTGCGCGGCTCAGCGCCCGCCGCTGACCGACCGGGGCAACGGCCACATGGTGGCCTGCTGGAACAAGTAAGTTCCGGCAAAACTCCTTTTTGGCAAGTCCCGACCCGTTTTTCTTGCCGGGCCGTGATTTGAAACCGGGCCAAAAGCCCAAAAAAACAAATGGAGGTATACCCATGAAAAAGCTGACCGCACTCGTTCTGGCGCTGGTCATGTGCTTCGGTCTGGTCGCCTGCGGCTCGACCCCTGCTCCTTCCAGCACCCCGGCTTCTGAGTCCACCTCCCAGGCTGAGACGACCAACGAGAACTTCGTTGATCCCGTCAACGGCTGGGACGTGTACGACGAACTGATCGACCAGATCCGCACCGAGACCGATCTGGAGAAGCGTGCCGAGATGATGCATCAGGCTGAGGACATCCTGATGGAGACCGGCGCTATCCTGCCCCTGTACTTCTACACCGACATCTACCTGCAGAAGGAGTACCTGACCAACGTCTACTGGACTCCGTTCGGCTACAAGTACTTCATGTTCGCCGAGCTGGGCAACGGTGCTGACACCCTGCACGCCTACCTGGCTTCCGAGCCCGACAAGCTGGACCCCGCGCTGAACAGCACTGTTGACGGCGCCTGCCTGGCTATCAACGCCTTCTCCGGCCTGTTCACCTACAACGCCGACCACGAGCAGGTCCCCGATCTGGTGGACACCTACGAGGTCAGCGAGGACGGCATGACCTACACCTTCACCCTGAAGGACGGCCTGAAGTGGTCCAACGGCGAGCCTCTGGACGCTTCTGACTTCGTCTACAGCTGGAACCGTGCTGCCGACCCTGTCACCGCTTCTGACTACGGCTACATGTTCGCTCCCATCAAGGGCTACGACGAGATGACCGAGATGGACGAGGAAGGCAACCTGGTCAACCCCGACGCCACCCTGGCTGTGACCGCTTCTGAAGACGGCAAGACCCTGACCGTTGAGCTGAGCTTCCCCTGCGCTTACTTCCTGGATCTGTGCGCCTTCCCCACCTACTTCCCCGTGTATCAGGAGGCCGTTGAGGCTGCTGATCCCGATGGCACCAACCCCGGCGCCTGGGCTCTGGAGCCCGGTGAGAACTTCGTCTGCAACGGCGCTTACGTTCTGACCGAGTGGAACCACAACAGCTCCATGACCTACACCAAGAACCCCTACTACCACCGCGCCGACGAGGTGAAGATCGAGAAGCAGGAGTTCATGCTCTCCAGCGACGAGACCGCCACCTTCGCCGCCTACAATGCGGGCAACCTGGACTTCTCTGATGGTGTTCCCACCGCTGAGATCGCCGGCCTGCAGGGCAACCCCGAGTACCACGTGATCGAGAACCTGGGCACCTACTATGTGTCCTTCAACGTGAACAGCCCCATGTTCGACGGCATGAGCGCCGAGGATGCTGCCACCCTGCGTAAGGCTCTGGCTCTGTTCATCGACCGCGACTACATCGTGACCAACGTCGGCCAGTCCGACCAGGTCCCCGCTGGTTCCTTCATCCCCGCTGGCTGCCTGGACGGCACCGGCAAGGAGTTCAAGAACAAGGACTACTTCGATCCTTCTGCTGAGGCTTTCGAGTCCAACGTGCAGGAAGGCATCGCCATGATGGAGTCCATCGGCTACAAGTTCGATGAGAACGGCATGCTGAGCGACGAGACCCCGCTGAGCTTCACCTACCTGGTGAACACCCCGGGCGGCAACGTTGACGTGGCCGTTGCCATCCAGGCCGATATGGCTGCTGTTGGCATCGACATGCAGATCTCCGAGATGGAGTGGAACGTGTTCCTGAACGACCGTAAGGCTGGCAACTACGACGTTGCCCGTAACGGCTGGCTGATGGACTACAACGATCCTCTGAACATGCTGGAGATGTGGACTTCCGATTCCGGCAACAACGACTGCCAGTTCGGCAAGCCCAAGGCCTGATCGCTCACCTGAGCCTCATCGCCTGACAGCGAAATGAACAAGGCCCGGCCGCTCCTTTTGGAGCGGCCGGGCTTTTTCTCTGCCGTGCGGCGGGGCGGGGGAGAGAGTTGCTGCGAGGCGGGGGAGAGCGCTGCCGCGGGGCGGGGGAGAGGGCCGCCGCGGGGCGGGGGAGAGGGCCGCCGCGGGGCGGGGCAGAGGGCCGCCGCGAGGCGGGGCAGAGGGCCGCCGCGGGGCGGGACAGAGGGCCGCCGCGGGGCAGGAGAGAGGGCCGCCGCGAGG
>SFDQ01000005.1 GCA_004558145.1 Oscillospiraceae bacterium
TGCGATTTTTTTCGGCGCCTTTCCGATGACCGGCGGGTGCCGGCTCCCTTCCGGGGGGCGCAAGACAGTATTATACGAGCCTGGAAGTCAAAAGTCAACCCCCTTTTTCCAATTTTTTTAATTTTTCCCTCGGCCCACCAAAATCATGGTCCAAAACGCCCTTCCCTATACATTATATAAGAGAAAAAGCCGCCCCGGTTTTGGCCGGGGCGGCAAATGTGTCGGGGTTCAGGCCAGTTCGGCATTCTTTTTGGCGCACCAGTCGGCCACCTGTTTGGCCACCGGCTCGATGGCACCCTGCTCGAAGGGCACCGCGAAGCCCGCCGCGCTCACAAGGCCGGCGTAGGTGTCGGAGCCGGCCTTCTTCACCAGCGCCAGATACCGCTGCCATGCGTCGTCCCGGTCGTTGAGGGAGGCGGCGAAGAACTGCAGCGCCGCCATCTGGGCCAGGCAGTAGTCGATGTAGTAGAAGGGGGCCTCGTAGATGTGCAACTGACGCTGCCAGCCCGCGCCCCGGCTGTAGAAGGGCAGAGCCTCGAAGTCGTTCCAGGGGCGGTACTTGCGCTCCAGCTCCAGCCAGACGCGGTTGCGCTCGTCCGGGGTGAGGTGGGGCTGGGCGTAGACGATGTGCTGGAATTCGTCCACCATGCAGCCGTAGGGCAGGAAGGTCAGCGCGTCCTCGGCGTGGGCCAGGGCGTACTTTGCGGTGGTGCGCTCGTTGCCGCCGAAGAACAGGTGGTGCCAGGGGGCAGTGAGGAATTCCATGGACATGCTGTGGATCTCGCAGCTCTCCATGCCGGGGTTGGCCAGCTCCTGGCACATGCCCTGGCCCGCGGCCACCCAGGCCTGGAAGGCGTGGCCCGCCTCGTGGGTGAGCACGTCCACGTCGCCGGAGGTGCCGTTGAAGTTGGAGAACACGAAGGGCGCGCCGTAGGCGGGGATGGTCTCGCAGTAGCCGCCGGTGGCCTTGCCGGGGCGGCTGACCAGATCGAACAGCTCGCTCTCGTTCATGAAGCGGATGAAGCGGGCGGTCTCGGGGCTGAGCTCGGTGTACATCTGCACCGCCTTGGCCAGCAGCTCGTCAGCAGTGCCCACGGGGGTGGGGTTGCCGTCGGCAAAGGAGACGGTGGTGTCGTAGAATTTGGCGTCGGCCATGCCGGTGCGGGCGAACTGGGCCTTCATGGACTCGTGGGCCAGCGGGGTGACGTACTTCGCCACCTGCTCCCGGAAGCTGGCCACCTCTTTGGGGCCGTAGCCCAGGCGGCCCATCCGCTTGTAGGAGAGGTCCACGTAGCTGTCGTAGCCCAGTTTGCGGGCCTGGGCGTTGCGGTTTTCGATCATCCTGGTGTAGATGTCGTCCAGCTCTTCCCGGTTGCGGTCGTAGAAGCCGCCCTCGGCCTCAAAGGCGGCCTTGCGCACCGCCCGGTCCAGGCTCTGCTTGTAGGGGTCGAGACCCGGCAGGGTGAGGGTCTTGCCGTCGAAGGCCACCTGGGCGCCCGCCTTGATCTTCTGGTAGCGGCTGGCCAGGGCGTTCTCCTGCTGCATCAGCTCCAGCACCTCGTCGGAGGCGGCGCTCACCGCCAGCTCCATCTTGTCCAGCAGGATGGGGGCGTAGGCCTCGGCCAGAGCCGCCTTGTGGGGGCTGGCCAGCACCGCGCGGTAAAACTCCAGCTGGGCGTTGCCCACTTCGGGGGCCGCCTGGTCGAAGAAGTCGTTCTCCGCGTCGTAGAATTCGTCCCGGGTGTCCAGCGTGTGGCGAATCTGCGCCAGGCGGTAGGCGGTGGCGAAGCCGTCGTCCAGCTGGTTGTGCAGGCGGAACAGGTCCACCAGCTCCTTGCCGGAGGCCGCCGCCCGGGCCCGCCGGGCCATGTCGCGGTAGCGCTCCACCGTCTGGGCCACATTGGGCCGGGTGTAGGGCATTTCGGAAAATTTCAAGGGAGTTCCCTCCTTTTTAAAAGATGCGTGCGCACGGGGGCGCTTTTGTATAATAGTGTACACCGTTTTTGTGAACAATTCAAATTTCTTTGCCGCCGGGGATTGTAAAAGGCCGGGGCAGCCTGTATAATGGGGCTTGCAGAGTAAAAGCCTGCGCGTCAAGTGCCGACCCGACGGGGAGTTGCGGGGCGGACGAAGGGCCTTTGGCCCGCGGTGCCGGCTTTGCATCCCGCTGCTGCATAACTGTAACGCGCGGGGCCGGGTCTGCAAAGGGGCGCTCCGCGCTTTTTTGCACCCTGCTCACCGGGCCTCTTTCAATTGTGCGGCAAACCGCATTTTGAAGGAGGTCTTTTTGTATGCGTTTTCCCCTGAAAGTCCAGCTTGTGGACAGTCTGGCCGAATTCGGCCGCACCCGCAGCCTTGTGGTGGCGGGGCTTCTGACCGGCGCGGCGGTCATCATCGACCGGTTGTTCACCTTTGAGGTGAGCCCGGTGCTGGAGATCGGCTTCGCCTTTCTGGCAACGGCGCTGTGCGCGTCGCTGTGCGGCCCGTGGGTGGCGGGCACCGCCGGGGTGGCGGTGGACCTTTTGAGCTATTTTCTGCGGCCCAACGGCGCCTTCTTCTTCGGGTTCACCTTCAACCAGTTTTTGCTGGGCTTCATCTACGGGCTGTGGTTCTACAAGCGCCGGCCCCGGCCGCTGCTGGCGGTGGGCGCCTGCCTCACGGTGATGCTGGTCATCAACTTCGTGCTCACGCCGCTGTGGCTGCACATGATGTACGGTCAGGCCTTTGTCATTTTCAGCTCGGTGAAGATCGTGAAGAACCTCATCAAGCTGCCCATCGACGCGGCGCTGCTCTACGGCGCGCTGAAAGCCGCTGAGCGCACCCGCGCACATTCCGCCGCCTGAAAAAACAGACACAAAAAATTGCCAGACCCCCGGCCTTGCGGCCGGGGGTCTGGCGTTTATGAGGAGGGGCAGAGAGAAGGAACCCCGAGTAAAGTTACAGGTCGACGGTAGCGGTCTGCTCGGCCATGTGATGCTTCTCGGCGTAGCCGGTCAGGATCAGGGTCAGAGCGCCGTCGCCGGTGACGTTGCAGGCGGTGCCGAAGCTGTCCTGCAGAGCGAACACGGCCAGCATCAGAGCGGTGCCGTCCTCGCCGAAGCCCAGGACGCCGGTGATCAGGCCCAGAGAGGCCATGACGGTGCCGCCGGGCACGCCGGGCGCGCCGATGGCGAAGATGCCCAGCAGCACGCAGAACAGGATCATGGTGCCCAGAGCAGGCAGCTCACCGTAGAGCACCTTGGAGACGGTCATCACGAAGAAGACCTCGGTCAGAACGGAGCCGCAAAGATGGATGTTGGCGAACAGGGGGATACCGAAGTTGACCATGTCCTTGCGCAGGTTCTTGCTCTTGCCGGCGCACTGCAGGGCCACAGCCAGGGTGGCGGCGCTGGACATGGTGCCCACGGCGGTCAGGTAAGCGGGGCCGTAGTGCTTGAGAACTTCCCAGGGGTTCTTGCCGGAGTAGGCGCCGGCAACGCCGTACAGGACAGCCAGCCAGATGTAGTGGCCGATCATCACGATGACGATAACGATCAGGAACACGGGCAGCTGCTTGGTGATGGAGCCCTCCCAGGCCAGGCCCAGGAAGGTGGTGGCGATGAAGAAGGGCAGGATGGGAATGACGACCTTCTTAACGATGTCCAGAACGATGTCCTGGAACTCGGCGAGGACCTTGGTGGTGGTGCCGGCCTTGGTCCACACGGCGGCCAGACCGATCAGCACGCTGAACACCAGAGCGCTCATGACGGGCATGATCTGGGGAATGTCCAGCTGGAAGGCCACTTCGGGCAGCTCACGCAGGCCCTCGGTGGAGTTGGCGATGTTCAGGTTGGGGATGATGCCGAAGCCGGCAGCCATGGACATGAAAGCGGCCAGAACGCTGGAGACGTAGGCGATGATAATGGCCACGCCCAGCATCTTGGTGGCGCTGTTGCCCAGCTTGGTGATGGAGGGAGCGATGAAGCCGATGATGATGAGCGGCACGCAGAAGTTGATGAGCTGGCTCATGATGTACTTCAGAGTGACAGCCACCTGCATCACGCTCAGGCCCCAGCCCTCACCGGGAATGACCAGACCCAGAACGATACCGATGATGATTGCCAGCAAAAGCCGCGCCGGCAAACTAGTCATAAACTTTTTCATACAAAATTCCTCTCTTTGCTTCTTGTGAGTTCTCTTCTCTCCCAATGCTTTGCGAGGGGGTTCCCTTCTCCGCGGCTCCTCAGCGTTTATTGAGCATCATTTTCAGGATGGCCGCGTCCAGAGGACCGGAGCCCTGATTGCCCAATTCGGCGAAGTTGTCGATGGTGTACTCGGGATCGGTCTCCACGATGCCATCGGTGTTCTGCACCCGCACGCCGCGCAGGGCCATGAAGGCGGCCTGGAAGGCAGCGTTGACGCAGGAGGAGATCTTCAGCGCGCAGTCGGCCTTGGCGCCGTCGCACAGCATGCCGGCCACGTTGCCGATCATGTTGGGCACCGCGCGGCAGACGGCGTCATAGTCGCCGCCCAGCAGGTAAGTAATGGCGCAGGCGGAACCGGTGCCGGCCACGGTGGCGCCGCACAGAGCGCTCAGACGGCCGAACTTGGACTTGATGCGGATGGCCACCAGATGGCTCATGGTGACGGCGCGGAGCATCTTGTCCTCGGGGATGTCCTTCCACTTGGCCAGAGCCACGGTGGGCATGGTGGCGGTGATGCCCTGGTTGCCGCTGCCGGAGTTGGCGACCACGGAGTAGGGCGCGCCGGCCATGCGGGCGTCGGCGCCGGCGGCGGTGACCATCATGGAGTTGGTGACCATGTCCCAGGTCATCAGACCGTCGTGGCAGTTGCGGCGCAGGTTGGGGCCGATGGCCAGACCGTAATCTTTTTCAAGGCCGCGCTCGCAGATGGCGCTGTTCACGCTCACCGCGCTGCGGATGATGTCGATGGGGTCGTTCATGGGGTCCAGTTCCTTGTCGCAGAAATCATAGATCTTGCGAAGGGTCAGGAACTCGGCGATCTCCTCGGGGGTGACCACGTCCTTGTCGCTGCCGCCGGCAGCGCTGCCGCCGGCCGTCATGACGCTCTCGCCGTCCACCTCAAGGGCGATCAGGTTGGTGTGCAGGTCGGCGATGACCGCACGGGCGGTGTGGGTGTCGCCATGGGCGATGACCTCGATGTACAGCTTCTGAGGCACGTCAGCGTGGCCCACGACCACCTTGCCGCTCTCCACCAGAAGCTCGGCAGCTTTGTACACATCGTCCGACACGCCGTTGATGACTTCCAGCTGCTTTTCCGGGGCCGCGGCGCAGGCGCCGATGGCCGAGGCATAGCCCATGCCGGTGTATTTGGTGCCGGGGATGCCGGCCGCCATGGCGTTCTTCAGAATGTTGGTGGAGGCGTTGACTTCCATACGCCGGATCACCTCGCCCCGCTTGTTCAGCTCGGCGCCCGCGTAAGCGCCGGTGAGGGCGACGGCGCCCGGCTCGGTACAGCCGGTAGCCAGCTCCATCTCGCTGTTCAAAATGCGGAAGAACATCGTCTTGTCCATACTCTCGCTCTCCTGTTCTCTCTCTCTTCGGCCCACGAACGGCGAAGCCCGCGGCGGCCGTGCCGCGGCTCCGGCGCGGAGATCCCCGCGCGTTTTTCCATCGACGCCGGCGCGTTTGCCCGGCTTTTCACCTTCATTTTAGCACTTTTCAAGGGTATGTCAATAATTTCTCACCGTGATAATTTATTATTATCACAATGCCCAAGTATTTATGAATAATTTGTTAATTGTGCTGACGATTTCTTGCTTTTTTGCCCTCCGTTTGCATTTTGAGTGTGTGAATGTTATACTGAAAGAGTGTCATATGTTATCAAAAAAACAAGCAATTTGCACACAGGCGCACTGTCGTTTGTATGCAATGAGGGGCGTGCGGAAATGCATATCATTCTGGAGCAGTATAAAACGCTGGTGGAGTTTCTGGGCCAGGCCCTGGGCAGCGATTATGAGGTGGTGCTGCACGATCTGAGCGAGGGCAACAACGCCATCGTGGCCATCGTGAACGGGCACATCAGCGGGCGCAGCATGGGCGCGCCGCTGACGGCGCTGGCCCTGCGCTTTCTGGCGGACAAGGAGTACGAGCAGCACGACTACAAGGTGGGCTATCGGGGCGTTTCCCGCAAGAACGGGCACCTGCGCTCCTCCACCATGTTCATCAAGGACGAGGCGGGTCAGGTCATCGGCATGCTGTGCATCAACTTTGACCCCTCCCGGGGCATCCAGGCGGCCAACGACATCCTGACCATGTGCGGCATGCCGCCGGTGAGCTGCACGCCTCAGACGGAGGAAGAGGAAGCGCCTCAGAGCACCGAGATCTTTGTGAGCAACATCCCCGACGTGGTGCGGGGGGCCATCGAGGAGGTCACCGGCCGGGCGGGCATGCCCAGCAGCCGGCTGACCATGGAGGAGAAAATACGCATCGTGGAGGCGCTGCAGCAGGCGGGGCTGTTCCATCTGAAGGGCGCGGTGAGCGAGGTGGCCGCCCAGCTGGGCTCCAGCGAGGCCACCATCTACCGCTATCTGAGCAAGCTGAAAAACTGAAAAGAGCGCGGGAGATTCTCCCGCGCTCTTTTTATATTATGTTATGCGAGCAGCTCCCCCACCAGGTCTGCCAGAAGCAGCACCAGCACGCAGAGCATCATGGGGCGGATGAACTTCGCGCCCTTTTTCAGCGCCATGCCGCTGCCCAGCAGGTGGCCGATGATGCCGAACACCGCCGCCGGCAGGGCCACGGCGTAGAGCACCTTGCCCGCGGTGACCATGGTGATGACCGAGGCGTAGTTGCTGGCAAGGTTCAAAAGCTTTGCGTTGCCGGAGGCGCTGCGCAGGTCGTAGCCCATGAACATGCAGAAGGCCAGGATGGCGAAGGTGCCGGTGCCGGGGCCGATGAGGCCGTCGTAGCTGCCGATGAAAAAACCGATGGCCGCCGCCTTCCACCACTTGCCCGCCCCCTGGCGCAAGGCGGGCCGGTCGGGGCCGGTCAGGTCCCGCCGGGTGAGGATGATGACCGCCGCCACCGGCAGCATCACCAGCAGGATGAGCTTAAGGGACGCGTCCGGCAGAAGCAGCACCACCTGGCTGGCCAGGGCGCTGCCCAAAAAGCTGGCCGCGGCAGCCGCGAGGCCCACCTTGAGTTCCAGCGCGCCGTTTTTGAAAAAGCGGGCGGTGGAGAAGGTGGTGCCCACCGCCGACGAGAGCTTGTTGCAGCCGTAGACATAGTGCATGGGCAGACCCACCGCCATGTAGGCGGGCAGGGCGATGAGCCCGCCGCCGCCCGCGGCGGCGTCCACAAAGCCCGCAAGGCCCACCATCGCGCACAAAAACAGCATCGCCGGCAAAGAGAGCGGCAGCCAGTCCAGCATAAAAGGTCACTTCCCCGTTTCGAGTTGCGGCCCGTTTTTGCCGCACGGTATTGAGGATAGCACAAACCGCCCGCCGGGACAAGCCCCTTTTTCCGGGCAGTAAAAAGGCCCCTCTTTTCCCGGGAAAAGAGGGGCCTTTTGTTTTTCCTTTTCAGCGGCCCAGCACAAAGCGCTCCAGCGCCTTGGCCACGCCGTCGTTGTCATTGGTGTCGGTGACGAAGCGGGCCGCCGACTTCACCGCCGGGGCGGCGTTGCCCATGGCCACCCCCACCCCCGCGCGGCGCAGCATGGGCAGGTCGTTGCCCGCGTCGCCGCAGGCCATGATGAAGGCAGGCTCGATGCCCAGCCGCCGGCCCAGGGCCAGCAGGCCCTCGGCCTTGTCCACCCCTTTGGCGTTCAGCTCGATGCCCACCGCGCTGGAGGCGCTCACCTCAAAGCGGCCGCTCTCTTCCAGCAGCCGCCAGGCTTCCAGGCGCTGAGCGGGGTGGGTGAAAAAGAGGTTGGCCTTTTCGATGGCCGCCTGCTGCCCGGCGAAGGCGTGCACGTTTTCCACCGAACGGCGGCTGGACCGCAGATAGCCCGCCATGCCGGGGGGCGCCCAGTCCTCCGCCCGCTCCAGCTTCGCGGCTTCGCTGTAACCCCAGCCGTCCAGGAACAGGTCCATCACCCGGTTAAAGCCGGCGGTGAGGTCCCAGGCATAAAACCAGTCCTCCCGGCTCATCCAGCGGCGCTCGGCCACCTGCCCGGCGGCCAGGTCCACCAGGGTGGCCCCGTTGGCGGTGACCGCCCAGTCCACTCCGGGGATGGAGGTGAAGGCCTTCGGCAGGCCGCCCCAGGGCCGTCCGCTGGCGGGCACCACAAGGCAGCCCGCGGCGATGCAGGCGCGGATGGCCTGTTCGGTGCGGGGAGTGAGCTGCCCGGCGCTGTTCAGAAGGGTGCCGTCGATGTCCAGTCCCACAAGGCGAATGCCCAGTCCGCTCATTGTTTGCCCAGCTCCTTGTTCTTTTCAAAGCTTTCCAGCACGGCGCTCATCACCGCGGCGCGCATCCCGCCCTTTTCCAGGGCGTAGACGCCGGCGATGGTGCTGCCGCCGGGGCTGCACACCTCGTCCTTCAGCTGGCCGGGGTGGCGGCCGGTGGCCAGCACCATTCCCGCCGCGCCCACCAGGGTCTGGGCGGCGTACTCCATGGCCTTGGGCCGGGGCAGGCCGCAGGCCACGCCCCCGTCCGCCAGGGCCTCGATGAACTGATACACGAAGGCCGGCCCGCAGCCGGACACCGAGCTGGCCGCGTCGATGAGGCGCTCTTCCAGCGCGTCGAACCGGCCCGCGCCCACCATCTTGTCGCAGAATTCCTCCACGTCGGCGGCGGCCACCCGCTCGTTGGCGGTGTAGAGGATCATCCCCTCGCCGATGGCGGCGGGGGTGTTGGGCATGATGCGCAGGATGGGGGCCTCAAAGCCCAGCATCTCCTCCAGCCGGGCGATGGTGAGGCCGGCGGCCATGCTCACCAGCACATATCCCCCGCCCCGCTCTTCCAGCGTGGGCGCGAGGGCGGCCAGCATGTCCCCCATCATCTGGGGCTTGACCCCCAGGAAGATGAACTTTGCCTCCCGGGCCACGGCGGCGTTGTCCATGGCGATGTCGCAGTCCAGCTCCTCGGCCAGGGCCACCGCTTTGTCCAGCGTGCGGTCGGTGAGCACCACCTGCTCCGGCCGCCAGCGGCAGGCCGCCCGGGCCAGCGCGCCGCCCATGTTGCCGGCGCCGATGAATCCGAAGGTATAACCCATGTTGCACCCCTCCTTATTATTTAAGAAGAGCATAACACACTTTGCCCCGGCGTGCAAAGAAAAAACGCCGACTGTGGGCCAAAAGCGACCGACTGTGGAAAAACCGTTGGCATCCCCCGGCCCTTTCTTTATAATGGCAGTACAGGGAGGCGATGGAGATGAAAGTGGAAGTTGTGCTGGACGCGGCCTGCACCGAGCCGGAACTGACCCTGCGCACCGCCGCCGTGACGGGCGAGGTGGAGCAACTGCTGCGCCGCCTGAGCGAACAGCCGCCTCTTTTGTGCGGCGAGCGGGCAGGGCGGCTGGAAGTGCTGGACCCGGACGCTCTGGTGCGGGTGTACGCCGCGGCGGGCAGGGTGTACGCCGTGACCGAAAAGGGCGAGCACCTGCTGCGGATGCGGCTGTATGAGGCGGAAGCCCGGCTGGCGGGGCGGCGCTTCGTGCGCATCTCCCACTCGGAGCTGGTGAATCTGGACTGGGCGGAAAGCTTCGACACCAGCCTTTCCGGCACCATCTGCGTGCGGCTGAAAAACGGCGAGGCCAGCTATGTATCCCGCCGGTATGTGCCCGCCATCAAACAAATTCTTGGGATATGAGGTGATCACGATGAAAAAAGTGCTTCGTTACGCAGCGCAGGGCGCGCCGGTGGGTCTTGCCATCGGCTACGCCATCACCATCCTGATGTCCTTTTGCTGGGGCGGCGGCGAGTATCTGGCTGTGATGCCCTCCTTTGTCGAGGCCGTGGGCAGCGAGGCCGCGGCCGTGGCGGTGCAGGCGCTGCTGTGCGCGGGCATCGGAGCGGCGTTCTCCGCCCTGTCGCTGGTGTGGCGGCGGGAGGACTGGAGCTGCGCCAAACAGACCGCCGTGTACTTTCTGGGCGCTTCGCTGGTGATGCTGCCCTCCGCCTGGCTGGCGCATTGGATGGAACACAGCCTCGCGGGCTTTCTGGGCTATTCTGCCATCTTCCTCGCGCTGTTCCTAGCCTTCTGGCTGACCGGCTGGGCCGCCGCCCGCCGCACGGCGCGGCAGCTGAACGAGGGCCTGCGGCGAAACAAATGACCCCGCGCAAAGAGGCGCCCTTCCCCGCCGGGGAAGGGCGCCTCTCGTTTTGTGTTTTGCCCGAAGCTCACGCCTCGGTCACGTTGGATTCCACCGAGTACATACCGGAGTATCCGTCGATGCACTCCGTGTTCATGTCCTCCAGCGTCTCGAAGCCGGTGAAGTTATAGTAGTCGCCGTTCACCTTCACGTCGATGTTGCCGTAGGCCAGAAAGCCGTAGTCGCCGGTGGCCTCCACCGAGCCGTCGCCGTGGAGCACCAGGTCGCCGAAGCCGACGCCGGCGTAGTAGGTCAGGGTGCTGCCGTCCGGCAGCTGGGCCTGGACCTTGTAGGCCGCATAGAGCATGTTGTGAACGTCCACCATCTCGCTGCTGAAGTCCTGGCGCACCAGCATGTAGCCGCCCAGGCAGTCCGCGGAGAGGATGGAATCGCCCTCCTTCTGGCGCAGCGCCTCCTCACCGGCGGCCGCCAGGGTGTCCCAGTCGGTCTGGCCGATCTGGTCCAGGGCGGTCACCCACTCGTCCAGGCCCTCCACCGTGAAGACGGCGTCCTCGGGGGCGAGAACAGCGTTGTGCTCCTGCTGGGCCGTTTCGGCGTCGCAGTTCCACTGGAAGGTGACCGTGTCGCCGTTGGAAAGGCCCTCCGCCTTGTCCAGGCTGCCGTCCACGCAGGCGGCAAGGCCCGCCGCGTCCTTCACATCTTCGCCGCAGGCGGCGGCGAAGCCCTCGCTGTCAAAGTTCCAGCTGGCGGTGCCCTCGCCGCTCATGCCGGAGAACTCCACCGACAGATAGGGCGTCGGGTCCACCGTCACCGGTTTTGCGCCGCAGCCGGCCACCGCCAGCGCCAGAACGGCCGCCAGCGCGGCCAGAGCCATCCGTTTTTTGCCTGTTGCAAAACCCATAGTATCCACTCCTTTTCTTATCCAAGAACGGCCGCCGCGGGGCCTGCCCTGTTCCGGCAGGCCCCGCGGCGGGGTACACTATCATTATATCACGGCTTGCAAGAGGGCCCGCGCTCACTCGTAGCGCAGCGCGTCGATGGGGTCCAGCTTGGCGGCCTTGTTCGCCGGGTAATAGCCGAAGAACACGCCGATGGCCATGGAGAAGCCCACCGCGATGAGGATGGCGGAGAGGCTGGGTTTTGCGGCGTAGCCCAGCAGGGACGCGCCCACGCTGCCCAAAGCCACGCCCAGGGCCACGCCCAGCGCGCCGCCCACCAGACAGATGACCACCGCCTCGGTGATGAACTGGAGACGGATGTCGCCCCGGCGGGCGCCCAGGGCCTTGCGGGTGCCGATCTCACGGGTGCGCTCGGTGATGCTGACCAGCATGATGTTCATCACGCCGATGCCGCCCACCAGCAGACTGATGGCCGCGATGGCGCTGATGGCCAGCTTGACGGTGTTCAGCATGCTGGTCATCTCCTCGATGAGGCTCTCCATGCTGGTGGCGGTGACGGTCCAGCTCTCGTTGCGGGTGTAGAAGCTGGAGAAGAAGGCCTCGGTCTCGTCCAGGAAGGCGGTGGTGTCGGTGCCGGCGGCGGCCACCACCGTGAAGTTCTGGTAGCCCTCGTCCGTTTCGCCCAGCTTCTGGGCCGCCGCCAGCGGGATGTACATCTCGGTGACCGGGTCCTCGCCGGTCATGCTGAAGTAGCCGCTGTCATCGTATTCATAGACGCCCGCCACATAGAAGGTGAGCAGCTTCTGGCCCACCGTGACCTGGAAGCTCTGGCCCAGCACCGAGGAATCGGCGCGGCCGAACAGGGTCTCGCAGGCCAGGTCGCTGACCACCGCCAGCTGGCGCTCGCCGTCGGAATCCTTGATGAAGCGCCCGCAGAGCAGTTCCAGCTCGTTGGCGTCAGCATACTGGGCGTTGACGCCGGTCACCTGGACGGAGGCGGTGTCCTCGCCGCTGCCCACTGTGCCGCTGCCCAGGCCGCTCTCCAGGGAGATGGCGTAGATGCTGTCGGCGTAGGCGGTCTGGTATTCCTCCAGCATGGCGTCGGAGATGAGGTCCTCCTCGGAGGGCTGGGCCATGCTGAACATGCGCACCCCGCCGCCGGAGTCGCTCTCGGTCTTCTGCTGCAGGCTGACGGTGATGTTGTTGATGCCGAAGCTCTGGAGGCTGTCGGTGAGGGAGCCGGAGAGGGAGTCGCCCACCGTGACGATGGCGATGACCGAGCCGATGCCGATGATGATGCCCAGCATGGTGAGCAGGGCGCGCATCTTGTTGGCCCAAAGGCTGGCAAAGGCCATGCGGATGTTGTCAAGCACTGCGGCCCGCCCCCTTCCTCTCGGAGATGATGCGCCCGTCCCGCAGCGTGAGGATGCGCTCGCACTCCTCCGCCAGCTGCTGGCTGTGGGTGATGAGCACGATGGTCATGCCCTGGCGGTGCAGTTCGTGAAAGATGTCCATGACGGTGCGGCTGGTGGCGGAGTCCAGCGCGCCGGTGGGTTCGTCCGCCAAAAGCAGCGCCGGCTCGTTCGCCAGCGCCCGGGCGATGGCCACCCGCTGCTTCTGGCCGCCCGAAAGCTCGTTCGGCTCGTGGCTGGCCCGCTCGCTCATGCCCACCTGGGCCAGCAGCTCCTTCGCCCGCTTTGCCCGCTGGCGGGCGGGCACCCGGGCATAGAGCAGGGGCAGCTCCACGTTTTTCTGGGCGCTGGTGCGCCCGATGAGGTTGAAGGTCTGGAACACAAATCCTATCTTGCGGTTGCGGATGGCGGAAAGGGCGCTGTCCTTCGCTTTGCCCACGTCCACCCCGTCCAGGGTGTAGCTGCCCTCGGTGGGGCGGTCCAGCACGCCG
Organism: Oscillospiraceae bacterium; assembly: GCA_004558145.1. Taxonomy (GTDB): domain Bacteria; phylum Bacillota; class Clostridia; order Oscillospirales; family Ruminococcaceae; genus Allofournierella_A; species Allofournierella_A excrementavium. The sequence goes on from SFDQ01000005.1 coordinate 13,042, forward strand.
ATGATGTTCATCAGGGTGGATTTGCCGCTGCCGCTCTCGCCCACGATGGCCACGAACTCGCCGGGCCAGACCTCCAGGTCGATGCCGTGGAGAATTTCCAGCTCGTTGGGCTTGCCGATGTAATAGCGTTTGACGATGCCGTGCATCTCAATGATGGGCTGCTGCATGGCCGTCAGCCTCCCATCCCGGGCCGGCCGCCGCCCATGTTGCCGCCGCCACCGCCGCCGGAGGGCATGGCCCCGCCGCCGTCCGCGGGCGCGGCGATGACCACTTCACCGCCGCCCATCATCATGTCGGAGGGGGTGGTCACCTCTTCGGTGGCTTCCTCCAGGCTGGCGCTGGCCCGCACGATCATGCCCTCTTCCAGGTCCACGCCGCTGACTTCGGCGTAGTAGTCGTTGGTGGCGCCCACCACCACCTGCACTTCCTCAAAGACGGGCTCGCCGTTCTCTTCGCCGGACTGGACATAGATGACGGAGGTGCCGTCCTCCTTTTCCTCGATGGCGTCCAGGGGCACGGTGAACACGTCCTCGGTGGTGGACTGGATGATCTGCACCTTGGCATTGGTGCCGATGAGCAGGCCGCTGTTTTCGTCGTCCACCGTCACCTCGGCGGAGAAGGTGCTGGAAGAGGAGCCGCCGCCGGAGGCGGTGGGCGAGATCTGGGTGAGGGTGCCGTTGATCTCGCCGTCGATCACGTCGCTGGTGATGATGGCGTGCATGCCCTCGCTGACGCTGTCGATGTCATACTCGGCGATGGTGATGGAGATCTTCAGGCTGTCGGTGTCCTGGATGGTGGCGGCGGCGCCGTCGATGGCGCTGCCCACCGTGGCGTTCACCGCGGTGACCTTGCCGGAGGTCTCGGCCTTCAGGGTGCATTTTTCCAGCTGGGACTGCAGTTCTTCCAGCTCGTCGCTCTCGCCGGCCTTGTTGTAGTTTTCCAGGGCGGTGTCGCGGCTCTCCTCGGCGGTCTCGCTGGTCTTGATGGCATTCTCGTAGGTGGTCTTTGCCTGCTCATAGGCGGTCTGGGCCTGGTTGTAGGCGCTGGAAAGGGCGGTGTAATTGGAGGCGGACTGGGCCGTCTGCAGATTGGCCTCAGCGGTCTTGAGGGTCTGCTCGGCAGACTTGTACTCCCCGTTGGCCTTCTCCAGCGCATCCGCCAGGGCGGACAGGTCCGCCGCCGTGGAGGCGGCCTCGGAGGTGGAGCCGGTCACCGGGTCGCCGTTCTCGTCCACAGTGCCGCCGGCGGCGGTGTAGGCGTTCAGCGCCGCCTGCCGGGCGTTCAGCTTGGTGAGCAGGTCGGCGTTGGCGGCGTCCACCTCGGCCTGGTAGCTCTTCACCGCGGCGGCCGCGGTCTCGTAGGCGCTCTTGGCGGAATCCCGCTCGTCCTCGGCCTCCTTCATGTCGTCGTAGGTGCTCTTGACGTTCTCTTCCGCCTCGGTGAGGCTGGCCTGGGCCTTTTCATACTGCTTCTGGGCTTCGGCCTTTGCGTCGGCCAGGCTCTCCTGCAATTTCTGGATGCTCTCCTCCAGCTCGGAGGTGTCCAGGGTGCAGATAACGTCCCCTTCCTCCACCGAGTCGCCCACCTGCACGTTCACCGTTTTCACGGTGTACTTCAGGTCGGTGGTCACGTTGGACACATCGCTGCTCTGCACCGTGCCGGTGGCGCTGATGGAGTCCTCCAGGGTGCCCTTTTGCAGGGTGACGGTGCGCACATAGCTGCCGCCCGCGGCGGGCAGGCTCACCGGGCGCACAAAGCGCCCCCGCAGCAAAAAGGCGGCCGCCGCCGCGGCCACCACCAGCAGCGCCAGTGCGATGACTGCTTTTTTGTGCCGGCCGGCAAAGGCAGCCGCGCCCGCACAGGCAGTTTTGATCTTGCTCATAAAATAATTCCCCCATTGTTCCTTGTCTTCGCCCGGGCCGGGCGAACGCTACGGTGTATTCTACGGGGGGATTGTGAAATCAGCCGGAAAGAACGGTGAAAATTTTGTGGAGGCGCACAAAAAAAGAAGACCGCGGAGGCCTTTTGGGGCCTCCGCGGCGTTCTTTATGAGAGAGAAGTAAGAGAGCTTTTTCAGTTTTTCGCCTTTTCCTTGTCCAGACGGCCGGTGTATTCCCGGAACAGCCCGAAGAACTTCTTGCTCAGCAGCAGGATGGCGATCATGTTGGGGATGACGATGAAGCCCACGGCCATGTCCGCCAGAGACCAGATGGCCTCGATGGGCATGGTCACCGCCAGGATGGGCGGCACGAAGAAGAACCACTGCAGGTACTTCAGGGCCTTCTCACCGAACAGATACTCGGTGCTGGTGCGGTACTCCACGAAGAAGCCCAGGTAGCTGGAATAGGTGAACAGGATGATGGCAACGCACAGGATGTAGGTGCCCCACTGGCCCCAGACGGTCTCGAAGGCATTCAGGGTGAGCACCGCGCCGGTGGCGCCGCTGCTCCACACGCCGCTGGTGATGATGGCCAGAGCGGTGAGGGTGCAGATGACGATGGTGTCGATGAAGACCTCCAGCACGCCGTACATGCCCTGATGCACGGGGTGGTCGGTCTGGGCAGTGGCGTGTACGGTGGCGGCGGTGCCTTCACCGGCCTCGTTGGAGAAGATGCCGCGGGAAGCGCCGCGGCCCATGGCCAGCGCCAGGGTGGAACCGGCGAAGCCGCCCACCGCGGGCATGGGAGCAAAAGCGTACTTGAAGATCATGCCAAAGGCCTCGGGCACGTTGGCGATGTTAGCGATGACCACCACCAGGGAGCCCACGATGTACAGGATGCACATGGGAGGAACGACCTTGCCGCAGAAGTTGCCGATCTTCTCCACGCCGCCGCGCACGATGATGAACACGCTCAGAGCCACCAGCACCACGCCGCTGACGATGAGGGGGATGCCGAAGGTCTCCTGGGCAGAGGTGGCCAGGGTGTTGGTCTGCACGAAGCAGGCGTCGGTGACCACCAGCACGAACAGGGCGACGGCGTAGAAGCCGCCCAGGAACTTGCCCAGGCCGCCGCCCAGGCCCTCACGGATGTAGTGCATGGGGCCGCCGTAGAACTCGCCGTTCTCGCCCTTCTTGCGGTAGGCCACCGACAGGGTGACCTCGGCCATCTTGGTCATCATGCCCACCAGGGCGATGATCCACATCCAGAACACGGCGCCGGGGCCGCCCACGGCGATGGCCGCCGCCACACCGGCGATGTTGCCGCTGCCGACGGTGCCCGCCAGCACGGTGGACAGTGCCTGATAGGGCTTGAGCTGGCCCTCGCCCTGGGAGCTGTCGCTGTCCTTCTTGAACACCTCGCCGATGGTCTTTTTCAGCACGGTGCCGAACTTGCGGATCTGGAAGAAGCCGGTGCCGATGGTGAGATACAGGCCAACGCCCACCATCAGGATCATCAGCGGCGTCCCCCACAGGAATTCTGTGATGCTTACCAGTTTGTCAAACATGATCCTTGCCTCCTTTTAATATATCGTCAGCCGCCCTCCTCGGGGTGCGGCCGAAGCTCAAAAACTGGGGTGCAGACCGTCCCACACGATGCGGCGGTAGTTGGCCCGGTCGGTGTCGCCCTCGGTGGAGAAGCACAGCACGCGGGAATTCTCGTTCAGCTGCAGCGCCTCACGCAGCCAGTCCAGGCTCTCGTTCTGCATGACTTCCGCCACAAAGCCCAGGGTGGCCGCGCCGCTCTCGCCGGAGATGACCCGCTGGTCGCCCGGCATGGGGTTGCCCAGCACGCGCATGCCCTTGGCCGCCACATAGTCCGGGCAGGAGACGAAGTTGTCGGCGTGGTCCCGCAGGACCTCCCAGCCGATGGTGCAGGGCTCGCCGCAGGCAAGGCCCGCCATGATGGTGTCCATCCGACCGGTGACGAAGTGCAGCTTGCCGTCGTTGGCCTGGGCGGTGCGGTAGATGCAGTCCGCCTTGTTGGGCTCCACGATGGTGATGATGGGCCGCTCCTCATCGCCGTAAAGGTCGGCGAAGAAGCCGGTCAGGCCGCCGCTCAGCGCGCCCACGCCCGCCTGCAGGAAGATGTGGGTGGGCCGCTGGGCACGGATCTGCTCCAGCTGCTGCACCGCTTCCAGCGCCATGGTGGTGTAGCCCTGCATGATCCAGGCGGGGATGTCCTCATAGCCTTCCCAGGCGGTGTCCTGCACCATGACCCAGCCGTACTTCTCGGCGCCCTCGTTGGCAAGGCGCACCGCGTCGTCGTAGTTCAGGTCGGTGATGGAAGCGTCCGCCCCCAGCGCCTGGATGTTGTGCAGACGCTCCAGCGCGGAGCCCTGGGGCATGTAGACCACAGCCTTCTGCTTGAGGCGGTTGGCCGTCCAGGCCACGCCGCGGCCGTGGTTGCCGTCGGTGGCGGTGACAAAGGTGATCTCGCCCAGCTTGGCCCGCACCTCGTCGCTCACCAGCTTTTCATAGGGCAGCTCGCTGATGTCCATGCCCAGCCGGCCGGCGATGTAGCTGCCGATGGCGTAGCTGCCGCCCAGCACTTTGAAGGCGTTCAGGCCGAAGCGGTAGCTCTCGTCCTTGACGTAGACGCTGCCCAGGCCCAATTCGCCCGCAAGCCCGCCCAGATTCACCAGCGGGGTGGGGGTGTATTCCGGGAAGCTGGCGTGGAACGCCTGCACCTTTTTGGCGTTCTCGTAGCCAAAGCGTTTCACGTCCGACAGGCCCGTGCTCTCGTGGGAGCGGTGGACCGCCTTGAAGCTCTCGTTCATCTCCAATTACCTCTTTTCCGTGTTCCTCGGCGCATATTTCCGGTGGAGAAATATGCGATATATTGCATATTGAATATAGCGCCTTTATGCAACTTTGTCAACCTCTTTTTTGAAGAGTGAAGATTTTTCGTGCACAAGCGTGCATGGAAAGTGCGCAGAAAGGGATTTTGGCGCGGTTTTCTTGCACCCGATTTGCGGGCGTAGTATAATGATATGATAGCACAGACCCAAGTTTACTGTTAAAGGAGTCCTATCATGCCGGTCCCTCAAGACACCCAGCCCCTGCAGCCCACCACGGCCAAGGAGCGGGTGCTGCAAACTCTGGCCCAGTGGCTCGTGGACGGAACGCTGGAGCCGGGCGAGCGCCTTTATGACGAGCAGCTCTCCCGCTATTTCCAGGTGAGCCGCACGCCCGTTCGGGAGGCGCTGCAGGTCCTGGCGGAAAAAGGGCTGGTGGAGATCCTGCCCGGGCGCGGCACCCGGGTCACGCCCATCGACCTTGCGTCGCTGCGGCAGAGCTATCCCCTTTTGTCTCATCTGCACGGATACGCGGTGCGGCTGGCCTTCCCCCTTGTGAACGACGAGGTCATCCGGGAGCTGAAGGCCCGCAACCTGGAATTATACCACTGCCTTTCCACCGGCGACCAGCTGCGCACCCAGGCGGCGGACGAGCAGTTCCATCAGGTGCTGCTGGACCTGGCGGCCAACAAGTACCTGAGCGCCTTCATCAGCGACCTGTCCATCCACATCGCCCGCACCGAGGTGCAGTTCTTCAAGCACAACGAGTTCCGCTCCCAGTCGGTGCAGGGCCACGAACAAATCATCGACGCGCTGCAGCGCCGGGACCTGGAAGGGGCGGTGCAGGCCACCGAGGACAACTGGATGCTGAACTTCCATCTGGTCATCGAGCCCGCCCTGCGCAAGCTGGAGGCGGACCGGCCGTGACGGGGCGCTGAAAACAAAACGAAAACCGGGCGGGGCCTTTCCCTTTGAGGGAAGGCCCCGCCCGTCTTTGTTTTATCTGGTTTTTGCAGCCCGCCGGGCGCGCTTTCTGCGCCTTGCAGAGGCCCGCGCCGCCCCGAAGAGCAGCAGCGCCGCCAGCACCGCCGCCGCGATGAGGGCGGGGGCGAAGGAGGCCAGCTGTTCCTTATAGTAGAGCCAGGCGCTGCGCTGGCAGACACCGGCGGTGACCAGCTCCACCGTGCCCACCGCTTCGCCGTCCACATAGACCACGGCGCGGCCCGCCGTCTGCCCGGCTTGCACCGGGGCCTCCAGCATCTCGGGCACGTCCTCGGCCACCACCTCCACGGTGCTGTCCGCGCACTGGAGGGTGGTGAGGGTGGAGGCGGCGTAGAGGTCCACCGTGTCGGCCTCGGCGCACCACTTCACCGGCACGCTGGCCACGGGAGTCTCGGTGTTGGGCAGGGCCACCGGCCAGAAGTTCACCAGCGCCCAGTCGTAGAGGTCGGCGGTGGTGTGGAAGGCCCAGTTGAAGCCGTCTTCCGCCAGCTGGATGGGCGCGCCCATCACCACCAGCAGCCAGGTCATGCCGCCCGACTCGGCGCTGGAGACAAAGCACCGGCCCGCCTCGTCGGTGAAGCCGGTCTTGATGCCCCGGATGTAGGGGCGGTAGAGTTCCTGGTCCGGCAGCTGCATCACGTTGGTGGTGGTGATGTAGTAGGCCGCGCCCTCGGGGGCGTCGGCGCTCTCGGGCGTGGTGTGCATGTTGGTGAGGGGCATCCAGTAACCGGTCTGGGTGACCACCTCCATCAGCAGGTCGTTCTCCCGGAAGGCCCTGCCGATGAGGAACATGTCCCAGGCGGTGGAGTGGTTGCCGTATTCCAAGCCGTAGAGGCCGTGGGCGCAGGTGAAGTTGGTGTTCTCGCACCCAAGCTCCGCGGCCCGGGCGTTCATCCTGTCAAAGAAGGCCTGCATGTCCCCATTGCCCAGGTAATAGGCGATGGCGCTGGCCGCGTCGTTGCCGCTGGGCAGAAGGCAGGCGTAGAGCAGGCTTTCCAGCGTGACCGTCTCCCCTATCTTCAGGTCCGCGTCCGAGCCATTCTCCGCCTGGATGCGGTCAAACTCTTCGGAAAGGCCCTCGGGGATGGTGAAGGTCTGGGAAAGGTCCTCGCCGCTCTCCGCCAGAAGCAGGGCGGTCATCATTTTTGTCAGGCTGGCGGCGGCCCGCACCTCCCGGGAATTCTTCTCGTACACCACCGTGTCGGTGTCCACATTGTAGAGCACCACCGCCTCGGCGTTCACCGCGCCTTCCGGCGGGTCCCACCCGGCGGCGGCGGAAAAGCCCCAGGTCAGCGCCGCCGCAAGGGCCAGCGCCAGGGCCAGGAATTTTTTCATCACGTCCCGTTTCCTCCCGTTTTTTGCTTCTTTCATTATACGGGAAGGAAGGCTGCCTTACAACCAACAAAAAATCCCGCCGCTCGAAAAGGGCGGCGGGACGGTGTTTACGGGTTCGTTTGCTCGGGCAGGGGCTGGCGGTTCAGAATTTCCATGAACTCCTCGCCGGTGATGCTCTCCCGCTCCATCAGGAAGGCGGCCAGCTCGTGGAGCTTGTCGATGTTCTCCTTGAGGATGTTGATGGCCTTTTCGTGGGCCTCCTTGATGATGGCCAGCACCTCTTCGTCGATTTTTTCGGCGGTGCCCTCGCTGCAGGCCAGGGTGGTATCGGCGTTCAGATACTTGCCGGCGGTGGTCTCCAGAGCCATCATGTCGAACTGGCGGCTCATGCCCAGCCGGGTGACCATCGACCGGGCAAGGCGGGTGGCCTGCTCGATGTCGTTGGAAGCGCCGGAGGTGTAGCTGCCGAAGATGAGCTCCTCGGCGGCCCGGCCGCCGGTGAAGGTGGCAATTTTGTTCAGTGCCTCCTGGCGGCTGAGCAGGTTCGTCTCCTCCTGGGGCACCTGCATGGTGTAGCCCAGGGCCCCGGAGGTGCGGGGCACGATGGTGATCTTCGTCACAGGGGCGCTTTCGGTCTGTTTGGCGGCCACCAGGGCGTGGCCGATCTCGTGGTAGGCCACGATGCGCTTTTCCTTCTGGCTGAGCACCTTGTTCTTGCGCTGGTAGCCGGCGATGACCGTCTCCACCGCCTCCATGAGGTCGCTCTGGCGCACGATGCGCCGGCCGTTCTTCACCGCCAGCAGCGCCGCCTCGTTTATCATGTTGGCCAGCTCCGCGCCGGACGCGCCGGAGGTGGCCCGGGCGATGGCCATGTAGTCCACGTTCTCGTCCATCATCACCTTGCGGGCGTGCACCTTAAGGATGGCGGCGCGGCCTTCCAGGTCGGGCAGCTCCACCGGGATGCGCCGGTCGAAGCGGCCCGGGCGAAGCAGGGCCTTGTCCAGCGTTTCGGGGCGGTTGGTGGCGGCCAGGATGATAACGCCCTTGGAGCCGTCGAAGCCGTCCATCTCGGTGAGCAGCTGGTTCAGGGTCTGCTCCCGCTCGTCGTTGCCGCCGATGCCGCCGGCGCCGTCACGGCTTTTGCCAATGGTGTCGATCTCGTCGATGAACACGATGCAGGGGGCCTTCTGGGCGGCCTGACGGAACAGGTCCCGCACACGGGCCGCGCCCATGCCCACGAACATCTCCACGAACTCCGAGCCGGAGATGGAGAAGAAGGGCACATGGGCCTCGCCCGCCACCGCCTTGGCCAGCAGGGTCTTGCCGGTGCCCGGAGGGCCCACCAGCAGCGCGCCCTTGGGCAGGGTGGCGCCGATGCTGTTGTATTTGCCGGGGTTGTGGAGGAAATCCACGATCTCGGCCAGGGCCTCCTTGGCCTCGTCCTGGCCGGCCACGTCGGCAAAGGTCTTGCCGGTCTGGGCCTCCACATACACCTTGGCGTTGGACTTGCCGAAACTCATGGCGTTGGGGCCGCCCATCTTTTTGGACATGTAGCGCATGAGCAGCTGCCCCGCCGCCACCATCACGATGACCGGCAGCACCACGCCGAACAAAAGGTTCATGGCGGGGGACGCCTGGGTGGGCACCACGCCGCCGTACTGCACCGCCTGCCCGTCGGGGCCGGTGGCCGCCAGGATGCGGTCCACCCGGTCGGGGTCGTTGACGATGGCGGTCTGGCAGATGCGGTCCCGCCCGTTTTCATCCTTCATCTGATAGGTGATGGTGCCGGCGGAGGAGTCCTCCTCCACGGCCACCACGCTGCCCGCCTCCAGGTCGGTCAGGAACTGGTTGTAGGTCACTTCGGTCACCGCGCCCCGCATCATCTGGGGGAAGACGAGCCAGTTGAACACCAGCAGCGCCACCAGCGCGCCGATGCAGTAATAGAGCAGCACTTTGTTGGGGTTTTTCGGCCCGCGTGTCTTCATAAAACACCGCCTTTTTGCGTATTTGGGATGGCGGCTCACCGCCTTATTTTCATGTTTATAGCATATCCTCTTGATATGAAGAAAATATGAACGAAGATAAAATCTTTTTGCGGCGCAAAAAAGCGGCCTCTGCCCCGATGGCAAAGGCCGCTTTGAAGTTCATTCCGGCAGGGTGATCTGCCCCAGGGGGATGCCGCCGGCATAGTCCTCAAAGAAGACATCCAGAGTGCGGCTTTTCAGTTCCTCCGGGTCCACCCGCAGCACCATGCTCACCGGGGCGGTGCAGCCCTGGGGCACCTGGGGCCGCAGGGTGTAGGCGGCCTCGCTGTCCCACTCAGAGTCAAAGCGGGCGGCCCAGTCGTCCCCCTTCTGGGGCACTGCGGTGAAGGCGTATTCGTCCAGGTCCACCGGGCGCTGGCTGTGGTTGGCCAGCCGGAAGCTGACGAGGTAATAGTCGTAAAAGCTGTCGCCCCATTCGGGGGTCTCGATGGCCTGCACGCTCATCTGGTCGGCGGTCACGTTCCAGTCGGCGGCGTAGCGGGCGTTGTCCAGCCCGGACATGCCCGCCGCGAAGCGGGCCACGGCGGCGGCCAGGGCCAGGGCGGCCAGGGCCCACATGAGCAGGCCGGGACGGCTGTTCTGTCGGTTCATTCGCCGCTCACGCTCCCTTCCGTCACGGTCAGGGCAATGCCCGTCATGGCCGTCTCGCTGATGTCGTAGCTTCGGTCAAGGGTCTGGCACTGGAGCCACAGCGTGTGCCCCGCCGCCCCCTCCGGCACCAGGAAGTAGAGCCAGCCCTCGTCCATGGAGGCGCTCTGGAAGGCATAGGGGTCCAGGGCCTCGGCGGCCAGCTCAGGGTAGAACTGCTCCAGGTCATAGGTCTGGATGGCGGGATAATAAATGTCCCCCGCCTGCAGGAATGCGTCGGCGGCCCAGTCGGAGCGGTAGTCCTGCTCCTTGTCCACCTCGCACCAGACGCGCACCACCTCGGCGCCCTCCTCGGTGCCCCGGATGCCGCCCAGCCGCTGGGCTTCGCCCACCAGCACCTGCCGCCCTGTGGGGCCGAAGGTGAAGGCCTCGTTCTGAACGGCGCTTTCCGTCGCGGCCTCGGGCACATAGGCGGCCTGGGCCTGCCCTGCCTTGGTGGCGCGGGTCACCAGCGGAAAGGCCACGCACTCCACCGCGAACACCGCCAAAAACAGGATGAACAGCACCAGCGCCGGCCGGCTGACCCGCCGGCGCACCGGCGCGGGCGGGGCCCAGAGCTCCGGGTCCTCATCGTACTGGGGCTCCGCCTCTTCCTCCGCCTGGGGCGCAAAGGCCTCCGGCGGGGCCTCGTTGTAGCGCCCGCAATGAGGGCAGATGCCATTGTTCACCGCGGGGTCATAGCGCAGCCCGCAGTTGGAACAAAGAATCTTCATCGCCGTATCCTCCCCTTTTGCAGCGCCCCTTCCGCAAAGGGGCGTTTTTTCTATTATATCGCCCGAACGGCGGCTTTTCAATCGTTCACAAGGGCTTCCAGCACCGCCCGCAGCGCGGTGAGCGGCGCTTCGCCCCGGTCCACCCGCACCGCCAGATAAGGCTTTGACCCGGCGTTCACCATCACCCGGCCGGGCAGCGCCGCCGTGGCGGCCTTGATGGCGGCGGGGGTGAGCTTGTCGGAATAGAGCAGCAGGGTGTCCCGCTTCTGGCCGATCTCATAGACCCCCACCTTTGCCGCCGTGACCCGGATGAGGGAGATGTCCACAAGGCCAAACACGCTCTTCGGCACGTCGCCGTAGCGGTCGATGAGCTCGTCCAGCACGTCGGAGGCGTCCTCGGCGGTCTCGATGGCGGCGATGCGCTTGTAGGCCTCGATGCGGCCCGCCGCCTCGGGGATGTAGCTGTCGGGGATGTAGGCGTCCACCGTGATGTCGATGAGGCAGTCCGCCTTGTCCGGCGGCGGGGCCTCGCCCTTGGCCAGCGCCACCGCCCCGGCCAGTATCTTCATATAAAGGTCATAGCCCACCGCCTGCATGTGGCCGTGCTGGCTCTGGCCCAGAAGGCTGCCCGCGCCGCGAATTTGAAGGTCCCGCATGGCGATGCGGAAGCCCGAGCCGAAGCTGGTGAACTCCCGGATGGCGGAAAGGCGCTTGGCCGCCACGTCGGTGAGGACCTTGTCCCGCCGGAAGGTGAAGTAGGCGTAGGCCTTGCGGCCGGAGCGGCCCACCCGGCCCCGTATCTGATACAGCTGGGCAAGGCCCATGCGGTCGGCGTCCTCGATGATGAGGGTGTTGCAGTTGCGCACGTCCACGCCGGTCTCAATGAGGGTGGTGCACACCAGCACGTCGATGTCGCCGTCCAGCAGCTGCTGCCACACCTTGCCCAGCTGCTCCTCGGTCATCTTGCCGTGGGCCACGCCCACCCGGGCGCCGGGCACCATCCGCCCCACCATGCCGGCGGTGGCCTCGATGCTGTCCACCCGGTTGTGCAGGTAGTAGACCTGCCCGCCCCGGGCCAGCTCCTTCTTGATGGCCTCCGCCAAAATCACCGGGTCGTACTCCATCACGTAGGTCTCGATGGGCTGGCGCTCCACCGGCGGCTCCTCGATGGTGCTCATGTCCCGGATGCCGCTCATGGCCATGTTCAGGGTGCGGGGGATGGGGGTGGCCGAGAGGGTGAGCATGTCCACCCCGATGAAGGCCTCCTTCAGCTTCTCCTTGTGCTTGACGCCGAAGCGCTGTTCCTCGTCGATGATGACCAGCCCCAGGTCGTGGAATTTGATGTCGTCGCTGAGCAGCCGGTGGGTGCCCACCACGATGTCCACCGTGCCGGAGCGCAGGCCCTTGATGGTCTCCTCCTGCTGCTTTTTGGTGCGGAAGCGGGACAAAAGGCCCAGCTTGATGGGAAACGCCTCCATCCGGGCCAGCATGTTGCTGTAATGCTGCCAGGCCAGGATGGTGGTGGGGGCCAGGATGGCGCACTGCTTGCCGCCCATCACGCACTTGAAGGCCGCCCGCAGGGCCACCTCCGTTTTGCCCACGCCCACGTCGCCGCAGAGCAGCCGGTCCATGGGCCAGGGGTTCTCCATGTCCTTTTTTATCTCGGCGGCCGCCGCCAGCTGGTCGGCGGTCTCCTCGTACTCAAAGCGGGTCTCGAAGTCCCGCTGCCAGTCGCCGTCCGGCGGGAAGGCGGTGCCCTTGGCCTGCTGGCGCTTGGCATAAAGGGCGATGAGCTCCTGGGCCATCTCGGCGGCGGCGGCCTTCACCTTGCGGCGGGTGCGGGTCCACTCCTGGCCGCCCAGCCGGGCCAGCTTCACCTTCTCCTCGTCGCCGGGGGCGGTGTAGCGGCTGAGCAGGTCCAGCTGGGTCACCGGCACATACAGCGTGTCGCCCTTGTCGTAGAGCAGTTTCAGATAGTCCTTCACCACGCCCTGCACTTCCAACCGCTGGATGCCGGTGTACATGCCGATGCCGTGGTTCTGGTGCACCACGTAATCGCCGGGGGCGATGTCGGTGAGGCTGGAAAGGGCGTTTTTGTCCTTTTTGCGGGCGGGCTTTTTCTTTTCGCTCTCCCCCGCCCGGCGGCTGGTGAGCAGGGCGTAGCGGGCAAAGGGGTACTCCGCGCCGGCGCTGGTGTGGCCGGTGCGCACCGCCACCGCCCCGGGGCTGGCCACCATGTCTTTTGCGGTGCCCGCCCGGAAGCCCTTGTTCACCAGGTCCTTGGCCAGGGCCGCGGCGGCCCGCTCGGTGCCCGCCAGCACGTCCACCGCAAAGCCCTGGCGGGTGAGGTTTTCCAGGTCCTCCGCCAGGGAGGCCACCTCGCCGGAGAAGGGCGGGCGGGCGTGGGCGGGGGCGTTGATGATCTCTTTCAGTTCCAGGCCCGGCAGGGTGCGGGCAAAGTTCTCGCAGCAGATGCTGGAGTGCTTCTGGGCCGCCGCCAGCAGGTAGGGCATGTCCTCATAGAGCACGTCCAGCCCGGGGCAGAGCACCCCCTGCTCGTAGAGGCCCTTCAGCTCCTCGCTGCGGCGGAAGGCGGTGGCCTTCTGGGCCTCCCGGATGGCGCTGGGCTCCTCCAGCACCAGAATGGGCGCGTCGAAATAGTCCAGCAGGGTGGCGGGCTTTTCGTAGCGCACCCCCATGTATTTGTCCAGCGCCTCGGGCACAAGGCCCGCGTCCAGCTGGGCAAGGTCGGTTTCCATCGCCTTTTCCATGGCGGCGGCCCGGCGGCCCTTCTCTTTGGCCAGGGCGCTGCGCAGGGCGGCGGCGGTCTCGGGCGCGGAGCCGAACAGCACCTCCCGGGCCGGGCTGATGTGCAGTTTTTCCAAATCGCCGTCCCGCCGCTGGCTGAGCACGTCAAAGGTGGAAAGGGTGTCTATCTCGTCCCCCCAGTACTCGCACCGGGCGGGGCTTTTGGCCTCGGGGGGCCAGATGTCCACGATGCCGCCCCGCACGCTGAACTGGCCCGGGCCCTCCACCTGGCCCCGCCGATGGTAGCCCGCGTCGAACAGGCGCTCCTCCAGTTTGGTCAGGGGCAGCTCCAGCCCGGGCTTCAGGGTCAGGGTGTTGCGGCAGAACTCCTCTTTGGGCATGGTGTATTGCAGCAGGGCCTCGGCGGGCACGCACACCGCCCCGAGGCGCTCGCCCACCAGATCGCCCAGCACTGCCAGCCGCCGGTATTCATATTCCCGCCCGGCGCCCTCGATGGGCCGCAGCAGAAAGTCCCGGGGCGGGAACACCGCCGCCGGAAGGCCGAAGGTGGAGAGGTCCGCCGCGAGGCGGGTGGCCTCCGCCTCCCCCGCCGTGACCGCCAGCAGGGGGCGGCGGCTCTCGGCGGCCAGCAGCGCCAGCATCTGGGCGCGGCCCGCCGGGGGCAGGCCGAAGAGGGCCGCCGGGCCGGTGACGGCCAGGTGGCTTTTGAGTTTTTTGTATTCCGCGGTGCTTTTGAGGATGTCGAACATGGGTTCCCCTTTCTGAAAACAGCCGTTTTGGGGCAACAGGCAGCGCCCCGTCGGGCCTTGCCCGGCGGGGTGCGCGTTTTTTCTATGCTTCTATTGTAGCGGCAAAACCTGCCGAACGCAAGGGAAACGCGCCGTCAGCCCGGCAGTTCCACCGCGCCCCATTTCCCCTCGGTCTTTACCCAGAGCAAGCCGCCGAAGGCGGGGGCCGCGTCCTCCACCTGGCCCGGCTTCAAAAGCCAGCTGCCGTCGGCCTTCAGCACGCCGGTGACGCCCTCCTGTTTCACCACCACGCAGCCCTCGGTGAAGGGGGCGGGATAGATGCCGGTGGTGGGCTCGTTCTTTTCCGTCTCGCTGTTCCAGTCCCACCGCACGCCCCAGAAGGCGTCGTACTCGCAGGGAATGATTTCCTTGCCCGCCGTGTCCACATAGCCCCACTTGCCCTCCTTGCAGACGGCGATGGCCTCGTCGGTGCCCATGCAGGCGGCCTCATAGACAAAGTCGGTGAGCAGCGTCCCGTCGGATGCGGCCACCGCGAAGCGGCCGTCGTGCTCCAGCACGAAGTCCTCCCAGGTGGCGGGGTCCTCGCCGGTCCAGTCTGCGCGCAGGGTCCCCTGCTGCACCGGGATGAGGCCGGGCAGGCCTTCGATCTCGGCCAGCGGGCGGATGGTCATGCTGGCCTCGCCGAAGCTGACGGCGCTCACCGCGCCCGCCTCGTCCGCCAGAAAGCGGTTGGAGCCGCCGCCGTGGCCCACCTCCATGCGGTAGCTGGTGCCGATGCTCTCCAGCTGGGCGTCCAGGTCCTCCAGGGTCTCCCAGTCGTACCAGCGCTCCCCTTCATAGAGGCCCTGGTCGTAGAGATGCCCCGCGCCGCAGCGCACCGGCTGGGTCACAAAGGCCGCCGACGCGGCCACGTCGCCGCTGGCGGCGTTCAGCACGCCCCAGCCCGCGGGGCTCTGCGCCAGATAATACCCCGCCTCGCCGGGGCGGCGGCTCACCATGCCGGCGGCCACGGTGGCGGTGTCCGCCACAGGCTCCACTGCCTCGAACTCGCCTGCGGGCTCGATGGCCCACTTCATGCTTCTCAATGTGCCGGCTCCGCAGCCGGAAAGGCTCAGGCCCAGAACTGCCGCCAGGGCCAGCGCTGCCAAACGCTTCATAAGATGCGTCCTCCTTTCGGGCGGGCGGCTTTTTGCGCCCGCACTTATAAAACGAAACAGAACGGGCGCTTTATCGCATCCGGCATGTAAAAAAACCGTGTCGTTTTTGCAAACGACACGGTTTTGCCTTTCAGCGGTTGTAGCGGTTCTGGGCCTCGGAGAGCCTGCCGTCCATGATGAGCTCCACGGCGTTTGCCACGTCCTCCAGCCGGCTTTCGAAGGCCTTGCGGTCGGCGCCGGAAATGCGGCCCAGCACCCAGTCGGCCAGGTCGTACTCGGGGCTGGGCTTTTCGCCCACCCCCAGCCGCACCCGGGGAAAATCCTGGCTGCCCAGCCGGGCGATGATGTCCTTGAGGCCGTTGTGCCCGCCCGCCGAGCCGGAGGGCCGGATGCGCACCTTGCCGGGGCTTTGGGTCACGTCGTCGCACAGCACGATGACGTGGGCGGGGTCTATCTTATAAAAATCCGCCGCCGCGCCGATGCTCCGGCCGGAAAGGTTCATGAAGGTCTGGGGCTTGAGCAGGATGACCTTGTGCCCGTTCACCGCCGTCTGGGCCAGCAGGCCCTCGAACTTGACACGGGGAGTGGGGGCGTTCCAGCGGCCGGCGATGAAGTCCAGCGCGTCAAAGCCCGCGTTGTGGCGGGTGCCCTCGTATTTTTTGCCGGGGTTGCCAAGGCCTGCCACCAGCCAGTCGGCCCCGGCGCTCTGCTTTTTGAAAAACATGGGTGTTCTCTCCTTTTTTCGGGGGGCGGGCCGCGCCGTTTTTGCCGCGGCAGAACCTACCCCAGTCTAAGTTTACATACTTTTTTGCCCTTTGCAACCCTGAAGGGGGCCCGGATTGCAAAAAAATCCACAAATCCATGGATAAAAACGTTAAAACCTCTGGCGCTTGGCGGCGCGATTTGCTATAATATTATGCGCGTTCTTATCGTTTGGCGGGGCATCCCGCCCCGCGGGACGTGGAATCTTTTATGGAGGTCGAGAATATTGAGCAAGAAGTATCTGTACCTGTTCAGCGAAGGCAACAAGGACATGCGTGAGATCCTTGGCGGCAAAGGCGCGAACCTGGCCGAGATGACCAACGCGGGCATGCCTGTGCCTCAGGGCTTCACCATCAGCACCGAAGCCTGCACCCAGTACTACAAGGACGGTCGCCAGATCAACGAGGAGATCATGGCCGACATCTACGAGTACATCGGCAAGATGGAGGAGATCACCGGCAAGAAGTTCGGTGACGTGAAGAACCCCCTGCTGGTGTCTGTGCGTTCCGGCGCCCGCGCCTCCATGCCCGGCATGATGGACACCATCCTGAACCTGGGCCTGAACGACGAAGTGGTGGAGGGCCTGGCCGCCAAGACCGGCAACCCCCGTTTCGCCTACGACAGCTACCGCCGTTTCGTCCAGATGTTCAGCGACGTTGTTATGGAGCTGAGCAAGAGCGACTTTGAGAAGATCATCGACGAGATGAAGGAAGCCAAGGGCGTGAAGCTGGACACCGAGCTGGACGCCGACGACATGAAGGCTCTGGTCGTGAAGTTCAAGGACCTGTACAAGAGCAAGATGGGCAGCGACTTCCCCGCCGACCCGAAGGTCCAGCTGATCGAGGCCGTCAAGGCCGTGTTCCGCAGCTGGGACAACCCCCGCGCCAACGTCTACCGCCGCATGAACGAGATCCCCTACGACTGGGGCACCGCCGTCAACGTGCAGGCCATGGTGTTCGGCAACAGCGGCAACAACAGCGGCACCGGCGTTGCTTTCACCCGCAACCCCGCCACCGGTGAGAAGGCCCTGTTCGGCGAGTACCTGATCAACGCCCAGGGCGAGGACGTGGTCGCCGGTATCCGCACCCCCTCCCCCATCGCTCACCTGAAGGACCAGATGCCTGAGGTGTACGACCAGTTCGTGGAGATCGCCACCCGCCTGGAGAACCACTACAAGGATATGCAGGACATGGAGTTCACCATCGAGGATGGCAAGCTCTACATGCTGCAGACCCGTAACGGCAAGCGCACCGCCGCCGCCGCTCTGAAGATCGCCGTCGACCTGGTGGACGAGGGCATGATCGACGAGCGCGAGGCCGTTCTGCGCGTTGAGCCCAAGCAGCTGGACAGCCTGCTGCATCCCCAGTTCGACGCCGCTGCTCTGAAGCAGGCGGAAGTCATCGGCAAGGGCCTGGCTGCCAGCCCGGGCGCTGCCTGCGGCCAGGTGGTGTTCACCGCCGAGGACGCCAAGGAGAGCGTTGAGAACGGCAGCATGAAGAAGGTCGTTCTGGTCCGTCTGGAGACCAGCCCCGAGGACATCGAGGGCATGGTGGTTGCGCAGGGCATCCTGACCGTTCGCGGCGGTATGACCAGCCACGCCGCCGTTGTGGCCCGCGGCATGGGCACCTGCTGTGTTTCCGGCTGCGGCGAGATCGTCGTGGACTACGACAAGCAGGAGTTCACCCTGGGCGGCAAGACCTACAAGCGCGGCGACTGGATCTCCATCGACGGCTCCACCGGCAACATCTACGGCGAGGCTATCCCCACCGTTGAGGCTTCCATCAGCGGCGACTTCGGCCGCTTCATGGGCTGGGCCGACGCTGCCCGTCAGCTGAAGGTCTTCACCAACGCCGACAACCCGCGCGATGCCAAGCAGGGCGTCAACTTCGGCGCCGAGGGCATCGGCCTGTGCCGCACCGAGCACATGTTCTTCGAGGCCGACCGCATCAAGGCCGTGCGCGAGATGATCGTTGCCGAGAACGTTGAGGACCGCAAGAAGGCCCTGGCCAAGATCCTGCCCTATCAGCAGGGTGACTTCGAGGCCATGTACAAGGTCATGGGCGAGCGCCCGATGACCATCCGCTACCTGGATCCCCCGCTCCATGAGTTCCTGCCCACCAAGGAAGAGGAGATCGTGGATCTGGCCAAGGATCTGGGCGTGAGCGTTGAGAAGCTGCACACTGTCATCGACAGCCTGCACGAGTTCAACCCGATGATGGGCCACCGCGGCTGCCGTCTGGCTGTCTCCTACCCCGAGATCGCCGAGATGCAGACCACCGCTGTGATCAACGCCGCCATCAACGTCTCCAAGGAGACCGGCGTGAAGATCGTTCCCCACATCATGATCCCCCTGGTCGGCGAGGTCAAGGAGCTGAAGTTCGTCAAGGACGTGGTCGTGGCCACCGCTGACAAGATCATCGCCGAGGCCGGCGTTGACATGAAGTACGAAGTGGGCACCATGATCGAGATCCCCCGTGCGGCCCTGACCGCCGACGAGATTGCCAAGGAGGCCGAGTTCTTCAGCTTCGGCACCAACGATCTGACCCAGATGACCTTCGGCTTCAGCCGTGACGACGCGGGCAAGTTCCTGAGCTACTACTACGACAACAAGGTCTACGAGAGCGATCCCTTCGCTCACCTGGACCAGAACGGCGTGGGCAAGCTGGTCGAGATGGCCGCGAAGCTGGGCCGTCAGACCCGTCCCGAGCTGGGCCTGGGCATCTGCGGCGAGCACGGCGGCGACCCCACCAGCGTGGAGTTCTGCCACCGCGTGGGTCTGGACTATGTGTCCTGCTCTCCCTTCCGTGTGCCCATCGCTCGTCTGGCCGCCGCTCAGGCTGCCATCAAGAACCCCCGGTAAGTAATACTTTGCGGCGCAAGCACATAATAATGGCATAAAAGATCCCCCGGCTTTTGCGAGCCGGGGGATCTTTTATGCTGTTTCGGACTAAGATTATAACAGCAATCTTGCACAATGTTATTACGCAAACTTGCACGCGTGCAAATATTCGTTGACAAACTTGCACGCGTGTGATAGTGTGTTATTAAAGAGGTGAGCGGTTATATGAATTCTGCAATTCCAGAACATGAAACCTTGGAAATCGAATTCAAAAGTGATCTCAAAAAGTTGTCAGATAACGACATTGTGGATGCCGTTGTAGCCTTTGCAAATACCATCGGCGGCACTATTTATCTTGGTGTAGAAAACGACGGAACCGTAACAGGGCTTCATGAAACCCACCGGGATTACACCCAACTGGCGGCATACATCGCCAACAAAACGGTCCCACCCGTATCGGTCCGCGTGGAGCTGTTGGAAGAAACGCTTCCTGTCTTAGCAATTCATGTTCCCAAATGCCGAAGCATCATTGCATCCTCTGTGGGAAAAATCCAGCGGCGGCGGATCAAGGCAGATGGAACGCCCGAAAATGTCCCCATGTACCCTTTCGAAATCAACACGCGATTGAGTGAACTGTCGCTATTGGACTTTTCGGCGCAGCCTGTACCCGGCGCGGGCTATCAAGACTTGGATCCATTGGAGCGTGAACGCCTGCGACGCATCATTTTGTCTTACAACGGCGAAAAATATCTGCTGGAGCTGCCTGACGACGAGTTGGACAAGGCTCTGCAGCTGGTTGTAACTGTCGGAGAACAGCTGGTTCCCACGTATACCGGTATGCTTTTGATCGGCAAGCAGAAGAAATTGCGAGAATATATGCCCACCGCAGAATCTGCTTTCTTGATGATGAACGGCACCGAAGTCAGTACAAATGAAACCTTCTATCTTCCGCTGCTGTCTGCCATTGAACGTCTGCTGGATTTCGTGAATGCCAGAAATCCGGAACAGGAGATGGAAATGGGGATGTATCGAATTTCCATTCCGGAGTTTGATAAACGCGCGGTGCGTGAAGCAGTCGTAAACGCTTTTTCTCATCGGGATTACACAAGACTGGGCCGAGTCCTTGTTCGCATGGACACGGATGGTCTTACGATCACCAATCCCGGGGGATTTATCGAAGGTGTTACCATACAAAACATTCTGAACGTGGAACCTCACGGCCGAAATCCTGTATTGGCCGATGCACTCAAACGTATTGGCCTTGCGGAACGGTCCGGCCGTGGTGTGGATCGAATCTACGAAGGCTCCTTGCGTTATGGCCGTGATCTGCCTGATTATTCGGAAACCTCTTCCACAAGCGTCACTCTTTTCATTCCCAGAGGTATGCCGGACAAGCATTTGGTGGCATTAATTTCCGAACAGCAGCAGCGCACAGGTGTGCCGATTCCTCTAAACGCACTGCTTGCGCTAAACCTGCTCCGTCAGGCTCGTCGTATGACAGCTGCTGAAATCAGCAAAGAAGCTCATATTCCGGAATCAAAAATGCGCGCGACGCTTGAATATCTAACCGAAACCGGTCTGATTGAGGCAATCGGTACCGGGCGCGGCAGAGCCTATATTTTAAGTGCTAAGTCCTACAAAGACCCGGTCAAATATGTTCGACAGACAGATATTGATCAGCTTCGATATCCCGAACTGGTACTGAAACTGGCCAAACAAAAAGGCTCGATATCCAGAAAAGACGTGATCGAACTGCTCCATATCTCTCCACCGCAGGC
This sequence comes from Oscillospiraceae bacterium, assembly GCA_004558145.1. Taxonomy (GTDB): domain Bacteria; phylum Bacillota; class Clostridia; order Oscillospirales; family Ruminococcaceae; genus Allofournierella_A; species Allofournierella_A excrementavium. The sequence goes on from SFDQ01000005.1 coordinate 33,576, forward strand.
TTATCGGCTTCTAAAAAAGATGGTGGAGGATCAACAGCTGGTTCGTCAGGGCAATACGAGTGGCGCGCACTATTGTGTTCGGGATGAGAAATAACCGATTTCTCACAACGAGACCAAGAGGAGCAGTTCAACAGGCCTCTGTGTTTTTAGATTGAGCGTGTTTTGCTGATAAAGGATATTTTGTAGCGGCTCCAGAACTGGATAAATGACTTTTCCTGTTTCGCAATCTCCTTCGTAATGTCTGATACAATTAAACTCGTGTTAGGAACCGCTCCCCTTTCTTGCATAGCAGTACAGGCTGCCATCAAGAACCCCCGGTAATCGAGAGTTCGAGAGCACGGCTCACTGAATAAGCCAAAAAACCGGCGCACCGCCAAAAGCGGTGCGCCGGTTTTCTTTTTGTGTTTTGGTTCAGAGTGCCGGGTCCGCCGCGGGCAGAAGGCGGCGCGACAGCCGGTGGAACAGCGCGGCAAAACAAAGGCCGAAGGCCGCGCCCAGCACCGTGTCCGCCAAACGCAGCGCCACCGCCCCCGAAAGGCCGTAAAGCCCCGCGCCGATCATCAGCGCGCCGAAGCAGTTCATCGCCGTCTTGTAGCGGTAGTCGGTGCAAAAGCCCATACAGAACCCGCCCAGGGGCCCCAGCAGCGGGCGCAGGCCCGCCGGCAGCGCCAGATAGAGCAGGGCAAAGGCGGCGCAGCCCGCCGCCGCCCCCGCGATGCGCTGCCAAAAGCGGACGGCGGCGCTGCCGGGCAGGGGGTATTCCGACAGCAGCGACCCGCAGGCGAAGCCCATCCACATGAAGCGCTCCACCCCGAAGACCTGCCCCGCCGCCAGCACAAGGCTCACCCCCAGCGCCATGCGCAGCAGCCAAAGGCACTCCGGCCGGGAAAGGCGGAACCGGCGCACCAGGTGGTGAAAGCGGGTGTCCGCGTGGCGGCCGCGGTGCTTTGCCAGCAGGACGGCCCCGCAGACAAGCCAGCCCGTCAGCGCCATCAGCCCCCGGCGGGCCAGCGCCTCGCCCGCCACCGGGTTGCCGGTGAGGTAGATATACGCAAAACTGTAAATGCCGCCGTTGCCCATCTCCGGCCGCTGGCTGGTCAGAAAGAGCAGCGCGAAGAAGGCGGCGAAGTGCAGCGGCGCCACAAGCGCCGGCCCCGCCTGGGCCGCGGCGCAGGGCGCCAGCGTGAGGATGGCCAGCGCCGCCGCCAGCCCCGCCAGCGAATCGCCGGCGCAATACTCAAAGTTCACGAAGCGGATGCCCAGCAGCATGCAGAACAGCGCCACCGCCATGGGGGTGTTGTCCGCGCCGAACAAGCCGGACAACAGGCTGATGAACAGGATGGCAAAGGCCACGATGAGCGCCGAGCGCACCGCCATGGCCGCCCGGTAAAAGGTCTTTTCCTTCTTCGTTTCGCAGGCGGCGATGCGCCGTTTCAAAATCGACGGGTCCAGCTGCAGCGCGTCATAAAATTTTCTCGTCACGGGTTTTCCTTTTCCTCCTCGATGTGGGCGGCCAGCCGCTCCGCGCAGTGCATGAACGCCTCGAACTCCCCGGGCGCTGCCCGCCACAGGTCATAAAAGGGCTGCAGGATGCTCTCGTAGCCCTTCTTCAGCTCTTCCAGGCCGGTGTCGGTGATGAACAGCTGATAGCTGCGCTCGTCGGCTTCGTTCCGCTGTTTGGAGATGCAGTCTTTTTCATAAAGCGCTTTCAGACAGCGGCTCACCGCCTCTTTTTTCATCCCGCTCGCCTGGCTGAGCAGGACCGGCGTGTTGTGGTCCGGCCGCAGATACAGGCAGGCCAGAAGCTCGCACTCGCTGGCCGTGAGCGCCGCCCCCCGCGCCGGCAGCAGGGCCCGCATCAGCTTTTGCATCTGCTGCTGGCAGCGCACCATATCCGTCCATTCCATAAAAGCACCCCCTGCATATGATTAACAGTGTTAATTATATGCAGGGGGCTTGCCTTTGTCAACCGGCTTTTTTCAGCCTTTCAGCGCCGGGATGGAGCAGACCCACAGATTTTCGGGGTCGTTGAGGAAGCCGCTGAACTGATACACCGGCTGATAAAAGCCCTTGGTGTCGTAGAGATAGCGCAGTTCGCAGCCGGTCACATGCACCACGTCCCCCGGCACAAAGGGGACGTACTGCTCAAAATCGCCCGCCTGCACCCGCGCCCAGGCCTCGCCGGGGGAGAGGATGGGCTCATCGGCGGCGCGCTCGTTCCAGGTGACCTGATAGAAAAAGCTGGCCAGCGCCCCGGCGGCGTCGAACTGGATCATCACCGAGCCCTGCTGAAAGGCCTCCACTCCTTCCGCCAGACCGTCGGCGGGGGCGGCATCCCAGCGCAGGGTGTCGCCGTTTTGCAGGGTGAAGGCGGTGTTCGGGGGCAGAAGGCCCGTCTCCCTCATCCAGTCCTCGTACCGCGTTCGCAGCGCGGCGGCGGCCTGTTCAGTCAGAGGCGCGGGCTCGGCAAAGGTGGTGCAGCTCCACTCTCCCGTGCGGAAGAAAAAGAGCAGCCGCGCCTGCCGGCCCTTTGCGTCAGTGCCCATATAACCCAGGTTCTCATCCTCCCGCCGGGCGGGGCCGGAAAAGGTCATCCCCTCCAGCTGCTCCAGCCCGGTGCGCACGGTCTCCGTCCAGGCTTTGTCCAGCGCATGGCAGCTTTTGTAGACGGCGGCGGTCCCCCGCTCTTCTGCCTGCCAGTCCGCCTCCAGCCGCACCCCGGTCATGTCCTGGGGCGAGGCGGGCAGGATGCTCATGTTGCCGTAGGGCTGGCGGGCATAGGCCAGAAAGGCCGCCCCCACCGCAAGGCCCACCGCGCCGGGGATGAGCAGCGCCTTTGCCGCGGGGGCAAAGCGCAGCCGTTTTTCCCGCGCCAGCGAGAGCAGCGCCATGACGAGGAAATAGCCGGCCAGGCTGCCCAGCAGGTTGTGGAGCAGGTCGTCCAGTTCAAAGATGCCGGTGCCGGTGGCCAGCTGAAACAGCTCGATGAAGCCGGTCACCCCCAGTGAGACCGCCAGCGTGACCGGCAGGCGCTCCGCCCGTTTCCACAAAAGGGGCAAAAGAAAGCCCAGAGGCGCGAACATGAGCATGTTGAACAGGATGAGCTGCAATTCGCTGAGGGACCAGTTGTTCCAGGCGCTGACATAGCCGCTGAACAGGTCCGGGTTGAATGCGCCGGTGAAGTTCGCGCCCCGGCTCAGCGAGGTGAGGCCGACCACCAGAAGCAGCCAGCAGCACAGCAGCCCGCCGCAGAGGGCCTGCCCTTTCGTGACCGTCCCCCTGCCGTGGAACACCTTTTTATAAACGCGGTAAGCGCCGGCAAGAAGCAGAAGCGCCGCCGCTCCTCCTGCCAGGGCGAGCAGCCCCCAGCGCAGCAGCGCCGAGAAAATGGTGATGAAGTCCATGCAAATTCCTCCCGAAAGAGACGTTCTTTATTGTATAGTAGACGAAAAACGGGGGCCGCCGTTTTCATCCCTCCGCCTCACCCCGCCGCCGGGGCGGGCCCGCCGCGGCGATTTTGAAAAAAATTTTTTATTATTTTTCAATTTTATATCCCACTCTTCGGGCGGTTTTGATATACTTGGGATGGCCCATCGCTCGCCCGTTTTTTTCAAAAGCCGGCAGCCTCCGGCGTTTTTCGGCGGAACGTGCTTTTGGGCCTCGCGGATGTTCCTGCGGCACAGAGGGCCCTTTTCTTCCGCTTTTTCCTTTAGTCCCGGTTAAGCCGGGTCTGCTATCGTTGAGTTCACAGGGCCTTTCGCGCCCGTTTTTTCTGAAAGGAAGTCCTTCGTTTTGAGCGAACTCTGGTTCGAGATACTGATCTGTTTTCTGGCGGGCGCCGGGGCGGGCCTGGGCACGGGTTTTGCCGGCCTGAGCGCCGCCACCGTGATCACCCCCATGCTGGTCACCCTGCTGGGCCTGCCCGCCTACGAGGCAATCGGCATCGCCCTGGCCAGCGACGTGCTGGCCAGCGCCGCCAGCGCCCGCACCTATGCCAAAAACGGCTCCATCGACCTGCGCAACGGGCTGGTGATGATGGCGGGCGTGCTGTGCATGACGGTGGTGGGCAGCTGGCTGTCCACCTATCTGCCGGACAACACCCTCGGCGGATTTTCGGTGGTGATGGCCCTGGTGCTGGGGCTGCGGTTCCTGTTCTTCCCCATCCTGGCCCCCGCCCATCCTGCCGGGCCCGGCGGCGGCAAGCGCCGGGTGTGGATGAGCGCCGCGGGCGGCGCGGCGGTGGGCCTTGTGTGCGGGGTGTTCGGCGCCGGCGGCGGCATGATGATGCTGATGGTGCTGACCTTCGTGCTGGGCTACGAGCTGAAGACCGCCGTGGGCACCAGCGTGTTCATCATGACCTTTTCCGCCCTGCTGGGCGCGGTGAGCCACTTTGCCCTGGGCAGCGCGCCCCGGCTCCTTCCCCTGGCGCTGTGCGTGGTGTTCACCCTCTTCTGGGCGCAGCTGGCGGCCCGCATCGCCGCCAAGGCCGACCCCCTTCTTCTCAACCGCCTCACCGGCGCCATCCTCACGGCAGTGGGGCTGCTCTTGCTGGTGTTGAATCTACTGTAAAGCAGGTGGATACAGAATGAGTGTCAAACGAATATGGAAATGGATGATCCTGGCGGGGGTGGTGCTGCTGGCGCTGGCAGTGCTCATCCCCATCGTTGTGGTGCAGGTCTCCAAGGCCTTCACGGCCCAGGAGCAGGCCGCCCGCACCGACTGGACCTTCTCCACTGGCGACGTGGTGGCCCAGAGCAGCCAGTGGCAGGTGGACCTGACCGAAGCCGACCTGGGCGACGGGCTGAAGGCCCTGCAGCTGGTGCCTCAGGACATCGAGGATGAGGACTTCACCTACTATGACGAGGACGTGCAGGAGCGGCTGTATCAGACGGTGCAGGAGCTGAAAAACAACTCCGACCTGGAATGGACCGCCTCCATGCCCCTGGCCATCCTGAACCCCTACGGCACCGGCAGCAACGGCCTGTACCTCTATTTTGAGACCGACATGGCCACCTCGGTGAGCTACACCGTGCATGTGGACGGGCTGACCGATTTCACCGCCGAGGCGGCGGACGCTTCCGGCAAGGACTATACCCGGACCCACGAGTTCCAGCTCATCGGCCTTGTGCCGGGCGAGGTGAACGAGGTCACCCTGAACATCAGCGGCAAGTGGGGCAACACCCGGCAGACCATCCACTTCACGGTGGACATGCCCGAGACCCGCTCCGGCTACTCCACCCAGCTGAAGGTGACCGAGGGCGAGTCCACCGCGGCCCAGGCCGACGGCCTGTTCACTATGATGCGGGTGAACGGCTATCTGGGCTACGGCTTCTTCTTCGACAACGACGGCGTGATGCGCTATGAGATGGTGCTGGAGGGCTTCGGCCTGGACCGGGTGCTGTTCTGCGGCGACGAGATCCTCACCTGCGTGTCCTCCTCCAAGCTGGCCCGCATCAACGGGCTGGGCCAGGTGACCTGGGTGTGCGACCTGGGCGAATATGACCTGCACCACGACATCGGCTGGGGCGCGGACGGCGAGGTGCTGGCCCTGGCGGAAGAGCGGGGCAACGACACGGTGGAGGACCGGCTGCTCTCCATCGACACCGAGACCGGCGAGGTGACCGAGCTCATCAACTTCAGCACCTTCCTGCAGGAGTACTACGACATCACCCGCCCGGTGTCCCCCTCCGACGACTTCTTCTGGCAGGCGGGCGAACAGGACTGGATCCACCTGAACAGCCTGCAGTACACGCCCGAGTCCGACAGCGTCATCCTCTCCTCCCGTGAGACCTCCACCATCCTGAAGGTGGCCGACCTGCACGGCGAGCCCGCGCTGGACTGGCTGGCGGGCGACGAGCGCATCTGGGAGGGCACCGCCTATGAGGACGCGTGTCTTGCCCAGGTGGGCGACTTCGTGCCCCAGTACGGCCAGCACTGCGTGGAGTACTACGCCGACGGCGAGGAAGAGGGCGTTTACTACCTGTCGCTCTATAACAACAACTACCTGTCCATCAACAGCCGCGATTTGGAGCTGACGGTGGACGACAGCGTGGGCCGCGGCCTCTACGGCAGCGAGGGCGACGCGAGCCAGGTGTACATCTACCGCATCGACGAAAACCAGCGCACCTTCTCGCTGGAAAACAGCTTTGACGTGCCATATTCCAGCATCGTGTCCAACGGGTCCCTCTGCGGCGAGGACGGCAACTGGACGGTGAACAGCGGCGTGGCCATGGTGTTCGGCGAGTACGACTCCACCGGCACCCTCATCCGGGAATACGCCTACGAGTGCACCATGCAGAACTACCGCACCTTCAAATACGAGATGGACATCTGGTTCCGCTGATAAAAAAACGGGGAGCGCCTTTTGAAAAGGCGCTCCCTCTTTTTATTTCTTCCGGGCGGCAAGGCACCGGGCAAAGCCCTCCGCCGTGCCGTCGAACGCTGCCCCCAGCCGGCGGGCCTTGCCGCCGTCCATAGCAAGGCACCGCTGCCAGCAGGCTTTCTGCACCGGCGGCTCGTCCAGCCCCAGCAGCCGGCAGAACGCAAGGGCGGTGGCGTACATGTCCCCGTCGCTCTCGCAGCCGAAATTGTAAACGCCGCCCGGCCAGTCCAGCGCGGCGGGCAGGTTCTCCACCGCCTGCCGCACCCAGGTCACGCCCCGGCGGTCGCCGGCGGAAAAGGCCAGCGTTCTGCCCTCGTTCGCCGCCGCCAGCAGGTTGAGGGGCAGGTTGCCCCGGACGGGCAGTCCGTCCCCCGGCAGGTCATACATCCAGGTGGCCCGCAGCAGCACCGCCGAGTCCAGCTGGTCCAACACCCGCTCCTCCGCCTCCCGCTTGTGGCGGCCGTAGACATTGGCGGGGCGCAGGGGCACGGTCTCGTCGAAGGGGCCGGGGCCCTCCAGCCCGGCGTAGACCTGGTCGGAGCTGAAGGCCACAAGTCCTGCCCCCGCCCGCCGGGCGGCCCGGGCCAGCTGCACCGGCAGCTCCACATTGGCCCGCCGGGACTCCTCCGGGTGCTGCTCGCAATAGCCGGTGTCCGAGATGGCCGCCGTGTGCAGGATGACATCAGGGGCGGCGGCGTCCACCAGCCGCTCCACCTCCTCCGGCCCGGCGCTTCGCAGCGCGCCGGCAGGGGCGGCCACCAGTTCCAGCTGACCGCCCAGCTGCGCCATGATGCGCGCGCCCACAAATCCGCCCGCGCCGGTGACCAGCACCCGTTTCATCTTCATCCCTTCCTTTCTCTGCTGCCATTATAGCACAAAAAGGCCGCGCAGAACGCGTTCCGCGCCGCCCGCCTTTTTTGAAAAAAAGAGTCCTTTGCACACCGGCAAAGGGCTCTTTCTGTTGGGTCGATTCACGTTTCGGCGGGTTCCAGGCCCTCGCCGTTCCAGACATAGCTCACGCCGTACTCCGGCAGGAACTGACGGCCGCCGGGGCCGGGCAGCAGCCGCTCCGGGTTCTGGGAGTGACTGGGGATGAGCACCTTGGCGCCGATGTTGTCCACGTAGTACTTCACCTGACAGGGGTAGGCGTGGGAGAAATAGTTCTGCGCGAAGAAGGTGATGTAGCGGAAGTTCGTGTTCCGCATCACCCGCATCAGGTTCTCGTATTTGGGGTCGTAGGCGCCGATGGGCACGCCGCCCGCGTGGAGATAGCTGGCGTCTTTGTCCGGCAAGCTGAACAGCTCCAGCAGATATTCATAGCTGTTCTGCACCAGATACTTCCAGGGCGCCTGCTCGATCAGGGCCGCCGTGACCTGCTCGTTCTCCGCCATGAGCTCCTTGAACCAGGGCTTGCGGGCATACTCGCCGTCCGGCGCGAAGCGGTCGTCGTCCGGCAGGTAGACGTGCACCGGCTGGCGGAAGAATTTCCAGGCCACATAGGCGGTCTCCGGCTCCAGCACCAGCGTGCGGTCGCAGGCGGCGGCCATCCGGCCGAACACCTCCACGTCCGCCATTTCCCGCTGGTAGAAGTTGATGACGCACAGCCCTTTCTGGGCCCGCAGGATCTTTTCCATCTCCGCGTCCAGGCCGCACTTGTCCAGCATGCCGGCGGGCACCTCCGGGCCCGGTTCCACCGTGACGTCGGTGCGCCCGTAGACCATCTTCAGGGTGGAGTCCATGAAGGTGGTGGCCTCGCACACCAGCACGTCCGGCTTTTGGGCGGCCACCCACTCCATCTCGCTGAGCACCGCGTCCTTGTAGTCGCCGTGCATCATCAGATCGCCGGTGTAGTGCAGCTTCAGGTCCGGCGTTTCCACATAGAAGGACCAGTCCTGATAGCTGGCGCCGCACAGCAGGAAGGGCACCACCTTTATCTCGCCCACCTGCACCGGCTGCCGGTCATGAAGGGGCAGGCAGGGCGCGGTGTGCAGATTATAGTTGCCCATGCCCACCGTTTCCAGCGCAGCCTCGATGCACTGGGCGGGCTCGCTGACATACAGGTCCACCCCGTCGGCCAGAAAGCCCATGCAGGACATGTGATCCAGATGCAGGTGAGAGACGAACACCGCGGTGTGCAGGCCGTATTCCTCGGCGCTGGCCAGACCGGCGAAGTCGCCCATGGCCGCCCGCGGATAAAGCCCGTCCACCATGGGCACGCGGCGCAGGCGCAGCTCGTCCTCCAGCCGGCGGGCGCGGCGGGGGCGCACCACGCCGTCGTACACGTCGGTGCTGGGCTCATAGGCGGTGCCGATCTCCAGCAGCACCCGGTGCCCGCCGTACACGACGCTCATCACCACGCCGCCGATGGTGTGGATGCCTGCGTAAAACGTGATCTCTGTTTTCATAAACTCCCTCTCTTTCCCCTTTCACCGCCGGGCTTCGGGCGCTGTTTTCAGCGCCCGTGGCGGTACTTCGTGCTGTTGCGCACCACCAGCTCCGGCTGGATGATGCCCGGCGTTTCCATCTCCTCTTCGTCCTCACGGCTGAGGCGGATGGCCAGATCCACCGAACTGCGGGCGATCTGGCGGATGGGCAGCGCCACCGTGGTCAGCGCCGGGGTGAGGATCTGGCTGAGGAGGATGTTGTCGAACCCGATGACCGACAGATCGTCGGGGATGCGCAGGCCGTAGCGGGCGCACTCCTGATAGACGCCCAGGGCCATCATGTCGTTGGAGCAGCAGATGCCGGTGATGTCCCGGCCCAAAAAATACTCCACCGCCTTGGCGCCGGAGGCGATGTCGAAGTTGTCGTTGAACACAAGGCTCTCGTCCAGCTGGCAGCCGAACTCCTCCAGCGCCCGCTTATAGCCCGCAAGGCGCTGGCCCGCGATGGCCAAGTGGGGCAGGCCCACACACAGGCCGATGCGCCGGTGCCCCAGCGACAGCAGATGCCTCGTGGCCAGATAGCTGCCGTGCTCGTGGTCGATGGAGAGGTTGAGCACCGCGTCGGGGTTGAGGTGGTGGTCGATGACGATCACCGGGATGCCGCTGGCCCGCACCAGCGAATAGAACTTGTCCGCATGGGCGTCGTCGAAGGTGGAGGAGGGGATCATGATCACCGCGTCCACGCTGCGCTCGATGAACAGGTTCAAATACTCATAGTCCCGCTTGTAAAGGCCGTTGGAATTGCCCAGCAGCAGATGATAGCCGTTCTGGGAGCTGTATTCCTCCACACAGCGGGCCAGATCGGAATAGAAGGCGTTGGAGATGTCCGGCACGAGGAACCCAAAGGTATAGCTGCGCTGGGTCTTGAGGGAGCGCGCCGTCTGGTTGGGCGTATAGTGCAGTTCGCGGGCGGCCTGACGGATCAGTTCCTTGGTCGCCTGGGAGGCGCGGCAGGGCTTGTCGTTCAGCACCATGGACACGGTCGCCACCGACACCCCCGCCCGCTGAGCCACGCTTTTCAGGGTCGCTTTCATCCTTGCTGCCACCTTTCTCTCTGCTTTTCGCGCCTGATAGGTAAAACGTTTTTACATCCTTTTGACCTTATTTTAACACCGAAAATTTGCCTTGTAAAGCAAAATCCCCCTTAACGATTTGTACAAAAAAGTAAGATTTTTCAATGCAAAACGTAATATTTATGTAAAATATGTTGACATCCCATTTTTGCGCGGCTATCATATGAATAAACGTTTAACCAGTTTTTTGCCGCCCGCCGCGGCAAGATCGGAGCGAAGTACATATGAAGAAATACATCCTGTTCGACAGCGACCCCGGCCACGACGACGTGCTGGCGGTGCTGCTGGCCCTGGCGGACCCGGACTGCCAGGTGCTGGGCGTGGTGACCAGCGCCGGCAACCAGACCTCCGCCAAGACCTGCGCCAACATGCTGAAGGTGTTCAGCCACCTGAACATCCACGGCGTGCCGGTGGTGCGGGGGGTGGACAAGCCCTTGTGCCGCCCGCTGCGGGTCGCGGAAGAGGTGCACGGCGAGACCGGGCTGGACGGCGTGGACTTCGGCCCCGTGGACCAGAGCCCCCTGGACGAAAACCCCATCGACTTCATGGCACGGGTGCTGCGCCAGGCCCCCCAGCCGGTGGATCTGGTGGTCACCGGCCCCATGACCAACACCGCGCTGCTTTTGAGCGTGCATCCGGAGCTGAAGGAAAAGATCCGCTGCATCTCCTTCATGGGGGGCGCCTGCTTCGGCGGCAACACCACTCCCCTGGCGGAGTACAACATCTATGTGGACCCGGAGGCGGCGGCCATCGTGTTCGGCGCCGGGGTGCCGCTCATCATGTGCGGGCTGGATGTGACGCTGAAGGCCCAGATCTTTTCCGATGAGATCGAGGCCATCGGGCGGCTGGGCAACAAGGCGGGCGCGATGATCGCCGGGCTGCTGGAATTTTTCCACCGCACCACCACCCCCAACTTCCTGCACCCGGAGCGGGAGGAGGGCGCGCACCTGCACGACCCCTGCGCCATGGCCATTCTGCTGCACCCGGAGAAATTCGTGACCAAGGACCTGTATGGCTACGTCTCCATCGGGGACGGCGACGCCCGGGGCTGCACCGTCATCGACTACGACGGCCAGAGCGGCCTGCCCGCCAACGTGCGGGTGGCCTTTGACATCGACCGGGCCTGGTTCGTGGACTTCCTCACCCGCAGCATCGGGCGGTTCGAGTAAGGGGGCGGCAGCGTGGATCGCAAGGCATTCTGGGCCGTGGTGGGCTCCAACGTGCTGTTCGGCTGCTCCTTCATGGCCACCACCGTGGCCATCGAGACCTCCGACAGCGCCCTGTTCGGCCTGCTGGCCGCCCGCTTCCTCTTCGCCTTCCTGGCCATGGGCGCGCTGGCGCTGGCCGGCGTGGTGAAGGTGGACTACCGGGGCAAGCCCCTGGCAAAGCTGCTGGGCATCTCCCTTTTGTATCCCGGCCTCTACTTCTTTTCCGAGGCCATGTCCCTCACCCAGGTGAGCAGCGCCATCGTGGGGGTGGTCATCGGCATCGCCCCCATCACCACGGCGCTGCTGTCCACCCTGCTGTACCACACCCGCCACACGCCCCGGCAGCTGCTGTTCATGGTGCTGAGCATCGCCGGCGTGGTGGTGATCAACAGCGGCGACGTGACCGGCGAAGGGCTTTCGCTGCTGGCGGTGGTGTTCCTGGCGCTGGCGCTGGTGAGCTTCTCCGCCTATTCCATCGGCATCCACAGTGCCGGCAGGCAGTTCACCGCCGGGGAGATCACCCTCTTCATGCTGTTCGCCGGCGCGGTGCAGTTCAACCTGCTGGACGCCGCGGCCCGGGGGCCCTTCGCCTATGTGGCCGATTTTGCCGACCTGCGCTTTTTGGGCGCGGTGCTGTTCCTGGGGGTGGCGGTGTCCGGCGCAAGCAGCCTGGCGCTGAACTACGGGCTGTGCAAGCTGCCCCCGGTCACCGTGTCGGTGCTGAACAACGTCACCTCCCTGGTGGCGGTGCTGTGCGGGCTTTTGTTCCTGCGCGAGCCGCTGGACCTTCTCTCGCTGACCGGCTGCGCGCTGATTCTGGCGGGCTGCACCGGCTACAGCCTGTTCTCAAAGGATACCGGCCGGGCTGACCCCTGACCTGTATATATCCATCCGTCACAAAGCAAAGCGAACATACACACCAGAAAAAGGAGAGAAAAATCATGAAACTGAAAAAGACGCTGGCCCTTCTTGCCGCCGCGACCATGCTGCTGTGCGGCTGTTCCTCCGGCACCGGCTCCGCCGGTTCCACCGCTTCCGGCGCTCAAGACAGCGGCGAGCCCGTGGAAGTGGTGGTGTGGCACACCTTCTCCGAGCACCAGCTGGACGCTTTTGACGCCATCGTGGAGGCCTACAACGCCAGCCAGAGCGCGGTGAAAGTTGTGAGCCAGGCCCAGCCCTACAACGACTACGACCAGAAGCTGATGCAGGCGGTGCGCAACGGCACCGGCCCGGACATCGCCCTGGACTACGCCGGCACCATCGCCAACTATCTGGACGACGGCTTCGTGGCGGACCTCTCCCAGTACATCGACGACCCTGAGATCGGCATCGAGGGCTTTGCCGAGAGCGTGGCCCCCGGCATCTACGACGAGGCCACCCAGTTTGACGAGGCGGGCACCGTGTACATCATGCCCGTGATGACCACCGGCACCGTGTTCTACTACAACAAGACCCTGTACGACGAGCTGAACCTCTCCGAGCCCACCACCTGGGACGAGATGGTGAGCAACTGCCAGACCATCCGCGACCAGAAGGACATCTACGGCTTCGCCTTTGAGAACCTGATCGACGGCGCCCAGATCCTGCTGATGCAGAGCGGCATCTCCTACTACGACAAGGCCACCAACACCGTGGACATCGACGACCCCGCCGCCGTGGCCACCTACGAGTGGTTCAACGAGCAGATCAGCGCCGAGCTGTTCAAGCTGCAGCCGGACGGCTACTTCGAGTCCGAGTTCGGCGCCCAGGACATCGCCGGCTACATCGGCTCCGTTGCCAGCTTCCCCTACATCAAGGAGGCCGTGGGCGACGCCTTTGAAGTGGGCGTGTGCCCCATCCCCCAGACCGAGAACCCCTGGGCCCCCGCCTGGAACCGCGGCGCCATCCTGTTCACCTCTGACGACGCCACCCAGCGTGCCGCCTATGATTTCCTGAAGTACTTCACCCAGCCGGAAGTGAACGCCGAATGGTGCAGCAAGTTCGGCGCGCTGTCCGCCTACACCGCCGTGAACGAGAGCGAGGCCATGCAGGAGTACCTGAACAGCGACATCTCCATGCAGGCGCTGAGCGCCGGCCTGAATGAGGTGGGCTACATCCCCGCCTTCACCGGCTCCAACACCGTCCGCGACGAGATCAGCAAGGCCCTGCAGGAGACCTGCACCGGCCTGAAGACCGCCCAGCAGGCCCTCACCGACTCCGCCGCCGTGTGCAACGCGGAGCTGGCCGGCTGAACCACGCACGCATAACACGAACGGATGACCGCGGCGCGGCCGCGGTCATCCGCATATGGGGGAATTGTTTATGAAGGTTACACTGGAAGGATTGACCAAGCGATACGGCGACACCGTGGCGGTGAACGACCTGTCCATCACTCTGGAGGACGGCCAGCTCACCGCGCTGCTGGGGCCGTCCGGCTGCGGCAAAAGCACCACTCTGTACATGCTGGCCGGCATCGTGCCGGTCACCGAGGGACGGATCTTTTTCGACGATCAGGACGTGACCGACCTCAAGCCCGAAAACCGCGGCATCGGTCTTGTGTTCCAGAACTACGCCTTGTACCCTCATATGACCGTTCTGGAGAACATCTGCTTCCCGCTGGAGATCCAGAAGGTGCGCAAGGCCGAGCGCATCGAGCGGGCGAAGAAGATCGCCGCCCAGGTGCGCATCGACAAGCTGCTGAACCGCCGCCCCGCCGAGCTCAGCGGCGGCCAGCAGCAGCGGGTGGCCATTGCCCGGGCGCTGGTGAAGAACCCCCGGCTGCTTCTGCTGGACGAGCCTCTCTCCAACCTGGACGCCCGGCTGCGCATCGAGATGCGCGAGGAGATCCGCCGCATCCAGCAGGAGACCGGCGTGACCACCATCTTCGTGACCCACGACCAGGAGGAGGCCATGAGCATCTCCGACCGCATCGTGCTCATGCGGGACGGCCTGCTCATGCAGGAGGACCAGCCCCAGCTGCTCTATGACCAGCCGGCCAACTGCTTCGTGGCGGACTTTTTGGGCAACCCGCCCATCAACAAGATCCCCGGGCGCATCGCCGGGGGCGCTTTCGCCGCCGAGAACGGCGAGGTCATCCCCCTGCCGCTGTGCCAGGGGCTGGAGGAGGGCAGAGAGGTCTTTCTCTCCATCCGCGCCGAGAGCTTCGTGCCCGGCGGCGACGCGCCGCTGATGCGCCTGCCGCTGCTGCGCAGCTATGTGATGGGCAAGGAGAAGCTGGCGGTATTCTGCCTGGGCGGCCGGGAAGTGCGCGCCTATGTGGAGGAGCTGGGCCGCCACCAGCCGGGCGACGCCGTTCCGCTGAGCCTGAAGGACGGCGGCGTGTTCATCTTTGACAGGCAAAGCGGGGTTCGTTTAAAATGAAAAACAGCAAACTGAAGCGCCGGCAGTGGCTGAGCTGGTGCAAGGCCTACGCCTACCTGCTGCCGTTCCTGCTCTCGGTGGGCATCTTCACGGTGTATCCCATGGTGAACGTGCTGCTCACCTCCTTCGAGCACGACTACAACGCCCTGACCGGCGAGTTTTCCGGCGTTGGATTTGAGAACTACGCCGCAGTCATCTCCGACCCCTACTTCCGCAGCGCGGTGGCCAACACGGTGCTCTATGTGGCGCTGGTGGTGCCCATCAGCACGGTGCTGGCGGTGTTCTTTGCCAACCTCATCAACAAAAAGCTGCGGCTGAACAGCCTGTTCCAGACCGCCTATTTCCTGCCGCTGGTCACCAGCACCACCGCCGTGGGCCTTGCCTGGAAGTGGATGTATCATGTGGACTACGGCGTCATCAACTATCTGCTGGGCCTGTTCGGCGTGGAGAAGATCGGCTGGCTCACCGACGTGCACTACGGCATGGCCGCCCTGGTGATCTACGGTATCTGGAGCATCCTGCCCTTCACCATCATCATCGTGCTGTCGGGCATGCAGGGCATCGACGAGAAGCTCAGCGTGGCCGCCCGGGTGGACGGCGCAGGCTCGGCGCGCATCTTCTTCCGCATCACCCTGCCGCTGCTGATGCCCACCATCGGACTGGTGATCGTGATCAACATCATCAGCACCTTCAAGGTGTTCGCCGAGCTGTTCCCCCTGTTCGACGGCGAGCCCGGCGTGGCCTACACCCTCTACACCGTGGTGTACTACATCTATGACATGTTCTATTCCAAGTGGCGGTTCGACAAGGCCTGCGCTGCGGCCATCCTGCTGCTGCTCATCATGGTGGTGTTCACCCGCATCCAGTCCTTCATTCAGAAGAAGTGGAACTATTACGACTGAGAAAGGGGCCGCGCAATGAAAGACAAACTGCTCAAAGCCGCCGCCCGCGCGGCGGACTATCTGCTCATCGCCGTGGGCGCGGTGGTCATGGTGTTCCCCTTCGTGTGGATGATCCTCTCCGCCTTCAAGACTCCCTCGGAGATCTACGCCAGCCCGCCGGTGTGGGTCCCGGAGTCCTTCAAGCTGGACAACTTCGCCTATGTGTTCGACACCGCGCCTTTTCTGCGGTATTTCGCCAACACCCTCATCGTCACCGGCGTGACGGTGGTGCTCACCGCCGTCACCACCATCCTGGCGGCCTTCGCCTTTTCCAAGCTGCGCTTCCCCGGCCGCAAGCAGATCTACACCTCTCTCATCGTGCTGATGATGGTTCCCTTTGAGCTGCTGGTGGTCACTCTCTACTCCATCATCGTGCGCCTGCAACTGGTGGACAGTCTGGTGGCGCTGATCCTGCCCTTCACCTCCAGCATCTTCTACACCTACATCCTGAAGAACTTCTTCGACAGCATCCCCAACGCGCTGTATCAGTCCGCCAAGGTGGACGGCTCCAGCGACTGGTTCTATCTGTGGCGGGTGCTGGTGCCGGTGGCCAAGCCCTCGCTGGTGACCATCGTGCTGCTGAACGCCATCAGCTGCTGGAACGCCTTCTTCTGGCCGCTGCTGGTGGTGAACACCACCGAAAAGCGCACGCTGCAGCTGGGCCTTTACTCCTTCATGTCCGAGGGCGGCATCCGCTATGAAAAGCTGATGGCCGCCGCCACCGTGGTGGTGCTGCCCATGATCATCCTGTTCATCTTTTTGCGCAAGAAGATCATCAGCGGCGTGGCCTCGGGAGGGGTCAAGGGATGAGCGGCCCCGGCGTTCGGGCGGTGCTGTTCGACATGGACGGCACCCTCTACCAGGACTTCGACTTCCACCGGGACTATCTGCGCTACCTGCTGGAAGGCACCCCTCACCAGCATCTCACGGAGCAGCTCATCGCCCTCACCGACGACATCCTTTCCCGGGAAAAGCTGCCCATGGACCGCTTTTACCGCACCGGCCTTGCCCCCGACGCCTCCAGCGCCGAGGCGCTGGCCGGCTGGATGGCCACCCGGCTGGTGGACGAGATGCCCTTTGAGCGGTGCTACCGCCAGGGGCTGGGAGAACTGCAGTTTTTGGGCGACCCCTGGGAGGTGCCCACCTTCCTGGCCGGCGCGCTGGGCGTGCTGGAGGAAAAGGGCGAATACGCCTTCCAGCGGGTGCGGCGGGAGATGCTGGGCAAGACCATCCTGCCCAACAAGCCCCTGCTGGACCTGCTGCAGCGGCTGCGGGAGCGGTACGTCACGGTGCTGCTGAGCAACTCGCCCCAGCAGTCCGCCGCCGATTTCATCGACCATCTGGGCTTCACCGGCGCTTTCACCTTCAATCTCTACGATGCCCAGAAGCCCTACCGCCTGTTCGAGAATCTGCGCCGCTGCCCGGCGCTGGAGGGCATCCCCACCGAACAGCTGCTGTCGGTGGGCGACCACGCCTTCAACGAGATCGTGAACGTCCATCTGGCGGGGGGCAAGACCCTCTGGATGGACCCCTACTCCGCTGCGCCGCAGGTGCCCTGCACCGCCCGCGTGCGGGACCTGCCCGCGCTGATGGCGTGGCTGGAAGAAAACCTTCTGGACGGCTGAACCCCGTCCCGCGAGCCTGCGGAGCTTCTCCGCGGGCTTGTTGCGCATCTTTGCCCGGAAAGGAGGACACCCCCATGGCGGAGCTTCTGTTCGGCGTGCTGCCCCCCGCCGAAGTGCTGGCGCGGGTGCTGCTGGCCATGCTGCTGGGCGGCGCGCTGGGCCTGGAGCGGGAGCGCAAACACCGCCCCGCCGGGCTGCGCACCTACATGATCGTGTGCATGTCCTCGGCGCTGGTGATGCTCACCGGTGAGTATGTGTTCCGGCTGTACGGCAGCGGCGACCCCACCCGGCTGGCGGCGCAGGTCATCAGCGGCATCGGCTTTCTGGGCGCGGGCACCATCATCACCACCTCCCGCCACGTGGTGGGCCTGACCACGGCGGCGGCGCTTTGGGCCAGCGCCTGCATCGGCCTTGCCTGCGGGGCGGGGTTCTATGCCGGCGCGGTGGTGTGCGGCGTGCTGGTGATCCTGGTGATGACCGTGCTGCATTTTCTGGACCAGAAGGTCTTTTCCCACGGCAACGCCCTGCACATGATGGCGGTGTTCGACTCGGTGGGGGATTTTTACTCCTTCACCAACGCCATCCAGGACCGGGGCTACCGGCTGTTCAACATCGAATTTCTGGACGGCACCGGCCGGGGCGGCACTCCCCTGCTGGCCAATGTGGACGTCCGCCTGCCCAGCGACCGCAGCGACCGGGAGGCCGCGGTGGCCTGGCTGAAAAGCAATGAATATGTGCGCTGTCTGGAGCGGGTGGAACGCTTCTGACCCGGCGCATAAAGGAGGATACGCTCTTGAAACTGGTGAATTTCGGCTCCCTGAACATCGACCGGGTCTACCGGGTGCAGGCCTTCGTGCGCCCCGGCCAGACCATCCTTGCCCGGGACTTCTCCTGCTGCGCCGGAGGCAAAGGCCTCAACCAGTCGCTGGCGGCGGCCCGGGCCGGGGCGCAGGTGCTCCATGCCGGGGCCATCGGTGAGGACGGCGCCATGCTGCAGGCCCTGCTGGAAGAAAGCGGCGCGGACACCTCCCGCCTGCTGCACTGCACCGACGCCGCCACCGGCCACGCGGTCATCCAGGTGGAGGAAGGCGGCCAGAACTGCATCCTGGTGTGGGGCGGCGCGAACCGCGCCCTCACCGAAGAATATGTGGACAGCGTGCTGGAGGTCTGCGAAGCCGGCGACGTGGTGCTGGTGCAGAACGAGACCTCCTGCGTGAAGTACATTCTGGAACAGGCCGCTGCCCGCGGGCTGCAGGCGGCGGTGAACCCCTCCCCCATCGACCCGGCCTGGGCGGACTGGGAGATGGCGGCGGTGCGCTGGTTCATCCTCAACGAGGAGGAGGGCGCCTGCCTTGCGGGCCTTGCCCCCGGCGCGGGCGAGGAGGAAATTCTTGACGCGCTGGCGGCCCGCTGGCCCCACGCCGCGGTGGTGCTGACCCTGGGCGAGCGGGGCGTTGTCTTCCGGGACGGGGACATCCGCTGCGCCCACCGGGCCTACCCGGTGAAGGCGGTGGACACCACCGGCGCGGGCGACACCTTCTGCGGCTATTTCCTGGCGGGGGTGCTGGCGGGCCTTTCGCCTCAGGAATGCCTGCAAAACGCCTCCCGGGCCTCGGCCCTCTGCGTGACGGGAGCGGGCGCCGCGCCCTCCATCCCCACCATGGAGCAGGTGGCCGCCTTCCGGCCGTAAAGACAAAAAGCAAGCCCCGCCCGGCGTCTGCCGGGCGGGGCATTTTGTGTTAGAATGTGATGTTCTTGTTCTTGGAGAATTTGATGAAGATGAGCAGCGAGATGGTGGTCATCACCGTGAGCACACAGGCCATGGCCGCCGCCACGCCGTAGCTGCCCCGGGATACATAGGTGTAGATCTGTATCGTCAGGGTGGTGGTGCGCCAGTTGTAGAGCAGGATGCCGGTGGACAACTCGGTGATGATGGCGATCCAGCTGAGCAGCGCGCCGGAGATGATACCGTTGGCCATCATGGGCATGGTGACCTTGAAGAAGGCTTTCATCTTGCTGCTGCCCAGGGAGATGGCCGCCTCCTCGATGGACATGGGGATCTGCTGCAAGGTTGCCACCGAGGAACGGATGGTGTAGGAGTTTCGGCGGATGACCAGCGCCACGATCATGATGGTGGCGGTGCCCACCAGCACGATGGGGCCACTGCTGAAGGCCATGATGAGGGCGATGCCCACCACCGAGCCGGGGATGACGTAGGGCACCATCGAGAGGGTGTCGATGAACTTGCTCACGATGTTGCTGCGGCGCACCACCAGGTAGGCCACCAGGATGGAGAGGGCCACGATGATGATGAGCGCCACGCCGCCGATGAGGAAGGTGTTGGGGATGGCGTTGCCCAGCTTGGAGAAGGCGTCCACATAGCTGTTCAGGGAGTAGCCGTCCACGAACAGCTTGCCGGAGGTGTTCTGGAAGGAGGTGTAGATAACATACAGCTGAGGCGCGTAGGCCACCGTGACCACACCGTAGCAGAACAGATGGATGAGCACGCCCTTCACGCCCTTGGCCTTCTTGCGCTCGATGGGGTGCAGCGCGTTCATGGTGAACTGGAACTTGCTGTTCACAAAGCGCTGGAACAGGAAGATGACGGCGGTGATGATGATGGCGATGACCGCCACCGCCGAGGCGAAGTGGGTGTCGCCGCCGGTCTCACTCATGAAGGAGTTGTAGATCTCCACCGGGAAGGTGCGGTAGCCCTCGCCGATGAACAGCGGGGTGCCGAAGTCGGCAAAGGCGCGCATGAACACCATGAGCATGGCCGCGATGATGGTGGGTGCGCACAGCGGGATGATGACGGTGAAGAACCGCTTGAGGCCGGTGCAGCCCATATTCTCGCTGGCTTCCAGCAGGGTGTTGTCCACGTTTTTCAAAGCGCCGGACACATACAGGAACACCAGCGGATACAGCTGCAGGCACAGCACCAGCAGGATGCCGCCGAAGCCGTAGATGCTGGGCAGCTTGATGCCGGTGAGGTCCTTGACGAAGTTGGTGATGAGGCCGTTGCGCCCCAGCAGCAAGATCCAGGAATAGGCCCCGATGAAGGGGGCGGACATGCTGCACAGGATGATGATGATCTGCAGAAAGCGGGCGCCCTTGATCTCATACATGTTGTAGAAATACGCCAGCGGCACACCGATGACCATGGTCAGGATGGTGGCGCTGATGCTCACCTTGAAGGAGTTGAGCACGGTGCCCAGGTAGTACTGCTTGGAGAGGAATTTGACGAAGTAATCCAGCGTGAACTGGCCGCCGCTGTCGATCACCGCGTTGCGCAGAAGCATGAACAGCGGATAGATCATGAACAGGGCGTAGAGCGCCAGGATGACCACCGAAATGACCAGCCAGACGTCCTTGCGGGGCTTTGCGCGCCCGTCGCTGAGCCGGCCTTTCATCACACCACCCCTTCAAGACGGTTCTCGTTCACCGTGAGGGTGCGCGCACCGTCGGCGGTGAACACGTTGATCTTGTGGGTCTTCACCGCCAGCTTGATGGCGGTGCCCTTGGGCACCGAGTTCTCGATCTCGGATTCCATCACGATCTCCACCTTTTCGCCGCTGTCCAGATGGACGAAGTAGTGGGTGTTCAGGCCCAGGAACACGCTGTCGTCCACGGTGGCGCTCACGCCGGGGGCGCTGGCGTCCCGCTGGATGACGAACTCCTCCGGCCGCACCGACACCTTCACCGCCTGGCTGACGGCCTCCGGGTCGATGTTGTCCAGCTGGACGGCGTGGCCGTCCGCAAAGGTCAGGGTGCCCTTGCCGCCGGCGCACTCAAGTTTCGCGTCCAGCACGTTGGTGCGGCCGATGAAGGTGGCCACGAACAGGTTTTCCGGCCGCTGGTAGAGGTCGCGGGGGCGGCCGATCTGCTGGATGACGCCTCCGTCCATCACCGCGATGCGGTCGGAGACCGCCATGGCCTCCTCCTGGTCGTGGGTGACGTAGACGGTGGTGATGCCGATGCGGTTCTGGATCTCTTTGATGGCGGTGCGCATCTCCACCCGGAGCTTGGCGTCCAGGTTGGAAAGGGGCTCGTCCATCAAAAGCACGTCCGGCTTGATGACCAGCGCGCGGGCCAGGGCCACGCGCTGCTGCTGGCCGCCGGAAAGCCGCTCGGGCATGCGGTCCCGGTACTCGTCGATCTGCATGAGTTTGAGGAACTCGTCGGTCTCTTTCTCACACTGGTCCTTGGGGACCTTGCGGTTTTTCAGGCCGAAGGCAACGTTGTCCTTCACGGTCATGTTGGGGAAGATGGCATAGTTCTGGAACACCATGCCGATGTTCCGCTTCGCAGGGTCCATGTCGTTCACGCGGCGCTCGCCAAAGAAGAAGTCGCCCCCTTCGATGGAGTTGAAGCCGGCGATCATCCGCAAAAGGGTGGTCTTTCCGCAGCCGGAAGGACCAAGGAGGGTGAAAAATTCACCCTCCTTGATCTCCACGGAAAGATCCTTGATCACGGTGTTTTCGCCGTAACGCTTGACCGCGTTTTTGATCCGAATGTCAACGCTCATAGTTTTCTCTCCATGATCTCAGATTCCGCGATGGTCTTGTGTCAGCCGGTGACCAGTTCCAGCCAGCGCTCCTGCCACTGGGACTGCATCTCGGCGCAGTACTCGATGTCCTCATAGGCCACGTTGATCTCGGAGAACGGAGGCATGTTGGGGCTGGTGTTCTCCACGCTGGTCAGCACGGGGCGGATGGAGGTGTCGGCGTAGCACTCCTGGCCTTCCTGGGAAATGAGGAAGTCCACGAACTTCTTGGCGTTCTCTTCGTTCTTGCAGCCCTTGACGATGGCAACGCCGGCGGGCAGCCACACGGCGCCCTCTTCGGGGTAGACCACCTTCAGGTTGGTGGCGCCGTCTTCCAGCAGGCCCACGCAGGGATCTTCATAGGACACGCCCACGGCATACTCGCCGTCCGCGGTGGCCTTGTAGATCTGGGAAGAGGAAGACAGGATGGAGCCGTCCAGCTGCTCCACGAACTGGCCCACGAACTCCCAGGCCTTCTCGTCATAAGGCTCGTCGCCCATGACCAGCAGCATGTTGGTCAGCTCGGCCCAGGCGCTGGAGGAGGCGGTGGGATCGCCCATGGCGATGCGGCCCTTCAGCTCGGGACGGAGCAGGTCCTTATAGCCGGTGAACTCGTCGGGGTCAAGGCCCAGCTCTTCGAACACGTCCAGGTTGAGCAGCAGCGCCGCGCTGCCGGACAGCTTGGTGTTGGTGAAGTAGCCGGTGGTGTTCTGGTAGGCTTCGGGCAGGTTCGCGTCGTTGGGCGACACATACTCCATGTACAGGTCGGGATGCTCGGTGTAGAACGCCAGGTTCACCGCGCCCCAGTTCACGTCGGCCTGGGGGTTGGCCTTCTCGGCTTCCAGTCGGGCCAGCACGTCGCCGGTGCCCATGGACTGCAGGATGACCTTGATGCCGGTGGCCTCCTCAAAGGCGGGGATGACGGCGTTCACCTCGGTGTCGGAGTTGGGGGAATAGACCACCACTTCACCGCCGGAAGCGGGGGCCGCGTCGCCGCCGGAAGCCGCGTCGGAACCGCCGGTGCTGGCGGGGGTGGAGCCGCAGGCCGCCAGGGACAGGACCATGGCCGACGCCAGCAGTGCGCTCAGGATCTTCTTTTTCATTGTTTTCTCCTCCTTGTATTTGCTCTTCCCGGCCAACCTCCTGGCCGGGTCTTCGTTTATTTTTCGGCCGCGACGGGTCTCACGGCCGCACCTGCGCTTTTTCGATCTCGGTGACGAACCGCCGGGCGATCTCCAGCGGGCGGGTGATGGCTCCGCCCACCACCACGGCCAGCGCGCCCAGTTCCAGCATGGCGCGGGCCTGCTCCGGGCGGTGGATGCGCCCTTCCGCG
Source organism: Oscillospiraceae bacterium (assembly GCA_004558145.1). GTDB lineage: Bacteria > Bacillota > Clostridia > Oscillospirales > Ruminococcaceae > Allofournierella_A > Allofournierella_A excrementavium. The sequence continues at coordinate 56,485 of SFDQ01000005.1, forward strand.
ATGAGGGGCGCGGGCACCTTTTCCACGATCTGGCGGGCCAGCTCGAAGTTGGGCCCGTCCATCGTCTCGTCCCCCTTCACATAGCCGTTCAGGGTGGTGCCCACGAAGTCCACCCCTTCCTCGGCGGCCATCAGCGCGTCCTCCAGGCGGGAGCAGTCCGCCATGAACAGCTGACTGGGATATTTGGTCCGCGCCTGCCGCACCAACTCCCGGGAGGTCAGCCCGCCGGGGTGGCTCTGACGGGTGCAGTCCAGCGCGATGATGGTGCAGCCCGCGGCCACCAGCTGGTCCACCTCGTCCATGGTGGGGGTGATGTAGGCCTCGCAGCCGGGATAGTTCTTTTTGATGATGCCGATGAGGGGCAGGTCCACCCTGGCCATGATGTCCCGGATGTCCTGCACGCCGTTGGCCCGGATGCCCACGGCCCCCGCCCGCCGGGCGGCCTCGGCCATCAGGGGCATCACGCCCCCCTCCGGGCGGTAGAGCGGCTCGCCCTCCAGCGCCTGGCAGGAGACGATGAGCCCGTGACGGATGCGCCCGATGACTTCCTGTTTATCCATATTAAGAAACACTCCAATTTTTCATCATTTTTGGAGTTTTGCTCCATCTGCCCTCACTCTAACACACGATTTTCCCTTTGTAAACCCTTTTTCGGTCGTTATGTACAAAAAAACACAACATTCGTCAATCTTTACAGGAAAGATTGTGGAATGTTGTGTTCTATGCCCATTGACAACGGGCGTTTAAACCTTCTTGGAAAGTATGACTTTGCCGATCTCTTCCTTCAGGCGCACGGTGCGGTCGCGGTTGCGCTTGTTGTATTCCCGCTTGAGGCAGTCCAGCACATAGAGCTGGCTCACAAGGCCGGTGATGCGCCCGCCGTTGATGATCTCCTCCTTGGCGAAGGTCTGCAGCACCACGTCGGAGATGCGGGCCAGCTGGGAATTGACGTAGCTGGTGACCGAGATGATCTTCGCTCCCTGCTGGCTGGCCAGGGCGGCGGCCTCGCAGGTGTCGCGGGTGTTGCCGGTGAGGGAGAACACCACCACCACGTCCTCTTCGGTCATGCCGGCGGCGGCAATCATCTGCATGTGGCCCTCCTGGATGGCGTGCACCGGCTTGCCCATGCGGATGAAGCTGTTTTCGCCGGTGCTGGCGGCAATGCCGCTGACGGCCACTCCGAAGAAATACACCTGGCGGCCGGCCTCGATCAGGTCCACCGCACGGCTCAGCCGCCCCGGGTCCATCAGGGAGGCGGTGTTGTGCACCACGTCGGTGAACTCCCCTTCCACCACCGCGGAGAGGGCTCCTTCGGCGGGGTGCGCCTCCTCGGCGGATTTGGCGATGGAGAGCTTGAGGTCGATGAGTTTTTTGATGCCCAGCTTGTTGAGGAAGCGCACCACGCTGCCCTCCGAGACGCCCGCCTCCTCGGCGATGTCCGCCAGGGTCATGTTGGTGATGTTCTGCTGCTGGTCCAGGATGAAGGTCGCGACCTTTTTGTCCGACTTTGTATACTCCGGCCAGAGCGCCTGGATGGTGTGGAAGATGTTGTTCACCGCTGCGCCTCCCTTGGTTTGATGCATGCGCGTTTTTTTCATAGTAGCATCTTTCCCCCACCGTGGCAAATGTTTCATCGGCTCTGTACATTTTTCCTGTGCGTTTGTGCAAAAAAACGCGCCGTCGCAATGCGACGGCGCGCTTTCTTTAAGCCACGGAGCGGCCGGGGAATGGAGGAAGGGAGATCCCGGGAACTCTGCGGCGTGTCACTGTGTGATGACCGTTCCGCTCTCGCCGGCAAGGGCCTTGGCCGCGTTGGCCAGGCTGGCGATGATGGCGGCGCCGCCTTTTTCGGCAAAGCTCACCGCAGCTTCGATCTTGGGCAGCATGGAGCCGGGCGCGAACTGCCCCTGGGCGATGTATTCCCTGGCCTGGGCCACGGTGATCTTGTCCAGCTCTTTCTGGGTGGGCTTGTTGAAGTCGATGCACACCCGGTCCACCGCCGTGAGGATCACCAGCATGTCTGCCCCCACGATCTGCGCAAGGCAGGCGCTGGCAAAATCCTTGTCGATCACGGCGGGCACGCCCGTCAGCTTTCCGTCCTTGCGCACCACCGGGATGCCGCCGCCGCCCACAGCGATGACGATCTGTCCCGCCTTGATGAGGGTCTGGATGGAGCCCTTCTCCACCACGTCCACCGGCTTGGGCGAGGGCACCACCTGGCGCCAGCCGCGGCCGGCGTCCTCCACCATGACACAGCCCTGCTCTGCGGCGATCTTGTCCGCCTCCTCCTTGGTGTAGAAGGCGCCAATGGGTTTGGTGGGATGCTGGAACGCGGGGTCTGCCTCGTCCACCAGCACCTGAGTCACAACGGTGACCACCGGCTTGTCGATGCCCCGCCGGTCCAGCTCGTTGCGGATGCTGTTCTGCAGGTGGTAGCCGATGTAGCCCTGGCTCATCGCTCCGCACTCCGGGAAGGGCATGGGCGCTTTGATGGCCCCGCTCGCTGCGGCGGAGGACATGGCCAGGTTAATCATGCCCACCTGGGGGCCGTTGCCGTGGGCGATCACCACCTCGTGGCCCTGCTCCACCAGGTCCACGATGGAGCTGGCGGTGTTGGCCACAAGGGAAAGCTGCTCGGCGGCGGTGTTGCCAAGGGCGTTTCCGCCCAGCGCGATCACGATTTTAGACATTGCAGACTGCTCCTTTTCAGAAAATGAAGTTGGATGCCACCACGATGAGCGGCAGAGAGATGATCGTCCGTTCCAGGAAAATCACGAACAGGCGCTTGAAATCGATGCCCAGCTTGGTCTGAAGGATGACAGCGCCCACCTCGGCGATATAGATGATCTGGATGAGCGAGAGGGTGGCAATGATGAACCGGGTCCTGACCGACGCAAGCCCGCTCACCAGCACTGACGGGATGAACATGTCGATGAAGCCCACCAGCGTGGCCGGAGCGGCAGCTGCGGCTTCCTCGATGCCCATGAGGCTCATCAGCCAGCCCATGGGCAGGGACAGCACGTCCAGAATGGGGGTGTAGGCCACGATGATCATGCCCAGCGCGCTCCAGACCATGGCCACCGGCAACAGGCTGAAAAACATGCTGCACATCACGCCGGAGCCGCTTTTCAGCACCGTTTTCCAGGTGAAGCCCTCGGCCACCTGGGTGCTGCGGCGGAAGGCGCGGCGGAACACCCCCACCGACTTGTCGTACTGCTCCTGAGGCCGGCCCTGGTCGAAGTATTCGTCCTTGAGGCTGCTCAGCGGCCAGATGCGGGGCAGGATGACCGCCAGGATCACGCCCAGAACGCACAGCAGCGCATACATCACTGGGAAATATTCCTTGATGTTGGCGGTGGAGGCGATGACCATGCAGAAGGGCACCGAGACCAGCGAGAAGTTGCACATCACGATGGCGGCCTCCCGCTTGGTGTAGAAGCCTTTTTTGTATTTTTCAGCCGAGAGGATGACCGCCGCGTTGGCCGCCCCCATCCAGGAGGCGATCAGGTCCAGCGAAGCGTCCGACGGCACCTTGAACAGCGGCCGCACAAAACTGCGGGTCAGCTCGCCCGCAAACTCCATCAGCCCGCTCTCGGTCAAAAACGGCAGCAAAAAGCTCATGCCGATGGCCAGAGCCAGCACCGTGCGCATCATGGGGATGACGTTCTGCCCCACGTCCGGCCCAATGATAAAGTCCGGCCCCACCTGGAAATAGCACATGGTCCCGAACACCAGCGCCGCAAGCTTGGCCGCAAGGCCCAGCCAGGACACCTCGAACAGTTCATGCAGCCGGGCGGGCAGGGGCCGTTTGCGGGCGGTCTGGATCTTGTCCGCGATCGAGCCGGCCGCCGAGGCCACCACCATCACCAGCAGCAGCTTGTCCAGCCATGTGCCGAGAAAGGTCTCGATCAGGTCGGTGAGCGCGCCTACCACCGTGTTCATGCTGCCCTGATACTGGATGGGCAGCAGAAAGGCGGTGACGCCCACCAGCGCGGCCGCCAAAAATTTTGCGAGGGATCTTCCCCGGATCTGATATTCTGTTTCCATAGCATACCTCCAAAGCGATGCCTGTGCCGTTGGGCAGAGTGCTCTCCCCCATTGGCGGCCGGGACCGGCCGCTCAGTCCTGGCGGGGATAGTAGTCCTTCGAATTGTCCAGGACCTGACTTTCGGCGTTGGGATAGATCACCATTTTTCTGGGGGTGCCGTCGTCGATGATGCGCAGCACCTCGTTCCATTCGCGCAGATAGACCGCGCCGGCGTTCTCGTCGATGTACCAGGGGTCGCGCATGCCCTTGACGGTGTACTGGGCAAAGACGATGGCGTTCTTCATCGCCTTGGTCTTGCTGTAGCAGCCCGCCCAGGCCGCGCCGCCCGGCGCGGAGTGGCCCCACTTGTCGTACAGATAGTGGGTGCAGGAGCCGAAGGGAGAGTTTGCCGCCAGGATGAAGTCGCCGCCCTCCTTCAGGGACGCGATGGCCTCCGGCGTGTAGGCACAGCCCGGCTCCGCCGGCTTATAGTGGCTGTTGGCCAGCACCACGTCGCAGTCGGGCACGAATTCGGCGCGGTAATGCCAGGCGGCATAGACCCGGGCCTGCTTTGCCTCCTCGGCAAAATCGCCCGCGAACAGCTTGCAGATCTGGGCTTTTTCGTTGAGGAACACGTCCACCTTGAAGTCCAGGCCCATCATGCGGGCGGCCTCTTCCGCGTCCTCGCGCATGCGGCTTTTGGGGTTGCCCATGTTGAATTCGCTGGGGTTGGTGGCGCTGTGGCTCTTGAGGATGGTGCGCATGGACGCCACGCCGGGCAGGATGGATTTTGCCCCGCCGCTGAAGCCGTAAAAGCTGTGGGCCATCATGGTGCCGACAGCGATCTTATAATCAGCGGACATCACGTCCGCGTTGATCTCAACGGGAATGTTTCCCCGGGTATTGCCCAGGAAAACGTGGTTATAGAACACATTGTGGTTGTGCACCTCGAAGTTCTCCACCAGCTCGTCCCCGAGCTTGCGCACGAACTCGGCCCGGTGCATGCAGCCGTGGGCGCCCAGCGCCGCGATGAACCAGATGTTCTTTTTGGGCACGCCTGCCTCCAGAAGCTCTGCGATGACGGCCCGGGCGATGGGCTCGCAGGGAGTGGGGCGGGTGATGTCGTCGATGATGATCACCGCGCTTTTGCAGCCCCGGGCCCCTTCGCGGATGGGCTTCGTCCCGATGGGCGCGGCGATGGCCGCGGCGATCTGTTCGTTGGTGAGGGCGGGCGATGCGTGGCCCTGGATGCGGGACACATGCACATCCCAGTTGTCCGGCAGTTCGATGCGCACCGGCTGGTCGCCATACAGGCTGTTGGAAGGCAGATCGTAAAACATGGCCATATTCTCCTACAATCTATAACGCACCGGCCCGCAGAAGGGCGGCAGGTCTGCGGCGGGCGCTCCCGCCGCCGTTTCAGAACGCCTGCCGCCCGTTCTCCGCCCGGCCCGGCGCAAAAAGCGCCGGGCCGCACGGAGCCTGTGGTTCCGGTTTTTTGTTGCCGGGGCCGGGACGGCCCCTTGTCCTTTCAGAGATCAGCTCAGAAGCGCAGGGAGATGCAGCTCAGGCCGCCGTTGGTCTTGCGCAGCTCGGACACGCCCAGAACGATGGTCTTGTAGCCCATGTCCTCCACCAGCTTCTTGACCTTCGGATAGCCCTCGGGCACCAGCACGTAGTCGTTGACCCACACGCAGTTGGCGGCGTACATCTCGTCCTCGGGGATGACGTACTTGTTGAAGTCCTTGAACAGGGGGTTGTCGATGAACTCGCCGGCCACCAGCAGGTTGTTGTTCTCCAGGTAGTTCACGCCGGACTTCAGATGGAACATCTCCTTCAGCTCCACCAGGATGGGGTTGTGGCCGTACTTTTTCAGGATGGCGGCCATGTTCTCGGCGCCGGCGCGGGTGGTGCGCTTGGAGATGCCGATGTAGAAGTCGTTGCCCACCATCATGATGTCGCCGGGCTCGCAGGTGCCCTCGGTGATCTGCTCCACGTTGTCGTAGAACTTCTCCAGGGTGGCGCGCAGGTCGGGCAGGCGGACCTCACCGTTGCGGGTCATGGCGCCGGGGTTGCTGATGATGGCCACCTTGTCGGTGAGCAGGGCGTTGTCTTCGATGAACACAGAACTGGCGAAATCCTCACAGGGAGCCAGAACGGTCACATCCAGGCCGGCCTTGGCCAGCGCCGCCACATACTGCTCGTGCTGCACGATGGCCTTCTGATAGTTGGGGCGGCCCTCCAGATACACGCTGCTCAAAAGGCCCTCGGAGATGGAATGGCCGGGGATGCGGACGATGGCGCGAGTGAACTTTTTCGACACAGTAATTACCTCTTTTCTTGAAACAATGATGGTTTTGATATTCTGCAAAGCGGTTCGCTTTCAGTACGTTGGGTCAGATCATGATCCCCGCCACCAGCAGCACGCAGCAGGCGGCAAACATGACCAGCATGAACTTCCAGTTGGTCTTGACCCACTGACCGTAATCGATGTGGGCCACCTGGGTGCAGGTCATCACTGCGATGGAGGTGGGCATGATCATCTTCACCATGCCAAGGCCCATGATGTAGATCAGGATCATCATCTCGGGCTCGATGCCGGCAAACACCGCCAGCGGGGCCATGATGGACATGGTGGCCGCGGCCAGGCCGGAGGAGCTGGGGATGAGGATGGCGATGAGGAAGTAGAACACAAGGCACACCAGCACGAAGAGCACGGGCGGCAGGGTGCTGAGGGTCTGCTCACCGAAGTTCAGGATGGTGGGCGTGATGGAGCCGGTGGTCATGATGACCTGGATGCCGCGGGACAGCGGCACGATGAAGGCGGTGGACACAAGGCCCGCGGCGCCCCGCACGGTGATGTCGATGATCTTGTCCACCTTGTAGTGCATCACAAAGCCCACCACGAAGGTGGCCACCAGCACCAGCAGGCTCAGTTCGTTGAAGTACCACTGGCCGAAGGGGGTGATGCTCTTGCCCAGCACGGTGCCGATCACGGGCAGGCCGGTGAGCCAGGCGGCAAAGTCCTCAAAGAAGGTCCAGTTTTCGTTCAGCGAGCTCCAGGGGATGAGGGAGATGATCATGATGGCAAAGGTCACGCAGAACACCACCACGACCCGGGACTGCTCCTTCGTCATGGTCAGGTCCTCGTCCTCGGCCACGGGGAACTCCTTCAGGTCCTGCTCCCGGCGGTAATACTGAGAGGAGAGGGTGGGGTCCTTTTTGACCTTGTCGGCATAGCGGCAGATGTAGGCGGAGATCAGGCTGAGGATCACCACGAACACGATGAACCGCATCAGGATGCCCTCGCCGGGACTGATGCCGGCAATGCCGGCGGCGATGCCGGTGGCGAAGGGGTTCACCACCGAGGCCAGGCAGCCGCCCTGGGTGCCGAGCACCACGATCATCACGGTGACCATGGTGTCCAGCCCGAGGGAGAGGATCACGGGCATGAGCATGAGAAGATAGACAAAGCTCTCCTCGTAGGCGCCGTAGATGGTGCCCAGCGCGCCCATCAGGAACACCAGGATCCAGATCAGGCGGTGATAGCTGGCTTTGTTTTTGTCCGCCACCCGTTTGAGCAGCAGCTTGATGGAGCCGGATTCATTCATGATCTCCAAAAAGCTGCCGAACAGCATGATGGACAGGGAGATGGAGATGGCGCCGTCCACCAGGTCGTTGCCGCACATGCCGATGATGGGCGCCATAACGATGTCCCACAGGCCCTGGGGGTTGGATTCCGTCTGGGAATAGGTGCCGGCGATGGCGTTTCCGCTCTCATCCAGCTGATACTGGCCGCCGGGGATGATCCAGGTCAGCACCGCGGCAAGCACCAGGAACAGAAAGATGATGACATACGCATTGGGCGCCTTGAAAGGCTTTTTCTCCCGCGGCCGGCTCTTGTTTTTTCCGAGCATTTTTCATCCTCCTTTGTTGGGGGCGGAGGGCCGGCCTCACAGCGCGATGGCCGCCAGGATGCCCTTGATGGAGTGCATGCGGTTCTCGCCCTGGTCCCACACCATGCTCTGGCTGCATTCCATCACCTCATCGGTGACGTCGATGCCGCGGTAAGCAGGCAGGCAGTGCATGAAGATCGCGTCGCTCTTGGCCTTCTTCAGGGCTTCCATGGTCACCTGATAGGGGTGGAAGGCCTTCTTGAGCTTCTCCACTTCCTCCGGGGCCTGGCCCATGCTGTAGTGGCTCATGCCGTAGACGATGTCGGCGCCTTCCAGCGCTTCGTCAAAGTTGGAGGTGAACACGATCTTGGCACCCGAAACAGCGGCCCGCTTTTTGGCTTCCGCCAGAGCCAGGGGATCGGGTTCCAGGCCGTCGGGACGGGCGATGTACATGTCGATGCCCAGGGTGGCGCAGAAGATCATGGTGGTGTAGCACACGTTGTACAGGTTGCCGGCGTAGCAGAGCTTCAGGCCCTTGTAGCCGCCCTTCTTCTCCTTGATGGTCATCATGTCTGCCACGCCCTGGGTGGGATGGGCGGTGGTGGTGAGGCCGTTGATGACGGGGTGGTCCATCCACTGGGCGTATTCCTCCACGATCTCGTGGCCGAAGGTGCGGATGAACAGGCCGTCGTAGTAGCGGTCGAACATGCGGGCGGTGTCCTTCAGGGGTTCGCCGCGGCCGCTCTGCAACTCGTCGGGGCGCAGATAGACGGTGGTGATGCCCAGATCCGCCGCCGCGCGCTGGAAAGCGTTGCGGGTGCGGGTGGAGTTTTTCTCGAACAGAGCGGCCCACACCTGCCCCTTGAAGTATTCATGGGGCTCGCGTGCGACCCATTTGTGTTTCAGTTCAAGGGACAGGTCGGTGATGAACTCCATCTCTTCGCGGTCCAGATCCTTGAAAGCCAAAAAGTCTTTGCCTCTGAAATTCTTTCTCATAAGGTTTTCCTCCGCTTATGTATAAAGATTCTTTCGTTGTTGTGGGCCCATTTGCTATACCCTATTTTAAGGTTTTTTGCTCTCCTTGTATATTGTGCTTTTGTACGTTGTTTGTTCTCATCAATCGTACCTTTGTCATCGTTTCTGTTGACCTGGCCGAAAAAGGCCTGTATAATTTTGTATAAATTTTCTTTTCCTTTTTGCCGGGGCGGTGCCCCGGTCCGGGCTTTAAAAAAAGGAGGCCGAACCACCTGTGATCACCGTAAAAGAAGCGCTAGAGACCGACGGGCTGCGCAATGCCGTTGTTTTGTGCGGGTCAAACGGCCTTGACAGAAAGCTCAGCACCGTCACCATCATGGACATCCCCAACATCGTGGACTGGCTGACCGGCGGCGAGCTGATCATCTCGGGCACCCTTCTGCCACAGTGTTTTTCCCGCGAACTGGTGGACGCCTTCCTGGAAAAGGATGTCGCGGGCATCGTGACGAAAGAAAAGTTCATCACCGGCCTGGATACAGAACTTGTGAAATATTGCAACAGCCGGCGGTTCCCCATCATCCTTTCCGACCCCTCCCTGAACTGGGAGCAGATCATGAACCCCATCACCCGGCACATCGTGCGCAAGCCCTATCTGCTGATCGAGGAATCCCAGCGTTTTCACAACGCGCTGATGAAGTCGCTCATCGACGGGGCAGGCTTTTCGGAGATGTGCTGCCTGATGTACGACATGGCGGGCGAGACCCTGGCTGTGCTGGACAACGATCTCCACCTCCTGGGCATGAGCCGGAATTTTGACTGGAAGCACTACCTGCGGGACATCAACAGCGGGCGGCTGCAATACGCCGAGATCTGCGCGCTGCCTTCGGAAGAAAGCATCGTCCGCCTTTACAGCTACCAGAACATGCTGCTGCGCTCCATCGGCAGCAAGATCCTTTTGTACCCCGTGACCATGAACCAGACCAAATACGGCTACATCGCCCTGCTGGCGCCCCTCTCCGCCACCGAGGTCCCGCCTCACCAGGCGGTGAAGATCCAGCAGCTGGGCTTGTTCGTGGCGCTGCACGCCTCCAAGCGCAGCGAGATCAGCAGCGCCGTGCGCCGGTTCAACGGGCTGGTGATGGACCAGCTGCTGGCCAGCAAGAACCTCTCCCAGCGGCAGCTGGAGGACCTTCTGGCCCCGCTGGGCAAAAAAATACACCGCAAGTACTATGCGGTGCATCTGGTGCACAACGAGTTTTCCACCCTGGACTCCTTCGTGCTGTGGAACAATCGTTTCGGCGAGTTCCACGACCTTCTGGAGAAGAGCATCCCCATCTTTGACCATCTTCTTGTGTTTGAAAAGAACAACGCCCAGATCATCCTGATCCCCGACCCCTGCAAGGACCTGAACGACCTGGTGCGCACCATCCGGGAGTGCTTCATCACTGCCACCGGCATCAAAAATGTGTACATCGGCATCAGCGACGCCGTTCAGCTGTGTGACATCAAGACCGCCTTTCTCCAGAGCGCCCACGCCGCCAACTACCTGCTCTCCACCAAGAGCCACCGCGCCTGCTTTTTCTACCGGGACCTGGGCATCCTCAAGTTCTTCATGGACCGCTGGGGCAATCTGGACCAGGACTTCCTGCGCAGCTGCTACGACCGGTACATCACGCCCTTGAAGGAATACGACGAAAAGCACAGCACCAACCTTTTGGAAACGCTGGAAGCCTATCTGCACAACAACTGCTCCAAGACCAACACGGAAAAGCAGCTTTTCATCCACAAGAACACCTTGCGGGCCCGGCTGGACACCATCGGCAAAATACTCAACTGCGACCCTTCCAGCATGGAGGACCTGTTCCACATCCAGCTGGCGATGAAGATACGCTTCTTTTTTGATTGATTTTGCAAAAAGCCCCCTTCGGAATGTCCGAAGGGGGCTTTTTGACTGAAAATTCACTCTTTCAGCTGCCCGGGCAGGTCGATGTCCTCCAGCTCCCGCGCGCTTTCTGCCTGCACCCGCAGGCACTCGCCGCCCAGGGCGCGCAGAACGGACCGCCCGCCCCGGTCGCCCTCCAGCGCCCGCAGGTCCTTCGCCAGCGGCGCGGAGAAAAGGGTGGGGCTGCCCACCTTTTCGCCAAAGCAGAGGGTGGCCCCGCGGGTGGGCGGGGCGGCCTTTTCCATCAGGGCCGCCACACTGGCGGCGGTGAGGTACGGCTGGTCCGCCACCGCGAAGAGCAGATAGTCGCCCTCGGCCAGCGGCTCCAACGCGTCCAGCGCCGCCTTGATGGTGAAGGAAAGGCCCTGTTCGCTCAAGGGGCTCTCTACCGCCTTTGCCCCGACGGCGCGGGCCGCCGCCAGAATTTCCGGCGTGCGGCTGACCACCGTCACGTCGGCAGCCGGGCGCATCTTTGCCGCCGCCAGCAGGGCGGCGAGGCCGTGGGCGTAGAGGGGTTTGCCGTTCAGCGGGCGCAGCAGCTTGTTGGAGCCGAAGCGGCGGGCGCTGCCCGCCGCCAGCAGGATGAGATGCTCAGCCATTTTTCCTCATGCCCAGCAGCACCTTTTCCGGGGTGATGGGCAGACTGCGGTGCCACACGCCGGTGGCCCGGTAGACGGCATGGGCGATGGCCGGCGAGGGGGTGTTGATGACGATCTCGCCGATGGACTTTGCGCCGAAGGGGCCGCTGGGCTCGTAGCTGGCCTCGAAGGTCACGTCCAGTTTGCCCATGTCCAGCCGGGTGGGGATCTTGTACTGCATAAACGAGTTTTCCGCCAGATGGCCGGTCTCGTTGTAGGTGATGCTCTCGAACAGGGCCATGCCGATGCCCTGCACAAGGCCGCCCTCGGTCTGCACCCGGGCGAGGTTCGGGTTGATGGGGGTGCCGCAGTCCACCACGGCGGTGTAGTCCAGCACCTTCACGCCGCCGGTCTTGGTGTCCACCTCCACCTCGGCCATGCCCGCCATGAAGGGAGGCGGCGAGGTGGGCGAAGAGTGGGAGCAGGTGACCTGCAGAGTGGGGCCGCTGCCGCACATGGCGCGGCCCGCCACGTCGGTGAGGCTCACCTCGCCCTTGCCGTCCAGCCGGCGCACGGAGCGGCCGGCGAACTCCACCGCTTCGGGGGCGCAGTCCAGCATCTGGGCCGCCAGGGCGCAGATGCGCTCTTTCAGCTGAGCGCAGGCCTTTTCCACCGCCTTGCCGGTGACGTAGGTGGTGGAGGAGGCGTAGGAGCCGGAGTCGTAGGGGGAGGCGTCGGTGTCCGCGCCGAAGACGGAGATGTTGTCCACGTCGCAGTCCAGGCAGTCGGCGGCAATTTGCGCCAGGATGGTGTCGCAGCCGGTGCCCATGTCCGCCGCGCCGATGGTGAGGTTATAGCAGCCCTCGTCCCCCAGCTTGATGGTGGCGCTGCCCACGTCCACCCCGGAGATGCCGGAGCCCTGCATGGCGATGGCCACGCCGGCGGCGCGCACCCTGCCGTCGCCCATGTCCCGCACGGGGTACTTTTCCGCCCAGCCGAACCGCTGGGCGCATTTGGCAAGGCACCGGTCCAGGGCGCAGGCGGAGGCCGGCTCGTTATAGTAGGCGGGCATGGTCTGGCCCTCCCGCACGATGTTCTTCATCCGCAGCTCCACCGGGTCCAGCCCCAGCCGCTCGGCCAGCTCATTCACCGCGCTTTCCACGGCGAAGATGCCTTGCGTTGCGCCGTAGCCCCGGTAGGCCCCGGAGGACTGGTGGTTGGTGTAGACCACATCCCAGGCGAAACGGAAAGCCTCCAGATTGCCGGTGTAAAGGGGGATGGACTTGTGGCCGGAGAGGCCCACGGTGGTGGGGCCGTGCTCGCCGTAGGCCCCGGTGTCGGACAGGGTGTAAACGTCCAAGGCGCGGATGACGCCCTCTTTGGTCGCGCCCAGGCGCACCTTCACCTCCATGGGGTGGCGGGGGCTGGAGGCGATGAGGCTCTCTTCCCTGGAATAGATCATCCGGGCGGCGCGGCCGGTCTTCCAGGTGACGAAGGCTGGGTACACTTCCGCCACCACCGTCTGCTTTGCGCCGAAGCCGCCGCCGATGCGGGGCTTTTCCACATGGATTTTGGATTTGGGGATGTCCAGGGCGTTGGCCAGGATGCGCCGCACATGGAACACGATCTGGGTGGAGGACACCACATGCAGCCGCCCGTAGGCATCCAGCTCGGTGTAGGTGCGGAAGGTCTCCATCATGGCCTGGTTGCAGCCTTGCGTGTTATAGGTGTGCTCCACCACCAGGTCGCAGTCCGCCAGCACCTGCTCCACGTCGCCGTCGGCATCGCTGCCGGAGGCGCAGAGGTTGCGGCGGTTGTCCGCCCCCACGGGGCAGAGGGCCTTCCAGCTCTCCTCCGGGTGCACCAGCACCGGGCCGTCCAGCGCTTCGTGAACGTCCAGCACCGCGGGCAGCACCTGATACTTCACCTTGATGCGCTTCAGGGCCTGCCGGGCGGCCTCCTCGGTCTCGGCGGCCACGATGGCCACCGCGTCGCCCACAAAGCGGACGTGCTTATCCAGAATGAGCCGGTCATAAGGGGAGGGCTCGGGCCAGGTCTGGCCCGCCATGGTGAAGCGCTTTTGGGGCACGTCCTCCCAGGTGTAAACGGCCACCACCCCCGGCGTGCGCAGGGCGGCGGCGGGGTCGATGGACTCGATGAGGGCGTTGGCGTGGGGGCTGCGCAGCACCTTGACCACAAGGCAGTCCGCCGGGGTCACGTCCTCGGTGTAGACGGGCTTGCCCAGCAGGAGGGCCATGGCGTCCTTTTTGCGCACGGGCGCACCCACTGCGCGGCGTTCGGCTTCACTCACGGCCCTCACCCCCTTTGCGGCTGTTCAAAAAGGCGCGGATGCCCCGCAGCTGCCCCTCGTAGCCGGAGCAGCGGCAGAGGTTGCCCGCCAGAAAGGCCCGGATGTCGTCGTCGGTGGGGTCGGGGTTCTCCCGCAGCAGGGCGATGGTGTTCATCACGAAGCCCGGGTTGCAGAAACCGCACTGCTCCGCGCCCTGGTCGGCGATGAACTCGGCGAAGGGGCGGGCCTCCTCCTGCAAACCTTCCAGGGTGTCCACCCGGCGGCCGTCGGCCCGCGCCGCCAGCACCGAGCAGGAGAGCACCGGCGCGCCGTCCAAAAGGACGGTGCACAGGCCGCAGTTCGAGGTCTCACAGCCCCGCTTGACGCTGAGGCACCCTTTTTCCCGCACAAGGTCAATGAGCAGGGTGTCGGGCCGCACGGCGGCGGTGACCGGCCGGCCGTTCAAAACAAAATTTATCTCCATGGCTCACTTCTCCTCCAGTTTCAGCGCAGCGCGGCGCACCAGCGCCCGGCAGACTTCTCTGCGGTACTCCGCCGAGCCCCGGGTGTTGGAGCCGAACACTGCCCGCCGGGCAACGTCCTCGGCAAAGGCGGCGGCGCTTTCCTCATTCACGCCGCCCGCCAGCAGCCCTGCCTCGTCGTCAAAGCGGGCCGCCCGGGCGGGGCGGGCCCCCACGGCGCAGGCCACCTTGCCCTCCCGGCGCACCACCGCGCAGGTGAGGACGGGGAAATCGGTGGCGGAATTGCGCTGGGAGAGGTACGCCGCTTCCAGCTTGCCGCCGGGGATGAAGATATGGGTCAGAATGTCCTTGCGGATGCCGGAGGCGGCAAAGTCTTTCAGGCTCATCCGCCCGGCTTCGGCCAGCTCAACGCGAGCGTCCAGCGCCAGCAACAGGGTGAGCGGGTCGGAGAAGCCGAACCGCCCGAACACGCTGCCGCCGATGGTGGCGAGGTTCCGGAACTGCACGCCCACGATGTGTTTGACGCTCTCGGCCATGGCCCCGCCGGTGAAGGCGGCAAGGCCCTCGTGGGTCTCCAGCTGCCGCAGGGTCACCATGGCCCCGATGCGCCAGCCCTCCTCCGTCTCCTCGATGGCGTCCAGGCCGAGGCCGGAGAGGTCCACGACGGTGTCCACATTTTTATCCTGCAGTTTCAGCCAGAGCATGCCCCCCAGGGCCGTGTTGCTCTTTTTCGCCCGAAGCAGGTCCAAAGCCTCTTCCACCGTTTCGGGGCGGGCGTAGTTTTTGATGGTCAGCACAGCGTTTCCTCCCTATCGCAGTCGTTTGTCGCCGCAGGATCTTATTATGAGCCCGCCATGTCAGCTCTCCAATTCATATCAAGCCACTGCCGCTGTTTGAGCCATTGCTTCGCCGCGACGACCGCATGTTCCTTGAAATTTTTAAAGCTAAAATCGAAGGGATAAATCCTGTCTTGTGAATACTGTTCAGAAAAGACATACATCCCATGCCATCCGTTGTCGGAGTATTCGGGAGTTCCACCGTTTACCATCGAGATGAATTTGGGCAGTTTTAAAAAATCCCCATCCAGCACGATGGCCGTGCTCCAGAAGAAAGACCGCATCGCTTGCATAGACGGCTCCCGGTCTCTTGTCACCCTGTCCCGGACGCTTGTTTTGCTTTGAATACATCCATAGCAATACTGTTTTCCGTCGGGAGCATGCACAACAGCATACAGGTCAAAAATGTTCGCCTTGATCTGCTCTTTCAGCCAACTGATATCCCTTGGCTCATTGTCTATTTTTTTGCTTTGATCAATACGTTGAGGTCGCGCTGCAGCACAATTTCAATTCCATCTGCTCGCAGAGCATCTGTTCCATAGATTTTAAGCAACTCTTCAAAAGCATGTCCACTTGATTTTCTCCAGCTTTGATCCGCACTGATCACTTTTGAAATCGTATCCGCATCGCTTATGCCACTTTTCCTGTGAACATGCGATTCATAGATCGCACGCCATACTGCAGCCGGTTCAACGTCGGAAAACCGTTTGATTCCCTCAATAACTGTCTGTTTGATAGCTTCTTTCTGCGCTGCGGTTTCTATTTCATTATGCTTCGAAGCTGAGATACTGCCCTTTTTCGACCGTGCAAGAGCCTCGTTTTCCATTTTGTGTTTTTGCGTCGTATAGCTGTCCGAATATATCTGACCGCAAAAATCACGAATGGGAGTTGTTGTCATCTTCCATCGCCTCCAATAGTTCTATGATTTTTTTTCCCCACGCATATGCAAGCAGAGGGGGGACCGCGTCCCCGATCTGCTCATATTTGTCTTGCACTGTTTTTTCGATGTGGGGCACAATGTACGGGCCACCGGCAAAATCATAACAATCCGGGAAAGACTGCAAGCGCGCGCACTCTCTCACCGTCAACGCTCTGTCAGAGATGGGATGCACAAATTCGTCCAAGCAGTGACTTGTAACGGTTGGCGAAGCCTCGTTGCTTTTCAGTCTGTAATTTCTTTTGATGAACATCTTTTGTGGCAAGACCCGGCGCTTTTGCAGTTCCTCTCTCTCCGCGCCCTCGAACCGCTCAAAAAGGTTTTTCAAACTTTCCCCTTGCCTAAGCAGCGAGAAACGTTCCAGCGTACATGCACGATGTTTCATCGGCATGTGATACGACAGGCGTTCACAAGTCCCTCGTCCCAATTTCCAGAACGCATTGTCGCGCATTTTCTCTGAAAACAGCGAATCTTCGCCGTCATACTCTACCATCGGTCTGTTGGTGTTGGGAACGACATCCGGCAACCCCGCGAAAGCTTCCGAGACCGTGACCTCTCTGTCGTGTGTGGGTACCGGCTCCGAAAGTTTCAACGTTTTATTCTTTGATGCCAAAATAAAAAAGCGGTTCCTCCGTTGCGGCACGCCATAATTTGCCGCGTTTAATACCACCTGAATGTAGTTCTCATAGCCGGCGGCAGCAAGTTCCCGTTTCAGAACATCCACCACAAGTTCTTTTCCACCTTTTTTCATGGTTTTGGTCGTGATTGCCGGAACATTTTCGAACAAGATCATCTTTGCATTTGCGATCTGCGCGATCCGTATTCCTTCCCGGAACAGAAACTGGCGGTCGTCATAGAAAGAGCGCGACTTGTTGCCCGCTGTGGAGAAGGTCTCACAAGGCATTCCGGAGGAAACAATGTCCACCCCGTCCGCCGGAATGTATGGCAGGATCTGCTCTTGCGTCACATCCCGTATATCAGAATGGATGACATGCACTTGAGGATGGTTTGCAGAATATGTTTCCACGCAGCTTTTTATATACTCGATTGCCACCAGCGTTTCAATTCCTGCCGCATGAAATCCAGTGCAGATGCCACCGGGGCCGGAAAAGCAATCAATATGTGTAAATGCCATTGATCGGGCCTCCATGAATCGTCATTATGGCTGTGATGTTTGGCCATATGAATGATGTTTTCATTATAGCATAACATCACCCGACAAACAAAACAAAAGCCCCCGGCTTTTGGCCGAGGGCTGTAAAAAACATTTTTACGCCTCTTTTTCCCTGGGCAGCAGCAGGTTCATCACGATGGCCACGAAGGCGGCGGGCACGATGCCGGAACCGCCGAACACCAGCTGCACCCACTGGGGCAGGCCCACCAGTACGGCGCTGTTCGCGCCGAGGCCGTAGCCCAGGCCCAGAGCCACCGCCACGATGGACATGCTGCGGGGGGTGAGGGGCTTGCTGGTGATGAGCTGGATGCCGCTCATCACGATGGAGGAGAACATGATGACCGCCGCGCCGCCCAGCACGCTCTGGGGCATGATGGACACCAGCGCCGCCAGCTTGGGCAGCAGGCCGCAGAGCACCAGGAACACCGCGCCGCAGGCCAGGGCCATGCGGTTGACGATGCGGGTCATGGTGACAAGGCCCACGTTCTGGCTGAAGGAGGTGTTGGGCAGCACGCCGAAGAGCGCCGCGAAGGAGGAGCCCAGGCCGTCGCAGATGACGCCGCCGGAAAGCTCCGTGTCGGTGGCCTCCCGGCCCATGCCGCCCTCGGTCACGCCGGAGATGTCGCCCACCGTCTCCACGGCGGTGACGATGAACATCACCATCACCGGCAGGATGGCCCGCAGGTCAAACACCGGCTTCACCGGCATCAGCTGGGGCACGGCGAACCAGTCAGCCTCCAGCACTTTATCCCAATTGAGCACCCAGGCCTTGGTGTACTCCACGCCCTCGGCGGTCACGCCGGTGGTGGGCAGCACCAGACCCAGCACCCCGCAGATGACGTAGCCGCAGATGATGCCGATGAGGATGCAGGAAGAGCTGGCCATGCCCTTGGCCCCGTGCTTGAGGGCCAGCACGATGACCATGACCGCAAGGCCGATGAGCAGGTTTTCCAGTGAGCCGTAGTCCGCGGCGGAGGTGCCGCCGCCGAAGGAGCCCACGCCCACGCTGATGAGGGACAGGCCGATGGACAGCACCACCGTGCCGGTGACCACCGCCGGGAAGAAGCGGCGCAGGGGCTTGAGGAACGCGCCCAGCACCGTCTCGAACAGACCGCCCAGGATGGACGCGCCCATGATGGCCGCGTAGGCGGCCACGCCGCCGCCCATCACGTTGACCACGCTCTGGAACACGCCGATGAAGCCGGAGCTGGTGCCCATGATGATGGGCACCTTGCCGCCCACGGGGCCCACGGCGTACAGCTGCACCAGGGTGACGATGCCCGCCACCAGCATGGCGTTCTGCAACAGACTCACCTGGATGGCGGCGAAGTCCGCCCCGCCGCCCAGGGCGGCGCAGAGATTGGTGATGATGAGGATGGGGGTCAGGTTGCCCACGAACATGGCCAGCACATGCTGCAGACCCAGAGGGATGGCCTGGGCCAGGGGCAGCCGGCCTTCAAAATCATAGGGGGTGACGTACTGTTTTGTCTTTTCCATCGTGCTCCTCCTCGCTGTTTTCAAAGCAAACAAAACAATTATACCGCCCGTTCACAAAAAATCCACATTTTCCGTGAGCGGGCGGCAAAAATCTCCCTTTTATTCAATTGTGCAGAGCAAATGCCCCGTCTCCTTGTCCTCTTTGACCCGGATACCGGGGTAGAGAAGGCCCAGCGCCCGCTCCGTCTGCGGAGCCGTGCAGGCCCTTGGCTCGAGGCGCTCCACGATGCGCCCCTCCTTCAAAAGCAGCACCGGGCTGCAATAGCGCAGGGCCAGCGCCGGGTCGTGGAGCACCGCCGCGGCGCACCGCCCGCCCCGGGCCAGCTGTTCGCCCAGCAGGCGGAACAGCCGGTGGGTGTTGGAAAAATCCAGCGCGCTGCCCGGCTCGTCCAGCAGCAGCACCGGGGCGCTCTGCACCATGGCCCGGGCCAGATGCACCAGCTGCCGCTGGCCCTGGCTGAGGGCGGCGCAGTCGGCGTTCAAAAGTTCTTCCAGCCCGAAGGCCCGGGCCGCCTCGGCCACCGCCGCCTTCGCCCCCGGGTCGGCCCGCAGCGGCCCGCCCCAGGCGTAGCGGCCCATCTCCAGCGCCTCCGCCACCCGCACGCCGGGCAGGAGGGGGATTTGCTGGCGCACCAGCGCCAGCCGCCTCGCCCGCTGCTTTGCCGCAAGAGGCAGGCAGTCCTGCCCCTTCACCAGCACCTGACCGGAAGTTTTGCGCACCCCGCCGGCCATGGCGTTCAGCAGGGTGGATTTGCCCGCGCCGTTGGGGCCGAGGATGGCCGCCAGCTGGCCCTCCTTGATCTCAAAGGAGACGTTTCGCACCACCGGCGTTTCGTAGCCGGCGCAGAGGTCCTTCACTTCAAGCGTCGTCCTCACCTCCCCTTCCCTGGCGCACCAGCAGCACCAGCAGCACCGGCACCGCTGCCGCCACCGTGAAGATGCTGAGGGGCAGGTTGAGCAGACGCGCGGGCAGGTCCGCCGCCAGCAGCACCGCCGCACCGCAAAGGCCGCAGAGGGCAAGGTAGGGCCCGCCCCGCCGCCCGCCCAGGAAGAAGGCGATGTGGGGGGCGATGAGGCCCACAAAGGCCACCGCGCCGCACACCGACACCACCGCCGCCACCATCAGGGTGGTAAGGCTGAGCACCAAAGCTCGCCAGAGGGCCGGGTCGAGCCCCAAGCTGCGGGCGGTGCTCTCCCCCAGGCTGAGCATCAAAATGGGCTTTCGCACCAGCCACAGCAGGGCGGCGCACCCCGCCGCCAGCAGGGCGGGCAGGGCGATCTTTTCCGCCGTGACGGCGGAAAGGCTGCCCATGGTCCAGCTCTCGATGGCCCCCAGCTGGCCCTCCGGGTCCGCCAGGGTCTTGAGCACCATCAGCCCCGCCTCGGTCAGGGAGGACACGATGACCCCGGCCAGCAGGTAGCTGCCGGTGCGGGCGAGGCGCGCCGCGCTCACCAGCCCCAGCACCGCCGCCAGGGCAGCCATGCCGAAGGCGAAGGAGAACAGCGTCACCGAGAGCCGCCCGCCCGCGCCCAGCACGATGGCCGCCGCCGCGCCGAGGCTGGCCCCGCTGGACACGCCGGTGAGGTCCGGGGAGGCCAGGGGGTTCGCGAACACCGTTTGATACACGCCGCCCGCCATGCCCAGCGCCCAGCCTCCCACAAGGCCCATCAGGGTGCGGGGCAGGCGCAGCTGCCAGAACACCCGGGCGGAAAGGCCGCCGGGGTCTTGCAGAATGTCAGAAAAAGAAAGGGGAAAGCTGCCGGTGAGCAGCCCCGCGGCGGCCAGCGCGGCCACCGCCAGAAGGCATCCGGCCAGGGCGGCACGGGTGCGGGTGCTGTTCATGGCGCTCTCCCCTTTCGTTCATTTTCCGGGAAATTTACTTGGTGATGAGGCTCTCGTCCACGGCAAAGCCGTAGAAGGTCTGGTAGAAGTCCGCCGCGTCGGCGGCGAAGGTCTCAAAGGGATACTCTTCCGGGTGCAGAACGCTGGTCAGCCACAGGCAGCCCAGGATGCCGGAGGGGATGGGCGAATCCCACTCCTCGAGACCCGCAGGCATCTGGTAAACAGCGCCGTTCTCCACGGCGGGCACGCCTGCCAGCTGGCTGTCCGCCAGCACGTCGGCGGCGGTGTACTCCGCGCCGGAGGGCACCACGATGACTTCGGGGGCCATGGCCAGGATGTCCTCATAGGACACCTCGGTCCAGTAGTCCCCCTCCAGGGAGGCGGCGGCGTTCACACCGCCGGCGGTCTCCACCAGATAGTTCTGGTACATGCCGGCGGGGGCGCAGCTCATGTAGCTGGAATTGGAGGCCATGTAGACGGCGGGCTTGTCCGCGCCTTCGGTGAGGGTGGCCATGCGCTCCAGCTGCTCGTCGTAGTAGCCGGTGAGGGCCGCGGCGGCGTCCTCCGCGCCCAGGGCCTTGCCCAGCAGTTCGATCATCTCCACCAGCGCCTCGTGGCTCTCGGGGGCCACCACCAGGGCGGGGATGCCCAGTTCGGCCAGGGTGTCGGCGTAGTCGGTGAGGGCGGCAGGCAGGATGACCAGATCCGGCTCCAGGGCGGCCACGGCCTCCACGTCCATCTCCTTCATGGTGCCCACACCGGGCTTTTCGATGAGCTCGGGGGCGGCCATCTGGTAGAGGGAACGGGTGTCGGCCTTCTTTTCCAGGCCCACGATGGCGTCCGCCTTGCCCAGGGCCAGCACCGCGTAGGTGCTGATGTAGTAGCCGCTGACCACCGTCTCGGCGGGGGCGGCCAGCTCCACGGTGCGGCCCGCCTGGTCGGTGAGGGTCAGGCCCTCGGCCTCGCCGGCGGGCTCGCTGGCGGGCTGGGAGGCCGGCACAGAGGCAGAGGCGGAACCGCTGCCGGACGCGGGCGCGGCGGCACAGCCGGCGCAGCCCAGGGCCAGGGTCAGCGCCAGGGCCAGAGAGGTCAGGCGCAGAAACAGTTTCTTTTTCACGTTCATCCACTCCTTGTTGTGTGCGCGCCCGGAGGGCACTGCCTGCCGGCTGCCGCTCCGCCGGGGCGGATGCAAAACAGCCGGCCATTCTTTTTAAGTATAGCGTGTCCGGCCGCCGTGCGCAATGCGCGGCGGCTTTTCTTTGATTTTATCCAAATTTCACCCTTGCACGATTGAGGCCCGGACGGGAATATAGTACAATCAGGCTGTATCCACCGGCACCGTGCCGAAAAAAAGGAGCGAGGCCTCATGTTCACCGTCTATCACTTTGTCTGGCTGGCCATCTGCGCCGCCCTCATCGCCGGGGCGCTCATCTTTCTCAAAAAGCGCCGCCCGCCGCTCAAAAACGTGCTCAGCGTCTGCTGCGTGCTGTGCGTCGCCTCGGAACTGGTGAAGGACCTGAGCGTCATCAAAATGGTCCCCTCCGCCGACGGCTCCATGCTGCTGCCCTACATGGAGATGCAGCATCTGCCCTTCCATCTTTGCAGCATCCAGATCCTGCTCATCTTCTTCGTGCGCTTCGCCCGGCCGGGCAAAGCGCGCACCACGGTGCTGGCCTTCATGTACCCCACTGCCCTCATCGGCGCGGCGCTGGCGCTGGCCATGCCCTCCATTTTTTCCTCCTCCATCGAGGTGAGCCAGGCCTTCACCCATCCCCTGGCCTATCAGTTCTTCCTCTATCACTCCATGCTGGTGGTACTGGGGGCCTATATCCCCCTTTGCGGCGAGGTGGAGCTGCGCCCGAAGCACTATTTCTCCACGCTGGGCATCCTGGGGGCGATGGCCATGGCTTCGCTCTATCTCAACTCCATGTTCGCCGCCGCCACCTATGTGGACGGCGAGCTCATCAGCGTGGAATACGCCACCAACTTCTTTTTCACCTACACCCCGCCCCTGCCCATCCTGCTGAACAGCGTGGGCCAGTGGCTGGCCTATCTCGCCGTCATCTGCCTGCTGGCGGCGGCGCTCATCGGCCTGTGCTATCTGCCGGTGTTTTTGAAGGCGCGCAGAAAAGCCGGGGCAGCTTCATAAAAAACAGCAAGGAAAACGGCGCCGGGTGCTCCCCGGCGCCGTTTTCCAGCAAAGAGAAAAATGAGAGGATCGAAAAATGCGCGGATGGCATAAAGTTTGGAGGCGGGCGCTCAGCGCACCACGCGGGTGCCGCTTTCGCCCTTGAGGGCCGCCGCGGCCTTTTCCAGGCTGGCGATGATGGCTTCGCCCCCGGTGGCGGCAAAGCTCATGGCGGCCTGCACCTTGGGCAGCATGCTGCCCGGGGCGAACTGGCCCTCGGCGCAGTACTGCTCGGCCTGGGCGATGGTCATCATCTCCAGGTTTTTCTGGTCCGGCTTGCCCCAGTTGATGGCCACCCGGTCCACCGCGGTGAGGATGACCAGCTTGTCGGCCCCCACCAGCTCGGCCAGCTTGGCGCTGGCGAAGTCCTTGTCAATGACGGCGGGCACGCCCACAAGGCGCCCGTCCCGGCGCACCACCGGGATGCCGCCGCCGCCCACCGTGATGACCACGTAGCCTGCGTCCACCAGGGTGTTGACCATTTTCTTTTCCACCACGTCCACGGGCTTCGGGCTGGCCACCACCTGACGCCAGCCGCGGCCGGCGTCCTCCACCATGGTGTAGCCCTTCTCGGCGGCGATCTTGTCCGCCTCCTCCTTGGTGTAGAAGGCGCCCACGGGCTTGGAAGGCTTCTGGAAGGCGGGGTCCGCCTCGTCCACCAGTACCTGGGTGACCAGGGTGCCCACCGGCTTTTCCAGGCCGCGGGCGGTCAGCTCGTTGTTGATGGCGTTCTGCAGGTGATAGCCGATGTAGCCCTGGCTCATGGCCCCGCACTCGGGGAAGGGCATGTCG
Source organism: Oscillospiraceae bacterium (assembly GCA_004558145.1). Classification (GTDB taxonomy): domain Bacteria; phylum Bacillota; class Clostridia; order Oscillospirales; family Ruminococcaceae; genus Allofournierella_A; species Allofournierella_A excrementavium. The sequence continues at coordinate 79,942 of SFDQ01000005.1, forward strand.
GCCTTGATGGCGCCCGCCGCCGCAGCGGTGGAAAGCCCCAGGTTGATCATGCCCACCTGGGGGCCGTTGCCGTGGGCGATGATGACCTGGTTGCCCGCCTCGATCAGGTCCACGATGGGCTTGGCGGTGCCGGTGACCAGGGCCAGCTGTTCGGCGGGGGTGTTGCCCAGGGCGTTGCCGCCCAGGGCGATGACGATCTTAGCCATGTTGAATTCTCCTTAAAAGGTTTTGAGGTTCAGACCTTTTCATAGGCGTCGGCGCAGGCGGCCACGGCCTTTTCAAAGCAGAGGACGGGCGGATGCACGATGCCCGCGCCCACCTGGCCCACGCCGGCCTCTTTGTGGGCCATGCCGGTGTTGATGACCGGCAGGATGCCGCTGGCCAGCACCTTGCGGATGTCGATGCCGGTGGCAGCGCCGCGGAAGTCCAGCGGAGGCAGCGAATAGCTGGGGTTCTCGGAGGTGGTGATGTCGTACATCTGGGTGCTGTAAGCCAGCGCGTCGGACACGCTGCCGCCCACGAACTGCACGATGGAGGGGGCCGCCGCCATGGCGAAGCCGCCGATGCCGGTGGTCTCGGTGATGGCGCTGTCGCCCAGGTCGGGGGCGGCGTCGCTCTCGTCAAAGCCGGGGAACATCAGGCCCTCCACCATCTGGGCGGGGCCGGTGAACCACATGTCGGCGGGCATGCCGCTGACCTTGATGCCGAACTCCACGCCGTTGCGGGCCATCACGGTGACCACGGTGGACTTGGGCACGCCGTGGGCGGCCTCCAGCATGCTCTTGCAGGCGGGCATGGACAGGTTCAGGAAATAGTGCTCGTTGCCCCGCATGAAGGCCAGGGCCTTCTTGGCCGCCGCCTGGTCGATGGAGTCGTCCAGGAAATAGGGCAGCAGGTCGCGGATGAGCAGGGCGGTGGCCGCCTTGTTGCGGTTGTGGCACTCGTCGCCCATGTTCAGCGCCTGGGCGGTGAGGTTCTTCAGGTCCACGCCGCCGGCCAGGGCGATGACCTGTTTCAGCACCGGCATGAACTCGTTCTGGATGTAGCGCAGGCGGTCCAGCACTTCGGGGCTGTTGGCGCCGAAGCGCAGCACCTTGCCCAGGCCCTCGTTCACGGTGGCGTAGCTGCAGTTGCCGTCGGTGACGTTCTTCACCACATGCACGGGCATGCTGGGGGAGATGATGCCCGCCATGGGGCCCACGGCGTGGTGCTCGTGGCAGGGAGAGAAGGTGATCTCGCCGCTGGCGGCAAGGGCGTCCGCCTCCTCGGCGGTGGCGGCCAGGCCCTCGTACATCAAAGCGCCCATGATGGCGCCCCGCATGGGGCCGCACATGTCCTTGTAGGCGATGGGCGGGCCGGCGTGGAGGATGGTCTTGGCCGTCATGCCGGGGATGACCCGGATGGCCTGGTCGATGTCCACCAGCACGGGGTGGGCGTTCTTGATCTTCTCGGCGGCGATGCGGTTGGCCTCGTCCACCTCCGGGTCCTCCAGCAGGCGGTCCAGCGCGTCGATGAGCACCGGGTCGCCGCCGGCGGCGGGCTTCCAGTCCACATGCAGGCAGGGCACATGCTGCCGTGCGATCTCTTTCTGGAACAGCGGCGTGCCCACATTCAGGATGTGCAGCTCACTGCCGAACAAATTCTGTTCGCTCATTTCCCTTACCTCCCATTCACCGCGGCCAGCGCCATGCGCACCGCGTCCAGGTTGCTGCCGGCCACCAGAACGCCCGCCTCTTCCAGCGCGGCGCGCTGGGCGGCATAGTTCTGGAAGTCGCTGTCGGTGCCGAGGATATAGCCCACAAAGAGCACCTCGCGCCCGGTGGCACGGTTCTTCTCCTGCGCGGCGCGGATGGCCTCCAGCGCCACGCCCGCCGGGTCTTCGTGCGAGCCGTAGCCCAGCTCAAAGTCCAGCAGCACCACGGCGGTCTCGGGGTCGAGAGCCTCCGCCAGCAGGCGGTCGTTGCGCAGCTCGGGCTCGATCATCGGGTGAGGACGGCCCACGGTGAAGGCGTCGTCGCCCAGGTCGATGATGGTGTTCGCCTCGCTCACCGCCAGGTCCTTCATCTTCTGTTCAGGCTTTTTGGCCACGTTGCTGTACACAGGGGTCTTGACCTTGGCGATCTCATAGAGGGCCTCGGAGGCCAGGGTGCCGCCGCAGTAGAGGCCGCGGATGTACTTCTGCTCGGGCTTCAGGGCCTTGACGGCTTCCGCCAGGGCCGCGGGAGCCTCGAAGGGAGCCTCCTCTTCCAGCGGCTGGCCCTTGGAGAGGGCCACCGCCTTGCGGGCGGCGTCGTCCAGGCTCTTGGCAAACACCGCGCCGGGCACGTCCTCGCCGCCGGCGGCGCCGATGAAGCAGACCACCACGGGCTTTTTGCACTGGGCCACGCGGGCCAGGACCTTCTCCGCCACCTCTTTCACGGGGGGCTTGGAGATCAGCACGATGACGCGGGTGGCTTCGTCGGCGTCCAGCAGTTCGATGCCGTCCAGCATCATGCGGCCGCCGATGTCCGCCGACAGGTCACGCCCGCCGGTGCCGATGGCCTGGGACACGCCGCCGCCCAGACGGTCTACCAGCACGGTGACTTCCTGCAGGCCGGTGCCGGAGGCGCCCACCATGCCGATGTCGCCCCGGCGCACCTGGTTGGCAAAGCACAGGCCCACCCCGTTCAGGATGGCGGTGCCGCAGTCCGGGCCCATGACCAGCAGGCCCTTCTCGTGGGCCATCTCCTTGAGCTCCTTCTCCTGCTCCACGGTGACGTTGTCGGAGAAGAGCATCACGTGCATGTCGTTCTTCAGCGCCTGACGGGCCTCGCGGGCGGCGTATTTGCCCGCCACCGAGATCACCGCCAGATTCAGCTCCGGCTCGGCCGCCTTGGCCTGGGCGATGGTGCGGAAGGTCTGCTCGGTCTTTTTCTTGCCGCCCTTGCCGTTCGCAGCCAGCAGCACGTCCACCTGCTCGCTCACCTGCTGGCAGAGCTCTTCGCTGTCGGCGCGCACGGCGATCAGCAGGTCGTTGGCGCCGGCGGCCTCCACCTCGCTGTTGGACAGGTTGATGCCCGCCAGCAGCTCCTTGTTCATGTCGGTGGCCATGGAGACCACCGCGTCCTGCACGCCCTCCATCTTCTTGAGCTTGTTGGAGAGGGTCATCAGGGTGACGGAATCGTAATATGCGTTTTGTCTGACACAGATCAGATCAGCCATTGTCTTCACTCCTATTCAGCCGGCTCACAAGGCAAAGGGCCCTGTGTACGCCGGAACACATGTCGTAACCGGAACTGGCGCCCACCGTCAGCAGCTGTTCCACCGCCGCGGGCAGGCTTGTCAGCGCCGGGTCGGCGCAGGCGGCAAGCACCGCCTGCAGGCTGGCCCGCCAGCGCCCGTCCAGCGCGCAGGTCAGCATCCAGCCGCCCACCTGGGTGGTGCGCCCGGCGCAGGCGGCCAGGGCTTGTTCCAGCCCTTCGAGGTCCGCCGCGCCGCCGCCCAGCACCCGCAAAGCGGCGTAAAGCCCGGTGAGGATGTCGTCGCCCGAGGGGGTCAGCCCCGGGCCGAAGCCAACCAACTGCCGCACCGCGCCCGCCGGGTCGGCGCGCTGTTCCAGCGCCGCGCAAACGCTGCCCGCGCGCTGGTCAAGAGCCTCGCGCAGCTCCTCGCCCCAGCGGGCGGCGTTTTTTTGTGCGGCGGGCGCCAGCAGCGCCTCCAGACGGCGGGCAGCGGCGGCAGGGTCCGGGAGAGGCAGCGCCTGCGCGCCGAAGCGGCAGTCGCACACCGTCGCGCCGGAAAAGACGAGCCGCAGCCCGCCCATCTCCAACGCGCCGCGCTCCCAGCGGACGGTCTGCCCGGGCAGAACGCCCAGGTCGGAAAAGTCCGCGCCCTCGGCCAGGATGGCGCAGGCGGGGCCGCTGTCCGGCGTGGGGTGCAGCACGGTGAAAAACAGCCCCTGCGTCTCCACATTGACGCTGTGGCGGTAAACGCCGCGCACCACGCCCTCGCCGGGCGTTTGCAGCCGCCAGTGCAGCAACTGCTCAAGGCGCGTCACCTCGATGGTTCGGTCCACTGGGCTCACCTCCCGGTTCTGGGAAAGGGCCCGCGGAGCGGGCGGACCGCTCCGCGGGCTTTGGGAAAAGCTTATTCGTGCTCGCCGGCCGCTTCCTCCGCCAGCACCTCGGGGTCAAGGACGTTGTCCTGCTTGCGGTAGTAGGTCATGACCACCAGCACGATGGCCATGCCCAGGTAACCCATGGTCACCGCGGGGCCCACGTTGATGCCGAAGGTGGCCGCGTGGATGATGCCGAAGAAGGAGAGCACCGCGCCGATGCCGCAGTAGACGGCAGCCTTCAGATAGTGCTTGTCGATGACGTAGATGACGATGGAGGCCAGCAGCATGGCGATGATGATGTCGCCCTTGCTCAGGCGCATCCAGCCCAGATAGGGCACACCGTTGCCGCTCATCACCGCGTTGGTCACGTTCACCACGCCCTCGGAGGCGATGTCGGAGATGGCCACGGTGATGTCAGAGCCGGCGGCGGCCAGCGCGCTGTTCACCGCGGTGATGGTGGAGTCGATCTTGCCGGCCAAAAAGCTGCCGATGTAGGGCAGGAAGGCCAGCACGATGGCGGGGATGTGCCGGGGCTTTGCGGTGGAGAAGGCCTGGTTGCCGATGACCATGCCGATGTAGATCAGGATGGGCAGCAGCGCCACCAGAGGAATGACCGCGGACACCAGTTCCAGCAGGCCGGTGAAGGACAGCACCAGGATGGCGATGCCGGTGAGGAAGGAGTAGCCCACGCGGGCGCCGGTGGCCTTCCAGCCGGGATGGCCGATGTAGATGATGGTGGGGAACACGCTGCCGATGCAGGCGCCCAGGATGGTGAGGATGGCGGGAACGCTCATGCACAGGGCAACGGGATAGTGCTCGCCGGCGGCGTCAGCGCTCTCCAGGTTGTCAAGGCTCTCCAGAAAGTCGTAGATGCCCAGGGGGATGGCGGCGGGCAGGAAGGGAGCGATCTGGGCGAAGCCCACGCCGAAGAGGTTCACGGTCAGGCCGGGGATGGGAATGCCGAAGTCCTGCACGGCGGCGGTGACGTCGGCGGGCTGCAGGTAGCCGGTGGCCCAGGCGATGATGGTGCCCACCAGGATGGCGAAGGCGCCGGCGGGCATGTTGAAGGGCAGACGCTTGTGGGCCAGCCAGCCCACCATCAGGATGATGAAGCAGACCAGGCCGATGTAGGGCGCGCCGAACACTTCACCCATGGGCACGCCGGAGATGAAGGTGAGGGCAAAGCCCGCCAGAGCGCCCAGCATGGCCGAGCGGGGGATGTGCTTTTTCAGGGTGGGGCCCACGAAGGCGCCCACCAGCATGATGATGCCCTGGATCAGGTTCCACACCACGCCGGTGGCCCAGGCCACGGTCCAGTCGCCGGTGGCGGCGTAGGTGGGCAGGATGACCGCCAGCGCCACCGCGAAGTAGTGGGGCACGCTGAGGCCGTAGGGCATGGCGGTCACGTCGCTGCGGTTCTCCTTCACCGACATGCGGCGGGCAAACCAGCCCAGGATGAAGTTGCCCAAGGCGATGCTCAGCGCCGCGCCGGGCACGATCTTGCCGAAGACGATGCTGCCGGGCATGGCGATGCCGGAGAGCAGGCCCACGGCGGTGAGGAAGTTGGTCAAAGAGTTGGAGAACAGGCCGAAGAAGCCGTTCAGGTCACCGGCTGCCCACAGCGGGGTGCCGACCGTTTGTTTCGCGTTGTTCATTGAGTTATTCCCCTCTCATCAGTTAAAGCGTCTCGGGTCAGGCGTTCAGCGCGGCGATCACCTTGTCGGAGGTGGTGGCCCAGCCGAAGATGCCGCCCTGCTGCCAGATGTTGCGCACCGCGGCCTCGTGGTCCGCAGGGTCGAAGGCGGCGGAGCAGTCGCTCAGCAGCAGGCAGTCAAAGCCCCGGTCGTTGGCGGCGCGGATGGTGGTGCTGACGCACACATGGGTGGTCACGCCGCAGACGATCAGCTTGGTGATGCCCTTGTTGCGCAGGATCAGCTCCAGGTCGGTGGCGTAGAAAGCATCCTTGCCGGGCTTGTCGATGATGGGCTCGCCCTCGATGGGATACAGCTCCTCCACGATGTCGTGGCCGTACTCGCCCCGCACCAGGATGCGGCCCATGGGGCCCATGTCACCGATGCCGGCGCCCTGCTTGCGGCCGCGGTTCAGCTTGGCGGGCGGGCAGTCGCTCAGGTCGGGGCGGTGGCCCTCACGGGTGTGGATGACCATCATGCCCTTTTCCCGGGCGGCCTCCAGCATGGTCTTGACGGTGGGGATGATGCCCTTGGTCAGGGCGATGTCGTTGCCCAGCTTTTCGCCAAAGCCGCCGTGCTCGCAGAAATCGCGCTGCATGTCGATGATGAGCAGGGCGGTGTGCTCCAGGTCAAACTCGAACTCGTAGGGCAGAGCCTGGGCGGAATAAGTCTTCATCTTGGTTTCCTCCTTGAATGTGGAATGTTCAGGCCGCGGGTGCGGCGTTGTCGGTTTGTTTGAAGCGTGCGGAAAAGCGGAAGATCAGCACGCTGATCACCGCCACCAGCAGATAGCCGGCCACGGCGGGCAGCTCCTGGGCCACGCCCACGCTGTTGGCGTGGATGACCCCGAAGAAGGTGAACACAGCGCCCACACCGCAGGCGGCCAGCACCCCTTTGAGGTTGCGTTCCAGCATGAACACCAGCAGCGAGGCCCACAGCATGCTCACCAGGATGTTGCCGTTGCCGACGATCTCAAAGCCGCGGTAATAGATGCCCGCGTCGCCCAGAGCCTCCAGGCCAACGGCGGCGGCGCTGGTGCCGGCGGCGGCAAGGGCGTTGTCGATCTGGGTGATGCCCCAGTCGGCCAGCCAGGGCAGCAGCGCCAGGATGACCGCCGGGAAGTGGGCCTTGGGCACATGCTCAAAGGCCTGGGAGCCGATGAGGATGCCGATGTAGATGAGGATGGGCTGCAGCGCCGCCATGGGCACGATGTTGATCATCACCGAGGTCATGCCGAACACTGAGATCAGCAGCACCGCCAGACCGTTCATCCAGGAATAGCCCAGCCGGGCGCCCACGCTCTTCCAGCCGGGGTGGCCGATGTACACCGCCGTGGGCACCACGCTGCCGAACAAAGCGCCCAGAATGCTGGTGGCGCCGTCCGCCAGCATCACCTGGCGGGTGTCGTAGGCGTCGCCGGCAACGGCGGCGCTCTCCAGATTGTCCAGCGTTTCCATGAAGTTGTACATGCCCAGGGGGATGGCCGCCACCAGATAGGGCGAGGCCGCCTTGAAGCCGCCCATCAGCGCCTCCAGCGAGAGGCTGGGCGCGTAGACCCCCACGTTGGCCAGGGAGTCGGTGAGGGCGGCGGGGTCCATGTAGCCGGACAGCCAGCCCAGCAGCGTGCCCAGCACGATGGCCACCAGACCCGCCGGCAGCTTGAAGGGCATCTGCATCTTGGCCACAAAGCCCAGCAGGATGACCGCGAAGCTGGCCAGGGCGATGTAGGTCACCTCAAAGCTCTGCAGCGCGCCGTTGGTCATGATGCAGGTGATGGACGCGCCCGCCAGCGAACCCAGCAGCGCCGCCCGGGGCACCACCTTGCGGATGGCCGGGCCAAGCAGCACGCCCACCGCCTCCACAACGCCCTCCACAAAGCACCATGCAACGCCCGCGTACCAGGCCAGGTACGGGTCGCCGGTCTGGAGCTTCACCGGCAGCATGATCATGTAAACGATCAGGAACATATGGGGCACGCTGATGCCCGTGGGCATGGCCGTCACATCCGTGCGCCCCTCTTTTTTTGCCAGCCGCCAGCCCATGAAGGCGTAGAGCAGCCCCGCAACGAAGATGCTCAGCCCCACCGCCGGCAGCACCCGCCCGAACACCAGTTCCCCGGGCATCTGCACCGTGTAGAGCAAAAGCCCCGTGAGCACCAGCACGTTGGTCAGGTTGTTTGTGAACAGGCCGAAAAAGCCGTCCACGTCCGACTTTTGAAACAGTGGAATGGTCGTTCCTCTCACAAAGAAATCCCTCCTTGCACTTGCTCTGAAAACCCTCCTGCAGGAGATATTCCACCCGGCCGGCCGCCGCGTTCGTGCCCGCGCGCCGCCCCCGCGTCGGTCGGCGCGCCGCATCGGCCGGCCGGGTCGTTCCTGCATTTAATGGTAGCACATCAAAAGCCAAAAGTATTTATCTTTCAATGACAAAACAGAGGCAAGGATTTTGTTTTCGAAAACAATTGACAGCCGCTCCGCGCCAGGGCTGCCGGCGGCACAAAACAAAAAAAGAGCCGGCAAAACCGGCTCTTTTCGGCGTGTTCAGGTCTTTCGCAGGCGGTAGATCTTCATGGCGAGGTTCAGGTCCTGGTAATCGTCCAGGCAGGAAAGGCTCTTGCCCAGCTGCTCCTCGATGAGGTGCTGGCGGTAGCGCACGGTGTTGTAGTGCAAAAACATCTTCTTGGCGGCCTCTTTCAGGTTGCCGTTGCAGGCCAGGATGACGTCCAGCGTGGCCATCAGCTCCATGTTGTGCTGGGCGTCGTAGCGGATGAGGGGGCCCAGCGTGTCGCGGCAGAACTCGGTCAGTTCCCGGCTTCCCGCCGCCGCGTGCAGCACCCGGTACATGCCGATGTCCCGGAAATAGAGCGCGCGGTCCTGCCCGGTCTGGCGGGCGATGCGCATGGCGTCCTTGCTCTCCTGATAGGCCCGGGGCAGCTGGCGCAGGTTCTCCGCCGGGCGGGAAAGCCCCGCCGCATAGCCGATGTGCAGGCTGGCCAGCACATCGCCGAAGACCTGCATCGCCCGCTCGGGGTTCTCGGCGGCCTTTGCATCCAGAAAGGCCACGATGTACTTGCCGGTGCTGGCCAGAAACAGAGTCTCCGGACTGCGGCCCCGGGCGGCGGCGGGCAGGGCGCGGTTCTTCAGCGCCCGCAGCACGCTGCCCCGGTCGCCTCCCTGGGCGGGCAGCTGCACGTCCATCAGCAGGATGCTCACCGGGAAGGTGAGCTTCCACTCCAGCGCCTTGGCCCGGGAGGCCGCCAGCTGCTGGCTTTCCACCTTGCCGAACAGCAGGTCGCAGGTGAACTCCTCCCGGTAGCGGCGCTCCAGCTCGTCCAGCGCCCGCTGGCGCTGGGTCATCACCCGGAAGGCCATGGCGAACTGCTCCACCCCCATGCGCTCCATGGCGGTGAGGGTGAACCGCTGGCGGCTGGACAGAACGATGTAGCCCGCTTTCTCCGCGCCGTAGTGCACCTTATAGAAAACGGCGCAGCCGTCCTCCAGGAAAAAGCGCTTGTAATCCTCCTCGGAGGAGGCCTGGTCCAGCCGCACCGCATCGAACACCTGCTGCTGCTCGAAGTCGAAGTCCTGTTCCACCCGGTACTCCGCCAGTTTTTCCACCGCCGCGCTGTAGAGGGTGACGTTCTTGCCGGTCTGCATCGCCAGCGCCCGGGCAAGGCCCTCGTACTCCTCGCCCCGCAGCATGATCTCCATCACCTTGTCGTGGATACCGTCCCGGTATTCCAGTTCCATGCTCTTGCGGTGCAGACTCTCCTTCAAAAAGGTGTTGATCTGGCTGGAAAAATTGCTGCCTTCCGGCAGCACGATCACCGGAAAGCCCAGCCGGTCCGCCTCTTCCAGGCAGGCGGGAGGCACCCGGTCCACATAGCGGTTCAGTTTGACCCCCAGCCCCGAAAGGCCCAGGCTCACCAGCCGGGGGATGAACACCTCCAGCTTTCGTTTGTCGCTGTGGATGGGGTAGAGGGTGGAGATGAGGAAGTCACCCTTCTTCACATAGTCCTCGATGTCCGGCACCTCCATGATGGCGATGTCCTCCACCACGCGGTCCAGGCCCTGCTCCCCCGCCGCCACCGTGGCGCCGCGGAAATGGTCCAGCGCCAGCAGCTCTCGCACACACAGCATCCTCGTTCGTCCCCTTTCGGCCCGCGCCCGTTTTGTACCATCTTAGCACACCCCGCCGCCCCGCCGCAAGGCGGGCCTTTCACGACGGCCAGCGCTGCCCCTGGGGCAGGCCCCAGACCTGCACCGTTTCCAAAAGGGGCGAAAGGGAGATGTCCCGGGGGGTGACCGGCCAGCCGCCGCCCCCGTCGATGTCATACCCGAAGGCGGCGCAGGCGCACCACACCAGATGGGCGCACTGGGTGGCGGGCGGGCCGGTGCTCTCCCCCAGCCACGCAAGGCCGGAAAACAGCCCGTAGGGCAGGCCCACCAGATTTTCCCGCGCCCAGTCGGCCATCCGGGCCCGGCGCTTTTCGCTCACCCCTTTGAGGCGCAGCACCGCCACGGCGGCCTTGTCCTGCCAGGTGGAGAGGCTGCTCAGCTGGCTGGGGCAGCCCAGGCTGTAGGCCTCCAGCACCAGGCCTTCCTGCGCGTCCACCACCAGCGCCGCGTGGCCGTTGCGCCAGCCGCCGCACCGGCTGGAGGGGGTGAGCAGGATGTCCCCCTTTTCCAGCGGGGCGAATTCAAAGTCTTTTTCGGTGACCTCCAGCCGCACCACCGCCGCTCCCTTCACCGTTTTCCAGGCGCAGGGGGCAAAGTACCGGGCCTGAAAGTCCTCCAGTTCCCCGCCCCGGCCCTCTTCCAGCAGCGCGTCCACCGCCGGGGCCCCGAGGCCCGTCTGGGCGAAGAGCAGCCGGTAGTCAGCCTTTCCTGCCTCGGCCCGCGCCACCACCCCCGACAGGTCCACCATGGGATAATCGGGCACGGCGTGGGCAAATCGGGGCGCGCGGCCCACCCACACCGCCGCTGCCGCCGCCAGCGCCGCCAACGCCAAAACGCCCGCCGCCAGCCCCTTTTTCATGCCGTCGCCCCCTTCCCTGCTGATAGCATACCGCCGCGGCGGCGAAAAAATGCGGCGGGCCTTGACAGGAAGCGGCGAAAGGGGTACACTGATTCCACAAAAGCTGTGAAAAAGAGCAGTACGCCGGCAAACGGCGGCCCAGCGAGCGGGGGACGGTGCGAGCCCCGCCCGGCGCCCGGCGGAAGGAACACTTTGGAGCTGCACGTCCCAACCCGTTTTGAAAACGGCAGTAGGGCGCGACGTGGGCGGCGCGTTAAGCCGCGACGCTTAATTTTGAGCGGAAAAGGGGCCGTGAAAACGGCAAGTTAGGTGGCACCGCGGATCCGGCAGCGATTCGTCCTAATGAAAGGGACGAACCAGGCTGCCGGTCTTTTTTTACCGTTTCACCGCAAAGCAAACGGGAACACACCTTAATAAAAAGGAGAGGGAACAATGGAACGCATCATCATCAAGAACCTGCTTTCCTGCCCCCCTGCCGACGGCACCGTGGTGACCGTTTGCGGCTGGGCAAAGACCGTGCGGGACTCCAAAAACATCGGCTTCATCGAGCTGAGCGACGGCTCCTGCTTCAAAAACCTGCAGGTGGTGTTCGAGGCCGCCAAGCTGGCCAACTACAAGGACGTGGCCAAGGCGGGCGTGGGCACCAGCATGCGGGTGGTGGGCCGCGTGGTGCTGACCCCCGGCGCGAAGCAGCCCCTGGAAGTGAACGCCGACAGCGTGGAGCTGCTGGGCAGCTGCCCGCCGGAGTATCCGCTGCAGAAAAAGCGCCACACCGTGGAATTCCTGCGCACCATGCCCCATCTGCGCCCCCGCACCAACACCTTTGCGGCGGCCTTCCGGGTGCGCAGCACCGCGGCCTACGCCATCCACCGCTTCTTCCAGGAGCAGGGCTTCGTCTACGTGCACACCCCCCTCATCACCGGCTCTGACTGCGAGGGCGCGGGCGAGATGTTCCGGGTGACCACCCTGGACCTGAACGACCTGCCCCGCACCGAGGACGGCAAGGTGGACAGCTCCAAGGACTTCTTCGGCCGGCCCACCAACCTGACGGTGAGCGGCCAGCTGGAGGGCGAGGCCATGGCCATGGCCTTCGGCAACATCTACACCTTCGGCCCCACCTTCCGGGCGGAGAACTCCAACACCCCGCGCCACGCGGCGGAGTTCTGGATGATCGAGCCGGAGATGGCCTTCGCGGACCTTGGCGACTACATGGACAACGCCGAGGCGATGGTGAAGTACGTCATCGGCTATGTGCTGGAAAAGTGCCCCGACGAGCTGGCCTTCTTCAACCAGTTCTTCGACAAGGGCCTGCTGGAGCGGCTGAACGCCCTGGTGAAGGCCGACTTCGCCCGTGTGAGCTACACCGAGGCGGTGGAGATCCTGGAAAAGCACAACGACCAGTTCCAGTACAAGGTGGAGTGGGGCACCGACCTGCAGACCGAGCACGAGCGGTTCCTCACCGAGAAGGTGTACGGCAAGCCGGTGTTCGTGACCGACTACCCCGCCGCCATCAAGAGCTTCTACATGCGGGCCAACGACGACGGCCGCACCGTGGCCGCCGCCGACATGTTGGTGCCCGGCGTGGGCGAGCTGGTGGGCGGCAGCCAGCGTGAGGAGCGGCTGGACCTGCTGCTGGCCAAGATGGAGCAGCTGGGCATGCACATGGAGGACTACCAGCAGTATCTGGACCTGCGGCGCTTCGGCAGCGTGCAGCACGCGGGCTACGGCCTGGGGTTCGAGCGGCTCATCATGTACCTCACCGGCATCCCCAACATCCGGGACGTCATCCCCTACCCCCGCACCGCCGGCGGCTTCTGAGCAAAAACAAGAGCGGCCCTGCATTTTGCAGGGCCGCTCTTTTGTTTTGTTTTTTACTGCGCCACGGGAGTGATGGAGGCGATGGCGTCCACAAAGAACTGGCCCCAGTCGCCGGTCATGTCGGTGAAGGTGAAGGTGTAGGCCCGGTCAGCGTTGATGCCCATCATCGTCTGGCCCATGACCACGTCGTTCAGCACCACGGTGTAGTCGATGCGGTAGTAGGGGCACACATCCCCCAGCTTGCCGGTCTCAAACACCGGGTTCAGCACTTCGACCTCCAAGCCCATCTGCTGCATGCTCTCCTCCAGCAGGGAAACAAGGTCCTCCTGCTTTACGTCGCTGGCCAGGGAGCCGTCGTTCTCGTAGATCACCAGGTTGATGCTGGAGCCGTCCGCCGCCTGGAACATGGCGCTCACGCCCTCGGGGGGCTCCTCCAGCTGGGCAAACTCCTCGGGCACGTCGAACTGCAGGGTATAAGCGGTGTAGTCCGCCTCTGCGGGCTCGGAGGCGGGCTCCGAGGCGGGTTCCGAGCCGGGCTGGGAAGCCGGCTCAGAGGCAGGCTGCGAAGCCGAAGCGGGCTGAGAGGCAGGCGCGGACCCGGAGGCGGGCGCGCTGCCGCAGGCGGCCAGCGCGAGGGCCAGCGTCACTGCGCAAACACCAAGAATTGCCTTTTTCATGATATTTCCCTCTTCCTTTTGCGCCCGGCCCGTCAGCCGGGCTTTTTTTCATTATACGCCCCCGGCGCATCGTTGTACAGGCCGTTCTTTCCGCCCGCCTGCACCGGCGGCGACACCCTGCTCACCCTCTCCACCTGCTCCGGCCACATGAAAAGCGGGCGGTTCGTGGTGGTGGCCAAAAAAGTGAACTGACCCCTGCGCAGGAAAGCGGGCGGAACACCAGCGCAAGAAAATACAAATTTTACCAAAAACCGCCCTTTTTCCAGCTTTTACTTGCAAAGAAATCCATCCGGTGTTACTTTATATTATATTAGGGTAGTCATCTGCCAAAAGGCCCCGCTGGCGGAAAGGAGGGACCGCGCAACATGAAAGAAAAAGCATTGTCGCTTTTGTTGGCTCTGGCCATGGCGCTGGCGGTCCTGCCCCTCTCTGCCTCGGCGGACGACGCGGCACAGGTGCCGGACGCCCGCGCCCCCTCCTGCGAGCGGGAAGAGAACGCGGCGGTGCGCAGCGCCGCCACCGGCCAGGGCTTTGCGGACCTGGCCAGCGCCGCGGCGCAGGCCGCCGAGGGCGACACCCTCGTGCTGCAAAGCGACCTGATTTTGTACGAGCCTCTGGTGCTGGAAAAAACCATCACCATCGACGGCGGCGGCCACGCCATTTACGGCACCGGCCTGCCCGCCGGCAGCGAGGCGGGCATCCAGGTGAAGGACGGCGCCGTCACCCTGAAAAACATGACCCTGACGGATTTCAGCTCCGCCAGCGTGGACTCGGTGGTCCGCATCGACAGCGGCTCCACCGGCGCGGTGCTGGTGGCCGACGGGCTGACCGTGCTGGACTTCTCCCGGGAGGCCTTCACCTTCAAGGCGGGCGCCTTTGAGGTGCGCAATTCCGTCATCGACTGCCGCGCGGACCGCTTTTCCGGCAGCTGGCTGACGAAGGGCTTTCAGATCGGCTCCGGCGACGACCCGGTGACCGGCCTGATCGAGAACACCACCATTTACAACGACGCCTCTCTGGGCGGCTGGTCCGCCTCCTCCGTCGAGATCGGCAGCAACGCGGACGTCACCATGAAGGGCGGCCTCATCAGCGGTGGCGCCAACGGCATCCTGGTGGACACCTACTGGGCCGGAAACGGCGGCGACACCACGCTGGTGGTGGACGGCACCGTCATCGACTGCTTCGGCTACGCCCTGTCCACCTACGGCGGGGAGGACCCGTCCGTTTGCACCACCGTGACCATCGAGGACGGCCGCTTCACCGGCACCATCGCCCGCTTCTCCCCCCTGGAAGGGGACAGTCTGGTCATCCGGGGCGGCAGCTTCGCCGCCGATGTGAGCGAATTCCTGGCCCCCGGCCTGACTCTGGTGCAGGGCGGGGACGGCATGTACAACGTGCAGGCCCGGACCCCGGCGGCCATGGTGGACGGCCGGGAATATTACAGCCTGGATGAGGCGCTGGCCGCCCTGCCCTCTGCCGCCGACAAGACCGTCACCCTGCTGGCGGACGCAGAACTGGAGCGGATGCTGGACCTGAACGTGGAGGGCATGACCCTGGACCTGAACGGCCGCACGGTCAGCGCCGCCGCCGGCTTCTCCTCTGACGACGAGCGGTCGGACGCGCATCTCATCAACATCAGCGCCGACGACGTGACGCTGAAAAACGGCGTGGTGAAGACCGGCGCCGCCAACCGCCACGGGGTGAACCTCTACCAAGTGAGCGGCGCGGTGCTGCAGGACCTGACCCTGGACCACACCGACTCCGCCGCCGGCGCGCCGCTGACGGTGAACGCCTCCGCGGTGACGGTGAAGGGCGGGCTGGCCCTGATGACCGGCCCCGCCTCCTGGTACGGCATCGGCCTCGACCCGGGCGGCAAAAGCGCCGCTCTCACCTTTGCCGAAAACGCCGCCGTCACCATGACCGGCGAGAGCGCCGCCGGGCTGGACGTCATCCGGCTGGACGGCGACAGAACGCTCATCACCGTTGCGGGCGCGGAAGAGGCCGGGCTGGTGCGCACCGGCGACAGCAGCTACGGCTTCGCCCCCGCCCCCACGCCCACTCCCTCTGCGACCCCCGCGCCTTCCGCCAGCCCCGCGCCTTCTCCCACGCCCAGCCCCTCGGCGACGGCAACGCCCCGGCCGGACACGGCCCCGGCCCCCTCGGCCAGCCCCGCGCCCGCGCCTGAAGCGGCGGCAACGCCCCAGCCCACCGGTGCGCCCCGGCCCACGGTGGCTCCCGGCCCGGTGACCGCCTCGGTGGAGACCCAGGTGGAGAACGGCAAGGCCGTGGCCCAGGTGGACCAGAGAGCCTTTGCCAGCGCGGTGAGCCGGGCCATCGCCCGGGCCGCTGAGGGCGAAGGCCCCGCCGTGACCCTGGAACTGGAGGCGGAAGGAGCCAGCGCCCTGGAGGTGAGCATGCCCGCCGGCCCGCTGGCCGAACTGGCGGCCCAGGAGGGCGCCAGCCTCACGGTGGCCAGCCCGGTGGCGGACGTCACCTTTGATTCCGCCGCCCTCAGCTCCATCGCGCAGCAGGCCGGCGAAGATCTGGTGCTGGCGGTGAGCCCGGTGGAAGGCGGCTCCATGAACGAGGCCCAGGCCGAGGCCGCCGGCGACTTCCCGGTGACCGAACTGACCCTGGAAAGCGAGGGCGAGGTCATCTCCGATTTCAGCGGCGGCTGCGCCAGCGTCACCCTGCCCCACGACCTGGACTTCGGCCTCAACCCGGACTGCGTGGTGGTCTGGTATCTGGACGAAGAGGGCGGCGTGACCCCCTGCGACACTCTTTACAACGCGGCCACCGACGAGGTGACCTTCTCCACCGGCCACTTCTCCAAATACGTCGTCGCCTACGACGAATCCCTGCTGCCCGAAACGCCCCAGCGCCCCTCCTACTCGCTGCCCGAGGACAAGACCCTTCGGCTCATGCCCTTCATCACCCTGGCCGGGGTGGCGGTGGTGGTGCTAGTGTTCCTTTCGCTGCTGGTGCAGCTGCTGCTCACCGGCCGCAGGGACAAATGGCGCCGCTGACCCCTTTTACTTATCATCATCGATCCTTATTTTACATATGTGCGGCGGCCTGCCCGGGTTTTCGGGCGGGCCGCTGTTTTTGTTTTTTCGGGCAGGACGCGGAGATTTTTGTCTTTCTTTGGGCATTTTTTCGGAATGGTTACAGCAAAATGACAGCCTTCGGGGCATTTCTGCGTCAATTTGCACAAGAATTTTTCCTTTGGCGCTTGCATACTGATGAAAATGACTTGAACGCCTTGAAAACCGCCGCCGGGGAAGCTATAATAAACTTGCTTGGAAACGTTTCCGGCAACGTTTTTTTGCAGTGATAACGCCGGGGGAAGCGAGGGCGAGCCGGTTTGACCATCAAGGACATTGCCCGGGAAAGCGGCTACGCCATCAGCACCGTCTCCCGGGCGCTGAACGACCACCCGGACGTGAGCGAAGAGGCCAAGCGCCGCATCGCCGCCATCGTGGCGGCAAAGGGCTTTGTGCCCAACTCCAACGCCCGGCAGCTCAAGCGCCAGCAGGCCAAAAGCGTGGCCTTCATCGTGCGCGGCACCTCCAACCTGTTCTTTGCGGACATGCTGGTGGAGCTGCAGCGGCTGGTGGGCGAAGCGGGCTACGAGGGCGTTGTGGAGTATGTGGGCGAGACCGCCGACGAGGTGGCCGCCGCCCAGCGGGTGTGCCGGGAGCTGAAGCCCCGGGGCATCATCTTCCTGGGAGGCGACAGCCGCAACTTCCGCAAGGGGTTCGACAAGATCGACCTGCCCTGTGTGCTGGCCACCACCGTGAGCGACGAACTGCGGTTCGAGAACCTCTCCATGGTGGGCGTGGACGACAAGGCCGCCGGCAGAGCGGCCATCGACTATCTGGTGGAGCGGGGCCACCGGGACATCCTGGTGCTGGGCACCGACCCCGAGCGCTCCAGCCCCGGCAAGATGCGCCTGGAGGGCGCGCGCCAGAGCTTTGAAGAGCACGGCATCCCCTTTGACCCGTCCCGCTTTTTGCAGGCGGAGTTCAGCATGGCGGGCGGCTACGCCGCCATGAAGGCCTTTCTGGAGACGGGCGGCCGGGTGAGCGCGGTGTTCGCCATGAGCGACGTGACCGCCATCGGCGCGGTGCGGGCCATCCTGGACGCGGGCCTCACGGTGCCGGGCGACATCTCGGTGCTGGGCTTCGACGGCATCCCCATGGCCCGGTTCTACAACCCCCAGCTGGCCACCATGCGCCAGCCCGCCGCCGAGATCGCGGGCCAGAGCGTGAAGCTGCTTTTGCGCTGCATCGAAAAGCGCCAGCCGGCGCGCACGGTGCTCTTGCAGGCGGCGCCCGCCCCGGGCGGCTCGGTGAGGGCCATCTGATTTTTTGGTAAGCAGAGCGGAAGGTCCGCTTTTGTTTTAAACCGTCCCCGCAAGGGGGCAAAAGAAAAAGGAGAACACATATGAAAAAGGCACTTGCACTTGTGCTGGCCGGCGCCATGGCTCTGAGCCTGGCCGCTTGCGGCAGCACTCCCAGCAGCACCGCCACCTCCGGCAGCACTCCCGCCTCCGGCGCTTCCACCGCTTCCGGCAAAGTTTACTACCTGAACTTCAAGCCCGAGCAGGATCAGCAGTGGCAGGACCTGGCCAAGGTCTACACCGAGCAGACCGGTGTGCCCGTGGAGGTCGTGACCGCCGCCTCCGGCAACTACGAGACCACCCTGATGGCCGAGATGGGCAAATCCGACGCCCCCACCCTGTTCCAGGTGAACGGCCCCGTGGGTCTGGCCAACTGGAAGGACTACTGCTATGACCTGTCCGGCAGCGACATTTACAGCCAGCTGACCAGCGACGCCTACGCTCTGAAAGAGGGCGACACCGTCTACGGCATCGGCTACGTGATCGAGAGCTACGGCCTGATCGTGAACAAGACCCTGCTGGCCGAAGCGGGCTACACCGTGGAGGACATCCAGAGCTTTGAGGACCTGAAGGCTGTGGCCGAGGACATCACCGCCCGCAAGGACGAGCTGGGCTTCGCCGCCTTCACCTCCGCCGGCATGGACGGCTCTTCCGACTGGCGCTTCAAGACCCACCTGGCCAACCTGCCCATCTACTTCGAGTACCAGGATGAGGGCATCACCAGCACCGACGCCATCAAGGGCACCTACCTGGACAACTACAAGAACATCTGGGATCTGTACATCAACAACTCCACCTGCGATCCTTCCGAGCTGGCCGCCAAGACCGGCGACGACAGCCGCAACGAGTTCCTGGCCGGCGAGGCCGTGTTCTTCCAGAACGGTTCCTGGGAGTACGCCAACCTGACCGGCGAAGGCAAGTTCACCGATGACGACCTGGCCATGATCCCCATCTACATCGGCGTGGGCGACGAGGCCAACCAGGGCCTGTGCACCGGCACCGAGAACTACTGGTGCGTGAACAACATGGCTTCTGAGGAAGACATCCAGGCCACCCTGGACTTCATCAACTGGTGCGTCACCAGCGAGGAAGGCACCACCGCCATGGCCAACGAGATGGGCTTTGTCATCCCCTTCAAGGGCGCTGCCGAGTCTCCCAACCTGTTCGTGAAGCAGGACGCCGAGATGACCGCTGCGGGCAAGACCCCTGTGTCCTGGAACTTCACCACCATGCCCTCTGAGGAGTGGAAGAACGTTCTGGGCACCGCCCTGACCGCCTACGCCGCCGGCACCGGCAGCTGGGACGACGTTGTCACCGCCTTCGTGGACAACTGGGCCGCCGAGTATCAGCTGGCCAACGGCTGAACCCTGCACTGACCTTAAAAATGGGGGAGCCTCTCGCTCCCCCATTTTTCGGTCGGGGCCCCATTGCAAGGAGGGATAAAACGCGGCATGCAAAAAACATTGAAAAAATACTTCCCGATCTTTGTGCTGCCCACGCTGGCGGCCTTCACCATCGGGTTCATCGTGCCCTTCGTCGAGGGTATCTATCTGTCCTTCTGCAAGTTCACCACGGTGAACAACGCCAAGTGGGTGGGCATCTCCAACTATGTCACCGCCCTGCAGGATGAGACCTTCCTGCACTCGTTCTGGTTCACGGTGGCCTTCACCGTGGTCAGCACCCTGACCATCAACCTGCTGGCCTTTGCCGTGGCCCTGGTGCTCACCCGGGGCATCAAGGGCACCAACATCTTCCGCACGGTGTTCTTCATGCCCAACCTTATCGGCGGCATCGTGCTGGGCTACATCTGGAACATCCTCATCAACTGCGTGCTCAGCATCGTGGAAAAGCCCCTGCTGGGCCTGAACACCCCCGCCGGCTACTGGGGCCTCATCATCCTGATGGCATGGCAGCAGGTGGGCTACATGATGATCATCTACATCGCCGGGCTGCAGAACGTCTCGCCGGACCTTCTGGAGGCCGCCGCCATCGACGGCGCCAACAGCTGGCAGACCCTCATCAAAATCAAACTGCCCATGGTGATGAGCAGCGTGACCATCTGCCTGTTCCTCACCCTGACCAACAGCTTCAAGCTGTTTGACCAGAACCTCTCCCTCACCGGCGGCGAACCCAACCACGCCACCGAAATGCTGGCGCTGAACATCTACAACACCTTCTACGCCCGCTCCGGGCCCCAGTGGAAGGGCATCGGTCAGGCCAAGGCCGTGATCTTCTTCGTCGTTGTGGTCATCATCGCGCTGGTGCAGCTCAAGGCCACCCGCTCCAAGGAGGTGCAGCAATGAACAACCTGAAAGCAAAGCACGCCATCAACATGGTGTTCACCGTGGTGTTCAGCGTGCTGGCGGTGCTGTATGTCTACCCGGTGTTCATGATCCTGATCAACTCCTTCAAGGTGGAGACCGCCATCAGCACCAGCACCGTGTTCCAGCTGCCCACCGCCGAGACCTTTGCCGGCGTGTCCAACTTCGTGGCCGCCGTGGTCAGCCAGGGCTTTTTGCAGAGCTTCTTTTACAGCGCCTTCATCACCGTCACCTCGGTGGCGCTGATCCTGCTGTGCTGCTCCATGTGCGCCTGGTACATCACCCGCATCAACGGGCCCGTTTCCAAGGCCATCTACTACCTGTGCGTGTTCAGCATGGTGGTGCCCTTCCAGATGGTGATGTTCACCCTGGCCCAGACCGCCGACACCCTGAAGCTGAACACCCCCTACAACATCTGCATCATCTACCTGGGCTTCGGCGCGGGTCTGGCGGTGTTCATGTTCTGCGGCTTCGTGAAGAGCATCCCGCTGGAGATCGAGGAGGCCGCCACCATCGACGGCTGCAATCCCCTGCAGACCTACGGCCTTGTGGTGCTGCCCATTTTGAAGCCCACCCTGATCTCCGTGGCCATCCTGCAGGCCATGTGGGTGTGGAACGACTATCTGCTGCCCACCCTGGTGCTGGACATCCGCAAGTACCGCACCATCCCCATGCTCATCCAGTACTTCCGCGGCAGCTACGGCCGGGTGGAGATGGGCCCGATGATGGCCTGCATCCTGCTGACCATCCTGCCCATCATCGTGTTCTATCTGGCCTGCCAGAAGTACATCATCGAGGGCGTCGTTGCCGGCGCGGTGAAGGGATGAGAGCCGCGGGCATCCTGCTGCCCCTGTCCAGCCTGCCGGGGCCTTACGGCATCGGCACGCTGGGCGCAGAGGCAAAGCGTTTTGTGGATTTTCTCGCCGCCGCCGGCCAGAGCTACTGGCAGATTTTGCCCATCGGCCCCACCGGCTACGGCGACAGCCCCTATCAGAGTTTTTCCGCCTTTGCGGCAAACCCCTATTTCATCGACCCCGGCCTGCTGCTTGCCGACGGCCTTTTGGAAGAGGGAGAGGCCGAGGCCTTTGACTGGGGCGGCGATGAGACCTCCGTGGACTACGGCGCGCTCTACCGGGGCCGCCACACCCTTCTGAAGAAGGCGGTGGACCGGCTGGAGCCGGAGGACGAGGGCCTTGCGGCCTTCTGCGCCGGGAACGCCTTCTGGCTGGAGGACTACGCCCTGTTCATGGCCCTGAAGGGCGAGAACGGCCAGAAGAGCTGGTTTGACTGGCCCGACCCGGTGCGGCTGCGCCAGCCGGAAGCACTGCGCCGGGCCGCCGAGCGGCTGGCGGGGCCGGTGCGCTACTGGAAGGGCGTGCAGTACCTCTTCCACCGCCAGTGGACCGCCCTCAAGGCCTACGCCAACGAAAAGGGCGTCTCCATCATCGGGGACATCCCCATCTACGTCTCCCCCGACTCGTCGGACATCTGGGCCGGGCCGGAGCTGTTCCAGCTCACCGCCGACCGGCGCATGGCCGCCGTGGCGGGCTGCCCGCCGGACGCCTTTGCCGCCGACGGCCAGCTGTGGGGCAACCCCCTCTATGACTGGGACTACCACTACACCACCGGCTACGCCTGGTGGGTGCGCCGGCTGGCCCACGCCTGCACGGTGTACGACGTGGTGCGCATCGACCACTTCCGGGGCTTCGAGAGCTATTTTGCCATCCCCGCGAAGGACACCACCGCCAAAAACGGCGTGTGGCGCAAGGGGCCGGGCATGGCGCTGATGCGCGCGCTGCACAAGGGCCTGCCCACGGCCCGCATCATCGCCGAGGACCTGGGCTATCTCACCCCCGAGGTGAAGGCCCTGCTGGAGGCCAGCGGCTACCCCGGCATGAAGGTGCTGCAATTCGCCTTTGACCGCCGGGAGGCCGGGGACTACATGCCCCATGGCTACATCCCCAATTCGGTGGTCTACACCGGCACCCATGACAACACCACCACCGCCGCGTGGCAGACCGAGGCCGACCCGGAGGACGTGGCGCTGGCCCGGGCCTACATGGCCTGCGGCGAGAGCGAGGCGCTGGTGGACGCCTTCATCCGCACCGCCTTCGCCAGCGTGAGCGACACCGCCGTCATCCCCATGCAGGACTGGCTGGCGCTGCCCGCCTCGGCCCGGATGAACACCCCCAGCAAGGCCGGGGGCAACTGGCAGTGGCGCATGGCCCCCGGCGCGGCAAGCCCCGCGCTGGCCGGGCGCATCCGCCGCCTGACCGAACTTTACGAGCGGCTGGGCCGCTGAACGAGCCGTTTTTGTATCCCTCCTCCGCCCCGGGCGGCGGGCAGAGCGCGCCTTTGCGCAGGCCCACCCGCCCGGGGCGGATTTTGTCTTTTTATTTTCACAATTCCGTGCTACAATAAGGTTTAACGGCCTTTCGGGGCCGAATCCCCTGTTTTCGGAGGCCCGTTTCATGCGCACACTGATCTGGTTCATTTACTTCTGGGGCTATATGCTGTTCCATCTGCCGGCGCTGCGCCGGGGCCTCAAGGCGCTGGACGCGGGCGACTGGGCCACGGCGGACGCCCTGGCCGCAGAGCACGTGCCCCACTGGGCCGGCCGCCTTTTGAAGCTGGCGGGCGTGACGGTGACGGTGGAGGGGCTGGAGAACATCCCCAAGGGCCGGCCCTGCGTGTTCGCCGGCAACCACCGCAGCTACTACGACATCCCGCTGGTGCTCACCCAGCTGGACGCGCCCCACGGCCTGGTGGCCAAAAAAGAGGTAGGCAAGCTCCCCCTGGTGCGCAGCTGGATGCGCCTTCTGCACTGCGTCTTTCTGGACCGGGAGGACCCCCGCAAGGCCATGACCGCCCTGAACGAGGCCATCGACCTTGTGAAAAAGGGCTATTCCCTGACCATCTTCCCCGAAGGCACCCGCAACAAGGGCGCGGAGGGCAGTCTTCTGGAATTCAAGAGCGGCGCCTTCCGGGTGGCCACCAAGGCGAAGGCCCCCATCGTGCCCCTGGCCATCACCGGCAGCCGGGACATCATGGAGAACCACCACATGTTCATGCACCCGGCCCATGTGACCATCCGGGTGCTGGAGCCCATCGAGACCGAGGGGCTCACCAAGGAAGAGATCCGCGCCCTGCCCCAGCGCACCGCGGACGTCATCGCCCGGCATCTGCCCACCGACAGCGGCAACCGCTGAAACGGGCGGTAATTTTTCGGAGGTATTTTCCATGGCAAGCGCCCGCTATACCCTGAACATCAAACCCGAGGACCTGAAGCCCGACGAGCCCCGCCAGCTGACCCGCAAGGAAAAGCTGGCCAACTGGTGGTATTACCACCGGCTGCACGTGGGCATCGGCGCGGCGGTGCTGGTCATTCTCATCTGGCTGGCGGCGGACATGCTGAACCGCACCCTGCCGGACTATCAGATCGCCCTGGTCACCGAACAGTACATCCCCGAGACAGTGGTCACCGAGCTGGGCGACGCGCTGAGCGCCTTCGGGCTGGACCTGAACGGCGACGGGCAGGCCCTGGTGCAGGTGAGCGGCTATCAGCTTTCGCTGGGCGGCGAGGAGGAGACCGACGCTTCCGCCTCGTCCTCCTCCACCGTGACCACCACGGTGGACGCCTACACCCAGATGGCGGGCTTCACCACCCTTTCCGGCGACGTGACCACCCGCACCAGCCTCATCTTCCTCACCGACGACCCGGAGGCCTTCCAGAGTTCCTTCGAGCTGCTGGCCACGGCGGACGGCAGCCTGCCGGAGGAGGGCGCGGGCCTTGAGGGCGTGGAGCTTTTCGCCTTTTCCGACTGCCCGGTGCTGGCCAGCCTGGACCTGAGCGAAGAAGCCCGCGCCTATCTGGACGACTTTTACATCGCCCGCCGGGGCTTTGCCGAGGGGCAGACGCTGGCGGAATACCCGGAGGAGAACCAGGCGCTCTACGAAGTGCTCACCGCCGGGGCCGCCGCGCAATAAGTTCAACATAAAATAACGCGGCCCTTGTGCCGCGGCAAAGGGGTATGACCGATGGGATTTTTCAACCGCAACTTTGACCGGCCGGGGCCGGGCGTGGCCAAGGACGCCCCCCGCAAGACCGGCGCCGCCCGCTTCTTCGAGGTGCTGGGACGGGACTACGGCAGCTTTTTCAAGGCCAGCCTTCTGTGCATTCTGGGCTATCTGCCCTGGACGCTGCTGGTGGGCATCGGCGTGCTGGGCCAGAACATGATCTTCACCCTGGTGGGCGGCCTTGTGGGCGGCGTCATCGCCGGGCCCGCCCTGGCGGGCATGCACGACACGGTGCTGCGCTCGCTGCGGGACGAACCGGGCTACTGGTGGCACGTCTACAAGCGGGCCTTCAAGAACAACTGGCGCGCCTCCATGGCCCCCGGCGCGCTGCTGGGCGTGCTCACCGCCGGGCAGCTGTTCATGTTCTGGTGCCTGACCATCGGCATCGTGTCGCTGGACCTTGTCAGCGCGGCGCTGCTGGCGCTGAACCTGCTCATCACCGGCATGTGCCTGCCCTTTGTGTTCGGCCAGCTGGTGCTGATGGACATGAACTTCCCCACCCTTTTGAAAAACAGCCTGTTCCTGGCGCTGGGCAACGCCCTGTGGTCCCTGCTGATGGCGGCGGTGCAGATCGTCTACTGGATGGCGATGCTGCTTTTGTTCCCCATGTCGGTGCTGGCGCTGGTGCTGCTGGGCTTTGTGCCGGTGACGGTGTTCTGCCAGCAGATCGCCTGGCGCATCATGGACAAGGTCTTCGGCCTGGAGGACCAGTTCCGCAAAAAGCGGGAGGCCGAACTGGCGGAGGGCATGCAGGAATGAAGCTGCCCGCCTTTCTGCGCCGGGGCGAAAAAAAACCGGAGCGCCCCCTGAGCGCCCAGCTGGACAACCCCTACCGCCCCATCTTTGGCCGCGAGCGCCGCTTTGAGGAGCTGGTGCGGGGCAAAGAGGCGGACAAACCAAAAAAGAAGCCGTGAACCCCTTCCCGGCGGGCAGTGCCCGCCGGGATTTTTTTATTGTGCAATAGGCCCGTTTATGGTATACTTTACTGCGACAGAGCAAAAAAGGGGGTCCCCGGGATGAACGAACTGGAACAGGCGCGCCGCACCATCGACGAGGTAGACCGGCAGATGGCCGCGCTGTTTGAAGCGCGGATGGCCGCGGTGGGGCAGGTGGCCGCCTACAAGGAGGCCCACGGCCTGCCGGTGCTGGACGCCGGCCGGGAGGCCCAGGTGGTGGAAAAGAACCTGGCCCTTTTGAAAAACAAGGACCTTGCCCCCTATTACACCGACTACATCAAGCATCAGATGGCCCTCTCCCGCCAGTACCAGACCAAGGTGCTGGGGCGGGACAAGGTGGCCTACCAGGGGGTGGAGGGGGCCTTTTCCCACATCGCGCTGACCAATCTCTTCCCCCGGGCCCGGGCCGTGGCCTGCCCCACCTTCGGCGGGGTGTTCGAGGAGGTGGAAAGCGGCCGCGCCGCCTTCGGCGTGCTGCCCTTTGAGAACAGCCACGCCGGCGACGTAGCGGCGGTGCTGGACCTGTGCTACGCCCACCGGGACATCTTTGTCACGGCGGTGTACGACCTGCCGGTACGCCAGAACCTGCTGGGCCTGCCGGGCGCACAGCTTTCGGACGTGCGCAAGGTGTTCAGCCACCCCCAGGCCATCGCCCAGAGCGAGCGCTTTTTGAAGAGCCTTTCCCTGCCTGCCGAGAGCTGTGCCAACACCGCCATGGCGGCAAAGCAGGTGGCCGAAGGGGGCGACAAGTCCCTGGCGGCCATCGCCAGCGCCGAGACTGCCGCCCTCTACGGCCTCAAAGTTCTGGCGGCGGACATCAACTCCGACGGCGACAACACCACCCGCTTCATCGTCATCAGCAAGACCCAGGCCGCCGCGGGCGACCGGTTCAGCCTTCTGTTCACCGTGGAGCACAAGGCGGGCATGCTGGCCCGGGTCATCCAGGCCATCGGCGCGGCGGGCTTCAACATGGAGAGCATCAAGAGCCGCCCCAAGCCCGGCGTGCCCTTTGAATATTATTTTTACGTGGAACTGGTGGGCCGCACCGACAGCGACGGCGCCCGCGCATTGCTGAAAGAGCTGGGCGGCGTGTGCGACACGGTGCGGGTGCTGGGGGTCTATTCCCGCAGCGCAAAAGAGGAAAGGGAGTAAGCAGATGAAACTGACCATGCGCCTGGGCGCGCGAAGCTACGACATCATTTTGAAGCGCGGGGCGCTGAAAAACCTCTCCGCCCTCATCAACCTGAACCGCAAGGTGTTCATCGTCACCGACAGCGGCGTGCCCGCCCAGTACGCCGAGACGGTGCGCGCCCAGTGCAAAGAGGGCCTTGTCTACACCGTGCCCCAGGGCGAGGGCAGCAAGAGCCTCGCCGTGTATCAGAAGCTGCTGGAGGCCATGCTGGAGGCGGGCTTTGGCCGCGGCGACGCGGTGGTGGCCGTGGGCGGCGGCGTTGTGGGGGATCTTGCGGGCTTTGTGGCCGCCACCTACATGCGCGGGGTGGACTTTATCAACTGCCCCACCACCACCCTCTCCCAGATCGACTCCTCCATCGGCGGCAAGGTGGCGGTGGACCTGGGCCGCACCAAGAACATCGTGGGGGCCTTCTGGCAGCCGAAACTCGTGGTGGTGGACCCGGACACCCTGGCCACCCTGCCCCGCCGCCACTTCGTGAACGGCCTGGCCGAGAGCGTGAAGATGAGCCTCACCTGCGACGCGGAGCTGTTCCAGATGTTCGAGACCTGCGACGTGGACGCGGAGCTTGAGACCATCATCCGCCGCAGCCTGCTCATCAAAAAAAGCGTGGTGGAGCGGGACGAAACCGAGCAGGGCCTGCGGGCCATTCTGAACTTCGGCCACACCCTGGGCCACGGCATCGAGGCGGTGAAGGGCATCGGCGGCCGGCGCAAGACCGGGCTTTACCACGGCGAGTGCGTGGCGCTGGGCATGCTGCCCATGATCGAGGACCGCCAGCTGCAAAAGCGCACCCGGGCGGTGCTGCGCAAGCTGGGCCTGCCCTGCCGTGCCAGCTACAACAAGGAAAAGGTGCTGAGCTACATGCTCCACGACAAAAAGGCCCGGGGCGATTCCATCACCCTGGTGAAGGTGCCGGGCCTCGGCTGCTGGCGGCTGGACAAGGTGCCGGTGAGCGAGCTTGAGACCATTGTGATGGGGAAGTGACGAGATGAGCAACTCTTTCGGCGGCGCGGTGCGCCTGACCATCTTCGGCGAGAGCCACGGCGAAGCCATCGGCGCGGTGCTGGACGGCCTTGCCGCCGGCCACCCGGTGGACGAAGCCTACATCGCCTTTCAGATGGACAAGCGCCGGGCCAAAAAGGACGGCCTTTCCACCGCCCGCACCGAGGCGGACAAGGTGAAGATACTCAGCGGCGTGTATGGCGGCTTCACCACCGGCACGCCGGTGACGCTGGTCATCGAAAACCAGAACACCCGCTCGGGCGACTACGCCAAGACCGTGGGCCTTGCCCGCCCCGGCCACGCGGACTACACCGCCCATGTGAAATACGCCGGCTTTGAGGACTGGCGGGGCGGCGGGCATTTTTCCGGCCGCGTCACCGCCGCCCTCACCGCGGCGGGGGCGCTGTGCCAGAGCATCCTGGCGGCGAAGGGCGTCATCCTCGCCACCCACATCGCCCGGGTGGCGGGCGCTTGTGACGCGCCCCTGGCCTTTGAGGAGAGCGCCCTGCGGGCCCAGCTGGAGGCGCTGGAACAGAGCACCGGATTTCCGGTGCTGGACGAGGCCGCCGGGGCCGAAATGCAAACGCGCATCCGCGCCGCCGCCGCCGAGGGCGACAGCGTGGGAGGCGTTTTGGAAACGGCGGTGCTGGGCCTGCCGGCAGGCCTGGGCGAGCCCTTCTTTGACAGCGTGGAGAGCGTGCTCTCCCACCTGCTCTTTTCCATCCCGGCGGTGAAAGGGGTGGAGTTCGGGGCGGGCTTCGGCTTCGCAGACCTTCGGGGCAGCGAGGCCAACGACCCCCTCACCGTGAAGGACGGCCGGGTGACGGCCCTCTCCAACCATTCCGGCGGGGTGAACGGCGGCATCTCGAACGGCATGCCCCTCATTTTCCGCAGCTGCGTGCGGCCCACCCCCAGCATCTACAAAGAGCAGCAGACGGTGGACCTTGCCAAAAACGAGGCGGCCACCCTGCAAATTCAGGGCCGCCACGACCCCTGCATTTTGCACCGGGCGGCCATCGTGCAGACGGCGGCCACGGCCTTCGGCCTGCTGGACCTGCTCACCCAGAACGGCGGCGGCCAGCGGCAGGCCGGGCGGTAAGGGGGCGCGGAAGATGGAATACGGACTCATCGGCGCCACCCTCAAACACAGTTATTCCAAGCTCATCCACGAGCAGCTGTACCCCTGCGACTACAAGCTCACCGAGCTGCCCACCGAGGCCGAGGCGCGGGCGTTTCTGGAAAAACGGCCCTTCAAGGCCATCAACGTGACCATCCCCTACAAGCAGCTGGTCATCCCCTACTGCGCCGTGCTGGATGAAAAAGCGAAGGCCATCGGCGCGGTGAACACGGTGGTGAACGTGAACGGGGTGCTCCACGGCTACAACACCGACTTCGACGGCTTCGCCTTTCTGGCGGCGGCCCACGGGGTGGAGTTCACCGGCCGGCGGGTGCTGATTTTGGGCACCGGCGGCACCTCCAAGACCGTCACCGCGGTGGCGAAGGCGGCGGGCGCGGCCCAGGTGCTCTACGCCAGCCGCACCCCCGGCGAGGGGCGCATCTCCTATGAAGAGGCCCTTGCCTGCGGCGCGCAGGTGGTGGTGAACACCTCCCCCGCCGGCATGTATCCGAACAACGACGCGCTGGCCCTGGACGTGGCGAAGATGCCGGGTCTTGAGGCGGTGCTGGACGCGGTCTATAACCCCTTCTCCACCCGGCTGGTGCAGGCCGGGCGGGCGGCGGGGGCCAAGGCCGCCGGAGGCCTGGAAATGCTGGTGGCCCAGGCGGTGTACGCCGCGGCCCTCTTCACCGGCACCGAGCCACAAACCGACCGCATCGCCCCGCTGGCCAAGGCCATCTTTGCCGAAAAGGCCAACATCAGCCTTGTGGGCATGCCCAGCTGCGGCAAGACCACCATCGGCAAGCAGCTGGCCAAAGCCTTCGGCAAAAAATTCGTGGACCTGGACGCCGAAATTGTGAAGGCGGCG
Source organism: Oscillospiraceae bacterium (assembly GCA_004558145.1). Lineage (GTDB taxonomy): Bacteria > Bacillota > Clostridia > Oscillospirales > Ruminococcaceae > Allofournierella_A > Allofournierella_A excrementavium. The sequence continues at coordinate 109,199 of SFDQ01000005.1, forward strand.
GGCAAGCCCATCCCGGACATCTTCGCCGAGAGCGGCGAAGCGGGCTTCCGGGAGCTGGAACAGCAGGTCACCGCCCGCTTTGCCAAAGAGGGCGGGCAGGTGCTCTCCACCGGCGGCGGCGCGGTGCTGCGCAGCGAGAACGTGGCCGCTTTGCGCCAGAACGGGCCGGTGGTGTTCATCGACCGGCCGCTGGAACTGCTCTGCACCGGGGGCGGCAGACCCCTTTCCACCGACCGGGCGGCCCTGGCCGCCATGGAGCAAAAGCGCCGCCCGCTCTATGAGGCGGCGGCGGACATCCGCATCCCCAACAACACCGACGTGTTCCGCCGGGCGGCAAAGGCCGCAGAGGAGGCATTGCATGCGTATTTTGGTACTTAACGGCCCCAACCTCAACCTGCTTGGGGTGCGGGAGCCGGGCCTTTACGGCACCGTGGACTACAACGGGCTCCTTGCCCTCATTCAAAAAGAGTGCGACGCACTGGGCGTGGAGGTGCGCTTTTACCAGTCCAACCACGAGGGGGATCTGGTGGACGCCATCCAGGCCGCGCGGCTGGACTGCGACGGCATCGTGCTGAACCCGGGGGCCTACACCCACACCAGCATCGCCATTCTGGACGCGCTGAAGGCGGTGGCCCTGCCCGCCGCCGAGGTGCACATCACCGACATCAATCAGCGGGAGGAATTCCGCAAGGTGAGCTACGCGGGCATGGCCTGCCAGGCCCACTTCATCGGCCAGGGCCTTGCCGGCTATCTGAACGCCGTGCGCTGGCTGGCCGAGACCCACAGCAAATAAGGGAAATCGCAACATAAGGGAGAGAGAATCACATGATCATTTCCACCAAAAAAGGCACTCCGCAGGAGGAACTGCAAAAAATCATTTCCGGCTTCGAGGCCCAGGGCCTGGAGGTCACCCTCATCCGAGGCACCGACTACAACGTGTTTGGCCTTGTGGGCGACACCACCAAGATCAACGACAAGGTGGTGGCCGCGAACCCCTGGGTGGAGAGCGTCACCCGCGTGTCCGCCCCTTACAAAAAGGCCAACCGGCTGTTCCACGCCGCCGACACCATCGTGGACGTGGCCGGCGTGAAGGTGGGCGGCAAGGAGAACGTGGTGGTCATCGGCGGACCCTGCAGCGTGGAGTGCGAGCAGCAGGCGGTGGACATCGCCAAGGCGGTGAAGGCCGCCGGCGGCAAAATGCTGCGGGGCGGCGCTTACAAGCCCCGCACCTCGCCCTACGCCTTCCAGGGCCTGGGTACCGAGGGCATCCTGGACCTGGTGAAGGCCCGGGAGGAGACCGGCCTGCCCATCGTGAGCGAATTGATGAGCGAGGACAAGATCGACGAGTTCGAGGAGTACGTGGACCTTGTTCAGATCGGCGCGCGGAACATGCAGAACTTCCAGCTGCTGAAAGCGGTCGGTAAGATGCACAAGCCGGTTCTGCTCAAGCGGGGCCTTGCCAACACCATCGAGGAGTGGATCATGAGCGCCGAGTACATCATGGCCGGCGGCAACGAGAACGTCATCTTCTGCGAGCGGGGCATCCGCACCTTCGAGCCCTACACCCGCAACACGCTGGACCTGTCGGTCATTCCCATCATCAAGGAAAAGACCCACCTGCCCATCATCATCGACCCCAGCCACGCCACCGGCAACTGGCGCTATGTGGAGGCCATGAGCCTCGCCGCCGTGGCCGCCGGGGCGGACGGCCTCATCATCGAGGTGCACACCGACCCCGAGCACGCCTGGAGCGACGGCGCCCAGACCCTCAAGCCCGAAAAGTTCCGTCAGGTCGTGGACAAGTGCCGCGCCGTGGCCCACGTGGTGGGCCGGGACCTGTGAGCGGCAGCGCCCCCAACACACAAAAAAAAGGAAGCTGATACCATGCTGGCAACCATCCATCCCGGCCCCATCGGGGGCGCTGTGACCGTGCCCCCCTCCAAAAGCATCGCCCACCGCACGGTGCTGGCGGCGGGGCTGGCGAAGGGGCTCTCCCGCGTTTATAACCTGGACCCCAGCCAGGACATCGCCGCAACCCTGGCGGCGGTGCGCGCCTTCGGCGCAAAGGTGAAACTCACCGAAACCTACGCCGACATCGAGGGCCGGGGCGGCTTTGCCACCATCCTGCGCCCGGTGGACTGCGGCGAGAGCGGCAGCACCCTGCGCTTTCTGGTGCCGGTGCTCAGCCTCACCGGCCAGCAGGTGGAATTCACCGGCCGGGGCCGCCTCTTCCAGCGGCCCATGGACGTTTACCGGGACATCTTTGCCGCCCAGGGGCTGCTTTTCTCCCAAAGCGACAAGGGCCTTGTCATCCGGGGCCGCCTTGCCCCCGGCGAATACCGGGTGCGGGGGGATGTGTCCAGCCAGTTCATCACCGGCCTTTTGTACGCTCTGCCCCTGCTCCACAAAGAAAGCCGCCTGGAGATCGTGCCCCCCTTCGAGAGCCGCAGCTATGTGCAGCTGACCCTGGACGTGCTGCACGATTTCGGCGTGGCGGTGGACTGGGACGAGGAACGGGAGAACACCCTCTACATCCCCGGCGGCCAGCGGTACCACAACCGCAGCTGCACCGTGGAGGGCGATTACAGCCAGGCCGCCTTTCTGGCGGTGCTGGGCGCGCTGGTGGGCGGCGTCACGGTGAAAGGCCTGAAAGAAAATTCCGCCCAGGGCGACGCGGCCATCCTGGACATCCTGCAAGCCTGCGGGGCGCACTTTAAGCGCGCCGGCGACGCGGTCACCTTTGAAAAGAGCGAGCTGCACGGGGTGGACATCGACCTGGCCGACTGCCCGGACCTCGGCCCCATCCTGATGGTACTGGGCCTCTTCTGCGAGGGGGAGACAGTCATCCGCAACGCCGGGCGGCTGCGCATCAAGGAGAGCGACCGCATCGCCGCCATGGAGGAAGAACTGCGCAAATTCGGCGGCAAGCTGCAAAGCGACGAGAACACCGTCACCATCCAGGGCTCCGCCCTGGCGCTGCCGGGCCTGCTCCACGGCCACAACGACCACCGGGTGGTGATGGCCCTGTCCGTCGCGGCGCTGGGCGCGGGCTACACCGCCCGCATCTCCGGCGCCCAGGCGGTGGCCAAAAGCTGGCCGGGATTCTTCGCCGTTTTGCAGCAGCTGGGCGCTGGCATCGAGGTGGAAAAGGAATGAAGAAGGACAGCCGTTTCGTCATCGTGGGCCTGGGCCTTTTGGGCGGAGCCTACGCATTGGGCCTGCGCAAGGCGGGCTTTGAGCATGTGGCCGCCATCGACCTGAAGGAAGAGGCCCTGGCCTTTGCCAAAGAGAAAAACTACATCGAAGAGGGCCGCACCGAGGGCTTTGAGGAGATGCTGGCCCGGGCCGACTATGTGGTTTTTTCGTTATATCCCACTGCATTTATACAGTGGGTAGAAAAATACGGCGCACTTTTGCCCGCAGGCTGCCTTTGCACCGATGTGTCCGGCGTGAAGGCGGGGCTGGTGGAAAAGGTGCAGGCGCTGCTGCCCGAGGGCGTGGAGTTCATCGCCAGCCACCCCATGGCGGGCAAGGAGCGCAGCGGGGTGGAGAACGCCCATCTGGTGGATTTTGCCCCGGCGAACTTCCTCATCACCCCCACCGAAAAGAACACCGAAGCGGGGGTGGAGTTTGCCCGCGGGCTGGCAAAGGCGCTGGGCTTTGCCCACATCCACGTCATCAGCCCCGAAGAGCACGACCGGATGATCGGCTATGTGAGCCAGCTGACCCACGCCATCGCGGTGAGTCTGATGTGCGCGCCAAACGCCGAGCGCTTTGCCGACTACACCGGCGACTCTTTCCGGGACCTGACCCGCATCGCCTATCTGAACGCCCCCATGTGGGCGGAGCTGTTTTTGTGGAACCGGGACTGCCTTGTGGAGGAGATAGACGCCTTCACCGCCCGGCTGCAGCAGCTGAAGGGCTATCTGCAAACGGGGCAGCGGGAGGAACTGGAGGCGATGTTCCGGGCCTCCTCGGCGGCCCGCACCGCCTTTGACAAAAAAGAGAAGGAGGGGTGAACCATGCCCCGCGTGGAAGGGCAGAAGGGGAAGATCCTCCTTCTGCTGCGCATCCTTGAGCGATACACCGACGAGGAGCACCTCATCAGCGTGCCCCGCATCCTGGAGCTGCTGGAGGCCCAGGGCGTGCAGGCCGAGCGCAAAAGCGTTTATTCCGACATCCAGACGTTGCAGGAACTGGGCTATGACATCGTGCAGCAGCGGGGCCGCTCCGGCGGCTACTATCTGGCCAGCCGCCAGTTCCAGCTGCCGGAACTGAAGCTTCTGGCGGACGCGGTGCAGGCCAGCCGGTTCATCACCCGCAAAAAGAGCGACCAGCTCATCCGCACCCTGGCCCAGTTCGCCAGCGACTGGCAGGCGGCGGACCTGAAGCGGCAGGTGTTCGCCTCCAGCCGCATCAAGACCATGAACGAGAGCATCTACTACAACGTGGACGCGCTGCACCGGGCCATCGCCGAGGACAGGCAGGTGCGCTTTGTCTACCAGGAGTGGGACCTCAACAAGCGCAAGGTGGCCCGCCGGGGCGGCAGCGCCTACGAAGTGAGCCCCTGGGCCCTTTTGTGGGAGGATGAGAACTACTATCTGGTGGCCTGGGCCAAGGGCCAGGGCCTGCGGCACTACCGGGTGGACAAGATGGCCTCCATCACCCTGCTGGATGTGCCCCGCCAGGGCGCGGAGGACTACGACCCCAAAAAGATGCAGGACTACGCAAAGCCCATGTTCCAGATGTACGCCGGGCCGGTGAAGCGGGTGCAGCTTGCCTGCGACAACGGCGTCATCGGCCCCATGCTGGACCGGTTCGGCACCGACGTGACGGTGGTGCCTCAGCCGGACGGCGCCACCTTCCATCTCTACGCCGACGTGGCGGTGAGCCCCACCTTCTACGGCTGGGTGTGCGGGTTTTCCGGCAAGGTGCGCATCGTGGCCCCCGCCGAGGTGAAAGAGGACTTCTGCCGTGCCCTGCGCAGCCTCACCGCCGCCGAGGAGGCGCTGTGAGCGGGCCCGGGCCCATCGCGCCGGCGCTGCTGGCGTGGTTTCGGCAAAACGCCCGGGTGCTGCCCTTCCGCCAGGACCCCACCCCCTACCACATCTGGGTCAGCGAGATCATGCTGCAGCAAACGCGGGTGGCGGCGGCGCTGGAGCACTACCGCCGCTTCATGGAGGCCCTGCCGGACGTTCCGGCCCTGGCCGCCTGCCCCGACGAGGAGCTGTTCAAGCTGTGGGAGGGGCTGGGCTACTATTCCCGGGCGCGCAACCTGAAAAAGGCGGCGCAGCTGGTTTGCAGCGAGTACGGCGGGCAGCTGCCCGCAAGCTTTGAGGAACTGCAGAAGCTGCCGGGCATCGGGGAATACACCGCCGGGGCCATCGCCTCCATCGCCTTCGGCCTGCCCGCCCCTGCGGTGGACGGCAACGTGCTGCGGGTGTTCGCCCGGCTCTACAACGACGGCAGCAACATCGCGGACCCGGCCGCAAAGCGGCTGTTCACCCGCCGGGTGATGGACCAGCAGCCCGCCGATGCGCCCGGCCCCTTCAACGAGGCGCTGATGGAGCTGGGGGCGCTGGTCTGCCTGCCGGGGGGCGCGCCGCTGTGCGGCGAGTGCCCGCTGGCGGACCGCTGCCTTGCAAGGGCGGCGGGCACCCAGCTGGAACTGCCGGTGAAAACGCCCCCCAAGGCCCGCCGGGTGCAGCCTGTGACGGTGCTGGTGGCACGAAACGCCCGGGGGGAGCATCTTTTGCAGAAGCGGCCGGAAACGGGGCTGCTGGCCGGCCTTTGGCAGCCCTTTCTCTTTGAGGAAAAGCTGACGCTGGACGAGGCGCTGGCAAGGCTTGCGGCTCTGGGCCTTTCGGTCAGCGCCGCCCCGCCCCTGCCCCTCAAACCCGCCAAACACATCTTCAGCCACGTGGAGTGGCGGATGGCCGGCTGGCAGCTGGAAGCGGCGGGCGACGCCCCCGCCGGATGCCTTTGGGCTTCGCCGGAGGAGGCCGCCGGGCGCTATGCCCTGCCGGGGGCCTTCAAGGCCTATCGGCCGCTGCTCACCGGCGGGCGCTGACGCGCAATTTCTGGTTGTAATCTGGCCTTTCGCGGGCTATAATAAGGGTAAATCACATTGCATTCTGTGCCCCCCGACGGGGCAGCCAAAATAAAGGAGGTATCTTCATGAAACAATCCACCTTTGTCGCGCTGGTGCTGATGCTGGCCGCCGCCGTGGGCGCTCTGACCGCCGCCTGGCTGTATGTGCGCCGCCGGGAGAAGGAGCTGGACGAGTACGAGCAGCTGCTGTTCAGCGAGGACCTGGACGAGGAGGAAGCGCCCGCCGAGGAGGCCGCCGCTCCCGCCGCCGAGCCCGACGCCGAATAAAGCCCACCGCCGTGAACGGGACCTCCGTTCACGGCTTTTTTTGTTTTGCCCCGAGGATTTTGCCCTTTTCGCCCCTTTGTGGTATAATGCGGTTATACATGCCCCAAAACGGGGGCGGACCAGCCCGCGGGCCATTTTTCGGGCCCGCCGCGAAAGGAGGCGCCCAGCATGAAGCGCGCGCTGCTCTGGCTTTTGATGGTCCTTGTGTTCACCGCCCTGGTGCTGGGCGGGGCCCTGGGCTTTTTCTACTATTCCACCAATGAAGACCGCCTGCCCGCCGCAGGGGTGACCTTTGCGGGGCAGACCCTCACCGAGGCCGCCGGCTACCACTGGGAGCTGCCGGTGCTGGGGGGCGTTTTGTGGCGGGAGTTTTCCTTGAGCCCCAGCCTTGCCAACCTGGAGCTGGAGCCTGTGACCACCCCTTCGGCGGCGCTGGAACTGTCGACTGACATAACCGCCGACGGCACCACCCTGACGCTCAAGACCGCCGGCGGCGTGACGGTGTTCGACGGCACCGCCAGCGAGTGGAAGAACTTCACCTTCCCCCAGAACGGCGAATACTACCTCACCATCCGGGCGGGGCGGCAGGCGTCCAGCCAGAAGCCCTCCAAGCCTGTGGGCTATTACCAGTATCAGTGCCACTTCTGGGTGGACGTGCAGCCCACCCTCACCCTGGCCTCTGACCAGGCGGCCCAGGGGGATGTGGCGGCCATCTATGTGTCCGGGGCGCTAGGTGCGGGCGGCACGCCCCCCACCGCCCAGTGCGAGCTGGGGCCGGTGTGGTTCCGGCCCACCCAAAACGGCTGGGTCGGCTATCTGCCGGTGACCTACAACGCCGAGGGCGGCGAGTGGCCCATCACCGTGACGCTGGGCGATGTGACCCTCTCCGCCACCCTCACGGTGCGCAGCACCGAATATCCCTCCACCCAGACCTCCTCCGGCGAGGCGGCCACCGCCGAGGCCAACGAGGAGTTCCGCCGGGTGATCTGGAGCCTCTATGACCAGGGCTCCAACGAGGCGCTCTGGACCGGGGCATTCCAGTACCCCGCCCAGGGGGCCAGCATTTTTCAAAGCTACGGCGCATATCTCTACGACGGCGAAAAATCCGCCGGGCGGGCGGCCAACCTGACGCTGCTCACCCCGGAGAACGCCCTGGCGGTGAGCCCCGCCGCGGGCCGGGTGGCCTACGCGGGCGAGCTGCAGCTCACCGGCAACACGGTGGTCATCGACCACGGCTGCGGGGTGAAGAGCTATCTCTTCGGCCTTTCCAGCATTGCGGACATCAAGACCGGCGATGAGGTCACCGCCGGGCAGGGGCTGGGCGTGGCCGGGCGCAAGCTCATCTGGGAAGTGCGCATCGGCAACAAGAGCGTGGACCCCCAAAAGCTGACCCAAGGGGGCAGCAACGGCCTGTTCTACCGCCCGGTGGGCGATGAACTGCGCTGACGAAAAAGCAAAACCGGCCCTTGCCCCGCGCCGCGGGGCCGGGGCGAGAGCGGCCCGCCGCGGCGGGCCGCCGCTGATGTGAGGTGAACCATTTTGCAGGACATCCTGAAAGCCGTGGGCAAATGGCTGGCGCTGGTGGTGGTGCTGGTGGCGGTGCTGCTGGGCGCGGCCCTGGGCTTCATGTACACGCAGGTGAATGTGGGCGATCTGCCCGCCTATGCCGTGACCTTCGGCGGCGGCGAGCTGCCCCAGACCGGCTACCAGTGGAAGGTGCCCATCGCGGGCAACTGGCTGGCCCGCACCCTGAGCGAGGAGGGCGAGGCCGCCGACCTGGGCGAAGTGACCGACAGCCACCCCGCCCTGGAGCTGCCCGCCGGCACCGAGGGTCAGCTGACCATCCTCGACGAGGCGGAGGAAGTGGTGTTCGAGGGCACCGCCGACGAATACGCCGATTTTTCCTTTGGCAAAAACGGCAGCTATTCCGCCCGGCTGACGGTGAGCCCCCAGACGAACGAGCTGAACCCCTCCACCAAGATGGAGGGCTTCTGCCTTTATGACTTCACCTTCCAGCTGCGGGCCCAGCCCACCCTTACCCTCTCCCACACCAGCATGGTGCAGGGCGGCGTGATCGGGGTGAAGCTGACCGGCGTGGTGGGCGACGCCACCCCCACCCTTTCCTGCGAGCTGGCCCCGGCGGTGTTCACCTACCACGACAATGCCTGGATCAGCTACATACCCGTGGACTACAACCAGTTCGGCGGCGACTACGAGATCACCGCCACGGTGGACGGCCAGACGGTGAGCGCTTCGGTGTACATCTACGGCCGCGAGAACCGGGAGCTGGACACCTACACCATCGACGGCTCGGCGGCCATCCCCTACATGGCCTCCATCCCCAGCCAGCTGGAGGATGTGATGAGCATCTGCGACCCGGACATCTACTGGAACGGCGCCTTCACCCAGCCGGTGGACGGCAAGGTGGTGCGGGACTACGCCGTGCTGGAATACACCGACCGCATCGACGAGCTGACCCTCTCCATCTACCCGGAGCTGGCGGTGCTGAACGAGTCCATCGCGCCCCGGCGCAGCGTCAACGTGACCATGGCCGTGACCCCCGGCAAGAAGGTGCTGGCCCCCGCGGCGGGCCGCGTGGTCTACGCGGGCACCACCAGCGGCGGCGGGCGCACGGTGGTCATCGAGCACGGCTGCGGCCTCAAGAGCATCCTGTATCTGCTGGGCCGCATCGACGTGAGCGAGGGCGAGTATGTGGCCCAGAACGACGTGCTGGGCACCACCCAAGGCCACATCATCTGCGAGATGCGCCTCTATGACATCCCCATCAGCCCCTGGGAGGCCTGGCGCGGCCAGGGCGCGCTGATGTGGCAGGGCTGAGCGGAGCCTTTCTCAGGCCCGGGCGGGCCGCTCCTTCCCCGGGAGGGTGGGGCGCGCTCCGCGGCGCAAACCTGCGGGCTTTTCCCGCAGCCCAAACGCCTCACAACTGAAAAAGCCCGGCGCGGTGGACCCACCGTGCCGGGCTTTTGTTCGTCTTGGAGTTATACGATATGTATTTATCGGATGACATAATACAGAATCATCAGCAGCGCCAGCAGCCCCACGTTGGCCAGGGTGAACCAGAGCAGGTATCTGCCCTTTTGGGCGGGGTAGCGCCGGGCGAAGAACTTGTAGGAGATGAGGCTGGCCATGGAGGCGATGAGGGTGCCCAGGCCCCCCAGGTCGCAGCCGATGATGAGGGCGGGCCAGTTTTCGCTGTAACCCGCCAGCAGCAGGGCGGCGGGCACGTTGCTGATGACCTGGCTGGCGGCCACCGCCACCTCCACTTCCCGCCCGGCCAGCGCCCCGGCCAGGAAGGCGGAGAAGGCGGGCAGGCGGCCCATGTTGCCGATGAACACGAAGAACGCCACGAAGGTGGCCAGCAGGGCATAGTCCAGCTTTTTCAAAAGGGGCCGGTCGGCGATGAGCAGCACCGCCAGGGTCAGCCCCGCCGCCGCCAGCGGGGGCAGCAGCTTTGCGATGCAGAGCAGGCACACCCCGCCCAGGGCGGCGAAGAGGGCGATGCGCCTGCCGCTGCCCTTTCCTTCCGGCTGCACCGCCGCGTGCATGGCCTCGCTTTTGGGCAAAAGGGCCAGCAGGGCGATGGCCGCTGCCGACAGTGCCGCATAGGGGGCCAGCAGGGCGCAGAACTCCAAAAAGCCCATCCCCGAGCGGTTGTAAAGGTAGAGGTTCTGGGGGTTGCCCATGGGGGTGAGCATGCTGCCCAGATTCGCCGCCGCCGTTTGCAGCACCACCAGCGGGATGGCCAGCCGCTGGCAGCCGGCCATTTCCAGCACCACCAGCCCAAAGGGCACAAAGGTGATGAGGGCCACGTCGTTGGTGACCAACATGCTCACGAAGAAGGGCAGAAAGGTCAGCACCAGCAGCATCTGCCGGGTGGTGGAAAGCCGCCCCAGCAGCCCCGCGCCCAGCGCGTCGAACACGCCCTGCCCCTGCAGGCCCTTGCTCACTGCCATCAGGCTGAACAGCAGGGCCAGGGTGTCCCAGTCGATGTAGTCAAGATAACCCTTGTCCGGCGGCACCGCCGCCATGGAACCCACCGCCAGCAGCGCGGCGATGCTGAGCACCGCTTCGCTTTTGGCAAAGCCGAGCGCTCTTTGAAAACACTGTTTCATCAAAATTCCTTCCCACTCTCTTTATTTTCGCAAAAGTGCGCCCCCGACGGGGCCGGGGCGCGGGCCGCGCCCGCGTCCCGCCCGAAAGGGGCGCTTGTTTGTTTTATTGGTCCAGTTCAAAATCTCCCAGCCGCAATTCGTCCAGCGCCGCGTCCGGCTCCGCCGCCAGCCGCCGCCCCTGGTTCAGGATGGCCGCCTCCAGGGTGTTGCGGGCAAGGCGGCCGTTGCCGTTTTCGGCGGCGTTTTCCGCCTGCTTGCGGTCGTAAAAAGCCAGCAGCGGCCCGTCGCAGTCCTGGGTCAGCTTGTAGCCCTTGCCCTTTGCGGTGAGCTTTGTGATGGCCAGCAGCTCGGCGCCGGTGTAGTCCGGGAATTCGATTTTGTTGGGGAAGCGGCTGCGCAGGCCGCTGTTCGCCTGCAAGAACGCCTCCATCTCTTTGGTGTAGCCCGCCAGGATGACCACCAGCTCGTCCCGGTGGTCCTCCATGCCCTTGACCAGCGTGTCGATGGCCTCCAGGCCGAAGGTGTCCTGCTCGCCGCGGTAAAGGGAATAGGCCTCGTCGATGAAGAGCACGCCCCCCAGGGCCGACTGAATGACCTTCTGGGTCAGGGGCGCGGTGTGGCCCACATAGCGGCCCACCAGGTCCGCCCGGCTCACCTCCACCAGCTGCCCGCCGGAGAGCGCCCCGATGGCCTTGAGGTACTTGCCCACCAGCCGGGCGATGGTGGTCTTGCCGGTGCCGGGGTTGCCGGTGAAGATCATGTGCATGGAAACGCCCGCCGTCTTCATGCCGGCGGCGGCCCGCCGCCGCTGGACGGCGATGGCGTCCTCCAGCCGCAGCACATAATCCTTTACTTCGTCCAGGCCGATGATGCGGTCCATCTCGGCCTTCACTTCTTCCAGGTCGGCGGTGTATTCCCCGGGCAAAACAGCCAGCAGGTCGGTCTGTTCCCCGCCGTCGAAGGCGGCCAGCACCTGCCCGCCCTCCCCCGCTTTCAGGGCGACGGCGGCGGCTTTGCGGCCCCGCAGCTTGTGCTCCGCCAGGGCGGCAAAGCACTTTTCGCAGAACTCCGCCAGACGGCCCACTCCCGCTTCGCCCTTTTGGGCAACCAGGTCCGCAAGGCCCTCGCCGGTCACGGTGAGGGTCCAGCCCAGCCGCTCTTTGGTCTTGCGGGCCAGCTCGTTCAGCTGCCGCCCGGCGATGGTCAGCAGCTCTTCCCGGCTGAAGGCCGGGGCCTCGCACTCGTCCCCCACCGCGGTGGCAAAGGCCGCGCCCAGCAGCCCCGCCAGCTTGTTTTTTCCGCCGGGGCAGAGGAACACGAGGTACTTGCCCCCCGCGCTCAAGGAGCCCACCGCGCCGGGGGCCAGGGCGGTGCCGGTCTCCACCAGCAGGCCCTTTTGCAGCACATAGCGGCTGGCCAGCCGGGCGCTGCCGCTCACCGCCAGCTGGGCCAGCAGGGTCAGGCACCCCGGGTGGCACTGCTCCGCGTTTTCAAAGGCCAGCACCGGGTCGGGCCCGGCCAGCGCGGCGTAGAGGTCCTGCAAAAAAAGTTTTTCCTGGGCCGGGCTGCCGTAGAGGGCAAGGTCCATCCAGGCGACGCCCCCGGCCAGCAGGCCCTCGTCCTTCAGCGCCTGCACCGTCTGGGTGAGGGCGAAGTGCCGCCCCCGGCCCGCCCTGCCGGACAAAACGATGACGTTGCGGGGCTTTTCCCCCGCTTCGCCCAGTACGAAGGGTCGGCGGAAGGCCGCCAGAAGCGCGGCGGAAAACTCCTGCCGCCCCACAAGCGCGGCCTGCTGGCGCTTTGCCGCCGCCTCAAAGGCGGCGTCGGTGTTTTTGGGCACGGGGGCCGCGGCCCGGCTTTGCGCCGGGGTGAGCAGGCCGTCCTGCTCCATTTCCCGGGCAAGGCCCTGGCCCAGGCGGCTTATCTCCCGGCTCTGGGCTTCCAGGCGCTTGGTCAGCTCCTCGCTGTTCTGCAAAAGGCGCGCGGCGTCGGTTTTCCGGGCCGCCTCGGCGGCAGCCTGGGTGCGGCTCGCCGCTTCTTCCAGCTTCTTCTGGGCGGCGGCAAGGCCGTCCTCCGCCGGGCGTTTTTCAGCGCCCGCCCCGCCGCGAAAGCGCCCGCCGGGGCCAAACACCCCGTTCATCAGGTCTTCCCAATCGGTGCTTCCGGCCATGGGTCACTCCTCCTCGTCCTTTTTGAGAATGGCGCAAAGGGCCTCGGCGTCCACCACGCCCTTGAAGTCCTTGGCGCTGCACCCGGCGCGCCCGCCGCCCGCGCAGGCACAGGCACAGGCGCAGGAAACACAGGCGCAGGCACAGGCGCATCCGCCCCCGGACCGCCGCCCCGCGCCGGAGCCGCGGCCGGAACCGCCGTCAAAGCCGCCAAACCCGCCGGAGCCGCCGGAGGGGCCGCCATGGGGCGGGCGGGGCCCGCCGTGGTAGTGGGGGCCGTACCAGCCGCCGAAGCCGCCCAAAAAGTAGCGGCCGGAAAGCCGGCGCGAGAGGTTCCAGATCACCAGAGAGAGGAACAGCACCCACAAAAAGAGGCCCAGCGCATCGTTGCTGTCCTGGGAGTCTTCGCTCCAGCCAGTGTCGGCGCTGTTTCGGTCCATGCCCGGGTCCAGGGGGCCGGCGGCGAAGGCGGACTGGTCCGCGTAGTCGGCGGTGAAGACAAGGCGCGCGCCCTCGGGCAGGTCGGTCCACTCGCCCTGCACCCCGTTGGGTGTTCCGGTGAGGTCGCCGGTCACCGGCGCGCCTTCCAGTTCGGCGGCGTAGCTGGCCCGGGCGTCTCCGTCCTCCCAGGTGAAGGTGAGCTGCTTTGTCTCGGCCTCGTCGAACCAGCCGGGGGTGAACTCGAAGTTCACCGAGCCGTCGTCGTAAATCTCATAGAGATGGGTCACGTGGAGGGTGAACTCGAGGCGCACCGTCTCGCCGGCGTAGTAGCGGCGGTCCAGGTCCAGCCGGACGTAGCTGCCTCCCTCGGGGTAGGAATAGAGGTCGGCGATGGTGTCGCTGTGGCTCACCGGCTCGATGTTATTATTGGGCACGCCCACCTTCACCCATTCCAGCGGGCCGGCGGTGGTGGAGTCCAGCACCTTCCAGTGGATGTCGTAGTCGATCTCGGCGCTGCCGTCCGGCTGGATGCGCACGGTGATGAAGTATTTTTCTATCTCGTCCAGGTTGGCGGCGCTCACCGCCGGGCACAAGAGGGCCGCCGCCAGCAGCGCCAGCGCCGCGAAGGCCAGGGCGAAGCGTTTCAGTTTTTTCATCGGGCGCCCTCCTTTTCCCGCAGCTGGCAGATGTGCTCCATCTTGGCGCTCTCGGCACGGATGGCCGCGCACCGGGGGCTGTGCCAGATGGCCTTCCAGTCATCGGTGAGGATGTTGCCCAGCCCGTCGCCGGAAAGCCAGCTCTGGCAGGGCACCACCGTGCCGTCGGGGGCCACCGCCATGTTGCTCAGGCACGCCCCGCAGGTGGGGGCCATGGTCAGCCCCAGGCCCAGCAGCGTCTCGGGGGGCAGCCAGCCGGGGCTGGTGAAGTCTATCTCCATGCCGTTTTCGGCGCAGTAGGTCACCGCCTGCCGCAGAAGGGCCTCCAGCTCCTCCGGGGAAAGGCGGGTGGCGCGGCTGCCCTCGGTGAGGGCCGCCCCGGTGGGGATGAGCCCCGAGCAGGTGACGTACCGCACGCCCAGGCCGTGGAGGAATTCCAGAGTGGCGGCGTAGTCGGCGTTCAGGCTGCACAGGGGGGTGTTCACGCTCACCGAGAGGCCCGCCGCCAGAGCGCTGCGGATGCCCGCCACCGTGTCGGCAAAGCCGGGCGCGCCCACAAGGCCGTTGTGAACGGCCTCGTCGGCGCTGTAAAGGGTGATTTGCACGCTGTCGAGGCTGGCCTCATAGAGGGCTTTGCAAAGCTGGGGGGTGAGCAGCCGGCCGTTCGTGTTCAGCCGGGTGACGAACCAGCGGGCCGCGTCCACCAGTTCCACCAGATCGGCGCGCATGGTGGGCTCGCCGCCGGTGAAGGTGACCTGAGGCACGCCCGCCCTGCGCAGGGTGTCCAGCACCCGCTTCCAGCCGGCGGTGTCCAGCTCCTGCACCTCCGCCTCCGGCTGGCCGGCGGCGTAGCAGTGCAGGCACTTCTGGTTGCAGTTCCAGCGGCCCTCCTTTTCCATGGCGCTGACCATCAGGTCCATGCGGTGGGGAGCGGTCATCTGGGGGGCGTAGTCCCCCAGGCTGATGGGCTGCACCTCCTCCGGGGGCTCCTGGCCCCGGGCGATGGCGATGAAGCTTTGCAGCATCCGCTCCAGCTCGGCGCGCATGCGGTCCGGCTTCACGCCGGGGTAGACCCGCCGGGCGGCGGCCACCGCTTTGGCGGCCAGACCTTCCAGGTCTTCGTCGGGCACCTCCCGGTCGGCGTAGGGGGCCAGCGCGTCCATCAGACAGGCCAGCAGGATGGCCCAGGAAATGTTCAGCGGCAGCACGTCGTGGCCGTTCAGGATGACCACATAGGGCACGCTGCGCCGCAGGCGGCTGGCGGGGGGCAGCATGTGAAGGCGCACCACCCCCGGCCCGCCGGGGTTCAGGGTGATGTGGCGCACCTGAGAGAGATATTTTCGGCGGAACAAAAACTCCCGCAGGGTCACGAGGTCGATCACGTTTTTCACTCCTTTTCGCCGCCGCTCCCGTGCCGTGCGGCGCTTTGCTCTATTGTATCACACCGGCCCCGGCAAAAAAAGACCGGGCCGCGGGCTTTTGCCCGGTCGAAAATGCAAGAAAATACGGCCACTTCATAGATATTTTACAAATTTGTCCACACAAGCGCCACACTTTTCTTTATAATACGTAATAAGAGACCGGGGCGCGCAAAGCGCCCTTCTTTCAACTTTTTCCGACGGGGTGATCTGTCAATGGACGGCCGGGACCATTTTGTGGTGTTCGACGGGGTGTGCAAGTATTATCAGATGGGCGAAACGCGCATCGCCGCCGCCGACCACATCACTTTTCACATCGACGAGGGGGAGTTCTGCGTCATCGTGGGGCCCTCCGGCGCGGGCAAGACCACCGTGCTGAACATGCTGGGCGGCATGGATGTGTGCGACGAGGGCCACATCTGGCTGGACGGCGCCGAGATCAGCGCCATGAACCAGCGCCAGCTCACCGGCTATCGCCGCCATGACGTGGGCTTTGTGTTCCAGTTCTACAATCTGGTGCAGAACCTCACCGCCCTGGAAAACGTGGAGCTGGCCAGCGAGATCTGCCGCGACCCCCTGCCCGCCGCCGAGACGCTGGAGCATGTGGGCCTGGGCCAGCGGATGGCCAACTTCCCGGCGCAGCTTTCGGGCGGCGAGCAGCAGCGGGTGTCCATCGCCCGGGCGCTGGCCAAGAACCCGAAAATTCTTTTGTGCGACGAACCCACCGGCGCGCTGGACTACAACACCGGCAAGCAGGTGCTGAAACTTCTGCAGGACACCTGCCGAAACACCCACCGCACGGTCATCGTCATCACCCACAACAGCGCCCTCACCGCCATGGCGGACCGGGTGATCCGCATCAAGAGCGGGCAGGCCATCTCCAACGAGACGAATCCCAACCCCACGCCGGTGGAACAGATCGAGTGGTGAACAAACGTTGCTGAACCGTACCTACTGGAAGTCCATCCTGCGCACCGTGCGCGCAAGCCTCTCCCGCTTTGTGGCCATCTTTGCCATCGTGGCGCTGGGCGTGGGCTTTCTCTCCGGCCTGCTGGCTTCGCCGGTGGACATGCGCCTTTCCACCGACACCTACTGCCGCGAGGCCAACCTCTATGACATCAAGATACAGTCCACCCAGGGCCTCACCGACGAGGACCTGGCCGCCGTGCGCGCGGTGGAAGGGGTGGAGGGGGTCATGCCCGCCCGGGACATGGACCTGGTGCTCACCAGCGAGAGCGGCGAGAGCCTGACCACCCGGCTGCAGAGCATCCCCGAAGAAAGCCTGCCCGAGGAGGAGCAGCTCAACCAGCTGACCCTTGTGGACGGGCGGATGCCCTCTGCCCCCGGCGAGATCGCCGTGGGCCTGACCAAGGATTTTTCCGGCACCATCCCCGCCATCGGGGACGTGCTGACGGTGAACCAGACCGAGAACGACGAGGACGTCACCGACGCGCTGCCCCAGACCTTCACCGTGGTAGGCACCGTGCGCTCGGCGGCCTATTTCTCGGTGGAGACCGAATACACCAACGCCGGCACCGGCACCATCGACCTGTTCGCCTATGCCCCCGAGTCCAGCTTTGACATGGACTACTACACCACCTTCTGCCTCTCGGTGGAGGGCGCGCGGGAGCTAAACTCCTTCTCCGCAGCCTACGAGAACAAGGTGGGCGCGGTGATGGACGGCCTTGAGGCCATCAAGGACGAGCGGGTGCAGGCCCGCTACGACGAGATCATCGACGATGCCGAAGCCGAGCTGGACGACGCCTGGGCGGAATACAACGACAAGAAGGCCGAGGCCGAACAGGAACTTGCCGACGCGGAGCAGGAGCTCAAGGACGGCTGGGCGGAACTGGCGGACGCGGAGCAGGAGCTGGCGGACGCCAAGGTGGAAATAGACAACGGCCAGGCGGAGCTGGACACCAACAAGAACCAGTTCTACCTTCTGCTGCCCGGCTATAAACAGGAAATCGCCGACGCCAAGGAAAAAATCCTGGACACCCAGGACCAGCTGGACGACGCCCAGGAGCAGCTGGACGCGGGCCGCACCCAGCTGGACCAGCTGAGCGAGGGCAAGGCCGCTTTCTGGACCATGGTGGAGACCCAGATCAATCCCCTGCTCATCCAGTACGGTCTGCCCGCCATCGACACCTCCGACCAGTCGGACGAAGCCACCATCGCCGCCATCGGGCAGGTGCAGACGCTGGTGGGCCTTGCGCCCTCCCTGCCCGAGGGCTTCGACCCGGCGCAGCTGGAACAGCTGGACCAGCTGAAAGAGGGCCTGCAGACGCTGGCGGACCAGGGCACCACCCTGGACGCGTCGCTGGCGGCGCTGAACGAGCAGCAGGCCCAGATCAACGCCGGGCGCAAGCAGCTTTCCGACGGCTGGGCCGAGCTCCAGACCAAGGAGCAGGAACTGAACGACACCATCGCCTCCACCGAAAAGGCCTTCGCGGAGGCGGATGAAAAGCTGCTGGACGCGCGCCAGCAGTATGAGGACGGCCTGGCCGAGCTGGAGGAAGGCCGGCAGGAGCTCCTCGACGGCGAACAGGAATACGAGGACGCCAAGGCCGAGGCCGAGCAGGAACTGGCCGACGGCAAGGAGGAAATTCTGGACGCCGAGAGCGAAGTGCGGGAGATTGAAAAGGGCAAGTGGGTGCTGGGCGACCGCAGCGACAACACCAGCTTTTCCAGCTACGGCGACAACGCCGACAAGATCGCCGCCATCGCCACGGTGTTCCCGGTGTTCTTCTTCCTGGTGGCGGCGCTGGTGGCGCTGACCACCATGACCCGCATGGTGGAGGAGGAGCGGGGCCAGGTGGGCACCATGAAGGCCCTGGGCTACACCCGCGGCCAGATCGCCGCCAAATACATCCTCTACGCCCTGGCCGCCAGTCTGGCGGGCAGCGCGGTGGGCATGCTCATCGGCATGCAGCTGTTCCCCCGCATCATCCTCAGCGCCTACAACATCATGTACGACCTGCCCGAACTGCTGACCCCCTTCAACTGGGGCTACGGCCTGCTGGCCACGGGGGCGGCGGTGGCCTGCACCCTGCTGGCCACCCTGAACGCCTGCTGGGCCGAGCTGCGGGAGCAGCCCGCCAGCCTGATGCTGCCCAAGGCCCCCAAGGCCGGCAAGCGCATCCTGCTGGAACACATCGGCCCGGTGTGGCGGCGGCTGAAGTTCACCCACAAGGTCACCGCCCGCAATCTGTTCCTCTACAAAAAGCGCTTCTTCATGACGGTGGTGGGCATCGCCGGCTGCACCGCCCTGCTGGTCACCGGCTTCGGCCTGCACGACTCCATCTCCGACATCGTGGAAAAACAGTTCGACGAGCTGGCCCACTATCAGATGCTGGTCTCCCTGCAGGACCCCAGCGCCCTGGAGGGGCGGGACCTTTCCGCCATTCTGGGGGACGACTCCCAGATCACCGGTTATCTGGCCATGACCCAGGAGGACGCCACCGTGGTGCCCGAGGAGGGCAACGAGGCGGACAACGTCTACATCACCGTGCCCAGCGACACCGGGGCGCTGAACGACTACTTCACCTTCCGCCAGCGCACCACCGGCGAGGCGGTGCCCTTTGAGGAGGGCTCGGTGATCATCACCGAAAAGCTGGCCGAGCGCCAGGACGTGGGCGTGGGCGACACCATCACGGTGGAGAACGCCGACGGCAAAGAGGCCACTTTCACCATCACCGGCGTGTGCGAGAACTACGTCTACCACTACCTCTACATGAGCGCCGACGTTTACCGCGAGGCCTTTGGCGAGGACCCGGAGGTGAATCTGCTCTACTGCAGTCTGGCGGACGGGGTGGACACCCCCGAGGCGGAGGACGAACTTTCCACCGCGCTGCTGAAATGCCGGGACGTGGCGGGCGCGCAGTTCACCCACGAGATCACCGCCAGCTTCAGCCAGAGCCTGGGCAGCATCAACTACATCGTGGTGGTGCTCATCATCGCGGCGGGTGCGCTGGCCTTCGTGGTGCTGTATAACCTGACCAACATCAACATCACCGAGCGCTCGAAGGAGCTGGCCACCATCAAGGTGCTGGGCTTCTACGACAACGAGGTGGGGGCCTACATCTACCGCGAGACCTCCATCCTCGCCCTCATCGGCACGGCCTGCGGCCTTTTGTTCGGCATCGCGCTGCACACCTTCGTCATCCGCACCGCCGAGGTGGACATGGTGATGTTCGGCCGCTCCATCTACCCCATGAGCTTCGTTTGGTCGGCCCTGTTGACCATCCTGTTCAGCGTGCTGGTGAACCTTGTGATGTACCGCAAGCTGAAGAACATCAGCATGGTGGAGAGCATGAAGGCCCCCGAATAAACCCTTTGCAAAACAACAAAAGACCGCCCCCGCGCAGAGCGTTCTGCGCGGGGGCGGTCTTTTTGCAGTTCAGTCAGTCCCGCTCAAAGGGCAGGCGCACCGTGAAGCAGGCCCCGCCCAAAGCCGACGGCCCCGCCTCCACCGTGCCGCCGTACTGCCGGGCGATGCGCCGCACGATGGCAAGGCCCAGCCCGTTGCCGCCCACCTCCCGGCTGCGGGAACGGTCCGCCCGGAAAAAGGGTTCAAAAACGCGCTCCCGCATCCCGTCCGGGATGCCGGGGCCGTTGTCCTCCACCTTCATCTCCGCAAAGCCATCCGCGTTTTGCAAAGCCACCCGCACCTGCCCGCCGCCGTATTTCACGGCGTTGGTCATCAGGTTCAAAACCAGCTGGCGGTAGAGCGCCGGGCTGCCGTCGGCAAAGGCCTCGCCCTCCACCTGCACCTGCGCGCCGGAGCCCGCCAGTTCCCGGGCCGCCTCCCGGGCGATGCCGCCCAGGCCGATGCGGCGGCAGAAGTCCGGCGCCCGGTTGGAGCTCAGCTGCAAAAGCTGCTCCACCAGCGCGTTCAGCCGCTGCAGGTTTTCGTCCAGCCGCTCCAGCAGCGCCTTGTGCTCCTCCGGCGTGCGCTCCTTCAGCCGGAACACCTCCAGCCGGCTCTGCATGGCGGCCAGCGGGGTGCGCAGCTCGTGGGCGGCGCTGGCGGCAAACTCCTTCTGCATGCGGTAGGCCTGCCCCACCCGTTCGGTCATCTCCGCCAGGGCCAGCGCCAGCTGATAGCTCTCGTCCCGGGTGCGGGGCAGGGGCAGGCGGCCCGGGTCCATATTTTCCGCGTCCAGCGTTTTCACGCCGGCGGCCAGCTGCTCCAGCGGGCGCAGCTGCCGGCGCACCAGCAGATAGGCCGCGGCGCTGCCCGCCAGAATGACCAGCACCATGGCCGCCAGGTTCTGCACCCGAAAAGTGCTGTGGGCGGCGGAGGCGATGACCGCCGGCTCGCAGGCCGCGCCGTCGCTTTCGAACACCTCTTCGCCGGAGGCCACCGCGGCCGGCTCGGTGAGGGGCAGCGCCTCCATCATGTGGGCCGAGGTGGAAAGGGACACCGCCGTGAGCAGCAGGCAGCACACGCTCATCACCCCCGCCACGATGGCGGTGAGCTTGAAGCGCAGGGAAAGATGAAAGCGTTTCATGGCTGTTCCTCCAGACAATAGCCCTCGCCGATGAGGGTGCGGATGGGGTCATAGCCCAGCGCTGCGCGCAGCTTGCGGCGCAGGGTGGAGATGTGCACCCGGGCGGAGTTGGAAAACTCGTCGGCGTCGCCGCCCCACACATGTTCCATCAGTTCTCCCTGGCTCACCGCGCGCCCGGCGTGCACCAGCAGGTATTCCAGCAGGGCGGTCTCCTTGGCGGTGAGGGCCAGCGGGCGGCCCGCGGCGCTCACCCGGCGGGAGGCGGTGTCCAGCGTCAGCGCGCCGCAGGCCAGCACCCGGCTCTCCTGCACCGTGCGGCGGCGCAGCAGCGCCCGCACCCGGGCCAGCAGCTCGGCAAAGTGGAAGGGCTTGGTCATGTAATCGTTGGCCCCTTCGTCCAGCCCGGCGATCTTGTCCTCCAGGTCCGCCCGGGCGGACAGGATGAGCACGTTGGTCTGCTTGTCATAACTGCGCAGCCGTTGCAGCACCTCCATGCCGTCCATGCCGGGCAGGTTCAGGTCCAGCACCAGCAGGTCATAGTCCACGTCGAACAGCATCAGGTCCGCCTCGTCCCCACGGGCCGCCGCGTCCACCGCGTAACCCTCCAGCGCCAGCCCTTCGGTCAGCGCCTCCCGCAGGTCCACGTCGTCCTCCGCTACCAGAATGCGCATGCCGCCGCCTCCCCTTTTGTGTTGTGTCTTCTGATTATAGCACAAACCGGTGTTAAATCCGCATAAACGGCGGATTTAACCGGATTTAACCCCCGGTGTGGTATATTCGTTGCCGCAGGCTGCCCCGGCGGCAGCGGAAAGGAGCACACACCGTGGAAGACACTGCGAACTTTTTGAACACGAAACGCCGCAGATGGCTGGCGGCGGGCGGGGCCGCGCTGGCCCTCTGCGCCCTGGGCGGGCTGTGGCTGGTCCGGCCCCGGGCGGCGGAGGAGCCGCCCCTGCGCCGGGAATACCCGGTGAGCCGGCAGGACATCACCGTGGGGGTGGACGCGGCGGGCAGCATCCAGTCCCGCCAGTGGGGGCAGTTCGCCCCGGTGGCCGTGAAGCTGAAGGAATACCGGGTGAGCCCGGGGGACCAGGTGGCCGAGGGCGACGTGCTGGCGGAATACGACCCCGAGGACCTGCAGCGTCTGGCCCGGGAGAGCGAGGCGCGCCTGGCCGAAAAGCAGAGCGCTCTGGACAAACTGGACCAGCAGAAAAAGGACGAAGAAGCCCAGCTGCAGCAGAAGATCGACCAGCTTCGGGCGGCGGGCAGCGAGAGCGAAAGCGACGGGATGAGCGCGCTGAAGCAGCAGAAAAAGGAGCTGGAAGCCCAGGTGGAGCAGCAGCGTCAGGCCGAGCAGACAGCGCTGGAGGAAAAGGCCGCCCTGCTGGAAAAGCACGGCCAGCGCGCCCAGGTCATCGCCGACTGCGACGGCCGTCTGGCCCGGCTGGAAGAACAGCGCGCCGAGCTGCAGAAAGCCCTGGACGACCTGCTGGAGCAGGAAGCCCCCGAAGAACAGGTGCAGGAAGCCCGCCGCAAGCTGGCGGAAAACGAGCTGGAGACCGCCGACGTGCAGCAGACCCGGGAGCAGGCCCTCACCGCCGACTACGAGGGGCAGGCGGCGGAAAAGCAGCAGCAGGCGGACGCGGCTGCCTCCGCCCGGCAGCAGGCCCAGGCCAAGCTGGAACAGACCGAACAGCAGCTGCAGGAAAAACGGGACGCCCGGGACGCGCTGCGCAAAAAAGAGGACGGCCAGATCGAGGCCATGAAGCAGCAGGCCGCCGCGGCGCAGAAAGGGCTGGACAGCCAGATCGACACCGCCCGGCTGGAGCGGGACGAGGCCAAAAAGGAACACGACGAGCTGCTGGCGCTCTGCGCCGACCCCACCCTGCGGGCCGACCGGGCGGGCACCGTCTCGGCGCTGGGGGGCACCCCCGGCCTCGCGGCGGACCCCGCTTCGCCCCTGGCCAAGATCGGCGACGCGGACCAGCGCAGCCTTGTCCTTCAGGTGGACCCGGTGGACGTGGGCAGCATCCAGCCGGGGCAGGAGGTCAGCTTTTATGTGGACGCCTACCCCGAGGCCACCTTCACCGGCCGGGTGGAGTCGGTCTCCCGGCTGCAGAACGACGGGGGCAAGTTCGAGGTGCGGGCCTCCTTTTCCGAGGGCGACCAGCCCCTCTACGACGGGATGGGCGCCAACGCCACCCTCATTGTGAAGCAGAAGAAGGATGTGACGGCACTCTCCAACAAGGCCATCCAGTTCGAGGAGGGCGAGAGCTTCGTCTATCTGGCGGATGAGAACGGCGAACTGCGCCGCCAGACGGTGGCCACCGGCTTTTCCAACGGCAGGGTGACCGAGATTTTGAGTGGCCTGCAGCCGGGCGACGTGGCGCTGGTGGAGGAGCAGTATGAGGATCAGTGAGCTGCTGCGGCTGGTGCGGGTGAACACCCTGCAAAACAAGGGCCGGGTGCTGCTCACCAGCCTGGGCATCATCGTGGGCACCGCCACCATCGTGCTGGTCACCGCCATCGGCCAGGGCGCGAAGGATGAGGCGGAGGCCCAGTATTCGGGGATGTCCGCCGACACCATCTTCGTGAACCCGGACTATCAGCAGCTGCAGGACTTCGACACCACGAAGCTGGAAAAGCTCACCCCGGAACTGATGGAGCTCATCCGGGAGGAGAACCCCGCCCTCGTCGCCGTCTGCCTGCGCAGTGAGAACAGCGCCAAGGTGCAGCTGGGGCGCACCGAGGAATACCTCACCGTGACCGGCGTGACCCCGGACTACAGCCGGGTGTTCTCGCTGGACTTTGCCGAGGGCGGCGATTTTTCCGAGGATGATTTTGACGCCGGCCGCCGGGTGGCGGTGGTGGGCGGCAAAATTGCCGAAAAGTATTTCGGCGACACCCAAAGCGCCGTGGGCCGCAAGCTGCGCATCGGCGAAGTCTGGTTTTCCATCGTGGGGGTGCTGCACCCCAGCGGCGACGGCCTGCAGGGGGTGGACAACGACAACGCCCTCTACATCCCCTGGACCACCATGGAAGACTGCAGGCTGAACAGCGACGGCGCGGTGCCTCAGCTCACCGCCAAGGCGGCCGGCGTGCAGCAGGTGGAGCAGGCCATGAAGCGGGTGAAAAGCACCATGAACTACTACATGGACGAGGCCCACAAGTACAAGGTAGAGGACGCGGGCAGCCGCATCGAGGCGGCCACCCGGTCGGCCCGTACCATGAGCATGCTGCTGGTGTCGGTGGCCATGATCGTGCTGACGGTGGGCGGCATCGGCATCATGAACGTGCTGTTCGTCACCATCAAGGACCGCACCCGGGAAATCGGCGTGCTCAAGGCGCTGGGCGCCCAGGCCGGGGTCATCCTGCTGCAGTTTTTGCTGGAGTCGGTGTCCATCGGCGCGGTGGGCGGCCTTTTGGGCCTTGCGTGCAGCGCCGTGGGCCTGTGGGCGCTGCGGTTCACCGGCATGCCCCTCTCCCCTTCCGTGCAGGGGGCCGCCGTGGCCTTTGTGTTCGCGCTGCTCACCAGCGCTTTGTTCGGGTTCTATCCGGCCTGGAAGGCCTCCTGCCTCAAGCCGGTGGACGCATTGAGTTATGAATAAATGAAAAAGGAGTTTTGAACCATGAAGACCAGAATGTTTGCCATCGCGCTCGCCCTTGTGCTTGCCGCCTGCGTCACCGCCTGCGGCCAGACTTCCTCCGCTTCTCAGCCGGATGCGTCCGGCAGCGGCAGCTCCCAGAGCAGCCCCGAAGTGACCGAGACCTACTACGGCCGGGTGAGCGAGGTGGCGGGCAACGAGCTGACGCTGGACCTGGCAAAGCTGCCCGGGACCGACGAGGCCGCCAGCGCCCCCGCGGACGAGGACGGCGAGATGCCCGCCATGGCCATGACCCCCGCCACCGAGGCGGGCGAAGCCACGGGCGGCCAGGTGGGCGCCGAGGAGCGCACCGAGCTGGAATACACCGGCGAGAGCCGGGACTTCACCATTCCCGGCGGGCTGAAGATCACCGGGGCCGACGGCACGGAAAAGCAGCTGACCGACGTGAAAAAGGGCAGCGTGCTGACCGTTTTCACCAACGGCAGCGGCCAGGTGACCGACGTGGTGCTGTATGAGTGAGATGCTGCGGCTGGAAGGCGTCAGCAAAAGCTACCCCATGGGGGAGGAGCGGGTACAGGTGCTGCACAAGGTGGACCTGGCGGTGGAGGCGGGCGAGTTCGTCTCCATCCTGGGGGCCTCCGGCAGCGGCAAATCCACGCTGATGAACATCATCGGCTGCATGGACAGCGCCGACGAGGGCAGCTACCGGCTGGACGGGGCGGACGTGTTCGCCCTGGACAGCCGGCAGCTGGCCGCACTGCGCAACCGCAAGATAGGCTTTATCTTTCAGCGCTATCACCTGCTGCCGCAATACAACGTGCTGCAAAACGTGATGATGCCCCTGCTGCTGCGGGGCGCGCCCCACGGCGAGGCGGAGCGCCTTGCCCGGGAGGAACTTGCCGCCATGGGCCTGCAGGACCGGCTGAAGCACCGGCCCAGCCAGCTTTCGGGCGGCCAGCAGCAGCGGGTGGCCATCGCCCGGGCGCTGGTGGGGCGGCCCGCCCTGCTGCTGGCGGACGAACCCACCGGCGCGCTGGACACCGCCACCGGCCGGGAGATACTGGAATTGTTCCGCCAGCTGAACCGCCGGGGCCACACCATCATCCAGATCACCCACGACCTGAACGTGGCCGCCGCCGCGGGGCGCATCCTGCACCTGCGGGACGGCGTGCTCTCCGCCCGGTGACGAAGACAAGAAAGCGGCGTGACCCAAAAGGTCACGCCGCTTTTTCATGCCGTTTCTGCCTGGGCGGGCTGCCCGCCGCCCCGGGGCGCGCCGCCCCTGCCCAGGTCCTGCACCCGGTCGATGAGGAAGGAGGAGGCGGTGACGGTGATGAGGGAGAAGAGGATGCGCTGGAAGGGGATGTAGCTCAGCGACAGCGCCAGCACCGTCAGGTCGGTGAAGAGATAAGCGCCGGAGAGCCGCCAGCCGGTCACGTGGGAGATGGTGAGGGCCAGCGCGTCGTCGCCGCTGCCGGAGCCGCCCTGGCGGATGATGAGCCCCACGCCCACGCCCACGAACAGCGCGCCGGCCAGCGCCGCCGCCAGCGGATGGGCCGACAGGTCCGGCAGCATGGGCGGGAACTGCTCCCACACCTTGTACCAGCCGGACACCGCCAGCGTGGCGATGATGGAGTCGCGGATGAAGCCCCCGCCCAGAAAGCGGAAGGCCAGCAGATAGCACAAAAAGTCCAGCACCGGCGTGATGTAGGCCGGGGAGATGGAAAACCAGTGTTCGATGAGCAGCATCAGGCCGATGATGCCGCCCTCGGTGATGGCCGTGCGCTGGTGGATGTTGTGGATGCCGAAGGTGTAGATGGCCGCGCCCAGCACGATGATCAGCACTTTCTTCGTCATCCGCGCCGCGGCCTGCTTTTTGTTCGCTTTTTCGCCTGTTCTCATTCTATCCCGTTTCTTTTCAGTCGTTTGTTCTCTTCTATCATAAAGGATATAGCAGCTATATTGTCAAGGGGAGGACGCGCTGTTTTTCAAAAAAAGTGGGGCGCGGCCTCGCGGCCGCACCCCTTTGCCTTGCAATTCTATCAGCCGATGGTGATGGTCACGCTGCCCGCGATCTCGTAGGCAGTCTCGGCGGTGATGACCACCTCGCCCGCGGCCACGGCGGTCACGGTGCCGGTCTCGTCCACGGTGGCGATGGTCTCGTCGCTGGAAGACCAGGTCAGGGTGGAGGCGTCCACGGCGGCGCCGGTCTCATCGGCGGCGGCCACGGCAACGGTGCCGCCCACAGAGGCCTCAGCAGCGTCGGCGGTGAGGGTCAGCTCCTTCGGGCCGCTCCAAACGGTGATCATGGCCTTGCCGCGGGTGCCGTCCGGCGCAAGCACCAGCAGGCTGGTGTGGCCTTCCTTCACGGGGGTCACCAGACCGGTCTCGTCCACGGTGGCAATGGCCGCGTCGCCGGTCTTGTAGGTCAGCTGGCCGGCCAGGTCCGCGGGCTCCACGGTCACCACGGCCTGCGCCGCGCCGTCGGCCAGATGCAGGCTCATCTCTTCCACCGTCAGGGTCTCGGTGGCGGCAGCCTCGGTGCCGGAAGCGGCGGTGCTGGCGGAAGCGGCGCTGGAAGACCCGGAAGGCGCGGTGGTGCCGCAGGCGGTCAGGGCCAGAGCCAGGGTGGCAGCAACGGAAACAACGATCAGCGCTTTCTTTTTCATGGTTTTGTCCTCCTTGATGTTTGCGCTTGCCGCGGTGTGACGCTTCGCCGGAAGAGGCCCCTCCCCGGGGGCTGGCGCAGAAAAACCCCGGCACGCATTCGCGTGCCGGGGCCTTCTTGGTGGAGAATTAGGGACTCGAACCCCAGACTTCCTGCGTGTGATGCAGGCACTCTAACCAGCTGAGCTAATCCTCCGCGACGACGTTTATTATAGCACGCCCCGGGCAAAAATGCAATAGGGAATTTTTGAACTTTTTGTGCGCCGCTCGGGGGCCGCTGTTTTTGCCGCGAAGGCGGGCGTTTTTCCTTGCATTGGGCCGGGGCGCGTGGTATTCTGTATAGGTATTGAAACTATTTCTGGAAAATGCGCGGGGGGAATCGTGTATGCGGATCGGATTTGACAACAAGCTTTACATTCAAAAACAGACCGAGAACATCCTGGCCCGGATCGACAAGTTCAAGGGCAAACTGTATCTGGAGTTCGGCGGCAAGCTCTTCGACGACTACCACGCCGCCCGGGTGCTGCCCGGCTTTGACGTGAACGGCAAAATTCGCCTGCTGCACGAGCTGCGGGACAAGGCCGAAATCATCTTCTGTGTCTCCGCCGGCGACATCGAAAAGACCAAGATGCGCGCGGACCTGGGCATCAGCTACGACATGGAGGTGCTGCGCCTCATCGACGACATCACCGCCATGGACATCGCGGTGAACAGCGTGGTCATCACCCAGTACACCGGCCAGCCCGCCGCCGACGCCTTTGCCAAAAAGCTCACCAGCCGGGGCGTGAAGAACTACATCCACCGGCCCATCGCCGGCTACCCCATGGCGGTGGACCACATCTGCTCCGACGAGGGCTACGGCTCCAACCCCTACATCGAGACCACCAAGCCCCTGGTGGTGCTCACCGCCCCCGGCCCCGGCAGCGGCAAGCTGGCCACCGCCCTGTCTCAGGTGTACCACGAGTACAAGCGGGGCGTGATGGCGGGCTACGCCAAGTTCGAGACCTTCCCCATCTGGAACCTGCCCCTGAAGCACCCGGTGAACCTGGCCTACGAGGCGGCCACCGCCGATTTGGACGACGTGAACATGATCGACCCCTTCCACCTGGAGGCTTACGGCGAGACCACCGTGAACTACAACCGGGATGTGGAGGCCTTCCCCATCGTGCAGAACATCCTGGCCCGCATCACCGGCGACAAGAACTTCTACCGCAGCCCCACCGACATGGGCGTGAACATGGCGGGCTACGCCATCTTTGACGACGAGGCGGTGCGCGAGGCGGCCACCCAGGAGATCCTGCGCCGCTACTACAAGGCCGCCTGCGACGCGAAGCAGGGCAAGGCCAGCGAGGCCGCCCTGCACAAGATCGAGAACATCCTGCAGCAGCTGAACGTGCACACCGACAGCCGTGCCGTGGTGGCTCCGGCGCTGGAAAAGCAGAAGGCGGCGGGCAAGCCCGCGGCGGCGCTGCAGCTGCCGGACGGCCGCATCATCACCGGCAAGGCCAGCGACCTGATGAGCGCCTCCAGCGCCACCGTGCTGAACAGCATCAAGGCCTTGGCGGGCATCCCCGACGAGGTGCTGCTCATCAGCCAGCAGGTGCTGGTGCCCCTGCTGCGGCTGAAAATCGACTATCTCCACAGCCGTGCCAGCGTTTTGAAGGTGGACGACGTGCTGGCGGGCCTTGCGGTGAGCGCCGCCACCGACGAGACCGCCGCCAAGGCCCTGGCCGCCCTCAAGGACCTGCGGGACTGCGACATGCACTCCACCCAGATGCTGCACAGCGGCGACGAGGGCACCCTGCGCAAGCTGGGCGTGCGGCTGACCATGGAGCCTGTCTACCCCGGCAAGGACCTCTTCTTCTAAAAATCGAACCATGCAAAAAGCCCCCGCGCGTTTGCGCGGGGGCTCTCTTTTTTGTTTTTTTACAGCTCGATGTCCTGCAGACGCAGCAGGGCAAGGATGTAGATTTTCAGCGCCTGCATCAGCTGGTCGATGTTCGCGCCCTCGTTGGCGCCGTGCATGGGGCCGGCAAAGTCGGGCAGAACGGTGTCCAGCCGCTCGGGGCCGAAGCTCACCGCACGGGGGAAGTGCCGGGCGTAGGTGCCGCCGCCCATGGTGAAGGGCTTGGCGTTTTCGCCGGTGACCTCGTTGTAGGTGTCCACCAGGGCCTGGATGGCCGCGTCATCGGCGCTGATGTAGAAGGGCTTGTTCCAGCGGGCGTCCTCCACCACGCCGGTGCCGCCCAGCGCCTCGCCCAGCCGCCGGGCAATTTCCTCGCCGGTGATGCTGGTGGGGTAGCGGCTGTCCACATCCTGGCGGATGCGGCCGTCCCGGATGGTGATCATGCCGCCGATGATGGTCAGCGGGTCGAAGGCCTCGTCCTTGGCGGCGATGCCCACACCGCTGCCGTCGGTGGCGTGATGCAGCTTCTGCAGCACTTTCAGGAAAGCGTTCTCCTCCTCGGTGCAAAGGCCGTTATCCAGCAGGTAGTCCACGATGAGGCCGATGGCGTTCACCGTGCCCGCGGGCATGGCGGCGTGGCCGCCCTTGCCCCAGCCGCGGATGCGCACCGCGCCGTTCTCCTCCTCCAGGGTGATGCCCTGGCGCTCGGAGAGCTTGGAGATGTCGCCCTTCACAAGGCAGGTGGCCCGGTCGGGGATGACGTTGTGGGCAACGCCGCCCTCGAACTCCAGCAGGTTGCCGGCGAGGGGGTTGCTCACCAGCTCGCCGTTGAAGCCGCCCTTTTCGCCGTTGCACACCGGGAACTCGGCGTCCGGCGAGAAGCAGAAGGCGGGGGCCTCGTAGTGCTCGAGATAATAGTCCACGTCCAGCATGCCCGTCTCTTCGTTGGCGCCCAGCAGCGCACGCACGGTGTACTTGAGGGGCACGCCCTGCTCCTTGAGGAACTTCAAAGCATACAGGCACAGCACGCTGGGGCCCTTGTCGTCGGCCACGCCCCGGCCGATGAGCCAGCCGTCCTTCACCTGCATGTCGAAGGGGTCGGCGGTCCAGCCGTTGCCCTGGGGCACCACGTCCAGATGGGTGATGGTGGCGATCTGGGCGGCGGTGGCGCCTTTCAGCTCAGCCCAGCCGATGTAGTTTTCGCAGTTGTGGGTGGCAAGGCCCATCTCCCCGGCGATGGCCAGACCTTCCGCCAGGGCGGCGGCGGGGCCGGGGCCGAAGGGCTTGCCCGGCTCTGCGGGGCCCTCCACGCTGGGCACATCCACCAGGCGCTTGATGTCACGGATCACGTTCTCCCGGTTGGCCGCCACGAAGGCGTCCACCGAGGCGCGGTAAGTTTCAAACAGCATAGCGATTATCTCCTTTTCCGTCGGTCGATACTGCTATTATACCACTGCGGCCCGCCCTTGAAAACCATTTGCCCGCCGGGTATTTTCTGTTATAATGAAGGGGAATCCAACGAAACACGAGGTCGCTTCGATGAAAGATAAAAAGGCCCTGAAAACCAACCTCATCTTCGCCGGCGTGCTGCTGGCGGTGGCGCTGGTGCTGTTCGCGGTGCTGCGCCTGCGCCCCGCGGGCGGCGTGGCGGTGCTGACCTACGGCGAGGACGGCCAGACCATGGAAATTCCCCTGAACAAGGACGCACGCTACGACGTGGACACCGGCCTTTACACCATCCATCTGGAGGTGAAGGACGGCGCCATCGCCTTTGTGGACTCCCCCTGCCCCGACCATCTGTGCGAGGGCTACGGCTGGCTGAGCCGCCAGGACGACTGGGCCGCCTGCCTGCCCGCCAAGGCCAACGTGGTGGTGATGAGCGAGGGCGGCTGACCGCCCGGAAAGGAGCGCTTTTATGCGCAAGCTGGCTCTTCTTTGCATCTTCGCGGCGGTGTGCTGCATCGCCCTGGCGGCGGGGGTGTTCCTCCGCCCGGCTCCGGCGGCGGACCCGGCTTCCGGGTCTGTGTCCGCCCCGGTGAGCAGCGCGCCGGACCCCACGGCCGCCCCCTCCCCTTCCCCCTCGCCCGCGCCCACGCCCAGCCCCGCCCCAGCGGGGGTGAACTGGCCGGCGCTGGCCACCCCCTTTGACCTGACGGGTCTGGAGACCGAGCGGCTGGGCTGGGGCCAGGGCAAACAGGTGAACGAGCAGAATCAGCCCATCGGCGCGGTGACCTACCAGGAGAAATACGGCCAGTGGGGCGGGGTGTTCCTTGCCCCCGAGGCCGAAACGCCCACCATCTATCTGACCTTCGACTTCGGCTATGAGACGGGCTACTCCGCCGCCATTCTGGACACGCTGAAGGAAAAGAACGCCCCCGCCACCTTCTTCGTGGTGGGCAGCTACGCCAAAAACAACGCCGAGACGGTGGAGCGGATGCTGGCGGAAGGCCACACGGTGGGCAGCCACTCGGCCACCCACAAGGACATGACCACCCTCTCGGACGAGGAGGCCCGGGCCGAAATAACCGATTTCAACCAGCAGTTTGCCGAGCAGTTCGGCGTGACGCCCACCCTGTTCCGTTTCCCGGAAGGGGTGTTCAGCCAGCGGCTGCTGGCCCTGGCGGCCAACGAGGGCATGCGCAGCGTGTTCTGGAGCTACGCCTATGCCGACTGGGACGCGAACGCCCAGCCGGACAAGGCCGAGAGCCTGGAAAAGGCGCTGGCCGCCGCTCACCCGGACGCTGTCTATCTCCTGCACCCCATGGCCACCAACAGCGCCATGCTGGGCGAGCTCATCGACGGGCTGCGGGCCGCGGGCTACACGCTGGCCACGCTGTGAGGACGGGCCCTTTCCCCGAACCGCTGCCCGGGCCGCTTCTTTCCCAAACCGCGTTTCTGCCGCCCCTTTTGGGGCGGCTTTTTTGCTGCCTGCGGGCGCTTTTTTCGGCTCGTCCCGGGCTCTTCGCCGCCGCGCGCCGCTTCTCCGCCCCACCGCCGCGGCCGCCCTCCGGCTCCTGCCCCGGTCCCCGGGCGGTTCCTTTCGGGCCGCTCCCGCCCCGGCGCGCCGCCCTTTTCCGCCGGGGAAATTTTGCCTTTTTTTAACGCCGCCGGGGCAGAACGCCGAAAAATCGGCCCCTTTTTTCGTTTTTCAGCCCGATTTGGGTAAAATGTATGTAAAATGTTCCGCCGGGCTGTGGAAGGCATGTTAAATCCCATGCTATAATCGAAGCGCGCGGCCTTGGGGCGCCATTGCCCGGGCCGCCTTTGGAACGTAATTTGCGGGGAATCATTCATTGAGGTGTATTGTATGACCATATTCGACGTGTTCAATGTGGCCGGGGGCCTCGCCCTCTTTCTCTACGGCATGTCCATCATGGGCAGCGGCCTGGAAAAGCTGGCGGGCGGCAAACTGGAGGCCATCCTCCAGCGGCTGACCAACAGCGTGTGGAAGGGCGTGCTGCTGGGCGCGGTGATCACCGCCCTCATCCAGTCCTCTTCCGGCACCACGGTCATCGTGGTGGGCCTTGTGAACAGCGGCATCCTGGCGCTGCCCCAGGCCATCGGCATCATCATGGGCGCCAACATCGGCACCACCGTCACCGGCCAGCTGCTGAGTCTGAGCGACATCACCGGCTCCGGCTGGATCTTCACCCTGCTGAAGCCCAGCACCTTCAGCCCCATCGTGGCCTTCATCGGCGCGGTGCTCTTCGTCTTTTTCAAGAGCCCCAAAAAGCGCAACATCGGCCAGATCTGCATGGGCTTCGGCATCCTGTTCACCGGCATGTTCACCATTGAGGCGGGCGTGAGCAGCCTCAAGGACAGCCCCCTCTTCGTGCAGCTGTTCTCCAGCCTGGAGAACCCCATCCTGGGCGTGCTGGCGGGCACCCTGGTCACCGTGGCCATCCAGTCCTCCTCCGCCAGCGTGGGCATCCTGCAGGCGCTCTCCAGCACCGGCGTGGTCACCTGGGGCAGCGCCATCCCCATCTCGGCACCGCCGTGTTCCTGGTGGCCATCTACGGCCTGAAAGCCGCCGGGTTCTTCCCCTTCTGGAACGAGGTCATCGACCGCAGCGGCATCGCCAACTTCCACACCCTGTTCAATGTGGTGGTCACGCTGATGTTCCTGCCCTTCACCAAGGCGCTGGCCTGGCTGGCGGTGCACACCGTGCCCGACAAGGCCCAGGACTCCGCCGACCTGGACATGCCCGTTCTGGACCAGCGCCTCATCTCCAGCCCCGCCGTTGCGCTGCAGCAGGCCCAGGGCGCTGTTGAGAAGATGGCCCGCCGCGCCCAGCGCAACTTCCAGCTCTCCTTCGGCCAGCTGCGCCGCTGGGACCCCGAGGTGACCACCACCATCACCCACCGGGAGGAACTGCTGGACAAGATGGAGGTCTCCATCACCAACTACCTGTTGCAGATCAGCGACCAGGAACTGAACGAGGGCGAGAGCCGTCAGGTGAGCGAACTTCTGAAGTTCATTTCGGAGTACGAGCGCATCGGCGACTACTCCATCAACATCCTCCAGTGCGCCCAGCGCATCCACGAGGAGGAGATCACCCTCTCCAAGAACGCCTGGAACGAGCTGGACCAGCTGGAAAAATGCGCCGACAAGGCCCTGACCATCGCCGGCGACGCCTTCGCCTCCGAGGACGCGGACCTGGCCGCCCAGGTGGAGCCCCTGGAAGAGACGGTGGACGAGATGTGCGACGCGCTGCGCGAGCGGCACATCGGCCGCCTGAAGCAGGGCGACTGCAGCATCGAGGGCGGCGTGGTGTTCCTGGATGTGCTCACCAACACCGAGCGCATCTCCGACCACTGCTCCAACATTGCCGCCCGCATCGTGGGCATGAGCGCCGACGACCTGGACGCCCACGCCCGCAAGCATGTGCTGCTGGCCGGCCACGACGAC
This sequence comes from Oscillospiraceae bacterium, assembly GCA_004558145.1. Lineage (GTDB taxonomy): Bacteria > Bacillota > Clostridia > Oscillospirales > Ruminococcaceae > Allofournierella_A > Allofournierella_A excrementavium. The sequence goes on from SFDQ01000005.1 coordinate 142,992, forward strand.
GAGTTCAACCGCCGTCTGGACGCCGCCCGCGAGACCTACCTTGCGCCTTTGGGCATCGAGGCCCCCACCGAGGCCTGAGTTTTCCTTGTCTTTCGACCCCCGCGGCCGCCGGCCGCGGGGGCCTTTTTCTGCCCGGCGCTTTCTTTGGACGATGTGCCGCATTTTGTGCGATTTTGCCTTTTTCCCCCGCGAAGCGCGCGCTTTCGCGGGGGTTTTTCTTGCCCCGCACCCGTCTTTGATGGTATAATCAAGCTGCTTACAGAATTTTAACCTTGTTTTTACCAGAAATTAACCAAGCGGCGGCGGGCCGCACGGAGGACGGTATGACCATCTTCAATGTCATCAATCTGGCGGGGGGCATCGCCCTGTTTTTATACGGCATGTCCATCATGGGCACCGGCCTGGAAAAGCTGGCCGGCGGCAAGATGGAGGCCGTGCTCCAGCGGCTGACCAGCAGCGTGTGGAAGGCCGTTCTGCTGGGCGCCATCCTCACCGGGCTCATCCAGTCCAGCGCGGGCACCACCGTCATCTGCATCGGCCTTGTGAACAGCGGCATCTTCACCCTGTCCCAGGCCATCGGCGTCATCATGGGCGCCAACATCGGCACCACCGTCACCGGCCAGCTCATCCGCCTGAGCGACATCTCCGGCTCCGGCTGGGTGCTCACCATGCTCAAGCCCAGCACCTTCAGCCCCATCGTGGCCTTCGTCGGCGCGGTGCTGTTCGTGTTCATGAAGAGCCCCAAAAAGCGCAACATCGGCCAGATCTGCATGGGCTTCGGCATTCTGTTCACCGGCCTGTTCACCATGGAGAACGCCGTGGCCCCCCTGAAAGACAGCCCCCTCTTCATCCAGCTGTTCACCCAGCTGCAAAACCCCGTGCTGGGCGTGCTGGCGGGCGCGCTGGTCACCGTGGCCATCCAGTCCTCCTCCGCCAGCGTGGGCATCCTGCAGGCGCTCTCCAGCACCGGCGTGGTCACCTGGGGCAGCGCCATCCCCATCTGCACCTTTACTTCAACGTCATCGGCACCGCCGTGTTCCTGGCGGGGGTCTACGGCCTCAAGGCCGCGGGCCTCTTCCCCTTCTGGAACGACGTGATGACCAAGGGCGACATCGCCAACTTCCACACCCTGTTCAACGTGGTGGTCACCCTGCTGTTCATGCCCTTCACCAAGGCGCTGGCCTGGCTGGCCGAGCGCACCATCCCCGAAAAGGAGGGCGAAGCGGCGGACCTGTCCATGCCGGTGCTGGACCAGCGCCTTCTGCAAAGCCCGGCGGTGGCCCTGCAGCAGGCCAAGAACGCGGTGGAAAAGATGGCCAGCCGCACCCGCACCAACTTCGACAAGACGGTGGGCCTGTTCGCCAAGTTCGACGCGGAGGTGGCGGCAAGCGTTGCCCACCGGGAGGAACTGCTGGACAAGATGGAGGTGTCCATCACCGACTATCTCATCCGCATCAGCGACCAGGAGCTCACCGAGAGCGAGAGCCACGCGGTGAGCGAGCTTTTGAAATTCGTGGGCGAATACGAGCGCATCGGCGACTACACCGTGAACCTGATGGACTGCGCCCGCCAGCTTTCGGAGCAGGAGTGGAGCTTCTCCCCCTCGGCCCGAAAGCAGGCCGCGCTGCTGTTCGAGGCGGTGGGCGAAGTGCAGCGGGTGGCGGGCGAGGCCTTCACCCAGGCGGACGCCGCCCTGGCGGCCCAGGTGGAGCCGCTGGAAGAGACGGTGGACCGGATGTGCGATTTGATGCGCGAGGAGCACATCACCCGGCTGAAGGCCGGCGAGTGCGGCATCGAGCCGGGGCTTTTGTTCCTTGACGTGCTCACCAACACCGAGCGCATCTCCGACCACTGCTCCAACATCGCCGCCCGGCTCATCGGCGACGAGACCGACGACCCGGACATGCACGCCCGCAAGCACAGCCTGCTGGCGGGCAAGGACGCGGCCTTCAATGCCCGCCTTGCCACCTACGAGCAGAAGTACCTTGCGCCCCTGGGCGAAAAGTAAAGAAAAAAGCCCCTTCCCACACCGGGAAGGGGCTTTTTGTTCTTATTTCAGGAAGCCCTGGATGATCTTCTCCTCCGCCTGTTCGGGGGTGAGGCCCAGGGTGCAGAGCTTGAGCAGCTGCTCGCCGGCAATTTTGCCGATGGCCGCCTCGTGGATGAGGGCGGCGTCCACATGGTTGGCCTCCAGGCCGGGCATGGCCAGCACGGTGCCGTTTTCCGCCAGGATGGCGTCGCACTCGGAGTGGCCGGTGCAGGGGGCGTTGCCCCGGATGGTGGAGGCGAACTCCTGCCGGGAATGGCCCCGGGCCACGCTGCGGCTCACAAGGTCCGCCGCGCTCCCCTCGCCCTCCAGCCGCACCACGAAGTCGGTGCGGGCGAACTCGTCGCCGTTGGTCATGATGCGCTCGCGCACCAGCAGGCGGGCGTTCTTTTGCAGCACGGCCCGCGTCTTGCGGGTGGTGCGGCTCACGCCGCCCAGCTGCACGGTGTCCATCTCAAGGCACGCGTCCTCCGCCAGCTCGATGTCGGTGACCGGGTCGATGACCTTGTCGCCCTTGCCGTCGCCGGTGGCGATGTGCTTTTCCTTATAGAGCACATGGGCCCCCTTGGCCAGCAGGAAACGGTGGATGCCGTTGTGGCGGGCTTCCTCCTCGCCTTCGCTGTGCACGCCGCAGCCCGCCTCGATGATGACGTCCGCGCCTTCGCCCACATAGAAGTCGTTGTAGACCAGGTCGTCCACGCCGGCGTGGGTGACGCAGGCGGGGATGTACACCGTCTCGCCCTTGGTGCCGGGCTTGATGTGGATGACAAGGCCCGGCGCGTCGGTCTTGGACTCGATGAGGATGTTCTCGCTGGACTGGCGGGCGGCGCACTGGCCGTCCTCCCGGATGTTATAAGCGCCTTTGAGCTCGCCGCTCTTGATGCCGCTGATGAGGCGCAGCAGTTCGTCGGTGATCTGGTTCATACCCGTGCGTCCTCCTTTTCCAGCGGGCAGCGCACCGCTTTTTCGTTTGCCAGCAGGGTGGGCAGCACCTCGGCCGCCGGGCCCGCCTGACGCACCCGGCCGTCCGCCACCACAACAATTTCGTCGGCGATGGAGAGGATGCGCTCCTGATGGCTGATGACCAACAGGGTGCCGGTGCCCTTGCTGCGCAGTTCTTCAAAGGTCTCCACCAGACGGGCGAAGCTCCACAGGTCGATGCCCGCTTCCGGCTCGTCGAAGATGGAAAGCTTCGCGCCCCGGGCCAGCACGCTGGCAATTTCAATACGCTTTATCTCACCGCCGGAGAGGCTGGCGTCCAGCTCCCGGTCGATGTATTCCTGAGCGCACAGGCCCACCTTGCCCAGCAGGTCGCACAGCTCCAGTTCGCTCAAGGAGCGGCCGGCGGCCAGCTCCAGCAGGTCCCGCACAGCCAGGCCCTTGAAGCGCACCGGCTGCTGGAAGGCGTAGGCGATGCCCGCCTTGGCGCGGGCGGTCACGTCCAGGTCGGTGATGTCCTGCCCGTCGAACAGGATGCGCCCGGCGCTGGGCACTTGAATGCCGGCGATGAGCTTGGCCAGGGTGGTCTTGCCGCCGCCGTTGGGGCCGGTGACCACCACCAGACGGCCGGTGTCCAGCCGGAGGGTGATGTCCTTGATGATCTCGTTGCCGCCCGGAATGGTCCAGGCGAGATGTTCCAGTTGTAACATAATGGGTATGGCTCCCTCACTTTCTTTGCAGGGCGGCGCGCGCTTCGCGCAAACAGCCCCTATTATTATGGGGCCCGGCGCGGGGATTGTCAAGGCGGGGCGGGGCCCGCCGAGGGCAGTATGGCGCAAATTTTACACTTTTATCCCTTTGTGGTATGATAAGATAGTACAAATGCTTTTTCGGGCGGCGGGGCGTGCTTCGCCGCACCTTTCAGAAAGGGGGCAGCTTTATGCCCGCAGACCGCCGCTTCGCGGTTCTCATCGACGCGGACAACGTGTCGGACAAATACATCAAGATCATCCTGGACGAGGTGTCCACCCAGGGGGTGGCCAACTACAAGCGCATCTACGGCAACTGGACCAGCCCCACCATGGCCAGCTGGAAGAACGTGCTGCTGGACTATTCCGTCACCCCCATCCAGCAATACAGCTACACCACCGGCAAAAACGCCACCGATTCGGCCATGATCATCGACGCCATGGACATCCTCTATTCCGGCAAGGTGGAGGGGTTCTGCCTTGTCTCGTCGGACAGCGACTTCACCCGCCTGGCCTCCCGCCTTCGTGAGGGCGGCATGACGGTCATCGGCATGGGGGAGAAAAAGACCCCCAAGCCCTTCATCGCCGCCTGCAACATGTTCCGCTATCTGGACGTGCTGGCCGCCCAGCCGGAGGCCGAGCCTCAGCCGGAGCCGGAGGCCGAGCCCGCCCCCGCCGCCGGGGAAAAGGCCGCGCCGGAAAAGGGCAGGGAAAAGGAGAAGGCAAAGCCCGCCAAGGCCAAGGCCGCCCGCAAGAAGGCCGCCCAGCCCGAGCCCCCGGCCCCCCAGGAGGACCCGGAGCTGACCGCCATGCGCGGGGCCATCAAGGCCATCGTGGCCGAGCAGTCGGACGAGGACGGCTGGCTGGCGGTGAGCATGATCGGCAACCTGCTGGTCAAGCGCTACCCGGACTTCGACGTGCGCAACTTCGGCTTTTCCAAGCTGACCCCCTTCGTGCTGAGCCTGGGCATCTTCGAGGTGCGCACCGAGCGGGGCAAGGACAACGCCCGTCAGGCCTATGTGCGGCTGAAATGATTTTCTCCTGTTGCACCGCGTCGCGGCATTTGTTTTAATGAGAGCAGCAAGAGAGCCGTTTTTGGGTTTGGTGCCTTGTTATTCAGCGGTTAGCCGTTTGCCCGGCTGGCCGCTTTTTCTTTGGCCGCTTCAAAAAGTTTGACCTGTGTATCACGCGGAAAGGGCAAACAGAACAGCCCCGGAGAGGTTTTCTCCGGGGCCGTTTTTATTGTGTTATTCCGCCGGGGCCTGCCCTTCGGGGGCGGCCTCCTTGGGCGGGGCGGGCTTGCGCCGGGGGGCGGGCTTTTTCGCCGCGGGCTTCTCCCCCGCTTCCGTCACTTTGCGCCGGGCGCGGGCGGGCTGTTCCGCCGGGGCCTCCGCCTTGGGCTCGGCGGGTTTGCGCCGGGCGGGCTTTTTCGCCGCAGGCTTCTCCCCTGCTTCGGCGGCTTTGCGCCGGGCGCGGGCGGGCTGTTCCGCCGGGGCCTCCGCCTTGGTCTCGGCGGCTTTGCGCCGGGGGGCGGGCTTTTTCGCCGGCGCAAGGCCGGGGCAGCTGCGCTCGTCCGCAAGGCCCGAGAGGTAGCTGGCGCTGCCCAGCAGGGTGGAGAGTTTTTCCATGGAGAGGCGGCCGTCCCAATAGCCCTTGGCGGCCAGCAGGTAGGCCGCCGAGCGCTTTTCCGCCTTTTCCAGCAGGGCGTTCAGGTCGTCGGTCTGCTCCTCGCCGGTGAAGGGGTGGGTCCAGGGGCAGGGCAGGCTGCCCTTGGGGTGCTTGCCGGTGCCGGCGAGCCGGGCCGGGGTGATGTGGCCGGTCACCGCGCCCCGCCCGCCAAAGGCGGGCTCCACCAGCCAGAACAGGGCGTATTTGATGCGAAAGCGGCTGATGAACATCCGCCGCAGCGCCCGGGTGTGCCAGAAGGTGTCCGCCAGGGCCTCCCGGCTGACGGTGACGCCGAAGGCCTCCCGCAGGCTCTTTTGCAAGAGGGCCCCCACCTCGGCCAGCGCCGCCCCCGCCAGGCGGGGGGTGGTGTCGTCCACGGGCACGGCGGCTTTGCCGGTGTCCTGCTCGTGGAGGAAGCTGTCCACCGCGATCTCAAAATAGCCGTGGCCGCCGGGGCCCGCGTAGGGGCCGCCCTCCTCGGTGACGCACACCACATAGGGGTGCACCGTGCAGTCGGCGGCGTAGTGGCTCAGAAAGCCCAGGGCGTAGCTGCGCTGGGCAGGGGTGGCGGCGTATTTCACCAAGGCGCGCAGGAACGCGCCGGTGTTCTCGTCGTGCATGCGGGAGCCCAGTTCGGGCAGGTTTTCGCCCCGCTTTTCGCCGCTTTTCCAGGCGCGGTAGCAAAAGAAGATGTCCGGCCCGTTCGCCCCGCAGGCAAAGGCGGCGGGGTGCGCTATCTCCAGCTGCGCCAGCACGGCGGCGCGGTTGGCGGTGCGGACGTGGGTGTAGCCTTCCGGCATAAAGGGTCACTCCCTTGCGGTCAGTCTCAATGAAAAAAGGGGCCGCCGCCCGGCAGACGCGCCGGGGGGCCGCCCCTTTATTTTACAACGAACGGGGAAAAGTTACAACGCTCACTTCTTTTCCAGATACCGGGGCAGCACGAAGAAGTACAGCCCGCCGCCCACGAAGAAGATGAGCAGCACGCTCAAAATGCCCCAGGGGGCGGCGGCGGTGTCCACCGCGGCCAGCTGCTCGGCGGTGGCGGTGACCCGGTCCAGGCCCTGCTCTTTCAGCATCACGTCGGCGGCCAGCGCGCTGGACAGGCCCACCAGCGCCGGGCCCATGATGGCGGAGAACTTGCCGAAGATGTCGTAGAAGCCGAAGAACTCGCCGGAGCGGTTCTTGTCGGGGATGAGCTTGCCGAACATGCTGCGGCTCAGCGCCTGGATGCCGCCCTGGCTGGTGGCCACCATGATGGCCATGACCCAGAACTGCCAGACCTCCCGCAAAAAGAAGCCGAACACGGTGACGCACATGTAGACGCAGATGCCCACGCCCACCATGAACCGGGCGCCGAACTTTTCGCTGGCTTTGATGTAGAGCAAAGCGAAGGGCAGGCCCAGCACCTGCACCAGCAGCAGCGCCAGCAGCATGCTGGTGGAGTCAAGGCCCAGGGTGTCGCCGTAGCTGGTGGACATATGGATGATGGTGTTCACGCCGTCGATGTAGAAGAAGTAGGCGATGAGGAAGACGAACATCTGCTTGTAGCGGAAAATCTCCTTCACCGTGCCGCCGATGCCCTTGAGGGCATCTTTCACCGCGCCCTTTTTGCGGGGCACGAAGCTTTCCTGCTCCACGTTTTTCAGCAGAGGGAAGCTGAACACGAACCACCACACGGCGGTGAGGCCGAAGGCGAAGGAGAGGCAGAACAGCATGGCGTCGCTGCCCAGGATGAGGTTCATCAGAAGGAAAATCAGCAGCGGGATGGTGGAGCCGCCGATGTACCCCAGGCCGTAGCCCATGGTGGAGACCTTGTCCATCCGCTCCTCGGTGGTGACGTCGTTCAAAAAGCTGTCGTAATAGAGGTTCGCGCCGGCGAAGCCGATGGTGGACAGGATGTACAGCACCAGGATGATGAGGCCCACCTTTTCCGCCTGGCCGGGGGTGACGAAGTCCAGCTGGGGGGTGACGGCCAGCCCCGCGCAGCTGAGCACGCCCACCAGCATGAAAACGGTGAACAGTTTCTTGCGGAAGCCCTCAAAGTCGCCGAACACGCCCAGCACCGGCGCGGCCAGCGCCACGATGGCCATGGCGGCGCTGGTGGCGTAGCCCCAGACGGTCATACCGGAGGCCGCGTCCTGCATGTAGCCGGCCACTGTGTTGAAAAAGATGGGCAGAATGGTGACCACGACCACAGAATGGGCGCTGTTGGCCCAGTCGTACATCATCCAGCTGGTCTCTTTTTTCGTGAATCCCCGCAAAAACTTCATGGTCTCACCTCACACATTTATTACTTTTTAGTGTAACATCTGCGGCGGCAAAACACAATAAAAGCCCCCGTAAAAAATTACGGGGGCTTTTTGCAGAGATTTAACAGAGGCCGTTCAGGCGGTCTCCTCGCCCGTCATGGGCAGGTCGAAATCCTCGGGAACGGAGGAGGCGGCGGGCTCGCCGTCACCCTCGGGGGCGGAAGAAGCATCCGCGGCCTGCTGCGCCAGATATTCCTCGGCCTCGCGCTCTTCCATCCACATGGTGTCGCCGAATTCGTCCACCACCTGCACCTGATGGTGGCCCATCTGAGACAGGCGGGTGGCGTCGGCGTTCATGTCGAACACGCCGTCCAGGTCAAGGTCCCAGGATCCATCGTCGTCGCTCCAGTAGAAATAGGCCCGGTCCACGCCCGCGTCCCGCAAAGCGGGCAGCAGCACCGCCACTCTGGCGGCGAACTCGTCGCCGTTTTCCACCGTGCCGCCCAGGGTGATGTTCGCCCCGGCATGGTCCTCGGCGCGCAGGTCGGCCAGGGTCATTTCCCGGTCGAACTCATAGCCGCCCAGGTTCACCCAGCCACTGCAGTCCAGCACGTCCTGGCCCTGGAAGGCGGTGTGCAGCTGCTCTTCCAGCTCGTCGGAAAGGCGCTCCTCGGTGGAAGAGCGGTCCGGCCCGTACCAGCGCCACATCGCCGGCAGAGTGGCGGCGCAGAGGCTGGCGCAGATGAGCACAAAGGCCACGAAGGCGGCCAGGAAATCGAAGCGCAGCCGCTCTTCGCTCTTGCGGCGCACGGAGGCCCACAGCACCTCCGCCCCCAGGAACACCAGCACCAGCGGGGCCAGCTTGGCGATGAAGATGATGTCAAAGCCGGGCACAAAGAAGTAAGCGGTGATGGCAAGGCCGGTGACGATGAGGGAAAGGCCCAGGGTTACGGTGCCCACCCGGCGCACCGGCGGGCGGCGGGCAGGGGCCGGGGCGGGCGCGGGCTGCGCCGCCGGGGCGGGGGCAGCTTCGGGCTGCGCCGCGCCTGCCGGCTCAGGGGTGGGGGCGGCGTCCGGCTGGCCGTTTGTGGGAAGGTCCATGCGTTCCTGCTCGATCATCCGTCACACCTCCCCTTCGCCTTTGAACTCGGTGTAGTCCGGCTCGTCAGGCTGCTTTTTCTTGCCGCCCTTGATGAGCCACAAGCCCAGGACGATGAACACAAGGCCCACCGCCAGGCCCGGGATGCCCCGCACGACCTGGTTCACCAGCCGGCCCAGCGCCGTGTCCCATCCGATGAGGTCCACCAGACGATAGAGCCAGGGGCTGACGAAGCCCTGGTAAAGCCCGGCCACGCCCAGCACCACCAGAGTCCAGCCGATGAGGTGGTGGCGGCGGTCCACAAGGCGGGCCAGATCCTCGCCGCCGTCCCAGCTGAAGAGGAAGGTGTCCTCCGGGACGATGCCCTGCCGCAGCTGGGCGCGAAGGTTGAGGCTGTCAAAAAAGCTGTACATATACACCACCGCGCTGAGCACCATCAGCACGGGCAGGAATACGCCGCCGATCATCAGCGGGATCACGAACAGAAGCACCTGGGTCACGCCCCGCTTCATATAGCCCTGATACATCTGGCCTGCGCCGGGGATGAAGGAGAAGCAGAGGGTCAGAAATCCGTTTTTTTGCATGTGTCAGTCCACTCCTTTGGTTTGAGTTGAGGCCGGGTCGGCGGCGTCCGCCTGGTCGGCAGCCGGGGCGTCGGCGTCGGCGCTCCGGTCGGTCTTGTCTTTTTTCTGCGGGGCCTGGTAGGCGGGGCGCAGAGCGCTCTGCACCTTCTCGGACCAGTTGCTCACCGCCTGCAGGATGGCGCTGCCCGCATCTTCCTCCCTGACCGGCTGCGAGGCCGCGGGGGGCTGGGGGGTCATCTCCTCCCCCTGCACCGTGAACACTCCGGCGATGCCGGCAAAGATGCCGGTGTACCACAGGGTGCCGGTGATGAGAACCGCGGCCGCCGCCGCGGTGTAGCGGCTCATCAGCGCCTGGGCCGCGCGGCGGCGCAGCCGGCGCATCACCGGCAGGGTCTGGTCGGTGGGCGGCTCCTGGAGCACGTCCCCTTCCAGCAGGGCGGTGTAGCGCACGAGGCAGGCGTCGCAGAAGCTCAAATGCTCGGCGGCTTCCAGCCTGCCCAGTTCGTCCAGCTCACCGCCCACAAGGGCCCGCAGCCCCTCGTCGGTGAGGTGGCCGTCGGGTCTGAACAGTTCGGTCATTGCCTCTCGCTCCTTTCCCTGATTTGCTGCTGCAGCATCTTTTTGGCCCGGAACAGCTGGGTGTGCACCGTTTTGGGCGGCCGGCGCAGCGCCCGGGAAATTTCTTCCACGCTGCGCTCCTCCAAAAAGTACATCACCGAGACCTGTAAGTAGGGTTCCCGCAGCGAGCGCACCATCTGCCGGATGGCGGCCGCCTCGTCCTCGGTGACGGTGAGGTCCTCCGGCCCGGGCGGGGCCGCCGTGCCGGGGGGCGGCGATTGGGGCATGCCATCGTCGCCGGGGGCGCTCACCCGCCTTGCCCAGGCGCTTTTCAGATGGTCCCGGGCCTTGTTGGTGGCGATGCGGGCCAGCCAGGGCTTGTAGTGTTCGGGCGGGCAGGAATCCATGTGAGTGAAGGCGGACACGAAGGTGTCCTGGGTCAGGTCCTCGGCCAGCTGATGGTCCTGCACCAGCTGGTAGCACACGGTGTACACCAGCCGCTGGTACTGCTCGACCAGCCCCGCAAACTGTGCATTTGTCACGCCGGTGTCTCACCGCCCTTTCCCCTCACTGTGTCTATGTAACGAGCCGGCGGGGCCGGTTTCTTCAACACGCGGCAAAAAAATCAAAACTTGTTTTGCGATGCGAAAAAAGCCGCCCCCGGCGGGGCGGCTTTGGGAAGAAGCGGCTTATTCCGGGTCGGCCTTGCCCATCAGCAGGGTGACCCAGGCGCCGGCGGCGCCCAGAATGAGGCCCACGATGAGGCCGGGCACGGTGAAGCTGGCCAGCGCGCCGGAGGAGTAGAGCACCGCGAAGGGGCTGGACAGGATGAGCCCGATGATGCCCGCGAAGGTCTGGCTGGGGAAGTGGGCAAAGAGGTACTCGATGATCTTGGCGATGGCGAAGATGCCCAGCGCCACGCCCACGCCGAAGGGCAGCAGCAGGCTGACGTTGTGCAGGATGAGGCCGAAGTCGCCGGCCACAAGGCCGTCCACGCAGCCGGTGACCAGGTCCAGGATGGTGTTGTAGTAGCCCAGCACCATCAGAACCATGCTGCCGGACACGCCGGGGATGACCATGGTGGCGCTGGCGATGAGGCCCAGGGCCGCCAGCAGCAGGGCGGTGCCGGGGGTGAGGGTGAGGGTCTTGACGGCCTCGTCGCCCCCCTGCAGCAGGGCCATGCCCACGCCGAAGGCCAGCAGGGCGACAAAGCAGACCACCTCGCCGGCAGGCACGCCCTTGCGGGCCTTTTTGGCGTAGCTTTCTTTAAAGCGCACCCACAGGATGGGCAGGCCGCCCAGGATGAGGCCCACGAAGGTGAGGCAGGTGGCCAGGGTGTGCTCGGCCAGCAGATAGCGCAGGGCGTAGCCGAAGGCCACGATGCCCACGCCCATGCCCACACCCAGGGGCAGCAGGGTGAGGATGCTCTGCTTGAAGTGCCTGAACAGGCCGCTCACCGCGCCGATGATCTTGTCGTACACGCCCATGGACACCGCCATGGTGCCGCCGGACACGCCGGGGATGATGTTGGCCACGCCGATGGCCACGCCCCGCAATACATCCATGATCGCTTTCATGCGTTTTCTCCTTTTGCAACTCTCGTTTCGCGCCCGCAGAAGGGGGCACGGTAACAACTATACATTATAATGCCCCGCCGCGCAAGGCTTTTCGGGACATTTACAGCTCGATGTCCAGTTCCACGGGGCAGTGGTCGGAGCCGAAGACCTCGGGGTGGATGGCGGCGGTCTTGACCTTGTCCATCACGCGGCGGCTGACGATGAAGTAATCGATGCGCCACCCCGCGTTGTTCTTGCGGGCGTTGAAGCGGTAGCTCCACCAGCTATAGGCCCCGGTGAGGTCGGGGTACTTCTCCCGGAAGGTGTCGGCAAAGCCCGCCGCCAGCAGCTCGGTCATCTTGGCCCGCTCCTGGTCCGAGAAGCCCGCGTTGCCCCGGTTGGGGCCGGGGTTTTTCAGGTCGATCTCGTTGTGCGCCACGTTCAGGTCGCCGCAGAGCACCACCGGCTTTTTGGCGTCCAGCGCCAGCAGGTAGGCCCGCAGGTCGTCCTCCCAGCGCATGCGATAGTCGATGCGGGCAAGGCCCTCCTGGGCGTTGGGCACATAGACGTTCACAAGATAGAAATTCTCGAATTCCAGCGTGATGGCCCGGCCCTCGTGGCTGTGCTCCTCCACGCCGATGCCGTAGCTCACCGAGAGGGGCTCCACCCGGCTCCAGCAGGCGGTGCCGGAATAGCCCTTTTTCTCGGCGCTGTAAAAATACGAAGTGTAGCCCTCGGGGGCAAAGTCCGCCTCGCCGGGCTGGCATTTGGTCTCCTGCACGCAGAACACGTCGGCGTCCAGCGCCGCGAAGGAGGCGGCAAAATCTTTTTTCAAAACAGCCCGCAGGCCGTTCACGTTCCAGCTGATGAGTTTCATGGCTGTCTCCTTTTCGGGCCGCCCCGCGGGGCGGTTCTTTCCCCCTCATTATAAGGAAGATGGGCCGCCGGCGCAAGGGGGACGGTTTCTCTTTTGCGCAATTTGATATTTTGTTAACAATGACATATTTTTCTCTACAAATTTGTCTAAATTTTATTGACATTTTGCATTATTTCAATTATAATCGATACAGTTTAATTCTTAAGAATAAATATTGCTCAGGAGTATGGAGACGAGCGAACGAATTCCTTTTGATTCGTTGCGCTCTTTTTTTGTGCCCGCGTGGACGCGGCGCGGCGCAAAGGCACCTTTCCTGCGCGAAGGGAGGAGGAACGACCGACTGACTTGTTTTGCGGGCAAAAGACGCGTCCAGACAAAAAAAGCGGAAAGGATGGCAACTATGGCAGCAACCACTTCACAAAACAGCAAAAAGAAATATTGGCGGCTTTTTCTGATCCTGTTTGCCGCGATCCTGTTGTTCAGTTTCTGCGCGCAGGTCGTGGCCACCGCGGGCGGACGGATCAAGATCGAGCAGATCTCCATCGATTCCCGCGGCGCGGTCATCCAGGCAGACCTGTACTATCCCGCCGGGACCAACGACACCGACAGCCTGCCGGGCATCATCGTGGCCCACGGCGCGGGCGTGAACAAGGGCAACTACAAGAGCATTGCCGAGGAGCTGGCGCGGCGCGGCTTCGTGGTGATGAACGTGAACAGCTACGGCATGAGCGGCAGCGAGATGCCCGCTTATGACGAATACGACCAGGGGCAGGACGGCTTCAACTCCTGGGCGACCAGCGGCGGCCTGTATGACGCCATGCAGTTTCTGCGCACGCTGAATTTTGTGGACCAGACCCGGCTGGCCTTTGTGGGGCACTCGATGGGCTCCATGCGGGCGGAGTTCGCAACGATGCTGGATTGCAGTTATCTGACCTACAACGACATCATGGTGAATGTGCTGCACGACACCTTCGGCCAGACCTTCACCGAGGACGAGATCCTGCTGGATGCCGACCAGCTGGCTACCGAGCGGCTCAATGCCGACCAGCTGGAATATTACAACTACCTCAAAGAGCAAAACCGGGAGTGGTACGACACCCGCATCAGCAGCATCCTCATTCTGGGCACCTCCGGCAAAAACATCGTGCCCCGCAAGGAAGTCTCCGTGGGCGGGCACACCGTTCTGCGCAACTGCCAGGTCAACCTGAGCATCGTCTGCGGCACCTATGACTCCACCGCCTTCATCACCAACGACTACGCGCTGGACTCCTGGTTCGTGGACGGCCAGATCGCCACCGACACCTGGTACCGGGTGGACGATGTGGCCGGGCACAGCGAAGTGGTGGGCACCATCGACGATTCCGTGGCCACCAACTCCGCCCTGCTGGACGCGGTGAACGCCCGTCAGGCGCGCTTCGTCACCTATAACCCCGAGACTCACAGCAAGAACTTTTTGTCCGTGCAGACCACGTCGGACATCGTTCGCTACTGCGAGCAGACCCTGAAGTACAACTGCGGCGAGCTGACCGACGCCGCCACCCACCCCATCGACGCCTACGACTCCATCTTCATGTGGCGCGAGATCTTCAACTTCCTGGCCATGTGCGCCATGCTGGGCATGCTGGTGCCGCTGGCCGCGCTTCTGTACGACACCGCCTTCTTCGCCCCCTGCCGCGGCACCGTGGCGATGAACACCACCCGCTACGGCAAAAAGCGCTACTGGATCACCAGCATCGTCTCCGCGCTCATCGGGCTGGTCACCATCTACTGGCTGAACGTGAAGGTGTTCGCCCCCATGCTGCCGGCCAACGACATGTTCCCGCTGTGGCCTGTTTTCTGGCTGGGGCCCATCTTCCTGCTGGTATTCGCCGGTTTCTCCATCGTGGAGCTTCTCGTCTTCAACTATCTTGACAAGAAGAAGTACGGCGCCGGCTTCGTGGCAAGCGCCAACCTCAAGATGCGTCCGCTGAATGTTCTCAAGACCCTGCTGGCGGCCGTCATCATCATCTTTGTGGCCTACACCTCGCTGGACATCATCAAGTACCTGTTCAATCAGGACTACCGCCTGTGGATGTTCGCCTTTGACCAGCTGAAGGTGGAATACTGGGCGGATGTGTTCAAATACTTCCTGTTCACCTTCCTGCAGTTCCTTCCCATCGGCGCCGCCCTCAACTACGCGCGCCGGCCGGACATCCCGGAATGGCTGGACGAAGTGCTCACCGTCCTGTTCGGCTCTGTCGGCGTGTGGCTGCTGGCCCTGGCCAACATCCTGGTGCTGAACGCCGGCGGAACGGCCCTTTGCTCCTGGCAGTTCACCTACCAGTTCCTGCTGGCCGTTCCCGTGACCATCTATCTCTGCCGCCGGCTGTACAAGGTGACCAACAGCGTCTGGCTGGGCGCTTTTGTCAACGCCTTCCTCCTGGGCTGGTCCTTCGTGGGCGCCGCCGGCTACAACATCTACCACGCCCAGAGCGTTTTCAGCACCTTCTTCAACTTCTGATTCACAGGCCGCCGGCCACAAAAGGCTCCCCCTTCACCGGGGGAGCCTTTTTCACCCCGTTGACCCGCGGCATGCCGCCGCCTTATAATGAGAGCAGCAAGGAGGGATACCCATGAACGAAGTTCTGCGTCAGCTGGCATCGCGCAAGAGCGTGCGGGTCTACACCGATGAGCCGGTGACCGCCGAGGAGAAACAGGCCATCCTGCAGGCCGCCTTCGACGCGCCCACCGCGGGCTGCCAGCAGCTCTACACCATCATCGATGTGACCGACCAGGCGCTGAAGGAGCGGCTGGCGGACCTGTGCGACCACCAGCCCTTCATCGCCGCCGCGCCGCTGGTGCTGGTGTTCCTGGCGGACTGCCGCCGCTGGGAGCAGTGCTACCGTGCGGCGGGCCTTTCGCCCCGTGCCCCCGGCCCCGGCGACCTGCTGCTGGCCGCGGCCGATGCTTGCATCGCCGCCCAGAACGCCGTGACCGCCGCCGAGAGCCTTGGCATCGGCAGCTGCTACATCGGGGATGTCATTGAGCAGTGCGAGGAAATGCGCAAAGCCCTGGCCCTGCCCCCCGCCGTGGTGCCCGCCGCCATGGTGGTGTTCGGCCGCCCCACCGACCAGCAGAAGGCCCGGCGCAAGCCCGCCCGCCTGCCCGCGGAGTATGTGGTGTGCGAGAACACCTACGCCGACCACACCCCCGAGGAGCACCGGGCCGCCCTCACCGCCCGGGCCGCCGCGGACGAAAAGCCCGCCTTCGATTTCGACGCCTGGGTGCGCGCCTTCGCCGCCCGCAAGTACGAGAGCGGCTTTTCCCGGGAAATGAGCCGCAGCGCCGCGGTGTACCTCAAGGATTTTGAGGGCTGGGACCGCTGATTCCCCCCTCATTTCAGTATTATCCTAAAATCATATTCCATTCTGTATAAAAAACATCCCCGGCACGAACCGTGCCGGGGATGTTTTTTGTCCGCTTGCTTTTGGGGGAAAATCAGCCGTAGAGGATGTCATCCACGTTGGACGGGCCGTACTTCTCCATGTGCTCGGCCATCTCGGTGAGCAGCTCCTGGTTGGTGATGTTGCCGCTGTGGCCGGTGCGGGGGAAGGTGATGCTGTAACCGTCGTAGTAGGGGTCGGTGGTGGTCTCCAGCCAGTCGCCCAGGACGTACTGGGCCTGGTTGAGGTAGTAGGCGTCCATGTCGCCGCCGCGGATGTGGATCTTGCCCACCAGCTGCTCGCCGATCTCGGACCAGTTCTCCTGCAGGTACTTGGTCAGGTCATAATGCTCGCCCCAGTACTCCACCACGTCCTTGTTGATGTCGCCGGTGAGGGGGTCATAGACGCGCTCGGGGTAGCCGTCCTCGCCCATGGGGCCGTAGACCGCTTCCCAGATGGCCCACTGGCCCAGGCTCTGGCACTGCAGGCCGCCCACCGCGGCCTCGTAGAGATTCTCGTCCTTCATGGCGTACTTGATGTTGCCGTCCAGTGCAACGCTGCCGGGACGGGCCACCTTGTACCAGCCGTTGTCGGTGTAGTAGGCGTTGTCGTCCTCGTAGAGGTTGACCACCTGATAGTGCTCGAAGGTGACGGAGTCGGGGCACAGGCTCCAGGTGCCGCCGTAGAAGTCGGGATTGAACACCTGCATGGCCAGGCTCTCCCAGCCGCCGGTGGACCCGCCGGACAACAGACGCGCCCAGGACTCGGGGATGAGGTTGAAGGTCTCTTCCAGATAGGGGATGAGCTCCTGCTGGATGGCGTCGCCCCAGGGGCCCAGGTTCTCGCTGTTCACGGAGTAGGAGGTGTCGTAGTACATGTTCGCGTCACGGAAGGTGATGACCACCATCTGGGGCGCTTCGCCGCTGTCCCACCAGGTGGTGAACTCCTCGTTGGTGCCGTAGCTCAAGGGAGCGCTGCCGCCGGGGAAGTGGCCCTGGTAGTAGAGGGTGGGATAGGCCTTTTCGGGGTCGTAGTTATGAGGCAGCAGCACGTTCGCGCCGATGTAGATGTCCTGGCCCCAGAACTCGCTGAGCAGCTCGCTCTTGATCTTGACGTACTTCACCTGCTCGGTGTCCTCATAGTTGCCCTGCTGGGCCACCTGCCCCTCTTCCAGTTCGGGCATGGGGATCATCTCGCTCAGGGTCAGGCTGATGGTCTGGTCGCTGGTCACGTCCACCTGGGCGGTCTGCACGTCGCTGTAATAGTTGCCGGGGTTGGAGAGGAAGTCGCCGCCGCCGCCCTGGTCGGCCATGCCCCAGATGGTGGAGCCGTTGCTGCGCTCGAACTTGGTGTAGGTGATGAAGAAGGCCTGCACCGAGAACTCCTGGGCGGGCAGCTCTTCCAGCTCAAAGGGGAAGCCGATGATCTCGTCGTCGGCCACGGTGAACTCGATGGTGTCGCCGGCCTTGAGGCCGTAGACCGTCTTGCCGAACACCGGCACGCCGTAGAGGTCGATCTGCTCATAGGGCTGGGCCTCGCTGGTGTCGGTGGCGAAGGCCACAAGGCAGCGGCCGTTCAGTTCGCCCTCGAAATCGTCGGGCACCTTGACGCTGACGGTAAAGCCGGAGTCGGCCCCGGCGCTCATGTTATCAGCGGAAGCGGCGGGGGCGGAAGAGGAGGGCGACGCGGCGCAGCCCACGGCGGACAGCGCCATCAGCCCGGCGCACAGAGCGCCGATCAACTTTTTGCAATGCATGACAAAACCTCATTTCTTGGTCGGGGCCGCGGGGCGGCCCGGGTGAAGCAAATTTATAAACTTTCATCCTTTCCGCTTCGTCGTCGCATGCAGAGCTCCCCTTTCGCGGCTTATCAAGGCATTTTGCCCGCCGCCCGAAAAATTGTATGAATGTATAATAATGCATAAATATCGAAAAAGCAAGCATATTTTTGAAAATATATACTTTTTATATTTATTGCACAAACCTTGTTCAGCGCCTCGCCCACTTTTCGCCGCCCTGCCCAAAGAAAAAGGCCCCGACCACAAAGGGTCGGGGCCTTGGGTTTATTCAACTGTGTTATGCGCCGGTCTTTTCGCCCAGGGTGACCTGCAGGGTGATAAGCTCGCGGCCGCGGTCCACCTGGACCTCCACCACGTCGCCCACATTGTAGCTCTTGAGGGCATTGGTCACGTCGTCGGTGCTCTCCACCAGCTGGGTGCCGATGCTCACGATGCGGTCGCCCGCCTTCATGCCGGCGGCCTCGGCGCCGGAGCCCTCATCCACGCTGTTCACGTAGACGCCCAGGCTGCTCACGCCGTACTGCATGGCGGTCTGCACGTCGCCCACGGTGATGACGGTGATGCCCAGTGCGGGACGGCCGGTGACGTAGCCGTTCTCCAGCAGGTCCTGTACGACGGTCTTCATGGTGTTCACCGGGATGGCGAAGCCCAGGCCCTCGGCGTCCTCGTCGGAGTATTTGGCGTTGACGATGCCGATCAGTTCACCGTTGGTGTTGAACAGGCCGCCGCCGGAGTTGCCCGGGCTGATGGCCGCGCTGGTCTGCATCAGGGTCATCTCGTTGCCTTCCACCGAGATGTCACGGTTCAGAGCGGAGACGATGCCGTCGGTGACGGTGCCGCCCAGGGTGCCCATGGGGTTGCCCACGGCGATGACCACTTCGCCCACCTGCACGCTGTCGGAATCGCCCAGCACAGCGGGGGTCAGGCCGGTGGCGTCGATCTTCAGCAGGGCGATGTCGCTCTGCTGGTCGCTGCCCACCACGGTGGCGGTGTAGGTGGAGTCGTCATGCAGGGTCACGGTGATCTGCTGGGCGCCTTCCACCACGTGGTAGTTGGTGACGATGTAGCCGTCGGTGGTGAGGATGACGCCGCTGCCGGCGCCGCTGAGCACCTGCTGGCCGCCCCAGAAGTAGTTGTCGGTGACGATCTGCTCGGTGGTGACCACCACAACGCTGGGGGTCACCGCGCTGGCCACGTCGGACAGGCTGCCGCCGGTGGAGGAGGTGGAGGTGGCGCTGCCGCCGGAGGCCGCCTGATACATCACCGTCTGGCCGCCGTTTTTGCTGGCCACCAGATAGCCGGCGAAGCCGCCGCCGAAACTGACCGCCGCCACCAGCACCAGGGCCAGCACGCCTGCCAGCACCTTTTTGCCGATGCCCCGCTTCTTGCGGGGAGGCTCGCCGCCGCCCATGGGCGCGCCGGGCATGCCGCCGTCGCCGGGCATCTGCCCGGAAGGGCCGCTCCCCGTGGGGGGCGCGGGGTTGTATCCGTTCTGATAGAGACCGGAGTAATCATATTCCCATTTGTTTTCCATAAAAATTCATCCTTTCGGGTAAACAGCGGGCCGGGGCGGATACGCCCTCAAAAAAGCCCTCTGTGATCGTTCTGACCATAGTATATCGGCCAATCGTGAAAAACCTTCAAAGCCGGGGTGAAAGAATTGTGAAATCCCCATATTTCGCGCTATAATAGGAATATCGCGCGGATAAGGCATGTGGATATGCTACCACAAAACGGGGCATCCCGCAACCGTTCCGCGAAAAGGAGGCCGCCCATGCGCATCGACGAGCACCGGGAGGGGGAGCACCTTGCCCTCACCCTTTATAAAGAACAGCAGCCGGTGGGCGCTTGCCGCCTGCGCGTCGCCCCCGGCCGGGTGGAGCTGGAGGAGCTCTCCATCGACGAGGGCTGGCGGAGCAAGGGCTACGGCAGCTATCTGCTCAAGCAGGCCCTGCACGCCACCGGGGGCTTTTCCACCGCCAGCCTGCACGCCGCCCCGCCTCCCGAGACCGAGGCCGCGGCAGCCCTTTTGAAAAAATTCGGCTTCGCGCCCGCCGGGGAGGTATGGCTGCGCCGCCGCGCGCCGGACCCCAGCGCCGTGAGCCTGACCCACGAGTTTCTGGCTTTGCACCTTTGCGCCGGGGGCTTTTTCATCGACGCCACCTGCGGCAACGGCCACGACACCGCCTTTCTCTGCAAGCTGGCGGGGCCGTCGGGGAAGGTGCTGGCGCTGGACGTGCAGCAAAAGGCGGTGGAGGCCACCCGCGCCCGGCTGGAAAAAGAGGGCTTCGGCTCCATCGCCCGGGTGGTGCAGGCGGACCACGCCCGGCTGGCGGAGTTTGCCGGGCCGGCCAGCGCCGACTGCGTGGTGTTCAACTTCGGCTATCTGCCGGGGGCGGACCACGCCCTCTTCACCACCCCGGCCAGCAGCCTGCCGGCCCTTTCGGCGGCGCTGGACATCCTCAAGCCCGGCGGCGTGCTGGCGGCCTGCCTTTACAGCGGCGGCCCCAACGGCGACGGCGAAAGGAAAGCGGTGGAGGAATTTTTCGCCGCCCTGCCCCTGACGAAATACACGGTGCTGGCCTGCCGTTTCGCCAACTGGGCGGACACTGCGCCTCTGCCCTGTTTCGTGCTGAAAAAGTGAGCAAAAATGCCCCGTTCCCCTTGCCAAGCGGGCTTTGAACGGGTAGAATTAGAATGTTGTGACTTTTTAAAAAGAAACCCACCGGGGCCCCGCGGCCCCGCGCAAAATCAGAGGAGGAAGAAGCTATGGCCGATTTGCGGCAGGAGATCGCGCGCAGGCGCACCTTTGCCATCATCAGCCACCCGGACGCCGGCAAGACCACCCTCACCGAGAAGCTGCTGCTCTACGGCGGGGCCATCCAGCAGGCGGGCAGCGTGAAGGGCAAGCAGAGCGCCCGCCACGCGGTGAGCGACTGGATGGAAATTGAAAAACAGCGCGGCATCTCGGTCACCAGCAGCGTGCTGCAGTTTGAATACGACGGGCGGTGCGTCAACATTCTGGACACCCCCGGCCACCAGGACTTTTCCGAGGACACCTACCGCACCCTGATGGCCGCCGACGCGGCGGTGATGGTGCTGGACGCGGCCAAGGGCGTTGAGGCCCAGACCATCAAGCTGTTCAAGGTGTGCACCCTGCGGCACATCCCCATCTTCACCTTCATCAACAAGATGGACCGGGAGGCCCGGGACCCCTTTGACCTGATGGAGGAGATCGAGAACATCCTGGGCATCCGCACCTACCCCATGAACTGGCCCATCGGCTGCGGCAAGGAGTTCAAGGGCGTGTTCGACCGTGACAGCCGCCACATCCTGGCCTTCCAGAGCGACGGCAAGGCCAACGGCGTGAAAATTCTCGATAAAATCGAAGCCGAGCTGGGCGACCCCCGGCTGGACGAGCTGCTCACCGCCCCGCTGCACGAGAAGCTCAGCGAGGACATCGAGCTGCTGGACGGCGCCAGCTACGACTTTGACATGGACGCGGTGAACACCGGCAATCTCAGCCCCGTGTTCTTCGGTTCGGCGCTGACCAACTTCGGCGTGGAGCCTTTCCTGAAAGAATTCCTGCGGCTGGCCCCCTCTCCCCTGCCCCGCACCAGCGGCGGCGTGCCGGTGGAGCCTGCGCAGGACACCTTCTCCGGCTTCATCTTCAAGATCCAGGCCAACATGAACAAGGCCCACCGGGACCGCATCGCCTTCATGCGCATCTGCTCCGGCCGCTTTGAGCGGGGCATGGAAGTGACCCATGTGCAGCAGGGCAAGAAGATCAAGCTGGCCCAGTCCACCCAGCTGATGGCCCAGGACCGGGCCACCGTGGACGAGGCCTACGCCGGCGACATCATCGGCCTGTTCGACCCGGGCATATTCTCCATCGGCGACACCCTGTGCACCGGCAAGGAGCCCATCCGCTACGCGGGCATCCCCACCTTCGCCCCCGAGCACTTCGCCCGGGTGACCCAGGTGGACACCATGAAGCGCAAGCAGTTCGTGAAGGGCATGGAGCAGGTGGCCCAGGAGGGCGCCATCCAGATCTTCCGGGAGCTGGGCGGCGGCATGGAGGAGGTCATCGTGGGCGTTGTGGGCGTTTTGCAGTTCGAGGTGCTGGAGTACCGGCTGAAAAACGAGTACAACGTGGACATCCGCATGCAGAACCTGCCCTACGAGCACATCCGCTGGATCGAAAACGAGGACCTGGACCCCAAGAACCTGGACCTGACCAGCGACACCCGCCGCATCGAGGACCTGAAGGGCAACAAGCTGCTGCTGTTCACCTCCCCCTGGGCCATCACCTGGGCCGAGGAGCACAACCCCGACCTGCGCCTGAGCGAGTTCGGCAACCGGGAAGACTGATTTTTTCACAGCATAGGGGCAGCGCCCCGGCCGTTTGGCCGGGGCGCTGCTTTTTTGCGGTGGCGGGGGGCGGCGCCTTTGGGCAGACTCTGCCCGGGGCCTCCGCGCCCTGCGCCGCACGCGGCGGCCCAGACACTTCTCACGGCGCAAAAAAAGCGTCCGCTCGGATGGGCGCTGCATGCAGAGCCTCGGGTCGCGCCTCTGTTTTTTCGCGGCTGCCCGCACCGGCGGGGGCCGCCCTTCCCCGCCCACAAGTCCGCGCAAACAAAAGAAAAGAGCACGTCGTTTGACGTGCTCTTGTTTGGCTCCCCCTGTTGGGCTCGAACCAACGACCCTGCGGTTAACAGCCGCATGCTCTACCGACTGAGCTAAGGAGGAATATTCACGCTGCCCTGTCGTGCAGCGTGATTTATTATAGCAGGGTTTGCGGGAACTGTCAACCCTTTTCCGCCGATTTTTTTAAAGAACCGCCTGCCGCCAGAATTCCACCGCCCGCCGGAGCCAGCCGGCGCAGGGCAGCCCTTCGCCCAGGCCCACGCCGTGACCCACGCCCGGCCAGGAGGCGTGCTCGCAGCGCACCCCCGCCGCCTCCATCGCCGCCAGCAGCATCCGGCTGTTGGTGGGGTCCACGGCGGCGTCCGCCTCGCCCCACCAAAGGAAAGTGGCCGGCCAGGCGGGGGTGACCAGTTTTTCCGCGCTGGCGCTCTCCACCAGCGCCGGGTCGGGGTCCGGCCCCAGCAGCCGCAGGCGGCTGCCCGCGTGGGTCAGGGGCTTCTCCATGGTGACGACCGGGTAACAGAGCACCAGCGCCCCCGGCCGGGGCAGGCCGAACTGTTTCCAGCCCCGGGCCTCGCTGGCAAAAAGCGCCGCCAGATGCCCGCCCGCCGAAGCGCCCCACACAGAATAGTCCGCCGGGTCCACGTTCAGCTCCTCGGCCCGGTCGAGGATGTCCCGCACCGCGGCGGCCACATCCTCCAGCGGAGCGGGAAAACGGGCCGCCGGCCCCACGGAATAGTGCACCACAAAGGCCGCGCAGCCCAGCCCGTTCAGCTGTCGGGCAAAGTTCTCCCCTTCCAGCGGGTCGGAGATTTTTTCGTAACCTCCGCCGGGGCAGATCACCGCGAAGGGGCGGCGCGCGCCGCCCGGCAGGGGATATTCGTCCACCCGCACCGTGCGTTTTTGCTGCTGTTCCATAGCCTGTGGCTCCTTTCCTGAAAAGGCGAAAAATGCCGCAGAAGCGCTGCGGCCTCTGCGGCAAGGGTAGCACGATTTTTCGGTTTTGTCCAGAGCAGGTGTGAAACATCACGCCTGTTCTCAGCTCAGCGGCGCATCTGCCGCAGCCCCCGCAGGTAATGCCCGTTCATCATCTCCACAAGGCCGTCCAGCACGGCGGGGGTCATCGCGCCGCCGGAGAGCATCGCCAGCTGGCGCAGGGGCATGTCCTCCAGCATGGCGTCGATGATGCGGCCGAACTCCTCCATGCCGTCGCCCGTGCCGCTGAACTGTTTTTCCATGTTTTTGCGGATGGTGCGGTAGAAGATGCGGCCCGCAAGGCTGGCCCGCACCTGGCCCAGCGTGGAGTTGGAGGTGAAGGGGCGCAGGGGCCGCTCCGGCGGCACCGGTGCGCCCAGCAGCGCCTCGAACTGCTCCCGGCTGGGGGGCCAGGATGCGGCGGGGTCGCAGTAGGAAGGCAGAGTCTCTGCCGGGGCCGCTTCGGGCTCGCTGCCCTCCAGCCGCACCGGCGCGGTGAGGCGGATGTCCCGGCTGGAAGCGCCCGCCTCCACGGTGTATTCGCCTTCGTCCACCCGCCAGCCGCCGGCCGCCGCGTCGTAGAAGGCGAAGGCCCGCTGGTCCAGCGCAAGGCGCACGGTCCTGCTCTCGCCCGGCTCCAGCCACACCTTGGCGAAAGCCCGCAGCTCCCGCACCGGGCGGAAGGTCCCCTCCGCCGGGGGCGCGACGTACACCTGCACCACCTCGTGGCCGGCCCGCGCGCCGATGTTGGTCACCGTCAGCTCCGCCTCCAGCGGCAGGGCGCTGCCCGTCTTCGCGGGCCGCACCGTCAGGCCGGAATAAGCAAAGTCGGTGTAGCTCAGGCCGTGGCCGAAGGGATAGGCCACCTCCCGGCGCGCCTTGTCGTAATAGCGGTAGCCCACATAGACGCTCTCCCGGTACTCCACGTTGCCGCTGCCGCCGAAAAAGCCGTGGCAGGGGGTGTCGGTGAGGGCCAGGGGCCAGGTCTCCGCCAGCCGCCCGCAGGGGTCGGCTTCACCCAGCAGCAGGTCCAGAATGGCATTGCCGCCGTTCTGGCCCGCCAGATACATCAGCAGGATGCTGTCTACCCGTTCGCGCCAGGGCAGCGTGACCGCCCCGCCGGTGCTCAGCACCGCCACCACCGGCTTGCCGGTGGCGATGAGGGCCTCCATCAGGGCGTTCTGGTTCTCCGGCAGCTCCATGTGGGCCCGGTCAAAGCCCTCGCTCTCCCAGCTGTCCGGCAGGCCCACCATGGCCACCACAACGTCCGCCCCGGCCGCCGCCCGCAGCGCCTCTTCCTCCAGCGCCGGGTCCGCCGCGCCCTCGGCGGCAAAGCCCCGGGCGTACACATAGGGCACGCCCCGCTCGTCCAGCGCGTCGCACAGGCTCACCAGCCGGGTGGGGTTTATCTTGCTGGAGCCCGCGCCCTGATAGCGGGGCCGCTGGGCAAATTCACCGATGACCGCCAGCCTGCGCCCCTTTTCCAGCGGGAGCGCCGTGCCCCGGCGCAGCAGCACCGCGCTCTCCCGGGCCACCCGCCGGGCCAGCTCGTGGTGTGCGTCCTTGTCGCAGGGGGCGGCGGTGTTGCCCGCCAGCCGCAGGGCCAGGGCGGTCATGCGCACGGCGCAGGCGTCCACCTCGGCCTCGCTGAGCCGCCCCTGCCGCACCGCCTGCACGATCAGCGCGTCGTTGGCGCCGCCGGTGCCGGGCATCTCCAGGTCCAGCCCCGCCCGGATGGCCTGCACCCGGTCATTCATCGCGCCCCAGTCGGTCATGATGGCGCCCTCAAAGCCCCACTCGCCCCGGGGCACGTCGGTCATCAGGCGCTTGTTGTCGGAGGCGTAGGTGCCGTTGATCTGGTTGTAGGAGCACATGAGCGTCCAGGGCTGGGCCTTTTTCACCGCCCGCTCGAAGCTCGCCAGATAGATCTCCCGCAGGGCCCGCTCGTCCACCACCGAGTTGGAGCTGACACGGGCCTTTTCCTGGTTGTTGGCCAAATAGTGCTTCATGCTGGTGCCCACGTTGCGGCTCTGCACGCCCTCGATCAGCGCCGCCGCCATCTCGCCGGTGAGCAGCGGGTCCTCGGAAAAATACTCGAAGTTGCGCCCGCACAGGGGGCTGCGCTTGATGTTGGCCGCCGGGCCCAGCAGCACCCCCACCGACTCGGCGCGGCACTCTTCGCCCAAAGCCTCGCCCATCTGCCGCAAAAGCTCCGGGTCAAAGCTGCAGGCCGTTGCCGCCGCCGTGGGGAAACAGGTGGCCTCCACCGAGGCGTTCAGCCCCAGATGGTCCGCCTCGCCCGCCTGCTTGCGCAGGCCGTGGGGGCCGTCGGTGACCATAAAGGACTGCACCCCCAGCCGCTCCACCGCCTTGGTCTCCCAGAAATTCTTGCCGGAACACAGCGACGCCTTCTCCTCCAGCGTCATCTGCGCCACCAGTTCCGCCGCCTTCTTCTGCCATTCCGTTGCCATGACTGTCTGCCTTCCTTTCCGCGCTTTTTCTTTTATCCTATCAGATACCGCCGCCGAAGGATTGCAGATTTTATGGATTGATTTCAAAAAATCCCGCTCATGTCCTGTTCCGCGCCGCGGGTGCGCCTGCGGTAGGCCATGGGCGTTTCGCCGGTGACCTTTTTGAACACCGTCTGAAAATGGCTCTGGGAGGAAAAATCCAGCAGCGCCGCGATCTGGCCCAGCTCCTGGTCGGTGAACCGCAGCAGCCGCCGGGCCTCCATGGCCTTCTCCCGCTGGATATACTGTTTGAGGGACATGCCCGTCTCCTGATGGAAGCGGGTGCACAGGTAGGAGCGGGTGTAGCCCAGGGCGGCGGCCATCTCCTCGGCCCGCAGGGCGGTGTAGAGATTTTCGGACACATAGCGGGCGCACCGCTGATAAAAGCGGCTGTCACCGCCGCCGGGGCAGCGCAGCTTTTCCACCTGTGCCGCAAAGTCCAGCAGCATCTCCCGGATGAGCTGCTCCACGGCGGCCACGTCCCGCAGCAGTTCCAGCTTCTGGATGTACAGGTCGGACAGGCCCAGCGCCTGCCGGGGAGGCACCCCACCCCGGATGGCCGCCCGGGCCGCGCCGGTGGCGGTGCAGATGCCCATGTTCTTGCTCTGGCGCAGCTCGTCGTAGGCGATGCGCCCGGCGACGATATTGGGCGGCGCGCAGAACAGCTCCCGCAAGGCGCCGGTCCGGCCGTTTTCCACATAGGAGAGGATCATCTGCTCCCAGGCGTAGCTCTGCTCCACCGTGCGGGCGGCCTCCGGGTCGTCGGCGGCCTCGATCTGCCGCCGGGCATAATCCGAGAGCACCTGCGCCCGGCTGCTGGCGGGGCGTATCTGGAACCAGACGTCCTCCACCGGGAAGGCCTCGCCGCTCAGCGCCGTGGCCAGCGAGGCCAGCAGCCAGGCAAAGCGGTCCCCGTTGATGACCGGGGCGCTGCGCAGCAGCCGCAGGTAGCTCTCCCGCCGGGCCGGCTCCACCTTGAGCATGGCCAGCAGCAGCTCCACCTCCTTGCCGCTCTCCTGCAGCATGCAGGTGGGCCCCAGCACCAGCCGCCAGCCCTCCCGCAGGGTGAGGAAGCCGTAGAACTGATGCAGCGACGTGGTGATGACTCCCGCCCGCGCCGGGGCCTCCAGCACCTGGGCCAGAAAGGGGCCCAGGGGGTCCGGCTCCATGCAGCTCACCGATTCGTAAAACAGCAGCTGCTCCCCCTCGAACAGCCGCACGCCGGTGCTGTAAGCCTTGGCCAGCCCCCGGCACATGGAGATGCAGGTCTCCCGGTCCATCCCCTCGCCTCCTTTTTGCAATATATCTAACATTTTTGAAATACATTGTCAACCTGCTGTGCTATCCTTTGGATAAAGAAAAACTATTGGGAGGTTTCACCATGCCACGCAGATACGAGGCCTCGGTGCTGGAGGCCATCCGGCGCAAGCAGTATGAGACGGAATACAAGGGCGTGCCGGTGCTGGTCAAACCGGTGCCGGAGGACGTGCCGGAGGGCAGCGTCGACCCCCGCCTTTACCGCTCCATGCGGATGCTGCCGCTGCTGCTGCCCTTCATGCCCAAGGCGAAAAAGAACGCCACGGTGGCCCAGCGCGTCGAAATGCCTCGCAAGATGTTCGCCCAGTATAAGGGGGACTATGTGGTCACCGAAGGGGTGGACACCCGGAACATCACGGTGGCCAGCGCCGACGGCTGGCCGGTGCCGGTGCGCGTCTACCGGCGCAGCGGCTCCGGGCAGGACCTGCCCATGCTGGTGTACTACCACGGGGGCGGCTTTTTCGGCGGCGGTGTGGACATCGTGGAACAGATGTGCAAGGTGCTGGTGAGCCAGCTGGACTGCGTGGTGCTCAATGTGGACTACCGCCTGTGCCCCGAGGCCCACTATCCTCAGCCGCTGGACGACTGCTGGGCTGCCACCCGCTGGGCCTTTGAGCACGCCGCCGAACTGGGCGCGGCCAAGAAGCCCCTGGCGGTGAGCGGCGACTCCGCCGGCGGCAACCTGGCCGCCGCCGTCACCCTGCGGGACCGGCAGGAGGGCACCGGCATGGTGGGCATGCAGGCGCTCATCTACCCGGCGGTGAACATCTCCGGCCGGCACACCGAGTTTTACCAGGGCACCGACCCCGCCCTTTATCACGTCAGCCGCCGGCACCGCCGGGCGGTGGAGGCCATGTACAAGATGATGGGCACGCTGGCGGGGCAGGACAGCGGCAATCTGCTGGAAGAGGTCTATCTCCAGGGCCATCTGGACCCGGAGCACATCTACGCCTCGCCCCTGCTGGACGATTTCCATGCCCTGCCCCCCACCCTACTGGCCTTCGGCGAACACGATTTCCTTGCCTTTGAGGACTTTGCCTACGCCCGCCACGCCGCGAAGGCGGGGGTGCTGCTGCGCACCATCGTCTACCGGGGGCTGGGCCACGGCTTTGCCGACCAGATCGGCGTGATGCCCCAGGCGGAGGACCTGATGGGCGAGATCGCGGCGATGATGCGGGAGGTGCTTTGAGATGGGCACTTCCCGTTCCCTGCTGCCCCTGCGGCTGCCCGCGGCGGCCGGGGCGCTGCTGGTGCTGTTCCTGCTGGCGGGCTCGCTGGCGGACTATCCCCTCTCCTGCGCCCTCTATGACCCGCAGAATCTTTTCGGCCGGTTCTTTGCCGCCTTCGGCGAGTACCCCGCCGGGCTGGGGCTCACCGCCGCCGGCGTGATGCTGGTGATGGGGCGCAGCCCCCAACGCCGGGCGGTCGCCTGCCTGCAGGTCATCGCCGGGGTCTGGTGCGTCCTCTCCGGCGCGGCCCTGACCGCCCTGCTGCCCATGAACTACCTGCCCGTCGGGCCGGCGGTCTCGGCCGCCATCGGCCTTGCCTGCACGCTGGCCGCCGCACTGGCGACCCGCGCGCTGTGCCGCGGGGCGGATCGCCGGCGGATGCTGCGCCTTGCGGGGGTGTTCCTGCTGGTCATCTTCGGCGAGCTGCTCGTGGTCAACTGCGTGAAGGTGCTTTGGGGCCGGCCCCGGATGCGCCTCATCGCCGCCGACCCCCGGGCCGGCTTTCTGCCCTGGTGGCAGCCCTCCCACGCCCTGCGGGACGCTCTGACCGGGGCGGGCGTGGCCGCCGAGGAGTTCAAGAGCTTCCCCTCCGGCCACACGGCCAACGCCTCCACCCTGATGCTGCTCGCCCTGCTGCCCGCCCTGCGCCCGGGCCTGCAAAAGCGGCAGACGGCCCTCTTCGCCGCCGGGTTCCTCTGGGCCTGCGTGGTGGGCTTTTCCCGCATCGTGGCGGGCGCTCATTTTCTCTCCGACGTGACCATGGGCCTTGCGCTGGGCCTGCTGGTGCTCACCGCCGCCAGCCGCCTGCTGCGCCGCCCTGAGCCGGAAGCGCCGAGCGCCTCTTCCTGAACACACACAGCCGTCCGCCCTTCTTGGGGCGGGCGGTTTTCATTTTCCCCCTTGACAAGGGGCGGCCCTCTGCCTATAATGAACATTGTTCATATTGGAGGTGAGCCCATGAACACAGTGGTGACGTCCAAAGAGGAGATCCTGCGCGCCAGCCGGGAGCTCATCCGCCAGAAGGGATGGGACGCGGTGAACATCCGCTCGGTGGCGGCGGCCTGCGGCGTGTCGGTGGGCTCCATCTACAACTACTTCGATTCCAAGGCGGCGCTGGTGGGCGCGGCGGTGGAGAGCGTCTGGTGCGAAATTTTCCACCGGCCGGAGGACGAGGCCGTGTTCGAGAACACCCTGGCCTGCGTGGCCTGGATGTACGGCCGGATGGAATACGGCTGCAAGCAGTATCCCGGCTTTTTCACCCTCCACTCCCTGGGCTTTCTGCGGGAGGACAAATCCGACGGCAAGCGGCGGATGGAGCGCACCTGGCAGCACATCCGCCAGGGGCTGCTGGCGGTGCTGAAGCGGGACCCGGGCATCCGCCCCGACGCCTTCAACGAAGCCTTCACCGCCGAAAAGTTCGCGGACGTGCTGTTCTCGCTGATGCTCTCCGCCCTGCTGCGGCAGGACTACGACCCCTCCACCGTGCTGGAGCTGGTGCGCCGCACCCTCTACGGCGATCCCCGCTGACGGGCGGGGATTTTTCACCGCTCAAATTGAACAACGTTCAACAAGGGAGGTTTTCCATGAAGGTAAAACGGGACACCCTGCTGCTGCTTGCCTGCCTTGTGTGGGGCGCGGCGGGGTTCAACATCCTGCGCATCGGCCTTGCGGCCTATCCCGCCTTTCGCACAGCGCTGAATTTCTGCCTGTCCGCGCTGGTGTTCGCGGTGTTTCAGCGGTTCGTGTTCGGCCCGCTGGTGAAAAAGCACACCGCCCGCATCCGGGCCTATGAAGAGGAGCGTCACTTCTTTCTGAAGTTTTTCGACAAAAAGGCATTTGCCGTCATGGCGGTGATGATGACCGGGGGCATCGCCCTGCGGGCGGGCGGCCTTGCGCCGGAGCGGTTCATCGCCGTGTTCTACACCGGGCTGGGAGCGTCGCTGCTGCTGGCCGGGGCACTGTTCGGCCGAAACTACGGCGCGGCGCTGAGCCGCCGCCGGAGTTGAGAATATACACGAAACCAAGGAGGATACAAATATGCAAGCGATCGTTGAGACCCTGTTTGACGCGGTCTATCTGATCTCCGTTATCACCATCGGCATCCTGATGATCCGGGGCAGCAAGGGCCAGGCCCAGTTCCGTCTCTTCGGCTGGATGGCCGTTGTGCTGGGCGCGGGCGACTCTTTCCATCTGGTGCCCCGGGCGCTGGCCCTGTGCACCACCGGCCTGGAGAACTACACCGTGGCCCTGGGCCTGGGCAAGTGGATCACCTCGGTGACCATGACGGTGTTCCATGTGCTGCTCTATTACGTCTGGCGGCAGCGCTACAAGGTGCAGGGCCGGGGCGGCCTCACCGCCGCCGTCTACGCTCTGGCGGGGCTGCGCGTCCTGCTGTGCATGATGCCCCAGAACCAGTGGCTGAGCGCTGACGCGCCCCTCTCCTGGGGCATTTACCGCAACATCCCCTTCGCCCTGCTGGGCCTTGTGATCATCGTGCTGTTCTTTTCCAGCGCCAAAGAGCACAATGACCGGGCCTTCCGCTGGATGTGGCTGACCATCGTGCTCAGCTTCGGGTTCTACATCCCGGTGGTGCTGTGGGCGGACGCGGTGCCCCTCATCGGCATGCTGATGATCCCCAAGACCTGCGCTTATGTCTGGACGGTGCTCATCGGCTACTTCGCTATGAAGAAGGAAGTCAAATAAAGGAGGAACTGCAATGAAACGCTACATGAACGCGGCCCTTGTCTACTCTCTGCTGGCCATGGCCGGCGGCGTGTTCTACCGGGAGTTCACCAAGTTCAACGGCTTTGCCGGCAAGACCACCCTCTCGGTGGTGCACACCCACTACTTCCTGCTGGGCATGGTGTTTTTCCTGCTGCTGCTTTTGCTGGAAAAGAACTTTTCCTTCACCGGCCCCAAGACCGGGCGGGTGCTGGCGGTCTATCACGCCGGCCTCAACCTCACCGCGGTGATGTTCCTGGTGCGGGGCGTGCTGCAGGTGCTGGGCACTTCCCTCTCCGCCGGCGCCACTGCGGCCATCTCCGGCGTGGCGGGCATCGGCCACATCCTGCTGGGCGTGAGCCTGGTGCTGGTGCTGCTGCAGCTGCGGCGCGCCGTGGCGGCCCGTGGCTGAGAGAAGATAGAGAGAGCCGGGGCGCAGCGGACAGTGGACCGCTGCGCCCCGGCTTTTTTGATTTCACCGCACGCCTGTACCATGCATGAAGGACTATTTGCCCGCATCACCTTTTTATCTCCCCTTCACGGCCATACCTCTTGCTTAGAGCATGTCACAGCCGGTCTGCTGGGATTTGTTGACCTTTTGCCTTCCTTGCCCGCAGCATATAAAGAAACCGACCCGCTGCCAATAGGCAGCGGGTCGGTTTGTTCAATGACAGCGGACAAGCTATTGAACCAAGTCAGCGGGACATAAACTGGGCTTTTATTGCATCCAGAGCTTTTGAAATTGCCGCAGTCAAGCGTTTTGTGAAAGGCACATGCGGGCAAGGCTGCGACGCTTCAGATTGTCCTCTATGTGCAAGCACACGCTCTGCAAGGTATTTCCAAAGGCGAACTTTTTCATATTCCCCATTATTCTGTAACACTCTTTGAATAAGAGCTTCTTTAAGTCTTTTGGAATGCCTCCATCCGCTGACCCATAACAGATGCTTTTCCTTACTGTTACGATCGTCAAAAAGAAGCACAGTTCCCCAAAATACACATCGAATTTCTTCCACAAGGCTTATTTGATCAAATTTCACCTCCTCTGATTCCATATATCCCTTACTCTTTTCCGCATTGCTTGGAGATGAAAAGGGGATTTTTGCGGTTTTTACAATATATCCATCATCTCTCAGAATCAGTTTGCGCAGAAGCACAATGTATGAAAAATACATTCCAAGCGTCACACAGCCAAGTACGTATACGTACCCCATTCCCTCAACGAGGGTGCCAGAAGCAACAGTGTATTCATAGTGCAATTCATAGATTACCATTGGTGCAATAACAATCCACACATAAAACAGGCGGCGAAGTAGTTTCGGGTAGATTTTCGTGACCTCAGCTGCCGCAGACGAACTTTCGGAATTCATAGAAAGCCTCCTTGTATCTTTCGTCAAGGGTAAGCAAATCATTTAGTATTCGTTTACAGCTAACCTAATCTGCTCTTTTTGAGCGTCTGTCAATGGTTTACCACGATTTGCTGCTGAGTAGACTATTTTCTCCATTATTCACTCGCAGGCTCAGGCATTCGTGTGGGAAGGCTTGTCACCTTTCCAATTGGTACCATTCTATCAGGCACAAAGGAGTGCCACAACTTCTTGCCGGTCTCGGGATGCGATTGCCGCGTGCATCGCAGATATAGGTAAACACCTCATTCCGAGATGTTGCCTTCTTCACGAGCTGGTTCAATACGTTATACCTATAGTCTACACTCTTGTTCCCAACCGCTTCAAGTGCCAAAGTGTCCAAACTATTGCAGGCACAATTGGTGAATGCCTTGGATAGCCTGATGGCGACCATGCGATTCGTTTCATCATAGGTGTGGATATGATCCTGCCGGGCTTTGTTGATCTTCCAGGGAGTCTTTCGGCCAAGGTGTGTCATATTCGTTCCGACACAAAGTCCCTGCGCGCTGAGCCGGAGCACAAAAGCGCGAACGGCGAAGCCGCCCCGCAGAGGGAAGGGCAACAAAAAAGCGAGCACCGTTTGGTGCTCGCTTTTTTCTGGTGCACTTCCAGGGACTCGAACCCTGGGCCCGCTGATTAAGAGTCAGCTGCTCTACCAACTGAGCTAGAAGTGCATACCATGGTGACCCGTGGGAGAATCGAACTCCCGTTTGCGGCGTGAGAGGCCGCCGTCTTGACCGCTTGACCAACGGGCCATGGCGGCGTTCCGATGTCGGAACGCTTTTATATTATAAGCGCTGGGAGGAGATTTGTCAATAGTTTTTTCAACTATTTTTCCTCTTTTGCGCTGGAAAATGGCAAAGAGAAAGCCGGCACCTACCTATTTTCCCAGGTCGTCTCCAACCAAGTATCTTCGGCACTACGGAGCTTAACTTCTGTGTTCGGAATGGGAACA
>SFDQ01000012.1 GCA_004558145.1 Oscillospiraceae bacterium
GGGCAACAGTACCTATGGCAGTTTGAAATTGTCTAAGCGCAGATACCATCCCAGGCATATCTATCTTTGACACAAAATCTTGGGTGTGCCATATGGCAGTCATGGACTGACTATCAAATGTGCTGAAGATTTTATTAATATCATGGATTGCGAGGGGGCCTAACACAGAAGAGAGAGGCCTTGTCAATGCTGCATAATCTGACTGCAGTCCCGAAAAAGGAAGTAATAATGAATCTATCTGGGATTGAAATCTGTTCGTTGCTTCATACCAGGGGAGAAGCTCGTTAAACGGCGTCATCGATTTTGCCATATTTTCAAACGCTCCTCGGAGTTCGTTTTAGGCAATTATACTCTGTACATGGTGACTTTTCAAGGGATTATTATTACATATAAAACATGAGTATCAATCTCGATTCGACTGTTTGGGATAAACTTTGAATTGGACAAGGGCTTATGAATTACTGTTCTTGTTCAAAGTCCTTTCCCTGGAAGGTATGTCCACGACCCTGCCAAAACTGCTTGGAAAAGATTGTAGTCAAGAATTGTGCGGATTACTTGGATTTTATTCTGGGAGATAATGAAGCCATTGATTCTCGGCTGACAACCATAAGAAATACACATGTTTACATATCTTCCTTGAGAAAATAAAATATACACAGGCCTAGAAACGGTGCTTTTCCGGTCAAACCCGTGTTAAAAGACAATATTTATGAAGTGATTGCCAATAAAAAAGCGATACTAGCGTACACTGACGAAGAAAAACAAGACCAGTGCATAGCTATGGCTATGCACTGGTCTTGCCTGCTTTGGTGCGCCCGACTGGATTCGAACCAGCGGCCTTCCGGGTCGGAGCCGAACGCTCTATCCAACTGAGCTACGGACGCACATCTATGAAAACCGTCCGAAGACGGGTTTCAGCTATTCGGTTATAAGTGGTCAAATAGTAGTCAGGCTACTACAAAACCAGAGAACGCGATGCCGAAAAATGGCTTTGTTATGCGGTTTTTCGGCTGCGCCCGGCGGGGTGTCGGAGTTGTCGGAGCAGAGCGCTCCCGCCAACTGAGCTGTCAAAGGCTTTTGAGCCGGATCAAGAATTCGATGAGCGGCAAAGGAAGGAAATAATAACGGGATGCCTTTTGCTGTGCCACGCTGCTTAGAGGATGAGAGTGCGGAGCACACGCTGGGATGAACACGCGCTACTGGATGCATTGGTGGCACAAAAATAGCGGAGCAAGGCTTTGCCCTTGCGCCGCTGTGAGTTTGCGTGATGAAATTGATGCCCGCTCCTTTCCTGGCCCGTAGAGCGGGGCCCCCACGAAAGTTTGCAGCGCAAAGTTTTGTGGGGAGAAGGAGGAATGACGGAGCGGTATGAGAAAAGCCCAGCCAAACGGCTGGGCTTTTTGAATGGAGCGTAGTCCATTCCGACGTGGCGTCCCTGGCGGGATTCGAACCCACGGCCTTTCGCTTAGGAGGCGAACGCTCTATCCATCTGAGCTACAGAGACGTATAACGCTTACATATTATACCTGCTTTTGGGCGGCAAATCAAGTTGAAATGCGCGCGGCGGTAGTGTATAGTGAAAGCAGCGCTGGCCCGCACTGAGTTTGCGGCGCGGGGCGGCGGAGAATAACGCGGCGCTTGCCGCGCGAAAAAGGAGAAACGCATGCTTTCGCGTGAATTGTATTTTGCTATGCTGGGCACCGGGGCCACCTGCCTTGCCACCGTGCTGGGGGCGGGCACCGTGTTTTTGTTCAAAAAGGACATGGGCGCCGGGCTGCAGCGAGCCTTTCTGGGCTTTGCCGCCGGGGTGATGATCGCCGCGTCGGTGTGGTCGCTGCTCATCCCCGCCATGGAGATGGCCGAGGAGCAGGGCCAGAGTGCGCTGCTGGCCGCCGGAGGCGGCTTTGTGCTGGGCGGCGTCTTTCTGATGTTGCTGGACCGCCTGCTGCCCCACCTGCACATCGGCAGCGACGAGCCGGAGGGCCTGCCCGCCCACCTGAAGCGCACCACCATGGTGGTGCTGGCGGT
Organism: Oscillospiraceae bacterium; assembly: GCA_004558145.1. GTDB lineage: Bacteria > Bacillota > Clostridia > Oscillospirales > Ruminococcaceae > Allofournierella_A > Allofournierella_A excrementavium. Next base: position 2,029 of record SFDQ01000012.1, read on the forward strand.
GACGCTGCACAACATCCCCGAGGGCATGGCCGTGGGCTTGGCCTTTGCGGTGGCCGCCCGGGACGGCGGCGCGGCGGCGCTGCCCGGCGCGGTGGCGCTGGCCATCGGCATGGGGCTGCAGAACTTCCCTGAGGGCGCGGCCATCAGCCTGCCCCTGCGGGGGCAGGGCGTGAGCCGGGGCAAGGCTTTCGTCTGCGGCGCGCTGTCCGGTGTGGTGGAGCCGGTGTTCGGCCTGCTCACCGTGCTGGCGGCGGGCAGCGTGACGGGCATGATGCCCTGGGTGCTGGCCTTCGCCGCCGGCGCCATGATCTATGTGGTGGTGGAGGAACTCATCCCCGAGGCCCATCTGGGCGAGCACTCCCATGTGGGCACCGGCAGCGTGATGCTGGGCTTTCTGGTGATGATGCTGCTGGACGTGGCCCTGGGCTGACCTTTTTGCGAAAAGGCGCGCCGCCTGCTGTTCCGGCAGGCGGCGCGCCTCGCTTTGTTTAAAACTCTTTTCTCTCGTAGATGCGGCAGCTGACCAGCCAGCAGACGAGGCAGAGCACCGCTGTTGCGGCGGTGATGATGGAGAAGCCGGGAACGGGGGAAGTTTCCATCCAGCCGAACAAGGCCATCAGAACAGCTCCGCCGCCGTCCCCGAGGCTGGCGGCCGCGAGGATGCAGCCGCCGGCAAGACCCAGCAGCAACAGCATGGCGCTGCGGGCTTTGTCCGGCCCGAAGGCATAGGTGAGGGGGATGGTCACCGCAAAGTAGACGATCAGGATGAGGGTCACCAGCAGGCTGGCCAGGATGCTCTCGGCGATGGGCTCGCCGATCAGCAGATACGCCACCGGGGCCGTGACCAGGCTGTAAACAAAGCCTGCGGCGATGCAGAGGCCCAGCAGCAGGAACTTGGCGGTCACCACCGTTTTGCGGCTCACCGGCAGGGTGGCGGCGTAGAAATCCCAGCGGCAGGTGTTATCCACACTGAACAGGCTCATCACATAAAAGCCGTACATCCAGCTCATCAGGGTGAAAAAGCTGGTCATTTGCAGCGCGATGCCGAGCACGGTGTAGAGCACCAGCACAAGGAAGAAGTTCTTCATATAGACCCGCCGCAGGATGAGCAGGTCTTTTTTCAGCAGGCCGATCATACGCTTCTCCTTTCCGAATAGAACTGCATGATGTCGTCGAGGGTGGGCTTATCCAGCACCACATCCGGCAGAAGAGCCGCGGCGGCGCGGCGGTCCTTCACCAGAGCCGCCTGCCCGAAGGCATTGGCGCGCACCGCCACCACCAGCTCGGCGGGCAGCGCGGCGATTTGCTGGGCCCCGGCCCGCAGCACACCGTATTCCTCCAGCAGCAGGTCCGTCTCCTTTTCAAAGAGGATACGGCCTTTCTGGATATACACGATGTAGTCCGCCGCCTTTTCCAGGTCGGCGGTGATGTGGCTGCTCAGCAGCACGCTGTGCTCTTCGTCCTGGATGAAGCGGCGCAAAAGGTCCAGAATCTCGGCGCGCATCACCGGGTCCAGCCCGCTGGTGGCTTCGTCCAACAGCAGCAGTTTGGGGTGGTGCGCCAGCGCCGCCGCCAGCCGCAGCTTCATCCGCATGCCCCGGCTGAAGTCCTTCATCTTCTTGGTGGGGGACAGCTCGAACTCCGCGAGCAGCTGCCGGTAGTACTCTTTATCGAAGCCGGGCTGGATGGACGCGAGGCACGCGCCCACCTCGGCGGGGCTGAGCACCTCGTAGAAAAAGGCGTCCTCGAACACAGCGCCCACCTGAGCCAGCGTTTTGGTGTGGCCCGCGGGCTTTCCCAGCACGGCGACCTCGCCGCCGTCCGGGCGCAGGGTGCCCAGAATGGCCCGCATGGTGGTGGTTTTGCCTGCGCCGTTCTCGCCGATGAAGCCCACGATGCTCCCGGCGGGCACGGTGAAGCTGACGTCTTGCAGCTGGAAGTCGGGGTAGCGCTTGCAAAGGCCGCGCACCTCAATGGCGTTTTCCATGGTTCATTCTCCCTCTGACAGCAGTTTGAGTGTTTCCAGCACCTCCGAACGGGTCACGCCGCCCGCCGCCGCCACGTCCAGCGCCTGGCTCAGCAGCTCCTCCACCTTTTTGAGGGTGGCCTCGCGATGGAGCTCCGGGTCCGCGGCGGCCACAAAGCTGCCCTTGCCGGGCACCGTGTGGATGAAGCCCGCGGCTTCCAGGTCCTCGTAGGCGCGCTTGGTGGTGATGACGCTGATGCCCAGCTCCTTCGCCAGAAAGCGGATGCTGGGCAGGGCCTCGCCCTCCGCCAGCTTGCCGGCGAGGATGGCGGCTTTGATCTGGTCGGTGATCTGTTCGTAAATCGGTTTTGTGCCGGAATTGCTGATGTAGATCTCCATCAGTGCTCTCCGTTTCTTTGAATTTATCGGACTGTACATATCCGACATATACAGTATATACACGGTATACACAGTTGTCAAGGGAAAAAGAAAAACTTTTTTCGGGCGGATACGCCCCGGATACAACCGTGGCATAATTTTGATAAAAGGGGAGGGGAAGACCATGGCAAACATCCTGATCGTGGACGACGAAGCGGCCATCGCGGACCTCATCCAGCTGACGCTGGCCCAGGCGGGGCACAAAAGCGAGACGGCGATGAGCGGCAGCGAGGCGGCGGACAAGCTGGAAAAGGAGCAGTACGACCTGGTGCTGCTGGACGTGATGCTGCCCGAGATAAGCGGGTTCGAGCTGATGGAATATCTCGCGCCCACCGGCACGCCGGTGATCTTTCTCACGGCGAAGGGGGCGCTGGCGGACCGGGTGCGGGGGCTGCGGCTGGGGGCGGACGACTACATCGTGAAGCCTTTCGAGCCGATGGAGCTCATCGCACGGGTGGAGGCTGTGCTGCGGCGCAGCGGGCGGCTGGGCACGGTGCGGGTGTTCGGACTGGAAGTGGACCCGGCGGGCCGCATCGTGAAGCGGGACGGCCGGCCGGTGGCGCTCACGCCCCGGGAGTTCGACCTGTTTTTGCTTTTGGTGCGCAACCGGGGGCTGGCGCTCTACCGGGATGTGATTTATGAACGGGTGTGGGGCGACATTGCCGAGGACGACACCCGCACCCTGGACCTGCATATCCAGCGGCTGCGCAAGAAACTGGGGCTGCAAAAAGAGATACGCACGGTGTATAAAATCGGGTACATGCTGGAGGCGGAGTGAATGAAGTTTTCCCACAAGCTGGCGCTAGCCATGCTGGCGCTGCTGGCGGTGGTGCTGAACGCGGGGGCGGCCTGGCTGGTGCGCAGCAGTTTTGACAGCCAGCTGGAGGCAGCCCAGCGGCAGAACGAGGCCCATCACCAGCGGGACGCCTACGGCGTGAAGATGGCGTTGATCGAGGCGGGGGCCGGCCCCTACGACACCGACCTGCTGAAGGAGTACGGCCAGCGGCTGCAAAGCTACGGCGGCACCGGCGGCGAGTGGATGGCTCTTTACAACGGCAGCGGATTTCCTGTCTGGTCCAGCCTGCCGGAGGCTGTCACCGCCACCGACCAGCGGGCGGCGCTGACGGCGGGGGACACCGCCGTGACCTATCTGGACACCGGCGACGGGATATTTCAGCTGTACGCCACCAAGGTGGAGCAGGCAGCGGGAAGCGCCTGGGTGCTGAACGCCTACGACGTGACGGGCCTGTTCGAGGCCCGGGACGCGCTGCTTTGGGGCTTTGCCCGGGTGGAAGGGGCGGCCTTCGCGGCGCTGGTGGTGCTGGTGCTGGCCATGAGCCGGATGCTCACCCGCCCGGTGGCCCGGCTGGAAGAGGCGGCCCGGCGCATCGCCGCCGGGGCCTACGACGAGCGCACGGCCCTGAAAGGGGAGGACGAGCTGGCGGACCTGAGCCGCAGCTTTGACCGGATGGCCCAGGCGGTGCAGCAGAAGGTGGAACAGCTGGACCTTTCGGTGCGCCAGCGGGACGACTTTGTGGCGGCCTTCACCCACGAACTCAAGACCCCCATCACCAGCATGATGGGTTACGCCTCGCTGCTGCGCGCCGGCGAACTGCCGCCCGAGCAGCGCAAAAAGGCGGCGGACTACATCTATCACGAGACAAAACGGCTGGAAGCGCTGAGCCAGAAGCTGATGGTGTTCATGGAACTGGAGCACACCGGCACGCTGGAACTGGAGCCGCTGGAACTGAAAACGCTGGAGGCGCGGCTGCGGCGCATCCGCCCGCCCCAGGCGAAAACGGAACTGGTGTTCGAGGGCTTTGAGGGCCTTGCGGTGCTGGCACAGCCGGACCTCATTCTGGCGCTGGTGCAGAACCTTGTGAGCAACGCCGAGCGGGCCGACCCGGCGGACGGGAAGGTGACCCTGACCGCCGAGGCCAAAGAAGGCCGGGTGACGCTGGCGGTGAAGGACAAGGGCCGGGGCATCCCCGCAGAGGAACTGGCCCGGGTGACCGAGCCCTTTTATATGGTGGACCGCTCCCGCGCCCGGGCGCAGAACGGCAGCGGGTTCGGCCTTGCCCTCTGCGCCCGCATCGCCAAGCTCCACGGCGGCGAGCTTGCCATCGAGAGCGAGGTGGGCAAAGGCACCACCGTGCGGTTTGACCTGAAGGAGGCGGGGAGATGAGACGACGGCTGAAAAGCGCCGGGCTCTGGCTGCTTGTGCTGGCGCTGGCGGCGGGCAGCATGGCCCTGCCCTGGATGGTGTGCCGGGGCTATGACCGGGAGCTGTTTGCCCAGCCCCGGACGCGCCCGGCCACCGACCTTGCTTTGAGCGCGGCGGCGCGGGAAAACGGGTTCGTGAGCCAGCTCTACGAGCGGCAGCGCCTGCTGGGCGGCTGGAGCGAAGGCTGGGAGCCCCTTGAGGGAGAAGCGGCCGACGCGGCGGCGGAAAGCGCCCGGGAGACCCTTCTGGAACTGATGGCGCTGGAAAACCTGCCCGACGGGGCGAGGCAGACGGTGGGCGAGGCGCTGGCGCAGAGCGGCCAGGGTCTGGCCTGGCGGGACGAGATGGGCTTTGTGCGGGTGTGGCTGGGGGATGTGTACCTCATCACCGAGCCGGTGACCGGCCTGCCCGCGCGGCTTTCGGTCTATGGCCCGGCGGACGCGCCCGCCGACCCGATGGCGCTGCTGGAGGAATGGCGCGCCCTGCTGGGGGTGGACGTGCTGCCCGACTGGGAAGAGACCCAAACGGTGCAGGCAGGGGCGACGGAACTGCGCTCGGTCCAGGGGCGGCTGCGGCTGCAAACTTGCGCCGCCCACGAGACCTTTTTGCTGGAGGCGGCCTCTTTTTCCTGAAACGAAACACGCCGGCTGCAAGTCGGATAAAAGCGGGGGTTACACTGGGGGCAGCATCAAGGCAGAGGCGGCAAACGCCCTGCCGGAGTAAAGGAGGCTGTTTGGAATGAAACAGATGAAACGCGCGCTGGCCGCCGCGCTGGCGGCGGCGCTGCTGGCGGGCTGTGCCGGGCAGGAGGCGGGGCAGAGCGTATCCGCTCCGCCGGCGAGCGAGAGCGCGCCCCAGACCGACGGGGCCGCCGTGGAGCAGCTGCTGAATGGAGAGCATGCCCTCACCGCGCTGCCGTCGGGGTATATGGACATACCGCTGACACAGACTGGCCAGGGCATGTATGAATTCGTAAATCTGGAGGACCGGTATCTCCTTTGCTATGTGGATTACGCCGCGGGCACCCGCGCTCCTCTGTGCGACGCGGCGGGCTGCGCCCATGCCGACGAAAGCTGCCCGGCCTACTCGCCTTATTACCGCAATGTGGGCATGGCGGGGGACTGGCTGCTCACCAGCGGCACGAACGCGGACGGCACATGCTCGATGGACGCCCGCGGGCTGGATGGCAGTGGAAAAAGGACCCTGTTCACCGGCGCTGAGGGCGATTCGCTCTATCCCTGGGGATTTGCCATGGAAGGGGACAAGGTGTGGCTGGCCAGAGATGGCAAGGCGGTGCTGCTGGACCCGGCCACCGGCGAGGCGGAGACGTGGGCGGACATCCCCACGGTTTTTACAAATGTGGGGGTGCTGGGCTCGGGAGTGCTGCTTGTGACCTCCAATGCGGATGAACTGGTGGAAGAGAACTATCAGCCCACCGGCGATCTGCTGGCGGATGAACGGCAGGAACAGGAGATACGCGACCGGGCCACTGTGACCCTTTCCGCCTGGGCCCCCCGCACCGGCGGGGAAGTGCCGCTGACGATCTGGAACAATGGGGAATGGCGGTTCATGCGGGTCTGGAACGACAAGGTCGTTCTGTTCAGCGAAGCGCAGGGCCGCTTTGAGGCCCGGGACCTGATCACCGGCGAGACAAAGGTGCTGACTGAAAGCTGGCCGGCGGAGCAGAAGGTGCAGCTTTCCTACGTGTGGGACGGACACCTGATGGTGGAGACCAGATGGGAGCCGGAACCGGACAACACCGACACCTGGCAGGAATGCCTGTTCGCGCTGGACCTGGAAAGCGGCGAGCTGACCGAGATCACCCTGCGCAATCGCGGCGGCCAGGGCACCGCGCTGGCCCGTATCATGGGCGAGAGCGCGGATGAATTCTATGTGGTTTGTTCCACGGGCTCGGAAGAGACCCCGCAAAGCGTGATGGCCATGATCTCCAAGGCGGACTACTACGCCGGGGTGGATTCGATGGAGCCCATCAAAGATGTGTTCTGAAAAATGCCCCCAGGAAACGACCCGGCTGCAAGTCGGATAAAAGCAGGGGCTATGATGAGAGCAGCAACAGGGCAGGGCGGCACGAGCCCCGCCCCGAAAAAGGAGGCTGTTCAAAGATGGAACGGTTTTTGAAACAATGCACCCGGATGGCGTGGGGCGTGGCGCTGGCGGCGGCGCTGCTGGCGGGCTGCGCCGGGCAGGAGGCGGGGCAGAGCGCGTCCGCTTTGCCGGCAAGCGAAAGCGCGGCCCGGACCGAGGGAGGCGGCGTGGAAACGCTGCTGGACGGGGAGCACACCCTTGCGCCGGTGGAGAAAGAGTACACAAAGCTGCCCATGGCGGAGAACGAGCTGGGATGCTATGAATACGTGGGGCATGGCGACGGATACCTGCTCTGCTATACGGATTACGGCGCCTGCACCCGCACGCCGCTGTGTGACGCGGCGGGCTGCAAACATGAGGATGAGAGCTGCCCGGCCTTCAGCGATTTTTACCGCACGGCGGTGCTGGCGGGCGACTGGCTGCTGACCGAGGGCTGGTGCGAAGAAAACGCCGTTTCCCTCGATGTGCGCCGGCTGGATGGCACGGAGTACCGGGAATTGCAGCGCGTGGACGAGAAGGAATATTTTTCGTCCTTTATCCCCTTTGCGAAGGAGGGCGGCAAACTGTGGATGTCCATGAAGGGGAAAGCGGTGCTGCTGGACCCGGCCACCGGCGAAATGGAAGAGGGGGCGGCAATGCCCGACACCTTCTCTGACGTGGGGGTGTATGGCCCCGGCGTTCTGCTGGAGACCAACAACGGCGGAGAGCTGCTGAAAGAGTTCTATCAGCCCACGGGCGATTTGGCGACAGACCTGAAAACATCTGTGCTGGTCTCCTGGGACCCGCGCACGGGAGAAGCGACGCCGCTGCAAAGCTGGGTGTCCGCGGACTACTTCCTCTGCGGGGTGTGGAACTCAAAAGTCATTCTGAAAGAAACCGGGGGCACCCGGTTGGAAATGCGGGACCTGGCCACCGGCGAGGTGACGGCGCTGGCCGAAAACTGGCCGGAGGACCAGTCGGTCTCGGCCGCCTATGTGCGGGACGACCATCTGATGCTGGAGACCAGCTGGGAGCCGGAGCCGGACAACAGCGACACCTGGAAAGAGTGCATGTTCGCGCTGGACCTGGAAAGCGGCGAGCTGACTGAGGTCACCCTGCGAAGCCAGGGAGAGGAGGGGCCCTTGCTGCCCTGCATCCTGGGCGAAAACGAGAGCAGATTTTATGTCCTTTGCGATTCACGCATCGATTTTGGCCCGCGGACGTATGAGACAGCCATGATCTCCAAAGCCGATTATTACGCCAATGTGGATTCGAGAGAGCCCATCCAAAACATGTTCTGAATCAAAAACGCCCCCGGGCCGCGAAACCGCGGCCCGGGGGCGTTTTGCGCTTAAAACTTATTTCAGGAACATCCGCACCATTTTTTCGTTCTTTTCGGTGTAGGGCATATACCGCATGGGAAGGTCCAGCCAGAGGGCCTTTTTCACGATGCTCTTTTCGTGGCTGAAGGCGTCGAAGCTGCGCTTGCCGTGGTAGTTGCCCATGCCGCTCTGGCCCACGCCGCCAAAGCCCATGTCATGGGTGGCAAGGTGGATGATGGTGTCGTTGACGCACCCGCCGCCAAAGCTGCACCGAGCCAGCACCTTCTGCTCCACCGCAGGGTCTTTGGTGAAAAGGTAGAGGGCCAGCGGCTTCTCCCGCCCGTTCACAAAGGCGATGGCTTCGTCCATGCTGTCCACCGGGATGAGGGGCAGGATGGGCCCGAAAATTTCCTCCTGCATGGGCTTGCAGTCGGCGGTGCCCTCCACCAGGGTAGGCTCGATCCAGCCGGAAACTTCGTCCGCGCGGCTTTGGCCGCCTGCCAGAATGGTCTCGCCCTCCAAAAGGCCGGTGATGCGCTCAAAGTGCTTGCGGTTGATGATGCGCACATAGTCCGGGTTGTGCAGGGGGTCGGGGCCCAGCATGGCGGCGAACTGTTTTTTCAGCTCCTCCATCAGCTGGTCCTTCACCGTGCGGTCCACCAGTACATAGTCCGGCGCGACGCAGGTCTGGCCCGCGTTGAGCACCTTGCCGAAGGCCAGGCGCTTGGCGGTGAGGGGGATGTCGGCGGTGCGGTCGATGAGCACCGGGCTCTTGCCGCCCAGCTCCAGAATGACGGGAGTCAGCCAATGGCTGGCCTTTTCCATCACCAGCTTGCCCACCGTCACGCCGCCGGTGAAGAAGATGAAGTCAAAGCGCTGGTCGAGCAGGGCACTGTTCTCCTTGCGGCCGCCCTCCACCACCGTGACCCAGCCGGGGTCGAAGGTGTCGGCGATGAGTTTTGCCATGGCCGCGCTGGTGGCCGGGGCGTAGGCGCTAGGTTTCAGCACCACGCAGTTGCCCGCCGCCACCGCGCCGATGACCGGGTCCATGCTGAGCAGGAAGGGATAGTTCCAGGGGGCCATCACCAGCGTCACGCCGTAGGGCTCCGAGAGGATGAAGCTCTTGGCGGCAAACTGGGACATGGGGGTGCGCGCCCGCTTGGGCTTTGCCCAGCCGGGCAGTTTTTTGACGGCGTGGCCCACTTCGTCCAGCACCATGCCTATTTCGGCCATATAGCTTTCAAAGCCGCTCTTGTTCAGGTCCTGCTTCATGGCGGCCTGCAGGTCCTTTTCCGCGGCGCGGATGTTGGCTTGCAGCTGCTTTAACGCGTCCACGCGGGCGCTCACCGGCAGGGTGGCGCCGGTGGCGAAAAAGTCTCGCTGACGTTTGACGATGGATTCGATGTCCATGGTGTCACCACACTTTCTCCAGAATGGCCAGCACCTGCTCAAAGGAGGCCTGGCGGGGATTGACGATCATGGCGCCGTCGTCCAGGGCGGTGCGGGCCACCGCCTCGAAGGCGCTCTTTTCCACCCGGCCGGTGTCCCGCAAAGTGACGGGCAGGCCGCAGGCGTCGTGCAGGCGGCGGCGCAGGGCGTCCACCGTGCCGATGGCCGCGGCGGCCCGGTCGGGGGCAGGGGTGGCGGCGTACTCCTCCGGCCCGGCCAGCGCCAGCAGCAGTTCGCCGTAGCGTGTGCCGCACACCGGGAGGTTGAACTCCATCACCGCCGGCAGCAGGATGGTCATGGCGTCGCCGTGGGCCACCCGGCACACGCCGCCCAGGGCGTGGCCGATGGCATGCACCAGGCCCACCATGCTGTTGGAAAAGGCCGCCCCCGCCAGCAGGCTGGCGTTGGCCATGGCAAGGCGGGCCGCTTTGTTCTGGCCGTTTTCCACCGCGGCGGGCAGGTTCTGCATCACAAGGCCCATGGCCTTTTCGGCAAAGGCGTCGCTCACCGGGTTGCGCTGCAAACAGCTGGCCGCCTCGATGGCGTGGCACAGGGTGTCCATGCCGGTGCTGGCGGTGATGCGGGGCGGCAGGCTGGCGGTCATGCGCACGTCCAGCACCGCCGCGTCGGGCAGAAGGTGGTAGCTGATGAACTCCATCTTCACGTGCTTTTCCGGGTTTGCCACCACGGCCACCAGGGTGGCCTCGCTGCCGGTGCCGGAGGTGGTGGGCACCGCGATGAAGGGCACGTGGGCCCCGCGGCCCAGCACCTCGCAGCCGGTGTTCTGCAACAGGTCTCCGCTGCCCTGGGCCAGCACCATGCCCACGCCCTTGGCGGTGTCGATGACGCTGCCGCCGCCCACGGCCACCAGACCGTCGCAGTTTTGCTCGCGGAAAAATGCGGCAATTTCGTTCACCGTCTGGATGGAGGAGTCCGGCGGGATGCGGCAGAACTGCGCCGCGAAAGCGCCGCCGCCCTGGGCCATGGCCCCCTCCACGGTGGCCACCGCCCCCGCCTTCACAAGGCCCTCGTCGGAGAGCAGCAGGGGCCGGGTGCTGCCCAGGGCCTCCAGCTCATGGGGGATGTGCTCCAGCGCGCCGTCGCCCGAAAGGATTTTTGCAGGCAGCTTGAATTCATAATAACTTGGCATCAAAACGACCTCCTTACCGGCCCAGCAGCACCGCGCCGTAGAGCCGCAGGCTGCTCAGCTGCTTTTCGGGCAGTTCTTTCAGAATGCCCTTTGCCCAGAAGGGCGGGAAGAGATACCCCTCCGCCAGGTCCACGCACCGCACGAAACCCATGGTCTCGCTCACGTTGCCCCGCACGGTGAACCGGTGCTGGGCGTAGGCCGTGGCCACGCCCATCTGCCCGGTGAACACATAGAAGGCGTCCCGCACGCTTTTGAAGCGGATGAGGATGTCCGGCGCGGGGGCGCTTTTCAGCCGAACAAGGCGCTCAGCCCGCCGGGCGATGTAGAGCGACGGGCCGCCGGGCACTTCCAGCCCCAGGACCCTTGCCTCGGGCCAGGGGGCTATCTCGGCGGCGACGCGGCTGTCCCGCACCGAGAGGGCGTTGAGCGCCCGGAACAGGAAAAACATCACCACCCGGCACACCGTGCGCTGGGCGCCGGCGGCAAAGCGGTGGCGAAAGCGGACACGCATGGGCTGACCCTCCTTTTCGGAATTTTTAAAAATAAAAAAGACCCGCGGCGGGGCGCTCAGCGGCCTGCAAGCCGGTGCAGCAGCATCCGCAGACGGGTGTAGCCGTTCTTTTCGTCCAGCTTGAGGTCCGCTGCCGGTTCCCATTTCCAGCGGGCATCGTCGAAATAGAGCACGCCGTCCTCCATCCCGGTCAGGCGGCGGGGCAGGGCGGCCTCGTCCACCAACGGGTCGAAGGGCTGCTTGTATGTGAGGGCGCCGTCCGGGGCAAGGCTGGCCCAGACGCCGAACACGAAGCAGGCGCCCTCGCCGTAGCAATAGCGCTCGAAGCGGACCTTTCCGTCACAGTAGAACAGCATGCAGTCGCGGTATTTGTTCAGGTATTCCTTTTCATACCGCCTGCCGCAGCCGCCGCCCGCCAGCTCTTTTGCATCCATGCCTCCGGCCTCCTTTGCACATTCTGCAATTTCAGTATAGCATGCTGCCGACGGGGGTGTAAAGCAGCTGGAAAAGTTAACTTTTTCACGTGCAAAAGGCGGCGGAAGGCCGCTTTTTTGTGTGGACGGGCGGGGGCATCTGTGGTACAATCAAGGGGTGGGTCTGAACCACAGAGAGGGGAGAGTGAGAGCAGATGCTCGAAGCGCTGAAGCAGGCCGTGTGGGCGGCCAACATGGAGCTGCCCCAAAGGGGCCTTGTGACCTATACCTGGGGCAATGTGTCCGGCATCGACCGGGAAAAGGGACTGGTGGTCATCAAGCCCTCCGGCGTGGACTATGAGCAGCTCACCCCCGAAAAGCTGGTGGTGCTGGACCTTGACGGCAATATCGTGGAAGGGGACCTGAACCCTTCGTCCGATACAAAGACCCATCTGGAATTGTACAAAGCCTTTCCGGCTCTGGGAGGCGTGGTGCACACCCACAGCCCCTATGCGGTGGCCTGGGCCCAGGCGGGGGAGGACATCCCCTGCTACGGCACCACCCACGCCGACTACTTCTACGGCCCGGTGCCCTGCGCCCGCGGCCTGACCAAGGAAGAGCTGGACGAGGATTACGAGAAAAACACCGGCAAGGTCATCGTGGAGACCTTCACGGGCCGGGGCATCGACCCGGTCCACGTGCCCGCGGTCATCTGCCGCAGTCACGGACCCTTCACCTGGGGCAAAACGGCGGCCCAGGCGGTGTATCACGCGGTGGTGCTGGAAGAGGTGGCAAAGATGGCGCTGTTGACCCGGCAGGTGGCCCCCCAGGCGCAGCCCGCCCCCGCTCATCTGGTGGAAAAGCACTTTTTGCGCAAACATGGACCAAATGCCTATTACGGGCAGAAATAAAAGGGAGGTAGAGGAAATGAAGTTCTTTATTGACACGGCGAATGTGGACGAAATTCGCGCGGCGAACGACATGGGCGTTATCGCGGGCGTGACCACGAACCCCAGCCTCATCGCCAAAGAGGGGCGGGACTACGCCGAGACCCTGGCGGAGATAGCGTCCATCGTGGACGGACCCATCTCCGGCGAGGTGAAGGCCACCACCACCGACGCGGCGGGCATGATCGAGGAAGGCCGCGCCATCTACGCCCTGGACCCCAAGCACATGGTGGTGAAGATCCCCATGACCGCCGAGGGCCTCAAGGCCATCAAGGTGCTGAGCGCCGAGGGCATCCCCACCAACTGCACGCTCATCTTTTCCGCCAACCAGGCGCTGCTGGCGGCGCGGGCGGGCGCGGCCTATGTGTCGCCCTTCCTGGGCCGGCTGGACGACATCAGCCAGCCGGGCATCGACCTCATCCAGACCATCAGCGCCATCTTCAACAACTACCCCGACCTGCACTGCGAGATCATCGCGGCCAGCGTGCGCAATCCCATCCATGTGACCGACTGCGCCCTGGCCGGTGCGGACATCGCCACCGTGCCCTACAAGGTCATCGAGCAGATGACCAAGCACCCGCTCACCGACGCGGGCATCGAGAAGTTCAAAGCAGACTATGTAAAGGTGTTTGGTGAATGATATGACGAAACAACAGGAACTTGAACTGAAAAAGCTTGCCTGCAAGGCGCGCATGGGCGTGCTGACCTCCACCCACGGGGCCAAGGCGGGCCATCCGGGCGGCAGCCTTTCCGCCGCCGACGCGCTGACCTACCTTTATTTCAAGGAGATGAAGGTGGACCCCGCCGACCCCAAAGCCGAAGGCCGTGATCGGTTCGTGCTCTCCAAGGGGCACGCCGCGCCGGGGCTGTACTCGGTGCTGGCGCTGCGGGGCTATTTCCCGGTGGAGGACCTGCCCACCCTGCGCCACACCGACAGCTACCTGCAGGGCCACCCCAACATGAACACCGTGCCCGGTGTGGACATGTCCACCGGCAGCCTGGGCCAGGGCGTTTCCGCCGCCTGCGGCATGGCGCTGGCCGCCAAGTACAAAAAGCAGTCGAATCGCGTTTACGCCCTGCTGGGCGACGGCGAGCTGCAGGAGGGCGAAGTGTGGGAGGCGGCCATGTTCGCCGCCCACTACAAGCTGGATAACCTGTGCGTTCTGGCGGACCTGAACGGCCTGCAGATCGACGGCCCGGTGGCCGAGGTGATGAATCCCGGCCCGGTGGACGAGAAGTTCAAGGCCTTCGGGTTCTTTGTGCAGGTCATCGACGGCCACAGCTTTGAGGCGCTGGAAGCGGCCTTCGCCGCCGCCCGTGCCGAGAAGGGCCGGCCCAGCGCTATCCTGCTGAAGACCACCAAGGGCAAGGGCGTCAGCTTTATGGAGAACAACGTGGGCTGGCACGGCAAGGCCCCGAACGACGCGGAGTATGAGCAGGGCATGGCGGAACTGACCGCCGCGCTCGAAGAACTGGAGGGGGAGACGGTATGAGCGAAGTGAAGACCATCGCCACCCGCGACAGCTACGGCGCCGCGCTGGTGGAACTGGGCAAGGAGCATGAGGATCTGGTGGTGCTGGACGCGGACCTGGCGGCCGCCACCAAGACCGGCGTTTTCAAGAAGGCATTCCCGGAGCGCCATTTCGACTGCGGCATCGCGGAGTGCAACATGATGGGCGTGGCCGCGGGCATGGCGGCGGCGGGCCTTGTGCCCTTCGCCTCCAGCTTTGCCATGTTCGCCGCGGGGCGCGCCTTTGAGCAGGTGCGCAACTCGGTGGGCTACCCCCATCTGAACGTGAAGATCGGCGCCACCCACGGCGGCATCTCCGTGGGCGAGGACGGCGCGAGCCACCAGTGCTGCGAGGATTTTGCGCTGATGCGCTCCATCCCCGGCATGGTGGTGCTCTGCCCCGCCGACGACGTGGAGGCCAAGGCCGCGGTGAAGGCCGCCTATGAGCACGAAGGCCCCGTCTACCTGCGCTTCGGCCGTCTGGCGGTGCCGGTGTTCCACGACGAGGCCACCTACAAGTTCGAGATCGGCAAGGGCGAGGTGCTGCGCGAGGGCAGCGATCTGGCCATCATCGCCACCGGCCTGGAGACCGCCGAGGCGCTGAAAGCCGCCGAGACCCTGGCCGCCGAGGGCGTGAACGCCCGGGTCATCAACCTGTGCAGCATCAAGCCTCTGGACACCGAGCTGGTGCTGAAGGCCGCCAAGGAGTGCGGCAAGGTGGTCACCTGCGAGGAGCACAGTGTCATCGGCGGCCTGGGCGAAGCGGTGTGCGCCGCCATCGCCGAGGCGGGCGTGGCCTGCAAGGTCAAGCGCGTGGGCGTGATGGACGAGTTCGGCCACTCCGGCCCCGCCAAGGAGCTGCTGGCCCAGTTCGGGCTGGACGCCGCGGGCATCGCCAAGGCCTGCCGCGAAGTGTGAAAAAAGGGGAGAGCGGCAATGTCCATTGAACGGGTGAAAGCCTATTTCGCGTCGGTGGGGCTTGCGGACCGGGTGCGGGAGTTCGACGTCTCCAGCGCCACGGTGGAGCTGGCCGCGCTGGCGCTGGGCTGCGAGGGCAAGCGCATCGCCAAGACCCTCTCCTTCATGGGCCCGGCGGGCCCCCTGCTGGTGGTGGCCGCCGGCGACGCCCGCATCGATAACGCCAAATTCAAGGCGCAGTTCGGCCTCAAGGCCAAGATGCTCACCCCCGAACAGGCGGTGGAGCTGGTGGGCCACGCGGTGGGCGGCGTTTGCCCCTTTGCCGTGAACGAGGGCGTGGAAGTGTGGCTGGATGAATCCCTCAAGCGGTTCGAGACGGTATTCCCCGCCTGCGGCAGTTCCAACAGCGCCATCGAGCTGACCATCCCCGAGCTGGAAAAGTACGCCGCCCCCAAGGGTTGGGTGGACGTGTGCAAGGGATGGAACGACCCGGCCTGACGCCGGAAAACAAAACAGAAAAAAGCCGCCCCCGTGCGCTGCACGGGGGCGGCTTTTTGCGTCGGTTACAGGCTGAAATGCCAGCGGATGGCGTCGCGGCGCACTTCGCCGGGGCGCAGGATGACGTCCTGGGCGAAGGCAGGCTGGTTCACCGCGTTGGGGAAGGTCTGGGGCTCCAGGCAGAAGCCGCTGCGCTTTTCGTGGCCCTGCATGAAGTTGCCGGAGTAGAACTGCACGCCGGGCAGGGTGGTCTCCACCGTCATGGTGATACCGGTGGCGGGGCTCGTCACCCGGGCCAGCGGGCGCAGGCCGTCGGGACCGGACACAGAGTCCAGCGCGAAGTTGTGGTCGTAGCCGCCGGCGATGGCAAGCTGGGGACAGTCCTGCCCGATGCGCTCGCCGATGGCGTGGGGTGCGGTGAAGTCGAAGGGGGTGCCCTCCACCGCCGCCAGCTCGCCGGTAGGGATGAGGGTCTCGTCCACCGGGGTGTAGCGGCTGGCAAAGAGGCGGAGCTGATGGCCCATCACGGCCTCGGGGCCCGCGTCCTTGCCCGCCAGGTCCCAGTAGGCATGGCAGGTGAAGGCGGCGGGGGTGGCCTTGTCCGCCTCGGCCTCCCACTCCAGGGCAAAGCCGTCTCCCAGCAGCTTCCAGCGCACGGTCAGCTCCAGCTTGCCGGGATAGCCCTGGTCGCCGTCGGGGCTGGTGAGGGCCAGCTCCAGCAGGTCGTCCTCCGCCCGCACAAGGCGGAACACCCGCTTGTTGAAGCCGTCCACGCCGCCGTGCAGGTGGTTCTTGCCGTTGTTGCAGGCCAGCTGGTAGTCCTTGCCGTCCAGGGTGAAATGCCCCTTGGCGATGCGGTTGGCCACGCGGCCCACAAAAGCGCCCAGATAGTCCGGGCAGTCAAGGTAGGCGGCGGGGTCGGCGTAGTTCACCAGCACCTCCACCGGCTTGCCCTCCGGGCCGGGCACCGCCACCCGCTGCAGGGTGGAGCCCCGGTCCAGCACCGAGAGGGAGACGCCGCCCTTTTCCAGCGTGTAGCGGTGGACGGGGGTGCCGTCCGGCAGGGTGAGAAACAGTTCTTTCGTCACAGACATAGGTCCAGCCCTCCCTTTTGTTCAGTCGTTTTCGGTCAGGTGAAGGCCGCCCACCGGGCGGATGGAGACCACATGGCACATCCCCTCGCCCAGCAGAGCCTCCATGCCGGCCTTGAAGTCAGGCACGAAGTCCAGCGGCACATAGGCCTGGATGGTGCCGGCGAAGCCGCCGCCGTGCACCCGGTAAGCGCCCCGCCCGGCCAGCAGGGTGCCCGCCAGCGCCAGGGCCAGCGCCACCGGCTGCTCATCGACGGGCTTGGAACGGCAGAACACGTTCTGCAGGTAATCAAAGCTGGACTCGCCGCTCTCGCGCACCAGCCGCAGATAGCGGTCGAACTCGCCCGCGGCCAGCGCCTGGGCCTGCAGGGCGGCCCGCTCGTCGTCGGCGTAGAAGTGGAAGGCGCGCAGCAGCGCCCGGTCGCCCAGCTCCTTGCGCAGGGAGGGAAGAGTCTTGTAGAAGGCCTCCTTGGGCACGTCCCGCAGAACCTGGCCGCCCAGCGCGGCGGCCACCGCCTTCATTTCGGCGGGGATGGCGGCGTACTCGCCGGTGAGGTCGGCGTGGTCGGCGCCGGTGTCCACGATGCACAGGGCATAGCCCTGGCCCGCCAGGTCCAGCGAAAGGGGCTGCACCACCGGCGCGGCGGGGTCGGCAAAGTCCATGGCCACCACGCCACCCACGGAACTGGCCATCTGGTCCAAAAGGCCTGAGGGCTTGCCGAAGAAGACGTTCTCGGCGTACTGGCCGATCTGGGCGATGGTGACGGGAGTCTCGGCGCCGCCGGCGAACAGGTGGTTCGCGATGTTGCCGATGAGCACCTCAAAAGCGGCGGAGCTGGAAAGGCCGCTGCCCTTGAGCACCGCGGAGGTGGTGTAGGCGTCGAAGCCCTGCACCGGCCAGCCCTTTGCGGCAAAGGCGGCGCACACGCCCCGGATGAGGGAGGCGGAGTGGTTGGTCTCTTCTTCCACGGGGGTCAGCTGGGCCAGGTCCACCACGTCCATCTTGAAGCCCTCGCTGAGCACCCGCACCGTATTGGTGCCGTTGGGCGCGGCCAGGGCGATGACGTCCAGGTCCACGCTGGCGGCCAGCACACGGCCGTGCTGGTGGTCGGTGTGGTTGCCGCCCAGCTCGGTGCGGCCCGGCGCGGAGTAGAAGGCGAACTCCCGCTCACCGTCGCCGAAGGCGGCGGTGAAGCCCTCCACCAGACGGGCATAGCGGGCGCGGCAGTCGGCGGCGGAGCGGCCCGCGCAGCCGTAGAGGCTGGCGAAGGCGGCGTCCCACCGGCCGGCGGAAAGGTCGGCTAAAAGCTGCTGTGCGTTTCTCATTGCATAAGACCCCTTTCACGGGCGTTTTGTCGGCATCATTATACCATGAAAGAAAGGCGGCGTACAGGGGCGGCGGGGGTTCTTGTCAAGAAAAGAGAGGAACGGTATAATAAAGTACAGAATAGTGAAAGGGAGGAGACCCTATGGACCGACCCGGCGTCGTTTGGCAGGACCGCAAGCGCATCATTTTCGGCCTGCCCTGGACCTTCACCAAATACGTTCTCACCAAAGAAAAGCTGCTCATCCAGACCGGCATCCTGAGCACGAAGGAAGAGGAAGTGCGCCTTTACCGCATCATGGACGTGACCCTGCGCCGCTCGCTGGCTCAGCGGCTGTTCGGCCTGGGCACCATCCACTGCTGCTCGGCGGACAAATCCACCCCCGAGTTTGACATCAAGTGGATCCCCGACTCCGCCGCCGTGAAGGAGAAGCTCTCCGACCTGGTGGAGGCCGAGCGGATGGCCAAGCGGGTGAGCGGCCGTGAGTTCATGACCGACACGGACGACGGCGAGGACATGCTGTGAGCCTTGCTTTACACCCGGCGGCCTTTGTGCTACAATAAGACCCGATAAGTCCGCGCCAGGAAGGCGCGGCGGCGCATTTTAAATAACAGCGATGAGAATGCCACGAAGGCACGGCTGCCCCGCCGCAAGGCGAAGGGCGGCGCTTTCGCGGCATTTTTTGATGATTTGAGGTGTGGGGATGAAACTGGAAGAATTTCTGCGGGGCAAAGCCGCGGCGCTGGCCTTTTCCGGCGGCACCGACTCCGCCCTGCTGCTGGTGGCGGCGGTGAAGGCGGGCTGCAGGGTGCAGCCCTATTTTGTGCACAGCGCTTTTCAGCCCGGCTTTGAGCTGGAGGACGCAAAGCGCCTCTGCGCCCAGCTGGGGGTGGAGCTGCGGGTGCTGGAGGCCAGCCCCCTGGAGGACGAACAGGTGCGGGCCAACGGCCCCTTGCGCTGTTATTATTGTAAGAGGATGATCTTCTCGGCGCTGGTGAGCGCCGCGGCGGCGGACGGCTTTTCCGAAGTGTGGGACGGCACCAACGCCAGCGACGACGCGGCGGACCGGCCCGGCATGCGGGCGCTGGCGGAACTGGGGGTGGTGAGCCCCCTGCGCCTGTGCGGGCTGACCAAGGCGGACGTGCGGCGCAAAAGCCGGGAGCTGGGCCTCTTCACCGCCCAAAAGCCCGCCTACGCCTGCCTTGCCACCCGGGTGCCCACCGGCACCCCGCTGGAGGCCGAGACCCTGCGGCGGGTGGAAGCGGCGGAAGGCGCTCTGATGGCCATGGGCTTTTCCAACTTGAGAGTGCGGGTGCTGGGGCGGCTGGGCCGCCTGCAGCTGCCCGCCGGCCAGCTGGAGGAGGCGGCGCGCCGCCACAAGGACATCACCGGGGCGCTTTCGCCCTGGTTTGACGGGGTGCTTTTGGACCTTGCGCCCCGGAAGGAGGAGTGAAGGATGGAACAGCAGGAGATGCTGGAGCTGCTGGAACAGGTGCAGGCGGGCAAGACCAGCCCCAAGGAGGCCCTGCTCCAGATGAAGATGCAGCCCTTCGAGGACCTGGGCTACGCCAAGGTGGACCACCACCGGGGCCTGCGCCAGGGTGCCCAGGAGGTCATTTACGGGGCGGGCAAGACCCCGGACCAGATCGCGGGCATCCTGCGGGCCATGGCCGGGCGGGGCGCGAAGAACATCATCGTCACCCGCATGAGCGCCGAGGCCGCCGAGAAGGTGAAGGGCGAGGGCATCCCGCTGGACTATGACCCCCTCTCCCGCTTCGGCCTTGCCGACCCGGCCCCCATCGCCGATCCCAAGGGCCTCATTGCCGTGGTCAGCGGCGGCACCAGCGACATGGCCGTCTGCGAGGAGGCCGCCCGCACCGCCGAGGCCATGGGCAACCGGGTGGAGCGGGTCTACGACGTGGGGGTGGCCGGGCTGCACCGGCTGCTGGCCCGGCTGGACGTGCTGATGCAGGCCAAGGTGGTCATCGCCGTGGCGGGCATGGAAGGGGCGCTGGCCAGTGTGGTGGGCGGCCTTGTGGACTGCCCGGTGATCGCCGTGCCCACCAGCGTGGGCTACGGGGCCAACTTCGGCGGCCTTTCCGCGCTGCTCTCGATGCTCAACTCCTGCGCCAGCGGGGTGAGCGTGGTGAACATCGACAACGGTTTTGGCGCGGGGTATCTGGCCAGCATGATCAACCACATGGCGAAGGAGGACTGACAGCATGAAAACGCTGTATCTGGAATGCAACATGGGCGCGGCGGGGGACATGCTCACCGCCGCTTTGCTGGACCTGCTGCCCGAGGAGCGGCGGCAGGAATTCTTGAAGGTGATGAACGCCATCCCTGGCGTGCAGGTGAGCGTGGAGCCCGCCGAAAAGTGCGGCGTGCGGGGCCTGCACGTGACCGTGCTGGCTCACGGCGTGGAGGAGCACAGCCACGACGTGCCCTGCGGCGGGGCGGGCCAGACCCATGTCCATGAGCATGAACATCCTCACGACCACGAGCATGACCATGAGCATGTCCATGAGCATGAACACGAGCATGACCACGGACACGACCATGACCATGAGCATGCGCATGAACATGCCCATGACCACGAACATGACCACCACCACGGCCACCATCACGCCAGCCTTGCGGACGTGCGTGCCATCGTGGAGGGGCTGCCGGTGCCGGAGACGGTGAAGGCGAAGACCATGGAGGTCTATGGCCTCATCGCCCAGGCCGAGGCCCACGCCCACGGCCAGCCGGTGGAACTGGTGCACTTCCATGAGGTGGGCGCGCTGGACGCGGTGGCCGACGTGACGGCGGTGTGCCTGCTGATGGAGTGGCTCGGCGCGGACCGGGTGGCGGCCAGCCCGGTGAACCTGGGCGGCGGTCAGGTGAAGTGCGCCCACGGCGTGCTGCCGGTGCCCGCCCCCGCCACCGCCTGGCTGGTGCGGGACATCCCCTGCTACGGCGGCGACGTGCAGACGGAACTGTGCACTCCCACCGGGGCGGCGCTGCTGCGCACCTTTGCTTCCTCCTTCGGGCTGATGCCCGCCATGACGGTGAAGGCCGTGGGCGTTGGCGCCGGCAACAAGGATTTCGCCGCCGCCAACGTGGTGCGGGCTTTCCTGGGCGAGACGGGGGAGAGCGGTGCGTCCGATCAGGTGGTGGAGCTTGCCTGCAACCTGGACGACATGACCGGCGAGGCCATCGCCTACGCCGCCGGGGTGCTGCTGGCCGCCGGCGCGCTGGACGTTTACACCGAGGCCATTCAGATGAAGAAGAACCGCCCGGCGGTGAAGCTGTGCTGCCTGTGCCGGCCCGCCGACGCGGAGCGCCTTTCGCAGCTGATGCTGGCCCACACCACCAGCTGGGGGGTGCGCCGCTGCGCGATGGAGCGGGTGGTCCAGCCCCGGGAATGCCGCCGGGTGGAGACCCCTTACGGCCCGGTGGACGTGAAGTTCGCGCCCGGCGCGCAGGGCAAGGCCAAGGCGGAATTCGACCAGGCGGCGGCCGCCGCCGCGGCTGCCGGCGTGCCCCTGGAAACGGTGCTGGAGGCGGCGCGGCGCGCTTTTGAAAAACGGTGAGAGACAGCGTTTTTTAAAGCATTCGCAAGATTTGTCTAAAAAAATTCGAAAAAATGCCGGAATATAACGCCCCATTGGGATATATTCCGGCATTTTTCAAAAGAATTTGCACAAACCTATTGACATAGGGGGGCGGCACTGTATAATAACAATCGTGTGTTGCATCTAAGGCGGGAAAAACACCCGTCAAACACATTGGCGTTGTATGTATCGCTGTAGCTGCCGTGGCAAGGAGGCTCTAACGTTTTGTAAGGTCCACAGGCGGTGTAACAAACCTTTTGCGGGGCGATATAATTGGCGCTGACCCGCGGGCCGTCCGCCCCGGGAGAGTTCCGCAAAGGGGGATGCATGTAAAATGAATGAGATCGTATCGCTGAAAAACATTGTTGTCGACTTTGACGGCGAGCCGGTGCTGACCGGCCTGTCGCTGGACATCCACGACAAGGAGTTTGTGACCTTCCTGGGGCCCTCGGGCTGCGGCAAGACCACCACGCTCCGGGTCATTGGTGGATTCGTTCAGCCGAAGTCGGGCAATGTTTTTTTTAATGGCAAGGACATCACCGGCCTGCCGCCCTACAAGCGTCAGGTGAACACGGTGTTCCAGAAGTATGCCCTGTTCCCGCACCTGAACGTGTTCGAGAACGTGGCCTTCGGTCTGCGCCTGCAGAAGCTGCCGGAGAAGGAGATCCGCAGCCGCGTGCTGGAGATGCTGGAAGTGGTGGGCCTCAAGGGCTTCGAGCGCCGCCACACCGACCGGCTTTCCGGCGGCCAGCAGCAGCGCGTGGCCATTGCCCGCGGCCTTGTGAACCACCCGAAGGTCCTGCTGCTGGACGAGCCTCTGGGCGCTTTGGACCTGAAACTGCGCAAGGAGATGCAGCTGGAGCTGAAACGCCTGCAGCAGGCCATGGACATCACCTTCATCTACGTCACCCACGACCAGGAGGAAGCTCTGACCATGAGCGACACCGTGGTGGTGATGAACGACGGCGACATCCAGCAGATCGGCAGCCCGGAGGACATCTACAACGAGCCTCAGAATGCCTTCGTGGCCGACTTCATCGGCGAGAGCAACATCCTGGACGGCATCATGCTGCGGGACTTCCAGGTGGAGTTTGCCGGCAGCCAGTTCACCTGCGTGGACAAGGGCTTCGAGCGCAACCAGCCGGTGCAGGTGGTGGTGCGCCCCGAGGACGTGCAGGTGGTGCCCGCCATCCAGGGCCAGCTCACCGGCATCGTGAAGGACGTCATCTTCAAGGGGGTGCACTTCGAGATGCACGTGGAGCAGGCCGGCTACGAGTGGATCATCCACTCCACCCAGGCCAGCGCCCCCGGTGAACTGATCGGCATGCGCATCGGGCCGGATGAGATCCACATCATGGCCCGCATGGAGGAATGAGCCATGCTGAAAAATAAGAGCCTCGCCTTTCCGTACCTCATCTGGATGACTGTGTTCATCGCCGTGCCGCTTTTGATCGTGGTGTACTTTGCTTTCACCACCAAAAGCGGCGCCTTTACGCTGGAGAACATCACCGCCCTGGGCGACTACACCACCGTGTTCGTGCGCAGCCTTCTTTTGGCCGCCATTGCCACGGTGATCTGCCTTGTGCTGGCTTTCCCGGTGGGCTACTGGCTCAGCCGGCTGCCCGTTTCCAGCCAGCGGATGATGCAGATGCTGGTCATCCTGCCCATGTGGATGAACTTCCTTCTGCGCACCTACGCCTGGATGAGCCTTCTGGAAAACAACGGCCTCATCAACCGCTTTCTGGGCCTGTTCGGCATCGGGCCCTTTGAGATGATCAACACCCAGGGCGCGGTGGTCCTGGGCATGGTCTACAACTATCTGCCCTATATGATCCTGCCGCTCTACACCGCCATGGTGAAGATCGACAACAGCATCATCGAGGCCGCCCAGGACCTGGGCGCCGACATCTTCCGGGTGCTGGGCCGGGTGCTCATCCCCCTGGCCATGCCCGGCATCGCCACCGGCATCACCATGGTGTTCGTGCCCAGCGTTTCCACCTTCATCATCAGCCGCATGCTGGGCGGCGGCGACACCATGCTGGTGGGCGATCTGATCGAGCTGCAGTTCCTGGGCAACAGCTACAACTACAACCTGGGCAGCGCCATGAGTCTGGTGCTGATGGTCATCGTGCTTTTGTGCATGAGCCTGACCAACACCAGCGGCAACAAAGACGGTGTGGAGGGGGTCATGTAAATGAAACAGTCTCATCTTCGCGCGTTACAGCGGGTGTACCTCGTGCTGCTGTTCTCCTTCATGTATGTGCCCATCGCCGTGATGGCGGTGTTCAGCTTCAACGAGAGCAAGAGCCGCACCATCTTCACCGGCTTCACCTTCAAGTGGTACAAGAGCCTGTTCCACAATGAGATGATCCTGAGCGCCCTGGGCCTGAGCCTTGTGGTGGCCCTCATCGCCGCGGTGGTCGCCACCGTGGTGGGCACCGCCGCGGCCATCGGCATCAACGCCATGGGCAAGCGCAGCCAGGCGGTCATCAACAACATCAGCTACATGCCCGTGGTCAACCCCGAGATCATCACCGGCGTTTCGCTGATGCTGCTGTTCGTGGTGGTCAAGGACGGCATCGCCTGGGCCAACCAGAACCTGGGCTGGACCCTGCCGGAAAACATCTTCGGCCTGCCCACCCTGCTCATCGCCCACATCTCCTTCTGCCTGCCTTATGTCATCTTCAACGTCTCGCCCAAGCTGCGGCAGCTGGACGTGCGGGTCTATGAGGCGGCGCTGGACCTGGGCTGCAACCCCAAGCAGGCATTCTTCAAGGTGGTGCTGCCGGAGCTGGCTCCGGCCATCCTTTCCGCCTTCCTCATCTGCCTGACCTATTCCATCGACGATTTTCTGATCTCCTACTTCACCAGCGGCACCACCCAGACGCTGCCCATCGTGATCTACAGCATGACCCGCAAGAAGGTCAGCCCGGAGATCAACGCCCTTTCCACGGTGATGTTCCTGGTGATCCTGGCCATCATCCTTGTCTACAATTATCTGGACGGACGGCGCGAAGCCCGGAAGGCCTGATAATATAAAAAATGCCCGAGGGGCGGCTCTGCGGGGCCGCGGGGCAAATCATAAGTGGCCCAAAGAGGCCGCGAACGGAGGAAATCAATGAAAAAACTGTTCTGCACCCTGCTCGCTGCACTGCTGTGCGCGGGCGCCATGGCCATGCCCGCTGCGGCGGCGGACGAAGAGATGATCGTGGTCAACGACGACATCCAGGTCAGCGCCGACTACGACTGGACCCGTTTTGCCGATCAGGACATCACCCTGAACGTCTACAACTGGGGCCTGTACATCTCTGACGGCAGCGACGAGAGCGTGGACGTGCTGTCCGCCTTCACCGACCTCACCGGCATCAAGGTGAACTACACCACCTACGACACCAACGAGAGCCTGTACGCCAAGCTCAAGAGCGGCGGTGCGGACTATGACGTGATCATCCCCAGCGACTACATGATCGGCAAGATGATCAACGAGGGCATGCTGGAGAAGCTGAACTTCGACAACATCCCCAACATGGCCAAGATCGGCGAGCAGTACAAGGGCCTGGACTACGACCCGAACGACGAGTACAGCGTGCCTTACACCTGGGGCGTTGTGGGCCTTGTCTACAACAAGACCATGGTGGACGAAGCGCCCACCAGCTGGGACGTGATGTGGGATGAGAAGTACGAGAACTCCATCCTGATGTTCAACAACAGCCGCGACGCTTTCGCCATTGCCGCCAAGCGCCTGGACATGAGCCTGAATCCCTCCACCGTGGAAGAGGTGGAGACCATCGCTGAGGAGCTGAAGGCCCAGAAGAGCCTGGTGCAGGCCTACGTGATGGACGAGATCTTCGACAAGATGGAGGGCGGCGAGGCCGCGCTGGCTCCCTACTACGCCGGCGACGCCCTGGTGATGATGGACGAGAACCCTGACCTGGGCTTCGCCATCCCCGAGGAGGGCACCAACTACTTCGTGGATGCCATGTGCATCCCCGCCGGCAGCAAGAACAAGGAAGCCGCCGAGATGTTCATCAACTACATGTGCGAGACCAGCGTGGGCGTGGCCAACTGCGACTACATCGGCTACTCCACCCCCATCACCGAGGTGTGGGAGCAGCTGCCCGATGACCTGAAGTACAGCGAGGTGGCCTATCCCAGCGAGGAAGTGCTGGCCAACACCGAGGTGTTCACCGTGCTGCCCGACGAGATCAACGCCGCCATGGACAAAGCCTGGAGCGACATGAAGAGCTACAGCGAGGGCGGCAGCAGCTGGCTGATCCCCGTGGGCCTTGTGGTGGCCGTGGCCGTGATCGTGCTGCTGTTCTGGAGCCGCAACCGCAAAAAGCAGCGCGAAGATTACTAAACCCCGTTTTTGAAAAATGAGAAAGCGCCCCCGCGGCCGGTTTGGCCGCGGGGGCGCTTTTGTGTGATTTGAGTGGGCGGGGAGGGGCCGCGGGTTTTGGTGCGCGCGGGCACGCCGCAGCGGGGAAAGACCCGCGCCGCCCGGCTGTGGGCCGCCGCCCGTCAGCGCCCGCCCTGCTTCAATTCTTCCAGATAGGCTGCCAGCTCGTCGATGTCCTCTTTGGAGAGGTCTTTCGTCTGGGCCATGGCGGCGATGAGGTTTTTGGCGCTGCCGCCGAACATCCGTTCCAGGGCCGAGCGGCTCTCCACCGGCAGATAGTCCTCCCGGGCCAGGGCGGCGGCGTAAAGATAGCCTTTGCCCTGCTTTTCGCGGCTGACGTACCCTTTTGCCTCCAGCCGCCCCAGCAGCGCCAGCAGGGTGGTGCTGGCCCAGCGCCGGCGGGCAAGGCGCTCCTCCAGCTGGGCCCGGGTGAGGGGGCCGGAGGCGGCCCACAGTTCCTTCATGATTTCCAGTTCCGCGTCGGGCAGGCGCTTTATTTCTAATTCACTCATGGTTCATTTCCCTCCTGCGATGTGGTGTCTGCCGGGGTGCGCTTCATCCACTGCCAGCTCTCGCCGTAGTCCCGGGTGTAGAATATCACCCGGTCGGAGCTGTCGTCTCCCCAGGCGGTGAAGGCCGCGAAGCCCGGCTGGGCGTCGGCGAAGAGGTCCGGCTCGTATTCCGGCCCGCCCAGGCTCAGGGCGCTGCACACATGGCAGTTTTCCCAGGGGGCGTCGGGCAGGGTGGAGGCCGCCTCGCTCAGGTCCAGCAGCTGCCAGGTCTGGCCGCCGTTCAAGGTGCGCAGCAGGTTGAATCTGCCGTTTGTGCCGTAGTCGCCGCCGTGGGCGCACAAAAAGCCCACTCTTTCGTTCAGGAACAGGAAGGGCCGGCAGGCGGACAGGGCAAGCCCCTTGCCGGTGCCGCCCGTAAAGTCGCTGCCGTCTCCGTTGTACATCTCCTGCCAGCTTTCGCCCCCGTCGGTGGTGCGCAGCACCACAAAGTCGGCGGAACTGACAAAATGGCGGTCGTGGGCGGGGCCGTAACCCCATTCGGCGTAATAGACCAGAAAACCGGTGTTGGGGCTGACGAACTGGTAGGCGCTGGGCCTTACCCGGGCGGTGCCGTTCGCCACGCCGTCCGCTTCCAGCGAGGCCCAATCATTCTTCTGCGCTGTCTTTTCCAGCCAGTCGGAACAGTCCAGAGTGGTGCTGGTCCAGGTCTCGCCGCCGTCCGCGGTGTTCCACAGGGTCAGGCTCTTTTGGGCTTCGCCCTCAAGACCGTACTGTGCCAGTCCGGCGTATTGCAGGTCGGGAGAGGCATAACTGAAGGGGGTCACGGGCGGAAGTTCGCCCGCCTCCTCCGGCAGCGGCACAGGACCCGCGCCGTTGCAGTAGGCCGCCGGCCAGACCTCTTCTTCCGAGGCGTAGGATCTGATGAGGGACTCGGTGTACTGGGCGCGCATTTCGTCGTTGTAGCGGTACATCCACTGCCAGCTTTCGCCGTAGTCGCGGGTATAAAGCACCACCATGTCGCCGAGGGTGTCGCCCTTGTCGCCCCAGGCGGTGAAGGCCGCGAAGCCCGGTTCAGCGCCAGTGATCAGGTCCTCCTGGGGCAGGTGCCGGGTGGAGCAGCCCAGCGCGCCGCAGACGTGGCGGCGCTGCCAGGGCGCGCCGGGCAGGGTGTCGGCCACTTCGCCCAGGTCCAGCTGCTGCCAGGTCTGGCCGCCGTCGGTGGTGCGCAGCAGGTTGAACCGGCCTTTCTCGTTGTAGCCCTCCCCGTGGGCGCACAAGAAACCCACGTTCTCGTTCAAAAAGGCGAAGGGGGTGCTGATGACGATGTTGAGGGGGGTGCCGTTGCCAGCGTCCCGCCCATCGCCAAAGTACATCTCCTGCCAGCTTTCGCCGCCGTCCAGAGTGCGCAGCAGCACAAAGGTGTCGCTGGTGACGGTGAAGCGCTTGTCTGTGGGGCCGGATTCATACATGCCATAGAAGGCCAGGAAGCCCACCTCCGGGCTGACGAACTGATAATGCCTGGGAATGGCCCAGGCGATGCTCTTGTTGAAGACCGATTGCTTGCGCTCGTCCCAGTGCTCCTCTTCGCCCATCCGTTCCAGCCAGGACGAGCAGTCCAGCGGGGTGGTGATCCAGTTCTCGCCGCCGTCGTCGGAGGTCCAAAGGGCCAGCTGGCCCGGGTGCTCCGCGTCCGCGTCGGGCAGGGCAAGACCCCAATATTCCTGGTCGGGAGAGGCATAGCCGGCGATCTGATTATAACTGATGTCGTTCAGATTCGTCGGCAGCATTTCCAGGGGAAACAGGGCATTCCCTGTGGTGTAAATGCCGTTGTGGGAATAGTAGACCGAGGGCCAGACCTCGGTGCTTGTGGCAAGGTCGGACACAGGCGCGGCGGAGGCGGGCGGCGCGGAAGCGACAGGCTCTGCGGCATCTTCCGCCGGGGCGGCG
Organism: Oscillospiraceae bacterium; assembly: GCA_004558145.1. Classification (GTDB taxonomy): domain Bacteria; phylum Bacillota; class Clostridia; order Oscillospirales; family Ruminococcaceae; genus Allofournierella_A; species Allofournierella_A excrementavium. The sequence goes on from SFDQ01000012.1 coordinate 30,330, forward strand.
CTGCAGGCCACCAGGGCACCCGCCAGGGCGGCGGCAAGGCAGAACACCGCCAGCGCCGCCGCGCCCCGCCGCTTGGGGGAGGTGTCCCACAGGCGGGCAAAGCGGACCTTCACGTCCTTCTTGGTCAGGGAAAAGCAGGTGGTCAGCGCCGGGGCGCGGCCATGACCCACCGCGTGGAGCAGCGCGTCGCAGTAGGCCGCCCGGTGCTCTGCGCCCAGCGCGGCGAGCACCGCCTCGTCGCAGGCGGTCTCCATGTCCCGCCCGGCCCGCTTTGCCAGCAGCCAGGCGGCGGGGTTATACCAGTGCAGCGCCAGCACAAGGCTGAACAGCGCCTTGCGGGCAAGGTCGTGGCGGCGCAGGTGGACCAGCTCATGGGCCAGCAGATAGGCGCCGTCCGCTCCGGGCTGTGCGCCCTCCGGCACCAGCAGCACCGGGTGCAAAAAGCCCGCCGCCATCGCGCCGGTCACGTCGGGGCTGGCCAGCAGCCGGGGCTGCTTTGCCAGCGGCTGGCGGGCAAACGCCTCGGCCAGCGCGGCCTGCCAGCTTTCATTTGCGGGCAGGGCGCGGCGCAGCGTTCTGCGCCGCCAAAGGAGATAGCCCAGCCACTGCCAGCCGGCCACGCCCGCCGCGCCCGCCAGCCAGAGCAGGGCCAGCCAGTCCAGCGGGGCAAAGGCCGCCAGCGGCGAGTGGGAGACGGTGACGGTGGCTTCTTCGTCGAAAGAAGAGGCTGGCGGTTCCGGGAACAGGGAGTCCGTTTCGGGAGCCGCGGCCGACTGCCCGGCGCTCTGCCCCTGCCCGGACACGGCGGCCTGACCGGTGGAAAAGGCCGGGGCAGTCGAATGCTCCGTGTCGGGACCGGGAACTGTCGTCTGGGGCGCGGGCGCTTCGTCGGGCTCCGCGGCAGCCAGCAGCGCCGGGGGAGGGGTGAGGGTCACCGTTGCAGGGGCGGTTTCGGGCAGAACGGCCCGCAGAGGCAGCACCAGCAGCACTGCCAGCGCCAGCCACGCCCGGCAGAACCAGCGGGCGCTGTATCGCTTTTGAAGCAGCGGCGTGGCTGCCAGCAGCGCCGCCACCGCCAGACCCAGCACAAGGCTCTGGGCAAAATAGTCCAGGAACAGGGTGCGCATGAAAACACCTCCGAACATTTGACAAGTGTAGTAGGTCTGTCTACATTCTACATCCGTCAAAGGTGGAAGTCAACCCCGTTTGTTACTTTTCTGAAAATATGGTATAATGCATTTCAAACCGCTGCAATTTGCCGCCCGGCCCTGGCCCGGGCGGTATTCGCTTGAAAAGGAGGCGTTGGCCCCGTGGCCGAGACCAAGTTTTATACCGAGCAGTTCCGGGTGATGGACTGCGACTGTGACATGAACCACCGGCTGACGGCGGGGGCGTTCCTGCGTCTGGCGCAGCAGATTTCCACCGACCAGTGCGAGTCCATCGGCATGAACGACGACTTTTACCGGCAAAACCACGCGGTGTTCCTGTTGGCAAAGCAGGCCCTGCAGGTGGACCGGGTGCCCCGGGGCGGCGAGGTGCTGACCCTTGTCACCATGCCGGAGCAGTGCAAACGGGCGGTGTTCAAGCGCGTCACCGAAGCCCGGGACGAAAAGGGCGAACGGGTGGCCCTGCTGGACAGCCGCTGGGTGCTGGTGGACACCGACACCCGCCGCATCCTGCGCCGCCCGCCTCAGGCCTTTGAGGCATTTCACTTTGAGGACGAGGTGCCCTTCACGCTGGATGTGGCCATCCGCAAGCCCGCCGAGACGGCCCCCGCGGGCAGGGTGACCGCCACTTACAGCCGGTGCGACACCAACGGCCACATGAACAACACCCGCTATGCCGATGCTGCCGCGGACGTGCTGCCGCTGGAGGTGTTGACCCGCGGCGCGGTGAAGAGCTTGGTCATCAGCTACCACAACGAGCTGCCCGCCGGCCAGAGCGCGGAACTGGTGCTTGGCCGGGATGAGAACGGCGGCTGGTATGTGGCGGGCCAGCGGGAGGACGGAAAGCCCTGCTTTGAGGCCGTGCTGACCGTGGAATAACGCCCGCGCGAAGGGGAGAGAAAAGGGCGGTCCGGTTTCAAATTGTAATTATTTTGAAATTTTTTCACCAAAGGGTGTTGACAAAAGGTTTCAAAAAAGTTACAATGAGAGTGCAAGAAAGCAACAGCCTTTTTCATGTGTTGCGGAGCGTTCGCCGTTTTATTCTCCTCCTGCCGGGCCTGCCGGCCCGGTTCTCAAAAACGGGTGCAACGGGCGTTCCGAAAGTCCTGTGACAAAGCCCCCGCCGTCCCTCCGGCGGGGGTTTTGTTTACTCTTTCGCCGCGGGTAGTCGTACTTCTGCGCGGGATTTTGTCGTTATGCCCAGATTGGGGCAAAGAGCGGCGCAAACTTTGTGGCAGCCGCATTTTGCATTTTGTGCGCGAATGTGGTACACTTTTTTAAATCAACCCCGAGAACGGGAAAAACGAACAATATAAAAGGAGATGCGTTATGGCCTACTATTTCGATCAGCCCAGCCGTACCTTTGGTGAATATCTTCTGGTGCCCGGGTATTCCTCGTCCGAGTGTGTGCCCGACGCGGTGAGCCTTAAGACCCCGCTGGTGAAGTACCGCAAGGGCCAGGAGGATTGTCCCCTGACCATGAACATTCCCATGATCAGCGCCATCATGCAGTCGGTCTCCGGGCCGGATCTGGCCATCGCCCTGGCCAAGCAGGGCGGCGTGTCCTTCATCTTCGGCTCTCAGAGCATCGAGAGCGAGGCGGAGATGGTGCGCAAGGTGAAGAGCTACAAGAAGGGCTTCGTCACCAGCGACTCCAACCTCAAGCCCTCCGCCACCCTGGCGGACGTGCTGGCTCTGAAGGAAAAGACCGGCCACTCCACCGTGGCCGTCACCGAGGACGGCACCGCCCACGGCAAGCTGGTGGGCATCGTGGCCAGCCGCGACTACCGCATCAGCCGCATGGCCCTCACCGAGAAGGTGGCGGACTTCATGACCCCGCTGGACAAGCTGGTCATCGCCCCCGACACCACCACCCTGAAAGAGGCCAACGACATCATCTGGGACAACAAGATCAACTCCCTGCCCCTGGTGGACGAGAACGGCTGCCTGAAGTACATGGTCTTCCGCAAGGACTACGACAGCCACAAGGAGAACGTCAACGAGCTGCTGGACGCCGGCAAGAGCTACGTTGTGGGCGCGGGCATCAACACCCGCGACTACGCCGAGCGGGTGCCCGCTCTGGTGGAGGCCGGCGTGGACGTGCTGTGCATCGACTCCTCCGAGGGCTTCACCGAGTGGCAGAGCCGCACCATCGACTGGATCCGCGCCCATTACGGCGACAAGGTGAAGGTGGGCGCGGGCAACGTGGTGGACCGGGACGGCTTCCGTTTCCTGGCCGAGGCCGGCGCTGACTTTGTGAAGATCGGCATCGGCGGCGGTTCCATCTGCATCACCCGCGAGACCAAGGGCATCGGCCGCGGCCAGGCCACCGCCGTCATCGAGGTGGCCAAGGCCCGGGACGAGTACTACAAGGAGACCGGCATCTACGTGCCCATCTGCTCCGACGGCGGCATCGTCCACGACTACCACATCACTCTGGCCCTGGCCATGGGCGCCGACTTCGTGATGCTGGGCCGCTACTTCGCCCGCTTCGACGAGAGCCCCACCAACAAGGTGCGCATCAACGGCCAGTACATGAAGGAGTACTGGGGCGAGGGGTCCAACCGCGCCCGCAACTGGCAGCGCTACGACCTGGGCGGCGCCACCAAGCTGAGCTTTGAGGAAGGCGTGGACAGCTACGTGCCCTACGCCGGCTCCCTGGCCGACGGCGTGACCAACACCCTTTACAAAGTGCGCAGCACCATGTGCAACTGCGGCGCTTTGAGCATCGAGGAGCTGCAGCAGAAGGCGCGGCTCACCGTGGTCTCCTCCACCAGCATCGTGGAGGGCGGCAGCCACGACGTTGTGCTGAAGAACAACACCAACGCCTGATAAAAACAAGCGAGGCCCCGGGCTTTTGCCCGGGGCCTTTTTCTGTTGAGAAAAGCGCCCGCGCGTTCTGAAAATGAACGCGCGGGCGCTTTTTTGTCATTCCTTCTGGGGCCACAGCTTCCAGGCGATGGGCATGAGGGCGAAGCTCAGCGCCGCGCCGGCCGCCACGTCCAGGACCGAGTGCTGCTGCAGCACCAGGGTGGCCCAGCACATCGCCAGACATTCCGCCACCATCAGCACCTTCACCCACCGGCGGCGGGCGAACAGCTTGCTGCGCACGGTGACGATGCCCACCGCCACCGTGCTGGAGATGTGGATGGAGGGGCAGACGTTGGTGGGGGTGTCGATGGTGCGCAGCAGTTCCACCGCCTTGCAGAGCAGGTTGTCCCGGGGGATGGGCTGGCGCAGGTCAAGGCCGGTGGGCAGAACCACATAAAGGGCAAGGCAGATGGTCATGCCCACGAACATGATGAAGCAAAGCCGCAGGTAATCGCCTTTGTCCTTGAAAAGAAAGAACACCGGCCCGCCCACCAGCAGCAGATACCAGCTGCAATAGGGGATGATGCCCCACTCGCAGAAGGGAATGAGGTCGTCCAGCGGGCAGTGGACGATGAAGCGGGGCTCGGTGATGCGCTCCAGCGCAAAAAAGCTCAGCAGGTAAAAGGCAAAATAGCCCACCGCGATCCAGGTCTCGGGGTGGCGGCGCAGAAAAGCCGTCAGCCCGTTTTTGGTTTGGTTCATTGGGTCTCCTCCGTTCGGGCATCGGGGGCAAAGCGCAGCCCCCGCACCCGCAGATAATAGTTCAGCGCCCCGCGCACCGCAGTCTCCGGCAGCTGAAAGTATTCCGCCAGCTGCCATGGCTCGGTGTAGCCCGCGCTGACCGCGTTTTGCAGTTCCTCAAAGGGCAGATACCGCTGGATGGCCCAGCGGTTCGCCTTGTATTCGTGGCGGCACACAAGGTCGTAAGGGCTGCTCACCCGATGGGTGCAGCCGGTGGCGCAGTGGCCCAGTTCGTGGGCCAGGGCGGCCTTGAACTCCTGCAGGCTGCCCAGGCGGTCAAAGTCCACGAAGATGCCGTAGCGGCCCGCCACTTCCACGGTGGCCGCGCCGGCAAAGCCGATGTTGTAAGGGTAGATGCGCGCGTCCAGCGTTTGGGCGTCGCGGTAGAGAACGGACAGTTCCATTGTCAGATTCACGCTCCGTGGCGATGGGGTCAGCGGCCTTCCTTTTCCTGCTGCTGGCGGAAAAAGCGGGCCATTTCCAACAGTTTTTGTTTGTTTTCTTCGGTGAGGGTCTGGGTCTCGCTGTACAGCGCATAGGTGAAATCGTCCAGCCCCAGGCTGGCGGCGGGGGGCGTTTCCACACCCAGAAGCTTGTCCACGCTCACGCCGAAATAGGCGGCCACCTTGGTCAGCGTGTCCCCGCCGGGGGCCGCGCCGGTCTTTTTCCATTTGGTCACCGTGGCGTTGCTCAGGCCGATCTCGGCGGCGGCGCGGCTCAGGCTGACGCCCCGCTGTTCACACAAAGCCTTGTAGATGTCATAAAACACAAAAATCACACCCTTCTTTTGTGCGAACTGCCGAAATCTAAAATTAGTTAGAAAAAGCGCTTGACATTCTAACCGCAGTGAGATAATATAGGGGCGAAGCCTAACCAAAGTTAGCAATTCGGCAGACGTAAACGATGGAACGGTTTTATTCTACCGCAAATGCTAACCAAAGTCAACAAATAGGAAAGGAGGTCGGAAGGCTCTGCCGCTTCAAGGGTACCAGAACAAAAGTCCCATAAAACGGATAGAGGAGCTGCCCTGGGGAATGTGCCCGGCCTGCGGGCGGGCGCTGGGGCCCTATGACCGGGTGGTCTGGGCCGCAAAGGGCTGGCGGCGGGGCGCTCTTGCCGGGTGCGAAAGCTGCTTTGTGCCGCAAAAGGGGCGGGAAGTGCTGGTATACGAGGTGTGGGAGGCGCCGGAAGTGTGGTTTTTGAACGATTGATGCGGGCGGTGCGCGCCCTGTTCGGCGGCGTGGCTCAAACGAAACAAACGCAGGCGGACCCCTGCCGGGGGTGCCGCTGGCGCAGGGCGGGGGAGCAGTGCGTGCTGCCCAGCTGTTTTCGGCAAAAGGAGGAAGGGGAATGGAAGAAAAGAAACGCACGGTGAAGCGCCGGACCAGGAAGGGCGCGGAGCACACCGCCCGGTCCATCTGCCGGGAGCTGCTGGCCCGCACGCTGCCCGCCGGCGCGGCGGACTTTGGGGTGCTGCAAACGGTGGCGGAGGAGCTGGGGCAGGAGCAGGGCGGCCAGCCGGATCTTTATCAGCTGATGATGCTGGTGCAGCTGCAGAAGGCCATGAACGGCGACACCCGAGCGGCCACCTTCGTGCGGGACTGTGCGGGGGACAAGCCGGAGGCGGAGAGCCCGGGGGCGGCGGGCCTTTCCGACGGGGACCGGGCGCTGCTGCAAAAGCTGATGCGCCGTCTGGAGCAGGCCGATGCCGCGCGGGAAGGCTGACAGCGCCGCCCGGCTGGCGGCGCTGCGCCAGGCGGAGCGGGACTACTGCCGGGCCGACCCTGTGTACTTTGTGGAGAACTACTGCCACATCGAGGACAAGGACGCCTCCGACCTCATTGCCCCATTCGCCCTCTGGCCGGGGCAGAAAAAGGCGCTGAAGGCCTTCGCGGACCACCGCCTCTGCGTGGTGCTGAAGGCGCGGCAGCTGGGCTTCACCTGGCTGGCGCTGGCGGAGGCGGCGCGGCTTCTGGTGCTGTGGCCGGGGCGCACGGTGGTGGGGCTCTCCCGCTCGGAGGAGGAGGCAAAAGAGCTGGTGCGGCGGCTGGGGGTGATGCTGCGGTACATGCCGGAGTTCGCCCAGCCCGCCGCCAGCGCGCCTCCCGGCTGGCAGGGGGCGGTGTTCGAGACAACTGCCCTGCGCATCACCCTGCGCTTTCCCGGCGCGCCGCCCGGGGTGTTCCAGGCGTTCCCCTCCGGGCCCAGCGTGGGGCGCAGCTTCACCGCCGACCTCATCATCATCGACGAGTGGGCCTTTCAGCAGTTTGCCCGGGAGATCTGGGCCTCGGCCTTCCCGGTGGTGAACCGCCCGGAGGGCGGCCGGGTCATCGGCCTTTCCACCATCAAGCGGGGCACGCTGTTCGAAGAAATTTTTACCGGGCGGGGCAACGGCTTTTACAAGCTGTTCCTGCCCTGGTCGGCGGACCCGCGGCGAAACAAAGCCTGGTACAAACGCACCCTGGCGGCGCTGGGGAGGGACCGCACCCTGCAGGAGTACCCCGCCAGCGTGGAGGAGGCCCTCACCGTGCCGGGGGGAGCCTTCTTCCCGGAGGTGAGCGAGGCTTCCCACAAGGCGGGCCCCCCGGCAGAGAACGCCCGCCGCTATGTGGCCATCGACTACGGCCTGGACATGCTCAGCGCCCACTGGATCGCGGTGGACGAGGCGGGAAAAGCAGTGGTCTACCGGGAGTTCGACGCGCCGGACCTGACCATCGGGCAGGCGGCGCGGGCGGTGCTGGAGCAAAGCGAAGGGGAGGACATCGAGCTGGTGCTGGCCCCGCCGGACCTGTGGAACCGCAGCCAGGAGAGCGGGCGAAGCCGCGCCCAGCTGTTCAGCGAAGCGGGGCTTGTGCTCACCCGCAGCAGCCGGGATTTTGCCGCCGGGTGCGCCGCCATGAAGGAGTGGCTGGCCCCGGGCCCGGAAGGCGCGCCCGCCATGACCCTGGGGGATGTGCCGAACCTGTGGCGCTGCCTTGCCCGCATCCAGAAGGACGAGCACAACCCCGACGTTTACGCAAAGACGCCCCACGACCTGACCCACGATGTGGACAGCCTGCGCTATTTCTGCGTGTGGTGGAAAAACCCCGCCGCGCCCGGGGCGAAGGCGGCGCGGGCGGTGTGGGAGCCGGACCTCTATGAGGACTATGAGAACGCCGACGAGGAGGGCAAGGCCTATCTTCTGCGGCGCTACGGCAATCCGTGGGGCTGAAAACAGGAAAGGAGGTGATGTTGTATGCGCTGCCCCCAGTGCGGCATCGAAATGACGGTGCAGAGCCGCACCGCAGGCCCTCAGGGCGCGGTGCTGCGGCTTGCCTGCCGCAACCGCCGCTGCCCCGCCGCCGGGCGGGTGATGGCGGAAAAGCAGACAGGCGAAGCCAAACGAAAGGAGGTGAAAGGATGAAGCTGGAGATCAACAACAAGAGCGGTCAGATGGTGAAGGCCCCCAAGGTCTGCCCCGGCAAAAAGCCGGTGAAGGCCAAGGGCGGCGACCTGCGCGCCGGCGCGCAGGCCAAGGGCAAGCAGTGATGCGGGCAAAGAGGGAAAGGAGGAGAGTTCATGGAGAGCGAAGAGCGCGCCCTGCCGGAACAGGAGACGCCCGCCGCTGAGGCGGAAAGCCCACTGCCTGCCGCCGCGGCCCCGGCGGAGAGCGGGGAAGGGCAGGCCCCGGCGCAGGGCTGGGAGGAACAGGCCCCGGCGGCGCAGGAACTGCCGGGCACGCCGCTGGCCCAGTTCGCCCTGGAGCAGCAGCTGGCCCGGGGCCGGCGGCTGCTGGACGAACAGCTGCGCATCATCGAGTCGGTGGACCCGGCGGTGAAGAGCCTGGCGGACCTGCGCACCCAGCCGGAGTTCAGCCACTTTGACAAGCTGGTGAAGAGCGGCATGACCATCAGCGACGCCTACAAGCTGGCCTGCTTTGACCGGCTGGGCCGCCAGCAGGCGGCCGCGGCCCGGCAGGCGGCCATCAACGACGTGCGCGCCAAGGAGCATCTGGCCCCGGTGGGCGGCGGCCAGGCGGCGGAGGACGGCCTCACCGACGAGATCATCCGCAACTACCGCCAGTACAATCCCCGGTGGACCCGCGCCCAGATCGCGGCCTTCCACCGCAGCTACAAACAAGGAGTGTGAGAGCATGTTTCGTATCTACAAGCGGGCCATCGGCGACGTGGAGTCCTTTGAGTATCTGCCCGGTTCCGAGGAACTGACCGCGGGCAGTGCCGCCAAGATCGCCTCCGGCAAGCTGGCCAAGTGCGGCGCGGCGGAAAAGCCCGCCTACATCGTGGCAGGCGTCAAGCGGGAGGACGGCGATTACCCGGTCATCCGCGCGCTGCCCACCACCATCTTCGAGGCGGACGCCTCCGGCGCGGTGGCCGCCGACAAGGTGGGCACCACCCTGCAGCTGAACGAGACCGCCGACGGCGTGACCACCACCGCGAACGGTCCCTTCACCGTGACCTGGGCCGACGGCGGCACCCTGGTGCGGGGCTACTTTGAGCCTGCGGCAGCTTCTGTGTAAGGAAAGGAGAGGGAGAGTATGAGCATCATCTTCAGTCAGGGGTCCGGCGTCGCCGACTCGGTGTTCGGCAAGAGCCAGGCCCCCATCAAGGCCATGATCGAGAGCGGCGTGGAGGCCTTCCAGCAGTTCAGCGCCGTGGACAAGGTGTTCAGCATGGACACCACCAAGAACTACGCCGAGAAGTACACCAGCGAGACGAGCCTGGGCGACTTCGCCGACGTGGGCGAGAACGGCGCCTACCCCAAGATCAGCATGCGGGAGGGCTACTCCAAGGTCATCGAGCCCACCACCTGGAAGTCCAGCTTTGAGGTCACCCAGGAGATGGTGGAGGACGCGAAGATCGGCAAGGTGCGCCGCCGCGCCAACATCTTCACCACCAGCTACAACCGCACCCGCGAGAAGTTCGCCGCCAGTCTGGTGTCCGGCGGTCTGGAGAACTCCGTGAAGTTCGGCGGCAAGACCTATTCCACCACCAGCGCCGACGGTGTGTCCCTGTTCAACACCGCCCATCCCAGCATCACCAAAAAGGGCATGACCCAGTCCAACCGCTTCAAGGGCGCCTTTTCCACCGAGATGCTGGACGCGGTGCAGGAGAAGATGCAGGCTTTCACCGACGACGACGGCAACCTGCTGAACGTGGCCCCGGACACCATCATCATCCCCAACGTGGGCAGCCTCAAGCGCGCAGTGCTGGCTGTGGTGGGCAGCGATCTGGACCCCAACACCTCCAGCAACGCCCTCAACTTCCAGTGCGGGCTGTGGAACGTCATCGTCTGGCCGTACCTGCCCACTGCCATCGGCGGCAAGCCCTACTTCCTGCTGATGGACAGCCAGTTCAAGGACAACTATGAGTGCCTGCCCTGGCTGGACCGCGTGCCCCTGAGCGTGCGCAGCGACATCGACATGAACACCGACGCCAATGTCATCAAGGGCCGCGCCCGCTTCGGCGCGGGCTTCAACAACTGGCGCTGCATCGCCATCTGCGGCGAGGGTGTGGAGGGCACCGAGCTCACCGCGTAAAGCCCCATTTCCAACGGTGCGGCGGGGCGCAAAAGCGCCCCGCCGCTTGCACGGAGGTGAACGATGAAGGACAAAGGACAGGAAAAGAAGCGCCGCGCCTTCTGGCAGGCTCGCCTGGATGACGCCCGCCGCCAGTACGCGGAAAAGCGCGAGAGGATGGACCGCCGGGAGGACTGCTACAAGGGCACCCGCCACATTCCGGCGGCGGGAGGCGGCGCGGCCAAGGCGGCGGGCAACGTGCGCAACATCATCTATGAGCTCATCGAGAGCCAGGTGGACGCCAGCATCCCCCAGCCCCGGGTCACCGCGGTGCACCCGGAGGACCGGCAGCTGGCCAAAAAGATCGAGGCCATGCTGCTGGCCCAGATACGCCAGCGCAACTTCAAGGAGATGAACGACGAGCAGGAGCGCACGGTGCCCATCCAGGGCGGCGACTTCTGGCATGTGGAGTGGGACCCCGAAGGGGGATTCCACTGCCAGATGGGCGACCTCTCGGTGGAGCTGCGGCACCCCAAGCAGGTCATCCCTCAGCCGGGCGTGTATGACCTGGAAAAGATGGACTACCTCTTCGTGCTGGTGAGCCAGAGCCGCCGCGCGCTGGAAAAGCGCTACGGCGTGCGGCTGCCGGAGGAGGGGGAGAGCGACGTGGCCGCCCGCACGGCGGCGGAGGAAGGCGCCGTGGAGGGCCTTGTGACCCAGAACATCGCCTATTACCGCAACAGCTCGGGAGGCGTGGGGTGCTTCAGCTGGGTGGGGGACGTGACCCTGGAGGACATGGAGGACTACCAGAGCCGCCGCCTGTGGGTGTGCGCCGGGTGCGGCGCCACGGTGGACCCGCCCCGGGACGGAAAGGCCGCCCGCTGCCCGGTGTGCGGGGCGAAAAGCGCCCGCAGTGAGCCGGTGCGCGTGCAGGCCCTGCCCCGGGACGTGACCCTGCCCGGCGGCGAGGTGCTGGCAGCGGTGAGCGAGGGCCCGGCGCAGCCGGTGATGAACCCGGACGGCACTTTGCAGCGGGACGAGGTCACCGGCGAGATCATCCTGATGCCGGGCGAAGTGCAGCCCACTGTGGTGCCCGCATACAGCCCCGGGACCTATCCGCTGGTGCTGCGGCGCAACGTGCGCCTCTTCGGCCAGCTGCTGGGGGCCAGCGACGTGGACGCGGTGGAGGACCAGCAGGTGGCCATCAACAAATACGGCACCAAAATTCAGGAAAAGCTGCTGAAGGGCGGCAGCTACGTCACCCTGCCTCAGGGGGTGAACATCGAGACCACCGACCGGGAGCTGAAGATCATCCGGCTGAAAAACCCGGCGGACAAGGCCCTCATCAGCGTGCTGAACATCCAGCCGGACACCAGCCGCGACCAGCAGATGCTGGAAGTCAATTACAGCTGGGCCAAGAGCACCCTGGGCATCACCGACGCATTCCAGGGCAAATACGACGCTTCCGCCACCAGCGGCACCGCCAAGCAGTTCTCCGCCAATCAGTCGGCGGGGCGGCTGCAGTCCAAGCGGGAGATGAAGAATCAGGCCTACGCACGGCTCTACAAGCTGATGTTCCAGTTCATGCTGGCCTACGCCGACGAGCCCTATCCCATGACCCTGCGCGGGCCGGACGGCACGGTGGAGTACGTCCATTTTGACCGCTACGAGTTCTTGAAGCGGGACGCGGCGGGTCAGCTCTACTGGAACGATGAGTTCCTGTTCGATGTGGACCCGGCCTCGAATCTCGCCGCCAACCGCGAGACCCTCTGGACCATGATCGACCAGAAGTATCAGGCGGGGGCCTTCGGGCCGCTGGGAGAGACGGCCAGCCTCTACCGGCTGTGGACGCTGCTGGCCGAGACCGGCTATCCCCACGCCGAGGCCATGAAGGCCAGCGTGGGCCAGCAGCTGGAAAAGGAACAGGGCGGGCAGGCGCAGGAGAGCGCTTTGCCCGGGAAAGGAGGGAGCGCGCTGTGACCTGGAAGGAAGTGAAGCTGGCCACGCTGCAGAAGATGTTCAGCGCCGAGGGCCTGACCATCAACGAGGCGGACGACAGCGTCAGCGAGTACATCAACGCCATGCCCCAGGCGGCCAACGAGGGGCTGCAGCTTTTGTGCACCGCGGGCAAGTATCTGCGCCGGTGCCTGGAACTGGAGCCGGGCGCGGCGGGCGAGACCCGCACCGTGGACCTGAAAACGGCCGTGCCCGACCTCTACCGCATCGAGCAGCTGGAGGTCTACGCCTTCGACGAGGCGGGCGCGCCGGTGCCGGTGCGGGGGGCGAAGCTGGTGGCCGGGCGGTATCTTGTGCTGACAAACCAGCCGGAGAGCAGGATGGTCCTCTATTACAACGCCTGGCCCCAGCCGGTGACCCACGCCACGGCGGACGACCAGGAGCTGCCCCTGGACCCGGAGGTGGCGGTGCTGCTGCCCCTCTACATGGCCAGCCAGCTCTACAAGGACGACGACATCACCCTGGCCACCATGTACCGCAACGAATTCGAGGTGGCCTTCAGCCTGCTCCAGCGGGCGGACACCGGCGAGGTGGGCGGACAGTTCACCTGCGCCACGGGGTGGTGGTGAGATGGCCCGGTTTTCAGTGCCCGCCCAGCCGTCCCGCAGCGTTTTGCATGTGGACCGGCTGCTGGGCGTGGACATGACCAACGACCCCGGCAATGTGGCCAAGGAGCAGAGCCCCTGCGGCGACAACATGATCCGGGACGTGCCCGGCAAGGTGCGCAAGTGCATGGGCTACCAGCGCATCGCCACCCTTTCCGGCGCGGTGCACGGCTGCCACTTTTTCAAGGATGAGGCGCTGGTGCACGCGGGCGGCGCGCTTTTCCGCACCAGCCGCGACTGGCAGGCCGAGCCAGAGCAGGTGTACGAGGGCATGGCGGATTCCGCCAGCCGCAGCTGGCTTTTGGACGGGCGGCTGTTCATCGCCGACGGTAAGGCGCTGCTGGTGTACGACGGCGAGACGGTGCAGCCCGCCGCCGGTCTGGCCAAGGTGCCGCTGTTCACCATCGCCCGGCCCCCGGCGGGGGGCGGCGTGCAGTACGAGCCGCTGAACCTGCTGCAGCCCAAATTCACCGAGCGCTTTGCCGGCACCGAGGCGGACACCGTCTATTGCATGAGCTTTTCGGGCCTGGACGAGACGCCGGTGACCGCCCGCCTTTTGGAAAAGACCGGCGAGTGGCGGGAGCTGACGGAGGGCGAGGACTTCACGGTGGACCGGGAGTCAGGGCAGGTGACCTTTGAAACGGCCCCCGGCAAGAGCCCGGTCACCGGCGAGGACAACGTGGAGATCACCGCCGCCCGCACGGTGGCGGGCTATGCCGACCGCATCAACAAGTGCGACGTGGGCGCGCTGTTCGGCGTGGGCGGCGCGGCGGACCGGCTGTTTTTGTCCGGCAACGGGGAATTCCCCAACTACGACTGGTTCAGCGGCCAGAACGACGGCACCTACTGGCCGGACACCGGCTACTCGGTGCTGGGCGGCGGTGCGGGGGCGGTGATGGGCTACTCGGTCATCGAGAACTACCTGGCCGCCCACAAGGACGCGGGCGAGACCGAGCGCAACGTCATCCTGCGGCGGGGCGATCTGGTGGACGACGAGCCCGCCTTCCCCATCGTGAACACGCTGCAGGGGCCCGGCGCGGTGGCCAAGGGCAGCTTTGCCTATCTCGCCTCGGAGCCGGTGTTCCTCACGGCGCTGGGCATCTATGCCGTCACCCCCAGCGACATCAGCGGCGAGCGTTACAGCCAGAACCGCAGTTACTACGTGAACGGCGCGCTCACCAAAGAAACGGGGCTGGAGGCGGCCTCGGCGGCGGTGCACCGGGACCTTTACTGGCTGTGCCTCAACGGCAAGGCCTACATCCTGGACGGCATGCAGGACCTGGGGGTGCGCAGCGGCGAGCCGTACAGCACCCGGCAGTACGCCTGCTTTTACCGCACCGGCCTGCCCGCCGTGAGCATCTGGACCGACGGCGACGCGCTGTTTTTCGGCGACGGCGAGGGCGGGGTGTTCCGGTTCTATTCCGACACCTCCATGCCCGAGAGCTACAACGACGACGGCGCGCCCATCCGCGCGGTGTGGGAGACGCCGGATTTGGGCGGCAAGCTGTTCTACAAAAACAAGAGCTTCTGCCGCTTCGCGCTGCAGCTCACCCCGGCGGCGGCCACCAGCGTGGCGGTGTGGGCTCAGAAGCGGGGCAGCTGGCGTCTGGTGCGCAAGGAGGAGCGCAAGGCGCGGTATCTCAGCTACCGGCGCTGGTGCTACTCCAAGTTCACCTACTCCAACGACAGCACCACCAAGACCCTGCACGGCAAGCTGCGCATCAAGCGGGTGGACAAGGCCCGTTTCCGTTTTGAGAACGACGAGCTCAACGAGCCCTTCGGCCTGATGGCCTGGGCGCTGGAGTTCTCCGAGAACGGCAACTACAAAGGATAGGAAAGGAGAGATAGCATGGCATTCGAGCGGATCACCGAGGACGATCTGCAGGGCAAGGGCAACCTTGGCCGCCCGGACACCCCCGGCGTGGACACCACCGAGATGCAGCGCATCCTGGACGAGCTGCCCCGGGAGGTCATCGTGCCCGCCTTCAACCGGCTGGCGGAACAGCTGGAGGCGGCCGACGCCGCCGCCAGCCTGGGGGCGCGGCCTCCCGAGGGCCTGCCGGAGGACACCCCCGCCACGGCGCAGGGGGTGCTGGAGGCGATGCAGGCCGGGGCGGCGGAACACGCCGCCCGCACCGACAATCCCCACGCGGTCACCGCGGCCCAGACCGGGGCTTACACCAAGGCGGAGACCGAGGAGGCCATCGGCCGGCGGGTGGTGGAGATCGGCGCGGGAGACATGGCCCAGGCGGTGTACGACCCGGCCAGGCTGGGCGTGGACGTGACAGTGCAGACCTACACCCACACCAGAAGCGGCACGGTGCATAATTTCGCGGGCAGCGGGGCCAACGGCCGGGCGCTGATGACCGCCGACGTGCAGGCGGGGGACACCTTCGCGGTGAACGGTGAGCCGGTGACGGCCTACATGGGCACGGAGAGCGCCGCCGGCACCATGGCCGGCAGCCAGTGGAACGGCAGGTGGGTGAGCTTTGTCTTTGACGGCGAGACCCTAAATTTTAAGGGCGGGGGTGGGCTGCCGGCGGCCGACAGGGCAAAGCTCATCCCCGGCAACATCAAAGCAGGGGTGACCTTTTTTGAGGGGACGCCCCGGGCGGTGGCCGGCACCTTTACGGCGGACGCCGACGCCGGCGCCGCCGACCTTCTCAGCGGCCGCACCGCCTATGTGGACGGGGAAAAGGTCACCGGCTCCATCCCCTCCAAAGCCGCCGCCACCTACACTCCCGCTGCCGCGGACCAGACCATCGAAGCGGGGCAGTATCTCTCCGGGGCGCAGACCGTCCGGGGCGACGCGAACCTCAAAGCGGAGAACATCAAACAGGGCGCGAGCATTTTCGGGGTGGCCGGCGCGCTGAAGCTCCTGTATGCCGGCGGCTGCAAAACCGGCACCTACGCCGGCGGCGTCCGGTGGAACGGCGCGTCCTATGTGTATGAGGGCCACAGCTATTTCTACCTGACCGGCCAGCCCAAAACGCTGTATGTGCAGTATGAGGCCACGCCCTATGTCAAGGTGGATGGCAAGACCTATGGGCCGGGGCAGCACGACATCTCCTCGGCGAAGGCCAACTGTTATGTGGAATACGGCGATACGGGAAGCAGGGCCGGCATCTGCATCCTGGGCGTGTGAAGCGGCCCGGCCGGGAAAGGAGAAGAACTAACCCTATGCGGAAAAGCAGTGACAGCGCCCTGCGGGCGCTGGATATTTCAAAGCATCAGAGCACCTTTGCCCCGCAGACGGCCAAGGCGGCGGGCATCTCCGCCGTCATCCTGCGGGCGGCCTACGGCGGCACGCGGGACGTGCGCTTCGAGCGCTTCGCCGCCGACTGCCGCGCGGCGGGCCTTGCCACCGGGGCGTACATCTTTCTGACCCATCACTACTACAATAAAAACAAGGGCAGCGCCGAGACCGCCCGCGCCATTCTGAACGGGCAGATCGACGCGCTGCTGGAGACCCTGGCGGGGCAGGGCGTCACCAGCTGGGTGGCGCTGGACCAGGAGCTGGAGGCAGGCCAGACCATGGCCCTGGCCCCGGCGGAGAACACCGCCCTGCTCAACGAGGCCGCCGCGCGGCTGCGGCAGGCGGGTTATGCTCCCTGCGTCTACTGCTCCGCCAGCTGGGCCAAAAGCCGCCTTGACGTGGAGCGGCTGGACTGCCCGCTGTGGCTGGCTTACTACTACGCGGACCCGGACGACCCGGATTTCGACGGCTGTGCGGCCCTTGAAAACCTGAACACCGCCTGGGGCGAGTACACCCGCAGCCTGGGGCACAAGCTCTGCGGCTGGCAGTTCGGGCGCATCGGCTACGGCGCGAAGTACGGCGTGGGCAGCGCCAACGTGGACCGGGACTGGATCTATTTCCAGCCGGGGGAAGAAGAGGAGGAAACGCCTGTGTTTACATCTGACACACTGAAGATCGGCCCCGTCTCCACAGGGGACCGGGCCGCCATCCGCGCTTTGGCCGAGAGCCTGAGCGTTCCGGCCAGGGACGAGGGGGACTATCTCATCGTGGGCCCCATGGGCTCCGTCAGCCGGGACGCGGTGGCGGGCAGGGCCCTGGCCCTGGGCCTTGGCTGCCGGGACTGGACCGCGCCGGAAGAGGGCGGAGAAGAGCCGCAGCAGCCCGCGGGCATGGAGCAGGCGCTGGCTGCGCTGGAGCGCATCGAGCAGGCGCAGGCGGCCCAGAGAGAACAGCTTGCCGCCCTGGCGGAAAAGCTGTGCGCCGCCGGCGGCGCGCTGGCGGGATGAAAGGAGGAGCATCCATGGACAACAGCAATATCTTTCTGGCGGTGAAGGCCGCCATCGTGGGGGTGTTCGGCGCATTCGGCGCGGCCTTCGGCTGGCTGGGCTGGCTGGTGCTGGCCTGGGTGGTGTGCATGGCGGTGGACTGGCTCAGCGGCTCTTCGGCGGCCATGCAGGCGGGCCAGTGGTCCAGCGCCAGGGCCCGAGGCGGCATCTGGCACAAGGCGGGCATGATCGTGGTGGTCATCGTGGCGGCGCTGGCCGACGCGGTGCTGGGCACGGTGGCGGCCAAAGTGCCCGGCCTGCCGGTGGAGTACACGGTGCTGCTTCTGCCGATGGTGCTGGTGTGGTACATCCTCACCGAGCTGGGCAGCATCCTGGAAAACGCCGCCGCCATGGGCGCGCCGGTGCCGGAGTTCCTGATCCGCATCCTGGCGAATGCCAAGGACACGGTGGAGGACGCCGCCGGCGAAGCGTGATGAAAAGGAGGAAGTGAAGAATGGCATTTGTGGAAGGCACCGGCGGCCCGGTGAACGGCACCGGCTGGAAGAACCAGAACAAGAACCAGAACAGCGCCTCCAAGGGCGGCTCCGGCGGCGCGTCCTATGACCTGAGCTGGCTGCAAAGCCTCTATGCCCAGCAGCAGGCGGCGGCCGCCGCGGCGGAACAGGCTAAGCGGGCCGCGGCCCAGCAGGCCTACGAGCGCAGTATGGCGGCGCTGAACGCCGCCTACAACGGCCAGATCCAGGCACTGAAAAACAACTACAACTCCACCCTGGGCCAGCTGCAGAGCGACTATGAGAACGGGGCCGCGGGGGTGAACTTCAACGCGGACAACGCCCTGCAGCAGGCCTACATCAACCAGATGATGACCCTCAAGAGTCTGCCCCAGCAGCTCTCGGCCCAGGGCATTGGCGGCGGCGCGGCCGAGACCACGCTGGCGGGGGTCTACAACAACTACGGCAACAGCCGCAACGAGATCGACGTGGCCCGCGGCCAGAGCCTGGGCGACCTGCTGGCCCAGCTGAACGCCGGCAGGACCCAGGCCCAGCAGGCTTACAACAGCCAGCTTTCGGACGCGCAGGCCGCCCGCCTCGCCTACGAGATGCAGCTGGAGCAGAATCTGGCCAACGCCATTGCGGACGCGGCCACCGTGAACTACGACCAGCAGTTCCAGATCAGCAGCCAGTATCTGGAGCAGATGTCCAAGCTGCAGAGCGAAATGGCCTCCGCCGCCCAGAAGGCGAGCCAGACCTCCATCAGCGCGTCCAACACCCAGCAGTCCAAGAGCGTGCAGCAGAAGGAGCTGCTGGAGCAGGTGTGGCGCAGCGCCTGGCAGAACGCGAAGAAAGGCGGCGCCAGCAGCTCCGAAGCCCGGCAGGCCGCCAACGCCGCGGCCGCCCAGTATGTGGTGGAGGGCGTGAGCAGCAAACTGTTCACCAAGGCCGAAGCCAACAGCTGGCTCATGCAGATCGCCCAGAACCGCACCTGACAGGTCTTTCGGAACACAACAGCAAAAGCCGCCCGGGCCAATGGCCCGGGCGGCTTTTCTTGTGTCGGCGGCTCTGCCGTGTTTCACAGTCGCCGTCCCATGCGGCTGACCGCGATGACCACGCTGTCGATGCCCAGCAGGATGAGGTAGGCGCTGGCAAAGCAGCGGATGGTGGTCAGGGTGAACAGGGGGTCGAACAGCATCAAAAAGCCCAGCACCAGACCGATGATGTTGATGACCAGCGTGAAATAGTAGATGCTGCGGCCCGCCACGAAGCGGATGTGCCCCAGATGCACCAGCCGGGAGATGCCGTGGGCGATGAACCAGATGGGGAACAGGAGGGTCAGCACCAGCACGCCCGTGGAGGGATAGACCACCAGCACCAGGCCGGTCATGACGCTCAGCACGCCGGAGACCAGGGAGAGCAGGGGGCCGAGGCCCGTGTACCGCTCCACCTCGATGAACAGGATGATGTCCGCCACGCCCACGATCACAGCGGCGATGCCGTAGGCGAAAACCAGCCCCGTCAGGGCCAGGTCGGGCGCCGCAAAGGCAAACACGCCCAGCACGATCAGCACGATGCCGATGACCAGCTCCAGCCAGCCAAACCCGGAACGTCCTCTCATTGCGCTTCGCCTCCCGTCAGGATCTGCATGAATTCTTCGCCGGTGATGGTCTCTTTTTCGTAGAGGTACTGGGCCAGCTGGTCCAGCTTGTCCCGGTTCTCTTCCAGGATCTTCTTCGCCTTTTCGTGTTGAGCCTTCACCAGCTCCACCACCTTCTGGTCCACCTCTTTCTGGGTGTCCGGCGAGCAGGCGAGGGAGGAGTCGCCTCCCAGGTACTGGTTCTGCACCGTTTCCAGCGCCACCATGTCAAAATCCTCGCTCATGCCGTAGCGGGTGATCATGGCCCGGGCCAGTTTGGTGGCCTGCTCGATGTCGTTGGAGGCGCCGGTGGTCACCTGCCCGAAGGCCACTTCCTCGGCGGTGCGCCCGCCGGTGAAGGTGGCGATCTTGTCCTCGATCTCTTCCTTCGTCAGCAGATACTTGTCGCCGGTGTCCACCTGCATGGTGTAGCCCAGCGCGCCGGAGGTGCGGGGGATGATGGTGATCTTCTGCACCGGGGCCGAGTGGCTCTGCATCGCCGCCACAAGGGCGTGGCCGATTTCGTGGTAGGCCACCACCCGCTTCTCCTTGTCGGAGAGAACGGCGTTCTTTTTCTGGTAGCCTGCGATGACCACCTCGATGCTCTCTTCCAGGTCGGCCTCGTTCACAACGGTGCGCCCGCTGCGCACCGCCCGCAGGGCGGCCTCGTTGATGATGTTGGCCAGCTCCGCGCCGGAAGCGCCGGCGGCCATGCGGGCGATGGTGTGGAGGTCCACGTCCGGCGCCGTTTTTATCTTCTTCGCGTGCACCTTCAGAATGGCCTCCCGGCCCGCCAGGTCGGGCAGCTCCACAGGCACGCGCCGGTCGAACCGGCCGGGGCGGGTCAGCGCCGGGTCCAGCGATTCGGGGCGGTTGGTGGCCGCCAGAATGATGACACCGGTGTTGTCCTCAAAGCCGTCCATCTCGGTGAGCAGCTGGTTCAGCGTCTGCTCCCGCTCGTCGTTGCCGCCGTAGCCGCCGGAAGTGCGCTTCTGGCCGATGGCGTCGATCTCGTCGATGAACACGATGCAGGGAGCCTTTTCCTTGGCCTGCTTGAACAGGTCGCGCACCTTGGATGCGCCCATGCCCACGAACATCTCCACGAATTCCGAGCCGGAGATGGAGAAGAAGGGCACGTTTGCCTCGCCGGCCACCGCCTTGGCCAGCATGGTCTTGCCGGTGCCCGGAGGGCCCACCAGCAGGATGCCCTTGGGCATGGACGCGCCGGCCTCGGTGTATTTGCCCGGGTCGTGCAGGTAGTCCACGATCTCCGACAGGCTCTCCTTGGCCTCGTCCTCACCGGCCACATCCGCAAACCGGATGCCCTTGGTGGACTGCACATAGACCCTGGCGCTGCTCTTGCCCATGCCGAAGGACAGCGAGCCCTTGCCGCCCGCCTGCTCCATGAGCTTTTTGTTCATGTACTGCCCCAGGCCCACAAAGATGAGGATGGGCAGCACAAAGGTCAGAAGAAAACTCCAGATGGGGGAGATGGGCTCCTCCATCACCCGGGCAAATTCCGCCCCGGCGTCGTGCAGGCGCTGGGTGAGAGTGGGGTCCTCCATGGGGACCGTTTCGTAGACGACGCTGCCGTCCTTGTCGGTGAACAGGATCTGGGTGTCCTCCACCTGCACCATCCCGATGTCCCTCTCGTCGATCATGTCCATGAAGGTGCCGTAGTCCACCTCCACCACCTGGCGGCGGGAGAGCATGGGGGTGACCAGCGTGTTGAACAACAGGATGATGAGCAGCACGATGCCGTAGTAATAGATGAGCGGCCGCTTTGGCGTTTTGACTTCTTTCATGGTGACGTCTTTTCTCCTTCCTGCCCAGCAAGCTGGGCGTCGATGGCTTCCATGGCCAGCAGCAGGGCCCGGTTGGACGCCTGCAGGGCAAAATCCAGGGCGTATTCCGCCAGCAGAAGCTTTTCCTCCGCGCCGGCCTGGTCCTCGCCGCGGCGGGCGGCCTGTTCCCGCATGGCGGCTTTGGCCTGCTGAACGTGCTGTTCTATCTCGCCGTAGGAGTCCGCCAGCGCGCCGACCATCCCGGACCGGGAACAGCGGAGCTTTGTGCGCAGGGTCAGCTCGTTCTCGGCACATTCCCGGCGCAGCGCCAGGATCTCGCTCTGCAGCCGGCCGCGTTCGGCGGTCTCGCTCATGTGGATGCGGCTGTTCAGCCGCGCCAGCTGGTCCTCCAGCTCGCAGAGTTTGACGGAAAGGATCTCGTGTGCCATGTCCTTGCCTCCCTTCTGTTTCCTATTATAAAGAGAAGCGCCGCGGGCACAATTTGCAAAACGCCGGCCCTGTATAGACAAAAAGAGCGGGAGTGTAAAAATTTTTTACACTCCCGCTCTTTTGACGAAGAGAAGGTCATTCCTGACGGGGAAAAACATCGGCGGTCAGGATGCGGTATATGGTGTGGACGATCTGGTCCAGCTGCTCGGTGTCCTCCTCGGTCCAGTCTTCCAGCAGGCCCAGGATGGCCTGGCTGTGATAGCGCATGATGATCTTGAGCTGGGCACGGGTGCAGGCAGGGCAGAGGTCCTTTTCCTCAAAGGCCCGGGTGAAATAGCGCTGGAAGCACTGGCGCAGCGTGCGCTTGAGCTCGTCGCCGTAGTTGCTCTTCATCCCGTGCTCCACATAAGGGGCGATGTTGATGGCCATGACAAAAAAGCAGCGCAGGCCCAGCTCGCCGTTTTTCTGGGCAAAGACCTCGGTCATCACCTGTTCGAAGTATTCGTCGGCCATCCAGCGCAGAAGATCGGGGATGTCGTCAAAGTGATAATAGAACGTCTGCCGGGTGATGTGGCACTCCTCCACGATGTCCGTGACGGTGAGCTTTTTCACGTGGCGCTGGATCAGCAGAGTCTTTGCAGCCTCGGCGATCAGGTTTTTCATGTTGGCCGGCATAGCGGCTCCGCCTCCCTTGTCAGTGTGTTTGTAAAAGCAAAAGCCGCTTGAACGATGCGTTCAAGCGGCTTTCTGGAGCTGTTAATGCGATTCGAACGCACGACCTCATCCTTACCAAGGATGTGCTCTGCCGACTGAGCTATAACAGCAAATGGCGACCCGGATGAGGCTCGAACTCACGACCTCTAGCGTGACAGGCTAGCGTTCTAACCAACTGAACTACCGGGCCACATCGCGATTGGCGACGTGTTTTATTATATCCAACGAAGGGCAGAATGTCAACACTTTTTTTCAAAAAATGATAAAGAAAAAAACAAGGACTTATCCGCCGCCAGGGGCTTGACTTTCTGCGAGTTTTTTTGTATAGTAATGAGGTGCTCAAAACATAGGGGTATAGCTCAGCTGGTAGAGCAGCGGTCTCCAAAACCGCGTGCCGAGGGTTCGAATCCTTCTGCCCCTGCCAAATGAAAGAGGCGCCGCTTTTGCGGCGCCTCTTTCATTTGGCAAAAGCGGAACGTTTTGGCCCGAGGCACGCGGAGCGTGCCGGGCACTCGCGCCGAGCGCTGCCGGCGGCAGGGGAAACGCGAGAGCAAACGGCAAATGCAAAAGGCCCGGTCATCCCGACCGGGCCTTTTTTGTTTGATGCATTCAGTTGGGCAGGGAATACTCCGCCACCCGCCAGCCGCCGGCGGTGAGCTCCAGTCGCACCGGGGTGGCGCGGGCCTCCACGGGGGTGTATTTGTTGCCCGGGCCCCAGCCGGCAAAGTTTTCGTCGTCTTCGTCCAGATAGAGCGAAAACTGCCAGAACAACAGACTGCCGTCCTGCTGAAGGGCAGGCTCGCTGTATACCGTGCCGCAATAGGCGATGTTACCGCCCCGGTCCCCTGCCAAAAAGCAGATGGAGTCTCCCTCGCCCTGGTAGAACAGGCCGGAATCGGGGGTCTCACCGGCGGCGAGGGGGCCGCCCAGCATCCCGGCGTAATTGTCCGGGGTGAACACGCAGTCGAAAAACTGCACCAGGTCGCTGTAACGGGTGTACAGCGCGCCCTCGGTGGCGGTGCTGCAATAGGTCTCCTGGTCGAATGCTCATGTACGGTAAGGAAGCAAGCAACCGAAAACAAGAGATAGACCGCCAGCACTACACTATTCCGAACCAAAGACCAAAAGATAAGCATTGTGG
>SFDQ01000013.1 GCA_004558145.1 Oscillospiraceae bacterium
GTACTACGCCACCAACGAGGAGTACATCCGCAAGTACCGGTTCACCAACGCGTTCCATCCCTTCCACGGCTTCTCGATGATGAGCTGTGGCCACATCGCGGAGATGAACACCAGCGCCATCTACATCGTGGGCGCTCAGGAGCCGGGCATCGCCCGCAGCATGGGTCTGAAGACCCGCGCCACCTTCGAGGAGGCTCTGGCGGACGCGAAGAAGAAGTACGTGGGCGAGAACCCCAACATCCTGGCTCTGCCCCAGACCTTCAAGCTGGCGGCGGTGCATCTGTGCATGAAGGATCCCAGCCAGGACTGCATGGACGAGTACGGCAACCATCCCTGCTGCGGCTGAATCCCATTGAACTGACGGGCGGGCCCTGCTGAAAACGGCGGGGCCCGCGCCTTCCTGCAAAACCAAAGAAAGGAGGCGGCGCCCATGCAGGTGCTTGCCTATTTTATCATCAGTCTGCTGGCCAGCGTGGCGGGCGCCATCTGCGGCATCGGCGGCGGCGTTATCATCAAGCCCACCCTGGACCTGTTCCATCTGGACAGCGTGGCCACGGTGAGCTTTTTGTCCGGCTGCACGGTGCTGGCCATGAGCTGCTATTCCGTCACCAAGTCCCTGCGCGCTGGCGACAGCAAGGTGGACCTGAAGCTGGGCACTCCGCTGGCCATCGGCGCGGCGGTGGGCGGCGTGGCCGGCAAGCAGATGTTCGCGGTCATCAGCGCGGCGTTTGCCGAAACGGCGGGCGCGGTGCAGGCGGCCTGCCTCTTCCTCATCACCCTGGCCACCATGCTCTACACCATCAACAAGAGCCGCATCCGCACCCACAAGATCTTCAAGGTGTGGGTGTGCGTGGCCATCGGCCTGGTGCTGGGCATCATGTCCAGCTTTTTGGGCATCGGCGGCGGCCCCATCAACCTGGTGGTGTTCTACTTCTTCTTCTCCATGGACACCAAGACCGCTGCCCAGAACAGCCTCTACGTCATTCTCATCAGCCAGATCACCAGCCTTGCGGCGACCCTCGTCACCGGCAGCGTGCCGCCCTTCGGCTGGCTGAGCCTCGTGCTGATGGTGGCGGGCGGCATCGGCGGCGGCATGCTGGGCCGCATCGCCAACAAGCGGATGGACAACAAGGCGGTGGAGAAGCTGTTCATCGGCCTGATGGGCATCATCATGGCCATCAGCCTCTACAACGTCTGGCAGTACACCTTCGCGGTCTGAAAAAACAGCAAGCGGAGCGGCCCCGGTCGATTTGACCGGGGCCGCTTTTTTGCGCGGGGGAGGGGAGAGGACGGGAAAGCCGCCCGGCCGGGGTGGAGCCCGTTTTTCCCCACGTAGTGCGCATCAGAACGGACATTTTCCTTCGTCGTGGAAAATGTCCGGAGTGCCGCGTGCGGTGGGGAGAAACCGGGCGAAGCTTTTTCGCAAAGCTGGCCGTCTCTTTGTCCGGGCGGCGCTGAGGAGCGGGGAAGTCTTGCGCGGGGCGGCCGCGTCCCTGTCCGCCGCCGCACGCGGCGTTTCGGACACTTTGCCCTCAAGCCGGGCAAAGTGTTCGCTCCGAGGCGCACTACGCGGCGGCAGTGCCGCGTCTGGCTCGGCTGACATCGTGCGGCCTGCCGGGCAAAACGAGGGAGAGCGCCGCCCTGCCGCGCCGAGCCGGGGCAAAGCACCTTCCACAAAACCAACCTTCGCTTGGTCCGGGCGGCGCAAGGGGCCGGGGAAATCTTGCGTGGGGCGGCCGCGTCCCTGTCCGCCGCCGTGCCGGGGCGGCCGCTTGCATTTTTCGGCAGGGGGTGTACAATACCATACCGTGAGACATGTTTTTTTGAAAGAACGGGAGAACGCAAATGGAACAACAGGAAAAAGGCCTTGACCTCTCGCTGCTGAACGAGGAGCTGCGCCGGGCCATCGCCGCCCACACCAAGCCCATGGTCTGCTTCGAGGGCCTGGAGGTGACCGCCATCCGGGAAGGCTATGTGGAGGCGAAAGCCCCCGTCACCGAGAACAGCCTGAACCCCTACGGCAACGCCCACGGCGGGTGGCTGTTCGCCCTGTGCGACACCTGCTCCGGCCTCGCGGCCAGCACCTGGGGCCGCCCCAACGTGACCCTGCAGGCCTCGGTGAACTACATCCGGGGCGCAAAGCCCGGCGACACCGTCACCGTCAAGGCCACCAGCCGCCACAGCGGCGGGCGCACCGCCGTGAATCAGGTGGAGCTTTTCGACGGCCAGGGCCGTCTGCTGCTCACCAGCAGCTTCACCATGTACTATATGGACGGCAAAAAATGAAAAAAGGCAGGGCCCGCCGGGCCCTGCCTTTTATTTTGCACATCCGGGCGGCCGCCGTGTTGAAAACACGGGCCGCCCGCCGCCGGTCAGAAGTTGGAGCCGTTCCAGCCCCAGTGCTCCGTCTCAGCGTACTTCACATACACCCGGTCGGCGGGGATGTCCAGCACGCTGTCCAGAATGTCGCACACCCGGCCGGTCAGCTGGCGGTAGTCCTCGCCGTCCGCGCCGCCGTAGACGCTCACCTCCGCGATGGCGGCGGGCGCGTCGCTGCCCGCCATCCACAGGGCCTTTTCGCCCTCCACTTCCACCATCAGCCAGGCCTCGCTCTTGCCCGGGATGACCTCGATGGCCTGCCCCAGCATGGTCTTGACCCGCTCGGCCTGGCTCTCGTTCACCGCCACATTGGCGCTCACCCGAATAAACGGCATGTTCCTTCCTCCTTTTTATTCCGCCGCGGGCAGATGCGCCCGCAGAAACTGCAAAACGTCCTCGTACACCTCGGCCTTGCCCGCCTCGTTGAGAATTTCGTGGCGCATGCCGGGGTAGAGCTTCAGCCGCACGTCCAGGCCAGCGTCCTTCAGCCACTGATACACCTGGGTGGGGCCTTTGCCGTTCGCGCCCACCGGGTCCTTGTCGCCGGCGATGACGAACACCGGCAGGCTTTTGGGCACCCGGGCCGCCCAGCTCGGGCCGGTCACGGCGGCAAGCCCGCCGAACATGTCCCGGTAGGTGGCCGCCGTGAAGGTGAAGCCGCAGTCCGGGTCGGCGTCAAAGGCCTCCTGCACGGACTTGTCCGCCGCCAGCCAGGCCGAGGGCCCCTCGCCGGGGAACTGCTTGTGATAGCCGCCGGTGGAGAGGGACTCGATGAGTTTGCCGGGGCTCTTGGGGCCCTTCACCGCCGCCTGCAGGCTGGCCAGCGCCCGGGCAAAGCCCAGCAGGGGATTGGCACCCATGGTGCCGCAGACCACCGCGGCGGAAAGCCCGCCGCCCCAGCGGGCGATGTACTCCCGGGTCAAAAAAGAGCCCATGCTGTGGCCGAAGATGAACACCGGCAGGCCGGGGTATTTGGCCCGGGCGTCCGCCTCCAGCCGGTGCAGGTCGGCCAGCACATGCTCCCAGCCGTCGCGGTCGGCAAAGTGGCCCTTCACCACCGCCGAGCGCCCGTGGCCCGCGTGGTCGTTCATGAACACCGCGAAGCCGTTTTCGGCCAGAAAACTGCCGAAATCCGCGTAGCGGGCGCTGTGCTCCGCCATGCCGTGCACCAGCAAAAGCACCGCTTTCGGTTCTTCGTGGGCCCACAGACGGGAAAAGATCTCGCCCTCGCCGCTGTGGGCGGGGCTGGTCCACTCACTGCTCTTCATGTTCTTCCTCCTTTTGTTCCGCCGCGCCGAAGGGCGCCAGCGACAGACCGGTCACATCGCTCACCGGCAGCGAAAAGGCCAGGGCGTGGCCGATGCCCGCGCCCTCGGCGCAGATGGCTTTCATCACCGGCTGCCGCCCCGCGGCGGGCACCAGGATGAGCACCACGTCCTTTTCCGGCTGGATGGTGATGTGCAGGAATTTCTGGGCTTCCTCGGCGGCAAGGCTCCGGCCGCGCACCACTGTGCCGCCCCGGGCTCCCGCCCCGCGGGCGGTGTCCATCACATCGGCGGCAAAGCCGTGCTCGGTGATGACCACGATGAGTTCATGCTGGCTGCGCATGGGTCGCTCCTCCTTTTGGGATGGTGTTTCGGCCGCCGCTGCCGCGGCGATGCGCTGGTGGGCCAGCGCGCTGATGCTGCACAGGTCGATGGTGAAGGCGATGCCCCGCCCCGGGCGGTAGAGCTCCAGCCGCTCGGTCAGCGCCGCCAGCGCCCCGCCGGCGTCTCCCGGCAAAAGCGCCAGCACCACGTCCTTTTCCGGCTCGTCCAGGCCCAGCAGGTCCATCACTTCCGCGCTGGCGGTGCCGTGGCCCAGCAGCACGAACTGCGTCAGGATGCGGCGGCGGCGCAGCTCGGCGGACACCGCCTCGCCCTTGCCCCGGTCCACCACGGCGAACAGGCAGCGTATGGATGAAGGCACTTGGTTCATTGCACATCCTCCTCGGGGCCCGCGTCCAGTTCCAGCACGTCGTCCGTCTCCTGCGCCGGGGCGCTTTCGCCGGCGTGCCGGGTCTTGAACTGATACACCAGCCCGATGATCTGAATGGTGATGAGGGGTATCATGGCCACCATGGCCACCACCCCGAAGGCGTCGGTGAGAATGTTGCCCCCCACCGCCTCGCAGGCGCCCATGGCAAAGGGCAGAAGGAAGGTGGCGGTCATGGGGCCGGAGGCCACCCCGCCGGAGTCAAAGGCCACCGCGGTGAAGATGCGGGGCACGAAAAAGCTCAACGCCAGCGCCAGGGCGTAGCCCGGCAGCAAAAACCACAGAAGGGGCACGCCGGTGAGCACCCGCACCATCGACAGCCCCACCGAGGCCGCCATGCCGATGGACAGGCCCGCCATCATCACCTTCTGGGAGATGGCGCCGCCGGTGATCTCCTCCACCTGCTTGTTCAGCACCAGTACGGCGGGCTCGGCCTTGACCAGGAAGTAGCCGATGAGCATGCCCACCGGCACGATGAGCCAGCGCAGGGGCAGCTGCGCCAGCCGGCGGCCCAGCTCGTTGCCCGCGGGCATGAAGCCCACGTTCACCCCGGTGAGGAAGAGGGTGAGGCCCAGGAAGGTGTAGAGGATGCCCACCAGGATCTTGGCCAGCGCCCGGCGGCGGAGCCGGAAGAAGAGCACCTGAAACACCAGAAAGAACGCCAGGATGGGCCCCAGCGCCAGGGCCACCTCTTTTGCGTATTCCGGCACTGCCGTTCCGAAGGCTGCCAGCAGGGCCCGGGTGTCCTCGATTTCAGACACCGACAGGGGCGTGTAGCTCGCGTCGCCCGAGCGGTAGATCATGCCCAGGATCAGCACCGACAGCACCGGCCCGATGCTGCACAGCGCCACAAGACCGAAGCTGTCGCCCTCGGCGTTTTTGTCCGAGCGGACGGCGGTGAGGCCAAGGCCCAGCGCCATGATGAAGGGCACCGTGATGGGCCCGGTGGTCACCCCGCCGGAGTCGAAGGCCACCGCCAGAAAATCCGACGGCACGAAGCGGGTGAGGATGAACACCAGAAGATAAAAGACGATGAGCATGGCCGGCAGGCTCCAGCCCAGCAAAATGCGCAGGAAGCTCAGCACCAGGAACAGCCCCACCCCGGCGGCCACCGTCAGGATGAGCACCATGTCCGGCACGGCGGGGGTCTGGCTGGCCAGCACCGCCAGGTCCGGCTCCGCCATGGTCACCAGCATGCCGATGACAAAGCAGGCCGCAAGAATGAGCCACAGCCGCCGGGTGCGGGTGAGGCGGGTGCCCACCAGCTCGCCGATGGGCATCATGGCCATGTCCGCCCCCAGGGAGAAAAAGCCCATGCCCAGAATGAGCAGAGCCGCCCCCGCCAGGAACAGGCACAGGGTGGAAAGGTCCACTGGCACCACCACAGCGCACAGCGCCAGCACGATGAGGCTGACGGGCAGCACGGCGGCCAGGGACTCGTGAATTTTCAGCTTGAGTTGTTTGTTCAAGGGCATCGCCTCCTTTGACGCGGGGTGGACGCGCCGCGCCGGCAAAGGGGTGCGTCAAACCGGCGCGGACGGGAGGGCCGGGCCCGAAGGCGCCCTCGCAAGATATATACATTATATAACGGGGCGGCGGCAGGCCGCAAGCATGGAAAAATTTTTGCACAGGCCATAGTTTTTTAATACAAGTGCGTAGTTTTTTCTATCGTTTTTTCCCTTTCCGGCAGGTAAAATGGATTTGTCACCGGGCGAAACGGCCTTTCGGCGCGAAGGCGCAAAGGCCACGCCCAAAAAATCAAGGAGGACAAACCATGAAAAAGCTTCTTGCACTTGCACTGAGCGCTGTGCTGGCCCTGAGCCTGGCGGCTTGCGGCGGCACCCCCGCTTCCACCCCTGCTTCCACCCCCGCTTCCGGGGCCACCTCTGAGGGCGGCGCCACCGCCACCTCCGACATGCGCGTGGACGTGTTCTACTACGACTTCTCCGACGTGTACATCTCCACCGTGCGCGCCGCCATGGACGAGCAGCTGAAGGCCATGGGCATCGAGCCCAACAACTGGGACGCCGCCGGCAGCCAGCCCACCCAGACCGACCAGGTCAACACCGCCCTCACCGCCGGTTCCGACCTGCTGATCGTCAACATCGTTGAGACCGCCACCAGCGCTCCCGCGCAGGACATCGTGAATGCCGCCCAGACCGCCGGCATCCCCGTCATCTTCTTCAACCGCGAGGTTGCTGACGAAGTCATCGGCAGCTACGACAAGTGCGCCTTCGTGGGCACCAACGCCCCCGACGCCGGCCACATGCAGGGCGAGATGATCGGCAACTACCTGCTGGCCAACTACGACACCGTTGACCTGAACGGCGACGGCACCATCTCCTACGTCATGTTCAAGGGCCAGGAGGGCAACGCTGAGGCCGAGGCCCGCACCCAGTACGCCGTTGAGGACGCCAACAAGCTGCTCACCGAGGCCGGCAAGCCCGAACTGAGCTACTACGACGCCAGCGCTTCCACCAAGTACCTGGTCGACACCGAGGGCAAGTGGTCCGCCAAGGCCGCCAACGACTACATGGTCGCTCTGCTGGGCTCCTACAACGAGGACAACGGCAACATGGTCGAGCTGATCATCTGCAACAACGACGGCATGGCCGAGGGCGCTATCTCCGCTCTGCAGAACGTCGGCTACAACAACGGCGCCGAGACCACCATCATCCCCGTGTTCGGCGTTGACGCCACCGACAGCGCCAAGGCTCTGATCAAGGCCGGCAACATGGCTGGTTCCATCAAGCAGGACGCCGTGGGCATGGCTTCCACCATCAACACCCTGGTCAAGAACGTCCAGGACAGCGCTGAGCTGATGGCCAACACCGATCAGTTCGTCGTGGACGAGGGCGTGGCCAAGATCCGCGTTCCCTACGCGATGTACGACGCCACCAGCGAGGACTGATCTTTCATCCGCTGAATTGACCCATGGCCGGGCGGGGCTGCACTGGCAGCCCCGCCCGGCCTGACGTGGGATAACCCCCCTTTTGCGAAGGGCGGATTTTCCCCGCCAAGAGAGGAGGAAGAATATGGAGCAGCCGGCACTGCTGGAGATGCGCGGCATCTGCAAAGAGTTCCCCGGCGTGAAGGCGCTGGACAACGTCAACCTCACCGTGCGGCCGGGCACCGTGCACGCCCTGATGGGTGAGAACGGCGCGGGCAAGTCCACCCTGATGAAGTGCCTGTTCGGCATCTACCACAAGGACGCGGGCACCATCACCCTGGACGGCAAGGAGGTCAACTTCCGCAGCTCCAAGGAGGCGCTGGAAAACGGCGTGGCCATGGTGCATCAGGAGCTGAACCAGGCCCTGACCCGCAGCGTGCAGGACAACCTCTGGCTTGGCCGCTACCCCAAGGTGGCGGGCATCATGGTGAGCGAGAGCCTGATGGCCAAGCGCACCAAGGAAATTTTCGACACGCTGGAAGTGAACGTGAACCCCAAGGCCATCATGTCCACCCTGCCCGTGAGCCAGCGGCAGATGGTGGAGATCGCCAAGGCGGTCTCTTACGATTCCAAGATCATCGTCTTCGACGAGCCCACCTCGTCCCTCACCGAGACCGAGGTGGAACACCTGTTCCGCATCATCAACATGCTGCGGGACAAGGGCTGCGGCATCATCTACATAAGCCACAAGATGGAGGAGATCCTGCGCATCAGCGACGATGTGACCATCATGCGCGACGGCACCTGGGTGGCCACCCGCCCGGCCAAAGAGCTGACGATGGACGAGATCATCCGCCTGATGGTGGGCCGCGAGCTCACCAACCGCTTCCCGCCCAAGGAGAACACCCCCGGCGAGGTCATCCTGGACGTGCAGCACATCGCGGGCAAATACACCCGCCTGAAGGACGCCACCTTCCAGCTGCGCAAGGGTGAAATTCTGGGCATCGCGGGCCTGGACGGTTCCGGCCGCACCGAGGTGCTGGAGAACCTCTTCGGCGCCATGACCCGCCAGGGCGGCAAGATCATCCTGCACGGCAAGGAGATCCGCAACCGCAACCCGGGCGAGAGCATCAAGAACGGCTTCGCCCTGCTCACCGAGGAGCGCCGTGCCACCGGCATCTTCGGCATCCGCGACATCAAGGAGAACACCGTTATCTCCAGCCTGAAGGACTATCTGCTGGGCGGCATCTGCCTGAGTGACAAGAAGATGCGCCAGGACACCGACTGGTCCATCCAGGCCATGCACATCAAGACCCCCAGCCAGCGCACCCAGATCCGGTCGCTCTCCGGCGGCAACCAGCAGAAGGTCATCATCGGCCGCTGGCTGCTCACCAAGCCCGAGATCCTCCTGCTGGACGAGCCCACCCGCGGCATCGACGTGGGCGCGAAGTACGAAATTTACCAGCTCATCATCGACCTTGCCAAAGAGGGCAAGGGCGTCATCATGGTCTCCTCCGAGATGCCCGAGCTGCTGGGCGTGTGTGACCGCATCCTGGTCATGTCCGGCGGCCAGGTGGCCGGCGAGGTGGACGCGGCAAACACCAGCCAGGAGGAGATCCTCACGCTGGCGGCAAAGTATGTGTAAACGAGGAGGAATCGACTGATGAACAACAATTCCACCGCCCTCGCCGAAAAGGTGAAGGGTCTGGACGCGAAAAAGATCGGCAACGCGCTGCTGAACAACGCCCTCATCATCATCATGCTGGCGGTGGCGGTGTATGTGGCGGTGACCGAGCCGTCCTTCCTGGCCCCCCGCTCTCTGGTCAACCTGCTGAGCCTGACCGCCGCCTACCTGCCGGTGGCCCTGGGCATCGCCGGCTGCATCGTGCTCACCGGCACCGACCTGTCCGCCGGCCGCGCCGTGGGCATCACCGCCTGCGTGGCCGCCAGCCTCCTGCAGGCGGCGGACGCCCCCAACAAGATGTGGCCCGCCATCGGCACCCTGCCCGTGCCCCTGGTCATCCTCATCGTGGTGGCCATCGGCGCTGCCATCGGCGCCTTCAACGGCTTCTTCGTGGCCAAGTTCAAGCTGCATCCCTTCATCGTGACCCTGGCCACCCAGCTCATCCTCTACACCATGCTGCTGCTCTACGTCAAGATGGGCAACAACAACGGCATGGCCATCTCCGGCCTGGACGAGGGCTACCGCAACTTCGTGGTGGGCAACCCGCCCCTTCTGAACTTTGCCGGCGGCACCATCCAGATCCCCAACTACGTCATCTACGCCATCCTGCTGAGCGTTCTGATGTGGTTCATCTGGAACAAGACCACCTTCGGCAAGAACATGTTCGCCCTGGGCGCCAACGAAGAGGCCGCCCGCGTTTCCGGCGTGAACGTGTTCATGACCACCATCATGGTGTTCGCCCTGGCGGGCGCGATGTACGGCTGGGCCGGCTTTGTTGAGTCCGCCCGCGTGGCCTCCAACACCGCCAACACCGGTGTGAACTACGAGCTGGACGCCATCGCCGCCTGCGTCATCGGCGGCGTGTCCTTCGTGGGCGGCATCGGCAAGGTCAGCGGCATCATCATCGGCGTCATCATGCTGCGCCTCATCTTCGTGGCCCTGCCCCTGGTGGGCATGGACCAGAACCTCCAGTACGCCATCAAGGGCGGCATCATCCTGTTCGCCTGCGCGCTGGATATGCGCAAGTATCTGGTCAAGAAATAAGGCCTTTTCAAACGCCGCGGGCGCCCTGCAAAGGGCGCCCTTTTTGCGGTTTTCAAGGCACGGCGGGTATGGTATACTGAGAGCGAAAGGGAGGGCGCAGGATGGAACAGTATCGGGTCCTTTTGGCAGACGACGAGGCGGAGATCCGCCAGGGCATCAGCCGCAAGATCGACTGGGCGGCGCAGGGATTCGTTCTGGCGGGCGAGGCGGAAAACGGCGCCGAAGCGCTGGAACTGGCGGAGCAGATACGCCCGGACGTGGTGCTCACCGACATCAAGATGCCCTTCATGGACGGGCTGGAGCTCTGCCGCCGGCTGCGGCGGGAGCTGCCCGCGGCGAAGCTGGTGGTGTTTTCCGGCTTTGACGACTTTGAATACGCCCGTCAGGCGGTGAGCATGGGCGTTTCGGAATACATCATGAAGCCGGTGAACGCCCGGGAACTGGAGGAAGTGCTGGCGGGCCTGCGCACCCAGCTGGAGGCCCAGCGCCAGCAGCGGCGGGACATGGAGGCTTTGCGCCGCCGCTACGAGGAGAGCCTGCCGGTGCTGCGGGAACTGTTCTTCGCCCGCCTGCTGGACGGGCGCATCCCCCCGGACCAGCTGAGCGAGCGGGCCGCCCGCTACGAACTGGAACTGCCCGCCGGCCCCTGGGCCGCGGCGATGGTGCAGATGGACCTGCCCGCCGCGGGCGAGAGCGCCGAGCGGGACGAGCTGCTGCTTTTGTCGGTGCGCTCCTTTGTGGAGGAGCACTTCGAGCTGCCCGGCTGCTGGCTGCGCACCCTGCTCTACAACGACGCGGTGGCCCTGCTGGCGGGGCTTGAAAACGCGGACCAGCTCTATCCGCTGATGGCGGAGCTGGAGCGGCTGTGCGCGCTGGCCCCCAGCTGTTTGGGCCTGGGCCTCACGGTGGGCCTGGGCCAGCTGTGCGCCACGGCGGGGCAGGTGCGCCAGTCCATGGAAGGGGCCATCGCGGCCCTGGACTACCGCCTGCTGATGGGCGGGGGCCGGGTGCTCTACATCGGGGACCTGGAGCCGGACGCAAGCCTGCGCCTCTCGCTGGACGACGAGGACCAGCGGGCCCTGGCCACGGCGGTGAAGCTGGGCACTGAAGAGCAGCTGGACGCCACCCTCCACGGCCTTCTGGACCGGGTGCGGGCCAGCCGCCTGCCGCCCGCCCAGTGCCAGCTGTATGTGCTGGAGATCGTCACCTGCCTTGTGCGCCTTGCCCGGTCGGGCGGCGTGGAGGTGGAGGACGTGTTCGGGCCGGACTTCGCGGGCGCGGTGCCCGCGGCCCAGTTTGCCAGTCTGGACCGGCTGGGGGAGTGGCTCACCGAGCGCTGCCGCCGCCTGCGGGAACTGCTGGGCCGCCGCCGCACCGACAGCGCCGGCCGCACGGTGGACGAGGCCAAGGCCTATATCGCCGCCCACTTTGCTGACAGCGACCTCGGGGTGGAGGCGGTGTGCGAGCACCTGCACCTTTCGCCCACCTATTTTTCCACCCTGTTCAAGCGGGAGACCGGCCAGAGCTTCACCGCCTGCGTCACCGAGCAGCGGATGAACGAAGCCGCGCGCCTGCTGCGCGACACCGAGGAAAAGACCTACCTCATCGCCCAGCGCACCGGCTACGCCGACCCCAACTATTTCAGCTATGTGTTCAAGCGCCACTTCGGCGTGACCCCCTCCAAGTACCGGGCGGGCCAGACCTGAAGGCGGCAGTTTTCGGCAAGGGAGTGAGCATCGCGTGAAAAAACTCTTCGCCCGGGCGGCGGCGTCCCTTTCGGGTCGCTACCGCACCATGAGCATCCAGATGGTCATCTCCCTGTCCTTCACCGTGGCCGCGGTGGCGGGCATGGTGCTCATGGGGCTGAGCCTTGTCTGGCGCTACTCCGCGGGCACCGAGCAGCTGGTGCGGGAGAACACCGAGCGGGTGCTGGGCCAGGTGAACATGAACATGGACAGCTACCTGCGCCGGATGATGCGGGTGAGCGACACCATGTATTACCGCATCATCAAAAACGCCGACCTTGCCACCCAGAGCCTGGACGAGGGGATGGAGCTGCTGTACGAGGAGAACCGGGACGAGCTGGTCTCCATCGCCGTGTTCGACAGCAAGGGCGCGCTGGTGGCGGGCACCCCCCTCACCGCCCTGAAGGAAGGGGCGGACCCCGCCTCCTCCGACTGGTATCAGGCGGCGCTGGACAAGATGGAGAACCTGCACTTTTCCACCCCCCACATCCAGCACCTGTTCGCCGACCCGGACGACAGCTTCCGCTGGGTGGTGTCCCTGAGCCGGTATGTGCAGCTCACAAGAGAGGGCAGCACTTACAGCGGCGTGCTGCTGGTGGACATGGGCTTTTCCGGCATCGAGCAGGTCTGCCGTGACGTGGAGCTGGCCAACGGCGGCTACATCTACCTCACCGACGCGGCGGGGGAGCTCATCTACCACCCCCGCCAGCAGCTCATCTACGCCGGGCTGGACACCGAGAACAATCTGGCCGCCGCGTCCCTGGCCGACGGCACCCACACCGAGACCTTTGAGGGGGAAAGAAGGCTGGTCACCGTCAAGACGGTGGGCTACACCGGCTGGAAGCTGGTGGGCGTGGTGCCCCGCACCGGCGCGGGGGACGACGGCCACTACATCTTCCTGTTCGGCCTGTCCATGCTGCTGTTCTCGGCCTTTTTGATGGCTTTTCTGAACTTCCGCATCTCGGCGCGCATCTCCGACCCCATCCGCCGGCTGGAGCAGTCGGTGAAGGAGCTGGAGGCCGGGGCCCAGGAGGTGGCCATCCGGGAGGACGGCTGCTACGAAGTGCGGCGGCTGGCCCATTCCATCGCGTCCATGGTGTCCACCATGCGCCACCTGATGGACGACATCATTTTGTAGGAAAAGCGCAAGCGCCGCAGCGAGCTGGAAGTGCTGCAAAGCCAGATCAACCCCCATTTCCTTTATAACACCCTGGACTCGGTGATCTGGATGACCGAGGCCGGCCGCTACGACGAGGCCATCCAGATGGTCACCTCGCTGGCGCGGCTGTTCCGCATCGCCCTGAGCCGCGGGCGCAGCTTCATCCCCCTGGCGGACGAACTGGAGCACGCCCGCCACTACATGACCATCCAGCAGATACGCTATCAGGACAAGTTCACCGCCGCCGTGAGCGCCGGGGAGGGCACCGAGGGGCTTTACACCCTCAAGCTCATCGTGCAGCCCCTGCTGGAGAACGCCATCTACCACGGCATGGCCGGCTGCGAGGAGGACGGGCGCATCACCGTCACCGCAAAGCGGGACGGCGGCGATCTGGTCATCGACGTGAGCGACAACGGCGTGGGCATGCCCCCCGAGGTGGTGGAGCGCCTTCTGGACGAGAGCCAGCCCCAGACCCGGTCCAGCGGGTCGGGCATCGGGGTGCGCAACGTCCACCGGCGCATCCGGCTGACCTTCGGCGAAGGCTACGGCCTTGAGGTGTTCAGCGAGCCGGACGAGGGCACCACCGTGCGCATCCGGCTGCCCGCCCTCACCGCCGAGGAGGCCGCGCAGCTGCAACGGGAGGAAGAGCCATGAAAAAACAAAGGAGCAACGCGCTGTGGCAGCTGCTGGTGCTGGTGGCGCTGGCGGCGGCGGTGGCGCTGACGCTGGCCTGGCCCCAGCTGCCCTTTGCCCGGCGGGAGGGCGAGCCGGTGGAGGTGTCGGTCATCCTGCGGGGCACCGACGGCTCCGACTGGGCCAACGCCCGCCTCGGCATGGAGCAGGCGGCGGGCGAACTGCGGGCGGAGGTGCGCATCGTGACCCTCTCGGCGGAGAACGACGCCGCCGAGCAGGCCCGCCTGATGGGCTACGAGGCCCAGCGGGGGGCGGACGTGCTGGTGGTCATCCCGGCGGGCGAGCTGCCCGCCGAGCCCGGTGCGCCGGTCATCACGCTGGAATCCGCCGGCGGGGCGGCCTCCGTCTGCCCGGACAACGAGGCCCTGGGCCGGGCGCTGGCCGCCGCGGCCCTGGTGGACGCGCCGGCGGGGCCGGTGCTGCTGGTGAACAGCGCGCCCGGCTCGGCGGGAGTGAGCGCGCGCCTTGCCGCCGCAAAGACGGCGCTGGAAGAGGCGGGCGCTCAGGTCACCGAGACCGCCCCGGAAGGGGAGGGCGCGCTGGAAGCGGCGCTGGCCGGAACGGACGCGGCGGCGGTGCTGCTGTTCGAGCCGTCGGCCACCGAGGCGGCGGCTGCCGCCAAGGAAAAACTGGGCCTTGCCCCCGCCCTCTACGGCGTGGGTTCCACCGGGCCCATCGCCGCGGCGCTGGAGCGGGGCAGCCTTGCCGCCAGCGCGGTGTGGAGCGATTTTGCCGCAGGGTATCTGGCGGTGGAAGGGGCGGTGCGCACCGCCCGGGGCGAAGCCTGGCAGCCCCAGCCGCTGGCTTTTTCCATCCTGCGGGGGGAGGACATCTATGAACCGGACAATCAAAAGCTGCTGTTCCCGGTGGCTTCGTAAGGCGGCCGCGGCCCTTGCCTGCGCGGCGCTGGCGGCGCTGGCCGCCGGCTGCGGCACGGCGGAAACGGAGCCCCCGGTGCTGCGGGTGGGGGTGGCCCTCTACACCCAGGACGACACCTTCATCGCCACCATCGCCGCCGAGCTGGAGCGGATGGCCCGGGAGGAAGAGCAGGCCCGGGACCTGCGCATCAACCTGTCGGTGGTGGACGGGCGCTCGAACCAGACCACCCAGCTGGACCAGATCGACAGCCTCATCGGCCGCGGGTGCGACGCGCTGTGCGTCAACATCGTGGACCGCACCGCCGCCGCCGTGCTCATCGACAAGGCCCAGAAGACGGGCGTGCCCCTCATCTTCTTCAACCGCCAGCCGGTGGCGGAGGACATGCTGCGCTGGGAGCACGCCTACTATGTGGGCGCAAAGGCGGAGGAGGGCGGCGTTCTGCAGGGGCGGCTGGTGCTGGAGGCATGGCAGACCGACCCGGACCTGGACCGCAACGGCGACGGGGTGCTGCAGTATGTGATGCTGGAGGGCGAGCCCGGCCACCAGGACGCGATGCTGCGCACCGAGTACGCCGTCAAGACCCTCACCGACGCGGGGGTGGCGGTGGAAAAGCTGGCCAGCGACACCGCCAACTGGAAGCGGGGCCAGGCCATGGCCAAGGCCCAGCAGTGGCTGGAGGAAGGGATGGGGGACTCCATCGAGGTGGTGTTCGCCAACAACGACGACATGGCCCTGGGGGCCATCGACGCCTTCAAACAGGCGGAGGAGGACCTGCCCCTGGTGGTGGGGGTGGACGCCACCGCCCCCGCCCTGGAAGCCGTGGCGGCGGGGGAGCTTTACGGCACCGTGCGCAACGACGGCGCGGGCATCGCCCGGTCCATGCTGGACCTGGTGCTGGCGCTGGCCGAAGACCGGGACCCCGCCGAGGCGGTGGAACTGGAGGACGGCCATTATGTCTGGCTGCCCTACCGGGCCGTCACCGCCCGCAATCTGGAAGAGCAGACGCCCTGAAAAACGGGGCGGCGCGCAGTGCGGCCCCGCCTTTGTGACCGAAATGTGAAAAAATTTCCCTAAAACGGCCTTCACAACCGGCGAAGGATGGGGTATACTGTGGGGTATGACTTCAAGGACCGGACCCTTTCGCCCGGCGCAAATAAACGGAGGCGTTTCAATGAATATCGCGCGCCTGCGGCATCTGACCAGTTTTCAGATCATCATTCTTCTGTTTGCCGCAGTCATTCTTGCGGGGGCGCTGCTTCTGATGCTGCCCTTTGCGTCCCAGAGCGGCCGCATCACTCCCTTTGATGAGGCCCTCTTCACCGCCACTTCGGCGGTGTGCGTCACCGGCCTCGTGGTGCAGGACACCGCCACCTATTGGTCGTATTTCGGGCAGGCAGTCATCCTGCTGCTCATCCAGATCGGCGGCCTGGGCGTGGTCACGGTGGCCTCGGCCATCGCCCTGCTGGCAGGGCGGCGCATCTCGCTGATGCAGCGGGGCACCATGCAGGAGGCCATCGCCGCCCCCAAGGTGGGCGGCATCGTGCG
Source organism: Oscillospiraceae bacterium (assembly GCA_004558145.1). Classification (GTDB taxonomy): domain Bacteria; phylum Bacillota; class Clostridia; order Oscillospirales; family Ruminococcaceae; genus Allofournierella_A; species Allofournierella_A excrementavium. The sequence goes on from SFDQ01000013.1 coordinate 16,053, forward strand.
GCTCACCGGCTTCATCCTGCGGGCCGTGTTCCTCATCGAGGGGATCGGCGCGGTCTGCCTTGCGCCGGTGTTCGTGCGGGACTTCGGCCTCCGGGGCATCTGGATGGCGGTGTTCCATTCCATTTCCGCCTTCTGCAACGCCGGCTTTGACCTGATGGGCGCGCCGGGCGCGGAGTACGCCTCCCTCACTGCCTACCGGGCCGACCCGGTGGTGAACATGGTCATCATGGGCCTCATCGTGGTGGGCGGCATCGGCTTCCTCACCTGGGACGACATCCGCACCAACGGCCGCCACCTGCACCACTACCGCATGCAGAGCAAGGTCATCCTGGCCACCACGGCGGTGCTCATCGTGGTGCCGGCGGTGTGGTTCTTCTTCGACGAGTTCTCCGCCCTGCCCCTGGGCGAGCGGGTGTGGATGAGCCTGTTCCAGTCCATCACCCCCCGCACCGCGGGCTTCAACACCGCCGACCTCACCTCGCTCAGCGGCCTTGCCCTGGCGGTGACCATCGTGCTCATGCTCATCGGCGGCTCGCCGGGGTCCACCGCGGGCGGCATGAAGACCACCACCGTGGCGGTGCTCTTTGCCAACGCCATCGCCGTGTTCCAGCGGCGGGAGGAGGGCCACTTCTTCGGCCGGCGCATCAGCGTCAAGGCCGCCTGCGACGCGGCGGCCATCCTGCTGCTCTATCTCACCTTGTTCTTCTTCGGCGGCTTCATCATCAGCTCGGTGGAGGGCCTGCCCCTGGCCGACTGCCTGTTCGAGACCGCCTCGGCAGTGGGCACGGTGGGCCTCTCGCTGGGGCTCACGCCCTCCCTCGGGCTTGTTTCCCGGGGCGTGCTCATCTTTTTGATGTTCATGGGCCGCGTGGGCGGCCTCACCCTCATCTACGCCGCGCTGGCGGGCGCCGCCAAGACCGGCAGCAAGCTCCCGCAGGAGCGCATCACCATCGGTTAAAGGAGGAGTTTTTCCATGAAATCCTTTCTTCTCATCGGCCTGGGCCGCTTCGGCCGCCATCTGGCCATGCAGCTGAACGCCCAGGGCCATCAGGTCATGGCGGTGGACATGAACGAAGAGCGGGTGAACGCCGTTTTGAACATCGTCACCAACGCCCAGATCGGCGACAGCACCAACGGCGAATTTTTGCAGGAGCTGGGCGTGAACAACTACGACGTGTGCGTCGTGGCCATCAGCGGCAACTTCCAGAGCTCGCTGGAGACCACCTCTCTGCTGAAGGAGCTGGGGGCCAAGAAGGTGGTGTCCCGGGCCGAGCGGGACGTGCAGGCCAAGTTCCTTTTGCGCAACGGCGCGGACGAAGTGCTCTATATGGAAAAGCAGCTGGCCAAGTGGGCGGCGGTGCGCTACGGCTCCGACCATCTTCTGGACTACATCGAGCTGGACGCCGACAACGCCATCGTGGAGGTGGAGGTGCCTGCCGACTGGGCGGGCAAGACCGTGGGCGAGCTGGACGTGCGCCGCATCCACAACGTCAACATCCTGGCGGTGAAGCGGGAGGGCTCCATCGACGCCCAGATCACCCCCTACACCGTGCTGCCCAAGGAAGGCACCCTGCTGGCCCTGGGCGAATACCGGGCGCTGAAAAAGTGCTTCCGGGCATAAGAAAAGACGCAAGGCCCTTCCCCGGCGGGGAAGGGCCTTTTTTGCCCCAAAGGCTTGCAAAGGCGGCAGGGGCCGGGTATACTGATAAAATGCACGACAAGCGGCCCTTTGGCCGTATCTGAAAGGAATTTTTCCATGGCCCTTCTGACCGCGATCTATAATTTTTTGTGGGGCGATTTGTTCCGCATCCCGCTGCCCGGCGGCAGCAGCCTGGGCGTTTCGCTGCTGGTGCTCATCCTGCTGCCGGCGGGGGTGTATTTCACCCTGCGCACCCGCTTCCTGCCCTTCCGGCTGTTCCCGGAGATGGTGCGCATCACCATGGCCAACAACAAAAAGCCGGGGGCCGAGGGGCTCTCGGGCGTGCAGGCCCTCATCGTCTCCACCGCCTGCCGGGTGGGCATGGGCAATCTGGTGGGCGTGGTGGCCGCCATCAGCGCCGGCGGCGCGGGCGCGGTGTTCTGGATGTGGCTCATCGCCCTGCTGGGCTCCTCCACCGCCTTCATCGAGGCAACCCTGGCCCAGCTCTACAAGGAAAAAGACCCCCTCTACGGCGGCTGGCGGGGCGGCCCGGCCTACTACCTCCACGCCCTCTTTGCCAAGGGCAAACGCCGCTCGGTGCTGGCGGTGCTGTTCGCCGTTTCCGGCCTTGTGTGCTGGTGCGGCATCAGCCAGGTCATCGGCAACTCCATCTCATCCTCCTTCGAGAACGCCTTCAACATCCCGCCGCTGTGGTCCACCGTGGCGCTGGTGGCGGTGGCGGCGGTGATCGTGCTGCGGCGCAACGCCACCGTCAAGGTGCTGGACGTGGTGGTGCCGCTGATGGCCGCCTGCTACTTCTTCATCACTCTGGTCATCATCCTGCTCAATTTCCAGCAGCTGCCGGCGGTGTTCGGCCGCATCTTCTCCGAGGCCTTCGGCCTGCGGCAGGCGGTGAGCGGCGGCCTCGGCGCGGTCATCATGAACGGCGCAAAGCGCGGACTTTTCTCCAATGAGGCGGGCTCCGGCTCCGCACCCTGCGCGGCGGCCGCCGCCCATGTGAGCCACCCGGCCAAGGCGGGCCTGATGCAGGCGCTGGGCGTGTTCATCGACACCCTGCTCATCTGCAGCTGCACCGCCATGGTCATGCTGCTCACCCCCGCCTCCCTCACCGAGGGGCTGGAGGGCATGGACCTGCTGCAGGCGGCCATGGGCCACCATCTGGGGACGTTCGGCGTGGTGTTCATCGCGGTGGTGCTGTGGCTGTTCAGCTTCTCCACCTTTTTGGGCATCCTCTTCTACGCCCGCTCCAACGTGGCCTACCTCTTCGGCGACAGCTGGCGCAGCCAAACGGCCTACAAGCTGCTGGCGCTGGTCATGCTCTTTGTGGGCGGCCTTGCGGCCTACCAGTTCGTGTGGGACCTGGGGGACGTGGGCATCGGCCTCATGACCATCTTCAACATGATCGCCCTGCTGCCCCTGGCGCCCAAGGCGCTGGCCTCCCTGCGGGACTACGAGCAGAACGAGATGAAAAAGAAATAAAAAAGCGCGGCCTGTCGCCTGACAGGCCGCGCTTTTGTTTTGTCAGCGGCAGTGTTCCGCCAGCCGCTCGGCCAGCGCCCGCATGGGGGCCGCTTTCAGCTTGCACACTTTCCGGTCGGCGGTGAGCAGGCCGTTCACTTCCTCCTCCACGTCACTGAGCTGGGTGTAGATGGCGGCGCACAGGCCCTGTTCCACCAGCGGCAGCACCCGCTTTTCGTAGAGGGCCAGCACCCGCCGCTCCAGTTCTTCGGCGCTCTTGCAGGCCCCGTAGCCGTAGCTGCGGCCCGGGCATTGCAGGTGCCCTTCCACCGGCAGGGTCAGCCCGCCGAACTCGGTGAGCACCAGCGGCTTTTCACCCGCCTTCAAATTCCACGGCCCGAAGTAGACGTGGCGGCTGTCCACGTCGGTCTCGCCGCAGCGGAACCACCCGGAGGTGGAGTCGATGAAGCGGCTGGCATCCAGCGAGCGCAGCTTTCGATAAGCGGCGGTGGAGCAGAACTGCCCCCACCCTTCGTTGAAGATGGTCCAGTACACCACGCAGGGGTGGCTTTTCAGCGCCGCCACCGTCGCCTCCATCCCCGCCAGAAAGGCCGCCCGAGCTTCCGGGTCGGGGTGCATTTTCTCGTCGCTGCGGCGGGTCTGGAAGCCGAGATTGGGCAGCACCGTGTCCCGCCGGTAGTTGTAGTCCCCGTTGTTCACCATATCCTGGAACACCGCCATGCCCAGACGGTCGCAGGCGTAGTAGAAAAGGGGCGGCTCCACCTTGATGTGCTTGCGCAGGGTGTTGAAGCCCAGGGCCTTCATGGCCAGAATGTCCTCGTCATAAGCCGCGGGGCTGGCAGGCGTAAAAATGCCGTCGCTCCAGTAGCCCTGGTCCAGCACCCCGTGGAAAAAATAGGGCGCGCCGTTGAGGCAGAGGCGGGCATGGCCGCCCACCGCCTTCGCTTCCAGGGTGCGCAGGGCAAAGTAGCTCTCCACTCTGTCGGCTCCCGCCTCGATGACGACGGGGTAGAGGAAGGGCTTTTCCGGGCTCCAGCGGCGGGGGTGCGCTGGCCGCAGCACCGCCCGGCCCCGCTCCAGCGGGGCGGTGAAGGCCCCGTCCGGGTCCGCCACCGTCACGGTGCCAAAAAGACGCTCGTCCCCCACGTCCAGCACCGCCTCGTCCAGCGTGCAGGTGAAGTCCGCCCGCCGTATGTAGGTTTGCGGCACGCTCTCCAGCCAGACGGTCTGCCACAGGCCGCTCACCGGGGTGTACCACATGCCGCCGGGCCGCTCCACCTGCTTGCCGTAGGGCTGTACATGGCTCCGCAGGTCGTCGGTGATGCGCAGCACCAGCTCGTTCTCGCCGGGCAAAAGCGCGCCGGTCAGCTCGAACTCGGCGGCCTCGTAGCCGCCGGTGTGGCTGCCCAGCCGCCGCCCGTTCAAAAAGCAGTCGAGGGTCTGGTCCGCCCCGTCCGCGTGCAGCAGCACCCGCCCGGCGCAGAAGCCGTCGGGCAGGGAGAAGGCGCGGCGGTAAAAGAGAAAACTGCCCTCGGCAAAGTGCTCGCCGATGCCCGAGAGGTCGCTCTCGGGGCAGAAGGGGACCAGGATGTCCCGGTCATAGGCCGCGGGGGCCTCGCCGCTTTGGCTCACCGCGAACTGCCAGCGGCCGTTCAGGTTCAGAAAGCTCTCTCGCCGCAGCCGGGGCCGGGGGTAGTCCGGCCAGGGCAGGGCGGGCAGCGCCTCGCCGGCGGCGGTGAAGAGGGGCTCTTTCATGGAGAACTCCTTTCAGGCCAGCGGCTGGGGCTCGGTGAAGGCGAAGGCGGGGGTGTCCTCGGGGGTCACCGCCAGCAGCTTGCCGCCCCGGCAGGCCTCCTCGGTCATGCGCACCGCGCTGATGCGGCTGGCCCCGGCGGTGCGCCAGTAGTAGACGTGCTCCACGCCGTCGATGCAGCTGGAATAGAGGGTCTCGTCCAGCGCGCCCTCCGGCGTGACGACGCTGCCCCGCACCATGGCCACGCCCTCGAGAACGTGGAAGAACTCCATCACCTGGCCGGGCCGGTCTTCGGGGAAGCCGGCGTTCTCCTTGAAGAACACCGCCCGCACATAGCGGGAGGCGGGGGAGGCGTCCCCCGGCAGGCCGATGGCCCCCATGCCCATGCCCTGGCCGAAGCAGGCCAGGGGTAGCCCCGGCGCGAAAAGGTTCTCCGGCTGGCGGGGGGAGAGGTTCATGTAGTTGGCCAGATTGGTCTGGTGGAAGGGGAAGGGCGGGTTGTTGGTGAGCGCCCCGGCCTTGTCCTCGTAGAGGTGCAGGCCGTCGGCGGTGGACTCCGCCACCAGCGCGCCGGTGGCGTCCGCCACATGCCAGTGCAGCGGGGCCAGGGGCAGCCCCGGCGCGAAGGGGATGGCGCACACGGTCACCCCTTCCAGCAGGGCCCTGGCCTCGGCCAGACTGGCGCAGCTGCCCAGCACCAGCCACAACAGCTCGTGGGGCGCAAGGTGATGGGGGTCATCCCCCTCGTCGGCAAAGTAGTGGGCGTTGCCCGGGAAATTCAGCCCGGCCATGTAAAGGCCCTTCTCGTTCATGCCTTCGGCAAAAAGAGGCAGGCCGCCAGCCACGCTGGCCATGCCCACGATGGCGTAGTGCTCCGTCAGGGCGGGGCGGTGGGCGAAGGGAAAGGCGAGGGAACGGGGCGCGATGACCACCCGCTGCCCGAAGGATACCTCCAGGTCCAGGTTGCGTCCGAAAAGTTTCTGCTCAAAAAAAGCGATGCTGGTGCACATGGCGACTACCTCCTTTTTGGTGTCTTGTCTTCAGTATACACCCCTTTTGGCCCCGGTCAAACGAAAGGGGCAAAAAAAGCGCAGCGGCGGAGCAAAACGCTCCGCCGCCGCACCTGGATGGTATATCTCCGCCCGGGCCCTTGGGGCGGGCAAACACCCAAAGCCCGCCCCAAAAGCCCGGCAAGAGCAGAAAAGGAAGACCCCGGCCTCACGCCAGCGCGGGGAACAGCCACAGAAGGGCCGTCACCGTCGCGGAGGCAAAGGCGGTGGCCAGGGTGGTGGAGACGAAGATGGCCGGATAGGCGTCCTTCATCCGCACCCCGGAGAGATGAACGGTCATCAGGATGGTGCCGCTGTAGGGCAGGGAGTCCAGCGTGGTGGCGGAGAAAGCCGCCACCCGGTGGATGACCGCGGGGGCCATGCCCCGGCTTTCCAGCAGGGGCGCCACGATGGGCAGCGCGATGGACTGGCCGGTGGTGGACCCGCCGGTGAGGGCGCACAGCAGCGCCACCGACACCATGCACAGAAGATAGGGGTCGATGGACCAGTGGACGATGGCGTCCACCAGCCGCTCGAACACCGGCACGCTCTGCACGCAGGCCGCAAAGCCGCACACCGCGCCGATGCTGCCCACCGGCGCCAGCGAGGAGGCGAGCCCCTCGTTGATGCAGCGGCGCAGCGCCCGGTATCCGTCCAGACAGGGGTAAAAGAGGACCGCCGCGCAGACGGCGCCCGCCAGGGTGCACAGCAGAATGTCCAGCCCGGCCAGATTGAACAGCAGGAACAGCACCGCCAGCGGCGCCAGCGCCAGCGCCGCGGGAGGGCGGCGCACCTGGGCGGAAGCGGCCGCGTCCGGCTGGGCGGCGGGTTCAAAGGTCTCACCCCGGCGCACCGCGCGCTCGATCATCCAGTCCAGCACCAGCAGGCAGACCACCACCTCCACCGCCATGCCCGCAAGGCCGGGCACAAGGCCCGCCGCGGGGCTGGTGCCCAGCAGGGAGGCGGGGATGAGGTTGGTGGGCTGGGGCGAGCCCGGCCCGCTCAGCGCAAAGGTGACGCAGCCGCCCAGCAGCACCCCCGGCACGAAGCGGCGGGGGATGCCGCAGCTCTCGAACACCGACAGGGCGATGGGGTAGACGGTGATGATGACCACCGCCGCGTTCACGCCGCCGTAGCAGATGAGCGCCGAGGCGAAGATCACCACCAGCAGGCTCATCCGCCGCCGGCCCCGGGGCCCCAGCGGCCCCCGCAGGAACAGCCGCTGCATCGCCCGGGACAGCGACACCGCGGCGCCGCTGTCGGCGTAAAGCTGGGCCATCACCGAGCTGAACAGAAACATGCCCAGCAGGCTGGTCACGATGGAGCCGATGCCGCCGATGTATTTCTGCGTCAGCGTTTCGGCCAGGGGCAGCCCCGCGCACAGCACCACCACCGCCGCCCCGGCAAAGCTGGCCAGATACACCGACCAGCCCCGGTAGGTCAGCAGCATCAGCAGGGCAAAGCCGGCGGCGATGCCCAGAATGCCCAGAAAGTCCATGGTTCGCTCCTTTCGGGCCGGCGCTTACCAGCCCTTGACCTTGGCGATGCCGGTGAAGCCCAGCACCGCGCACAGCAGCATGGCGGGGATCATGGCGATGAAAGCGCCGCTGTAGGAGCCGGTGAGGTCATACACCGCGTTCAGGATGGGGCTGCCGATGAAGGCGCCCACGCAGATCATGGCCTGGATCCAGCCGGTGAAGGTGGCGGAGTCCTTCGGGCCGAAGGCGCTGTTCACCATGGCGCAGGAGAGCACCTTGGGGAACAGGTAGGCCACGCCCATCAGCACGCATACCAGATACATCAGCGCCGGGCCGGGGGTGGTGAAGGCCATCACCGCAACACAGCCCACGAACACGCAGATCAGGGCGATCATGGTCACCCGGCAGCCCAGCCAGTCGGCCACCGCGCCGCCGGGGATCATGGTGATGGCGTTCACCAGGAAGATCATGCCGAAGATGGAGCCCACCAGCGAGGGGTCGAAGCCCAGGTCGGACATGTAGACCGACAGGTTGGTGTAGGTGGCGTAAAAGCACATGCCGAACAGCAGGAACACGCCCAGGATGGCGTAGAAGTTGTAGGTCTTCATGGCCTGTTTCAGGGTCACGCCGGGCAGCTCCTTTTCCTGGGCCTTCACGCCGGCGGCAGCCGCCTTGGGGGCGGGCTCGCGCTGCAAAAGCAGGCGGATGACCACCGTCACCGCCACCATGCCGATGGCCAGCCCCCGCAGGGTGGCGGCATAGCCCACCGAGCCGATGAGGCCGCCCACCACCCGGCTGCCCACGGTGCCGCCCAGTGCGCCCAGCGTCATGGAGACGGAGAGCAGGGTGGCCTGGCCCTTGTCGAACCAGCGGTTCAGCAGGGTGATGGTGATGGCGGAGGAGAAGAAGGCCGCGCAAAGGCCCACCAGCAGCGCGCCGAAATAGAACAGGTAGATGTTGGATGCGGTGGCGTAGATGAAGAAGCCCACCGCCAGCCCCAGGCCGCCCAGCACCGGCACGTTCTTGCTTTTCAGCAGCTGGTTGACCTTGCCGAACTGGGTCAGATACAGCGCGCTGGAGAGCGAGTGGATGGAGAACACCAGCGAGAACTGGGTGCGGCTGATCTCGGGGTGGGTCTCCAGGATGGGCGCCATGAACTGGCTCACCACGCTGTAAGAGCAGGCGTAGTAGACGTTCATCAGGATGGTGGCCAGCAGCACCACGTAGCCATAGTGGAATTTAAAGGTTTGTTTGTTCATCGTTTTTCCCCTTCCCGGCGGGCCGTCAGTCGGCCCAGGTGTCCCGCTCAAGGCGCAGATAGGCCAGTTCCGCCTCGGTGAGGCGCAGGTTCAGCGTCTTGATGCAGTCGTCCAGCTCCCACAGGTTCTGGGGCCCGATCTGGGCCGCCAGCGGCAGGTCCTGGCTGAGCACATAGGCCAGGGCGATGTTCACGCCGCTGCATCCGTGCACTTTGGCCAGCTCCAGCGCGCGCTCCCGGCGCTTGAAGTTCTCCTCGGTGAGGAAGGACTCCTTGGTCACCATGGGGGCCTTCTCCGGGTCGTAGGCGGGCAGCAGCGGGTCCACAAAGAAGCCCGCGCCCTGGGCCGCCCAGGCAAACAGGGCGATGTCGTGTTCCTTGTGCCAGCGGGCAAACTCATCGTCGGCGTACCAGGTGCCGGGCCAGCGGTTGTATTTGGCGTGCACCAGGCTGTAGGACGGGCTGGACACCGACGGCCCGCGGTAGTTCATCCGCTTGCAGTAGTCGATGGCCTCCTGCACCCGGCTGGGCTGCCAGCTGCTGATGCCGTAGGCCTTGAAGTAGCCCGCGATGCGCAGCTCTTCCAGCTTGTCCATCAGGTCGGGCACCGGCACATGGGGGTCGTCCCGGTGGATCATGTAAAGGTCAAAGTAGTCCACGCCCACCCGGTCCAGGCTGTACATCAGGTCCTCCTGGATGAAGGTGGGGCTCACCCGCACGAACTCCTCGTGCAGCACGCCCTTGCGGTCGATCAGGCAGTTGCAGCACTTGTCGCTGATCATGATGTCCTCCCGCTTCACGCCGGAGGAGCGCAGCCAGCGGTCCAGGATCTCTTCGCTCTTGGCGATGCCGTTGCCCTTGCCGTAGTAGCGGCCGGTGTCGATCATGGTGCCGCCCCGCTCCACATACAGGTCCATCATCTTGTGGGCTTCGGCCTCCGCGTCCAGGCTGAACCAGGCGGTGCCGAAAATAAGCCGGGGCACGGGCTTGTCCAGCCCGCGGACATTGATATATTCCATCGCTGCATGTCTCCTTTGCTTGTTTGATGTATGCTGCCGCGGGCTGCGCGCACCGCCCCGGTCCGTTCGTTTTGGATTTTAGCATCGGAGATTGACAAAAACAAGACGATTTCAAATGTTTCAGAATGGGGGCAAAAGTTTGTTGAATATATAACAATGTGCGCCGAAGAAATTGGCTCAAAGCCACAAAAAGCGCCGCGGATTTGGAATTTTTGAAATAAAGTCCGGAGAAAAGGGCCGGAATTCTGAAAATGCCTGAAATTTCTGATTGAAATATTGACACAGATGAAACCGAAATGCTATTGTAAAGAAACAGAACAGGAGGGAAACGCCATGGCAGTGACCCAAAAAGAGATCGCCCGGCGGGCAGGGGTGTCCTGCGCGACGGTGTCGCGGGTGATACGGGACCCGTCGCTGGTGCGCCGCCAGCTGGCCCAGCAGGTGTGGACGGCCATGCGGGAGCTGGGGGTGGAACCCCGGGACGGCGAACTTGCCGAGCACAAGCGCAACGACCTGCTGGTGGTGGTGAATGACTTCACCTACTCCCTCTACGGCGGGTTCATCGCGGGCATCGCCCGCACCGCCGCCGAAAAGGGGCTGAATCTGGTGCTGTGCAACAGCGGGGGCGATCTGTCGGTGGAGCGGGCCTCGGTGAACAACGCTTGCCGCAGCGGCTATGCGGGGGTGATCTTCGTCACCGCCGAGGACACCACCGAATACCGGGAGATGGTGGCGGGCATCACCATCCCGGTGGTGTTTTTGAACCGCAAGATCGAAGGGCTGGACTACGACTCGGTGCTGCTGGCCCATTTTGAAACGGCGCGGGTGGCGGTGCGCCACCTGCTGGAACAGGGCCACCGGCGCATCGCCATGCTCTCCACCGACACCGACTCCACCAACACCCGGGCGGAGCAGGCGGGCTTTGTGGACGCGCTGCTGCAGGGAGGCGTGCCCTATCCCCAGGCCCAGGCCAGCATCTTCTATTACCCCAACACCTACCGGGGCGGCTACGACTTCGTGCGCCGCTTCGAGCAGGAAAAGCTGGACTACACCGCCCTCTACGTCATCAGCAGCGAGCAGACGGTGGGCCTGGTGCTGGGGCAGATGCAGCGGCCGGACAGCGCCTTTTCCCGGGTGAAGATCCTGGCGCTGAACCGCAGCCCGGTGCTGGTGCGCCCGCTGCCCGGCCTCACCACCATGGAGCAGCCGGTGCAGGAGATGGGCCGCAAGGCGGTGGAGGTGCTGCTGGAACGTGCCGCCGCCCCCCAGCGGGAGCGGATGAACGTGCAGTACAACGCCCTCCTCGACCCCGGCGCGTTTTGAAGAAAAAGCGGACCGTGCCCAGAAGGCACGGTCCGCTTTTGCTGTTTTTGCTCACGCCGCCAGGCGGAAGGTGAGGGCCACCGGATTGTGGTCGCTGAAGGCGAAGTCCGCGTCGATGTTCTCGGCGCTGGCGGCCACATTGTCCGACACGATGAAGCCGTCCACAACGGTGGTGTAGTTCACCCCCGGCTCGTAGGGGATGTCCGCCCCGCGGCAGGTGGCCACCTCGAAGCCGTTGTCCGCCGCCACGAAGGAGAAGTGCTCCGGCAGGTCCGCGTCGGAGAGGGTCTGCACCCAGCCGGGGAACTGCTGCTGGCTTTCGAAGGCGTGCTCGGTGCCGTAGAGGGCGTGGTTGAAGTCGCCCCCCACGATGACGTAGTTGCCCTTTTCATACTCCTCTTCCATCACGCTGCACAGCAGCTCCAGCTGCCGCGAGCGCACGGTGCCGCCCTCGTCGTAGGCGGACATGTGGCTGTGGATGAGGGCCAGCTGGCCCTCCGCGCCCTCCACCGGCAGGTAGAGCACGGTGAAGCAGCGGTCCAGGTCGGTGAATTTGATGAAGAAGCTCTCGTCCACCGGGTAGCTGCGGCGCACGCCGCCCTCGGCGGCGCAGCGGGTGAGGGTGAGCAGCCCGGCGTTCACCACGCCGTGGTGGTCGGTGAGGGGATAGGCAAGATAGCCGCTGTGGAAGTTCTGGCCCCAGATCCAGCCGTAATCGGAGAAGGCGTCCAGCGCCATCTGCCGCTGGTCCACAAAATGGCTGCGGTGAGAGTCGTAGTCCACCTCCTGCAACAGCAGCAGGTCGGCGTCCAGCGCTTCCAGTGCGTCCAGCGCGGCGGTGGTGTTGGTCAGCACGTCCTCCTCGCTGCGGGCCTTGCCGTAAAGGCCCTGGGTGGGGGTGCCGTCCTCCATCACGCCGGTGTCCATGAAGAAGGAGTAGTCCGGCCCATAGGCCCCGAAGCCCAGGTTGCAGGTGACGGCGGTGTACTCCCCGCCCGCCGCCAGCGTCTCGGCGGGGGCGCTGGCCACCTCCAGGGCGAGGTTATCCTCAATGCGGTAATACTGAAATTGCAGATAGCCCACATACCCGGCGAAGAGCAGCACCAGCGCGCCCAAAACAACAGCCAGCGCCAGGGCGGCGCGGCGAAGGACCTTTTTCATCTTGACCTCTTTCCCGACGAAAAAAGAGCAGCACAAAACAGGGTCTGTTTCGTGCTGCTCTCCGTCGCTTGAACACTGTTTTCTAATCATACACGAAAAGGGCGGCGGGGGCTATCCGCAAAAGCGATGAAGTTTTTGGCCCGGCCATGGGCGGGGTGCACAAGGGCGGGCAACTTTTGCACAAAATCCCCCTTGCGTTTTGTGGCAAAAGGACTATACTGTTAAAAGTAAGCATGCTTATTATAAGGAGGCTTATTAAAAATGGAGAGCCTGCATTATCTCTTGATGCGCTGCCACGCGGGGATGTCCCGCCGGGTGATGGCCCGGGCGGCGGGGCTGGGCCTGAGCGCCGGCCAGCCCAAAGTGCTGGATTTTCTGCGAACGGCGGGGGCGGCGGACCAAAAGACCATCGCCGCCAACTGCCTCATCGAGCCGGCCACGGTGGGAGGCATCCTGCTGCGGATGGAAAAGGCGGGCCTTGTCTGCCGCCAGCGGCGGCCGGAGGACCGGCGGGCGGTGGAGGTGTGCCTCACCGACGCGGGGCGGCAGGCGGCGCGTGCCATGGAGGCGGCTTTCCGGGAGGCGGAGGCCCCGGCGGCGGCCGCGCTGACGGCGGGGGAGATGGAGACGCTGACGGCGCTGCTGGAAAAGGTGAGCGCCGCGCTGGAGCAGGCGCAAACGGGGGAGAGAGAATGAACGAAACGGAAAACAAACATCTGGCGGCGCGGTGCGTCATGCTGGCGGCGGGGCTGGCCATCATGGCCTTCGGGGTGGCCTTTTCCATCAAGGCCAGCCTGGGCACCTCGCCCATCTCCAGCGTGCCCTACGCCACCGCCTGCGTGTCGGGGCTGTCGGTGGGCACCACCACCATCATCATGAACTGCATCTTCGTGGCGATGCAGATGCTCATCCTGCGCCGCCGCTACCAGTGGTTCCAGCTGCTTCAGATCCCGGCGGCGGTGGTCTTCGGCACGATGATCGACCTGGGCACCCTGGCGCTGACACCACTGCCCGCCGGGGGCTATGCCCTGCAATGGCTGCTGTGCGCCGTGGGCATCCTGCTGGTGGCGCTGGGGGTCAGCGTGGAGGTGGCGGCCGGGCTGGTCACCACCGCCGGCGAGGGGGTGGTGCTGGCCATCTGCCAGGTGCTGCCGGTGCGCTTTGGCAGCATGAAAGTCATTTTTGACGTGACGCTGGTGTGCCTGTCGGTGACCATCGGCCTTGTGTTCCTGGGCCGGGTGGAGGGCGTGCGGGAAGGCACCGTGGCCGCCGCCCTGCTGGTGGGGCTGCTCACCCGGCGGTTCCAAAAGCCGGTGGAGGCGCTGCGCCGCTGCCTTGCGTGAACAAAAAAGGAGCGTTCCCCGCAAAGGGAACGCTCCTTTTTCGGTTTTGTCAGTGCCGCTGGTCGGTGAGGGAGTACATCTCGCAGAACCGGGCGGAAAAGCTGGGCTCGCGCCCGCCGGCGTAAAGGTGGGAGGTGTCGCCGAAGGCCCCCAGCCGGAAGTAGGCTTCGCCCTCCCGGCGCTCTTCGGTGACGAGGGTGGTCACCGAGGAGGGCGCGGCGCAAAAGCCGTGCCACAGCACCATGGGCGAGAGGTTGAGCATCCGGCTCAGCAGCACGCACTCCACCCCGAAGTGACAGAACAGCACCACCGTGTCGGTGTTGGGGCGCTCGGCCCGGTAGATTTCCCCCTCCCGGCGGTAGCCGTGAGCCGCCAGCAGCTCGTCCAGAGAGCTTGTCACCCAATGATACTGCTCCGCCACGCCCGCCTCTGCCATGGGGCCGGCCTCCAGCCAGGCGGCGCGGTCAAAAAAGCGGGGCTCGGCGGTCCAGTCGGCGGGCAGCCAGTCCCAGGGGATGGACTGCCCTTCCGCGCCGGGCTTGTGGATGGGGGCGTCAAACTCCCGCAGCCAGGGGCACTCGGTGGCGGTGCGGCCCATCGCCTTCAGGGTGAGGCTGGCGGTGTCCTTCGCGCGGCCCAGGGGCGAGACGTAGAACGCCGCCACCTCCAGCCGGCTCAGCCGCCGGGCCAGCAGGGCGGCCTCCTCCCAGCCGGTGGGGGTGAGGGAGTCGATGGAGTAGTCCGGGTCGGCGTGGCGCACGATGAGCAGTTTCATAAGATCCCTCCGTTCAGTAGACAAAGGCTTTTTGCAGCAGGTAGTTGACGAAAAAGAGCAGCACGTCCGCGCCCATTTTTGCGCCCAGCCGGGGCAGGGCGGGTACAAGGGCCGCGGCGGCGGTCACCAGCAGGGCGCTGCACAGCGTCTTGCCCACGGTGATGAGGGCGTAGAGGCCGGTGGCCCGCCCGCGGGCGGCGTGGCTGTGGAACACCAGGACGTAGTTGATGACGTGGTTCACCAGGGCGGAGGCCGCCCGGGCGATGCAGGTGGCGGCAACGATGGCCGCGGCCTCGCCCGCCGCGTCCTCCAGCAGGCGGCAGAGCAGTTCGAAGGCGGCCAGGTCCACCCCGGCGGAAAACAGCGACGAGAGCGCGAACCGGGCGAAACGCCCGCCCGCGGGCAGCCTTTGGGCGGCTGCGGAGATGTGCATCAAAAGGACTCCTTTCCAAACACAGGAAGGCCGGCCCGCAAGGGGACGGCCTTCTTTCACTATACCACTTTGAAAATAAAAAATGCAAGGCGCGGGCCCCTCAGCGGATGGACCGCCCGATGCCCAGCGCCTGCCTCCAGGCCGGCGGCGGGCCGTCGTCGCCCCAGTATTCCTCCAGCGCGGCGATGCGTCCCTCCTCCACCCGGAAAAAGGAGGTCACATGGAAGGAGACGGTGCGCCCGGCGTCGAACACCCGCACCACCGTGATGAGCAGCGGCCCCATGGCCTCCACCCGCTCCACTTCGCCCTCCCACGCGCCGGGGTACTCGCAGTTGGCGCGGATGAACTCTTCGGCGGTGAAGCGCTCGTTGGTGTTGGGCCAGAGCACCTGGGCCCCCGGCGCGAAGAACGCCGCCATCTCGCCGGCCCGCTGGGCCAGCGCCGCCACCCAGTAGGCGGAAATATCCAGTTGGGTGCCGTCTTTCATAAAAAGCCTCCTCGGACGAATGGATCCTGCCTTTATCATAAGGCAGGCAGGGGAAAAAATCCAGAGCGGTTCAGTCCGTGGCCCCGGCGGCGCTGTCCCGCCGGCGCAGCAGCAGGAGGTAGCCGGTGCACAGCACCAGACTGACCAGGGCCGTGGCGGGGATGGCCATGCTGATGGTGAGCATGCCTGCGCCCGGCAGGCGGCTGAGAAGGTAGGACAGGGGGATGCGCACCAGAAAGGCGGTGAACAGGCCCTGGGCCATCACGAAGGTGGTGCGCTCGCGGCCGTTGAAGTAGCCCAGCATGCAGTAGATGAAGGCGTTGAGCAGGTGTTCCGCCGCGCTGCCCCGCATATAGAGGGCGGCGGCTTCGATGACCGCCGCGTCGCGGCTGAACAGGGCGGCCAGCAGCCCGCCGCCCCAGAAGGTGAGGGTGAAGATGACCGCCCCGAAGCACAGGGAGACCTTCTGGGCGGCAAACAGGGCCTTGCGGGCGCGCAGGGGCTGGCCCGCGCCCATGTTCTGGGCCACGAAGGTGGACAGGGCCGACATGAAGGACATGGGCACGATGGACAAAAAGACGTACAGCTTTTCCGAGATGCCCACCCCGGCGGAGGCCACCAGACCCAGGGAGTTGACGATGCTGGTGATGATGAGGAAGGAGATGGTGGTCAAAAAGTCCTGCAGGGCGATGGGGGTGCCCAGCCGCAGGATGCGGCCCACCGCCCGGGGCACGTCCCTGCGGCGGCCCCGCACTGAGAAGGGCAGGGGGTGCCGGCGCATGTATCCCAGGGAGAACAGCACGCTGGAGGCTTGGGCGATGACGGTGGCCAGCGCCGCGCCGGAGGCGTTCATCCCAAAGCCGCCCACCAGCACCAGGTCCAGCGTCACGTTCACCAGGCAGGCGATGAGCACGAACAGAAAGGGCGAGCGGGAGTTGCCCAGGCCCCGGAACACGCCGCTGATGCCGTTGTAGGCGGCGATGAACAGGATGCCCCCCGAGCAGATGCGCACATAGCGCAGCGTCTCGGGCACCGCCTCGGCGGGCACGTTCATCCACTGCACGATGGCGGGGGCGAAGGCCAGCATCCCGGCGGTGAGCGCCGCCGCCAGCAGGGTGAACAGCCGCAGCTGGCCCGCCACCACCCGGCCCGCCGCGTCGGGGTCGCCCGCGCCCACCGCCTTGCCCACCAGCACGGTCACGCCCATGGTCAGGCCGGTGATCAGCACGGTGAGGGCCTGCATGATCTGGCTGCCGGTGGCCACGGCGGAGACGCTGGCGGTGGAGGAATACTGCCCCACCACCATCAGGTCCACGCCGCCGTAGAAGGCCTGCAGCAGCTGGGAGAGCATCAGCGGAAAGGCGAACTGAAGCAGCGGCGGCAGGATGGGCCCCGCCAGAAACCGGTTTTTGGTCAAGTCGTTGTTTGTCATCGTTTCCTCCTGCGTTGCAACAAAAAACGCCAACAAGCATACACTTGTTGGCGATAATGTATCAAACGAAGCCCCTATTGGAGCGGGACTATTATAACATCTTTTCCCGCGGCGCACAAGAGCAAAAAAACAGGCGCGGCGGTTTTGCGCAAAAGGGCCGAAAGCGATACAGGGCTTGTTTTTTTGCGGGGAAGCGACTGCGCCCGCAGGCGCGTTTCGAGGCCAACCGCCGCGCAAGCGGCGGCACTTAGGCCGAGATGGGGCAGCAGAATGAGCGCGCGATGATTTTTTGCAAAAAAATCGTCGCAAGCGATATGTCGCTTGCGACGAGCTGGTGCGCCCGACTGGATTCGAACCAGCGGCCTTCCGGGTCGGAGCCGAACGCTCTATCCAACTGAGCTACGGACGCAGATCTGCGGAAAGCCATCTCCGAGGGATGGTTTCCGACATGTTGACCGCACCCTTTTGGTGCATCGCTTATTCTACCACATTTTTTTGCCTTGGTAAAGCCCTTTTTCAAAAATCGCGCCGAAAACCCCTTTTGCGGGGCCTTCGGCGCGGCTTCGTCAGCGGCGCGCCCTCAGCAGAGTGAAGAGCAGCATCGCCAGAAGAAGGAACTGGAAGAACAGGTACGTCAGCAGCGTCCCCGCCCCGGAGGGCCGAGCGCCTTCGTCAACAGGGAGGGAGGGCGCGGGCGAGGGGGTCGGCGCGGGGGAAGGGGTGGGCTTGGGAGAAGGCGAGGGGCTGGGCCTGCCGTCGTCCAGGCCACCGCCTGGGGCGGGGGTGGCCTGGGGCGCGGGGGTCTTTGCGGGGGCCGGAGTGGGCGAAGGGGCGGCGGTCTGACTGGGGGCCGGGGCCGGCGCGGCGGGCGTGGGGGTTGGGCGCACGGGCGAGACCGTCTGTCCCTCCGTCTCGTAGCCCCGCAGCACCGTGCCGGTGTAGTTGCCCTGAAAGCGCAGGGTGATGTCCACCCGGCTGCCGTTTTGGCGGGTCTCCACCGTGTAGTCCACGCTCGCCTTCAGAACGGCGTCGCCGTCCCGCACGGTGAGCGCTTTCGCGTCCTGGGCGTTTTCCACCGGCGAGACCCACAGCAGCGACGCGTCCTTGGGCAGCACCTGCACCGGGATCTTCACATGCTCCACCGTCTCATAGTTTTCGGCGTCGGCGGGGGTGTAGCGGGCCTCAAAGACCTGCGGCCCGGCACTGCCCACCTTTTGGTCCGGAGCCTCCCAGGCAAAGCCCGGGCCGGGGTCCACCTGGCCCAGCGTGCTGCCGTACACCGCCGTCAGCCCGGCGGGCACGGTGTATTGAGGCTGTGCCTTCAGGATGTGGAACTCCTTCACCGCCACAAGGCCGGCGTGGCCGTCCTGGGGCGGCACCACCGCCCGCACGTACCAGGTACCCGCCTCGGTGGGCAGCCGGGAGGTGAAAACGCCGCTTTCGCTGTCGCTGTATTCATACACCGGCTCGCCGTACTGGGCGTCGGCATGGGGCAGGTGGGCGGCTTCGCCGTAGGTCCAGTCCTCCATGGTCAGCGGCTCCAGCCAGGCGTTGCTCACCCGGAACTGCAGCGACGCGGTGAAGGAGAGGGAGCCGTCGGTGTAGCGGTAGGTCACCAGACTGCCGTCGGCAAGGCCGGTGAGCAGGCTGCCCTCCAGCTGCGCGCCGGTCACGTCGGTGATGCGCGCCGGGTCGATGGGCAGCCCCAGCTGCCCCAGGTCGAAGGTGGTCTGGCCCTCAGCCAGCTGCACCTCCACCGGGCGCTGGCCGTCCAGAACGGCGGAGGGAGTCGCCTGCCCCGCGCGGATGCCCAGCAGCTGGTTGTCACCGGCCATCAGGTCGGTGAGAAGGGGGTTGCCGCTCAGGTCCAGAAAGACCAGGTCGCTGCGCTCGATGCCCAGCAGTTCAAGGTTCGGCGCGTGGCTCAGGTCCAGCTCGGTGACCAGGGTGTAGGTGCACCACAGGTCCAGCAGGGCCTCGTTGTCCCCCAGGGTGAGGGTCTTGAGGGGCCCGCCCATGTAGATAAGGTACTGAAGCGCTCCGTTGCGGGATACGTCCAGCGTCTCGAAGGGATTGTCGCCGCAGGCCAGCTCCCGCAGGAGCGGGGCCGCCGCCGGGTCCAGGGCGGCGATGCGGTTGTCGTGGCAGTGCAGCACCTCCAGCCGGGGCACCTGGGAAAGGTCCAGTTCGGTGAGCTGGTTTTCGTTGCACAGCAGATTGGTCAGATCGGGGGTCTGGTCCAGGGGCAGCTCGGTGAGGGCGTTGCCGATGCAGTTCAGCCGGGTGAGGGCGGGGAAAAAGCCGACGCCCTCCAGCGAGCGGATGCCCTTGGCGCGCACATCCAGGCTGGTCACCGCCGCCCGCTCGCTCTCCGAGAGGGCGCCGTCGCCGTCGGTGTCGAAGGCGCGCACGCAGTCCAGAAAGGCCGGGTCGGGGAAGTTCGTTTCGTCCAGCGCCACCGCACCTTCGGCAGCGGGGGCGGGCGTTTCGGCGGGGGCTGCGGCGGCGCTGTCCGCGGGGGCGGAGGCCGCCGTGCTCTGAGAGGCCGCCTCCTCGGCGGCGGCGGGCAGGGGAGCGGCCGCCGCGCCCAGCACAAGGGCCAGCACGACGGCCGCCCGCAAAAGGAATTTCTTGTTGTCGGTCATGGTCTCACACACATCCTTTCTCTCAAAGCGTTTTGTTCGTCAGGGCCGCAGCAGGGGTTCCATGTCCCGCAGGCCCTCGGCACAGCGGCGGCTCACGGCCCCGGGGTTGCGCCGCAGGTGGCGCAGCGCCCGGCGGTACATGGAGTCGGTGCGGCCCTCCATGGCGGAGAGCTCCTCCCGCACCAGCCGGGCCGCGTCCACGTCGCCGCTGGCCTCGACGCTCAGGGTGCGGAGCAGCTGGCGGCGCTGCTGGCGAAGGGCCTGCAGGCGGCTCTGGGCGGTCTCGATGCCGCGGACAAGGCCGCCGGGGGCGAAGGCGGCTTCCACCTCGTACCGCTTTTGCAGCCGGGCGATGTGGCGGCTGCTGGCGCTGAGGCTCTGCAGCAGGCTGCGCATGTCCACGGCCTGGCGCAGGGAGGCCAGCAGGTCGACGGCGAAGAAGGCGGAAAGGGCCAGCGCGGCGGTCAGGGCCGCGGCGGGGGCGAGCATCGCCACCCAGCCGCTCACCACCGGGTGGATGAGCCGCAGCATCACCAGGGAGAATGCGCCCCAGCACAGGGAGGCCGGCAGGCAGATGTAGCCGTTCAGGTTGAAGCGGTACATGCTGTAATCCCAGTAGCGCACGTGGAACAGGCGTTCCATGGTCCAGCCGGTGACGTATTCGAGAAGTGTTGCGCCGGTCATGCCCATCAGAAAGACGAGAAGCGGGTTTGCGGCCACCGGCAGGGTGAACAGCAGGATGGCCACCGCGCCGAAGCCGTAGATGGGAAGCAGCGGGCCGTTGAGGAAGCCCCGGTTCACCCAGCGCCCCTGCCGCAGGGAGACATAGCAGGACTCCCAGACCCAGCCGAGGAAGGAGTACAAAAAGAAGAACAGTGCCCACTGGGCGGGGGCGTAGCCAAACCAGGTCATAGGATTCCCTTTCTTTTTACGGTGTGGGGGCGGGGCCCGGCCTCAGAGGGCCGGGCCGCCGGGGGCCGCGGATGCGGCCCGCTTTTCCAGGATGACGGTGGCCAGGTCGCTGATGCCGTCGGCCACCAGTGCGGCTCCGAACACCATCACCGCGATGCGCACCGCCGCGAAGGGGTTGATGACGATGAGCGCGCCCAGCACGATGGGAACGACGGAGGAGAGGGCCAGGGGGATCATGCCGGGGAACTGTTCCCGCAGGCCGGTGATGGCCAGGGGCAGTTTGCCGATGCCGTCCACCAGGAGCAGGGAGCCCAGCACCAGCGGCAGGACCGACAGGATGGCCTGGGGCCAGATGAGGGCGAAGACGGAAAATGCGGCGGGCAGCACGGTGAGGAACAGATCGCCCGGATTGGCTGCGCCGGCCTTGCGGCCCTGCAGATAGCGGACCAGATGGCTCACGCCGTAGGCGGCAGCGCCGCCGGCCAGCGCCCAGACGAAGAACGTGCCGGTGGCGGCGGGGAAGGCGAAGAGCAGAACGCCCATCGCGATGTACAGCGCGGCCACCCAGACGGATGCGGCGCGGGTCCAGAAGAATTGGAACATGAGAATACCTCCTTGACAAAACAGTCATGATTTCAGTTTTTTGCAAAATTTCTTTTGCTGTTCTCATCCTACCATGGGCGGGCGGCGGAGTATGTTTGCCAGACAACGGGCCGCCGCTTCTTGCCAGAAAAAGGAAGGAGTTTTATAATAATAGAAAGAAAACTGCCTGCGAGGAGGCGCAAAAAGCAGATGGAACAGAAGCTGGACCTGGCGGTGCTGCGGGCGAATATGCTGTTCCGCAACCTGACCGACGAAGAGGTGCTGAGCGTCATCGATACCATGTCGCCCCACACCATGAAGTATGAAAAGCGCACCGTGGTGGCGCGGGACGGCGACGAGTTCCCGGAGATCGGGGTCATCCTGTCCGGCAGCGTGCACCTGTTCCACATCGACAGCAACGGCAACAGCAACCTGATGGACGTGCTGGGCGCCGGCGACACCCTGGGCGAGCTGTCCGCCGTGGGGCGCTACCGCCTGCATGTGACGATCACCGCCACCGCCCAGACGGAGATCCTCTTCCTCAGCGTGGACCGGCTGCTGCGCAAGAACGTGCTCACCGCCCCCACCCAGATCCGCTTTTTGCAGAACCTGACCCTGGCGGTGGCCAAAAAGGGCCAGTACCTCACCCGCAAGCTGGAGGACAGCATCCGCCGCTCCACCCGGGAGCGCTTGCAGGACTATCTCTCCGCCCAGTACCACAAGGCGGGCAGCCGCACCTTCGTCATCCCCCTGAACCGGCAGGACCTGGCGGACTTCCTCTTTGTGGACCGCAGCGCCATGTCCAACGAGCTGTGCAAGATGCGGGACGAGGGCCTTTTGAAGTTCGACAAGAGCCGCTTCGAGCTGCTGGTGGAGATGCCCATCACCGACGACGAGCCGGACCCCAACGACAAGGAATAAAAGAAAGCAGCCGCACCTTTTCGGGTGCGGCTGCTTTTTTGTGGTTCAGGAGCGGCTGGCGGCAAGGGTGCCGGCGGCCAGCGCCACGCCGGAGGCTGCCAGGTAAACGCCCCACACGGTGCTGAGAGCGAACCAGCTCATCAGGGGATTGGCCAGGATGACCATGGCCAGCAGGCCGTTCATCAGCCCGGCGGCCAGCATCCAGCCCGCGCCCTGGGCGCCCTCGCGGCGCATCTGGGAAAAGGCGAGGAACTGGTCGATGCCCCGCAGCAGGGTGAGGAAGGCGGCGGCCACCGAGAGCCCTTCGATCAGCCCGGCCAGGCCGAAGCTGGTCTGGAAGGAGGCCCAGAGGGCGAACAGGCTGGAGCCCGCCAGCAGGATGCCGTTCACCAGAAGGTCCGCGCCGCGGGCCTCGGGAGGCGTTCTGACCCAGGCGGCGATCTGCGCCGCCCCGAGAACGCCCAGCCCCGCGGTGATGAGGTAGGCCAGCATCACCCCCGTGGCCAGCGGGGAGAAGAGGGCCAGCAGGCCCAGCACGGTGAGGGCGGCCCCGGCGGCCAGCCCCGGAACGGGGCTGACGCGGGCGGCGGGCTGCTGCGGGGGAAGGGAGGCGGCGGGGGTGTTGTTGTTCATTGCGGTTCTCCTTTGTGTTTCAGATCAGCTGATAGCGGGCCAGAAGCTCTTCCAGGGTGGTGCCCCGGACCTTTTCCAGGCCGGCCAGCAGCGCCATTTTGTAGGGCAGCGGCAGTTTCATGGCGGTGAGCTTGCGCCCGTCCAGCAGGTAGTGGGCGGCGTTGAGCAGGCAGCGCACGTCGTAGGCGGAGCCGAACACTTCCGGCACGCCCCGCTCCACGTCCAGCAGGGTGTAGACGGCTTCCATCGCCGTGCGCACCGAGTATTCGGTGGTGAAGATGGTGTCCCGGGGGGTCTGGGCGAACTGGCCCAGGAAGGCGAAGTTCACGCAGCCCTCAGGCACCACGTCGGGGCGGTCGCCCGCCTCGCGGGGCATGAAGAAGGCGGTGACGTAGGGCATCATGCAGGGAACGGTGGAGGCGGACTCGGTGGCGAGGCGCTCGATCTCGCTCTCCGGCACGCCCAGGTGATACAGCCACTCCATGCAGATCTCGGCGCCGGTGCATTCCGACATGGGCTTGCCCACATAGTCGCCGGGCTCGTCCGGGTAGAGGCCGTAGATCCAGCCCACCAGCTGTCCCTCCGGCTGGGCCTTGAAGTGAGGCTGGCGGTTGAAGGTCCAACTCATTAGCCAGGCGGAGTCCTTCACGGTGACGATGCCGCCGGTGACCACCTTGCCTGCGTAGGGGTCGCGGCCGCAGATGCGCTCCACATAGGGGGTGATGCGGTCGTCCAGAAGGGTGACGGTGGCGGACTCCCACTTGGTGGCCTCAATGTCGGAGCAGAATTTCTCCGGCCGGCCGAAGGATGCGTCCTGCACGGCGATGTTCTTCCACAGCTGCCAGCTGGCGCCGTCGCCGGGGGCGATGTCCAGCACCGGGGCCCTGTCGTTTGCGCCCAGGGCGCTCTCTTCGGTGCAGGAGCCGTTGGTCACGAACACCAGGTCGTTCTCGGTCAGCTCCATGGTCTCCTGTCTGCCGTCCTTCACCAGCAACAGCTGGTGGGCCACCTTCTTGCCCGGCAGAAAGTGGAACAGCACGTTCTCCACCCGCACGCCGTAGCGGAAATCCACGCCCTTTTCCTCCAGGTATTTCACCAGCGGCAGGATGAGGGATTCGTACTGGTTGTATTTGGTGAACTTGAGGGCCGAAAGGTCCGGCAGGCCGCCGATGTGGTGGATGAACCGCTGGAGATAGAGCTTCATTTCCAGCGCCGAGTGCCAGGTCTCAAAGGCGAACATGGTCTGCCAGTAGAGCCAGAAGTTGGAGTCGTAGAAATCGCCGCCCAGCACCTCCTCGATGCTCTTGTTGTAGAGCTCCTCGTCCGGCGTGAAGAACAGCTTCATCAGCGCCAGCGCGGCCTCGTCGCTCAGCTCAAAGCGGTTTTTGGTGTCGGCGCTCTCGCCCCGGTCCAGGATGGCCCGGTTCATGGAGAAGTTGGGGTCGTCGTGGTTCAGCCAGTAGAACTCGTCCAGCACGCTGGCGTCGGGCACTTCCAGCGAGGGGATGGAGCGGAACAGGTCCCACAGGCATTCGTAGTGGTTTTCCATCTCCCGTCCGCCCCGGATGACGAACCCCACGTCCGGCCGCAGCAGCCCGTCGCAGGCGCCGCCGGGCAGTTCGGCCTCCTCCAGAATGTGGATGCGGCTGCCCTCCATGCCGCCGTCCCGGATGAGAAAGGCCGCGGCGGCAAGGCTCGCGAGGCCTCCGCCCACCAGCCAGGCCTGTTTGTCCTCCGCGCCCTTGGGTTTGCGGGGGCGGGCGAACGCTTCATAATTTCCGTTGGTGTAATACATTGTGTACCTCCTGTGCGCCGGGCTCTGCCCGCGCGCTGTTGATGGTTTGTTTGAGTGCAGAGGCCCGGCGGGCTTGCCCGTCTGGGCCGGCAGCGGGCCGGCTTTGACTTGTTCCAAGCATACCGCACCCCGGGCGGAAAAACGGTGGGCCAAACAACGAAACAAAAAATTTTTCGCGCCCCTTCGTTGGAAATACAACCGCCCCCGCGCCCCGGAAAAGGTATGCTGATAACAGGCAGACAACGCTGCTCTCAAACATCCACCCATCTGTAAGGAGAAATCGATATGACCGACCTTGAAAACATGCTCTTCCTCAAACTGCGGCCCGCCTCGGACCACCGCCTCGCCGACCTGACCGAACCCATCCTGGCGGAGGGCGAGCGGGTGCTGCAGCCCTTCCAGGGCATCCGCGACGGCGTGGTCTTCACCGACCGGCGGGTCATCGCCGTGAACACCCAGGGCTTCACCGGCAAGAAAAAGACCTTCGTCAGCCTGCCCTATAACCGCATTCAGGCCTATTCGGTGGAATCCGCCGGCATGATGGACCTGGACAGCGAGATGCAGCTCTGGTTTGCCGGGCTGGGGGTGGTGACCTTCGAGTTCATCGCCGGGGCCGACCTGGCAAGCCTGGCCCGGCTCATCGGCGAGGCGGTGCTCGCCTGAGCACGGCGCACAAAAAAGAGGACCGGCAGCCCGAAGGGGCTGCCGGTCCTTTTTGCTTTGGAGGTTCAGAACAGTTCCAGCAGGAACTGCGCCACATGGTCCACCGCGCGGTCGGCCTGCTTGAGGGGGAACATCTGGAACACGTGCCACATGTCCTCCCAGCACTCCATCCGGCAGGGCACGCCCTGCTCCAGCAGCCGCTGGTGCAGCCGGGCGGAGTCGTCGAAGAGGATCTCGTTGGAGCCCGCCTGGATCATCACCGGCGGGAAGCCGGAAAAGTCTCCGAAGAGGGGCGAGAGCAGCGGGTCGGTCCAGTCGGCGCCGGGGGCGTAGGCGTCCCGGGTGGCCAGCATGTAGTCGGCGGTGAGGGAGGGGTCGTCCCCGGCCCGCTCGGTGAAGGACTCGCCGCTGAAGGTCATGTCCGTCCAGGGCGAAAACAGCACCAGGCGGCGGGGCAGCTGGCGGCGGGCGTCCCGCAGCATCAGGGTCAGCACCAGGGCCAGGTTGCCCCCGGCGGAGTCGCCCATCACCACCACGTCCCGGGCGCCGTAGCCCAGCAGCATCAGATAGTCCCAGGCTTTCAGCGCGTCCTGCCGTGCGGCGGGGCTGGGGTGCTCCGGCGCGAGGCGGTACTCAAAGCAGAGCACTTCGTAGCCGGTGCGGTTGGCTATTTTGGAGGCGAGGGGGCGGGAGTAGTCCAGGCTGCCGCTGGTGTAGCCGCCGCCGTGGCAGTAGAGCACCACCTTGCGGGGGTCGTGGCCGCGCTCCGGCCGCACCCAGGCGGCGGGCATGCCGTTCAGTTCAAAGGGCTCCCAGCTCAGGCCCAGCAGCGGGGCGGCCAGCCGCCCCAGCACTTTCTGGCCTTTGCGCTGGCGGTCCAGTTCTTCCTGGCCGGCGGCAGCGGGGGAGGAGGCCGAGCGGATGGTGCGCATCGCCTTCATCATGGCGGTGGTCACCGCCTGGTCGGCGGGGCTCGTGTCGGAATAGCGGGGCATGGGGATGTGCAGGCCGCCCCGGGCGTTTGTGTTGTTGGTGTTTTCCATAAGATTTTCTCTCTTTCGGCGGGCCCGCGGCAAGCGGGCGGTGGCTGCTGCTTTCAGTATAGCATAAAAACGGCGGGAAGGCGTTGCCCGCGGGGGGCGGCGGTGCTACAATACAAGGTAGAGACAGAAGGAGGCGACGCAGAATGGCACACGCCGCGCAGAACTGGTACCGGCTGGACAACGCGGGCATGGTCTATTCCGCCATCCAGCGGGACGATTACTCGGCGGTCTATCGCTTTTCGACGGTGATGGACGCCCCGGTGGACCCCCAGCGCCTGCGTCAGGCCGCGCGGCGGGTGATGCCCCGCTTTCCCGGCCTGCAGGTGCGGCTGCGGCGGGGGGCGTTCTGGTATTATTTTGATTCCGACCCCTCCTTTGTGCCCGACGTGGAGCCGGACATCGCCAACCCCTGCCAGCCCATCCGTTTTTCTTCCAAGGACCGGCTGCTGCGGGTGTTCTATTACGGGCCGCGCATCTCCATCGAGCTGTTCCACGCATTGGCGGACGGCGCGGGTGCGCTGGTGTTTCTGAAAACGCTGGTGGCGGAGTATCTGCGGCTGGGCGGGGTGGAAGTGCCCTGCACCGAGGGCGTTCTGGACCCGGCGGAGCCTCCCGACCCGGAGGAATGGGAGGACGCCTATCCCCGCTACGCCACCTCCCGGGCCCGGCGCAGCCTCAAGGCCGGCCCGGCTTACAGCTACACCGGCACGCCGGAGCCCTTCTACACCCTGAACGTCATCATGGGCCTCATCCCGGTGGACAAGGTCCACGCCGCCGCCAAGCGCTACGGCGTTTCCATCACCGAGTTCCTGGCCGCCGGGCTCATCCAGGCGCTGATGGTGCGCCAGCGCAGCGAGGGCAGGCGGCGGGAAAAGCCGGTGGCCCTGGTGGTGCCGGTGAACCTGCGGCCTTATTTCCCCAGCCGCACCCTGCGCAACTTCATCCTCACCGCCCGGCCCTTCATCGACCCGGAACTGGGGGACTACACCTTCGCGGAGATCGCCTCTCAGGTGCACCACTATATGCGGCTGCACGTCACAAGGCAGGAGATGGCCGCCTACATCACCCAGAACGTCAGTTTGCAGCGCTCGCCGCTGCTGCGGCTCATCCCCAGCCCGCTGAAGAATCTGGGCATGGCGGTGGGATTTCGGACGCTGGGCGAAAAGCCCTATTCCACCACCTTCACCAACCCCGGCGTGTTCCGGGCGCCGCCGGAGATGGAAGCCCACATCCGGCGGGTGGAGATGGTGCTGGGCCAGTCCTATTCCGGGCGCACCAACTGCGCGGCCATCAGCATGGGCAATACCCTGGCGCTGAGCTTTTCCGGCACCATGCGGGAGAGAGACCTGGAACGGGACTTCTTCCGCTGGCTGGTGCGGGAGGGCGTGCCGGTCAAAATCATCTCCAACAGAAAGGACTGAGGGATCATGTCTTATTGCGTGAACTGCGGCGTGGAGCTGGACGTTTCCGCCCATGCCTGTCCGCTGTGCGGCACGCCGGTGGTCAATCCCCGCTGCCCGGTGGACGAGACCGCCCAGCCGCCCTTCCCGCTGGTGCGGCGGGAGGTGGAGCCGGTGGACCGGCGCAGCCTGGGGCTGCTGCTCACCGGCATGCTGGTCTCGGTGGCGGTGTGCTGCTGCGCCATCAACTGGCTGGCCTTCTTCCCGGCGGTGCCCTGGTCGCTCTATGTGGCGGGGGCTGCGGCGGTGCTCTGGGTGTGGGCGGCGCTGCCGCTTTTGGCCCGGGGCTGGCCGGTGCCGGTCTATCTGCTGGCGGACACGGCCGCGGCGGCAGGCATGCTGGCGCTGGTGGCCGCCCTCACCAACGGCTGGGGCTGGTTTGCCCGGCTGGCGCTGCCCATTCTGGGCATCACCGTCCTGTTGGGGGCGGTGGTGGGCGGCATGGCCGCCCGGCGGTGCTCCGGCCTTTCCACGGCGGGGGTGTTCTTTTTGCTGCTCATCCTCTGGCTGCTGGCGCTGGAAGCGCTCATCGACCTTTATGCCTTTGGCCGGTATCAGCCGGGCTGGTCGGTCATCGCCGCGGCGGCGGGGCTGGTGGCAGCGGTGTTTCTGCTCATCGTGCGCCTGCGCCCCCGCTTGCGGGAGGAGCTGGGCCGGCGCTTCCACACCTGAATCTCCCTGTTATCAGTATAGCCCTTCGGGCCCGGCAGGTCTGTGTGCCAAACAACAGGCCGCCGGGCCTTTTCTGCGCCCGTCAGGAAAGGCGTTTGCGGGCAACGGAGCCCCACCGGGCCCGCCGCCCCATGGTCACCAGCGCCTGGCAGCGCCAGAAGGCCAGCAGCGGGCGGTAGAATAGCGGCTCCAGCAGGCAGGCCCCCGCCAGCCGCAGCGGGTCGTCGGGGGAGGGGTAGACCCGCCCCTCGGTGACCAGGGCGGTCAGGCTCTGGGTCAGCCCGTGGAGGTAGGCCATGGCGAACACCAGCAGGGCCGCCGTGGTGGGGCCGCCCAGCAGTAGAAGGGCCGCCAGCATCCCGTAGCCGGTCAGTTCGATGACCGGCCCCAGCAGCTCGATGAACCAGAACACCGGCAGGGCCGCCATGCCCACCGTGCCGTAGCGGGGCCGCAGCACCATGCCCCGGTGCCGCCACAGCGCCTGGGCCAGGCCCCGGTGCCACCGCACCCGCTGGGTCCGCAGCCCCCGCAGGGTCTCGGGCACCTGGGTCCAGCAGAGGGCGTCCACCGCCGTGATCACCCGGTAGGGCCGCTTCTCATCCAGCAGCCGGTGGTGAAGGCGCAGGGTCAGCTCCATGTCCTCGCCCAGGCTGTCGGCGTAGCCGCCCGCCTCCAGCAGCACATCCCGGCGGAACATCCCGAAGGCCCCGGAAACGATGAGCAGGCCGCTGCCCTTTTCCCAGCCGAACCGGCCGGACAAAAAGGCCCGCAGATACTCCACCGCCTGCACCCTGCCGGTGAGGGTGGGCGGCACGCCCGCTTGCACCACCGCGCCGTTTTGCACGAGGCAGCCGTTGAGGGGCCGCACCACGCCGCCGGCTGCCACCACCCGGTCGTCCCGGGCGAACTGGCAGGCCAGCTTTTTCAAAGCGTCCGGCTCCAGAAAGCCGTCCGCGTCCACGCAGCACACCAGCGGATACTGGGCCGCGTTCAGCCCGGCGTTCAGCGCGTCCGCCTTGCCGCCGTTCTCCTTGTCCACCACGATGAGGTTCCGGCAGCTCTCGCTGATGAACAGCCCCCGCACCTGCCCGCAGGGCAGAGGGCCCTCCCCGGCGGGGTCCAGCGGCCGCAGCCCGAACTCCTGCCGCAGCAGGTCCAGGGTGCCGTCGGCCGAGCCGTCGTTCACCACGATGACCTCGAAGCGGGGATAGTCCTGCCGCAGCAGGGCGCGCACGGTGTCCAGGATGGTGACCTCCTCGTTGAAGGCCGGCACCAGCACCGACACCGCTTCCGCCCGCTCTTCCGGCAGGTCAAGATGGGCGGAGGCCACCCGCATCTTGCGCCCCAGCAGCCCCAGCGAGGCCCACAGCACCGCCAGATTCACCGCCAGCGTCACAAAGTAGTAGGCCAGCACCACCAGCCCCATCACCATCACGGCCTGGGTCCAGAGATCGTTCATAAAAGCACCTCACGAGCCGCTGAGCAGCAGGTGCCGCCGGGCCAGTTTCTGTTTTTGGGACGGCCCGCCTCCGGCAAGGCTTTTCAGCAGGTCCGCCCCGGCTTCGCCCCGGGCGGCCATGCTCCGGGCCGCCCGCTCCCGCACGGCGGGGGACGGGTCGGCCATCATGGCGTCCAGCAGGCGGAGGGTCTCGTCGCCCGCCCGGCCTTCCAGCCGCGCCGCCGCCAGTTCCCGCAAGGCGGGGTCCGGGTCGTGCAGGGCGATGTCCTGCAGGCGGTCGAAGGCGCCGGGCAGGCCGCTGTCGGCAAAGCAGCCCAGGGCCGCGCCCCGCAGAGCGGGCTCCCGGTCCAGCAAAAGCAGCAGCCGCTCCAGTTCCGGGGCGGTGAGCGCCGTGCCGTTCAGGCTGCCGATCATGTCGGCCCCGCCGCGGCCGCTCTCCTCGGCCTTCTGCTGCAAAAGGGCGTTGGACAGGCCCAGAGTGCGAAGCATCTCCGCCCTGCGCCCGCCGCAGAAGGGGGCCGCCAGCACCGCGCGGCGCAGCCGCTCCTTCTGGAGCGGACCGTCGGCGCAGGCGGAGGAAAAATAGAGGCTGAAATAGCGCTCGTCCGGGTCTTTGGAGTACCAGTAGGGCTCCAGCTGGTCGGCGGCCCCGGCGGGCTTGTCCTGCCCAAGGCGGGCCATGGCGCGGATGCGGCTCTCCGGGCGGCGCAGGGTGCCGCCGCTGGGCGCGTCCTTGCCGGCGGCGCGGCGGCCGCGCTGGAACATGAGCACCGCCATCAGGGCGGCAGCGGCCCCCGCGGCGGCGATGACCTGAATGGCCACGGCGGAACGGATGAATTCATACATGGGCGCTCTCCTTTCGAGCGTGCCGCCTTTGGCGGCGGGGGAGGAAAGGGCGGACCCTTCCCGAGGTCTGCTTTCATCATACCAGACCCCCGCCCGCCCGGCGGTTGTGCATCCAACGAACGAAAAATTGTAGTATACTGAAAAAAACGCCCCCCGGCGGGGCGTGGGGAAAGGAAGAAGGGCTATGCGTTTTGACGCCGCGCTTTTGGAGGAATACCGCTCTCTTTTGCAGACCACCGGCCTGCAAAGGGCCTATGGGGAGTTCGTGGGGATGTTTCGCTGGCTGCGGGCGGAACTGGAGCGGCAGATGCCGGACTTCCGCTTTCAGAGCGCCGTCAGCGGCAGCGCCGTCGACTACGCCTACTTCACCTTCACGGACGAGGCCCTGCGTCAGAAGGGCCTCAAGCTGGCGGTGGTCTTTGACGCAGCTGGTTTTCAGCTGGAGGTGTGGCTCTGCGGGGTGAACCGGCCCGCCGGCCGCCGCTGGGCCGGGGCGCTGAAGGACTGCCCGCCGCCCATCCAGTGGGCGGGGGAGCATCCCGCCGACTGGCTGGCGCGCCTGCCGGTGCAGGCGGACCTGGCCGACGGGGACGCCGCCGCCGCGGCCGTGAAAGAGGCGGCCCGGCAGCTGCTGGACCTCTGCGCCCGGCTGTGAAAAAACAGAGAGCGGGCCGGTCCCCGAAGGGACCGGCCCGCTCATTATTATATATAAGGATTCAGCTGCGGTGCAGCACCGGGTAGACCGCCCGGCTCAGAATGCCGGACACCACAAAGCCCGCGGCGGCTTCCACCACGCCCTGCACGCCCACGAACAGCAGCACGAACACCAGCGGGTTCGCCGCGCCCAGGGCGGTCACAAAGCCCTGGATGTAGTCGGTGCGGTAGAAGAACAGCACCAGCGCGCCCATGAAGAACACGGTGTTCAGCACCGGGCCCGCCAGGGCGGCCACGCCGAAGGCGGTGTTGGCCCGCAGGGGCTGCTCCTTGCGGTAGAGCGCCTTGAAGATCACCGCCGGCAGCCAGCCCGCCAGCACACGGGTGGGCACGCAGGTCAGAAAGGTGAACACCGGGTTGATGCTCATCAGCATGGTGCCGAAAGCGTCGGAACCAAAGCAGGTGGAAAAGCTGGTCAGGCCGAAGATGCCGCCCAGGATGGCGCCCTCGGTGGGCCCCAGGAGGATGGCGCCCACCGTCACCGGGATCATGATGGGGGTGATGGCCAGCGGGCCGATGTGGATGTAGCCCAGCGGGGTGTAGGCCAGCACCAGCACGATGGCGGCCAGCAGTGCCAGCCGGGTCAGACGCAGAGTCTTGGAATGGTCGTTCATGTTACATGCTCCTTTACTGCCGCTCCGCCTCAAAACGCGGATACAGCGCAAACTTATTTATGCACACGCCCCTCACGGGACGGAACACCATGGGATATTCACTTTTGGTTTTTCAGCCAGATGAGGTTCATGCCGTCCAGGATAAGGTCCTCGCAGCGGCGCACCGGCTGGGCCATCGCCTTCAGCACCGCCTCGGGCAGCTCGCCGGTGGCGGCCACCCAGGCGTTCTCGCCCAGTTCGCCCTTGAGACGGGCGATGAGGCCGTCCAGCATGGCGGCGGTGCCCAGGATGCTGCCCGCCTGCAAACAGGCGGCGCTGTTCTTCGCCAGCGGCGCAAGGGCGGCCCGGGGCGCGTCCAGGTCCACCTGGGGCAGCTGGGCCGTGCCCTTCACCAGAGCGTTCAGCGCGGCCTTCGGCCCCGGCAGGATCATCCCGCCCAAAAGGCGGCCCTTCTCGTCAATGCCCATCAGCGAGAGGGCGGTGTCCGCGCACAGCAAAATCACCGGCCCCGGCGCAAGGTCCAGCGCCGCCACCCCCGCGCACAGAAGCTCCGCGCCCAGCTGGCCCGGGTCGTCGATGCAGATGGCAAGGCCGCTCTTGAGCCCGGGCCCCACCGTCAGCACCCGCCCGTCGCTGCGCCGCCGCAGCGCGGCGGTCATGGGGGCGGTCAAGGCCGGAGCCACCGAACCGAGGATGGCGCCCTCCCACCGGCAGCCGCCGTGGCCGTGCAGGTCCAGAAGCTGCCCCAGGGCGATGGCGCACTCGTCCGCCGTCATGCCGGGCCGGGCGCTCAGCCGGCCGGAAAAAAGCTTTTCCCGCCCGTGGTATCCGCCCACCGAAATGTGGGTGTTGCCGATGTTCACCGTCAGGACCATGGCGCCGCGGCCTCCTTTCACTTGAGCGGTCCCTATTATAATACTATTTATAGCAAAAAGGCAAGCCCCCCGTTTTTCGGGGGCGAAAAACCCCTGTTTACAATTTTTTCAAAAAATCCGAAAAAAGGTGTTGACTTTTGACTTCCAGGCTCGTATAATACTGTCTTGCGCCCCCCGGAAGGGAGCCGGCACCCGCCGGTCATCGGAAAGGCGCCGAAAAAAATCGCA
>SFDQ01000014.1 GCA_004558145.1 Oscillospiraceae bacterium
GAGCGTTATCAAATCGTTATCAAAAGAGAGATATAAAACCGCAAAATCGTTGTGCCGCAACGGGTTCGGAGTTTCAAAAACTCACTCCCACTCGATGGTGCCGGTGGGCTTCGGCGTCAGGTCGAAGCAGACGCGGTTCACGCCGGGCACCTCAGCGGTGATGCGCTGGGTGATCTTCTGCAGCAGGGCGAAGGGCACATCCTCCACGGTGGCGGTCATGGCGTCGCGGGTGTTCACCGCGCGCAGGATCACCGGCCACTCAAACGAGCGCTTGCCGTCTTTCACGCCCACCGACTTGAAATCGGGGATGACGGTGAAGTACTGCCACACCTTGCCTTCCAGGCCGTTCTTCGCAAACTCCTCCCGCAGGATGGCGTCCGACTCCCGCACCGCCTCCAGACGGTCGCGGGTGATGGCGCCCAGGCACCGCACACCCAGGCCGGGGCCGGGGAACGGCTGGCGGTAGACCATGCCGTCCGGCAGGCCAAGCGCCTTGCCCACAACGCGTACTTCGTCCTTGAACAGCAGCTTGAGGGGCTCCACCAGCTGGAACTGGAGGTCCTCCGGCAGGCCGCCCACGTTGTGGTGGGCCTTCACGCCGTCGCTTTCCAGGATGTCCGGGTAGATCGTGCCCTGCGCCAGGAACTCGATGCCCTCCAGCTTCCTCGCTTCCTCCTCAAACACGCGGATGAACTCAGCGCCGATGATTTTCCGCTTCTGCTCGGGCTCGGCCACGCCCTCCAGCTTGTTCAGGAAACGGTCGATGGCGTCCACATACACCAGATTGGCGTCCATCTGGTTGCGGAACACTTCTACCACCTGTTCCGGCTCGCCCTTGCGCAGCAGGCCGTGGTTCACATGGACGCACACCAGCTGCTTGCCGATCGCCTTGATGAGCAACGCGGCCACCACCGAGGAGTCCACGCCGCCCGACAGGGCCAGCAGCACCTTTTTGTCGCCCACCTGCTCCTGGATCTCACGCACCTGCTCCTCAATAAAGGCCGCTGCCAGTTCCGCCGTTGTGATACGAGCCATGTCGTCGGGACGTTTGATGTTCTCCACTGTTGTATCTCCTTTTCTGTAAATTCGATGCTCCGTGCCGTGCCTTGGGAGCCTTTCGGCCCGCAGGCCGTCTTTTCCCTTTCACTATACCACAGGAACCGACTATATTCAACGCAATTTCCGCTTCACAGCGCGCCGAAAAGCGCCCCCATCAGCGGGGCCGCCGCCAGCATCACCAGCGAGAAGGTGAGGGAAGACACCGACACCAGTGTCGCCCGCTGGGCCGAGGGCACCATCTCGTTCAGCACCACGTCGCTGCGCACGTCCAGCAGGTCGTCCAGCATGCCGGCCAGAAAGCCCCCGGCAAAGGCAACGGGCAGGGAAGGACCGGCGGCAAGCACCGCGCCGGCAAACACCCCGCCCGCGCACAAAAGCGCCAGTGAGCGAAAGCCAAGGCCTTCGGCAAACCTTGCGGCCTGGGCGCCCAGCGTGCCGCTCAAAGACAGAACGAACAGCGCGGGTCCCAGCCATCCGGCGGGCAGGCCCAGAGCGGGCATCCGCGCCTGCAGCAGATAGAGCAGCATGGTGGCTACCGCCCCCACGGCGGCGTTGCAGAGCATTAAGCGCAGCACCTTCGGGCTGTGGAGGATGAAGGCGGCGCTCTCCCGCACCGCGCTGCGGATGCGCACGGCAGCAGAACCGGCGATGACTTCCCGTTCCGGCTCCCGCAGCGCCAGCGCCGGCAGAAGGGCCGCCAGCGCCAGGGCAAGGTCCACGCCGTAGGCCGCCCGCGGGCCCAGCCACAGCGCGAACCCGGCGCACAGAGTGGCCAACGCCGAGCCCACCCGCCACAGTGTCAGGTCATTGACGGCGAACTGCTGATAAGCCTCCTCCCGGCCGCACATCTTCAGGCTTTCATAAGCCAGTGCCTCCCGGGAGCCGGAGGCGAAGTTGTAGCCCAGGGCGCTCAGCGCCATGGCGAGGCAGACGCCGGCCATGGAGCGGGAAAGCAGCATGGCGGCGCTGGCCGCCGCGAACATGCACTGGCTGGCCACCATCGACCGCTTGCGGCCGAACACGTCGGCAATGACCCCGGAGGGCACCTCGAACAAGAAGCTGACGAAGTGGAACACGCCCTCCGCGAAACCGATTTCAGTCAGGGAAAATCCCCGTGCCGCCAGCAGCGCCACCCAGGACGCGCCGGCAATTTGCAGGCTGCTGATGGCCGTGACGGCGTACAGCCTGCGAAGCTGTTGTTTGATTTTGAACATAAAAAAATCTCCTTTTCTCACAGTGGTCTGCAAGCAAAAGGAGACAGAGCGCAAATTTTAAAAAGCCGGGCAAAACCCGCGTCAAAAAACGGTCTCGGCCTTCAAAAAGGGCGCACTATCCCCTTTGAAGGCCAAAACAGTGCCTTTTTTCAGCTGAATGTTGGGAAATTTCCAGAACATCCGTGCGCCCTCCTTTCCTGATTACTGCTCAAAATTGTAGCACGCCCCGCCGCCCGGTGTCAAGGGCAGGCGGGGCGCGCCGTCCGTC
Organism: Oscillospiraceae bacterium; assembly: GCA_004558145.1. Lineage (GTDB taxonomy): Bacteria > Bacillota > Clostridia > Oscillospirales > Ruminococcaceae > Allofournierella_A > Allofournierella_A excrementavium. The sequence goes on from SFDQ01000014.1 coordinate 2,542, forward strand.
ACGGTTCCCGCGCCGGTGAAAAATCCGCCAGCACCGTCAGCCGGCCGTCGGCATAGTCCGCCGAGATGGCGCATCTCATCTCCTCGGTCAGCGCCCGGGCGATGGAAAGCCCCAGCCCGGTGGAGCTTTGGCCGGTGTCCAGCGTGTAGTAGCGGTCGAAAAGTCGGCCCACCGCCACCGGGTCCAGCCCGGGCGCGCGGTTGGAGAAGGCGACGCACCCGGCGGCGTCCAGCGTGACCTTCAAATCACCGGCGCTGTATTTCAGGGCGTTGGCCAGGATGTTCCCGAATACGCGGCCCAGCGCGCCGCCGTCCAGCAGGAAGCGCCCCTCCGGCTCTTCGAGAGTCAGTTCCGGCTCGATGCCCTTTTGGGCGAAGGCCCCGTAGAAGGAGAGCAGTGCCTCCTCCAGCGCGCGGCGCAGGTCCACCGGCTGCAGGGCCGGCGGCTGGTCGGACACCGCCAGTGAATAGCGGAACAGTTCTTCGGTGAGCCCCTTCATCGCCAGAGTGCGGCTTTCGATCTGGGCCAGATAGCGCGCCGCGTCCGGCGGCAGCTCCTGCTGCTTCATCAGTTCCAGATAGCCGCAGATGGCGGTGAGGGGAGTGCGCAGGTCGTGGGAGATGTTGGTCACCGCCTCTTTCACCTGCCGGTCGCCCCGCTGATAGCGCTGGCGCTGGCTGCGCAGCAGGCGCAGCTGGGCGTTGATGTCCGAGGCCAGCCGCCGCATGGAAGGGTCGCGGCTGGGGATGTCGATGAGGGTGTTGGTGTCTGTTCCCAGCCTGTCCCGAAAGGCCTGCCCGATCTGGCGGGCACAGCGCTGCAGCAGGCGCACCTTGAGCCAGAGCAGGCAGACAGCCGCCAGCAGCACACCCACAAGAACCGGCAGAAAACAGTCCATAAAACCCCTCACTTCAAGTCTTTCTTTTGGAAGATGCACACCCCCGCCAAGAGGGCAAGGGCGGTGAACAGAGCAGAGAAGGCCAGCATCCGCAGGGGAGAAGCTACTTCCACGCCGCGCACCAGCTGGGCCTGCCCGGCGGGCAGGAACTCCAGCGCCCAGGTGCACATCGTGCGCGCCGCCCCGGCGAGATACATGGGATTGGGGTGGGGCTCCACCTCCTGGAACGCGCCGTCGGCGTACACCACGCCGCTGAGCATTTCCGGCTCGCTCAACCGGTCATAGAACGCGCTGGCCGCCAGAACAAGGCCCAGCCAGACCGCCAGCGACAGCACCACCGTCACCGCCTTGTTGGCGGGCAGCAGGTTGATGAGGGCGAACAGCGCCGCGAAGGCGGCGGTGAACCCGATGATTACCAGAAGATAGGCGAAAAACTCGCCCGGCCCCATGGAGAAGGGCCCCATCCACAAAAGGCCCGGCAGCCCGCCCAGCAGCCACGCCGCCGCAAAGGCGAGGCAGGCGGCCAGACAAACCAGATAGTCCGCCAGATAGATGTGGACGCGGGAGTGGCCGACCACGAGCTTGTTGCGCACCGTGCCGTCCGCGAATTCCGCGCTCAAAAACAGGCTGAAAAACACGGCGTACAGCCCGCCCAGGAAGGTGGCGAGAGCAAAGTAGTAGCTGTCCAGCGTGCGCACAAAGCCGGACTGGGCCAGCTGCTGCGCCGCGCGGGAGCCGCTCCAGATGCTCAAAAGTGAGGCGAGGAAAACCCCCGCCAGGGTCAGCCAGAAGGCCTTGTAGCGGCGCAGCCGCGCCCAGTTTGCCCAAAGCAGCTTATTCATGGCGCTCACCCCCCACCAGAGACAGGAAGTAGCTTTCCAGGCTCTCGTCCTTTTCCTGGGCGCTGCGCACCTCGCAGCCCGCCGCGTTCAGCGCCAGCGCCAGCCGGGTGAGGTTCGGGCTGCCGAACACGTCCGCCTGTTCGTCGCTGAGCACCTTGTATTCCAGCCCCTCCTCGTCCAGCACCCGGGCGAGAGCGCCCACGTTCGTCACCGTCAACCGCACGCATTTGCGCCCGGTGCGGGCCAGTTCTTCGGCGCTTACCTGGCGCACCATCCTGCCGCCGTCGATGAACCCGTAGCAGGTGGCAAGGCGGGCCAGTTCGTCCAGCATGTGGCTGGAGAGCAGCACCGTGACCTGATGCTCCCGGTTCAGCTTCAAGATCAGTTCCCGCACGTCGATGACGCCCTGGGGGTCCAGCCCGTTCACCGGCTCGTCCAGCACAAGGAAGTCCGGCGAACCGCACAGGGCCAGGGCGATGCCCAGCCGCTGACGCATGCCCAGCGAGAAGTGGCGCACTTTCTTTGCGCCGGTGTGCTCCAGCCCGGCCAGGCGCAGCAGGGTGGGGATGTTGCCGTCGTCCGGCAGGCCCAGCACCCGGTTTTGCAGCGCCAGATTCTGGGCCGCGGTCAGTTCCGGGTAGAGGGACGGGGTCTCCACCACCGCGCCCATCCGCCGGCGGGCGGGGGAGAGATCCGCTTCACCATAGCGCGCGCCGCAGAGGGTGAAACTGCCGGCGGTGGGCCTTTGCAGGCCGCAGATGATACGGATGAGGGTGGTCTTGCCCGCGCCGTTTTTGCCCACCAGCCCGTAGATGGAGCCTTTGGGCACCTGCATGGTGAGCCCGTCCAGCGCTTTGCCGTGGCGGTATTCCTTGCAAAGACCGTTTGTTTGCAGGATGTATTCCATGTTCAAACTTGCCTCCTTTGTTTGATGGCTCCATCTTACCGTGCAGCCGTCAAGAAAGCGGCAAAGAAAAGCGTAAAGGTTTCGTCAAGATTTCGCGTCCAGCCGGAAACCGATGCCCCAAACCGCCTGGATGCAGTCCCGGCCGCCCGCCTGCCGCAGCTTTTTGCGCAGATTGCTCACATGCTGCTTGAGGGAGGCGTCGGTGCAGTCGGGGGTGTCCAGGCTGATGCTGTCCAGAATGGCCGCCTTGGACACCGCCTGCCCGGGGTTGCGCAGCAGCAGCTTCAGAATGGCGTATTCCGTCCGGGTCAGGTGGACGGGCCGGCCGTCCACCGATGCCTCGCGGGAAAGGGCGTCCAGCCGGATGCCGCCGGCCTCCAGCGCGGGCCCGGCGGGCTGTTCGTTGCGCCGCAGCTGCACCTGGATGCGGGCCAGCAGCTCCCGCAGCTCAAAGGGCTTGGTGACATAGTCCGCCGCGCCCCGCAAAAGCAGGTCCACCTTGTCGTCCACGCCTGCCTTGGCGCTCACCACGATCACCGGCACGCCCTGCAGCCGCTCCAGCAGTTCCTCGCCGGGCAGCCCGGGCAGCATCAGGTCCAGCAGCACGAGGTCCGGCCGGCCGCGCTCCAGCAAAAACACGGCCTCGGTGCCGGAATAGGCCCGCTGCACCAGAAAGCCTTCCTTTTGCAGCACTTCCTGCAGCATGTCCCCGATGGACTGGTCGTCTTCGATGATATAAATGGTTTTCATGGCGGCGCTCCTTTTCGGCGGGTGTTCGTCAAATAATCATACCACAAAAGACAAGCGGCTGACCATCGGCCAGCCGCAGGGGAAGAATTTTACATTTCTTTCCTTGTCAGAAAGGCTCCAACCCCCGCACAAATGAGCAGAAGGGGAGCCAGACGGACGAACAGCCATTCAAAGGCGTGGAACAGCGTTCCGGCCACGGCGGTCTCGGGGTCGCCGAAGTCCCAGCCCAGGTAGGGGCTGCCCAACGTCAGCAGAAGGGCCAGCATGACCGCGACTGCCGCGCAGGCCAGAAGAAACAGCCAGTGAAGCGTCCGCCGCATAGCGGCCTTTCTCCGGGCCAGCTGCAGATTGATGACCTCCAGCTTCTCGCAGATGGCTTTCAGGTCGTCCGCCTCCTGCACGGCGGCGGTTTCGCCCAGCAAGGCGCTCACCGGCGTTTCCAGCGCCGCCGACAGGGCGAGCAGCAGGTCGGAATCGGGAACGGACAGCCCCTGCTCCCACTTGGAAACGGTCTGCCGCACCACATTCAGCTTGACGGCAAGTTCCTGCTGGGAAAGGCCTTTTGATTTTCGAAACGCTTTGATGTTTTCGCTCAACATCCGGGATGACCTCCTTTGTTCGGTTCTGCCCTCATTGTACGAAAGGAAAGGCCGTTGCCGCAAGCAACGCGGGATAACATCGGCCCCGGCTCCATCAAAAAGACCCCGGCGGCGCCGCGGCCTCCGGGGTCCATGTTTTTGAATGAAGGGGGCGGCCCTCCGTTTTACTCGAACTCCACCGTTGCGGGGGGCTTGCCGGTGCAGTCGTAGAGAACGCGGTTCACGTGAGGCACCTCGTTCACGATGCGGCTGGTGGCCTTGGCCAGAACCTCCCAGGGCAGGGCGGCCGCCTCGGCGGTCATGAAGTCGGCGGTGGCCACGGCCCGCAGGGCGATGGCGTAGTCGTAGGTGCGCTCGTCGCCCATCACGCCCACGCTGCGCATGTTGGTCAGCGCCGCGAAGTACTGGCCCAGGCCCTTGTGAGCGCCCGCGGCCTCCACTTCCTCGCGGTAGATGGCATCCGCCTGCTGCACGATCTTCACCTTCTCGGGGGTCACCGCGCCGATGATGCGCACGGCAAGGCCGGGGCCGGGGAAGGGCTGGCGGCTCACCAGATACTCGGGAATGCCCAGCTCGCGGCCGGCCTGACGCACCTCGTCCTTGAACAGGTCGCGCAGGGGCTCCACGATCTCCTTGAAGTCAACGTAGTCGGGCAGGCCGCCCACGTTGTGGTGGCTCTTGATGACCGCGCTCTCGCCGCCGAGGCCGCTTTCCACCACGTCGGGGTAGATGGTGCCCTGCACCAAAAAGTCCACGGTGCCGATCTTCTTGGCTTCTTCCTCAAAGACGCGGATGAACTCCTCGCCGATGATCTTGCGCTTTTTCTCCGGCTCTTCCACGCCGGCCAGCTTGTCGTAGAAGCGCTGCTGGGCGTTCACGCGGATGAAGTTCAGGTCATAGGGGCCTTCGGGGCCGAACACGGATTCCACCTGGTCGCCTTCGTCCTGGCGCAGCAGGCCGTGGTCCACGAACACGCAGGTCAGCTGCTTGCCCACCGCCTTGGCCAGCATGACGGCGGCAACGGAGGAGTCCACGCCGCCGGACAGAGCGCACAGCACCTTGCCGCTGCCGATCTTGGCCCGCAGGGCGGCCACGGTGTCCTCCACGAAGGAGTCCATCTTCCAGTCGCTGCCGCAGCCGCAGACGTTGTGCACGAAGTTGGAGAGCATCAGCGCGCCCTGCTGGGTGTGCAGCACTTCCGGGTGGAACTGCACCAGATACAGGCCCCGCTCAGCGTCCTCGGCGGCGGCCACGGGGCAGCTGTCGGTGTGGGCGGTGATGACAAAGCCCGGCGCGGGGGTCTCGATGTAGTCGTTGTGGCTCATCCAGCAGATGGTGCTCTCGCTCACGCCCTGGAACAGCTTGGAGGAGGTGTTCACGAACACCTCGGTCTTGCCGTATTCCCGCTCGGCGGCGCGGCTCACCTTGCCGCCCAGCACATGGCTCATCAGCTGCGCGCCGTAGCAGATGCCCAGCACGGGGATGCCCATCTCGAACAGTTCCTTGCCGATGGTGGGGGAGTCCGGCAGATACACGCTGTTGGGCCCGCCGGTGAGGATGATGCCCGCGGGCTTTTTCTCCCGCACGGCCTCAAAGGCCTTTTTGTAGGATACGATCTCGGAATACACGCAGCTTTCGCGCACGCGGCGGGCGATCAGCTGATTGTACTGACCGCCGAAGTCCACCACTAAGATGGTCTGCGCCATGGATTGCCCCTCCTTATGATAGTAAATGTGCACAATGAAATATGGCTTATTATAGCACAATCAGACAAGGGAGAAAAGCGCCGCGCCGCAGTTTTTTGCCCTCAAATGCAAAAAAATCTCCCCGGCCGGGGGCCGGGGAGGGGGATAGGCTCACTTTTCGCGGTAGATGCTCATGCTGGGGAAGGCGAATTCGCAGCCGGCCTGCTCCATCAGGCCCATCAGCGCCAGATTCACCTCTTCCTGAACTTTCAGGAAATCGGCCAGCGCGCCGGTCTTGGCGTAGTACTGCACCAGGATGTTCAGGCTGGAATCGCCGAAGCCGGTGAACTGCACCCGCACGCTGTCCTCCCACACGTCCTCCCGGGCGGTGAGCATGGCGCGGATGGATTCCATCAGCGTTTCCAGCTGGGCGCGGGAGGCGCTGTAGGTCACGCCCAGGGTGAACTTTGCCAGCCGTTTGCTGATGCGGCTGTAGTTGGTGAGGGCCTCGTTCACCAGCACGCTGTTGGGGATCACCAGCTGGGCGTTCTCCAGCGTGCGGATGCGGGTGGAGCGGAAGGCAATGTCCTCCACTTCGCCCTCGCCCACGGTGGTCTTGATCCAGTCGCCCAGGGCAAAAGGCTTTTCAAACAGGATCATCACGCCGCCCATGAAGTTGGTGGCGTAGTCCTTGGCGGCAAGGCCCAGGGTCAGGCTGACCACACCGAGGCTGGCGATGAGGCTGGCCACGGGCACGCCCACCTCTTCCAGCACCATCAGCACCGCGAAGGTGATGACCACGCCTTTCAGCAGGCGGTTGATGAAGTTGGTCACGGTGGGGTCCATTTCGATGGAAAGCCCGCCCTGCACCCGCTGCATCATCAGCGGGCCGATGTCGCTGGCGCCCACAAGGCCCCAGGCCAGCATGGCGATGAGGTTGATGTTCAGCAGCTTGTCGAACCAGGGGCGAAGGGCGGCGCTGTACTGCGGGGGCAGGGGCAGCGCCAGCAGTGCGAAGTACAGGCCGATGGACCACACCAGCACGGGCAGGGGCTTCGCAAAGCCGCGCACAAAGATGAACAGCACTTTTTTGATGCGCTTTTCGGATTTTGCCACCAGCCAGGGGCACACTTTATAGCGCACCACGCGGCTGATGATATAGCACGCGGCAAACAGCCCGACACAAATGGCCAGCTGCATCAGCGAGCCGGGGTTTTCGGCGTAATAAGTCGTAAATACATCCAGCATCTGCAACATCCTTTTCAGTTGGAATGGGGAAAGGCCGAGCATATTATACCACGCTTCCTGCCGGTTTGGCAAAATGTGTCGAGGCGCGTGCCACAGCACAAAAATATGCTCAGTGTGCGGAAAATTTGCCCGCACCGCTTGCAAAACACGAAAGGCGCGCTATAATGATAACAGAAAGTCTGTTTCAGGGCGGGGTGAAATTCCCCACCGGCGGTAAAGCCCGCGACCACCCTTTCGGGTGCTGATCCGGTGAGATTCCGGAGCCGACGGTAAAGTCCGGATGAAAGAAACGGAAGCTGCTCCAATGCTTTTGATTCGCCCTGCTGTATTTCAGCAGGGCGTTTTTGTTTGCGCGGGGCACATCTCCCGGTTCCAACTGTTGCCGGCTTTCGAAAAAAATTTTTTGAAAGGCCGGCTTTTTCTCTGCCGGCCGGGAGGGAATCACTATGGAAACCAAAGCAAAAACTCGTCCCATCCGCCTGCGCGCCCTCGTGGTCACCGCCATGCTGAGCGCCGTGGGCTGTGTGCTCATGATGCTGGACTTCCCGCTGCCCATGCTCATCCCCAGCTTCGTCAAGATGGACGTCTCCGAGCTGCCGGCGCTGCTGGCGGCCTTCAGCATGGGGCCCGTCTCCGGTATCGTGGTGTGCCTGATGAAGAACATCCTGGCCGCCATCTTCCACGGCTCCACCCTGGGCATCGGCGAGGTGTGCAACTTCTTGATGGGCGCGGTGTTCACCGGCGTGGCCGGCCTCATCTATAAGCACAGCAAGACCCGCAAGATGGCGGTCATCGCCGCCTTGGTTGGCGCTGTGGCCATGGCCGTGGCCAGTGTGCCCATCAACTTCTTCTTCAGCTACCCGGTCTACGCCACCATGTTCGGCGGCATGGAGGCCATCATCGCCGCCTACCAGGCCATCAACCCCAATGTGGAGGGCCTGCTGAGCTGCCTCATCATCTTCAACATGCCCTTCACCCTGGCCAAAGGCCTGCTGGTGTCGCTGCTCACCTTCCTTATCTACAAGCCCCTCAGCCCCATTCTCCACGGCCGCCATTGACAACGGCGGAAGGGTGTGTTATACTCACCCTTGCAAATTGAATAGCAACTTATCAAGAGCGGCGGAGGGACAGGCCCTGTGAAGCCCGGCAACCTGCATTTGCAAGGTGCCAAATCCTGCGGGAAACCGAAAGATAAGCGTTCAAACGCTCAGGAGCTTTTCGGCCCCTGAGCGTTTTTTGTTTCCGACGGGTTGCTTTCCAATTCAAGCAAAAACAAAAAAGGAGAGTGACCCCAAATGGCAAAACGTTTCTTTACTTCCGAATCCGTCACCGAAGGCCATCCCGACAAGATCTGCGACCAGATCAGCGACGCGGTGCTGGACGCCATCCTCGCCGAGGACCCCGGCGCCCGGGTGGCCTGCGAGACCACCTGCTCCACCGGCCTTGTGCATGTGATGGGCGAGATCACCACCAGCTGCTATGTGGACATCCAGTCCATCGCCCGGGAAGTCATCCGGGACATCGGCTACACCCGCGCCAAATACGGCTTTGACGCGGACACCTGCGCCGTGCTCACCAACATCGACGAGCAGAGCCCGGACATCGCCCTGGGCACCAACGACGAGGTGGGCGGCGCGGGGGATCAGGGCATGATGTTCGGCTACGCCTGCGACGAGACCGCAGAGCTGATGCCCCTGCCCATCAGCCTGGCCCACAAGCTGGCCCTTCGCCTCACCGAAGTGCGCAAGAGCGGCCTTCTGCCCTATCTGCGGCCGGACGGCAAGAGCCAGGTCACCGTGGAGTACGACGGCGACGCCCCCGTGCGGGTGGACGCGGTGGTCATCTCCAGCCAGCACAGCCCCGAGGTGGAGATGGACGCTTTGCGCAGGGACGTGATGGAGCAGGTCATCGCCCCGGTCATCCCGGCGCACCTGCTGGACGAAAACACCAAGTATTTCATCAATCCCACCGGGCGTTTCGTGGTGGGCGGCCCCCAGGGCGACTCCGGCCTTACCGGCCGCAAGATCATCGTGGACACCTACGGCGGCTATGCCCGCCACGGCGGCGGCGCATTCAGCGGCAAGGACCCCAGCAAGGTGGACCGCAGCGCCGCCTATGCCGCCCGCTGGGTGGCAAAGAACATCGTGGCGGCAGGTCTTGCCCGCCGCTGTGAGGTGGAGTTGGCCTACGCCATCGGCGTGGCCGAGCCGGTGAGCGTCCTGGTGGACACCCAGGGCACCGGCAAGGTGGCGGACGAGGCGCTGGAGGCCGCGGTGCGCAAGGTGTTCGACCTGCGCCCGGCGGCCATCATCCGGGAACTGGATCTGCGCCGCCCCATCTACCGCCAGACCGCCGCCTACGGCCACATGGGCAGGGAGGACCTGGGCCTGCCCTGGGAAAAGTGCGACAAGGCCGAGGCGCTGAAAGCGGCCCTTGCCTGAAAATGAAAAAGCTGCCCGGAGCGCACCGCTCCGGGCAGTTCTTTTTCACGGCAACAAAAAAACCGGTCTCTTTCGAGACCGGCAGGTTGCAGGTTTATCAGATAGCGCGGGTGACCTTGCCCGAGCGCAGGCAACGGGTGCAGGCGTAGATGTACTTGGGGGAACCGTCTACGATAGCCTTAACACGCTTCACGTTGGGCTTCCAGGTCCGGTTGGAACGACGATGGGAATGGGACACCTGGATACCGAAGGAAACGCCCTTGCCACAACAATCACACTTTGCCATTTGCTGCACCTCCTCGTATTTAAGTCGCCAGAATATAATAGCAGACCCGGAGGCAAAATGCAAGCGTTTTTTAAAAATATCTGGCCAAAGAAGCGAAAAATCCCCGTTCCGCCTTGTGCCGCGCCGCCAAACAAAGTATAATAAATCCAAATGCGCCGCGTTTTGCCGCCTGACGGGCGGCGCGGCGGACCAGAATGGAAAGGCGGACTTTTTTCTATGGGTCTGATCGATAAACGAACGCTTTTGGTGTGGCTGCTGCGGGCGCTGGTCATGCTGGTGGCCATCCCCGTGCACGAGGCGGCCCACGCCCTGGTCAGCGCAAAGCTGGGCGACACCACCGCCAAGGACCGGGGCCGGCTCACCCTCAACCCCATGGCCCACTTTGACCTGCTGGGCGCTTTGTGCATGATCTTCACCGGCATCGGCTGGGCCAAGCCTGTGCCCACCTATGCCTCCCGCTTCAAAAACCCCAAGGCGGGCATGGCCCTCACCGCGGCGGCGGGCCCCGTTGCCAACCTGCTGGTGGCCTTTGTGGCGGTGCTGCTTTATAAAATATTGTATTACACCCTGCCCGCCAGCGCGGCCATCAATTTCGTGCTGCTGTTTTTGGAATACATGGCCAGCATCAACACCATGCTGGCGGTGTTCAACCTGCTGCCGGTGCCGCCCTTCGACGGCAGCCGCATCGTCACGGTGTTCCTGCCGCAGCGCACCTATTTCAGGCTGATGCAGTACGAGCGCTACATTTTTATCGCTGTGTTCCTGCTTTTGTTCCTGGGCTTTCTGGACGGACCGCTCTACGCGCTGAACAACGTTGTGTGGGATTTCCTGATGTGGGCCACCTCCTTTGTGGACAAAGCGGTGTTCGCCCTGGCGGGCGTCAGCGTGTAAGCGGCAAAAAGAGGGGAACGCAATGGAGAGTCTTACCTTTAAACTGGAAGAGTTCGAGGGCCCGCTGGACCTTCTGCTCTATCTGGTGGGCAAAAACAAGATGGATCTGCACGAGATCGCCATCCTGGACCTGATCGACCAGTACACCGCTGTCATCAACACCCTGACGGACCACCGGCTGGACGTGGCCAGCGAGTTCATCGAGATGGCGGCGCGTCTGGTGCAGATGAAGAGCTACCTGCTGCTGCCCCGCAGCGAGGAGGCCGAGCGCCTCAAGCAGGAGCTCACCGGCCAGCTCATCGAATACAGCGCCTGCAAGGAGATCGCCGCCCGCATGGGAACCATGGCCGCCGCCACCTTCACGGCGGTGCGAAAGCCCATGGAGGTGGAGCTGGACAACACCTATCAGCTGCGCCACGATGCATCCCTTTTGCAGCAGGCGTGGTTCGGCCTGATGGGCCGCAGCCGCCGCAAGGCCGCCCCCAGCGCCGAGCGCTTCGAGCCGCTGGTCACCGCGCCCTTCGTGTCGGTGGCAAGCCGGGTGGTGCATGTGCTGCGGGGGCTGGTCACCGGCAAGGTGCGCCAGCTGCGCAGTTTGTTCTCACCCACGGGCAGCCGCAGCGAGACGGTGGCCACCTTTCTGGCCGTGCTGGAACTGGTGCGCGCCGGGCGCATCACCATCGCCGACGACGAGACCCTTGCCGTGCGGCGGGGCAAAACCACCCACCGGGAGGAATGACGGATGGAACTGAAAGAATGCATGGGCGCGGTGGAGGCAATGCTCTTTGCCCACGCCGAGCCGGTGAGCGCCGGGCGCCTGGCCCAGGCGCTGGATATGGATGAGGACACGGTGGAGCGGGTGCTCTGGGCCTTGCAGGACGAGTATGACCGCCCGGCCCGGGGCCTGCAGCTGCTGCATCTGGAGGACAAATGGCAGCTGGCCACCAAAAACACCTGGGCCGAGCCGGTGAAGAAAATTCTGGACACCCGCCGCAACACGCCTTTGAGCCAGGCGGCGCTGGAGGTGCTGGCCATCATCGCCTACAACCAGCCGGTCTCCCGCGGCTTTGTGGAGCAGGTGCGCGGCGTGGATTCTTCCTCCACCGTGGCAAAGCTTCTGGAAAAGGGCCTCATCGAGGAGGCGGGCCGTCTGGACCTGCCGGGCCATCCCGTCAGCTTTGCCACCACCGACACCTTCCTGCGCACCTTCGGGCTGGAAAGTCTGGCCCAGCTGCCGCCGCTGCACGATGACGAACTGCCGCTGGAACAGCTGGCCGCCACCGGCGAGCTGCCCGAGAACACCCAGCCGCCCACGGAGGGGGCCGACGGTTAAATGGCCGCCCTGTGGCTGATCGTCCGCATCCTTTTGTGGGTGCTGGCGGCGCTGCTGGGGCTGGTGGTGCTGGCGCTGTTCGTGCCCATCACCGCCGAGCTGCGGGCGGACGAAACAGGCTTCGCGGCATGGCTGCGGGTACTGTTCGTGAGGATAAAGCTCTATCCCCGCCCGGAAAAAGAGGAAAAGCCCCGGCCCGAAAAGCGCAAGCGCAAAAAAGAGAAAACGCCCCCGCCCGCTCCGAAGGCGCAGCCCGTCCCGGAGGCAGGGCCTGCCCCCGCCCAGAGCGCGCGGCAGGCGGCCCCCGAAAGCGAGCTGTCCGCGAAAGAGGAGCCTGCCCAAAAGGAAGAGCCGGCTCCCGACCCCTCTCCTGAAAAGCGGGCAAAGGCCGCGCAGGCCAAAAGCCCCTCCCTGGCGGACAAACTGCCCAAAGACCTGGACCACACCCTGGCCCTCGTTTCCACGGCTGGAGGCGCTGTGCGCCGTCTGCTGGCGGGGCTCACGGTCCATGACGTCAACGCCTTTCTGCCGGTGCACAAGGACTCGGCGGCGGACACCGCCCTGGCGGTGGGCCGCATCTGGGCCGCGGTGGGCGCGGGCCTTGGCGCTTTGCAGAATTTCATCCGCATCCGCCCCGGTCAGATCGCCGTCCAGCCGGACTACACCGGCGACGAGGAGAGAAAAGCAAGTTTCTCTTGCAAGATCACCGGCTGTTTGTTTATAATGGTATCAGTGGGAATTTGGGCGTTTCGCCGCCTGAAAGAACAAAAGTTCCTCTGACCCAAAACGAAAGAAAGGGGCCCTTCGCCCCGGAAGGAGAACCACATGGCAGAACGGCAGTTGGAAGGCTTGATGAGCGTCACGCTGGAAAAGATCAAGGAGATGACAGGCTCCAACACCATCATCGGCGAACCCATCGTGGTGGATGGTGCCACCATCCTGCCGGTGTCCAAGGTGACCTTCGGCTTTGCGGGCGGTGGCTCCGACTTCGGCGCCAAGACCACCAAGGAGCTTTTCGGCGGCGGCACCGGCGCGGGCGTGTCGGTCACGCCGGTGGCTTTCCTCATCGTCAAGGACGGCAACGTGCGCACCGTGCAGCTGGCCGACCCCTCCAGCACGGTGGACCGGGCGCTGAACATGCTGCCCGAACTGGTGGACAAGCTCAGCGGCATGCTGGGCAAGAAAGAGAGCGCCGAGCCCGCGGGCGAGGCGTCCCAGGAGCAGGAGTAAAAAAGCCGGGGGTGGCTGAAACGCGGCGCTGAAAGGCGCGCCGGGTTCGGCCGCTCCCTTTGTGCATCACGAGCAAAACAGGAAAGGGAAATCGATACACATGGCATTGGAACGCATTCAGAAAGTCATGGCCGAACAGGGCCTTTGCAGCCGGCGCGCCGCCGAGCAGATCATTCTGGAAGGCCGGGTCAAGATCAACGGCCACCCGGCCCGCCTGGGCGACAAGATGGACGTGAACCGCGACACGATGATGATCGACGGCGAGCGCATCCGTCTGGTCAAAAAGCAGGAGTATCACTACCTGATGCTCCACAAGCCCCGGGGCTTTGTCACCACCACCAGCGACGAGCGGGGCCGCAAAACGGTGATGGACCTGCTGGCGGATTACCCCGTGCGGGTGTTCCCGGTGGGGCGTCTCGATAAAGACAGCGAGGGCCTGCTGCTGCTCACCAACGACGGCGGCTTTGCCAACCTGATGATGCACCCCTCCCACGGGGTGAGCAAGCTCTACCGGGTCACGGTGCACCCCCGCGCGGAGGAGAGCCAGGTGGTGGCCCTGAGCAAGGGCGTCACCCTGGACGACGGCACCACCACCCAGCCCGCCGTGGTGAACGTGGTGGTGGACGAGCCGGGCCGCACCGTGCTGGAAATGACCATCAAGGAGGGCAAGAACCGCCAGATCCGCCGCATGTGCGAGGCGGTGGGCCTGGAAGTGGTGCGCCTGCGCCGCAGCGCCATGGGCGCGGTGAAGCTGGGCATGCTCCAGCCCGGCCAGTACCGGGAGCTGACCAAGAGCGAGGTGGCCGCCCTGCGGGCCGCCGCCCAGAAGGGCAAGGCACGGGCCCGCACCCAGGCCAGCCAGGAGGCCGCCGCCCGCCGCGCGGCCCGCACCGAAGGCCCCCGCAAGGCTTCTGCGGGCCGGCGCCGTCTGGCAAAGAGCGAGTGAGTTTGTCTCATTTGCCAATTTTGTTGTACTATGCTGGCGGCGGGCGAAAAGATGTTGTTATCCTTTTGTCAAAGTAGTATAATAAATCCAAATTTGTGAATAAAAAGCGAAGGCGGCAACCGCGTTTTCGTTGCAATGAAACAGGAGGGTCAATTATGGCGAAAGAAAAGCTGGGCACAGGCGAGATCTTATCGGCGTTCTTCGACGACGGCGTCTACACCCCGCTGCTGGCATCCGGCACGGTGGAGGTGGCCCACGGCTGCGCCGGCGGGCAGCCGGTGTACGCGGTGTGCCAGAACGGCGGCGCGCTCACCGTGAAGGATGTGGAAAAGCAGATCAAGGCCCTTGAGATGGCCTGCCTCACCGGCAACCCGGTGGTCACCTTCTACGACGCTGCGGGCGCAAAGCTGGACGAAGGCCTGGATGTGCTCACCGCCGCCTCCCGGCTGAACGCCGCCATCGCCAAGGCCTCCGGCGTGGTGCCTCAGGTGGCCGTTGTGGTGGGCGTCTGCGGCGCCACCGCAGCCCTGGCCGCCGCCAGCGCCGACGTGTGCATCATGGCCGAAGGGGCCGAGCTGTTCTTCACCGCCCCCTTCACCAGCGCCGCCCACGGCGACAAGCTGCCCGGCGCGGGCAGCGCCGGGTTCGCCGCCAAGGCGGGCGTCGCGGCCCTCACCGCGAAGGATGCCGCCGAGGCTGCCGCCTTGGCCGCCCGGGTGGTCACCCTGCTGCCCGGCAACAATCTGGCCGGCCCCTCCGTGTTCGAGTTCGAGGCGCCTTCCGCCGCGCCCGACTTTGCCAAATACGACGCCGAAAAGGCCGTGGCCGCCCTTGTGGACGAGGGCAGCGCCATCGAGCTGTTCAGCGCCTTCGGCAAAAACGTCTACACCGCTCTCGCCACCGTGAACGGCAACGCCGTGGGCGTGGTGGCAACCAAGCCCGAGGGCCTGTGCCGCGTCTGCGTGGACAAGGCCGCCCGTCTGGTGCGCCTGTGCGACGCGTTCAGCATCCCCGTGGTGACCGTGGTCAACAGCGAGGGCTTCGTGCCCAGCGCCAGCGAGGACGAAGCCGGCGGCATCCGCGCCGCCGCCCGCCTGGCCGGTACTTACGCCGACGCCACCACTGCTAAGGTGGCCCTGCTGGCGGGCAAGGCCGTGGGCCCTGTCTACACCGCCCTGGCCAATGCCGACCTGCGGCTGGCCGTCACCGGCTGCACCGTGTCCGCGCTGGACCCGATGGCCGCCGCCCGTGTGCTGTATAAAGAGGAACTGGAGGCCAGCGACAATCTGGCCGCCGCCACCGCCGCCAAGGCCGCCCAGTACGCCGCCAATGAGTGCAGCGCCCAGGCCGCCGTGGCCGCCGGTGCCGCGGACCTGGCGGTGGATGCCGCCGGCGCTCGCGCCGCGCTGGTGAACGCGCTGGACATCCTGGCCAGCAAGCGGGCCCAGCGCCTGCCCAAGAAGCACGGCAACATGGCCCTGTGATGCAAAGAACGACACGTCATATCGACTGATATAGGAGGAACACGGACTATGAAACACTACACCATCACCGTCAACGGCACCCCGTACAATGTGACCGTGGAGGAGACCGCCGCCGGCGCTGCTCCCGCCCCTGTGGCCGCCCCCGCGCCCAAGGCTGCTCCCGCCCCCGCGCCCAAGGCCGCCGCTCCGGCTGCCGCCGGCTCCGTGGCTGTGAACGCCCCCATGCCCGGTACCATTCTGGACGTGAAAGTGGCCCCCGGCGCCGCTGTGAAGGCGGGCGACGTGCTGGTCATCCTGGAGGCCATGAAGATGGAGAACGAGATCGTGGCCCCGCAGGACGGCACTGTGGCCGCGGTGAACGTGAAGAAGGGCGACAGCGTGAACTCCGGCGACGTGCTGGCTTCGCTGAACTGAGAAACGGGAGGGGAACGAGATGGCAAAACCCGTAAAGATCACAGAAGTGGTCCTGCGCGACGCCCACCAGTCGCTGCTGGCCACCCGCATGACCATGGATGAGATGCGTCCCATCCTGCCCGCCATGGACGAAGTGGGCTACTACTCGGTGGAATGCTGGGGCGGCGCCACCTTCGACGCCTGCATCCGTTTCCTGGACGAGGACCCCTGGGACCGCCTGCGCATCCTGCGCAAGGAGATGCCCAACACCAAGCTGCAGATGCTGTTCCGCGGCCAGAACATGCTGGGCTACCGCCACTACGCCGACGACGCGGTGGAGTACTTCGTGCAGAAGTCCGTTGCCAACGGCATCGACATCCTGCGCATCTTCGACGCGCTGAACGACCCCCGCAACCTGGAGACCGCCATCAAGGCGGCCATCAAGGAAAAGGCCCATGTGCAGGGCTGCATCAGCTATACCCTCAGCCCCGTGCACAACAACGAGTACTTCGCGAACTACGCCAAGACTCTGGAAGAGATGGGTGCCCACAGCATCTGCATCAAGGACATGGCCGGCCTCTTGACCCCCACCGCCACCTATGAGCTGGTGAAGGCCCTGAAGGAGACCATCTCCATCCCCGTGGACATCCACAGCCACTACACCTCCGGCCTTGCTTCCATGTCCATCCTGAAGGGCATCGAGGCCGGCGCGGACATCGTGGACACCGCCATGAGCCCCCTGGCCCTGGGCACCAGCCACATGCCCACCGAGAGCCTTGTGGCCGCTTTGAAGGGCACCGAGTACGACACCGGCCTGGACCTGAAGAAGCTGAACGTGGTGCGCGCCCACTTCGCAAAACTCCGCGAGAAGTACATCGCCAACGGCCAGATCAGCCCCAAGATGCTGGGCGTGGACGCCAACACCCTGCTGTATCAGGTGCCCGGCGGCATGCTCTCCAACCTCCTCAAGCAGCTGAAAGACGCCGGCAAGGAGGACCAGCTGGACGCCGTTCTGCAGGAGATCCCCCGCGTGCGCGAGGACTCCGGCTATCCGCCGCTGGTCACCCCCACCAGCCAGATCGTGGGCACCCAGGCGGTGTTCAACGTCATCATGGGCGAGCGCTACAAGATGGTCACCAAGGAGTTCAAGGGCCTGGTCCACGGCGATTACGGCCGCACTCCCGCGCCCATCAGCCCCGAGTTCACCAAGAAAATTCTCGGTGACGAAGCGCCCATCACCTGCCGCCCGGCCGACCTGCTGGAGCCGGAGGTGGAGAAGATGAAGGCCGAGGCCGCCAAGTACGCCATCCAGGAGGAGGATGTGCTCACCTACGCCATGTTCCCCCAGGTGGCCCCCAAGTTCTTCGAGAAGCGTGCCGAGAAGGCCGCCGGCGTGGACGGCGACCATGTGGACTACGCCTCCAAGAGCCATCCCGTGTGATTTTTTGATGCGCATATCCCCCTGTTCCGCCGGAACGGGGGGATATTTTTATGCCGCCCTGCCCATGATGAAAAGCGGGGGAGCGGCCGCGTGCGGGCCAGAAAATGGAAGCAAAACCTTGAAAAAGCGAGCCAAAGAGAGTAAGATAGCAATATGTATATTTTAAGATTGGGGCACTGGGCCCTCGCGGAAAAAATATACACCGAAACGCAAGACGAAATGTGAAAGAGGTTGGTTTGAATGGCCCTGAGCATGACCGGCTACGGCCGGGCCGAGGCGCTGGTGAACGGCCGTGACATCACGGTGGAGATCAAAAGCGTCAATTCCCGCTATTTCGAGTATTCCTCCCGCATCCCCCGCAGCTGCGCCTATATGGACGACAAGCTGAAAAAGCTGCTCAGCGCGGCGGTCAGCCGGGGCAAGGTGGAGCTGAGCCTGCAGATGCAGACGGTCAGCGCCCCGGACGTGACGGTGCAGGTGAACATGCCTCTGGCCAAAAGCTACGCCGCGGCGCTGGAAGCCATCCGCACCGAGACGGGCGCGGCGGGGGACGTGACCGCCGGCCTGCTGGCCCGCTTCCCCGACGTGCTGGCCGTGCGCCACGCCGACGTGGACGAGGACGCCCTCTGGCAGGACGTGGCCGGCGTGTGCGAGGCCGCGCTCAAGAACTTCATCGCCATGCGGGCGGTGGAGGGCGAAAAGCTGAAAGCCGACGTGATGGACCGCCTTGCCACCATCGAGGAGACGGTGGGCAAAATCGAAGAGGGCAGCGCCCAGCGGGTGGAAAACTACACCCAGAAGCTCTACGCCCGCCTCGAGACCATTTTGCAGGACCAGAACATCGACCAGGCGCGCATCCTCACCGAGGCCGCCATCTTTGCGGACAAGACCGCCGTGGACGAGGAGACCGTGCGCCTGCGCAGCCACATCGCCCAGTACCGGGAGATTCTGAACACCGACGGCCCCGTGGGCCGCAAGCTGGACTTTTTGACCCAGGAGCTGAACCGGGAGACCAACACCATCGGCTCCAAGTGCCAGGACCTGGCCATCACCCGCATGGTGGTGGACACCAAGGCTGAAATTGAAAAAATTCGCGAGCAGATCCAGAACATCGAGTAAGGGGGAGAGGAAGGTATGAAACTCATCAACATCGGCTTCGGCAACATGGTCAGCGCCAGCCGGCTCATCGCCATCGTCAGCCCCGAAAGCGCCCCCATCAAGCGCATCGTGCAGGAGGCGCGGGACAAGGGCGCCCTCATCGACGCCACCTACGGCCGCCGCACCCGCGCGGTCATCATCATGGATTCCGACCACGTCATCCTCAGCGCCGTGCAGCCTGAGACGGTGGCCAACCGCCTGGCGGTGGACGATGTGGAAGACGACGAGGAGATGGACAATGAATAACGAACAGTATCTTGTGGTGGTCTCCGGGCCCTCCGGCTCCGGCAAGGACACGGTGGTCTCCCGCCTGATGGCGCAGCACCCGGAAATCGAAATTTCCGTTTCCGCCACCACCCGCGACAAGCGCCCCGGCGAAGCCGAAGGCGTCAACTACTACTACCTCACCGTGCCCGCCTTCGAGCAGAAAATCGCCGACGGCGAGATTCTGGAGTACACCCAGTACTGCGGCAACTACTACGGCACCCCCAAGTCCGAGGTGGACAGGCGCATCGCCGCCCACACCACCGTCATCCTGGTCATCGAGGTGGTGGGCGCCACCAACATCAAGCGCCTGTACCCCGGGGCTACCACCATCTTCATCCAGCCCCCCAGCTACGCCGAACTGGAAGAGCGTCTGCGGGGCCGCGGCACCGAGAGCGAGCAGGCCATCCAGAGCCGCCTTGCCCGGGCAGCGGAGGAGATGAGCTACGCCTCCGACTACGACGAAGTGGTGGTCAACGACGACGTGGACCGCTGCGCCGATGAAATTTACCGCCTCATCCAGGAGCATCAGCATACATAAATAAAGAAAAGGAGGAACGTGGCTTTGTTGCAGACCGTTCAAGTGGCAGTCAGCGGGGCCACCTTCCACTTTGACAAGCTCTATACCTACCTGCTGCCGCCCCGGCTGGAAGGGGCGGTGTTCGTGGGCAGTATGGTGCTGGTGCCCTTCGGGCGGGGCAACAAGCCCCGCACCGGCGTGGTGCTGGCCCTGGGCCAGCAGGAGGAAGCGGGCCGCTGCAAGGAACTGTTCGACGCCGCCCCCGAGGAAGCCCGCCTCACCGACGAACTGCTGGGCCTTGTGCACTTTTTGAAGGAGCGCACCTTCTGCACCTGGTACGAAGCGGTGCGGGCCATCATCCCCTACGGGGCCCAGTACCGCCCGGCGAGCACCGAGAACGGCCCCCGGCTGCAAAAGCAGCTGCAGCGCCACACCGAGCCGCTCTACGAGCTGACCGGCCCGCTGCCGGAAAAGCCCAAGCCCACCGAAAAACAGAAAGCCGCCGCCGCCGCGCTGGCAAACGGCCCGCTGCCCGCTTCGGCCCTCGCGGAGATGGGCCTTTCCCGCGCCGTTCTGGATAACCTCTGCGAAAAGGGTGTTCTGCGCAAAGGGCAGGTGGACAAGACCGTGGACCTCTACGCGGGCATCCCCCGCTCGGAGGAGCCGGTGGTCCTCAGCGACGACCAGCAGCGGGTGTTCGAGGGCCTCGCCGCCCAAATGGCAGAGCAAAAGCCCGCGGCGGCGCTGCTCCACGGCGTCACCGCCAGCGGCAAAACGCTGGTGTTCCTGAAGCTCATCCAGCGCTGCCTGGAACTGGGGCGCACCGCCCTGGTGCTGGTGCCGGAGATAAGCCTCACCCCCCAGATGATACGCCGCCTCAAAGCCAGCTTCGGCGAGCGGGTGGCGGTGCAGCACTCCGCCCTCAGTCACACCGAGCGCCTGTTGCAGTGGCGGATGATACAGACCGGCGGGGCCGACATCGTGGTGGGCACCCGCAGCGCGGTGTTCGCGCCTTTGGCGAACATCGGCCTCATCGTGGTGGACGAGGAACAGGAGCACACCTATCAGTCGGAGAACGCCCCCCGCTTTGACGCGCGGCAGGTGGCCAAGCGCCGTGCCGCCGACCATAACGCGCTGGTGCTCTTCGCCAGCGCCACCCCCAGCGTGGAGAGCTATCAGGCCGCGCTGGACGGGCGCTATACCCTTTACAAACTCACCAAGCGCTATGCCAGCCAGCCGCTTCCCACCGTGGAACTGGTGGACATGCGGGCAGAGCTGGCGGCGGGCAATCCCGCCAGCATCAGCGCCCCGCTGGCCGAGCACATCCGCCAGACGCTTGCGGCGAAGCGGCAGACCATCCTGCTGCTCAACCGCCGGGGCTACCGCACCGTGGGCATGTGCACCGAGTGCGGCAAGGCGGTGAAATGCGGCAGCTGCAGCGTGCCCATGGTCTACCACAAGGCCGAGCAGAAGCTGCTCTGCCACTATTGCGGCCACACCATCTCCCCGGTGCCCACCAGATGCCCCGAGTGCGGCGGCAAGCTGCGCTACACCGGCTTCGGCACCCAGCGGGTGGAGGAGGAGCTGGCCGAGCTGTTCCCGGACGCCCGCGTTCTTCGCATGGACCAGGACTCCACCGGCCAGAAGAACGCTCACGACCGCATGCTGGCCCGCTTCGCCGCCGGCGACTACGACATCATGCTGGGCACCCAGATGGTGGCCAAGGGCCTGGACTTTGAAAAGGTCACCCTGGTGGGGGTGCTGGGGGTGGACAGCCTGCTCTTCTCCCAGGGTTTCCGGGCCTACGAGAACGTGTTCAGTCTGGTCACCCAGGTCATCGGCCGGGGCGGCCGGGCCAGCGAGCCGGGCCACGCGGTCATCCAGACGGTGGACCCCCAGAACCCGGTGCTGAATCTGGCGGCATCCCAAAACTATGAGGCCTTCTTTGCCCAGGAAATCGCATTCCGCAAATTGTGCCTCTACCCGCCCTTCTGCTCGGTGTGCATCGCCGCCTTCAGCGGCGAAAAGGACGGCGAGACCCTTGCCGCCGCGGCCCGCTTCGGCGCGCTGCTCACCGCCCGGGCAAAACAGCAGCCGAACATGCCGCTGCGCCTTTTGGGCCCCGCGCCCATGAACGTGATCCTCATCAAGGACCGCTACCGCTACAAACTCACCATCAAATGCCGCAACGACAAAGCCTTCCGGGCGATGCTGGCGGACGTGATGCAGGACTATTCCGCCGAAGGGCTGCCCGCCAAGGCCGCCGTGACGCTGGATTTCAATTCCGACGGGGACTGAAAAGCCCCGCCACTACAGATAAAGGAGCAACGAATTATGGCACTTCGCACCATCGTGCAGGACGGCGACCCCATTCTGAAAAAGGTCTGCCGCCCGGTCACCAATTTTGACGACCGTCTGGCCACCCTGCTGGACGACATGAAAGAGACCCTGCTGGACGCCGGCGGCCTCGGCCTTGCCGGGCCCCAGGTGGGCGTGATGCGCCGGCTGTTCATCGCGCTGGACGAGCGGGACCTGCCGGAGGACGGCACCGTGCCCGAGGGGTACGAACCCAAGTTCATCGAGTGCGTCAACCCCGAAATTCTGGAAGAATCCGAGGACACCGTCACCCTCTACGAAGGGTGCCTGTCCTTCCCGGGCCACAACGGGGCCATCGAGCGCCCCCGCAAGGTGAAGATCCGCGCCCAGGACCGTTTCGGCAACACCTTCGAGATGGAGGCCGAGGAGATGCTGGCCCGGTGCTTCTGCCACGAGACCAACCATCTGGACGGCATCACCATCATGGACCTGGCCGACCATTTCTATGAGGACGACTACCCCGACGAGGCGGAGGAAGACTGATGCGCATTCTTTTCATGGGCACGCCGGACATCGCGGCGGCCAGCCTTGCAGCCATCCTGGAGGCAGGGCATGAGGTCTGCGGCGTGTTCACCCGGCAGGATAAGCCGGTGGGCCGCAAGCAGGTTCTCACCGCGCCCCCGGTGAAGGTGCTGGCCGAAAGCAAGGGCATTCCAGTCTACCAGCCCCGCACCCTGCGGGACGAGGCGGTGCAGGCGGACATCCGCGCTTTGGCCCCCGAGCTGATCGTGGTGGTGGCCTACGGGCGCATCCTGCCCCCCGAGGTGCTGGAAGTGCCTCCCCTCGGGTGCATCAACCTGCATGTGTCGCTGTTGCCCAAGTACCGGGGCGCGGCGCCGGTGCAGTGGTCGGTCATCAACGGCGACACCGAGACCGGCGTTTCCATCATGTTCCTGGACGAGGGCCTGGACACCGGCGACATCCTGAACGTGGCCCCGGTGACCATCGGCCCCGAGGAGACCAGCGGCGAACTGTTCGAGCGCATCACCGACCAGGGGGCAAAGACCCTGGTGGAGACCATCGCCGCCATCGGCCGGGGCGAAGTCACCCGCACGCCCCAGGACCACAGCAAAGCCACCCTCGCGCCGCCTCTCACCAAGGAGATGGCCCGCTTTGACTTCACCCGCCCTGCAAAGGAACTGCATGATCTCGTGCGGGGTATGAACCCTTGGCCGGTGGCCTACTTTGAAGAGGACGGCAAGAAGATGAAGGTCCTCAAAAGCCGCGTCGCCGCCGGCAGCGGCGCGCCGGGCCAGGTGCTGGCCCTCTCGCCTTTGACCATCGCCTGCGGCGAGGGCGCGCTGGAGCTGACCGAAGTGGTGCCGGAGGGCAAAAAGCCCATGGCGGGCACCGCCTGGGCGGCGGGCCGCCGCCTCAAGCCCGGCGACACTCTCTAAACTCACCAAAGGAGCATTGACCATGACGAACGCCCGCCGCACGGCGGCCCTGGCTCTTGTGAAGCAGGAGCAGAACGGCTATTCCAACCTGGTGCTGGCCGCCGCGCTGGAGCGGGAGGCACTTTCGCCCAAGGACAAAGCCTTCGTCAGCGCCCTGTTCTACGGCGTCACCGAGCGGCTGCTCACCCTGGACTGGGCGCTGAGCCGGTGCCTTTCAAAGCCGCTGCAAAAGCTGGACGCCCCGGTGCGGGCGGTGCTGCGCTGCGGCCTCTATGAGGCAAAGTATATGAACACCCCGGTGCCGGCGGCGGTGAACGAGGCGGTGAGCCTCTGCCGCCAGCTGAAGAAGAGCAGCGCGGCGGGCCTTGTGAACGCGGTGCTGCGCAAAGCCGTGGGGCTGGACCCTGCCTCCGCCCATTTCAAAAACCGTGCGGAAGAACTCTCGGTGCGGTATTCGGTGGGCCTGCCCGTCGTGGAGCTGCTGCTTGCGCAGTACCCGGACAAGGCCGAGCGGATGCTGGCCTCCTTCTTTGAAAAGCCGCCGGTCACCCTGCGCTGCAACACTCTGCGCTGCACACCGCAGCAGCTCTGCGCAAAGCTGGCGGAAGAGGGCGTGAAAGCCCGCCCGCTGGATGTGCCCGGCGCGGTGGAAGCGGAATTTTCCGGCAGCCCCGCCGCCACCAAAGCCTTCCGGGAAGGGCTTTATCACGTCCAGGGCCTTGCCAGCCAGACAGCGGCCCTCTGCCTGGAAGCACAGCCCGGCGAAACGGTGCTGGACCTCTGCGCCGCCCCCGGCGGCAAGACCCTGCTGCTGGCCCAGCAGATGGGGGACAAGGGCCGCCTTCTGAGTTTTGACGCGGCCCAGAACCGCCTGCCCCTCATCGAAACGGCGGCCCGGCGGTGCGGTCTTTCCTGCGTCACGGTGGGGCAGGGGGACGCCTCGGTCTATGACCCGGCGCTGGCCGGGGCGGACCGGGTGCTGTGCGACGTGCCCTGTTCCGGCCTTGGCATCATTGCAAAAAAGCCGGACATCCGCTATAAATCCCTGGAAGGCTGTGAGCAGCTGCACGCGCTGCAGTTGAAAATTCTCACCAACGCCGCCCGTTATGTAAAGGAAGGCGGCCGCCTTGTCTACTCCACCTGCACGGTGGATGTGCGAGAGAACGGGCAGGTGGTCCGCGCCTTTTTGGAAAAAACGCCGGGCTTCCGCCTCCTGCCGCCGCCGGTGGTGCTGGAGGGCGCGCTCATCGAGGACAATATGCAGACCATGCTGCCCGGTTTTGCCGGGCCGGACGGATTTTTCGCGGCAGTGCTGGAACGGACGTGAACGCCCGGGTATGGAAACGAACGAGGGTTTGTGATACAATGAGCAAGAACTGTATATCCTCCTATACGCTCGAAGGGCTGACCGCTCTGATGAAGGAGCTGGGCCAGCCCGCCTTCCGGGCCAAACAGATATTCCACTGGCTGCATCAGAAGCTGGTCACGGAGTTTTCCGCCATGACCGACCAGCCCAAGGCCCTGCTGGCAAAGCTGGAAGAGGGATATTACATCGCCGCCCCCGCCATCGTGCGGCGGCAGCAGTCCAAGGACGGCACGGTGAAGTACCTCTTCGCCCTTGCCGACGGCAACTGCATCGAGACGGTCATCATGCGCTACCACTACGGCGTCACCGCATGCGTGTCCAGCCAGGTGGGCTGCCGCATGGGCTGCCGCTTCTGCGCCTCCACCCAGGCGGGCCGGGTGCGCAACCTGGAAGCAGGGGAGATAGCAGGGCAAATTTACGCCGCCCAGAAGGACATCGGCGAGCGCATCAGCCACATCGTGCTCATGGGCATCGGCGAGCCGCTGGACAACTTCGACAACGTGATGGATTTTCTCTCCATCATTTCAAGCCCCGACGGGGTGAACATCGGCATGCGCAACATCAGCCTGTCCACCTGCGGCATCGTGCCCATGATCGACAAGCTGGCGGAGAAAAAGCTGCAGCTCACCCTCTCCATCTCGCTGCACGCGCCAAACGACGCGATGCGCAGCGGGATGATGCCGGTGAACGACGCCTACCCGGTGGCCCAGCTCATCGCAGCCTGCCGCCGCTACCAGCAGACCACCGGCCGCCGCGTGAGCTTTGAGTACTCCATGGTGCGGGGCGTGAACGACAGCCCCGCCACCGCAAAGGAACTGGCGGCGCTCATCCGGGGCATGGGGGCCCATGTGAACCTCATCCCCATCAACCCGGTGGACGGCAGCCCCTATTCCGCCACCGACGCCGAAAACGTCAAGCGCTTTCAAACGCTGCTCACAGACTTAGGGGTGAACGCCACCGTGCGCCGCCGCCTGGGCAGCGACATCAGCGCCGCCTGCGGCCAGCTGCGCCGCGAAGAGGCGGCAAGGGAGGGAAGGAAATGAAACTGGCGGGCAAGACCGACAAGGGCGGTTACCGCTCCGAGAATCAGGATAACTACCGCGCCGCGCGCCTTCCCGACGACACGGTCTGGGCCGTCGTGTGCGACGGCATGGGCGGCGCCGCCGCCGGGCAGCTTGCCAGCCAGGTGGCCACCGACGCCCTGGAGGACTGCTTTGCCGAGGGCCTGAAAAACCTGCCCGAGGGCGGCGAACAGGCCCTGCTGGCCCGGTGCATCGCCCAGGCCAACCGTGCGGTCTACGCCGAGTCGCTGAAAGACCCCGCCCATCGGGGCATGGGCACCACCGCCGTGTGCGTGCTGGTGCGCCGGGGCACGGTGCACGTGGCCCATGTGGGCGACTCCCGGGCGTACTTGTGCCGCCCGGGCGAGCTTGTGCAGCTCACGGTGGACCACACCATGGTGCAGCAGATGGTCGAAAGCGGGCAGATCACCCGCCAGCAGGCCGCCTGCCACCCCCACAAGAATCTCATCACCAAGGCCCTGGGCGTGGAGCCCGAGGTGGAAGGGGACTACACCAGCGCCCCGGTCAAAACCGGCGATGTGCTGCTGCTCTGCTCCGACGGCCTTTCCGGCGCGGTGCCCGCAGAGCAATT
Organism: Oscillospiraceae bacterium; assembly: GCA_004558145.1. Taxonomy (GTDB): domain Bacteria; phylum Bacillota; class Clostridia; order Oscillospirales; family Ruminococcaceae; genus Allofournierella_A; species Allofournierella_A excrementavium. The sequence continues at coordinate 28,650 of SFDQ01000014.1, forward strand.
GCAGGACATTCTGGAGCACACCCCCTTCTTCATCACACCCCGCAAGCTGGTGGAGCGGGCCCTGGCTGCCGGCAGCCAGGACAATGTGACCGCTGTGCTGGTAGGGGTGGAACCCACGGAGGATTGAAATGGACGAACTGATCGGCAAAAAACTGGAAGGCCGCTACCTGCTGGAAAGTCTGGTGGGTGTGGGCGGCATGGCCAACGTCTACAAAGGACGTGACCTCAAGACCGACGCCGTTGTGGCGGTGAAGATCTTGCGGGAGGAGTTCAGCCAGAACACCGAACTGGTGCGGCGCTTCAAGAACGAATCCAAGGCCATCTCCATTCTGGACCACCCCAACATCGTCAAGGTCTACGACGTCTCGGTCACCGACCGGCTCCAGTTCATCGTGATGGAGTACATCGACGGCATCACCCTGAAGGAATACATGAACCGCCGGGGCGGCCCCCTCACCTGGAAAGAGGTGGTCCACTTCTGCCAGCAGGTGCTGGACGCGCTGGACCACGCCCACCAGAAGGGCGTCGTCCACCGGGACATCAAGCCCCAGAACATCATGCTTCTGGCGGACGGCCGGGTCAAGATCATGGACTTCGGCATCGCCCGCTTCTCCCGCGCGGAGTATCAGGACACCAGCGAAAAGGCCATCGGCTCGGTGCACTACATCAGCCCCGAGCAGGCCAAGGGCGACGTCACCGACGCCAAGGCGGACATCTACTCCATGGGCGTGATGATGTACGAGATGCTCTCCGGCAAGCTGCCCTTCGAGTCGGACAGCGCCGTGTCCGTTGCCATCAAGCAGATCGCCGACACCGCCGCGCCCTTGAGCGAGGTGGCGCCGGATGTGCCCAAAGCATTGCAGGACATCACCGCCCGGGCCATGGCGAAGGACCCGGCGCGGCGCTATCCCAGCGCGCGGGCCATGCTCAACGACCTGGAGGAGTTCAAAAAGAACCCCAGCATCCGGTTCGAGTACGAATATATGACCGAAGATTCGCCAGCGAGGTATATCGACAAGGTGGTTAAACAGTCAAGCGGCGGCCCCTCGGGCCGCAAGGGCCCCTCTTCCCAGGGCAGCCGCAAGGCGCCGGCCCCTTCTTCCGGCAGCAAAAACACCCAGCACCAGCGCAAACCCCGCCGCAAGGTGGGCGTTCTGCCCATCCTGGCGGGCATGGCCGCGGCCTTCGCCCTGGGCAGCGCCATTCTGTGCTATCTCATCTTTGCCAACTCCACCAACCCCCTGTTCAGCAATAAGGCGGACGTGGAACTGCCCGATTTCACCGGCATGCAGTGGGAGACGGTGAAGGAGCAGTACTCCGGCCAGCTGACCCTGGTGGCCGAGCAGGAGTACAACGCCCAGTATGAAGAGGGCGTCATCTACTACCAGTCGCCCCGCGGGCCCCGCACCGTCAAGGAGGGCCAGAAGGTCACCGTCAAGGTGAGCCTTGGCACCCTGTATGTGAACGTGCCCGACGTGACCCAGTGGAAGATCGCCGACGCCGAAGAGGAACTGAAGGACTTAGGGCTGCAGGTGCGCCGCATGATCGTGGAGGACGACTCCCTCGCCGAGGGCACCGTCATCCGCACCGAGCCGGCGGCGGGCGAGAGCATCGCCAGCGGCGAGACCATCTCGGTCTACGTCAGCCAGAAGAAGATCGAGACCGAGACCACCGTTCCCCCGGTGAAGGGCATCTCCCTGGAGGACGCCCAGAAGGCACTGACCAACAACAATCTGGTCACCGGCGTCGTCACCGAGGCTTACAGCAGCGAGTACGCGGCGGGCGTGGTCATCGATTCCACCCCCACCGAAGGCTCCACCGTCAAAATTTACTCCCAGGTGGGTCTGGTGGTTTCCAAGGGGCCGGAGCCCACTCCCGAACCCACCCCGGAACCCACGCCCAAGCCCACCCCCAGCCCCACTCCCGCGCCCTCTGCCACTCCGGCTCCCACCCCGGCCCCTACCCCGGTCCCCACGCCGGTAACGCCGACCGAGGTGCCTGACACGGGCGACCAGGGCACCACCTGAGGGAGCGCACAGCAAGAGGAACTTTATGCCAGAGGGATATATCACAAAGGGCATCGGCGGCTTTTATTACGTAAAAGCCGGTGACCGCATGCTGGAATGCAAAGCCAAGGGCATCTTCCGCAAACGGAACATCACCCCCGTGGCGGGGGACAAGGTGGTCGTGGAGGAAGAGGCGGGCAGCTGGGTCATTGCCGAGATACTGCCCCGCAAAAACGTCTTTGTGCGCCCGCCCATCGCCAATCTGGACGTGCTGTTCATCGTGGCCAGCACCACCCAGCCCACCCCCAGCACCCTGGTGCTGGACAAGCTCTCTGCCATCGCGGCGGACAAGGGCGTTCAGCCGGTGCTCATCATCACCAAATCCGATCTGGCCGGGGCCGAAAAGCTGAAAAACGCCTACGCCCTGTCGCCCTTGCCGGTCATTGTGGCGGACCACGTCTCCGGCGAGGGCCTGGACGACATCCGCGGCTGGATCGAGGGCCGGCTGTGCGCCTTCTGCGGCAACTCCGGCGTGGGCAAGAGCACCCTGCTCAACGCCCTGCTGCCCGACCTCTCCCGCGAGACCGGCTCCATCAGCCAGAAGCTGGGCCGCGGCCGGCACACCACCCGGGAGGTGGAGATATTCGAGGCCTTCGGGGGCCTTGTGGCCGACACGCCCGGATTTGCCAGCCTGGACACCGGCCGCGCCTGCTACATCCCCAAGGAGAACCTGCAGTACGCCTTCCCGGAGTTCGAGGACTACATTCCCCGGTGCCGCTTCACCGGCTGCTCCCATCGCAGCGAGGCGGGCTGCGCCGTGCGCGAAGCGGTGGAGGCGGGCGAGATAAGCCCCACCCGCTACGAAAGTTACCTTGCCATGTACGACGAGGTGAAGGACATCAAGGACTGGGAAGTGCGCTGAACGACGCACCCAAAAGGCCGGGGCCCAGCCCCGGCCTTTTTTCAAAGCAAAAAGGAGGAAGCGCCCATGCCGCGCTGTGTCATCATCGGAGCCGGGCCGGTGGACCCGGAGCAGAAGGAACTGTTTTTGCCCGGCGACTATGTCATCGCCTGCGACGCGGGCTACCGCAACGCCGCGGCGCTGGGCGTGGCCCCGGACCTCATCGTGGGCGACTTTGACTCCGCGCCCCGCCCCGAGGCGGAAAATCTGGTGGTGCTGCCCGCCGAAAAGGACGACACCGACACCCACTACGCCGCCCGCCTCGCCGTGGAGAAGGGCTTTGACGAGGCGCTCATCCTGGGCGTGCTGGGCGGCGCGCGGCTGGACCACAGCCTTGCCGCCATCGCCGCCGGGCTCTGGCTGGCAAAACAGGGGCCGAAAGTCACCATTGCGGGCCGGGGCGCGGTGCTGCGTTATGTGCTGCCCGGCCGCCCGGCGCGGGTGCCCCACGACCCGGAAGCCTATTTCTCCCTCTTCCCGTTGGAAGGCGCGGCGGGGGGCGTGTGCATCACCGGGGCCAAGTACCCGCTGCAAAACGCCCGCCTTGTGCCGGACGCCACCCTGGGCGCCAGCAACGAGACCCGGCCCGGCGGGGCCGAGGTGCGGGTGGCCGACGGCAGCCTGCTGCTGGTCTGCGCCCCGAAATGAGCCTTTGAAAGGCCAAAGCCTGCACATTTTTCTCCCCCGGGGGATATAATGGCGTATCCAGACAAAGAACCATGGAAAAGGGGGATGCGCCATGCAGGTGGTCGTGGTCAAAAGTCCGAAGTGTCTCGCAGGGTTCCTGCGCGCCTTGTTCAAGATCAAAAAAGAGGGGTAACGCCCCGCAGAAAAACAGCGCCCGCGGGCCGGTCTTTGCACCGGCCCGCGGGCGCTGCCTTGTTTGTCCTCTTTTGCGGCATATGCCCCCGGCGGCGTGAATATACATGTGTCAGAACACGCGAAAGGGGCGAAACAATGGAACTCAAGGTGTTTAGAGATACCTTATCCACCATGGGCAGCCTGTGGGAGACCAAAGCCGAGCTGCCCATCGAGACCGAACTTCTCATCCCGGACTATCTGCCGCAGGTCTTCAAGATCGTCAAGTGCTTTGTCTATCCCGTCACGCTGCAAAAGCAGGTGACGCCCGGCCGCCTCACGGTGGAGGGCTATCTGCGGTGCGTCGTCTACTATCAGGCGGAGGACGACCAGAGCCTTTGCCAGATCGAGCAGAAAATTCCCTTCACCCGCGCCATGGACCTGCCGGAGGGCCAGCACCAGGGCTATTCCGTCACGGTGAGCGGCGAGGTGGAATACCTCAACTGCCGCGCGGTGAACCAGCGCCGGGTGGACGTGCGAGGGGCCTATGCTCTGTCGGCGCAGGTGTGCGCCCAGAGCGAGCAGGAGGTCATCACCGCCCTGGCGGACTGCGGCGCAGAGCAGAAGCTCATTCCCGTGAACGGGCTTCGCACGGTGGCAAACCTGGATAAGCTGCTCACCGCCGAGGAAGAGGTGACCCTGCCCGGCCAGGTGCAGGCGGTCATCGATATTTCCGGCGTGGGACAGGTGGACGAGGTCAAGGTCATCACCGGCAAGGCGGTGGTCAAGGGCCGCATCCAGGTGGCGCTGACCTATCGCAGCCAGCCGGGCTATCAGCTGGAAACGGTGGAGCAGGCGGTGCCCTTCAACCAGATCATCGACCTGGACAACGCCCCCGAGGACGCCGTCGCCTTTGCCGAGGCCGAGATGATCGGCTGCACCCTCACCGCCGCGGCGGGGCAGGAGGGAGCCGCCACCCTCACCGTCACCGCCATGCTCCATCTGCGCATGGTGCGCCAGGTGGAGTGCTATGTGGTGGCCGACGCCTTCTCCACCCAGTACAGCGCCGACGTCACCTACAAGACGGTCACCGCCGATCAGCTGGCCGAAACGCTGAACCGCACCGCGGAGGCCACCGCCTCCGGCCCGCTGCCGGATGAGAACGCTCAGATCATCGGCTGCCTGGTCACGCTGCACCCGCTGGAATGGGTGGCGGCGGAAGGCGGCGGGGTCAGCCTGGGAGGCCGGGCGAGCGCCCACGTGCTGTGCATGAACTCTCTGGGCGAGATCGAATGCTACGACAAATCCTTCGATTACCAGCTGCCCGACGTCTGGCCCGGCACCGCCGACCAGTACCGCGCCGAGTGCTGGCCGGTGGTCACCTCGGCCCAGCCGGTGGCAGCGGGGGGCGAGGTCACCGTGCGGGTCTCCATTCGGGTGCGGGGCCTTGTGTTCCGCCGCACCAAAGAGACAGTGGTGGACTCCATCGCCTGCGAGACCGCGCTGGAAAACACCGAGCCGGACGTTGCCCTGCGCATCTGCTATGCCCAGGGGGGCGAGAACATCTTTGACATCGCAAAGCATTACCATGTGCCCCCGGCGGCCATGATGAAGCTGAACCACCTGGAGGACCTGCAGCTGACCGCGCCCGCCCGGCTGCTGGTGCCCATGACTGTTTGAAAGGAGGCCGGCGTATGGAAAGCAGCAGCGTATACAAGGACATTGCCGCCCGCACCGGCGGCGACATCTACATCGGCGTGGTGGGCCCGGTGCGCACCGGCAAGAGCACCTTTGTGAAGAAATTCATGGAGGAGCTCATCCTGCCCCGGCTCACCGTGCCCTCAGTCAAGACCCGCGCCCGGGACGAACTGCCCCAGTCAGCAGCGGGGCGCACCATCATGACCACCGAGCCCAAGTTCATCCCCGAAACGGCGGTGACGGTGGAACTGGAGGGCGGCGGCAGCTTCAACGCCCGCCTCATCGACTGCGTGGGCTACATGGTGGAAGGAGCCATGGGCCACGAGGAGAACGAGAAGCCCCGCATGGTCAAGAGCCCCTGGTTCGAGGAGGAGGTGCCCTTCGACGTGGCCGCCGAGACCGGCACCCGCAAGGTCATCCGTGACCACTCCACCATCGGCCTCGTCATAACCACCGACGGCTCCATCAGCGACATCCCCCGGGAAAAATACAAGGAGGCCGAGGCCCGGGTCATCGCGGAGCTGTGCCAGATCCACAAGCCCTTCGTCATCCTGCTCAACTGCGTGGACCCGGCGGGGGAGCCTGCCCGCCGGCTGGCGCGGCAGATGGAGGAGGAATACGGTCACACCGTCCTGCCGGTGAGCTGCGTGGACCTGGACGCTGCGGCCATCGACCGCATCCTGCAAAGCGTCCTCTATGAGTTTGACGTCAAGGAGATCGCCTTCGCCATGCCCCGGTGGATCACCATGCTGGAGCCGGACCACTGGCTGCAAAGCGCGGTGTACGCCGCCGCCCAGGACTACGCCGCCTCCATCACCCAAATGAAGGACGTGGCCGAGGGGGCCGCCGCCCTGGAGTGCGAGTATCTCAAGAGCGCCCGGGTGCGCAGTATGCAGCTGGCCACCGGCAAGGTCATCCTGGAGCTGGAACTGGAGCCGGACATCTTCTACAAGGTCCTGGGCGAGACCACCGGCCTGGAGATTTGCGACGAGGCCAGCCTGATGCCCTGCATCATCGGCCTTGCCAAGGCAAAGCGGGAGTACGAGAAGATTCGCAGCGCCATCGAACAGGTGGAGGCCACCGGCTACGGCATCGTGATGCCCACTTTGAACGAGCTGCATCTGGAGGAGCCGGAGATCGTGCGCCAGGGCGGGCGCTACGGGGTGCGCCTGCGGGCCAGCGCCCCCTCCATCCACCTGCTCAAGGCCACCATCAACACCGAAATTTCGCCCATCGTGGGCTCCGAGCGCCAGAGCGAGGAACTGGTGATGAGCCTTCTGCAGGACTTCGAGCAGGACCCCATCAAGATATGGGAGTCCAACATCTTCGGCAAGAGCCTGCACGAACTGGTGAACGAGGGGCTGCAGAACAAGCTGCTCCACATGCCCCAGGAGGCCCGCGCCCGCCTGCAGGAAACGCTGGAACGGGTCATCAACGAGGGCTGCTCCGGCCTCATCTGCATCATCCTGTAACGGGCCGCGCCGCCCGCCCCGCGTTCCATTGAAAAAGGCCGCCGCCCGGCGGCCTTTTTTCCGTTGCCCCGCGCCCTTGCGCCCCGGGCGGCGTTGATGATACAATCAGAAAAACGGGCAGGGGAGGCGCTGCGCATGGAGAGCTTTTTCTGGGACTACCGCCTGAACGCGGAGTTCCCCTTTTCGGTGCTGGACTACACCGTCACCGACAGCCTTGCAGGCGGCGCGCCGCGGCTGCACTGGCATAACTATTACGAGCTGGGCGTCTGCACGGCGGGGGAAGGCGCTTTCTATTTTGAGGACCGCCGCTGCGATTACCGGGCTGGTGACATCTTTCTGGCCAACGACATGGAGCACCACGGCGCGGCCCGCACCCCCGGAGCGGACACCCGCTTCCGCTTTTTCCTGTTCCTGCCGGGCCTTCTGCTGGACGGCGTGGGGGAGCGGGGTGCCGAGTATCTGCTGCCCTTCCGCTGCGACCCCGCCCACAGCTGCACCCACATCCCGGGCCAAAGCGAGGCGGGCAGAGCTCTGCGCCCCCTGCTGGACTCCCTTTGGGAGGATGCGCTGTCCGCCCGCAGCGGCCGGCAGCGGCTGATACGCGCCCGGCTGCAGCTCATTCTGGCGGAACTGTGCAGCCGCATGGAACTGGATGAGCAGGGCAGGGCGGAGGGCCTTTCCGGCTATCTGCGGCTGCGTCCGGCGCTTGCCTACATCGACGCCCACTTCACCGAACGGCTCACCCAGCAGGAGGCGGCGGCCCGGTGCTTTTTGAGCGAATCCCGCTTCCGCCATCTGTTCCGCCAGGAGATGCACATGAGCTTTCAGGAATATGTGAGCAACCTGCGCTATCTGGAAGCGCGCCGCCTCATCGCCTCCACGGCTATGCCCATCGCCGCGGCGGTGCGGGAGGCGGGCTTTTCCAATCCCTACTATTTTTACAAGATGTTCCGGCAGGCGGAAGGCGCGACCCCGCGGCAATGGCGCGCATCACTTTCCGGAACACCCAGAGAACAGCCGGATAAGATATAAACCAAGTCGCTTTTGACATTTCGCCCTTTTCTGCGCAAGTGTACAATAAAAACAGAAACCGTCCCCGATTCGACCTGATTTTGTATGACTTGCGAAGAAAAGGAGTGACCTGTATGCCGCACTACGAACATCTGTTCACACCCATCCAGATCGGCAGCATGACGGTGCCCAACCGAATCTGCCATGTTCCCACCGACGTGAGCTCCTCCAATGCCGACGGCTCGGTGAGCGAGCGGGACATCCACCACCACAGCCAGATCGCCAAGGGCGGCGCGGGCCTCATCATCGTGGGCGCCACTTCGCCGGACGGCCAGACCGGCCGCCCCACCGTGACCGGCCTCGTGGCGGACAGCGACAGCTGCATCCCCGGCCTTGCCCGCCTGGCGGAGGGCATGCACAAATACGGCGCCAAGTGCGTGGTGCAGCTGCAGCACCCCGGCCGCCAGTGCGCCGTTCCCCGCTACAACACCATGTCCGCCACGGATATGGTGGTCAAGCTGCCCTGGAGCGCCGGCCACGAGATCGTCTATGAGAACGCCGAGGAGAAGGGCAAGCCCGTGCGCGCCATGACCACCGAGGAAGTGGTGGACATGGTGGACAAATTCTCCGAAGCCGCCTGGCGGGTCAAGCAGGCGGGCTTCGACGGCGTGGAGCTGCACGCCGCCCACGGCTATCTCATCTCCCAGTTCATGTCGCCCTATCTCAACAAGCGCATCGACCGCTGGGGCGGCAGCTTTGAAAACCGCATGCGCTTCCCGCTGGCCATCATCTCCTCCATCCAGAAAAAGTGCGGCAGGAATTTCCCCATCCTGGTGCGCTACTCGGCGGACGAGTGGGTGGAAGGCGGCCGCGAGCTGGAAGAGAGCGTGCGCATGGCGGTGGAGTTCGAGCGGGCCGGCGTGGCCGCGCTGGACCTGAGCCAGTGCATCCAGGAGAGCCCGGGCGCGGGCTTCGACCCCATGTATTATCCCGAAGGCTGGACGGTCTACGCCTCCCAGGCGGTGAAGAAGGCGGTGTCCATCCCGGTCATCAACAGCCATACCTTCCGCAACCCGGACTACTGCGACAAGCTGGTGGAAAACGGCGACACCGACATGATCGGCCTGGCCCGCCAGCTGCTGTGCGATCCCTACTGGCCCATGAAGGCCTACATGGGCAAGCCCGAGCAGATCCGCCGCTGCATCTCCTGCCTCACCGGCTGCTGGCAGGAGAGCATGATGGCCAAAAAGGAGATCGGCTGTGCCATCAACCCCGCCTGCGGCCACATGGAGTTCGACGACCTCAAGCCCGCCGCCGCGCCCTTGAAGGTGGGCATCGTGGGCGGCGGCCCCGCCGGCATGGAGGCGGCCCGCATCGCCACCGTCCGGGGCCACAAGGTCACCTTGTTTGAAAAGACGGGCGAGCTGGGCGGCGCCATCCTGGGCTGCTGCATGGCCCCCGGCAAGGAGAAGATGAAATGGTACGCCGACTGGATCCGCGGCCAGATCAAGGACCTGAACGTGGACGTGCGGCTGCACACCAGCCCCACCGTGGAGCAGCTGAAGGAGTTCGACGTGGTGCTCAACGCCACCGGCGCGGTGAGCTATGTGCCCGAGTGCATCGGTGCCGAGCGGGTGGTGCCCTTTGAGGAGGCCATCGCCTGCCCCAAGGTGACCTGCCCCTTCCATCCGAAGGACCGCAAGATGCGCAAGACCGGCGAAAAGGTGCTGGTCTGGGGCGACCACTACGCCGCCGCCGACACCGCCGCCGCCCTGGCGGGCATGGGCAAGGACGTGACCATCGTCACCGACAAAAAGGAGTTCGGCGCCAGCGTGGAGGTCATCCACATGTACGTGCTGCGCAAGCGCTTTGCCCAGACCGACGCCGAAGCTTTGCACAGCGAGCCCTTCAAGTACCCGGTGAAGGTGTATGAGAACAGCACGGTGTACAGCATCGAGGAGGGCAAGGTGGTGCTGATGGATAAGGACTTCCAGCGCACCGAGCTTGCCATCGACGACGTCATCACCTGCAACACCCGCTCCAACACGGCGCTGTTCGACGAGCTGATGGCCGCCGGCGTGCCGGTGGTGAACGCGGGCGACAGCAAAGCCCCCCGCAACCTGCACGCCGCCGTGATGGAGGGCGCCACCTTCGGCCTGAAGCTGGAGGAGAGCGTGCTCATGAACCCCAACCACAGCGTGGTGGACGACCTGCCCGCCGACGTGCGCGGCCAGCTGCTGCGCTGAGCGGCTTCAAAACAGCAAAAACTCCCCGGGGCCCGGGCGGCCCCCAGGACGTTCAAAAGGGACTCTGCACGGCGTTTTGCGCCGGGCAGGGCCCCTTTTCCGTGTGCGCGCCGGAGCGGTTTTTGCGTGCGGCGGCGGGCAAACTATAAAATGTGGATTGATTCTCAAGGCCGGATGTTGTAAAATATAACAAAACAATGAAGAAATAAACGTGTTCCGCCGGCTTACATCGCGCCCTCCTTGTTCCGGCGCTTTTGGCCTGCCTTGCGGCTGCGGACCGATGCTAAAAGAATTGGTGATGGTTTTGAGCAAAACCTTTTCCCGGCTGCTCAGCCGGTTCCGAAAACAAATATTGATCGCCTTCGACATTCTGGTGATCTCCCTGGCCTACATCGCGCCCTGGGTCATCATCAACGGCCGGGCCGATTACCAGCGATATTCCAGCCTGCTTGTAGCCAGCTGGTTTTTGTTTGTCAGCTGCTTCGAGATCGTCTATGCCCTCATGGGCGTCTACGATAGCCTCTGGCGCTATGCTGAGATCGTGGAGTTCTTCCGCCTGTGCGTTGCCTCCATCATCGCGGTGGCGCTGTTCGGCGTGACCTCTTTCTTCATCTTCAGCGAGACCCGCGTGCCCATTTCGGTCTATTTCCTCAGCGCGCTGTTCGCGGTGGCCCTCACCCTCTACTCACGTTTGACATACCGAATGTACCGAAACGTCAAGCTGGGCAGGCAGGGCAAGCGGCTGGCGCGGCGCACCCTGCTCATCGGCGCGGGCGACGCCGCCAGCACCCTGCTCCACGAGCAGTACAAGGCGGCCAACCCCGATATGAACATCATCTGCTGCGTGGACGACGCGCCGGAAAAGCAGGGCCGCTACATCATGGGCGTGCAGATCATGGGCACCACCGAGGACATCCCCGAGCTGGTGGAGCGCTGCGAAATTGAGACCATCCTGCTGGCCATCCCCACCATGGACGAGGAGAACCGCCGCCGGGTGCTGTCCATCTGCAACCGCACCAAGTGCAACGTGAAAATTTTGCCGGACATCGTGAAGATGATCACCGACGGCGAGGACCTTGCCAGCCGCATCCGCGACGTGAAGGTGGAAGACCTTCTGGGCCGGGACGAGGTGCAGCTTTCCAGCCTCATCACCCAGCTGGTGGGCGGCAAGCGCATCATGGTCACCGGCGGCGGCGGGTCCATCGGCTCCGAGCTGTGCCGCCAGATCGCCAGCTGCAAGCCCGCGATGCTCATCATCGTGGACATCTACGAGAACAACGCCTACGCCATCCAGCAGGAGCTGCGCCGAAAATACGGCGACGAGCTGAACCTGGAAGTGCTCATCGCCTCGGTGCGCGACTCCAAGAAGATGGACGCTCTGTTCAGCCGCCTGCGCCCCCAGGTGATATTCCACGCGGCGGCCCACAAGCATGTGCCCCTGATGGAGGACAGCCCCGAAGAAGCGGTGAAGAACAACGTCTTCGGCACCTACAACGTGGCCGTCTGCGCCGACAAATACGGCGCCGAGCGGTTCGTGCTCATCTCCACCGACAAAGCGGTGAACCCCACCAACGTGATGGGCGCCACCAAGCGCGTGTGCGAGATGGTGGTGCAGGCCATGGCCCAGCGCAGCAAGACCCGCTTCGCCGCTGTGCGCTTCGGCAACGTGCTGGGGTCCAACGGGTCGGTCATCCCCCTGTTCAAGGACCAGATCGCCGCGGGCGGCCCGGTCACCGTCACCCACCCGGACATCGTGCGCTATTTCATGACCATCTCCGAGGCGGTGAGCCTTGTGCTGGAGGCCGGCGCCATGGCCAGCGGCGGCGAGATATTCGTGCTGGACATGGGCAAGCCCATGCGCATCCTGGACCTGGCCGAGAATCTCATCAAGCTCTCCGGCTTCATTCCCTACAAGGACATCCAGATCGTGTTCACCGGCCTGCGCCCCGGCGAAAAGCTCTATGAGGAGATGCTGATGGACGAGGAGGGCCTGCGCAAGACCGACAACCGCAAGATCTACATCGGCGCGCCGCTGCGGCTGAACAACCAGACCTTCTTCGACCACCTGATGGCCCTCAAGCAGATCGCTTACAGCAACAACAGCGAGAATCTGGTGCAGGCGCTCACCGATATGGTGCCTACCTTCCACCATCATCGTGACGAGATCGGCATGGGGGAGGGCTGAGAAAATGTATAAACGGTTTTTTAAACGCGCGCTGGACTTTTTGTGCAGCGGTCTGGCCATCCTGTGCCTGTCCCCGGTGCTGGCGGTCATCGCGGTGTGGGTCAAGGCCTCGTCTCCGGGGCCGGTGCTCTTCACCCAGAAGCGGGTGGGCAAGGGCAAGACCTTCTTTAAAATTTATAAATTCCGCACCATGCGCACCGACACCCCCCACGACATGCCCACCCACATGCTGGAAAATCCCGACGCCTTCATCACCAGCGCCGGGCGCTTCCTGCGCCGCACCAGCCTGGACGAGCTGCCCCAGATCTTCAACATCTTCTTGGGCCAGATGAGCATCGTGGGGCCCCGGCCCGCCCTCTGGAACCAGGACGATCTGGTGGCCGAGCGGGACAAATACGGCGCCAACGACTGCGTGCCCGGCCTCACCGGCTACGCCCAGGTCCACGGGCGGGACGAACTGCCCATCCCCGTGAAGGCGGAACTGGACGGCTATTACGCCAAAAACCTCTCCTTCGCCCTGGACGTGAAGATTTTCTTCCGCACCATCGGCAGCGTTCTGCACCACGAGGGCGTGGTGGAAGGCAAGCAGGACAACTGAAAACAGAAAAAGAGCCGTGCACGCTGCACGGCTCTTTTTGTTTGGTCAGTCTTTTTCATCCGGCGTGGCCAGCGCACCCAGCACCAGGGCGTAGATGTCGCTGCCATGTTCGATGAAGGCGTTTTTTGCCATCTCGGCGGTCATGGCGTCGGGCAGAAGCACCTCCAGCCCGAACAGCTTGCTGCCCATCTCGGAGATGGAGCAGCGCACCGCGTAGCCGTCGCCGGTCTTTTCCACCTCGGCCTTGTGCTGGGCGGCCTTGCGCGCCCACTGCTGGGCCCGCACCGCCGCGCGCACCGCCGCCTCCCGCACCGTGCGGGGCAGCAGGTCGATGCTCAGCTCGTCCGCCACCGCAAGGCCCTTGGGGGTGATGCGCCAGCCACCCGCTTCGTCCACGGTGGCAAGGCCGTTCTCCTCCAGGTCCGCAAGGCCCGCGCTCAGCTCAAAATAGTTCACCAGCTGCTCGCCCAGCAGCGCCTGCTCGATCTCCGCGCGGGTGAGGGGCGCCATGGGGGCCACCATCTTGATGAGATAGCACAGCAGGATGCGGACTTCGGTGTTCTCGGTCAGTCCGCCCGGTTTCACGCCAAAGGTAAAAGCACTTCCGGCCATCTTCTCACTTCCTCCTCGGGGTATTTCCAGGAATTATTATAGTGAAAATCTCCCGCTTTTACAAGGCCGCCGGGCCAAAATCCGTCTCGATGCGTTTTTTGCTGCCCGGCGTGGAGTAGACCCAGTGTTCCAGCCGACCCTCGGTGATGAAGTAGCGGGGGGCGAAGAACAGCGGCCCCGCCAGCTCCCGGTTCACAATGACCAGTTTTATCTTCATCTTTTCGGGCAGAATACTCTTGATGAAAACGCTCACCGGCTGGCCCGGGCGCAGGCCCTCGCACCGCTCGGCCAGGCCGGCCAGATTCGGGGCCAGCTCGATGAACACACCGTAGCTCTCCACGCTGCGCACCAGCCCCACCACCGTCTCGCCGGCATGAAAGCGGTCGGCATTTTCCTGCCAGGTGCCCAGCAGTTCCCGCAACGTCAGCACAAGGCGGCCCTTGTCGTCCCGGCTTTTCACCGCGCAGGTGAGCTGCTGGCCCACGCCCACCCGGTCCGCCGGGCTCTGGATGCGGGAGACGGACATGCAGTCGATGGGCAGAAGGGCGCTGATGCCGCAGCCTACGTCGCAAAAAGCCCCGAAGCTTTCCAGATGGGTCACCACGCACGTCACCAGCTCGCCGGGCAAAAGAGCGTCCAGATAGTCCCTCTGGCAGGCCTCCTGAGCCAGCCGGCGGGAGAGCAGATATGCGCCGCCTGCTTCCTCGGGCAGGGCGGTGATGCGAAAACAGGTGGGCCTGCCCACCCGCGTCAGCAGCGCCACGTCCCGCACCGCGCCCTCGCCCGCGCCGGCGGCGCACTCGTCGTGGGGCATGCGGGCAGGGCGGCCCGCCAGCTCGAACACCAGCTGCCGCTCCCGGTCATAGGCCAGCGCCGTGCTCTCCAGGATGCTGCCCTGTGCAAACGCCTCGGCCAGCTGGCTCTCGGTCATCCGCCGCGCGTCCCGGCCCTTGCCTTCGGGAGTATATTCCACCATCGTTTCCATCCTCACTTTAACTGGTTTTGTCCGCGCCGCACCGGGAACAGACTCCCGGCGCGCGTTTTTAAAAAATATATGCGGGCGGGGCGGGGGATATTTGCAAAACCGGCGCAAAGGTATATAATATTAAATTGTCCCCGTCTGCAACGGCGGGGCGGACAAAATGCAAGGGAGGACCGGCCTGTGGATGTGCGCGTGGGCGACCAGATACTGACGAAAAAGCCGCACCCCTGCGGCGCGGCCTGCTTTGATGTGCTGCGTGTGGGCATGGATTTCAAAATTCGATGCACCGGCTGCGGGCGGGAGGTCATGCTCCCCCGGGCCAAAATCGAAAAGAACATCAAGAAAATCATCCGTCCCGGCGAGGAATAGCGCACCTGTTTCGTTTTTTGAAACACGAAACGGAAAGGAGCAGACCCCATGCTGGAACAGCTGCGCAGGGTGCGCCGCCGCTACGACGAGGTGAACCTCTCGCTGCAGGACCCGGTCATCCTGGCCGACGGCGGGCGCTACGCCGCGCTGATGAAGGAATATAAGCGCCTCACCCCGCTGATGGAGGCGCTGGACGAGTACGAGCGGGTGTGCGCCGGGTGCGCCGAGGCCCGCGCCCTGCTGGACGAAGGGGGCCTGGAGCCGGATTTCCGGGAGATGGTCCAGACCGAGTACAGCGAGGACAGGCAGAAACAGGAAGAGCTGGAACAGACCCTGCGCATCCTGCTGCTGCCCCGGGACGAAAACGACGACCGCAGCGTCATCCTGGAGATACGCAGCGGCGCCGGCGGCGAGGAAGCCGCCCTTTTTGCCGCCAGCCTCTGGCGGATGTACGGCATGTACGCCGCCTCCAAAGGCTGGAAGTGCGAGGTGCTGAACCTCAACGAGACCGAACTGGGCGGCGTGAAGGAGATAAGCGTGTCGGTGCAGGGCGAGGGAGCCTACAGTCGCCTCAAATACGAGAGCGGCGTCCACCGGGTGCAGCGGGTGCCCGAGACCGAGACCCAGGGGCGCATCCACACCTCCACCGTTACGGTGGCGGTGATGCCCGAGGCCGAAGAGGTGGACGTGCAGCTGGACCCCGCCGATTTGAAGATAGACACCTTCCGCTCCTCCGGCGCGGGCGGCCAGCACGTCAACAAGACCTCCAGCGCCATCCGGGTGACCCACCTGCCCACCGGCATGGTGGTGGAATGCCAGGACGAGCGAAGCCAGTACAAAAACAAAGATAAGGCCCTCAAGGTGCTTCGCAGCCGCCTGCTGGCGGAAAAACAGCAGGCCCAGAAGGACGCCATCGACGCCGACCGGCGCAGCCAGGTGGGCACGGGCGACCGTTCCGAGCGCATCCGTACCTACAATTTCCCCCAGGGGCGGGTCACCGACCACCGCATCGGCCTCACTCTCTACAAACTCGACAGCGTGATGGACGGCGCGCTGGATGAGCTGCTGAACGCGCTCATCACCGCCGACCAGACCCGGCGGCTGCAGGCCGCCCAGGAAAAGGAAGCAACACTATGAAAACCATTCTGACAAAGGCCGACGAGGCCTCGGTGAACAAAGCCGCCGAACTGCTGCAGGCAGGCGAGATCGTGGCCATCCCCACCGAGACCGTCTACGGCATCGCCGCCAGCGCCTTCGACGGCGCGGCGGTCAAAAAGATATTCGAGGCCAAGGGCCGCCCCCAGGACAACCCCCTCATCGTCCACATCGACCGGCTGGAAATGCTGGAGGGGCTCGTGGCCAGCGTGCCCGAGGGCGCAAAGGCGCTGGCCCAGGCCTTCTGGCCCGGCCCCCTCACCATCATCATGCCCCGGGGCCCCAGGGTGGCGGACGAAGTCTGCGCCGGGCTGGACACCGTGGCCATCCGTATGCCCAGCCACCCGGTGGCCCGTGCGGTCATCGCCGCCAGCGGCCTGCCTCTGGCGGCACCTTCGGCCAACCGCTCCGGCGGGCCCAGCCCCACCATCGCCCAGGACGTGATGGCCGACATGGACGGCCGTCTGCCCCTCATCCTGGACGGCGGCGCCTGCGGCGTGGGGGTGGAGTCCACCGTCATCACCCTGGCGGCAGAGCGGCCCATGCTGCTGCGGCCCGGCTTCGTCACCAAGGAGCAGCTGGAAGGGGTGCTGGGCTGCGAAGTGCAGCTGGCGGGCGCGGTGCTCCACAAGCTGAAGGAAGGGGAGACCGCCCGCAGCCCCGGCATGAAGTACAAGCACTACGCCCCCAAGGCCCATGTGACCATCCTGCGGGGCGATTTCGACGCCTACCGCAAGTATGTCTGCGACCACGCCGGCCCCGGCGTGTGGGCCCTCTGCTTTGACGGCGAGGGCGAGCAGCTGCCGGTGCCCTTCATCAGCTACGGCGCCAAAGAGGACGACGCGGCCCAGGCCCGGGAGCTGTTCAGCGCCCTGCGCCGCCTGGACGAAAAGGGCGCCGAAACAGTCTACGCCCGCTGCCCCCATGTGGGCGGCGTGGGCCTCGCGGTCTACAACCGGCTGGTGCGGGCGGCTGCCTTCGAGGTGGTGGAGCTGTGAAGATCATCGGCATCACCGGCCGTTCGGGCAGCGGCAAAAGCGCCGTCTCTGCCCTCTACCGCCAGCTGGGCTACACCGTGGCGGATGCCGACCTGGTGGCCCGGCAGGTGCTGGAACCCGGCTCTCCCTGCCTTGCAAAACTGGCGGAGGCCTTCGGTGATGATTTGCTCACCCCCGAGGGTACGGTAAACCGGCAGCTGCTGGCGGATCGGGCCTTCCGGGACGAAGAAAGCACCCAAAAGCTGGTAAGCATCACCCACCCGGAGATCATCGCCCGCCTGCTGGCCGCCGCCGACGAGGCGAAAGGCAGGGGAGAGGCGCTCTTCTTCGTGGACGGCGCGGTCATCGTGGGCGCGCCCTTCGAAAAACACTGCGACGCCATCTGGCTGGTGAGCGCGCCCTACGAACAGAGCGTGGCGCGCATCCGCAAGCGGGATGGCCTCACCCGGCGGCAGGCCCGGGCGCGCCTTGCGGCCCAACTGCCGGTGCGCACGCTGCGCAAAGCCGCGGCGCGGGAGATACGCAACGACAAGGATTTGGAACATCTTCGCCGCCAGGCACTGGCGGCATTGGAGCAGGAGAAAGGCGGTGCATGAGTGGCAAAAAAGCTCACAAAACGAATTTTATGGCTCGTGGTGCTCGCGGCGGTGGTCGTGCTGGCCGTGAGAGGGCTGCGGGAGGGCCTGCACAGGCTTGACCTGGCGCGCTACCCTTTGAAATATACGGAATACGTGGAGAAGGAAGCCGTGGCGAACGGCGTGGACCCTCTCCTTATCTATGCGGTGATACGCACCGAGAGCGGCTTTGACCCCGGCGCCGAATCCAGCGTGGGGGCACGGGGTCTGATGCAGATCACCGAGGTCACCTTCGACTGGATCAAGAGCAAAATTGCCCCCGGCGAGGACCTCACCTTCGACGACCTCTACGACCCGGCGGTGAACATCCGCTTCGGCGTCTATTATATTTCCGCCTGCCTTGAGCGGTACCACGGCGACGTGTCCACCGCGGCGGCGGCCTACCACAGCGGGTGGGGCACGGTGGACGGCCTGCTGGAAAGCAGCGACTACTCCGCCGACGGCGAAGTGCTCCACACCTTCCCTTATCAGCAAATGGGCCTGTATGTCACCAAGATAAACCGGGCCTATGAACGTTATCAGGCTCTTTACGGGGCCTGAAGAAAGCGAGGATCAGTTATGAGCAAAGAAATGACCGAAGGCCAGAAGCTGGCCGAACAGCTGCTGTACACCCGGCCCCATGCGGCCGAGGCCGGCGAGGAGCTGAACAAGGCGGCGGACGAATTCTGCGAGGGCTACAAGGCCTTCCTGGACAACGGCAAGACCGAGCGGGACGTGACCACCTACACCGTGAAGCTGCTGGAGGAGAACGGCTACGTTCCCTTCGTGCCCGGCACCAATTACGCCCCCGGCGCAAAAGTGTATCTGAACAACCGGGGCAAGAGCGTCATCGCCGCCACCATGGGCCAGAAGCCCCTGAGCGAGGGCGTACATATGAACATCGCCCACACCGACGCTCCCCGCCTGGACATCAAACCCAACCCCCTGTATGAGAACAGCGAGCTGGCCCTGCTCAAGACCCACTACTACGGCGGCATCCGCAAGTATCAGTGGGTGGCCATGCCTTTGGCGCTGCACGGCGTCATCTACAAGGCGGACGGCACCCAGGTGAACGTCTGCATCGGCGAGGACGAGGGCGACCCCGTCTTCTGCATCACCGACCTGCTGCCCCACCTGAGCGCCGACCAGAACGAGCGCAAGCTGAACGAGGGCGTGAAGGGCGAAGAGCTGAACATCGTGGTGGGCAGCCTGCCCTACGCCGACAAAGAGGTCAAGGACCGGGTCAAGCTGCTGG
The DNA here is from genome assembly GCA_004558145.1 of Oscillospiraceae bacterium. Lineage (GTDB taxonomy): Bacteria > Bacillota > Clostridia > Oscillospirales > Ruminococcaceae > Allofournierella_A > Allofournierella_A excrementavium. Next base: position 47,610 of record SFDQ01000014.1, read on the forward strand.
CGCTGAAGCTGCTGAACGACAAGTACGGCATCACTGAGCGGGACTTCATCACTGCCGAGCTGGAGGCCGTGCCCGCCTTCAAGGCGAAGGACGTGGGCCTTGACCGGGGCCTCATCGGCGCCTACGGCCACGACGACCGTGTGGACGCTTACCCCGCCCTCATCGCCGAGATGGAGACCAAGCTCCCCGTCTACACCACCGTCTGCGTGCTCACCGACAAGGAGGAAATTGGTTCCGAGGGCGTCACCGGCCTGAACAGCATGTATGTGTTCCACTTTGTGCAGCAGCTGTGCAAAGCCCAGGGTGCGGACGACATCCTCTGCTTCCAGAACTCCAAGTGCCTGTCCGCGGACGTGACTGCCGCCTTCGACCCCACCTTCCCCTCCGCCTTTGAGGCGCAGAACAGCACCTTTGCGGGCAAGGGCGTGGCCATCGCCAAGTACACCGGCTCCCGCGGCAAGGGCGGCGCCAACGACGCCTCTGCCGAGCTGGTGAGCTACTTCACCCGCATCTTTGACGCCGCCGGCGCTGTGTGGCAGATCGGCGAGCTGGGCAAGGTGGACCAGGGCGGCGGCGGCACCGTCGCCAAGTACGTGGCCTCCCACAACATCGACACCATGGACGTGGGCGTGCCCGTGCTGAGCATGCACTCGCCCTTCGAGCTGGTGGCCAAGATCGACGTCTACATGGCCTACAAGGCTTTCAAGGCCTTCAACGACAGCGCCGAGTAAGCCGCAAAAAAATCTTCTGATTTTCTCGAAAAAGAGGGTTGACATTCCCCGCAGGGTTTGCTATAATAGCAAAGCAGTCGCGAGACGGCAAGCCCGTGGGGGTGTAGCTCACTTGGGAGAGCGCTTGAATGGCATTCAAGAGGTAAGGGGTTCGATCCCCCTCATCTCCACCATTCGGACCGTACTCGAACACGCGAGTGCGGTCCTTTTTCTCTGATATTGTAGAAGATCAGCGCCTCATCGTTGCGGAGCTCGACTCGGGCGATGAACGTGTCAACCAACCGAGCGCGGAAGTCGTCATCCGTGACGTCTCCGACGCGGAAGGAG
>SFDQ01000003.1 GCA_004558145.1 Oscillospiraceae bacterium
CATTCCGAACACAGAAGTTAAGCTCCGTAGTGCCGAAGATACTTGGTTGGAGACGACCTGGGAAAATAGGTAGGTGCCGGCTTTCTCTTTGCCCATTTTTAAGGGCCCTTGCCAGATGGCAGGGGCCCTTTTTCTTTGCGTTCCGGGGCGCTGCCCTCTCTTTACAGCGAAGCCGTGCGCCCGGCGACGGAGCGCCCGCGGTGATGCGTCGCTGGTGCAAAAGGCAGGGCCATGAGGCGCTTTTGGGACGGATAATGCAAGGGCCGGCTGTTGCAGGTCATGCAAAGAAAAAGAGCATTCCCCAGGCCAGCGCAGCGCTGCGGGGGCGTTATGACTGTGGTGGCTGACTCTTTGCACAGCGGGAAAGGCCAGGACCGAGCGGCGCTTTGGGCCGAAAAATGCAGAGCCCGGCTGCGGCAGGTCCCTGCAATGAAAAAAGAGCGTTCCCCAGGCCGTCGCGGCGCTTCGGCCATGATGCTTCAATGACTGTGGCGACCATCTGAAGTGCAGTGACCACGGTTGCCGGCTCTTTGAGGCCAAAGAGAAAGGGGGAATGAGAAGGGAAGGGCGTGTCGGCGCGTCTTTTTCTTGCAGTGTTTTACATGCACGAAAAGCAGAATATGAAAAAGCCTTTTCTTTTTCTTTGTTTTATGCGATGATAAAAGAAAGAAGGAGGCGCGGCTATGCTGAAATATCCTTGCCTTGTGCTGGACCACGATGATACAGTGGTGCGCAGCACTCCCACCATTCATTATCCGGCTTTTGTCGAGACCCTGAAGGCGCTGCGCCCCGATGTTCACTGGACGCTGGAACAGTTCGTTGCCTACAACTTTGATCCCGGCTTTGAGGCCATGTGCCGTGACATCCTCCGCTTCACGCCGGAGGAAATGGCCTTCCAGGAGGCAGGCTGGCGCGCCTGGTCCGCAGCGCACATCCCGCCCGCTTTTGAGGGGATAGACGAGCTGCTGCGCCGTTACCGCGAACGAGACGGCGCAGTGTGCGTGGTGAGCCATTCCAGCGAGGAAACCATCCGAAGGGATTACCGCCAGCACTTTGGATTCGAGCCCGATCTGGTCTTTGGCTGGGAGCTGGGAGCGGACAAACGCAAGCCTGCCCCCTGGCCTCTGGAGCAGATCATGAAGCACTTTTCCCTTGAGCCGCGTCAGCTTTTAATGGTGGACGACCTCAAGCCCGGCTGGCAGATGGCTCAAAGCTGCGACGTGCCCTTCGCCTTTGCGGGCTGGGGCTGCGGTGTGGAGAGCATCCGTGTCTTCATGCATCGGAACGCAGACTATTACTTGCAACAGGTGAGTGAGCTGCAAGCGCTTGTGCTGGATGAATGAATCCCAAAGCGTATCCCGCTCGGCCAGCAATGCCTGAAAATGGCGTTATACAGGCAAAAAATGCCCGTATAACCTCAAAAAACTCTTGCAATCAGCCTGGGTTTGTGGTATAGTATTAAAGCCGCATGGTTTGGGCATCCAAGAGGTGTGCAACATTCACCCGCCTTATCGTCCAGCGAGACTTATATAAGAGAGGCAAAAACTATGTACGCGATCATCGTTACCGGTGGCAAGCAGTACCGCGTCCAGAAGGGCGACGTGGTCTTCGTTGAGAAGCTGAACGCCGAGGAAGGTTCCACCGTCAAGTTCGAGAACGTCCTGGCTGTGGGCGGCGAAGGCGACACCAAGGTGGGCACCCCCAATGTGGAGGGCGCCAGCGTGGAAGCCAAGGTCGTCAAGAACGGCAAGGGCAAGAAGCTGAACATCATCACCTATCGTCCCAAGAAGGGCAGCGCCCGCCGTATGGGCCATCGTCAGCCCTACACCAAGGTCGAGATCACCGCTATCAACGGTTAAGTAATGGAGGTGTAACACAATGGCACATAAAAAAGGCGTAGGTTCTACTAAGAACGGCCGCGATTCCGAGTCCAAGCGTCTGGGCGTCAAGCGCGCCGACGGTCAGTTTGTGCTGGCCGGCAACATTCTGGTTCGTCAGCGTGGCACCCACATTCACCCCGGTGAGAACGTGGGCAAGGGCAGCGACGACACCCTGTTCGCCCTGGTTGACGGCAAGGTCAGCTTTGAGCGTATGGGCCGCGACCGCAAGAAGGTCAGCGTCCGCCAGTAATGGTTTGCAAAGCCGCAGGGGCCAGCCCCCTGCGGCTTTTCTGGTTGTTAAGCGCCCCGCGTGCAGGGCATACTGTGAGCAGAATAGCCCGCCTGCGGCGGCGCGGAAAATAAGGAGAACAACATGTCCATGTTTGTAGATGTGGCCAAGATCACCATCAAGGCCGGCAAAGGCGGCGACGGCGCGGTGAGTTTCCACCGCGAAAAGTTCGTGGCGGCCGGCGGCCCCGACGGCGGCGACGGCGGCCGGGGCGGCAATGTGGTCTTTGTGGCCGACGATAACCTGTCCACCCTGATGGATTTCCGCTACAAGCGCAAATACGTGGCCGAAGCCGGCCAGAACGGCGGCGCCGCCCGCTGCACCGGCAAAAACGCGCCGGACCTCATCATCCGTGTGCCCCGCGGCACTCTGGTGAAGGAGGCCAACACCGGCCTTGTGATGGCGGACATCTCCGGCTCGGAGCCGGTGGTGGTGGCCAAGGGCGGCCGCGGCGGATGGGGCAACACCCACTTCGCCACCCCCACCCGCCAGATCCCCAAGTTCGCCAAGCCCGGCCTGCCCGGCCAGGAGTTCGAGGTGCGCCTGGAGCTGAAGCTTATCGCCGATGTGGGCCTGATCGGCTTCCCCAATGTGGGCAAATCCACCCTCATCAGCGTCATCAGCGCGGCCAAGCCCAAGATCGCCAACTATCATTTTACCACCCTGTCCCCGGTGCTGGGCGTGGTGCGGGTGGGCCCGGAGCAGAGCTTTGTGGCCGCCGACATCCCCGGCCTCATCGAGGGCGCCAGCGAGGGCGTGGGTCTGGGCCATGATTTCCTGCGCCATGTGGAGCGCTGCCGCCTGCTGCTGCATGTGGTGGACGTCTCCGGCTGCGAGGGCCGCGATCCGGTGGAGGACTTTGAGAAGATCAACGCCGAGCTTGAGAACTTCAGCCCCGAACTGGCGGCCCGGCCCCAGATCGTGCTGGGCAACAAGTGCGACATCGCCACCGAGGAGCAGATCGAGGCCTTCCGCGCCTACATCGAGGGCAAGGGCCTGACCTTCCTGCCCATCTCCGCCGCGGCGAACCAGGGCCTCAAGACCCTGCCCGGCCTTGTGTGGGAGAAGCTGCAGACTCTGCCCCCGGTGCAGACCTTCGAGGCGGAGTATGTGCCCCAGGCGGTGCCTGTGGGCGAGCGCACCTACACCATCGAAAAGACCGGCGAGCACGAGTTTTCCATCGACGCGCCCTGGCTGGAGCGCATCCTGGCGGGCAGCGATGTGGACGACTACGAGAGCCTGCAGTACTTCCAGCGCCAGCTGGGCGACAGCGGCATCCTGAACGACCTGGTGGCCCAGGGTGTGCAGGAGGACGACACCATCAAGATTGGCGAATACGAGTTCGACTATATCTTCTAAAGAGGGCGGGCGCGGCCCGCGAAAAGGAGCTGGAACGTTTGTATCTGGAGAGCGAAACGCCGGTGGACATTCACGAGCAGTCGCCGCTGAACCTTGCTTTTGTGGGGGACGGCGTGCTGGAGCTGCTGGTGCGCCGCCGGCTGGTGGAGCGCACCCGCCTCACCCCCGGCAAGCTGCACGCCGTGTGCGTGAAGTATGTATCCGCCAAGGGCCAGAGCAAGGCGCTGGAGGTCATCGAGCCGCTGCTCACCGAAGCGGAGCAGGCGGTGCTGCGCCGCGGGCGCAACGCCAGCAAGGCCACGGTGGCAAAACATGCCACGCCCCAGGAATACCGCGCCTCCACCGGCTTTGAGGCGCTGCTGGGCTGGCTTTACCTCACCGGGCAGACCGGGCGCATCGAAGAATTGTTCGAGGCGCTTTGGGCGGGCTTTGACCCGCTGGAAAAACCCGAGGAATAAGCCCCGGCGCCGCTTGCTTGCGGCCCTGCGGCTGAGCACGGAGAACGCAGAAAGCGGGGGCCGGGCGGTTCATCCCGTCCGGCCCCCGTGTGCGTTCAGAGCGCTGGTTATTTGGTGCCTTTGCCGCCCATGCAGTTCTTGGAGCTGTTCTTGGCGGTGTTGGTGGTCTTGGCGTTCACAGGGTTCGGGACCATGTTCTTGGCGCCGGTCTTGTCGTTCTGAGAGGTGGTCTTGGCGTTCTGGCTGCTGGTCTTGGTGTTGCGGTTGTCCATGATGATAGTCTCCTTTCCATAACGGGGGCGGCTGTTTGTCGGCCCCTTCGTTCCTATTCTGTCCCGGTTTGGGGCGGTTATGCAAAGGCGGTGGAGTATGTACCCGGAATATTTTGAAGCGAGGGAGCGTGCGCTGCTGGGCGAGCGGTTCGACGCGCTGTTTAGCGCATCTGAAGCCCCGGCCCGGGGCCTGACGGTGAATGGCCTGCGCTGTACGCCCGAATGGCTGGCGCAGCGGCTGGACGCGCCGCTGACGCCCTCGCCCTTCTGCGCGGAGGGCTTTGTGCTGGGCGACAGCGAGCTGCGCCTGGGCAAACATCCCTATCACCACGCGGGCGTCTTCTACCTGCAGGAGCCCTCGGCCAGCGCCCCGGCGGCGCTGCTGGAGGTGCGGCCCGGCCAGCGGGTGCTGGACATGTGCGCCGCGCCCGGCGGCAAGAGCAGCCAGCTGGCGGCGGCGCTGAAGGGGCAGGGGGTGCTGGTGAGCAACGAGTACGAGCCCGCCCGCGCCCAGGCGCTGATGAGCAATCTGGAGCGGATGGGCCCGGTGAACTCGGTCATCACCACCGGCGACACCGCCCGCCTCGCGGCGGCGCTGCCCGGCTGGTTCGACCGGGTGCTGGTGGACGCGCCCTGCTCCGGCGAGGGGATGTTCCGCAAAGAGCCCCAGGCCGTTGCCCAGCACAGCCCCGCCCTTGTGGCCCGGTGCGCGGCCCTGGGCGCAGAGATACTGGAGAATGCCGCCACGGTGCTGGCCCCCGGCGGGCTGCTGGTCTATTCCACCTGCACCTTCGCCCCCGAGGAGGACGAGGGCCAGATCGGGCATTTTCTGGCGCTGCACCCGGAGTTCGAACTGCTGGACTGCGGCGTTTCCTTTGGCGCGCCCGGCGAAGAAAACCGCTGCGGCGAACACCCCTTCCCGGCGGGCTTGACCCGCCGTATCTGGCCTGCCCAGGGGGGCGAGGGCCACTTCATGGCCAAGCTGCGAAAAAGCCCGGACGCCCCGGCGGCTGTTTCCAAGCGGACAAAGCCTGCCCGCCCGCCCAAGCCCTGCGCCGAGTGGCTGGCCTTTGCGGCGGAGTATTTCCCGGCGCTCAAAGGGCAAAGCGCCCAGGCGGCGGGGGAGCGGCTGTTCCTGCCGCCCCAGGGCTGGCAGGGAGAAGGGCTCAAACTGAGCATTGCCCGCTGCGGCGTGACGCTGGGCCGGGCGCAGAAGGGACGCTTTGAGCCGGACCACCACCTGTTCATGGCCTTTGGCCCGGAGTGCGAAAACCGGGAGGAACTGACCCTTGGCGACCCGCGCACCGAGGCGTGGCTGCGGGGCGAGGAGATCGAGGCGGTCACCGCGAAAAACGGCTGGTGCGCCGTGCTGGTGGACGGCCTGCCCCTGGGCGGGGGCAAGGTGAGCGGCGGCCGGGTGAAGAACCACTACCCCAAGGCCCTGCGGAATCTCAAATGACGGGAAGGCGAGAAGGATGATACGAAGCGCGACCCAAAACGATTACGCGCCGGCGGAGGCCATCATGGAGCAGGTGCAGGATCTCCATGCCGGCTGGCGGCCGGACGTTTACCGCGCCGGGGTCACGGTGCTGATGCCGGACTATTTCGGCGAGCTGGTGCATGCCGGGCAGGTGCTGGTATACGAAGAAGAAGGCTCCGTCGCCGGCGTTGTCATCTTCCGGGAGCGGCAGGCGGGCGGCCCCGTGAAGATGGAGCGCAAGACCCTCTACATCGACTCCATCGCGGTGGATGAGGCGCATCGGGGGCGGGGCATCGGCCGCCGGCTGCTGGACGAGTGCAAGGCCATTGCGCGAAATCGTGGCTGCTGCGGCCTGGAACTGCAGGTGAACGCGGCGAACGCGCGGGCGATGAAACTCTACCGGGAGTACGGCTTTGGCGAAAAGTCGGTGAACATGGAGCTGAACTTCTGAAAGGAGCCCCCAAAAACCGCGCAAACAGGCGGCAAAAGGGCCCCTGCGGCCCGCCGCCCCCCTTGTCATCCCCGGCGGGATATGATAAAATTATTTAGTTACTGGCAATTGTTTGGGCAAAAAATGGCCCAAGATGTAATAGGAGGAATCCGAATATGTCCGGACACAGCAAATGGAACAACATCAAGCGCAAGAAGGAGAAGACCGACGGCCAGAAGGCCAAGATCTTCACCAAGGTCGGCCGTGAGATCGCGGTGGCGGTGCGTGCCGGCGGCGCTGACCCCAACTCCAACAGCAAGCTGCGCGACCTGATCGCCAAGGCCAAGAGCCTGAACGTGCCCAACGACAACATCCAGCGCATCATCAAGCGCGCCGAGGGCGGCGAGAAGGACAACTACGAGGCCATCACCTACGAAGGCTACGGCCCCTGCGGCGTGGCCATGATGGTGGAGACCCTCACCGACAACCGCAACCGCACCGCGGCCAACCTGCGCCACTACTTCGACAAGTTCGGCGGCAACCTGGGCAATATGGGCTGCGTCAGCTTCATGTTCACCCAGAAGGGCGTCATCGTGCTGGACGGCGAGGGCCTGGACGAGGAGAAGGTCATGGAGGACTGCTTCGACGCCGGCGCCGAGGACTTCGACATGGGCGACGACGTGGTGGAGGTCACCTGCGACCCCGACAGCTTCTCTGACGTGCGTCAGGCTCTGGAGGACAAGGGCTACAGCTTCATCTCCGCCGAAGTGGAGATGGTGCCCGCCACCACCACCGCCATCACCGACGAGGACAACCAGAAGCTGATGGCCAAACTGCTGGACGCGCTGGACGACGACGACGACGTGCAGAACACCTGGCACAATCTGGAGAACGAAGAGGACCTGGATCGCTGATCCGGCCCCCTTTGCGCCCGGCACCGGGCGAGTTTAGGCGCCTGTCCGTCCGACCCGTTTCGGGGGGCGGCGGGCGCTTTTCACTGTGAAAGGAGGCGATGGCCATGGCCGACGTCATTCTCTGTCCCCACTGCCTTTCCCGGGTGGAAGCGGGCAAGGAGCAGTGCCCTTTCTGCGACAAGAGCCTGCGGAACACCAATCCCCCGGGCACCCTGCCCTATGCCAGCCTGCTGGCAGGGCGCTACACCGTGGGGCGCCACATCTCCACCGACGGCGAAGGCGTGACCTATGCCGCGCTGGAAAACAGCGGCGGCGTGCGGGTGATCTTGAAAGAGTATTTCCCGGTTACCCTCAGCGAAGGGCGGGACACTGCCGGCGCCATCCTGCCCAAAGAGGGCAAGGAGGTGCTGTTCAAGACCACGCGGATGGACTTTGCCGACCTGCACCGCAGCATCATGCGCATCACCCCCACCACCGGCCTGGCCGCCGTGCTGGACGTGGTGGAGACGAACAACACGGCCTACGCCGTGCTGGAGCAGGTGGGCGGTGAGAGCCTGAGCCATTACCTCAGCGAGCACCCGGGTTGCATCCCCGTCGCCCAGGCCCGCAGTATGATGCAGGCCGTGATGGAAGGCGTGGCTGCCCTGCACAAGGCGGGGCTGGTGCACCGGGGCATTTCCCCGGAAAACATCCTGCTCACCGGCAGCGGCACCGCCCGCCTGTGCGGCTACGGCACGCTGGGCCTGCGCACCGAGGGCAGCGAGCTGAAAAGCCGCCTGTACGAGGGCTATTCCGCCCCCGAGCAGTATTCCGCCGCCGAGTTCGAAGGCCGCTACACCGACGTTTACGGCCTTGCGGCGGTGTTTTACCGGCTGGTCACCGGTCAGGCGCCGGTGAGCGCCCGGCAGCGGCTGGTGAGCGACAGCCTGCCCGCCGCCCGGCAGCTGGAGCCGTCGGTGCCGGGGCATGTGTCCGCCGTGCTGGAGCACGCCCTTGAAATGGAGCCCGCCCGGCGCATCCAGAACGTGCCCGAGCTGATGGGCTCGCTGATGAGCGAGCGCGCGGCGGAGAGCCTCAGCCAGCCCCGGCGGGAGTGGGCGGTCAGCGGCAAAAGCCTGCTGGCGGGCAGTCTGGTGGTCATTGCGGTGCTGTTCGCGCTGCTGCTCTGGAGCATCCTGGGCCGCGACAGCGGCCAGCAGGTCACCAGCACCAGCCAGCCGTCCAGCAGCGAAGTCGCCGAGACGGTGATGGTGCCGGACTTCACCGGCTACACCTACAGCCAGCTGCAGAGCGACCCTCAGTTCAGCGCCAACTACCGCTTTGCCATCGTCGCCCAGGAGTACAGTTCCGACCATGCCCAGGGCGTGGTCATCGACCAGAGCCCCGAGGCGGGCACCACCACCACCGATGAGCAGCCGCTGATCGAGCTGGTCATCAGCAAGGGCCCGGAGAAGGTGGAGATGCCCAACATCATCGGCTTCACCCGGGAGAGCGCTGAGAAGGAGCTGGCGGCCAACAACATCAAGGCCAGTTTCTTCATGATCGAGAACAACGGCGATTATGCCAGCGACTGCGTGGTGAGCACCGACGTGGAGGCGGGCACCTTCATCGACGTGAACAAGGTGACGGTGAACGTCTACATCGCAAAGGAGCGGGTGGTCATCAATCCGCCCGAGCCCACGCCGGAACCCACGCCCACACCGGAGCCTTCGCCTTCGCCCAGCGCGCAGCCGGAGAGCTGAAAACAAACAAAGCACGGCCCCGCGGAAATCTTCCGCGGGGCCGTGCTTTTTGCTTGCGGGGCAGGGGAGAGCGGCACAAAGAAAACCGCCCCGGCCTTGCGGCCGGGGCGGTCTGGTGAACATTAGTCGCTCACGTAGGGCATCAGGGCAACGTGACGGGCGCGCTTGATAGCGACGGTCAGCTCCCGCTGATGGAAGGCGCAGGTGCCGGTCACGCGGCGGGGAATGATCTTCGCACGCTCGCTGACATACTTGCGCAGGCGGGCAACATCCTTGTAGTCGATGTGCTCCACGCGGTCTACACAAAAGCTGCAGACCTTCTTGCGGCCGCGGCGCACGGGGCGCTGGGGCCGGCCTTCGGTCTTCTCAAAAGCCATGGCTGGTTACCTCCTGTTAGAATTCGATTCGTTAGAACGGAAGATCCTCGCCGTCGTCGATCACAGCAAAATCCTCATTGCTGCCGGCGGAGTAGCTGGGGGCCTCCTGGGCCGCCTCGCGGGGAACTTCCTGCCGGGGCGCGTAGCTGCCGGTGCCGGTGCTGCCGCCAGACTTGCTGCTGGCGAAGTGAACGTTGTCGGCCACGATCTCAAACGCCTTGCGGTTGTTGCCGTTCTTGTCCTGATAGGTCCGGGTCTGGATGCTGCCGTTCACGGCGATCAGAGAACCTTTCTGGAAATACTTGCAAACGAACTCGGCGCTGGAACGCCAGCAGACGATGTCGATGAAATCGGCCTGCCGCTGTTCACCCTGGCGCACAAAGCTGCGATCCACCGCGATGGTGAAGGTGGTCACGCTCACGCCCTGGGGGGTGTGGCGCAGTTCCGGGTCGGCCACCAGCCGGCCCATCAAAGCTACAACATTCAGCATTGGTTGGCCTCCTTACTCGGCTTCGGCCACGATCATCGTGCGGAGAACGCCGTCGGTGATCTTGTAAACGCGATCCAGCTCGGCGGGGAACGCGGGCTCACTGGTGAACTTGATCACAGTGTACACGCCCTCTTCCTCGTCGTTGATGGGGTAAGCCAGGCGGCGTTTGCCCCAATCGTCAACAGAATCGATGGTACCATTCGCCTCGATCAGGCTCTTGAACTTGCCGATCAGAGCGGCGGAAGCCTCCTCATCGAGAGCGGCGCTGGTAACCAGCATGGTCTCGTACTTTGCCATTTCTGTGCACCTCCTTTTGGACATATGGCCCCTTGCGGGGCAAGGATAGCCACCCTTTTTAAGGGCAGCAATTTATTATACCAATCAAACAGGCGGCTGTCAACCGCTGTTTGACGGTTTTTGAGGGGATTTTTTGCCTCAAACGGCAAGGCCCGCCATCGGCGCGGCCATCAGGGGGGCAAGCGCCATGAAGGAGAGCAGAAGATAAATGCCCAGCACCACTGAGAGGCTCACCACCAGGGCGGTCACGCTCACGCCGCCGGCCTTGGCCAGCGCCGCGGGGGCGTCGGCTGCGGTGCAGCTTTGCAGCGTGCGGGCGATGCGCTTTTCACCGATGCGGCGGTACCAGTACACGGCGAACAGGCCCTCGGTGAACTGGATGGCCAGATTCACCACCCGCAGCACATTCAGCACGGTGGAGAAAACCTCCAGGTTCAGCCCGGCCACCAGGGGGCTTTCGGCCAGGACCAGGAACTGCAGCAGCTGGGGAATGTAGGCGCCGAACACGTCCAGCGTCAGGAAAATGGCGGCGGGCACCCACATCTTGCGGTAGAAGAAATAGAACGGCCCGAAGAAGAAGGCGGAGAAGGAGACCGCCAGCTTCTGGCCGGTCACGGCCATCCGCTTGAAGTTCATCAGGTAGTAGCCCGCGTTGGGACCCAGAAAAGCCGCCCAGTCCCGCGCCTTCACGCCGCCCAGGTCGTCCTCCGGGTGCAGCTGGCCGGGAGCGGCCTGCCGTGCCCCGGCATAGGGGTCATACTGGGGGCCGGTGGCGGGCCCGTAGCTGGCAGGCCCGTAACCGGAAGGGCCGGAGGCAGCCGGGCCGCTGCCGGGGGCGTAACGGGGGCCGCCGGAGCGCAGGGGCGCGCCGCAGCTCTCGCAGAACAGGCCGCCCGCCGGGTTCATCGCGCCGCAGGCGGCGCAGCGGATCTCCTGCCCGGAGGCAGAAGCAGCATCCCGGTTCGGCATTTCGCCGGGGGCGGGCTTCCACTCAAATCCGGCGCCGTGCCGGTCGGCAAACAGGCACCCGGCGTTTTTCTGGTAGCAGGCGCGGTGATAAGGCGCGCCGCATTCGGGGCAGACCACCAGGTCGTCCCCGTCGGTGAAAGGCTGCTGGCACACAGGGCACTTGCAGCCGGTGAAATCAGCCATAAAAACTCCTTTTCGCCGGCCCTGAGGCCGGCAGACGGTATTTGATGCTATTGTAGCGCAAACGGGGGCAAAATGCAAATGGAGCGCAGCGCAAAACCCTTTACTTTGCGCCGGGTTTCGGCTATACTACTATGGGATATGTTTAGAGCACACAGAAGGGAATTGCGATATGATCACCATTGACGAACTGAAAATGCAGATGGGCGACCACCGGCAGGCCACCGCGGAGCTGGGCGACGCGCTGGCCATCACCGCCAGCGAGAAGCGGGTGGCCGAGCTGGAGCACAAGATGACCATGCCCGGCTTCTACGACGACACCGAGGCCAGCGGCAAGGTGTTCAGCGAGATGAGCGCGCTCAAGGGCAAGCTGGAGCGCTATTCCAAACTCAAGACCCTGTGCGACGACGCGGACACCATGCTCCTGCTCTGCGAGGAGGAGAACGACCCCACCCTCATCCCCGAGGCGGAGGCCGCGGTGAACGAGGTTGCCAAGGCCGTGGAGGAGCTGCAGCTCATCACCCTGCTCAGCGGCCAGTACGACAAGAACAACGCCATCCTCACCTTCCACGCGGGCACCGGCGGCACCGAGGCCCAGGACTGGGCGGACATGCTCTTCCGCATGTACAACCGCTGGGGCGCGGCGCACGGCTTCAAGGTGAGCACCCTGGATTATCAGGACGGCGACGAGGCCGGCCTCAAGAGCGCCTCCATCATGGTGGAGGGCCCCAACGCCTACGGCCTGCTGAAAGGCGAGAACGGCGTGCACCGCCTGGTGCGCGTTTCCCCCTTCGACAGCCAGAGCCGCCGCCAGACCAGCTTTGCCAGCCTGGAGGTCATGCCCGAGCTGGACGACAGCATCCAGGTGGAGATCCGCCCCGAGGACATTGAGATGCAGGTCTACCGCTCCTCCGGCGCGGGCGGCCAGCACATCAACAAGACCTCCAGCGCGGTGCGCCTGATCCACAAGCCCACCGGCATCGTGGTCAGCTGCCAGACCGAGCGCAGCCAGTTCCAGAACCGCGACACTGCCATGAAGATGCTGGCTTCCAAGCTGTATCAGATCAAGGAGCAGGAGCACCTGGACAAGATCAGCGACATCAAGGGCGTCCAGAAGGAGATCGCCTGGGGCCACCAGATCCGCAGCTATGTGTTCATGCCCTACACCCTGGTGAAGGACCACCGCACCGGCTACGAAAACGGCAACGTGCAGGCCGTGATGGACGGCGATTTGGACGGCTTCATCAACGCCTATCTGAAAGCCGCCAGCCGCGGCGAGCTGCAGGACACCTGATAAAACCGCAACGCAAAAGGGCGGCGCGGGCTGAACTTCAGCCCGCGCCGTTTTTTGCTGCATAATTCAAACAACGGTTGAAAAAATTACTTGATGGTTTGAAAAAGGCTCCATTGTGCCTGCGGGAACACCGTGGTAAGATGAAAAAAGAGAAAGGGGCGTGGCAAAGATGAACGCCATCGGCGAAACGGTGCAGCGGCTGCGGCGGGCGAAGGGCCTGACCCAGGGCCAGCTGGCGAACCAGCTGGGGGTCAGCAGCGCGGCGGTGAGCAAGTGGGAGACCGGCGGCGCGCTGCCGGATGTGGCCCTGCTCTGCCCGCTGGCCCGGGCGCTGGGCTGCAGCGCCGACGAACTGCTGGGCTTTCGGCCGGAGCTTTCCCCGGAAGAGATAGACGCGGTGTGCAAAACGCCCCGGGCGCTGTTCGATGGGGGCGACTGGCGCGGTGCGCTGGAGTTCTGCCGCCAGCGCCTGCGGGAGTACCCTGGCGATCTGAACCTGCGGTTCCGGCTGGGCTTCCTGCTGGCGGGCTTCGCAGATAAAACCCGGGACGAAGCCGCCCGGGAAGAACTGCACACAGCCGCCGCCGGGCTCTTTGAACAGGCGGTGGAGCTGCCCGATGAAGAGCAGCGCCGCGCCGCATGGAGGATGCTGGCCCGCCTTTATGCCGACAAGGGCCAGTTCGACCGGGCGCTGGAGGCTCTGGGCAACCTGCCCAGCTGCAACCAGGAGGGCTTAGGGCTGCGGGCGGACATCCTGCGGCGGATGGGGGACCTGAACGGGGCCGCCCGGCTGGAGGAGACCACCCTCTCCGCCCAGCTGGCCGCGCTGGATCACACCCTTACCAGCTTTGCCGCCACCCGGCGGGCCCAGGGCCTGCGCGAAGAGGCGGAACGATTGGAACAGCAGGCCCGGCGGCTGAAGGAACTGTTCGGCGCGCCCGCCGCCCCGGCGGGCTGTTGCTGTGAATGCGAAGGAGAAGCGAGCGAATGAAACAGAAATTTGATGTCACCGGCATGAGCTGCGCCGCCTGCTCGGCGGCGGTGGAGCGTGCGGTGAACAAGCTGGAGGGCGTGGACGCCGCCCAGGTGAACCTGCTGGCCAATTCCATGCAGGTGGAATACGACGAGGCCACGGTGACCGAGGCGGACATCTGCGCCGCGGTGGAAAAGGCGGGCTATGGCGCCAGTCCGGTTGCCCCCGCGGGCAGCAAAGCCGCCCCCGCTAAGGCCGTCCCTGCCGGCGAGGACCCCGCCGGGGCGGAACTGCGCGGCATGAAAAAGCGGCTGGTCGTGTCGCTGGCCTTCCTTGTCCCGCTGATGTACGTTTCCATGGGGCACATGATGGGCCTGCCGCTGCCCGCCTTTTTCCACGGGCGGGAGGGCGCGGTGGCCTTTGCCCTCACCCAGTTTTTGCTGGTGCTGCCCATCATGTATATGAACCGCAAGTTCTACATCGTGGGTTTCAAGAGCCTGTGGCGCCGCAGCCCCAACATGGACAGCCTCATCGCCCTGGGCAGCGCCGCCGCCGTGGTCTACGGCCTGTTCGCCCTCTACCGCATCGGCTGGGGCCTGGGCACAGGAGACATGGAATTGGTGGACCGCTACCGCATGGACCTCTATTTTGAGTCGGCGGGCACCATCCTCACCCTCATCACCCTGGGCAAGTTCCTGGAGGCCCGGGCCAAGGGACGCACCGGGGCCGCCATCCGCGCGCTGATGGACCTTGCCCCCGACACCGCCCTGGTGCTGCGGGACGGCGTGGAGGTGGAGATACCCGCCGAGGAGGTGGCCGTGGGGGACACGGTGGTCATCAAGCCGGGCATGCGCATCCCGGTGGACGGCACGGTGCTCACCGGACTGTCCAGCGTGGACGAGTCCGCCGTCACCGGCGAGAGCATCCCGGCGGAAAAAGCCCCCGGCGCGCGGGTCATCGCCGCCTCCATCAACCGCTCCGGCAGCTTCACCTTCCGGGCGGAAAAAGTGGGGCAGGACACCACTCTCGCCCAGATCATCGCCCTGGTGCAGGACGCGGGAGCCACCAAGGCCCCCATCGCCAAGCTGGCGGATAAAGTGAGCGGTGTGTTCGTGCCGGTGGTCATCGCCATCGCACTGGCCGCTTTCGGCGTGTGGCTGGCGCTGGGCCAGACCATGGAGTTCGCCCTGGCCCGGGCCATCTCGGTGCTGGTCATCAGCTGCCCCTGCGCTTTGGGCCTCGCCACCCCGGTGGCCATCATGGTGGGCACGGGCAAAGGCGCGCGGCTGGGCATCCTTTATAAAAACGCCGAGGCGCTGGAAAACGCCCATAAAATCGACACCGTGGTGCTGGACAAGACCGGCACCATCACCGAGGGCAAGCCCGCCGTCACCGACCTGCTGCCCGCTCCCGGCGTGGACAAAACCGACCTGCTGAGGGTGGCCGCCGCGCTGGAAAAACCCAGCGAGCACCCGCTGGCGGAGGCCATCCTTGCCGCCGCGGGGGACATGCCCCTGCCCGAAGCCGAACGGTTCGAAGCCCTGCCCGGCCGGGGCGTGCGGGCCGTGGTGGACGGCCGGGAGCATCTGGCAGGCAACCTGCGCCTGATGGAGGAGCAGGGGGTGGACGCGGCCTGGGCCGCATCGGAGGCCGAGCGGCTGGCGAAGGAGGGCAAAACGCCCCTGTACTTCGCCGCCGAAGGCAGACTGCTGGGCCTTGTGGCCGCCGCCGACCCGGTGAAGCCCACCAGCGCCGCCGCCATCGGTGAATTGCAGGCCATGGGTCTCAAAGTCATCATGCTCACCGGCGACAACGCCCGCACCGCCGAGGCCATCCGGGCCCGCTTGGGCATCGAGCAGGTGGTGGCCGAGGTGCTGCCTCAGGACAAGGAGGCCCAGGTGCGCGCGTTGCAGCAGCAGGGCCGCCGGGTGGCCATGGTGGGCGACGGCATCAACGACGCCCCCGCCCTCACCCGGGCGGACGTGGGCGTGGCCATCGGCGCGGGCACGGACGTGGCCATCGACAGCGCCGACGTGGTGCTGATGAAGAGCGACCTGTGGGACCTGGTGAACGCCCTGCGCCTCTCCCGCGCCACCATCCGCAACATCCGGGAGAACCTGTTCTGGGCCTTCTTTTATAACAGCATCGGCATCCCGGTGGCGGCGGGCGCGCTCTACGGCTTCGGGCTGGTGCTGAACCCCATGCTGGGGGCCGCCGCCATGAGCCTTTCCAGCGTGTGCGTCGTTTCCAACGCCCTGCGCCTCAACTTCTTCAAGCCGAAACAGGCCGCCGCGCCCCAGCGCCCGGCGGACCTGCCTCAGAATAACGAACCCTGCGCCCAAGAGGCGCAGCCGAAAGGAGAACCTGTCATGACCGAAAAAACCATTCACATCGAAGGCATGGCCTGCGGCCACTGCACCGCCCGGGTGGAGAAGGCGCTGGCCGAGGTGGCCGGCGTGGCTTCCGCCAAGGCCGACCTGGAGGGCAAGTGCGCCAGGGTCACCCTGAGCGCCCCGGTGGAGGACGCGACCCTCACCGCCGCCGTCACCGACGCGGGCTACGAAGTCACCGGCATCGAATGAACCGAGACAAAAAAAGAGCCGCCCCGCGGGGCGGCTCTTTTTTGTTTGGTTCACAGGAAGGTCTGCCAGCTGAAGAAGGCGAGGCCGAACACCACGGCCAGCACCACCAGCCAGGTCACCACCAGCAAGGGGCTGAGCCCCTGACGCAGCTGACGCCACAGGCCGGGCCGCTTTTTCATTTCGCGTCACCCAGCAGGGCCGTCACCGCGTCGGCGGCGGGGGCCAGGGCATCGCCCGCGTAGGTCTCGATGGCGCCGCCGTCGGCGCAGGCGGTGAGCTGGGGGTCCAGCGGCATCTTGGCCAGCACCTTCACGCCGTACTTGGCGGCGGTCTCTTCCAGATGGCTGTCGCCGAAGACGGGGATCTTCTTGCCGCAGTCGGGGCAGACGAGGTAGCTCATGTTCTCCACCACGCCCAGGATGGGGATGTTCATCATCTGGGCCATCTTCACGGCCTTGCCCACGATCATGCTCACCAGTTCCTGGGGGCTGGTCACCACCACGATGCCGTCCACCGGCAGGGTCTGGAATACGGTCAGGGGCACGTCGCCGGTTCCCGGAGGCATGTCCACGAACAGGAAGTCAACGTCCTTCCAGATGACTTCCTGCCAGAACTGCTTCACGGCGCCGGCGATGACCGGGCCGCGCCACACCACGGGGTCCTCTTCGTTTTCCAGCAGCAGGTTCACGCTCATCACGTCGATGCCGGTGCGGCTCTGGATGGGCCAGATGCCGTTCTCATCGCCCAGCGCCCGGCCGTGGATGCCGAAGAGCTTCGGGATGGAGGGGCCGGTGATGTCGGCGTCCAGCACGCCCACACGGTAGCCCCGGCGGCGCATCTCCACCGCCAGCAGGGCGCTGGTCATGCTCTTGCCAACGCCGCCCTTGCCGCTCACCACGCCGATGACCTTTTTGATGCTGCTCAGCTGGTGGGGAGGCTCGTGGAAGTCCTGGGGATTCTGGCGGCTGGCGCAGTTCTGCGAACAGCTGCTGCAATCATGGGTGCATTCGCTCATTGGTTTTTCTCTCCTTTATCTCACGGGGCGGGTCACAGCTTCGCCACGACGCCCTGCACCAGGTCCTGCAGGACCTGGGCGCGCCGGTCGGCGATGGCGATGACCTCGTCGCCCGAAAGCTTTTTCTTTTCAATGCCTGCGGCCATGTTGGTGATGAGGCTGATGGCCAGCACCGGCAGACCGCAGTGGCTGGCGGCGATGACCTCGGGCACGGTGCTCATGCCCACAGCGTCCGCGCCCAGAGTGCGGAAAGCGCGGATCTCCGCCGGGGTCTCGTAGCTGGGGCCCATATAGCCCAGATACACGCCGGTACGCACGGCCACGCCCTGCTCGGCGGCCACTTTGAGCGCCAGCTCCCGCAGAGCGGGAGTGTAGGCGAAGGTCATGTCGCAGAAGCGGGGACCCACTTCCTCGTCGTTGGGGCCGGTGAGGGGGTTGCGGCCCATGAAGTTGATGTGGTCCTCGATGATCATCAGGTCGCCCACCGAGAACTCCAGGTTCACGCCGCCCGCGGCGTTGGTGAGGATGAGGGCCTCGATGCCCAGCTCCTTCATCACCCGCACGGGGAAGACGATGTCCTCCATGGAGTGGCCCTCGTAAAAGTGCAGCCGGCCCTGCATGCACAGCACCTGCTTGCCCGCCAGCTGCCCGGCCACAAAACGCCCGGCGTGGCCCGGCGCGGTGGACACCACAAAACCGGGGATTTCGGAATAGGGGATATAAACCGGGTTTTCCAGCCGGTCGGCAAGGCCGCCCAGGCCGCTGCCCAGCACCAGCCCCACCTGAGGCGCGGCGGGCAGCCGGTCCCGCAGAAAGCCGGCAGCCAGTCGAATCTTTTCGATCATACAAAAACCTCCTGTCGTAGTCCTTTTTATAGTAGCACAAACCCGCCGGAATGAAAAGGTGGCGGGGCATACTTTTTGCCGCCGCGCGCATAAGAATGGAGGGAGAAAATAGCGGGGGAGGCGCATCCATTGGCCGGAGTGCGGGTCTATCTGAAAAACGCGGCCATCCTCACGGTCACCGGCCTTGGCCTGCGGGCGGCGGGCATGGTGCTGCGGGTCTACATGGCGGCGCTGCTGGGGGCCGAGGGCATGGGCCTCTATCAGCTCATCTTCACCGTCTACGGCCTGACCACCACCGTGGCCACCGCCGGCATGTCGGTGGCGGCCACCCGGCTGGCCGCCGAGGAACTGGCCCGCCTGGAGGCTCCCCGCGCCGCCGGTATGATGGCGAAGCTGACGCGGCTCTCGCTGGCGCTGGGTTTTGCCGCCTGCGCCGCCCAGCTGCTGCTGGCCCGACCGGTGGCCCGCTTCGCCCTGGGGGACGCGCGGGCGGAACCGAGCCTTCTGGTGCTGGCCCCCAGCCTGCCCTTCATGGCGCTGGCGGCGGTGTTCAAGGGCTATTTTTTCGCCCGCCAGCGGGTGGGCCCGGGGGTGAAGAGCCAGGTCTTTGAGCAGGCGGTGCGCATCGCCCTTGCGGCGGCGGTGCTGCCCGCGGCGGGGGACTGGGGAGCACAGTACGCCTGCGCGGCGCTGGTGGCGGGCAACACCGTCAGCGAGGCGCTGGCCTGCCTGCTGCTTTTGCACGATTACAAAAAGGACGCCCGGCGGCTGTTCGGCGGGGCGCGCCCGGCCCCGCCCGCCGACGCGGGCAGGCGCATCTGGCACATCCTGGCCCCGGTGGAGGGCGGCCGCTGCCTGGACAGTGCCCTCCATACGGCGGAGAACATGCTGGTGCCCGCCTGCCTGCTGGCCTTTCTGGGCAGCCGGGCCGAGAGCCTTGCCCAGTTCGGGGCCCTCAAGGGCATGGCCATGCCGGTGCTGCTCTTTCCCTTTTCCTTTCTCACGCCGCTGGCCACCCTGCTGCTGCCGGAGGTCACCCGCGCCCACATTCTGGGCCGCCGCCGCACGCTGGAAACGCTGGTGGGCCGCATCATGCTGTTCACCAACCTCTTTTCGGTGCTGGCGGGCGGGCTCATCGCCCTGAACGCCGCGCCCCTGGCCCGCCTGCTCTACCGGGACGAGAGCGTGGGCCTCTATCTTCTGGTGCTGGCTCCGGTGCTGCCCGGCATGTACCTGGACGCCATGGGCGACTCCATCCTCAAGGGCCTGGGGGAGGAGGTGGCCACCTTCCGATACAGCATCTGGGACTCGATGCTGCGCATCGCGCTGGTGCTGCTGCTCATGCCCCATTTCGGCATGACGGGCTTCCTCGTGGTGATGTGGGCCTCCAATGTGACCTCGGCGCTGCTGAACATCTTCCGCATCCATAAGGTCACCGGCATCCGCACCCGCTGGTTCGAGTGGTTCATCCAGCCGGCCCTGCTCTTCGCCGCCGCCGCGGCCCTGGGCCAGACCTTCGTGCGCCTCGCCGCCCCGGCGGGGGACGTGTGGCAGGTTGCGTGCAGCGTTGCGGCCACCGGCGGGCTGTTCTGCCTGTTCCTGCTGCCCCTGGGGGCGGGCCGCCAGCTCAAGGCGGTGCTGGATTCCCGCCGCGCCCCGGCCAAAGAGAACTGAAAAAAGCGGCGTTTCCGCCCCAGAGGGGAGGAAACGCCGCTCTTTGTTTAAAGGGCCTCGGCCCGCGCCCGCTCGCCGTCCCATTCGGTGAGCCGGGCGGTCACGATCTGGCCCGCCGCCGCGCCGGGGGCCTTCACCGCCACCGGCAGATACAGCCGGGTGTAGCCGGTGAAGAGGCTGCCGCTCACTGCCTTTTCCAGCAGCACCGTGTCCTCGGTGCCCAGCATCTCCCGGGCAAGCGCGCCGCGCACCTCGTCCGCCGCTGTTTGCAGCCGGTGCACCCGGTCCGCCTTCTGGGCTTCGGTGAGCTGGCCGGGGAAATCCGCCGCGGGAGTGCCCGCCCGGCGGGAGTAGGGGAACACATGCACCTTCAAAAACTTTTGCCGGCACACAAAGTCCAGACTCTCGGCAAACTCGTCCTCGGTCTCGCCGGGGAAGCCCACGATCACGTCGGTGGTGAAGCTGGCGAAGCCCCCGAAGGCCGCCCGCAGCTTTTCCACCACCCGGGCGTACTCCTCGGAGGTATACACCCGGCGCATCCGCCGCAGGGTAGCGGTGCAGCCGCTTTGCAGCGACAGGTGGAACTGGGGGCACAGCTCCTTCACCGCCGCCATCCGGGCGATGGCCTCGTCGCTCAAAAGGTCCGGCTCCAGGCTCCCCAGCCGGATGCGCTCGATGCCCTCCACCTTCGCCGCGGCCTCGATGAGGCTCACCAGGTCGGTGCCGGTGTCCTTGCCGTAGCTGGGCAGGTTGATGCCGCTGAGCACCACCTCTTTGTAACCGGCGGCGGCCAGCGCGGTCAGCTCCTGCACCACGCTCTCCTCGCTGCGGCTGCGGCTCGCGCCCCGGGCCCGGGGGATGACGCAGTAGGCACAGCGGCGGTCGCAGCCGTCCTGCACCTTGATGAAGGCCCGGGTGTGGCCCTCGAAGTTCTCCATGGGCAGTTCCTCGAACCGCTCGCCCTTTTCGTGGGCGCGGATGTCCACCACCCGCTCGCCGCTGTCCAGCGCTTTCTGAATGTCCTCCAGCATGGCGGCGCGGCCCACGTTGCCCACCACCACGTCCGCTTCTTCCAGCCCGGCGGCCTCCTCGGGGAACGCCTGGGGATAGCACCCGGCCATCACCGTCACCGCGCCGGGATTCTGGCGCTTGGCCCGCCGCAGCCACTGGCGGCTCTTCTTGTCGCCCCCGGCGGTCACGGTGCAGCTGTTCACCACGTAAACATCCGCCGCTTCGCCGTCCGCCGCGAGGGTGTAGCCCCGGCGCAGGAACAGCTGTTCCAACGCCCCAGTCTCGTTCTGATTCACCTTGCAGCCAAGGGTGTAAAAGCTCACGCGCATAGGGTATCTCCTTCGTAAATACGGGGTATTCTCCGCCTTATTATACGGCCCGGCGGGCAAAATCGCAAGGGCGGCGGCATATACATTCCATAGACAAAACCGGCCCCCGGGCCTGTGAAAAGAGAGGAAGGAACTCTTATGTTGAAAAAAAGACTGCTGGCCCTGGCGCTGTGCTGTGTGCTGGCGGCGGTGCTGTGCATGCCCGCCTTCGCCGAGCCGCTGGCCGCCGGGCGCTTCGCCCTGCCGGATTTTGACGTGCCCTGCCGGGCGGCGGTGCTCATCGACCTTTCCAGCGGCACGGTGCTCTACGAAAAGGAGCCGGACACCCCCATGCCCATCGCCTCCATCACCAAGGTGATGACCCTGCTGCTCACCTTCGAGGCCATCGAAGCGGGCAAGGTGAGCTTGCAGGACACGGTGCCCGTCTCCGACCATGCCTATAATATGGGCGGCAGCCAGATCTGGCTGGAGCCGGGGGAGACCTTCACCCTGGACAAGATGATAAAGGCCATCTGCGTGTCCAGCGCCAACGACGCGGCGGTGGCGGTGGCGGAATTCATCGGCGGGTCGGAGCCGGCCTTTGCCGAACTGATGAACCAGAAGGCCGCGGAGCTGGGCATGGTGAACACCACCTTCAAAAACGCCTGCGGGCTGGACGAGACGGGCCACCTCTCCACCGCCCGGGACGTGGCCATCATGAGCCGGGAAATGCTTTTGAAGCACCCCCAGATCACCGACTACACCACCATCTGGATGGACACGCTGCGGGACGGCCAGACCCAGCTGCTCAACACCAACAAGCTGCTCAAACGCTACCAGGGCATCACCGGCCTCAAGACCGGCACCACCAGCGGCGCGGGGGTGTGCATCTCCGCCAGCGCCAGCCGGGATGGGCTGGACCTGCTGGCGGTGGTGCTGGGCGCGGCCTCCAGCGCCGAGCGGTTCGATGCCGCCACCGCCCTGTTGGATTACGGCTTTGCCAACTTTGAAAACGTGACGGCCCCCGCGCCGGAAAACGCCCCCGCCAGCCTGCCGGTGACCGGCGGCGCCGAGGAGACTGTCCAGCTGGAATACGCCGCGCCCCAAAAGCTGCTGGTGCAGAAAGGGGAGGGCGGCGCCCTCACCGCCGAGCTGGAGCTGCCCCAGACCCTTGCGGCCCCGCTGGCGGCGGGCCAGCAGGTGGGCACGGTGACAGTGCGCAGCGGCGAGACAGTGCTGGGTTCCTGGCCGGTGACGGCGGCCGGGGAGGTGCAGCCCATGACGGTGCGGCTGGGATTTGAGCGCCTGCTGGCCGCCCTCACCGCCCACTGATTTTTTGCCAAATCCCGGCGGGCCACCTTGACTTTGTACTGTCAAAACGGTATAGTTATTACAAACAAACACCCAGCCTTCACCGCCCGGCGGCACCCCGTCGGCAGCGGGCCGGGGCAGAGGACGGGAGAGCATAACATGAGCGTAAAATTCAACGGAAAACACCTGAACGGTTTTGTGAACGAGGGCGAGTGGAGCGCCATCTGGCCCCAGGTGGAAACGGCCCACAAACTGCTGGAAGAGCGCACCGGCCCCGGCAACGATTTCCTGGGCTGGGTGGACCTCCCCGTCAACTATGACAAAGAGGAATTCGCCCGCATCAAGGCTGCCGCCGAGAAGATCCGTTCGGATTCCGACGTGCTAGTGGTCATCGGCATCGGCGGCTCCTATCTGGGCGCCCGCGCCGCCATCGAGGCCATCAAGGGCCAGATGTACAACTGCACCTGCAAAGACACCCCGCAGATCTTCTTCGCCGGCAACTCCATCTCGCCGGCCTACCTCAACGACATCCTGGCCTGCTGCGAAGGCAAGCGGGTGAGCGTGAACGTCATCTCCAAATCCGGCACCACCACCGAGCCCGCGCTGGCCTTCCGGGTGTTCAAGAAGTATCTGGAAGACCGCTACGGCAAGGAAGAGGCCAAAAACCGCATCTACGCCACCACCGACAAGGCCCGCGGCACCCTGAAAAAACAGGCCGACGACGAGGGCTGGCCCACCTTTGTGGTGCCCGATGACGTGGGCGGCCGCTACTCGGTGCTCACCGCCGTGGGCCTGCTGCCCATCGCCTGCGCCGGCTGCGACATCGACAAGCTGATGCAGGGCGCTGCGGACGCCCGCGCCGCTTACTCCGTCTGCACGCCGGACAACGACTGCTACAAATACGCCGCCGCCCGCAACATCCTGTACCGCAAGGGCAAGAGCGTTGAGCTGATGGCCGCCTATGAGCCCAACTTCACCATGATGAACGAGTGGTACAAGCAGCTCTACGGCGAGAGCGAAGGCAAGGACAACAAGGGCCTGATGCCCACCAGCGTCATCTTCTCCACCGACCTGCACAGCATGGGCCAGTTCGTCCAGGAGGGCGCGCGCATCATGTTCGAGACGGTGGTGAACATCGCCGCTCCCACAAAGGACCTGTTCATCGAGGCCGACGCCGAGAACCTGGACGGCCTGAACTTCCTGGCGGGCCAGAACATGAGCGTGGTCAACCAGAAGGCGATGCAGGGCACCGTGCTGGCCCACACCGACGGCAATGTGCCCAACATCCTCTTGGAGGTGCCCAGCCTTTCCGAGTACGACCTGGGCTGGCTGATCTACTTCTTCGAGCGTGCCTGCGCCATCAGCGGCTACATGCTGGGCGTCAACCCCTTCGACCAGCCCGGCGTGGAAAGCTACAAGAAGAACATGTTCGCGCTGCTGGGCAAGCCCGGCTACGAGGACCGCAAGGCTGAACTGGAAGCAAAGCTGCAATAATAAACATGAGTCGTATGGGCGCGGGCCCCACCGCTTGCGCCCTCGAAAATAAAGGAGGTACCCTCTCTATGATTAAACTGATCGTTGGCACCAAAGGCACCGGCAAGACCAAAACGATGATCGATCACATCAACACTGTGACCAAGAGCACCACCGGCAACGTGGTGGTCCTGGAGAAGTCCATGCAGCTGACCTTCGACATCGACCATGCCGCCCGCCTGGTGGACCTTGACGGATATGGCATCAGCGGCTATGAAATGCTCTACGGCTTCGTGGCGGGCGTTCTGGCCGGCAACTACGACATCACCGAGCTGTTCATCGACGGCATTCTGAAGACCTGCAACCATGACCTGGCCGGTCTGGGCGCGTTCCTGACCAAGGTGGAGGGCCTGGCCGCCACCGCCGGCACCAACGTGACCATCACCATCTCCGCGGCGGCCGAAGACCTGCCCGAAGACGTGAAGAAGTACCTGTAAGACCTGCAAAAAAGGCTTCGGGGGCGGGGGTCAAAAAAATGACCCCCGCTTTCAAATTATCTATTGACAAAGCAGGGCGCATTGGATATAATAATCAGGCGGCCTTTTTTGAGGTGAAGTATGCAATTTGACCTGAAACAGTTCCTGCGCACCGGGCGCGTGCCTTATACGGCGGCGCTGGAATGCGACCTTTCCGGGTGGGACTGGCCGGGCTATGAACCGGTCGGACCGATCACCGGCGAGTTTTCCGCCGCGCTGGACGAAAACGGCAAAGCGCAGATCCATCTCAGCCTCAATGCAGAGGTGACCGCACCCTGTGCGCGGTGCCTCGAACCCGCGTTCTGCTCGCAAAGCATCGAGCGAGACTGGTCCGTCGGGCCGGGCGACCTCGAAAGCGACGAGCTTGAGCTTCCCGTCAGCGAAAAAGGCGTGCTCGACATCGACGAGCTCATCTTTGAGGAACTGGTGCTGGAGCTCCCCACCGTGCTGCTGTGCAGTGCGGATTGTCAAGGGCTTTGCCCCGTTTGCGGACAACCCAAAGCGGCAGGCTGTTCCTGCTGTCCGGCAGGGCCTCAAGAGCCTGCCGCAAACCAAGGGCTTGCTATATTAAAAGAACTGCTAAGCGAAGATTCACATTAGAGGAGGTGCTTAAAATGGCAGTACCCAAGAGAAAGGTTTCCAAGGCACGGCGCGACAAGCGTCGCTCCTCTGTGTGGAAGCTGGAGGCCCCCGCTCTGGTCAAATGCAGCCAGTGCGGCGAGTACAAGCTCCCCCATCAGGTATGCGGCAACTGCGGCTACTACAAGGGCAAGGAAATCGTCAAGAAGGAAGCGTGATCCGCTTCCCGCAGAAGTAAGGGGAGGGCAGCGCCTTCCCCTTTTTCTTTTGACAACCGGCAGAAAGGCGGCAAGAACGAAATGGCGGTTCGCATCAAAAGCGTGAACAAGGGCTCGGCGGCCGAAAAGCTGGGCCTGCGTGCGGGCGACACCCTGCTCAGCGCCGACGGCAACGAGATCAACGACATGCTGGACTACCAGTTCTATACCTCCGGCCCTTCGCTCCACCTTGCGGTGCAGCGGGGCGGGAAGCTGGAGTACCTGCAGGCGGAAAAGGGCGATTACGAGCCCTTCGGCTGCGAATTTGAGACCTATCTGATCGACAAAAAGCACTCCTGCGCCAACCACTGCATGTTCTGCTTCATCGACCAGATGCCCAAGGGCCTGCGGGAAACGCTCTACTTCAAGGACGACGACGAGCGCCTGTCCTTTCTGTTCGGCAACTACATCACCCTGACGAACCTCTCCGAGCGGGAGGCCGAGCGCATCATCAAGATGCACATCTCGCCCATCAACATCTCGGTGCACACCACCGACCCGGACCTGCGGGTGCGGATGATGGCCAACAAGAACGCGGGCAAGGTGCTGGCGTACCTCGACCGCTTTGCCGAGGCGGGCATCCAGATGAATTTTCAGCTGGTGCTCTGCCGGGGCGTGAACGACGGCGCGGCGCTGGAAAAAACGCTGGAGGACCTGTGCGCCCTGTACCCGGCGGCGGCCAGCATCGCGGCGGTGCCCAGCGGCCTGACCCGCTACCGCAAGGGCCTCTATCCGCTGACCGCTTATGATGCCCAGTCCAGCCGGGAAGTGCTGGACATCCTGGAGCGCTGGGGCAACCGCTGCAAGGAGCAGTACGGCTGCCGGCTGGTGTATCCCGGCGACGAGTGGTATCTCTGCGCCGGGCGGCCCATCCCGCCCCACGCTTTTTACGAGGATTATCCCCAGCTGGAAAACGGCGTGGGCATGTGGCGGCTGTTCCAGGAGGAATTCTTTGAGGAACTGCACGCCCACCGGCCCCGCTGGCCGGTGCTGCCCCGCAGGATGGACCTGGTCACCGGCACGCTGGCGGCGCCCCTCATCAGCCAGTCGGTCGAGGCACTGAGCCGCCGCTACCCCCAGGTGCGGCTGACAGTGCACCCCATCCGCAACGATTTCTTTGGCGGCAATGTGAGTGTCACGGGCCTTGTCACAGCCACCGACATCGTGGCCCAGTGCAAGGGCAAACTGAAAAGCCGCCATCTGGGCATCCCCGAAGTGATGCTGCGGGACGAAAAGGACCGCTTTCTGGACGACTGGACCATCCCCCGGCTGGAAAAAGCCCTGGGGGTCAAGGTGCACCTGCTGCCCTGCGGCGGCGGGGCGCTGGTCCGCGCGCTGCTGGGCTTCCGACTGCCCTGACGCGCCCCATCCCCAACCGACGAACGGAGGCGAACAAACATGGGAAAACCCATCGTGGCAGTGGTCGGCCGCCCCAATGTGGGCAAATCGACCCTGTTCAATAAACTGATCGGCCAGCGTCTGGCCATCGTGGAGGACACCCCCGGCGTCACCCGGGACCGCATCTTCGGCGAGTGCGAGTGGCAGAACCACGAGTTCCTTCTGGTGGACACCGGCGGCATCGACCCCAACGAGGCCGACGGCATCCTGGCCCACATCCGCCAGCAGGCCCAGGTGGCCATCGACGCGGCGGACTGCATCGTCATGGTCACCGACATCAACGCCGGCGTCACCGCCCAGGACCGGGACGTGGCCGCCCTGCTCATGCGCAGCGGCAAGCCGGTGGTGCTTGCGGTGAACAAGTGCGACAAGGTGGGCGAGCCGCCCATGGAGCTCTATGATTTTTACAGCCTGGGGCTGGGCGAGGTGTTCCCGGTGTCCAGCGTACACGGCCACGGCACCGGCGACCTGCTGGACGCGGTGTGCGCCCACCTGCCCGACGCTGACGAGAGCGCCGAAGAGGACGAGCGCATCACCGTGGCGGTGATCGGCCGGCCCAACGTGGGCAAGTCCAGCCTTGTGAACTTCATCCTGGGCGAAGAGCGGATGATCGTGGCCAATGAGGCCGGCACCACCCGCGACGCCATCGACAGCCATGTGGACAACCAGTACGGCAGCTTCGTCTTCACCGACACCGCCGGCCTGCGCAAGCGGGGCAAGGTGGAAGAGGGCGTGGAGCGTTACAGCGTGCTGCGCAGCCTGGCGGCGGTGGAGCGCAGCCGGGTGTGCGTCATCATGATCGACGCCACCGAGGGCTTCACCGAGCAGGACAGCAAGGTGGCCGGCTACGCCCACGAGCAGGGCAAGGCCTGCATCATCGCGGTGAACAAGTGGGACGCCATCGAAAAGGACGACAAGACCATGGATGCCATGCGCAAAAAGCTGATGAACGACTTCAGCTTCATGAGCTACGCGCCCATCATCTTCATCAGCGCCAAGACCGGCCAGCGGGTGGACCGGCTGTTCCAGCTCATCAAGTATGTGGACGAGCAGAACGCCCTGCGGGTGACCACCGGCATGCTGAACGAGCTGCTGGCCCGGGCCACCGCCCGCGTGCAGCCCCCCAGCGACAAGGGCCGCCGGCTGAAGATCTACTATATGACCCAGATCTCCACCCGCCCGCCCACGTTCGTCTGCTTTGTGAACCGCAAGGACCTGTTCCACTTCTCCTACCAGCGCTACATCGAGAACCAGATCCGGGAGACCTTCGGCCTGGAAGGCACCCCCGTGCGCCTGATCGTCCGCGAGCGGGGCGACGGCAGCACCAAGTGATCAGCGGCCATCGACGCAAAGGAGGCTAAACGCCATGACCTGGACTCAAATCATCCTCATCCTCGGCGCCATCCCGCTGCTGGTGGGCTATCTCTTCGGCAGCGTCAACTTCGGCGTGGTGGTCAGCCGCCTGCTCTATCACGAGGACATCCGCACCAAGGGCAGCGGCAACGCCGGCACCACCAACATCCTGCGCACCTACGGCAAAAAGGCCGCGGCCCTCACCCTGGCGGGCGATATGCTGAAAGGGGTGGCGGCGGTGGTGCTCTGCCGCTGGGCAGGCATGCTGCTCACCGGCGGCGTGGAGGTCAACGGCATCTACGCCGGGTATCTGGCGGCCATCGGCGCGGTGTGCGGCCATCTGTGGCCGGTGTGGTTCGGCTTCAAGGGCGGCAAGGGCGTGGCCGTGGCCGCCGGAGCCATCCTGGCAAGCGAGCCGGTGGTGCTTCTGGCCCTGGCCGTGGTGTTCTTCTCCATCGCCTTTGCCAGCCGCATCGTCAGCCTTGCCTCGGTCACGGTGGCGGTGCTCTATCCCATCTTCACCGGACTTTACAGCTGGTACACCGGGCGCAACATCCTGTTCACTACCCTCTGCGCCCTGGTCATGGGCGTGCTGGTGATTTGGATGCACCGGGCCAACATTCAGCGCCTTCTGAACGGCACCGAATACCGCTTCGGCGAGAAAAAGAAATGAGAAAAGCCCGGCATGTGCCGGGCTTTTTTGCAAAGGGGGAGAAAACCATGGAGATACTGGTCACCCTGCCGCTGGACGAGGCGAGGAAAGCGCGCTTTGCCGCCGCCGCGTCGGGGCATCAGCTGCACTTTGTTGAAAAGGATGCCGTGACGCCCGCCCTGCTGGAGAGCGCGCAGGCCATTCTGGGCAATCTGGCCGACCCCGCCCAGCTGCGCCATTGCAAAGAACTGCGCTGGCTCCAGCTGGACAGCGCCGGCACCGACGGCTACTGCGCGCCGGGCCTTCTGCCCGAGGGGGCGGTGCTCACCAACGCCACCGGGGCCTTCGGGGCCTGCATCGCCGAGTGGCTTCTGGCCGCTCTGCTGGCGCTGTGGCGGCGGCTGCCGGAATACGCCGAAAACCAGCGGGCCTGCCGCTGGCAGCGGCTGGGCCCGGTGCGCACCCTGGAGGGCAGCACCGTTCTGGTGCTGGGCTTTGGTGACCTGGGCCGCAATTTCGCCCGGCGCGCCCATCTGCTGGGGGCCCGGGTGCTGGCGGTGCGCCGCCGCCCCGGCGAAAAGCCCGATTGGCTGGAGTGCCTGGGCGGGGCGGAAATGCTGGAGGAATGGCTGCCGATGGCGGACGCGGTGGTCCTGTGCCTGCCCGCAAATGCCTCCACCCGCCACATGCTGAGCGCCGGGCGCATCGCCCTGCTCAAAAAGGATGCGGTGGTGCTGAACGCCGGCCGGGGCAGCGCGGTGGACACCGATGCCCTTTGCCGCGCTTTGTACGACGGGCGCATCGGCGGTGCCGCGCTGGACGTCACCGACCCGGAGCCCCTGCCGCCGGAGCACCCCCTCTGGCACGCGCCGAACACCATCCTCACGCCTCACGTTTCCGGCCTGCTGAGCCAGCCGGAAAACTTTGAAAAGGCGGCGGACATCTGCGAGGAAAACCTGCGCCGTTTCCTCGCGGGGCAGCCGCTGATGAATCAGGTGGACAGGTCCACCGGCTATGTTGACTGAAAAGAAAACGCCGGGGCTGCTTCCCAAAAAGGGAAACAGCCCCGGCGGCTTTTTGTTTTTCAGGCGGTCTGCTGCTGGCACAGCATCCGCCGCCAGTTGCGGAACCCGTAAAGGTCGTTGGCGAAAAAGGCCACAAAACACATCAGCACCGAGACCGCGCCTGGGTCCTGAACGGCGGCCAGCGACCACAGCACGATGAGCACCAGATCATTGAGGGCGTAGCCCACGGCGAACCAGGGGCTGCGCCGCCAGGAAAGGTAAACGGCGATGGTGCTGGTGGAAATGGAGAGGATGCTGGGCGCCAGATTGGCGGTGTGAAGCACCGCAAGCACATAGCCGAACACCGCGGTGATGACGATGGTCAAAAACACCAGCCAGAACAGATCGCTCCGCCGCAGGCGGCCCACCTGCACGCACATCCGATTGCCCTTGAAGGGGTTGCGCAGCCAGATGACCAGCGTCACCACCGACATGGGCAGCGTCATGCCCAGATAGGTGATCATCTCGCCGTAGTAGGCGTACTGCCAGGAAATGAAGCCGTAGATGAGGCAGAAAACGATGCCGATGACCTGCCCCACGGGGTTTCCCTTGGCGTTGAACAAAAGGGAAGTCACGCCGATGAGCGAGGCGGTCAGCGCCAGAAAGTTCTCGCCGTCAAAGGCGAGGAAGGAACTGACGATGAGCACCACGGAGGCCGTCCACAGCATCTTTTCCGCCCGTGAGAAATATCTGTTCAAAGCCGCGAGCATCCGCAAAACCCCTTAAAACAGCACTTTGGCCCGGCGCGCAGCCGCGCAGGACCTGAACATCAGGGATGATACCACACCCCACCGCAAAAAGCAAGGGCGGCGGGCCCGGTCGAAGAGCGTCGGGTCTTTTCACCCAAGCGTCAAAGACTTTTTGCAAAGATTTCACAGCCCGCATCTATAATTTCTCTTGGTAAAGCGGCGGTCCGCCGCACCAGAAAAAGGAGCGTGGCATACTTGATCGAAGTGCACCATCTCACAAAGCGATACGGGGCCCATCTGGCGGTGGAGGACCTTTCCTTCACCGTGGAGCAGGGCACCGTTTACGGCCTGCTGGGGCCCAACGGCGCGGGAAAATCCACCACCATGAACATCCTCACCGGCTACATCTCCGCCAGCGAGGGCGCCGTGTCCATCGACGGGCACGACATCCTGGAAGAAGCCGAGGCGGCAAAGGCCTGCGTGGGCTATCTGCCGGAGCAGCCGCCGCTGTATCTGGACATGACGGCCAAAGAATATCTGGAGTTTGCCGCGCGGCTCAAAAAGGTGCCCCGCGACCAGCGCGCCGCCCAGGTGGAACGCGCCATGGAGCGCACCGGCGTGAGCCCGGTGAGCGGGCGGCTCATCCGCAATCTCTCCAAGGGCTACCGCCAGCGGGTGGGCCTTGCGGCGGCGCTGCTGGGCGACCCCAAGGTGGTCATTCTGGACGAACCCACCGTGGGCCTGGACCCCGCCCAGGTCATCGAGATACGCGCCCTCATCACCGAGCTGGGAAAAGACCACACGGTCATCCTTTCCAGCCACATCCTCAGCGAGGTGAGCGCCCTGTGCGACCAGGTGCTCATCATCGACAAGGGCCATCTGGTGGCCCAGGGCACCCCGGAAGAGCTGGCCCGCCGGCTGGAAGGCGGCAGGCTGGTGCACCTCACCGCCCTGGGCGAAGAGAGCACCGTGGCGGCTATCCTGCGCAGTGTGCCCGGCGTGGACGAGGTGCGCACCCGGGCGGAAAACGGCCGGGTGGATGCCGAAGTGACCAGCGCCGGCGACCGGGATGTGCGCGCCGATGTGAGCGTGGCGCTGGTGCAGGGCGGCTGCCCGCTGCTGGCGCTCGGCGCCGAGACCCTCAGCCTGGAGGACGTGTTCCTGCAGCTCACCGGCGCGGGCGAGTCGGCGGCTGTGTCCGGCGGCGCGCCGGAAGCGGGACCGGAAGACGCGGCAGGGGAGGAGGAATAAAACCATGACAGCCATCTTTCTTCGGGAATTCAAGGGCTATTTCAACAGCATGCTGGGCTGGGTGCTCACCGGTGTGATGCTGCTGTTCGGCGGGCTCTATTTCACCGCCGTCAATCTGCAGGGCGGCTACACCGATTTGAGCTATACCCTGTACAGCTTCATCATCGTGCTGCTGATCTTCGTGCCTCTCTTGTGCATGCGCAGCTTCGCGGAGGAAAAGCGCAGCCGCACCGACCAGCTGCTGCTCACCAGCCCCGTGAGCATCCCCGGCATCGTGATGGGCAAGTACCTGTCGCTGTTGGCCATGTTCGCGGTGCCGCTGGGGGTGTATGCCCTTTACCCGCTGCTGATGAAGGCGCTGGGCGCGGCAAACTTCGCCGCCAGTTACAGCGGCCTGCTGGCCTACTTCTTTTTGGGCGCGGCGCTCATCGCCGTTTGCATGTATCTGTCCACCCTCACCGAGAACCAGATCGTGGCGGCGCTGTCCGGCTTTGGGGTGCTGCTGGTGTGCTATCTGATGCCCGCCATCCAGACCCTCTTCACCGCCGGCAGCAGCCTTGCGCTGGTGGTGTTCGCCATCATCTTGGGCGCGGCGAGCCTGATCATCGGCCTGCGCAGCCGCAGTCTGGTGCTGGGCGGCGGCGTGTTCGCCGTGGGCTGCATCGCGCTGGCGGTGCTGTTCAGCGTGCGCAGCGCCGCGCTCACCACCGCCTTCAGTGCGGTGCTGGGGGCGCTGGCCCTCTTCGAGCCCTTTTTGAATTTCGTCAACGGCCTGTTCGACGTCACCGCCCTGGTCTACTACGCCGGGGTGGCCGGGCTGTTTTTGTTCCTTACCGGCCAGGCGCTGGAAAAGCGCCGCTGGAACTGAGAAAGGGGGATGTGCGTGATGAAAAAATTCTCCCTTCCCAAAGCGCCCCGCCGCCCCACCGGCACGGTGTTCCGCAACGGGGCCATGGCCAGCGTGCTCACTGCGGCGGTGCTGGCGGTGGTGATCCTGCTGAATCTGCTGGTGAACAGCCTGCCCACCCGCTACACCAAGCTGGACCTGAGCCAGACCGGCATCTACACCATCGGCGAGACCACCGAGCAGGTGCTGGCCGGTGTGGGCGAAACGGTCAACCTCTATTATCTGGCCCAGACCGGGTCGGAAAACACCAACATCACCGCCCTGCTGGACCGCTACGCCGACGCCAGCTCCTACGTGCACTGGCAGCAGATCGACCCGGCGCTCCAGCCCACCTTTGCCTCCCAGCACGGGGCGGACGGCGCCACCGAGGGCAGCATCCTGGTGGAGTGCGGCGGGCGCACCAAGCTGGTGAACGCCGCCGACATGTACGAGTACGATTATTCCGACTACTACAACACCGGCGCGGTCAACACCCTGTTCGACGGCGAGCAGCAGATCACCAGCGCCATCTACGCGGTCACCCGGGAAGAGGTGCCGGTGGTCTACCAGCTCACCGGCCACGGCGAGCAGAGCCTGCCCGCCACCCTGCAAAACGCCATCGCCGAGCAGAATCTGCAGCTGGAGGAGCTGTCGCTGGCCAGCACCGAGACCATCCCGGAGGACGCGGCGGTGCTCATCATCGCCGGGCCCACCACCGACTACACCGAGGCCGACGTGACGCTGCTTCGTGACTGGCTGGACCAGGGCGGCAGCCTACTGCTTCTCACCGACTGCGACTACGACACCCCCAACCTGAACGGCCTCATGGCCGACTACGGCCTGAGCCGCCTGCCGGGCATGGTGGTGGAAGGAGATTCCAACTACCATTACCGGGGTTACAACTACTATCTGCTGCCGGAGGTGAACTCCCACGAGGCCACCGCCGCGGTGCAGAACCTCTATGTGATGCTGCCCATGGCCGAGGCGCTCAAGACCGAGGTTGTGGAAGGTGTGACCACCCAGGCGCTGCTTACCACGTCCGCATCCGCCTACAACAAGGCCGCGGGCTATGACATGGAGACCACCGAGCAGGAGGAGGGCGACGAGACCGGTCCCTTCGATCTGGCGGTGGCCGCCACCCGCACGCTGGAGGACGACGCCGAGAGCCGGGTCATCTGGGCGGGCAGCACCTACCTGCTGGACGAAAACGCCGACACCATGGTGGGCGGCGGCAACAGCCAGTTCCTGCTGGGCTGCACCACCTGGCTTGCCGGGGAGGACAGCACCATCCTCATCGCCGCCAAGAGCTTTGAGAGCGACATGCTGGTGACCACCGCCTTCCAGGCCGATCTGTGGGGCGGCGTGGCCACCGTGGGCCTGCCGGTGTTCTGCCTTGTGATGGGCGCTGCCATCACCATCAAACGGAGGCGTCAGTGATGAAAACGAAACAACTGCTTCTGATCGCGCTGCTGGCCGTTGTGGCCCTGCTGGCGGCGGGCCTTGTGGCGGTGCGCAGCCTTGACACGGAGGAGGCGGACTCTGCCTCCGACGAGATAGACCTTGCGCCCTTCGCCCCGGCGGACATCGAGGCCTTTGGCTACACCTTCGGCGGCGAGACGCTGGAATTCGCCTCCAAAGAGACCCCGGCGGAGGATGAGAGTTCCAGTGAGACCGAGACCACCTGGTATCTCACCGATGACCCGGACTATGAGCTGGACCAGTCCGCAATCTCCACCATGCTGGTGGCATTGGGCAATCTGACCGCCCAGCGGCAGTTTGAGAACACCGGCGAGGACTACGGCTTCGACGAGCCCATCCTCACCGCCTGGGTCACCGCCGGCGGCGAGACCTATGCCTGGACCCTCGGCGCGGAGAACTCCGTCACCGGCAGCATGTACCTGCAGGTGCAGGGCCAGGAGGACACGGTGTATCTGGTGTCGGTGTCGGCCCTCAGCGCCCTTGAGAACACAAAAACCGAACTGGCGGCTCCCGCGCCCACGCCTGAACCCACCGAGGAGCCCGCCTCCGAGCCGGAGGCCGCCGCCCCGGAGGAGGACGCGGAGACTGCCTCCTCGCCGGCGTCTGACTCCGTGCAGGAAGCCGATACGTCCTCTTCTGCATCGGAGAGCACGGCTTCGGAAACGGCAGGGGAGGAGAGCGGTCCTTCCGCCGCGGAATAAAACGCAAAAAAGGGCCGGTGCGCTTTGCACCGGCCCTTAGGTCTGTTCACTTGTCGTACCAGTATTTGCGGTCCAGGCTGCGGTATTGCAGCGCCTCGGCCAGATGGGCCGCGCCGATCTGCTCGCAGCCCGCCAGGTCCGCGATGGTGCGGCTCACCTTCAGGATGCGGTCGTAGGCCCGGGCGGAGAGCCCCAGCCGGTCAAAGGCCGTTTGCAGCAGCGCAGCCGCCGCGGCGTCCGGCTGGCAATATTTTCGCAGCAGCTGCCCCGAGAGTTCGCCGTTGCAGCGGATGCCGTCGCGGGCATAGCGGGCGGTCTGCACGGCACGGGCGGCGATGACCCGCTTGCGGATGTCGGCGCTGCACTCGCCCTTTTCGCTGCCCGCCAGCTCGCTGTACTGCACCGGCCCCACCTCCACGTGCAGGTCGATGCGGTCCAAAAGCGGCCCGCTCACCCGGCGGCGGTAGGTCTCGATGGCGCTGGGGGTGCAGGTGCAGGCCCGGGTGGGATGCCCGAAATAGCCGCACCGGCAGGGGTTCATGGCCGCCAGCAGGATGAAGCGGCTGGGGTAGGTCACGGTGGCCGCGGCGCGGCTCACCGTCACCTTGCCGTCCTCCACCGGCTGGCGCAGCACTTCCAGCGCGTCCCGGTGGAATTCCGGCAGCTCGTCCAGAAACAGAACGCCGTTGTGGGCAAGGCTCACCTCGCCCGGGCGGGCGCTTGCTCCGCCGCCCGCCAGCGCCGCGGCGCTGACGCTGTGGTGGGGGCTGCGGAAGGGCCGCTGGCCCACAAGGCCGCTGCCCGCGGGCAGAAGGCCCGCCACCGAGCAGATGGTGGTGCACTCCACCGCCTCCTCCTGGGTCAGCGGCGGCAGGATGCCGGGCATGCGCTTCGCCAGCATGCTCTTGCCGGTGCCCGGTGGGCCGATCATCAGAAGATTGTGGCCGCCCGCGGCGGCAATTTCCAGCCCCCGGCGGGCCGCAAGCTGGCCGCGCACGTCCGCGAAGTCGGGCACATCGGGCCCGTCGGCGGGGACAAAGGGCTGCCGGGGCGCGGGGGTCAGCTGCGCTTCGCCCCGCAGATGCGCCACCACCTGGGCGGCGTCCGACGCGCCCAGCACGGTGAGGCCTTCCACCGCCGCCGCTTCGGCGGCGTTCTCGGCAGGCACGAACAGGTGAGTCACGCCGACCTCGGCGGCGGCCAGCGCCATGGGCAGCATGCCGGTCACCGGGCGCAGCGCGCCGTTCAGCGAGAGCTCGCCCACAAAGGCGAACCGCTCGTTCAGGCTTGGCAGCTGGCCGCTGGCGCACAAAAGAGCCAGCAGCACCGGCAGGTCATACACCGGCCCCGTTTTGCGCAGCCGCGCCGGGGCAAGATTCACGGTGATGCGGCTGGCGGGCCATGCAAAGCCCAGATTCTTCGCCGCGCTGCGCACCCGGTCGGCGGCTTCCTTCACCGCGCTGTCCGGCAGGCCCACGATGCTGAACTGGGGCAGCCCGCCGCTGATGTCCGCTTCGGCGGTCACCGCAAAGCCCGAAAGGCCCTGCACCCCGAAGCTGTTCACCCGTGCAAACATCCTGCCGCCTCCTTAAAAGTTTTTGAAACGCTCAGGCGGGGAAGCGGAACACGGCTCCCACCACGCCTGCAAACACGATAAACGCCACCGGATGGATCTTGGGGAACTTGCGCTGGGCGATGAAGATGACCACGCCCAAAATCACCGCCGGCCAGATGACGGCGCTGCTCCATGCGCCCGCCTCGATGGAGGGCAGGCTCACCAGCGTCACCTCGGCCACGCTTACGCCCGCGGCGGCTACCAGCGCCACCGAGGCGGGACGCAGGCCGTAAAGCCCCTTCTGCACCAGGGGATTGTCCTTGAACTTGCTCAGCATGCGGGCAATGATGAGGATGATGAGGATGGAGGGGCTGATGAGGCCCAGCGTGGCCACGATGCCGCCGGGCACTCCGGCGGTGATGTAGCCGGCGTAGGTGGCCATATTGATGCCCAGCGCGCCGGGGGTGCTCTCGCTCACGGCGATCATGTTGGCCACGTCGGAAGCGGTGAACCAGCCGATGGTGTCGGCCATGTCATAAAGGAAGGGCAGGGTGGCGAGGCCGCCGCCGATGGCGAACAGACCCACCTTGGCAAACTCATAAAAAAGACGCAGCAGCGTCAGCACATAGGCAGTCATCATTCATCCTCCTTTTTCGCGCCCGGGGCCAGCACCAGACCGGCCAGCGCCGCCGCCACCACATAGATGGCGGGGGAGATGCTCACCGGCAGCAGGTCGCCGAACACCGAGAGCAGGAAGATGGCCAGAAAGATGGCCAGGGTGCGCTTATCCAGCACCGACTTTTTCCAAAGCCGAAGCACCGCGTTCAGGATCAGTACGCACACGCACACCCGCACGCCGCCAAAGGCGCTCTGCACGATGGGGTAGGTGAGCAGATAGCCCAGGCCCGCCGCCACCAGCGACAGCAGAATGATGGGGAAGAAGGTGAAGCCCACGGTGGCCACGATGCCGCCCAGAACGCCCTTGCGCTTGTTGCCGATGAAGGTGGAAACGTTCACCGCGATGATGCCCGGGGTGCACTGGCCGATGGCAAAATAGTCGGCCAGTTCCTCCTCCGTGGCCCAGCCGCGCTTGTCCACACATTCCCTTTGCAGGATGGGCAGCATCGCATAGCCGCCCCCAAAGGTGACCCCGCCGATTTTGGCAAAGGTCCAGAAAAGCTCAAAATATTCTCTCAAGAGAGAAACGCCTCCCATACAATGAAAATTCCTGTATAAGTATAGCACACCGCCCTGTGAAATGCCAACGCGCCCGCCCGGCGGGATACGCCTGTTTTTTGTTGACAATCCCCGCCGCCACCGCTACAATAAATACAACTGGATACTTTCCACAAAAAGTGTCGATACCATGAAAAAGCAGGTGGAAATTATGTATAAAGATGAATTTGAGCGCTGGCTCGCCTACCCGCTGGACGACCCCGACCTCAAGCCGGAGCTGGAAAGCGTTGCCGGCGATGACGAGGCCGTCAAGGACCGGTTCGCCGTGACCCTGAAGTTCGGCACCGCTGGCCTGCGGGGCGTCATCGGCGCGGGCACCAATCGCATGAACGTGTATGTGGTGCGGCAGGCCACCCAGGGCCTGGCCAACTGGGTCAAGACCCAGGGCGGCACCCAGACCGTGGCCATCAGCTACGACAGCCGCATCAAGAGCGACGTGTTCGCCAAAGCCGCCGCCGAGGTGCTGGCGGCCAACGGCGTGAAGGTGCGCATCTACAAGGCGCTGATGCCTGTGCCCGCGCTCAGCTTTGCCACCCGCTATTATAACTGCAACGCCGGCATCATGGTCACCGCCAGCCACAACCCCGCCAAGTACAACGGCTACAAGGCCTACGGCCCGGACGGCTGCCAGATGACCGACGAGGCCGCCGACATCGTCTACGCCGAGATCCAGAAGACCGACGTGCTCAGCGGCGCCAAGACCATGCCCTTTGACGAGGCGATGGCCGCCGGGCTCATCGAGTATGTGGGCGAGGATTGCTACGAAGCCCTCTACGCCGCCATCGAGAGCCGTCAGGTGCGGCCCGGCCTGTGCGCCGAGGCGGGCCTCAAGCTGGTTTACAGCCCGCTGAACGGCAGCGGCCTTGTGCCGGTCACCCGCGTGCTGGCCGACATCGGCATCACCGACATCACCATCGTGCCCGAGCAGAAGGACCCGGATGGCAACTTCCCCACCTGCCCCTATCCCAACCCTGAAATTTTCGAGGCGCTGCGCCTTGGCCTGGAACTGGCCGAGAAATCCGGCGCGGACCTGATGCTGGCCACCGACCCCGACGCCGACCGCGTGGGCATCGCCGTGCGCTGCAAGGACGGCAGCTACCAGCTGCTCACCGGCAACGAGGTGGGCGTGCTGCTGCTGGACTACATCTGCGCCGGCCGCATCGAAAAGGGCACCATGCCCGAAAAGCCCGTCATGGTCAAGAGCATCGTGTCCACCCCGCTGGCGGACGTGGTGGCTGCCCACTACGGCGTGGAGTGCCGCAACGTGCTCACTGGCTTCAAGTGGATCGGCGACCAGATCGCCCAGCTGGAGGCCGCGGGCGAAGTGGAGCGGTTCATCTTCGGCTTTGAAGAGAGCTACGGCTATCTCGCCGGCAGCTATGTGCGGGACAAGGATGCCGTCATCGGCAGCATGCTCATCTGCGAGATGGCCGCCTACTACCGCAGCATCGGCTCCTCCATCAAGGAGGAACTGGAGCGCATCTATGCCCAGTACGGCCGCTACCTGAACAAGGTGGACTCTTTCGAGTTCCCCGGCCTGTCCGGCATGGACAAGATGGCCGGCATCATGCAGAAGCTGCGGGATGAGCCTCCGGCGGAGTTCGCCGGCCACAAGGTGGTCACCGTGGCGGACTACAAGGCCCGCACCATGACCGAGCTTGCCACCGGCAAGGTCACGCCCATCGACCTGCCCGCCGCCAACGTGCTGATCTACGCCCTGGAAGGCGGCGCCACCGTGGTGGTGCGTCCCAGCGGCACCGAACCCAAGATCAAGACCTACTTCACCACCCTGGGCAAGGACCTGGCCGAGGCCGAAGCCCAGAAGGAGGCCCTGGCTGCCGCCCTCAAGCCCCTGCTGGCCTGAGCGCGCAAAGCAAAAACGAACCGCCCCGCAAGCCGGGGCGGTTTTTCTGTCCGGTGCAATAACCTGCGGTGCCGAAGCGTTTTCTTTATAGAAACAGGGAAAAGGAGGCTTTGACCATGAAACGCTTTTTTGCCGTTCTGCTTGCTTTGTGTCTGGCGGGCTGTTCCGCCCCGGGATCTGTCTCCGGCCCGGCGGCATCGGCCACCGTGCCGGTGGAAGAGGCAAGGACCTGCCGCATTGCCGACGGGGCGGAAAGCGGCAGCCTACTGCTGGCCGAACAGCGGGAAAATGGGAGCCTTTACCGCGTGAGCACTGCGGATGTGCCCGTCACGCTGGACGGGAAGGAGGCGAGCGCTGCGGACCTTCGGGACGGCATGCTGGTCACCGTGTATTATACCGGCGGCGTGCTGGAGACCTACCCGGCTGGCTTTTCTCAGCCCACCCTTCTGGCGGCGGTGAGCGAGAGGGCCGACGACCGGGCGGGCCTCGCCATCCAGGCGCTGGAAGACCTGTGGAGCGAGGATACGGCCCTCAACGAGAACGTCGAGCAGCTGTCGGTCTATATTGACGAGGCGCTGGTGCCGAACGCCGCCGAGCGGGCCGCGGCGGCCTGGAGCTTTGCCGAACAGCATCAGATGCCCGCGCCCTTGACCTATGATTGGAAAGAACTGTGCGACGAAGGCTATGTGAACGAGGAAGAGCTTTCCTGGGAAAAGGGCTGCTACCTGGAACTGAAGGCGGAAAAAGGCAGCGGGCAGAGCAAGACCCTGCGCTTCGACGCGCAGAAATGGCGGGGCGGCCTTGCGGCGATTTTTTACGAAGGCTGCACCGCAAAGCAGGATAAAAGCGGCGGCTGGACCTATGAGCGGGGCACCTTTGCCATCGCCTGACGTGCAGATAAAACTGCTTGACACGCCCGCCGCCGTGTGATATAATTCTCTGGCAATCGTTCCGATGGCTGCTCCATACGCACAGGATGGCGTATGCTGGTAGCCTCCCATTGAAGGTTGTGATGGGCGCATGTAAAGAGCATGGCCCCTTGAGTCATGAACCAGAAAGAGGTGAACCGTAATGAAACAGGGCATCCATCCCAAGTATGTGGACTGCACCATCACCTGCGCCTGCGGTGAGGTCATCCATACCCGCTCCACCAAGCCGGAGATCCACGTGGAAGTCTGCTCCAAGTGCCATCCCTTCTACACCGGCAAGCAGAAGCTGGTTGACACCGGCGGACGTGTGGACCGCTTCAACAAGCGTTTCGGCCTGAAGAAGTAATTGATCTATCGAAAAGGCGGTTTGGTCACAAACCGCCTTTTTTGTCGTGTTTTGACGGGGGGATAAGGTCTATGGAGGACTACCGCACTATCGCCGGGCGCTCTACCGCCGAGGTGGAGGAAAAGCACAGCCGCTTCATCGCGGTGGCCGCCTTTGCCGACAGCGAGGAAAAGGCGCTGGCCGTGCTGGACCAAGTGCGCGCCGCCCACCGCACCGCCCGCCACAACGTCTATGCCTATGTGCTGCGGGAGGGCTCCCGCACCCGCTATTCCGACGACGGCGAGCCCGCCAAGACCGCCGGCCTGCCGGTGCTGGACGCTATCCGCCACGCGGGCCTCACCGACTGCATCGTGGTGGTCACCCGCTACTTCGGCGGCATCCTGCTGGGCACCGGCGGACTGGTGCGCGCCTACACCGAGAGCGCTTCGGCCGCCCTGGCCGCCGCCCAGGTGGTCACCGTGCGGGCCTGCGTGCGCCTCACTGTTGAGGTGGACTATGCCCTCTACGAGCGGGCGGTGCAGCTTTTGCAGGGCGCGGGCGCCAGGCTGGACGAACCTGTGTTCACCGACCGGGTGGCCCTCTCGGCGCTGCTGCCCGCGGGGGCGGAGCTGCCGCTGCTGCCCGCCTTTGCCGAGCTCAGCCGGGGCGCGGCGGTCCCAAAGGTCTCGGACCCTTTTTACGCCCCGCTGTGACACAAAGCGCCCGCTCTTAAAAAATTTTTTGATTTTTTTAAAGGGTTTTGCCCCATTCCATCGTATATTAAATATACCACGAGTTTTGCCGCCGGAAGAAAGGAGGGCTCACCCATGCCCAGCACTGCCCGGGAATACACCGAACAGGTGGAAGACCAGATCCTTGCGCCCTGGGCGGCCAAAAGCCGCCAAAGCCGAGGCCGCCTTGTGCCGGAAGAGGAATGCCCCCTGCGCACCTGCTATCAGCGGGACCGGGACCGCATCATCCACTGCAAATCCTTCCGGCGTTTAAAACAAAAGACCCAGGTGTTCCTGTCGCCCGAGGGCGACCACTACCGCACCCGCCTGACCCACACGCTGGAGGTCAACCAGATCGCCCGCACCATCGCCCGGGCCCTGCGCCTCAACGAGGACCTCACCGAGGCCATCGCCCTGGGCCATGACCTGGGGCACACCCCCTTCGGCCACGCGGGCGAACGGGCGCTGAACAAGCTGTGCCCCGGGGGCTTCAAGCACTACCAGCAGAGCGTGCGTGTGGTGGACAAGCTGGAAAAGAACTTCCAGGGCCTCAACCTCACCTGGGAGGTGCGCAACGGCATCATCTGCCACACCAAGGGCAAGTGGGCCGCCACGCTGGAAGGCCAGGCGGTGCGCTATGCCGACCGCATCGCTTATATGAACCACGACATCGAGGACGCCATCACCGCCGGGGTGCTCTCGCCCCAGGCGCTGCCCGCCGAGATCGTGCAGGTGCTGGGGGACACCAAGAGCCGCCGCATCTCCACTCTCATCCAGGACCTGGTGGCCAACAGCGGGGCCAAGAACCTCTCCTTCAGCCCGCTGGTGGGGGAGGCCTATGAGGCGCTCCACGATTTCATGTACTCCACCGTCTATGTGGACAAGGATGCCAAGCGGGAAGAGCAGAAGGTGGAAAAGGTCATCGCCGAGCTCTACGAGCGCATGCTGGAGGACCCGGGCCTTCTGCCCGACGGCTTTTTGCAGATCGCCTATCAGGAAGGGGCGGACCGGGCGGTCACCGATTATATCAGCGGCATGAGCGACGAGTTCGCCATCCACATGTTTGAAGACCTGTTCGTGCCCAAAAAGTGGCACGTTCTTTGACCAAAGCACCGCGCAAAAGGGGGTGAGGGGACATGATCCCGCGGGAATACATCGACGAGGTGGTGCGCCGCAGCGACATCACCGAGGTGGTGAGCAGCTATGTGCAGCTGCGCCACCGGGGCCGCACCCACACCGGGCTGTGCCCCTTCCACAGCGAAAAGACCCCCTCCTTCGTGGTCTATCCCGAGACCCAGAGCTTCTACTGCTTCGGCTGCGGGGC
This sequence comes from Oscillospiraceae bacterium, assembly GCA_004558145.1. Taxonomy (GTDB): domain Bacteria; phylum Bacillota; class Clostridia; order Oscillospirales; family Ruminococcaceae; genus Allofournierella_A; species Allofournierella_A excrementavium. The sequence goes on from SFDQ01000003.1 coordinate 42,433, forward strand.
CGGAGGCGACGTGATCACCTTCGTGCGCAAGATCAACAATCTTGATTATGTGGAAGCGGTCAAGATGCTGGCGGGCCGGGCGGGCATGCCCATGCCAGAGGAGGACGACAAGGCGGGCCGGCTGCGCAGCCGGGTGCTGGCCATCAACAAGGAGGCCGCCCGCTTCTTCTATGAGCAGCTGAACGCCGAAAACGACGACGCCCGCGCCGCCCGGGCCTATTGGCGGGGGCGGGGCCTGTCCGATTCCACCATCCGCCGCTTCGGCCTTGGCTTTTCCCCCAACGACTTCGGCGCGCTGCGCCGCCACCTGCGCACCCGGGGCTACACCGAGGAAGAGATGCTGGCCTCCGGCCTTCAAAAGCGCAGCGAAAAGGGCAACGTCTACGACGTGTTCCGCGGCCGGGTGATGACCCCCATCTTCGACTTGCGGGGCAATGTCATCGCTTTCGGCGGGCGTGTGCTGGGAGACGAAAAGCCCAAGTACATCAACAGCCCCGAAACGCTGGTCTATAAAAAGAGCAAGGCGATGTTCGCTTTGAACATCGCAAAGAAGAGCGCCTCCCGGCGCTACATCCTCTGTGAGGGCTACATGGACGTCATCAGCCTGCATCAGGCGGGCTTCGACACCGCCGTGGCCGCCTGCGGCACGGCTCTCACGCCGGACCAGGTGCGGCTGCTGGGAGAATACGCCGACGAGGTGGTGCTCTGCTACGACTCCGACGAGGCGGGCCAGAAGGCCACCGCCCGCAGCCTGGGCCTCTTTGCCGAGAGCCCGGTGAAGGTGTCGGTGCTGAACATCCCCGGCGCGAAGGACCCGGACGAGTTCATCAAAAAATACGGCCGTGAGCGGTTTGAAGCGCTGCTCAACGGCACCTCCAACGCCATCGAGTACAAACTGGCCAAGGTGCGGGAAAAGTACGACCTGGCCCGCCCGGCGGACCGGGTGGAATACATCAAGGACGCCATCCGCCTGCTGGCCGGGCGGCTGACCCCCACCGAGCGGGAGGTCTATGCCGGGCGGCTGGCGGAGGAGACCGACGTGGCCAAAGCCAATGTGATGGCCCAGCTGGAGGCGGCGGTGCGGGCGAATCAGCGCCGCGCCCAGCGCCAGCGGGAGAAGGAGCTTTTGAACACCGGCGCCGGGGCGGACATCAAGCTGCCCTACAATGTGCCGGGGGGCGAAAAGGCCCTGGGCGTGGCCAGCGCCGAGCAGCAGCTGGTGGCCGCCCTCATCCGCGACCCCTCCCTCATCCCCATGGCCGAGAGCCGGGTGAAGCCGGAGCAGTTCCTGATGGAGGACATGGCCGCCGCCTATGCCGCCGTGCTGGAGGCAAAGCGCCAGGGCCACCTGCCCGACCTTGCCACCCTTGCCTCCGCGCTGCCCGAAGAGACGGTGAGCCGCCTGTCGCTGCTGCTGGCCCGAAACTACGACGTGGGCCTGGGCAGGAGAGACGTGGAGATGTATCTGGACCGGCTGGAACAAAGCGTGCCGCAGAGTTCCAAGGCGGGCGGAATGACCGGCGAGGAGCTGGAAGAATATATGGAGCGGCTGCGCCGGAAGAAGAGCTGAGCCGCACAAAAAATGATCCCACGGGCCGCCGCGGCCCTTGCGATACCACTTGAAAAAGGACCCAAAAACCAGGAGGACGTTCCATTATGGCAGAAAAGAAAAACCTGATCCGCGAGCTGATCGAGACCGGCAAGCGCAACGGAAAGCTGACCACCAAGGAGATCAACGACGCCATCGAGGAAAGCGGCTTCGACATGGAGCAGATCGACAAGCTCTATGAGACCATGGAGAGCCACGGCGTTGAGATCGTGGACGAGCCGGACAACGAGGCCTTCACCCTCACCGAGGACAGCGTGGACGAGTTCGAGAGCTCTCTCTCCGCCGAGGGCGTCGCCATCGACGACCCTGTGAAGGTGTACTTAAAGGAGATCGGCCGTGTGCCCCTGCTCAGCAGCGACGAGGAGATCCAGCTGGCGCTGGACATCCTGGCCGGTTCCCAGGCGGAGGAGCGGAAAAAAGAGGCCTTCCCCGCCATTTGGAAAATTGAGAAGAACATCAAGCTCACCGAGTCCCAGCGCCGCATCCAGGTGACCGAGGAAAAGCTGAACCTCAACGAGGAGCAGCTGGCGGAGCTGTCCGAGCTGGACGCCGTGCTGCGCAAGGGCGAAAAGGCCAAGCAGCGCCTGTCCGAGGCGAACCTGCGTCTGGTGGTGTCCATCGCCAAGCGGTATGTGGGTCGCGGCATGCAGTTCCTGGACCTCATCCAGGAGGGCAACCTGGGCCTCATCAAGGCGGTGGAGAAGTTCGACCACACCAAGGGCTTCAAGTTCTCCACCTACGCCACCTGGTGGATCCGGCAGGCCATCACCCGCGCCATTGCCGACCAGGCCCGCACCATCCGCATCCCGGTGCACATGGTGGAGACCATCAACAAGGTCAAGAAGGTGTCCAGCCAGCTGCTGCACCAGAACGGCCACGACCCCACGGCCGACGAGATCAGCCAGGCCCTGGACATGCCGGTGGAGAAGGTGCGCGAGATCATGCGCGTCGCTCAGGAGCCGGTGAGTCTGGAGACCCCCATCGGTGAGGAGGAAGACAGCCATCTCGGCGACTTCATCCCCGACGAGGACGCCCCCGTCCCCGCCGAGGCCGCCAGCCACACCCTGCTGAAGGAGCAGCTGTCCAGCGTGCTGTCCACCCTGACCCCCCGTGAGGAGAAGGTGCTGCGCCTGCGCTTCGGCCTGGAGGACGGCCGTCCCCGCACTCTGGAAGAGGTGGGCCACGAGTTTGAAGTCACCCGTGAGCGCATCCGCCAGATCGAGGCCAAGGCTCTGCGCAAGCTGCGCCACCCCAGCCGCTCCAAGAAACTGAAGGACTTCCTCGATTGAGAACATATCAGGCCGCGGGCAGAAAACTGCCCGCGGCTTTTTCTGCTCGCTTGTAAGAAACAGCCTCTATCATCCGTAGTAAGGGGCGAAAGCGCTTTCAAAACAGAGAGGAGGCGGCCGAAACGGACTGCATGAATGAACGGGAGCTGGTGGAGGGCATCGCCCGCAAAGACGAGGAGGCGGCCCGCACGCTGGTGGAACAGTACGGTGGGCTGCTGCGGGCGGTCATCCGCCGCCACGCTCCCGGCCTGGACGAAGAGGACCTGCTGGCGGACGCGCTGCTGGCGGTCTGGCAGAACATCCAAAGCTTTGACCGGCGGGGCAGCTTCAAGAACTGGGCCGCTGCGGTGGCCCGCTACCGTGCCATCGACGCGGTGCGCAAAGCGGCCCGCAGCATGCCCGCCGGCGACGGAGCCCAGCTGGAAGCGCTGGGCGGCGCCACCCTGGACGAATACCTCACGCTGGAACTGGAGGACCTGTTCCGGGGCCTGAGCCCCGCCGACCGGGACCTGCTTCTGGCCCGCTACTACTACGGAGAGACCGCCGAAGGCCTGGCCGCCCGGCACAGCATCACGGTAGGCGCGCTGAACACCCGCCTCACCCGGGCCCGCCAGCGGCTGGCGCGGCAGCTGCAAGAGAGGAGAGAAACGCCATGAAGGATATTTACGACGCGCTGAACCACGTTTCCATGGACCTGGACGAATACGCCCCCGTGCCGCTGGAAGCGGGGGAGACCGAACGGCAGACGGCCCGCCTGCTGGCCGCCGAAAAGAAGGAACGCCCCGCCCTGCGCGTCCACCGCCGGCGCTGGACCGTGCTGGCCGCGGCGGCAGCCCTGACCGCCTGCCTCGCGGTGGGCGCGGGCGCGGCCCATGCCTGGAGCGCCGACTTTGCCGCTTTCCTGGGGCTGGGAGAAGAGGACAGCCTGGGCGACATGAGCCTGGGCCTGGGCCTCAGCCAGACCCTGCCGGGAGGCACCGTCACCCTGGAGGGCGTTCTGGGCGACGACTATTGTATCTATGTGCCCTTCACCGTGGAAGCCCCCGAGGGCCAGGTGCTGGACGGCACGCTGGACTACGGCTTCGACAACTGCACCCTGTATTCCGACGCCTCCGACGGCATGGTCCAGCACATGGAGATGCTGCCGGACGACGACCCCACCGACAACAAGCTCCGCTTTGTGATGATGGCGTCCAGCTCCAAACCTCTGCGGGGCAAAATGGCGGAGGCCACCGTGTGGAACCTGTTCAGCTACCCCACCGACACCAGCCGCCTCCACGACGAGGACGCGGTGGTGCCCGGCCGGTTCGAGTTCTCCTTCCGCCTGGACTACGAGGACCGCTCCGTCGTCGTCTGCGACCAGAACACCGATGTGGGCCTTGGCTGGCCCCTGGCCCGGCTGGAACTCTCGCCGGTGTCGGTCTATCTGGAACTGGACGGCCTGCCGGAGAACGAGATGAACCCCGCCTTTGACACATCCATCGTCCTCATCGGCGTCGACGGCAGCCGCCAGGAAATCGTGAGCGACTGGGACCATGAGCAGACGGGAGAAGGCGTCCCCAGCCTGAGTTTTTCCCAGGATGAAAAGGCCGTGCGCATGCTCCTCCAGGCCATCGACCCCGCGCAGTACACCGCGGTGGAGGTGAACGGTGTCTCGTTCCCGCTGGAAAATGCCGCCGGCTGACCCCATTTACGCCCCTGTGGGCCAAAACGACCAAATAAACGCACACGTTCCCGGGCGTTCAACGCCCGGGAAATTTTTTTGAGAAATTGGCAAAAATGGCTTGACAGCGCGGTTTACGGCGGATATACTGTTGTAGTATAGCATAATGGATTAGAACGCCCTTAAACTGCTTTTCCTCACAAAATATTTTTGAAAGTTTGTGAAAACTGCACAAAATACTTTGCCCCGAAAAGCGGGGCGGGGGCGTCATCGGTCCATAAGTATAAGATACAGGATAGGAGTGGACGCTTTTTATGATGAAGGTCAAGCCCGTAACCCTCGGCAAGACCCAGCGTATGAGCTTTTCCCGCATCGATGAGGTCATCGACATGCCCAACCTCATCGAGGTGCAGAAGAACTCGTACAAATGGTTCCTGGACCAGGGCCTGAAAGAGGTCTTTCACGACGTGGCCACCATCGAGGACTTCACCGGCAATCTGGCGCTGGAGTTCATCGACTACCGCCTGGGCGAGCCCAAATACACCATCAAGGAGTGCAAGGAGCGCGACGCCACCTATGCCGCGCCCCTGCGTGTCACCGCGCGTCTGCTGAACAAGGAGACCGGCGAGGTCAAAGAGCAGGAGATCTTCATGGGTGATTTCCCGCTGATGACCGACGCGGGCACCTTCGTCAACAACGGCGCCGAGCGTGTCATCGTCAGCCAGCTGGTCCGCAGCCCCGGCGTCTACTTCGGCGCCAGCTACGACAAGACCGGCAAGCACCTCTACACCGCCACCATGAACCCCAACCGGGGCGCCTGGCTGGAGTATGAGACCGACTCCAACGACGTGTTCTACGTCCGCATCGACAAGAACCGCAAGCTGCCTGTCACCGTGCTGATCCGCGCCCTGGGCCTGTCTTCCGACGCCCAGATCCGCGAGTACTTCGGCGAGGACGAGCGCATCCTGGCCACCCTGGAGAAGGACACCACCACCAACACTGAGGAAGGCCTGCTGGAGACCTACCGCAAGCTGCGTCCCGGCGAGCCCCCCACGGTGGACAGCGCCCAGACCCATCTGAACAACCTGTTCTTCGACCCCCGCCGCTACGACCTGTCCCGTTTCGGCCGGTACAAGATGAACAAGAAGCTGGCTCTGGCCCGCCGCATCGCCGGCTTCACCGCCGCCCGCGACGTGGTGGCTCCCCTCACCGGCGAGCTGCTCATTTCCGCCGGCGAGAAGATCACCCGCGAGATGGCCGAGGCCGCCGAGGCCGCCGGCGTGAGCGTGGCTTACCTGACCATCGACGAGAAGGAAGTCAAGGTCATCACCAACGGCACCGTGGACGCTCAGGGCTTCTTCAGCTTTGACGTTTCCGAGTGCGGCATCAACGAGAAGGTCAGCTTTGCCGAGCTGCGCGCCATTCTGGACGAGGGCCTGGACGAGGCCGGCCAGAAGGAGGCTCTGGAGAAGAACCACGACCGCCTCATCAGCCGCACCGTCACCGTGGACGACATCTTCTCCTCCATCAACTACCTCAACGGCCTGGACCACGGCGTGGGCGTCACCGACGACATCGACCATCTGGGCAACCGCCGCATCCGCAGCGTGGGCGAGCTGCTGCAGAACCAGTTCCGCATCGGCTTCTCCCGCATGGAGCGCGTCATCCGCGAGCGCATGACCCTCCAGGCCCAGGACGCCGGCGAGGCCACCCCCCAGAGCCTCATCAACATCCGCCCTGTGGTGGCCGCCATCAAGGAGTTCTTCGGCTCCAGCCCCCTGAGCCAGTTCATGGACCAGAACAACCCCCTGGCCGAGCTCACCCACAAGCGCCGTCTGTCCGCCCTGGGCCCCGGCGGTCTGTCCCGTGACCGCGCCGGTTTCGAGGTCCGCGACGTGCACTACAGCCACTACGGCCGCATGTGCCCCATCGAGACCCCCGAAGGTCCCAACATCGGTCTGATCAGCTACCTGGCCACCTTTGCCAAGATCAACGAGTACGGCTTCGTGGAGGCCCCCTACCGCAAGGTGGACAAGGCCACCGGCGTTGTCACCGATGAAGTGGTCTACATGACCGCCGACGTGGAGGACGAGTACGTGGTCGCCCAGGCCAACGAGCCTCTGGACGAGAACCACCGCTTCGCCAATGCCCGCGTCAACGTCCGCCGCCGCGAGGAGATCATGGAGATCGAGCGCGAAAAGGTGGACTACATGGACGTCAGCCCCAAGATGGTGGTTTCCGTGGCTACCGCCATGATCCCCTTCCTGGAGAACGACGACGCCAACCGCGCCCTGATGGGTTCCAACATGCAGCGGCAGGCCGTGCCTCTGATGGTCACCCAGCAGCCCATCGTCGCCACCGGCATGGAGTACAAGGCCGCCTGCGACTCCGGCGTGTGCATCCTGGCCAAGAACGACGGTGTTGTGGAGCATGTGGACGCTGACAAGATCGTGATCCGCACCTCCAAGACCACCACCGACGAGTACGAGCTCATCAAGTTCATGCGCTCCAACCAGGGCACCTGCATCAACCAGCGGCCCATCGTCTCCAAGGGCGAAGAGGTCAAGGCCGGTCAGGTCATCGCCGACGGCCCCTCCACCAAGAACGGTGAGATCTCCCTGGGCAAGAACGCCCTCATCGGCTTCATGACCTGGGAGGGCTACAACTACGAGGACGCCGTCCTCATCAACGAGAAGATCGTTCGAGAGGACGTTTATACCTCCATCCACATCGAGGAGTACGAGCTGGAAGCCCGCGAGACCAAGCTCGGGCCCGAGGAGATCACCCGCGACATCCCCAACGTGGGCGAGGACGCCCTGAAGGACCTGGACGAGCGCGGCATCATCCGCATCGGCGCCGAGGTCACCGCCGGCGACATCCTGGTGGGCAAGGTCACCCCCAAGGGCGAGACCGAGCTCACCGCCGAGGAGCGCCTGCTGCGCGCCATCTTCGGTGAGAAGGCCCGCGAGGTGCGCGACACCTCCCTGCGCGTGCCTCACGGCGAGTACGGCATCATCGTGGACGTGAAGGTGTTCACCCCCGAAAACTGCGACGAGCTGCAGCCCGGCGTGCGCCAGGTGGTGCGCTGCTACATCGCCCAGAAGCGCAAGATCAGCGTGGGCGACAAAATGGCCGGCCGTCACGGCAACAAGGGCGTTGTGTCCCGCATCCTGCCTCAGGAGGATATGCCCTTCCTGGCCGACGGCACCCCGCTGGACATCGTGCTGAACCCCCTGGGCGTTCCCAGCCGTATGAACATCGGTCAGGTGCTGGAGGTCCATCTGGGCTACGCCGCCAAGGCGCTGGGCTGGAAGGTCATGACCCCCGTCTTTGACGGCGCTCACGAGGAGGACATCCGCGAGTGCTTCCGCCTTGCCAAGGAGAACAACAGCGGCGACAACGTCAAAGAGTACCCCACCAAGCTGGATAAAATCATGAGCCCCACCAACGGCCATGTGATCGACTTCTCCAAGATCGAGCTGGACGAGGACGGCAAGAGCACCGTCTACGACGGCCGCACCGGCGAGAAGTTCGACAACCGCGTCACCGTGGGCTACATGTACTACCTCAAGCTCCATCATCTGGTCGACGATAAGATCCACGCCCGTTCCACCGGCCCCTACAGCCTGGTCACCCAGCAGCCTCTGGGCGGCAAGGCCCAGTTCGGCGGCCAGCGTTTCGGCGAGATGGAGGTGTGGGCGCTGGAAGCTTACGGCGCCGCCTACACCCTGCAGGAGATCCTCACCGTCAAGTCCGACGACGTGGTGGGCCGTGTCAAGACCTACGAGGCCATCGTGAAGGGTCAGGACGTGCCCAAGCCCGGCATCCCCGAGAGCTTCCGCGTGCTCATCAAAGAGCTGCAGAGCCTGGGCCTGGATGTGGTCGTGCAGGACTCCAACGGCGACCCGGTGGACCTGAAGCAGAACTTTGACGACGAAGAAGCCGGTTTCGATGTGCGCGACCTGCCCATGGGCGAGGACGTGCTGATGGAAAGCGAACTGAACGACGATTACAGCATCGAGGAAGCGGAGAGCGAGCCCGCCGAGCCCGATGACTTTGACGCCGAGCCCGAAGACATCTTTGCGGACGACGATTCCTTCGACGACGCGGGTCTGGGCGACGAGTTCTGATCGCGGCTTTTCTGAGATACCCGTCAACATCGAGACAACAGAAATAAGGAAGGGTTCATTGAATGGAATACAACGATTTCGATTCGATTAAAATCGGCCTGGCTTCTCCCGATCAGATCCGCGCCTGGAGCTACGGCGAGGTCAAAAAGCCCGAGACCATCAACTACCGCACCCTGAAGCCCGAGCGGGACGGCCTGTTCTGCGAGCGCATTTTCGGACCCACCAAGGACTGGGAGTGCCACTGCGGCAAGTACAAGCGCATCCGCTACAAGGGCAAGATCTGCGACCGCTGCGGCGTTGAGGTCACCAAGGCCAAGGTGCGCCGCGAGCGCATGGGCCACATCGAGCTGGCCGCCCCTGTGAGCCACATCTGGTACTTCAAGGGCATCCCCAGCCGCATCGGCCTGATGCTGGACATCAGCCCCCGCCAGCTGGAAAAGGTGCTGTACTTTGCCAGCTACATCGTCATCGACCCCGGCTACACCCCGCTGGAGAAAAAGCAGCTCCTCAGCGAGAAGGAATACCGGGAGATGCGCGAGCGCTATGAGGACGAGTTCCGCGCCGCCATGGGCGCCGAGGCCATCAAGGAACTGCTGGCCGAGATCGATCTGGACGCTCTGAGCGAGCAGCTCCATTCCGAGCTGGAAGAGGCCGGCGGCCAGAAGCGCGTGCGCATCCTCAAGCGGCTGGAAGTGGTGGAGGCGTTCCGCCACTCCGGCAACCGCCCCGAGTGGATGATCCTGGACGTGGTGCCGGTCATTCCGCCGGACATCCGTCCCATGGTCCAGCTGGACGGCGGCCGCTTCGCCACCAGCGACCTGAACGACCTGTACCGCCGGGTCATCAACCGCAACAACCGCCTGAAGCGCCTGCTGGAGCTGGGCGCGCCCGACATCATCGTGCGCAACGAGAAGCGCATGCTGCAGGAGGCTGTGGACGCCCTGATCGACAACGGCCGCCGCGGCCGCCCGGTCACCGGCCCCAACAACCGCCCCCTGAAGAGCCTGTCCGACATGCTCAAGGGCAAGCAGGGCCGCTTCCGCCAGAACCTGCTGGGCAAGCGCGTCGACTACTCCGGCCGTTCCGTTATCGTCGTCGGCCCCGAGCTGAAGATGTATCAGTGCGGCCTGCCCAAGGAGATGGCTCTGGAGCTGTTCAAGCCCTTCGTCATGAAGGACCTGGTGCAGAAGGGCCTTGCCAACAACATCAAGTCCGCCCGCAAGATGGTGGAGCGCACCCGCCCCGAAGTGTGGGACAGCCTCGAGACCGTCATCAAGGGCCATCCCGTCATGCTGAACCGCGCGCCTACCCTGCACCGTCTGGGCATCCAGGCCTTTGAGCCGGTGCTGGTGGAGGGCCGCGCCATCAAGCTGCACCCCCTGGCCTGCACCGCCTTCAACGCCGACTTCGACGGCGACCAGATGGCCGTGCACCTGCCCCTGTCCGTGGAGGCCCAGCGCGAGGCCAAGCAGCTGATGCTGGCTTCCGGCAACCTGCTCAAGCCCAGCGACGGCGCCCCCGTCACCGTGCCCACTCAGGATATGATCCTGGGCAGCTACTACCTGACCATGGTGAACAAGGGCGACATGGGCGAGGGCAAGATCTTCCGCGATGAGGACGAGGCCATCATGGCCTACGCCAGCAAGGTCATCACCCTGCAGGCTCCCATCAAGGTGCGCCGCACCCGCGAGGTGAACGGCGAAATGCGCTCCAAGCTGGTGGACACCACCGTGGGCCGCATCATCTTCAACCAGCCCATCCCCCAGGACCTGGGCTATGTGGACCGCAACGACCCCGAGACCATGTTCAACTTCGAGGTGGACTTCCAGGTCACCAAGAAGAACCTGCCGGACATCATCAGCCGCTGCCTTGCCATCCACGGCACCAAGCCCACCAGCGAAATGCTGGACCGCATCAAGGCTCAGGGCTACAAGTACTCCACCATCAGCGGCATCACCGTCGCTGTGTGCGACGCGGTCATCCCGCCCCAGAAGCCCGAGCTGCTGGCCGAGGCCGACGAGCGGGTGAGCAAGGTCATCAAGCAGTTCAACCGCGGTCTTATCTCCAACGAGGAGCGCTACAACAGCGTCATCCAGATCTGGCAGGAGACCACCGACAAGGTGTCCAAGGCTCTGGCCGACAACCTGGAAGACCGCAACCCCATCTTCATGATGGCGGACTCCGGTGCCCGAGGCTCCATGAACCAGATCAAACAGCTGGCCGGCATGCGCGGCCTGCTGGCCAACACCGCCGGTAAGACCATCGAGATGCCCATTCGCGCCAACTACCGCGAAGGCCTGAACATTCTGGAATACTTCGTTTCCAGCCGCGGCGCCCGTAAAGGTCTGGCCGACACCGCTCTGCGTACCGCCGACTCCGGTTACCTGACCCGCCGTCTGGTCGACGTCTCTCAGGACGTGATCATCCGCGAGGAGGACTGCGGCGCCACCGAGGGCATCGTCGTCAGCGACATCCGCGAGGGCAAAGAGGAGATCGAGACCTTCCGCGAGCGTCTGATCGGCCGCTTCGCCGTGGGCGATGTGGTCAATCCCACCACTGGTGAGGTCATCGTGCCCGAGGGCAAGATGATGGACCTGTTCGACGCCGACAAGATCATGGCCGCCGGCATCACCAGCCTGGAGATCCGCAGCGTTCTGAGCTGCCGCAGCAAGCTGGGCGTGTGCGCTCACTGCTACGGCGCCAACCTGGCCAACGGCAATCCCGTCCATGTGGGCGAGAGCGTGGGCGTTATCGCGGCTCAGTCCATCGGCGAGCCCGGCACCCAGCTGACCATGCGTACCTTCCACACCGGCGGTATCGCCTCTGCGGAAGACATCACCCAGGGTCTGCCCCGCGTTGAGGAGCTGTTCGAGAGCCGCCGCCCCAAGGCGCTGGCCATCATGACCGAGATCGCGGGCACCGCCCACATCGACGACACCAAGAAGAACCGCCATGTGGTGGTCAGCGGTGTGGACGAGAACGGCGCCCCCTGCGAGAAGAGCTACCTGATCCCCTTCGGCCAGCGCGTGCGCGTCACCGAGGGCGAGCAGCTGGAGAAGGGCGACATGATCACCGAAGGTCATGCCTACCCCCACGACATCCTGGCCATCAAGGGCCGCACCGCCGTGGAGAACTACCTCATCCAGGAAGTGCAGAAGGTCTACCGCCTGCAGGGCGTTGAGATCAACGACAAGCACATCGAGGTCATCGTGCGGCAGATGCTGCGCAAGGTCCGGGTGGACGACGCCGGTTCCACCAACCTCATCGGCGGCGCTCTGGCCGACAAGATGAAGGTGGAGGAGCAGAACGAGATCATCCGTCAGCGCATCGCCGACGGCGAGGAGGGCCTGAAGGAGGCCAAGTGGACCCAGGTCCTGCTGGGCATCACCAAGGCTTCTCTGGCCACCGACAGCTTCATGTCCGCCGCTTCCTTCCAGGAGACCACCCGCGTGCTCACCGAAGCCGCCATCAAGGGCAAGGTGGACCCGCTCATGGGTCTGAAGGAGAACGTTATCATCGGCAAGCTGATCCCCGCGGGCACTGGCCTGCCGGAGGTGGAGGAGGAACTCATCCGCCGCGAAGCCGAGCAGCTGGGCCTGCCCATCCCCGAGAAGACCGAGGAGCCCGAAGCGGCCCCCGCCGCCTCTGTGGAGGAATGAGCCACTTGGCCTAAAGCAAACCAAAGCGCGGCGCTTTCCCCGTTGAGGGAGAGCGCCGCGCTTTTCCTTTGCGCAAGATTGTGCAATAAACCGGCGGTTTATATCGTTTTTTGGTATGGACCAAAACACTGCAAGAGGGGGAGGAACATATGAAACATTTCCGCCGCGGGGCGCTGGCCGCCCTGGCAGCGCTGCTGCTCCTTTCCGGCTGCGCCGCGCCCGCGTCCAGTGTTCCGCCCGCCGCCACGGCGGCCCCCACCCCCAGCCCCACGCCTGCGCCCACCCCGGAGCCCACGCCCCGGCCCGCCGCGCAGCAGCTGGAGCTCACCGCCAGCGGCGAAGGGCTGGCCCTTGGCGGCATCAACGACCATGACAATTTCAGCAAGGTGCGCCTCACCGCCGACACTGCCGTCACCCTGCAGGCAGAGACGGACATCGGCGAACTTTACATCATTTTTGACCGCCCGGTGGAGTGGCGGCTGGAGACTTCCGACGGCACGATGCAGGCCTGTGGGCAGAACGGCTTCATCCACGAGTATGTGGAGCTGGAGCAGCCCGCCTCCTCGGTGACGCTCTACCTGCCCGAGGGCACGGTGCTCTGCCAGGTGTACGCTTTCACGCCGGGGCAGGTGCCCGACTGGGTGCAGCAGTGGCAGCCGCCCTGTGAAAAGGCGGACCTGCTGGTGCTGCCCACCCACGCCGACGACGAACACCTCTGGTTCGGCGGGGCTCTGCCCTGGTATGCCGGGGAAAAGGGCTACGCGGTGCAGGTGGCCTACATGACCAACCACTGGGGCGAGCCCTACCGCCCCCACGAACTGCTGAACGGCCTGTGGACGGTGGGGGTCCGCAATTATCCCATCATTTCCGACTTCCCGGACCTGTATGCCTCCAAGGAGAGTCTCGAAAGCGCCCGTCAGGTCTATGACGAAGAAGCGGTCACCGCATGGCAGGTGGAGCAGCTGCGCCGCTTCAAACCCAGCGTGGTGCTGGGCCATGACGTCGACGGCGAGTACGGCCACGGGGCCCACATGCTCAATGCGGCCACCCTGCTGGCTGCCCTGGAATGCAGCGGCGACGCGGCCCGGTATCCAGAGAGCGCCGAGACCTATGGCGTATGGCAGGTGCCCAAGTGCTACCTGCATCTCTGGCCGGAGAACACCATACAGATGGAGTGGGGCGAGATGCCCATGGCCGCCTTTGACGGACGCACCGCGCTGGAACTGGCCGCCGAGGGCTTTGCCTGCCACGTCAGCCAGACCCAGTGGTTCGAGGTGAAGGCGGGCGGCAGCAACGACTGCCGCAAGTTCGGCCTGGCCTACACCAACGTGGGGCCGGACGAAGCGAAGAACGACTTTTTTGAGCACATCCCCTCCGCCCTGCTGGCGGACTGACGGGAAGGAGCGCGAGATATTTTGACTACTCTGCAAGACCCTGCGGACAGGACCGCCGCCCAGACCCGCTGGCCCGGGCGGCCCCGGCATCCGGTGCTTCGCGTGCTGGCGATGGCGGGCGTGTTTCTGTGCGCGCTGACCGCTTTTCTGCTGGGCGCGATCTACATCATCTGCAAAGGCCCCAGCCCCGCCGCGCGGGACCTGTTCGTGCACACGGTGATGGAGACCAGCGCCGCCAAATTCACCGCCCGCATTTTCCTCAGTGAAGAGGAGGTCCAGGCCATCCTGGACAAAAACGGCGTGCTGGAGACCGGCGAGGTCACCCAGGCCGGGGGCGAATTCGAGACCGGCGACGCCCAGGTGCCCAAGGACACCATCGAACTTCACGACGTCACCGGCGGCAGCTTCAAGGGTAAGATGCTGGTGGTCCACGACCCCAGCCGGGTGCGGGTGGCGGCCATCGCCTCCTTCGACCCCGAGGGCAAAGGCCAGAAGCTGGAACAGCTGGTGGCGGACGCGGGCGCTGTGGCCGGCATCAACGGCGGCGGCTTTGCCGACGAGAACGGCGTGGGCAGCGGCAGCGTGCCGCTGGGCCTCGTCATCCAGCAGGGCCAGCTGCGGGCCGGCGGCATGGACCAGGAGTATTCCGTCATCGGTTTTGACGAGAGCGACCATCTGGTGGTGGGCCGCATGACCGGCCGCCAGGCGGTGGAGCGCGGCCTGCGGGACGCCCTCAGCTTTGGCCCGGCCTTCATCATCAACGGCGAGGCCGCCGAGATCTCCGGCACCGGCGGCGGGCTGAACCCCCGCACGGTGATCGGCCAGCGGGCGGACGGCGCGGTGCTGCTCCTGGTCATCGACGGGCGGCAGCCCCAGAGCCTGGGCGCGACCTATCAGGACTGCATCCAGGTCATGCAGGAGTGGGGCGCGGTGAACGCCGCCAATCTGGACGGCGGTTCCAGCACCCAGATGATCTACCAGGGCGAAACGGTGAACGTCAGCGCTTCGCTCTACGGTCCGCGCAACATCCCCACCGCCTTTGTGGTGGACGCGGCAGGGGAGGGTGAAGCATGAGCGAACAGAAATGGCGCTATGGCCGCCCCCGTCCCTTCTGGCCCTGGCCGGTGGGCTTTGCCCTTGTGCTCTTTGCCCTGGGCGGCGCGGCGCTGGCGGTGCTCTGGGGCGCGCTGGAACGCTACGAAGAGTCTACCCCCGAGGCGGCCATCCTGCGCAGCGTGCAGGCGGTGCAGTCCGAGCAGCTGAAAGAAGAGGATGTGCCCGCGGCGGTTCTGCCGGGGCGCTTTGCCACCGCGGCCCAGTATCTGGAAGAGGCCCGGACCCTGTTGAACGACCTGCCCGCCGACCGGGACAGCCTGCGCTTCGTGCGCAAGGGCGAGACCGACGGGGCCGAGGAATACGTGGTGGTGGACGAAGAGGGGGGCCGGGTGGAGTTCCTGCTCTTCCCTCAGGAGAAGGGCTGGCAGGCCTGGCCCAAGGTGCAGGCGCTTTCCACGGTGACCATCCGCGCGCCTTTGGGGGTGGCCCTCACGGTGGACGGCCGCCCGCTGGAAGAGAGCGAACGAAGCGAGACTTCCGCCGCGCCCGGCTTTGAGGCGCTGGGCGATGCCGCGCCGCAGGAGTGCGTCTGGCAGGTGGAGGGCCTTCTGGAACAGCCGGAGGTGACCGCCCAAAGCGAGGCGGGCAGCTGCCGGGTGGAGTGGGAGACCCCGCTGAATGCTGTGGTCACGGTGGAGCCGAACGGGGAGGATGCCGCCTCTCTGGAGGACTTCCTCGACCGCACCGCCCGTGTCTATGCACGCTACGTCTCCGCCGACGCCTCCTTCGCGGAACTGAAGGGAGCCCTCGTGCCGGACACGGAGTTTTACAACAGCCTGCGCACCTTCGACTCCAGCTGGTACGTGAGCCATGACTCCACCGCCTTCGAGGAGTTCTCGGTCTCGGAGCTGGAAAGCCTCGGCCCCGACGCAGCGGCCGGCACGGTGCGCTTCACCTACATGGTCTACAAGGAGGGCCTGCGCCCCCGCAGCTATCCCTCGGTGTACCGCATGTACGCGGTGCGGGAAGGGGAGAGCTGGAAGCTGCTGGACCTGCAGGTGCAATAAATATAAAGAGCCGCCCGTTGCAGGGCGGCTCTCTTTCTGTCACGCAAAAAGCGGGCTGGCGCGGCGGCGGTGTGTGTTGTATAATGAACGGGGAAAAACGACCAAAAGGGGAGAAGAGCCGAGTGAGAGGGATACGGAAAACGCAGGATCGCGGCAAGGCGTTGCGGATGCTGGAATGGTGCCTGTGGGCGCTGGCTGTGGCCGCGGTGAGCCTGAGCCTTGCCTTGGCGCGCATCGAGACCTGCGACTACGTCTCGGTCAACGGCGATTTTCAGAGCTACAATGTGTTCCGCCGGATGCTGGCGGGCCAGACCCCCTATGTGGATTTTGTCAACTACATCGGCGTGGCCCCGGTGTGGGTGAACCTGCCGCTGGTGGCGCTGAACAACACCTTCGCCGGCAGCCTGTTCGCCACAAACTTCACCGCCAACATCCTGTTCAGCGTCACGGTGCTGCTGTGGGTCTGGCTCATCACCAAAAGCCGCCCGGCGGCCATGCTGGCCTCGGTGTTCCTCACCAAGTTCGTCTCCTCCGGGCTGCTGGCCACCCTCTTCGGCCCGTCTCTCGGCGGCTACTGGACGAACCTGTTCCAAAGCCTTTATGCCCCGGGCAATTCCATGCGCATCGCCCGGCTGTTTTTGACGTTCCTGCTGGTGGGGCTGGGCCTTGTCTGGCTGCGCGTGAAGGGTGAGCCGGCGGAGGGCACCGCTCTGCAAGCGGCCTTTTCCCGCCTGCCCGCCTGCGGTGTGCTGGGCGCGCTGGCCGGTGCGGGCCTTTTGTGGAGCAGTGATTTCGGCCTTGCCGCCGCCTTCTGCGTCACGGTGCTGTTTTTGCTGGAACAGGCGCTGCGGCTGTGGGCCGGGCCCCGGGCCTTTTTCGCCCGGCTGGGCGTTTATGCCGCGGGCTTTGCTTTGGGCCTGCTTGTCTGTGCCAGCCTTGTCACCGGCTTCCATCCCGGCGCGTGGCTGCAAAGCCTTGCGGCCACCGGCGGCTGGCAGTATTTCTACTTCAACGGCACCGGGGGCAAAGCCCTGCTGCTCTATGTGTTCACCACCCCACGGCTCCTGCTGTTCGCGGTGCCCTGCGCGGCCTTTCTGATCTGGTGCCTTGTGCGGCTGTGGCAGAAAAAACTCACCGACCGGCAGCTGCTGCTGGGGTTTGCGGCGTTCACCATCCTCGCAGCCACCGGCACCTATGTGCTCAGCGGCAGCGGCTATAATTTCAAGGAGGCGCTGGAAGGTTATTTCTGGCTGGCGGCCTTCGCCTTGGCAGGGCGCGGCCTTCTGTGGCTCACCCGTCGCTTTGCCCGCCGCCGGGACCTGCTGATGCGGGCCGCTGCCGGCACGCTGGCGCTGGCCCTCATCGCCCTGGCGGGGCTGGATGCGGTCCGCTGGCCCTCCGCCGCCCACAACGGGCAGTATCTGGAAGCCCTGGACGGCTATACCACCTATCAAAAGGCCCTGGTGGAACTGCCCGAAGTCACCGGCGGCGAGCCGGTGTTCTCCATGTACGCCACCGGCCTGGAAGCGGTGGAAGGCACGTTCCAGCCCACCGGCTGCGACTACATCATCCACGCCCTGGGCGACGAAAAGCGGGCGGAATATGTCTCCGCCTTCGCGGAGGGCGGCTGGGCCTGGGCCCAGACCCCCCGCATGGACCTGGAAAACTGGCTCACGGTGCAGAACTGGGACGTCTACCGCCATCTCTGGGCGGGATACGAGCGCTGTTATGCCACTGAATACAGCTGGCTGTGGCGGGCCTGCGGTGACCGCAGCCTGCCGGTGGAGGCCCAGGTGAGCGTACAGCGGCAGAGCGGTTCCAGCTGGACCATCACGGTGAGCGCCCCGGAAGGGGAGACCTTCACCGCCGACCTTTACATCCGCTGGGAGAGCGGCTTCACCAGTGCCGGGGGCGCGTTTCTCTCTTTGGGGCGCAGCATGGTGGGCTGCGCGGTGCCCCTCTTCGGCGACATGCCAGGGGTGGCGGGCTATTTCCCCGCGTCGGGGGAAGGCTATATCCCCGTGCGGGTGGAGAACGGGCAGGGGACGGCCACCCTCTGGAGCGCCGATGAGAATTTCACCGAACTGACCGTCACCGAGGCGCGCCTTGAGCGGGCGCTGCCCGCCCTCGACCTCTACGAACAGGAGGCGGCCCAATGAAACAGACCCTTCGACGCGCCGCCCCCTCTCTGGCAGGACTGACCATTGGCCTTGCGGTGTTCCTGCTGGTGTACGGCCCGGCGCCCCTTGACCCCACCCGGGACGACTGGCTGCTGGGCGGCTACATCGAGACCGACCTTTTGCAGCACTACGCCGCCTGGCTGGCCATCAAGAACCAGGGTCTGGGCTGGCCGCTCACCTTCACCACCGGCCTCAACTGGCCGGCAGGCGCGGCGGCGGCCCTGGCGGACTGCATCCCGCTGCTGGCGGTGCCCTTCGGCCTGCTCCGCGGCCTGCTGCCCGGCACCTTTCAGTACTTCGGCCTCTTCGTCTGCGGCAGCCTGATGCTCCAGGGCACGGCGGCGGTGCGCCTTCTGCGTTTGTTCACAAAGCGGATGGAATGGGTCTTGGGCAGCGCGGTGATCTTCTGCCTTTCGCCCATCCTGCTGGAACGTGCCTTCCGCCACACCGCCCTCTGCGCCCACTGGCTCATTCTCTATGCCCTCTGGCTCTACTTCAAAAGCGCCGAAGAGGGCCTCTCCCTGCGGCGGGCGGCGGGATTTGCCGCACTGGCGGCCCTGGCGGCTTCCGTCCATCTGTATTTCGTGCCCATGGTGCTGGCCATCGCCTTTGCCGCGGGCCTGCGGACGCTGGTGCGCACCCGCCGCTGGCAGCCCTTTGCCCTCGCCGCGGGCGGCGGCAGCCTTGCCGCCCTGGCGGTGGCCTGGGCGCTGGGCTTCTTCACCGTCAGCGGCAGCGCCGACGGCGGCTACGGCACCTTCGGCATGAACCTGAACGCGCTGTGGAACCCGGTCAGCCTGGACTGGAACTGGTGGGTGCCGGGCTGCGGCCAGCTGCACTGGTCCCGGGTGCTGCCCATCCGGCCGCTGGTGGCCAACAGCCTGGACTCCTTCAACTATCTGGGCCTGGGCCTGCTGGCAGTCCTGGCGGGGTGCGTGCTGGCGGCGGCGTGGCTGCTGACGCGCCGCCGTGCCCAGGCAAAGGCGCTGGCAAAACAGGCGCTGAGCCATTGGCCGCTGGCGCTGGTGTGCTGTGCGCTGGCCGCCTTCGCGGTGAGCAATGTGGTCACCGCCAACAGCCGTACCCTCTTCACCCTGCCCCTGCCCCAGTGGCTCACCGCCCTGTGCGGGGTGTTCCGGGCAAGCGGCCGGATGTTCTGGCCGGTATGGTATCTGATCGCGGCGTTGGCGCTGGCGGCACTGGCAAAACTGCCCCGCCGCAGGCTGGCCGCCGCCGCGCTGGCGGCGGTGCTGGCGCTGCAGGTGTTCGACCTCTCAGAGGCGCTGGCACAAAAGCGCGAATGGTTCGCGGAGCCTTCTCTGCGCACCGCCGCGCCGGCCCCCACGGAAGAAGAGCTGGCCCTGCTGGAAGACTGCGACGCTTTCTACACACTGGAAGTGTGCACCGACCGGGGGCTGGCGGTGGCGCTGGGCCGGGCGGGCCTTGCCACCAACATCAGCCTGCTGGCCCGGGGGGACGATTCCGCCCTGTCCGCCGGCATCGAAACGGTGCGCGCCGCCCTCGAAGCAGGGGAGAGCGCGCCCCTGGGCGAAGGGGTGGCTTTTTACACCACGGACGAGGCCTTCGCCGACGCCGCATCCGCCGCTTCGGGCCTTTGCAAAACGCCGTTTTATCAGGGCTGGGCGCTTTTGACGCCCTGAAAACGGCCCGCATGGAAAAGTTTTTGAAAATTCAGTGTTTTGGACAATCTTTTTCGGCAAATACTGTTGACATGCACAGCCCCAGTGTGTAAAATAAAACTGTTGCGCCCCCTGGCGCAATTATGCCCTTTTGGTGTTTTGGCGGCTCTGCCGCCTGAACATAAATCATTGAAGAAAGGAGATCACAATGCCTACTTTCAACCAGCTTGTACGCAAAGGCCGTGAGGTGTCTGTCCGCAAGTCTACCGCCCCTGCTCTGCAGAAGGCTTATAACTCTCTGGACAAGTCCTACAGCAATGCCAACAGCCCCCAGAAGCGTGGTGTTTGCACCGCTGTTCGTACCATGACCCCCAAAAAGCCGAACTCTGCTCTGCGTAAGGTAGCCCGTGTTAAGCTCACGAATGGTATCGAGGTAACCTCTTACATTCCGGGTATCGGCCACAACCTGCAGGAGCATAGCGTAGTACTGATCCGTGGCGGCCGTGTTAAGGACCTTCCCGGTGTGCGTTACCACATCATCCGTGGTACTCTGGACACCCAGGGTGTGGCCAACCGCAACCAGGCCCGCTCCAAGTACGGCGCGAAACGCCCCAAGGCCGGTGCCGCGAAGAAGTAATCAAACGTATACCCCGCCATCAAAGGCTTATTTATATAAATAGTAAGACCTTGAATGGCACAACGGGAGTTTATTGCTTTCGAGTACCGATGATATCATTCTGTGAAGGAGGGAAGAAAGATGCCTAGAAGAGGTATTACTGCAAAGCGTGACGTTTTGGCTGATCCTGTCTACAATTCCAAGATGGTCACTCGTCTGATCAACAGCGTTATGCTGGACGGCAAGAAGGGTGTTGCCCAGAAGATCGTTTACGATGCGTTCGATATCGTGAAGGAGAAGAGCGGCAACGATCCCCTGGAGATGTTCGAGAAAGCTCTCGAGAACATCATGCCCAGCCTGGAGGTCAAGGCCCGCCGCGTGGGTGGTTCCACCTACCAGGTGCCCATGGAAGTGCGCCCCGAGCGCCGCGAGACCCTGGGCCTGCGGTGGCTGACCAGCTACTCTCGCAGCCGCAGCGAGCGCACCATGCGCGAGCGTCTGGCCAACGAGATCATGGACGCCGTGAACGGTACCGGTAACGCCGTCAAGAAGCGTGAGGATACCCACAAGATGGCCGAGGCCAACAAGGCTTTCGCCCATTACCGCTATTGATCCTGTCTGGAGTTTTAGGAGGTTAATATGCCAAGAGACGTTTCTCTGGAAATGACCAGAAACATCGGCATTATGGCGCACATCGACGCCGGCAAGACCACCACCACCGAGCGTATCCTTTACTACACCGGCGTGAATCACAAGATCGGTGAGACGCACGATGGCGCGGCTACCATGGACTGGATGGCGCAGGAGCAGGAGCGTGGTATCACCATCACTTCTGCTGCCACCACCTGCTACTGGAGCCACACGGAATTGCTGAACGATCCCGCCGCCGCTAAAAAGAACCGGCACCGGATCAACATCATCGACACCCCGGGCCACGTGGACTTCACCGTTGAGGTGGAGCGCAGCCTGCGCGTTCTGGACGGTTCTGTTACCGTTCTGTGCGCCAAGGGCGGCGTGGAGCCCCAGTCCGAGACTGTCTGGCGTCAGGCCGACAAGTATCACGTTCCCCGCATGGCTTACGTGAACAAGATGGACATCATGGGCGCCGATTTCTACCGTGTTGTGAAGATGATGCGCGAGCGTCTGAAGTGCAACGCGGTGCCCATCCAGCTGCCTATCGGCAAGGAAGACGATTTCAAGGGCATCATCGATCTGATCGACATGAAGGCCGACGTCTACTACGACGATATGGGCAAGGATATCCGCGTGGAGGAGATCCCCGAGGATATGCGCGAGCTGGCTGAGCAGTACCATGCCGAGCTCATCGAGGCCGTGGCCGAGAGCGACGAAGAGCTGATGATGAAGTACCTGGAGGGCGAGGAGCTCACCAAGGACGAGATCAAGAAGGCCCTGCGCCGCGAGACCATCGCCAACACTGTGGTGCCTGTGACCTGCGGTACTTCCTACCGCAACAAGGGCGTGCAGAAGCTGCTGGACGCCATTGTGGATTACATGCCCGCCCCCACCGACATCGAGGACATCAAGGGTGTCGATCCCCGCACCGGCGAGGAGACCAGCCGTCCTTCCGACGACAACGCTCCCTTCGCCGCCCTGGCGTTCAAGATCGCCACTGACCCCTTTGTCGGCAAGCTGTGCTTCTTCCGCGTTTACTCCGGTAAGGTCGAAGCCGGCAGCACCGTGTACAACTCGGTGAAAGACAACAACGAGCGCATGGGCCGCATCCTGCAGATGCACGCCAATCACCGGCAGGACATCGACATCTGCTACGCCGGTGACATCGCCGCTGCCGTGGGTCTGAAGAACACCACCACCGGCGACACCCTGTGCGATCCCAAGAACCCCGTCATCCTGGAGAGCATGGAGTTCCCCGAGCCCGTTATCCGCGTTGCCATCGAGCCCAAGACCAAGGCTGGTCAGGAGAAGATGGGTCTGGCGCTGAACAAGCTGGCTGAAGAGGACCCCACCTTCCGCACCTGGACCGACGAGGAGACCGGCCAGACCATCATCGCCGGCATGGGCGAGCTGCACCTGGAGATCATCGTGGACCGTCTGCTCCGCGAGTTCAAGGTGGAGGCCAACGTGGGCGCGCCTCAGGTTGCTTACCGCGAGTGCATCCGCCGTCCGGCCAGCGCCAACACCAAGTACGCCCGTCAGTCCGGTGGTAAGGGCCAGTACGGTCATTGTATCATCGACATCGAGCCCAACGAGCCTGGCAAGGGCTACGAGTTCATCAACGCCGTTGTTGGCGGTGATGTGCCCAAGGAGTTCATCCCTGCCATTGACCAGGGCATTCAGGGCGCCATGAAGGCCGGCATCCTGGCCGGCTACCCGGTGGAAGACGTGAAGGTCACCCTGAAGGGTGGTTCCTACCACGAGGTCGACTCCTCTGAAATGGCGTTCAAGATCGCCGGTTCCATGGCCTTCAAGGAGGCTATGGCCAAGGCCGATCCCGCCATCATGGAGCCCATCATGAAGGTCGCCGTCATCGTTCCCGATGAGTACATGGGCGACGTCATCGGCGACCTGAACAGCCGCCGCGGCCAGATCCAGGGCATGGAAGCCCTGACCGGCTCGCAGCAGATCAACGCCTTCGTCCCGCTGAGCAACATGTTCGGTTATTCCACCGACCTGCGCAGCAAGACCCAGGGCCGCGGTCAGTATTCCATGGAGCCCAGCCACTACGCTGAGGTCCCCAAGAACATTGCCGAGGGCATCATGGCCGGCCGCAAGAAGGACTGAGCCTAAAGCCCAAAAAGAACTTGATTTTTGGCAAATGTTTTAGTATTATAACCATAGGTTCAATGGTTCAAAAAAAGGAGGACTATTAAAATGGCAAAAGCTAAGTTTGAGCGTACTAAGCCTCATGTCAACATTGGCACCATCGGCCACGTTGACCACGGCAAGACCACCCTGACCGCCGCCATCACCAAGGTGCTGGCCATGAAGGGCGACGCTGAGTTCACCGATTACGCCAACATCGATAAGGCTCCTGAGGAGCGCGAGCGCGGCATCACCATCAACACCGCCCATGTGGAGTACGAGACCGATAAGCGTCACTACGCCCATGTGGACTGCCCGGGCCACGCTGACTACGTCAAGAACATGATCACCGGTGCTGCCCAGATGGACGGCGCTATCCTGGTCGTGTCCTCTGCCGACGGCCCCATGCCCCAGACCCGTGAGCACATCCTGCTGAGCCGTCAGGTCGGCGTGCCCTACATCGTTGTGTTCATGAACAAGGTTGACCAGGTTGACGATCCCGAGCTGCTGGATCTGGTCGAGATGGAGATCCGTGACCTGCTGAACGAGTACGACTTCCCCGGCGACGACACCCCCATCATCAAGGGTTCCGCCCTGGCCGTGCTGGAGAGCACCTCCACCGACATCAACGCTCCCGAGTACAAGTGCATCCTGGACCTGATGGACGCTGTGGATGACTACATCCCCACCCCCGACCGTAAGGCTGACCTGCCCTTCCTGATGCCCGTTGAGGACGTGTTCACCATCACCGGCCGCGGCACCGTGGCTACCGGTCGTGTGGAGCGCGGCATGATCAAGGTCGGCGAGGAAGTTGAGATCGTCGGTCTGAAGGAAGAGAAGATGAAGACCACCGTTACCGGTCTGGAGATGTTCCGCAAGCTGCTGGACGATGCCGAGGCCGGCGACAACATCGGCGCTCTGCTCCGTGGTGTGCAGCGCACCGACATCGAGCGTGGCCAGGTTCTGGCTAAGCCCGGTTCCATTCATCCCCACACCAAGTTCCAGGGCCAGGTCTACGTCCTGAAGAAGGACGAGGGCGGCCGTCATACCCCCTTCTTCAACAACTATCGTCCTCAGTTCTACTTCCGTACCACCGACGTGACCGGCGTCATCACCCTGCCCGAGGGCACCGAGATGTGCATGCCCGGCGATAACGTCACCATGGACGTTGAGCTGATCACCTCCATCGCTATGGACGAGGGTCTGCGTTTCGCTATCCGTGAGGGTGGCCGCACCGTTGGTTCCGGCGTTGTTTCCAAGATCTACGAGTAATCGAAAGAGCTTGTGAGGCTTTCAAAGGCCCCCTGCCGCAAGGCAGGGGGCCTTTTTCTGCTTCTTCTGCGGCTGCAAACTTTTGCCATCGCCGTTTAACGGCGGCGTGCCCGCCCATACTGCCCTTAGAAAAAATCAAAGGGGCAGTGAAGCACACCATGCAGTATCGTTTCAAAGGTTTTTCACGCCAGGGGGCGAAAATGCTCAACCAGGCGCTCATCATCGCGGGGGAGATGGGCCAGACCCAGGCAGGCACAGGCCACATCCTGTTGGCCATTCTCAGGGGCGAGGCCACCCCCGCGGCCCGTTTTTTGCAGTCGCGCCAAATTGCTGAGACCCAGGTCATGCAGCGGGTGGCCGCGCTGGGCGGCATGAACGAGAGCCGCCGCCTCTCGCCCCGGGACTTTCAGCCCGAGGCCTGCAAAGCGCTGGACTTCGCGGTGCTGGGAGCCCACGCCGCCCGCATGAAGGAGGCTCAGCCCGAGCATGTGCTCTGCGCTATCCTGGAAGACCCCAACTGTACCGCCAGCCGTTGGCTGACGGAGTGGGGCGTGGAGCTGAGCGAAGCCGCCCGGGAGTGCCGGCAGCTCTCCGGCCAGCTGGTGCTTCCGCTGCAGCCACGGCTTTCCGCTCCCACCCGCGGCGGCAAGGCCACCGAGAAGTACGGCCGAGACCTGACCCAGATGGCGGCGGAAAGCCGGCTGGACCCGGTGCTCTGCCGGGAGCAGGAATTGGAGCGGGTCATCGAGATACTCTGCCGCCGCCAGAAAAATAACCCCTGTCTTGTGGGGGAGCCGGGCGTGGGCAAGACGGCCCTGGCGGAGGCGCTGGCCCAGGCAATCGCGGCGGGCCGCGCCCCGGCCCAGCTGCTCCACAAGCGCATTTTGAGCCTGGACATGGCCAGTCTGGTGGCGGGCACCAAGTATCGGGGCGACTTTGAGGAACGGTTCAAAAACCTGCTGGACGAGATATACAAGGACCGCAGCACCATCCTGTTCATCGACGAGATCCATGTCATCGTGGGCGCGGGCGCGGCGGAGGGGGCCATCGACGCCGCCAGCATCCTCAAACCCCTTCTGGCCCGGGGCGAGATACAGGTCATCGGCGCCACCACTCAGGAGGAGTACCGCCGGTGCATCCAGAAGGACGCGGCGCTGGAGCGCCGCTTCGGGCGGGTGGTGGTGGAGGAGCCGGACCCGGACACCGCCAAGCGCATCCTTGCGGGCCTTGTGCCCCGCTATGAGCGCTACCATCAGGTGACCATCCCGGCCCAGGCAGTGGCGGCGGCGGTGGACCTGTCGGTGCGGTATCTGCCGGGGCGCTTTTTGCCGGACAAGGCCGTGGACCTGCTGGACGAGGCCGCCGCCGCTCTGCGCATCCACTGCGAGCGGGAGAACGACCGCAGCCGAGAGCTGACCGCCGAGGACGTGGCCCGGGTGGTGGCCCGGGCCAGCGGCGTGCCGGTGCAGCGCATCACCGAGGCCGAGCGGGAAAAACTGGCCCGGCTGGAACAGCGGCTCTCCGAGAGTGTGGTGGGCCAGCAAGGAGCGGTGCACACGGTGGCGGGGGCGGTGCGCCGGGCCCGCACCGGCCTGCGGGAGGCAGGCAGGCCCTTGGGTGCGATGCTGTTCCTCGGTCCCACCGGGGTGGGCAAGACCCATCTGGCCCGCACCCTGGCCCGTCAGTGGTTCGGTACCGAAAAGGCGCTGCTGCGATTTGACATGAGCGAATATATGGAGGCCCATGCCGCCGCCAAACTCATCGGCGCCCCTCCGGGCTATGTGGGCCACGACGAGGGCGGCCTGCTCACCGAGGCAGTGCGCCGCCGGCCCTATGCCGTGGTGCTGTTCGACGAGATAGAAAAAGCCCACCCGGACGTGCAGAACCTGCTGCTGCAGATCCTGGAGGACGGCCGCCTGACCGATTCCATGGGCCGCAGCGCCAGCTTTTGCAACACCATCATCCTGCTCACCTCCAACCTGGGGGCGGAGCATCTGGCGGGGCAGGGGGGCCTGGTGGGCTTTGGCGCAACGCCGGAGACCATCCCTCAGCGCCAGCGCCAGCAGGTGATCGGGGAGGCAAAGAAGTACTTCCGTCCCGAACTGCTGGGCCGCATGGACGAGCTGGTGGTGTTTGGCCCGCTGCTGCACGAGGACCTGGCCCGCATCGCGGAGCAGATGCTGACGGAGCTGGAACAGCGGGCCCAGGCCCGGGGCTATCGTTTGCACCACAGCCCCGACCTGCCCGCCATGCTGGCAGGAGGCGACCGCCCGGTGTACGGCGCGCGGGACCTGCGCCGCACGGTGAGCCGGGCGGTGGAGCAGGCCCTGGCGGACAGCATCGCCGCCGGGCAGGTGCATCCGGGCGAGAGCTTCACCGCCTGCGTGCAGGACGGGCAGGTGGTGCTGCGCAGTGAAAATGACGCCGCAGGCCAGCGCGCCGAAGCCACCGTGTAAAAAAAACAGCCGCCCGCGCCATTCCGCAAAAGGAACGGCGCGGGCGGCTGTTCGGTTCAGAGGCGGCAGAAAGTGCCGCCCGGTTCAGAATTTTTTGCGCAGCAGCGCAAAATCGAAGAAGGCAGTGTAGTAAGAAAGAGAATACATCACCGGCTTCGCCAGCTTGGTGTAGCTCACTTCCTCCATCAGAAGAAGGGCTTCGTGAGGCTGGACTGCCAGGATGCGCCGGGAGGCGGGGTCGCCCATCACGGCGCTCACATGGGCCACGGTGCTCACCACCGAAACGCCGGCCACCTCTTCCAGAATGTCAAACACCGGGCGGCCGAAGTCCAGCCGGTCCACCAGTGCGGGAGGGAAGAGGGCGACGGGCAGATAGTCCACCGACCAGATCACCGGCTGGCGGTCCGCCAGCACCCGCTTTTTCACCATCAGCACCGGCTGGCCCGGCTCGATGCCCAGCCGGGCGGCCATGGCTTCGTCCGCGTCCAGGCGCTGCACCAGAACGTGGTCGGCGTGGGGCGTGCGGCCCATGGAACGGATCATGGCGTTGTATTCGAATTTCTGGTCCAGGCGGCCCCGCACGGCCACCACCTGCCGGTTGATGACGGTACCGATGCCCCGCACCCGCTCCACATAGCCTTCCCGTTCCAGTTCCGCCAGCGCGTCCCGGATGACGGTGCGGCTCACGCCCAGATTCGCGGCCAGTTCCACTTCCGCGGGCAGCCGGTCGGCTCCGGCATAACACCCGCTCCGGAGCTCCTCCAGCAGCCGTGCGGCGATCTGCTGGCTGATCACCGCACCGCCCAGCGGGCCGTCCTCCGCTCTGTGTGTTCTTGCCATCAAGCGCACCTCCGCGCCGTGCCCGGCCGGGCACGGCCAAAAATCATACTTTTCACCCCAGTATACCACATTCGGTGAAAAAATGCACTATTCCTGTCGCATTGTCCTTGCCGGAGAGGCAAAACCGTGGTATCATGGCGGTACATTCCTGAAAAGGGGAGGGAACATGATGCGGATACGCCCTTACCGCTCGTCCGACTGCGGCGCAATGGCGGAACTGTTTTACAACACGGTCCACACGGTGAACGCCGCCGATTACACGCCCCGGCAGCTGGACGTATGGGCCGACGGTCAGGTGGACCTGACGGCCTGGGACCGCTCCTTCCGGGCGCACTGCACCCTTGTGGCCGAAGAGGGCGGCGCGCTCATCGGTTTTGGAGACATCACCGCCGACGGCTATCTGGACCGGCTCTATGTCCATCATTTACACCAGCGGCAAGGCGTTGCCGCGGCCCTCTGTGACCGGCTGGAAGAAACGGTGAAGGGCCCTGTCACCACCCACGCCTCCATCACCGCGCGCCCGTTCTTTGAAAAGCGGGGCTATCGGGTTGTGAAGGAGCAGCAGGTGGAGCGCCACGGCATCCTGCTGACCAATTTCGTGATGGAAAAACCGCTCTGAAATCAAAGACCGGGCAGGGAAGGGAAACCTTCTCTGCCCGGCCTTATATGTTTATTTCAGCGGTTTTGGATGTACTCGTCGATGGCTTTGGCGGCTTCCTTGCCCGCGCCCATGGCCAGAATGACGGTGGCCGCGCCTGTCACCGCGTCGCCGCCGGCAAACACGCCCGGCCGGCTGGTGGCGCCAACTTCGTCCGTCACGATGCAGCCGCGCCGGTCGGTGTCGAGGCCGGGGGTGGTGGAGCGGATGAGGGGATTGGGGCTGGTGCCGATGGCCATGATGACCGTGTCCAGCGGCAGCTCAAAGCGGCTGCCCAGCTTTTCCACCGGGCGGCGGCGGCCGGAGGCGTCCGGCTCGCCCAGTTCCATCTCCACGCAGGCGATGCCACGCACCCGCTTGTTCTCGTCGCCCAGCACTTCCACGGGGTTGGTGAGCAGCTTGAAGACGATGCCTTCCTCCTGGGCGTGTTCCACCTCTTCACGGCGGGCGGGCAGTTCTTCCATGCTGCGGCGGTAGACGATGTACACTTCCTCCGCGCCAAGGCGCTTGGCGCAGCGAGCCGCGTCCATGGCCACGTTGCCGCCGCCCACCACCGCTACCTTGCGGCTGTGCTGGATGGGGGTGCGGCTGCCCGGCTGATAGGCCTTCATCAGGTTTACCCGGGTCAGATACTCGTTGGCGGAGTAAACGCCGTTCAGGCTCTCGCCGGGGATGTTCATGAAACGGGGCAGCCCCGCGCCGGAGGCCACATACACCGCCTCAAAGCCCTCTTCTTCCATCAGCTCGTCCACGGTGAGCACCTTGCCGATGACCATGTTGGTCTCGATGGAAACGCCCAGCGCCTTGAGCCCGTCAATCTCCTGCTGCACGATGTCCTTGGGAAGGCGGAACTCCGGGATGCCGTAGACCAGCACGCCGCCCGCCAGATGCAGGGCTTCGAACACCGTCACGGCATAGCCTTTTTTGGCCAGCTCGCCCGCGGCGGTCAGGCCCGAGGGGCCGGAGCCGATGATGGCCACCTTGTGGCCGTTGGGGGCAGGCTTTTCGGGGGCGGCGGTGGAGTGGGTGCGGTGCCAGTCGGCGGCAAAGCGCTCCAGCCGGCCGATGCCCACGCTCTCGCCCTTGATGCCCCGCACGCATTTGCCCTCGCACTGGTTCTCCTGAGGGCACACCCGGCCGCACACCGCGGGCAGGGCGCTGCTGGCGCTGAGCACCTGATAGGCACCCTCAAAATCCTCTTCCGCGATTTTTTCGATGAACTCGGGGATGTGGATGCCCACCGGGCACCCGGAAACACAGGGCATGTTCTTGCAGTGCAGGCAGCGCTTGGCCTCGTTCACCGCCATCTCGGGGGTGTAGCCCAGGGCCACCTCGTCAAAATTCTTATTGCGCACGTCTGCCGCCTGGCTGGGCATGGGGCAGCGCTTCGGGTCCATATTCCGCTCCATCAGCGCACCTCCTTGTTCAGCAGATTGCAGCTTTCCTCGCGGGCGTGGGCCTCGAACTCCCGGTACATGCCGCCCCGCTGCAAAGCCTCGTCAAAATCCACCAGATGACCGTCGAAGTCCGGCCCGTCCACACAGGCGAACTTCGTCTGGCCGCCCACCGTCAGGCGGCAGCCGCCGCACATGCCGGTGCCGTCGATCATGATGGGGTTCATGGAAACGATGGTCTTGACGTTATATTTCTTGGTGGTCAGGCTGACGAATTTCATCATCACCAGCGGGCCGATGGCGATGACCTCGTCGTAGCCCTCGCCGGCGGCGATGAGCTCTTCCAGGGGCTTGGTCACAACGCCCTTCTCGCCCCGGCTGCCGTCGTCGGTCATCAGGATGAAGCGGTCGCTCACCGCCTTGAACTCGTCCTCCAGAATGACCAGGTCCTGGCTGCGGAAACCCGCGATGGTGTGCACCACACAGCCCATCTCGTGCAGCTTCTTTGCCACGGGATAGGCGATGGCGCAGCCCACGCCGCCGCCCACCACGGCCACCTTTTTCAGGCCTTCCAGCTCGGTGGGACGGCCCAGCGGGCCCACGAAATCGTGCAGTGCATCGCCCACGGCCAGACCGTTCAGCTGCATGGTGCCCGCACCCACCACCTGGAAGATGACGGTCACGGTGCCGGCGGCGGGGTCCTGGTCGGCGATGGTCAGCGGGATGCGCTCGGAGTCGGCGCAGGCCCGCAGTATGACGAACTGCCCCGGCTGGGCTTTCTTTGCGATCAGCGGCGCTTTTACCACCAGTTTGGTCACGGTGGGGTTCAGTTCGCTGCGCTCCACAATGGTAAACATGGCTTTCCCTCTTTCCCTTGTTTGCCCTCTATGGGTACTTCTTTATAGTATAGCGGAAAAGCGCCGCCCGCGCAAGGGCCCGACGGCGTCGTTAAAAAGAAAACGGCGGGCCATGCGCCCGCCGTTTTTTTAAAGATTGAGGGAATAGGTGCTCTCACTGCCGCCGTTGTCCAGAATGTGCAGCTGATAGTCGATCTCGGGCCAGCTGCCGCCCTCGTACTCGTCTTTCCAGGGCTGTTCAAAGGTCTTTGCCTCCAGCGAAAAGCGGAGGTAGAAGGTCACGGTCCCCGAGGGTTCGCTGGGGCCGTTCTCGCTGCCCGGCTGGATGAAATCGGTATCCAGTGCAAGGTTCAGGACTTCTTCGCCGGCCAGCGTGCCCGTCACCCACGCCTTCACGGGCCACTGATAGGGCCGTCCGTCCCTTGCGTAGGACACATCCACGGGGATCTCGTAATCGCCCGCTTCCTGCCGCACGGTATAGGTCTTGGAAAAAGACGTGTGGCTGGCGCTTTGCACCACGGGGGGCAGCTCCTGGATCTGCATCTCGTACTGGCTGGAAAAGGCGGGCTCGGTGTAAAGCTGCTCCACCTTTGTTTCACCGTCGCGGATGAGGCTGACGTTCAGGGTGTAGCTCTCCGCCAGAGGCACCCAGCCCTCGGCAAAGAACACATCTCCCTCGCCCTGCACCGCGTCCAGCGAGAGGCTCTGTCCGTCGCTCAGCACAAAGGTGAAGCGGAGGGCGCAGTCCTCGGTGATGGTGCGGGGCGTGGCGGAAAGGCTCATCAGCACCTGGCTCTCGGCGGGGGAGTACTCTTTGACCTGCACGTCCCAGCTGGCCAGCAGGCTCTCGGAGAAGGTGGTCTGCCCCTGGCCGAGGATGCCCGCGCTCAGCTGGCTTTGCAGCGCGGCAACGGAACCGTCCAGTGTGGCAACGCTGCCCTGCACCGTGCCCAGCTGGTTTCGCAGCGAAGCCAGCTGCCCGTTCTGCCATGCAAGGCCCGCCGCCAGCGCCAGCACCGCCAGCGCGGCCGGAACGCCCAGCCGGAGCAGGGTGCGCTTTTGCCGCCGGCGGTCGCTCCGGGCCTGCCCCTCCAGCAGGGCCTGAACCCCCTCCAAGGAGAGGGGCGCCTGCGGCGGCCCGGCCTCAGGGGTGCTTTGCGCGTCCGTCTTTTCGCCGGTGAGCAGCGCGTCGATGCTCACCCCCAGCTCTTTTGCCAGCTGATGCAGATTGTCCAGGCTGGGCAGGGTGGCGTCCGCCTCCCATTTGCCGATGGCCTGCCGGCTGACGCCCAGCTTTGCGGCCAGCGCCTCCTGAGAGAGCCCGGCAGCTTTTCGCAGCGACGCGATGCGGTTGCCCAAGGTCATAGCGGTGTTCCTCCTTGTGGTTTCTGAACTTATTCTATCAGAAACGACTCGTTTTCGCCACCAACATGGTTTTCCATTCCCTGCAACCAGCGGTTGCCGGGGCAAAAAAAGACCGCCCCGGCGGGGCGGCCTTTGCAAAAACGGGATGAGCGCTCAGCCCTGGCGGTTGAACAGCTTGGGAGCAACGCTGGCCAGCACCACCATGGCGATCACGGTGAGGATGGTCTCGGGGATCATGTAGGTGGCGTTGTAGACGGCGCTGTACAGCCAGCACAGGGCGTTCTCGCCCATGTTGGCGATGGCCGCGCCCCAGCCGAAGCCTTCCATCCACTCAAAAGCGGTCTCGTAGTCCTTCCAGACGATGTAGCCGGAAAGGAAGCTGCACAGATAGCGGCCAAAGCACATGATGACGGTGCTCACGCCAATGCCCAGCGCCAGGGGCTTTTTGGGCTTGGCCACCAGGCAGGCCAGACCCAGCAGGGTGAAGGCCAGCACATAGTCCAGCAGGATGCAGCCCACCACGGCCCCGAAGGTCTGGCACCAGGCCAGATTCTTGATGCCCAGCATCAGCTGGATGAGGCTGTGGACGAAGGCGGTCAGCACGCCCCACTTTACGCCGTGGCGGTGGCTCACCAGCAGGATGGGCGCCATGCTCACCAGCGTCACCGAGCCGCCCCGGGGCAGCTCGTAGACAGGAATGAAGCCCAGAACGGTGGCCAGGGCCACCATCAGCGCGCATTCCACCAGGATGCGGGTCTTGGAGAAGGTTTTGTTCATACAGGTTCAGCGACCTTTCAATGGATAGTACATAAAAACAAAAACGCCCCCGCGCAAAACTGCACAGGGGCGCTCGTCAAGCGTCCGATCCTCAAACTTCCTACGCCGGCATTACCCGGATCAGGTTCAAGGTGACCCGAGGCTGCGTTTCGCCTCGATCTCAGCCGGGTATGGCACCCAGCGCCCCTGTTTTTATGTCCGGGGTAAAGTATAGCGCCGTGCGAAAAGATTGTCAAGCTTTGGCGGCGGCTTTGCCTGTTTTGCAGATGTCCCGAAGGCAGCAGGCGGCGCAGTCCGGCTTGCGGGCGTCGCACACCGCCCGCCCGTGCAGCACGAACCGATGGCACAGGTCGTTGCCCTCCTCGGGAGGCACGATTTTCCACAGGGCCATCTCCACCTTCTTGGGGTCCTTCTCATCCTTCACCAGACCGATGCGGTTGCACAGGCGGATGCAGTGAGTGTCGGTGACGATGGCGGGCTTGCCGAACACATCGCCCATGATGAGGTTGGCGCTCTTGCGGCCCACGCCGGGCAGGCTCAGCAGGGCGTCGAAGTCGTCCGGCACCTTGCAGTCGTATTCGTCCCGCAGCTTGCGCATGCACAGGCTGATGTCCCGCGCCTTGGAGCGGCCCAGCCCGCAGGGCTTCACGATGGCCTCGATGTCCTCCGGCTCGGCATCGGCCAGCTCCTTCACGCCGGGGTATTTGGCAAACAGGTCCTTCACCACCACGTTCACCCGCGCGTCGGTGCACTGGGCGGCAAGGCGCACCTCCACCAGCAGCTGCCATGCATGGTCATAGTCCAGCGTGCACTCCGCCAGCGGATAGGCCTGTTTCAGCCGTTCGATCACTTCCAGTGCAAGGGCCTTTGTGGTCATGATTTCTCCCTCGTTTCCGATGTTTTCCGCCATTATAGCATGAATTCTCACAAAGCGCAAACCGACCCTTGTGCCGGCGGCCCGGCGGGGGTATAATGATACATATACTGTCCGTCGGGGCAAAAGCACACTGAGAAAAGAGGGGAACTTCATGTACAAGGAAATGATCGACACCATCGGCTTTGTGGCCGGGCAGGACCCGGAACTGGCCGCGGCCATGGAACGGGAACTGGTCCGCCAGCGGCAGAACATCGAGCTCATCGCCAGCGAGAACATCGTCAGCCCGGCGGTGATGGCCGCCATGGGCAGCGTGCTCACCAACAAGTACGCCGAGGGCTATCCTGCCCACCGCTATTACGGCGGCTGTGCCTGTGTGGACGAGGTGGAGAACCTGGCCATCCAGCGCGCCTGCCAGCTGTTCGGCGCGAAGTTCGCCAACGTGCAGCCCCACTCCGGCGCGCAGGCCAACCTGGGCGTCTATTTCGCCCTGCTGGACCTGGGCGACACCATCCTGGGCATGGACCTTGCCGCCGGCGGCCACCTGACCCACGGCAGCCCGGTGAACATGAGCGGCAAAAACTACAACTTCGTGGCCTACGGCGTGGACGAGAACGGCTTCCTCGACTATGAAGCCCTGCGCCGTCAGGCCCTGGAGGTGCGGCCCAAGATGATCGTGGCGGGCGCTTCCGCCTATCCCCGCGCCATCAAGTTCGATGTGCTGGCGGACATCGCCCATGAGGCGGGCGCGCTCTTGATGGTGGACATGGCCCACATCGCGGGCCTCGTGGCGGGCGGCGCTCACATGAGCCCCATCCCTTACGCCGACGTGGTCACCACCACCACCCACAAGACCCTGCGCGGGCCCCGGGGCGGCATGGTCCTCACCAACAACGAGGAGATCGCCAAGAAGGTGAACAAGGCTATCTTCCCCGGCACCCAGGGCGGCCCGCTGGAGCACATCATCGCCTCCAAGGCGGTCTGCTTCGGCGAGGCGCTGAAGCCTGAGTTCAAGACCTACGCCCGGAACATCGTGACCAACGCCAAGGCGCTGGCCGACGGCCTGCAGAGCCGGGGCGTGAAGCTGGTGAGCGGCGGCACCGACAACCATATGATGCTCATCGACCTCTCCGATTTGGAGTGCACCGGCAAGGAGCTGGAGCACAACCTGGACGAGGTGCACATCACCGCCAACAAGAACTCGGTGCCCGGCGAAAAGCGCAGCCCCTTCATCACCAGCGGCCTGCGCGTGGGCACCCCGGCAGTGACCACCCGCGGCTTCGGTGTGGCGGAGATGGACGTTATCGCCGGCTGTATCGCCGACTGCATCTTTGACTTTGAGGGCAAGAAAGCGGACGTGGCTGCTCGTGTGGAGGAGCTGGTGCGCCGTTTCCCGCTGTACGAATAAAAACGCTGCGTTCCCGGCGGCCGGGCCTTCGTTCGGCCGCCGGGGCTGTTTTGAGGAGAAAAGGCTATGGCTTATATTGAGTGCAAACTGAAATCCCAGCGGCTGCTCACCACCGTGGGCGTCAAGATTTATCTGCCCTGCGACCTGCCGGTGGAGGTGGGCAACAAGGTGAAGGGCGTGTTCACCCTGCTTCATGGCTTCACCAACAGCGGCGACGACTGGATGCAGATGACCGCCGCCCCCCGCTACGCCGCCGACAACGGTCTGGCGCTGGTGGCGCCGGACTGCGGCAACTCCTTCTACCAGGACATGACCTACGGCGGGGCCTGGGCGGGCTTCGTCACCGAGGAGCTGCCGGTGCTGCTGCGGGAGATGTTCCACCTGCCCGCCGAGCGGGAGAAAAACTTCATCGGCGGCCTTTCCATGGGCGGCTACGGCGCGCTGTATCTGGGCCTCAGCCGTCCCGACCTCTATGCCGGCTGCGCCTCCTTCTCCGGCGCGGTGGATGTGGCCATGATGCTGGAGCACTCCCACATCCCCGGCGTCAAGGAGGTGTTCGAGCCCATCTTCGGGCCGGACCTGCGCCTGCCGGAGGCCAGCGAAGTCCGGCAGCTGGCGGCCAAGGTGGCCGCTTTGCCCGCCGACCAGCAGCCGAAAATTCTGCTCACCAACGGCTTCCAGGACCAGGAGCCCTACTACATCCGCTACCAGAACGACTCGGTGGACGAGTGCCTGCGGGCGCTGCCTCTGGCCCACTACCGCCGCCTGCAGTGGGACGGCGTGCACGAGTGGAACTTCTGGGACCGCAGCCTCGTCTATGCCATCGACGACTTTGTGAACCCTGGCTATGCGGCCAAAAAGCTGAACGACTGGGCCGCGCCGGTCACCGAGACGGGAGGTGCCCCCCGTGGCTGAACCGCTGGCCCAGCGCCTGCGACCCCGCACCCTCGGCCAGGTGTGGGGACAGAAGCATCTGCTGGGGGAGGGGTGCGTGTTCCGCCGCGCCATCGAGAGCGGAACGGTGCCCAACATGATCTTCTATGGCCCGCCGGGAGTGGGCAAGACCACCGTGGCCCGCATCATCGCGGAACAGAGCGGCATGCGGCTGCACAAACTCAACGGCACCTCCGCCTCCACCGGGGACATCAAGGCCGTGCTGGCGGAGATCGGCACCCTGCAGAGCCAGGGCGGCCTGCTGCTCTATCTGGACGAGATACAGTACCTGAACAAAAAGCAGCAGCAGAGCCTGCTGGAGTGCATTGAGGACGGCACCGTCACCCTCATCGCCTCCACCACTGAGAACCCCTATTTCTACATATACAACGCGCTGCTCAGCCGGTGCGCCGTGT
Organism: Oscillospiraceae bacterium; assembly: GCA_004558145.1. Classification (GTDB taxonomy): domain Bacteria; phylum Bacillota; class Clostridia; order Oscillospirales; family Ruminococcaceae; genus Allofournierella_A; species Allofournierella_A excrementavium. Next base: position 78,767 of record SFDQ01000003.1, read on the forward strand.
TTGAATTCAAATCCCTCACTCCCGCCGACGTGGCCGACGGCCTGCGCAGCGCGGCCCAGCGCCTCTCCGAGATGGACGGCGCGCCCCTGGCGGTGGATGAGGAAGCCCTGGACATCCTGGCCCACGGCTGCGGCGGCGACATGCGCAAGGCGCTGGGCTGCCTGGAGCTGGCGGCCGCCGCGGCGCCCGCCGATTCGGATGGTGTGCGCCGGGTGGACGGGGAGATGGCCCGTCAGGTCACCGGGCGCACCGCCATGCGGTACGACAAAAACGGCGACGACCACTACGACATCCTCTCCGCCTATCAGAAATCCATGCGCGGCTCCGACCCGGACGCGGCGCTGCACTATCTGGCCCGCCTGCTGGAAGCGGGGGACCTGGTGAGCGCCTGCCGGCGGCTGATGGTCTGCGCCTGCGAGGACGTGGGCCTTGCCTGGCCCCAGATCATTCCCATCGTCAAGGCGGCGGTGGACGCCGCCACCATGCTGGGCCTGCCGGAAGGACGCATCCCTCTGGCGGACGCGGTCATCCTGGTGGCCACCGCGCCCAAGTCCAACAGCGGTGAGGCGGGCATCAACGCCGCCATGGCCGACCTGCAGAAGGGCCGCAGCGGTCCCATCCCGCGCCAGTTGCAGAACAAGCACTTTGACGGCGAGGACGCGGCGGTGAAGGGCCAGCACTACAAATACCCCCACGCCTATCCCGGCAGCTGGGTGGCCCAGCAGTACCTGCCCGATGCGCTGGTGGGCACCCAATACTACCACTGGGGCGAAAACAAGACCGAGCAGGCGGCCAAAGCCTATTGGCAGCGGGTCAAGGGCCAGCAGGGAAGCGGCGAAGAAAGCTGAAACCAAGCGCCCTTGACAAAATATGTGAAAACAATTACTATTATAAAAAACATGACCATGCACCGCGCGGCGGGGGAGCCGCGGCGGGCGAGAACAGGAGGGAAAGGACCATGCGCTATTCACGGCAGCGGGAGCTGGTGATGCGACAGGTGCAGAGCCGCTGCGATCACCCCACCGCCGACGAGATCTATACCGCCGTGCGGGACGACTGCCCCGGCCTGAGCCTGGGCACGGTGTATCGCAACCTGAACGGCCTTGTGGAGGCCGGGCGTGTGCGCCGGGTGAGCGTTCCCGGTCAGGCTGACCGGTTTGACCGCACCCTGGCCGATCACGACCATATGTTCTGCACCCGGTGCGGCCGGGTGGAGGACGTTCAGCTGGACAAAACGCCGCTGGACGAGATGATCGCCAGCCGGCCGGAACTTGCCATCGAGGGCTATGCGCTCACCCTGTATGGGGTGTGCAGCGCCTGCCGCGAGGCGAGCGGTTCCTGACGCATAAAGAAATCCCCGCCTGTTTGTTTTGGCAAACAGGCGGGGATTTTCTATGTCCGAAACAGTCTGGCTTACTTCTCGGCGATGGCCTCGATCTCGCACAGAACGCCCTTCGGCAGGGCCTTCACAGCCACGCAGCTGCGGGCGGGCTTGGAAACGAAGTACTTGGCGTACACTTCGTTGAAAGCGGCAAAGTCGCCCATGTCAGCCAGGAAGCAGGTGGTCTTGACCACGTTCTCAAAGCCCACGCCGGCAGCCTCCAGAATGGCGCCCACGTTCTTGCAGCTCCACTCAGCCTGCGCAGCGATGCCCTCGGGCACGTTGCCGGTGGAGGGGTCCACGGGGATCTGGCCGCTGGTGAATACGAAGCCGTTCACCTCAAAACCCTGAGAATAGGGGCCGATGGCGCCCGGCGCCTTGCTGGTCTCGATAACTTTCATCTTGTATAACCTCCTTGCAGTATTCCGTCGTTCAAAGGAGAGGCCTTTTTTGTGAAAAGGCCGTCTTTATCTTTATTATAACAGACCCGTCTGTGAAATCAACCTTTTTTGCACGATGCGAAAAAAATTGCAGGACTGCCCCGTTTTTGAGAGGGGCAGCCCTGCGCGCGTCACTCCGCAGGCTCGCTCTGGCAGCCGCAGCCGCGCTGGTCCGGGCCGCACTCATCGGGTCCGACAGGCTTGCGCTGCTCGGGGGCAGCGCCCCCGAACACCGAGGGGAAATAGGCGCCCATGCCCAGCCCCTCGTAAAAGGCGTCGGCCTCGGTCACAAGGCCCTCCGCCCGGGGCGGGCGGCAGCCGGGCTGATGAGGGTCGGGCACGCCCACTTCGGTCACGGCGTTCTGGTCCTCGTGATGCGTTTCATGGTATTCGTGGTCCATAGATCGTTCCTTCCTTTCTTTTTCAAGCGGGGCTCATCGCCCCGCTTTTAGTATGCCCCGCGCCCGCGGGATTTCTCACAAAAGAGCCAGCTTGACAACCGTCCGAAATCGTACTAAAATGGCAAGTACGATTTCGGACCAAAAAGGGGAGCGGAGAATGACCAGGACCACCCAGGAAAGACTGAACCGATTCAACTACCTGCTCGGCGAGACAGAGGCTGCCTATCACGAGCTCAGCCTCAAGATGGGCTACCCGGACAGCGCCATGAAAGTGCTGTACGCGATCTGCGACAATGGGGGCAGCTGCCCGCTGCGCACCATCCGCCGGCGTTCAGGCCTGAGCAAGCAGACCATGAACTCCGCCATCCGTAAGCTGGAGGCGGAGGACGTGCTGCAACTGGAACTGGACGGAGGCCGGGCAAAAAACGCGCGTCTGACTGCCCACGGGCAGGCGGTGGCCGAAGCAACGGCGATGCGCATCATCCAGATCGAAAAAGACATATTCGCGTGCTGGTCCGAAGAGGAAGTGGAGACCTATCTGCGCCTGACAGAGCGGTATCTCGCCGATTTCAAGGAAAGGACGGCACAGCTGGAAAGAAAGGTATAACATGCGGATACGATTCTCTGACCATTTCACCTGCAAAAAACTTCTGCGCCTGACCTTCCCCTCCATGATCATGCTGGTGTTCACCTCCATCTACGGTGTGGTGGACGGGTTCTTCGTGTCCAATTTTGTGGGCAAAAACGCCTTCACCGCGGTGAATTTCATCATGCCTTTTCTGATGATACTGGGCGCGGTGGGCTTCATGTTCGGCACGGGCGGCGGCGCGCTGATCGCCAAGACCCTGGGCGAAGGGGACAAAGAGAAGGCCGGGCGGCTGTTCTCGCTGGTGGTGTACACCTCGGCGGGGCTGGGCGTGGTGCTGGCGGTGGCGGGCCTTCTGCTGCTTCGCCCGCTGCTGGTGCTGCTGGGGGCCGAAGGCCAGCTGCTGGAAAACTGCGTGCTCTACGGCCGCATCATCCTGCTGGCAAACCCCATGTACATCCTGCAATATGAATTCCAGTGCCTGTTCCCCACGGCGGGCAAGCCCGCCCTCGGGCTGTATGTCACGGTGGCGGCGGGGCTCACCAACATGGTGCTGGACGCGCTGTTCGTGGCGGTGCTGCCCTGGGGCATCCAGGGCGCGGCGGCGGCCACGGCCATCAGCCAGTGCGTGGGCGGGCTCATCCCGCTGGTCTATTTTGCGCTGCCCAACCGCAGTCTGCTCCGCCTGGGCCGCACGCGCATGGAACCCCGGGCGCTGGGCAAGGTGTGCGCCAACGGCTCCTCCGAGCTGATGAGCAATATTTCCATCCCGCTGGTGAGCATGCTCTACAATCTGCAGCTGCTGGCCATGGCAGGGGAGGACGGTGTGGCCGCCTACGGTGTGCTGATGTATGTCAGCCTTATCTTCCAGGCGGTGTTTCTGGGCTATTCCGTGGGTACTGCGCCGGTCATCAGCTATCACTACGGTGCGCGGAACGCCGCAGAGGTCAAGGGCATTTTGCGCCGCAGCCTGGGGCTGATAAGCGTGTTCGCCCTGGCGATGTTTGCGGCGGCCCTGGGGCTGGCACAGCCGCTGTCCCGCCTTTTCGTGGGCTACGACCAGGCGCTCTATGAGCTCACGGTGCGCGCCTTCGGCATTTTTGCCTTCTCCTTCCTGTTCACCGGCTTTGCCATCTTCGGCTCGGCATTCTTCACAGCGCTGAACAACGGCCTTGTGTCGGCAATCATCTCCTTTCTGCGCACCCTGCTGTTCCAGGTGGCGGCGGTGTTGATCCTGCCACTGTTCTGGCAGGTGGACGGCATCTGGGCCGCCACCGTCGCGGCGGAATGCATGGCCGCCCTGGTGGCCGGTGCATTCCTCTGGCGCTGCCGGGACGAGGCTAACCTCATGGCCGCGTGAGAAAATAAAAAAAGAGCCGCGCCTGCAAGCTGCTGCTTGCGGGCGCGGCTTTTTTGATGCGAAGAAACGCTTTTTACTCCAATTTGCGCAGATGAGCCTCGGTCTCGCGCAGAAAAGCCTCCTCTTCCGGGCGCAGAAGATGGTCCTTGCGCCATATCACCGAAAAGTGGGTGCGCCGGTTGGTCTCAAGGGGGATGGCGCGGATCTCCGGGTCATTGTCGAACAGGCCTTGCAACAGCACGCAGGAAGCCCGGCCATCCCGGATGGCCTGACCGATGCCGTTCAGGTCTGTGGAGAAAAACAGGATGTTCTCCGGCCAGACGTTGTTGAGCAGGATGCTCATCATCTCGCCGAACTCGGAGCGGCTCATGGGATATTCGGTGAAGGCGGCCAGCGGCACCTGCTGCAGCTGGCGGGGGTCCAGAGTGCTGAAACTGCACAAGGGGTCGTCCCGGCGGGTGTACAGCACCACATCGAAACTGGCCAGGTCGTAAACGCAGAATTCCTCCAGGTCCCGGCTGTCCACCGAGGAGATGATGGCAAGGTCCAGAAGTCCGTCCCGCACCGACTGCATCAGATAATCGCAGCCGTAAAACCCCAAAAATGCGAGAGACTCGCGGGACATGTCAAATCCGCCGGCGAACATCCGCTGCACCAGCTGCTGCACGATGATGGAAATGCCTACCCGCAGGGGCGAGCGCTGGCTGCCGATGCTGCGCATCTGGCGGGAAATGTCCTCAAACCCATTCAGCAGCGGGCCCGCCAACTGGGCGAGGCGCTGCCCGGCCTGGGTGGGCTGCAGCGGCTTGGTGCGCAGAAACAGCTTGACGCTGAACTCGTCCTCCAGCTCCTGAATGGCAGTGGAGACCGACGGCTGCGAAACATACAGTGCGTTGGCCGCTCTCGTCATGTTGCGGTATTCATACACGGCCTGAAAGTATTGAAGCTGCAAAATGGTCATGCCCACACCCCCTGATACTCAGTATAGCAAAAACCGGCCTGCCTTGTAAGCTGTTTGTGAAAAAGCAAACATAGTTTTCTTTTATGCCTTTGCCGTTTGCATCGCAAACCCGTATTTCCATTTTGGCGGCGGGGATGTGTACAATGAAAACGGCGCTGAAAGTCAAAGCGCAAAAACAAAAAACGGAAGGATGAGGAAGTATGAAACGGCTGGAAAACAAGGTGGCCATCATCACGGGCGCGGCCATGGGGCAGGGCGCGGCCGAAGCGTATCTGTTCGCAAAAGAGGGCGCCAAAGTGGTGGCAGCGGATATGGCGGAGGACGCACTGAAAGAGACCGTGGACGCCATCAACGCGGATTTCCCCGGCATGGCGCTGGGCGTGCACCTGGATGTGGCCAGCGAAGAGAACTGGCAGCAGGTGGTGAAGCAGGCCGTGGAAACGTTCGGCACGGTGGACATCCTTGTGAACAACGCGGGCGTGGGTTCCCGGGGCGTCAACTATGACAAGACCGACCGGGAAGCCTTTGACCGCATCATGGGCATCAACGCCTGGGGCTCCTTTGCGGGCATCAAAACGGTGGTGCCGGTGATGAAGAAGGCCGGCGGCGGTTCCATCGTGAACGTGTCCTCGCTGGCCGCGGTGGTGGGCGTGGAGTTCAACGCCTACACGCTGACCAAGGGCGCTGTGGTCTCCATGACCCGCGCCGCCGCCGTGGACCTGGGCAAGGACAACATCCGAGTCAACACCATCATCCCGGGCACCATCGTGACCCCCATGACCAAGATCATCTGCGATTACCCCAAGGTGCTCAAGTCCTGTGAGGAAAAGACCTGCCTGGGCCACATCGGCGAGCCCAACGACATCGCCTATGGCGTTTTGTATCTGGCCAGCGACGAGGCCAAGTATGTCACCGGCTCCGATCTGACCATCGACGGCGGCGAGCGGTTCAAGGACGCGCTGGAGCTGGAACTGTGAAAAAGGGGGAGCGGGAATGAACGAAAAAAACAAACGCTGGACCATGCTGGCCCTTTTCCTGGGCCTGCTTGAGATCCTGTTCATCGACGCCATGAGTTCCATCGTGGGGCCGGGCATCGTGGCCGAGCTGGGCAGCACCGATCTGTACGCCTTCATGTACACGCTGACCTTCCTGTGCAACACCCTGGCTCTGCCCATCACCTCCATGCTGGGCAACAAAAGCGGACGGAAATACATCATCGTGGCCGGCGTTCTGGTCTACGGAGTGTCCTCGCTGCTGGCGGGCCTTGCGGGCAGCATGATGTTCCATGTGGTGATGCGCGGCGTGCAGGGCATCGGCAAGGGCTGCATCCTGGGCAATGTGCTGGCCTTCTTTGGCGAATCGCTGGACGAACAGGGCCGCGCCAAGGCCATGGGCTTTTACGGGACCCTCACCGGCGTGGTGTTCGTGGTGGCTCCGCTGGCCGGCGGCGCCATCGGCGACCTGCTGGGCTGGCGGCTGACCTTCTATCTGTCCGTGCCGCTGACGGCGGTGGTGCTGGCAGTGCTGCTGCTCAAAATGCCCAACCTTCGCCCCAAGGACCCGGCGGGCGGTCTGGACTGGGCCGGCACCCTGCTGCTCTCGGTGCTGACCATCGCCATCGTGATGTTCTTCTCCTGGGGCGGGCAGACCTACAGCTGGGTGTCGGTGCAGGTGCTGGGGTCGCTGGCGGTGTTCCTTGTGTCGCTGGTGCTGTTCGTGCGGCACATCAACCGCTGCGAGCACCCGGTGCTCTCTCCCGCGCTGTTCCGCAACCGTGAATTCGTGCTGGTGATCCTGGGCGTGGTGCTCATCGGGCCCACCCTCTATGCGGTGGGCTCCTACCTGCCCATGCTGTGCCAGGCTCTGGCGGGAATGAACGCCACCATGTCCGGCGCCATCACCGCGCTGAAATCCGTAGTGCAGCTGGCGCTGGGCTACGCGGTGGGCGCGTTCATCGGCAAGACCGGGCGCATCAAGCTGGTGCTGGTGACCACCTCGGTGGTCTATGCCGCGTCCAACTTCCTGATGGGCCTCACCCGCTCGCCCGCCGACATGGTCTGGCTCATCCTGGGCGTGCTGCTCTCCGGCCTGGGCACCACCACCTATTCCATGATCTACACGCTGCATGCGCAGAACGAGCTGCCGGAGTCCCTGGTGGGCGAGGGCACCAGCGCCATCCAGTTCCTGCAGTCCATGAGCGGCACCATCGGTCTGTCCATCGCTGGCATGGTGCTGAACACCTCCTTTGCCCGCGGGCTGACCGGGGTGGTGCCCGAAGGACTGGACGCCTTCCTCTCCGCGGAGGAGCTGAACGGCTACATGGGCACGACTCTGCTCACCGATCCCACTGCCGTGGAAAAGGCAATGGCCGGCCTGAGCGAGCAGGGCCAGACGCTGTTCACACAGTTTGTGGAGAACCTGCGCTCTGCCTACGCCGGCGCCATGTTCAACACCTTCTGCGTGCTGGGCGTGCTGGCGGCCATCACCCTGATCTTCTCTCTGATGGCCCGCAGCAGCCGGCAGGCAGCCAAAAACTGAGCTTTCCTCTCATAAACGAACGAAGCCCCGCCTCCCGCCGGAATTTCCGGAGGGAGGCGGGGCGTTTTGCGTTTCAGATGCTCAATTGGCAAAATGGGTATGTTTGACTTTCCATTTGCGCAGGGCGATGCCCAGCCAGAAACCATAGATGCCAAGGGTGATGATGGTGAGGAAGAACCACTTGATCCAGTTCCCGAACAGCTGAACGGCGCTGCCGTCAAAGGTGAGGCGGTGGCCGTTGACAACGGTGTGCTTGGTCTCCCAGCCATATACCATGCACACGGCCTAGGGATAGCAGATGCCGCAGGTGCATACGGTGATGAGCGTGCCCAGCAGCCGCCAGCCGATCAGCTGCAGCAGGCCGCCGTCAAAATACGAGTCGTTCATGAACGATCCCTCCTGTTTGTCTGGTGTCTGTCGGCTTTTGTCTGCCGCCGCTTTAAATGTAGTATACTTGCAACGGATTGTCAATCAAGCATGGAAAAGGACGAGCAGCGAACAACAAAAAAACGCCGCAAGCGTTTGACCGCTTGCGGCGTTTTGGTGCGAGGGAAGTAGCACCCATTGTGTTTATAAAATCCTTTGCGGCGGTATCCAGGTCAGGCTTTTTGCCGTCAGGGCCCAGAATGGTGTAGACGTCCACCCGGTCCCCGTATACCACGACTTTGGCCACGATGGACAGAAGCGCCCGGCGGCCTGCCTGGGTGCTCTCGTCCATCTGGGAGAGCTTTGTGACCGCAGTCGTGATCTGGGTGTCGGTGAGTCCCACCTCACTGGCGGCGGCCGCTATGTTCCGCGCAGCGGCTTCCAGTCGGGCCTTTTCGCCCTCCAGCTCTGCCAGCTGGTCGGTGATGGCCTTGCTGGTCACGCCTCCGGCCAGCACGTTCACAAGGTTCTGGATTTTCATTGTGGTATCCTGGATCTGCTGCGCCAACTCATCGGTGCGCGGCGCCGCGGCCTGGGTCAGGGCGTCGCGGTACTGTGCAGCCGCGCTGATGACATCCCGCAGCCCCTCCGGCGAGGAGAGCCGCTGCTTGACCGCCTCAGCCACCATCTGCTCCAACCGGGGAACGCTGATGCCCTTGGCGTTGCAGGTCTTGGTCTGCCGCTTATTCACGCAGCTGTAATACCGATACCGCTGCCCGCTGGCGCCGCTGCTTGTGCCCGCCACCACCATGGCGCCGCCGCAGTCGCCACAAAACACTTTGCCGGAAAGCAGATATTCTGCCTTTGCAGAGTATCGTCCGCCGGGATGAGTCCGCTCCTTCATGCGCTTTTGCACCTCCGCCCACAGTTCGTCGCTGATGATCCGGGGCACCGCCCCCTCCAGCCTTACGCAGCCCTCCGCCGCCGGCTGGTGGCTGTTCCGATGGCCGGTAGGGGAGACGCTGGGCACCGCCCCATAAACCAGCACCCCGATGTACTTCTCGTTCTTCAATACCTCATGCAGGCTGTTCTTGCCGAAGGGCTTGCCGGCCTTTGTGAGACGGCCCTGGGCGGCCATGGCGGTGATGATCTCCCCATAGCTGGCCCCGGCGGCGTGCATCGTGAAGATCTGCTGGACGGTCTCGGCCTCGAACTCGTTGATGATGTAGCGCCGCTCAGCGTCCAGGTCGTAGCCCAGCGCAGGGCGCCCCCCGGGGCACTTGCCCTGTGAGGCCATGTAGCGCATCTTTTCCACGACCTTCTGGCGGGTCACCAGGACGTGCAGCTGATTGAACAGGGCCATGCTGCCCTCGCTCACGAAAACCGACGGGTCCAGCAGATCGCCGCCCACCATAGGCTGGGTGACACTGACCACCCGGGCGCCCAGAGCCTGCAGCTGGCGGCGGAAGTTGAACCACTCCACCATGTCCCGGAACATCCGGCTCTGGTCATAGATGACTACCACGTCGGCCCCTGCCTTCGCCTGGTAGGCTGCCATCATGCGGTCGTACTCCGGCCGGTGCTGCTTCATGCCGGACACTGCCTCATCGCTGAATATGTCCAGCACGGTGAGCTGGTGCTGCCGGCAATACTCGGCGCACTTCTTCACCTGCACCGCGGTGGTATCCGGGTTCTGGTTGTCGGTGCTGTATCGCGTGAGAATGAAAGCTGTGGGCATAGAAATACCCTCCTTTGGATGCACTTTGACAGGCCCGCCGGAGGGTGGTATAATCTCGATGTGGGCGAGATTTCACCTCTGGTGAGCCTTGTCTGACCGCCACTCCTGTTCCAGCAGGGGCGGCGGTTTTTTTATTGATTCAGTGTCTCTACGTTGGCTTCGGCGATTTCAACAAGCATCTTATACAGGCCCTGGATGTTGTAGTTCTTAGGAAACTCAAACTTCCTGCTGGTCGTTTCGATGCTGTTTGCTTTGTAATAAGGCGAGGTGATATATGTGATGGTCAGCTCGCTGTCGTCAATGCCAAAGCCTGCTGTTTCGGCTTCGACATCGATAATGGAGGACAAGCGAATGGACTTTACACGCTGTTTGCTGCCCGTGGCACCCTGTTTGTCAAAGTCAAGGATTCTTTTATCCGTGATGATGACCGCGTCGCGAACCAACTTGAAGCCGGTTTGAATCGTCTCTCCGCTCATAAGGTATGCGCCATACTCCCGCTGCAAAGCGTCCGGGGAGACCTCATTCAGATTGCCGGAAAGTCCGTTGAGAAGTGCGTTTCCTGCCAGTTTTCCTAAATTGAGCGCCATACGAATTCCTCCTTACGAATGATAAGTTATTGTAGCAATATTTTTGACCGTTATTTTGGACTTCAAAATCAAAAAAGAAAAAACCATAAAACTTCCACGAAAACAACAACTAAAAGTAGTGAAAAACAGCGTTTTGTTAATTGAATACAACCGTTGGTTGTGGTATGATTGCATTACACCGAAGTTAGTATGAAAGATTCATATGTTCTTCTTCGGATATGGGTGTTTCTCCTTCTACTGCAGCGTCAAAGAAGTTAAGGACGGAATCAGGCTGCGCTTCTACTTCTTCCAGGTAATTGCGAATAGCTGCTGCAATGCGATCTGTAGTGGGGCCTGATTGTAACGCAAGAAGGGGAACACCCAGATTTTCTTGCACACAGATTTCCTTGGACGTATCCGAATCTGCATATGTGAAAAGGAAGATAGCACCATTTTTACATGGCATGAAATAAGAACAGGTAGGATTTATGCCAACGCCTTTTCCTGATAGATGTAGCTGCAGAAAATGGTTGTTTTCATACGGATATGCCTTCGGATAACGTAGCCAATTTGCTCGGTTACCCAGTGTTTTTCTTTCGAGAAGGGCCAAAAAGGTGACAGCTTGCTCGTCAAACATGATTTATGACCATCCTTCCTGTTCTATATCGAAAACTATTTTTGAAAGAAGTTTAGTTATTTCCTCTTTTAACTTAAAAAAAAGATTTTCATCTGAGCGAAAATAATACAATTGTTCATACTCACGAGCTAATTGAAAAATCTTTTGGTACTGGGAATCTATGTGCGGGATTACATAGAGATATTTCCATACCGGATCCACGGCGTTGATGAAATCTTCTATTGTTCTGGCATCGGCGACCTGCTTATATATGGAGATCAGAGAATCCTTGTTGCGGATAAGATATTGCTTAAAAGCAATCTTTCGCTTTGTTTCAGCAACGGCACTTTCCACTGTTTTGACTTTACGGAGTGAACAGAAGCTGATTAATAAAGATATAAGCCCGACAATACAGGAAACAACTGCGTTGGACAATACGGTATGAATAAATTCATAAAGAATGATAATGATTTTAGGCAATTATATTCAGACCTTTCGAGAGAATTGGAGGACAGCAATGAAAATGATTCGGAGGCCAACAAACTTACAGCAATATCATGATGCTGTGCAATACGCGGCAGACTTGGCAACAAGGCTTATGCAATTGCCGGACCGAAACTGTCCGGAGGCAAGGGCACTTCAGCTTACCATTATGCAGGTTGTGGTTACGCTGTCGGTCACGGATCTTTTTTTGCTCAAAAAGAAGCCCAGCATTTTTGGAGAATCAAGAAAATAAAAAGAAGCCGGAATGATGTTAAAAGAAGGTGCGAAGATGACAGAGCAAGAACGTCGGCAACTGATAGAGATGATCATGCAGTTATCCGATGAAGAAATCGCCGAAGTCATTCGCCTCTTTCGAGAAACACTTGCTCAACAATAGCGCGGAGCTTTCGCACGTTCTCGTCAGACATGTTCATTGTACATTCTATAAGAAATCGCTTATCCTCAGTCAGCCCGTCGGCCATGCCGGCGGGCTCTTTTTTTGTTTCCGGGGAAGGATCGTCAGTCTCGCCCATCAGATAGGCTGGGGTGGTGTGGAGGGCGGCGGCGAGTTCGGGAATGTATTCGTCGGGTACGTTCCTGTGTCGGGAAGCGATTTCAGATAAATATGACCTCGTTTTACCAATCCGGGCGCAGAGAGAGGAGAGAGAGATACCTTGCATTTTCGCCAGCGAAACAATTTTGTCAATATTGCCCATAACGACTCCCCCAAGATTAGTGAAATAATAAAATCCAAACAAATGATTAGAAATTACTTGAAATCTAATCAAATGATTGGTATACTTTGAGCGTACCCTGAAAACGGGCACAAAAAACCAGCCTTACCGGGAGTATACCCCAAGAAAAGCGGATTTTTGTATTTAATTTGACTTCGCACCTCAAATGTAACACAAAAGCCCAAGGAAAGCAAGGGAATACCCCCCGGAAAGGGAAAGAAAAAGCCCGCACAAGGCGGGCTAACGAGAGGAGGTGTTAATATGCCGGATAACAAAATCATACGGCCACGAGGGACTGATTCGGCACGAGTGGTACAGGTTATAGAAACGCAGGCAATTGAGGGATTGGGCACGCCTGAGGATCCTGTGAAACTGGTTCGTCAGTATTGGGATTTCGATGGGACATTCTTGGCAAGCAATAGCCAACTTACCCCTTCCGTTTCTTCTGCTTTTCCTGATCAATTTCAATGATGTCTCGGTAAAGCGCGGCTCTTTCTTCCCTCTGCACATACCAGTCATGGAAAAGTAGAGCTATCAGTTTCAGAAGTTTTTCGGCCTCATCAGCATCAATTTCTACGATGGTATTTATGTCCGCTTCCATGTGAGCGCCGATATTCCCAAGATGACGAATTCCATCAATTACTCGCCACTGGTCGGGAGGGACTTTCCCTTCGAGCGCGGATATTGCCTTAGCGAGGTTTTTTTCGGGAATACCCCAAAAATCACGAATCATGCCTTGAAGACACCGTCGCGATAAAGTGGCACTGGCTTTTGGACTCAAAGTTACTATGGAGCATGCTTCGAGATAATCGTCCCGAATGGGATCCGGAATACAGCTCGGAACGTTTGCGCCAGTCACAGGAGGATAAGAAAAAGCAAAGTTAGGCATTTCCGTGTTATCAAAGCTTTCTCCTGAGATGGTAAATTTTCTGCAGATAGGACATCTATGATAGTGAATCGCGATGCGGCCCACGATATACCTTGACCCTGGGCTTGTCTCGGGATTTTCACATCCAAATTCGACTATTCTGATGGCGGCTGTTTGGGGGGTCTCTTCAAAAACAACTCCGCAATGGCCGCATTGAAAAGTCTGTGGAGGAGTCCACATTTTATTCACTTCCTTTCACCGAAATTATAACATGGCGATCAGGAAGAAACAACGAAAGAGAGGTGACCCAAATGCCCTTTTTGACCCCCGAGCAGGCAGCTGCCCAGATGGGCGTGTCGGAAGACACCGTGCTGAACTGGGTAAAGGCTGGCCGTCTGCGTGCCAGCAAGCTGTCCGGCACCAAGACCCTGCGGATCAGCACCGAAGACATCATGGCTTTCTATGATGCGAATGAGACCAGACCGAAGGAAGGTGGCCAGTGATGGAGGATAACATCCCCCTTGGCAACTGCATGGTGATAGACCGTAAAACGGGCAAGGTGCTCCAGTGGGAACGCACCACGCCCGAACGGATGAAAGCAGCGGCCCGGATGATCGCAAAGACACTCGTGGACGAGCTGATGAAAGAAAGGAGAGCACAGTCATGAACAAAACAAAAGGCCCCCGGCTGCTGGCACAGTCGGGAGCCAAAAGCGTCAACCAAAAATGGAATCTGGAAGACACTCTCATTATACGCGCCATTTGGCGCTCCGTCAAACGCTTCACCGCCGGCATGGGCTGCATCTTCGCTGCCCTGGCGACAATGCTGTTTTTCTGCGCCCCAATCGAAAACGATTGGAGCTGGAGCGGTAGCCTGGCTTTGACCATCACTGCCGCCTGGCTTTGCCGGATGTGCTATAAGTACGCCGCCGGGGAAGAAGGGGAGGATGACGATGAGTTTGACGACTGAGCAGATCGGCGAGATCCGCACGGCCTACCGCGATGCCGCCGACCCCAAGAAACAAATCGGCATTCTGGCTGACCTGTACTGCACCACAAGACAGGAGATTTGCCGGGTGCTTGAGATCGAGGCACCGCCGAAGAAGAAAGCCCGCAGTTATGACCAGGCGGTGAAAAAAGATGTCGTGAAGGCGGTGCTGCTGGAGGGCATGTCGTACAAGGATGCAGCCGAGAAATTCGGTGTACCCTATGGCAATGTGTCGGCGTGGGTCCAGGCGGCGCGAAAGAGGCAGGCGGAGTTCGGTGTCGAACCCAAGGCACCGGCGAAACCGCCCGAGCAGAAGAAAGGTGGCCTTGGCGAGCGCGCTTTGCGTGAAGTGCAGAATGGTGTTGAAGGGCTGCATCAGTTCATTGACAATTTCGCCGGGGTGGACATCCTGAGCGAAGAGGACTGGGGCGCTCTGGACCGCATCCTCTATACCGTGGATGGTTTCACTGCAGGTCTGGAGACCGGCCTGCTCCTTGTCAAGGATGGGAGTGAGCAGCTGTGACCAAGTACATCTGCAAGTGCGGCCGGGTGGTGCAGAAAAGCACGAACGCCGATACCACCGGCAACCGGGACACAGCCGGCTGTGATGGTTGCCCATACCTTCTGCCCTGGGGGCCTTTTGTGTACAAGGAGAGCGTAGGGTATGTGATGGATGTACATGGGTATGAGTGCAGAATGTCAAAAAACATTGAATACGATACCCGGTTCTTTGGCTCCGTTACAGATAAATGTAGCTGCCACATCCATAGCCTGGATTTTGATTTCTTGACCCGCGTCATCGCCTGGATCAGGGAGAGCAACGGGGAGTTATTTGCCAGCTTTTCGCCGGATAGTGTTCGCCCCTGTGAATACATGGGCGACGGACGCTATCGGATGAGCATCGGCTGTGCACAGAACAAAAAGGGGATTGCTGCCAAGAACGCCTTTCTGGAGCAATTCTTTGGCCCGGACAAGCGTCGCCTGGATATGACCCCAGAAGAGGAGAAAGCCCACATCTTGGCCGCCATCGAGGCGGGTAAGGCGCGGGCGCAGAGGAAGGAGAACACCATGGTTTATAAAGACCCGTCTACCGGGTGGCTTTACCGCGTGAGCCCGAAGCCGGACGAGAAGTCCTGCTTTTTTATCGAGTATCTCGACCCTGAGAGCAGTGTTGTGTGGAAGAGAGACCATAAGGCCGCGCAAGGGCATCCATACGTCACCTCGGTACAAAGCAGGCTTTCGTATCTGGCCAAGGAAAAAGGTTGGGTGCCGATGGAGGAGAAGGAATGGAACAAACCCAAGGATGCCCCGAGTGGGGCTGCTGCTGTGACCACGGACGGGAGTGCTGCCGCAAAGTGCGGGGTCCCGGACGCGGAAACGAGGACCACGCCGGCGGATGCAAGTGGCGCTCAGATGCCCCAGCCCCTTGCGCAGTCTGCACCCCGCCAGACAGAGCACGCAACGGATACTGCCCCGGCTGCCCCATCCGTCCCGGCGTTTGACTACTCCGGGCTGGACACCGGCACCGCCGAGCGCCTGCAGAATCTGGCCCGGCGAGCCCTGGAGGCGAAACAGCGATATGTGCTGGACCTGATGGAGATCGTGGTTGAGGCACACCGTGAACTGTGTGGCTCCGTTGTCGCACGGTGCGACAACGGTACATTCGGGAAGAAGGACGACACCTTCCGCGCTTGGTGTGTCAGCATTGGTGTGAGCAAGGATACCGCCTACCGCCTGCTGCAGGTGCAGTCTCTCATGGATGGCAGCACCCCGGAGGAGCAGGAAGTGCTGGCCGAAGCCCCCGCAAATCTGCTCTATGCCGCCGCCAAGCCTTCGGCCCCTGAGGAGCTGGTGCAGGCTGTGAAGGATGGAGACATCACCACCCACAAACAGTACCAAGAGGCCATGGCCCAGCTGAAGGCTGAGCGGGAGGCCCGAGAGAAGGCCGAGGCTGATTTGGCCGCTGCACAACAGGAAGCCGCCCTGGATCGCAAGGAGCGCGAGGACGCCCACGAGAAGGCCATGCACTACAAGGCCGAGTGTGACCGGCGGGCCCAGGAGCAGCAGCGGGTAGAGGGTCTGCTCTCCAACCGGGAGGAGCAGCTCCGGCAGGCCCAACAGGAAGCCCAGGACGCGGCCCGCACCATCCAGCGCAAACAGGAGGCCATCGAGGAGCTGGACGAGATCGCCCGGGACCGCCTCGAACAGATTGAAGCCCTGGAGAAAGGCCGTACCATCGAGGCGCAGGTGAGCGACCCGGAGGAGGTCCGCCGACAGGCGGAGGCCCTGGCCCGTGAGCTGGCGGCCACCGAGACCGCCGGCCTGCAGGAGGAGAATCGACGGCTGCGCAGCTGCGCGCCGGCGGTGCGCCAGGCGTGGTCCGTTGTGACGGCTTCTATGAATATGATCCTGGAGGAGGCCGAGAAGGCAGAGGCGGAGGACGAAAACGGACTCAACGCCCTGGAAGACTGTCGGGAACGGTTGCTGGAGTGGTGGAGCCGCGTTTCGGACATCACTGATCGGCTTTCCTACGGAGAGGAGTACGGCCATGACGAAAACTGACCTGAAAGCCTCCGGGCTGGAGGTCATCGGCTACCGGGGGATTTTCCCCAACCGGGGCAAGTACATCCCGGCGGATGAGGCGCTGGAGTACGCCCTGGAGCAGTGCGGTGTGGTGGTGGACGCCCGGGCGCCCGCCGCCGGTGAGTTCCTTTCCATGTTGCCGGAATGGTTTTTCTCCGGCAACTGGATCCCCGAATACGGATACCCGGAAGGGGGGACGGACTGATGGTCGCGAAGAAAGCTGCTTGCAGGGAGCCGGTGGTGAACGTGACCACCATCACCCGGGAGGAGTGGCTGGAATACCGCCGCAGCGGCATCGGCGGCAGCGACGCCTCCACCATCGTGGGCCTTAACCCGTTCAGCAGCCCCTACTATCTGTTCTGCGACAAGATGGGGGCGCTGCCGGAGAAGGAGGACACCGAGGCCATGCGCCAGGGCAGAGACCTGGAGCAGTATGTGGCCGAGCGGTGGATGGAGCGCACCGGCAAACGGGTCAAGCGCAACAACACGATGTGGCGCTCCACCATCTGGCCCTGGATGCTGGCAGACATTGACCGTGAGGTCGTGGGGGAGAACGCGGGCCTTGAATGCAAGACCACCAGCCTTTACAACAAGCACGACTTTGCCAGCGGCGAGATCCCGCTGACCTACTACGTCCAGTGCCAGCACTACATGGCCGTGATGGGCTTTGAACGCATGTATCTGGCGGTGCTGGTGCTCAACCGGGGATTTTATGACTTCGTCATCGAACGGGATGAGGAGGAAATCAACACCCTGGCCGCCGCAGAAGGCGAGTTCTGGCAGCGCCTGGAGGCCGAGGAGCCCCCGCCGCTGGATGGCAGCGACGCTACCCAGGACGCGCTGAAAACGCTGTATCCCAAAGAGGCCGATGGGCTTGCCCTGAGCCTGCCCGCCGAGATGGAAAACGACCTTGCCCAGTTCCTGCACCTGCAGGAGCTCATTTTAGACTTGCAGGCCGAGCGGGACGCCATCAAGGCGCGCACCATGGCTCAGATGGGCCAGGCCGCGCTGGCGACCACCCGCAGCAAGGCCTGCAGCTGGGTCACCCGCAAGCGCACCGGTTTGGACACCGCAGCCCTCAAACGGGACTACCCTGGGGTCTATAAGAAGTATTTGAAGACCACCGAGTACCGCCAGTTCTCGGTGAAGGAGAGAAAGGAGTAAATCACCATGGCATTGACCACCAACACCAGCGGCGCCATCGGCAAGGCCGCCACCAAAACCGCTGTCGCAAAGAAGGACCCGACCACGGGCATGCGGGCGTATATCACCAAAATGCAGGGCGAGATCGCGAAGGCCCTGCCCAGCGTACTTACCCCGGAACGCTTCACCCGCATCACTCTGAGCGCGCTGAGCGCCACCCCGAAACTGGCCGAGACCACGCCTCAGAGCTTCCTTGGCGCGATGATGACCGCCGCCCAGCTGGGCCTGGAGCCCAACACCCCGCTGGGGCAGGCCTATCTGCTGCCTTACAAAAACAAGGGCGTTCTGGAGTGCCAGTTCCAGCTGGGCTACAAGGGCCTCATCGACCTGGCCTACCGCAGCGGGCAGGTGTCCATCATCCAGGCCCACGCCGTGCACGAAAACGACGAGTTTTCCTATGAGTACGGCCTGGAGCCGAAGCTCTCCCACAAGCCCTCCCTGCGGGACAGGGGCGAGGTCACCTGCTATTACGCCATGTTCCGCACCAAGGACGGCGGCTTCGGTTTCTCCGTCATGAGCAAGGAGGACATCCAGAATCACGCCGAGCGGTTCTCCCAGAGCTACGGCAGCGATTACTCGCCCTGGAAGACCAACTTCGACGAGATGGCCAAGAAGACTGTCCTCAAGCGTGTGCTGAAATACGCGCCTCTCAAGAGCGACTTTGTCAAGGCTGCGGCCGCCGACGGCACCATCAAGCACGACATTGCCCCGGACATGGGTGACGTGGCCCCGGTGGAGGCTGACTATGTGATCGACGCTGACACCGGTGAAGTCACCGAGGTGCATCCGGCCGAGGGCGGTGAGCCGGCGTGATCGTCAACACCAAGACCGGCCTTCTGCTTGCCGGCACCATCGGCAAGACCCCGGAACTGAAATTTGTCGGCCAGAACGAGAGGCCGGTGCTGAAATTCTCGCTGCGGTACGGCAGCGAGGAGGACGGCACCGGCAAGCGCCGGGGGAAGTTCGTGGACGTGGATGTATGGAGCGGCGCCGAGGAGCTGGACGGTATGTTCAGCGAGGATGACGCCGTGATCGTCACGGCCCGGGAGCTCAAAAGCCGGGAATACAACGGCAAGACCTACTATTCCGTCAGCGCCGACGGGGTCTATCCCGGGGCGGCGGTGGTGTTCCGCTGGCTCCAGCAGGTCATCGACTGCATCCCAGCCGGTCCCCCGGCGGCCCCGGCGGAGTTTACCCCGGTGAACGCACCTGTGCCGGCGGAGTTCACCGCCCCCGGTGACCTCATCGGGCATGAACTGTATCCCGGTGAGCGGTTGAGCGACCACACCCCGCCCACCTCCGCAGGAAAAAACACACCTGTGCAGATGAAACTCGGCGATGCGCCCATCGAAGAGGCCGAGGACCTGCCGTTTTGAAGAGAAAGGATGTACTTATGGAAATCAACATGGAAGAGAACAAGCGTCGATTCATGGCGCTGGTCTCCGAGTGCGCCGCCGGCCGCCGCGGTGCGGACCGTTTGCTGGACTGGCTGGCCTCCACTGATTTTTTCGCCGCGCCGGCTTCCACCCGGTTCCACCTTTCGGAGCCGGGCGGGCTCTGCCTTCATTCGCTCCATGTGCATGACCGCATGGTGCAGCTCATGGTGCTGCTCCCGGACCCGTACCCGGAGCGCGTTCTGTCCGCCCGCCTGGCGGCCCTGCTGCATGATGTGTGCAAAGCGAACTTCTACGCGGTGGAGATGCGCAACCGTAAAAACGAGGAGACAGGCCGCTGGGAGAAGTATCCCTTCTACATCGTGGAAGACCGGTTCCCCTATGGTCACGGCGAAAAAAGCGCCTTTCTGGTGGACAGATACCTGCGCCTGACGGCGGAGGAGGCGATGGCCATCCGCTGGCACATGGGCGGCTTTGACGACGCCGCCCGGGGCGGCAGCTACGCCGCCGGCGATGCGTTCGACAAATATCCCATGGCCATGCTGCTGCACATGGCGGACATGCTGGCCAGCCACATCGATGAAGCTGCAGGGGAGGAATGAAGAATGGCAAATTACATCGAGGCCGACACCTTGGCCGAGCTGGAGGACAAACTGGCATCCATCTGCACGGAGGCGAGTTTGAAATGTGAACTCGTCACCGGCGACCCCATCAAGCTGTTCATCATGCCGGATATGAGCATGGATGGTCAGATCTCCATGCTGGACGAACCCTCCGGCGGCAATGGCCCGGACAGCCTGCTCACCATCATTTTCGCAGACGCTGATGTCACTTACAAAATCACCGGGGACTTTGTGATCTCGCGTCAGCTGCTGGGGAAAATCCTCAATCTGGCACGGAAGATCCATTACATGCAGCTGTGGGTGTTTTATCGCCGCGAACTGGCTGCACGCCGGATGGAGAGCATGGAGTAATGTGAAGGAGGACGCCATGGCCCAAGACACTATTATCCTGCATCTGGACTGGCAGGTATTTCTCGGCGTCCTCTCTGACGAAGAGCTGGGTCAGTGGACGCGGGCGGTACTGCGGTACATGGACACGGGAGAACTCCCGGCGGCCATGAGCAAGCCTGTGGAGGTGGCATTTTATGCTGCTTTTGAGCGCATTGGCCGCGACCTGCGCCGGTATAAAGCCATCAGTGAAGTCCGCCGTGAGGCAGGTAAACAAGGCGGGGCAAGGAGCGCAGAGGCCCGCAAACTTTACTCCGTTGAAGCAAATGAAGCAAAACGAAGCAAATCCAAGCAAGCCGAAGCAAAATCAACCTTACCTTATCCTTATCCTAAGCCTATACCTAATACCTTATCATCATCGTCTGATGATAGTGCCGGCCTGAAAGCCGGGGGGACGATGACGACGACCACCGACCTGTTGGAATTTTCCACGGCGGCCTTTGAGGGCAGCCGGGTGCATATCTCCCAAAGCCTGTCAGAGACGGTGGACGCCTTGGGGCTGGATCTCACCAGGGCGGTGCTGAAAAGCTGCGCTGCCGCCGGCGGCCACAGCTGGGCTTATGTGGAAGCTGCAGTAAAAAAGTGCATCGCCAACGGCGTCACCACTGTGGAGGAGTATGAGGCACACCACCAGCGGGAGACCGGGCGGCGGGTGGATCGGGCGGCACCCAGCGGAAACGACATCCTGGCGGCGGCCCGCTCCCGCCCGCTGCGCCTCAAACGAGAGGAGTGAGGCTTGTGTTCTATAACGTAGAACACTATGCAGACCCAACAGCTGGAGCGGCTGAACGAAGCATACAACGAAAGGCCCGGGCGAAAGCCCGGGCATCTTCCAAAAGGAGAGGAAAACCTATGCACAACAAGATTTTTGCCATCGACCCGGGCACCACGCACAGCGGGTATGTGGTCGTGGAACATGATGGCCGGGAGATCACCAGAGTGCTGTCCCGCGGGAAGCTGCCCAATGAGGAGCTGCTGCGCCAGCTGCCCTACAATGTGGGGCGCGCCGAGATCGTGGTGGAAATGGTGGCCAGCTACGGCATGGCGGTGGGCCGGGAGGTGTTCGAGACCTGCGTCTGGATCGGGCGCTTCCTCCAGCTGGGGGCGGTGCTGCCGGAACGGCAGCCGCGCCACATCGTTTACCGCATCGAGGAAAAGGAGGCTCTGTGCCACAACAGCCGCGCCAAAGATGCGAATATCGTGCAGGCGCTGGTGGACCGATATGCCTACGGTCAGCCCAACCACGGCAAGGGAACCAAGGCGGCGCCGGGGTTTTTCTACGGATTCTCAAAGGATGCATGGCAGGCCATGGCTGTGGCAGCGACCTGGCTGGACCGGGAAACGCAGCGGAAAGATCAGAGGAGGGGATGAGATGGAAAACAAAATCATCGAGGTCATTGTGAAAATTGCGGTCTACACCTGCATGGTGCTGACCGCGGCGGCGCTGATATTTATGTTTGCTGGCTTTGCGGTTGCGGCCTTCAACTGGATGGCGGGGGTGATTTGATAATAATCAATGGATTCACTCCTGCGGATAGATTCCATACGAAAGCGCATGGGAGTGAGTTGAGAAATAAAGGCTTTAAAAGGAGTAAAGGTCAGTAAGAAAATCGGGAATATGGCCTTGACGCAAATAGGCTTCCGCGATTTGTGTGGATATTTTGTTTGAACTCCTATCAAGACAAAAGCCAAGAGGGGCAACGTCGACCGAATACCCATAAATCGAAGTGAAAGTCTGGTAGACGGGGATCCCTTTTTGGGTGCAAGCCTCGATGATTTTTCCTTGCAAATCGTGAGAGACATTATTATGTCCCAATATTACGCCGCACAATTCATCAGGAGCAAATGAAAGATACCTTTCAGAAGAGAGCCGGGTGACTCTCCATTCGTTTTCATATTCCCAACCTTGTGATTTATAGTAATAGGCATTTTCGATGTATTGATCTAAGCCAATATGTGCTTGAGCTAAGTCTTGTTCGGTGAAACGAAATTTGTCGTTGGTATAGTTGACATTTCGGATAGAAGAGAGAGAATCACGAGTTGAGAAAATGAAGCAGAGACCACTGTAATTGGCAGCATAGTGCGCCCACATTTGAGGACTATCAAAAGAGGATGTAAGTGAAAGTATTCGATACTTATCCATCTGCTCAATGACAATCGGATGAGGGACGCCGATGGACTCATATACTCCCGATCCTGGAATAGCAAGGGAAACCAAGCCGATTCCACCTTCCATTGGGTCGTTTAACTCAGACCGAGTAGATAAGTAAAGGCGATGATTGTTGATGACGTCTAACGAATATGGGAGATTTTCGGTAGTAAGTGATTTGAACTTGAAAACATAATGTGGCTTATTCATTGAGCTTCCTCCCGGATATGTTCCTTAAAGTGCGAAAAATGTATATTATATTATACCATGGTTAAATTGCGACGTGAGGAAATGATGACTAATCAAGAGAAACGGAATCGACTGAAAAAGTATCTTGCCATAAAGATGGAGAATGAAAATCGGTTGGACAAGCTTGCCCGCTTGAAAAGCAATGCGGAATTGCCGCCTATGCGCGGCGGCGATGAGTCGCAGCATACGGCACCATCTGGTGACAAACTGCCGCGTTCGGTGGAGGAGTATACCGCCTATGAGGAGAAAATTGCGCCACTGATTCGCGCGAACCAGCGGGAGATGGAGATCATTGAAAAAGCCATCGCGGCAGTCCGGGACCCGATGGAGAGAGAGGTGCTGCGGCTTCGGTATTTGGATGCTGACTTCACGAAGCTCCTCTACTGGAAAGATGTGGCCAGGGCAATCTACAAAAAAGACGACAAGAACAGTGTGGACGCTGTGATCCGGCTTCACACGAGGGCCCTCTCTTCGGTCAGGTTTGAGAAAAAAACGTAAAATGCGGTACTTTGCGGTATTTTGCGGTAGATTGCGGTGAACTTTGCGTGGTATCATAAGACCGTCAGAAAGCGCCCAGGCAAGCGGTTTTCTGACGACCTCCTAAAGCGAATGTGGCAGTCGCCACGGCAGGCGGCGGCGTCAATAGCCTGCTGAACTCCTTTCTCTGCAGCACCAGCTCCACACAGGGGCTGGTGCCTTTTTATGCCGTTACGGGCCGCGAGAGGCCCGGGGCGGCTCGATCCTCCATAGCCCGCCCCGGCGCCGGAAGAAGCTCAACACATCAGTGACCAAATCCTTCATTGTCGTGCTGCCGGGGCGGTCTTTTGCACAACAAACAGCTTTTCATTGCCTGCGTTTTATCAATCTGATAAAATGTAGAGCAAAGAGGTGAGCTGAATGCATAAGCAGTCCAGAACGTTTGAAGAAGATGATTTGTTTGACCGTAAGCCATATGCAAAGTTCCTCGAAAAGCTGATTCTGAACAGCGGACAATATCATCGGGACGATGATATGAAGGCATACACCATTGCGGTCGACTCCCCGTGGGGGACAGGGAAAAGTGTGTTTTTGGAAAAATTCGAGAACATGCTGCAGAAAGACTGCCCGAAAACGATACGGGTAGTTCATTACAATGCATGGCAGAACGATTTTTGGAAGAATGCATTTGAACCCTTTGCAGATGCGGTTTTCCGCAGCGAATGGTTCTGGAAACAGCTGGCGGACGAAACACTGGACGATGCATCAAAGTACCTCTTGAGTGCTGTGAAAAATGTGGGCATGGCCTTTTTGAAAACACAGCTTTCCAAGGTCCTTGATATCGGATATATGGAAAAAGCAGGTAAAGACTTTGGCAGCGCACTCACAGAGGAGATAGATCAAACTCCTAATTCTGTTGGCAAAGAATATCGAGATTACACAGAGAATCTGCGACAGCTGCAGGATGCCATGGAAGAGTTTTTGAAGGAAAAATTACCGGGTGGAAAACTTGTCATTATTATCGATGAGCTGGACCGGTGTCGCCCGACGTTTGCAATCGACACGCTGGAAATATTAAAGCACATCATGGATGTGCAGAACGTTGTATATGTACTCGCACTGGATGTAAGGCAGCTGGGGGCAGCAATAAAACAGGTCTATGGTGCGGATACAGATGCGACAGAGTATCTGATGCGGTTCTTCAGTTATTACTCGCGAATGCCGGAAATGGAGACGAAGTACCTGGTTCATAAAATGTTTGAGACAGTAGGTGTGGAACTGGAGTATGATGCGAAAGATGTTTTGACTGCAATAGCGGAAAAGCTGATGCTTACAGCTCGAGACTTTGAAACCATTGGCAAGGTGTATCAAATCATGCTTGATGCATTTTTGCGACAATACAAAAACCAGCAGGCATATATTTTGTACTGGATACTTGTGTGCATGAAGTATAAAAAGCCAATTGCATTTCAAGAACTTTTGTCCGTGAGAAACAGGGACAATGAGTTGGCTCCCATACTTACAAATGTGTGCATTGTTGGTGCCGGTGAAAAAGTCTTGCAAAATTACCCGATGAAAGATTTGCATTTTTATCGTGGGAATCGGCGGGAAAGTGATCAGGAGGCAGAATTTCAAATAGTCGGTTTTAAAGAAAAAGCAGGGCCTTTTCTCATTGAGCTTAAAAAGAAGTACGGGTATGCACCCTATATGATGGGAATTGATGAAGAAATTAGCCTGTCTGGCCTTCTCTTTTTTCCCGACATCCTACGGTGGGAAGAAATCAAGGACCTTACTCCTGGTGAGTTTCTGCTCCAGCAGATGGAAATGTACAATTTTATTCCCGAACTCGAATAAGATAATAAAAAGCAAAACAGTAAGGCGCCAGCCCCGCCGGGGGCTGGTGCCTTTTTATGCCGTTACGGGCCGCGAGAGGCCCGGGGCGCCTCGATCCTCCACATCCCGCCCCGGCGCCGGAAGAAGCTCAACACACAAGTGACCAAATCCTTCGTTGTCGCGCTGCCGGGGCGGGAAAAAAGAAAGGCCGGG
Source organism: Oscillospiraceae bacterium (assembly GCA_004558145.1). Taxonomy (GTDB): domain Bacteria; phylum Bacillota; class Clostridia; order Oscillospirales; family Ruminococcaceae; genus Allofournierella_A; species Allofournierella_A excrementavium. Next base: position 103,903 of record SFDQ01000003.1, read on the forward strand.
GATTGCGCCCTGGCCTTTGTCAAATAGACCTGAAATCACTCGATGTTCAATTGTTGCTTCAGACCAGCCGCCAAAGCGCTGGAGAAGTTGAGGTGTGCTGCTTCGGCGGCCTCGTTCAGCCAGCTCGGAATGGTGCAGTTCTTTCGCACGGCGCGCATATCGTTCGCCCGCCGGTAGGCGGCGAAGTCGATGTCCACCAGTGTGGCCACCTCGTTCGGCTCGCAGGCGGGAAGAGATGCCGAGCCGGTAGGGATTTGCCGCCCAGCATCTTCTTCGGCAAGACCCCACAGGCCGATGGCATCACGGGCCATGGCGATGGCATCCGGGATGGTGTCGCCCTCGGTATTGAGGCAAAGGCTGGGAATGGATACAACATAGCCATTCTCTGCCGGAGTGAGGATGATGGGATAAACTGCTTTCATGTAGATGCCCCCGTTCAATTCTGCTTTGTTCTGAACCATCAATTTGATTATACGCATTTTATGCGTGCTTGTCGATGGGGCGGAAGTAAACGAGAAAGAAAAAATTGTCATGGCTCAAGCCGCCCGGCGCGGGCTTTTCTTTTGCGCGGATGTCCACGCGCTATGCTTGCAAAATCAGACACAGCCGAAAAGGCAAAGAGAGGTGGTGGTGATGCCGAATGAAGAGAACCTCATCCCGATGGACCAGCGAAGCAAGAGTGAAGCCAGAGAGCTTGGCCGGAAAGGCGGCATCGCCTCCGGCGAAGCGCGGCGCCGAAAACGGTGCTTGAAGGACGCGGCGGAATACTACCTTTCGCTGCCGGTATCTGACAAGCGGCGGTTCAACAAGCTGGCCCGGCGGTATGTGGAGGTCGAGGAGATCGACAACCAGATGCTCATGGTGGCCGGTCTGCATGACGCTGCCTGCGCCGGGGACGCCCGGGCGGCGTCCGTGCTGATCAAGCTGCTGGGGGAAGAAACGCCCGCTGGCGGCGATGAAGGTGAGGTGCGGATCATTGACGACGTGTAGGCTGTCGGAGATGATGGCGCCCTCTTTTTATGATGTGCACCGGCGGATCCGTGCCGGCGGCATCGATGAGCTGGTTGCCAAAGGGGGGCGCGGCTCGACCAAGTCCAGCTTTGTGAGCCTGGAGCTCATTCTGCTGCTGCTGAAACACCCGGACTGCCATGCTGTCGTGATGCGCCGGTATCAAAACAGACTGCGCAGGAGCGTATATCCGCAGATTTGCTGGGCTATAGCGGAACTGGGGCTCTCCTCCCGGTTTCACTGTACTGTCAGCCCTATGGAGTGCACCTACCTGCCCACCGGGCAGAAGATCCTGTTTTTTGGCCTGGACGATCCCGGCAAACTCAAATCCATCAAGGTGCCGTTCGGATACATCGGCATTGCCTGGTTCGAGGAGCTGGATCAGTTCGCGGGGCCAGAGCAGATTCGAAATGCGGAGCAGTCGCTTTTTCGCGGCGGCTCCTTTTCTTTTGCATTCAAGAGCTTCAACCCGCCGGCGGCCGCGCGCAACTGGGCCAACCGGTATGTGCTGGAAAACCGCCCGGGCAGGTTGGTGCACCAATCGGACTACCGCAGCGTGCCCCAGGACTGGCTTGGCCCGCGCTTTTTGGCGGACGCTGAACACCTGCGCACAACGGACCTCACCGCCTACCGGCATGATTATCTGGGGGAAGTGGTGGGCAGCGGCACGGCCGTTTTTGAAAACCTTCGGCTTGCACCCATTCCGGCGGAGGTCCGAAACAATTTCGAAAGGCTGCTGCATGGGGTGGACTGGGGCTGGTACCCGGACCCCTGGGCCTACAATGGATGCAGCTATGACGCAGCCCGGCGCACGCTGTACATTTTCGATGAGGCGACCCGACGGCGCACCTCCAACAAGGACACCGCAGCCATCCTGTTGGAAAAAGGCGTGTGCACTGACCCGGAGAAGGATGAAATGCTCACCGCCGACAGCGCCGAGGAAAAGAGCTGCGGTGATTACCGGGCCTACGGTCTGCCCTGCCGGGCGGCAGAGAAGGGGCCGGGCAGCGTGCGGGACAGCATGAAGTGGCTGCAAAGCCTGGCCTGCATTTGGATCGACCCAATCGCCTGCCCGGACACCGCCAAAGAGTTCAATGAGTATGAGTACGAACGGGACGCAAAGACAGGCGAGGTGCTGCCAGGTTACCCGGATGTGGACAACCACCACATAGATGCAACCCGGTACGCCACCAATCGCATTTGGAAACGGAGGGGCGCATGATAGAGCGTTTTTACACCTGGCTCCGGCTTCGGTTCCTGCCGGAATGGGCCCGGCAGCAGCTGCTGGAGGAGAACCAGCGGCTCAACCGGGAACTGGCCGAGGCCCGGCAGGAGATCGACCGGCTGGAAAGCTACATTGAAGGCATGCAGGACGGACTGCGCAGGCAGCGCAAGATCGTGATCAACAATCTGGGAGGCGATACCCAATGAGCTTTTTCGGCGCGCTTTTGAACAACAAAGTTTACAGCTTTGAACAGGCATATCCCGGGGCGAAGGATGCCAGCACCCAGGCGATGCGTACCGCAATCAAGGATTGGTTCGGCCTCTACTTCGACAACGAGGTCACCGACCTGGAGGACCCCTGCCAGCGGCTGCCTTACACCATCGTCAGCAAGCTTTCCCGCACATGTTTTGCGGAGTATGAAGCAACGGCCGGAGACCAGGATAAGTTTGCGGTCGGGGTGCTGCAGGCGCTGGAGCAGGTGCGTAAAAGGGCCATGCAGCTGGCTCTCATCGGCGGCGAGGCGTGGCTCAAGCCGGTGCCCGGGCCCGGCGGCTTTACCTTCACCGTGATGCGCAGAGACATGGTCACGCTGTTGGGCCGCGGGCCCGCTGGCGAAGTCACTGCCCTGGGCAGCGCGGAGGTTACCCAGAAAGACGGGCGTTTCTACACCCTGCTGGAGCGACGCAGCCTGGATGAAGCAGGCCGGCTGGTGATCGAGAACAAGCTGTTCCTCAGTCTGGACGGCCAGAGTCTGGGCACGCCGGTATCGCTGGGCGCGCTGCCTCAGTATGCGCAGCTGAAACCGTCGTTCACGGTGGGGGACGTGGGCGGCCTTGGTTTGGTGGGCCTGCGGCTGCCGCTGGAAAACTGCGTGGACGGCAGCGCCGACGCGGTGAGCGTCTATGCCGCCGCCGCCGGGCTGATCCACAACATCAACCGCAACGAGCGGCAGCTTTCCCGGGAGTTTGAGAACGGAGAGAGCCGGGTGTTCGCTTCCGCTGACCTCATCACCAAAAAGAAAAACGGCGTGCGGATGCTGCCGCCCGGACTGTTCGTGGGCTTGGATGACGACCCGGACAGCACCGGCGTGACCATCTTCTCGCCGGCGCTGCGGCAGGAGAGCTTTCTCGCCCGCAAGCGGGAATACCTGCGGAATGTGGAAAGCCTCATCGGCCTCAAGCGCGGAATCCTGGGGGAAGTGGAGGCGGCACAGCGTACCGCCACCGAGGTGACCAGCAGCCAGGGCGACTACAGCCTGACCATCCAGGACCTGCAGCAGATGTGGGAAGAGGCGCTGCGGGCGGCCATCGTGCTTTGCGGCAGGCTCGGCAAGATCTACCAGGTGCCCGGCGCAAAGGAACTGGACCCGGAAAAAGCTGTGGCTGTGGATTGGGGCAACGGCGTGCTCTACGACAAGGAAAAAGAGTGGGCCGAGATCATGCAGCTGGTGAGCGACGGCCTGCTCAAACCGGAACTGGCTTTGGCATGGAAGTATGGCGAGCCCTGCGAGACGGACGCGGACCTGCAGAGGGTGCGGGAAAAGTACATGCCCACGCTGGATACCATGTTGCAGTAAGGAGGGATAGGCGGTGGCACTGACGCCGGAACAGATCGCGGGCTTTCAAGCGGCGGCGGAGGAGATCGCGGCGCCGGTGGTCGAGTGGCTGCTGCGGGACATCACGGAACGGGTGAAACTGGCCGGAGAGATGACCAGCACCGCCGCCTATGAAGCTTACCGCGCCCAGGCCCTGGGCGAGAGCAAAAAGGCGCTCAAGGCATATCTCAAAAAGCAGCTGCAGGTGAGTGAGAAGGAAGCGCAGGCGCTCCTGGAGGCGGCGGCCAGTTTTGCCCAGGAGGATGACTACGCCCGGGTGGGCGTATGGGCCATGGAAGCAGACGGGGCCAGCCTTGCACGGCTGACGGCAGCAGCTGTGAAGCAGGCGGGAGAGCAGCTGGAGAATCTCACCGGCACCCTGGGCATGACCTCCCCACGCACAGGACAGCCCTTGCCTCTGCAGAAGGTATACCGGGAGTGCATGGATGAGGCGTTGAAGTTGGTATCCACCGGCGCGGCTACCGCCTCCGAGGCAGCCCGCCAGGCGACCCGCCAGCTCGCCGGCAGGGGAGTTGTGAGCATCGATTACGCCAGCGGCGTGTCCACGGAACTGGGCGCTGCCGTGCGCCGCAATCTGATGGGCGGCATGGGGCAGCTGGTGGAGCAGGTGACCCAGATGGACCACGATGAGCTGGGGTGCAACGGCTGGGAAATCAGCGCCCACGCCAACAGCGCCCCGGACCATGAGCCGATCCAGGGCCGCCAGTACAGTGACGCTGAGTTCAAGCGGCTGAACGAGAGCCTGGCCCGCCGCATTGGCACGTTGAACTGCGGCCATGTGGCGATGCCCGTCATCCTGGGGGTGGACAGCCCTCAGTATACCCAGTCGGAGCTGGACGCCTTTCGCGAGGAGAACGCCCGGGGCGTGACCTGGGAGGGCCGCCACATGACGGGCTACGAGGCCACTCAGTACCAGAACCGCATCGAGCGCGGCATCCGCCGGCAGGAGCACCGGGTGCTGATGAGCGAAGCGGCCGGGGACGAGGAGCAGCTGCTCCATGACCGGGTGAAGCTGACGCGGCTGAACCAGGAGTATGCCCGGTTCAACAAAGCCATGGGCTTCAAGAGCCGGGCGGAACGGCTGGAAGTGCTGGGCAAAAAGCAAAAGCTGATTTCGGCCGAGAAGCTGCATAAATTGAATTTTTCCGAAGATGTGCCTGTTGAACAGAGGGTAAGTATCGAGAAGGAGCTTTCTGTGCTTCCAAGGGCACATCGAGAAGTTGCGGAGCAGCAGATTTCCAGGATTCGCGTGGAAGATAATCCGAAAGGAAGTTACTACGACCCGGCTTCAAAAGAACTCATTATGTCCAGCACACGAAAGCCGGGCGATGTTATCCACGAATACGGGCACGCGCTGGATCGAGCGTTGAAACTCGAACGAGATGCCACGTTCATTGAAATACGCAAAAAAGGAATCGACGTTGCGGCCATCGATAAAATCGTGTATGATGAGGATACGTTCACCGAGCCGATATGGCGTATGACGAACGATAAATTTGTGTCTGAGTATCAGGGCCGAATGTATGAAAGCTATGGCATCTACGACGGTACTGAAATAAACCTTTCCAGCATGAAAGATTATTTCCCGGAAGGCTACCGTGAGTTCTTTATGGACCCTGACAACCTAAAGGCACATGACCCAGATCTGTATGATTATATTCGGGGGCTGCTTGATGACCAAAGATGAATACATGGCTTTGCCCACGGCAAAGGAAATGATGAAAGCGCTTCAGAGCGATCCTCAGCTGCGGAGCGACAAAGAGGCCTGCGCGGCGTTCAACCAGCGTGCGCAGGCAGAGTTTGAGGCCAAGGCAAAAAAGAGCTTTGGCAAGTATTCCCCGCAGGTTCATTACGATTTCGAAAAGAAAAACACGTGATCCATCGTGTAAGACAACTGGACATCTGAGCGATGGGGAGAAAATCCACTTCGGACGTTTGCAAGTAATTGGCTGTGATTTCGTTACCAAAAGCTTCTATTCCAGGTGAAGAAGAGACACCCGGAATACAAGGACCAAGCTTCTGATCATGTGGCAATGGTGTTGGATTTTTTGAAGGGGCGAAAGAATATAGCATCCAATATCAGTTCTGAAAAATTGGAAGAATACAAAGCATACGTGCGCGAACATCCGCGATAAATCACCATAAAGGCTCACCGCCCACCCGGGCGGCGGGCCTTTTCTTATGCCCACCCAGGCCGCAAGAGGCCGGGGCGGGCTTTTTTATTGGCAAAATACCCCCGGCCCGGGGGACTACAAAAGGGGCGCCGCGATACGGGGACTGGCCCGACAAAAAGGACAGCGGAAGGAAAGGAGCAGGCAATGCTCGAATGGCTGAAAGAGATCCTGGGTGATAGCTACACCGAGGAGATCGACAAGAAAGTGAGCGCCGAGATCGGCAAGGCTTTTGTGGCCAAAGGGGATTTCGACGCCAAAAACGCCGAGGCCAAAAGCCTCAAAAATCAGCTGACCGAGGCAAACAAGACCATTGAAGGCTTCAAGGCCATGGACATGGATGGTGTGCGCCGCGAGGCAGAAGAGTGGAAGGCCAAAGCCGAGCAGGCGGAAAAGGACGCCGCCGCCCAGGTGGCTGCCGTCCGCTTCGACGCCCGGCTGGACACCGCCATCACCAAGGCCCGCGGGCGCAGCACCAAGGCCATCAAGGCCCTGCTGGACGTGGATACGCTGCGGGCCAGCAAGGACCCGGACAAGGACATCGGGGCCGCGCTGGAGCAGCTGGCCAAGGAAAGCGACTATCTGTTCGATACCGGCAACCCGCCCCCTCCCTACGCCGGGGGCACCGGGAGCACGCCTCCTGCCGGTAACCCGGACGCGGCACTGCGGGCTGCTTTCGGCCTGCCTGCCGCGCAGACCAAATGATGAAAGAAAAGAGGTAGAATATGGCAAACAAAATTGCGCTGGGTGAAAAGTATGTCCCCATGCTGGACGAAGTGTATAAGAACGCCTCCCTTACCGCCAAGCTGGACGGACCCGCTGAACTGGTACAGCAGGGCGCCAACTCCAACGAGCTGATCATCCCCATGATTGAGATGCAGGGCCTGGGCGACTATGACCGGAACAGCGGCTATGTGGCCGGCGACGTGACCATGACCAACGAGACCGTGAAGTGCAACTTTGAGCGCGGCCGCATGTTCAACGTGGACGTCCTGGACAACGAGGAGACCGCCGGTTTGGCCTTCGGCCGGCTGGCTGGTGAGTTCATCCGCACCAAGGTGGTCCCCGAGCTGGATGCCTTCCGTTTCGCCAGCTATTGCGGCAAGGAAGGCATCACCAAAAAGGAAGAGACTCTGTCGGACGGTGCGGCGGTGCTTGCCGCCCTGCGGGTCGCCAACACCACCATGGATGAGGCCGAGGTGCCTCAGACTGACCGGCATCTGTTTATCACTCCCACCGCCTATGGCATGATCCAGGACCTGGACACCACCAAGAGCCGTGAGGTGCTGGAGAACTTCTCCACCATCACCAAGGTGCCCCAGACCCGGTTCTACACTGCCATTGACCTGAAGAGCGGCAAGGACGGCGAGGAGGCGGGCGGCTACGCCAAATCCGCGGGTGCTGCGGACCTGAACTTCATGGTGATCCACAAGGAGGCATTGATTCAGTTCCAGAAGCATGTGGCCCCCAAGATCATCCCCCCTGATGTGAACCAGAAGAGCGATGGCTACGGCTACGGCTACCGCAACACCGGCATTGCCGATGTTTACAAGAACAAGCTGGTGGGCGTGTACGCCAGCCACAAACCTGTGGGCTAAGGAGGCAGAATCATGAGCAAGACCATCGGATACATCCCGCACAAACAGGTAAACGTGCAGCCGCCCGAGCCGGCCACGCCCTCCGTGAACGCCGTGGAGGCGCAGGCCGCCGAGGAGCAGCCGGCCGCCGAGCCGGCCGCGGGCAAGGCCACGGCGCAGAAGAAGAAAGCGTAAGGAGGGGCAGGCGCGGTGGTGACCTTTGACTTTTATCGGGAGACCTACGGAGGTGACAGCGTGCCGGAGGGCGAGTTCACCGCTTTCGCCCGGGATGCCTCCGCCCAGCTGGAACGCTACAAGCGCATCTATACCGTGACGCCCACCGGCGAAAACAGCGAACAGATGGCCCTGTGTGCCATGATCGATGCGCTGTACTACTTCGCGTGGGCACAAAGCGGTGGCGCGGCGGCCAGCGTGAGCGTGGGCAGTGTGAGCAGCAGCCGCTCCCAGGGGGCGCAGCCTGATCTGTCGCCCAAGGCCCAAAGCCGGGAGCTCTACCGCTGCGCCTGCCTGTATCTGGACATCTATCGAGGGCCGAAGGGAGGCGGACAGGATGCTGCGGGTGCGTAAGGAGCCGCCGGTGGATTACAGCCTGTGCGACCAGACGGTCACGCTGTACCACGCTGAGCTGGGAGAGCAGTTTTCCTGCACCCGGACGGTGTTCCGGGGAGCACACTTCGATGCGAAAAAGGTCCAGACCGTGGACAAGACCGGCAGCCGGGAGGTGAACAGCTTTTTGCTCGTGCTGCCTTCCGGCTGGCAGGGCCGCCCCGTGTGGGCGGCCGCTGCCTCGGAGGGGCAGCCCGCCTTCTCCATCGCACCCGGCGACAAGGTGCTGCTGGGCGAAGGACAGGAAATCATCGACCGGGCGGCCTGGGCGCGGTTCGTGCCGGTGAGCGTGCCCGGGCTGGTGGTGGTGAAGGACGTGGATGTAAAATACTGGGCCGGCCAGGTGTGCCACATCGAGGCGGGAGGTTGATATGAGCAAGCAGCGGATCAGACTGCCGGACGGGACCACCGCCTGGCTGGAAATGCACAGCACCCGCCGTATCATCCGCGACAAGGGGCTGGACGAACACGGCGATGTGCAGGCGTTCCACACCCGCAACGTGCTGCGCCGCATCGTGCGGTACATGCCCTACCAAAGCGGCATGACCATCAAGCTCACGGTGGCGCAGACCGATGTGAACCGGCCCCTTATCATCACGGACACCCCTTCCGCCCGCTTCCTCTTCAACGGCAAGCTGATGGTCAGCGATGTGACCGGCAGCGCCTGGGCCCGAAAAGGGGAGACAAAGCATGTGGTGAACACGCCCCTCGACTACACCAAGACCAAAAACCCAAAGGCCGGTCCTCACTGGGACCGCGCTGTGACCGCCGCCGAGGGCAAAGCCATGGCGGCGGACCTGCAGCAGTACATTGACCGAAAGGGATGACGTCACATGGACAGAGAGAAAGACCTTGACCGGCTGCGGAAGTGGCTGGTCACCTATCCCGGCTATGACCTGAGCGGCAATATGATGGTGGACTGGCTGGACAAAATTCCCGGCAGCAAAAGCCTGCGGCCGGGCGGCTTGGTGGAAGTGAGCCGCACCGAGGACATCCTCGGCAACATCACGGTCTCCAATCAGTACAACTTCGGCCTCTACATCGCGGTGGAAAAGTCCCCGGGCGACGGTGAGGGCGCCGCCTACAATGCGGCCTGGGTGCTGGATCTCCAGCGGTGGGTGCAGGCCCAGAGCACGGCGCGTCTGGCGCCCACCTTCGGGAACATCGACCAGAGCCAGGAGACCATCAAGGCCCAGAACGGTGAACTGTATGACACCGACCAGGAGGGCGTTGGCCTTTACGTGATCGCCCTGAGCGTCGGATTCAAAGAGAGATATGAGGTGAACTGAATTGGCAAAAATCGAACGCAAATTCATGGCCCATTATGTGGATGCGGCGGCCCCCGGCGATTCGGGCGGCGGCCCCACTTACGTGCGGCTGGGCAAAGACCTGGAGGAGTACAGCCCGGAGCTGAGCGCCAACGTGGAGAAAAAGAACAACATCCTGGGCGAGACCAGCACCATGCTGACCAACTATGAGAAGAGCGGCTCCGTGGAACCCTACTACGCCGAAAAGGGTGACGCTCTGTTCGAGCGCCTGCAGGCCATCGTGGACGGCTGCCTGGTGCTGGATGACTGCAACACCACGGTGGTGGAGGTGCATCTCTGGGAGGAAGAGGACCCGGAAAAGGGTTTCCCCGCCATCAAGGACGACGCCGTCATCGAGGTGGTCAGCTACGGCGGCGATTCCTCCGGCTACCAGATCCCCTTCAATCTGCACTACAAGGCCGCCCCGGTGAAGGGCTTCTTCAAGGTGGATACCAAGGCCTTCACCGCAGAGGAAACTGCGTGATGAGCGGCCCGGCCGGTAAATGTACCGACCGGGCCAGCTTGAGAAAAACAAAAAGGAGTGCGGTTATGCAGAAACTGAACATCGACCTTGGCATCAAGGAATACGAGATTTGCGGCAATGTGCTGCGCATCAACGCTTCGGACCCGAACCTCTATGACCGGTTCGTCCAGGCGATCAAAGACATCAGCGCCCTGGATGACGAAATGGTCGCCAAGGCGAAGGAGCTCCCCAAAGAGGCCGACAACGGCGGTGAGTTCGTGCACCTGATGCGCCAGACCGACCTTAAAGTCAAGGAAAAGCTGAACGAGGTGTTCGGCCTTGACAACGACTTCGACGTGATCCTGCAGAAGGTGAACCTGATGGCCGTGGGCGAAAACGGTGAGCGCATCATCACCAATCTGCTGGCCGCGCTCACCCCTCTGGTGGAGGAAGGCGCCAAGCGCTTCTATGAAAACAAGGCGAACACCGCCGTGGCTGCCGCAAAAGCCAACCGCGCCCAGCGCCGTGCGGCCGCCAAGAAAAAATGATGGACCGCTGGAGCTTGCCCGAGCGGCTGGAGATCGCAGGGCATGAGTACACCATCAACGCGGATTTCCGGGATGTGCTGGAGATCATCCACTGGCTGACCGACCCCAATGAGCAGGAGCGGGTCCGGCTGTATGTGGCGCTGCGGCTGTTTTACGATGACTTTGAAACTATCCCTCCCGACGCCCATCAGGAAGCTGCTGACCTGATGATGGAGTTCATTGCGGGCGGAAAGAAGGATGAAGGCCCGCCCGGGCCCCGCCTGCTGGACTGGGACCAGGACCAGGGAATGATCGTTGCCGACGTGAACAAGGTCGCGGGATGTGAGATCCGGGCGCTGCCCTTTTTGCATTGGTGGACCTTCCTCGCTTTCTTCTGCGGCATCGGTGAGGGTCAGCTGTCCACCGTGGTGGGCATCCGGCAGAAACTCAAACGAGGCAAGAAGCTGGAGCCCTGGGAACGGGAGTATTACCAGCAGCACAAGGCTGATGTGGATTTGAAAACCCGCTACACCGCCGAGGAACTGGCCGAGCAGGAACGGCTGAAAAAACTGCTGGGGGAATGAGATGGAACAAAGAGAGAAGGTGCGGTGTCCCTATTGCGGGTACCGCATGCCCGTGGAGGCGGCCGCAGACGCGGTTTCCAGGGGCATTTTTGTGAAATGCAAAGGGCGTGGCTGCGGGCGGGTGTTTGAGATCCGGCGGCCCGAGCCGAAAAAAGAAACCAGGTAGTGCCTTAGTGCCGATGGTCCGAAGGAGTGAGGACGATTGGCAGACGGTAAGGTAACGATCAGCACCGCGCTGGACAACAAGGGCTTTGAGCGCGGCATCAATAACATAAGCGGCAACCTTGGCGGCCTGAAATCCGTTCTGGGAAAGGTGGCCGGCGCCGTGGCGGCGGCTTTCGCAGTGCAGAAGGTCGTGCAGTTCGGCGCTGCCTGCATCGAACTGGGCAGCAATGTGGCCGAAGTCCAGAACGTGGTGGACACCGCTTTCGGTGACATGGCCTGGAAGATGGAGCAATTCGCGGATTCGTCCATCACCAGCTACGGCATGAGCGAACTGGCGGCCAAAAAGACCGGCTCCACCTATATGGCTATGGCCCGCGGTATGGGCATTGCCGAGGACGCTGCCAGCGATATGGCCATCGCCCTCACCGGCCTGACCGGCGACGTGGCCAGCTTCTACAACATCACCCAGGAAGAGGCGGACACCAAGCTCAAGAGCGTGTTCACCGGCGAGACGGAGACCCTCAAGGAGCTGGGCGTGGTGATGACCCAGGCAAACCTGCAGCAGTATGCCCTCGCCCACGGCATGAACGCGAACATCACGGCCATGTCTCAGGCGGAACAGGTGGCGCTGCGGTATGCCTTCGTCACCGACGCTTTGAACCTCGCCGCCGGTGACTTCGTGAAGACCCAGAACAGCTGGGCCAACCAGACCCGCATCCTGTCCATGCAGTGGCAGCAGTTCATGGCGGTCATCGGCCAGGCTCTCACCACGGTGCTGCTGCCGGTGGTGAAGATGCTGAACAGCATCGTATCCGGGCTCATCAGCGTTGCCAATGCGTTCAACGCGGCGGTGACCGCTATCTTCGGCGGGCCGCAGACCCAACTTGCTGGAATGGCCGACGCCAATGCGGCTATTGCTTCCGGCGCCCAGGACGCAGCGGCAGGGGAGGAGGCTCTGGCGGACAGCACCAAAGCCGCCGGCAAGGCGGCCAAGGGGGCCCTGGCATCCTTTGACCAGCTGAACGTGCTCCAGCAGAGCAGTGGCAGCTCCGCCTCCGGCAGTGCCGGCGGAGGTTCTGCAGGAATGACCTTCACGCCGGTGACCAGCGAGGAGACCAACAGCGTGCCGCCGGCGCTGGAAAAGATCAAGGCGTTCATGGAGCAGCTGAACACCCTGTTTGCGCCGAGCATTGAGGCGTGGGCGGGTGCGTGGGATACCCTTCGTGCCAAGGCTGCCCAAGTGTGGCCGGAGATCAAAAACGGGGCGCTGGGGCTTTGGCAGGAGGGGCTGCTCCCGCTCACCGAGTATCTGACGAGCACTTTCGTGCCCGATGTGGTGAACGCCTTCTCGGAGGCGTTTGCCCCCATTGTGGGAGATGTGCTCTCCGGGTACATGCAGATCTTCGCAGACGGATTTGTATGGCGATGCGAAAATATTGCCGCCGTCATCAATGAAGTTGTGATGCCTGCGCTGGAATTGCTCCGAGACGTGTGGGTGGAAGCCATGGGCACGGTCTCCGCCGTATGGGCCCAGTACGGACAGCCCATTGTGGACGGCGTTGTCCAGCTGTTCAACAGCATCCGCACGGTGGTGACCGCTGTTTGGCAGACGGTCCTGATCCCGTTCCTGGCCTACTGCATCGAGCAGGCTCAGCTCTTGTGGGACAACAGCCTCGCGCCTCTTTGGGAGAACCTGCTGCTGTTGTTCGCAAATCTGAGTGTTACGTTCCTCACCTGGTGGAATGAGATCCTGATGCCGTTCATCACCTGGATCGTGGAAACGTTCGGCCCCTACTTCGCGGCGGCGTTTAAGGTGGCAGCCGACAAGGTTTTCTTCCTCATCAGCGTTGTGTCCGACATGGTGAACACGACCATCACTGTCATCAACGGCATCCTGGAGTTTCTGACGGCGGTGTTCCAAGGCGATTGGGACGCTGCATGGCAGGGGATCAGCGATACGGTGTCCAATGTGTGGACTGGCATAAAAAAGTTCATCAAAGACACGGTGAACGGAATTATCGGCATCATCAACGGCATGGTTTCCGCCGCCGTGGAGGGTATCAACGCGGTGATCCGTGCCATCAACTCCATATCGTTTGACATTCCTGACTGGATCCCCATGTTTGGCGGCAAATCGCTGCACATGAACATCCCCACGATCAGCGCGCCGCAGATCCCCTACCTCGCCCAGGGTGCGGTGCTTCCGCCCAACAAACCTTTCCTGGCGATGGTGGGCGACCAGACAAGCGGCACCAACGTGGAGGCCCCGCTGGAGACGATCAAGCAAGCCCTGGCAGAGGTAATGGCCGAATCTGGGGAGCGGGAAATCGTCATCCGGTTTGCCGGCAGCCTTGCCGAGCTGGTGCGGATCCTCAAGCCTTACATCGACAAGGAGAATACGCGCGTGGGCGGCAGCATGCTCAAGGGAGGTGTTTACTGATGCTCATCATCGATGGGGAGCGTTTTGCCGTGGAAGTGGAGAAGCTGACCCGCAAAGCGGATTTCCTGGACAAATACGCCGAGCGCACCGAGGATGGCGATTTGAAGCGGGAGCTCATCGGTGTGTATTTCAACTATACGCTGCAGCTGTTTGCGGGCAGCCGGACATCTGAATACTCGCGCCTGTGGGATAAGCTCACCGAGCCGGTGGAGTTCCACGAAGTCACCGTGCCCGATTCGGATGGCGACTACACCTTCACGGCGTATTTTTCCGGCGTTGGTGATACACTGCTGCTGCAGCGGGCCGCCCGCAATTACTGGACAGACCTGACTGTGACCTTCACAGCCAAGGCTCCTGCCCGCACATAAGGAGGTGACGCCATGCGCACGAATACCCGGGTGGAGTTCGGCCTGTTCGACGTGACGGCCCGGGGAGACTCCACCCCCTCCAGCGCGGCGGCGCAGCCTTTCTGTGACCTGCAGACCGACCTGCTGCTGGAGGAACGTCCGCCCCAAACCAAATACGGCACCCTGGAAGCCCGCCAGTTCCTCATGGACGGCAGTTTTCAACTGTTCCCGGAGGAGCCGGCGGGCTCGTTCTGGGGCCTCTGGAGCCGGCAGCAGAGCGGCACGGACGGCCGCTTTGCGGAGCCTCCGGTCCTGGACGTTTCTTTCGGCCAGGATCACAGCTCTTCCGGTGTGACCCTGCACTTTTACGAGCCCACCGGCGACTGGGCCAGCGATGTCCTGGTCCAGTGGTACGGCGCCTCCGGGGAACTGCTGGCAACCGCCCGCTGCGCACCCGACGCGGCGGACTACTATTGCGCCTGCAAGGTCACTGGGTACCGGGCGATGAAACTGACTTTTCTGGCCACCAGCCGCCCCGGGCGGTATCTCAAGCTGGCCGGGCTGGACTACGGCGTGGCTCTGACCTTCGCCGGTGACCAGGTGCGTGAGGCAAAGGTCCTGGAAGAGGTGGATCTGCTCAGCAACGAAGTCCGAATCAACACCCTTGATTTGACTTTGTTCAACAAGGACGGAGCGTTCTCAATTCTGAACCCCGCCGGTGTGTTCGACGTGCTGCAGCATAAGCAGAAGTTCACCGTCTGGGAGGATGTGCGTGCTGACGCCAAGGCTGTGGAGAAGGTCAGCCACAACATGGGCACCTTCTATCTGTCGGAATGGGAGAACACCAGCGACACGCTGGCCAGTTTCAGCGCCGTGGACGCGGTGGGCCTGCTGGACTCCGCCCCCCATCGGGGCGGCATCTACGACACCACCGCGGGGGCTCTGGTGGCCGACATCCTGGAGGGATACGACTACGAACTGGCCCCCTCCCTGGCTGAGCGGCCGGTGCGTGGCTGGCTGCCCATCGGCACCCGGCGCAGTGCTTTGCAGCAGCTGGCCTTTGCCCTGGGGGCTGTGGTGGACTGCTCCCGAAGCGACAAAATCAAAATCTATCCGCCGCCCACCCGCCCCAGCAGCCTCATCACATACCAGCGAAAGTTCCTCGGCTCCAAGGTGGCGTTGAAGCCGCTCATCACCGGGATCACCGTCACCGCGTATCAGTACACCCTGGGCACGGATACGGAGGAGCTGTTCAAGGATACGTTGACCGAGGGCACCCACGAGATCCAGCTGCAGCAGCCCGCCGGCGAGCTGTCGGCAAGCGGGGCACAGCTGACGGAATGGGGGGCGAATTATGCCGTCGTGCAGGTGTCGGAGCCCGGAGAAGTGGTCATCTCCGGCCGCAAGTACACCGAGATCAAAACCGGCATTCGACAGGTGGCACGGGACATCCCGGCCAATGCCAAGCCCAACGAGCTGACGGTGGACAGCGCCACCCTGGTGGAGCCTGCCACGGCTCCCGCGGTGGCTGCACGAGTGCTGGACTATTACGCCCGCCGGTATGAGCAGACCTTCGACATGCTGGCCGGCGAGGAGGTGCTGGCAGACATGCTGGTGGTGCAGTCCTTCGGCGGCGAGATGGTCCGAGGCTGTCTCGAAAAAATGGAGTTTGACCTGACCGGCGGTTACCGGGCAGCGGTCAAGGTGGTGGGTCAGCGCATCAATACCACAGCGGCCGCCTATGCCGGAGAGATCTTCGCCGGTGAGAGGAGCGTGATCTGATGGCCGAGTGGATCGCACCGGTCTATGACCGCACCGCCGCCGATGTGGCGGCCGGGGCGGAGAAATGCTATTTCAGCGCCGAAACACTCAACCGGATAGAGGGGAATTTGCAGTATCTGGCCGAACTGCTCGGCGTGACGGAAGTGGAGACGCGCACCTGGGCGGGCACCGATTTTTTGCGGCTCAGCGATATGCAGCGCATCCTGGCCAATCTGGCCGCAGTGCGGGAGGCATACCACGCTCTGCCCGGCAGCCCGGACATCCCGGCGCCGCCGGCCACGTTGTGGAGTGATGTGAACGCCATCGAGGAGATCACGGCGGGCATTCATGAGCTGTGGCAGCGGAATCAGAACCGCATGAAACTTTATGCCGGCGAAGTCTTTGCCGGCGGGATGGGAGTGATTTAGTGGCATACGAAAAAAAGACCTGGAAAAACCGCCAAAGCGAGTTCCCGAACCGGCGCACCATGACCCCCGTGGACGGCCAGGAAAACACCTATGATGTGACCCGGAACGAAGGTCTGGTGATGGAAGACGGCGACGCCTTCGATCAGGCCACGATGAATGACCTGGAAAATCGCGTGGAAAGCGGCATCAGCGAAGCAGGCGTTTACACCTACACCGCCCTCCTGCGGCTGGATGCCTGGAGCGGCAGCGCAGAGGCTGGGTACACCCAGACCGTGGCAGCAGAAAGCATTGACGGCGGCCCGGCGGTGACCAGCGCCCTGCGCCTGTATGCGCCGCTGCGGGAGCCCACCGGCGTCAAGAGTACGGACGAAACGCTGGCCGAGGTGCTGCGCATCGTCAGCGAAGGCGTGGCGGAGACCGGCGCGGGCACTGTGACTCTCACAGTGTGGGAGAAGCCCACAGCAGACCTGCAGGTCTACTGGCAGGGGAAGGAGGTGGCAGCTGAATGACAATCTACGACGAGGCAGGCAAGGTGTTGGAAGCTCCCGACCTCTCCATGGGGTGGGTGGAGCTGAAACGCCGCCTGGTGGCAAGCCACCCGGCAACCGAGGCCGTCACGCATCTGGAAGTGATGCCCGGCACCGACGGCCTGCGCCATCTGGTGGTGGATACCCCCGCCCGGGCTGCCTGGGACGAGTATGAGGACTACGGAGTGTATCACCCCTACACCGAGGAGGAGTTGGCCTCCATGAATGCGCCCACCACTGAGCAGCGGCTGGACGCTGCTGAGGCAGCCATCCTGGAGTTGGCGGGAATGATCGCCGCGGGAGGTGAGTGAGATGGTGCAGTTTTATGTGTTGCAGATCAGGCTGGGCCGCCTGCGGCTGGAGGCCGTGCCGGAGCTCTGGCGGGCAGATGTGGAGGCGGCGCTGGCCAAGGAGGGTGAGGCATCATGAGCAAAGGAATGCTCGGCGCAGCGGGCGGAAAGGTGACCGTCACCGGGCTGACCGCCGGAACCGTAAAAAAGGGCACCACGGTGACGGTAAAGCAGGGAGCGAAGACGGTCATGAGCGTGGCGGGCACGTACACTGGCGAGGACAACTATGAAGTGTTAGCCATGCCTATGATGACGCGCAACCTGCAGGAAATGATGGTATCTTACTGGAACGGCAGTACGTATGCCACCGGCAACGCCACCACAGGCGCAGTAGCCATTAAGGGAACGGTGAAAAAAGTGGTTATCACAAGCATTACCGGCGGTTCGATCTGTGGGCACTCTTCCGTGGGCACGTTCACGTCTGGCCACACAAATACCATCAGCGGGGTGCCGAATGTAGACGGCAGGTATGCTTCTTTCGCCGTTTTAGGAACAAAGTAGGGGGCAAGGCAAAATGACAATGGTAAAAATTGGAAATGGGGGGGGGGCTGCCTCACCCCATAGGTAGCACTTTGCACAACAGTCAGAGAGGCGGTGAGCCTCATGGCTAAATGCTTGGTTGGAGCGGTCGGCGGGCTGCCCGCGGCAGACAAAGCAAAGCTGCTCCCTGAAAACATTCGGAAGGGGGTAACTATTGCAAAAGTCACAGGCACGCTCGAACCCGCAGACGAGCTGGATGTGCTGGCCACCATGCGTTTTAGTGTTGGTGCTTATAACGCGTATATACGCTACTGGAATGGGAGCACATACGCGGCGGCTGATGTGTCATTATCCAGTGCTACAATAAGCGGGACAATAAAAAAGGTCATTATCATCGAAGGCCCAAATTGTAATATTTGTGGGCATTCTGGTGTTGGTGTTTTCACCTCAGGCCATACAAACACAATATCTAACTTCGGAAGTCAACAACATTCTTTTGTTGTTCTCGGTAAAAAGTAAGTGGGGTGACAAAGCATGCAGAAAGCGCTCGACATTTCCAAACATCAGGGCACCTTCAACGCCCAAATTACTAAGGCACAGGGAATCAGCACGGTAATCTGCCGGTGCGCCTACGGCACGAGTAAAGATGTCCGATGGGACACCTTCGCGCACGCCGTAAAAGCCGCGGGCATGGAGCTGGCGGCCTACGGCTTCTTGACGGCGCATTACAAGAGCAAGAACGGCGGTAGCTTCGCCCAGGCTCAGGTGCTCATGCGTCAGCAGGTCAGCACCTGGATTGGTCTCTGCACCCAGCAGGGGTGCAAAATCCTGGCGGTGGACGAGGAGCTGGAGTCCCCCAACACCATGGGCCTGACCATGGCTGACAACACCAGCCTGCTGATCGAGGCGTGCCAAATGGTCGAGGCCGCAGGCCTCAAACCTCTGATTTATTGCTCCGCCAGCTGGGCGCAGGGCCGGATTGACACCTCTCGGTGCAAATACCCGCTCTGGATCGCGTACTACTACGCCGACCCCAACGACCCCGACTTCGACGGATGCAAGGCGCTCGAACAGGTCAATACCGGATACAGCCGCTACATGCTCGGTCTTGGAGACCAGCTCTACGGCTGGCAGTTTGGGCGTATCGGCTACGGCGCGAAGTACGGCGTTGGCAGTGCCAACGTTGATAAGGACTGGATTTACTTCCAGCCTGACGAAGAAAAGGAGGAGAAACCCATGTACACCAGTGATACTCTGAAAATCGGCCCCGTCTCCACCGGGGACCGGGCCGCCATTCGCACCCTGGCCGAGAGCCTGGCGGTGGCCGCCGTTGATGACGGCGACTACATCATCGTGGGCCCCATGGCCACTGATGCTCGGGCAACCGTGAGCAATAAGGCCTTGTCCCTGGGCCTGGGCTGTGAGGACTACGAAGAGCCTGAGGAGCCGCAGGCCCCCGCCGTCGATCTGACCGAGGTGCTGGCGGCTCTGGGCCGTATCGAGAACGCACAGACTGAGCAGGGCAAGCAGATGGCTGCCCTGCTGGACAAGCTCGCCGCCGCCGGCGCGGTGCTGCAGTAAAGGAGGAGAAAACCATGGATAACAACAACATTTTCCTGGCGGTGAAAGCCGCCATCGTGGGCATCTTCGGCGCCTTCGGGGCCGCCTTCGGCTGGTTGGGCTGGCTGGTGCTGGCTTGGATTGGCTGCATGGTGGTGGACTACATCTCCGGCAGTTCGGCAGCCATGAAGGCGGGCCAGTGGTCCAGCGCCCAGGCCAGAGCCGGTATCTGGCACAAGGCGGGCATGATCGTGGTGGTAATTGTGGCCGCCGTGGCCGACAATGTGCTGGCCCTGGTTGTGGCCAGTATCCCGAGCATCTCCATCGACTATACGGTACTGCTGCTGCCGATGGTGCTGGTATGGTACATCCTCACCGAGCTGGGCAGCATTCTGGAGAACGCTGCCGCCATGGGTGCGCCGGTGCCGGAGTTTCTGATCCGCATCTTGGCCAGCGCCAAGGAAAAGGTGGAGGCGGCCACCGGCGAAGACACTGAGTGATATGACAAGGCCCCAACTGTCCGGGAAACCCGGATGGTTGGGGCCTTTTTTGCATGAAAAAAGCTCTCCCCGACAGAAGGGAGAGCCATTCTCATCGTTTACAGCTGAAAGCCACCAAAAGGCGCTCTTTGAACAGCTTTATAAACAAAGTTGGTGCGAGGGAGGGGACTTGAACCCCCATGGTATATACCACACGCACCTCAAACGTGCGCGTCTGCCGGTTCCGCCACCCTCGCGTATCAGGCGGGAAATTCCGCAAAAAGTATTCTACCATAGGATGCTGGCGAAGTCAATACCCAGAATTCTGTTCGCCGGAGGTTTCCTCTTCGCCGGGCAGAAGGGTCACCTGCTGCAACTTGCGCTGGATCTGCCGGGTGCGTACACCCACCAGATTTTCCAGTTCGCTGCTGGCCTGATTCAGCCGGTTCTGCGCCTGCGCCAGCGCCTGACCGAAGGTGTCGAATTCGGCCTTCACGCTGCCCAGCACCTTCCACACTTCGCTGCTGCGCTTCTGAATGGCCAGCGTCTTGAAGCCCATCTGCAGGCTGTTCAGCAACGCCGCCATGGTAGTGGGCCCCGCCACCACGATCTTGTATTCCCGCTGCAGCCGCTCGGCGGTGCCCCGGCGCACCACCTCGGCATAAAGGCCCTCCACCGGCAGGAACATCACCCCGAAATCGGTGGTGTGGCCGGGGGCGAGGTATTTGTCGTGGATGTCCTTGCCGAAGCCGCGCACCCGCTTGTCCAGCTCCTTGGCGGCCAACTCCACCGCAGCCTTGTCCGCCGTGTCGTAGGCCGCCAGCAGTGCGGCGTAGGCGTCCTGGGGGAACTTCGCGTCAATGGGCAGCCACACCGGGCCGTCGCCGTCGCCCGGCAGCTTGACCGCAAACTCCACCCGCTCGGAACTGCCCGGCACGGTGGCCACGTTTTCGGCGTACTGCCCGGGGGCCAGCAGCTGCTCCAGAATGGCCCCCAGCTGCACCTCGCCTAGAATGCCCCGGGTCTTGACGTTGCTCAGCACCTTTTTCAGATCGCCCACGCCCGCGGCCAGTGTGCGCATCTCGCCCAGCCCTTTGTACACCAGCTCCAGCTGCTGGCTCACAAGGCCGAAACTCTTCTGCAGCCGGTCCTCCAGCGTCTTTTGCAGCTTCTCGTCCACCGTCTGGCGCATCTCGCCCAGCCGCCGGTCGGTCACTGCCTGCATGGCGTTCAGGCGCACCTCCATGGTGGTGCGGATGCTCTCTAGTTTCTGCTCGGTCTGCACGTTGCTGGCCTGCAGCCCGGAGGCCACGCTGCCGGAAAGTTCCTGCCGCGTCTGGCGTATCTCGGCCAGCAGGTCCTGCCGCACCTTTTCCAGGTCCTCGCCGGAAAGCCCCCGCGGGCGGCGAAGCAGATTGGCGAGGCTCAGCACGCAGGCCAGCCCCGCCAGAACCAAAGTCACAATTTCCATCATTTTCTCCTTGCAAAGGGGGATAACCTGCCCCCTGACTTCATAGCTATAAGTATACGTGGTTTGCCGGGGCAAATCAACATTGCAGAAGGCGGCGAGATGATATGGGAAACTCTCTGAAACGAAAACGCAGGCTCTGGGTGCTGGTCTGGTGCGCCTGCTGCGCGGGCGCGGCCAGCGCCATGCTGTGGGCGGTGCAGCGCGCTCAGCCGGTGTGCCGTCAGTCGGACCTGGAGGCGACCACCTTCGTGTCCGCCCAGGCCCTGGCAGAGGAAGACGGGGAAAAACGGGTGTTCCTCACTTTTGACGACGGCCCCAGTTCCACCACCGAGACGGTGCTGGACGTGCTGAAGGAAAAGGAGGTGCCCGCCACCTTTTTTGTGGTGTCGGCAGATAACAACAAGGACCACCTGCCTCTCATCAAGCGGGCGGTGGAGGAGGGCCACCAGATCGCGCTCCACAGCTGCACCCATTCCTATAAGACCATCTATGCCAGCACCACCGCCTTCTGGGCGGACATCAAGGAGCTGCGCCAGCAGATAGCCCCCTATGTGGACTTGGAGACGGTGCATTGGATCCGTTTCCCCGGCGGCAGCACCAATACCGTCAGCCACAAATACGGCGGCAGCTCCATCATGAAGAATCTGGTGGCGCAGGCGGGGGAGAAGGGCTACCGCTATGTTGACTGGAACGTCTGCGCCGAGGATGCGGCGGGCGGTCACCCCAGCGCCAATGACGTCTACCGCAACGTGGTCAAGGGCGCAGAGGGCAAAAATGTCTGTGTGGTGTTGATGCACGACACAAAAGCCACCCGCAAGACCACCGCCGAGGCTCTGCCGGACATTATCGACTGGTTCAAGGAGCAGGGCTACCGCTTCTGCCGCATCGACGAGCTGGACCGGCAGATATAAGCGCCGCGATTGTAAATTTTTTGGGAATTATCGGCCCCGCCAGGGCTGGCGAATTGTAAACAGGGGCAAAATAGTGTATGATAATAGGGTTGACAGCGCCGCCCGCCGGATGACAAGGCAGGCTGCTGTCAGCCCATTTTCTTGTGGAAAGGGGCGCGCGGCGTGTTCGGCTATGTCACCCCCGACAAAGGCGAAATGAAGGTGCGGGAGTACGAGTGCTACCGTGCCGTTTACTGCGGGCTGTGCATGCAGCTGAAAGCGGACTACGGCTTCGTGAGCCGGATGCTCCTGAACTATGATCTGGTCACCGTGGCCCTGCTGGCCGACGGCATCAGCGGTGAAAAGGGCAGCCCCTGCATGAAACGCTGCATGGCCAACCCCTTGCGCCGCCGCTGCATGCACGCGGGCACCCAAGGGCTGCGGCTCGCGGCCGCGTCGCTGGTGCTGCTGAGCTGGTACAAGCTGGCGGACGATTTGGAGGACGAGCCCTTTGCCCGGAAATTTGCCTCGGGCGCGCTTCGATTCCTGTTGTGTCGGGCCCATAAAAAGGCCGCCGCGGCGCAGCCGGAACTGGACCGGCTGCTGGCGGAGCAGACCGTCTGCCAGCAAACGCTGGAGCAGGCGGGCTGTGCAAACCCCGACGAGGCGGCGGAGCCGACGGGACGCATGACCGCGGCCATTCTGGAAAAATGCGCGGTGCGGCCCGAAGACGCGCACATCCTGGGGCGCATGGGCCTGTTCCTGGGCAAGATACTCTACTGGCTTGACGCCGCTGAGGACTACGACAAGGACAAGGAAAAAGGCCGCTACAACGTGTTCCTGCGCATGGGGCTGGACCGGGCCGCCGCCATCGAGCAGGCCGCTCTCCAGTGCCGGCTGGCGGCAGGGGAGGTGGCCCGTTGCTACAATCTGCTGCGGCTGGAGCTCAACCGCCCCATTCTGGACAACATCATCTTCCTGGGGCTGCCTGCCGGCATTCGCCGCGCCGGGCAGCCGCAAAAACATGAAAAACACGCAGCGCCGGTGTGATGCCGGCGCGGAAAGGAAATGAACATGGACGCATATCAGGTGCTGGGCCTGCGGCGCGGCGCGAGCGAGGACGAAGTGAAAGCCGCCTACCGCGCGCTGGCGCAGAAGTATAACCCCGATAATTACGAGGCCGGCCCTCTGAAAGAGGACGCGCTGAAAAAGATGGAAGAGATCAACGCCGCCTTCGACCAGGTCATGGCCGAACTGCGGGGCGCCCCGGCCCACACCGGCGAGACCGGCCCCCGGCAGGATGGGCAGCAGACCGATCCCGGCAGCCTGCCGGAGATACGGGCGCTGATCCAGCAGGGCAGGGTGGATGAGGCCCTGGCCCGCCTGCAGGCGATGCCCGACGGCCCCGCCAACGCCGAGTGGAACTTTTTGATGGGCAGCGCCTATTACTACAAGGGTTGGCTGAACGAGGCGCTGCGCTTCTTCCAGGAAGCCTGCCGTCTGGCGCCCACCAACCGGGAGTATGCGGCGGCGCTGCACAACCTGCAGAGCACGGCGAACGGCCAGATGCCCGGCAACCCCTACGGCGCTTACGGAACGGGTCCCCAGGCAAACGCGGTCGGCTGCAGTTGCTGTGACATCTGCACGGCCATGATGTGCATGGACCTGTGCTGCAACTGCGGTCAGTGCTGACCATGCGCCGGAGAAAAAGCGGGCGGATCGCCCTGTGCGGTGTGCTGTGCGCGCTGGCAATGACACTGATGCTGGGCGGCAGCGTGCTGCCCTTTGCCACATTCTGCGCCCCTGCCATGGGCGGCATCCTGCTGGTGCCCATCGCCATGGAGTGCGGCATGCGCCTTGCATGGGTGAGCTACGCCGCCCTTTCGATTTTGAGCGTTCTCTTCGTGCCCGACAAGGAGAGCGCCTTCATCTTTGTGTTCCTGCTGGGGCATTATCCGCTTCTGAAAGCCTACCTGCAGCGCATCCCCTGGCGCTGGCTGCGGGCGGTGGTGAAAACGGTGGTGTTCAACGGTCTGGTGTTCGCCTGCTATGGCGTGGTGCTGTACATCCTGCCCATCCAGGCCATCGTGCAGGAATTTGCCCACACCGCGCCCCTGGCGCTGGCAGGGCTGCTGGCGCTGGCCAACGTTTGCTTCTGGGTCTACGACGCGGCGCTGAACAATCTGATACGGGCCTATGCCCTGCGCATGCGCCCGCTGCTGCGGCGCTTTTTGTAAATTGCGGCATATTTGCGGAAATTCCAACGAAAAGGAGCGGTGTGAATGAATCAGAACAACAGATGGAGACCCAACCCGAACTTCTTTTCCAACCTTGCTGTGGTCATCATCGGCATCTCCTTTTATCTGGCCATGTCTAATCTGGACCTGGTGCACCAGGCCATCAGCGGGGTGCTGGGGGTGCTTTCGCCCTTCGTGGGCGGTTTTGTGGTCGCCTATCTGCTGGACGGCCCCGTGCGCTTTTTTGAAGAGAAGTTCTCCATGAAGCGCGGCCTGAGCATCGCGGTGAGCTACCTGCTGGCCATCGCCCTGTTCGGCGTTCTTCTGAGCTTTGTTCTGCCCCAGGTGGTGCAGAGCGTGATGGTGCTGGGCAACAACCTGAACTCCTATCTGAGCAGCCTCAACACCTTTGTGGCGGATATATCCACCCGCTTCGACCTGGACGAGGAACTGATCGAGGGCATGATGCTCTCCTACACCGACCTGATGCAGCAGGCAACCGCCCTTCTGCGTGACTTCATGCCCCAGCTGCTGGATTACAGCATGGCGGTGGGCAGCGGCCTTGTGTCCGCGCTCACGGCCTTCATCGCCTCGGTGTACATGCTTATGGGCAAGCAGCGGCTGCTGGGCCAGATGCGCAAGGTCATTTATGCCTTCCTGCCCCTGCAGAAAGCCCGGCGGATGCTGGCCGTGTGCAGCAATGCCAACCGGGTGTTCAACGGCTTCATCTACGGCAAGCTGATCGACAGCGCCATCATCGGCGTGCTTTGCTTCATTCTGATGAGCCTGTTCAAGATGCCCTTCGCGCTGCTCATCAGCGTGGTTGTTGGCGTTACCAACGTCATTCCCTTCTTCGGCCCCTTCATCGGTGCCATCCCCAGCGTGATGATCCTGCTGATGGTGGACCCCATCGTGGCCATCGAGTTCGGCGTGCTCATTCTGGTCTTGCAGCAGTTCGACGGCAACATCCTGGGCCCCAAGATCCTGGGCGACTCCACCGGCCTGTCGGCCATCTGGGTGCTGGTGGCCATCATCGTGGGCGGCGGCCTGTTCGGCTTTGTGGGCATGGTCATCGGCGTGCCCACCTTCGCCGTGCTCTACTCGCTCACCAGTGACCTGCTGGCCCGCCGCCTCAAGGCAAAAGGCATCGACAAAAACGGCGACCCGCTACCGCAGGCACCTGTGCCTGCCGAAGAGCAAGCGGCCGCAGAGAATAACGCCGGGCCTGTGCGCCCCTGAAAGGAACCGACTATGTGGTTTGACCGGGCAAATGTTTATCAGATCTATCCTCTGGGTTTGTGCGGCGCGCCGGAGTATAACGACGGCGTTTGCGAGCACCGCATTCTGAAATTGCTGGACTGGGTGGAGCACATCAAGGCATTGAACATGACCTGTGTGCTGCTGAACCCGGTGTTCGAGAGCGACAAGCATGGCTATGACACCCGCGATTACTTCCGGGTGGACTGCCGCCTTGGCACCAATGAGGACTTGAAGAAGGTGTGCGACACCTTTCACGCTGCGGGCATCCGTGTCATGCTGGACGGCGTGTTCAACCATGTGGGCCGGGGCTTCTGGGCCTTTGAGGACGTGCGGCAAAAGAAATGGGACAGCCTTTATAAGGACTGGTTCCATCTGAGCTTCGACGGCAACACCGAATACAACGACGGCTTCTGGTACGAAGGCTGGGAAGGCCACAACGAGCTGGTGAAGCTGAATCTGAACAATCCGGCGGTGGTGGACCATCTCTTCGCGGCGGTGAAAAGCTGGGTGGAGGAGTATGGCATCGACGGCCTGCGGCTGGACGTGGCTTACTGCCTGTCGCCGGACTTCCTTGCAAAGCTGCGCGACTTTACAGATTCTCTCAAGCCGGAGTTCGTGCTGATGGGGGAGACGCTCCATGGAGACTACAACCGCTGGATGAACGATCATGCCTGCCATTCGGTGACCAACTACGAATGCTACAAGGGCCTTTATTCCAGCTTCAACAGCATGAACATGTTCGAGATCGGCCACAGCCTGAACCGGCAGTTCGGCCCAGAACAGTGGACGCTCTATAAAGGAAAGCATCTGCTGGCCTTTCTGGATAACCACGATGTGGAACGCATCGCCAGCATCCTGACCAACCCTGCCCACATCCGCCCGGCCTATGGCCTTCTGTTCGGCATGCCCGGCACGCCTGCGGTGTATTACGGCAGCGAGTGGGGCCAGACGGGCAGAAAGAGGGACGGCGATGCCGCCCTGCGCCCCGCGCTGGACGGACCGCAGAAAAATGAGCTGACCGAGTGGGTGGCGGCGCTGGCAGCTGCCCGCGCTTCCAGCCGGGCCCTGTGCGAAGGGGACTACCGCACTTTGGCGCTGACCAACCGCCAGTTCGTGTTCCAACGCGCGGTGGACGGCGAGCGGGTCATCGTTGCGGTGAACGCCGACGGTGAGGAGTACACCGCCCACTTTGACGCCGGTGCGGGCCGTGCCACCGACCTCATCACCGGCGAGCCCCACGACTTCGGCGGTGGCAGCCGCCTTACGCCGTACAGCGTTTACTTCTGGCGGACTGAGTAAAGAAGAATAGCTTTACACACAAAAAGCCGGGCCTGACATCGGGCCCGGCTTTTTAATGTGCGCCGGAAATAGGTTGAATTCCACCTATTTGATGGTATAATACAGGGGAGGTGATGTTTCTATGATGCTTGACACCCGTGAAATGATTTCCGTGACCGAGGCCAACCAGAATTTCTCACGGGCAACGCGAATTGCCGACCAGCGCGGCAAGGCGGTGATTTTGAAGGGCAACCGCCCCAAGTATGTTTTGCTGGACATCGAAGCAGACCCCCGACTGCTTTTGTCAGACGATGAACTGATCGGGATTTCCGCCACCCGTATTTTCAAAAATCATCGGGCAGCGTTTGAGGAGCTTGCAAAATGATCGTGTTATCTACGCAAAAAGTAATGCAGCTTCATCGGTTCCTGATGCAGGAGACCGGCGGGCTGGACGGTCTTCGGGATGAAGGTCTGTTTGATTCCGCTGTGCAAGGCCCTTTTGCCACGTTTGGAGGCCAGGAGCTTTATCCCGGCATCGAAGAGAAAGCGGCAAAGCTGGGAGTCACCCTCACCAAGAACCATGCCTTCCTGGATGGAAACAAGCGTATCGGCGCCTTTGCGCTGCTTATTTTCCTGGACGTAAACGGAGTGGCGATGGAATACTCCGACGATGACCTGATCGCTCTGGGCCTCGGCATGGCCGACGGCACGCTGGATTACGAAGACGTTCTGGGCTGGATCGTAAAACATAAAACAGGGGAGCGTTCCCCGCTCTGAACAAACAGGCCTCAGCATTGTGAAAAAGCTGAGGCCTGAAATTTTTTGTTTTAACGCTGCAAAAGGGGCGGCTCCGAATCCCGGAACCGCCCGCAACGCTGCATAAGGGAAAGAAAAAAGCACCCATCTTTCGATGGATGCTTTCTGGTGGAGATAAGCGGGATCGAACCGCTGACCTCTTGAATGCCATTCAAGCGCTCTCCCAGCTGAGCTATACCCCCAGATTTTGTGCCGCCGTCTCAAGGCCGCTTCGCTATTATAGCAAACAACAATTTTCTTGTCAAGTGTTGTTGAAAAGAAAATGGAAATGTATAAGTTGACGAAAAAATTCAAAGCACTTGTTTCACCTTTCAATTAGGTTTATAATGAAGCTGATTTGGCCTTCGGTCACTTATGTATTATATATAAGTATAAGAAGCGCCAAACAGCAATCCGCAATGGCAGGCGTTGTTCCTGTGTTTTTTGGAAGGAGATGTTTAACTATGAATGGCACCAATGAACTGCTGCGCGCCATTTTAAAGATCGACGAGGAGGAGCGGGCACGCACCCAGGCCACCGAGGAGTATCGCCAAAAAGCGCAGGCCGATAAGGCCGCTAAGGCAAAGCAGATGGAAGAGCAGGCCATGGAAGACATGCGCCGTGATGTGGACGAGTTCGCCCAGGCTGAGAAAGCCCGCGCCGAAGGCGAGCTGGCCGCCCAGGCAAAGCGCAAACAGCAGATCCTGGACCAGCTGGACCAGCAGCTGCAGAAAAACAAAGACGCCTGGGTCGACACCATCCTGACCCGGGTGTTGGGCGGGGGGCAGTAACATGGGCAACACCCAGGCGTCCAACGCCATTCTGGCAAAGGCGCGGGCGATGTACGGCCGCCGGCTCACGGCACGCAACTATCAGGAGCTGCTGAACTGCCGCGATCTGCCGGACCTGATCAGCTACCTCAAGACCCGGACCTCTTACTCCGAGGCTCTGCAGGCGGCGAACCCGGCCACCACCCACCGTGCCCAGCTGGAGACGCTTTTGCGGCTCAATCTGTTTGAGCAGTATGCTTCTCTGTGCCGGTACGAAATGAACATCGGCCACGACTTTTACCGTTACTTCATCATCCGCAGCGAGGTGCAGGCTATCACCACCCGCCTTCAGGAGCTCCATGCGCCGGACGGGGATGTGTCCATCTACACCATGCCGGACTTCATCAAAAAGCATTCCTGTCTGAATCTGAATGCCATGTCCATGGCCACCAGCTTCAAGATGCTGGTGTTGGCGCTGGAGGGCACGCCCTATGCCAAGGTGCTGCAGCCCTTTGCCGACGACCCGGACTTCGCGCTGGAGAACAGCGGTCTGCTGGAACTGGAAGCGGCGCTGGACAGCTTTGTGAACAGTCAGGTGGAACAGATCGCTTCCACCAAGCTTTCGGGTAAGAGCAAAGACGAGATGCTGTATCTGCTGCGCCGGCAGAGCGATCTGCGGGCCATCGCAGACATCTACCGTCTCAAGAGCGTGCTTCACGCCGACCGGGCCTTCATCAAGAAGCGGGTCAGCCTGAGCGTTTCCAACATGACCCCGCGTCAGCTGGACAGCCTCATGGATGCCCAGGACGCCCAGGATGTGATCCACCGGCTGGTGAACACGCCCTACGCCTCCGAGTTCTACGGTGCGAGCTTCGATTATATCGAAGAGGGCGTGCGCAAGATCGACTACCGCTGGCATCTGAAAAAGCTGCGCTTTTCCACCAACCCCAGCGTGGTGCTGTTCTGCTACATCTTTTTGGCCGAAAACGAGCTTACCAACATCGTACATATCATCGAGGGCGTGCGCTACGGCCTTGCCCCGGACGATATTGCCACGCTGCTGGTAGGCGTGGGCGATTAAGGGGGTGCTGCAATGTTTTTTGACCCCAAGATGCAGCTTGTCTGGGTGGACGGCCCCCTGGAAAAGCTGGACGCATTCATCGAAAACTGCTGTGTGGACGGCAAGCGGGTGCATCCCGCCCGGGCGCTGGACCACATGAGCGCATCCGCGGGCTATGCCGCGCTGAACGAGGACAACCCCTGGGGCCCGATGGTGGAGCAGATCGAGGCTCTGGCCAAGGGCTTTGAGATCCCGGTGGTGGAACCCACCCTTGCCGACGGACGTGCCCAGGGCACAAAGGATTACCTGGCCGGCCTGCAGGAGCGGCTGGAAGCCCACCGCAAGGACCGGGAGCTGCTGGAAAAGCAGCTGGAGATCTGCACGAAGGGCGCGGAGTCCTTCGCACATTTCTCCTCGCTGGACGTTCCGGTGGAACTGACCCAGCAGTGCGAGTATGTGAAGATCCGTTTCGGCCGCCTGCCCAAGCGCGGGTATGCGATGCTCCAGAAGGACTTCACCTCCGACCCCTACATCCTGTTCGTGCCCTGCAGCGAGGATGACAAGGCCCTCTGGGGCGTCTACTTCGCACCGCAGAAGGACGCCGCCCGGGTGGACGGCATCTTCTCCGAGGCGTTCTTCGAGCGCATCCGCCTGCCCGGCGCGGCGGGCACTCCCGAGCAGATCGTGGCGAACCTGCAGAAGAACATCGAGCTTCTGAACAGCGAGATCGCCGAGGTCAACGGGCAAATGGCTCGGCTTTGGAACGAGGAAAAATGGAAGGTCGCCGGCATCTATGCCTCGGTGTGCAGCCTCGCCCGGCTGTTTGAGCTCCGCCGCTGCGCGGCGGTGCGTGGCGCGCACTTCTTCTACTGCGTGTGGGTGGCGCAGCCGGACATTCCGGCATTCACCGAAAGCTGCACCGGCGTGGGCGGGCTGAACATCGCCCAGGACATGGTGCTGTCGATGCGCCGCTGGAAGCAGGAGAACCCCGAGCAGTGATGAGGACCGCCCAAAGCCGCCAGCGCGGCGGCGGTCAACGTGATCGAAGGTCGGTATGACCCGAAAGGAAGATGAGGATACATTGGCCATTGAAAAAATGAAACTGGTGCGGGTGGACGGCCTGCTCAAAAATCTGGACAGCGTGATCTACAACTGCTGCCTGGATGGCAACTTCCATCCCGAACCGGCGATCCAGCACATGTCCGGCTCCCTGGGCTATATCACCCTCAGCGAGGACAACCCCTACACCTCCCATGTGCAGAAGATGGAGGAGCTGTTCCAGCTGGTGGGGGAGAGCGCCCCTGCGCTGAGCGCCCAGACCGCCCGGGACATTCAGCCGGAAGACAAGGAAAAGATCCAGGAGCTGGCTGAGCGGCTGGCTCAGATGCAGAATGAAAAGGCGGACCTGGAAAAGCAGAAGAGCGAACTGGAAGAAAAGAAGACCCAGTTCAGCCACTTCACCGGTCTGGATATGCCCTTTGACGAGATCATCAAGGGCGAATACATCAAGGTGCGCTTCGGCTTTCTGCCCAAAGCCAGCTACGCCCGCATGATGGTGGCGTACGCCGAGAACCCCCATGTGCTGTTCGTCACCTGCAGCGAGGACAAGGGCGGTTACTGGGGCATCTACTTCACTCCGCTGCGCAACGCCGACGAGATCGACGGCATCTTTGCCACCCTGTTCTTTGAGCGCCTGCACCTGCCCGAGGCTTCCGGCACGCCGGAGTCCATCGTGAAGCAGCTGGGCCAGGAGATCGACGAGTGCCAGAAGAAAATTGAGGAGAAGGAAGCGGAGATCACCCGCTGCTGGGCTGAGCAGAAAGAGACCTGCAGCGAGATCTATCAGCAGCTGAAATGGCACGAGCAGGCCTTTGATCTGCGCCATTACGCCGCCTACCGCGACAATTACTTCTTCCTGGTGGGCTGGGTGCCCGCCGCCCAGGCGGACGCCTTTGCCGAAAAGGTCAAGCAGATCCGCCACATGCGGGTGACCATCTCCGACCCGGAAGAGGTGGAGAACGCCACCCCGCCCACCAAGCTGAAGAACCCCTGGTTCGTCAAGCCCTTCGAGTTCTTCGTGGACATGTACGGCCTGCCCAGCTACGGCGAGATGGACATCACCGCCTTTGTGGCCATCACCTTCACGGTGCTGTTCGGCATCATGTTCGGCGACTTGGGCCAGGGCGCTGTGCTGGCCGTGGGCGGCTTCATCCTGTGGAAGTGGAAGAAGATGGCCCTTGCCCGGCTCATCGTTCCCTGCGGCATTTCCAGCATGGTGTTCGGCTTCATGTTCGGCTCCGTGTTCGGCTTTGAGGAAGCGCTGGAGCCCGTCTACGAGGCTCTGGGCATGTCCGGCAAGCCCATCAGCAACTGGCCCGGCGCCCCCACCACGGTGCTGGACACCGCCGCCATTAACCCCATCCTGGTCTGCGCCATCTTCATCGGCGTGGCGCTGGTGCTGGCCGCCATGGTGCTGCACATCATCGCCGCTGTGCGCAAGGGCCAGTGGGGCGAAGCGATCTTCTCCAACAACGGCCTGGTGGGCATCCTGGTCTACTGCGGCGGCGTTTCCTTCGTCAGCGATTTCATGAGCGGCCCCCACTTCCTGCCCTCGGGCGTTGCCTTTGCCCTGATCGGCGGCGGTCTGGTGCTGCTGTTCTTCAAGGAGATCCTGATCGGCCTTGTGGACCATCACCCCAACTGGAAGCCCGAAAGCTGGGCGGACTACTGCATGCAGAACATCTTCGAGCTGCTGGAGTACGTGCTGAGCTACTTCAGCAACACCGTCTCTTTCCTGCGTGTGGGCGCTTTCGTGTTCGTCCACGCGGCCATGATGATGGCCATCTTCAGCCTGGCCGGCGACCCGGTGAACCCCGTCGTCGTGATCCTGGGCAACGCCCTCATCATCGCGCTGGAGGGCCTGCTCTCCGGCATCCAGGGCCTGCGTCTTGAGTTCTACGAGATGTTCAGCCGCTGCTATGAGGGCGGCGGCCACCCCTTCAAGGGCGTGAGCCTCACCGACAAGGCCGAGTAAGCCTTCTTTTTGCCAGAACAGGCCGCCGGAGATTTGCGCCGTGACTGCCTGTTTTCAATACAACAAGACATTAAATTGATTTGGAGGACCTAACCATGAATACTTTTCTGACCATCTGCCTGATCGTTCTGCCCCTGAGCCTGCTCATGGGCTTCGCCGCCTATCTGGCTCGTCAGTCTGCCAAGGGCATGCCCGTCAAGCGCACCCTGAGCCTGAACATCACCGCTTTCGTGGTCGTTCTGCTGCTGGCCGCCTGCTTTGCCTTCGCCGTAAGCGCTGAGGGCGAGACCACCACCGCTGTCATGACCGCTGCCGAGCGTGCTGCCAGCAACGAGAGCATGGGCCTGGGCCTGATCGCTGCCGCTCTGGTCACCGGTCTTGCCGGCATCGGCGGCGGCATGGCTGTTGCCGCCGGCGCTCCTGCCGCTATCGCCGCCGCTTCCGAGGACCCCAAGAGCTTCGGTAAGAGCCTGATCTTCGTGGCTCTGGGCGAGTCCATCGCTCTGTACGGCGTCGTTATCTCCATCCTGATCCTGAACAAACTGGTATAAAGGAGGCGCAGCAATGCGTTTCTTTCTGATCAGCGACAACACCGACACCCAGACCGGCATGCGGCTGGCGGGCATCGAAGGCGTGGTGGCCCACACCGCCGAGGAAGTGACCAACGCCTTTGAACTGGCCCTCTCTCAGCCGGACATCGGCATGATCCTGGTGACGGAAAAGATCGCCGACGATTTCACCGAGATCGTCAACGACGCGAAGAAGGACCAGGAGGGCCCGCTGGTGCTGGCCATCCCGGACCGGCACGGTTCGGCCCTTGGCCGTGACCGCATCACCCGCTATGTGCGCGAAGCCATCGGCGTTAAGATTTGAGGTGCAGCATAAATGATTGAAGAAAACGAGCGCGCGGCAAAATTCATGCAAGCCATCCAGAGGGACGGCGAAAAGCGCCGCACCGCCATCATCCAGTCCATCGACGAGGAGATCGCCGCCGAGCTGGAAAAAGTGAAGACTGCCGCCGAAGCCAAAGCGCGGCAGATGGGCGACTATGAGAAGGTCCGCCTGCAGGAAGAGACCAACCGCAAGCTGTCTCACAGCGTGGTGGAGACCGGCGCCGAGCTGGCCGCCCGCCGCAGCGAGATCGCCCAGCAGGTGTTCGACGCCTGCGAAGAGAAGCTTGCCGCCTTCACCGCCAAGGCGGACTATGCCGATTATCTGAAAAAGAGCGCCGAGGCGCTTCTGGCGCTGCTCCACGCGGACAAGGCCGTGTTCTACGCCCGCCCGCAGGATGTGGAGGCTGCCAAGTCGGCTGTTCCCGCCGGCTGCGAGGTGACCGCCGACGCCACCATCCGCCTGGGCGGCCTGCGCGCCAAGAGCGGCGCGGTGGAGGCGGACGACACGCTGGACATGAAGCTGGAAGCCCAGAAAGACTGGTTCCTGCAGAACTCCGGCATGTCCATCGCCCTTTAATTTCTAAAACCGAGGTGAACCGAATTGGCTCAAAATCTCATTTACAGCATCAACGGCCCGGTGGTCACCATCAAAGGCAAGACTGGCCTTTCCATGATGGAAATGGTCCATGTCGGCAACGACCATCTGGTGGGCGAAGTCATCCGTATGGATGAGGAGCTCACCACCATTCAGGTCTACGAGGAGACCAGCGGCCTTGCGCCCGGCGAGCCTGTGACCACCACCGGCGGCCCCCTGTGCGTTACCCTGGGCCCCGGCATCCTGCGCAACATCTACGACGGCATCCAGCGGCCGCTGCCCGCCCTCGAAAAGGAGAGCGGCCCCTTCATCGCCCGCGGCTGCAACATTCCCAGCCTTGACCCCGATGCCAAGTGGGATGTGACCGTGACCGTGAAGGTGGGGGACAAGATCGTTCCCGGCCAGGTGTACGCCACCTGTCCCGAGACCCCGGTCATCCTGCACAAGTGCATGGCTGCCCCCGGCGTGGAGGGCACCGTGACCTGGGTGGCGGAGAACGGCAGCTACACCGTGAACGACACCGTCGTGCGCATCACCGATAAAAACGGCAACGAGCGGGAGCTGACCCTGTGCCAGAAGTGGCCCATCCGCCGTCCCCGTCCCGTGCAGGCCCGCATGCCCGCCCAGCGCCCGCTGATCACCGGCATGCGCGTGGTGGACACCATGTTCCCCATCGCCAAGGGCGGCGCCGCCGCCATTCCCGGCGGTTTCGGCACCGGCAAGACCATGACCCAGCATCAGCTGGCCAAATGGTGCGACGCCGACATCATCATCTACGTCGGCTGCGGCGAACGCGGCAACGAGATGACCCAGGCGCTGACCGAGTTCGGCGAACTGATCGACCCCAAGACCGGCCGGCCCCTGACCGACCGCACGGTGCTCATCGCCAACACTTCCAACATGCCTGTGGCCGCCCGTGAGGCGTCCATCTACACCGGCATCACCCTGGCGGAGTACTACCGCGACATGGGCTACCACACCGCCATGATGGCCGACTCCACCAGCCGCTGGGCCGAGGCCCTGCGCGAGATCAGCGGCCGTCTGGAAGAGATGCCCGCCGACGAAGGCTATCCCGCCTACCTGCCCAGCCGTCTGGCTGAGTTCTACGAGCGCGCCGGCTACGTGCGCGCCCT
The DNA here is from genome assembly GCA_004558145.1 of Oscillospiraceae bacterium. Taxonomy (GTDB): domain Bacteria; phylum Bacillota; class Clostridia; order Oscillospirales; family Ruminococcaceae; genus Allofournierella_A; species Allofournierella_A excrementavium. Next base: position 138,960 of record SFDQ01000003.1, read on the forward strand.
GAACGGGGAAGAGGGCTCCGTCACTGTTATCGGCGCTGTCAGCCCTCCGGGCGCTGACTTCTCCGAGCCCGTCACCCAGAACACCAAGCGTTTCACCCGCTGCTTCTGGGCCCTGGACAAGGCCCTGGCCTATGCCCGCCACTACCCGGCCATCAACTGGAACACCAGCTACACCGAGTACCTCACCGACCTGGCCCCCTGGTACTACGACAATGTGGGCCCGGATTTCCTGTCCTGCCGCGAGCAGATCGCAAGCCTGCTGCTGCAGGAGACCAGCCTGATGGAGATCGTCAAGCTGATCGGCTCCGACGTGCTGCCCGACGACCAGAAGCTGGTCATCGAGATCGCCCGTGTCATCCGCGTGGGCTTTTTGCAGCAGAACTTCTTCCATGACCAGGATACGTATGTGAGCCTGGAGAAGCAGCTGAAGATGATGAAGGTCATCCTGCATCTCTACGAGAAGAGCCAGGCGCTGGTGGCCCGTCAGATCCCCATCAGCAAGCTGCTGCGTCTGGGCCTGTTCGACAAGCTGGTCAAGATGAAGTACGACATCCCCAACGACAAGCTGGAAATGTTCGACGAGTACACCGCCGAGATCGACCAGAAGATCGGCGAGCTGCTGCGCGCTTAACAAGGGAAAGGAGCGAAAGAGAGACATATGATCCTTGAACATGTTGGCTTAAGCCAGATCAACGGCTCGCTGGTGGTCCTGGACGGCGTGCAGAACGCTTCCTACGACGAGATGGTGGTGATGAAACTCACCGACGGCACCCAGCGTGTGGGCCGTATCGTTATGATCGAGGGTGAGAAGTGCGTCATCCAGGTGTTTGAAGGCACCACCGGCTTCTCGCTGGACAACACCCGCACCACCCTGTCCGGCCACCCCATGATGGTGGACCTGAGCCCCGAAATTCTGGGCCGCACCCTGGACGGCCTGGGCCGCCCCATCGACGGCCTGGGCGAAATTTACCCCGAGTTCCGGCGTGACGTGAACGGCTCTCCCATCAACCCGGTGAGCCGCGTCTATCCCCGTAACTACATCCGCACCGGCATTTCTTCCATCGACGCGCTGGCCACCCTTATCCGTGGCCAGAAGCTGCCCATTTTCTCCGGCTCCGGCATGAAGCACAACGAGCTGGCGGTGCAGATCGTCAAGCAGGCGGACGTTTCCGACGGCGAGGACTTCGCCATCGTGTTCGCCGCCATGGGCGTGAAGAACGACGTTGCCGACTACTTCAAAAAGAGCTTTGAGGCCGCCAACGTCATGGACCGCGTGGTCATGCTGCTGAACCTGGCCAACGACCCCATCGTCGAGCGTATCATCACCCCCCGTGCGGCGCTGACCATCGCCGAGTATCTGGCCTTTGACCTGGGCAAGAACATCCTGGTCATCCTCACCGATATGACCAGCTATTGCGAGGCTCTGCGTGAGTTCTCCTCCTCCAAGGGCGAGATCCCCGGCCGTAAGGGCTACCCCGGCTACCTCTACTCCGATCTGGCGTCTCTGTACGAGCGCGCCGGCATCATCGAGGGCCGCAAGGGCTCTGTGACCCAGATCCCCATCCTCACCATGCCCGGCGACGACATCACTCACCCCATCCCCGACCTGACCGGTTACATCACCGAGGGCCAGATCGTGCTGGACCGCGGCATGGACGCCACCGGCGTCTATCCGCCGGTGAGCGTGCTGCCCAGCCTGTCCCGTCTGATGAAGGACGGCATCGGCGCGGGCTATACCCGTGAGGACCACAACCCCCTGGCCAACCAGCTCTTCGCCACCTACGCCCGCGTGCAGGACGCCAAGGCCTTGGCCAGCGTCATCGGCGAGGAGGAGCTGTCCGCCAGCGACAAGCGGGTCATGGAGTTCGGCCGTGCCTTCGAGCAGAAGTTCGTGGGCCAGGGCAACACCAACCGCACCATCGAGGAGACGCTGGACCTGGGCTGGGAACTGCTGTCCATGCTGCCCCGCGAGGAGCTGGACCGTGTGGACCAAGTCATGCTGGACCACTACTACAAGCCGCAGGTGAACGCCGCCCATCGGGACCTCTCTGCGGTGCTGAAAGGCAGCAAGTGATTTCTAACAGAGAGGAGGCTGCCGTATGGCACAGGTTTTCCCCACAAAATCGAACCTGATGGCGCAAAAGCGCAGCCTTGCGCTCGCCAGCCAGGGCTATGACCTGATGGACCGCAAGCGGAACATCCTCGTGCGGGAAATGATGCAGCTGATCGACCGGGCGGCGGTCATCCAGGACGAGATCGCCACCGCCTACTCCTCGGCCTACAAGGCCTTGCAGCGCGCCAACATCACCCTTGGCGTGGTGGGCGAGTTCGCCAAGACGGTGCCGGTGGAGACCGGCCTCAAGCTGGATTACCGCAGCGTCATGGGCGTGGAGCTGCCCATCGTCAAGATGGAGGAGAGCGCCCCCGGCCTTTATTATGGGCTGGATTCCACCAACAGCCAGTTGGATGATGTGTATCTGAAATTCTGTGAGGTCAAGCGCCTCACTGTGGAGCTGGCCGAGGTGGAGAGCAGTGTCTACCGCCTGGCTGTGGCCATCCAGAAGACCCAGAAGCGGGCCAACGCCCTGAACAACATCATGATCCCCCAGTTCACCGCCACCATCAAGTACATCACCGAGGTGCTGGAGGAAAAGGAACGGGAGGATTTCTCCCGCCTGAAGGTCATCAAAAAGCAGCGGGACGGCTGAGCCGCCGCTGCAAGGCTGTAAAGCAAAACCCCTTTGCGGAACTTCCGCAAAGGGGCTTTTTGTTTGCTTTCATATCACAGGGTGAATCCCAGCCTGCGCCGGGCGGGCCAGGCAAAGTCGCGCCACTGGCCGCCGGAACCGTCGGCCTTGCCCACCAGAAGGGTGGTGGCTGCGTCGGCCAGATAGCCCAGGTATCCTGCCGCGGGGCTGTTGCAGAGCAGCTTCCACATCAGGCCGCCGAAGAGGTAGGACTGGGCGAATTCCCGCCAGCTGCCCAGGTCCTGGGCGGCCCGCTGTGCCAGATCCCACAGGATGCCCTGGGCCTCTTCCGGAGTGATCCAGCCCAGATAGCTGCCCCAGCGGGCCAGCATGGCGGCGCGGCCCACGTCCCAGCCGGCCATGAAGGCAGGGGAGTACCGTCCCTTGTAGTGTTGGGCAAAGGCCCAGGCGCGGACAACGCCCTCCCGGTCGTCCTCGTCCTCGTCGCCGGTCATCAGCTCCTCCGGCGCTTCCGCCTCACAGTAAAAGCGGTAGCGCTCGGTGTATCCGCCCTGGCTCAGGTAGCGGAGGGTCTCCAGAAGACCGCCCCGCCCGTCGATGCCCCAGGAGCGGCGTACCACCGACAGGACCTGCTGCTCCAGCACGGGGATGTGTTCCTCCACGTCCAGCCCGTCCAGGCTGTGGTCGTTGAGGGTGGACACGACGCCCGAGAGCAGGATGCCGAACCGGCCCCAAAGTGCCGGATCTCTGCCGTATTCCACGGGAGCGGGCTCGGGCAGAGCCTCCAGCCGCGCCATGGTCTCGTCCAGCAGAGCGTAGAGAGCATCATCGGTCTCTTCCTCTTCGTCAAGGTCTTCTCCTTCACAGTCGCCGTCCATGGCAAGGGTCTCCAGTGCGGCGGCCAGCACGCCCATGTCCTCGCCGAACAGCTGGTTCATCACGGCTTCGGTGCTGGCAGAAGCGGCTTCGGCCACCCGCTGCTCCATCATCTGTTGCAGCTGTTCCTCATTCGCCGCCATCTGTGCCATCGTCTGGCCGTCGAACACCTGGCCGAGGATCTCCACCTGTCGCTGGGCGTTCGCGGCTATCTGTTCCGCCTCCCGGGCGGCGGCTTCCTCCGGCGGGACGGCCGGCTCAGGGGAAGAAGCGCTGGCCAGAGTTTCGGCTTTTTCCTCCGTTTCGTGCAGACTTGCCAGAGCCTGCGCCTGCGCGGCCTTCGCGCGGTTCATGATTTCATTGATGTCCATCGTCATCCTCCTTTTCGCCGGGCAGCGTGTGCCAGACCGGCGGCTGCCCGCGGCGGAACAGCAGGCGCTTTGCCCGCTCCAGCAGTGAATCCACAAAATGGAACCACAGCTGCCCGAAAATTGCCACCACCGTGAGCAGGACAAACATCCAGAAAAGCTCGTCCCAGGGCATCACAGCCTCACTTCTTCGCAAAGCGGTTCATAAAGAACTCGGTGAAGGCCGCCAGTTCCTCGTCCTGGGACACATAGACGTACAGGCTCTCATCCTCCAGCCAGTCGTAGGCGTTGATGGCGATGTAGCCCCGCTTGTCCGGGTAAATGACAAAAGCATCGGTGGGGTATTTGTTCCGATAGGCCTTCAAAATGTCGGCGCGGCGGTAGAAAGTGGGGTCGCCGCAGCCGGAAAGGTCGGGCACGGTGGGCACCACCACGATGGTCTCCTGCGCCTCGTTCCAGCCCACGATGAGGTTGCCGATCTTGGTCTTGCTGCCGTGGACAAAGCCGTAGTTGAAGCGGCTCACATCCTCGGTGTAGCCGAAAATGAGCCGGTATTCGCTGCCGTCCTCCACCACATGGTCAAACAGTGCCCGCATCTTTTTGGCGTTGGCGGCGCTCTTTTCCATGTCAATCTCCGGGCCCTTGAACAGCTTGCTGAAAATTCCCATTTCAAAATCCTCCTGAGTGTTTATTATCTCTCCGCCGCAAGACGGAGAAAATTCCGTATAAAGATAAAATTTTGGATTTGTCTTTATTGCGGGTTGAAGAATGGCCCGTTTGAAAAACACCGCAAAAAGGGGCCAAACGGGCCGCAAAGTTATTGGTTTTGGGCGTCCTGGGCGCGCAGGGAAGCCAGCCAGTCCACGATCGAGTTTATCTGCACATCGATGGTGGCCTCCGCCGCCTCGGGCACCAGCAGGGGAAGGCTGCCGGGGATGGCCCGCTGGATGACCATCATCGCAAGACAGAGATTGGTGAACAGGCTGATGCGCTCGGGAGTGGGGCTCACACCGAAAATTTCCATCAGCTGCCCGAACAGCCGCTGCTGTTTTTCCCGGAAAGACTGATAGCTCTCGGGAGACAGGCGGTGGAAAATCTTCTGCTGCTCTTCCACCGTGAGCACCGCGATGCCGTTGCGCTCACCGTAGCAGCAGATGCGAAGAAATCTGGTGACGGCCTGCCGCCAGTCCAGCTTGGGGTCGGCCAGCAGCTGCCGGGCATACGCCACCACCCTGGGCTGCTGGAGATAGAGCATCTCCACCACCAGGTCCTCCTTGGTGGGGAAGAAGGTGTAGAAAAAGGAACGGGAGATGCCCACCTTCTGATAGATCTGCTCCACCGTGGTGTGCTGGATGCCCTGCTTTGTCATCAGTTCCAGGCCCACGGCCACAAGATCCCTGCGGATCTGTTCCCGCTGCGCCTCGGAATAGGCCACCTTCGGCATGCCGGCACCTCCCTTATGATAAAAACACAAACTGCAGATTTGTTTTTATTGTAGCATGGGCGCGGAAAAAACACAAGAAAAAACAAGCCGGGAACTTCGGTTCCCGGCTTGTGTCTACAACAAAACTGGAGGCAGGTCAAACGCGGACTTTGGGATGCCGCTGATAGAACTTTTCCCGCTCGGCAAAATAGCACTGCGCGCAAAGGCTCTGGTATTCCACGTTGTTCTCCTGGTCGATGGCCACCTGGTCGCCCTCGAACACGAATTCGCCGTTCACCTTGCGCCCGTTGCAGGTGGCTTTGCGCCCGCAGGTGCAGATGGTCTTCATCTCCTCAATGGCGTGGGCCAGTTCCAGAAGGCGGGTGGAGCCGGGGAACCCCTGCATGGAGAAGTCGGTGCGCAGGCCGTAGGCGATGACGGGGATGTTCAGCTTCACGGTCACCATGAACAGCTGCTCCGCCTGCTGGGGGGTGAAAAACTGGCTCTCGTCGGTGAGCACGCAGGCCAGGGGTTTGTCGCCGCGGGCGGCCTCCTGCTTCACCAGCTCGAACACGTCCATGTCGGGGGTGACGGCCTTGTCCACCGGGCGGCTCACGCCCAGGCGGCTGAGCAGGCATTCTCCGCCCTTTGTGTCGATGCTGGGCTTGAGGATGAACACCCGCATGCCCCGCTCTTCGTAGTTGAATGCCACCTGCATCAGAGCGGTGCTTTTGCCGCTGTTCATCGCGCCGTAGCGGTAATAAAGTTTAGCCATAAACGAGGGACGCTCACTTTCGTAGTGGTGTTTATTTGTTGCGCAGCCGGTACCCCAGACTCATCAGGCTGTCGCCCAGGTGGGCGTTCTCCACAGTGACGTTGGGGTAGGCGACGGAGAGGTCATAGTGGCTGAAATTCCAGAAGCCCTTGATGCCCAGCTCCACCAGCTGGCCGGAAACTTCCTTCGCACTCTCCCGGGGCAGGCACAGCACCGCAACGGTGGGGTGGTTGGCCTTGCAGAACTCGTCCAGTTCGTCGATGTGATGAATGGGCACACCGTCCAAATCGTGACCCACCAGCTCCTGACGGATGTCGAACACCGCCAGCAGGTTGTAGCCGTTGGTGTCGGTGGTCAGAAAGCGGGACACAGCGGTGCCCAGGCGGCCGGCGCCCAGCAGGATGGTGGGCAGCTTTTCGCCGTGGCCGAACAGAAGATGGCCGATCTCTTTTTCCAGCACTTCCACATTGTAGCCGATGCCCTGCTGCCCAAAGCCGCCAAAGCAGTTGAAGTCCTGCCGGACCTGGCTGGCGGTGGTGCCCATCATGCGGGCCAGTTCGCTGGAAGAAATTGTCGCCACGCCGGATTTGTGCAGCTGCGCGATGTAGCGGTAGTACTTCGGCAGCCGTTTGATGACCGGCAGTGATACCTTGCCCTGAGAGTTGTTCATTCGTTTCACCATCTTTTATCAGATTCTTCAAGCGTGGCTTGCAAAAGGCAAAGCAGCAGCAGGCCGCTTTTTATTCCCCGGCCCGGCTGTGCTGCGGACCACAGACCGGGGCAAAGCGCCGAAAACAGACGCCCTTTTTATATAGTATAATCTTTGAAGCGGCTTTGTCAAACAGAATACAAAGTTTTTGAACACACTGCGTCTTTTTGTATAACTGAGGCCCGGAGGGGGGAACACTGTCAGGGAAGACCGAAAAGGAGGCGCACAAAGCCATGGAACCGAACGAGAACAAGCAGCCGCCCACCGACGCGCAGGTGGAGCAGGAAAAACTGGAACAGGAATATATGATGGACACCGGCTCGGTGATCCGCACCAAGGGCCGCCACGCCATCCACTGCCTGACGGTGGTGGGGCTGATCGAGGGCCACGTCAGCGCGGACCAGAGCCAGAAGGTGACCAAATACGAGCACGTGATCCCCCAGCTGGTGGCCATCGAGGAGGACCCGGACATCGAGGCGCTGCTGGTCATCCTGAACACGGTGGGCGGCGACGTGGAGGCGGGCCTGGCCCTCTCAGAGCTCATCAGCGGGGTCAGCAAGCCCAGCGCCACGCTGGTGCTGGGCGGCGGCCACTCCATCGGCATCCCGCTGGCGGTCAGCGGCCGGCGCAGCTTCATCGTGCCCACCGCAACGATGACCATCCACCCGGTGCGCCATTCCGGGCTGGTGCTGGGCGTGCCCCAGACCATGCGCTATTTCGAGCAGATGCAGGAGCGCATCGCCGGTTTTGTGGAGAGCCACTCGAAGATCAGCAAGGAACGCTTTGTGGAACTGATGATGCACACCGGCGAGCTGGTGATGGATGTGGGCACGGTGCTCACCGGCCAGCAGGCGGTGCACGAGGGCCTGATCGACCAGCTGGGCAGTCTGAACGACGCGCTGGATTACCTGTATGGCGAGATCGAACGCCGGGGCTGAAGGCCCCGGCGCTTTCCATTGTTGACATTTTTGAGGACGGGGTTTATGATGGAATAAATCCAGATAGAAAGCGGGGTGCTCAACTATGAAAAACAGTGGAACGAATGCACGAGCTGAATATCTTTTGAGGGCCCCGGTCGCATTGTGAGTGCTTCATAGGCTTTGCCGCGGCTTGTTTGCCGCGGCTTTTTTTATGCGGTCTGCTGCCCTTCACAAGATGTTCGCGCAAAATCAGTTTGCAGATGAACCAGGAACGATTTGTGGAGGTATTTATGACCCATCTTGAAAAAATCACCGAAGAAAATTTTGTGGAAGCGTTCAATTTGAAACTTGCGCCCGAACAGGAGCGCTTCGTTTCACACCCCATCCGCAGCCTTGCCCAGGCGTATGTTTACAGGCAGCAATGCCAGCCTTTCGGCATCTATGAAAATGACACGATGGTCGGCTATGTGATGGTGATTTACGACTATGATGTCCCGGAATACGATATATGGCACATGATGATCGATGCGTCGCACCAGGGGCTGGGGTATGGAAGCGCCGCCCTGGACCGGGTGCTTGCATACATCAAAACAAAGCCTTTCGGAGCTTCGGACCGGGTGGTTTTGACCTGCAGCAAAGACAATGCCCGGGCGCTGGGGCTTTACAGGAACAAAGGCTTTGTGCCGACCGGGGCGGTGTTTGAAGATGAAGTGGAACTTGTGCTGAACCTGCGGCGATAAACGAGCTTTGCCCGTGGCAAAACGCCCCGGCGCTTCCATTTTCGGGCGCCCCCGTTCGCCAAATTTGGGTTTTACAATTCGCCCGGTTGATGGTAAAATAATTAAGTTAAGCATTCCGCGCCGCGAGGGCAGACGCCCTGTGGCGAACGATACCAACGCAAGGCGAAAGAGGATACAAAAACACTATGGCGACAAAGAAAACTTCGACCCGAAAAAACGGCTCCGGCAGCCGGCGGCGCAGGCCCCAGCCGGACATTGCCCAAAGCTGGAGCATCCTGCTTTTTGGCTTGGGCGCCGTTCTGGTGGCCATGATCTTCGTGGAAGGCGAATCCGCCTGGGCCTGGATGCGCGCCGCGCTGTTCGGCGTGTTCGGCCTGGGCATGTATGTGCTGGGGCTGCTGGTGCTGTATGTGGCGGTGCTGGTGGCGCTGGGCCTGCCCATCTGGTCCAAGTGCGCCAAGGCCCTGTGCCTGATGATGTTCCTGTGCGGCACCGCTGTGGTGTTCTCCCGGGTCAATCTCGCCGGCATGGATTTCGTCCAGGTCGTCAAGGCCCTGTATGAACAGGGCCAGGGCGCACTGGGCGGCGGCGTGCTGGGCGGCGTGGTCGGCGGCACCCTGCTGGTGCTGTGCGGCCGGCCGGCGGCCAACATCCTGCTGCTGGTGCTGCTGGCGGCGGGTATCATGTGGTTCGCCGGCGTCACCCCGGGCGATTTGTGGAACCTTGTGGCCGGGCGTTTCGCTCTGTGGCAGGAGGACCGCGCCGAGCGGGCCGCCCGCCGGGAGGAAGAGCGGGAAGAGGAACCGGCTCCGCCTCAGCCCCGGCGCAGAGAGCGCTCCGCGCCTGCGCCCACGCCCAAGGTGCGCCGCCGCGCGGCGCAGGTGGACATCGACCTCGGGCCCGACCCGGTGCAGGAGACCGACCTTGCCCCCGAGCCGGAAGAGCCCCTGGTGGGGCCGGGCGGCACCTTTGGCATGTACCCGCCGCAGGACGCCCCGAAAACGGTGAACACCCCGGCGCAGGAGGATTCCGAGTTCGAGACCCCCATCCTGCTGGAAGGCGATGAGGAACCGGCCCCTGAACTGACCGATGGGGAAGAGCCTCTGCCCGAAACGGTGGGCGGCAGCGACCTGGACGATCTGGTCCAGCGGGCCATGGGGGCGGCCTCCGCCGCTCAGATGACCCCCGCCGCCGTGGTGCCGGGCAAAAACGACCAGATGATGATCGCGCCCGCCGCCGCAGAGCAGCAGGTCTATCACTATCCGCCCCTGAGCCTCTTCGAGCGCACCGGCACCGCAGAAGACCCGGGCATGGAGGAAGAACTGAAAAAGAACGCCGAGCTGCTGGTGAGCACGCTGGAGAGCTTCGGCGTGCGTACCCGCGTGCTGGACATCTGCCGCGGCCCGTCGGTCACCCGCTACGAGCTGCAGCCTCTGGCGGGCGTGAAGATCAGCCGCATCACCGGCCTTGCGGACGACATCGCCCTGAATCTGGCCGCCGGCGGCGTGCGCATCGAGGCCCCCATCCCCGGCAAGCCCGCTGTGGGCGTGGAGGTGCCCAACCGCAAAAAGAGCCCGGTGGGCATCCGCAGCATCTTTGAGTCCCCGGTCTATTCCAAGAGCGCCTCGCCCCTGACCCTGGCCCTCGGCAAGGACATCGCGGGCAACGCCCAGATCGCGGACCTGTGCAAGATGCCCCACCTGCTCATCGCCGGCTCCACCGGCAGCGGTAAGTCGGTGTGCGTCAACAGCATCATCATCAGCTTTTTGTACAAGGCCAGCCCCGAGGACGTGCGCCTCATCCTCATCGACCCCAAGGTGGTGGAACTGGCGGAGTACAACGGCATCCCCCATCTGCTCATGCCGGTGGTCACCGAGCCCCGCAAGGCGGCGGGCGCGTTGGGCAGCGCCGTGGCGGAGATGGAGCGCCGCTACCATCTGTTCGCGGAGAACAACGTGCGTGACATCAAGAGCTTCAATCGTCTTGCCGCCGAGACCGACGGCCTGGAAAAGCTGCCCTACATTGCCATCATCATCGACGAGCTGGCCGATCTGATGATGGTGGCGGGCAAAGAGGTGGAGGACTACATCTGCCGCATCGCCCAGAAGGCCCGCGCGGCGGGCATGCACCTGATCGTGGCCACCCAGCGCCCCAGCGTGGACGTCATCACCGGCCTCATCAAGGCCAACATCCCCAGCCGCATCGCCTTCGCCGTGTCCAGCCAGGTGGACAGCCGCACCATTCTGGATGCCGGCGGCGCCGAAAAGCTGCTGGGCATGGGCGATATGCTGTTCATGCCGGTGGGCGCGGCCAAGCCCGTGCGCATCCAGGGCACCTATGTGAAGGACGAAGAGATCAGCGCGGTGCTGGACTTCATCAAGCAGGACAACACCAGCCAGTACGACGAAGAGATGATCGCCCAGATGGACAAGCTGGCCGCGGCGGAAAAGGGCGGCGGCAGCGGCGGCGAAGAGGGCGACGGCGGCCACGACCCCATGCTGGATCAGGCGGTGGAAGTGGTCATCGACGCGGGGCAGGCCAGCACCAGCCTTTTGCAGCGTCGGTGCAAGCTGGGCTATGCCCGGGCCGCCCGCATCATGGACGAGATGGAGCAGCTGGGGGTCATTGGGCCTTACCAGGGCGCAAAGCCCCGGGAGGTGCTCATCACCCGCCAGCAGTGGATCGAAAAGAGCATGCGGGCCGAGGCCGGCCCGGTGCCCGACGAGATTTAAGCAGCGAGAGGAGGCTGCCCCATGCAGAAGGGCACGGAATTTCTGCCGGTCAGCCGCCAGGAGATGGCGGCGCGTGGCTGGGACGAGCTGGACTTCGTCCTGGTCACCGGCGACGCCTATGTGGACCATCCCAGCTTTGGTTCGGCCATCATCGGCCGGGTGCTGGAGGCGGAGGGCTACCGCGTGGGCGTGCTCAGCCAGCCGGACTACACCACGCCCGAGAGCTTCAAGGCTCTGGGCAAGCCCCGCTATGGCTTTTTCATCGGCGGCGGCAATGTGGACAGCATGGTGGCCCACTATTCCGTGGCGAAGATCCGCCGAAACGTGGACGAATACACCCCCGGCGGCGTGGCGGGCAAGCGCCCGGACCGCAGCGCCACCGTATACACTCAGCTGGCAAAGCAGGCCTATCCCGACCTGCCGGTGATTCTGGGCGGCCTGGAGGCCAGCCTGCGCCGTTTTGCCCATTACGATTACTGGATGGACACCGTGCTGCCCAGCATTGCCGAGACCTCCGGGGCGGACATCATCAGCTTCGGTATGGGCGAGCGGCAGACGGTGGCCATCGCCCGGCGTCTGGCGGCGGGGGAGAAGGCCCAGACCATCCGGGACGTGCCCGGCACCTGCTATATGACCGACTTTGCCGGCCTGCCGGACCGCTATGTGGAATGCGCGGGCTTTGCCAAGGTGAGCACCGACAAGGCCGCCTATGCCCGCGCCTGCCGCATCCAGATGGACAACCAGGACTCGGTGACCGGCCAGATCATCGTGCAGAAACAGAGCGAAAAATATCTGGTGCAGAACCCGCCCGCAAAGCCCCTCAACCGCAAGGAGCTGGACAAGGTGGCGGCGCTGCCTTTCACCCGCCGCTGGCACCCCAGCTACGACGCGGTGGGCGGCGTGCCCGCCATTGAAGAGGTGGAATTCTCCATCATCCACAACCGGGGCTGCTACGGCGGCTGCAATTTCTGCGCCATCACCCTGCACCAGGGGCGGCGGGTCACCAGCCGCAGCGTGGAAAGCGTGGTGGAGGAGGGAGAACTGCTCACCCGTCAGCCCGGTTTCAAGGGCTACATCCACGACGTGGGCGGCCCCACCGCCAACTTCCGCCTGCCCAGCTGCAAGGAGCAGATGACCAAAGGCATGTGCCAGGGCGGCAAAAAGTGCCTTGCCCCCAGCCCCTGCCCTCATCTGCTGGTGGACCACACCGAGTATCTCTCCATGCTGCGCAAGCTGCGTGCCCTGCCGGGAGTGAAAAAGGTGTTCATCCGCAGCGGCATCCGCTACGACTATCTCATCTGGGACAAAAACGACGAGTTCTTCAAGGAGCTGGTGGAGCACCATGTCTCCGGCCAGCTGAAGGTGGCCCCCGAGCACTGCGCCCCCAACACCCTGAAGTATATGGGCAAGCCCCCGGTGGAGGTGTTCAACAAATTCTCCGCCAAGTTCTATGAGCTCACCAAAAAGGCGGGCAAAAAGCAGTATCTGGTGCCCTACCTGATGAGCAGCCACCCCGGCAGCACTCTGAACGACGCGGTGATCCTGGCGGAGTATCTCTACAAGCACAAAATCCGCCCGGAGCAGGTGCAGGACTTTTATCCCACACCGGGCACCGTGTCCACCTGTATGTTCTACACCGGCCTTGACCCCTACACCATGAAGCCGGTGTTTGTGGAAAAAACGCCGGAGGGCAAGGCGCTCCAGCGGGCGCTGTTGCAGTATTACGAACCCCGCAACGCCGAAAAGGTGGTCAAAGCCCTGCGCAAGACCGGGCGGGAGGACCTTATCCCGCTGCTGGCTCCCACCTGGAAGCCCCGGCGCGAGAAAAGCACCTCTGCGCCCGCGCCCCGCGGCCGGAACGACCGGCAGGGGAGAAGTGTACAGCAGGGGCGCTTTACACCCAACTCCAAGCCGCCCCGCAAGGGCAGAAAGTAAAACTGTTTCATGGCAAAGCGAAAAACATCCCGCCGCCGCAGGCGGAAAATACAACTCACGCCCTTTCAGACCGTCGTGTTCACGCTGGTGGGCCTCTGCCTTGCGCTGGGGCTGTATGTCAGTGTGGGCAGCGGGGTGGGCACCGCGCCCACATGGGACGAGATATACGCCGCAGTGGGCCTTGCCGAGCCGCTGCCCGCGGACGATCTGCCGGAAAGCACCGACGCCGTGCACTTCATCGACGTGGGTCAGGCGGACGCCACCCTGCTGCAGAGCGGGGGCGAGTACTGCCTTGTGGATGCGGGCGACACCGACAGCGAGCAGAAGCTGATGGAGTATCTGGAGGAGCGGGGCGTCACCCACCTCAAGCTGTTGGTGATGAGCCATCCTCACGCGGACCACATTGGCAGCATGGCCGCCGTGCTGGAAAAGATAGAGGTGGAGCAGGTGCTCCTGCCGGACTTTGACAAAGCGCCCTATCCCACCACCCGTCTGTTTGAAAAGGTGATGGATGCCATCGAGGCCAGCGGCGCGGTGGTGACCACCGCCGCACCGGGGCAGAGCTTTTCTGTGGGAAGCGGCAGCCTGCAGGTTCTGGCCGCGGGCGTGGAGACCGACAATTACAACGACCTTTCCCAGGTGCTTTTGTTTGAGAGCGGCGAGCTCTCGGTGCTGCTCAGTGGCGACGGCGAAAAGCCGGTGGAGCAGGCGGCGCTGGAGGCGGGGGTCGTACCGCAGGCGGACGTGTTCAAGGCGGCCCACCACGGGTCCGACACCTCCAACACGATGGAATTCCTGCAGGCCATCCGGCCCCGATATGTGGCCATCAGCTGCGGGCTGGGCAACAGCTACGGGCATCCTCACGCCGAGCCGCTGGAGCGGTTTGAACAGGTGGGCGCGCAGGTGCTGCGCACCGACCAGGACGGCAGCGTGGTCATTGCGGCGACCGAAAACGGCCTGCAAAGCTACACATCCAGCGCCGCCGGGGAAAAGGAGGCCGCCTGATGGAATACACTGTGGACCGCTTTGAAGGGGACACGGCGATGCTGGAACCGGCCCAGGGGCCGATCCGCAGCGAAAAAATCGACCGCGCCTTGCTCCCGCCCGAGACCCGGGAAGGGGACATCCTTCTCTGTGAGGACGGGCACTGGCGGGTGGACGCCGCCGCAACTGCCGCCCGCAGAGAGCGGCTGCGCCGGCGCTTTTCCGCCGGGCGGCCCGGCTGACGAAAGGCGGAATGGACTTGCTTCGGGAATTTCTCCTCATTTATTTTGCGGCGGTCAACCTGCTGGCTTTCGCCGTTTGCGGGTGGGACAAATGGGCCGCGAAGCGCGGCGCGCGCCGTGTGCCGGAGCGCAGGCTTCTGCTTTTTTGCGCGCTGGGCGGCAGCCCGGCTTTTCTGCTGGGCATGGCCTTGTTCCATCACAAGACCCGCAAACCGAAATTTTATGTGGGCGTGCCCCTCATTCTGGCCGTGCAGCTGGCCCTGCTGGTGCTGGCCATTCGATTTCTGTAAAAAAACTCCCGGCGCCTGTTTTGGCAGCCGGGAGTTTTTTGTCAGGTTTTGAAACGCGGTTCAGCGCCGGGGATACACGGTGAAGCCGGAAAGCTCCTCTTCGCCGGAGATCCCCATGGCAAAGGCCTTGGCGCGGGCGGCGGAGTAAAGCTCCGCCATGGTGGCCTGAACATAAGGGGTCAGGAAGTAAATGCCCAGGCTGCAGGTGAGATAGCCCAGCAGATACCATCCGATGAAGGAGAGGTCCAGCACGAAGATCTCCATCTTTTCGCCGTCGGTCAGAGCCTTGCTCAGTTCCTTGGCGCGTTTGTAACTCATGTAGGGGTTTTCGGCCAGCAGATAGGGGACATACCGCAGCTGGTAGCCGCGCACGATGCCGGGAATGATGAACAGAAAAGAGAAGGCCATGATCTCCAGCGTGTAAAAGAACATTACTTTTACCACGTTGAGATACTGCACCTTGTCACGGAACGGGGAGAGCACCGTGTCCAGCGGCGGATAGCCGGCCCGGTTCTCCATGGTGTACCGAATGCCGCCGATGTTCACAGGCTGAGTGACCAGGGCGTTGAACACCAGAATGAACACCAGCATCAGGATATAGAGGATGATCACACCGGCGATGTAGGCTTCCGGTGAAGCGGCGGCCACAAAGGACAAAATGATGGTGGGCACAAAGACGATGATGTAGCTCAGAACGCTGGAAGCGGCGCCCACGCCCAGCGTGATCAGCAGCCACGCCAGAAACACCCGCCAGTAACTTTCTCTCAAAACCTGCTTCGCATTCTGCTTGAGCAAACCACGCGACCAATACATAAAACTTTCCCTCCTGTGGGAACAGCACGTTCGGCGTGCGTTCCCTCGTGTGTTGATCAACTCCAGTATAGCATAGAACGGAATAGATTTACAAAAAATTGCAAATTCTTTCGCTTTAGCGGTTGACTTTTGTGAAAAAGGGCTTATCATTAAGACGTACTTAGCATGATAGAGGTGCGAACGTCAAGAGTACGGCCCCCATTCAAACACAGGCACGCGGGGCGGGGAAGGGGCGTTTGCCGAGGTTCGGTCTGCCCCGCCTGAGGGGGCCGCCGCGCCGGGCCGTGGGAGAACATCCCCCGGACTGTCGCCCGTGCAGAGATGCCGGGCGGAGCGCTGTCGTGAGTTCGACCGCCGCACTGCGGGCACTATGGCACTTGTGCATCGGTATGAAGTCATGACACTGTCATGGCTTCATTTTTTATTTATGCAGGAGGAACTGACATGAGAAAGACGTTGACCCGCATCCTGCCGCTTATGGCAATGATGCTGGTGCTGCTGGTAATGCTCAGCGCCACAGCCTTTGCTGCCGGCGACCCTACCGAAGAACCCGGCACCAAGATGATCGAATGCCCTGACTGCGGCACCGTGGGTGCCTGTATGGAATGCTACGGGCTGGACCCCGCCTGTGAGGCGTGCGGCGGCACGAACGTTTGCGCCACCTGCGGCGGCACGGGGTATGTGACCTCGCCCAGCCGCTTCTTCAACACCGCGTGGTCTCTGCTGCCCCCGGTCATCGCCATCGCGCTGGCCCTCATCACCAAGGAAGTTTACAGCTCTCTGTTCATCGGCATCGTGGTGGGCGGCCTGCTCTACTCCAACTTCCAGTTCGAGACCACCGTGCGCCACGTGTTCGACGACGGTATCGTCGCTTCGGTGACCGACAGCTACAACATGGGCATCCTGGTCTTCCTCATCATCCTGGGCGCCATGGTCTGCCTGATGAACAAGGCGGGCGGCTCCGCCGCCTTCGGCCGCTGGGCCAAGGCCCACATCAAGTCCCGGGTGGGCGTGCAGCTGGTGTCCATCCTGCTGGGCGTGCTCATCTTCATCGATGACTACTTCAACTGCCTGACGGTGGGCAGCGTGATGCGCCCCATCACCGACAAACAGAACATTTCCCGGGCAAAGCTGGCCTACATCATCGATGCCACCGCCGCGCCCGTGTGCATCATCGCGCCGGTGTCCTCCTGGGCGGCGGCGGTGTCCGCCTTCGCGGAGGACGGCCAGGGCTTCAGCCTGTTCCTGCGCGCCATTCCTTACAACTACTATGCTCTGCTCACGATCGTGATGATGGTGAGCATGGTGCTTCTGCGGGTGGACTACGGCCCCATGGCCAAGTTCGAGAAAAACGCCATCGAAAAGGGCGACTTGTTCAGCGGTTCCAACCCCTATGCCGACGCTGACGACAGCGTGGACGACAGCAAGGGCTCTGTTTTGGACCTGGTGCTGCCGGTGCTGGTGCTGGTGGTGTTCTGCGTTATCGGCATGCTCTATTCCGGCGGCTTCTTCTCCGGCGTGGGCTTCGTGGAGGCTTTCTCCGCTTCCGACGCTTCGGTGGGCCTGATGCTCGGCTCTGCTTTTGCGCTGATCGTCGCGTTCATTTACTATCAGGTGCGCCGCGCCATGTCCTTCAAGGAAATGATGAGCTGCGTGCCCGAAGGCTTCAAGGCCATGGTGCCCGCCATCATGATCCTCACCTTCGCCTGGAGCCTGAAGGCCATGACCGATTCTCTGGGCGCCAAGTACTTTGTGCGTGACCTCGTGCAGCAGAGCGCTACCGGCATGCAGATGGTGCTGCCCGTGATCGTGTTCGTGGTGGGCTGCCTGCTGGCCTTCTCCACCGGCACCAGCTGGGGCACCTTCGGCATCCTCATCCCCATCGTGCAGGGCGTGTTCTCCATGGACGACCCCATGGCCATCATCTGCATCTCCGCCTGCATGGCCGGCGCTGTCTGCGGCGACCACTGCTCGCCCATTTCCGACACCACCATCATGGCCTCCGCGGGCGCTCAGTGCGACCATGTGAACCATGTGTCCACCCAGCTGCCCTATGCCATCACCTGCGCGGTGATCTCCGGCATCACCTACCTTGTGGCGGGCCTGCTGGTGCACTTCGGCGCGCCGGGCGTCCTGGCGCTGCCGGTCGGCATCGTGATGATGCTGGGCACGCTGCTGTTCATCAAGCGCCGCAACATGACCAAAGCCTGACAATTGAAGAAAAGAGCGCGGAACGCACCTCGTTCCGCGCTCTTTTTTTGTGCTGTACATCCTGCACAAAAGCGCGTTATTTTATTAACAATCTTTGGCCACACAGGACATTGTTACTTGATTAACGATGTGGTATCATAATGCCAAGGCAACAAGCTGCAGGCGAAGGCAGAGGGCTTTCGCACCATGCGCAACACGCCTGAAAGGACGGAAGATCGCAATGGCAGAAAAGAAACCTGTGGTTGAAACAGTGAAGACCGATGTGCAGACCATGATCGACGGGCTGGTGGAAAAGGCCCAGGTGGCGCTGAAAGAGTTCATGGCGCTGGATCAGGAAGCTGTGGACAACATCGTGCACGCGATGGCGCTGGCCGGCCTGGACAAACACCAGGAGCTGGCCCGCATGGCGGTGGAAGAGACCGGCCGCGGCGTGTATGAAGACAAGGTCATCAAGAACATGTTCGCCACCGAATATATCTGGCACGACATCAAAAAGGAGCGCACGGTGGGCGTTCTGGAAGAGAACGATATGGAGGGCTATGTGGAAGTGGCCGAGCCCGTGGGCGTGATCTGCGGCGTGACCCCCACCACCAACCCCACCTCCACCACGCTGTTCAAGTGCCTCATCGCGGTGAAGACCCGCAACCCCATCATCTTCGGCTTCCATCCCTCGGCCCAGAAGTGCAGCGCCGAGGCGGCCCGCATCGTCTATGAAGCCGCGGTGAAGGCAGGCGCGCCCAAGAACTGCATCCAGTGGATCGACAAGCCCAGCATCGAGGCCACCGGCGCTTTGATGAATCATCCCGGCGTTGCCACCATCCTGGCCACCGGCGGCCCCGGCATGGTCAAGGCGGCTTACTCCTGCGGCAAGCCGGCCCTGGGCGTGGGCGCCGGCAACGTGCCCTGCTTCATCGAAAAGAGCGCCGACCTGCATCAGGCCTGCACCGACCTGATGATGTCCAAGACCTTCGACAACGGCATGATCTGCGCCTCCGAGCAGGCGGTCATCGTGGAAAAGCCCATCGCCAAGGACTTTGAGGCCTACATGAAGGCCAACAACTGCTACTTCCTCACCCCGGAGGAGACCGAGACCCTGACCAAGTATATGTTCCCGGACCCCGCCAAGGGCGTGTTCGCCCCCGTGGTGGGCAAGAGCGCCAACTGGATCGCCGAGCAGGCGGGCATCAGCGTGCCGGAAAAGACCAAGATCCTCATCGCACCGCTGCCTCATCCCGGTGAGGAGTACCCCCTGAGCAAGGAAAAGCTTAGCCCGGTGCTGGCCTACTTTGTCTGCAAGGACAAGGAGCAGGGCTTTGCCTACGCCAACAAGATGCTGGAGCTGGGCGGCCTTGGCCACTCCGCCGTCATCCACACCGGCGACAAGAAAATTGCCGATGAGTACGGCGTGGCCATGAAGGTGGGCCGCATCATCGTGAACAGCCCCTCTTCCCAGGGCGCCATCGGTGACATCTACAACACCAACACCCCGTCCCTGACCCTTGGCTGCGGCAGCTACGGCAAGAACTCGGTGAGCCAGAACGTGACCACCGTCAACCTCATCAACAAAAAGCGCATCGCCAAACGGAGGGTGAACATGCAGTGGTTCAAGGTCCCGCCCAAGATCTACTTTGAGGAGGACTCCATCCAGTACCTGGAGAAGATGGAGGGCATCAGCCGCGCCTTCATCGTCACCGACCCGGTGATGGTGCAGCTGGGCAACGTGGACAAGGTGCTGTACTACCTGCGCAAACGGGAGCAGTACTGCCACAGCGAGATCTACTCCGATGTGGAGAGCGACCCCAGCGTGGAGTGCATCATGCGCGGCGTGGAGGCCATGCGCGCCTTCCAGCCGGACGTGATCATCGCCATCGGCGGCGGCAGCGCCATCGACGCGGCCAAGGGCATGTGGCTGTTCTACGAGCATCCCGAGACCAGCTTTGACGGCCTGCGTCAGCGCTTCATGGACATCCGCAAGCGCGCCTTCAAGTTCCCGAAGCTTGGCACCAAGACCAAGCTGGTGGCCATCCCCACAACTTCCGGCACCGGCAGCGAGGTGACCAGCTTCTCGGTCATCACCGACAAATCCAACGGCAACATCAAGTACCCCCTGGCGGATTACAGCCTGACCCCGGACGTGGCCATCATCGACCCCCAGTTCACCCGCACCATGCCCCGCAGCATCGTGGCCGACACCGGTCTGGACGTGCTGACCCATGCCATTGAGGCCTACGTGTCTGTGATGGCCAGCGACTACACCGACGGTCTGGCCCTGCACGCCACCGAGATGGTGTTTACCTACCTGAAAGCCTCCTACAACGGCGACCAGCTGGCCCGCGAGAAGATGCACAACGCCAGCTGCATCGCGGGCATGGCCTTCACCAACGCCTTCCTGGGGCTCAACCACTCCATGGCCCACAAGCTGGGCGGCGAGTTCCACATCCCCCACGGCCGCGCCAACGCCATCCTGCTGCCTTACGTCATCGCCTACAACGCGAAGAAGCCCACCAAGTTTGCAGCCTTCCCCAAATACAAGGAGTATGTGGCCGACAAGCGCTATGCCAAGCTGGCCCAGCGCTGCGGGCTGTGCAACGTGGGCACCGACACCTACGAAGCGGTGGACTGCCTCATCGCGGCCATCCAGAAGCTGATGATGGATACCGAGCGCCCCCTGACCATCAAGGCCTGCGGTGTGAGCGAAGAAGAATTCCTGGCCAAGGTGGACGAACTGTCCTACAAGGCGTTCGAGGACCAGTGCACCACCGCCAACCCCGTGTATCCTCTGGTGAGCGAGATCAAGGAGATCTACCTCCAGGCTTACTACGGCAAATAAGCGATCCACTCCTTTCTGTTGAGGGCAGACGGCTGTCTCTTTTGAGGCGGCCGCCTGCCTTTTTTGCGCGCACAAAAAAATCCTCGGCAATGACGAAAAAAACCTTGACTTTTTGGCCGAAATGCTTTAAATTAGATAGAGCAGTCACACATGGGCCTGTAGCTCAGTTGGGAGAGCGCTGCGTTCGCATCGCAGAGGTCAAGGGTTCGAATCCCTCCAGGTCCACCATCATCGCCGCAAGCAAAATGCTTGCGGCTTTTTTGTTGCCGTTCAGGAGGCGGCCATGGCCCCAAACACGGTATTCCCGGTGGCGGCAAAGCGGCGGATGTGGTATGATAAGGCCGGGAGGCGAAGAAGATGGACGAACAACTGCAGCAGCTTTCGCAGATGATCGGACGAGCCCGGCGCATGGCGTTCCTGGGAGGAGCGGGGCTTTCCACCGAAAGCGGCATTCCCGACTTCCGCAGCAGCAACGGCGTTTATGCGGCATTGAAGGCATATGGAAGGCCGCCGGAGGAACTGCTCAGCCGCGGCTTTTTTGTGCGTCACCCGGACGTGTTTTTCGATTACTACCGCAAATATCTCATCCGCCCGGAGGCAAAGCCCAATCCGGCGCACTATGCGCTGGCGCGCCTGGAACAGCAGGGCAAGCTGACGGCGGTCATCACCCAGAACATTGATGAACTCCATCAGCGGGCGGGCAGCCGCAACGTGCTGGAACTGCACGGCAGCGTGTACCGCAACCACTGCATGGAGTGCGGCAAAAGCTGGCCGGTGGAGGCGGTGCTGGAGGCGGACGGCGTGCCCCGCTGCACCTGCGGCGGCATCATCAAGCCGGATGTGGTCCTTTATGGCGAGGGCCTGGACCCTGCCACCCTCACGGCGGCGGTGGAGGCCATCGCCGGCGCGGATATGCTGCTCATCGGCGGCACCCAGCTTTCGGTCTATCCCGCGGCGGGGCTGGTGGATTATTTTCACGGCAAAGACCTGGCAGTCATCAATCTCAGCGCCACCCCCCGCGACGCCCAGGCGGCACTGACCATCCGCCGCCCCATCGGGGAGGTGCTCGCTGAGGTGGTGCCCTGAGCGCTGCGGCAAGGGCTGTGCGCCCCTGGCAGGCATGCACCGTGAGGAGGGGAGAAGTATGGACACACTTGAATGCAGTACCCGCTATCCGTTCATCCTTGTGCACGGCACCGGCTTTCGGGACTGGGGCTATTGGGGCCGCATCCCCCGGGCGCTGGAGCAGCGGGGCGCAAAGGTGTTCTTCGGCGGGCAGGACGGCTGGGCCACCGTGGAGCACAACGCGGAACTGCTCAAAGCGCGGGTGAAAGAAGTGATGGAGGAGACCGGCTGTGAAAAGGTCCACATCATCGCTCACTCCAAGGGCGGGCTGGACGTGCGGTATATGGTCTCCTCGCTGGGCATGGCGCCCTGCGTTGCCTCGGTGTCGCTGGTGTCGGCGCCAAACCACGGCTCAAAGACCATGGACGCGCTGACCCGGCTGCCCCGCTGGGCGTTCCGCCTTGGCGGCTTTTTCGTGAATCTCTGGTACCGCCTGCTGGGGGACCGTCATCCTGATTTCTGCGCCGTCTGCGGCCAGTTCACCACGGCCTGGGCGCAGGAGTTCAACCGCGCCAACCCGGACGCGGAGGGCGTGCTCTACCGCAGCTATGCCGGGGCGATGCGCTCCTGGCGCGGCGATGTGTTCATGTGGTGGCAAAACCTCATCATCGGCTTGGTGGAAGGGGAAAACGACGGCCTTGTGACCGCCGAGTCCGCCCAATGGACGGGCTTTCAGGGTGTTTGGCGCGGTGCGGCTGGGCGCGGCGTTTCCCACATGGACGAGGTGGATTTCCGCCGCCGCCCGCTGCGCCGTCGGGGCGAAGTTTTTGACGTGGTGGACGAATACATACGCATGGCAGCCCAGCTCAAGGAGCTGGGCTGTGAACCATAAAAGGGGAGAAGACTATGGAACGACACTGCTTTCAGCAGCTGCCTGACGGATATGAAAAAACTCTGACTCTGGACCTGCAGAAAGACACAAAGCTTGCGCTGGTGGTCAACGGGCTGGCCGTTGGCATTGCCGCAGTGATGCTGGCGGCGGGCTTTTTGCTGATGCCGGTCTTCACCATCTTCGCGAGCCTGCCGGCGCTTGCGGCGTTTCTGGTCTGCACCGTGCTGTATATGGTGCTCCATGAACTGGTGCACGGCGCCTGCATGAAGCTGTTCGGCGCAAAAAAGGTGCGCTTCGGATTCACCGGGCTGTACGCTTTTGCCGGCAGCAGCGAGTACTTCAAGAAGGGAGCCTACATCGTGGTGGCGCTGGCGCCGCTGGTGGTGTGGGGCGCGGTGTTCCTGGCGCTGAACCTTGCCATGGGTGCAAAGCGTTTCTGGTTCATCTACCTGCTGCAGCTGGTCAACGTTTCGGGCGCGGCAGGGGACCTGTATGTCTCATTCCGCTTTCTGCGCATGCCGAAAGATATTCTGGTGCAGGACACCGGCGTTTCCATGACGGTCTTCAACCGAAACTGATGGGATAAAACAAGCGGCCCCGGACTTTCCGAAAAGAAAAGTCCGGGGCCGCTTTTGCGGTTTCAGAGGTCACTGGATGCTCTCTGTGCCAAAGGGCTGTTCTGTGCATTTGGAAACGCACCAGCTGCCTTTGCCGCCCAGCGAGCGGTGCAGGGTATAGACGAGGTCATAGTCCGGCACAAGGCCCAGTTCATCCTTATAATAGCGGCGCACTACCGTGGCGGTGCCGCCGGCAAGGCCGCCGCCCAGGTCGCGGCAGACCATGTCGATGTCCGAAAGGAAACCGTCCATGGGCATCAGCGCAAAGCGGCCGTTTTCCTCAGTGCAGTTCTGCAGCAGTCTGTCCTGGTCCACCGTGTATTTCGGCTCGTCCAGATATTCCCGCGCCGCCTGCTGGAATTCTTCGGCGGTGAAACGGCCGTCCGCATCGGTGCGCCCCTCCTGCGACATTCGCACCACAATATAGGCTGTCTCGGCAGGGTGAGTGCTTTGGGAGTTCTTCCACCAGTCCTTGTCGGTGGGGCCGCTGCTGGCCCAGTTGTGGAAAAGGCTCGTCACACTTGTCAGCTCGCGGCTCAATGCAGTGGTCTCTTCGCTTTCCGGGGCTCTGCCCAATCCGAAGGCCGCCTGCTCGCTGTCCGGATACATGCGCTGTATCACCCCGTCCACCCGGTCGATGTCGCGGCCAAAGGTCAGCAGATACCAGTTGGAACCTGTGCGCAGCGGGGTGGAGCCGGGGTCATCCACGTCCAGCCGCAGATAGACCGCGCCGTCGGGGCCGACCTCCACCTCGTGCCCCGTCACCTTCAGGCCGGTGATGTCCTTCAGCGGATAGCCCAGCTCCTGATAGCTTGCCGGCGCTTCAAACAACCCGGAGAAGCACCAGTCCACCCAGCGCTGTTCGCCGCGGGTGAGGGCGTCGCCCAGCGTCCAGGCATACCGCAGCGAGGTGGCAAGTTCAGGGTCGTCTCCCGCCGCCTGTTCCAGTTTCGGGGGAAGTTGGACAAAGGAATTGTCGGCGGCCATTTCGCTCTTCCAGCCGTCTATTTTCCAGCCGCTTTCCTCCCGGCGCAGGGTCAGGGGATAATTTTCGAGCATCTGCACCGTGCCGCCCTGGTAGGAAAGTTCCGCCTGCAGGCTGATAACGTTCTCGGTGCGCCCGATCAGCGTCAGCTTGCCGGTGTATTGACGCAGGGGCGCCTGTCGGAACAGCCAGTTTTCGCTGGCGTAGAGCTTCCCGTCCCGCTCCCGCAAAGCGCACACCGCGTCCGGCGCAAAAAACTCCTGCAGCATCTCATCGGTATAGGCTTCGCTGAATACTTCTGACAGCATCTGCTGCAGCTGGGCCTTGTCCTGCACGGAAGGAAGATGGTAAAAGACGATGCTCTGGCCATACAGGTCCTCGGTGAAAGAGTCCTCCTTGTCCAGTTCCCACAGGGAAGGGGCTGCGGCCTGGTCGTCCAGGGTCTGGCCCTGTGCGATCAGGTCTGCCGCAAGCCGGAATATCTCATCCTCGCTCATCTGCGTGCCGGAAGGGATGCCTTCAATCTGAGGCTCTTCCTCGCTCTGCGCGGCGGAGGAAGCAGGCAGGCTTTGGGAGGGCGCGCCGGTCTGGCCGCAGCCGAACAGGCTCAGGGCCAGCGCCGCGGCGCAGCCTGCGGCACCAAAACGCTTGAAAAGGCAAAGTGTTTTCTGAGCTTTTTTCATGGATGCGCGCCCTCCTTTTCCGTGGTGTGACACGGGAAAATTCTCTTTGTATATCAAACGAGTCAGACCCGCCGAAAAATTGCACAGAAGCCGCCCTGCCGCCGCCGGAAAGCAAAAAAAGGAGCCGCCCTGAAAAGGGCGGCTCCCGGCGGAGCATGGTCACAGAACGATGGTGTTCACGGCTTCGATCAGGTCCACCACGTCGGAGCGGGGAACCAGCGCGAAGGGGGTGCCGTCCACCACGGCAAGGCAGTGCTCGCCGTCGTAGCGGTAGAATTCGATCTGGACCTTCGGATGGGTCTCGCTGTCCAGCGTCACGGTCATGCCCAGCTCTTCCTTCTGAGAGGGGATCTCGTCCGTGAATTCGTCCGCGTTCACAGCGGTGAGGGCGGTCTCCAGGCCGCTGATGTCCAGTTCTTCATCACCGAAGAGAAAGGTCTTGTCGTCGCCCGACCCCTTGGAGGTGATGGTGTAGACCTGGCCTTCCAGCGAGATGTCAAAGCCGGTCACGTCGGCAAAGTCGGCGGTGAGCACCTCGGTGTGGCGCAGATCGTCGTAGGTGCAGGCCATCAGCGCTTCATAGCTGCTGCCGGAGATCTGATACACGATCTGGGAGTCATTGATGCGCGCGTAGGCGGTGATCTCTTCCTCCTCGCTCTCGCCGGAGCTGCTGCTGGATGCCGCGGCGGAGGAGGCGTCCTCCTCTTCGGTCTGGGCGGCAAGCTCCTCGGGGTCGCGGCTCACGCTGAGGGTGAAGGTGGAGGGAGTCTCATCCTCGCTGTCCAGTTCGGTGTATTCCACCGTCACGGTTACTTCCGGGTCATCCAGCCCGTAAGAGGCCAGTTCCTCGTCGGTGACGTTGTAGGTCACATAATTGGAGAAGTCGGTGTTGCTGATGGAGGACAGATAGCTTTCCACCGAAGAAGTGTCCAGCGGCAGCAGATTGTCGCCGTCCTGCTTGTAGTAAACGTCGTCGCTGCACAGGGTGTAGGTGTTGTCCTCGGTGTACTCCTGCCAGACCACATCGTAGGCCTCGGGTCCGTCAAAACGGATGCTCGACACCTCGTCAAAGGAGGGCACCTCGTCGTGGGCGATCATGTCGCTGAGCTCAAGGTCGAAGGCGTCCAGCGGGTCGCTCACCGCGAGATACACGTTCCCGTCGCCGATGGAGACATACCGCTGGGAGTCCATGGAGCTGTAATCGCCCAGCTGGATCTCATAGCTGGTGTCGCTGGTGGTGATGTCGATGGTGCAGACGGGTTCGTCCAGCCCGTACTGGGCGAAGTCGGTGACATTTTCGATGACGAAGGCGGCCCGGAAGTCTTCGAACTCCGCCAAGAGGTCGCTTATCTTCTCTTCGCTCACCGGGAACGCCTCGTCCTCATCGTACAGCCAGCTGCCGTCCTTGTGGAAGGCGAGGGAGGCGGTCTCCGTCTCCCAGTCCAGCGCGGACACAGTGTCCGCGTCCACGGCGAGGATGCTCTCGCCGCTGGTCTGGATCTCTTCCTGCTTCTGGTCGTATTGCAAAACGCAGACGGTGGCAATGCACACGGCCACCAGCACGCCGAACAGGATATAAAGCCGTTTAGCCCGCTTCATTCTGCTTCTTCCTCCTCTTCAAGATAACATACACGCCAACGCACAGATAGCCGATGGGGAACACACCGATCATCAGCACTTTGAGCAGCGAGGCGGTGGAGCCGCTGATGGAAAGGTAGTTATAGTTCAGCGACTTGCTGCGGATGGCCATGGCCTCGGTCTCGCCGATCAGCGAGGACAGAGCGTTCATGGCAAGGTCGGAGTTGGAGCCGGAAGACAGGGCATTGTACATGTCGTCCAGGAAGGCGGCGGACGAGAACCAGACGATCTGCCCGTCGTTGTCGCAGGCGATGGAAACGGCCACCGCGAAGGGACCGTCGATGTCGCCGTCCTCTTTCTCGTAGGTCTGCAGGTCGTAGCCGGCCACCTTGCTGAACGCCTGGTCAGAGGTGGTGAGCAGCTCGGTGACGTTGTCGCCGGCGTTCTCGGAAACGATCAGGCCCTGGGAGATGGGCATGTTGGGGTAGTAATGCTCCTCGATGAGCGGGTCGGTGATGTCGCTGCTGTTCATGTCGGGCAGCAGGATGTGGGGCTGCACGGTGTAGTATTCCCGGTTGCCTTCCACCACGATGCCTTCGCAGGTCTCCACGCCGTAGTCCGCCAGCAGGCTGTTCAGGTTGGTCAGCTCACCGTCCTGCACAGGCCCGGCGATGACCAGCAGCTTGCCGCCGTTCTTGGTGTAGTCGGCCAGCATCTCCTTCTCTTCTTCGGAGATGTCGGAGGAGGGCTCATAGATCATCACGCAGTCGGCGTCCTCGGGGATCTCGTCCACCGTCAGCAGCGACAGGGTGTTGGTCTCGATGTTCTCCTTTTCGATCTGCTCGCTGAAGCTGGCGGGCAGTTCCTGTTCGCCGTGGCCTTCCAGCAGATACAGCTGCGGCAGCTCGTCGGTGACCACGTAGTCGATGGCGGAGGTGATGGCGCCCTCGCCGTCGAAGGAGGTGCTGTAGGAGTAGGAGTACATGTCCGCCTCCTGCACGTAGATGTCATCGTAGGCGATGTAGCGGCTGCGGTCGCCGCACTCCACCACAAGGCTGTTGTTCTGCACCGTTTCGTCGGTGTACTGCTCGGCGAAGGTGGGGTAAACGTCCGGGTTCTTTTTCACCACGGTGATGTGGTCCGAAAGGCTCTCGTACTTGCTCAGCAGCGTTTCGATTACATCGTCCTCCGCGCCGGACTGGACGATCCAGTAGATGGTCACGTCCTCTTCCAGAGCGTTCACCACAACCTTCGTGTTGCTGGTGATGGAATAGAGCTTGGTGGCGCTGATGTCGTAGCGGGTCATGGAGGCGGGCAGCGCGCTGACCAGAACGTTCACTGCGATCAGAATGGCCAGCAGGATGGCCGCCGCGGCCAGGGAGTAGGAGCCGCCCTGAAAAGCGAGGCGGCTGCCGGCGTTCTTGGCGCCCTTTTTGTCAGAAGAAAATGGATTCCAGTGTTTCATCAGTTGTACCTCCGTTTTTCAAGGGACTGCACCGTCAGAAACAGGAAAAAGGCCGCAACGGACAGGTAATAGACGATGGCCGTCAGATCGAACACGCCGCTGACAAAGGTGCTGAAACGATCGAAGAGGGAAAGCTGTTTCATGATGTTGGGCAGAAGGCCCTCAAACTTCGTGTAGTCGGTGAAATAGACCAGCACGACCAGCGCGAACAGCACCACGCACACGCCCGAGGCGAGCAGCTCGCTCTTCGTCAGATGCCGCACGATGGCGCCCAGCGCAAGAATGATTGCCGCCAGCGCCAGCACCGAGCCGAAGGCAGTGCTGGAGACGTATTCCGAAAGGCTCACGCTGTAATAGTTGAACAGGATCACGGCGATGCAAACGCCCGCCGCAAGGCCCTGGTTTTCGGTGAGGGAGGAGATGAAGATGCCGATGGCGATGAGGGCCGCGCCCATGATGAAGATGGCCAGCAGGGAACCGTAGCTGGTGGGCAGGTACACGTCGCCGAACTGGGCGAAGATCAGCGGATACAGGCTGATGATGCCCAGGGGGATGAGATAGACCACCAGCAGCGCCAGATATTTGCCCAGGACCACTTGGGTGGTGCTGATGGGCAGGGAATAGAGCAGCTGGTCGGTCTTCTGGCGGCGCTCCTCTGCGATCACGCGCATGGTCAGGATGGGCACGATGACCACGAACACGATGCTGCCGAAGCTGAGCACGTACTCAAAATTGCTCACGGCCGCCTGCAGGTTGTAGAGCATGGAGCCAAACCCCACGATGGCCAGCAGGAACGCGCCGAACACATAGGCGGTGAAGGAGTGGAAATAGTTTCTCAGTTCATGTTTCAAAACGGCTGTCATTGATCGTTCGCCTCGCTTTCTGCGGCAGGCACGGAGGCCTCAGTCTGCACGGCGGACACGCCGCCCTCGGTCAGCTCAATGAAGATGTCCTCCAGGCTGGCCTTCTTCAGGTTCAGTTCCAGCAGTGCAATGTCCCGCTTGGCAAAGGCAAAGAAGACCTCGCGGGAGGTGTCGTAAATGTCTTTGGCGTTGGTCTGCATCTGCGCGCGCACCAGGCCCTTCTCCGGCTGGGACACCTTGATGTCAAAGACATGGGGCACGCCGGCCAGGATGCTGCGCACCCGCTCGGGAGGCGCGTCGGTGGTGAAGGAGATCTCGTTTGTGCCCAGCAGGCTGCGCTCCAGCTGGTCGGGCTCGTCGAAAGCCACCAGCCGGCCGTGGGCGATGATGAGGATCTTTTCGCAGATGGCCTGCACTTCCGAAAGGATGTGGGAGCTGAGGATGACCGTGTGCTCCTGGCCAAGCTGGCGGATCAGGTCGCGGATCTCGATGATCTGCAGCGGGTCAAGGCCCACGGTGGGCTCATCCAGAATGATGACCTTGGGGTTGCCCAGCAGCGCCTGCGCGATGCCGACGCGCTGCTTGTAGCCTTTGGAAAGGGCCGAGATGCGCCGGTTTTTCACCTCTTCGATGCGCACCTGCCGGATGACGCTCTCGATCTGGTCGTTCAGCTCCTGGCCGCGCAGCCCCTTCGCTTCACCCACGAACCGCAGGTATTCCACGGGGGTCTCGTTCATATAAAGAGGCGGCTGTTCCGGCAGGTAACCGATCAGCCGCTTGGCGTTGTCGGGGTCTTCGAAAATGTCGAAGCCGCCGATGGACACGTGCCCGCTGGTGGCGGACAGGCAGCCGGTCATGATGTTCATCGTGGTCGATTTGCCTGCACCGTTGGGCCCGAGGAAACCATACACATGGCCCTCGTCGATCTCGAAGGAGAGATCGTCCACCGCCAGAAAGTCGCCATAGTATTTTGTGAGATGCTCAACTTTTATCATGGAGTGACCTCCTCGCCGTTGTATTTGGCTCGTTTTTGCGGCCCATGCCGCTGTTTGCCGTGACAAGTATAGAGCGCGAACCTAAAGCGGCACTAAAGAAACCGGTGAGGAATTTCCGAAAAAACAAAAGGGGAGGCCGCTTTTCGCGGCCTCCCCGGCGGAATATGATGCAATTGACAGGAAAAAGCGGTCAGCGCTCTTTCAGCTCTGCCCGGAACCCGATGACGCCCTCCTTTTTATAAGCGGTGACGGACCCCTTGTGCTTTTTGGCGATGGACTGGGCAATGGAGAGCCCGATGCCAAAACTGCCTGTGAAGGTACGTGCCTTGTCGGCACGGTAAAAGCGGTCAAACAGCCGGTCCAGCTCCAGCCGGTCCACCTCGGCATAGGTGTTCTCCACCGTGAAAATGGGGTGGTGGCGGCAGCGCAGGCTGACGCGTATCTCACCGCCCGCGTCGCAGTATTTCACAGCGTTGTCCAGCAGAATGGCGGCCAGCCGCCGCAAAAGCGCCTCGTCGCCGCGGCAGTGCACGCCGGGCTCAACAGAAGCGGTGAGCTTTTTCTTTCGGTCGGCGGCGAGGGCTTCGAATTCCGAGACTGTGTCGTCCACCACGCCGCTCAGGTCCACATCCGCCAGCGCCAGGGGCGTGTCGCTCTCGTCCATGCGGCACAGGGTCACCATCTGATTGATGAGCAGGCCCATGCGCTCGCTCTCGCTGCGGATGTCGTCCAGCCATTCGTTTTTGCCCACGTCGGCCTCTACGATGTCCAGGTTGGACAGGATGAGGGTCAGCGGGGTCTTCAGCTCGTGGTTTGCGTCGGTGATGAACTGCTTTTGTTTTTCATAGCTTTCCGCCACCGGGTGCACCACCCGCTTGGAGATGATGATGATGAGCGCCAGGATGAGGAAGGCGCTGCCCAGCAGCACCAGAAAGGCAGTGAGCAGCAGGCGGCCGGACATGCTGCGGTTCATGGT
Organism: Oscillospiraceae bacterium; assembly: GCA_004558145.1. Lineage (GTDB taxonomy): Bacteria > Bacillota > Clostridia > Oscillospirales > Ruminococcaceae > Allofournierella_A > Allofournierella_A excrementavium. Next base: position 169,635 of record SFDQ01000003.1, read on the forward strand.
GCCGTTCACGAACACCAGCGTGGAGCCGGTGTCCGTTTCCACCACGCGATAGCGGTAGTCCGACACCCAGCCGCGCCGGGTGCCCTCGGACAGGGCGGTCTGGGCAAAGTCCTCCACCTGTTCTTCGCTGATGGAGGACACCGAATCGATGTTGATGTGGGTAATGTGGCCGGCGTCGTCCACCCAGACGGTGAAAAAGCGGGTGCTGAACCGGGTCTCTTCGGTGATGATGTTGTCGTATGGGAACGGTTGGGACGGCTGGGCGGGGTCAAACTCCGGGAACACGCCGTCGTTGAAGGAGATGGCGTCGGCCAGGGTGTCCATCGTGCGGTCCAGCTGGCGGTTGCTGAAAAAGACCAGCACAAGAAAAATGCCCGAAAACACCACAAAGATGGAAATGGCGCTGATGAGGATAAACTTCCTCTGAAGGCTGACGATCATGCCCGCACCTCCAGCAGATAGCCCGCGCCCCGCACAAAGCGTATCTCCAGCGGCGCGCCCAGCGCGTTGATCTTTTTGCGCAGGTTTGAGATGTGCACCCAGATGACGCTGGTGTCCACATTGGTGTCCCAGCCCCACAGATGGGTGATGAAGCGCTCGGTGGCGATGATGGTGCCGGGCGTCTGCATCATCATCTCCAGAAGCTGGAACTCCTTGCCGCTGAGGGTCTGCTCGCCGCCGTTGCAGCTCAGCTGATAGGTGGAGCGGTTCAGGGTCACTGGTCCCAGGGTCAGCAGGTCGGGCAGGTAGTTGTCCTTCCGGCGCAGCATGGCCCGCACCCGGGCCAGCAGTTCCGCGGTGGAAAAGGGTTTGGGCAGATAGTCGTCCGCCCCCGCGTCCAGCCCCTCCACCCGCTGGGAGACCTCCGAGCGGGCGGTGAGAAACAGCGCGGGCGTGGTCACGCCGGCCTCCCGCAGGGCTTTGAGAACGCTGATGCCGTCCATGCCGGGCATCATGATGTCCAGCACCATCCCGTCGTATTCCACCGTCTGGCCGTGGGCCAGTGCGTCCTCTCCGTTGGAGACGCCGTCCACACTGAATTTGTTGCTTTCAAAAATATGTGTCAGGGTTTTTAAAAGGCGGGGATCGTCCTCCGCCACCAGCAGACGCATAAGCGCACCTCCCTGGAAATGATCGCAAAAAGCATAGCACATGCCGCTAAAGGCAGCCTAAAGCGGCCGGGCCGCACTTTCATTGTATCATCCTGCCCGCCCGCGTCAAGCACGGCGGGCGGCGGGTTTTCACAGGAACTTTACCGTCTTCTCACAAACTGCTTTAGTTTTGCTTAAGGTCCGCCTGCTATTCTGGACTCACAGCATAAATCACTCCTCAGCACGGGGCTTTTCTTCGCATCCAGGCCGGGTCCCTTCGGCCAAAGCTCCCCACTGGCGCAGGCGCACGCTCTGCGGCTATGCAGCGGACCGATGCCGGGGCAGACGCACCGGATGAGCCGACGGCCCGCCGCTTTGGGAATAGCGGCACAGTGGTTTATATATGAACACTCAAGCGCAGTTCATCAGGCGAACTGCGCTTGAGACAAGTCTGGGGGAAAATGCTCCGGGTCAAAAACAATTTCCACAAAAACACCACCAATTGCTTTAGTGCCGCTTTAGCCCCGGAGGTTAGGATAGGCACATCGGAACCAGCTTCCGATCACAAACAAAAAATCGAACGGAGGGAAAACCTTGAAACACACGAAGAAGTATATCGCATTATGCCTGGCGATGGCACTGGGGTGCCTCGCAGTTTTGACCGCCTGCTCCAGCGACAAAAGCACTTCGCAGACACAAAGCACCGGCACATCTTCCTCTCAGGCTTCGTCTGGCAGCACTGAGAGCACAGAGGCGCAGGAGACCGTGATGGGCGAGGTGACCTACGTCGGCTCCAGCTACATCAGCGTCACTGCCTACACCGGCGGCGAGGACGTCACCGACTTCACCACTCTGGACGTTTCCGGGCTGACGGCCTCTGAGGACACCGAGAGCATCGACACCACCGAGGATACCGAGTATCTGAAAGTGGAGTCCGGCATGCTGAACGCAGCCACCCGCGATGATGTGACCACCGGTTCCTTCATCGTCTCCACCTACGACGAGGACGGCACCCACCAGATCATCCTGGTCGAGAGCGGCGACGCGGCCGGCACCGACACTGATTCGGCCTCCGCCAGCACCGGGACCACCTCTGCCAGCACCTCTGAGGACGAGGCGGCCGAAGGGGCGGACTCTGCTTCCGCTGACGATTCGGCGGCGAGCGACGAGAGCAGCACGACCGAAGCGTAAATCCTCATTTTGAACATTGTCCCCTGAGCGAGGGCCCTGTTCTGTGCATCCTGCACAGGGCGGGGCTCTTTTTGTGCACAGAAAAGCCAAAACAGGCGGGAAAAGCGCGACGGAAAACGACGGATTTTTTCCATTGCATTTCCCCGCCGGATTCGATACCATTATATTTGATAAAATTGAAGAAAGGACAGGGGTCGCATTGAGGATCGGGGAGCGATACACAAGATACAGGTCCTTCTCACAGCTGGGGCGTTTGCAGAACGCCCACCGGGTCCGGTATTCACTGGTGCTCTCGCCAGAATGCACGGCGACGTATGAAGTCGCTGTGGACTCGGCGCGGGACTGCACCCGGGACAGCCGGACGGTATCGGGTCTGTGCAGGCAGAAGGCGCGCTGGATCCTGGAGTATCTCTATGAGAACGCGGTGCCGGCAGAACATTGGCGGGATGTTCTGGACGATCTGCTGGTTCAGATCTGAGGCAAAAAGGAAAGGTGTGACTTGCATTGGGCGGACCGATGCGCAAATGGGAGAGGATACTGATCCTGGAACCTTCACAGGTGCTGCAGCGGCGGCTTGCGGCAGGTCTGGAGCAGCTGGGGCAAACGCCTGTTTGCTTTCAGCGTGCGTCAGCGCTGCTGCGGTATCTTCAGCGGGAACCCGGCCCGGCGGTGGTCGTTGCGGACTGCTTTGTGCCGGACATGGACCTGTTTTCATTTCTGAAACGGTATACGGAACTGGAGGGGCCGCACCCGGAGACGCGGCTCATCCTGACCTGCACCGAGACCTACCCACCGCCGGAGCTTCGGCCGCAGATATTGTCAAACGGCGCGGATTATTATATGATAAAGCCATATACCGCGCAAATGCTGCTGGAAAGCATCCGGCACCTGTATTCATCGCCGGTGCCCGCGCATATACCTGGAGTGCACCCTGCCATCGTGGATTTTCTCCGCGGGCTGGGTCTGCCGCTGGAGCACGTCAGCTTCTGGTACATCGCCAGTGCCATACAGCTGGAGATGAACGCAGGCGTGTCTGTGCCGCTGAAATCCCTTTACATCGAGCTTGGGCAGATGTATGGGGTGAGCCCGCAGGGCGTGGAGAGCGGCCTGCGCAGGATGGGCAAGATGCTGACGCGGATGGGTGTGTTTGAAAAGGCGCCCAGTCCCAAACAGCTGATCGCAGCTCTGGTGAGCGCATTCGTGCGGGAAAGATCGGAAAGCCGGGATGATGCGTATGCCCTCGAACCATGAATCAGAGCGCCTTTTGCAGGAAGAGAAGCGAAAGAACCTTCTCTGCGGCGGCCTTGCCGGAGAGATCCAGCAGGTGGCCCAGGGGATCATGCTGGCCCGCGAAACGGTGGAACTGCAGACCCGCGGCGCGCTGCCGGAAAGCAGCGTCCGCTTCATCGAGCCCGCCCTTGCGGACATGGACGTCTGCGTGCGGTATCTCAACTACATCGCCGAAAATTTGGCCGACCTGACCAGTCAGGTCCAGGGCCGGCTCACGCCCCGGCTCCAGCCGGTGGAACCGGCCTGGCAGTGGGAGCAGATGGTCAGTCTGGTCAACGAATCCTGCCCCGGCGGAGACCGGGTGCACTGGGAATGCGGCTGTGCCGAGGGGCAGTTCGTGCTGGCGGACCAGGCCTGGGCGGACAAGGTGCTGCTGAACCTTCTGATGAACGCCCTGCGCTATACCCAGGAGCCGGTGCGGGTCAGCCTGCAGCCGGAAGGGGAGGGCATGCGCCTGCTGGTGGAAGACTCTGGCCCGGGACTGCCCCCGGAACTGATGGAGCATCTCTTCGAGCCGTTCCTCGCGGATTCCGCACAGGACGGCGCGCGCCACGGTGTGGGGCTGGGGCTCTATCTGGCGCGGGAGTATTCTCTGGCCATGGGCTGGGGCTTTTCGCTGGAAAGCGGCCCCGCCGGCACTAGCGTGCGGCTGGACATTCCCGCCGATCCGCTCCCTTCCACCGGGCATGCATCTCTGCGCAGCGCCTCCCGCAGCCTTGCGGTGCGCTCGCGTCAAGCGGACCGCCTGCGCACGGCTCAAAGCTGCCTTGCCCTTTGAGCGGGCTTTTTCAAAACCACAAAACGAACAGGGCTGCCTTTTTCTGAAAGGCGGCCCTCTTTTTTAATTGTTTACAAGAAAAGGGTTTTATTGTAAAATATAAGCAATATAATAAATACAGTTCCGGCCTCCGGGCTGTAATGATACAGGCGGTGTTTTGAACGTGGAAACCAAATACAAACGCATCCTGCTGAAGGTGAGCGGCGAGGCTCTCGCCGGCGCCAAAGGCACGGGATTCGACGACGAGACCATGCGCTCTATCTGCAGCGGCATCAAGCAGGCCTACGAGCTGGGCGTGCAGATCGGCGTCGTTGTGGGCGGCGGCAACTTCTGGCGCGGCCGCTCCAGCGGCGAGATGGAGCGCACCTGTGCCGACAAGATCGGCATGCTGGCCACGGTGATGAACTGCCTGGCCCTGGCGGATGCGCTTCGCCAGACGGGCGTTCCTGCGGTGGTGCAGTCCGCCATCGTGATGCCCCAGATCGCGGCGACTTACACTCGCGACGACGCTGTGCAGGCCATGGAAGAGGGCAAGGTGGTCCTCTTCGGCGGTGGCACCGCATGTCCCTTCTTCTCAACTGACACTTCCAGTGCCCTGCGCGCCATCGAGACCGGCTGCGACGTGATGTTCAAGGCCACCATGGTGGACGGTGTGTATGACAAGGACCCCAAGAAATACCCCGATGCTGTAAAGTATTCCACTCTTACCTTCAGCGAGGTGCTGGAAAAGCAGCTGGGCGTTATGGACGGCACCGCCGCCACCCTCTGCCGTGAGAACGGCCTGCCCATCCTGGTGTTCGATCTGGCGCACCCCGCCAACATCGCCCGCGCGGTGAAAGGGGAGGACATCGGCACCCTGGTGCAGGAAGCGTGACCCTTTCGGACACTGCCCCGCAAAACGTACTTTGAGCCTGACGGCTGGAAAACAAAAAAGGAGCTTTGGATATGAGCGAATTTACAAAACCCTACGAGGAAAAAATGGACGGCGCCCTGCGCCATCTGGACAAGGAACTGGTGGCCATCCGTGCCGGCCGCGCCAACCCTGCCATCCTGGACCGGGTCACTGTGGACTATTACGGCAGCCCCACGCCCATCAATCAGATGGCGGCTGTGGCGGTGGCCGAGGCCCGCATCCTCACCATCACTCCCTGGGACGCCTCGCTGATTCACGCCATCGAGCATGCGCTGCTGGTGAGCGACATCGGCATCAACCCCACCGATGACGGCCGCGTCATCCGCCTCGTGTTCCCGGCGCCCACCGAGGAGCGCCGCCGCCAGCTGACCAAGGACGTGCAGAAGCTGGGTGAGGAGACCAAGGTCGCCATGCGCAACGTCCGCCGCGACGCGATGGATAAACTCAAGGCGCAGAAGAAGAACAGCGAGATCACTGAGGATGATCAGAAGCATTACGAGGAAGAGATGCAGAAGATCACCGACAAGTATGTCAAACTGGTCGACAAAGCCTGCGAAGAGAAAAACAAGGAGATCATGGAGATTTGATCTCGGCGTGACCAAAAGGGCCGAGCCGCGCAGCGCCAGGTTGCGAAGCGCGGCCCTTTATTTATGAAAGGAACAATTTGTATGGAGCAGTCCATTCAGGAGCTGGCCAAGGGCCTCAGCATCGGCATCATCATGGACGGCAACGGCCGCTGGGCCAAGCGGCGGGGCCTGCCCCGCACCGCGGGCCACAAAAAGGGGGCCGAAGTCTTTCAGGACATCACCCGCTACTGCAACCAGCTGGGGGTGGAGTCGGTGACCTTCTACGCCTTTTCCACCGAGAACTGGCGCCGTCCCCAGGACGAGGTGGGCGCCATCATGAAACTGTTCGGCGAGTATCTTGTCAAAGCCTTCGATTACCAGAAAGAGAACAACCGCGTGGTGTTCCTTGGCGACCGCTCGGTGCTGGAGCCCCGGCATCAGCAGCTGATGGACGAGATCGAGACCAAGACCGCCGGCAGCACCGGCATGACGCTGAACATCGCCGTGAACTACGGCGGACGGCCCGAGATCGTTCGGGCGGCCCGACAGCTGGCCGAGCTGGTGAAAGAGGGCAAGCTGGAACCGCAGGACATCACCGAAGAGATGATGAGCGACCACATGTACACCCGCGGCCAGAAAGACCCGGACTTCATCCTGCGGCCCAGCGGCGAAAAGCGCCTGTCCAACTTCATGCTCTGGCAGGCGGCCTATTCGGAACTGGTGGAGATGGACGTTCTCTGGCCTGACTTCACCCGGGCGGATCTGGATGCCGCCATACTGGAATTCTGTCACCGCAGCCGTCGTTTCGGCGGCATCTGACTGCGGAAAAAGGGGGAGAATTTCAATGAAAACACGGATCATCACCTCTATCTTCGGGCTTGCCCTGCTGGCGGTGGTTCTGTGCCTGTTCAACACACCGGTCTTTGAGATCGTGGTCGCCCTGATCTGCCTGATCGCCGTGCATGAGATCTATGAGGCGTTCGATCTTGGCAAGCGCGGCCCTTGGGTCTTCGGAGGCTTTTCGGTGTACACGGTGCTGCTGATCCTGTCCGCGGCGGCACCGGAAAAACTGCTGATCGCGCCCATCAGCTTTCTTTTTGTGTTATATCTGGCGATATGCCTCATATGGTTTAACCAGAACCTGAACGTCGCCCGCCTCAGCGGCGTGTGCGCCGTGGGCGTGGTCATCTGGACCGCCTTCTATTCGCTGGTCTTCATCAAGGCCCGGCTGCCGGTGGAGGAATACGGCTATGAAGCGGTGTATCTCATCCTCATGGCGCTGGCCTTCGCCTGGGGCGGCGACACCTTCGCCTACTTCACCGGGCGGCTGTTCGGCAAGCACAAGCTGGCCCCGCTGGTGAGCCCTCACAAGACGGTGGAGGGCGCCATCGGCGGCATCCTGGGCTCCGGCGTGGTGGGTGTGCTGTGCACCCTGGCCGCCCGCGGGCTCACCGGCCATGCTGCGGGCAGCATGTTCGGCTATATCGCGGTGTTCCTGCTGGGCATGGGCTGTTCGGTGCTGGGCATCCTGGGCGACCTGTTCGCCTCGGCCATCAAGCGCCAGCTGGGCATCAAGGACTACGGCACCATCTTCCCGGGCCATGGCGGCATCATGGACCGGTTCGACAGTGTGCTGTTCATCACCCCGCTGGTGGCCCTGGCCGTCTGGTTCAGGACCATGATGTGAAATTTCACGGAGGAAAGAGCTATGGCAAAAAGCATCACGCTGCTGGGCTCCACCGGCTCCATCGGCACCCAGAGCCTGGACGTGGCCCGCAGCCAGGGATATGAGGTCCGGGCGATTGCCGCCAATTCCAGCGTGGATAAACTGCTGGAGCAGATCGAAGAATTTCATCCCCGCTATGTGGCGGTGGCTGACCCCGCGGCCTATCAGAAACTCAAAGGTGCCCTTGCGGGCCGCGCGAACGCGCCCAAGGTGCTGGAGGGCGCCGAGGGCATCGTGGCCCTGGCCGGCATGGGCGAGGCGGATGTGGTGCTCAACGCTGTGGTGGGCATCGCCGGCCTGGGGGCCACCCTTGCGGCGCTGGAAAGCGGCTGCGACGTGGCCCTGGCCAACAAGGAAAGCCTTGTCACCGGCGGTTATCTCGTGACAAAAGCGGCGGAAAGCCACAACGCGAAGCTTCTCCCGGTGGACAGTGAACATTCCGCCATTTTCCAGTGCCTGCAGGACGCTCATTCCGCCAAAGCTCTTACCAAGATCCTGCTCACTGCCTCCGGCGGCCCCTTCTTCGGGATGAAGAAGGAGGAGCTGGCGGGCAAGACCAAGGCGGACGCCCTCAAGCATCCCAACTGGAACATGGGCGCAAAGATCACCATCGACTCCGCTACTCTGATGAACAAGGGCCTGGAGCTGATCGAGGCGGTGTGGCTTTTCGGCCTGCCGCCCGAGAAGGTGCAGGTGGTGGTGCAGCGCCAGAGCATCATCCACTCCATGGTGCAGTTCAGCGACAATTCCATCCTGGCGCAGCTGGGCGTGCCGGATATGCGCATCCCCATCCAGTACGCCCTGACCTGGCCTGAGCGGGCCCCCGGCTGTGCCCCGGAACTTGATTTCACCACCCTCAAGTCCATCACCTTCGATGTGGCGGACGAGGAGACCTTCCGCTGCCTTGCCGCCTGCAAAAAGGCCATCGCCAAGGGCGGCCTTGGCCCCTGCGCCGCCAACGGCGCCAACGAGGAGGCCGTGCGCCTGTTCCTGGAGGACAAGATCGGCTTTTTGGACATCGGCCGTCTGGTGGAGGCAGTGGTGGACAGCGACTCCTTCGGCGGCGGCTACACCCTCGCCGATGTGTACGAGTGTGACCGCATGGCCCGTGCCTTTGTGCAAAGTCATCTGACTTGACAGGGGAGAGAGCCTGCGAGTAAATAAGAAAGCGAGCAAACAAGGGCATATGTCAATTCTGATCACGACCGTCGTTTCGGTGTTCATCTTTGGTCTGGTGGTGATGATCCACGAACTGGGTCATTTCGTATGCGCGAAAAAGGCGGGCATCCAGGTCAACGAGTTTTCCATCGGCATGGGGCCTGCGCTGTTCAGCTGGGTGAAAAACGGAACACGGTACAGCATCCGCGCACTGCCTGTGGGCGGCTATGTGAGCATGGAAGGGGAGGACGAAGAGCTTTCGGAGGATGAGCAGTTCATCGACCCGGACCTGCCGCCGGAGGCGAAGACCGGCCTGCCCTTTCCCAAGGTCAAGGTCTGGAAACGCATCATCGTGGTGGCCGCCGGCGCGGTGATGAATCTGGTGCTGGGCTTCGTGGTCCTGCTGATCCTGTTCTCCGGCAGCGACACTCTCGCCAGCCGCACTGTGGCGCTGGTGGAGGAAGGCTCCGCCGTGGAGGCCTCCGGCCTGCAGGTGGGAGACGAGATTTTGGCCATCAACGGCCGCCGCTGCTTTGTGGCCAACGATATCATATACGAGTTACAGCGCAGCGAAGACTTCACCGCCGACTTCACCGTGAAGCGGAACGGTGAAAAAGTGCAGATCGACGACATCCATTTTGACCAGGTGCAAAGCGGCGACACCGTCACCATGAACATGGGCTTCAAGGTCTATGCGCTGGAAAAAACGCCGCTGAACGTCATCGGGCAGGCATTCGACTACACACTGTTCTACGCCCGTCTGGTGTTCCGCTCTCTGGTGGACCTGGTGACCCAGCGGGTCAGCGTGACCGAGCTCTCCGGCCCGGTGGGCATCGTCAGCGCCATCAATCAGGCGGCGGGCATGGGCATTTCCGAGGTGCTCAGCCTGCTGGCGCTGCTCACCGTGAACCTGGGCATCTTCAATCTGCTGCCCTTCCCGGCGCTGGACGGCGGCAAGCTGGTGTTCCTTTTCATCGAGGGCATTTTCCGCCGCCCGCTGCCCAAAAAGTTTGAGATATGGGTGAACATGGCGGGGCTCTTCTTCCTGTTTGCTGTGATGATCTTTGCCACCTTCAACGACATCACCCGGTTGTTTTAAATAAGAAAAGAGGGAAAAAACATGCGCAAGGTCAAGCGTGAAGTGACCATCGGCAACCTCACCATCGGCGGCCACAATCCTGTGGCGGTGCAGACCATGCTCAACGTGCGCGCCGACGACGTGGCGGGCAACGTGGCCCAGGCGGTGCGGGTGGCCGAAGCGGGCTGCCAGATCGTGCGGGTGAGCGTGCCCACCCTGGAGGATGTGCGCCTCATCGAAGCCATCAAGAATGCCGTGGACATCCCCCTCGTGGCGGACATCCACTTCAACCACCGTATCGCTCTGGCCTGTGTGGACGCGGGGGTTGACAAGATCCGCCTGAACCCCGGCAACATCGGCGGCGACGACCACGTGAAAGAGGTGGCCGCCGCCTGCAAGGCGAAGAACATCCCCATCCGCATTGGGGTGAACGCCGGCAGCCTGGAAAAAGAGGTGCTGGCCAAGTACGGCGCGCCGGTGCCCGAAGCGCTGGTGGAAAGCGCCATGTACCACGTCTCTCTGCTGGAAAAATACGATTTTGACAACATCGTCATTTCCATCAAGTCCAGCAATGTGCCCCGGATGATGGAGGCCTACCGCCTTCTGAGCGAGCGGTGCGACTACCCGCTGCATGTGGGCGTCACCGAGGCGGGCACCTACCGCATGGGCCTCATCAAGTCCGGCATGGGCATCGGCGGCCTTCTGATGGAGGGCATCGGCGACACCCTGCGGGTCTCCTTGACCGACGAGCCGGAAAAAGAGGTGCAGGCGGGCTTTGACATCCTGCGGGCCGCCGGCCACGCCGTGGGCGGGCCGGAGATCATCAGCTGCCCCACCTGCGGGCGCACCAACATCCCGGTGGCCAAAATTGCCGACGAGGTGGAGCAGCGCCTCAAGGGCTACAAAAAGCCCATCAAGGTGGCTGTGATGGGCTGCGTTGTCAACGGCCCCGGCGAGGCCCGGGAAGCGGACATCGGCATCGCCGGCGGCAAGGACGAGGCGCTGCTGTTCATCCGCGGCGAGAAGATCCGCATGCTGCGGGGTGACATCGTTGGCCAGCTGGTGGACGAAATTTACAAGCTGTAAGAGTTATTCTATCTGCCTGCGGGCGGGGCTTTTGTCCCGCCCGCGGGCTGTGCTTTGTCACATGGAAAGGGAGAAAGACCATTGAAGCCATTGGTGAGCCAGCTGTGGCCGCAGTTCAATGCCGACGAGACCTTTGCCCGCTGTTTTGCGGGGGTGCTCGTGGAGCAAGTGGAACTGCTGCGCATCAGCCGAAAACTGAAGATAAGCCTGCGCAGCGCGTCGCCTCTGCCGATCGAGCTGTGCGGGCGTCTCTGCGCGTCGCTTGCGCCCCAGTTTGAAGGGTTGGAACTGATGGTGTGCAACTATTTCCCCTTTGAGACCATCACCGAAGAGAGCCTGCGGGCGATGATAGACGAGCTGCGCAGCGAAGGGCTGCCGGTGAACGGTTTTCTGGACCACGCTTCCTTTGCGCTGCAGGGCACCCAGCTGACCATCACAGTGCCGGTGGGAAAGAACATCCTGGATGGCATCGGCTTTGGCGACACCCTGGCCAAGCTGGTGGAACAGCGCACCGGCGTGCTGCCCACCGTCACGCTGGAACAGAACAGTTCCGTGAGCGCCGACGAATGGGAGAAGCGGGTGATGCAGAAGGCGCCCGCGCCCCGCTTTGAGGAAAAGAAACAGCCGCCCGATTTCAAGATACCGGGCCTCGACCTCACCGACAAGCCGGTGAGCGTGTTCCACGGCAAGAACTTCAAGCCGAACAATGTCACCCCGTTGAAGGACCTGGGCAGCGACAGCGGCAAGGTCACCATCTGGGGCGATGTGTTCGCTGTGGAGGTCAAGGGCAACTTCCAGAAGAGCTACATCGTGTCCATCACCGACTACACCGGCTCCATCAGCCTGAAACTGCGCAGCCGGGACGGCGAGGATTATTCCAAGTGGGAAGAAGTGAAGAAGGGGACCACCCTCGTGCTGAAGGGCGAGTGCGCCTACGACAAGTACGAGCACGACTATGTGGTGTATCCCTATGACGTGCTTCAGGTGGAGCGCAAGAAGCGGGAGGACAACGCCCCCGAGAAGCGGGTGGAGCTGCACCTGCACACCAAGCTTTCCAGCATGGACGGCTTCTGTGACCCCGGCGAGATCGTCCGCACGGCTCACCGCATGGGCCACCGTGCCATTGCCATCACCGACCACGGCGTCTGCCAGGGCTTCCCGGAGGCGATGCTGGCCGCCGAGGCCATCCGCAAAAGCGACCCGGACTTCAAACTCATCTACGGCTGCGAGGCCTATTTTGTGGACGACATGGTGCCGGTGCTTTACGGCGAGGCTACCGGGCCGCTTTCCGGCAGCTTCGTGGTCTACGACACCGAGACCACCGGCCTTGACCCCAGGACCGAGACCCTCACCGAGATCGGCGCTGTGATGGTGGAGAATGGCCAGATAACCAAGACCTTCGGCACATTCGTAAATCCCGGCAAGCCCATCCCGCCCAAGATCGTGGAGCTCACCGGCATCAACGACGCCATGGTGGCCGACGCGCCCAGCCCGGACGAAGCCATCAAGCAGTTCATGGAGTTTGCGGGCGACCGGGTACTCATCGCCCACAACGCCCATAATTTTGATATGCGCATCATGCGGGCGGCAGCGGAGCGTGCCGGTCTGCGGCTGGAGAACGCCTACATCGACAGCCTGCCTCTGGCCCAGAACCTCTATCACGGCCTGCGCAACTATAAGCTGGACACCATCAACGACCATCTGGAAATCGAGCCCTTCAACCACCACCGCGCGGTGGACGACGCCATGGCGCTCGCCAAAATCTTCTGCAAAATGCTGGAGGATCTGGCCCTCAAGGGCGTCAAGACGGTGGAGCAGATCAACACCGGTCTCGGCGGCGGCAACACGGCGGTCATCAAAAAGAAGTACTATCACCTCATCATCCTGGTGCGCAACCAGCTGGGCCTGAAAAACCTCTATAAAATCGTCAGCGAGGCCCACACCAAGTATTTCTTCAAAAAACCACGCGTTCCCCGCAGCGTGCTGGACAAATACAGGGAGGGCCTTATCATCGGCTCTGCCTGTGAGGCTGGTGAACTTTACAGAGCTGTTGTGGAGGGCCGCAGCTTTGAAGAGTTGTGCCGCATCGCGGAATACTACGACTTTCTGGAAGTGCAGCCCCTGGGCAACAACGAGTACATGCTGCGGGAGCACCTGGTGGATTCCATCGAGAAGATACAGGACTTCAACCGCACCATCATCAAGCTGGGCGAAGTGCTGCACAAGCCGGTGGTGGCCACCGGCGACGTGCATTTCCAGGACCCGGAGGACTCGGTCTACCGGGCGGTGCTGCAGGCGGGCAACGGCTTCAAGGACGCCGACAACCAGGCCCCTCTTTACTACCGCACCACCCAGGACATGCTGGACCAGTTCTACTATCTGCCCAAGGACAAGGCCTTCGAGATCGTGGTGAAGAACCCGAACAAAATTGCCGACATGTGCGACGGCGGCATCCGGGCCATTCCCAAGGGCACCTTCCCGCCCTCCATCGAGGGCGCGGAGCAGCAGCTGCGTGACGCCACCTGGTCCACTGCCAAAAAGCATTACGGCGACCCCTTGCCCGAAATCGTCCAGACCCGCCTGCAGCGGGAGCTGGACTCTATCTGCGGCCACGGTTTCGCCGTGCTGTACGTCATCGCTGTCAAGCTGGTGGCCTACTCCAACGCCGGCGGCTATCAGGTGGGCAGCCGTGGTTCCGTTGGCTCCTCCGCCGTGGCTCACTTCTCGGGCATCTCCGAGGTGAACAGCCTGCCGCCTCACTATCTGTGCCCCAAGTGCCAGTACAGCGAGTTCATCACCGACGGCAGCGTGGCGGACGGCTTCGACCTGCCGGACAAGACCTGCCCCCGCTGCGGCGCGCAGCTCATCGTGGACGGCCACGACATCCCCTTCGAGACCTTCCTGGGATTCGACGGCGACAAGGAGCCGGATATTGACCTGAACTTCTCTGGCGAGTACCAGAGCCAGGTCCACCGCTACACGGAAGAGCTGTTCGGCAAAGAGTACGTGTTCAAGGCCGGTACTGTGTCCGGCCTGCAGGACAAGACGGCCTACGGCTATGTGAAGAAGTACCTGGAAGAGCGGGGCCGCACGGTGAACCGCGCAGAGGAGAACCGCCTCACCGTGGGCTGCACCGGCGTCAAGCGCACCACCGGCCAGCACCCGGGCGGCATGGTGGTCGTGCCGGACGTGCACGAAATTCAGGACTTCTGTCCCATTCAGCACCCCGCCGACGACAAGGATAAGGGCGTTCTGACCACCCACTTCGAATTCAAATACCTCCACGATACGCTGCTCAAGCTGGACGAGCTGGGCCACGATGTGCCCACCATGTACAAGTATCTGGAGGACATGACCGGCATCCCCATGGACCAGGTGCCCATGAACGACCAGCGGGTCATCAGCCTGCTGGTGAGCACCGAGGCGCTGGGTGTCACCCCGGAGCAGATCGGCAGCCAGACCGGCACCTTCGGTATCCCGGAGCTGGGCACCCCCTTCGTGCGGCAGATGCTCATCGAAGCCCAGCCCAAGAACTTCAGCGACCTGATCCAGATCTCGGGCCTGTCCCACGGCACCGACGTGTGGAACGGCAACGCCCAGGACCTCATCAAAAACCAGATATGCACCATTTCCGACGTTATCGGCTGCCGTGACAGCATCATGACCTACCTGCTGCACAAGGGCCTGGAACCCAAGCTGGCCTTCAACATCATGGAGCTCACCCGAAAGGGCAAGGTGGCAAAAGGGGGCTTCCCGCCGGGAGCAGAGGAGAAGATGAAGGAGTGCGGCGTGCCGGACTGGTACATGGACTCCTGCCGCAAGATAAAGTACATGTTCCCCAAGGCCCACGCGGTGGCTTACCTCATCGCGGCCATCCGGCTGATGTGGTTCAAGGTCTATCATCCCCAGGCGTTTTACGCCACCTACTTCACCGTGCGCGGCGACGACATCGACTATGAGGCCGCCGTGGGCGGCGTCAAGGTGGCCCAGCAGCACCTGCGGGAGGTGGAACAGCGCCTCAAGGAGGAAAAGAAGGCCAAGGACGAGGACATTCAGGTGTCCTTGCAGCTTGTGAACGAGATGTTGGCCCGGGGCTATGAGTTCCTGCCCATCGAGCTGGGCAAGAGCCGCGCCGTGCGCTATATGGTGGAGGACGGCAAGGTGCGTCTGCCCTTTGCCTCGCTGAAAGGCGTGGGCGAGGCGGCGGCTCAGGCGCTGGAGGCGGCCACCATCAACGGGCAGGAATACCTGTCGGTGGAGGAGCTGCAGCAGGCCTGCGGCGTGTCCAGCGCGGTGATGGAGAACCTGAAAAACGTGGGTGCTCTCGGCGACTTGCCGGACACCAGTCAGGTCAGCTTCTTCTGAAAAAACAAAAAGCGGCGGCCCGTTTCCCAAGGAGGGAGGCGGGCCGCCGTACTTTTTGCAAAAAAGGGGAGAAGGGCTTATTTTCTCGCCAGCGAGGCGAATTTGTCCAGAATGGCCGGGTGCTCCAGCCGGATGGTTTTGCCGCTCAGGGCGCGGAGCGTATTTTCCGGCGGCAGCTGGGCAAAGGTGAGGCTCACCGCGCAGAGGGCCTGGGTCTTGAAGCCGGTCTTTTCGTTCCACTTGCGGTTGCCGTATTTGATGTCGCCCAGCACCGGCGCGCCCAGGAAGGCAAGATGCGCACGGATTTGGTGGGTGCGCCCGGTCACCAGGCCGATGCGGCAGAGGGCGAAGGGGCCTTCGGTGCGCTCCACCGTCACGTCGGTGATGATCTGCTTGAAGCCCTCGCCGGGCTCTGCCTGCACCTTCACCTTGTTGTTCTTTTCGTCGTGGCGCAGGTAGGCCACATGCCGCCCCGCGGCGGGCACCCCGAAGGTGATGGTCAGGTACTCCTTGCGCACAAGGTCGTCCCGGATGATGGCGTTCATGTCCCGCAAAGCAGCATACGTCTTGGCGCCCACCACCAGTCCCTCGGTGCCCCGGTCCAGCCGGTTGCACAGCGCCGGCTTGAAAGAAGCCTCCGCCTGTGGGTCAAACTCGCCTTTTTGGGCAAGATAAGCGATGAAGGCGTCCACAAGGCTGACGTCGCCGGTGCGGTCGCCGTGGCACAGCAGGTGGGCGGGCTTGTAGAGAACGGCAAGGGCCTCGTCCTCATACACCACCTTCAAATCGGGCATCCGCCGGGCGGGGGCGGGCTTTTGGGGCGCGGCGGCAAAGAACTCGTCGTTGATATAAAGCTCTACCACGTCCCCCTTGCAAAGGCGGTAGTCCGGCGTCTGGCGCTTGCCGTTCACCTTGATGCGCTTGTTGCGGAAACTCTTGTAAAGCAGGCTGGCGGGCAGGCCGGTGGTGACGCTCTCCACAAAGCGGGAAAGCCGCGCTCCGTCCTCGTTTGCGCCGGCGGTAAATTGTTTCAAATCGCCTTGCCCCTCTCTTTAAAATTGCCTGCAAATAGTATATAATAAATCAGATACGGCGTAAAGCGCAAAACAGCAGGAAAGGAGGGTGCAGGATGCCGCAGGAGAAGAGCCTTCACACGAACCACCGCCAGCGGATGCGCAAGCGGTTCGCTCAGCAAGGCGGCTTTTCCGGCTTTGCCGAGCACGAAGTGCTGGAGTACATCCTGTATCTGGCCATTCCCCGCAAGGACACAAATCCTCTGGCCCACCGCCTCATCGACCGCTTCGGCAGCTTGTGCCAGGTGCTGGAGGCCAGCGAGGCCGACATCCTCACCGTGGAAGGTGCGGGGCCGGCGGTGGCCCGGCTGCTCACCACCATGCACGCCGCCAACCGCTACTACAGCCAGAACCGCGCCCGCGCACCCCGGGCGTTTCAGGACCTGGAAGAGGTGGCAGCCTACCTCATCCCGCAGTTTTACGGCGCGGTGACCGAGCAGGTGTATGTTCTGTTTCTGGACGACCGCAACTGCCCCATCAAGCTGCAAAAGGTCACCGAGGGCACCGTGAACGAGGCGGCCATGGCTCGCACCCAAATCGCCCGGCTGGCGGTGCAGTGCCACGCCACCCAGGCCGTGCTGGCTCACAACCACCCGGCAGGGGCGGCGCTGCCCAGCCCGTCCGACATCCAGTTCACCCGGGAGCTGGCCAATGCCCTGGCCAGCCTGGGCATCCGTTTTCTGGACCACATTATTGTGGACAAGGAAGGGGACTACATCTCTTTGCAGCAATCGGGCAGAATGCCCGCCGTGGAGCCGACGCTGATGCAGGGTGTGGCGGGCAGCAAGGAAAAAGCCCTCGAGCAAGGCAAAAAGGAGAACCATGGATCAGTTTAAACTTGTTTCCAGCTATCAGCCCACCGGCGACCAGCCCCAGGCCATCGACAAACTGGCCGAGGGCATCCTGCGGGGGGATAAGGCTCAGACCCTGTTGGGTGTGACCGGCAGCGGCAAGACCTTCACCATGGCCAACGTCATTGCCAAGGTGAACCGGCCCACGCTGGTGCTGGCCCACAACAAGACGCTGGCCGCCCAGCTGTGCACCGAGTTCCGGGAGTTTTTCCCCGAGAACGCGGTGGAATATTTCGTCTCCTACTACGACTACTATCAGCCGGAGGCCTACATCCCTTCCACTGACACCTACATCGAGAAGGACAGCGCCATCAATGACGAGATCGACCGCCTGCGCCACTCGGCCACCGCGGCCCTCTCCGAGCGACGGGACGTCATCATCGTGGCCAGTGTCTCCTGTATCTACAGCCTGGGCGACCCCATCGACTACCGCAGCATGGTCATCAGCCTGCGGCCCGGCATGCAGATGGACCGGGACGAGCTGTGCCGCCGGCTGGTGAAGCTGCAGTATGAGCGCAACGACATCAATTTTGTGCGCAACAAGTTCCGCGTCCGGGGCGACACGGTGGAGATAAACCTTGCCTACGCCAGCGACACCGCCATCCGGGTGGAGTTCTTCGGCGACGAGGTGGACCGCATCAGCGAGATGAACCCCCTCACCGGCGAGCGCAAGAACGTCATCAAGCACGTGGCCATCTTCCCGGCCAGCCACTACATCGTTTCGCCGGAGAAGATGCGCGCCGGCCTTGCCCGCATCCAGGAAGAGATGGACGTTCAGGTGCGCAAGTTCACCGAGGAGGGCAAGCTGCTGGAGGCCCAGCGCATCGCCCAGCGCACCCGCTACGACATGGAGATGCTCCAGGAAGTGGGCATGTGCAAGGGCATCGAGAACTATTCCGCCGTGCTCAGCGGCCGCACCCCTGGTTCCACCCCCACCACCTTGCTGGACTATTTCCCCAAGGATTTTCTGCTCTTTGTGGACGAGAGCCACGTCATGCTGCCCCAGCTGCGGGCGATGTACGGCGGCGACTACGCCCGCAAGCGCACCCTGGTGGACTACGGTTTCCGCCTGCCCTCCGCCTTTGACAACCGTCCCCTCAAATTCGAGGAGGTGGAAGAAAAGCTGAACCAGATCGTGTTCGTCAGCGCCACCCCCGGCGAATACGAGAGGGAACACAGCACCCAAATTGCCGAACAGGTCATCCGCCCCACCGGCCTTCTGGACCCGCAGATCATCGTGAAACCCGTGGAGGGCCAGATCGAGGACCTGCTGGGCGAGATCAACCTGCGCACCGCCAAAAACGAACGTGTGCTGGTGACCACCCTCACCAAGAAGATGGCCGAGGATCTGACCGACTTCCTCTCCGAGCACGGTGTAAAGGTGAAATACATGCACCACGAGGTGGACACCTTCGAGCGCATGGAACTCATCAAGGACCTGCGCACCGGCTCCATCGACGTGATCGTGGGCATCAACCTGCTGCGCGAGGGCCTGGACCTGCCGGAAGTGTCGCTGGTGGCGATTCTGGACGCGGACAAGGAGGGCTTTCTGCGCAGTGAGACCAGCCTTGTGCAGACCATCGGCCGTGCGGCCCGCAACGCCGACGGCGTGGTCATCATGTATGCCGATGAGGTCACCCCCAGCATGGAGCGGGCCATCACCGAGACCGAGCGCCGCCGCGCCATCCAGATGGCCTACAACGAGGCCCACGGCATCGTGCCCAAGACCATCGTCAAGAGCATCCGCGAGGGCATCGAGATCAGCGACCACAAGGAGAACGAAAAACTTTCCGGCCACCGCATGAGCAAGGCCGAGAGGGAACAGCTCATCACCCGGCTGACCCGGGAGATGAAGGAGGCGGCACGGCTGTTGGAGTTCGAGCACGCCGCTTTCCTGCGGGACCGCATCGACCGGCTGCGCCGGGGCGAGAACCCCACCGAGGAGCCGGAAGCGCCCAAGAAGCGCCGGGGCCGCCGCTGAGCAAACTGACCAAGGGAGAGTATATCTGTGAGCAACGACAAGATCGTTATTAAGGGTGCGCGGGAGCACAACCTGAAAAACGTGGACCTGACCATCCCGCGGGACAAGCTGATCGTCATGACTGGCCTGTCCGGGTCGGGCAAATCCAGCCTCGCCTTCGACACCATCTACGCCGACGGCCAGCGCCGCTATATGGAGAGCCTTTCCAGCTACGCCCGCATGTTCCTGGGCCAGATGGAAAAGCCGGATGTGGACGACATCCAGGGCCTTTCGCCCGCCATCTCCATCGACCAGAAGACCACCAACCGCAACCCCCGGTCCACCGTGGGCACGGTGACGGAAATTTACGACTACCTGCGCCTTTTGTACGCCCGCATCGGCATCCCGCACTGCCCGGTGTGCGGCCGGGTCATCAGCCAGCAGACGGTGGACCAGATGGTGGACTCCGTACTGGAACTGCCCGCCGGCACCCGCTTCCAGGTGCTGGCGCCGGTGGTGCGCGGCCGCAAGGGCACCCAGCAGAAGGAACTGGACGCCGCCCGCCGGGGCGGCTACGCCCGGGTGCGCATCGACGGGAACATGTACGACCTGGACGAGGAAATTTCCCTGGAAAAGAACAAAAAGCACACGGTGGAGATCGTGGTGGACCGCCTCGTCATCAACGAGAACGTCCACAGCCGCCTGGCCGACAGCCTGGAGACCGCCCTTGCCCTCACCGGCGGGCTGGTCACGGTGGATGTGCCGGGCGGGGAGACCATGCAGTTCAGCCAGAGCTACGCCTGCCCGGAGCACGGCGTGTCGGTGAACGAGCTGGAGCCCCGTATGTTCAGCTTCAACAACCCCTTCGGCGCCTGCGAGCGGTGCACCGGCCTCGGCACCTTCATGCGGGTGGACCCGGAGCTCATCATCCCCAACAAGGAGCTCTCCATCCGGGAAGGGGCCATCAAAGCCAGCGGCTGGTACTACGCCGAGGGCTCGGTGAGCGAGATGTACTATGAAGGTCTTGCAAAGCATTATGGCTTTACACTGGATACTCCCATCAAAGACCTGAGCGCCAAGGCGCTGAACGCCCTGCTCTACGGCACCGGCGGCGAGCGCATCGAGATGCACCGGGAGAACGAGTTCGGCTCCGGGCGGTACCTCAACGACTTTGAGGGCATCGTGAACAATCTGGAGCGCCGCTTCCGGGAGACCAGCAGCGAGTGGATGAAAGAGGAGATCGCCACCGTGATGAACGGGGTGGAGTGCCCCGAGTGCCACGGCAAGCGCCTGAAGCCCGCCAGCCTCGCGGTGACGGTGGGCGGCAAGAACATCAGCGACTTCTGCGAGATGAGCGTGCGGCAGGAGCTTCAATTCCTGGACGGGATGAAGCTCACCCACCAGGAGCACCTCATCGGCGACGGCATTTTGAAGGAAGTGCGGGAGCGCCTGGGCTTTCTGCAGAGCGTTGGCCTTGACTATCTGACCCTCTCCCGTGGTGCATCGGGCCTGTCCGGCGGCGAGAGCCAGCGCATCCGTCTTGCCACCCAGATCGGCAGCGCCCTCACCGGCGTGCTGTATGTGCTGGACGAGCCCAGCATCGGCCTGCACCAGCGGGACAACGACAAGCTCATCGCCACCCTCAAGCGGCTGCGTGATCTGGGCAACACCCTCATCGTGGTGGAGCACGACGAGGACACCATGCGTCAGGCGGACTACATCGTGGACGTGGGCCCCGGCGCGGGCGTTCACGGCGGCGAGATCGTGGCCGCCGGCACGGTGGAGGACATCTGCGCCGCCCCCCGCAGCATCACCGGCGATTATCTCTCCGGGCGCAAGAAGATCGTGGTGCCCGCCACCCGGCGCAAGGGCACCGGCAACAAACTGCGCATCGTGGGCGCGGCGGAAAACAACCTGCGCAATATCAATGTGGACATTCCCCTGGGGCGGATGGTCTGCGTCACCGGCGTGTCCGGCTCGGGCAAGTCCAGCCTTATCAACGAGGTGTTCTACAAAGCCCTGGCCATGGAGCTGAACGGCGCCAAGCGCCGCCCCGGCAAGTTCAAGGCCATCGAGGGGCTGGAGTATGTGGACAAGGTCATCGGCATCGACCAGGCCCCCATCGGACGCACCCCCCGCTCCAACCCCGCCACCTACACCGGCGTGTTCACCGACATCCGCAATGTCTTTGCCCAGACCCAGGACGCCAAAATGCGGGGCTACGGTCCCGGCCGGTTCAGCTTCAACGTGAAGGGCGGCCGGTGCGAAGCCTGCGAGGGCGACGGTATCGTGCAGATCGAGATGCACTTTTTGCCGGACATCTTCGTGCCCTGCGAGGTGTGCAAGGGCGCGCGCTACAACCGGGAGACGCTGGAGGTCAAGTACAAGGGCAAGAGCATCGCGGACGTGCTGAACATGACGGTGGAGGAGGCCTGCACCTTCTTTGCCAACGTGCCCAAGATCGCCCGCAAGCTGCAAACCTTGATGGACGTGGGCCTTGGTTACATCACCCTGGGCCAGAGCGCCACCACCCTGTCGGGCGGCGAGGCCCAGCGCGTCAAGCTGGCGCTGGAACTGGCCCGCCGGGAGACCGGGCGCACCGTCTACGTGCTGGACGAGCCCAGCACCGGCCTGCATGTGGCGGACGTCCACAAGCTTATCGGCGTGCTGGACCGGCTGGTGGAAGGCGGCAACACGGTGGTCATCATCGAGCACAACCTGGACATCATCAAGCGCGCGGACTATATCATCGACCTGGGCCCCGAGGGCGGCAGCGAGGGCGGCACCATCGTGGCCACCGGCACCCCGGAGGAAGTGGCGGAAAACCCCGCCTCCTACACCGGGCGCTACCTCAAGCCCATCCTTGAGCGGGACAGGGAGTGAGCGGCACACTTCGCTCTTGTGCGAAACCGCAAAATATAGTATACTGAATCAGTATATCGGCGCGTTTGCCACAAGCAGGGGTGCCGGTCCGTAAAAACAACATCCAAGCGGAGGGAAACGACCCATTGGAGATCCTTCATTTTGAACACAACGAACAGGCGGCACAGCTCATCGCCTCGTTCTACGATACCCCGCCTCTGGCTTATATCCACTCCTTCGGCTGCCAGCAGAACGTCAACGACGGCGAGAAAATCAAGGGCGTGCTGGCGGATGTGGGCTTCGGCCTGTGCGACGCGCCGGAACAGGCGGACCTCATCCTCTTCAACACCTGCGCCGTGCGTGAGCACGCCGAGCAGCGGGTGTTCGGCAATGTGGGCGCGCTGAAGAGCCTCAAGGAGAAAAAGCCCCGGCTCATCATCGGCCTGTGCGGCTGCATGGCCCAGCAGCCCACGGTGGTGGACAAGCTGCGCCAGAGCTACCCCTTTGTGGACCTGGTGTTCGGCGTGAACGCCATCGACACCCTGCCCCAGCTGCTGGTGCAAAAGCTCACCGGCGGCAAAAAGCGCCTTTTGCAGACCCCGGTGGAGCGGGCGGACATCGTGGAAGAGGTGCCCATCCGCCGCGATTCTGACTTCCGGGCCTGGCTGCCCATCATGTACGGCTGCGACAACTTCTGCACCTATTGCATCGTGCCCTATGTGCGCGGCAGAGAGCGCAGCCGCCGCCCCGAGGACATTCTGGCGGAGTTCCGACAGCTGGTGGAGGCGGGTTACAAAGAGATCACCCTGCTGGGCCAGAACGTGAACAGCTACGGCAAGGGCCTGGAACCCCGGGTGGACTTCGCCGACCTGCTGACCATGCTCTGCCAGGTGCCGGGAGACTATCACCTGCGCTTCATGACCAGCCACCCCAAGGACGCCAGCCGCAAACTCATCGACGTTATCGCCGCCGAAGAGCGCATCTGCAACCACCTGCACCTACCGGTGCAGAGCGGCAGCGACCGCATCCTGAAAGAGATGAACCGGCACTACACGGTGCAGCAGTATCTGGAGCTCATCGACTACGCCAAAGCAAAAATCCCCGACGTGACCTTCTCCAGCGACATCATCGTGGGCTTCCCCGGCGAGACCGAGGAGGACTTTGAAGCCACGCTGGAACTCATTCAGAAGGTGCAGTACATGCAGCTGTTCACCTTCATCTACTCCAAGCGCACCGGCACCAAAGCCGCTTCCATGCCCGACCCGGTGACCCACAAGGAAAAGACCGAACGCATGGCCCGCCTTCTAGCGGTGCAGGAGAAAATTGCCCACGCCGAGACTGCGGCGCTGGTGGGCGGCACCCAGCGGGTGCTGGTGGAAGGCCACAGCCGCACCCCCGGCACCCTGGCCGGGCGGCTGACCAACAACCTTGTGGTGGAATTTGCGGGCGATGAAGCCCTCATCGGGCAGTATGCCCGGGTGCATTTCACCGACAGCAAAGGCACCATTCTCAAAGGCGAACTTGTGTAAAACAAAAATACTTTACAGCTAAAAGGAGAACTACCATGGACGTGATCGACCTTTTCAAGAAAGCCGCCGCCGCTCTTCAGACCGACGAGCGTTATCTGGCTCTGGCCGCGGCCCGCAAGGCCAACGATGAAGACGAGGCCCTGCAGGACATGATCGGCGAGTTCAACCTGGCCCGGATGGACCTGAACAACGAAATTTCCAAGGACGAGCGGGACGACGCCCGCGTGGCCGCCCTGAACGCCAAGGTCAACGACCTCTACGGCAAGATCATGGCCAGCGAGGGCATGGTGGCCTACAACGCCGCCAAGGCGGACGCCGAGGCCCTCATCAGCCACATCGATGCCATCATCAACACCGCCATGAACGGCGGCGACCCGATGCTGGTGGAAGCGCCCTCCGCCGGCTGCAGCGGCAGCTGCGCCTCCTGCGGCGGCTGCGGCTGAGCGAAATAACCATTTCAAACGGCGCGGCGGCTCCTGCCGCCGCGCCGCCCTTTCATAGAAGGCCCCTTTCAAAGAAAACAGGCAGGTGAAGCGCAACAATGGCGGAACTTTCCCCCATGATGGCCCAGTATTTTGAGATCAAGCAGCAGCACAAGGACGAGATTCTGTTTTTCCGGCTGGGCGACTTTTACGAAATGTTCTACGACGACGCGATCCTCGCGTCCAAAGAGCTGGAGCTCACCCTCACCGGGCGGGACTGCGGCCAGCCGGAGCGCGCGCCCATGTGCGGCGTGCCCTTCCACAGCTATGAAAGCTATGTGGCCCGGCTCATCGCCAAGGGCTACAAGGTGGCCATCTGCGAGCAGATGGAGGACCCGGCTCTGGCCAAGGGGCTGGTGAAGCGGGACGTCATCCGCGTCATCACTCCCGGCACCGTCATCGAGAGCAGCATGCTCCAGGACGACAAAAACAACTACATCTGCAGTATATACTTGGAAGGGGACAAGGCCGGCGTCTGCTTTGCCGACGTTTCCACCGGCCAGACCTACGCCACCCAGCTGGGCGGCGCGTCGGTGAGCGGCCAGATCATCACCGAACTCTGCCGCTATACCCCCAGCGAGGTGCTCTTCAATGAGGCGACCCTCTCGCTGAAGGACGTCACCGCCTACATCAAGCAGCACATGGCCTGCGCAGTGGAACTGATGGAAAACGAGGCCTATGCCGACGCCCAGGACACGCTGCAGGCTCAGTTCGGCGATGAGGGCTGGCCTTCCGGCGGCCTTTCCCGGGACGGACTTGCCGGGCTTGCGGTGGCGGGCCTGCTGACCTATCTGGGCCGCACCCAGAAACACGGCGTGGAGCGGCTCAAGACCGTTGTCAGCTACGCCGAAGCCCAGTACATGCAGCTCTCGCCGGTGACCCGGGCCAACCTGGAACTGACCCAGACCATGCGCGGGCGGGAAAAGCGGGGCACCCTGCTCTGGGTGCTGGACAAGACCCAGACCGCCATGGGCAAGCGCCTGCTGCGCAGCTGGCTGGAGCAGCCGCTGGTCAGCGCGCCGGCCATCAACGACCGGCTGGACTGTGTGCAGGCCCTGTTCGGCGACAGTGTGCAGCGGGCCGAGATCATCGAGACCCTGAGCCACATCTTTGACATGGAGCGCCTGATGACCCGCACGGTCTACGGCAGCGCCACCCCCAAGGAGGTCTATGCGCTGGCCGCTACCTGCGCCCAGCTGCCCCAGCTTCGTCAGCTGACCGAGGGATTTGACTGCCCGCAGCTCAAGGCGCTGGCGGTGCAGATCGACCCCCTTACCGACATCCACGACCGCATTGTGGCGGCTATCAATGAAGAGGCTCCCTCCACATTGAAGGACGGCGGCGTCATCCGCGAGGGCTTTTCGCCGGAGGTGGATGAGCTGCGGGACATCGTTCACGGCGGCAAGGGCTTTTTGTCCCAGATGGAGGCAAAGCTCAAGGAAGAGACCGGCATCCGCACCCTGAAAGTGGGCTTCAACCGGGTGTTCGGCTACTACATCGAGGTCAGCAAGTCCTTCACCGACCAGGTGCCCGCGAACTTCGTGCGCAAGCAGACGCTGGCGAACGCCGAACGCTACATCACCGAGGACCTGAAAAACCTGGAAAACAAGATCCTGGGCGCCAGCGAGCGGCTGCTGGTGCTGGAGCGCAAGCTGTTCGAGGAACTGCTGTTCGACCTTTCGGCCCAGCTCAGCCGCATCCAGTCCACCGCGGCTGCGGTGGCAAAGCTGGATGTGCTCACCGCGCTGGCCCAGGTGGCGGCGGACAACAACTACGTCCGCCCCACGGTGGACGAGGGCAGCGAACTGCTCATCCGGGAGGGCCGCCACCCGGTCATCGAGCGGATGCTCAAGGGCAACCTCTTTGTGCCCAACGACACCACGCTGGACTGCGGCGAAAACAACCTGCTCATCATCACCGGCCCCAACATGGCGGGCAAATCCACCTACATGCGCCAGAACGCGCTGATCGCGCTGATGGCTCAAATTGGCAGCTTCGTGCCCGCGAAGGAGTGCCGCGTGGGCGTGGTGGACGCAATCTTCACCCGTGTGGGCGCCTCCGATGACCTGTCGGCGGGCCAGTCCACCTTCATGGTGGAGATGACCGAGGTGGCCCAGATCCTGGAGTACGCCACCCGCAAGAGCCTGGTCATTCTGGACGAGATCGGCCGGGGCACCTCCACCTTCGACGGCATGAGCATCGCACGGGCAGTGGTGGAGCACATCGCCGGCAAGATCGGCTGCAAGACCCTTTTCGCCACCCATTACCATGAACTCACCGAGCTGGAAGAACAGCTGCCCGGCGTCAAGAACTACAACATCGCCGTGAAAAAGCGGGGCGACGACATCACCTTCCTGCGGCGCATCGTTCGCGGCCCCGCCGACGACAGCTACGGCATCCAAGTGGCAAAGCTGGCCGGTCTGCCGGACGAAGTCACCGAGCGTGCCAAGCAGGTGCTCAAGACGTTGGACGCCGCCAGCCAGAGCAATAAACGGGTCACCCAGCTGGACTTTGAGGCGCTGGAGGCGATGAACAGCCCCGCGGTGCCCAGCGAAATGATGGACAAACTGAACGCGCTGGACGTGGAGACGCTGACCCCCATCGAGGCGCTGAATTTCCTCTATGAACTGAAAAAGACCCTCGGCAACTGATTTTACTTAGGAAAGGGGAGACGGACCCATGGCCGTGATCCATGTGCTGGACAAGCACACCGCGGAGCTCATCGCCGCCGGTGAGGTGGTGGAGCGCCCCGCATCTGTGGTGAAGGAACTGCTGGAAAACGCCATCGACGCAGGCGCCACCCAGGTGAGCGTGGCCATTGAAAAGGGAGGCGTTTCCCTCATCCAGGTCACCGACAACGGCAGCGGCATCGAGGCGGAGTATATCTCCACCGCATTCATCCGCCACGCCACCAGCAAAATCTCCTGCGAGCAGGACCTGGAGAGCATCCACACGCTGGGCTTCCGGGGCGAGGCCCTGGCCTCCATCGCCAGCGTGGCAAGGGTGGAGGTGCTCACCCGCACTGAGCCGGACGAGTTCGCCTGTTGTTACCGCATCGAGGGCGGCGAGGAACTGGGCATGGAGCCGGGCGCGCGCCCTGTGGGTACCACCATCACCGTGCGGGACCTGTTCTACAACACCCCCGCCCGGATGAAGTTCCTGAAAAAGGACGCCAGCGAGGGGGCGTTCGTGGGCGAGACGGTCAGCCGCGTCGCCCTTTCCCACCCGGAAGTGTCCATTTCTTTCGTCCGTGAAGGAAAACAGCTTTACAAAACACCGGGAGACGGCAGCCTCAAAAGCGCGGTCTACGCCGTGCTCGGCCGGGACTTTGCAAAGGATCTTCTGCCGGTGCAGGACGAGAGCGGCGGCTACCGGGTGTCCGGCCTTGTCACACCGCCCCGGGCCTGCCGGGCCAGCCGCGGCATGCAGTTCTTCTTCATCAACGGGCGTTTCGTCAAGAACCGCACCATGATGGCCGCGCTGGAAAACGCCTATCGGGGCACCCTGATGCAGGGCAAGTTCCCCGGCTGTGTGCTGGCGCTGGAAATGTCTGCCCAGCTGGTGGATGTGAATGTACACCCCGCCAAAACCGAGGTGCGCTTCTCCCGCGAAAGCGACGTGTTCGACGCAGTCTACCGCGCGGTGAAGTCGGCGCTGGCCCAGCCGGGCAGCGGGGAACAGCACTTCACTTTTGCAAAACAGACGGAACTGGAAGAGCCGGCGCAGAAGGTGGAACAGCTGGACCTTTCCACGCCTGTAAAGCAGCCGACACTTACACGCATCACGCCGCCGGTCACCGCTGCCACAAGGCCGGCGGCCACAGTGTCCGGGCTGGGCAGATGGGACGGTGAACCCGCTGTGCAGCGTCCCGCTCCCGCCGCCCGCCCGGCGTTCGCCGCCGCCCCGGTGCAGCAGGATTCCCTGCGCTCGGAGCCTTTGCCTTTGAGCACCACGCCCTCTGTGCAGTCTGCGCCGCGGCCCGCGGAGCCCGCGCCGGTCCGCCCTGAACCTTCTCCTGCTCCCGAGCCTGTCCAAGAGCAGCTTCAGGCGGCGCCTGCCGAGCCGCAGGCTGTGCCCGCCCCGCAGGAGGAAACCAGGGAAGCACCGCTGGAATACGTCGGCGAGGTGTTCAGGACCTACATCATCACCCAGCGTGGGGATGAGCTTTGCCTCATCGACAAGCATGCCGCCCACGAGCGTATCCTGTACGAGCAGCTTGCCGCCGGCTACGGCGCGGCCAGCAGCCAGCTTCTGCTGGCCCCGGTCACGGTGAACCTTTCCGCCCCGGAAAAGGCGGCGCTTTTGGAAAACGCCGACCTTTTGAACGACGCGGGCGTGCAGGTGGACGATTTCGGCGGCAATACCATGCTGGTGCGTGCGGTTCCAGCGGATGTACCGGTCACCGACGTGGAGGGCCTCCTGTGCGAACTGGCGGACCGCCTTGCCCGGGGCAGCCGGGAGACGGTGAGTGAAAAGACCCAGTGGGTGATGCACTCCATCGCCTGCAAGGCCGCCATCAAGGCGGGGGACAAGTCCGACCGGCGAGAGCTGATGGCCCTGGCGCAGGACATTCTGAACGGAAAGGTGCCGCCCTTCTGCCCCCACGGCAGGCCGGTGGTGCTGAAACTTACCAAAAAGGAGCTGGAAAAGCAGTTTGGCCGATTGGGATAAGATGCCTGTGGTGGCCGTGGGCGGCCCCACCGCCAGCGGAAAGACCGCTTTTTCGGTCCAGCTGGCAAAGCGCCTCGGGGGCGAAGTGGTCTGCGCCGATTCCATGCAGATCTACAAAGGGCTGGACGTGGGCACCGCCAAGGCGACCCAGGAGGAAATGCAGGGCGTGCCCCATCACCTGATGGATTTTCTGCCGCCGAAAGAGACCTTCAGCGTGGCGGATTTTGTGGAAGCGGCGAACCGGGAAGTGCAGGCCATCTGCGCCCGGGGCAGGCTGCCCATCCTGGTGGGCGGCACCGGCCTTTACATTGAAAGCTTTTTGAACGGCGTGCGCTTTGCCCAGCAGAAGGCGGACCCCGCGCTTCGGGAAAAACTGGAGCGGGAGGCCGCGGACCTCGGACCGCAGGCCATGCACCAAAAACTGGCGGACGCGGACCCGGACTACGCCGCCACGGTCCACCCCAACAACGTGGGGCGGGTGGTGCGAGCGCTGGAACTCTATTATTCCACCGGCAAGACCATGAGCCGGCAGCGGGCGGAGTCTCTGCCCGAAACGCCGCCGTTCGATTCGCTGGTGTTCTGTCTTGCACCTTCGGACCGCGCGCAGCTCTACCGGCGCATCGACACCCGGGTGGACCGCATGTTGGAAGCGGGACTTCTGGAAGAAGCAAAGCTGGTGTTCGAGAACCGCGGGCGCTACCGCACGGCGGCCCAGGCCATCGGCTACAAGGAGTTCTTTCCTTATTTTGAAGGAACGGCGGACCTTGCCGCCTGCGCGGACAAACTCAAGCAGGCCAGCCGCAACTACGCCAAGCGCCAGCTGACCTGGTTCCGGCGGATGCAGAACGTTGTGTGGCTGGACCCCGGCGACGAACAGCTGGTGCAGCGCGCGGAGCAGATGGTGCGCGAGCATTTCGGTTTATGAGCGGCACTGCCGCAAAGAGGGAAAGGGGGAGAAGGACATGAAAGCCTCGATCATCAAATACGGCATCATCGCCGCCTTGGGCCTTGCCGCGGCCTATCTGGCTGTGCAGATATTCACGGTGCTGGACCGGCCTTACCGCACTGAAACGGCCATCCTTTACGATATGTCCGACAGCCTTTCCTGCGGCGGGTATCTCGTCTTTGAGCAGTCGGAGGTGCCCGGCGAGGGGCAGATGGGGTATCTCGTTTCCAACGGCGAGCGCGTGGCAACGGGCACCCAGGTGGCGGAGATCTATTCCGACCCCAGCCAGGCCCGCGCCCGCACGGCTCTCACCGAGCTGGACGCCCAGCTGGAACTGCTGGAGCGCAGTGAAAACACCGTGGGCACCGATGTGGACGTTCTGCTGGCCCAGCGCCAGTCGGCGCTGTACGACCTGCTGGACGGCCTGGACCGGCAGAATTACGAGGAGATCTCATCCAAAAGCAACGAGTACCTTCTGGCCTTGAACCGGCTCCAGATCACCACCGGCGCGATCCGGGATTTTTCCGGCGCGAAGGAGCTGATCGCCCAGGAGCAGGCGGTGCAGCAGGCAAACCTGGGCAGTCCTGCGGCGGTCACCGTTTCCACCGGCGGCTACTTCGTGGCGGCGGATGCGGCCCAGATGCTGCTGTACAGCAAAGACGAACTGGACAACATGTCCGCCGCGGAGATGGTCGACGCCCTGCAGCAGGGCGCGGGCGTGGGCGAAGTTTCCGGCGCGGGCAAACTGGTCACCGATTATAAATGGTACTTCTACGGCGTGTGCACCGCGGAGGAGAGCGAAAAGTTCGAGGGCGTCACCAGCGTGGACATCAGTTTCCCCGGTGCGGCGGAAAAGGTCCTGCCCGCCACGGTGGAAAGCGTGACGGTGGATGAGGACTCCGGCCTTGCAAAGTTCGTTCTCAGCTGTGAATATGTGGGCGCGGACGTGCTGAGCCTTGCCTCGGCCACCGCCCGCATCGACTTCGAATCCTTCAAGGGCGTGCGGGTCAGCGCCAAAGCGCTGAACATCGTGGACGGCGAAAAGGGCGTCTATGTGAAATACGGCAATCTGGCGCGCTTCCGCAAGATCACTGTGCTTTATCAGGACGACGAGTACATCCTTGTGCCGGAAGGCGGCAAGGTGGGCACCGACAACGAGGTGCGTCTGTTCGACGAGGTCATCGTGGAGGGCACCGACCTCTATGACGGCAAAATCCTGTGAATATAAGGCAATGTTGTGTTTCTTTGTTGACAGAAACACTAAAAATAGCGATAATATATACTAACTGATGATATGTTTTCGGATGAAGCGTTCATCATTTTCGGAAGGAGATACGGAACGATGCTCGACGGGCTTAAAAGATTTCTTGGTGTGAACGAAGAGGACGACGGTTATTACGACGACAACGAGGACATGTTCCCCCAGCGCAGCGCTGCGGATGACGACGGCTATCAGCCCGAGCCCACCGGCAAGCGGAACAAGGTGGTCAACATCAACGCCACCACTCAGCTGCAGGTGGTCCTGGTCAAGCCCGAACGCTTTGACGACGCCAGCACGGTGGCCGATCACCTGAACGCGAAGCGCACTGTTGTGCTGAATCTGGAAGGCACCAACAAGGAGGTCTCCCGCCGTCTGGTGGACTTTTTGTCCGGCGTGGCCTACGCCAACAACGGCCAGATGAAGCGGGTGGCCAACAGCACCTTCATCATCACCCCCTACAATGTTGACATCATGGGGGACCTGCTGGATGAGTTAGAAAGCAATGGCGTATTCTTCTGATGAGCGGCAGCGGGGTTACATCCCGCCGCAAAACGATCAGGAGCGCCTTGTCATGCGCCGCGCCCAGGACCTCTGCCGCATCGCAGAGAACCGGGGCGTGGCCCGTTACAGCGGCTTTCTGTCGGATCGGGAGCAAAGTCTGGCCAAGGCCGCAATGAACCAGGCCGGCTGCACCTGGGCTGCCTTTGAGGGCGGCTATCCTGCAGCCGAGCGCAAACTGCTGTGCCTCGAACCGGCGGGCGCCTCGGGCGAACCGCCGATTTGTTGCGTTTTGATCCGTTGCGCGGGCGCGGGCTCCGACGCACCCGCTCACAAGGATTATCTTGGCTCCGTTCTGGGCCTCGGCCTTGAGCGGGAGTGCGTGGGCGACATCCTGCCGGACCCTGACGCGCCCGGCACCGCGTATGCCTTCGTGCTGGAGCGGGTCGCGCCGCTCATCTGCGATGAACTCACCAGCGTGGGCCGATGGACGGCCCGGGCCGAGCGGTTTGAAGGGCAGCTGCCGGTGCAGCCTGCCCAGCGGGAGAGCAAAACCGCCACTGTTTCCTCCCTGCGGGCGGACGCAGTGCTGGCGGCTATGCTCCGCTGCAGTCGCGGTCAGGCGGAGGCCCTTGTGCGGGGCGGCAGGCTGGAGATAAACCACGTTCCCGTGACCAGCGCCCACGCGGCTGTGTATGAGGGCGATGTGTTCACCGTGCGGGGCATGGGCCGCTTCAAGCTGGAGGCCCTGGGCGGCAAGAGCCGCAAAGATCGGTTGTTTATTCAATATTTCCAATATTGACGGCACTGTGCCGCCACTTTCGCCGAAAGGAATGATCTGAATGATTTCACCCCAGGAGATCCGCACCGTAACCTTCGACAAGGTCATGCGCGGCTACCGCCCCGAAGACGTGGACGCGCTGCTGCAGCAGCTGGCCCAGCAGATGGAGCAGCTGCAGGCGGAAAAAGAGAGCGCCGAGAAAAAGCTGTATGTCCTGGCCCAGAAGGTGGAGGAGTACCGCAAGGATGAGGACAACCTCAAGACCGCGCTGCTCAACGCCCAGCGCATGGGCGAGAACGTCATAAAAGAGGCCAAGCAGAAGGCCGAGTCCATTCTGCGGGAAGCGGGCATCAAGTCCGAGGACATCACCCGCGCCGCCCTGGAGCAGGTGAGCGAGGAGCAGCTGGAGCTGGAGCGTGTCAAGGCGGAAGTGGCGCAGTTCAAGAACAATGTGCTGAGCCTCTATAAGCAGCACATCGAGTCTCTGAGCACCCTGCCCGGCGACGAGCCCGAGGAAGCGGAAGAGGAAGTTCCCGCCCCCGTGGAGGAGACGGTGGAGCCCGAGCCCGCGGCCGCGCCCGAGGAGCCGGAGACCCCCGCGGAGGCCGAGCCCTTTGGCCAGACCTTCGATGCCGCCCCGGAACCGGACGACCCCATCAGCCGCTTCCCGGACCTGAGCGCTTTGTACGGCATGCAGGCCCAGGAGGAAGAGCCCGCTGCCGAGGAGCCGGAGGAGGAGCCCACCCGGACCTTTGTGCCCGGTCAGACCCGTCCCGCCGCGCCTCAGCCCGAGACCCCGCCCGCTTCGTCGGTGTTTGAGGGCTTTGAGGGCATCAAATTCAGCGATTGATCCCGGCGCGCGCCAAAAACGCGCAGCTCATTTGAGGAATAGGAGTGTAGTTACCAGTGCCACAGGATTACAACAGCACGATCAACCTGCCCAAAACTTTGTTTGACATGCGGGCGGGTCTGCCCAAGAAAGAGCCGGAGATGCTCAAAGAGTGGAATGCGGACCATCTTTATGAAGAGCTGATGAAGCACAACGAGGGCAAGCCCCGCTACGTGTTACACGACGGCCCTCCGTATGCCAACGGCAACATCCACATGGGCACCGCGCTGAACAAGATCATCAAGGACATCATCGTCCGCTACAAGAACATGACCGGCTTCCAGGCCCCCTATGTGCCCGGCTACGACACCCATGGCCTGCCCATCGAGCTGAAGGCCATGAAGCAGCTGGTGGGCAAGGGCGAGATCTCCAAGCTGGAGCTGCGCAAGGTCTGCCACGAGTTCGCCACCGAGCACATCGACATCATGGGCGAGCAGTTCCAGCGCCTGGGCGTCATCGGCGATTTCAAGAACCCCTACCTGACCCTCAAGCCCGAGTTTGAGGCCCGCCAGATCGAGATCTTCGGCGAGATGGCCAAGAAGGGCTACATCTACAAGGGCCTCAAGGCCGTGTACTGGTGCCCCGAGGACCGCACCGCCCTGGCCGAGGCGGAGATCGAGTACGGCGAGGACGAGTGCGATTCCATCTACGTCCGCTTCAATGTCACCGACGACCCGAACGGCATTCTGGCCAAGCGCGGCATCCCCATGGACAAGGCCTGGTTCGTCATCTGGACCACCACCACCTGGACTCTGCCCGCCAACGTGGCCATCTGCCTGAACCCCGACTATGACTATGTCTTTGTCAAGGTGGGGGAGGACTACCTGGTGATGGCCGAGGCCCTGGTGGAGAGCACCATGCAGGCCTGCAAGATCGACAGCTACGAGATCGTGGGCGAGCCCATCAAGGGCAGCGAGCTGGAGCTGATGCAGGTCCAGCATCCCTTCCTGGACCGCAAGAGCCTTGTCATCCTGGGCGACCATGTCACGCTGGAAAGCGGTACCGGTTGCGTGCACACCGCTCCCGGCCACGGCGTCGAGGACTTTGAGGTCTGCACCAAACACTATCCTCAGGTGCCGGTGATCGTGCCGGTGGACGACGGTGGCTTCCTCACCGCCGAGGCCGGCCCCTTCAGCGGCCTGAAGGTGTGGGACGCCAACAAGGTCATCCTGAAGCATATCCAGGAGAGCGGCCATCTGCTGGGCGTCCAGCACATGACCCACCAGTATCCGCACTGCTGGCGCTGCCACAGCCCCATCATCTTCCGCGCCACCAAGCAGTGGTTCTGCTCCATCGACGCCTTCAAGGAGGACGTCTACAAGGCCATCGATCAGGTGCAGTGGTTCCCCGGCTGGGGCCACGACCGCATGATGGGCATGGTGCGCGACCGCAGCGACTGGTGCATCAGCCGCCAGCGCACCTGGGGCGTGCCCATCCCCGCGTTCTACTGCAAGAAGTGTGGCAAGTATCACATCACCGACGAGACCATCAAGGCGGTGAGCGACCTGTTCCGCCGCGAGGGCAGCGACGCCTGGTACAAGTATGAGGCCAGCGAGATCCTGCCCGCCGGCTACACCTGCGAGTGCGGCGGCACCGAGTTCGAGAAGGACAAGGACATCATGGATGTCTGGTTCGACTCCGGCTCCACCCATGTGGCGGTGCTGGAGGAGCGCCCGGAGCTGCATTGGCCCGCCGATTTGTACATGGAGGGCGGCGACCAGTTCCGCGGCTGGTTCCAGTCCAGTCTGCTCACCAGCGTTGCCACCCGGGGCGTTGCGCCCTACAAGAACGTGCTGTGCCACGGCTGGGTGGTGGATGGCGAAGGCAAGCAGATGCACAAGTCCGCCGGCAACGGCGTGGAGCCCAGCGAGATCATCAAGGACTTCGGCGCCGACATCGTCCGCCTGTGGGTGGCTTCCAGCGACTACACCGTGGACGTGCGCATCAGCAAGGAGATCATCAAGCAGCTGAGTGAGGCTTACCGCAAGATCCGCAATACCGCCCGGTTCATCCTGGGCAACCTGAACGGCTTCGATCCCCGCACCGATCTGGTGGCGGACGATGCGCTCACCGAGCTGGACCTGTGGGCGCTGGACCGTCTGGATCAGCTGAACAAGACCGCCCGTGACGGCTACGACAGCTTTGACTTCCACAAGGTCTACCATGCGGTCTACAACTTCTGCGTGGTGGACATGTCCAACTTCTATCTGGATGTGGCCAAGGACCGGCTGTACTGCAGCAAGGCGGACGCTCCTGCCCGCCGCGCGGCGCAGACCGCCATGTTCCGCATCCTGGTGGACCTCACCAAGATCATCGCTCCCATCCTGACCTTCACCAGCCAGGAGATCTGGAGCTTCGTGCCCGACTTTGACGGCAAGCAGAAGTACGTGGCCTTTGAGGACATGGCTGCCGCCGGCGTTTGGGCTCAGAGTGAAGAGTTCCGCGCCAAGTGGGACCGCATCATCGCCGTGCGCGACGATGTGAAGAAGGTCCTGGAGCAGGCCCGTGCCGAAAAGGTCATCGGCTCCTCTCTGGAAGCCAAGGTCACCCTGTACTGCACGCCCGAGATGGCTGCGTTTATCGCCACCATCCCCGTGGAGCAGTGGGAGGACCTGATGATCGTCTCCCAGCTGGAGGTTGTGGAAGGCGAGGGCGGCGCTCACGGCGAAGTGGAAGGCCTGGGCGTTGCCGTGCAGCACGCGGAAGGCGAGAAGTGCCAGCGCTGCTGGAAGTACACCGCCGACATCGGCTCCGACGCGCAGCATCCCTGCCTGTGCGCCCGGTGCGCTGCGGTGATCGCAGAATAAACAGTTTCTAAAAGCGGCGCGCTGAGTCGCATCGGCAACGGTGCGCCCGCGCCGCTTTTGAACTATCACAGAGCCGGCCGCCCCAGAGGCCAGGCCGGAAGTGGGAGGCTTTTCTTGATTTCAGCACTTATCACCATCGTGGCCGCCGCACTGTTGGTGGTCATTGACCAGAGCATCAAACTCTGGGCCACCGTGAACCTCGCGCCGGTGGGCAGCATGCCCCTGATCCCCGGCGTGGTGGAACTGCGCTATTATCTCAACGACGGCGCCGCGTTCAGCATCCTCCAGGGCAAACAGACCTTTCTCATCCTGTTCACCGGCGCGGCGCTGCTGGTGGTGGCGTGGTATCTTCTTTTCAAAAAGCCCGCGAAAAAACTGGAGTACATCGGCTGGCTCTTCGTGCTGGGCGGCGGCATCGGCAATCTGGTGGACCGTGTGATGAACGGCGAAGTGGTGGACTACATCAATCTGCTGTTCATGAACTTTGCTGTGTTCAACTTTGCCGACATTCTGGTGTGCACCGGCATCGGCCTGCTGCTGCTGGGGCTTGTCCTGGACGAAGTCTCCGCCCGCAGAAAAAAGCAGGAAGAGGCGGCCCCGAGCGCGGCAGACCTCCCGGAGCAGAACGATGGAACGGTTTGACGTCTTTGTTCCCGCCGAGTGCGCCGGCCAGCGGGCCGACCGCTTTCTCGCCGACCTGGAAGAGATCGAACTGACCCGAAGCGCGTTGCAGCGCCTTTTTGAGCAGGGGCTGGTGCAGTGCGGCGAAAAACCTGTGGCAAAGAACCTGAAGCTGAAAGCGGGCGACCACCTGACCGTGGACCTGCCCGACGCAAAACCGCTGGAGGCTCAGCCCCAGAACATCCCCTTGGAGATCGTCTATGAGGACGACTATCTGCTGGTGGTGAACAAGCCCAAGGGCATGGTGGTGCATCCCGCACCCGGCAGCCCCGACGGCACGCTGGTGAACGCGCTGCTCTACCACTGCGCGGGTCGGCTTTCCTCCATCGGGGGCGTGGTGCGCCCCGGCATCGTGCACCGCATCGACAAGGACACCAGCGGCCTGCTGGTGGTGGCCAAAACCGACGCCGCCCACGAGGGCCTGTGCGCCCAGATGGCGGTGCACAGCGTGGAGCGGGTGTATGAGGCGGTGGTCTACGGGCGCTTCAAGGAGCCGGAAGGCTTTGTGGAGGCGCCCATCGGCCGCCACCGCACCGACCGCAAAAAAATGGCGGTGGTCCCCGATGGAA
Organism: Oscillospiraceae bacterium; assembly: GCA_004558145.1. Taxonomy (GTDB): domain Bacteria; phylum Bacillota; class Clostridia; order Oscillospirales; family Ruminococcaceae; genus Allofournierella_A; species Allofournierella_A excrementavium. The sequence goes on from SFDQ01000003.1 coordinate 206,737, forward strand.
AGTACGCCTATACCGGCTATCAGGTGCTTGCACAGTATAACGGCTTTACACACATTGCCTGCCGTTTAAAGACGGGCCGCACCCATCAGATCCGGGTGCACATGGCCAGCATCGGCCACCCGCTGGCGGGTGACAGCGTCTATGGCCCGCGGGACTGCATCAAGCGGCTGAACGGGCAGTGCCTTCACGCCCGGGTGCTGGGATTTGAGCATCCCGTCACCGGCGAAACGATGCACTTTGAAAGCCCTCTGCCCGATTATTTCACAGACTTTCTTCGCACTCTCCGAAAGGAGCCGGAATCATGATCGAATCTCTTGCGGACCTTCTGGTCGTCAGCGATATGGACAACACCCTCCTCACTGCAAAGGAGGGCGTTCCCTCCTGCAACCGGGTCACCATCCAGCTGTTCTGTGAACTTGGGGGCCGGTTTACCGTGGCCACCGGCCGCCCGGTGGAGTCGGTGCGTGCGGCGCTGGGGGACCTGGCCCTGTCCTGCCCGGCCATCACCTGCGGGGGCAGCGTCCTTTACGACATGCGGGCGGACAAGCCCATTGAAAAGCATTTTCTGCCACGGCAGGGGGCCACGCAGGTCATCGAGACTGTTATGAGCCAGTTTGCCGACATCGGCGTGGAGATCATGGTGGAAGAGGGGAAACTGTACATCGTGCAGGCCAACCGCTACACCCAGGCCCACGTGCAGGAGGAGCATATGCACAGTGTGCTCTGTCCGCTGAATCAGGTGCCCGACAACTGGGCCAAGGTGGTTTTTGCGGCGGACCCTGTGACCCTTGCCTCCCTGCAGGCCTTTGCCGCCAGCCTAACGGTGGAGGAAATGTACTTTCTGCACACCAATCTGATGTACTTCGAGATCATGCCCGCCGGGGTGAGCAAGGCGCAGGCGCTGCGGCGGCTGTGCGCGCTGCAGAACATCCCGCTGGAAAACACCGTTGTCATCGGAGATTATTACAATGACATCGACCTGATGCGTGCCGCCGGGCACGCGGTGGCGGTGGGGAATGCCCCCACCGAGGTGAAACTGGTGGCGGACGAAGTGGTCTCCAGCTGCCGCAGCGGCGGCGTGGGGGAGTACCTTTACAGCCTCATTCGCCGTTATACCTGACCCAAAGCCCCTTGACGCCCGTTTTTGGTGCGCCAACGGGCTTTTTTTACAAAGATTTCGGTTTTTCGCAATGGGAAGATATGCTATAATGACTCTGTAAACTCCGAAATGGGGGAAGTACTGCATGAAGAAGGCACTGTTGACTGCCGCGTGCTGTGCCGCTGCATTGACGATCCTTCTGGGAGGCTATTTCTGTTATGCGCCGTTCTGGCAGCCGGATTATGCGCCGGTCTCACCCGAACCTTTCTCGATGGAGCAGGTGCTGCGGATGGACCTGAACACCGCCACGGAAGAAGAACTTCAAAGTGTGCCCGGCATCGGTGAGGAAATGGCCCGGGCCATCCTGGAATACCGGGAAGACTTCGGCGGCTTCATCATCGTGGACCAGCTGCTGCTTGTGGACGGCGTCAGCACCAGCGACGTGGATGCGTGGCGGGACTATTTCTACATCGGAGAATGATTTTTGAGGAGGGAAACTGACGATGGAACCCCAACGTCAGAGCGTATTCATCAACCGGGAGCTGAGCTGGCTGGATTTTGACCGGCGCGTGCTGGCCCTGGGCAAGGAAAAAACGGTTCCGCTGGCGGAGCGGATGAAGTTCACTGCCATCTACGGCAGCAATCTGGACGAGTTTTTCATGGTGCGGGTGGGCTCGCTCTATGACCGCACGCTGCTGAAAAACGAGATCACCGACAACAAGACCAAACTCACCGCGGCCCAGCAGCTGGCGGCCATCATGCCCAAGACCGCCGACCTGCAGCAGCAGTGCGACAAGATCGTGGTAAAGCTGCGCCAGCATCTGGCCGAGCAGGGCTATGTGCGCATCGACTTCCAGAACCTGACCAAAGAGGACGAGCGCTTCTGGAAAAAGTATTTCCTGAATGAGATGCTGCCCGTCCTTTCGCCTCAGATTATCGACCATCGCCACCCCTTCCCGTTCTTGCGCAACCAGGAAATTTACCTCTGCGCGACCCTGAAGGCAAAGGGCGATGACGCGGTCTCCTATGGCCTTATCCCCATCAGCAGCCAGTTCGACCGCATGCTCTACCTGAAAAAGGACGAGCAGCTGCTCTATGGCCTTGCAGAGGAGCTTATCCTGCGCTTTGCGGACCTCGTTTTCCCCAAGGGGATGCTGCAGAAAAAATGCCTTTTCCGGGTGACCCGCAATGCGGACATCGACGTGAAGGAGGGCATGTTCGACCAGGACATCGACTACCGTCAGGTAATGAGCGAACTGCTGAAAAAGCGGCGCAAGCTGGCCGCCGTGCGGCTGCAGTTCTGGAACGAGCCGCCCCAGGAAGTGGCCAAATACCTGTGTGAGAAGCTGATGCTGCCGGAAAAGCAGTGCTTCTATCAGGAAAGCCCGCTGGACCTCTCCTGCTACTTCAAGCTGGCGGCTCGTCTGCAGGCGGACGGACGCACCGACCTGTTCTACCCGGTGGCAAAGCCCATGCAGGCGCCCGCGAACTTCAAGCTGGGCGAGGAGGCAAAGCACCGGGATGTGCTCATCGCTTACCCTTACCAGAGCATGCGCCCCTTCATCAAAATGCTGATGGCCGCGGCCTACGACCCGGACGTGGTCAGCATCAAGATGACCCTTTACCGCATGGCCAACAACTCTCAGATCGTGCAGGCGCTGGTGGCTGCTGCCGAAAACGGCAAGGAAGTGGTCACCATCGTGGAGTTGCGGGCCCGGTTTGACGAGCAGAACAACATCGACTGGTCCAAAAAGCTGGAGGAAGCGGGCTGCACCGTTATTTATGGCCTGGATGACTACAAGGTCCACTCCAAACTGACCCTCATCACGCGGCGCAGCAAGGGCCGCTACTTCTACACCACCCAGATCGGCACCGGCAACTACAACGAAAAGACCAGCGAGCAGTACACCGACCTCTCCTTCGTCACCACGAATCAGGAGGTGGGCGAAGAGGCGGCCGCCGTCTTCAACAACCTGGCGGTGGAGCGCCTCACCGACGACACCGAGCACCTCATCGTGGCGCCGCTGCATTTCAAGAGCGTGCTGCTGAAAGAGATGGACACCGAGATCGAAAAGGCGCGTCTGGGCCAGCCTGGCCGTATCATCCTGAAAAACAACTCCATCAGCGACAAGAACATCATCGAAAAGCTGGTGGAGGCATCCCAGGCCGGGGTGCCCACCGACATGATCGTGCGCGGCATCTGCTGCGTGCAGGCGGGCCTGCCGGGGCAGACCGACCATCTGCGCATCCGCAGCATCGTGGGCCGCTATCTGGAACACTCCCGCATCTACGCCTTTGGCGAAGGGGAAGACCTGCGCATCTACATGGCTTCGGGCGACTTCCTCACCCGCAACACCGAGCGGCGGGTGGAGGTGGGCATCCGGGTGGATGACCCCGCCATTGCAAAGCAGCTTTGGGACATCCTGCAGCTGCAGCTGGCTGACAACGTGAACGCCAGAGAGATGCGCCCCGACGGCAGCTATGCCAAGGTGAAGCCCGCCGAAGGGCAGCCTTTGGTGGACAGTCAGATGGAATTGTACAACTATTTCAAGGACGGCTTCACTGCCACAGCGCCCGCCGCACCCGACAAAAGGGCAGGCAAGGAAGCGCCGGTCTCCGGCGGCTTCTGGAACAAGCTGCGCAGCTGGCTGCACCGCGGCTGAACGGAATTGCATGATGAAAAGCCGAACGCCTTTACAGACGTTCGGTTTTTTCTTGCGCAAAATCGCGATAGAATCGACCTGTAAAGTTGTTTTACTAAACAGATTGAAAAGCTGGAAAAATGTCGCCTTTTGCTTGATTTTGTCCAAAAAACCGTATAGTATGGGGGTATGACAAGAAATACAAGTTATTATGAAGGGAGGTGGGCATGTGCAGCGCACACTGCGGCGGATCGCCGCCGGACTGATCTGCACGATGCTGCTGGGCAGCGGCGCGGTTTTTGCTGAAGAAGAGACCACGACGCAGGCAGCGTCCACGACCGAGATGAAGGCGGTTGTCCTCCAGGCGGGGCAGGATTTTGACCCGGCCGCCGGGGAGAGCGAGTGCAAGGCACAGCTGGACGCGGCGCTGGCAAAGGTAGCGGAGTACGGCATGAACGCTGTGCTGATGCCCGCCAACACCACCGATGGGGCGCTTTTTGCCGGCGAAAGCTGGCCGATGGCCTGCGATTATGATCTGCTTGGTTATGCGGCCGAGGCGGCACGGGGGCAGGGACTTGCCTTTTATGTGATTTTCGATGCTTCCTGCGGGCTGGACGAACAGGGGCAGTATGGCGCCCGCGCAAACCTGAGTGCCTCGGCCATCCAGACCACCGCCGCCGTTCTGGGCGAGATGGTGGGCAGCTGCCAGCCCGACGGCGTTTACATGACCGGCTATTACAACCAGAAGACCGCCGAGAGCATGAGCCTCTACCGCAGCGAGGGCGCGTCCATGGGCTATGACAACTGGGTGCGGGAATGTGTCAGTTCCCTTGTTGTGAACGCATCCGCAGCGGTCAAGGGCGCAAAGCCGGACGCGGTGTTCGGTCTTGTGACCGACCCGGTGTGGGCCAACCAGTCCACCGACCCTGCGGGCAGTGCCACATCGGCGGAGTTTGAGATGTCCGCCGACGGCTATGTGGACCTGAATGCCATCTTCGCCTGGGCCGACGTCGATCAGGTGATGGTACGCTGCACCGGCTCCCTCACCGATGAAGCCCAGAACTTCAAGACGGTGCTCACCTGGTGGGCGCAGACGGCCTCGCAGCACGGGGCGGGCGTTTCCGCCTGGATCTGCAACGACCGGCTGGGCGGCGACGAACCCGGCTGGAAAGCGCCGGATCAGGTGATGCGTCAGATCATCGAGACCCGGGCGGTGGACGGCTGCGTGGGTGCGGCCTATGGTTCCCTCAGTGCGCTGGAACAGAACGTGGGCGGCTCCACCGACGTGCTGCTGCGTTACTACGCGGACCAGATCGAGGAGCAGGACATCCTCACCGACCTGACCGTCAGCACCCCGGAAAAGCGCACCTACACCACCCAGGAGCCCCAGGTGAACTTCTACGGCGCTTCCGACCCCAACTTTCCGCTGACCCTCAACGGCAAGGAACTGCAACGTAACAGCGAAGGCGTGTTCAGCGTGGAGATGGACCTGGAACCCGGGCTCAACACCTTCACCTTTGAGCACAAGGAAAAATCCGTTGTCTACAAGATCACCCGCGAGGTGGTCATCATCCAGGAGGTCTCGCCCTCCGGCAGCATGACGGTGGAAGGCTCCACTCAGGTGGGCATCACTGTCATGGCCTACTCCGGTTCCACCATCACCGCCAGCCTGGGCGGCTCCAGCGTGACCCTCACCGAGCAGGAGCTCACCGGAGATTCGGCGGACGGCAACACCTCCAGTTATGTGCCTTACAAGGGCACCATCACTGTTCCCGCGGCCACCGAGAGCCAGCAGGACGTGGGAAACATCACCGTCAGCGGCACCTGGTCCGGCGTCACCCAGTCGGCCAGCGGCGCGCGGGTGTATGTGGCGGCGCTGCCTCAGCAGGCGCCCAATGTGGAAGGGCAGAAGGGCCACCTGGTGGAAGTCACCGCCAGTCAGGCCCGCACCTACCCCGCGGGCGTTCTGAACAACGACCCCAACGGCAGCTGTTTCCCGCTGCCCAAGGGCACGGTGGATTACATCGTCAGCGACAAGCTTACTTATTATGACGATACCTATGGCAGCGGCGAGTACTACATCCTGGGCAGCGGCGTGCGGGTGAGCGCCTCCTCGGTGAGCAGCCTGGGCGAGGCGGAGTGGCAGATGTCCTCGCTGAGCGGGGCGTCCAGCTGGGCGGACGGGCAGTATGTCTATGTCAGCTTTGCCCGCTCCGGCCGCAAGACCGCCTACACCGTGGCCTTCGACGGGGTGGGGTATTCCTCCTCCGGCGGTGTCAACAGCTTCTCCGGGGCCACCAGCATGGTGGTCACCCTCAAGGACACCAGCGCCGACACCGCTGCCCCCAGCCTTGCATCCAACAACCTGCTCAGCGGGGTGAGCCTCTCCCAGCAGGGCAACGACACGGTGATCCGTTTCGACCTGCGCAAGGCGGGCTCCTTCCTGGGGTACCGGGCTTACTACGACGGCGACAACCTTGTGTTCCGCTTCAATCAGATCCCGAACGGGCTCTCTGGCGCAAAGATCTATCTTGACCCCGGCCACGGCGGCTACGACGGCGGCACCTCCATCAGCGGCATGTACACCGAGAAGACCCTCAACGCCGACATTGCCAACCGCGTGGCGGACATCCTCCGCAGCCGCGGCGCCACGGTGCAGGTGACCGACACTTCCAGCTACGTCTCGCTGGACAGCCGGGTCAGCCAGTCCCAGAGCTTCAGCCCGCATCTGTTCGTGAGCATCCATCACAACGCCGGCGTTTCCAGCGCGAAGGGCACAGAGGTGTACTACTTCAATCCCTACTCCCGCCAGCTGGCGGCGAACCTGTCCGGCGCGGTGGCCGGGGCACTGGGCACCACCAACCGGGGCGACAAATACGGCGCGTATCGCGTCACCACCCACATGGACTTCCCGGCTGTGCTGGTGGAATGCGGCTTCCTCACAAACCCGGACGAGCTGAGCAAGCTTCAGAGCGACAGCTACAAGAACGCCATCGCCACTTCCATCGCCGACGCGATCCAAAGCACACTGAACTCCATGCTGTAAGATGAACGGCGGGGCCGCTGCAAAGCGGCCCCGCCGTTTTTGCGTTCTGTGGACGTGCCATTTTTTCTGTGCACGGCGCATAAGAATAAACCATAACGCACAGGGAAAAGAGGAGCCGTACACCATGTGGGAGAAAGCACAGGAAATACAATATCCACCCATCCTGCCGCAGGCAGGGGAGATGAAGGCTGCGCTCACGCCGCCGCTCACCCCCAGGGAAAAACAGCGGCCGAACTATATCCTGCGGGTGCAGGTGCTGCTCTGTCTGCTGGCGGCGGCCGCCGTTCTGGCAATGAGCCGTGTTGCACCCGAGGCCTACCGGCAGTGCGGTGATGCCTTCCGCGCCGCGATGGACAGCGGGGTGGAGCTGAACGGGCAGGAGCAGCTGCTCAAGTTCACCTCCGAGACGGTGAGCAGCCTGCAGGCGGGCGCGCTGGATGTCATGGCCCGGCTGGAGCAGGTCACCGGCGCGTCTCAGCCCGACGATGAGCAGGCTCCCGAGCTCACCGGCGCGGGCGGGCAGCTGGCGGCCTTCTGGCCCTTCGTGCCGGAGGGAAACTCCACAAAGTCCTATCAGCCGCCCTTTGAACTGGCGCTCCCGCTGGAAAGCTTTTATATCACATCGGACTATGGCTGGCGCAAGCACCCGGTCACCGGCAAAAGCGACTTTCACACCGGCGTGGACCTGGCCGCTGCCGAGGGCACGCCCATCCGGCCCGCGGCCGGCGGTGTGGTGCAGAAAAGCGAATACAGCGATTCCTACGGCAACAATGTGGTCATTCTTCACAGCGACGGGGTCACCACCCGCTACTGCCACATGCAGTATGTGTTCGTGCGCCAGGGGGAGACCGTGGATGAGAGCACCGTCCTCGGCACGGTGGGGCAGACCGGCATGGTCACCGGGCCACACCTGCATTTCGAGTTGCTTTGCGATGGAGTGCGCTACGACCCGGACAAGGCGCTGGGGCTGGCATGAGGCATCTGCGCTTGCGCCAGCCGGTGCTGCTGCTGGCGGCGCTGTGGTTCGTGCTTTACCGGGACCACAGCGGCCTTGTTCGGGTGGGGCTGCTGGCGGCGCTGCTGCACGAGTGCGGCCATGTGGCGGCGTGGCTGGCCATGACAAGAACTCTGCCGGTGCTCTCCTTTTCACTGCGGGGCATCGGGCTGGACGCGTCTGCGGCGCGTCTTTCCCGCCGCCAGACCTTTTGGCTGGCGCTGGCCGGGCCGCTGACCAATCTTCTGCTGTGCGGCGCAGCTCTTGGCCGGATGCAGCTGGCCGCAAGCTACTGGGGCTACTTCTTCGCGGCGGCAAATCTTGCCACCGGGCTGTTCAATCTGCTGCCATTGGGCGACCTGGATGGGCGAAGGATGCTGCAAAGTGTCCTGCCGTGATTGCATTTGCGGGTCGAATCGGGTACAATAAACAGGAATCAAACCTGTGCGCCGCCTTTTGGCGGCGCATGTGATGGAGGAACCGCTTTGTTTGACCCGAAATTGAAAGAGGCGCTGGCCCATGTGCAGAAGCCGGGCCGCTATACCGGCGGCGAGCCGGGCTGCATCATCAAGGACAAGGCACAGGTGGACCTGCGCTTTGCCTTCTGCTTCCCCGACACCTACGAGGTGGGCATGTCCTTTTTGGGCATGAAAATTCTCTATGAGCTCTTGAACCAGCAGCCCAACTGGTGGTGCGAGCGCGCCTTCATGCCCTGGGTGGACATGAAAGCGGAGATGGAGCGGGTGGGCCTGCCGCTCTACGCGCTGGAAAGCAAGGACCCTCTCACCGACTTCGACATCGTGGGCTTCACCCTGCAGTATGAGCTGTCTTACAGCAACATCCTCGCCATGCTGGACATGGCGGGCATCCCTCTGCGGGCGGAGGACCGGGGCGAGGAGTGGCCGCTCATCGTGGCAGGCGGGCCCTGCGTCTGCAACGGCGAGCCCCTGGCGGACTTCATCGACATGATGATGCTGGGCGAAGGGGAGGAGCAGCTGCCCCACGTCTGCCGCATCGTGGAGGAGGCCAAGCGGGAAGGCCTGCCCAAGAAAGAGGTGCTGCGCCGCATTGCCGCCGTGCCCGGCTGCTACGTGCCTTCTTTCTATGATGTGACCTATCACGAGGACGGCCGTGTGAAAGCCATCACCCCCAACGACCCCGCGGCCCCCGCCGTCATCACCAAGGCGGTCATTCGGGATATGGACAGTCAGACCCCGCCCACCCACTTCGTGGTGCCCATGGTGGGCGCGGTGCATGACCGCGCCCAGATCGAGGTGCTGCGCGGCTGCGTGCGCGGCTGCCGGTTCTGTCAGGCGGGCTTTTTGTACCGGCCCATGCGCCAGCGCAGCGCGGACAAGCTGAACGAGGCCGCCCGTCAGCTGTGCGACAACACCGGCTATGAGGAGATCAGCCTCACCAGCCTGTCCACCTCCGACCACAGCCAGCTGGAGCCCCTGCTGGATGACCTGCTCACCTGGACCAAGGACGAGCACGTGAGCCTTTCACTGCCCTCGCTGCGCATCGACAACTTCAGCGAAAGTCTGGTGGAGAAGACCAACCGGGTGCGCAAGACCGGCTTGACCTTCGCGCCGGAGGCGGGCACCCAGCGCCTGCGGGACGTCATCAACAAGAACGTCACCTGGCCGGAGATCGAGCGCACCTGCTCCCTGGCCTTCAAGGCGGGCTACACCTCGGTGAAGCTCTACTTCATGATGGGCCTGCCCACCGAGACCATGGAGGACATCGAGGGCATCGCCGACACCGCCCAGAAGGTGGTGGACCTCTATTACGCGAACCCGGACAAGCCCAAGGGCAAGAGCGTGCAGGTGACCATCAGCGTGGCCTGCTTTGTGCCCAAGCCCCACACCCCCTTCCAGTTCGTCCCCCAGGACACCGAGGAACAGCTGAAGGAAAAGCAGCAGCATCTGCTTCACAGCGTGCACAGTAAGAAGATCCACGTGAACTATCACGACAGCTCCATCAGCTTCTTGGAGGCGGTGTTCGCCAAGGGCGACCGCCGTTTGGGCCGGGTGCTGGAGACTGCCTACCGCAAGGGCTGCTTCTTCGACGGCTGGGACGAGTGCTTCCACTACGACCGCTGGATGGAGGCCTTTGCCGAGTGCGGGCTGGACACCGCGTTTTATGCCAACCGCTTCATCGGGCTGGACGAAGTCACCCCCTGGAGCCACATGGACTACGGCGTGAGCCACGACTTCCTGGTGCGGGAGTACCAGAAGGCGATGGCCGCCCAGACCACCCCGCCCTGCAACCGCAAGTGCAGCGCCTGCGGGGCCAACAAATTCGTGGGAGGTGCCTGCTTTGACTACAGTGCGGATCTGGTTCACTAAGACCGGCGAAGCCTCCTACATCTCTCTGCTGGACCTGCAGCGGGTGATGCAGCGCTCGCTCAAGCGCAGCGGCCTGCCCGTGTGGTACACCTTGGGCTTCAACCCCCACATCTATATGACCTTCGCCTGCCCGCTGCCGTTGGGGCAGGAGAGCCTTGTGGAGAGCGTGGACGTCAAGACCGAAGAGGAGCAGCCGGACCTGGAAGCGTGGAAGAAGGCGCTGGAGCCGGTGATGCCCCTGGGCGTTGCCGTAACCGCCGTGACCCTGCCCAAATGCAAGGCCGAGCAGATCGCCAGCGCGGTGTATGCGGTGCGCCTGCCCGCCGCGTTTGCGGAAGGACTGGACCGCTACAATGGGCTGGACGCGGCCCCGGTGCTGAAAAAATCCAAGCGTGGCCAGAAGGAGATCGACCTCAAGGAGCACTGCCCCCGGCTAGACTATGTGCGGGAAGGGGACGAGGTGTGCTTTGAGATGCAGCTGCCGGCGGGGGAGGGGCTGAACCTCAACCCCAGTCTGTGGCTGGGCTTTCTGCAGGAGCACTGCGGCGTGGACGCCACCCAGGCCCATGTGCTGCGCAAGCGCCTCATCACAAAAAATTCTGAAGATTTTGCCTGAAAATGCTTGCAAACCGGCAAATGCTGTGCTATCATATTTAGGCGTTAGTGTCCGCTGGCACCATCAGCGGGGTTAATGTACATCATTAAACGGGCGGTCCTCTGCCGATTATCGGGTATGAACGTCATAAAAAATGGAGGATTCATCAATGGACGCAATGCAGATCATCACCCAGGGCATGGTCAAAGAGGACCGGCCCCAGTTCGAGATCGGTGACACCGTTCGGGTCTCCGTTCGCATCAAGGAAGGCGAGCGCGAGCGTATCCAGGCCTTCGAGGGCACTGTGATCGCCAAGAAGCACGGCGGCATCGCCGAGACCTTCACCGTCCGCCGCACTTCCTACGGCGTTGGCGTGGAGCGCGTGTTCCCCGTCAACTCTCCCTTCGTTGAGAAGGTGGAGGTCGTCCGTCACGGCAAGGTGCGCCGGGCCAAGCTGTTCTACCTGCGCAGCCGCACCGGCAAGGCCGCCAAGGTCAAAGAGCAGATCCGCTGATCGAAAGACACAAAAAAAGGGGCAATGGATATTGCCCCTTTTTTTGTTATATGCTACAATAAAATCCATCAAATTTATTCATTATCACGGGGGAGGGAACACATCTTGGAAGAGACCCGTTTCCGGCGCAATGTGGATATTCTGGACTGGTACGACGCGCTGGTGTTCGCGCTGGCGGTGCTGGTCCTTGTGTTCGCCTTCTGCGCCCGCATCGTGGTGGTCAGCGGCAGCTCCATGAACAACACCCTGACCGATGGCGACCGCCTGCTGGTGCAAAGCACCTTCTACACTCCGCAGCGGGGCGACGTGGTGGTAGTGGACAGCTACATCAACTACGGCAAGCCGCTGGTCAAGCGCGTCATCGCCAAGGGCGGCGACACGGTGGACATCGACGTGGAGCAGGGCCTTGTGTATGTGAACGGCGAGGCCCTGGACGAGCCCTATGTGCCGGAGGGCACTCTCTCCACCGGCAACGTGGAGTTTCCCCTCACCGTGCCGGAGGGAACGCTGTTCCTGATGGGCGACAACCGCCAGCACTCCACCGACAGCCGCAGCAGCGACGTGGGCTTCATCGACGAGCGGGACATCCTGGGCAAGGTGGTCCTGCGGATCTATCCGTTCAATAAAATAGGACTGATCGAATGAGCAATGAATTTGTGAACCGCCGCAACATCCAGTGGTTTCCCGGCCACATGGCCAAGACCCTGCGGCTCATCGAAGCAAATCTGAAAAACGTGGATGTGGTGCTCCAGCTGCTGGACGCCCGCATCCCCCTGAGCAGCCTGAACCCTGAACTGCAGCGCCTCACTGCCTCAAAGCCCCGCCTGTATGTGATGAACAAGGCGGACCTGGCTGATCCGGCGCTCACCAAGGCGTGGCAGGCTTATTTCCGCGCGGCGGGGGCCGGGTGCGTGGCCATCAGCGCCAAGCAGAAGGGCAGCGCCGGGCAGGTGCGCAGCGCCATCGAGGCGGAACTGCGGGAACTGCTGGAGAAGCGTGCCGGCAAAGGCATGGCGGGCGCCCGCATCCGCGTGATGGTGGTGGGCATCCCCAACGTGGGCAAGTCCACCTTCATCAACAACTTCGCGGGCACCACCCGCGCCAAAGCCGCCGACAAGCCCGGCGTCACCCGGGGCAAGCAGTGGGTCACCGTGGGCAACTATGACCTTCTGGATATGCCCGGCGTGCTCTGGAAAAAATTCGACAGCCTGGAGACCGCCACGAACCTTGCGTTCATCGGCTCCATCAAGGACGACATTCTGGACATCGAAGAGCTGGCCATGGGCCTTGTGGCGCAGATGCAGACGGTCTATCCCGACCGGCTGGCCCAGCGCTACAAGCTGAGCGAACAGCAGGTGACCGAACTTGGCCCCTGGGAACTGGTGGAAGCCATCGGCCGTGCCCGCGGCATGCTCGTCAGCGGCGGCGAAGTGAACACCGAGCGCGCCGCCATCATGCTGGTGGACGAATTCCGCGCCAGCAAGTGGGGCCGCATCACCCTCGAAACGCCGCCCCGCCGGGAGGAACAGCAGGATGGAAACGAACAGCCCTCTGTATGAATACGACGCCGCTGTCCGTGCGCAGCACGGGCTCTTCTGCGGCGTGGACGAGGCGGGCCGCGGCCCTCTTTGCGGGCCGGTGTGCTGCGCGGCGGTCATCCTTGACCCGGCCAAGCCGGTGCCCGGGGTGAACGACTCCAAAAAACTCAGCGAGAAAAAGCGGGAAGCCCTCTTTGATGAGATCAAGGAGAAGGCGCTTGCTTACCAAATCGTTTTTGTGAGTCCGCAGGAGATCGACGAAAAGAACATCCTCTGGGCCACCATGGCCGGCATGGAGCGGGCGGTGGCCGGCCTTGACCCCGTGCCCGCCTTCGCGGTGGTGGACGGCAACCGCGTGCCGCCGCAGCTCATCGTTCCGGCGCTGGCCCAGGTGAAGGGGGACGGCGTGTGCGCCAGCGTGGCGGCTGCGTCCATCCTCGCCAAGGTCAGCCGGGACCGCTATATGCTGGAACTGGACCGGCAGTATCCCCAGTACCAGCTGGCGAAGCACAAAGGGTATCCCACCAAGTTGCACTATGAACTGCTGGAGCGCTACGGCATCCAGCCCTTCTACCGGCGCAGCTTTTTGAAAAAGCTGGGGTATTGAGCTATGGACGCAAAGGCGTTCGGCCAAAAAGGCGAGGCTGCCGCGGCACGGTATTATCTTGACCGGGGCTGCCGGCTTCTGACCCACAACTACCGCACCCGCATGGGCGAGCTGGACCTTGTGCTGATGGAAGGGGAGACGGTGGTCATCGCGGAGGTGAAATCCCGCAGCGAGACCAGCCGCGGCCCCGCAGCCGAGGCGGTGGGGCCCGCAAAGCAGCGGCGCATCATCCTCGCCGCCCAGCGGTTTTTACAGCAGTCCGGCCTGTCGGAGCATCCCGTGCGCTTCGACGTGGTGGAGGTCACGCCCGCCGAGGGCGGCGGCCTGCTGGTACATTGCATCCGAAGCGCCTTTGAACTTTGAAAAAGGCGCAGGAAAGATAGAGGGGGAATCGACATGCAGTTCATTACCACTCGCGGCGCAGGCCAGCCGGTCAGCGCAGCCCGGGCCATCTGCCTCGGCCTTGCCGGCGACGGCGGCCTGTTCGTGCCGGAACAGTTCCCTTCGGTGGACCTGCACCAGGCGCTGGCCCAGCCGGATTATCCCGCGCTGGCGGCGTTCATTCTGGAGCAGTTCCTCACCGACTATGACCCTGCCTTCCTGCGCCAGACGGTGCGGCAGGTCTACGGCGAGGCCTTCGGCGAAGGCACCGCGCCGCTGCACAAGGCGGGGGACGGGATGTACAGCCTGGAACTGTGGCACGGCCCCACCTGCGCCTTCAAGGATTTTGCCCTGCAGCTGATGCCCCGCCTGTTGGTGGAGGCCAAGCGCATGCTGGGCGATTCCTCCACCACCGCCATTCTGGTGGCCACTTCCGGCGATACCGGCAAGGCCGCCCTGGCGGGCTACTGCGACGTGCCGGGCGTCACCATCACAGTGTTCTACCCCAGCCACGGCACCAGCGAAGTCCAGCGGCTGCAGATGACCACCCAGCGGGGTGAGAACGTGGCCGTCTACGCGGTGCAGGGCAACTTCGACGACGCCCAGACCGGCGTGAAGCGGGTCTTTTCCGACCCGGACGTGGCAAAGCAGCTGGCCGCGAAGGGCGTGCAGCTTTCCAGCGCCAATTCCATCAACTGGGGCCGCCTTGTGCCCCAGATCGTCTACTACTTCCACGCTTACAGCCAGCTGGTGCGCACTGGCGCGCTCAAGGCGGGGGAGAAGGCGGACTTCTGCGTGCCCACCGGCAACTTCGGCGACATTCTGGCCGGCTGGTACGCAAAGCAGATGGGCCTGCCCGTGGGCAAGCTGATCTGCGCATCCAACAAAAACGACGTGCTCACCGAGTTCTTCGCCACCGGCGTGTACAATGCCCGCCGTCCCTTCTACCGCACCACCTCGCCCTCCATGGACATTCTGGTGTCCTCCAACCTGGAGCGGCTGCTCTACCACATGGCGGGGGCGGAAAAGGTCAAGGGCTGGATGAAGCAGCTGTTCGAGACCGGGTCTTACGAAGTGGAGCCGGAGGTGATGGAGCGCATCCGTGCCGACTTTGGCGCCGCCTGCGCCGACGACGAGACCGCCGCGGCCCAGATCCGTTCGCTTTTTGAGGAGCAGGGCTACCTCTGCGACCCCCACACCGCCGTGGCCTTCAGCGCCGCGCGCCGCAGCAAGGGCGATGCGCCCATGGTGGTGCTCTCCACTGCCAGCCCCTTCAAGTTCCCGAAGGACGTGCTGGCCGCCCTGGGCCAGCCCCTGCCGGAAGACGAGTTCGAGGCCATGGCCGCCTTGGCGCAGTACGCCGGGCAGCCCGCGCCTCAGGCGCTGGCCTGCCTGCGCAGCCTGCCGGAGCGGTTCAGCACCACCATCCGCCCCGACGCTCTGCGGGACGTGGTGTTGGGCGAGTAAACAGAAAAACGACCCGCGGAACCAGGTTTCGCGGGCCGTTTTTGGGAGCCTTTGCCGGGGCGGTCACACCTCGGTGAAGGTCTCGCACTTGGTTCTGCCGATGTTGTCGTAGCAGTTGTTGACGTGGATGGTGCCGGCAGTGCAGCAGCTGGAACCGTTGTTGTAAACGCAGTTCTTCACGTCACAGCAGATACCGTTGATGACAGGTTCGTTCGGATTCATTGTTCTTTCCCCCTTTTCTGGTCTTATTGTGCCCGGTGCGCCGGCGATTATCAGGAGGTACGCATGGCAATTTTTGTAATAGGCGATCTGCACCTCTCGCTGGGCGCCGACAAGCCGATGGACAAGTTCCCCGGCTGGCAGGGCTATGTGCAGCGCATCCGGGAGAACTGGCTGCGTCTGGTCGCCCCCGGCGACACGGTGGTGCTTGCGGGGGACACCAGCTGGGGCATGAAGCTGGAAGAAGCAGCCCCGGACTTTGAATTTCTGGAACAGCTGCCAGGGCAGAAGCTGCTTTTGAAAGGCAACCACGACTATTGGTGGACCACCGCCCGCAAGATGGAGGCTTTTTTTGAGGCGCAGGGCTTTGCCAGCCTGCACCTGCTGCACAACAATGCGTATCATGTGGAGGGGCTTGCCCTCTGCGGCACCCGCAGCTGGCTCTTCGAGCCGGACGAGCCTCACGACGAAAAAGTGATGAACCGGGAACTGGGCCGCCTGAAAGCCAGCCTTGAAGCGGCGGGGGAGACGGACGAGGAGAAGGTCGTGTTCCTTCACTATCCGCCGGTCTATCCGGGAACAAGCTCTCCGCAGGTCATCGAAGTGATGCGCGAGTTTGGGGTCAAACGCTGCTTTTACGGCCACCTGCACGGCGCCTCTGTGCGCGCGGCGGTGCAGGGGGAGGTGGACGGGCTGGAATACCGCCTGATTTCGGCCGATGCACTGCGGTTTTGCCCCCATAAAATTTAGGAAAAGTATGGATTTCTGGCCATACGCATGATATAATAAAATGAATCTCTTTGTACGGAGGCTATATTAATGAATCTTGTAAAAAGCGAAAAGCTTGAAAAAAGCATGCACGAGCTGCAGTTCTCTGTGGACGCCGAGACCTTCAAGGCCGCCATTGAGAAGGCCTACAAGCGCGAAGGCAAAAAGTACAATGTTCCCGGTTTCCGCAAGGGCCATGCGCCCCGCGCGGTGATCGAAAAAATGTACGGCGCCGACATCTTCCACTACGACGCCATCAACGACCTGTTCCCCGAGGCCTATGAGGCCGCGGTGGTCGAGTCTGGCATCCAGCCCGTGGGCCGTCCCGAGGCGGACGTGGTCTCCGAGAGCCTGGAAGACGGCGTGGTGCTCAAGGTCACCGTGGCTGTGAAGCCCGAGATCAAGGTGGGCAACTACACCGGTTTAAAGGCCACCAAGAAGGTCAATACTGTGGACGACGCCGACGTTGAGGCCGAGCTGGTCCGCATGCAGAACCGCAACGGCCGCATCATCACCCGCGAGGGCAAGGCCGAGAACGGCGACACCGTGGATATGGACTTCGAGGGCTTTGTGGACGGCGTCGCCTTTGAGGGCGGCAAGGCCGAGCATTACAGCCTGGTGCTGGGCAGCGGCAGCTTCATCCCCGGCTTTGAGGATCAGCTGATCGGCCACGAGGCCGGCGAGGAGTTTGACGTGAACGTCACCTTCCCCGAGGAGTATCAGGCCAAGGAGCTGGCCGGCAAGCCCGCCGTGTTCAAGATCAAGCTGCACGAGGTTAAGACCAAGGAGCTGCCCGCTCTGGACGACGAGTTCGCCAAGGACGTGAGCGAGTACGACACCCTGGACGAGCTGAAGGCCAGCATCCGCAAGGGCATGGAAGAGCAGAACGAGAAGCAGGCTGCTCTGGCCGTGGAGAACGATCTGGTGGACCAGGTCATCGCCACCATCGAGGGCGACATCCCCGAGGCTATGTACGAAGCCCGCATGGACGAAGCCGTGCGCGACTTTGAGTACCGCCTGGCGCAGCAGGGCCTGAAGCTGGATATGTACCTGCAGTACATGGGCCAGACCATGGAGTCCTTCCGCGCTTCCTTCCGCGAGCAGGCCGAGAAGCAGGTGAAGATCCGCCTGGCTCTGGAGGCCGTTGCCGCCGCCGAGCAGATCGTCGCTTCCGACGAGGAGCTGGAGGCCGAGCTGCAGCGCGTTGCCGACAACTACAAGATGGAACTGGCCAAGGTCAAGGAGCTGGTCAATGCCGACGAGGTCAAGAAGGATCTGGCGGTGAACAAGGCCATCGACTTCATCCGCGACCACGCCGAGATCACCGAGGAGAAGGTCGCCAAGGAGGGCTGATCTGCCCAAAGGCCCCTTCGCCTTACATAAGCCGTCCTGCATTGACCGATACGCGCTCTGCGGCCCGTATCGGTCAATTTTGCAAGACCGCTTACATTTTTTCTCACAGGGAGGTACAGCCAAATGAGTTTGGTTCCTTACGTTGTGGAGCAGACCGCCCGCGGCGAGCGCTCTTACGACATCTTTTCCCGCCTTTTGAACGACCGCATCATCATGCTCAGCGATGAGGTCAACGACGCCACCGCCAGCCTGGTGGTGGCCCAGCTGCTCTATCTGGAAGGGCAGGACAGCGAGAAGGACATCAGCCTGTACATCAACAGCCCGGGCGGGTCCATCAGCGCCGGCATGGCCATCCACGACACCATGAAGTATATCAAGTGCGACGTGTCCACCATCTGCATGGGCATGGCCGCCTCCATGGGCGCCTTCCTGCTGGCCAGCGGCACCAAGGGCAAGCGCCTCGCGCTGCCCAACGCCGAGATCATGATCCACCAGCCGCTGCTCAGCGGCCTGCAGGGTCAGACCACCGACATCAAGATCCATGCCGACCACATGGTGCGCACCCGCGAGCGCATGAACCGCATGCTCAGCGAATACACCGGCCAGCCCATCGAAAAGATCATGGCCGACACCGAGCGCGATAACTTCATGTCCGCCCAGGAGGCCGCTGACTACGGCCTGATCGACGCGGTCATCACCAAACGGTAAACAATCCGCGCGGCGCCCACAGGCGCGCCCCGCATCGTTTAGGGGTAACTATGGCAAACAATTCGAACGGAAAAGACAAAGACAAGAACCTGCGCTGCAGCTTCTGCGGCAAAAGCCAGGATGAAGTGGAGCGCATGATCATCGGCCCCGGCGTCAACATCTGCAACGAGTGCATCACGCTGTGCTCCTCGCTGCTGGACGAAGACGGCAAGCCGGACGCGCCGAAAGCGGCGTCCCGCCGGAACGGCGCCCGCCACGCCGCTCCCACCCTGGACCCGGTGAACGTGCTCACCCCTTCCGAGATCAAGGAAGGGCTGGACCGCTATGTCATCGGCCAGGATGAGGCCAAGCGGGTGCTGGCGGTTTCGGTCTACAACCACTACAAGCGCATCCTCAGCGGCGAAAACAAGAACGACGTGGAGCTGCAGAAGAGCAACGTGCTGCTGCTGGGTCCCTCCGGCGTGGGCAAGACCCTGCTGGCCCAGACCCTGGCCAAAATGCTGGGCGTGCCCTTCGCCATTGCCGACGCCACCACCCTCACTGAGGCCGGCTACGTGGGCGAGGACGTGGAGAACATCCTGCTCAAGCTCATCCAGGCCGCTGACTTTGATGTAAAGCGGGCGGAGATCGGCATCATCTACATCGACGAGATCGACAAGATCACCCGCAAGAGCGAGAACCCCTCCATCACCCGCGACGTGGGCGGCGAGGGTGTGCAGCAGGCGCTGCTGAAGATCCTGGAGGGCACCGTGAGCAACGTGCCGCCTCAGGGCGGGCGAAAGCATCCCCAGCAGGAGTTCATCCAGATCGACACCAAGAACATCCTGTTCATCTGCGGCGGCGCTTTCGACGGCCTGGACAAAACCATCCAGCGCCGCACTGACTCCTCCTCCCTGGGTTTTGGCAGCAAATTGCGCGACACATCCGCCCAGGAGAAACAGAACCTCCTGCGCAAGGTGGAGCCGGACGATCTGGTCAAATTCGGCCTTATTCCGGAGCTCATCGGCCGTCTGCCGGTGGTCACCGTGCTGGACCCGCTGGACGAGGATGCCCTCATCCGGGTGCTCAAGGAGCCGAAGAACAGCGTCATTAAGCAGTATCAGGCCCTGATGCAGATGGACAACGTGGACCTGGAGTTCACCGACGAGGCCCTGCGCGCCGTGGCCAAAAAGACCATCGAGCGCAAGAGCGGCGCCCGCGGCCTGCGCAGCGTGATGGAAAGCATCCTGATCCCCATCATGTATCAGGTGCCCAGCGACCCCACCATCGTCAAGGTCACCATCACGCCTGAGACCGTGGCGGGCGGCGAGCCCGTGCTGGAATACGGCGCGGTGCGCAAGCGCTACAAGAACACCGTTCCTGTGGTGTAAAAGCAACAAACTTTACAGAAAAATATTCCAAAATCGAAACGGTACGAGCAATTTGCCCGTACCGTTTTTGGGAGGGAATGCCAATGTCTGAACGAGTAAAAATCAAAGTGGAACACAATGTGCTGCATCTGCCGGCCATTGCCCTGCGCGGGCTTGTGGTGTTCCCGGGAAGCGTCATTCATTTCGAGGTCGGCAGGGAGAAGAGCATTGCCGCCATCGAGTGGGCGATGGCCAACGCCAGCCCCATTTTCCTCATCACCCAGCGCGAGATGGATGTGGAGGAACCCGCCGCTGCCGATTTGTACCGCTACGGCGTGGTGGCACAGGTCAAGCAGGTGATGCGCGTCTCCGACGATCTGGTCAAGGTGTTGGTGGAAGGGCAGTACCGTGCCCGTCTGCTGGCGCTGGAAAGCGGCGAGAAGATGCTCAACGTCACTGTGAAGGAGGCCCCGGTGCGGGGCCTTCAGCAGGCGGGTAGCGTCAACGCCGAAGCGCTGGTGCGCAGCCTGAAAATCGCCTTTGAGGCCTATCTTCAGCTCAATCCCCGCATGCCCAAGGATGTGGTGTACACCATCCTTTCCAGCAGCGACGCGGCCTTTTTGAGCGAGTACATCCCAGCGAACCTTCTGTTCAAATACCAGGACAAACAGACCGTTCTGGAGCAGAACACCTTGATGGGCCGCCTTCAGACCACCCTGGACCTGCTCTATCGCGAGAACCAGGTCCTGACCCTTGAAAAGGAAATTCAGGACAAGGTCAACGACCAGATGGAGAAGAACCAGCGGGACTACTATCTGCGGGAGCAGATGCGGGCCATCGCCACCGAACTGGACGGGGACGACGATGTCCGCTATGAGTCCGAGCGGTATCTTGACCAGATCCACGCCCTCAGCCTGCCGGAGGAAGCCACCGAAAAGCTGGAAAAAGAGGCGGAGCGCCTGGGCAAGATGCAGGGCAACAGCCAGGAGGCGGCGGTCATCCGCACCTATCTGGACACCTGCCTTGCGCTGCCCTGGGGCGTTTACACCCCCGACGATTTGGACCTCGCCCGGGCGGAAAAGCACCTGAACAGGGAGCACTATGGCCTGAAAAAGGTCAAGGACCGCATTCTGGAACTGCTGGCGGTGCGCATGCTCAATCCGGACGCCAAAGGGCAGATCCTCTGCCTTGCCGGCCCTCCGGGCGTGGGCAAGACCAGCATCGCCCACTCCATCGCCGAGTGCATGGGCCGCAAGTATGCACGCATGAGCCTGGGCGGCGTGCGGGACGAAGCGGAGATCCGCGGCCACCGGCGCACCTACGTGGGCGCGATGCCGGGCAAGATCATCAGCGCGGTCACCACCGCCAAGAGCATGAACCCGCTCATCCTGCTGGACGAGATCGACAAGCTTGCCGCCGATTTCCGGGGCGACCCGGCCGCGGCGCTGCTGGAAACGCTGGACCCTGAGCAGAACAAGACCTTCAAGGACCACTACCTTGACATCCCCTTCGACCTGAGCCAGGTGTTCTTCATCACCACGGCCAACGACCTCTCCGCCATCCCGGCCCCGCTGCTGGACCGCATGGACGTCATCGAGCTGCCCAGCTACACCCGGGAGGAGAAGTTCAACATCGCCAAGCGGCACCTGCTGCCCAAGCAGCTGAAAAAGACCGGCCTGGAGGGCCGTGTCAACCTGACCGCGGGGGCCATCTACGGCCTCATTGACGGCTACACCCAAGAGGCCGGCGTGCGCGGCCTGGAACGGGCCATCACCGAGGTGCTGCGCAAGTGCGCCCGCAAGGTGGCCTCCGGCCAGGAGCAGAAGGTCACCGTCACTGCCGCGAATCTGGAATCCTTGATGGGCCCCCGGCGCGTCAAGCCGGACTTCTACAACCGCTCCAACGCGGTGGGCATCGCCAACGGCCTTGCCTGGACCAGCGTGGGCGGCGCCATCCTGCCCATCGAGGTGCAGACCATCCCGGGCGGCTCGGGCAAGATTGAGCTCACCGGCTCTCTGGGCGATGTGATGAAAGAGAGCGCCCATCTGGCGGTCACCTTCGCCCGGGTGCATGCTGGCGAATACGGCATCGACCCCGAACAGCTCAAAAACTACGACCTGCACATCCACGCCCCCGAAGGCGCGGTGCCGAAGGACGGCCCTTCCGCAGGCGTTACCCTTGCCACTGCGCTCATCTCCTGCCTGTCCGGCATTCCCGTGCGGGCGGATGTGGCCATGACCGGCGAGATCACCCTCCACGGCGACGTGCTGCCCATTGGCGGGCTGAAAGAGAAGAGCATGGCGGCCTACCGGCAGGGCATCAAGACGGTGCTCATCCCCCAGGCAAACCAGAGCGACCTGTACGACGTGGACGATGAAGTCAAAAAAGCCATCCGCTTTGTGCCGGTGAGCCGGCTGGAGCATGTGCTGAACCACGCACTGCTCACTCCGCGCCAGGGCCGCCGGGCCCAGAGCCACGCAAAGCAGGCCGCCGCCCCTGAAAAGGTCCCCGCCGGGCTGGTAGCCCCCGGGGAACAGCACCCGCAGGAAGCCCACCTGCCTCAGTAACAAAGGAGACGGTTATGAACTACCAGAAAGCTGACTTCCAGGCCTCTTACGGCCTTTCCAGCCAGCTTCCCGACAGCGACCGGCCGGAGTTCGTCTTTTCCGGCCGGTCCAACGTGGGAAAATCCAGCCTCATCAACAAACTCTGCAACCGCAAAAACCTTGCGCGGGTCAGCGCCACGCCGGGCAAAACGGCCACCATCAACTTCTACACGGTGGACTCTGCCTACTTTGTGGACCTGCCCGGCTATGGTTACGCAAAAGTCTCCGCGGCGGACCGCCAGCGGTGGGACCAGCTGATCAACAGCTATTTTGACGCCGCGCGCAACTGCGTGCTGCTGGTCCAGCTGCTGGACAGCCGTCACGCTCCCTCCGCCGATGATATGCAGATGCTGGAGTATCTGCGCTACCGGGGTATTCCCTTTGTGGCGGCGCTGACCAAGGCGGACAAACTGAAGAAAAGCGAGATCGCCAAAAAGAGGGAAGAGTTTGCCTTCCTGACAGAGGAGTTCGGCTGCCGGCAGATCATACTTACCAGCAGCGAAACGGGCCTTGGCATCGAGGAACTGCGGGCGGTCTTTGACGGCCTGCTCACGGACGAGGTGTAAAGGCGTAATGGCTTACAACGAATTTGCCTACTTTTACGATGAGCTGAACGGCGAGGCGGACTACGACGCGCTGTATACTTATGTGAAAGAGCAGCTGGACGCCTACGGCGTGGCCGACGGCATCGTAGCGGACCTGGGGTGCGGCACCGGCGATCTGACGCTGATGCTCACCCAGGCAGGCTACGACATGATCGGGGTGGACCAGTCGGAGGAGATGCTGGCCGTTCTGCGGGAAAAGGCGGACGAGTTGGGCATCTCCCAGCGGCTGCTTCTGCTCCGGCAGGACATCCTGGACCTGGACCTGTTCGGCACCATCCGGGGCGCTGTGTCCACCTTCGACACCTACAACCACATCGGTCCCGCGCCCCGCTTCGAGCAGGCGGTGGCCAAGGCGGCCTTTTTCATGGAAAAGGGCGGTGTGTTCATCTTTGACCTGAACACGCCCTACAAGCATCGGCAGGTGCTGGCGGACAACGAGTTTGTGCTGGAAGGGCCGGACGCGGTGTGCCGCTGGCGCAACGCCTGCTCGCCGGAGGGGGACCGGGTGGACATCTCCATCCAGATCGACTACCTTGACACCGGCGAGGTGTTTCGGGAGCAGTTTTCGGAGTATACCTACGAGGCGGACTATGTGAAGCGGGTGCTGGAACAGAGCGGCTTCGCACTGGCCGACCTGCGGGACGGAGAGACCTTCGGCCCGCTGCGGCCGGAGAGCCAGCGCTACATTTTTACAGCGGTCAAACAATACACACAATTGGAGAAGACAGACAATGGCTAACATGATTCGCGGCATTTCCGACAATGGCGGCGTTGTGTTCTACGGTGTGGATTCCACCAACATCGTGGCCGAAGCCGAGCGCATCCACAAGACCAGCGCCGTCACCAGCGCGGCCCTGGGGCGGCTGCTCACCGCCGCTTCCATGATGGGCATCACCCTCAAAAGCGAGCAGGATTCCCTGACCCTGCGCCTCAATGGCGGCGGGCCTGCCGGCACCGTTCTGGCGGTGGCCGACGGTGCGGGCTGCGTGAAGGGATATGTGCAGAACCCGGTGGTGGAGTTGCCTCTGCGGGGAGACGGCAAGCTGGACGTGGGCGGCGCCGTGGGCAAGGACGGCACCCTGAGCGTGGTGCGCGACCTGGGCCTGAAGGAGCCCTATGTGGGCCAGATTCCGCTGGTGAGCGGGGAAGTGGCCGAGGACATCACCGCCTACTACGCCACCAGCGAGCAGACCCCCACCGTGTGTGCCTTGGGCGTGCTGGTCAACCCGGACCTGTCCATCCAGTGCGCGGGCGGCTACATGATCCAGCTTCTGCCCGGCGCCACCGAGCAGGAGATCACCATGCTGGAACAGAACGTGGCCAAGGCCCCCAGCGTTACCAAACTTTTGCAGCAGGGGATGGACCCCAAGGCCATCATGGAGCTGGTGCTGCAGGGCTTCGACCCGCAGGTGCTGGACGAGTACGACGTATCCTATAAATGTGACTGCAGCCGCCAGCGGGTGGAACGCGCGCTGCTGAGCATGGGCCGTCAGGAGCTGGAAAGCCTCGCCAGGGAAGAAAAGTGCGTGGAAGTGAACTGCCAGTTCTGCGACAAGACCTACAACGTGGATGTGGCCAAACTCCTGAAATCCCTGTAAATTCCTTACAAAACCACATGGTTTGCCCATCTTTGGAGAAACTAAAATAAAGTTGAGAAATAGTCTTGACAAAGCAGGAAAGATGCGGTAAAATAAACACCGTCGCCAAACGAGATTGGCGGTGCAAACCATGGATTTGCGGCTTTAGCTCATCTGGTAGAGCGCCACCTTGCCAAGGTGGAGGTAGCGAGTTCGAGCCTCGTAAGCCGCTCCATTTTCAAGGAAGTTTAGCTCAGCTGGGAGAGCATCTGCCTTACAAGCAGAGGGTCAGCGGTTCGAGCCCGTTAACTTCCACCACCGTGGCCCGGTAGTTCAGTTGGTTAGAACGCTAGCCTGTCACGCTAGAGGTCGTGAGTTCGAGCCTCATCCGGGTCGCCAATTTGCCTCTGTAGCTCAGTTGGTAGAGCAGGGGACTGAAAATCCCCGTGTCATTGGTTCGATTCCGATCGGAGGCACCATTCATGCGGCTTTAGCTCATCTGGTAGAGCGCCACCTTGCCAAGGTGGAGGTAGCGAGTTCGAGCCTCGTAAGCCGCTCCAAAAAACAGAACCGACTTTCTCCTCGGTTCTTATCTGGTGCCGTGGCCAAGTGGTAAGGCAAAGGTCTGCAAAACCTTCATTCACCGGTTCAAATCCGGTCGGCACCTCCAATTTCGCCGCAAACGTGTTTCGCGTTTGCGGCGTTTTTGTTGTCGCGCCAAGGCTTCTGTGTTATACTGAATCTTATGCAAGAAACTTTTTTGAAAGGGGAGAGAGTATCAATGGAACGTCGGGATAAAATAAACTATTATCTGGACCTGGCCGAAAGCGTTTCCCAGCGCGGGACCTGCATGCGCCGGCACTATGGCGCGGTGATCGTGAAAAACGACGAGGTAATCTCCACCGGTTATGTGGGCGCGCCCCGCGGCCGCAAAAACTGCGACGACATGAAGGTCTGCATCCGCGAGAAGCTGAAGATCCCCCGCGGCGAGCGGTACGAGCTGTGCCGCAGCGTCCACGCCGAGGCAAACGCCATCATCAGCGCCTCCCGGGACAAGATGCTGGGCAGTTCGCTGTATCTGGTGGGCATCGACATGTCCACCGGCGATTACGTCAAGGATGCCAGCAGCTGCTCCATGTGCAAGCGCATGATCATCAACGCGGGCATTGAAAAGGTGTACATCCGGGATACCCGGAACGACTACCGAATGGTGCTGGTGCAGGACTGGATCGACAACGACGAATCCCTCGAGGGCGTGTTCGGATACTGATTGTGAAGGCGGTTTAGGGTTTTGAAGGATAACAAGCTGAAAACGATTTATGTGTGCTCCAACTGCGGCGAAAGCAGCCCCCGCTGGATGGGCCGCTGCCCCAGCTGCGGTGCCTGGAACACGATGGTGGAGGATGTGGTGGTGCCGGAACCCAAAGCATCGGCCCGCAGCGCCTCTGCACGGCCTTCCGGCGTTACCAGCATCACGGCGCGCCGCCTGTCGGAAGTGAGCACCACTGAGGAAAAGAGCCGCATCGTTACCGGCATTTCTGAACTGGATCGGGTGCTGGGCGGCGGCGTGGTTCTGGGCAGCGTGGTGCTGCTGGGCGGCGAGCCCGGCGCGGGCAAATCCACGCTGCTGCTGCAGCTCTGCGGGGCCATCAGCGACCGCTGTCAGGTGCTCTACATCACCGGTGAGGAATCGGTGCGCCAAATCAAGCTGCGGGCAGACCGGCTGCAGGTGCCGCAGCAGAACATCCATCTTGCCGCCGAGACCGACATCGACGACATCTGCGGACTTATTGAGCAGACGAAGCCCGATTTGGTGGTCATCGATTCCATTCAGACCATGCACTGCAACGATGTGTCCAGTTCCGCCGGCAGTGTGTCCCAAGTGAAGGAGTGCTCGGCACGCCTTTTGACGGTGGCCAAGAGCTGTGAGATACCCACCTTCATTGTGGGCCACGTGAACAAGGACGGCGCCATCGCGGGCCCCAAGGTGATGGAGCACATCGTGGATACGGTGCTCTATTTTGAAGGGGACAAGACCCTGCCTTACCGGGTGCTGCGGGCGGTCAAAAACCGCTATGGCTCCACCAACGAGATAGGCATGTTCGATATGACCGGCCACGGCCTGACCGAGATCGAGAATCCCTCTCAGGTGCTGCTGGAAGGCCGCCCCTTGGGCACCAGCGGCAACTGCGTGGCTTGTACCATGGAGGGCACGCGGCCCATCCTGAGCGAAGTGCAGGCGCTTGTGACCAAGAGCAGCTTCAACGTGCCGCGGCGCACCGCCAGCGGCTTCGACTTCAACCGCGCTAACCTGCTGGTGGCGGTGCTGGAAAAACGGGCGGGCTACTTCTTTGGCAGCCTGGATGTTTATCTGAACATCGTGGGCGGCCTGGAGCTGGATGAAACGGCCTGCGACCTGGCTGTTTGCCTTGCGATGGTCTCGTCCATGCTGGACAAACCCATCGACGACAAAACGGTGGCCATCGGGGAAGTGGGCCTCGGCGGGGAAGTGCGCAATGTGACCTTTTTGGAGCTTCGCCTGCGAGAAGCCCAGCGCATCGGCTTCACCAAAGCTATCGTTCCGCGTCACAGCCTCAAGCAGCTGGACCCGAAAGAATTTTCCGACATTGAGCTGGTGGGCGTGAGCTATCTGCGGGACGCCATCCAGGCCATCAAATAAAACCCATAAGAGCACCAGCCGCACAGTGAGACCTGTGGGACCGGTGCTCTTATATTATAAATATGAAAGCCCGAACGGCACAGCCGCTGCCAATGAGTGCTTGACGGCCCGGCCTTGACAAATCCTGCCGGGGAAGGTATACTGATTTCAATGGATGTAATTTCGCTAAATAATTCAGGTTTAGCGAAATACGCAGGATTTCGCTACAACGGGTATTTAGCGAAATCCATCCAAACAAAACTATGGCGCTCTCGCGGAAAAAGTGCGAGGGCGCTTTTTGTTGCGCCCGGAAAGGACAATGAAATGAAAAAAACAGTGTTGAGCGTCTCGAAAGAAGTCTTCCGCGCAAAGGCTGCGGGGGAGCGGGACAGGGAAATGTGGCGGGTTTATCTCGCTGACCATCGGGGCCGCGTCGGCAGCGTTTACAGCGCCCGCGCGGTGATGCCGGGCGACGAGGTCGAGGTGGACTTGGCCGAGCGAGATGGGCGGTTGCTGCCCTGCCTCATTTGGGACTGATTGGCCCTATATCTAATAGGGCCAATCATGTGTACAAACGTACAGGGAGGCCCCGCTCCGGCGGGGCTTCCCTACACGTGGAAAACAACAGCGGAGGACGGCAGCACTTACAGCATCGACAAGCTGCTGCTGGACTTCGCTCTGGAGTATCAAGCCGGCCAGCGGGTGCTGGATGGCGTGGGGGCGCTGGTCTGGGTGGAGTTCAGCCACTGGACAACGCACAAGATGGGGGCCTTTCGAGACCAATTCACCTTCGCGCTGGAGGGCGGACGTTCCTTCTGGCTGGGCGTCGGCCTCAACGGCCCCAGCGGCGTGAACACCCGCCGCGCCCGGCTGGAGTTCAACCCCAACAAGGTGGGCGAGACCCGGGCGCTGCGCTGGGTGTTCAATCTGCTCTATGACAACAGCCGGCGCACCGATTTCCCCCCGGTGGTGGTGGTGCGCTGGGATTTCGCGGTAGACCTGCCCGGAGAGCGTACCGGCTATGAGCTGGTGAAGGATGGGCGGGTCTACGAGGAAATCCGGCGCTCGGCGTCAGATCGTACACAGTACGTCGGACGCCGAAACGCGCCGGGTCGCTGCAAGCTCTACAACAAGACCATGGAGGCCGGGCTCGGCGTGGACGTCACCCGGCTGGAGCTGACGCTGGCCGGCGACGCCTGCACCGTGCCGGACGTGCTGGCCGTATGGCCGCGAGTGCTCCGGCTGCCCGGTGTTCAGCAGTTGGGGAGCGAATGGCTGGCGCTGAACGAGACAGACAGGTTTATCTTGCGGACGCTCTGGCAGCAGCCGGGGCGGCTGGGGGAGTTGAGCCGGCGAAAACGGGAGAAGTTGGGGCCGCTGGTGGCCGCCGGCGGCGAAGTAAAATTGGATGTGGCAGCCTTTGGGCGCTGCCTTGTGGAGCTGCGCGGCTGGCTTCGGCGGCGCAGGCAGGACGCCCCGCCGGTGTATGGCGGGGGATGGGAGGCACTGGAAAATGACTGATAAAAGGGACATGGAATTTGATGTGGTGGCAGCGGTTCGGGAGCTGCACCGGGTGGCTGCGCCCAGTGACCCGGATTTTGTGAAGGGGGCGCGGCTGGTGTTTGACGTCTGCGGTTGGGCCTATCTCTACTACTACGCCAGCCGCTACGGCAACGGTGGAACGGCGCGGCGGATGGCCGAGAACGTGGCAGACGCAGCGGCGGCGTTTCACCGCTGGGCTGCTGGTGCGGCAAGTGTTCACACTCCTGCCGGGAGCGCCGCGCAAGCTGCTCCGGCGGCTGTGCTGGAGACTTCAATCACCATTTGCCGGAAAGGGGAGGCGGGCGAAAATGGGGCGTGCTGACTGGCTCGACCGCCCCGCTATGGGGCATGTACTCGCGGCACTGATGCCCGCAAACCGCCTTGTCATGGAGTGCTGCATGGCCACCGGGCTGCGCGTGGGGGACGTGCTGGCGCTGAAAACGGCAGACGTTCAGCACGGCCCGCGCATGACCGTGCGGGAACAAAAGACCGGCAAAAGCCGGCGGGTATACTGGCCCGCCGAGTTGCGGCTGCGGATGTTGCAGCAGGCGGGCCGGGTGTGGGTGTTTGAGGGCCGGAACGACTGGCGCAAACACCGCACCCGGAGCGCCGTCTATAAAGACCTCCAGCGGGCGGCCCGGGTGTTCCGGGCGTCCGGCGTGGTGCCGAAGGGTGCGCAGGTGAGTACCCACACAGGCAGGAAAATCCGCGCCGTGGACGAGTTTCGGCGCACCGGCAGCGTGGGCAAGGTGGCCGCGCTGCTCAACCACGACGAGGGGCACAGTGAGGTCACTTTGCTTTACGCTCTGGCGGATGAGCTGACCCGCCGGAAGGTGGGCGGGACAGGAAAGCGCCGGAGGACGCCAGCGCGGTGAGCACCCGCTGAAAGCGGAGCAGCCGCGCACGGCGCTCCGGCGCGAGGTCTTGCTGCTGGAGCGTGACGTCCAGCGCCAGCACCATCTGGAGCAGGTCGCGCCGATTGCTGGGAAGTGTGAACATGAGAAAGCCCCCTTTGCGTGTGGTTTGACCTTCACGCAAGGGGGGCTTTCCTGCACACGGCGGCAGGCGTCAAGGGCAGCCCCTGGCTGCCCGGCTTGACCCTTGACGCCGGGCCGGGCTGCACAATGGGGAGAGCCACGCGCAAAGGGGCGGCTGACCTGTGGGCGTGGTGGGGGGCTGGGGGCCTACGGCCCCCAGATTGGTTTTTTAGGTAGCGAGGGGGACAAGCTGCCCAGGCCTTCGCCGCCCGCAAACGCGCCATAGCTGCGACGCCCCTTCCCACGCGGGGCGGAGCAGCCTCGCGGGCGGCGTTCAAATCGCCGGGCCCGCAGGCCCCACCGGCGGCAACTATCCGCGACGCCGCCGGTGGCCCCGGCCCCCGACTCGGCGCAAGTGGTAACGCAGCGCGAGGGGGACGGGGCGGCTACGCCCAAACGGCCCGCCCGCCGGCGGGGCGAAGCCGGGCGGGCCGTTTGGGGCCGAGGGGCCAAAACACGGCCACCACCTTACGGGGCCGATTTTTGGCCCCGAGCACCTGCGCGGGGAAAGACCTGGGCGCAGCCGCGCCGGAGAAAAGGCAAGGCCGCGCAGCGCCCGAAGGGCTTGGCCTTGCCTTTTTGACGGGCGGCGCAAGCGCCCGCACCGCTGCCCCGCAGGGCCCTGCGGGAGCATTTGGCCGCGCTGCGCCGGGCGGGCGAACACTTGGAGCCCGCAAGGCGCGTTCGGTGCGGGAGGCCGCCGGGCCGCGTTGTGGGCCGGTGGCCGACACGGGGGCGCGGTACAACTTTTTCACCTTCCGCGCCCAGCCGCCAAAGAGCGAGGGCGGGAGGGGGTTCCGGGGGCGGGGTGCGCCTCCGGCGCAGGGCGCCCCCTCTTGGACGTAGCTTCCCGACAGCAGGGGTAAAGAAAAGAGCAGCGCTCCGCTCTCGCGGTTCGCTGCTCTTTTCTCGATAGTGCGGACAATGATGCCCACCCGTCGGCGCACTATCAGTTTACCACGGTTAGGCGGCGTTGTCAAGGGGGGAGCCGCGAGAGGTAGCGCAGCGGTGCGCAGCACCGGGAGCACACCGCGAGCGGCGTGGGGGGCTGGGGGCCCACGGCCCCCAGGTTGGCGGCGGCCTGCAGGGCCGCCAGGGAGGGCCGCCGGCCCGACCAAAAGGCTTTCCGCCGCGCCGGGCTGGCCTCCGGGCGGCGTTGCCCTTGCTGCAAGCCAGGGCAACGCCACACGGCCCCGATGCTCACCCAGAGGCGCGCTCCCGCCCCCACGGGGGCGGGCGGGGGGTGGGGGCTTTCTGCTTTCCACACGATGGATTTATGTTGTCTTTAGCTGCACAGTTATCCCATTTTGGGCCGTAGGCCTTGCGGAGCGCGGGGCTATCTGATAGAGTAGGGGTAGCGAGAGCGCTAATTTTTTTTAACTGGATGTATTTCGCTAAATAAAAATTTAGCGAAATTGAGGGGAGTGCAAAACAGGGGCATCCACCGCAAACCAGATTATGAGCACCTACATCGACACCATGCACCCGGAGCGCCACGCGCCTTATGAAGACATCCCGCGGGACGTGCGCGACTTCCTGAATTACCTGGGCGCCATTCTCAACCGATCACCTCGCACGGTCAACGCCTACTACATCGACCTGCGCCTGTTCTTCAAGTTCCTTCTGCGTGAACGCGGCGCTGCGCCTGCGAACTGCGAATTTGACGATATTGACATCCGAGGCATCGACACTGCCACCATCGGCAGCGTGACCCAATCGGAGATCTATGAGTATTTGTATTTCTTGAAGAATGAGCGCCAGAACGAACCGGCAGCCCGGGCGCGGAAACTCACCAGCATCAAAAGCTTCTATCGCTTTATGACCGTGAAATCCAATCGCCTTTCGGAGGACCCTGCCAAGGACATCTCTGTTCCAAGCCTTAAAAAGGCGCTGCCCAAATATCTATCGCTGGAAGAAAGCATTGACTTGTTAAAAAATATACAAAGTGACTTTTACGAGCGCGACTTCTGCATCCTGACCCTGTTTTTGAACTGCGGCATGCGTTTGAGCGAACTGGTGGCCATTGATTTGAAGGATTTTCAGGAGGACACGGTCCGCATCGTGGGCAAAGGCAATAAAGAGCGGCTAGTCTACCTCAACGCCGCCTGCCTGGATGCGCTGAAGCACTACCGTGCTGCCCGGGCAGCCCTCGGAAATCTGCAGGAGCCGCAGGCGCTGTTTGTATCCAAGAAGACCGGCAAGCGGCTGAGCGCGCGTCGTGTGCAGCAGATCGTTGACCGCTGCCTGCAGTCTGCGGGGCTTTCCGGCAAAGGCTATTCGCCCCACAAACTGCGCCACACCGCGGCAACGCTGATGTACCGCCACGGTAACGTGGATATGCTGGAGCTGAAAGAAATTTTGGGGCACGCGCATGTGTCCACCACAGAAATCTACACCCACATCAACACCGAGAAGCTGCGCAAGGCGGCGAAGTCCACTCCCCTGTCCAAAATCTCCTACATGGAGCCTGAAAGGCCTTCCGAGACATTAGAAGAGGCCGCCAAAGACCAGCGTCAGGAGGACTGAAAGCCCGCACACCAGCATGGAAATAAAGCAGATGGTCAGATAGCGGTGAATCAGGCGGCGCGAGGCTGCGCCAAGCCCGCTTCCGCCCTGACCGAGACAGCAGTGCAGAAGGCCGCAGGAAACATGTAAGGCGAAAGCGCTTAACAGGATCACGAGCAGGCTGCCCAGCGTTTCAGGGAGCCAGAAGACCAACGCTTGCAGCACAAGACCTTTGACTGCCCCCAGCTGTTGGTACAACAGTGCGGTGAAAATGCCCGCTCCGGCGCCCTTGAGCACCATCGTGATGGGAATGAGGCCGATGCCGAGAACACAGAAACCAGAGATAAGCACCAGAGACAGCTGGCAAAACAGGGATAGAAAGCCCACGCTGAACACCATCGCGGCTTTTCCGGTGGTCCGCAGGCCCAGGTCGATGGAGGCGAAATAACGGGCGTAGGTCAGCAGCGGTTCGCTCAGCATCCGGCTGCACAGCGAGCCTGCCGCAAGACCGGCCAGATAAAGGCAGCCCATCACGCAGGCGGTGCGCAGTATCCGGGAGGGTCTTGGCTGGGCGGCGATGCGTGCTTTAGGTGCGCTCGCCGCGTCGGATGTTTCATAGACCGTTCCGGGCATGCTTTCAGGCCGCCTTCGGCTCTGCTCTTCGCCTGTGGTGCGCTGCTCTTGGCCAAACGCACTCTGACGATGCGGTGCAGCGCCATTCTGGGTTTGGAAAGGCGCGGAGGAAGGCTGCGGTCGGGCCGTCGAATAAGGCACGGGATCCCGAAGTTCCTTCGCCCGCGGCGTGGGAGTGCTGTCTGCTGGTCGATACGTCCACATAGCTTGTACCTCTTTTTGAGCGGTGATAGAACATGATATGCGGCTTGGCCGCGATATATGAAAAAAGCTCCGCATCAATGCGGAGCTTTTTTGTCAGGCCGGACGGCGGGTGCGCTTTCGTTCGGCCAGAAGAATGCCAAGATACCCGCCAAAGCAGCCCGCAAGGATGTAGCACACAAGCTTGATGCCGGCCATGGCGGTGAAGTCGAACTGCCCGTTCAGCAGTGCGGCGGCCAGATAGATGAGATAAAAGACCGTTCCGGTGCAAAGTCCGCAGAACAAGCCGTTCTTTTTGAAGCTGCGAGCCAGGATCATTCCGCAGACAAAGCAGCCCAGGCACACGGCGCAGGTGGCCATGGGAACGGCAGACCAGGCGGGCAGCTGAGTCTTGGTGTAGAGCCAGCTGCACAAGAGCAGGACGAGAAATGTTACGGCCGTCCCGGCGACGCCTGCGATCAAAATCTTTTTCAAAGGCTCCGTGCCGGCACTCTGCCCGGCTTTGCGGCCCGTTTTTTGCTGTTTTGGCATAAAAAAGCACCTCCCTGCACACTAAACAGTATGCAGGGAGGCGTTGTTTTAGTCCGAAGAAATCACTTCTGGGCAGGAGTCTCCATATCCAGCTTGGTCACGGCCTGCACGGCGGCGCGGCGGAAACGGATCTTGGTGCGGTCGCTGCCGGTCTCCAGCACGAAGGTGTCCTCCTTCAGGGCGATCACGCGGCCCACGATGCCGCCGATGGTGGTCACCTCATCGCCGATCTCCAGCGAATTGCGCATCTCGGCGTCCTTCTTCTGCTGCTTCTTCTGGGGACGGTACAGCAAAAAGTACATCACCGCGAACATGATGACCAGCATGACGATCATGCTGATGTTGCTCATGGTGGTGGAATCCATACTGCTGCTCAGAAACTGAATGTTCATCGTTTTGTTTAACTCCTCTCGAAATCCGGGATCGTATTAAAACCAATTATAACGGATATGCACGCATTTTGCAAGTGAAACCGGCGTTAAATGCGGGTGTCCAGCAGAGTTACATACCGGTCATGGAACGATTCAAAGGTCCCGGCGTCCAGTTCGGCCCGGATACGCTCCATGAGATGGTTGTAGAAATAGAGGTTGTGCATCACGGCGAGGCGCATGCCCAGCATCTCGTCGGCTTTGAACAGGTGCCGCAGATAGGCGCGGCTGAAGTTGCGGCAGACGGGGCAGTCGCACTCCGGGTCGATGGGGCGCTCGTCCTTCTCATACTTGAGGTTCTTGATGTTGATGATGCCGCTCCAGGTGTTCAGATGGCCGTGGCGGGCGTTGCGGCTGGGCATGACGCAGTCGAACAGGTCCACGCCGCGCCACACGCCCTCGATGATGTTGCCGGGCGTGCCCACGCCCATCAGATAGCGGATCTTGTCCTTCGGCGCAAAGGGCTCCACTGCGGTGATGATGCGGTACATCTCCTCCGCGGGCTCCCCCACTGCCAGACCGCCGATGGCATAGCCGTCCAGGTCCATGTCCGCGATGGTTTTCATGTGCTCCACCCGCAAATCGTCAAAGGTGCAGCCCTGGTTGATGCCGAACAGCAGCTGGTGCGGATTGGTGGCGAGACCTTCATTTTTCAGCCGGGCCATCTCCGCCTTGCAACGGGCCAGCCAGCGCACGGTGCGCTCACAGCTGGCCTTTGCATAGTCGTACTGGGCGGGGTTCTCCACGCACTCATCGAAGGCCATGGCAATGGTGGAACCGAGATTCGCCTGGATCTGCATGCTCTCTTCCGGGCCCATGAAGATCTTGTGGCCGTCCAGATGGGAGTGGAAGGTCACGCCCTCTTCGGTGATGTTGCGCAGCTTGGCGAGACTGAACACCTGGAATCCGCCGCTGTCGGTGAGGATGGGGCCGTCCCAGCGGGTGAACTTGTGCAGGCCGCCCAGCTCTGCCACCAGCTTGTCCCCCGGACGCAGGTGCAGGTGATAGGTGTTGCACAGCATCACCTGGCAGCCAATGTCCTTCAGGTCAAAGGCGGACAGGCCG
Source organism: Oscillospiraceae bacterium (assembly GCA_004558145.1). GTDB lineage: Bacteria > Bacillota > Clostridia > Oscillospirales > Ruminococcaceae > Allofournierella_A > Allofournierella_A excrementavium. The sequence goes on from SFDQ01000003.1 coordinate 241,754, forward strand.
CCCTTGATGGCGGCGGCGGTGGCCACGTTCATGAACGCGGGCGTCTGCACCGTGCCGTGCACCGTTTCAAACTGCCCCCGGCGTGCGGCGTGCTCGGTTTTGGTCAAGCGGTAAGGCATGTGTAAAGTTCCTTTCTTTTACAGGATAAGCATGGCGTCGCCAAAGCTGAAAAAGCGGTATTTCTGCTCCACAGCCTCTTTGTAGGCGGCCATGGTGCGCTCATAACCATAGAAGGCGCTGACCAGCATGATGAGCGTGCTTTCAGGAAGATGGAAGTTGGTGATGAGGCCGTCCATGCAGCGGAATTCGCAGCCGGGATACAGGAAAATATCGGTGTCGCCGCTGCAGGCACGGATCTCACCGTATTTGGCCGCCACAGATTCCAGCGTGCGGCAGCTGGTGGTGCCCACGCAGATCACCCGGCCGCCCCGGGCCTTGGTCTCGTTGATCTTGCGGGCGGTCTCCTCGCTGACGCAGTACCACTCGGAGTGCATCTGGTGGTCGGCGATGTCATCCTCCTTCACCGGGCGGAAGGTGCCAAGGCCCACGTGCAGGGTCACCTCGGCAAAATCCACGCCTTTCTGGCGCAGGCGGTCCATCAGTTCCGGCGTGAAGTGCAGGCCGGCGGTGGGAGCGGCGGCGCTGCCCAGCTCCTTGGCATAGACGGTCTGGTACTGGCTCTGGTCCTCCAGCTGGCGGGTGATGTAGGGCGGCAGAGGCATTTTGCCGAACTCATCCAGCTTTTCGTAGAGGGTCTGGGTGTCGTAGAAAAACTCCACAAGCTTGTTGCCGTCTTCCATCGTTTCCCGGATGACCGCCCGCAGGCTGCCATCGCCAAAGATGACCTCGGTGCCGGCCTTCAGACGCTTGCCAGGCTTTGCCAGGCACTCCCAGACATCGCCCTTCACCTGCCGCAGCAGCAGAATTTCGCTTACCGCGCCGGTCCCGGCCTTTTCGCCCACCAAACGTGCGGGCAAAACCTTGGAATCGTTCACAACCAGAAGATCGCCGGCATTTAATAGGTCAGGCAGATCGTGAAACACCTGATGGCGGATCTCATCGCTGCCGCGCTTCACGCACAGCAGGCGGGCGGAATCCCGCGGATCGGCGGGTTCCTGCGCGATTAGTTCATGGGGCAGGTCGAACCAAAAATCTTTTTTCAGCATGGAGTATTGCCTTTCTTGATAATTGACATTGCTTCACGGCAATGCTATAGTAAAGACATGTTTTAAGGTGTTGGTGCGCTGTGCACGCTATGCAATCTAATTTATTATATTGCATACATTGCCGGTTTTCAAGCCGGTTTTTTTTATACACCCGGCACCGGCGAACACAAGAGGGCTTTGCGGAAAGGAACGAGTGAACTATGAAACAGTATCAAGTGGGCGTTGTGGGCGCCACCGGCATGGTCGGCCAGCGTTTCGTGTCTCTGCTGGCGCAGCATCCCTGGTTCCATCTGGCCGTGGTGGCGGCCTCTCCCCGTTCGGCGGGCAAGACCTACGAAGAGGCCGTTGGCAGCCGCTGGGCCATGCCTGACCCCATGCCGGAGCAGGTCAAGAATATGGTGGTGCTGGACGCCTCCCATGTGGAAGAAGTGGCCTCCAAAGTCGATTTCGTGTTCTGCGCGGTGGATATGAAGAAAGAGGAAATCCGCGCTCTGGAAGAGAGCTACGCCAAGGCAGAATGCCCGGTGGTCTCCAACAACAGCGCCCACCGCTTCACCCCTGACGTACCCATGGTGGTGCCGGAGATCAACCCCGAGCACCTGGACGTCATTGCAGCCCAGCGCGCACGCCTGGGCACCAAAAAGGGATTTGTGGCGGTGAAATCCAACTGCTCCCTGCAGAGCTATGTGCCCGCCCTGCACCCGCTGAAAGACGAATTCGGCCTTTCCAAAGTGCTGGTGTGCACCTATCAGGCAATCTCCGGCGCCGGCAAGACCTTTGCCACCTGGCCGGAGATGGTGGACAACTGCATCCCCTACATCGGCGGCGAAGAGGAAAAGAGCGAACAGGAGCCGCTGAAGCTGTGGGGCAAGGTGGAGAACGGCGCCATTGTGCCGGCCGCCTCCCCTTCCATTACCGCCCAGTGCCTGCGCATCCCTGTGACCGACGGGCACATGGCCGCCGTGTTCATGAGCTTTGATAAAAAGCCCACCAAGGAAGAGATCCTGGACCGCTGGGCGAACTTTGAGGGCGAGGCCCAGCGCCTTGCGCTGCCCAGCGCCCCCAAGCACTTCCTGCATTACTTTGAAGAGAACGACCGGCCGCAGACCAAGCTGGACCGCAATCTGGAGAACGGCATGGCCGTTTCCATCGGCCGTCTGCGCCCGGACACCCAGTATGACTACAAGTTTGTCTGCCTGTCCCACAACACCCTGCGGGGCGCTGCGGGCGGCGGCGTGCTGCTGGCGGAACTGCTTGCTGCCAAGGGCTATTTTGACTAAAAGGAGTTGAGCGCAATGAAAACGCCGATCTTCACCGGAGCCGCTGTTGCCATCATCACTCCCATGCTGCCGGACGGCAGCGTGGACTACAAGGGCCTGGCTGATCTGATCGAGTTCCAGATCAAAGGCGGCACCGATGCCGTTGTGATCTGCGGCACCACCGGCGAGTCCGCCACTCTGAAGGACGACGAGCATCTGGAGTGCATCCGTGTGGCGGTGGAGACCGCTGCCGGGCGCATCCCCGTCATCGCGGGCACCGGCTCCAACTACACCGAGCACGCGGTGGAGATGTCCAAGGAGGCCAAGGCCCGGGGTGCGGACGCGCTTCTGCTGGTGACTCCTTACTACAACAAGACCACCCAGCGAGGCCTCGTTGCCAGCTTCAACACCATTGTGGACGCGGCCGGCCTGCCGGCCATCCTCTACAACGTGCCCTCCCGCACCGGCGTGAACATCGAGTCCGCCACCGCGAAGGAACTGGCCAAGAACCCGCTCATCTGCGGCATCAAGGAAGCCAGCGGCAACATCAGCCAGATCGCCATGACCGCGGCACTGTGCGGCGGTGAGCTGCCCCTCTATTCCGGCAATGACGATCAGGTGGTGCCCATTCTGGCTTTGGGCGGCAAGGGTGTCATTTCGGTGGTCTCCAACGTGGCGCCGGAACCGATGCACCGCATGTGCCAGCTTTGGTTCGAGGGCAAGACGAAGGAAAGTCTGGACTTGCAGCTGCAGCTGATGGGCCTTTGCAAAGCAATGTTCTGCGAGGTGAACCCCATCCCCGTGAAGGCTGCCCTGGGCATGATGGGCCTTCCGGCCGGGCCCTGCCGCCTGCCGCTGGTGCCCCTGAGCGACGACCACGCCGAACAGGTGCGCCGGGAGCTGCAGAACGCCGGCCTGATTTAAAAGGAACACCAAAAGGCCCGCGCGTTTTTTGCGCGGGCCTTTTGTAAAAAGAACAGGAGAAAGATACCATGACCCGCATTATCATTCAGGGCATCAACGGCCGCATGGGCAAGGTCTTGTGCGAGCTGATCGAACAGCGTGAGGACTGCCGCGTTGTGGGCGGCGTGGACGTCACCCCTCAGAGCGGCGCCATCCCCGTGGCGGCGAGCCTGGAGGAACTGAACGTGGAGGCCGATGTGCTCATCGACTTTTCCAGCCCCGCGGCCACCAGGAACGCTCTGCGCTTCTGCGCAAAGAACGCGCTGCCCTGCGTCATCTGCACCACCGGCCTGGACGAGGACACCGAAAAGCTGCTGACCGAGGCCAGCACCCGCTGTGCTGTGTTCAAGAGCGCGAACATGTCCATGGGCATCAACCTGCTGGCCCAGCTTGCCCAGCAGGCCGCCACGGCGCTGGGGCTGGACTACGACATCGAGATCATCGAGAAGCACCACCACAACAAGCTGGACGCGCCCAGCGGCACTGCGCTGCTGCTGGCGGACGAGATCAACAAGGTGGCCAGCGAGCCCTACGAATATGTCTATGACCGCCACAGTGTGCGGCAGAAGCGCTCTCCCCGCGAGATCGGCCTGCACTCGGTGCGGGGCGGCAGCATCGTGGGTGAGCATGAGATTTTGTTCTGCGGGCCGGATGAGGTCATCACCCTGAGCCACAGCGCCGGTTCCCGCCGTGTGTTTGCCAACGGCGCGGTGAATGCTGCGGTGTTCCTTGCGGATAAAGGCCCTGGACTTTACACCATGAAAGACCTGATGAAGGAACTTCTGTGAGGAAAATAACATGAAGAAACGACTGATCGTTCTGGTGCTTGCCATTCTGGCACTGCTGATGATCGTTCCTCTGCTGGACAGTGCGGTCGATTCGGTGCGGGATGCGGCCGCCCAGGCGCAGCCTGACCCCACGCCTGCACCCTCCCCTTCCCCCACGCCGGAGCCGACGCCGACTGTTTCCACGGTGCGCTTTTCCGCCACAGGCGATAACCTCATCCATACCGGCATCTACAACCAGGCGGCCCGCAGAGCCCAGGCGGAGGGCAAAGAGGGCTATGATTTTTCCTTCTGCTACGACGCGGTGCGGGATTTCTACGCCGGTTTTGACGTGAACTGGATCAACCAGGAAACGCTGGTGAACGATGAACTGGAGCCCAGCAGTTATCCCTGCTTTTCCACGCCGGGCGATATGGGGCGCGAGCTGTACGACACAGGGTTCAGAGTGTTCAGCCTGGCGAACAACCACACCTATGACAAGGGTGCCGAGGGCATTGCTGCCACCAGACGGTTCTGGTCCAGCCTGCCGGAAGATGCAGTCACCTGCGGACTGTACGCGGGCGAAGAAGACTACGACAACATCGTGATCCGGGAGACCAATGGCATCCGCATCGCCTATCTTTCTTATACGGAATTCACCAACGGCATCCCCACTCCCTCCGGAGCGGAAGCGAACCTCATCTACACCAGCCAGACCGACGTGATACAGCACCAGATCGAACTGGCACGCCAGCAGGCGGACTTTGTGGTGGTGGGTGTTCACTGGGGCGTGGAGGGCAGCCACAAAGCCACCGACGCCCAGCGGGCGCTGGCTCAGCAGATGGCCGACTGGGGAGCTGGCGTAGTCATCGGAACTCACCCCCATGTGGTGCAGGACGCACAGTGGCTCACTGCGGCGGATGGCCGCCAGGTATTCGTGGCTTATTCCCTGGGCAATTTCCTGAACGCCCAGTCCACGGCGGACACGATGATCGGCGCGGTACTGAGCTTCACACTGGAAAAGACCACCCAGCCGGACGGAAGCAGCGAGACGGTCCTGAAGGACCCGATGCTGCATCCCACGGTGAACCATTACGGCCAGAACTATTCCCAGATACGCATTTACCTTTATAAGGACTACACCGACGAGCTGGCCCAAAGCCACGGTGTGCGGGAGAACTTCCCGGATTTCAGCCGCAGCTACATAGAATCGGTCCTGCGGAACAACATCGACAACCAATTCCTTGATCTATAAAAATGGAGGCAGAGCAATATGTACGGCATCTCCCAGCTTTCCAGTGAACAGAACATCATGGTGGTGGCCTTCCCCGCCGTGCGCCAGAGCGAGGGCGGCCCTGCGGGGTATCTCTCCCCCTTCGCGGCGGCCGGGGTCAATATGGACATGATCTGCCAAGGGCTGCCCCAGGGCGACGTGGCGGCTTTGAGTTTCACCACCTCGTATGATAACTGGTCCATCGTGATGCGCACTCTGCCCCAGGTCACGGCGGGCAAAAGCGGCCCCGCGCCGCTCATCAGCGGCGGTTACACCAAGCTGACCCTCTTCGGGCAGGACATGCCGAACCTGTGCGGTGTGGCCTCCAGGGTGATGGAGGTCATGGCAGAGGCCCGGGTGCCCATCCACCTCATCACCACCAGCTCGGTGGACATTTCCCTGCTGGTGGCCGCCGAGGATGAGGACACGGCCCTGGAGGCGCTGCGGCAGGCATTCGCGCTGTGACCGGTCTTGAAATCAAAAAAGGAGCACTGTCATTTTGACAGTGCTCCTTTTGGTTTTATTGCATCACAGCTGCACCTTGTGGTAGACCTTCTTGCCCTTCTTGATGACCACACCGGCGGCCAGAGCCTCGGCGCTCACGGTCATGGTGGGGTCGGTCACCTTCTCGCCGTCCAGCAGAACGCCGCCCTGCTGGATGAGCTGACGGGCCTCCCGCTTGCTGGGGACCAGTTTCGCAGCCAGCATCATGTCCAGAATGCCGATCTTGCCGTCGGTGAGCTGGTCGGCGGTGAGGGTGGTGGAGGGCATGTTGGCCGCGTCCGCGGAGCCGCTGAACAGGCCGCGGGCGGTCTCCTGGGCCTTGCGGGCCTCCTCCTCGCTGTGGACCAGCTTGGTGAGCTCGAAGGCCAGGATCTCTTTGGCCTTGTTCAGCTCGCCGCCTTGCCAGTGGTCCATCTCGTCGATCTGCTCCAGGGGCAGGTCGGTGAGCATCCGCAGGCATTTCAGCACGTCGGCGTCGTCCACGTTGCGCCAGTACTGGTAGAACTCGTAGGGGGAAGTCTTTTCCGGGTCGAGCCAGACAGCGCCCTTCTGGGTCTTGCCCATCTTCTTGCCCTCGCTGGTGAGCAGCAGGGTGATGGTCATGGCGTAGGCGTCCTTGCCCAGCTTGCGGCGGATAAGCTCGGTGCCGCCCAGCATGTTGGACCACTGGTCGTCGCCGCCGCACTGCAGGTTGCAGCCCACGGTCTGGAACATGTGATAGAAGTCGTAGGACTGCATGATCATGTAGTTGAACTCCAGGAAGGACAGCCCCTTCTCCATCCGCTGCTTGTAGCACTCGGCCCGGAGCATGTTGTTCACCGAGAAGCAGGCGCCCACTTCGCGCAGCAGCTCGATGTAGTTCAGCTTCATCAGCCAGTCAGCGTTGTTCAGCATCAGAGCCTTGCCCTCGGAAAAGTCGATGAACTTGCTCATCTGCTTTTTGAAGCACTCGCAGTTGTGCTGGATGGTCTCCACGGTCATCATGGTGCGCATGTCGGTGCGGCCGCTGGGGTCGCCCACCATGCCGGTGCCGCCGCCGATCAGGGCGATGGGGCGGTTACCTGCCTTCTGCAGCCGGCGCATGAGCATCAGGGCCATGAAGTGGCCCACATGCAGAGAATCGGCCGTGGGGTCAAAGCCGATGTAGAAGGTGGCTTTGCCGTTGTTGATGAGGTCTTTGATCTCTTCCTCATCGGTCACCTGGGCGATAAGCCCGCGGGCGACCAGCTCGTCGTAAATGGTCATGCTTTCTGTTTCCTCCTTTGATTTGCGGGCAAAGGGCATAAAAAAGCCCTCTGCCAAAATAAATTGGCAGAGGGCGAAACTTCGCGGTACCACCTCTGTTCGCCGCCCTCCTCGCGAAAGACGGCCTCGGCGGGTGCACAATAGACACCCTTGCGCTGTAACGTGCGCACCACGGCGCGGCCTACCGGGCGCAAAACGCGCTGTTCAGCCTGCTGCTCCGGGATGTATTCGCCCTTGCGCACGCTTCCCTTTTCACCAAACCAGGGCTTCTCTGTGCCGCGCTTTCAAGGGGTACTGGTTCCCTTCTTCGCATTTGATACTGTACAGTATACCTGTGCCTTTTCCCTTTGTCAAGGGTCCAGGCCCAGCATTTCCCGGGCGTTGGCCAGGGCGATGGGCGTGATCTGGTCGCCGGAGATGATGCGGGCCAGTTCCCGCACCCGGCCGTCGCCGTCCAGCGGATAAAGCTTGGTGAAGGTGCGCTCGCCTTCCACGTTCTTCTGGATGAGCAGGTGCCGGTCCGCCAGTGCCGCGATCTGGGCGGTGTGGGTGATGCAGATGACCTGCCGGCCCGCGGAGGTCTGTTTGAGCATCTGGCCGATGCGTCCCGCCGCCGAGCCGGACACGCCGGTGTCGATCTCGTCGTAAATGACGGTGTGGATGGCGTCCTTTTCCGCCAGCGCGCTCTTGAGCGCCAGCATGATGCGGCTCAACTCGCCGCCGCTGGCGATCTTGGCCAGAGGCTTCGGCGTTTCGCCAGGGTTCGGGGAGATGTAGAACTCCAGCGTGTCCTGCCCTGCCCCGGCCAGCGGCCCGCGGCTGTGCTGCAACGCAAAGCGCACGCCCGGCATGTTCAGGAAGGTGCAGGCCTCCACCAGCTTCTTTTCCAGGTCGTTGAACGCGTTCAAACGGGTCTGGGTGAGGGCTTCCGCCTTTTCCTTGGCCTGACGGTAGAGCGCCTGTTTTTCGGCATTCAGCTTGGCCAGGGTCTCGTCCGACTGCTCGATGCTTTCCAGTTCCTCCCGGGCTGCCTGCCCGTGCTCCAGGATCTTCTCCACCGAGCCGCCGTATTTCTGCTTGAGACGGTAAATTTCGTCCAGACGGGTCTCCACCCGGTCCAGCTCGGCAGGATCCATGCCGTAGCTTTCCAGCCGGTCGGCCAGGTCGGTAGCCAGCTCCCGGGCGGTGTAGTAAAGGTCGTTCAGCCGCTCACAGGCGCTTTGCAGCGACTCGTCCAGTTGGGCGGCTCCTTCCAGCTGCCCGGCCGCGTCGCCCAGAAGGTCGGCGGCTCCGCCAAAGTCATCGCCCCCTGCAAGGGCGTTGTGGGCGGCGCTCACCTGTTCCAGAATGGTCTGGGCGTGGCTGAGCACCTGCCGGCGAGCGGTCAGCTGCTCTTCCTCTTCGGGCTGAAGCGCGGCAGACTCGATCTCGTCCACCTGGAAACGAAGCAGTTCCAGCCGGCGCTGCTTCTCCTCTTCGTCCATCTGCAGGGCGTCCGCCTGCCGCTTGACGGCGATCAGCTGACGGTAGACTTGCCGGTATGCGGCGTATTCCTTCTCGTTCTGCGCATACAGGTCCAGCAGCGCCAGATGGCGGGAGGGATTGGTCAGGTTCTGGTTGTCGTGCTGGCCGTGGATGTTGATGAGGCCGGCGGAAAGGTCCCGAAGCATGGCCGCGGTGGAAGGCATGCCGTTGACCCGGCAGTTGCTTTTGCCTTCGGCGCTTATCTCACGATAGAGCAGCAGCTCGTCCCCCGCCTCATAACCGGCCTGCTCCAGCTGGCTGCGCACGGCCTCGGGCAGGTCGGTGAAGGTGGCCCAGATGCAGGCCTTGCCCGCGCCGGTGCGCACCAGGTCGCGGCTGGTGCGGTTGCCCAGGATGGCGTTGATGGAGTCGATCAGGATGCTTTTGCCTGCGCCCGTCTCGCCGGTCAGCACGTTCAGACCGGGCGAAAACTCCGCTTCGGCCTTTTCGATGACCGCAACGTTTTCGATTTTCAGATTTTTCAGCAAAGCCCTTCGGCCCCCTTTTCCGTTCTGCGCGGCCGGGCCGGTCAGTGACGGGTGATGTATTGCTGCAGTTCAGCGCAAATGGCCTGGGCCGCCTCCGGAGTGCGCATCAGCGCCAGGAAGGTGTCGTCGCCCGAAAGGGTGCCGATGACATCGCAGTCCCACTGCATGGAGTCGAACAGTTCGCAGGCGGCGCTGGCCATGCCGGGATAGCAGCGCACCATGACGGTGCATCCTGCCCAGTCCGCCTTGAGAACGGATTCCCGGAAAATGGTCTCGAACCGCCCCTGGGAATGCCGGGCCCCTTTGGCGGAAGCGCTGGACACATAGCGGTATTTGCCGCCGCCCACCGCCGCCTTCACCAGATGAAGCTGCCGGATGTCCCGGGAAACGGTGGCCTGCGTCACCGAAAAACCTGCCTCATTCAGGTGCTCCAGCAGATCTTCCTGCCGGTCGATGGGATACTGCTCGATCAGTTCCAGGATCTTTGCATGTCGGTCATTTTTCATTTGAATCACCTGCCGCGAAGTTTTTTGTCGATGGCATCGAACTGGTCTGTGCCATTAAAGGTTATCAGCTTTACAGACTTTTCGGAAAGCCCTGCCCGCAGCTCTCCGCCCGCGGGAAGCTCTATCTCCCTCTCGCCGTCGGAGCTGATGAGGATGGGGCCGCGCTGGTCCGCGCCCGGGCGCACAGTGATGCGCCGGTCGGCCGCGAAAACGATGGCCGGACGCTGCAGGCTGTGGGCACAGATGCTGGTGACCACAAGGCCGCGGATGCGGGCGTCCAGGATGGGCCCTCCGGCGGAAAGCGAATAGGCCGTGGAGCCGGTGGGGGTGGCAAGGATCACTCCGTCGCCACGGCAGTTGCTCACCGGCAGGTCGTCACAAAGGATGTCCAGATCGACGGTCTGCCGCCGGTGCCCGCTGTACACGACCAGGTCGTTGAGGGCGATCAGCGGCCCGTCGGCGCCGGTGCACTCCGCCTGCAAAAGAGCCCGGTGCTCCACCGAAAACTCCCCTGCCGCCAGCTTGTGCAGCTTTTGCTCCATCTCGTCCAGCTCGCAGGTGGCCAGAAAACCGGTGCGGCCCAGGTTGATGCCCAGCACGGGCAGCCCGTGGCGGGCGCATTCCTTTGCCGCGTGGAGCATGGTGCCGTCGCCGCCCACCGTCACCACCGCGTCGGCCTGAGTCAGCGCCTGCGCGCCGGGCAGGCAGACTGCCCCGTCGGGCGGCGCAAAGCCGTCCTCGGCGGCAAGGACCACCCGTGTGCCTTTCGCCAGCAGCAGCTGGGCGGCCTGCAGAAGGACATCGGCGGCCTCGGGTTTGTTGTAGCCGGTCAGGCAGATCGTCATGGACGGCACTCCCCTTTTTGCGTCACAGTGCGGCGTGGGCAGCAGCCACCACCGCGTCGGCCAGCGCCGGGTCCAGAGGTACGGGCTCGTCGCTCTTCTCCACGAACATCAGGAATTCGATGTTTCCTTCGGGGCCCTTGATGGGCGAATATTCCAGCCCGTTGACGGAAAAACCGTTTTGCACGGCGTATTCCGCGGCCTGCAGGATGACCTCCCGATGGGTCTCAGCCTCCCGCACGACGCCCTTTTTGCCAACCTTTTCCCGGCCTGCTTCAAACTGGGGTTTCACAAGGCAGACCCCGGCAGCGCCGGGCGCGGTGACAGCCTGGGCCACGGGAAAGATGTGTTTGAGGGAGATGAAAGAGACGTCCACGCTGAAGAACTCCACCGGCTCGGCCAGCATATCCGGCGTGACGTTGCGGATGTTGGTGCGCTCCATGTTCACCACGCGCTCGTCGGTGCGCAGTTTCCAGGCCAGCTGGCCGTAGCCCACATCCACCGCGTAGACCTTGACTGCTCCGTTTTGCAGCATGCAGTCGGTGAAGCCGCCGGTGGAGGCGCCGATGTCCATGCACACCTTCCCTTCGGGGGTGAGCGGAAACGCCTTCATTGCCTTTTCCAGCTTGAGGCCGCCGCGGCTCACATAGCCGATGTCATGGCCGCGCACCTCCACCTGGGCAGTCTCGGCGATCATCATGCCGGCCTTGTCCGCTTTTTGCTGGTCCACGAACACGACGCCGGCCATGATGAGGGCCTTGGCACGCTCCCGGCTGGGCACAAGGCCGTTTTGGCAAAGATATTGATCAAGACGGATCTTCAATGTGTTGCTCCTCGCATACGAGCGCCGCCAGACTGGCGCCATCCAGACCTAGAACGTTCCGGATCTGAGGCACCGTGGCGTGCGGAAGTGATTGACGGGACGAAATGCCCTTGTGGATGTAACGGCCCTGGTAGTTCTGAGCCGCCAGACGGCGGGCAAGGTGTTCGCCGATGCCGCCGGCCGCAATGCTGTCCTCGGCAAAGAGGACGGTGGGATAGCGCAGCAGCGCCTCGCACAGGCCTTCGGGCAGCGGATAAAGCTGCACCAGCTTGTACACGTCGGCGTTCACGCCCTGCTGGCGCAGCTGTTCCGCCGCCGCCAGCACTTCTTCGGTCATGCTGCCGTAGCTTACCAGCGCGACGGAAGCCTCCGGGGAAGAAAGGCAGCAGTCAAAGGCGCTGCCGGTGCAGCCCAGCGCCTCCAGCGTGGGGCTCTGGCCGCCCCGGGGATAGCGGATGGCCCGGGGGCCGCTGAGCTTGTCCACCACAAAGGTGAGCCAGTGGTCCAGCTCCGCGTAGTTGCAGGGGGCGTACACCGGGATGCCGATCTGGCTCAAAAACGCGGTGTCGTAGATGCCTTGGTGGGTCTCGCCGTCGCCGGGAACAAGGCCTGCCCGGTCGATGGCCAGCACCACGTTGTTGTTCATCAGCTTCACATCGTGGATGAGCTGGTCGTAGGAGCGCTGCAGGAAGGTGGAATAGATGGCCACCACCGGCAGCATGCCCTGGCTTGCCAGGCCTGCCGCGAAAGTGACGGCATGCTGTTCCGCCATGCCCACGTCAAAGAAGCGCTCGGGGAATCGGCGGTAGAAGAACTGCAGCCCGGTGCCGTACTTCATGGCCGCGGTGATGGCGCAGATGTTCGGCCGCGTTTTGGCAAGCTCCACCAGATCGTTGCCGAACTGGGTGGAGAAGGAGGCGTCCGGCGCCACGTCCGGGTCGGTGATGTGAGCCGGGTCAAAGGAGGAAACGCCGTGGAACTCGCCGGGGTTCTCCTCTGCGGGCTTAAAGCCTTTCCCCTTTACAGTGATGGCATGGATGAACACGGGGGCGTACTGAGTCTGCAGGTTGGTGAACAGCTCGCTCAGACGCAGAACGTCGTGCCCGTCCACCGGGCCGAGATACTGAAAGCCCATTTCTTCGAACATGGTGGAGTGGTAGATGCCACGCCGCAGCAGCGCCTTGCCGGCCTGCAGCACCCGCACCACCGGCGCGCCAACACCGGGGATGGCGCCGAGGACGCTTTCCAGGTTGGCCTTCGCCTTGGAGTATTCGGGGTTGGTGCGCAGCTGGGTAAGGTAGCGCGCCAGAGAGCCCACGTTTTTGGAAATGGACATCTTGTTGTCGTTCAGAATGACGATCAGGTTGTTGAGGGTGTCGATGTTGTTCATGCCCTCATACACCATGCCGCCGGTGAAAGCGCCGTCGCCCACCAGAGCGATGACCTTGCCCGGTTCGCCCTTGATCTTCTTGGCCTGAGCCATGCCGATGGCCACCGAGATGGCGGTGTTGCCATGGCCGGCCACAAAGGCGTCATGGACGCTCTCCCGCGGGTTCGGGAAGCCGGAGATGCCCCCCAGCTGCCGAAGCCCGCCGAACTGCTCCCGCCGCCCGGTGAGGATCTTGTGGGTGTAGCACTGGTGGCCCACATCAAAGACGAACTTGTCCTGCGGGGTGCTGAACGCCCGGTGCAGGGCCACAGTGAGTTCGATGGTGCCAAGGTTTGAGGACAGATGTCCTCCTGTTTTTGAGACGTTTTCGATCAAAAATTGCCGTATTTCTTCGCACAACGGCTCCAAGCGGTCGGCCGGCAGCGCTTTGAGCTGCTGCGGGTCATTGACCTGCTGCAACAAAGGGTAACCCATGTCACCCGCCCTTTCTTCAAATGATGGGGATGAGCCAGCCAACGGCCACGCCTACGATGGCGCCTCCCAGCACCTCGAAGGGGGTGTGGCCCACCATCTCCTTGAGCTTCTTGTCGCCCAGGAAGGGGCTGTTGGCACTTTCGGCCTCCATCCAGTCGGTGAGCATCCGGTTCAGGATCTTCGCCTGCTCGCCGGTCTCCCGCCGCACACCCATGGCGTCATACATGACGATGATGGCCATGATGAACGCAAGGGCGAAGATGGCGGAATCCGGCCCGTAGAGCCGGGCCGCCGCCACCACCAGAGAACAGACAGTGGCGGAATGGGAGCTGGGCATGCCGCCGGAGCCCCACATCCGCTCCAGCGAGAATTTGCCCAGAAGAAGGCCGTTGATCAGGGTCTTGAGGACCTGCGCCACCAGCCAGCCGGTCAGCGAGATCGACAGAAGATAGTTGAACCCGTAAACTTGTTTGAACAGTTCCAAAAGCGATACTCCCTTTCAGGTGCGCCGGCAAAGAAGGTTCTCGGCCAGTGCGGTCAAAAACTCCGATCGTTCACCATACGCCCGGCTTAGCCGGCCGCAGGCCTCCGCATTGATCTTTTGCGCCAGTTCCATGGCCCCTTCAGGACCGTAAAGAGTGGCAAAGGTGGTCTTGTTGTTCTCGGCGTCGCTGCCGACGGGTTTGCCCAGTTCCTCGCTGGTGCTGGTCACGTCCAGCACGTCGTCCACGATCTGGAACACGAGCCCCAGGTCATAGGCGAACTGCTCCAGCCGGCGGCAGTCCTCTTCGCCGCCCTCGGCGGCCGCGGCGCCCATCTGCATGGCTGCGTTGATGAGCGCGCCGGTCTTGTTGCGGTGCACCAGTCGGAGAGTCTCCTCCCCCACCGGCTGGCTTTCGTACCGAAGGTCCAGCTCCTGGCCCAGCACCATCCCCGCGCTACCGGCGCCGTGGGCCAGCGCTGCGCTGGCCCGGACGCGGGCAGTTTCGCTGACGGGCGCGGCCGCGATGACCTCAAAGGCCTCGGTGAGCAGCAAGTCGCCCGCCAGCAGAGCCGTCGCTTCACCGAAGGCCTTGTGGCAGGAAGGCTTGCCCCGCCGATAATCGTCGTTGTCCATGCAGGGCAGGTCGTCGTGGATGAGAGAATAGCAGTGGAGCATCTCCACCGCGCAGGCAAGCTGCGCCGCCTGCGGGGCCTCACCGCCCAGCAGTTCGCAGGCGGCCATGCACAGCACCGCCCGCACCCGCTTGCCGCCGGCAAGGAGGCTGTAACGGGCGGCCTCGTTCACTTGGCTGCCCAGGGGCAGATACGCGTCACAGCAGGCTGTCAGCCGGTCGTTGAAGGTCCGGAGATACGCGTCGTATTGCTGATGGTAATTCATCCTTCGCTCGCCTCCTGGGGCTTTGAAAGCTGCGCGATGCGCTCGTCGATGGTCTGCATCTTCAGTTGGGCCTTGTCCAGCGCGGCGGTGCAGTACTCCGCCAGGGCGGCAGTCTCGGTGTAAAGGGAAATGGCTTCCTCCAGCGGAGTGTCCGGGCTGGCAAGACGGTCCAGCAGGTCCTGCAGGCGGGTCATTCCTTCCTCAAAGCTCTTGGGATTTTTCATCGGTGTCCTCCTGTGTCTGGATGACCTGTTCCACCCGGCAGCGGGCGCTTGCGCCGTGCCCCTGCAGCAGAACAGACTGCCCCGGCTGCAGCGACGCCACCGGGATGCACTCCCCCGCTTCGCTGCGAGGGATGGCGTAGCCACGGCCAAGCACCGCATAGGGACTCAGGGAATGGGCCAGCGCACAGGCCGACGCCAGTTCCCGCCGTTTTTCCGCCATAAGACCGGCTTTGGCGGCGCTCAACTGCCCGCAGAGCGCCAGAAGCTTGTCCCGCCTGGGGCGGCAGAGCGTCTCGCCGGTGATCTGGCCGGCAATCTGCCGGGCCGCAGCAAATTCATTATAGCACAAATTCAGCCTGGAATGCATATATTCATGAATATTTGACAAAATCGTGCATATCTTCTGCCGCTCGGCCTCCCGGTCCGGGGTGGCCAGCTCCGCCGCAGCGCTGGGCGTGGGGGCGCGCAGGTCCGCCACGTAGTCCAGGATGGAGACGTCGATCTCGTGCCCCACCGCGCTGATGAGGGGCGTTTTGCAGGCGTAGGCCGCGCGGGCGATGCGCTCGTCGTTGAAGACCCACAGGTCCTCGCGGGAGCCGCCGCCCCGGGCCACGATGATGACGTCCGCAAGGCCGCTGGCGTCCAGTTCCGCGATGGCCCGGCTTATCTCCTCTGCGGCGGCGAGCCCCTGGACGTTCACCCCTGCCAGCAGCAGCGTGGCCAGCGGCCAGCGGCGGCTGAGCACGTTGCGGATGTCCTGCAGCGCGGCGCCGGTGGCGCTGGTGACAACGCCGATGCGCTCAGGATAAGCGGGCAGCGGCTTTTTGCGTTCCGGGCGGAAGAGACCTTCCGCTTCCAGCCGCGCCTTCAGCTGGTCAAAGGCCAGCTGGGCCGCGCCCAGCCCGTCGGGGAAAAGGTCCTGCACGTAGACCTGGAAGGAGCCGGTGGCTTCGTAAAGGCTGACCCGGCAGCGCACCACCACCCGCATGCCGTCCTGGGGCACAAAGCCCAGACGGCGCGCCTCCTGGCGGAACATCACTGCCTTGACGCTGGCCTTTTCGTCTTTCAGGGTGAAGTACCAGTGGCCGCTCTTCACATGGTTCACAAAGCCGCTGACCTCGCCCCGCAGGGCAAGGTCCGAGAGAAAGCCGTCGCTGTCCAGCGTGGACTTCACATAGCGGTTCAGGGCGGAAACACCGATCACATCAGTCATGGGCCACCTCCCGCGCCGCCAGCAGGGCGACGCCGATGGCGTTGTCGCTGGAAAAGCGGCCGGGCACAAAGTGAGCGCCGGGCAGACGCACCGACAGCTCCTTCTGGATGACGTCGCTGCTCATGACGCCGCCCGCAAACACTACCGGCAGGCCGGGGTGGTCTTCCAGCGCGGCAACGACCATTCTGTAAGCCGTTTCGGCAACGCACAAAAGGCAATACCGGCACACATAGGCCGGGCTTTTGCCCGCGGCCAGCAGCTGATTGCACTGATTCTCCAGCCCGGACAGGCTGCACTGGGTGCCCTTCACGCTGGCCTTGGGGCGGATGCGCTCGGTGCACTGCGCCGCCAGCTCGCTCACCTGCGCGCCGGCGGGAAAGGCAAAGCCCAGGCGCACGCCCACCCGGTCCACCGCCTGTCCGGCGTAGAGGTCGGTGCTGGTGCCGATGCACTCCACCTTGTCCGCGCCGTGGCAGAGCAAGAGGTCGGTGGTGCCGCCGGAGACGTGAAAGACCAGCGCCTGCCGCTCAAACAGGCTCTCATCCCTGCTGGCATACAGCGCCGCCGCGATGTGCCCCTGCTGGTGGGTGGTCTGGACGAGGGGGATGCCCTTCGCCTTGCTGAACGCCGTGGCGGCGGAGATGCCCGCGAGGAAGCAGGGCATATAAGAGCCCTCCACCGGGCGGGGCCGGGCGGAGACGCCCACGGCCTCGATCTTCGTCAGGTCCGCCTCGGCGGCAAGCTCTTCCAGCAGGCCCGGAAGCGCTGCCGTGTGGTGGAACAGCGCATCGCTCTGGCGCAGGCCAAGCTGGCCGGGGCGCACCGGCAAAAACTTCTTTTTATCACAAACAACCTCTTTGGAGCAGGTGTCGTACACCGCCAAAGAGGTTGCATAGTTGCTCGTATCAAAACCCAGCGTCAGCATGGCTCACACCTGGGCGGGCTCGCCGCTTTCGAGGCCCAGCTGGCGCACCACACTGCCCAGCAGTCCGTTGACGAACTGATAGTCGGTCTCGTCGGCATATTTCTTGGTCAGCTCCACCGCTTCGTTGATGGCAACGCCGGGCAGCTTTTCCGGGCCGTAGGCCGCCTCTGCGATGGCAAGGCGAAGCACGGTCAGGTTGACCCGGGGGATGCGCTCCAGGGTCCAGCCTTTCAGATTTGCGCGGATGAGGTCATTGATCTCGGCGCTGTGGTCATAGTAAGCGGTCAGCAGGGCCTGGGCAAACTCGTCCAGCGGGTAGTCGCCGGCCTCGTTGGCCTGCTCGATCACCTGGTCCAGGGGCATGTCGTCAAAGGTGGCGGCAAAGGCGGCCAGGAAGGCGTTTTCGCGCGACGCGCGTCGGGATAATTTCTCCATCGTTGTTCCTTTCACAGCGAGCGGCCCCCCTGCATGGCGCGGGAGGGCCCTGGCTCTTTGTTGGTCAGTGGGGTTTATTCGGCGGCGGCCTCAGGGCGGACCTGAACGCCGGCCACGATCACGTTCACGCGGGAAACGGTGATGCTGGTCATGCTCTGCACGGCGGCCTTCACGTTCTTCTGCACCTTCTCGCACACCGAAGGGATCTTCGCGCCGTAGAACACCACGACCTGCAGCGTCAGTTCAGCCACATCGTCGTTCAGGCTCACGGCCACGCTTTTGGATTTGGAGAGCAGGCCCTTCACACCGGCGGTGGCGGGGCTGACTTCCTTGACGCCCTCGATCTCCAGCGCAGCCATGCGGGCAATCTTGGCGATCACTTCGGTAGAGATCTGCAGGCTGCCATTCACAACGCAGGTATTTGAAACGTCCATACCCGGTCCTCCCAAAACAAGCAATTTTGCGTCCATGCCGCGGCATGGGAACTTTCCTTGTTATTATACCATCTTCCGCCCCATTCTACAACTGTTATTTTACCTCCACGATGGTGATGTTCTGGGCGGTCACCTGACACTTGCTGAGCACGATGTCCCGGATCTGGGCCACCTCTTCCTTGGTAAGGCCGTCGCTGGTGGTCATCACCGTCACATCCACCGCGTCCCCGTTGATGAAGGCCACGCAGTCCACGAAACCTTTGGCCTTCACAAGGGTCTCGATGTCGCTTTCGGCGGTGATGCTGTCGATGGCGGCGGTGAGCTGCGCGGTGAGCGCGTCCTTCTCCTCGTCCGAGAGCTTGGCGCTTTTCAGGCTCTTCTGCAGGGTGTCCAGCGCCTCGTCCCGGGTCTTGGCGCGGTCAAGGCGCGCTTGCTCAAAGAACTCTTCGCCGGTGGGCTCCCCCACGCTGACCAGCTGGGCCTCGCCATAGTTCTTGTCGCCGGTCTCCACATTGCCGTCCACCGCCAGCGCATCGGTCACCACGCCGGTGGTGGTCACCGGGGCGTTGGCCTCGGCGGCGTCCAGGGCAAGGTCGGTGCTCTTGGCGTACTCCCAGTTCAGGTACACCGCCACGCCCAAGGCGACCACAAGGGTGAGCAGGGTCATCTTCTGGTTCAATTTTTTGCTGCGCATCACGATACCTCCAACTTAACTCATTTTTGATATGCTGATCCGGTTTGTGGACACCCCGGTGAGCACCGAGACTGCCTGGGTGATCTGGGCGTTCACCGTCACATCATCCGCGCCCTCGCATACCACGGCAATGCCGCGGATGACAGGCTCCCAGGTCATCTCCACCAGCGCATCCTGACCCTCGCGGGTATCCACCAGAATGTGCTCCAGCTGCCGCTGGCCGTTTTCGCCGCAGTCGGTCTCGTCCAAGGCATAGACCGTCTCGGCGCTGGCGTCCAGCGTGACCGCCACCTTCGTGCGGCCCGCGCCCTCGATGGAGCCGATCAGTTCGGTGAGAGTCTCCTCCAGCTGCCGGACATAGGCTTCGCTCCACTGACGGGTGGCGCTGGAGGCCGCGGAGGCGTCCGCCGCTTCCTCTTTGCCGGCGAAGGGCAGGCCGCCCGCAATGAGAAGAAAGACCCCCAGCACCCCTGCGAAAAACACCAGGCTGCCGCGCCCGGCCAGCTGCTTGGGAAGCAGCGCTCCGATCCGTTCCAATTTCATTTTTCCTTCCCTCATGCCTGCGGCTCCGTTGTCTGCCAGGAATATTCCGACTCGCCCAGAAGCTCCTTCGCCAGTTCCAGCGCTTCCTCCGGCTGGTCGGTGCACAGCGTCACTTCGGGAAGCGTCTGGCTGCTGCCGGGCGCTATCTCCACCTGCGCCTCGATGCCGGCGGCGGCAAGCCTTTCTTCCAGCTGCCCGGCAAGGCTCTGGCAGGCGTAGCCGGAGACGTAATCCGAGTAATCGGCGGGCTGGACGTCCAATTCAAAGGAGAGGCTTGCCAGCCCCGTCCAGTCCGCACCTGCCGCCGGGGTCACCACCGACACTAAAATATACAGCGCCAGCACGGTTTTTATGCTTTTGAAACTGCCCTGCCGGGGCAAAAACAGGTCCAGCGCCCCGGCCAGGATGCAGGCCACGCAGACGTTCAGCGCCCAGAGCTTCACGGTCATCCCCCTCCTCCCATCGTGATCATCAGCGCGGTGGACAGCACCACCAGCATGAAAAAGAACACCAGAAACGACACACAGATGCCCACCGCCTGCCCCATGCCCTCCAGCACGCGGCCCGCCCGGTTCATGCCGAAGGCCTTGGAGACAGCGCCGCCCAGCTGATAGGCCAGATAATAAAAGGCGCTCTGCACCAGAATAGGCAGAAAGTCGATGGCCAGCACGGCGATGGCGGCAAACCCCAGCGAGCCTTTGAGCACCCGTAGACCGCTGAGCACGCTGCCCATTGCGTCGGAGGCCACGCTGCCCACCACCGGGATGCTGCTGCTTATGAGGAACTTGCCGGTCTTCATGGCCAGAGTGTCGGCGTTCTGCGCCAGCACGCTCTGCAGCCCAAGCACCGCCCCGAACAGCACCGACACCAGCCCCAGCAGCCATTTGACGGCCTTCGCCAGCAGTTCGCAGCCGTCGGCCACGCCGCCGATGCCGCACAGGCCTCCGGCGGTGTTGAGCGCCAGGTAGACCTGCAAAACCGGAAGCGCCGCCGCGCAGATGACCTGGGCGCTGAAGTTGGCCATGGTCAGGAACATGCCGCTGTACACCATGGCCTGGGTGGGCTGACCGCAGCTGGCAACGACGCCGGAGAACACCGGCACGAAGCTGACCAGATACACCTGCCACCGGGCGACGCTCTCGCTCACCGTGTTCACCAGTTCCAGCGCCGGAGCAAGGCTCACGGTGAACATGCCCAGCACACAGACGCTTTCCAGCGGCCCGGACCAGTCCCCCTGGGGCGCAAGGGCCAGCGCCACCGCGCCCAGCAGCGCCGCGCCCAGCAGCTGCACCAGCAGGCGCACCGGCTTTTCAAATTGCTGCCGGGCGGTTTTGAGCAGCGCGCTGAGCATCTCGCCCAGTGACGCCTGCTGGAACTCTTCGGCGGTGATGCCCGGCTCGTCCAGCGCCTGCTGCACGTCCGGCGGCAGGGCTTCGCCCTCGGCAAAAACCACGGCGGGCAGCACCAGCAGCAGAAAAAGGATACAAAGGATTCGTTTCATTGCAAAAACGCGATCAGCGCCCCCATGATGTTTTCGAACAGCGGCAGTGCGCACACCAGGATCAGGCAGCGCCCCGCCAGCTCCACCTTGCCTGCCAGGGTGGAAAGACCCGCGTCTTTGCACACGTCCTGCATGTTCTGAGCCACCAGCGCGATGCCGGCAGCCTTGAGCACCACCAGAAAGCTGTCGCCGTCCAGATAGCCGACGGCGGCGGAAAACCACTCCACCAGCGGCTGTGCCAGCTGCAGGATGCGCCCCAGCAGCAGCACCGCGCACAAAGTCAGGCACACCGCCCCATAGGCGGGCAGATACTGGCGCAGCAGCGCGGTGAGCATGGCCGCCACCAGCACGAAGGCCGCTATCCCGAAGATCTCCATGGCCTTCAGAGATTGAACAGTGATTTGATGCTGATGAACAGATCGCTTATCTGCTGCACCAGCATGGAGAGCACCACGATCAGGCCGGCAAGGGTGGTCATCATGGCCTGATCTTCCCGGCCGGAGCGTATCAGCAGTTGATTGAGCACCGCCACGATGATGCCGATGGCGGCGATCTTGAACACAAGGTCAATATCCATTTGCAGCTCCTTTTCCCGGCTCAAAACAGCATCAGCGCCGCCAGCACACCGCAGCACAGCCCTGCTTTTGTATAAAGCTGTTTGGCCTGTTCGTACTCCTGCCGCGCGCCTTCCCGCAGAAGCGCGCAGCGCTTGAGATAATAGGCGCAGTGCCGCGCCTCCTCCTGCCCTGCCGCGCTGCCCAGCCGGGTGAAGAATCCCTCCAGCTGGTCCCAGGCGGGCCTGTCCAGGTCGGGCGGGCAGGAAAACGCCTCCAGCTGCCCGCACTCCTCAAGACAGAGGCCGGGCATGTCCCGCCGCGCTTTGAGCAGCGCAAGTATCTCGCTCAAAGGGGCGGCGCGGTAGACGATCTCATCCTGCGCCAGCGCGATGAGCCGTTCCAGCTGTTCCAGCGCCGCCAGCCGCCGCCGCTTTTTTTCGGTCAGCCACCACCCGGCGGCCCAGCCGGAAAAGGCCACCAGTGCGGCGCCCAAAAGGCGGACCGCCGCGCTCACAGCCAGCACACCTGCTGCACAGCGCCGGGGCGGTTCGCGCCCGCCAGCAGCCCGATGCAGGAAAAGCTTTTTGCCAGCTGCTCCCGCGTGGCGCAAAAGCGCTGTTCCACCGCCTCGACAGCATCGCCGTGGACGGTGCAGACAAAGCTCACACCGCCCTTTGAACCGGCGCAGACGGCAGCGAAATCCCTTTCGTCCCCCAGCTCGTCGCAGAGGATGACCTGCGGGCCGAGACTGCGCAGGGCGCTGATGATGCCCTCCCGCTTGTCGCACCCGCTGAGCACATCGCAGTGCATCGGCACCGGCGCGGCAAATCCGCCCGGACCGCAGGGCCATATCTCCATCCGCTCGTCCACTACCGCCACCTTTTTGCCCGCGCGGCTCAGCAGCGCAGACACGCCGCGCAGCAAAGTGGTCTTGCCGCTGCCCGGAGGGCCCACCAGCACAAGGCCCCGGAACGGCCCCAGCAGATGGTCCCGCAGCGGGGCGGGCAGTTCCCCTGTCACCGTGCGGGCAATGCGGATGTTCAGCGAGGTGACGGTGCAAAGCCCTTTCATGGCCTGTCCCTGCATATGGAACAGGCCTGCCACCCCCACCCGGTGCCCGCCCGGCAGCGTGAAAAAGCCTCGGGCAAGCTGCTGCTCATAGCTGTGGACCGAATGTTCGCACAAGGAATAAAAGCACTCCTGCAGCTGGGCGTGGGTCAGCGTCGGCCCGCCCTGCCCCGCGCCCTGGCCCGGCAGACAGAACTGCCCGTCGGCGCAGGTCAGCACCACCGGCCTGCCGCTGCGCAGGTGTATCTCATGGATGGTCTGCGCCTGCCGGGGAGACAAGTCCTCCAGCGGGCGGCGCAGAAAGCCGGGCAGCCGGCGTATCGCGGCGTAATACTCGTCCATTTTGTTTCACCGTCCCTTTGCTTTCTATGGTATGAGGCCCCGGGCCGGGATAGAACAAAAAGAGCGCCCGCTTCCCCGATGGGAAACGGACGCTCTGCGCCATGTTCTGTTATGTGAAGGGGTTCAGCTTTGCAGCATTGCTAAGAATTCCTGTTCGGTGAGCACTGGCACGCCCAGCTGCTGGGCCTTGGTGAGTTTGGAACCCGCGGCTTCGCCCGCCACCACATAGGCGGTCTTTTTGGAGACCGAGCCGCTGGCCTTGCCGCCGTTCTTGACGATGAGGGCCTCGGCCTCGGCACGGGACATGGTTTCCAGCGTGCCGGTGACCACGACGGTCTTGCCCGCCAACTTGTCGGTCTTTTCCTCGCCGTGCCAGGTCATGTTCACCCCGGCGCGGCGCAGACGGTCCACCAGGTCGGCGGTGCCTTCGCGGGCAAAGAACTCCACCACGCTCTGGGCCATCACGCCGCCGAACCCGTCGATGGCGCTGATGGCCTCGGCGTCGGCGGCCTGCACAGCTTCCATCGAGCCGAAATGCTCCGCCAGCAGGGCGGCGGCCTTGTCGCCGATGTTGCGGATGCCAAGGCCGAAGAGCAGTTTGTCCAGATTGTTCTCTTTGCTGGCCTCGATGGCGCCCAAGAGATTCTCCACGCTCTTCTGCTTGAATTTGTCCAGCGTCAGAAGCTGCTCGGCAGTCAGGTCATAGAGGTCGGCGGCGCAGCGCACATAGCCCTTGTCCACCAGCTGGGCCGCCACCGCCTTGCCCAGGCCGTCGATGTCCATGGCCGCCCGGGAGGCGAAGTGGATGAGGTTGCGCAGCGTCTGGGCCGGGCACTCGGGATTGATGCAGCGCAGGGCCGCCTCGTCTTCCAGATGCACCACTTTTGCGCCGCAGCTGGGGCAGGTGTCCGGCAGGCGGAAGGGCGCAGCGCCCTCGTGGGCGTGGGCGGTGACCGCCACCACCTCGGGGATGATGTCCCCCGCTTTGCGCACCAGGATGGTGTCGCCGATGGACACGCCCAGCTGGTCGATAAAGTCCTGATTGTGCAGGATGGCACGGCTGACGGTGGTGCCCGCCAGCTGTACCGGCTCGAACACCGCCGTGGGGGTGAGCACGCCGGTGCGGCCCACCGTCACATCCACCTGCAGCAGCGTGGTGGGTTTTTCCTCCGGCGGATATTTGAAGGCGATGGCCCAGCGGGGAAACTTGTTGGTGCTGCCCAGCACCTCCCGCTGGCCGAAGTCATCCACCTTGATGACCGCGCCGTCCATATCGAAGGAGAGCTCGCCGCGGCGGCGGCCGATGTCCTCGATCTCGCCGATGGCGTCCTCGATGTCGGTGAAGCTGTTGTAGCGGGGCGACACGGGAAAGCCCAGGGATTTGACATAATCGAGGCTCTGGCGATGGCTGGTGATGGTGGGGCCGCCCCGCATCTGCTGGATGTTGAACACGAAGATGGAGAGCCCGCGGCCCGCGGTGATGCGGCTGTCCTTCTGGCGCAGCGAGCCGGCGGCGGCGTTGCGGGGGTTCTTGAAGGGTTGCTTGTCGCTGAGCTCCTGCTCTTCCACCAGCTTTTCAAAGGCTGCGTGGGGCATGTAGACCTCGCCCCGCACTTCCAGATATTCCGGCGCGTTTTCCAGCTGTTTGGGAATGTCCGCGATGGTGGCGAGGTTCGCGGTCACATCCTCGCCCACCACGCCGTCGCCCCGGGTGGAGCCGCGCACAAAGCGCCCGTTCTCGTATTCCAGGCTCACCGAGAGGCCGTCGATCTTGACCTCCACCACATACAGCGGTTCGAGGCCTTCGCCCCGCACCCTGCGGTCGAACTCCCGCAGCTCATCAAAGCTGAAGGCGTCCTGCAGGCTTTCCATCTTGACCTGATGGGTCACCTTGGCGAACCGCCCGGAAGGCGCGCCGCCCACTTTCTGGGTGGGCGAATCCGGCGTGACCAGCTGGGGATACTCGGCTTCCAGAGCCTTGAGTTCCCGGGTCAGCGCGTCATATTCATAGTCCTCCAGTTCGGGAGCATCCTGCTCATAATAAAGGCGGTTGTTGCGTTCAATCACCTGGCGGAGATACGCGACCCGCTCCTTTGCCTGTTCCAGTTCCACGTTTTTCACCTCTGCAAAAGCCGCCCGTGGGCGGCTGGTCGTCTCGAGCCATTATACCACAATCAGCCGGACCCTTCCACATAAAATTCCGGGGTCTGGCCCACGATCAGTACCTGAGCCACACAGATGGTGCTCTGGGCCGTCGTTTCCACCTGCATGCCTGCCAGCACGGCGCACAGCTGCACCGAAAACACAAGGTCGGTCTGCAGCTTGGTCTGGTTCACGCCCGCGGCGGAAAAACCGGTCTCAACCTGGCTTTCCACGTGTGACAGGGGGATGGCCTTTACAGTAATGTCCGGCCCGCGCCCGGAGAAGAGCTGCAGGCCCAGAAGGGTGCCCAGCGGGATGGAGAAATCTGCCGCGCCCTCTTCCATTGCCTGGGTCAAATCGCCCTCCAGCGTGTACTGCAGGCGGGCCAGCTTGGCAGTGTCAGTTTCGGCACTCTGCACCAGACCGGTTTCGTCATAGCGGAGGATATACAAGTCCTCCAGCAGTTCAGGCGACCGGCGCAGGCAGTCGCCCACCGCGGCCTGCATCCAGCGCACCGCCCGCTCGCGGCATTCATACTCTGCCATCGTTCGGGCAACAGGCCGTATCTTCTGCTCCAGCTTTACAAGACTGAACAGCAGCAGCGCGGACAAAAGCAGCGCACACAGGGCAAATCGGTTTAACTTCCCCTTTTTTCGAACTGCTGCGCTGTTCTGCCGCCGCATGGAAAACGCCCCCTTTTCACCCGATGTTCTTTTAAAAAGATATTCGGGCAGAGGGAAAAACGTGAAAATTCAGGAATTTGAATCCTCGCTGCGCCAGACGGTCAGCTGAAGAATGCTGCTCAGCGCAGCATACAGCACGCCGGCCAGCGGCCAGACAACCCAGGTGATGCCCCAGCGCCCGGTCAGGAAACTCCAGCCGAGATAAATCGCTACGGCAAGGGACCAATAAGCCCGGGCAACAGCCTCTTTCGCGCCGTTTTTTTCCTTTTCACAATAGGCGTAGTCCGCTTCCTGGAGAAGTTTTGCCATGCTGGCCCAGCGCACGCCGCACAGGATGAAGAGCACCACGCCGACACCGGCCAGCAGGATGGTCAGGCACAAGAGCAGGACCGTTGGGAGCAGATCGCCTTTGAGCAGGATGCTCAAAAACAGCGGAATGATCGAAAGGATGCAGATGCAGGTGGCCGCAATGTTGCAGGCGGCATAGGTGCCGCGGTAGTTTTTCTTTTTCTCAGTCACCATGCCGTGCACACCGTATTCTGTCTCGAAGGGTTCACTGTCGATGAATTCATAGGGGGCGTTCTTGAAGCCGCACCAGACAAAGAGTGAAACGCCCGCGGCGACCAGCACCACCATGGCGCACAGCCCGGCAACACCGGCGATTTCCTCCGTAACGCCGGCAACGCCTGCATCCGAAGCAGCCCCAAGCATTAAAAGCGGAATGATGGAAGCAATGCAGAGAAAAGCGCCCGCGGCAATGAGAACGGCGGCTTTTTTGCGCCACTGCAAAAACTCCTGGGCCTGCCCGAGAGTGATGCGTTTTACGGACGCTTCTCCCCCGCCCGGGGCATACTCTTCCTGCTCCAGTTCGTCCTTCAAAAGATAATCGGTGGTCACGCCGAACAGCGCGCTCATCTGCAGCAGCTTTTCCAGTTCCGGCACGGTCTGCGCGCCCTCCCATTTGGACACCGCCTGACGGGATACATTGAGTTTTTCGGCCAGTTCTTCCTGTGACCAGCCGTTTTTCTTCCGAAGGCGGATCAGTTTGTCGGCAAAGATCATTGAGTGTTCCTCCATAGTTCGAGTGCGGCAGGCATATCGTGCCCTTCGCCTGGGTCCAGCATACAGGAAAACCCGGTTGCGCGCCACCAAACGGCAGCTTGAAATTTGTCAACCCGGGGTTGCGGCCCGCGAAAATCGTACGAAGCGCCACAGAGAGTATGGCACAAACAGGGAAAAGAAAACGGGCCCGCCGCACAGCGGCGAGCCCGTGAGGACAGGGTTCAGATGGAGATGGTCTCGGCCACATCCAGCAGGGTGGTGTCGATGCTCTTGTGCATGGACAGGGCCACATTGATGTCGTAGTCCACGATCTTGTCGGCGGACACGGCCACAACGCGGTTGAAGATGCCCTTTTCCAGCAGGATGACCGCCTGATAGCCCATGCGGGAAGCGGTGACGCGGTCCCGCAGAGTGGGAGAACCGCCGCGCTGCACATGGCCCAGAACGGTGGCGCGGGAGTCGATGCCGGTGCGGGCCTGGATCTCGTTGGCCAGGTCCTGCGCATGGCCGGCGCCCTCGGCAACGATCACGATGAAGTGCTTCTTGCCGGTCTTCTGGGTGAACTGCATCCGCTCCAGGATGTCGCGCTCCAGATCGTAGGGCCGCTCGGGGATGAGGGTGGCGATGGCGCCGGTGGCGATGCCCACGTTCAGGGCGATGTAGCCGGCGTTGCGGCCCATGACCTCCACCACGCTGCAGCGGTCGTGGCTCTGGGTGGTGTCGCGCAGCTTATCCACCATCTCCACCGCGGTGTTCATGGCGGTGTCGTAGCCGATGGTGTACTCGCTGCAGGCGATGTCGTTGTCGATGGTGCCGGGGATGCCGATACAGGGGATCCCCAGATTGGCAAGCGCCTTGGCGCCGCGGAAGGAGCCGTCGCCGCCGATGACCACCAGCGCGTCGATGCCCAGCTTCTCGCACATTTCAGCGCCCTTGCGCTGACCTTCCTCCGTCTTGAACTCAAGGCAGCGCGCGGTATACAGAACAGTGCCGCCGCGATGGATGATCTCGGAAACACTGCGCAGATTCATCTCGTAGGTCTCGCCGTTCAGCAGGCCGTTGAAGCCGCGCTGGATGCCGATCACCCGCATGCCGTGGCCAAGGGCGGTACGCACAACGGCGCGCACCGCAGCGTTCATGCCAGGCGCATCGCCGCCGCTGGTAAGTACGCCAATCGTCTTGACTTCCTTTGCCATAAAAAAGCCCCCCTAAAACGATTCATTACAAAAAAGCCGACAGGCTCTTCGCGGAAAAACACCGCGGCCTCACAGCTGTGGATTACCACAGGGCTATTATACCATCGGTGCAACAAAAACGCAAAAGAAAGATGTGACCAAATGTTCACAAATTTTGTCAAACCAGCACGCCGCAAATTGTGCGAATGGCTTTATCAGGCGTTTTCTCATTTGAACGCCACATTTCCATCCCCCAAAATGCGTTTTAGCTCACACGTCAAAAGTTCATGCTCCATGCTCCACAGGTTGCGGGGCGCGAGCGTGAGCTGTTTCTGGTCCTCAAAATAGATATACACCGGCAGGGACCCCTCAAAAATGGAGAGCAGATTCTCCACCTTTGCAAACTGCGGGCAGCTGCGGCTGGGCACTTTGAGGTACATCCCCTTGCGGGCCGGTTTTTCCTGTGCGGGACGCGGCGCGGCGGCTCCGTTTGCGGAATACTCCTCGATGGGCACGATCTTTTCCGCCACCAGCTTGGCGTTCTCCTCTTCCTTCACCGACACCCGCCCGTTGATGACCACCACGGCGTTGTCCTGAAGGGCGCTGCGGCAGTCCGCCAACACTTTGGGGAACACGATGATCTCCATGGTGCCGCTCAGGTCTTCCACGTTGGTGAAGGCCATCATGGTGTTGGAGCGGGTGGTCATGAACTTGCTTTTGATGACCGCGCACACGATGTTCACGTGCTTGCCGTCGTAGCGGCGGGCCTCCTCCCCCATCAGGTCGGCGATGCGGCAGGCCCCGATCTTCTGGATCTGCTGGCGGTAGCCGTCCAGCGGGTGGCCGGACAGATACAGCCCGCTGACCTCCTTCTCCATTTTCAGCAATTCGGGCAGCGGGAACTCGCCGTGGTCCTCGATGTGGAAGTCCTCCCCTGCTGTGCCGGCGCTCTCGCCGGAAAGCTGGCTGAACAGGTCCAGCTGGCCTTCCACGTTGCGGCCCACGTCGGTCTCCACGCTCTTGAAGATGGCGTCCACGTTCTCCAGCATGGCTTTGCGGCTGACGCCGGTCTCGTCGAAGGCGCCGCACTTCACAAGGCTCTCCGCCGCGCGGCGGTTCAGCTCCTGCCCGTGCAGGCGGCGGCAGAAGTCATAGAGCGAGGTGAAGGGCTTTTCCTTCCGCTCCCGCACCACGGCGGCGATGAGGTTTCGGCCCACATTTTTGGTGGCGTTCAGGCCGAAGCGGATGCTCTTGCCGTCCACGGTGAACCCGCCGTCGCTGACGTTGATGCTGGGTGGCAGCACCTTGATGCCAAGGCGCTGGCACTCGCCGGTGTACTCGATGACCTTGTCGGTGTTGTCCAGCACGCTGGTGAGCAGGGCGGCCATGAACTCGCTGGGATAGTGGCACTTGAGGTAGGCGGTCTGGAACGCCACGTAGGCGTAGCAGGCCGCGTGGGATTTGTTAAAGGCATAGGACGCAAAGCTGCTCATGTCATCAAAGATGTCGTTGGCAGCCTGCTCGCTGATGCCGTTGGCGGCGCAGCCGGTGACGAAGTGCTGGCGCTCCTTTTCCATGACGTCGTGCTTTTTCTTGCTCATGGCACGGCGCACCAGGTCCGCCTGCCCCAGCGTGAAGCCCGCCAGCTCCCGGCAGATCTGCATGACCTGCTCCTGATAGACGATGCACCCGTTGGTCACGTCCAGGATGTGGGCCAGCTGGGGCGTTTTGTAGCGCACCTTGTCCGGCTCGTGGCGGTTGCGCAGGTAGGTGGGGATGGAGTCCATAGGGCCCGGGCGGTAGAGGCTGATGAGGGCGATGATGTCCTCCAGGTTCTTCGGCTGCAGCCCGGTGAGCACCTGCTTCATGCCGGTGCTTTCCAGCTGGAACACGCCCTCGGTCTCGCTGCGGCCCAGCATGTCGTAGGTGGCAGCGTCGTCGTAGGAGATGTTGTCCATGGAGAAGTCCGGCTCGCGGCGGCGCACCATTTCCTCGGCGTTTTTTATGACCGTGAGGGTGCGCAGGCCGAGAAAGTCCATCTTCAAAAGGCCCAGTTCCTCGATGGTGGTCATGGTGAACTGGGTCACGGGCACGCCGTCGTTGGAGGCCAGCGGCACATACTCGTTGGCGGCCTCCCGGGTGATGACCACGCCTGCCGCGTGGGTAGAGGCATGGCGGGGCATGCCCTCGATCTTGATGGCGGTGTCGATGAGCTCTTTCACCTGAGGGTCAGCCTCGTACTGGGCTTTCAGCTCCGGCGAGACCTCCAGCGCCCGGTTCAGGGTCATCTTCAGCTCCATGGGCACCATCTTGGAGATGGAGTCCACCTGGGCGTAGGGCATGCCCAGCACCCGGCCCACGTCACGGATGGCGGCGCGGGCGGCCATGGTCCCGAAGGTGATGATCTGGGCCACATGGTCGTGGCCGTATTTTTCGTTCACATAGTCGATGACCTCCTGCCGGCGCTCGTAGCAGAAGTCCACGTCGAAATCGGGCATGCTCACCCGTTCGGGGTTCAGAAAGCGCTCGAACAGAAGGTTGTAGCGGATGGGGTCGATGTTGGTGATGCCCACGCAGTAAGCCGCAAGGCTGCCCGCGCCGCTGCCGCGGCCGGGGCCTACGGGGATGCCCTGCTGTTTTGCGTAGTTGATGAAGTCGAAGACGATGAGGTAATAGTTGGTGTAGCCCATGCGGCGGATGACGTCTATCTCGTATTCCAGACGCTCGCGCATCTCGTCGGTTACGCCGTCGCCGTAGCGGCGCACAAGGCCCTCGCGGCAGAGCTTTTCAAAATAGACCTGGTTGTCCATGCCGTCGGGCGCTTCGAAATACGGCAGCTTGGTGACGCCGAACTCAAAGTCGAAGTTGCACATCTCGGCGATCTTGACGGTGTTCTCGCAGGCGTCCGGCGCGATGGAGAACAGGTCGTACATCTCCTCGGTGCTCTTGAGATAGAACTCGTCGGTCTCGAATTCCAGCTTGTCCGCGTCCTGCACGGTTTTGCCGGTCTGGATGCAGATGAGAATGCTCTGCATCTTGCTGTCCTCCTTGCGGAGGTAGTGGGCGTCGTTGGTGGCCACCAGCGGGATGCCCGTCTCCCGGGCAAGGCGGATGAGCAGCGGCAAAATCTGCTGCTGCGCGTCGATGCCATGGTCCTGAATTTCAATATAGAAATTGCCCTGACCGAACAGGTCGTTGAAGTAGAGCGCGGCAGCTTTTGCCTTTTCGTAGTCCCCCGCAAGCAGCGCCTGGGGTATCTCGCCCGCAAGGCAGGCGGAAAGACACACCAGACCCTCGTGGTGCTGTTCCAGCAGCTCCTTGTCCACCCGGGGTTTGGAGTAAAAGCCCTCGATGAAGCCGGCGGAGACCAGCTTGATGAGGTTTTTGTAGCCCGTTTCGTTTTTGCAAAGCAGCACCAGATGGTTGGAGCCGTCGATGCGGTTCACCTTGTCAAAGCGGGAGCGGGTGGCCACATAGACCTCGCAGCCGATGATGGGCTTCACGCCCGCCTTTTTTGCGGCCTTGTAAAAGTCCACGCAGCCGTACATCACGCCGTGGTCGGTGATGGCGATGGCGGTCTGGCCCAGCTCCTTGAGGCGGTCGAACATGCGGTCGATGCGGCAGGCGCCGTCCAGCAGGCTGTATTCCGTGTGCACATGCAGGTGCACAAATTGCTTTTCAGACATCGTTTCTCCTTTGCCGCAGTTCATCGGCCAGCTGCTCCAGCTTTTTCAGCCTGTGGGAAAGGCCCGACTTGCTGATGGACTCCGGGCTCTTTTGCACCAGCTGCGCCAGCGACAGGTCCGGCCAGTCCAGACGCAGCTGCGCCGCCTGCCGCAGGGGGGCGGGCAGCGCGTCGAAGTCCCCTTTCTCCTGTAAGTACTCTATGGCCCTTCTCGCCGCCACGTTGGCGGTGACCACCTTGTCGATGTTGGCCATTTCGCAGTTGTTCAGGCGGTTGGTCTTGTTGCGCAGTTCCTTGAACATCTTGTGGTCCATGATCTGCATGGCAGCGCCGCCCGCACCCATGAAGGTGAGCAGGTCCGCCACCTGCTCGCTGGCCTTGACGTAGATGACGTTCACACCTTTGCGCACGGTGCGCCGGGGGGTGAACTCGTGCTCCGCCAAAATGCCCTCCAGGTCCTTTGCCAAATTATAGCGGGGGCAAAGGAATTCCAGATTGTACTCTTTGCTGGGGTCAGTCATGGTGCCGCAGCACAGGAATGCCGACGCAACGAAGGCGGAAAAGCAATGCCCGCAGCGGATGAGCCGCGGGTCGATGTGGCGGCTGACCTGTTCCTCCTCGCAGTGGAACAGCTTCAGCATCTTGTCCACTTCCTGTGGGTCGTCCACCTTGAACTCATAAAGGGGGCCGCTGGGCCGCTCCTTCGTAATGATGGCGCCGTGGACCCCGCAGATGCCAAACAGGCGCTTCGCATACTGTGCAACGCCCAAAAGTTCAGTGTGAAGCACAAGGCCTTTACTGTCGAAATAACGGCCAAAGCAGGCGATGCCGTAGCTCGCGGCCAGGGCGCAGCACTCACGGGTGATCTTTTTCTGCACGATCTCGTTCTTTACATCCTGGGAAAAGCTCAAGGCTTTCGCCTCCTTTCAAAGCAAGATACGGGCCGGTTCAGGCAGTGCGGCCGGCGTCCCGGTGATGAAGCGCGGGATGGTAGCCAAGGCCCGTGCAGAACTGGCCGATGAGCCGGGCAAAGGTGATGGAGCGATGTTTGCCGCCGGTGCAGCCCACCGCGATGGTCAGCTGGCTTTTGCCCTCCTTGACATAGAGGGGCAGCGAGTATTCCAGCAAAGACTGGATGCGGCGCAAAAGTTCTTTCGACTCATCAAAGCTCATCACATAGTCCACCACCGCCTGGTCCAGGCCGGTGAGGGGCTTGAGCTCGGGGATATAAAAGGGATTGGGCAGGCAGCGTACGTCAAAAACGACGTCGGCCTCCTTGGGCAGGCCGTATTTGAAGCCGAAGGAGACGATGTTCAGCACCATCCCCTGTTTTTCTTCCTGCAAAAACAGGCTGCAGATGCGCTCCTTGTTCTGCGCGGGCGACAAAAGCGAGGTGTCCAGCACAAAATCCGCCCGCTCGAAAAGGGGGCGCAGCACTTCCCGCTCCATTGCGATGGCGCGGGCGGTGGGCACCCCTTCGTAGCTGGTCAGAGGGTGGATGCGGCGGGTCTCCTTGTAGCGGCGCTGAAGCACTTCTTCGGAGCAGTCCAGAAACAAGATGCGGTAGTCTACGCCGCATTTGTCAAGCCCGTCCAGCGCTTCCTCCACATCGGCGGCGCTGCGGCAGCCGCGCACGTCCAGCACCACGGCCACCTTTTGCAGCATGTTCTCGCCCTGCTGGGCAAAATCCACAAGGCGGGGCATCAGCCCCGCCGGGATGTTGTCGATGCAGAAATAGCCGATGTCTTCCAGCACATTCATCGCCAGCGATTTGCCGGCGCCGGAAAGACCCGTCACGATCAAAAGTTCCATTTTGCTCTTCCCTTTTTCTTTCCGGGGCTCACTCCACCACCCGGATCTCCTTTTCCAGTGTGTAGCCGGTCTGCTCTTTCACTGTTTTGCAAACGAGGTCCGCCAGCGCCAGAACATCGGCGCAGGTGGCCCCGCCCAGATTCACGATAAAGCCGCAGTGCTTTTCGCTGATGGCGGCGCCGCCCACCCGTGCGCCCCGCAGGCCGCACTGCTGGATGAGCGCGCCGGCAAAGGCCCCCTGGGGCCGTTTGAATGCGCTGCCTGCGCTGGGGTATTCCAGCGGCTGTTTTTCCACGCGGCGGGCCATCAGTTCCTGCATGGCCGCCTCGATCTGCGCCGGGTCGCCGGGAACAAGATGCAGCTGCGCGCTGAGAACGTGCCAGCCGGTGCGCTCAAAAATGCTGGTGCGGTAACCCAGTTCCAGTTCCTCGGCGGGCAGCGTGCGAACAGTGCCCGTCTCGTCCAGAAAGGTCACGGCAGTGAGCACATCCCGCATCTCGCCGCCGTAGGCGCCGGCGTTCATATACACCGCGCCGCCCACGCTGCCGGGGATGCCGAAGGCAAACTCAAGCCCTGAAAGGCCCTGGGCGGCCGCGGCCTTGCACAGGGTGTTCAGCCCAAGGCCGGCATCGGCATAAACGGTCGTCCCCTCAAAGCGGGGCGCACCGGCCATGGCCGCGGTGTTCAGCACGGCGCCGTCAAATCCGGCATCGGAAAACAGGACGTTGGAACCTTTGCCGAGGAGATAATACCGCACGCCGTGCTGACGGCACAGCCCGACCGTCTCGGCCATCTGTTCGCTGTTTTTGGGGGTGCAGAACACCCTGGCCGGGCCGCCGATGCGAAAGCTGGTGTGCTTTGACAGCGGCTCATCCCGGAGAAAATCGATGTTTCTTTTTTTCAGTTCCTGACACAGGGCTTCTATCTGCTCCACTGCGCTCAGCCTCCGAACGATTGATTTTTGCGGGGCTCAGGTCTTGACCTGATCGCCCAGGCGGGCGGCGCCCACCACGCCGGCGTCATTGAACAGCTCGGCGGATTTGATTTTCACACGGCGCTTGCCGTCGCGGGCGTAGTCCTCCCAGTCAACCTGACGGCGCACAGGACCCAGCAGGGTCTCGCCCTCGCGGGAGACGCCGCCGCCGATGCAGATGATCTCCGGCTGGAAGATGTTGATGACGTTGGTCAGGCCGCAGGCGACGTACTCCACGTACTTGTCGATGAGGCGCTTGGCCAGCTCGTCGCCGGCGCGCATGCCCTCGAAGGCGGTCTTGGCGTTGGTGTTGTTGGCGTCGCCGTCCACCAGCTTCCACATCATGTTGTCCGGATGAGAGAGCAGGGCGGCCTTGGTGTCCTCGGTGAGGGCCCGGGCGGAAGCGTACTTCTCCCAGCAGCCGTTGCGCCCGCACATGCAGGGGCGGCCGTCCTTCTGGATGACCATATGGCCCAGCTCCGCGCCGGCATAGTTGAAGCCGGCGAAGATCTTGCCGTCGATGATGATGCCGCCGCCGATGCCGGTGCCCAGGGTGATGACCACCGCATAGCGCGCGCCCTTCGCGCCGCCGGCTATGTATTCGCCGTAAGCCGCCGCGTTGGCGTCGTTTTCAATGAAGACCTGGCAGGGCAGCAGCTCCTCCATGTGGTGCTGCAGCTCCCAGTCGCGGTAGCCGAAGTTCGCGTTGAAGTCCACCACGCCCAGCTGGCTGTTCACGCTGCCGGGGGTGCCGATGCCAACCCACTGAATGTCGTCAAAGGAGAGCTGATTCTCCGTGAGCACCCGCTTGCAGAGGTCGGCGATCTTCCGCTCGATCGCCTCCTGAGGCTGGGGCAGGTCGGTGGCGCAGGTGGACTTGGCAATGATGTGGCAGTCCTCGTCCACAATGCCGGCGGTGATGGTGGTGCCGCCCAGATCGACGCCGATGGTGTACTTTTTCATAATGTTCCTCCTATACGTTCCACAACAGGTTTATTGTGCAGTTTCAGTTCCTCCAAAAGCCGCCGGGGCGACGAGTTGACCACCAGCTCTTCGGGAAAGTCTATTTCCTCCAGCAGCCGGACCAGATGCCCTACCCCCGCCTGCATCTGATAGATGGAGTGGGCGTCGGAATTCAGCGCCACCGGGCAGCCGGCCTTTTTGCAGGCCAGTGCCAGCGCCTTCATGTTGCCCGCCCCTTCCGGGCGCACCGCCCAGGAGTTGCCGTTGAGCTCCACGACCTTATGATGCTCGGCAAACACTTTTGTCACCCGCTCGTAATCGTAGACATGCTTGGCTTGCTCGGAATGGCCGATCATGTCCACCGCCGGGTTTTCGGCAACTTTGAGCCAGAGGTCCGTGGCCTGTTCCACCGTGAGCGTGCCGGGCAGGCAGTCGGTGTGGATGGAGGCGATGACCCAGTCCAGCCCGTTCAGCACTTCTGCGGGAAGGTCCAGTGTGCCGTTCACATCCATCACGTTGGCCTCCGCGCCTTTCAGCACGGGGATGCCTTCCAGCACGTCCGGCAGACGGCGGACATTGTAAAAATACCAGATATGGGGCGAGTCCGGCATGGCCGGCCCATGGTCGGTGACCGCAAGGGCGCAGTAGCCCATCTCCTTCGCCGCCCGCGCCATCTCGGTGATGGTGTTGAAGGCATGGTTGGACACAAGGGTGTGCGTGTGCAGGTCCGCAGCGATACGATACAAAATACTATGCTTCCTTTCCCGTTAAATGCCCACGTCGTCCTCAAGGCCGAGGCGGGCCAGCAGCTCTTTGGCCGCGTTGTAACCCATCTTTTTCTGGCGGTTGTTGATGGCCGCCGTTTCCAGAATGACCGCCAGATTGCGCCCGGGCATGACGGGGATCACCGTGCAGGGGATCTGCACGCCCAGGATGTCGTAGGTGTCGTTCTCCAGGCCGGTGCGGTCGTAGTTCTTGGTCTTGTCCCAGGGCTCCAGCTGGACCACCAGGTCCACCCGCTCGCTGACCTTGACCGCGCCGATGCCGAACACGCGGGCAACGTTCACGATGCCGATGCCCCGCAGCTCGATGAAGTGGCGGATGTTCTCCGGCGCGGTGCCCACGATGGTGCGGTTGGAGGTCTTGCGCAGCTCCACCGCATCGTCCGCCACCAGACGGTGGCCGCGCTTTACCAGCTCCACGGCGGTCTCGCTCTTGCCGACGCCGCTGTCGCCCAGGATGAGGATGCCTTCGCCGTAGACCTCCACGAACACGCCGTGACGGGTCACGCGGGGGGCCAGTTCCACGTTCAGGATGTTGATGAGGGAGCTGAGCAGCGTGGAAGTGCTCTCGGTGGAGACCAGCAGCGGCACCTCGTACTGACGGGCAAACTCCAGGAATTCCGGCAGAACTTCCAGCCCGCGGCTGATGATGACAGCGGGCGGTTTCAGGGAGAGCATCTTTTCCAGATGGCGGCGGCGGTCTGCCTCGGGCAGCTCCTTCAGATAGGAGATCTCCACCATGCCGCAGATCTGGATGCGGCTGGCGTCAAAATACTGGTAGTACCCCGCCAGCATGATGCCCGGACGGTTCACATCCGCGGTGTAGATGGGGATGTCGGACAGTTCCTTGGGCGCATAGATGGTATCCATTTTCAAGGTGGCCGCAAGTTCGCTCAGTGGTACGGAAAACGCTGGCATTCAGAACACCCTTTCTTTTATTCAGCAGGACCGGGCGGGCACCGCAAAGCCCCTCTGCTCCGGCTCATGCGGGCGGAACGGCCCACACCTGCCTGCATATAAACTCATTATATAATATACAGCCGGGATTGGCAATTTTCAATCGGTGCGGGATGGATTTTTGTATCCCATCACAGAGAACGTGCCGGCTGCTCTTTAGGGCAGCCGGCACCGGTCGCGCTGTTTTCAAACCATCCGCAGCAGGCAGTAAAAGTTCACCGCGCCGGACCGGGCCATCCGCCCGTCTTCCTCCATTGCCCGGCAGAGCGCCTCGTCCAGATTGGCAAAGCGGCTGCGCAAAAGGAACACGTCGTTCCGGCGGCCCAAGGTGTCAGCCACCAGCTCTTCCAGCAGGGACTTCACCTCCTCGTCGATGGCATGTTCCAGCTGCCGGTCCTGCCCGGGAAGAGCGGCGCCTTCCGGGCTCACAAGCCGCTGGATGTCGCCGCTGAAATGCACCGAGAGCTCCATGCCCTCTTCGGAAAACGCGGGCTCGAAGCGCAGCTTGGGCGAGCGCACCTGAAAACTCACCGAGAGCGGTTCCAGCGTGAGCTCCAACGTGTCCGCCTGACCCGCCAGCAAACGGGCCAGCTGTGCCTTTGCCCCCTTCCAGACGGCGTCAGGCCTGCCCTCACGGAAAAGGGTCAGCTTTTCAAAGGCGGCGCTCCCCGCCTGCACCGACAGGCCTGGAATGACGCCGCTGTCGCTCTGCCCGCTGAACTGATAGAGAAATGTTCTGTACAGGCCGCGTTTTTCCAGCTGCTGCACACTGGAGAGAAAGTCGGTCTCCTTTTCCTGCAGCCGCTCAAAGGCGTCAGGGTCCGCGTCCAGGCCGTAGACCGCCATATTCGGTCTGCCGCTGGTGTTGCTGGCAAGGTACCGGCAGGCATCGAACACGCCTTCCTTCATCAGCTTCGGACCGATGAAAAGCAGTTCACTCTGGCCGTAAAAAAGGCGGCGGCTCTCGCTCTGCTCGGCGTCCAGCAGCGCTTCGTACACCGTCTCCCCGCTGCCCGAAAGGCAGCGGGCCTGCTCGCTCACCTGCCCCGTGTCGGCATTGGGAGTGGATTCCAGCACCAGCAGTCGCGCTTCATACCGCCGCTCCTTCTCCACGTACACCGCTTTCACTGAAACCCGGTCGCCCAGTCCGCTGCTCGTACACCCGACCAAAAGCGCAGCCCCCAGCAGCGCAAAACAAACCAGCCAGCGTTTCATGCGGTCCTCCTCCCTTTCAAGAAACGGTTCAGCGGCGCTGCCAGCAGCACCAGCGCCAGCAAGACCTGCTGAACGGCCATTGCCGCTGATTCGTTCTGGTTCCAGACTGCCAGGAACACCACCATCACAGCCGCCAACGCCATCCAGTAAGGGCAATGGCCTTTACACGGCTTGATGCTCTGCCAAAGCTTGATGAATCCGGCAAAATACAGGCTTATCTTAATAAGGAACAGCAGCAGCCATACCCCCACATGCAGTGCGTCCAGCCGGCGGAACACCGACAGGCCGCCCAGCCGTGCGATGGTGTAGACAGGCTGGCTTTCGCTGGTATACGCCGTGCCCAAGGTCGTCTCGCCCAGCAGGGCCAACAGGCTGTTTGCCAGGAATATCGCTCCGATGATTTTGGCCGCGCCCTTTCCGCTGCCGCCTTTGGGGCACAAAAAGGGCAAAAGCAGCAGTTCCGGCGGCAGGTAAAAGCGTGTGAGCGCCAGCTTTGCCAGCGTCCCGGCGCTGGTCTCTGGCGTTTGAAGGTGACTGAACTGCATCTGCCCCGCCACCGACCAGCCCAGCACCAGCACCGAGGCCGCCGCCAGCGCCAGCACCGGCCAGGCTGCCCGCCCCAGGGCCTGCACCCCGGCAAAGGCGCCGTAATAGGCCGCACCGAACACCAGAATCAAAAACAGAAGCGCCGCCAGCTGCTGCTGCATCACATAGTTATAGAACCGTTCCCCCTGGATGACCTCCAGCGCGATGGAGAGCACCAGCGCGCCGCACAAGAGCAGCGAGCGGACGGGTCCCGGCTTTTCGCTGCCGCACCAGCGGAGATAGACCACCACCACAGCACACAGAAGGGCGAACTGCAGCGCACCCGCCAGAATGGCCGTGCGGGCGGGCAGCACTTCCATCTGCCTGCCAAAGGGCTGGATGAAGCTGTCGGTCAAAAAAGCGGCCAGGACCAATGTTCCCGCCTGCTTTCGCTCAAAAACGGACTCACGATTCATAGTTTTCCTCACCACCGGGCAGGTCGTTCACGTCAAAGGGATGGCTCGCCAGCCGCTGCCAGGGCATGCGCACAAGGCCGTCCCGCAGGGCACTGCGGCCAAAGGGCACCAGCGGCGAGGTGTAGGGCACGCCGAAGGAGTGCATGCCGCAGATGCTCACCAGCATCAGGAAGAACATGGTCACCAGACCAAAGGGCCCGAACAGGCCGCCTGCCAGCACGAACAGCACTCGCAGAACGGTGGCGGGCTCATACAGTGACGGGATGACAAAAATGGAGATGGTGGTCAGGGCCGCCACGATGAGCACCGGGGTGCTCATGATGCCCGCTTTGGTGGCTGCGTCTCCCACGATGAGCGCCGCCACAAGGCTCACCGAATGCCCGATGGGCTTGGGCAGGCGCAGGCCGGCCTCCCGGATGATCTCCAAAAGGACGATGACCAGCATCATCTCCATGAACAGCGGCAAAGGCGTGGCCGTCTCGGCGGCAGCCACTTTGTAAAGAAGCTGTGGCGGGAACAGTTCCGGGGTGTACTCCGCAATGGAGACGAACAGGCCCGGCAGCAGCACCGACAAAAAGAAGGCCGTATACTTGAGCAGCCGCACGGCGCTGGCGAAGTAGGCCTTGCCTGCATAATCGTCCAGGCTTTGGAAGTTTTCATTGAAGAAGTAAGGCACGATCATCGCAAAGGGGCTTGCGTTCACCAGCACGATGATCTTGCCCTCGCATATCTTGGCGGCGGCAGTCACCGGGCGCTCGGTGTAGCCCACCTCCTGAAAGAAGCTGAAACTGCCCCGCTGGAGATAGGGCGCGAGATACCCGCTGTCGAACAGCACCGGCAGGTCCACCGACTTGAGCTTTTTCTCGATGGCTTCGACAAATTCCGGCTTTGCCAGCGTGCGGTCGTACAGCATGGCCACCTCGGTGCCGGTGCGCTTGCCCGCGGGGAAGATTTTGATGGTGAGCGATTCAGTGCGCACCAGCCGCCGCACAAGGCTGACGTTGATGCGCACAAGGTCGC
The DNA here is from genome assembly GCA_004558145.1 of Oscillospiraceae bacterium. GTDB lineage: Bacteria > Bacillota > Clostridia > Oscillospirales > Ruminococcaceae > Allofournierella_A > Allofournierella_A excrementavium. The sequence continues at coordinate 281,762 of SFDQ01000003.1, forward strand.
AGAATCCTTCCCGGGAGCCGCGGATGTCCCCTTCGCCGGAGGGCTCCTGCACCGAGCGGAACTGCATATTCTGGGTAGAAAGCACAACCGCTTTACAGCACCCGTCGATAAGCATCACGGTGGTGCCCGCGGTCAGCTGGGTGCGCAGTGCGTCGAAGTCCTCCACCGGCGCATTTTCTACCGGCAGGTCGGTCTGGTGCTGGATGTAGTTGAACAGGTCCTGGCCGTTTGCGGGCTCAAAATGGCTCTCGTTCAGCATCGAGAGCATCACCACCCACAGCCGTTCCAGAGTGGAAAGCCCCTCAAAGAAGCACAAACAGCAAGGCACGCCCCGCACGTTGACGGGCTTTGCATACAGGTCGGCGGAGTTGCCAAACATCTCTTTCAGGCGGGCGACATTCGCATCCAGCGAATCAGTCAGGGGTCGCGGCATCGTTCTTCACCTCGCTGCTTAGTATGCCCCGCACCCGCCGGGTCAAAACCATTCGCCGGGAGGAGTTTTGTATGCTGGTGCTCGTGCTTCGCACATTGATGATCTACCTTCTCATCGTGGCCGCAATGCGGCTGATGGGCAAACGACAGCTTGGAGAATTACAGCCCTCGGAGCTGGTGTCCACCATTCTCATTTCCAACCTTGCCTCCATCTCCATCGAATCCCCCGAGGTGCCGCTGGCGGCAAGCCTTGCGCCCGTCTGCCTGATCGTGGTGCTGGAGCTGTTTTCTTCGGCGCTGTGCTACATGAGCCCTGCGGCGGCGAAGCTTTTGTCTGGCACGCCGGTGGCGGTGATACGGGGCGGCAAAATCGACCAGCAGACCCTGCGGGAGCTGCGGTTCAGTGCCAGCGACCTGTTGGAGGCACTGCGGGGCAAGGACATCTTCGACCCCTCAGAGGTCAACTACGCCCTGGTGGAGACCAACGGCACCCTGAGTGTGAGCCGGATGCCTCAGAAAGACACCCCCACCCGGGAGGACATGCAGGTGCCGCCGCCCGAAGCGCGAACGCCCATGGTGCCCCTTGTCATCGACGGGCGGGTACTGGCGGACAATCTGGCCTGGTGCGGCAGGAACGAAAAGTGGCTGGACAAGGTGCTGCGCCAGAACAAATGTAGCCTGCGGCAGGTGCTTTTGCTGCTGGGGGACGATTCCGGCCAGGTGCAGCTGGTCAAAAAAGAGAGCCGCTGAAACCAGCGGCTCTCGGTCAGAAAGGATGATTGGATGAAACGGGTACGCGCAGCCTTCGGGCTGCTGGCTTTTCTCGCGGTGCTCATCGTGGCCAGCAGCATCCTGGTGAAGACCACCAACGACACGCTTTTGGATGACCTGGACCAGATCGGGACTTTGAGTGCCGCCGGAAACTACGAGGCGGCACTGGAGGTCATCGACGGGATGAACGGCTTTTTCTCCCGGCGGGAGCATTGGATGGCGCTGTTCATCAAGCGGGACTATCTCAGCGGCATCGCCATGTGCCTGGGCGGGCTGTCGGCCTATGTTGGCCCGGATAACCAACAGGACCTGCAGAGCGAGCTTGGAAAAGCGCGCACGCAGATCCTGATGACGGGGCATTTATTTTTCAGTATGCTTTGAGGAATGGCCATTGAGCATGTCTTTCAGCTCGTCCATGAAGGTGTTGATGTCGCTGAACTGCCGGTAGACCGAGGCAAAGCGCACATAGGCAACTTCGTCGATTTTTTTCAGTTCGTCCATGGCGAGCTCGCCGATGTGCATGGAGGTGACCTCCCGCTCGTAGCTGTTCAGCAGCGTCTGCTCAATGCGGTCCACCGCGGCTTCCAGCGTCTGGTAGCTTACCTCCCGCTTTTCACTGGCGCGCAGCATGCCGCCCAGCAGCTTCTGGCGGTCAAAGGCCTCGCGGGAGCGGTCCCGCTTGACCACCATCAGGGGCACGGTCTCCACGATCTCGTAGGTCGTGAAGCGCTTGGCGCAGCTCAGGCACTCCCGGCGGCGGCGAATTTTCTCTCCGTCCTCGGTGGGGCGGGAATCGATCACCTTGGAATCCAGTTCGCCGCAGTACGGACATTTCATGGCAGTTTCCTCCTTGGCTGGTGAGTGGGCGGGCGGAGCGCCGCCGTTGAATCACTATACAAACAGTATAGCATATTTTCCCGCAAAGAAAAGATTTTCAGCCAAAAATCCTGCTGTCCAGCTCTTCATAAAGCGCCTTTGTGGCCGCTTCGTCTGCTCCGCTGAGCACCACGGTCTTCCCCTTCACCTGCATCACGATGCAGGCGTCGCAGCCGGTGTAGGCATAGCGGGTGTAGGAGCCGAAGGCATCGTTGCGGAAGGAGCCCATGGAAAGGCGGGGCGAACCGAACCCGTTGGTGCGGCTTCCGGCGGGGATGTCCTCGGCATATTCGATGCTCTCCACATCGGCGTAGTCTATTTCGGCATCAGACCAGTAGCTTGCTTCGATGTTCAGGGCGGTCTCCCCCACAGTGAAATGAATGTCTCCGGTGAAGAGAAGCACCGGTGTGCCCACCACGGCAACGGCCAAAATCACAAGGACGATGCCCGTTGCAACACGGTCCGCTTTCGATCTGAACAGGCACCCGCTCCAGCTGCCATCCCGGACCTGTTTGCGGTAAAGCCAGTAAGAATAAACACAGGGCACCACCGCCAGAACAAGAATGGCCGCCATCATTCCCGCGACCATGGCGGCCCCGGGCAAGAGGCAGCACAACAGCAGCACAAGGCCGCCCGCCACCCACACTTTACCGCTCAAGCGGTGGGTGCGGTTCCAGTTCTCCTCGTTGGCCAGCGTCCAGGGCAGACGGATGCCCAGCGTGGGGTTCTGCTTCATTTTGGGCATATAGTTGCCGATGACGAGGAACAGCAGCCCCAGGCTGGCGGGCACAAGACGCTCCCAGCCCAGCTCCACATCCAGCGCCACCGCCCAGGTTCCGGCGCAGTAAAACAGCGAGACACAGGGCAGCAGCCAGTAGACCAGTTCCAGCGCCTTTTTGCTCTGGCCGTTCTGCCGGTTGGTGTGAAATGTGAGCAGCAGGCACAGCCAATAAGTCACCAGCATTGCGGCGGGCATCCCCAGGCAGAAGGCCAGCTTTGCGGGGCCGCTTTCGCCGGGCAGCCGCTCCCACAGCCCGATGCCCGCCAGCGCAGGCAGCAGGATGAGCGCGGAGCCGGCCAGGGCCTTGCGTTTATTCAAGAGTTTCATCGTTCTCCTCCCCTTTCAGCGTGGTGAGCCAGAGAAGGATTTCCTCCAGCACCGACGCGTTCAGCTCGTAATAGATATACTTCCCTTCCCGCCGGTCCCGCACAAGGTCGGCCTCTTTCAGCACCGAGAGATGGCGGGAGACGGCCGCCGCCGACACAGGAAACTTTTCAGCGATCTGCCCTGCCGTCAGCGGGCCGGCCCGCAGCAGCGTCAGTATCTCCCGGCGGGTGGGGTCGGCGAGGGCTCGAAGCGTGTCTTGCATCGCCATGGCGTCACCTCATTTAACATTTAACTTAATCGTTAAACGTAATATAGCACTGCCCTCTCGCCTTGTCAATGGGGCTAAAACAAAAACGGGCCGCCCTCCTTTCGGAGAGCGGCCCTTTGAGGCGCAGATTTATTTGGTCAGCAGTTTTTCCAGCGTGGCGATGCGCACGCAGATGCACAGCAGCGTCGCGGCCTGCTCCAGCTCTGCAAGGCTGGGATAGGTGGGCGCAATGCGCAGGTGATGGTCGTGGGGGTCGATGCCGTAGGGGTAGGCAGCGCCCGCGGGGGTCAGCACAACGCCTGCCTGCTTGCACAGTTCCACCGTGCGTTTGGCACAGCCGTCCATCACGTAAAGGCTCAGGAAATAGCCGCCCTTGGGGTCGGTCCAGTGGGCGATGCCGGGGCAGCTGCCCAGGTCACGGGTGAAGATCTCCTTCACCAGATCGAACTTCGGTGCGATGATGGCCCGGTGCTTTGCCATGTGCTCCAGAACGCCCTTGCGGTCCTTCAAAAAGCGCACGTGGCGCAGCTGGTTCATCTTGTCGTAGCTGATGATCATGGAGCTCATATTCTTCAGGATGTGCTCCACGCTCTTGCGGCTGGTGGCCACGGCGGCAACGCCCGCGCCGGGGAAGGTCATTTTGCTGGTGGAGCAGAACATCATCGCCCGGTCGGGATGGCCGGCTTTGGCGCACTCGTCCAGGATGGGCAGCACCTCATACACCTCGTCGGTGAGGGTGTGCACACAGTAGGCGTCGTCCCAGAAGATCTTGAAGTCCGGCGCGGCGGTCTCCATGGCGGCCAAACGGCGCACGGTGTCGTCGCTGTAAGAATAGCCATCCGGATTGGAGTACACCGGCACGCACCAGATGCCCTTGACGCTGTCGTCGTCCTTCACAAGGCGCTCCACCACGTCCATGTCGGGGCCGGTCTCCAGCATGGGCACCGGGATCAGCTGGAAGCCGAAGTACTCGGTGACCTTGAAGTGACGGTCATAGCCGGGGGTCGGGCAGAGGAACTTGATGTTGGTGCAGAAACGCCAGGGGCGGATGGAATCCACAAAGCCCACGCGCCAGCCCAGGTCGATGAGGTAATACATGGTGGACAGCGCGGAGTTGCCGCACACCAGCACCTGCTCGGGGCTGGGCACGCGCATCACGTCGGCGAAGAAACGCCGCGCCTCGGGAATGCCCTCCAGATAACCGTAGTTCCGGGTGTCCACACCGTTCTCGCCGATGTAGTTCTCCAGCTTCATCATGTCGGCGGAAAGGTCCAGCTGCTCCGGGCAGGGCTTGCCGCGGGACATATCCAGTTTCAGACCTTTCTGCTTGAACGCGTCATACTGGCTCTGCTGAAAGCTGAGTTCTGCCTCCAGCGCGGCCCGGTCCATGGAACCGTACTCCTTCATTGCATCCATTCCCCTCTTAAATTATATTCCACTTTATGCGTTTGCCGGGCTGTCTGCTCACCGCACCGCGGCCTTTCCCCTGCCGCGCAGCCCGGCTGCCAAAGCGTATGCGGATATTATAGTACAATTTCTTTTGGGAAACAAGCATTTCGCGCCCCTTTTGCAAGTACGAAAATGCCAAGCAAGCCTGAAACAGCCCCGCCAAACGGCGGGGCTGCCTTGCTTTTGGGGATGAGGGTCAGGCTTACACCTGCATGTTCATGGGGTTCTCGGCGGTCTCGGTGTCCACCTTGTCGAACTGGTAGTCATTGCCGGGCAGGATGGCGTTCAGCAGGATGCCCACGATGGCGGCGATGGCCAGACCGGACAGGGTGATGCTCACACCGGCCACCTGGAAGGTCAGGCCGCCCAGGCTGTTGAAGCCCAGAGCGCTGACCAGGATGACCGCGGCGATGATGAGGTTGCGGCTGTTGGTGAAGTCGACCTGGTTCTCGACCACGTTGCGCACACCGATGGCGCTGATCATGCCGTAGAGGATGAAGGACACGCCGCCGATGATGGCGGTGGGCACGGTGTTGATGACCGCGTCAAACTTGGGGCTGAAGCTCATCAGGATGGCGAACACGGCAGCGATGCGCATTACGCGGGGGTCGTAGATCTTGGTCAGGGCCAGCACGCCGGTGTTCTCGCCGTAGGTGGTGTTGGCAGGGCCGCCCAGGAAGCCGGCCATGGTGGTGGCCAGACCGTCGCCCAGCAGGGTCTTGTTCAGGCCGGGCTCGCGGATGTAGTTCTTGCCGGTGGTGGCGCTGATGGCGGCGATGTCGCCGATGTGCTCCATCATGGTGGCCAGAGCGATGGGCATGATGGTCAGGATGGCGGAGATGTCAAACTTGGCCAGGGCGCTGGTGTGCACGGGGATGCCGAACCAGTCGGCCTGGGCGATGGGCGCAAAGTCCACCGCGCCGGTGACCAGAGCCACAACGTAGGACACAAGCACACCCAGCAGGATGGGCAGGATCTTGACCATGCCCTTGCCCCAGATGTTGCAGACCACAACGGTGCCCAGGGCCACAAAGGCCAGCAGCCAGTTGGTGGCGCAGTTGGTGATGGCGCTAGGGGCCAGGATCAGGCCGATGGCGATGATGATGGGGCCGGTCACAACGGGCGGGAAGAAGCGCATGATGCGGCCGATGCCGAACACGCTGATGAGCAGGCTCATCACCAGATAGACAAGACCCGCGAACACAACGCCGCCGCAGGCGTAGGGCAGCATCTCGGTGTTGGGGGTGCCGTCGGCGGCCATGGGGGCCACGATGGCGAAACCGCCCAGGAAGGCGAAGGACGAACCCAGGAAGGCGGGGACCTTGCCTTTGGTGATCAGGTGGAACAGCAGGGTGCCCAGGCCCGCGCAAAGCAGCGTGGTGGACACATTCAGGCCGGTCAGCAGCGGCACCAGAACGGTCGCGCCGAACATGGCGAAGGTGTGCTGCACGCCCAGGATGATCATCTTGGGCACGCCCAGCTGGCGGGCGTCAAAAATGCCCTCGTTCACTTTCTCATTCATTTACATTTTCCTCCTCTTGCTCTTTGCTGCTCTATTCTAAAAGCCTGCGGGAGACCCGCCGGCGCATAGAAAGCTCAAAAAAAGAGGCATTGGTGTTAAAACACCAATGCCTCTTTGAAAACTGGAAACAAAACCGGCGAAAAAGCCAGCAGCTCATTCTTCAGAAACGATTTTTTCATCCGCATGTCCGCCGCCCCCTTCGCAAATTTTTTACATTATAGCAATTTCATTTACAAAATGCAAGTCCCTTTTTTATGGAATTTTGCGGGAGGGGCAGATGCTGCCATGATGGGCTCTGTTAAAAGAAAAGCGCCGAAGCAAACCGAGGTTTGCTTCGGCGTGGTGCCGCTGACCGGGATCGAACCGGTACGGTGTTGCCACCGAGGGATTTTAAGTCCCTTGCGTCTGCCAGTTCCGCCACAGCGGCGCATCTAAAAAGCTATTTTATAATACAATACCCACCCGGCAAAGTCAACACGAGGGGTGGGAAATTGTATTTTTGCCGCCGATGCCTTATAATAATGAAAACACGCCGCCCGCTCAAAGCCGGGCGATTATGACGGAGGCTGCAATGACCCCGAACAACAAGCGTAACATCCGCCTTTTTCTGCTGGGGGCCCTGCTGGGGCTCGCGGCCTTTCTGTGTTTATACGGTGTTTCGGCGCTGGACGTGACCAACGACACGTTTTTGCGCGGCGGCTACATCGAGCAGGACGTGCAGCAACATTACGCCGGCTGGCTGTTCTACCGCCAGTCTTCCCTCTCGCTGCCGCTGTGCGAGACAGACCACCTGAACTGGCCCGACGGCACCAGCATCGCCTTCACCGATTCCATTCCGCTTTTCGCAGCCTTTTTCCGGCTGCTGAGCCCGCTGCTGCCTGAGACGTTCCAGTACTTCGGGCTTTACACCGCGCTGTGCTTTGCACTGCAGGGCGGGTTTGCCGCACTGTTGGTGGGCCTTTTCACGCGCTCGGACCTTGCCGCGCTGCTGGGCGCTGTGCCCTTTGTGTCCAGTCCCATCCTGCTGGAGCGGGCGTTCCGCCACACTTCGCTGGCGGCGCACTTTCTCATCCTTGCGGCGCTCTATTACTATGTGTCGGGCATGCGGCAAAACCGCTTTGCCTTCAAGGGGCTTTTTGCCGTCAATGCGCTGGCCATCGCCATCCACCCCTACTTTGTGCCCATGACCTACGCCATCACCTTCGCGTTGATGGCGGGATATTCCTGGCGCAACCGCCGGCTCCTGCGTCCCGCCGCTTTTCTGGCGGCGAATCTTGCGACCACTGCCTGCGTGGGCTGGCTGTTCGGTGTGTTCAGCTCAACGGGTTCCGGCGCGGGCGGCGCTGGCAACGAATACGGCTATTTTTCCATGAACCTGAACGCCCTTTGGAACCCCACCAGCCGCGGCGTTGTCTGGAGTCTGTTCCTGCCCGTGCAGAATCAGACGGGCGGCAACTACGACGGTTTCAACTACCTGGGCCTGGGCGTGCTGCTTGGTGCGGCAGTGGTCGCGGTATGGGGCCTCTGGGTGCTGCGCGCCCGTCTGCTGACGCTTGCGCGCCGGCATGGCTGGCTGCTGTTCGTCTGCGCATGCCTGACCGCCTTTGCGGTGAGCCATGTGGTCACCGCAAACGGCGCGACCCTCTTCCGCATTCCCCTGCCGCAGGCTCTGGTGGAACTGGCCACCACCCTGCGCAGCAGCGGACGGCTGTTCTGGCCGGTCTATTACCTCATCATGCTGGCTGCGGTGGCGGGTCTGATACGGCTGTGCGGCGCGTTGCGCTTCAAACATGCAGGCGTCGCGGCCCTGGCCTGTCTGTGCGTTGTTCAGCTGGTGGATCTGAGTCCGGCGCTGGCCCAGAAGGCCGCCTCCCTGCGGGAATACTCCCCCATCGAGACCGACCTTGTCACCGGCACCACCCCGGCGCTCAGCACGACCACCGATTTCTTTGAGACAGTGAGCGGGCGTTACGACACTCTCATTGCTCTGGACCCGCTAACGCAAACCGGGATGGAACTGGCTCTTTATGCCGCTGACGAGGGAATGAACAGCACCGATACTTCGGTGGTGGCCCGCTATGACGAGGCAGCCGCGGAGGCCCGCCGCGCCGGCTTTATCGACGAGGTGCTCTCCGGGGAGATACGCTCCGACTGCCTGTATGTGACCGAGAGGCCCGAGACCTTTTTGCAGCTGGCAGACGCCGCCGCAGAACAGGGCGCCTGGTGCGGCGCTCTCTATGCCCGGGAGGGAGAGAGCGAAAGCGAACCCGCTCTCTATGTGATTGCGCCGAGACTGGATGACTACAGCCATGAACTTGCGGTGACTTACAGCGAAGATTTTCCCCTGCGCATCGCGGACTATTCCGACGACTACTGGTTTGACGGCGTTCTGAGCCTGAATCTGGCCGACATCGGCCGGGAAGCGGACGAAAACAAAGTGGTGCTGTTTTATGACACGCCCCTTGCCCGCCGCCGCCTGACCCCGGGCGCTGCCATCCTCTGCGAGGGACAGCGCTACCCCATTCTGGACGTGGACGACAGCGACGAGGGCTGGCTGATGGTGACGCTGGACACAGCGGACGCCCGCCCTCTGGCCGGAAAGGATCTGGTGATTCAATAAAATGGAAGTGCTGCGCGTAAACTGCCTTTTGCCCACCCGGCTGGACAAATACCTGATGCAGCAGTACCCGGTGCTGACGCCGGGCCGCCTGAACAAGGCCCTTCGGGAAAACAAGATAAAGCTGAACGGAAAAAAGCAGCCCCTCTCCACCCGTGTGCAGGCGGGCGACGAGATAAAGCTGTTTTTTTTGCCCGACCAGCTGAACGCCGCGCCGCCCGCGGAAGGCCCGGCTTTCTTGCAGGCGAAGTATCCCGCAAAAGTGGTGTATGAAAATGACCAGCTGCTCATCGCCGACAAACCCGCCGGCCTGCCGGTGAACGACGAAAGCGACCCGGACACTCTCATCCACCGGGTGCAGCTGTATCTCTATAAAAAGGGCGAATACCGCCCCGGCGAGTGCTTTGCCCCGGCGCTGTGCCACCGGCTGGACACCGGCACCAGCGGCCTTGTGCTGGTGGCCAAGACCGCTCAGGCGCTGGCAGATTTGACCGAGCTCATCCGGGCACGGCGGCTGAAAAAGGAGTATCTCTGCGTCACCTTCGGGCGGCCGGAGCCTCCTGCCGCCACATTGACTGGCTGGCTGAAGAAGGACGCGGCAAAGGGCCGGGTCACGGTGGTGGACCACCCGGCGGCGGACGCGGTGCCCATTGAGACCCGCTACGAAACGATGGCCGTCAGCGGGCGGCTGGCCCTTCTGCGGGTGGAACTCATCACCGGGCGCACCCACCAGATACGTGCCCATCTGGCCAGCATTGGCTGCCCCATCCTGGGGGACGGAAAGTATGGTCAGAACGCCGTGAACCGGCAGCTGCACTTCAAGTATCAGGCGCTGTGTGCCTGGCGGCTCACCTTCCCGACGGACTGTCCTCCCTCTCTCACTTCTGTGAATGGAAAATGCTTTATACTTGAAAAGCCCTGGTACTGCCGCCAGCTACTGGACGGCGAACTGAAATAAAAGAACGGACCGCAGCGCGGGCATCAGCCCCGCTGCGGTCCGTTTTGTATTTCGTCGATCTCTTCCCAGGCATAAAGGCTGTTCAGCACATCGCACAGCGCTTTTTTGGAAAGCCGCGGCGGCAAACCCAGGCGCTTCAAAAAGGCGTAGCGCTCTTCCCTGCTGCCGGCGGTACCGGAAAGGCCCCATGCGTAAAGGTCGCCGTAGGTGATGACGCGTCCTGCGCGGCGGGCGGTCTCCTGCCCTCCAGCGGACAAAACCGCCTGCCGAAGAGCCTGCACGTCAAAGCCCTCCACGCCCAGCAGACCCTCTTTGCCGGGAGCGGCTTTGCGTTTTTCCTTGCCTTCCACTGCGGGCACATAGGCGTGGCGCACATGTTCCGCTCCCACAAGGTCCGCCACAAAGCGCCGGATGCGAAAGCCCGCCGCGTCCGGGTCGGTCAGGACAATGACGCCCCGCTGACGGCCCAGCTCTTTCAGAAGGCTCTGGGTCTCCTTGTCCTTGAAGATGCCAAAACCGTCGGTGGTCAGGATGAGCGCATCCACTGCGTTGGTGAGGGCTGCCGCGTCGTAACGGCCTTCCACCACCAGAACCTGCCGGATACGCGGCTTTTCGCCCGTCATCGGCGGCCTCCCGCCGCCGCAAGGCGGCACAGCGCCGTTTGCAGCAACACGTCCGGGGCGGTGGGCGAACCGCCCTTCAAATCGCCGTCCAGTTCGGCCAGCACTTCCAGGCAGGCGGCCAGCTGAGCCAGGGTGTAGCTGGACGCGTTCCTGCCGCTGATCTGAAGGCGGGTGGGCTTGCCGGTGTATCCAAAATCCTTGTAGACCCGGTTGTAGTCCAGCTTTTGGGCCTGAGCCGCCTTGACGCGGTACATATCCACAAAGCTGCTGGTAAGCGCGGCGGTGATGGCGATGGGGTCTGTTTTGAGGCGCAACAGCACTTCCAGCATTTCGCAGGCGCGGGCGGCGTTGCGGGAGGTCACACAGCGCACCATGTCGAACACATCCGCCTCCAGGTTGCGGGTGCCCATCTCCACCACCAGCGCGGGGGTGATCTCGGTGTAGCCGCTGGCGGCGGCCAGCTTGTCCACCTCGTTTTCCAGCAGGAACATGTCCTGGCCGCACCGCTCCAGCATGGCGGCGGCGGCGTTTTCTGACAGTTCGGTGCCCTGTTCCCGGGCGCGCTGGCGCAAAAGCGCCCGCAGCTGCTGCGGGCCGGGGTGGACCATCTGCGCCGCATAGCCTTCCTTTTCGCAAAGGGCGATGAGCTTTTTGGCCTGTTTGCCGATCTTGAGTTGGCCGCGTTCCTCGGTGAACACACTGAACATCACAAACGTGGCGTTCTCTGTGCTGGCCAGCACGTCGCACACTTCTTCCAAGTCCTTTTCCCCGTAGGAGGCAGGCTGCAGGTTCGGCATCGAAACGATGCGCCGTGTGCCGAAAAAGGAGATGGTGCCCGCGGCCATCACCATCTCTTCCACGCTGGGGGCGGGGCCGTCCAGCACGGTGACTTCTCCGTCGGTGGCGGCGGCCAGTTCCGCCAGGGTCTTTTCGGCGGCGGTGCGGGCCAGGAAGGGATCGGAGGAATAGAAATAGTAGACCGAAGCGCCTTTTTCCAGCGCCTCACGCCACTGCGTTTTGTTGTAAAGCATAGCTTCCTCCTTTCAGCGCCACCGCCCGGCCCGGGCGTATCAGCACCCGCGCGCCGCGGGGCGCAAAGTACACATCGCTGCCCTGCAGAGCCTGCCATTCGTAGGCAGCGCAGACGATCAGCGTCTCAGCCTGCAGGCTGGCAGGTTCCGTGCTTCCGGTCACGGCAAGGTCAGCCTTTACCGGCGTGCCGGTATTCGCCGTCCCGGCGGGCACGGCGATTTTGTATCCGTCCACATCCAGCAGCGCCAGACTGCCGCCGCGCAGGCGGATGACTGTTGCCATTATATCACAAACCGAGAGGGTTTGGGGTTCATTCACTGCAAAATCCTCCACCGAAAGAGTATGTACCGCATCGGGCGCGGCGGAGGATGCGTCAGTGCGCAGGTCTATCACCCATTCTGCTTTGTCGATGCCTTTGCTTTGAAGATATTCCTGCACCTGCCCGGCGTTGGTCTCGCCGCCGCGGAACACCACGAGAGCGTGCCCGTCCTGCACGGCGGCAACACAGGGGCTGGCCGCACTGCCAAGGACTGCCAGCTCCACCGTCCCCTGTTCCAGCGCCAGTGCCCAAACGACGCCCAAAGCCACCAGCGGAAGTGCGGTCAGCCATGCAAACCGCCTGAACCCCAATCTCCAAGCGCAAAGCACGGCGCACGCCGATGCGGCAAGCACGATGAGGGAGTAGTCCCGGGGCAGCGGCAGCCGGGCCAGCGGCAGCCCCGCACAGAACGCGGCCACGGCGTTGAGCAGTTTTGCCAAAAGCCCGCCCACCAGCGAAAAGGACCGCGCGGCAAACTCCAGCCCGGGAATGAAACCGCACCCGCCGGCCAGCATGCCGAACACCACGCAATATCCTGCAAGGGGCAGGGCCAGCAGGTTGGAGAGCACGGTCACGCCGCTCACAGAGAGACCACCCATCAACTGCACCGGCAGGGTGAAGAGCGCCGCGAACACCGTGGGCAGCAAAAGAGAGAGCGCTCCTTCCTTCAACCGGCAAAGCGGCGGCCTTTTGTCGTCCGGCTGCTTTGCCTGCATCATTTTCAGCGTTTCGCCCGCAAGCACCACGCCGAGGGCAGCGGCAAAAGACAGCTGAAACGCCAAATCGCATACGGCATAAGGCCCTTGAAAGCTGATGAGAACAGCCGCAAGGGCCATGGAGGTGAGCGGATCGGCAGGAAGCAGGAACAGACTGCCCAGATGCAGGATCAGCGCGCCGATGCCTGCCCTGAGCACCGAGGGCGAAAAGCCGGTGAGCCCCATCATGAACAGAACGAGCAGGATGGCCGCCGCTGACCTCAGCCGCCGGAAGCTGCCGGTGTGGGTCGCAAACACGCCGCACACAAGACTCAGGTGCAGACCTGACACCACCAGCAGATGGGAAATGCCTGCATCCCGGTAGTCATCGGTGATTTTGTCGGGCAGACGGCTTTTGTCGCCGCTGGCCATGGCCGCAAGCACCGCCCCTTCATTGGTCGGCAGATAGCGGGCAACGTTCGCGGCGAACTGCTCCTGGAACCGGCTCAGAGCATACCGAAAACTGTTACTCTCCCCCACAAGTTCAGGGTTTTCCCGATATTCCGCCTGCAGATACACCCCGTCCGCCAGACTGGAATAGAAATATTCGTCCTTTCCCAGTGACTCAAGGTCAAGGGACACGCGGAACTGCTGCCCTTCCCGGCAGCAGGGAAAGACCGGCACCGAAACAAGAACGTGCGGCAGGCGTTCTCCTGTTTCGCTGTTTTCCAGCAGTTTGAGCCGGACCCGCATCGTATTCTCGGCAAAGCCGGGTTCCGCGCTCACCACCTCTGCCAAAACATCCATTTGGCGGCCTGCGAGGGAAAACGCCGGCCGGGCATGAAGTGTAAAGCCAGCGCACTGTACAACAAATCCTGTCAGGATCGCCAGCGGCAGAACACGGGCAAGGCCGCGCTTTCCCCTTGCCCAGGCAATGATGCCGCCGCAAACAAAAACTGCCGCAAGCGGCAGAAAAGCCGCCGGCGGCAGAGTGACAGCAGCCAGCTGAGTGAGAACGTATACACCGCCAAAGGCGGCTGCCGGGCGCCGCACGGCGATCAGTGCGGGAACAGGGGCAGTTTTTCCAGATACACGATGTCCGTCCTGTCGGCGGCATCACCCTCCGCGAGAACGGCGGCACGGGCAACAACAGTGCCGGTGCTGCGGGCCACAAGACCTTCCAGCGCGTGCAGAGAGCCGCCGGTGCTGATCACGTCGTCCACAATGAGCACCCGCTTGCCGTTCATGGCGTCCAGGTCCTTGCGGTCGATGACCAGCTTCTGCTTGCCGTTGGTGGTGATGGATTCATCCTCCACGATCACCGGCTCGCTCATGTAAAGCTTTTCAGCTTTGCGGGCAGGAATGTACAGCTTGCCGCTCTGACGGCTCATCTCATAAGCCAGAGGGATGCCCTTGGCTTCAGCGGTGACGATCACGTCGAATTCCGGGCAGCGCTTGAGCAGTTCTTCGGCGCAGGCCACGGTGAGCTCCACGTCGCTGAACATGATGAACGCGGCGATGTCCAGGTGCTCGTTGATGGCGCAGATGGGAAGCTCGCGGGTGAGCCCTGCCACATGCAGCGTATAAGTTTTTTCAGACATTCAAGATCCCTCCTGTATCACATTTGAAGAGGCGAAACACATTTTGTCAGCCCGGAGGCCAGGCGAGGCTGCGCTTTGCCAGCACATGGAAGTGCAGATGGCGCACGCTCTGACCGCCGTCCTCCCCCACATTGGTGACCACGCGGTAGCCCTTTTCGCACCCAAGCTCATCGCACAGGCGGGCGATGGTGGCGAACACATGGGCCAGCAGAGCGCCGTCCTCCTCCCCCAGCTTTGCGGCGGAGTCGATGTGGGTCTTGGGGATCACCAAAAAGTGGACCGGGGCCTGGGGGTCGATGTCGTAAAACGCCAGGATCTTATCGTCCTCAAACAGCTTGTTCGAGGGGATCTGACCTGCCGCGATCTTGCAGAACAGACAATCGTCCATCGGTGGGTTCCTCCTTTCCAAGGGTCGGTGCGCCGGACCCTTTGCCCGGCGCACCGCTTTGCAAAAACTATTTTAAGCCTGCAGGATGCCCGCAACGATGCCGGGCACGGCGTTCAGGGCTTCGTCGATCTTAGTGGCATCCTTCAGACCGGCCATGGCAAGGTCCGGCTTGCCGCCGCCGTTGCCGCCGGCAATGGCCGCGATCTGCTTGACCAGAACGCCCGCCTTGAGGCCGGCGTCCTGCGCGCCCTTGCCGCAGCAGACCACCAGCGAGATCTTGCCGTCGGTGCTGCCCACCAGCGCGCTGACCACGTTGGGAGCCTTGTCGCGGATCTTCTCGCACATGCCGCGCAGCGCCTCGGGGGCGGTGCCGGAAAGGTAAGCAGTGACGATGTGGATGCCGTTGACCTCGGCGGCGTTCTCAAACAGGCCGTCGATCTTGCTGGCGGCCACTTCGGCCTTGACCTGCTCCAGTTCTTTGGTCAGGCTCTTGACCTCGGCGGCCATGCCCTCGGCGCGCAGAGGCAGGTCCTTCAGGTTGTTCACCTTCAGGCTGCCGGCCACCTTGTGCAGCATCTCGGTGCGCTCGTCCAGCAGGCGCAGCACGCCGAAGCCGGTGGTGCCCTCGATGCGGCGCACGCCGGCGGCCACACTGGACTCGCTGAGGATCTTGAAGCAGCCCAGCTGAGCGGTGTTGCTCACGTGGGTGCCGCCGCAGAACTCGGTGGACCAGCCGTTGATGTCCACCACGCGCACGATCTCGCCGTACTTCTCGCCGAACAGGGCCATGGCGCCCATCTTCTTGGCCTCGGCCAAGGGCATGTTCTGCACGGTGACGTCCAGCGCCTCAAAGATCTTCTGGTTGACGATGTGCTCCACAAGCGCCAGCTCCTCGGGAGTCACCGCGCTGAAATGGGTGAAGTCGAAGCGCACCCGCTCGTCGTCCTCATAGGAACCGGCCTGATGCACGTGGCTGCCCAGCACCTCGCGCAGCGCCTTCTGCAGCAGATGGGCGCTGGTGTGGTTGCGGGCGATGGCGCGCCGGCGGCCCTTGGACACGCTGGCGGTGGCGGTCTCGCCCACGATGGCGGTGCCCTCGGTCAGGGTGCAGGTGTGGACGAAGTAGCCCTTCGGGGTCTTCTTGACAGCCTTGACCTCCAGGCGCGCGCCGGAGGCGGTGACGATGGTGCCGGTGTCCGCCACCTGGCCGCCGCTCTCGGCATAGAAGGGGGTGCGGTCCAGAACCACCAGAACGCCTTCCTTGGCGCCATCGTCGGTGGAAACAGCCTCCAGCAGCTCCTCGCCGTCGGAGAGGGCCAGCACGGTGCCCTTGTCCTCCAGCACGTCATAGCCGGTGAACACGGTGGGCTCGGCGTTCAGCTCGCCGAACAGGTCGGCGCTCCAGCCGGAAATGTCGCGGGAGAGGCGGTCCTGACGGGCCTTCTCCTTCTGCTTTTTCATCTCCACCTGGAAGTTCTCCTCGTCCACGGTGATGCCCGCCTCAGCGGCGATCTCACGGGTGAGGTCCAGGGGGAAGCCGAAGGTGTCGTTCAGCTTGAAAGCGTCGATGCCGGAGAGGATCTTCTCCTTGCCGGTGAGCGCCGCCTTGGTGATGTTGTCGATCAGGCCGTTCAGGATGTTCAGGCCCTGGTCGATGGTCTTGTAGAAGCGCTCTTCCTCGGTGCCGATGACCTTCTTGATGTAGTCGGCATGCTCCTCCAGCTCGGGATAGCCGGCCTTGTTCTCATGGATGACGGTGTCCACCAGCTCGGTGAGGAAGGGGCGGTCGATGCCCAGCATCCGGCCGTGGCGGGCAGCACGGCGCAGCAGGCGGCGCAGCACGTAGCCGCGGCCCTCGTTGGAGGGCAGGATGCCGTCGCTGACCATGAAGGTGGTGGAGCGGATGTGGTCGGTGATGACGCGGATGGAGATGTCGGTCTTCTCGTCCTGGCCGTAGATGTGGCCGCTGATGCGCTCCACATGGTTCAGGATGGCGCGCACGGTGTCCACCTCGAAGAGGTTGCCCACATTCTGCATCACGCAGGCCAGACGCTCCAGGCCCATGCCGGTGTCGATGTTGGGCTTCTCCAGCCGGGTGTAGGTGCCCTTGCCGTCGGAGTCGAACTGGCTGAACACCAGGTTCCAGACCTCCATGTAGCGGTCGCAGTCGCAGCCCACCTTGCAGTCAGGCTTGCCGCAGCCGTGCTCGGGGCCGCGGTCGAAGTAAATTTCGCTGCAGGGGCCGCAGGGGCCGGAGCCGTGCTCCCAGAAGTTGTCCTCCTTGCCGAAGCGGACCATGTGGTCCTCGGGGATGCCCACCTGCTTGGTCCAGATGTCCCAGGCCTCGTCGTCGTCCTCATAGACAGAGATGTACAGCAGGTCGGCGGGGATCTCCAGCACTTTGGTCAAGAATTCCCAGGCCCAGTTGATGGCCTCGGTCTTGAAGTAGTCCTGGAAGCTGAAGTTGCCCAGCATCTCAAAGTAGGTGCCGTGGCGGGCGGTGATGCCCACGCGCTCGATGTCCGGGGTGCGGATGCACTTCTGGCAGGTGGTCACCCGGTGACGGGGCGGCTCCTCCTGGCCCAGGAACCATTTTTTCATGGGGGCCATGCCGCTGTTGATGAGCAGCAGGCTGTTGTCGTTCTTGGGCACCAGCGGGAAGCTGCCCAGCCGCAGGTGGCCCTTGCTCTCGAAGAAGGAGAGATATTTCTCTCGCAGTTCATTCAGACCGGTCCATTGCATCGTTCAAATCTCCTCTTGTTTGATGGATTTAGGCGGCACGGCCCAAAAAAACAGCCTTCGTCCCCCTTTGCAGGGACGAAGGCTGAAAACGCTCCGTGGTACCACCCAGATTGCGGCCCGAAAGGGCCGCCGCTTTTGCGCCCGTTAACGCCGTGCCTACGCCCGGTTCATCACCGGGGGCTCAAGGGTGGCTGCAGCGCGCTTTTGGCAGAGACCTTTCACCAGCCGGTCCCCTCTCTGCATGCCCCGCACGCTGTTGGCCCTATCTCAGCCATTTTATTATTTTTTACGTTGCAATTATACCGCCCTCAAGCGCCGTTGTCAACACTGTTTTCGGCCTGGAAAGCCGCCTCGTCAGCGGTTTTGAGCCCGGTGTAGCCGCCCGGGTCCAGCCAGTAAAGCGCCTCGCAAACCTGAGCGAATATCTCCCCGCAGCTCACCACAGGCTCGGGGGTGCCGTCCTGCATGACGACGATGGTGTACTGGGGGTCCTCCGCAGGCCAGAAGCCGGCGAACCAATAGTTCATCAGCTCCTCCCCCGCCTCGTTGTAGGTGCCGGTCTGGGCGGTGCCTGTTTTGCCCGCCGCGCTGCCATGGAGCGGCTGAGCGTCCTTGCCCAGGCCCCGCTCCACCACGCTGGCCAGCATTTCCTGCAGAAGGACGGCATTCTCCTCTGACATCACCCGGCGGCTCTCGGGTGCGTAGAGGGACTGGACCGTTTCGCCGCTGTCCTCGTCGATCACAGCCTCCAGAAAGCTGGGGGTGCGCCAGACGCCCTTTGCCGCAATGGCGTTGAAAGCGCCCGCCACCTGCACTGGCGTGGCCAGCAATTCGCCCTGGCCGAAGCTTACGCTGGCCAGCTGGCCCAGGTCCTGCAGGCGCTGGGCGTTTGGCAGATTGCCCGCGGGGCTTTGCAGGCCGCCCGCCAGATACACAGCGTCCCCGAAGCCGAAGTCCTCCGCGGCCTGGCTCACCGCTTCGCCACCCAGCTTGAGGCCCAGCTCAATGAAAAAGCAGTTGCAGCTTTTTTCCAAAGCGCTGGTCAGGTTCATCTGCCCGTGGGCGCGGCTGAGAGCGCAGCGGTAGACATGCCCGTTCAGGTCCACCGAGCCTTCGCAGTCATAGGTGTACCAGTCCCAGGTCTTTTCCAGTGCGGCGGCCGCAAGCACCGGCTTGAACACCGAGCCCACATTGTATTGGCAGAGCACCCGGTTGAGCAGCGACGTGTCCTGGGCTTCGATGCTCTTCTCCACGGCGCGGGGGTCGAACTCCGGCAGGCTGACGCTGGCCCGCACCCGGGCAGAGTCCACCTCCAGCACCAGCACGCAGCCCTGGGTCATGTTTTTCTGGGCCACCCCTTCGCAGGCGCGCTGGATGGTCTCGTCCAGGGTGAGCATCACCCCCGTGGACTGGCCCTGTTGGGTGATGAGCTGCGGTTCACTGCCGCCCACAAGGTCTCCCTGGGCGGTGGTGACGCACTGAACGCTTTCCAGCGTGCGCTGGCCGCGGCAGACAAAAACCGGTGTGGGGTTCATGGTGCCGGTGGGCTGGATCCGGGAGATCTCTCTGTATATTTCCCCGTTGATATCCTGCACATCGATCTCGCTGTCGATGAGCAGCGTGGGAATAAAGGACTCACTGGTGGTACCGGCTGCCACCACCTGAGCAAATTTTTTGCGGAAAGCCGGCAGATCCTCGGGTCGCAGCCCCAGACCGGCCGCCTGGCTGTGTCCGCCGAAGGTGACCAGCAGGTCGGAGCACTGGCTCAGTGCCTGCTGCAGATGAAAGCCCTCGATGCTGCGTCCCGAGCCCTTGTATAAGCCGTTGTTCAGCGTCAGCACGATGGTGGGCGTGTAAAACCGTTCCACCAGCCGGGAGGCCACAATGCCGATGACACCGGGGTGCCAGTTTTCGCCCACCACGATCAGACCGTCCTGCTGCCGCAGCCCCTGGGCCTGCACCTTCTCCAGCGCTTCCTCGAAGATGGCCCGCTCGATCTCCTGCCGGTGCCGGTTTTCCTGATCCAGCTTTTCGGCGATCTGCCGGGCCTCCTCGGCATCCTCTGTCACCATCAGCCGCAG
>SFDQ01000006.1 GCA_004558145.1 Oscillospiraceae bacterium
CGGCACCCGCAGGCAGGACATTGAGATTTATTACAGCTTTGTCGGCAAGATTGACTTGCCCGAATAACCGCCCGACCTATCCGACACAATGGCCAAGTGCCGGATAGGAACGGCAAAATTTTTTACACTTCTAATGCTTCTTTATCACACATTAGCAAACTCGCAGGGGTCGAAGCCATGGTGCATCCCGTTGAAGTTGTAGAGGAAGTAGTGGGCGGCGGCCAGGGCGCACAGCGCCTGTTCGTCCAGGTCCGCGGGCAGGTCATACTGATTGGGCCGCCCGAAATCGTACATCAGCCAGGGCACGTCCACCGTGACCCGCTCCATAGGGACCTTCGGCAGCACATAGCCTTCGGCGCGGATGGCGATGGCTCCCTCGGGCGGCGGGTAGTAGGTGTCCTCCCACAGGGAGAAGGAACCTGCCGGCAGTCCGAAGGCGGCGTCGGCCTCCTCCAGAGTCCCCTCCCAGGCCCAGATGAGCAATTCCACCTGTTCGGGCCAGAGGACCTGTTCGTCCAGCGTGAGGTCAATGCTCTCGTGGGAAAAAGACGGAGCGTTGGCGGGCATGGCGGCCCGCCAGTCCTCCAGACTTACCTCTTTGGGGGCCGGGGAAGGAGTGGGGGCGGGGGTCGGCTCCGGCGCGGAAACCGCGGATGTGCCGCCCGGAGCGCCGGACGTTGAGGCGGGGGCCGCGCAGCCTGCCAGCAGAACGGCGCAGGCCAGAGCGGCGGAGAGGATGCGTTTCATAAAATGACCTCCTTGAACCAGCGGCCGGAAACTGTCGGCCGCGTGATGGCCGTACACCCTCTAAACGGCAAAAAGGGAAGGTTTCGTTTCATTCCGCCCGGAGAAGAAAAGAGGCTTGTTTTGTGCAATCCGGCACAAAACAAGCCTCTTTTGTTGGTTCACATCCCGGCCAGCAGGCCGTCCATGAACTGCCGGGCCAGACGGGCGCTGCGCCCGCCCCGCTCCGGCAGCGGGCGGAACACCCCCAATGATTCCAGCCCGGCGGGTGAATCTTTCAATTCTTTCGCTTCCGCCATCTGCTCATGATCGCCCTGTGAGTAGCGCGTTTGGCAGACGCTATTTTTGCTTGAGGAGTCATTCGTACTTGATTACGACTTTGGTGCTCTCCTCCGCATTGCAGGCCTGCTCAAAGGCGGCGACGATGTCCTTGTGGGCAAATTCGTGGGTGATGAGATTTTCCATCGGGAATTTTCCCGAAGCGAGGATCTCAATGCACAGCCGGATGATGTCTGTGCCGCCGCCCGCCGCGCCGATGATCTTGAAACCGGAAATGGTGAGAGGAATGAGGTTGAGACGAACCTCTTTGTGGTGCATGGCCACCACAGAAAGGGCCGCGTCGCCCTTTGCGCCCCGGAAAAAATTGTCCAGTACCGCTTGATTGCCGGCGGCGTCCACATAATAGTCGCAGTCGATGACGGTCTGGCCAAACAGCGTTTGCATGCCGCCCAAAAGCGCGCAGCAGCGCTCCAGATAATCCTCCTGAGTCAGGTTGCAGGTCATCAGCCCCAGAGAACGGGCAAGCTCCAGCCGTGATTCGACCAGGTCCACCACCACTACCTGGCAGCCCTTGTATTTCAAGGTGACGGCGGCGGTCAGACCAATGGCGCCTGCTCCGTAAACGATGGCTTTTTTGCCCGGCTGGGGCTCAAGGCGCATGGCGGCGTTCGCGCCGATGGTGAACGGCTCGATGATGCTGGCCAGCTTGTCGCTCAGGGAATCGGGCAGACGGAAAACTGTTTGATCCAGCACAACGTTCATGACTTCCATGTATTCACTGAAGCCTCCCACGGTGGCCGCGCGCATGATGTCGCCCTTGGCGGCAGGACCGTAAACGAAGAGCCTGTCGCCCACGCGGATACCCTGCTTCGCGGCGTTCTTGCCCACCGCCGTTACCACGGAGGCCATCTCGTGACCGAATTCGTGGTCTTTCCAGATCATGTTGTCGTCGCCGCCGTGAAGATAGGCGGCTATATCCGACCCGCAAATGGCGGCATAGGTGTTTTTGACCACGATGCCGTTGTCGTCGCAGGTGGGCATGGGAAGGTCCACCAGGTCGATGTGTTTGATGCCCCTGTAGATTGCTGCTTTCATTTGGTTTTCCTCCTTTTCGGGTGGTTTATGCTTCGATTTTAACCCTGGGAAAAGAGGACATACAACTTGCATTGTTCTCCCTGTGACGCAAAAAGATGGACACATCAAAAGATGTGTCCATCTTCGCACAATTTCAGATAATAGCTGGCAATTTTACGGTGGCTGATGCGCATGCCGTCCAAAAGCCATTTTCGGGTGAGCATCGCCTGGCTGGAGGCGTACAGATAGGAGAGGTATTCCAGGTCCTCGCCGGCCAGTACGTCGGAGAACAGACACCGATTATACTCCTGCAGACAGTGGATGATAGTGGAAAACAGAGAGTTCTGGCTGTCGTCGCGGATGGCGTAGGTGTAGAACTCCCGGCGTTTGTAGAAATTGAGATACCAATTCTCCACAACGGTCTGGTTATCCAGCCCATTGTGAAGCATCACGTCCATTGGACGCAGGATCTCTTCCTTAAACACCTGCTCCGCGATGTCATAGCAGTCCCGGAAGTATTTGTAAAATGTTGTGCGTGAAATGCCGATGTGCAGGCAGAGTTCCCGCACGGTCAGCGCGGCAGTTCGCCTCTCCAGCGCAAGACGCAGGTATTCCTCTGTGATCCTTTGCCGTGTGTCCATCGCCGCCTCACATTCCGGCCAGCAGGCCGTCCACGAACTGCCGGGCCAGACGGGCGCTGCGCCCGCCCCGCTCCAGCGCATACCGCTCGGCGCGGCGCTCCAGTTCGTCGGCGGGCAGCTGCACCCCGCCCGCCGCGGCCAGATGCCGCACGATGTGCAGGAAGGTGGCCTTGTCGGGCTTGGAGAAGGTGATGTGGATGCCGAACCGCTCCGAAAGGCTCACCAGCTCCTGCATGGTGTCGTTGCGGTGCACCTCGTCGCCCTCCCGGTCGCTGAATTTCTCCTTGATGATGTGCCGCCGGTTGCTGGTGGCGTAGATGACCACGTTCTTCGACTTGGCTGTCACCGAGCCTTCCAGCACCGCCTTGAGGGCACTGTAATTGTCGTCGTCCTTCAAGAAGGAGAGGTCGTCGATGAACAGAACGAACTTGAGCGGGTTTGCCGCCAGCTCGTCCAGCACATGGGGGATGGCCCGCAGCTGGTCCTTGCGCACCTCGATGATGCGCAGGCCCTCGCCGAACAAGGCGTTGCCGATGGCCTTCACCGCCGAGGATTTGCCGGTGCCCGCGTCGCCGGTGAGCAGGATGTTCGCCGCCGGCTTGCCCTCCAGCAGCGCCCGGGTGTTGCGCAGGATGATGGCCCGCTGGGCCTCGTAGTCCACCAGGTCCTCCAGCTTTGTCGTGTCCGGGTGGCTCACCGGGGTGATGCGGCCCGCCTCGTCCAGATAGAACATCCGGTTGGCCGCCCACACGCCGTAGCCGTAGCGGTGGATGTTCTCGGCCCGGTGCATGTAGCTGCCCGGCAGGTCCACCCCGCCCGCCTCATAGCGGGGCAGGGGAGCGGCGGCTTCGGGCAGGGCTGCCAGCAGCGCGTCGGGGCCAAGGTCCGCCACCCGCTGCAAACAGTCCAGCTCGGCGGCCAGCGCCTCAGCCATGCAGGCCGGCGGCGTTTGGCCCGCGCCCACCGTGCGCACATAGACGTTGGCGCTGTCCTCGCAAAGGCGCAGGACGTGCCGGCCCAGGTCGCCCCCGCTGGCCTCGTAGAGCGCCGCCACGAAGGCGGCGTAGCGCCCGGCGGAAGGCGCGTCCAGATATTCTTTCAGCGCGGCCAGCACCGGGTCGGCCAGCAGCGGCCGGAACACCGCCAGCGCGTCCAGCCCGGCGGCCAGCTTTTTCAGTTCCTTCGTTTCCATCATCCGTTCAGGATCGCCCCGTAGGCGCCGCCGGAGACCAGGGCGGCGTATCGCTTGAGGTAACCCGAGACCTCCTTTTTCTTGGGCACAAAGTGCTTCATGCGCTCGTCCAGCACCGCCTGGTCCACCAGCAGCTCGATGGAGTGGCCGGGGATGTCGATGCGGATGAGGTCGCCCTCCTCCACCACGCCGATGAGGCCGCCGGAGGCCGCCTCCGGGGTGATGTGGCCCACGCAGGCGCCGCGGGTGGCGCCGCTGAAGCGGCCGTCGGTGATGAGGGCCACGCTGTTGCCCAGGCCCATGCCCATGATGGCGGAGGTGGGGTTGAGCATCTCCCGCATGCCGGGGCCGCCCTTGGGCCCTTCGTAGCGGATGACCACCACGTCGCCGGGCTTGATGAGGCCGGCGTTGATGGCCTTCTGGGCCTCTTCCTCGCCGTCGAACACCCGGGCCGGGCCCTCGTGCACCAGCATCTCGGGCAGAACGGCGCTGCGCTTGACCACGCTGCCCTCGGGGGCAAGGTTGCCCCGCAGCACGGCGATGCCGCCGGTTTCACTGTAGGGGTTCTCCACCGGGCGGATGACCTCGTGGTCCAGGTTGGGGCATTCGGCGATGCACTCCCCGATGGTGCGGCCGGAAACGGTCATGCAGCCGGTGTTCAAAAGGCCCTTTTTGTTCAGTTCGTTCATTACCGCGTACACGCCGCCGGCCTCGTCCAGCTGCTCGATATAGGTGCGGCCGGCGGGGGCCAGGTGGCACAGGTTGGGCGTTTTCTCGCTGATGGCGTTGGCCACGTCCAGGTTCAGCTCCACGCCGCACTCGTGGGCGATGGCCGGCAGGTGCAGCATGCTGTTGGTGGAGCAGCCCAGGGCCATGTCCACGGTGAGGGCGTTCATCAGCGCCTCTTTGGTCATGATCTGGCGGGCGGTGATGCCCTTGCGCACCATGTCCATCACCGCCATGCCGGCGCGCTTGGCCAGCTCGATGCGGGCGGAATAGACGGCGGGGATGGTGCCGTTGCCCCGCAGGCCCATGCCCATGGCCTCGGTGAGGCAGTTCATGGAGTTGGCGGTGTACATGCCGGAGCAGGAACCGCAGGTGGGGCAGGTCTTGCACTCGTACTCGTGCAGCTTTGCCTCGTCGATGGTGCCGGCGTTGTACTGGCCCACCGCCTCGGACAGGGTGGAGAAGCTGGTGCGCTGGCCGTCCACATGGCCCGCCAGCATCGGCCCGCCGCTGACGAACACGGTGGGCAGGTCCAGCCGCGCGGCGGCCATCAAAAGGCCGGGCACGTTCTTGTCGCAGTTGGGCACCATCACCAGCGCGTCAAAGCCGTGGGCCAGGGTCATGGCCTCGGTGGAGTCGGCAATGAGGTCCCGGGTGACCAGGGAGTACTTCATGCCGGTGTGGCCCATGGCGATGCCGTCGCACACGGCGATGGCGGGGAAGACGATGGGGGTGCCGCCGGCCATGGCCACGCCCAGCTTCACCGCGTCCACAATTTTGTCCAGGTTCATGTGGCCGGGCACGATCTCGTTGTAGCTGCTCACGATGCCCACCAGCGGGCGGCTGATCTCCTCCTCGGTGAGGCCCAGCGCGTGGTAGAGGGCGCGGTGGGGCGCGTTCTGGGCGCCGCATTTCAAAGAATCGCTTTTCATCGGTTCGGTCTCCTTTCAAAAAAGCGCCCCCGCCCGGCGCGGGGCGGGGGCACGGCGCGGGGGTCAGTTGTTGATGAGCTTATCCTCGTCGCTCCAGCTGTAGAGCTTGCGGATGTCGCGGCCAACGACTTCGCTGGGGTGCTCGGCCGCCAGCTTGCGCATGGCGTTGAAGTGCACCTGGCCGCCGGCAGAAGACATATCCAGCAGGAAGTCCTTGGCGAAGGTGCCGTCCTGGATGTCCTTCAAGATCTTGCGCATGGCCTTCTTGGTGTCCTCGGTGATGATCTTCGGGCCGCTGACGTAGTCGCCGTACTCGGCGGTGTTGGAGATGGAGTAGCGCATGCCCGCAAAGCCGCTCTGGTAGATGAGGTCCACGATGAGCTTCATCTCGTGGATGCACTCGAAGTAGGCGTTGCGCTCGTCGTAGCCGGCCTCCACCAGCGTCTCGTAGCCCGCCTGCATCAGGGCGCACACGCCGCCGCACAGCACCGCCTGCTCGCCGAACAGGTCGGTCTCGGTCTCGGTGCGGAAGGTGGTCTCCAGCACGCCGGCGCGGGCGCCGCCGATGCCCAGCGCGTAGGCCAGGGCGATGTCCAGCGCGTCGCCGGTGGCGTCCTGCTCCACGGCCACGAGGCAGGGCACGCCCTTGCCCGCCAGGTACTCGCTGCGCACGGTATGGCCGGGGCCCTTGGGGGCGATCATGATGACGTTCACGTTCTTCGGGGGCTTGATGCAGCCGAAGTGGATGTTGAAGCCGTGGGCGAAGGCCAGGGTCTTGCCCTCGGTCAGATAAGGCTCGATGCTCTCTTTGTAGAGGGCGGCCTGCTTTTCGTCGTTGATGAGGATCATGATGAGGTCGGCGGCCTTGGCGGCCTCGGCGCTGGTCATCACCTTCATGCCC
Source organism: Oscillospiraceae bacterium (assembly GCA_004558145.1). Lineage (GTDB taxonomy): Bacteria > Bacillota > Clostridia > Oscillospirales > Ruminococcaceae > Allofournierella_A > Allofournierella_A excrementavium. The sequence goes on from SFDQ01000006.1 coordinate 6,490, forward strand.
TGGGCCTCAGCCTTGGCCCAGCTCTTGGAGCCCTCGTACAGGCCCACAACAACGTCCACGCCGCTCTCTTTCAGGTTCAGCGCGTGGGCGTGGCCCTGAGAGCCGTAGCCGATGATGGCCACAGTCTTGCCCGCCAGTTTCTGAAGATCGCAGTCCTGCTGATAGAAGATCCTTGCCATGATGTCTTACCCCTTTTCTTTCATTAAATGGAATTGTATAAAACGCATCAGAAATTGATGGCCTGACGAATGGTGGTGCTGCCCTTGTGCAGCGAGACGCAGCCGGTGCGGCAAATTTCCAGGATGGTGTAGTCCCGCATGAAGTTGAGGAAATCGTCGATGCGGCGGGTGGTGTCCGCCAGACGGAAGATCATCGAGTCCTTGGCGTAGTCCACCGTGTCCGCCCCGAAGGCGGAGGCGGCGGCGCGAATTTCCTCGCGGGTGTCCGGCTCGTTGACCATCTTGATGAGCAGCAGCTCGCAGCTGATGGAGTCGTCGTCAGTGAACTCCTCGATGGATTCCACATCCGGCAGCTTGTAGAGCTGGTTGACCAGCTGCTGCTTTTTCACCTCCTCGCCGTCGAACACGACGGTGATGCGGGAGAGTTCGTTGGATTCGGTCTCGCTCACGGTCAGCGCGCTGATGTTGAACTGACGGCGGCGGAACATGCTGGTCACCCGGTTCAGAACGCCGAACTGGTTGCGCACCAGCACCGCGATGGTGTATCGGTTCATCTGTCGTCACCCACCTTTACAATGATGTCGTCCACGCTGCCGCCCGGGGGCAGCATGGGAAGCACGAATTCGTCCTTTTCGATGGCGCAGTCGATGAGGTAGGGCCCCTCGGCGGCGAAGGCACGGCCGAAGGCGGCCTCCAGGCCCTCCAGGGTGTCCACCGCCTCGCCCTCGGCCCCGAAGGCCTTGGCCAGCGCCACAAAGTCGGTCTTGCGGCCCAGGATGGTGTTGGAGTAGCGCTTGCCGTAGAACAGCGTCTGCCACTGGCGAACCATGCCCAGCACGCCGTTGTTCATCAGCAGGATGACCACCGGCACCCGGTAGGTCACGGCGGTGGCCAGCTCGTTCAGGCACATGCCGAAGGAGCCGTCGCCGGTCACCAGCACGCTGCGCTCGCCGGTGCCGTAGGCCGCGCCGATGGCCGCGCCCATGCCGTAGCCCATGGTGCCCAGGCCGCCGCTGGAGGCAAAGCGCCGGGGCTTTTTGAAGCTGAGGTTCTGGGCCGCCCACATCTGATGCTGGCCCACGTCGGTGGCCACCGGGGTGTTCTCGCCCAGGAATTTGTTCAGCGTCAGGATGGCGTTGCGGGGGGTCAGGCCCTCCCGGTGGTCGGCGCTCTCCGCCTCCTCCGCCCGCAGCTTTGCCAGCTTTTCCTGCCACTCGGGATTCCTGACCTCGTTCACCAGGGGCAGCAGCCGCTGCAAGGTCTGCTTCACGTCGCCCCGCAGGCCCACCGCCGCGGGCACGTTCTTCGAAAGCTCCGAGCCGTCCACGTCAATTTGCACGATGCGCGCGCCGGGGGCGAAGCGGGAGCGGTCGCCGGTGACCCGGTCGTTGAACCGCACGCCCAGGGAGATGATGAGGTCGGCGTTGTGCATCGCAAGGCTGCTGGCGTAGTGGCCGTGCATGCCCTGCATGCCCAGAAAACGGGGATGGCCGGTGGGGATGCCGGAGATGCCGGTGAGGGAGCAGCCGATGGGGGCGTCCAGCTTTTCGGCCAGGGCCAGCATCTCGCTTTGCGCCCCGGCGGCCACCAGACCGCCGCCGAAGTAGACGAAGGGCCGGCGGGCGGCGTTGATGAGGGCCGCCGCCTGCTCCACCCGAAGCTCCTTGGCCGCCGTGGGGGCGTCCGCCGTCACCGGGGGCTGGGCTTCGTACTCGCACAGGGCGGTCTGCACGTCTTTGGGCACGTCGATGAGCACCGGGCCCGGCCGCCCGGACTGAGCCAGCCGGAAGGCCTCGCGGATGGTGTCCGCCAGTTCGTCCACCGAGCCCACGAAGTAGTTGTGCTTGGTGATGGGCAGCGTCACGCCGGTGATGTCAATTTCCTGGAAGCTGTCGGTGCCGATCTGGGTGGTGGGCACGTTGCCGCACAGCGCCACCATGGGGATGGAGTCCAGGTAGGCCGTGGCGATGCCGGTGACCAGATTGGTGGCGCCGGGGCCGGAGGTGGAGATGACCACACCCACCTTGCCGGTGGTGCGGGCGTAGCCGTCCGCCGCGTGGGTGGCGCCCTGTTCGTGGGCGGTGAGAACGTGGGTGATCTCGTTCTGGTATTTATAGAGGCTGTCGTAGACGTTCAGGATCTGGCCGCCGGGGTAGCCGAAGACGGTGTCCACGCCCTGCTCGATGAGGGTCCTCACGAGGATGTCTGCGCCGGAAAGCATCATGGTGGTTTCCTCCTTTTATCTGGTGTTCGGGGCCGTCACACAAGTTTGAAGTGCTCGGCCTTGAGAGAGTCGGTGATGAGTTTCACATGGTCGAAGTCGCGGGTCTCCATGTCGATGCGAAGGAACACGCCGTGCACGCTCTCGGTGGCGCCCTTCTCGTAATGCACGCCGGTGACGTTGCCGCCGCAGTCGGCGATGATGCGGGAAATGTCTTTCAGCTGGCCGGGCTTGTCAATGAGCTCGATGAGCAGGCTGGAGGACCGGCCGCTGTTCAGAAGGCCCCGGTCGATGACCCGGGAGAGGCTGGTCACGTCGATGTTGCCGCCGGAGACCACGCTCACCACCCGCTTGCCCTTCAGGGGGAACTTGCCAAACATGGCGGCGGCCACCGCCACCGCGCCCGCGCCCTCGGCGATCATCTTCTGCTTTTCGATGAGGGCCAGGATGGCCGAGGCCACCTCGTCGTCGGTCACAAGAGCGATGTCGTCCACATAGTCCCGCACCAGGGCGAAGGTGTTTTCGCCCGGCTGCTTCACCGCGATGCCGTCGGCGATGGTCTGCACGCTGTCTAGGCACTCGATGGCGCCGTCGTGGATGGAGTTGAACATGCTGGGCGCGCCCGCTGCCTGCACGCCGTACACCTTCACCGACGGGCGAATTTGTTTGGCGGTGTAGGCGATGCCGCTGATGAGGCCGCCGCCGCCCACCGGCACGATGATGGCGTCGATGTTGTCCAGTTGGGAGAGAATTTCCAGAGCGATGGTGCCCTGGCCGGCGATGACGTTCTCGTCGTCGAAGGGATGCACGAAGGTGTAGCCCATCTCGTCCTTCAGTTCCAGCGCCTTTTTGTAGGCGTCGTCGTAGCAGCCCTCCACCAGGCAGACCTCTGCGCCGAAGCCCTTGGTGGCCTCCACCTTGGAGATGGGGGCGGTGTCCGGCAGGCAGATGAGGGATTTGATGCCGTTCTTGGAGGCCGCCAGCGCCACGCCCTGAGCGTGGTTGCCCGCCGAGCAGGCGATGACGCCCCGGGCCTTTTCTTCTTCGGTGAGCATCGCAATTTTGTACCCCGCGCCCCGCACCTTGAAGGAGCCGGTGATCTGCAGGTTTTCCGGCTTGAGATAGAGTTCGCACTCCGGCGCGATGCCGTAGGCCCTTACCACGGCGGTTTCCCGCACGATGTTTTTCAGCACCCGCTGCGCGTCGAATACCTTGTCGAGAGATAACATGTTTTTTCCCCTTTCCACACTGCCCTGAAACGAAAAACACCCGTCTCAAAGCGATTTTTGCTTTGAGACGGGTGTAAAATTTTACACTCGCGGTACCACTCAAATTGCGGACGCACTGGCCCGCCACCTCTTCGAAGTCCACAAACTTCTATGCACTGACGCAGCATTCTCGAAAGACGCCTACTCGGCTTTCGCTTTTGGGGCCTTCAGCTCGGAAGGGATGGGAGCACTGCAGTCCTTTGCCGGGATCGCACCATCCCCGGCTCTCTGAGAAATTCGTTGCAGGTCCGTCTTCGTCACAGCCTTTGCTTTTGTTCGAAGTCAAACAACCTCTATGCGTTAACGCAGCATACGCGGGAGACCCTACTGGCCCGAAAGGGCGGTTCAGGCTCCGGCTCGGAAGGGACAGGCTCTGGGGCGTTCCGCGCCGGTTCACACCAACCACCGGCTCTCTGCAGCGGGCCATCCCCGGCCACTCTTCGTCACAGCCTTCATATTCAATTTCGTCAAATATACCACTCTCAAAAAAGGATGTCAATATTATTCTGGGCAAAATCTGATAAAAATTTTATCACTTTATCAAATTGCACTGCAAAACACCAAAGCGGGGCCCTCTCTTTGTGAAAAGTTCCATCCGGCCGGGGCAGGGGAGGAGAACGGCGGCCCCGGCGGGTACATATACTGGGGCAGAAATTTTTGAGCAACGGAGTGAAGGCGATATGGATAAATTCGATTCGGACCGCAGGCCCGAATTCATGCGGCGGCAGCACGGCTGCGGCTGCTGTGTTTGCAGCGGCCCCCAGGGCCCGCAGGGAGAGCCGGGGCCCCAGGGCCCTCCGGGTGAACCGGCCCAGGACTGCTTTGCTTCCTTTTTCATGTTCGAGCGCCGGTTCGAAAACGGGCGGCCCATCCCGCTGCTGCCCGGCACGGAGGACCCCACCGGCAGCATCGTGCTGGCGGACGAGACCCGCATCGAGCTTGCGCCGGGCTATTACTGCATCTCTTTCAGCGTCTCCGCCATTTTGGAGGAGGCGGGCTACATGCAGGTCACGCCCGCCTACAACGGCAGTTCCAACCTGCTCTACGGCATCTACTTCAAAACCGGCGCGGCGCTTTCCAGCGCCTATGGGTCCAACTCCATCATCATCCATGTGCCGGAGACCACCAGTTTCAGCCTTACATATAACAGCAACGTGGCGGACCGCTCCGGCGCGGCCACCGTGTCGGTCATTGGGCTGACAAGGAAAGAATGAGCCTTTGAGTGTCAGGGGCGGCAGAAGGATCCTGCCGCCCCTGCTGATTTGAAAAATCAATTTCAAATTTTCTGTTGACTTTAATTTTATTTATGTTATATTGAATATAGTTAAAGCAAACATGAAAGGGGAATTGAATTGGAGATAGACAAAATCCCTCAGTGGCTCCTGGCGCTGGAGCCGGAAGATGTGGCGTTTTTGAAAAACTTTGTGCTCAAGTCCGGCTCGCTGAAAGAGATAGCGCGCCTTTATGAGGTGTCCTATCCCACGGTGCGGCTGCGGCTGGACAAGCTCATCCAGAAGATAGAGCTGGCGGACCAGAAAGAGGAGGAGCCTTTTTCCACCTTCATCAAGGGGCTGGCGGTGGATTCCCGCATCGACCTGGAAACGGCAAAACTCATCATCGACAAGTACAAGCAGGAGAAAAAGGAGCAGTAAACGAGTCATAAGGGGGACTTGGATATGGACGGAGCAATGATTTTGAAGTTCATCGCAGGCTTTGCCATCGCGCTGGCCATGATGGTGGCCGAGTATCTTTTGTGCACAAGGCTGAAAAGCCCGCTGTGGGGCGGCATCATTCCCTGCCTGATTTTGGGCGTGACTATCTGGATGTTCACCGGCGGCCCTGTTCCGCTGGAGCTGCGGTACGTTTTTCCCTTCGTCGTTCTGAACCTCTTGTTTTTTGGCGAGTGGGCGGACGGGCGCGAGAAGCGCGGAAAAATGCAGCGGCAGGAATTGGAACGTATGAAAGCCAGGGATATGTGAAGGAGGGAGAAAACGGTCATGAGACCCGCCATTGTTCTGCTTATCACCGCCGCGCTGCTGGCGGTTCAATACTATTTCGGCCTGCGCAAAAGCGCACTGTTGGGGGCCATCCTTCCGGGTGGCCTGTCCGGACTGTTCATTGCCTACAGTGCCATGGAGGGCACTGCAAACTACCTGCCCTCGGGAATCGGCTGCGTTGTTGCGCTGGTCGTCGTGTGGTGGATCGGGCGTGTTCAGTCTGAAAAACACGAAAAAGAAGAACTGGACAAAATGAAAACGAAAGATCTGTAAGAAGAAAAACAATGAAGGTGGCAGTTGCGCTCGCGATTGCGCGGATAATCCCTATATTCCATTGCGGGGCTTGCCAACGCGCTTCGGACGGAGAGGTTCCCCGCGGAAGTTTGCGCAGCAAAGTTTTGTGGGGAGAAGGAGCCGCAGCGGAGCGAGCGCGTCGGTGGCTTAAAATAAGCCGCCGCAAGCGATGCACAGCTTGCGTGTTTGCCGCCCTTCGGGCGGCCGGGGCCCCCGCGGAAGCTTGCACCGGCAAAATTCCGCGGGGAGAAGGACTGCGCCCGCAGGCGCGTTTCGAGGCCAACCGCCGCGTAAGCGGCGGCTCTTGGGCCGAGATGGAATGACGGAGCGATATGAGAAAAGCCCGGCCAGCCGGCCGGGCTTTTTGAATGGAGCAAAGTCTATAAGCCGCCCGCAGGGCGGCCGGGGGCCCCGCGAAAGTTTGCTCTAGCAAAATTTTGTGGGGAGAAGGAGCCGCAGCGGAGCGAGCGCGCCGGTGGCTTAAAAAAGTCGCCGCAAGCGATGCACAGCTTGCGTATTTGCCGCCCTTCGGGCGGCCGGGGCCCCCACAGAAGTTTGCGTTAGCAAAATTCTGTGGGGAGAAGGAGGAATGACGGAGCGGTATGAAAAAAGCCCGGCCAACCGGCCGGGCTTTTTGAATGGAGCGCAGTCCATTCCGACGTGGTGCGGGTAACAGGGGTCGAACCTGCACACCGAAGTACCAGATCCTAAGTCTGGCGCGTCTGCCAATTCCGCCATACCCGCATACGAACTCAGTGTACCAGCCGCGGCGGGGTTTGTCAATCGGGAAGGGGAGAGCCGCCCCCCGCTATAATCCCGCCAAAACGGAGCATACTAATCACCAGGGCCCGGCGGCGGATGCTGCCGGGCCGAGCACCCGGGGCGCGCTGCGCCCCGGCCGGGAGGTCGATTTTCTATGCTCACGTTCCTCAGGCGCTGCCTGACGCTGGCGGTGGGCGCCGCCGCGCTGGCCCTGGGCTGCCTTACCTATCTTTATACCCAATTGCCGGACACCTTCATGGTTCCCCAGGGGCAGACGCTCACCCTGGCTCAGATGCCCTGGCTGGTGCCGCTGGAGCCCACGGGTGCCGCCGCCGCCCAGGCGGTGCCCACCGGCGGCAGCTACAACGTCACCCTCTCGGTGCTGGGCGGCATCCCGGTCAAAACGGTGCGGGCCGTGGTGGTGGACCGCCGCGCCGTCACCGTCTGCGGCACGCCCTTCGGCATCAAGATGTTCTCCGACGGCGCGATGGTGGTGGCCTTCACCGACATCCGCACCGCCTCCGGCTCCGCCAACCCCGCCAAGGCGGCGGGCCTGAAAATGGGAGACGTCATTGTCAGCATCGACGGGCAGAAGACCGTGGACAACGACGACGTCAGCGCCGCCATCCAGGCCGCAGAGGGGCGCCCGGTGCAGCTGGTCTACACCCGGGACGGCGCCGAGCACACCACCTCCCTCCAGCCCGTGCAGGACGCCGACTCTGAGCGCTGGCGGGCGGGTATGTGGGTGCGGGATTCCTCCGCCGGCATCGGCACCCTCACCTTTGTGGACAACTCCACCGGCATCTACGGCGGCCTCGGCCACTCCATCAGCGACGCCGACACCGGCCAGTCCATCGCCCTGCTCAGCGGCGAGGTGGCCCCGGTCACCATCACCGGCTATGTGGCGGGGGCGGCAGGGGCCCCGGGCGAGCTGAAGGGCCGCTTCACCGGCGAGGCGGCCATGGGCGACATCCTCATCAACGGGGCCACCGGCGTCTACGGCTCCATCCGCAAGGTGCTGGACGGCCAGGACATGGTGGTGGCCCAGGCCCAGGAGGTCAGCGAGGGGCCTGCCCGCATCCTCACCACCATCGGCGGCGACGAGCCCGCCTGGTACGATGCGGTGATCGAGCAGGTCTCCCTCACCGAGGAGGACCCCAACCGCAACATGGTCATCCGCATCACCGACCCCGAGCTGCTGGCCGCCACCGGCGGCATCGTGCAGGGCATGAGCGGCAGCCCCATCGTGCAGAACGACCGGCTGGTGGGGGCGGTGACCCACGTTCTGGTGAACGACCCCACCCGTGGATTTGGCATTTTTGCCGAGAACATGCTGTCCAGCGCCGATGCGGCGGCCGCGCGCAAAGCCGCATAAAAAGCCGCTTTGCGGGGATTTAAGCCCGCAAAGCGGCGCGTATGGTGGCGCAGGAGCGAAAAAAGTCTTGCATAAATTGGTAATATATGGTAAAATTGGTTCCGTTAAGGGAAATAAACAATTTGGAGGAGAAGAAAAATGGAACCGATCAAATTCCTGATGACGGATACCGGCGCGGGCTGCACCGCTGCCTGCAAGGCGGCCCTGGAGGCCAAGGGCGTGGAGGTGCACGTGTGCGAGAAGAACGGCGCGGCGGCGCTGGACGCGCTGCGCACCCAGCGGCCTCAGGCGGTGCTGCTGGACGCCTTCATGCCCGAGCTGGACGCCATCTCGGTGAAGCAGCGCTACGAGCAGGAGGGCGGCCACGCCCAGTTCTACGTCACGGGGGCGTTCCAGAACGAGCAGCTGGAGCAGGAACTGCTGGACAGCGGCTTTGCCTTCTACTTCCTCAAACCCTTCGACGAGACAAGCCTGGTCAGCCGGGTGACCCGGGCCTCCGGCGCGCCGGCCCAGGGCCGCGGCGCGTCCAGCGACGAGGTCACCGTCACCGAGATCCTGCACCAGATCGGGGTGCCCGCCCACATCAAGGGCTACCAGTTTTTGCGGGACGCCATCCTGCTTACCGCCGCCGACCCGGACTATATCAACGCGGTGACCAAGCGCCTCTACCCGCAGATCGCCAAGCAGAACGGCACCACCGCCAGCCGGGTGGAGCGGGCCATCCGCCACGCCATCGAGGTGGCCTGGGACCGGGGCGACGTGGAGGTGCTGAACAGCTATTTCGGCTACACCATCCACAACCTGCGGGGCAAGCCCACCAATTCGGAGTTCATCGCCATGATCGCCGACAAGATGCGCCTGGACAAAAAGCAGCGCCGCGCCTGAGGGAGCGCGGCATCCCATCCACCGGCTTTCGCCGGTGGATTTTTTTGCGTATATCCTTTATAATAATATACAAAAACGGCGGTGCGCCAAAAAACGGAGGGCTGCGCGATGGAAAAAACGGTCACGGCGGTGCTGGTGGCGGCGGGTTCGTCCCGCCGGATGGGGTTCGACAAACTTTCGGCCCCGCTGGGCGGCGGCACGGTGCTGTCTGCCAGCGTGGCGGCCTTCGACCGCCACCCCCTCGTCACCGACCTGGTGCTGGTCACCGGGGCGGACGAGACCGCGGCCCGCGCCGCGGCGGCCCGCTGCCAAAAGCCGGTGGCGCTGGTGAAGGGCGGGGCCACCCGGGCCCTCAGCGCCCTGGCGGGGGTGCGTGCGGCGAAAGGGGAACTGGTGGCCATCCACGACGCGGCCCGTCCCTTCGTGAGCGAAGAGGTCATCACCCGGGTGCTGGAAGCGGCGGAAAAGACGGGTGCGGCGGCCCCGGCGGTGCCGGTGAAGGACACCATCAAGCTGGCGGACGACGCGGGCCTTGTGGAGAGCACCCCGCCCCGCCAGAAGCTCTTTGCCATGCAGACGCCCCAGTGCTTTGACCGGGCGGCGTATCTGGCGCTGGCCGGCGACGAGGCGGTCACCGACGACTGCCAGCTGTTCGAGCAGGCGGGCCGGCCGGTGCAGCTGGTGGCGGGCGAATACGAAAACTACAAGATCACCACCCCCGACGACCTGAAAGGAGAAACGACCATGCGCATCGGCCACGGCTACGACGTACATAAACTGGTGGAGGGCCGGGACCTCATCCTGGGCGGGGTGAAGATCCCCTATGAAAAGGGCCTTCTGGGCCATTCCGACGCGGACGTGCTCACCCACGCGGTGATGGACGCGCTGCTGGGCGCGGCGGCCCTGGGGGACATCGGCAAGCACTTCCCGGACTCGGACCCCGCCTATAAAGGGGCGGACAGTCTGGCCCTGGCCCGCCATGTGGCGGCGCTGCTGGCCGAACAGGGATACCGCCCGGTGAACGTGGACGCCACCATCCTCTGCCAGGCGCCCAAGCTCGCGCCCCACATCCCCGCCATGGCGCAGAATCTGGCGGCGGCGCTGGGCATGGAGTCGGGCGCGGTGAGCGTGAAGGCCACCACCGAGGAGCATCTGGGCTTCACCGGCCAGGGCCTGGGCATCGCCGCCCACGCGGTGGCCCTGCTGGAAGGCGGCAAAGTGTAAAATCTGGCGGCCTGCCGCGAAAAAAACTTTGCAAGAAAACAACGGTATGTTATACTGAAAGTTGAGATTTTCGGCGCCCGGCTGAGCCGGCGCGCCTGACAGGGAGGGCTTGGTTTGGCAGACTGGTTCGAAAGCGGAACGCTGACCATGGTATTCAACAATTTCCGTGCCATCACCCAGGACCCGCGCAACATCCTGGACATCCTGATCGTCGCCTTCGTCGTGTACGAGGTGATCGCCCTGGTGCGCAAGACCCGGGCGGCGCAGGTGGCCAAGGGCGCGGTGGTGCTGCTGGTGGGCTACGCCGTGGCCTACGCGCTGGAGCTGCGCACCGTGACCTATCTGATGAACGCGGTGCTGCAGATCGGTTTTCTGGCGCTCATCGTGCTGTTCCAGCCGGAACTGCGCCGTGCGCTGGAGCAGGTGGGCCGCACCGACAAATGGGCGTCGAACCTGTTCCACAGCCGCCGGTCGGACCCCAGCCTGCGGGGCAAGTGGCAGAACGCCTGCCTTGCCATCTGCGACGCCGCCGAGCAGCTCTCCGACACCAACACCGGCGCGCTGATCGTGCTGGAGCGGGGCTCCAATCTCTCGGAGATCATCCGCACCGGCACCGCCATCAACGCCGACGTGAACCCGGAGATTTTGGGCACCATCTTCTATGAGGGCACCCCCTTGCACGACGGCGCGGTGGTGGTGCGGGACGGCACCCTCAAGGCCGCGGGATGCGTTCTGCCCCTGTCGGACAATCTGGAGATCGGCAAGGACATGGGCACCCGTCACCGGGCGGCCCTGGGCATGAGCGAGAACTCCGACGCGGTGGTGGTGGTGGTCAGCGAAGAGACCGGCATCATCTCCATGGCAAAAAACGGTGTGCTGATCCGCCGTCTGGACCGGCAGAATCTGTTCAACCTTCTGCAGGAGGAACTGGTGCCTCCCGAGGAGAAGGAATCCAAGAAGGCGCTGTTCTGGAGAGGGAAACATGAAAAAAAGAAAGATTGACCGTTCCTTTTTGAACAACCGGGGCGTGAACATCCTGCTCTCGCTGGGCATCGCCCTGCTCATCTGGACCATCGTCACTGTCTACATCGACCCGGACCAGACCAACAGGCTCAAGGGCGTGCCGGTGAACTTTGAGCAGGACAGCCAGATGTACACCAGCCTCGGGCTGGACATCATCAACGACCCGATGGCCCAGGTCACGGTGGAACTGGCGGGCAACGGCACCGACGTCTACGGCCTTACCGCCGAGAATGTGCTGGTCTACCCGGATTATTCCATTGTCAAAGGCCCGGGCACCTGGGAGCTGAACCTGCTGGTGCGGGTGCTGGGCAACAGCGCCTCCCGCGTCACCGCCTCCACCTCCGACACCGTGACCGTGGTGTTCGACACCATCGAGAGCAAGGAGTTCACCGTGCAGGTGGAGATGGACCAGCAGATCACCATCGCCGACGGCTATGTGCTCCACAGCACCACCGCCGCGCCCTCCATCGTGACGGTGCGCGGGCCGGAGAGCGAGGTGGAGAAGATCGGCAGCATCGTGGCCAAGGTGCCCGCCAGCGCCGACCTGGAGAACCTGTCCACCAGCAAGATCGCCACCGTCACCCTGGAAGTGCGGGACGTGAACAACCAGCCCATGGACCTGGAATTCTCCAGCCTGGACAACTCCATCGTGGACGTGAACCTCACCGTCTATCAGAACGCGGAGCTGCCCCTGAGCGTCAACTTCATCAACTATCCGCCCAACTTCGACCTCAATTCGCTGGACTACACCCTCAGCCAGGAGACCATGGTGGTCTCCGGCCGCTCGTCGGTCATCCAGAACCTCACCGAGATCACCGTCAGCGACTTCGACCTCTCCAGCTTCCAGCTGGACAAGGTCTATCAGCTGCAGGTGAACCTGCCCAAGGGGGTGGAGAGCCGTGACAACATCACCACGGTGAACCTCACCTTCAACACGCAAGGCTATGCCACCAAGACCATCAACGTCAGCCAGATCCGGGTCATCAACCAGCCCGCCAACATGGAGATCAAGGCCCTGGATTCCCGCATCAGCAGTGTGACCCTGGTGGGCCCCGAGGATGAGCTGGAAGCCCTCAGCCCCAACAGCGTGGTGGCCGTGGTTGACGCTTCCGACATCCAGATCGCGGAAGGCCGCGAGAAGCTGGCCGCCAGCATCCAGATCCCCGCATCCACCACCATCTTCGCCACCGGCAGCTACTCGGTGGAGTGTCAGGTGAGCGCCAGCGGGGCGCAGAGCTGATGCTGCTGGTGCGCGGTGTGCGCCTGCCCCTGGATACGCCCCGGCCGGAGGCCGAGGCGGCGGGCCGGGCGATGAAAATTTTGAAGATACGCCCCGGCGACGTGGCCGGCGCAGGCGTGGCCCGCCTCTCGGTGGACGCCCGCCACGGCCGGCCTTCGCTGGTGTATACCATCGGCGTGCGCCTCAAAGACGAAGGTGCGGAACTGGCTTTGGCCGGTTCCGCGCCTTGTGTTGCATTGGCCCGCCATGCCCAGTACCGCCCGCTGCCCGGCGGCGCGCCGCTGAACGACCCGCCGGTGGTGGCGGGCCTCGGGCCCGCGGGCCTGTTCGCCGCGCTGGCGCTGGCCCGGGCGGGCTACCGCCCGCTGGTGCTGGAGCGGGGCCCGGCCCTTGAAAAGCGGGTGGCCGCGGTGGAGCGCTTTTTCGCCGGCGGCGCGCTGGAACCAAACGCCAACATCCAGTTCGGCGAGGGAGGCGCGGGCACCTTTTCCGACGGCAAGCTCACCACCCGCATCGGGGACGAGCTGTGCGGTTTTGTCACCGACACCCTGCTGGCCCACGGCGCGCCCGCCGAGATCGCCTGGCAGCAGAAGCCCCATGTGGGCACCGACCTTTTGCGGGGAGTCATCGCCTCCATCCGCGCCGAGATCGAGGCCCTGGGCGGGCGGGTGCTCTTTGAGACCGCCCTCACCGGGCTGGAAGCGAAGAACGGGCGGCTGACCGCCGTGCGCACCACGGCGGGGCTCATCCCCTGCCAGCGTCTGGTGCTGGCGGTGGGCCACTCCGCCCGGGACACCTTCGCCATGCTGGCCGAAAACGGGCTGCCCCTGACCGCAAAGCCCTTCTCGGTGGGCTTCCGGGCCGAGCATCTGCAAACGGACATCGACCGCGGGCTCTACCATGCCGCCGCCGGCCATCCGGCGCTGCCGCCGGGGGAGTACCAGCTGAGCCACCATGTGGGCAAGCGGTGCGTCTACACCTTCTGCATGTGCCCCGGCGGGCAGGTGGTCGCCGCCGCCAGCGAAGAGGGCGGCGTTCTGACCAACGGCATGAGCTACCACGCCCGGGCGGGCAAAAACGCCAACGCGGCGGTGGTCATCAGCGTGGACGGTTCCGACTTCGGCGGCGACGCCATGAAGGCGGTGGCCTTCCAGCGGCAGCTGGAGCAGGCGGCCTTCAAGGCGGGCGGCAGCGACTACACCGCCCCCGCCGAAACGGTGCAGAGCTTTTTGAAAGGGGAGGGCGCCCTGCGTCTCTCCGCGGTGCAGCCCACCTACGACCGGGGCGTGCGCGCCTTCGATCTGGGCAGCCTTCTTCCCGCCGAACTGGCCCAGGGCCTGCGCGCCGGCCTTGCCGCCTTTGACCGCAAGCTGCCGGGCTATGCCGGGCCGTCGGCGGTGCTCACCGGCCTCGAGACCCGCACCTCCAGCCCCGTGCGGCTGGAGCGGGGAGCCGACTTCCAGTGCGCCGCGCTGCCGGGGCTCTACCCCTGCGGCGAGGGCGCGGGCTACGCCGGCGGCATCATGAGCGCCGCCGTGGACGGCCTGCGGGTGGCCCGGGCCATCATCGAGGGCAGCGCCCCCGCGGAATAAAACTGTTTTTTCGCCCTTTGCGGGCGCACAGACACCCCTTGGAAAGGCAGGTGGCCGCCATGGCCGAGAACCAGAATCCCAGAGACTCTTATCAATACGAGCGCATGATGCGCCAGCAGACGCAGCAGACTTTCAATGAGCAGAAGGATGCCGGGAAGTCCGCGTCCGGGAAAAGCGGCGCAACGCCGCCGCCCCCGGTGCGGGACTCCGCCCAGGAGCTGGCCCAGAGCATCCATGAGCTGGGCCGGGTCATCGCCCAGGAGGTGGGTGGCGCTTTGGGCGACGCCACCCGTGAGATGGGCAGCGCGCTGAGCGACGCGGCGCGGGAGGTGGGCAAAAACGCCGCCCGGCAAAAGCAGCACAGCCAGGCGCAGCAGGCCGCCCAGCGGGCGGGGGACGCGCTGGCCTCCCGGATGAACCAGGCGGGGTCGAACCTCTCCAACGGACTGCGGGACGGGCTGTGCATCTTCGGCGGCACCCTGGCGGTGGTCTGCGCGGTGGCAGCCGGCCTGTCCGCCCTGGGGGCCCTTTTCACCCTGCTCATCTACTGGGACGCCATCGCCTTCGTGGGGCTTTTGTTCCTTCTGGCCGTCACGGTGACGCTTGCCTTCATCGCCCGCTGGGCCTTCGGCCAGCCCGCCCGCCGCGGGCGGATGCGGCGGTATCTGGCCGCCATGGGCAGCGACCGCTCGGTGCCTCTGCAGCGCATGGCCGAGGCCGTCCGCCGGCCGGTGAACTTCGTCAAGAAGGACCTGGACCGCATGATCCGCCAGGGCTGGCTGCCCGACGCCTTTTTGGACGACGACGACGGGATGTTCTTCATCAGCGCCGCCGAGTACCGCAACCTGCAGCGGCGGCAGGAGGCCGCCGCCCGGGCCGAGGCCGCCCCTTCCGGCGCGAACGAGCTTGCGGAACTGATGCAGCAGTGCACCGACTTCGATTTTCTGCTGGGCGAGCACATCGCCTCCATGACCGACCAGCCCGAACTGCGGGACAGCCTGCTCCACATGCGGGTCACCACCGCCGACATCCAGAACTGGGTGAAGGCCCACCCCGCCAGCGCGGGCAAGGTGCGCAAGTTCGCCCGCTACTACATGCCCACCACCCTCAAGCTGCTGCGCACCTACGCCGACGTGAAGGACCAGCAGGGCGAGGCGGCGGGCAACATCCGCCAGGAGATCGGCGGCATCCTCACCACCCTGAACACCGCCTTCGACAACCTGCGCAACGACCTTCTCACCGACACCGCGCTGGACATCTCCAGCGAGATCAGCGCCATGCAGACCATGCTGGCCCAGGACGGGCTGGCGGAATACCAATCTTGACCATAAGGAGCTCTGACCCATGAATTTCCGCACCTGGCAGGTACCCAAGCCCGATGAAAAGACCGTGGCCAAACTGGCCGCGGCCATCGGTGCGCCCGGCCTGCTGGCGCGCATCCTTGTGGCCCGCGGGCTGGAAAGCCCCGAAAAGGCCATGGCCTTCCTCACGGAGGATGCTCCCCTGAGCGACCCCTTCGCGCTGAAGGATATGGACAAGGCCGTGGCGCGTATTTTAAAAGCGGTGGATGCGGGCGAAGCCATCGTCATCTTCGGCGACTACGACGTGGACGGCGTCACCGCCACCGCCCTGCTGTTCGAGCACCTGCGGGGCATGGGTGCAAGCGTGCGCTGCAAGCTGCCCAGCCGGGACGAGGAGGGCTACGGCCTCACCGTGCCCATCGTGGAAAGCCTTGCGGAAAAGGGCTTCAAGCTCATCATCACCGTGGACAACGGCGTTTCCGCCGTGCAGGAGGTCAGGCGCGCCGCCGAGCTGGGGGTGGACGTGGTGGTCACCGACCACCATCTGCCCGGCGCGGTGCTGCCCGAGGCGGTGGCCGTGGTGGACCCCGCCCGCGCCGACGACCAAAGCCCCTTCAAATGCCTTTCCGGCGCGGGGGTGGCCTTCAAGCTGTGCGCCGCGCTGGACGGCTGTCCCCCTGAGGAACTGCTGGAGCAGTGTGGAGACCTGGCGGCCATCGGCACCGTGGCGGACGTGATGCCCCTCACCGGCGAGAACCGCACCATCGTCAAACACGGCCTTGCTTTGCTGGAAAACTGCGAGCGGCCCGGCCTTGTGGCGCTGCTGGAGGGCTGCGGTCTGGCCGACAAGCCCGTCACCTCCGAGAACATCAGCTTCGCGCTGGCACCGCGGCTCAACGCCGCCGGCCGGATGGAGACCGCCTCCACCGCGCTGCAGCTGCTGCTGTGCGAAGATTTTGAAAAGGCCCAGGCCCTCACGGCCCGCCTGAACCAGGCCAATGCCGACCGGCAGGCCGCCGAACAGACCATCCTCTCCGAGGCCGAGGCCCAGATCGCCGCCGACCCCGCCCGCCTGCGGGACCGGGTGCTGCTGGTCTGGGGCGAGGGCTTCCACCCCGGCGTCATCGGCATCGTGGCCAGCCGTCTGGTGGAAAAATACGCCCGGCCCGTGCTGGTCATCAGCGTGCAGAACGGCGAGGGCAAGGGCTCCGGGCGCAGCGTGCCCGGCTTCAACCTCCACGGGGCCATCAGCGCCTGCGCGCCGGTGCTCATCCGCTTCGGCGGCCACGCCATGGCGGCGGGACTGTCGGTGAAGGAGGAGAACATCCCCGCTCTGCGCCGGGCCATCAACGAATTCGCCGCCAAAGAGTATCCCGTGCTGGAGACCCCGCCCCTGCGCCTGGACGCTGCCGTGCGGCTGGACTCCCTCACCGTGGCGGACGTGGAGAGCCTTTCCTATCTGGCCCCCTGCGGCCACGAAAACCCCGCCCCCGTCTTCTTTTTGCAGGACGCGGTGGTGGACGGCGTCTTCCCGGTGAGCGACGGCAAGCACACCCGGCTGCGCCTGCGGCAGGGGAATGGCAGCATCTTCGCCGCCTGCTTCGGCACCGCCCCCGCCCAGCTGGCCTACCAGCCGGGGGACCGGGTGGACGCGGCCCTGAGCCTCTCGGTCTACGAGGGCAAAAACGGGCCCCAGCTCTCCGCCCGGGTGCGGGCGCTGCGCCCGGCGGGCCTGCCCGACGAGGCCGTGCGGCAGGCGGCCCTTTACGAAGCATTCAACCGCGGCGCGTCCCTCACAAGTGAGGAAAAGCGCCTGCTTTTGCCGGACCGGGCCCACATCGCGGCTCTTTACCGGCTCATCCGGCAGGAGGGCGCCTCGGTGGACGACCTGCTGCCCCTGCTGGCGCGCATGGGGGCGCAGAACACCGGGCGCACCCTTGTGGGCCTCAAAGCCCTGCGCCAGCTGGGTCTGGTGCAGGTGCGGCGGGAGAACGGCGCCCGCCGTCTGGCCCCGGCGCCGGTGGAAGGCAAAAAGGACCTTTCCGCCGCGCCCATTCTCAAAGCTCTGGAGGCATGACCCATGGCAGACTACATCACCTATGCTGATTTGAAAAAGGCGGTCACCGACACCGGCCGCCCCTATGACCTGGAAATGCTGGATAAGGCCTACGCCCTGGCGGACGCGGCCCACGCGGGCCAGTTCCGCCGCTCCGGCGAGCCTTACATCTGCCACCCGCTGAACGTGGCGCTGCTGCTGGTGGAGCTGGGCATGGACACCGAGAGCCTTGCCGCCGCCCTGATGCACGACGTGGTGGAGGACACCGCCACCGCCCTGGAGGATATTCAGTCCCAGTTCGGGCCGGACGTGGCCCGTCTGGTGGACGGCGTCACCAAGCTGACCAAAATTCAGTTCTCCAGCGTGGAGGAGCAGCAGGCGGAAAACCTGCGCAAGATGCTGCTGGCCATGAGCCAGGACGTGCGGGTCATGATCATCAAGCTGTGCGACCGGCTGCACAACATGCGCACCGGCGACGCATGGCCCGAGCAGAAGCGGCGGGACAAAGCCCTGGAGACCATGGAGGTCTACGCCCCCATCGCCCACCGCCTTGGCATCAGCAACATCAAGGAAGAGCTGGAGGACCGCAGCCTGCGCTATCTGGACCCGGTGGGCTACCAGGAGATAAAGGACCTGCTGGCGGGCAACGGCGGCGAGACCTTCGTGGCCGAGACCAGCCGCATCATCCAGCAGCGTCTGGCGGAGAACGGCATGGAGAACGCCGCCATGAAGAGCCGGGTGAAGAGCGTCTACGGCATCTACCGCAAGATGTTCATCCAGGACCGGGACTTCGCCGAAATTTACGACGTCTACGCGGTGCGCATCATCCTGGATACGGTGGCCGAGTGTTACAACGCCCTGGGCATCATCCACGATATGTACCATCCCATCCCCAACCGCTTCAAGGACTATATCTCCACCCCCAAGCCCAACGGCTACCAGTCGCTGCACACCACCGTCATCGGCCATGAGGGCATCCCCTTCGAGGTGCAGATACGCACCCGTGAGATGGACCAGATGGCGGAGTACGGCGTTGCTGCCCACTGGAAGTACAAGGCGGGCGTGCAGGGCTCCGACCGGCTGGACGAGCGCCTGGCCTGGGTGCGCCAGCTGCTGGAAAGCCAGCGGGAGAGCGACGACGCGGGCAGTCTGCTCCAGGACATCAAGGGCGACCTTCTGCCCGAGGAGGTCTTTGCCTTCACCCCCCGGGGCGACGTCATCAACCTGCCCGCCGGCGCCACCGCCATCGACTTTGCCTACGCCATCCATTCGGCGGTGGGCAACCGCATGATAGGCGCCAAGGTGAACGGGCGCATCGTGCCCATCGACCACAAGGTGGCCACCGGCGAAATCATCGAGATCCTCACCGGCCCGGCGGACAAGGGCCCCAGCCGCGACTGGCTCAAGATCGTCACCACCAGCGAGGCCCGCAACAAAATTCGCAACTGGTTCAAAAAGGAGCGGCGGGAAGAGAACATCCAGGAGGGCCGCGAGGCTCTGGAAAAGGAGATGCGCCGCAACCTCATCAACGTGCCGGACGACCAGTGGGACGACTTCATGGCCGAAATTGCCCGCCGCCAGCGGCTCAACTCGGTGGACGAGATGTACGCGGCCCTTGGCTACGGCGGGCTGCAGCTCAGCCGCCTGATGGGCAAGGTGAAGGACGAATACGCCAAGCTCAAGGCCGCCCAGCCGAAGGCCGCCGCCCTGGCGGACATCCCCATCAAGACCACCAAGAGCACCGACGGCGTGGTGGTGGAGGGCATCGACAACTGCCCCGTCAAGTTCGCCAAGTGCTGCACCCCGCTGCCCGGCGACGAGATCGTGGGCTTCATCACCCGGGGCTTCGGCGTGTCCATCCACAAAAAGAGCTGCCAGAACGTGCAGGCCAGCCTCTCCAACCCCGAGAACCGGGGCCGCTGGGTGCCCGCCCACTGGGAGGCCAGCGAACAGGAGAACTATCAGGCCACCCTGGAGCTCATCTCCATGAACCGCGACGGCCTGGTGGGCGACGTGGCGGTGGCCCTGGGCGAACTGCGGGTGCCCATCTATGCCATGAGCGCCCGCGCGGTGGACAACGGCCGCGCCGCCATGAGCATCACCCTGGGCATCTCCAACACCGAACATCTCAACAGCGTGCTGGCAAAGCTGCGCAAGGTGCGGGACGTCATTCAGGTCATCCGCATCTAAAGGCCGGCGCGAAGGAGGAAACGAACCTATGCGAGCAGTCATTCAGTGCGTGCGCAAAGCGGACGTGTCGGTGAACGGGGGCGAGCCGAGAGCCATCGGCCCCGGCATCGTCATCCTGCTGGGCGTCAAGGACACCGACACCCTGGACATCGTGCCGAAACTCGCCGAAAAGTGCGCCAACCTGCGCGTCTTCCCGGACGAGGAGGGCAAGCTGAACAAAAGCGCCGTGGACCTGGGCTATTCCGCCCTGGTGGTGAGCAACTTCACCCTCTACGGCGACACCAAAAAGGGCAAGCGCCCCAGCTATATCACCGCGGCAAAACCGCCTCTCTCCATCGACGCCTACGATCTGTTCCTGGCCGAGATGGAAAAGCAGGGCCTCAAGGAGGTCAAGCACGGGGAGTTCGGCGCGGATATGCTGGTGAACATCGCCAACGACGGCCCGGTGACCATCGTCATCGACACCGACCAGTGGTGAAACGCCCCACGTCAAAAAAGGAGCCACCCATGAAAGTATTCCATCTCAACGGCCCCGCCCCCCTGGAGACCAACAGCTTCGTGCTGGTGGGGGAAGGAAACAAGGCCGTGGTCATCGACCCCGCGCCTAGCCTTGCCGCCTTTGACAAGCTGCTGGAAGGGGAGGGGGCCTCGCTGGAGGCCATCCTGCTCACCCACGGCCACTACGACCACATGACCGGCCTGCCCGCGCTGCAAAAGCGGTGGAACTGCCCGGTGTATCTCGACCCGGCGGACGCGCGGGGCACCCAGCTGATGCCCGCCGGCCCCGGCACCCTGGGCTACACCGACGGCGAAACGCTCAGCCTTGCGGGCCTTTCCATCACCACCTGGCACACCCCCGGCCACAGCCGGGGCAGCTGGGTGCTCTACTGCGAGGGCCTGCTCTTCACCGGCGACACCCTTTTTGCCGGCGAAGTGGGCCGCACCGACCTTGCCGGCGGCAGCTGGCAGGAGATGTGCCAAAGCCTTGCGAAGCTGCGGGCGCTGCCTCTGCCGGACGACACCCAGGTGCTGCCCGGCCACGGCCCCTTCTCCACCCTGGGGGAGGAAAAGGCCTCCAACCCCTATCTCAACGTCAAGGAGAACTGACAATGAACATCTGTGTCCGGGGCCTCGCCTCGGTCTATGAGCCGGAGAACGTGGCCCGGCTCTTTTTCGCAAACGCCCGGCTGGTGCGCCGCCTGCCTCAGAAGGAGGACGCGGTGCTGGCCCGGGCGGGCCGCTGCCTCGCGGCAGGCGTGCGCCTGGGCGGCAAATGCACCGTGCTGTACGCCCCCGCGCCCGCCGACGAAAAACAGGCGGAGTACGAGCTGGCCAGCCTTGTGTATGAGCTGCTCAAACAGGTCACCGGCATCCGTCCGCCCTGGGGCAAGCTCACCGGCGTGCGCCCGGTGCGCATCATCCACGACCGCCGCGCCGCCGGCCTCTCCGAAGAGGACATCCACCGCCTCTTTGTGGAAAAATACGACTGTACCGAGGAAAAATTCCGGCTGGCAAAGTCCATCGCCGACCTGCAAAAGCCCATCCTGGCGGCCCGCGGGGCGCGGGATTACAGCCTCTACATCGGCATCCCCTTCTGCCCCTCCCGGTGCAGCTATTGCAGCTTCGTGTCCCTCTCCACCCAGCGGGAGGGCAAGCTGATGGACCCCTATCTGGACGCCCTTTGCAATGAGGTGCGGGCCATGCGGGACCAGGCGGAACGCTGCGGCCTCGTCCTCAAGACCATCTACATCGGCGGCGGCACCCCCACGGCCCTCTCGGCGGATGGCCTGCGCAAGCTGATGGGCACCGTGGCCGAGTGCTTCGACCTTTCGGGACTGGAAGAGTACACCGTGGAGGCGGGCCGTCCCGACTGCACCGACGCGGAAAAGCTGGCGGTGCTGAAAGAGTACGGCGCCACCCGCATCTCCATCAACCCCCAGACCTTCAGCGACGAGGTGCTGGCCCGCATCGGCCGCAAGCACTCGGCGGCGGACATCCTGCGCTGCTTTGAGGAGGCCCGGGCCACAGGGCACGACAACATCAACATGGACCTCATCGCCGGTCTGCCCGGCGACACGGTGGAAGGCTTTGAAAAGAGCCTTTCCACCGCCATCTCCCTTTCCCCGGAAAATATCACCGTCCACACCCTCACGCTGAAGCGCGCCTCCAATCTGGTCATCGGCAGCGCTGCAGCCGACTACGGCGACGTGGCCGCCATGCTGGAAAAGTGCAGCGCGCTGAGCGAGGCGGGCTACCGGCCCTATTACCTCTACCGCCAGAAAGGCACCCTGCAGAACCTGGAAAACACCGGCTGGTGCAAACCGGGCAAAGAGGGGTACTATAATATCTATATCATGGAGGAAGTGCACTCCATCCTGTCGGCGGGCGCGGGCGGCTCCACCAAGCTGGTGCAGCCCGGCGGCGACAAAATCCAGCGCATCTTCAACTACAAGTATCCCGCCGAATACATCAACGGATTTGACACCATCCTCCAGCGCAAGGAAGGAGTGAGCGAATTCTATGCCCGCTATCTGGATCCCCAAACGTCTCGTTGAGATAAGCCTCATCAACACCGCGGCCGAGAGCGCCGCGAGCTTCGTGCGCCACTGCGAAATGGAGTACGAGGGCCGCATCCACGCGGCGGCCAGCGAGGTGCTGGCCAGCGGCTGCCGCATCGTCATGCTCACCGGGCCCTCCGCCTCCGGCAAGACCACCACGGCAAACAAGCTGGCGGCGGCGCTGCGGGTGCGGGGCTGCCCTTCGCAGGTGGTCAGCCTGGACAATTTTTATAAAAATCTGGACGAATACCCCCGCCTGCCGGACGGCAGCAAGGACTATGAGAACGTCACCGCCCTGGACATGAAGGAGATACACCGGTGCCTGAAGGACATCCTGGCCACCGGCGAGACCCTCCTGCCGGAGTTCGATTTCGTCACCGAGACCCGCAAGGATGAAAAGATCCCCTTGTCAGTGCCCGGCGGGGTGTGCATCATCGAGGGCATCCATGCCCTGAACCCGGAGCTCACCGCGCCGCTGCCCGCCGGCAGTGCCTACAAAATTTACGCCGGCCTGCGGGAGGAATACAGCCACCGGGGCCAGCGGGTGCTGCCCACCCGGGACATCCGCCTTGCCCGCCGCATGATGCGGGACTGCAAGTTCCGCGGCCACAGCATTGAAAAGACACTGGGCATGTGGGGCGGCGTGTGCGCCGGCGAGGACAAGTTCATCAAGGTGTTCAAGCCCGAGGCGGACCTCTTGATGGACACCTCCTTCAGCTATGAGATATGCCTGCTGGCGCCCTTTGTGGCCTCGCTGGCGGGCAGCCTGCCCCCGGAGCATCCTTTGTGCGAGACGCTGAACAGCCTTGCCGGGCGCTTTGCGCTGGTGGATGCGCTGGACGAGAGCCTCGTTCCCGAGAACTCCATGCTGCGGGAGTTTTTGGGCTGAACGGTTGCGCCGCGAAGGGCGGCGCAGTATAATGAACACAGAAACATCCGGCGTCTGCCGGCAGAAAGAGGTGCACTGCAATGAACGTGAACATCGACATCGATCGCATTCTGGAGGCCGGCGCCAAAGCCGTGGACACTGCCAAGAAGACCGCCACCGACCTGGCCCGCGAGGGCAAGCGCCAGACCGATCTGCTGGCGCTGCAGGGCAAGAAGGCCAAGGCCGAGCGCCAGCTGGGCGCACTGGTTTACAGCCTGGCCAAAAACGGCGAGGAGAACCGCCCCCTGGTGGAAAAATACATCGCCGCCATCGGCGCGCTGGACGACAAGATCCACGAGCTGAAAAACCAGTCTGCCGCCGAGGGCGAAGCGCCCATCGACGTGCCCGAGACCCCCACCAAGACCTGCCCCCAGTGCGGCTGCGAGGTGGAAGAGGATGCCCTGTTTTGTTCTGGGTGCGGGGCACAGCTTTAAGCTTGGGCAAAAGGGCAGCGGCGGCGCGGTGGTGTTCACCGTGAGCCGCGGCGAAAAACAGCAATAAAACAAAAAAATGAACGGCGGATGGGTGATTGCACACATTCCGCCGTTCTATTTGCATCGAATTTTGTTCAGAAGTATGAAAACCGCCCGGATGGGGCAAAAATAGGGGCAAAGGGGCTTGAAAAGCCATTTTGCGTGGAGTAAAATTAGAAAGCGATTAAGGAGGTGAGCCGTTTGGTGGACTTTGAGCAAAAAGAGCACTATACCGCCCAGGACCTGGTGCGCATCGTGTCTCTTCTGCGCGACCCCGTGAACGGCTGCCCCTGGGATAAGGAACAGACCCACCAGTCCATCCGCTCGAACTTCATCGAGGAGACCTACGAGGCGCTGGAGGCCATCGACCTCGGCGACGCTCATCTCCTGGAAGAAGAGCTGGGGGACGTGCTTTTGCAGGTGGCGCTCCACTGTCAGATGGAGGCCGAAAAAGGCGTTTTTGACTTCGATTCCGTGTGCGACGGCATCTGCAAAAAGCTCATCTACCGCCATCCCCACGTCTTCGGCGACACGGTGGCCGAGACCACCGGCGAGGTGCTCTCCAACTGGGAGGCGCTGAAAAACGCCGAGAAGGCGCGCACCACCGCCAAGAGCCGGCTGGAGAGCGTGCCCGCGGCCTTTCCCGCGCTGATGCGGGCGGCCAAGGTGCAAAAGCGCGCCGGGGCCTACGGCTTTGCCTACCCGGACGCCGCCGCCGCGCTGGCCGACCTGGAAAGCGAGCTGGCCGAACTGAAAGAGGCCATGGCCTCGGGCGAGGGCGTTGAATGGGAACTGGGCGATGTGCTCTTTGCCGCCGCCAACCTGGGCCGCATGCTCGGACAGGACAGCGAGCAGGCCCTGAGCCGGGCCACCACCCGGTTCCAGAACCGGGTCATCTCCTGCGAGGAGCAGGCCGCCGCCGAGGGCAAAGCCCTGGAGGAAGTCTCTCCCGCCGACCTTGACCGCTACTGGAAGGCGGCCAAGGAGACCGAACAGACATCAAAGGGCTGATCCCTTTGTGCTGGCATAAATTTTTGGAGGTAAAACATCATGACCAAAGTTGAACTGATCGCGGCTGTCGCTGAGGCTGCCGAGCTGACCAAGAAGGACGCCGAGAAGGCTGTCAACGCCACTGTGGAAGTCATCACCAAGGCCCTGGCCGACGGCGATAAGGTCTCTCTGGTTGGCTTCGGCACCTTCGAGACCCACAAGCGCGCCGCCCGCACCGGCATCAACCCCCGCACCAAGGAGACCATCCAGATCGCCGCTACCACCGCTCCCGCTTTCAAGGCCGGCAAGGCCCTGAAGGACGCGGTGTCCAAGTAATCACAGCGGACCCAATCCTCAACGGCTCTGCCGCCGCGCCGCGGGGCAGGGCCGTTTTCTCGTTCGCCGGGCGCCCGGCGGGAAAGGAGCGAGCTTTATGCGCATCGACAAATACCTGAAGGTCAGCCGCCTCATCAAGCGGCGCACCGTGGCCAACGAGGTGGCCGACGCGGGCCGCATCCTGGTGAACGGCAAGCCCGCCAAGGCCAGCTACGCCGTCAAGGAAGGGGACGTCATCGAGATCACCTTCGGCAACAAGCCGGTCAAGGTGCGGGTGCTGTCCACCCTCGCCCCCGCCGGCAAGGACGTGGCCCGGGAGATGTACGAAGTCATCGAAGGGTGACTTCGCTTTATTGAGAACGACCGCCCCGAAGGCGCCGCCTTCGGGGCGGTTTTTCTGTGCCGCCGGTCATAACCGTTCGCCGCCCCGGCATATACATTGGCGAAAAGGCAGGTGCAGATTATGCAGGAAAAAAAGACCCCCGCCGCCCGGCCCGCTGAAAGTCCGGCGGCAAAACTGCCCCATCACCTCATCGTGGAGGACCGCAGCGCCCTCACCGCCACCGGCGTGACGCGGGTGGTGAGCTGCGACGAGACCGGCGCCACCCTCGAGACCCAGCAGGGCACCCTGCTGGTGGGGGGCGAGGGCCTGTCGGTGAGCGAACTGTCCATCCAGACGGGCGAGGTGAAAATTTTCGGGCGCATCGAGTCCATGCAGTACACCGAACCCGCGCCGGCGGGCGGCCTGTGGCGCCGCCTGCTGCGCTGAAGGCCCATGGTGGCCCTCGCCGCCCCGCCCTATGTCCTGGCGGACACACTGTGCTGCCTGGGGCTGGGCTTTTTTCTGGCGGCGTGCTACGATTTGGCCCGCTTCTTTTTGGGCGGCAGCCGCCCGGTGTGCTTTGTGCTGGATCTTGCCGCCGCCCTTGCCGCCGCGGTGCTGGCCTGCAGCTTTGCCGCCTCCCGCAGTTACAGCGGCGTGGTGCGCTGGTACATGGCCGCGGGCCTTGCCCTGGGCCTGGCGGGGTATTTTTTTGTGCTTGCGCCGGGGTGCGCAGCGGCCCAGCGGCTGGTAAAATGGACCATCGCCCGGCCCTTTGTGCTGCTGTGGCTGCTGGCGGTGCGGCCCCTTGCGCGCCTTTGCGGGCGCGCGGCGCGCGCAGCGGGGAACAAATTGAGCGCCGCTGCCAAAAAACGCCGCAAAAAACAGTTGAAAAATAAAGCGCGTGTGTTGTATAATTCAGATAACCCGCTGGTAACTCCACGGGAGTAATGCGCTCATTTTTCGGCGAAGGAGGCCGGCAGCATGGAAAAGAAGCAAAAGCGTGCGCCGCTTCTGCCCCGCTTTTTTCTGCGGGCGGGCCTCGTGCTGATCGGCGGCTATCTGGTGGCGGGCCTTGTGTTCAACCAGGTGGACATCGCCGCCAAGCAGAAGGAGCTGCAGGACCTGGAGAACCAGCTGGAACAGCAGCGCCAGCAGAACGACGAGCTGGAGCGGGTGCTGGAATCCGGCAGCGACCAGGAGATCATCGAGCGGGTCGCGCGGGACAAACTGGGCTATGCCAAGCCCAACGAGCGGGTGTTCATCGACGTCACCGGCCAGTAAAACACGGCACAAAGGCCGCGGCACACTGCCGCGTTGCGGGCCTTTTGCAGAATAAACATAAAGGGGTTATATCGCGTTGCAGTTAGAGGTAGGGGCCATTCTGGAAGGAAAGATCACCGGCGTCAAGAAGTTCGGCGCCTTTGTTGCACTGCCCGGCGGAAAGACCGGCATGGTGCACATCTCCGAGGTGTCCAACAGTTTTATCGAGGACCTGTCCACCGTGCTCAGTGAGGGGCAGGAGGTCAAGGTCAAGGTGCTCAACATCGCGGAGGACGGCAAGATCGCCCTCTCCATCAAGCGCACCCTGCCCCCCGAGCCGCGCCAGAACCGGGGCGGCCCTCACGGCGGGCAGCGCGGCGGCCAGCGCGGCCGCTCCGATGCGCCCCGGGTCTGGCAGCCCAAGGCTGCCGCGCCTCAGGGCGAGATGAGCTTTGAGGACATGATGGCCAAGTTCAAGAGCCAGAGCGAGGAGAAGATCTCCGACCTCAAGCGGGTCACCGAGAACCGCCGCGGAGGCGGCTACTCCCGCCGGCGCTGAGCATCGGCCCACGGAAAAACAAGGCAAAAGGGCGGACTGTCGGCAGCGGCAGTCCGCTTTTGTTTACCACAGAAAAACGGCGGCCCTGCCGCCGGAGAAAGGAAGTTGAAGCGATGAAAGTGATCGTGGTGGGCGGCGTGGCCGCAGGCGCCAGCGCGGCGGCACGGCTGCGCCGGCTGGACGAAAAAGCCGAGATCATCATCTTTGAACAGGGCGAGCACGTCTCCTTCTCCAACTGCGGCCTGCCCTATCATCTGGGCGGCACCATCCCGGACGCGGACGACCTGGTGCTGATGACGCCCCGCGCCTTCAAGGCGCGCCACAACATCGAGGTGCGGGTGAACAGTCGAGTCACGGCCATCGACCGCAAGGCCAAAACCGTGACGGTGCAGCCCAAAGAGGGTCCCGCTTATACCGAAAGCTACGACAAGCTCATCCTCGCCCCCGGCGCCGCGCCCATCGTGCCCGGCTCCATCCCGGGGGTGCGCAGCCCCCACGTGTTCACCCTGCGCAACGTCACCGACGTGAAGGCCATCAAGGCCTACATCGACGAGCAGGGCGTGACCCGCGCGGCGGTGGTGGGCGGCGGCTTCATCGGTGTGGAGGTGGCGGAAAACCTTGCCTGCGCCGGCCTGCTGGTCACGCTGGTGGAGGGCGCGGACCAGGTGCTGGCCCCCTTCGACTACGACATGGCGCAGATACTGCACAAGGAACTGATGGACAACGGCGTGCAGGTGGAACTGAACAGCCTGCTCACCGCCGTGCACCCGGACCGCATCACCGTCACCCGGGACGGCGAGGCCTTTGACCTGCCCGCCCAGATGGTGGTGCTGGCCATCGGCGTTTCGCCGGAGACCGCCCTCGCCAAAGACGCGGGCCTTGCCATCGGCGAGACCAGGGGCATCAAGGTGGACGCCAACTGGCGCACCGAGGACGAGGACGTCTACGCCGTGGGCGACGCGGTGGAAAGCTTCGACCGGCTGGCCCGGCGGCCCGGGCGGCTGGCCCTGGCGGGCCCGGCCCAGCGGCAGGCCCGCGCGGCGGCGGACCACATCTGCGGCCGCCCGGCGGACACCCGGGGCTTCATCGGCTCGGCCTGCGTGCGGGTGTTCGACCAGAACGCCGCCGCCACCGGCCTTTCCGAAAAGGCGGCCTATAAGGCGGGCATCCCCTGTCGGTCGGTGCTGCTCTATCCCACCGACAAAGTCGGCCTCATGCCCGACGCGGCCTGGATGGCCTTCAAGCTGGTGTTCGAGACTCCCACCGGCCGCATCCTGGGCGCCCAGGCCATCGGCCGGGGCGACGCGGTGCGCCGCATCGACGTTATCGCCACCCTCATCTCCATGAACGGCACCCTGGCGGACCTGAAGGAACTGGAACTGTGCTACTCGCCGGTCTACGGCACCGCCAAGGACGTGGTGAATCTGGCGGCGCTGGTGGGCCTGAACGTGCTGGAAGGCCGGGTGAAGCAGGTGCCGGTCACCGCCGTGCGCCGCCTTGTGGAGCAGGGAGCCTGCATCATCGACGTGCGGGAGGAGCGGGAGTTCAATGCCGGCCATCTCAAGGGCGCGGTGAACATCCCCCTGTCCCGCTTCCGGGAGCGGATGAACGAGGTGCCCAAAGACGTGCCGGTCTACCTCCACTGCCGCACCAGCCAGCGCAGCTACTACGCCCTGTGCGAGCTGCTGGGCAACGGCTACACCAACGTTTACAACATCAGCGGCTCCTTCCTGGGCATCTGCCTCTACGAGTATTTCAACGACCGCACCCTGGGCCGGGAGCCCATCGTCACGGCCTACAATTTCAATTGAAACGAGGGAAAACACAATGAAAATTCTCTGCAAAGACCAGCTGGAAGAAGTGCGCCCCAAGATGGCCGGGGGCGAAGGGGAGTGCACCGTGCACCACATCCTGCCCGCCGACTGCGCCTATGGTTCCGGGCGGCTGTTCGCCGTGAACACCCTCCAGCCCGGCAACTCCATCGGCTACCACAAGCACCAGGGCGAGTATGAAGTCTACTACATCCTGGAGGGCGTGGGCCATGTGGTGGAGGACGGCGAAGAGTATGATCTGGCCGCCGGCGACATGATGCAGTGCCGGGACGGCTCCTCCCACTCCATCGAGAACCGCTCGGACAAGCCCCTGCGCTTTCTGGCGCTCATCATCAACGTGCGCGACCCGGCCTGAACCTTTCGCTGACCGCCCGCCGCTCCTTTGCAGGGAGCGGCGGGTTTTGTGCATTTTCACACACCTTTGCCACAAAAACTTTACAGACTGTACACGCCTTTTCTCTGGCGTTTTTTGTGCAATATTGCTATAATAATAGTATCAAAGAGGCGGAGGCTGTGCAAAGGGCAAAGACCCGGCGGCAGTCATACGCCAAAAGGAGGCATAGGTTTATGAAGGTCACATGCACTGGTCGCAGAGTTTCCCTGAAACCCTCGTTCATCGAGAAAGCGGAGAAGCGCCTGGCAAAGCTGGATAAGTTCTTCCCCGAGGAGACCCAGGCGCAGGTCACGGTCACGGTGGAAAAGAGCCGCCAGACGGTGGAGATCACCGTCTATGACAACGGCATCACCGTGCGGGCCGAAAAGACCGCCGACCAGATGGAAGCCGCGCTGGAGGATGCGGCGGACCTGCTGACCCGCCGCCTGGTGAAGAACCGCAAGCGCCTGAGCACCAAGATGACCCGCGCCGCGGAGTGGCCCGCCGACCCCGAGCCGGAGGAGACCTTCGAGGTCATCCGCGAAAAGCGCTTTGCCGTCAAGCCCTGCACCACCGACGAGGCCATCCTGCAGATGAATCTGCTGGGTCACAACTTCTTCATGTACCGCAGCATGGAGAACGACCAGATCCAGGTGGTCTACCGCCGTGCTGATGGAGGCTACGGCGTGCTCATCCCCCTGAACTGACCCACCAAAGCCGCCCCGGGCCCGCCCGGGGCGGCTTTTTTGCCGGCCGGCGGCAAAATCATCTTGCGCGCCGGGGCGGGGGATGCTATGATAGTATCCCGGCGAGACCGCCGAACACCGACCCGCCGTTTCGGGGCGGGCCGCAGAAAAAGGAGCTGCCTTTATGAAATTTGAACTGATCGCGCCCTGCTACTTCGGCACCGAGAGCACCGCCGCCTTTGAGGTGCGGCGGCTGGGGGCGGAGAACGTGCAGGTCACCGACGGGCGCATCGCCTTCTCGGGGGACGAGAGCATGATCGCCGCCGCCAACCTGGGCCTGCGCTGCGCCGAGCGGGTGCTCATCCTGCTCAAACGCTTTCCCGCAAACACCTTTGACGAGCTGTTCGACGGGGTGTTCTCCGTGCCCTGGGAGGAGCTGCTGCCCGCCGACGCCGCCTTCCCGGTGAAGGGGTCCAGCCTGTCCAGCACCCTGTCCAGCGTGCCCGCCTGCCAGAGCATCGTGAAAAAGGCGGTGGTGGAGCGGCTGAAAAAGGGCCACAAGACCCTCTTCCTGCCCGAGACCGGCGTGCAGTATAAAATCCGTTTTTCCATCCGCAAGAACCAGGCGGAGCTGATGCTGGACACCAGCGGCGACGGCCTGCACAAGCGGGGCTACCGGCGCAACGCCACCGGCGCGCCCATCAAGGAGACGCTGGCCGCCGCCATCGCGGACCTGGGCCGCGTGCGGCGGGACACGCTGGTGGCCGACCCCTTCTGCGGCAGCGGCACCCTGGTCATCGAGGCCGCCCAGAAGGCGATGAACATCGCCCCCGGCCTGCGCCGCCGCTTCGCCGCCGAGCAGTACAGCTTCTGCCCGCCCGCCGTCTGGGCCGCTCAGCGGGAGAAGGCCCTTTCGGAGATCCGCAAGGACGCCGCCTTCGAGGGCTGCGGCTTTGACATCGACCCCGCCGCCGTGGAGCTGGCGGCCCACAACGCAAAGCTGGCCGGCGTGGGTGAGCGCTGCCGCTTCGCCGTGGCCGACGTGGCGGACTTTGCCCCCGCCCCGGAGCAGACGGTGCTCACCAACCCCCCTTACGGCGAGCGGCTGGGCGACCTGGCCGAGGCCGCCCGTCTGGCGGGCACACTGGGCGCGCGCCTTGCCGCAAACCCTGTGAAGGGCGCTTACGTCATCACCGCCGACGCCGACTTTGAAAAGCACTTCGGCAAAAAGGCATCCCGCCGCCGCAAGCTCTACAACGGCATGATCCCCTGCCAGGTGTACATGTATTATTGACGCGCCGCCCGCAGGCGCAAAAAAGGACCGCCGCCCCGGCCGGGGCGGCGGTCCTTTCCTCATTCATACAGCTGTCTGCCGCTGAACACGCACAGGACGCTTTTGGCCTTGCCCTGTTCCAGCAGTGTGCGGGCGGCAAAGAGCGTTGCCCCCGCGCTGGGCGCGGCGGGGATGGCGTCGGTGCGCAGCACGTCCCGGGCGGCCCGCAGCGCCTCGCCGGTGGCCACCGCCACCACCCGGTCCACGATGTAGGGGTTGTAGTTCTGGGGCACAAAGCCGGCCCCGAGCCCCGGGATGCCGTGGCGGCCGATGAACCCGCCGCCGATGGCCTGGCTCTCATAGGGCTCCACCGCCACCATGCGGATGTGGTTGGTCCAGGCCTTCACATGCTCGCCCACGCCGGTCACTGTGCCGCCGCTGCCCACCCCCGCCACGATGGTGTCGATGTCCTCGCCGCCGTGGGTGGCCTTCAGGATGGCCGGGCCGGTGATGCGCCGGTGGTATTCCGGGTTGTCGTCGTTGTTGAAGTAGTCCAGGTAATAGCCGCCCTTTTCCTCGGCGGTGCTCAGGGCCTTTTCCCGGGCGGCCTTCCGGCGGGACATGCCCTCCGGGCACAGCACCAGCTGGGCCCCCAGCCGCTGCAGCAGCTTCTGCCGCTCGCCCGGCAGGGTGGGGGAGACCACCAGATACACCGGGTGGCCGCTGCGCCTCGCCGCGATGCACAGCGCCGCCGCAAAGGTGCCGCCGCTGGCCTCCACCACCGGCTGGCCCTTTTTCAGATCGCCCCGCTGGGCCGCCAGAGCCAGCATGCCTTCCGCAAGGCCGTCCTTGGCGCTGCCGGTGGGGCCGGCAAAGTCCAGATAGGCAAAAATGCGCCCTGGCACCTCGAAGCGGGCGGTGTAGCCGGTGAGCTCCACCACCGGGCAGGCGTAGAGGTACTGGTAGTAGTTCTTGAACACTGCCACGGCCCGCCGCCCCCTTTTGCCATAAATTACTTTTATTATAGCAAATGCGACCCTTCCGTCAATGCGCCGCCCCCCTTCGCGGCCCAGCTTTCTGCACTTTTTCACAAAATGCGGCCTTTCTTTTTGTTCAATGCCTCTTGACAGGCGGCGGTTGTTTTGCTATAATGTGGACTGTAAAGCAAAAGCCTTTACAAACCTCGCGAAAGGATGGGCTGCCCCGTGGCAAAGAACCTGGAGATCTCTTTTCTGCTGGATTTTTACGGCGACGTGCTCACCGAGCGCCAGCGCGAGGTGATGGAGCAGTACTACAACGACGATCTGTCGCTGGCCGAGATCGCCGATAACTTCGGCATCACCCGCCAGGGCGTGCGGGACTCCATCAAGCGGGGCGAGGGCATCATCCTCGACCTGGAGCAGAAGGTGGGCTTCGCGGCCCGCTACCGGGCGGTGCAGCAGGGCGTGGCCCAGCTGGAAAGCCTGGCCCGCTCCATCCGATTTGCCAACTCCAACTCCTACTCGCCCAACGCGGAGATCGAGCGGGACGTGGACCAGATGCTGGAGGAGATCCGGCGCATCACCGACTGAGAAGGGGGGCTTGAAACACAATGGCATTTGAATCCCTTTCCCAGCGCCTGGGCGGCGTGTTCAAGCGCCTGCGGGGCAAAGGCAAGCTCACCGAGGCGGACATCAAGGCCGCCATGCGCGAAGTGCGCATGGCCCTTCTGGAAGCCGACGTCAACTACACGGTGGCCAAAAGCTTCATCGCCCAGGTCACCGAGCGGGCCATGGGCCAGGAGGTCATGGAAAGCCTCACCCCCGCCCAGCAGGTCATCAAGATCGTCAACGAGGAGCTCACCCAGCTCATGGGCGGCGAAGAGGCCGCCCGCATCCACATCAAGTCCAAGCCTCCCACGGTCATCATGCTCTGCGGCTTGCAGGGCAACGGCAAGACCACCCATGCCGCAAAGCTGGGCAAGTGGTTTTTGAAGGCCGGGCACCGGCCTCTGCTGGTGGCCTGCGACGTTTACCGCCCCGCGGCCATCGATCAGCTGCAGGTGGTGGGCAAGCAGGCGGGCGTGCCGGTGTTCACCATGGGCACCGAGAAGCCCGAAGTCATCGCCAAGGCGGCGGTGGCCCACGCCAAGGACTACGGCAACGACATTGTCATTCTGGATACCGCCGGCCGTCTGCATGTGGACGAAGCCCTGATGGCAGAGCTGGGCCGCATCCGCGAAGCGGTGACGGTGGACGAAGTCCTGCTGGTGGTGGACGCCATGGCCGGCCAGGACGCGGTGAACGTGGCCAAGGCCTTCAACGAGGCGGTGGCCGTGGACGGCATCATCCTCACCAAGACCGACGGCGACACCCGCGGCGGCGCGGCCCTCAGCGTGAAGGCGGTCACCGGCAAGCCCATCAAGTTCCAGGGCACCGGTGAAAAGCTGGACGACCTTGAGGTCTTCCACCCCGCCCGCATGGCCAGCCGCATCCTGGGCATGGGCGACGTGCTCACCCTCATCGAGAAGGCCCAGGAGACCCAGGACCAGAAAAAGGCCGCCGAGACCGCCAAGCGCATGATGGACAGCAAGTTCGACATGAACGACATGCTGGACCAGCTTGCCCAGATGAAAAAGATGGGCGGCGTTTCCGCCATGCTCTCCATGCTGCCGGGCGGCGCGAAGGTCAACCCCGACGACGTGGACGAAAAAGCCTTCGTCCGGGTGGAGGCCATCATACTCAGCATGACTCCTGCCGAGCGTGCAAAACCCGCCATCATCAACCCCAAGCGCAAGCGGCGCATCGCCGCCGGCAGCGGCACCTCTGTGGAGGAGGTCAACCGCCTGCTGCGCCAGTTCGAGGCCATGCAGAAGCTGATGAAGCAGGTCAAGAAGAACCCCCGCGCCTTTGGCCGGCGCATGAACATGGGCTTTTAAAAAAAGGCCCTTCCAATCTTGATAAAACCTCTGGGGCTTGCCGGGCGTTTGCCCGGGGCCGGGGTTTTATAGAATAAACGCCCAGCCAATGGGCCCCAATTTTAACAGGAGGTGACAGGAATGGCTGTCAAAATCAGACTGCGCCGCATGGGCGCCAAGAAGGCTCCGTTCTATCGTGTTGTGGTGGCGGATAGCCGCTTCCCCCGCGATGGCCGCTTTATCGAGGAGATCGGTTACTACGATCCCACCAAAGAGCCCTCTGTGATCAACATCGACGCCGAGAAGGCCAAGAAGTGGATCGCCAACGGCGCTCAGCCCACCGACACGGTGCGCGTTCTGCTGAAGAAGTCCGAGATTCTGTAACAGGCAATGGAGGACGTCAAAATGCAGGAGTTGCTGCTTGCTGTGGCCCGGGGACTGGTGGATGAGCCCGACGCGGTGACCGTCACCGTGGACGATCCCCGTGAGGACGGCACCATCGTCTACCACCTGAGCGTGGCCGAAGGCGACATGGGCCGTGTGATCGGCAAACAGGGGCGTATTGCAAAGGCGATCCGCGTTGTGATGCGCGCCGCCGCCGTCCGCAAGGGGCAGAAGGTCCTGGTCGAGATCGACTGACCTTTTGCCGCCCAGGCACAAGACCGACAGGGCCCTTTGTCTCAAAGGGCCCTGTTCCCATTTCAAGGGGGTATCCTCATGCAAGAATATCTCGAAGCCTGCAAGGCGGTCACCACCCACGGCATCGCCGGCGAGGTGAAGGTGGAGCTCTGGTGCGACAGCGCCGCCTTTCTGTCGGGCTTTTCCCGCCTTTACCGCGGGCCCCAGGGCCAGAACCCCATCGGCCTTGTGAAGGTGCGGCCCCATAAGAACATGGCCCTGCTCACGCTGGAAGGGGTGCATGACCCCGAGACCGCCCGCGAACTGGTGGGCACCGTGTTCTACATCGCCCGCGCCGAGGCAAAACTGCCCAAGGGGCATTACTTCAAGGCGGACCTGCTGGGCCTGCCGGTGGTGGACGCCGCCAGCGGCCGCGTTTACGGCACCATCACCTCCGTCACCCATCCCGCCGCCCAGGACATCTACACCGTGCGGGACGAAAACGGCGCCGAGACCCTGTTCCCGGCGGTGAAGCCCTTTTTGAAGCAGGTGGACCTGGAAAACGGCCGCGTGCTGGTGGAGCCCATCCCCGGCATGTTCACCGAGGCCGAGAACGGAGACCGCCCATGAGCATGCGCATCGACATCGCCACCCTCTTCCCGGACATGTGCCAGCAGGTGCTGGACGAGAGCATCCTGGGGCGGGCGGCCCGCAAGGGCCTCATCGAGACCCACTGCCACCAGATCCGGGACTACACCCTCAACCGCCAGAAGCAGGTGGACGACTACCCCTACGGCGGCGGCTGCGGCATGGTGATGAACGCCCAGCCCATCTACGACTGCTGCCAGGCCATCCTGGCCCAGTTCGAGGAGCAGGGCCGCCCCCGGCCGCATATCGTGTTCATGACCGCCGCCGGCCAGCCCTACACCGAGCAGGTGGCCAAGGAGCTGGCCGCCGAGGACGGCCTCATCCTGGTCTGCGGCCACTATGAGGGCATGGACGAGCGGGTCATCGAAGAACTGGCCGACCGGGAAATCTCCATCGGCGACTATGTGCTCACCGGCGGCGAGCTGGCGGCCCTGGTGGTGGCAGACAGTGTTCTGCGCCTGCAGCCGGGCGTTCTGGCCGAGCCCCAGGGCTATCAGGAAGAGAGCCACTGGAACGGCCTGCTGGAATATCCCCAGTACACCCGCCCCGAAGAATGGCGGGGCCGCAAGGTGCCCGAGGTGCTGCTCAGCGGCCACCATGGCAACATCGACGCATGGCGTGCGAAGATGAGCCTGGAGCGCACGAAACAGCGCCGCCCGGATTTGTACGAAAAGCTGCCCGATGCGCTCAAAAAAGTTTAAAATGGGAATCGATACCATTTAAGTTTAAAACTTTTGGAACAAACCCATCATATTGTTGAAAACTAAATGGAGGAAATGCACAAAGAAACGTTTCCAGTATTTTCGGCTTTTGCCAAACTGACAAAATTTCCCGAACGCTATCGACAACCGCCAATGAATGGGATATTATAATATCAAACCCGTTCAAAATTCTTTTTGAGTAGGAGTGTATGAACCATGTTTGTGAAAGAAGTTACCGTTGAGAATCAGGTTGGCCTGCATGCCCGTCCGGCTACTTTCTTCATTCAGAAGGCCAACGAGTACAAGTCCTCCATCTGGGTCGAGAAGGAGGAGCGCCGCGTCAACGCGAAGAGCCTGCTGGGCGTTCTGAGCCTGGGCATCGTGGGCGGCACCACCATCCGCATCATTGCCGACGGCGCCGACGAGCAGGACGCTGTGGAAGGCCTGATCGCGCTGGTCAACTCCGGTTTTGCCGAGTAATTTCTTTTTTCATTCATAAACAAAAAGGGCGGAGCATTCCGCCCTTTTTCCTTTCCCGGCGCGCCTTGTAATGGGGACGGCGGCGGGATATAATAAGGCCGGACGAAAGGGGGCGCACCGCCGTGACCAAGGCCGAACTGTACGAAAAAGCAAAAATGCTGCCGCTGCTGCCGGGTGTCTATATCATCCGGGACAAGCGGGACGAGATCATCTACATCGGCAAGGCCAAGCGGCTGCGCACCCGTGTCAGCCAGTACTTCCGGGAGGGCGTGCCCCACGACGCAAAGGTCACCCAGATGATCGAGCACGCCTTCACCTTTGACGTCATCGTCTGCCAGAGCGAGTTCGAGGCCCTGGTGCTGGAGGCCAGCCAGATCAAGGCCCACACCCCGAAATACAATATCCTTTTGAAGGACGACAAGGGTTACAGCTACGTCAAGATAACCAGGGGCGACTACCCCCGCATCTCGGCGGCGCTGCAGAAGGACGACGACGAGGCCGACTACATCGGCCCCTTCACCAGCAGCTTCGCTGTGCGCCAGATGGTGGAAACGGCCCAGGACTCCTTCCTGCTGCCCCGGTGCAACCGCCGCTTCCCCGAGGACATCGGCAAGGGCCGCCCCTGCCTCAACGCCCACATCGGCAAGTGCATGGCGCTGTGCAGCGGCAAGATAAGCAAGGAGGTCTATAACGAGGCGGTGAAGGGGGCCATCCAGCTCATCCGCCACGGCAAAAAGGACATCCTCACCACCATGCGCCGCCGGATGGAGGAGGCCGCCGAGCGGCTGGACTTCGAGCAGGCCGCCCTTCTGCGGGACCAGATCGCCGCGGTGGAAAAGGTCTCCGCCGGCCAGAAAGTGGTGGTGGACGAGACGGTGGAGATGGACGTGATGTCCTTCGCCGCCTCCGGCACCTCCAGCTGCGCCGCCATCCTGCGCTACCGGCGGGGCCGCCTTGCGGACAAGCGGGAGTTCGTTTTCAAGGGCAGCACCGACCTGGAGGCACTGCGGGAGGAATTTCTGCCCCGCTACTATCTCTACGGCGGTGAGATACCCCGCCGCATCGCGGTGGACGCGCTGCCCGAGGCCGCCGAGGCCCTGGAGCAGCTGCTGAGCGAGACACGGGGCGCAAAGGTGCAGCTCTATGTGCCCCAGCGGGGGGACGTGGCCCAGCTGGTGACCATGGCCTACACCAACGCCGTGGAGCGCCTCGCCCGGGAGAGCGGCCGCACCGACCGGGGCCAGCGCCTGCTGGACGAGACCGCCGCCCTGCTGGGCCTTGCAAAGCCGCCCCACGTCATCGAAAGCTACGACATTTCCAACTGGGGCGATGGCACCAGCGTCTGCGGCATGGTGGTGTTCCAGGACGGAAAACCCCTGAAAAGCGGCTACCGGCGCTTCAAAATGCGCACGGTCTTCGGCACCGACGACTTTGCCAGCATGGCCGAGGCCCTCTCCCGGCGGGCCGGCGAGTATGAGAAGGGGACGGCGGGCCAGTTCGGCGTGCTGCCGGACCTCATCCTGCTGGACGGCGGCAAGGGCCAGGTGAGCGCGGTGAAAGCCGCCCTGGCGGGCACGGCCCTGGCGGCGGTGCCCCTCTTCGGCATGGTCAAGGACGACCACCACCGCACCCGGGCCATCGTCACCGCCGACGGCGGCGAGATCGCCGTCAGCATGCACCGGGGCGTGTTCACCTTCCTCGCCAACATCCAGGAGGAGGTGCACCGCTTCTCCATCGAGTACCAGCGGGCCAGCCAGAAGAAGAAGTCCTATGCCTCCAGCCTCACCGCCATCCCCGGCGTGGGCCCCGCCACCGCCAAGGCGCTGCTGGCCCAGTTCAAAACGGTGGGCGCGGTGCGTGAAGCATCCGTGGAGGAACTGGAGCAGGCCAAGGGAGTGGGCAGCGCCGCCGCCCGGCGCATCTTCGACTGGTTCCACGGCGGGCCCGCCCTTGACAAAGACCCCGGAACGGGGGATAATGAACCATAAACTCAGCGCGGCCCAATGCGGCCGCGGGCAGAAAGGCAGGAATGAAACATGCGCGTGATCGCCGGAGACGCCCGGGGCACAAAACTGGAAACACTGCCCGGCGAGGAGGTCACCCGGCCCACCATCGACCGGGTGAAGGAGGCCATGTTCAGCGCATTGCAGTTCAGCCTGCCCGGCGCGCGGGTGCTGGACCTGTTCGCGGGCAGCGGCCAGCTGGGCATCGAGGCCATCAGCCGGG
The DNA here is from genome assembly GCA_004558145.1 of Oscillospiraceae bacterium. Classification (GTDB taxonomy): domain Bacteria; phylum Bacillota; class Clostridia; order Oscillospirales; family Ruminococcaceae; genus Allofournierella_A; species Allofournierella_A excrementavium. The sequence goes on from SFDQ01000006.1 coordinate 45,259, forward strand.
GCGCGGCCAGCTGCGTTTTTCTGGACCGTGACCGCCGTGCGGTGGACATCGTGACCAAAAACTGCAAGGCGGCGGGCGTGTTCGACCGGTGCCGTGTGGCCCAGGGCGAGGCGGAAGGCTTCCTCGCCGCCACCAAGGACACCTTCCACATCGTGCTGCTGGACCCGCCCTATCACCACGGCACGCTGGCGGCCATCCTGCCGGCGGTGGCCAATGTCACCGCCCCCGGCGGCACCGTGCTCTGCGAAAGCGAGCTTGCCGCCGATTTGCCGGACGAGTGCGGCGGCCTTCACAAGAAAAAACAATACCGGTACGGCAAGGTGCTGGTGACCCGTTACGAAAAGGAGCGAGCGGAATGAACATCGACGAGTTGCTGAATATGATGGAAGAAATGCTGGAAGAGGCCACCGGCCTGCCCTTCGCGGGCGGCAAGCGGGTGGTGGACGCCGACCGCATGCAGGACATCATCGACGAGGTGCGCCTCAACCTGCCCACCGAGGTGCGTCAGGCCAAGGCCATCGTGAACGACCGGGCCGAGATCGTGGCCGACGCAAAGCGGGAGGCCGAGGCCATCGTGAAGAAGGCCGAAGACCGCGCCCGGGTGCTGGTCAGCGAGCAGGAAGTGGTCAAGGCCGCCCAGCAGCGGGCCGCCGAGATCGTCTCCTCCGCCCAGACCCAGGCCCGCACCATGCGCACCACCGTCACCGACTACTGCGAGAACATGCTGCGCACCACCGAAGAGCAGCTGGCCCGCAGCGCCGCCGAGGTCAAGACCGTGCGCGCCAACCTGCGCCAGAGCGCCAAGAACGGCTGATTTTCCGCCGTTTTCCTTTCAATATCGCCCATCGGGCCGTGAACTTTGGTTCACGGCCCTTTTTTTGTGCCATTCGCCAAAAGCACGTCAAAAAATCCGTCAGCCATGCCCCGGATTTCTACATCCCGTATCTTGAATTTCACAGGTCCATCCCGTATAATTGAAATAAAAGTGGGTAATAGTGGGTCAAAGTGGGGAGACCGGCTGTTTCCCGCATCTTTTCAGCAAAGGGGGCGGTCAGGGTGCTGATGGGCGAATACAACTACACCATCGACGACAAGGGCCGCCTGAACTTCCCCGCCAAGTTCCGCGAAAAGATGGGCGCTGCCTTCGTGGTCACCCGCTGGCTGGACGACTGCCTTGTGGCCTTCCCCGAAACGGAGTGGCAGCGCATCACCGACATCCTGCGCTCCAAGAGCATGGTCAAAACGCGGGACATCCAGCGCTTCCTCTTCGCGGCGGCCCAGGAGGTCACGCCGGACAAGCAGGGCCGCATCCTGCTGGAGCCGGTGCTGCGCAGCCACGCGGGGCTGCAAAAGGAGGTCACCGTCATTGGCGTGGGCAGCTACGCCGAGATCTGGGACACCGCGGCCTGGCAGAAAAAGCAGGCCAGCCTCTCCGGGGCCGACATCGAAGCGGCCATGGAGGAATTGGATTTTTAAACGACACGACCCGCAGGAAAGGGGGAGGACAAGGTGGAATTCAGTCATGTGCCGGTGCTTTTGAACGAGTGCCTGGAGGGCCTTGCCATCGACCCCGCGGGAACTTATCTTGACGGCACGGCCGGCGGCGGCGGGCACTCCAGTGAAATCGCCCGGCGCTTGACCACCGGGCGTCTCATCAGCCTGGACCAGGACCCGGATGCGGTGGCAGCCGCCACCGAGAGACTTAAGGGCCTGCCCGCCACGGTGGTGAGAACGAATTTCCGCTATGCCCGCCGCGCGCTGGCCGACCTTGGGGTGAGCGCCATCAACGGCGCGCTGCTGGACCTGGGCGTTTCCTCCCATCAGCTGGACGACGGCGAGCGGGGCTTTTCCTACCGGCAGGACGCGCCGCTGGACATGCGCATGAGCCAGTCCGGCCCCACCGCCGCGGACCTGGTGAACAGCGCCAGCCGCGAGGAACTGGCCCGCATCCTGCGGGAGTACGGCGAGGAGCCCTATGCCTGGGCCATCGCCGGGCGCATCGTCCGCCAGCGGGAGCAAAAGCCCTTCGCCACCACCCTGGAACTGGCCGACGCCATCGCCTCGGCGCTGCCCCCGGCGGTGCGCCGCAAGGACAAGAACCCCTCCCGCCGCAGCTTCCAGGCCATCCGCATCGCCGTGAACGGCGAGATGGACGCCCTCAGCGAGGGGCTGGACGAAATTTTCGACCTGCTGGCCCCCGGCGGCCGCTTCGCCATCATCACCTTCCACTCGCTGGAAGACCGGCTGGTGAAGAACCGCTTCCGCCAATGGGCCACCGCCTGCACCTGCCCGCCGGAATACCCGGTGTGCGTGTGCGGCGGCAAGGCAAAGGCAAAGCTCATCACCCGCAAGCCCATCGAGGCCGCGCCCGACGAGCTGGAGTCGAACCGCCGCAGCCGTTCCGCAAAGCTGCGGGTCATCGAAAAACTGTAAAAACCGCAGGCAGGGCCGCCGCCCTTCCTGCATGGAAAGGAGGTGGCCGCCGTGGCGCAGCCCGCATACGATCTTGAACTGTTTGAAAACCGCGCCCAGCGGCCCCGCGCAAAGGTCCGGGCCGTCCGGGGCAGAAAAAAGGCCTCCCGCCTGAACCTGCAGACCGTGAAAACGGTGGCGGTGGCGGTGGTGATGGCCGCCCTGGTGGTGGGCTTCCTGTACAGCCAGGCCACCATCACCGAGCTCACGGTGGACATCCAGAACGTCCAGAGCGATCTGGTGAACGAGCAGAGCACCTACAACTACCTGTCCGGCGTGCTGGATTCCAAGACCAGCCTGCGGAACGTGGAGCAGATCGCCGCCGGCGAGCTGGGCCTTGTGAAGGTGGACCGCAGCCAGGTGACCTACTTCTCACTGGAAAGCGAGAGCGTGATCAACCGGCCCGAGACCGCCGCCCAGAAGATCACCGAATTCCTGAGCACCGGACTGCTCAGCCTGATGGAGTACCTGAACCCGTGAGCCAGCCCCAGCGTTTTGCCCACAGCGGGCGGCGGGGGAGGGCTCACGAGTTTGCATTTATACGCTGGGGCGAGGGCCCCGAGAGGGAAGCAAGAGGATGAACAAAAACACAAACGAACCCTCCAATGGGGTGAACCGCTCGCTGAAAGTGCGCAGCTATGTGCTGCTGGGCCTGTTTTTGGTGGTGGGCTGCGGCGTGCTGATCTGGCGGCTCTACACCTGGCAGATCGTGCGCCACGACGAGATGCTGAACGCCGCCGCCAGCCAGCAGATGAAGGATATGACCATCACCCCCCAGCGGGGCCAGATCTACGACGCCACCGGCAAGGTGCTGGCCAAGAGCAGCATCGTGTGGACCATCACCGCCGACCCCAGCCAGATCAAGGCGCCCAGCCTTTCCGAAGAGGAGCTGGAGGCCATGGGCGGCACCGAGACGGACGAGTCCAAGGCGCAGCGCCGGGCCGACCGGGTGCAGGGCATCAGCGAGGACCTGGCCGAGATCCTGAGCATGGACGCCCAGGAAATTTACGACAAGCTCATCGACGATTCCAAGCAGTATGTGCTGCTGGCAAAGCAGGTGGACAAGCCTGTGGCGGATGAAATTTCCCAGTACGCCAGCGACAACAAGCTCAGCCTCATCGTCTCCCAGGACACCAAGCGGGAATACCCCTTCGGCGCCTTTGCCGCCAGCGTGCTGGGCTTCATGCACGCCGACGGATACGGCTTCTACGGCCTGGAACAATACTATGAGGACGTGCTGGCCGGCACGCCGGGGCGGCTGGTGAGCCAGCGCACCCCCACCGGCGGCGAGGTGGCCAACGACGACCGGGTGCTCTACGAGGCCAAGGACGGCGACAACCTCATCCTCACCCTGGACGCCGAGATCCAGGCCATCGCGGAAAAGTATCTGGAAAACTCGGTCAAGGTGAACAACGTTTCCGAGCGCGGCGTGGTCATCGTGATGGACGTGAACACCGGCGCCATCCTGGCCATGGCCACCAAGCCGGACTTTGACCCCAACGACCCCATGACCATCTACGACCCCGAGCGGGCCGCCCTGCTGGAAGGGCTGGACGGTGAGGAGTACACCAAGGTGCAGGGCGAGGAGCGCCAGCGCCAGTGGAAGAACAAGACCATCACCGACCTTTATACCCCTGGCTCGGTGTTCAAGCTCATCACCACCAGCGCCCTGCTGGATTCCGGCACCGCCACCGTCAACTCCACCTTCAACTGTACCGGCAGCTACACCGTGATGGGCACCGACTACTCCTGCGCCGACAACGGCTACGGCGTCAAGGGCGTGCACGGCTGGCAGAACCTGGGCCAGGTGCTGGAGAACAGCTGCAACATCGCCACCATCCAGGAAGCCCAGCTCATGGGCAAGGAGATATTCTCCGACTATTACACCGCCTTCGGCTTCACCGAGCCCACCGGCATCGACCTGCCCGCCGAGCAGTACCCCCGCGAGGGCGTCTCCTATCACAGCGTGGAAACCATGTCCGCGGTGGACCTTGCCTCCTCCAGCTTCGGTCAGGCCCAGAAGGTCACCCCCATCCAGATGGCCACCGCCGTCTGCGCGGTGGTGAACGGCGGCTATCTCGTGCAGCCCCACATCGTGAGCAAGATCGTGGACAACGAGGGCAACGTGGTGGAGGAGTTCGAGCCCACCGCCAAGCGTCAGGTCATCAGCGAGGAGACCAGCGCCGCCCTGCGCAGCATGATGGAAGACGTGGTGGGCGGCGGCGCGGACGGCGCCGCGGGCCGCAACGCCTATGTGGCGGGCTATCACATCGGCGGCAAGTCCGGCACCAGTGAAAAGCTGGACCAGGGCCCCCGTGAGGGCACCACCGACGAGTACGAGAAGGTGTCCAGCTTCGTGGGCGTGGTGCCCATCGACGACCCCCAGATCCTGGTGCTGGCCTTCGTGGACGAGCCCCACGCCGAGACCGAGTTCGGCTCCATGCTGTCCGCCCCTCTGGTGGGCAACATCATCAGCGAGGTGGCGCCGTATCTGGGCATCGAGACCGACCCCAGCCTGCTTCCCACCGGCAACGTCACCGTGCCCAATCTGGTCAATCCCTCCAACCCCAGCTACCAGCAGTGGGATATGGCCCAGGTGGAACTGAACAAGAAGGGCTTTGCCCACCGCAGAGTGGGCACCGGCGAGCTGGTGCTGGCCCAGAGCCCCGCGGCGGGCGAAAAGGTGCCGGCGGGCTCCACCGTCTACCTCTTCACCGACAGCGCCGACATCCCCACCGTCACCGTGCCCAGCGTGGTGGGCAAGAGCGCCGCGCTGGCCAAGCAGATATTGAGCGCGGCGGGCCTGAACGCCTCGCTCAGCGCCGAGGAGGGCACTGTCACCGCCCAGAGCGTGGCCGAGAACACCGAGGCCAAGATGGGCTCGGTGATAGAGCTCACCGTCAGCGGCGCCGAGGGCTGAGGGCCTGTACACATGCGCGGGCCGGCGGCCGCATACAGTAGTAAAAAAGGACAAGAAGGGCGCCGCGGCGCTCTGCAAGGGAGGTCTTTTACCATGTATCCCATCCCACTGAATCAGCTTCTGGCAGGCCTTGCCCCGGCGGGCAGCCTGGGCGGTGAGCCCGTCACCGCCGTGGTCACCGACAGCCGCAAGGTTGTCCCGGGCTGCGTGTTCGTCTGCTTTCCCGGCCAGCGGGTGGACGGCCATGACTACGCCGCCGCCGCCATCGGGGGCGGGGCGCTCTGCGTGGTGGCGAACCACCCGGTGGAGGGCGTCCCGGCGGACAAACTGGTGCTCGCGCCCAGCAGCCACAAAGCCATGGTGCGCATGGGGGCCAACTACCGCATGCTCTTTGCGCCCAGGATGATCGGCGTCACCGGCAGTGTGGGCAAGACCACCACCAAGGAATTCTGCTACGCGGTGCTCTCCGCCTTTGGCGAGACCATCAAGACCGAGGGCAACCAGAACAACGAGATAGGCATGCCCAACACCCTCTTCCGCCTGGAGCCCACCACCCGGTACGCCGTGGTGGAGATGGGCATGAGCGCGCTGGGCGAGATCGAGCGCCTCAGCCGCGCGGCCCGGCCCTCGGCGGGGCTCATCACCTGCATCGGCGTGTCCCACATGGAGAGCCTGGGCAGCCGGGAGAACATCCTGAAGGCCAAGCTGGAGATTTGCGCCGGCCTGCCGGACGGCGCGCCCCTGGCTCTGAACGCCGACGACGAATACCTGTGCAAGGCAAAGGACCAGGGCCTCATCCCCGGCCGCCTCGCGCCTGTCTGGTACGGCGTTGAGGCCCCCTGGGCGGATGTGCGGGCCGAAGCCATCGAGAGCGGCCCCGAAGGCGAGCGCTTCACCCTGGTGGACGGCGGCGAGCGCTTCGCGGTGCGCATCCCCGCCATGGGGCGGCACAACGTCTACAACGCGCTGGCGGCCTACGCCGCCGCCAGCCGCCTGGGCCTGGACAAGGCGAAATGCGCCGCGGCGCTTTCCAACTACGAGGCCACCGGCATGCGCCAGCATGTGGTGAAAAAGGCGGGCCTCACCGTGGTGGAGGACTGCTACAACGCCAGTCCGGACAGCATGAAGGCCAGCCTTGCCATGTTCAGCGCCTTCGACGCAGGTTCCGGCAAAAAATACGCCCTGCTGGGGGATATGCTGGAGCTTGGCTCCATCTCCGAAGAAGCCCACCGGCAGGTGGGCCGCTGGGCCGCCGAAGCGCACCTTGCGGGGCTGGTGGCCCTCGGGCCCGAGAGCCGCGCCATGGCTGAGGAGGCCGAAAAGGCGGGCCTTGCGGCGGTGCACTGCGACACTCCCGCGGCGGCGCTCGCGGCCCTCAAAGGGCTTTTGAAGCCCGGCGACGCGCTGCTGGCCAAGGCCAGCCGGGGCATGAAGCTGGAAAATATCCTGAAAGCCCTTTACGGCGAGGAAACTTTGCAATAAAATAAGACGGGTATCTTTCCGGCGGCCTTTTTGCGCCGCGGCATCACACCGGGCCCAAAGCCCGGCAAAAAGTGAGAGGGAGTTTTTAAAGTATGGCACGCTATGCGCTCATCCTTGCGGCATTCACCGGGTTCGTCCTTTCGGCGGTGTCCGGCATCGTCATCGTCCCCTTTTTGCACAAGCTGCACTTCGGGCAGACCATCAAGGAGATAGGCCCCACCTGGCACAACAAGAAGCAGGGCACCCCCACCATGGGCGGCCTGTGCTTCATCTTCGCCTCCACCGTGGCGGTGGCCCTGGCGACTCTGAGCCTTCTGCACAGCGCCCCCGAGATGCTGGGCGGCCCCACCGCCCGCAGCCTCTACATCGCCATGTTCTCCGCCTTCGCCTTCGGCATGGTGGGCTTTCTGGATGACTTCATCAAGGTGGTCAAAAAGCGCAACCTGGGCCTGCGCGCCATGCAGAAGATCGTGGCGCAGCTGCTCATCACCACCGCGCTGCTGTTCGCGCTGCACATGAACGGCACCCTCACCACCTTTGTCACCCTGCCGGGCCTGGGCTATGTGGACCTGGGGCTTTTGTACTACCCGCTGTCCTACGGCCTCATCATCGGCATCGTCAACGCGGTGAACCTCACCGACGGCATCGACGGCCTGTGCAGCTGCGTGACCTTTGTGTCCATGCTGGGCTTTTTGACCCTGACAAGCCTTCTGGGCGAGTTCAACCTGAGCATTTTCGCCGCCGCCATGGCGGGCGCGCTCACCGGCTTTCTGTTCTGGAACTTCTATCCGGCCAAGACCTTCATGGGCGACACCGGCAGCATGTTCCTGGGCGGCACGGTGGCGGGCATCGCCTACGCCATGGGCCGGCCGGAGCTCATCTTCTTCTTTGGCGCGGTGTATATCTGGGAGGCCACCACGGTGGTCATCCAGGTCACCTATTTCAAGCTGACCCACGGCAAGCGCCTGTTCAAAATGACCCCCATCCACCACGCCTTTGAGATGCGCGGCTGGAGCGAGGTCAAGATCGATTGCGTGTTCAGCTTCATCGCCTTCGGCGCCGCGGCGCTGGGCGTGCTGTTCGCCTACGTTTACTACCTGTGATTTCTGGATGTTGAGAAAGGGGGCGGTGCCGCCGTGTCCACAAGAGATATGTCCGGCCGGCCGCTGCGCCGCCCGCCTGTGTCCGGGAGCGTCCGCCCCGCTCCTGCGCGGCCCATGCCCGCGCCCCGGCCCGCCGCCGGGCGCTCGGGCCGCATGCGCCCGGTGGGCGCGTCCCGCCGCAAAATGCCCTGGCCCGCCATGTTCACCAAGGACCCCGGCCCTTTGAGCGGCGGCCTGCTGGCAAACCTTGTGGTGCTGCTGGTGTTCGGCCTCATCGTGCTGTTCAGCGCCAGCTACGCCATCGCCTACTACAAATTCGGCGACAGCTACCACTACATCCGCAGCCAGGCCATCTATGCGGTGGTGGGCTTCGCGGCCATGCTGATCATCAGCCGGGTGAACTACCGCTGGCTGCTGCGCTTCGCCTGGCCCCTCTACTGGGTCACGCTGGTGCTGCTGGTGGCGGTGCTGTTCATGCCGCCCATCAACGACGTGCACCGCTGGATCAACATCAAGGGCCTGCCCACCGTGCAGGTGGGCGAGATCGCCAAGTTTTCCATCGTGCTGCTGCTGGCAACGCTGTTTGAACAGAACCGCAGCCGCATGCGCAACTTCCGCCAGGGCATCCTGCTGCCGGGCGTGCTGCTGCTGCCCATGCTGGTGCTGCTGCGCCTGGAGCCCCACAACAGCGCCATGATCCTGATGTGCTGCATCACCGCCACGATGATGTTCGTGGGCGGCACCAACCTGATGTGGTTCGGTGTGGGCGGCGGCGCGGCGGCAGGCGGCATCGCCCTGCTGCTCATCACCAGCAAGGGCTACGTGCAGGAGCGCCTTTCCGGCTGGCTGGACCCCTTCTCCGACGTGCTGGACTCCACCATGCAGACCGCCCAGGGCCTCTACACCATCGGCTCCGGCGGCTGGTTCGGAGTGGGCCTGGGCAACTCCACCCAGAAGCACATGTGGCTCTCCGAGGCGCAGAACGACTTCATCTTCGCCATCCTGGGCGAGGAACTGGGCTTTGTGGGGGCGCTGCTCTGCATCGCCCTCTTCGCGCTGCTCATCGCCCAGGGCATCTATGTGGCCGTGAACGCCCCCGACCGGGCGGGCTGCCTTCTGGTGGTGGGCGTTATGGCCCAGATCGGCTTCCAGTTCTTCTTCAACGTGGCGGTGGTCACCAACACCATCCCCAACACCGGCATCAGCCTGCCCTTCTTCTCCTCCGGCGGCACCAGCCTTTTGCTGCTGCTGGGCGAGATGGGCGTGGTGTTCAGCGTCAGCCGGGCGGCCAACAAGGCAAGAGCCGAGCGAAAGGCACGGCAGGCCGAGGAAAAGGCCCGCCAGGAGACCCACGTGTTCCGTGCAAACAAAACCTGACTCCAAAGGAGAGAACGATATGCGCGTGCTCATCGCCGCCGGCGGCACTGCCGGCCACATCAACCCGGCACTGGCCATCGCGGGGGCCATCAAGGCCCACCGGCCGGACGCCGAGATACATTTTGCGGGCCGCAAAGAGGGCATGGAATACCGTCTGGTCACCCAGGCAGGCTATCCCTTCCACCACATCGAGGTCAACGGCATCCAGCGAAAGCTGACCCCCAAGAACGTCGCCCGCAACGTGCAGGCGGTGTATCATCTGGCCCTCTCCGGGCCCCGGGCCAAAAAGATGCTGCGGGCCCTGAAGCCCGATCTGGTCATCGGCTGCGGCGGCTACGTCAGCGGGCCGGTGGTGCGCTGCGCCGCAAAAATGGGCATCCGCACCGCCATCCATGAGCAGAACGCCTTCCCCGGCGTGACCAACAAGCTGCTGGCCAAGGACGTGGACGTCATCTTCGCCGCGGTGCCCGCCGCGGTGGAAAAGCTGGGCGCGCCGGAAAAGACCAGCGTGGTGGGCAATCCCGTGCGGCCCGAGATCTTCATGCAGAACCGCGACCTGGCCCGCGCCAAACTGGACGCCGGCCAGCGCATCGTCATCCTCAGCTTCGGCGGCAGCCTGGGCGCGCGGCGCATCAACGAGGTGGTGGCCGAGCTGGTGGCCTGGGAGAAGACCTGCCCCTGGAACATCCTGCACATCCACGCCACCGGCAGCCGGGGCGTGGAGCTGTTCCGCAGGCTGCTGGCGGAAAAGGGCGTGCAGCCCGGCAGCCGCCTGCAGGTGCAGGAATACATCGAGAACATGCCTGAGCTGCTGGCTGCGGCGGACCTGGTCATCAGCCGCGCCGGCGCGCTGACCCTGGCGGAGCTGGAAGCGGTGGGCCGCGCGGCCATCCTCATCCCCAGCCCCAACGTGGCCGAAAACCACCAGTATTACAATGCCCTGGAACTGCAAAAGGCCGGGGCGGCGGTGGTCATTGAGGAAAAGGACCTCACCGGCGGGGTGCTGGTGCAGACGGTGCAGCAGCTGGTGCAGGAGAACGGCAAGCTGGCGGTGATGGGCAAGATGGCCCGCGCCCTGGCCGAGCCGGAAAGCCTTGAAAAAATTTGGGCAAAGCTGGCCGAACTGATGGAACAGTGAGCAGCGCCCGGCAAAAAAGGAGGCGGCGCAGCCTGTGAGCGACAAGAACAAACGGACGGTGCGCCGCCCCGGCGAACGGCCTGCGCCCCAGGCCCCGCTTTTTGACCAGCAGACCGCCCCCATCCCCAGGCAGCCCCGCCGCCAGACGGGGGAGATGCAGCAGATGGTGCTGCCCCTGGGCGCGGTGGGTATGGAGCCGCTGAACGCCCCGGAGCCCGCCCCCCGGCGGCGGAAAAAGGCCGGGGGCAGAAAAAGGCCCGAAAGCGGACCCGCCCGCCGCCGGCAGATGACCCGGGGCGAGATGCGCCGCCGCCGCAGACGGCGGCGCTGGCTGGCCTTTTTCTTTGTGGTGTTTCTGATGGCGGTGGGGTTCATCCTCTCGGTCACGGTGCTGTTCAAGGTCAAGCACATCGTGGTGGAAAACCTGGACAAGACCACCCCCGCCAACACCGGCATCTACACCGAGGACGCCATCCTCGGTGCGCTGGCCGTGCCGCTGGAAGAAAACCTCTTTGGTTTCTCTGCCGCCGAAAAGCAGGCAGAGATGGAGCTGCAGCTGCCCTATCTTGAGACCATCAAGGTGCGCCGCCGCCTGCCGGACACAGTTGTGGTGCAGGTGGCCCCCGCCACCGAGAGCTGGTGCGCCAAGACCGACTCGGGCTGGGCCATCCTCAGCGACGGGCTGAAAGTTTTGAAAGTGCAGACCGACCAGCCCGCCGACCTGCCGGTCATCACCGGCCTGGGGGTCAACGCTCCCACCGCGGGGCGCTTCCTCTCCCTGACCACCGAGGCCCAGAGCGAGCAGATCGCCGACCTGATGGAGCAGCTCTACGCCCAGGATCTGGCCGGCAGCTGCACCCGCATCGACATGGGCCTTGGCACCGACGCCTACTTCGTCTACGACGGGCGCATCAAAGTGCTGCTGGGCACCTTCAACAATCTGGATTACAAGCTGAGCGTGGCCGCCCTGCTGCTGAAAAACGAGAGCGGCGAGTACCTCAGCTCCACCGACCGGGGCACGCTGGATGTTTCCAGCCAGCTGGACGATTCGGTCCACCGCTTCACCTTTGCCCCCGGCAGCTTTGAGCAGGAGGAGAGCGAGCCTCCGCCGCCGGACAGCGCCAACTCCGCCTCCAGCAGCGCGGCCTCCGGTTCGACTTCCGGCGCGGCGTCCGGTTCCGCGTCCGCCTCGCAGCCCTCTTCCGATTCCGTGCCGGCCTCTTCCGCGCCGGCCTCCGGGTCCGCATCCGACAGCACCTCCCAAAGCACCTCCCAGCCGGAAGAATAAACACAGAAGGCCGCCGCCCGATAAAATCGGGCGGCGGCCTTTTCTGCGGCGGGATTTGTGCTATACTGAAAAAAAGGGGGGTGGACCCATGGCGTTTATGGGTATCCTGTTCTTAAACGCGCTCCTGATGGCAATGCTTGCCTTTATGGGCCTGGGCATTTTGGGGCTGGTCCTGGGGGTGGTGTTCCTCCTTTTGTGGCGCGGCGCGAAAAAGAGGGGAGAAAACCGCCAGACCCTGTTTTTGCTGCTGGCTGTTCTGGGCGGCCTGCTGGCCCTGGCGGGGGCGGTCACCCTGGTGCTGTTCCTGCTGATGCTGTATTAAAAAACAAGGAAAGGCCCGGGCGCGCCGCCCGGGCCTTTCCTTTTCGCAAAACACTCACCACTGCACGAAAAACAGCTCGTACCACAAAATGAAGCTGTAAAAACTCCAGATCTGGGTCATGCCGCCGTTCTTGCCCGCCTTGTGGGCGTCCAGCAGCTTCAAAAGCTCCGGCACGTTGAAGAACTTTTCGGCCACCGGGCCCTCGAACTTCTCCCGCACCATGTTGTAGTATTTGTCCTGGCGCAGCCAGTCGTTCAGCGGCACCGGGAAGCCCAGCTTGCGCCGCTTGGCCACGCTCTCGGGCAGCTGCTCCAGCGCCGCCGCCCGCAGGGCGATTTTCGTTTCGCTCTTGGAGGAGCGGTACTCCACCGGGATGGAAAGGGCCAGTTCCAGCATCTCCCGGTCCAGGAAGGGCACCCGCAGTTCCAGGCTGTTGGCCATGCTCATGCGGTCCGCTTTCAGCAGGATGTCGTAGAGCATCCAGGTGTGGATGTCCACCCACTGCAGCTGGGTGGGCTCATCCAGGTCCTTCACATGGTCGAAGTAGGGCTTGAAATACTCCTCGGGGGCCTTGGCGTGGTAGTCCTTTTTCAGGTATTTGTCCCGCTCGGCGGGGGAGGCGAACACGTAGTTCGCCCGCATGCACCGCTGCCAGGGCTCCTGCGCGCCCCGCATCAGGAAGTGGCGGCCCTTGAACTCCGGCAGGGCTTTTGCCACCGCGCCCGCGCCCTTGCGCAGGGGCCGGGGGATTTTGCCGTACTCCTCAAAGTGATGGGCCGCGCAGTAGAGGGGATAGCCGCCGAACAGCTCGTCCGCTCCCTCGCCGCTCAGCACCACCTTCACATAGCGGGCGGCGTTTTTGGTGAGGAAGTAGAGGGGCACCTCGCTGGGGTTGGGCATCGGCTCGTCCAGATACCACTGGATGGTCTGGTTCGCCTCAAAGAACTCGTCGGCGTTCACCTTGTTGGCGATGCTGGGCACGCCAATCTCCTTGCTGAAGGCCTGGGCGTAGGGCAGCTCGGAGTACTTCTCCTCCTCATAGCCCACGCTGAAGCTCTTCACGTGGGGCGTGCCCTTGGCCACCTCGTTCACCACAAAGCTGGAATCCACGCCGGAGGAGAGGAAGCACCCCACCTCCACGTCGGCGATTTGATGCACCCGCACGCTCTCGGCAAAGGTGTCGGCGATGGCCTTTTTCCAGTCCTCCAGCGATTTGCTGTGGTCCACATGGTAGGCGATGTCGTAATAGCGGCTCACCGTCAGCTTGCCGTCCTTGAAGGTGAAGCGGTGGGCCCCCGGCAGCTTGTAGACGTTCTTGAACATGGTCTCGGCGTTGGGGATGTACTCGATGGAGAGATACTCCGGCAGCCGCTCCTCGTTCAGCTCCTTCACAAAGCCGGGATGGGGCAGAAAAGTTTTGATCTCGCTGCCGAAGAGCAGCAGGTCCTCGTTCTGGTAGTAGTAGAAGGGCTTGATGCCGAAGATGTCCCGCGCGCCGAAGAGGGTGCGGTTCGCTTTATCCCAGATGACGAAGGCGAACATGCCCCGCAGCTTTTCGGGCAGCGCCTCGCCCCATTCCTCATAGCCGTGCAGCAGCACCTCGGTGTCCGAGTGGGTGGCGAACACGTGGCCCGCCGCGGCGAGCTGCTCGCGCAGCTCCATGAAGTTGTAGATCTCGCCGTTGAACACCGTCACGAGGTTTTTGTCCTCGTTGAACATGGGCTGGCTGCCGCCCTCCAGGTCGATGATGGACAGCCGCCGGTGCCCCAGCGCCGCCTGCTCGTCCACATAAAAGCCCTCGCCGTCCGGCCCGCGGTGGGCGATGAGGTCGGCCATGGCCTTCAAGGTCTTTTTCGCTTCTTCAAGCTCGTGCTTTGCGCAAACAAAGCCGGTAATTCCACACATTGGCTGCTCCTTTTGCCCGGGTCAGTCCACCAGGCTCTTGTTGCCGAAATAGCGTTTGTATTTGCGGTAGTTGTTCAGCTGGTTCTTGATGTACCAGATGCGGCGCTTGAGGCCCGCGTCCTCCTTGCAGAACAGCTGGTGGCTCACCTTGCCCTGGCGCATCAGTTCCTTGGCCTCGGCCAGCAGGGCCTCGTCCTTCAGGTACTTCTTGATAATGCCCGCCGGGGCAATCATCCACAGATGGTGCGCGTCGGCGATGGTCAGGCCCTGCTCCTTGTGCTCCACCACGTCCTCCACCAGCCACTTGGCCAGATTGTAGCCGCTGGCGGTCACAAAGAAGCTGCTGCGGCCCTGGCGGGGGTTCATCTCGAACAGCTTGTATTTGCCGTCCCGCGTGTCGTACTTCATGTCGAAGTTGGAGAAGCCTTCCCAGCCCACGTCTTCCAGAAAAGCCTTCATCTTCTCCATCAGCTCGTCGTCCCGCACGTTCATGATGGCGGCGTAGTTGCCGATGCCCTCGGGGGTCTGCTCCTCCAAAAGGGGCCGGCCCAGAGCCATCAGCTTCACCTTGTGGTCAAGGCCGGAATAGCAGTTCAGCACCCGCATGCAGTTGTCGTCGCCGGGGATGTACTCCTGCAGCACCAGATTGTCCTGGTAGCTGGAAGAGTAGATGGCGGCGGTGATGGCGTCGAACTCCTCTTTGTTGTAGGCCACGAACACCTTCTTTTTGTGGGGGAACTTGCAGTTCCAGTAGGCCACGCTGTTGCTGGCCTTGATGATGCAGGGGAAGGGGAAGGGCAGCTCCACCGTCTTGTAGTTTTCGTTGGTGCAGCCGAAGGTGCGGGGGTAGGAAAGGCCGTGCCGCTCGCAGGCCTGGTAGAAGAATTCCTTGGTGTCCAGCTCCGCCACCAGTTCCGGGGTGGGGCAGGCGAATTTGTAATAGGGTTCCAGCGCCGCCCGGGCCCGGGCCATCAGGCCGGTGTAGTTGTCGCCGCAGCTCACCAGCACCAGCGTCTTGCCGGTGTGGGCCTTGGCGAAATCGGTCAGGGTGCGCACGAACACCGCGTCGTCTTCCAGGTTCGGCTCCACCACCGCCATCTTCACCAGCTTGGAGTTCGCCGTGGCGGCCAGCGCCCCCTTGCCGATGGCAAGGCTGGTCACGCCGTATTCCATGTAAAAGCTGCGGGCCATGCCGTACACATTGGCGTCGCTGCCCAAAAGCACAGGGAGAAGGTCTTTCATATCCATCACCTTTTCTGAGAATTCAGTGTCGCGTATATTCTACTTCTTTTATGGGGCCCTTGTCAATTTGCCGCCCCCTTTTAAACCGCCGCCGTTTGTAGTATAATAAACCCTATATTGGGCAGTTACGCCCTTTTACGGGAAAGGAACAAAAACAGTATGTGTGGGATCGTGGGATTTACCGGCCGGCGCGCCGACCGGGAAGAGATATTGAAAGCCATGATGGACGCCATCGCCCACCGCGGGCCGGACGGCGCGGGCAGCTATTTCGGCGACGGCGTTGCCCTGGGCCACCGGCGGCTCTCCATCATCGACATCGAGGGCGGCCGCCAGCCCATGTTCAACGAGGACAAGCGCCTGGCGGTGGTGTTCAACGGCGAAATTTATAACTTCATGGAGCTGCGTGCCCAGCTGCAGGCGGCAGGCCACACCTTCGCCTCCGACCATTCCGACACCGAAGTCCTGCTCCACGGCTACGAGGAGTGGGGCGAGGGCATGCTGGAAAAGCTGCGGGGCATGTTCGCTTTTGCCATCTGGGACGAAGCGGACCAGAGCCTCTTCTGCGCCCGGGACCCCTTCGGCATCAAGCCCTTTTATTATTACACCAATGCCGAGGGCGAACTGCTCTTCGGCAGCGAGATAAAATGCTTTCTGCCCCATCCCGGCTTTGCGAAGGAGCTGAACGAGGAGCGGCTGGAGCTCTACCTCACCTACCAGTATTCCCCGGGAGAGGACACCTTTTTCAAGGGCGTCAAAAAACTGCTGCCCGCCCACTGGCTGCGCTGGAAAGCGGGCGAAGTGTCCACCGGCCGCTACTGGCAGCCCAGGTTCGAGGCGGACAACGGCCCCGACATGACCGGCTGGGAGGACAAGATCGAAGCCGCCATGAAGGAGAGCGTGGCCGCCCACAAAATTGCCGACGTGGAGGTGGGCTCCTTCCTCTCCTCCGGCGTGGATTCCAGCTATATGGCCTGCCTTGCCAAGGTGGACAAGACCTTCACCGTGGGCTTTGCCAACAAGCAGTACGACGAGACCGAGTATGCCTCGGAGTTCAGCAAATTTTTGGGCGTGAAGAACTTCGCCTACCGCATCGAGCCGGAGGAGTACTGGGCCAACCTCGGCCGCATCCAGTACCACATGGACGAGCCTCTGGCGGACGCCGCCAGCGCCGCCCTCTACTTTGTGAACCGGGAGGCCGCCAAACAGGTCAAGGTCTGCCTTTCCGGCGAGGGCGCGGACGAGTTCTTCGGCGGCTACAACATCTACAAGGAGCCCTTTACCGTCAGCTGGTACGACAAGCTCCCCCTGGCGCTGCGCCGCGCTGTGGGCGCGGTGGCCGAGCTGCTGCCGCCGGTGCATGGCGTCAACTTCCTGGTGCGGCGCGCAAAACCTCTGGAAGAGCGCTACATCGGCAACACCAACCTGATGGGCGAGCGGCAGAAGAAAAAGCTGCTCAAACACTACACCGGCCGCGTCAAGCCCACCGACCTCTCCCGGCCCTTCTTTGAAAAGACCAAAGGCCAGGACCCGGTCACCCGCATGCAGTTCACCGACCTGCACCTGTGGCTGGCGGGGGACATCCTGCTGAAGGCCGACAAGATGAGCATGGCCAACAGCCTGGAGCTGCGGGTGCCTTTCCTCGACAAGGAAGTGTTCGAGGTGGCCCGGCACATCCCGGTGAAATACCGCGCCAACGCCGGGGGCACAAAGCTGGCCATGCGCGGCGCGGCGGCCCGCAGCATCCCCGAGCGCACCGCCGACAAGAAGAAGCTGGGCTTCCCGGTGCCGGTGCGCGCCTGGCTGCGGGACGAGCAGTACGCCGCCGTGGTGCGAAAGGCCTTTGAGAGCGAGGCCGCGGCCAAATTCTTCAAGACGCAGGAACTGAAAAAGCTGCTGGACGACCATGTCTCCGGCAAGCGGGACAACTGGCGCCAGATCTGGTGCGTGTTCATGTTCCTTGTTTGGTACGACGAATATTTTGTAAAGCGCTGAGCATACGCAATTCATAAAGGGAGGCTGATTTTATGAAACTTTCCCAGTTGATGGAAGGGCTGGACTATCTGGTCCTGCAGGGCGATGCCGAGACCGAAGTGACGGACGTTGCCTATGACTCCCGCAAGGTGCAGCCCGGCTTTGCCTTTGTCTGCGTGGTGGGCACCAACCGTGACAGCCACGATTACGCCGAAGACGTGGCCGCCGCCGGGGCCAGCGTGCTGGTCATCCAGCACAAGCTGGACGAGATGCCCGCCGGCGTCACCGTGGTGCAGGTGGAAAACAGCCGCCACGCCCTGGCCATCATGAGCTGCAACCTCTTCGGCAACCCCGCCAAAAAGATGACTATGATCGGCGTCACCGGCACCAAGGGCAAGACCACCACCGCCCACATGATCCAGGCGGCGCTGAACGCCGCCGGAAAAACCTGCGGCATCATCGGCACCAACGGCACTGCCTTCGCCGGCGAGCGCCACGCCCTGGCCAACACCACCCCCGAAAGCTACGAGCTGCAAAAGCTCTTCTCCGAGATGCTGGCCGCCGGGTGCGACAGCGTGGTGATGGAGGTCTCCAGCCAGGGCCTGATGATGAGCCGCGTGGACGGCATCCACTTCGACGTGGGCGTGTTCACCAACCTCTACCCCGACCACATCGGCGGCCCCGGCGAGCACCAGAGCTTTGAGGAATACCGCGCCTGGAAGGGCCAGCTGTTCCGCCGCTGCGACGTGGGCGTGGTGAACGTGGACGACAAAAACTGCAACACCCTGCTGGCGGGCCACACCTGCCGGCTGGTCAGCTACGCCATGCACAAGGAAGCGGACTTCGTGGGCAGCGGCCTGGAGCTGGAGCGGGGCGAAAACTTTTTGGGCATCTCCTACCAGCTCAGCGGCGTGTGGAACGCCCGCGTGCGGGTGAACATGCCCGGCGAGTTCAGCGTCTACAACTCCCTGGCCGCCCTGGCGGTGGGCCAGGTGCTGGGCCTTGAGATGGAGGCCGTGTGCAAAGGCCTGGAGCAGGTCAGCGTCAAGGGCCGCGTGGAGCTGGTGCCGGTGAGCAAGCGGTTCACCGTGCTCATCGACTTTGCCCACAACGAGGCGGGCACCGAGAACCTGCTCACCACCCTGCGTGCCTACCAGCCCAAACGGCTGGTGGTGCTCTTCGGCTGCGGCGGTGACCGCAGCCGCCTGCGCCGCTACGGCATGGGCGAGGTGGCCAGCCGCCTGGCGGACTTCCTCATCCTCACCGAGGACAACAACCGCTTCGAGGAAGTGGAAGCCATCCTGGCGGACATCAAGATCGGCATCGCCCAGGGCCGCCCCGACGTGCCCTGTGTGGAAATTCCCGACCGCCTGGACGCGCTGCACTACGCCCTGGACCACGCCCAGGACGGCGACATGATCGCCGTCATCGGCAAGGGCCATGAGACCTACCGCGACCGCAAGGGCAAAAAGACCCCCTTCCTGGAGCGGGAGCTGCTGCTGGAATACGCGCAGCAGATCGGCCTGGAATGAACAGAACGAACACAACGAAACACGAGGAAGCGAACGAACGACATGCCCATCATCGGTATTGACCTTGGAACCACAAACAGCCTGGCCGCGGTGTACAAGGACGGCGCCAGCCGCCTTGTGCCCAACGCCTTCGGCGAATATCTCACCCCCAGCGTCGTCAGCATCGACGAGGACGGCGAGGTGCTGGTGGGCAAAGCCGCCAAGGAGCGGCTCATCACCCACCCCGAGCGCACCGCCGCCGCCTTCAAGCGGGCCATGGGCACCGGTAGGACCTTTACCCTCGCCGGGCGGGAATTCCTGCCCGAGGAGCTCTCCGCCCTGGTGCTGCGCCGTTTGAAAGAGGACGCGGAGGCCTATCTCGGCCAGCCGGTGGAGGAGGCCGTGGTCAGCGTGCCCGCCTATTTCACCGACTCCCAGCGCGCCGCCACCAAGCGGGCGGGCAAGCTGGCGGGCCTCAAGGTGGAGCGCCTCATCAACGAGCCCAGCGCCGCGGCCCTGGCCTGCTACGACCCCGACCAGGGTGACGCGGCCTTTCTGGTCTACGACTTCGGCGGCGGCACGCTGGACGTCTCGGTGGTGGACTGCTTTGAAAATGTGGTGAACATCCTGGCCGTCAGCGGCGACAACCAGCTGGGCGGCAACGACCTGGACGCGGCCATCGCCCACATGTACTGCCAGGAGAACAACATCGACTACGACGCGCTGGACCCCAGTTTGCGGGCCATCCTGCTGGCCCAGGCCGAGCAGTGCAAGCAGACCCTCACCACCGCCCCCATGGCGGTGATGGTGCTGGACCTGCCGGGCCTTGTGGGCTCCATGAGCCTCACCGGCCAAAAGCTCATCGAAAACGCAGCCACCCTCTTCGGGCGCATGCGCACCCCGCTGCAGAAGGCCCTGCGGGACAGCGGCCTTGCTCCCCGGGAGCTGCACGGCGTGGTGCCGGTGGGCGGCAGCTGCAAGATGCCGGTGGTGCGCCAGTACCTGTCCCATCTGCTGGGCCGGCCTCTGCTGGATGCCGGCCACCCGGACACGGTGGTGGCCCAGGGTGCGGGGCTTTACGCCGCCATGAAGGAGCGCAAGGCCGAACTGCGTCAGATGGTGCTTACCGACCTGTGTCCCTTCACCCTGGGCGTGGGGGTACATAACCCGGCGGATGAGGACAACCTCATCATGAGCCCCATCATCGAGCGCAACAGCGCCCTGCCCACCAGCAAGGTGGAAAAGTACTATACTGTCAGCGCCGGCCAGACCAAGCTGCACATCCAGATCTTTCAGGGCGAGGCGATGTACTGCGCCGACAACCGCAAGCTGGGCGAGCTGGACCTGCCGGTGCCGCCCGGCCCCGCGGGGCAGGAGGGCGCGGCGGTGCGCTTCACCTACGACATCAACGGCATCCTGGAAGTGGAGGCCGAAAGCCTCTCCACCGGCAAGGCCATCAGCGCGGTGCTGGTGGGGCCGGGCAGCGGCCTCTCCGAAGCCGAGGCGAAAAAGCGGCTGGAGCAGCTGCAAAAGCTGAAGATACACCCCCGGGACCGGGAGGAGAACCGCCTGCTGCTGGCCCGGGGCGAGCGCCTGTGGAAAGAGACCCTGGGCGAAGTGCGCGAGCAGGTGGGCCGGGTGATGGAGGCCTTCCAGGAGGAACTGGCCAGCCAGGAGCCCGCCCGCATCCTGCGTGCCAGAAGCCGCTGCAAGGAGATGCTGGACCGGCTGGAGGCCGGCAGCGGCCTGGACGAGCAGAACTGGGACGACTTTTTTGACGACGAAAACGGCGAGGACGAGGAATGAATTTCTGGGAGATACTGGGCATTTCGCCCACCACCGACCTGGCGGCCATCCGGCACGCCTATGCCGAGAAGACCCGCGCCTGCCACCCGGAGGAAGACCCGGAGGGCTTTGATAAGCTGCACACCGCCTTTCAGGAGGCGACGCAGTACGCCCGGCGTTCCCGCCGGGCGGCCCCGGCGGCGCCCCAGGCCGAAAAGCGCCCCGCCGCCGCGCCCGCGGCTCCGGCGGTGGCCGGCACCCGGGAAAGCTGCCTTGCCGCCGAGCAGGCGGCCTATCTTGCTTGGATGAAGAAAAACGGCTCCGCCGCCCGTCAGGCGGGGGAGCAGACCACCTTCGACTTCTCCGCCGCCGAGACCGCACCCCGCCGCGCCCCCGCGCGGCCCCGGGAGCCGGGCGACGAGGAAGAACAGCCTCCCGCGGCGCAAACGCCGCCCGAACCGCAGCCGCAGTTCGACTTCGACCACCTGCCTCAGCAGGTCAGCCGCCAGCGCCGGCAGCAGGCCCAGGAGTTGGTGGACCAGCTGCGGGCGGCCTGCGGCCCCGACGCCGGGCGCTGGCAGGCCCGGGAACTGCTGGAAAGCGAGGAGTTCCGCGCCCTTCAGCATGCCCCCGAATTTTTGGAAACGCTGGTCAAGTTCCTCAAAACCGAACCCGCCTGCCTGGAAAAACTGGCGGTGGACCTGGCCTACGCCTATGGCCTGCCCAAACCGGGTGAGGGCTCCGGCCCCGCGCCGGACGCCTTCCATGAGGAACTTTTCGCCCTGCTGCGCCCCATCTGGCAGGCCCGGTGGAAGGTGCTGGAAAAGAAAAATGAACAGGAAGCCGCCCGCCCGGGCAACATTGCCGCCCTTGTCATCGGCATGATCGTGGTGATCATGCTGCTGGCTGCCCTGGACGGGCTGCACATCGCCCTGCGCCTGCCGCTGGCCCTTCTGGGCGGCGCGGCGGGAGTGGTGGCGGCGCTGCTGGTGCAGCGCATGCAGGCCCGGGGCTGGCTGCCCGCCACGCGGGTCCTGGCGCTGCGGGCGTTCCAGCTGTTTTTCCTGGCCCTCTTTTTCTTCAATGTGGGCCCGGCCAGCACGGTCAGCCTGCTGGCCTGTTATGTGGCCACCGCCCTGCCCGGTCGCAAATGGTACTTCCGCCAGTCAAAGCAGACGCGCTTTACCCTCACCGCCGCCTGCGCCGTGCTCAGCGTGATCTGGGTGCCCGTCTCCTTCGTCGTGATGCCGTCCATCACCGACGACGTGGCCTTCTGCGCCATCTTCAGCTGGTGCGTGCTGCCCCTGGCCTTTATCCGCTGCATCGTCAGCAACTGCCGGTTCTACAAACTGGCCGCCCGCTATGGGCTGTGACAAACACATACCCGCCCCCTCTCCCCGCATAGAATGCCAGGGGAGAGGGGGCTTTTTTCATGGCTTTGGAACCGATGCTCAAGGCCGCCCAGGACCGGGGCATGAAGCTGCGCACAAGGCTGGTGGCGGGGTTCTTCGCGCTGGTGTGCTTCGGCGGGCTGGTCGCCCGGCTGTGGTACATCCAGATCACCGACCACGATTTCTATGCCGGGCGGGCCAGCGGCCAGCAATTGCGGGACACGGTGGTCCCCGCGCCCCGGGGCGACATCGTGGACGCGAACGGCGTGCCGCTGGCGGTGAACGCCACCTGCTGGACCATCCGCGCCTCGCCCCGGGAGATGGCGGACGAGGACGTGGAGCCCGCCAGCCGGGCGCTGGCCCCGCTGGTGGGCATGGAGTACGAGGAGCTGTATGGGATATTGTCCCAGCGGTCCAGCAACGACGCGCTGCTGCTGCGCCGGGCGGACCGGGAGACCGCCGACGCGGTGCGGCAGCTTTGCGCCGAAAACGGGTGGGAGGGCATCCTGCTTTTGGAGGACACCAAGCGCTGGTACCCGGAAGGGGACTTCGCCGCCAGCCTGCTGGGCTTCACCAACGTGGACAACGCCGGCATGGCGGGCCTGGAACTGGAATACGACCAGCAGCTCACCGGCACCAGCGGCCGGGTGCTCAGCGCCAAAAACGCCTGGGGCTACGACATGCCCACCGACTACGACACCTACATCGCCCCGGTGCAGGGCAACACCCTCCAGCTCACCATCGACGTGAACGTGCAGCACTATCTCGAAAACTACCTCAGCTATGCGGTCAAGGCCTACAACGTGAGCCAGCGGGCGGTGGGCATCGTGATGGAGGTGGACACCGGCCGGGTGCTGGCCATCGCCACAAAGCCGGACTACGACCCCAACGAGCCCCGGGTGCTGGCGGACGAGGAGGCTCGCGCCCTGGTGGACAGCCTCTCCGGCGAGGAGCGGGCCGCCGCCTTGCAGCTGGCCCAGCAGACCCAGTGGCGCAACAAGGTGGTGAGCGACCTTTACGAGCCGGGCTCGGTGTTCAAGCTCATCACCTGCGCCGCCGCGCTGGACACCGGGGCCGTCACCCCCTCCAGCACCTTCTACTGCGGCGAGGCTTACAAGGTGGCGGGCATCGCCTTCCACTGCGCCAACCACAAGAGCCACGGCAACCAGACGGTGGCCCAGGCGCTGGCCAACAGCTGCAACCAGAGCTTCATCCAGATCGGCCAGCGGCTGGGCGTGCAGGACTTCTGCGATTATTTCGAGGCTTTCGGCCTGCAGGGTGCCACCGGCATCGACCTGCCCGCCGAGCCGAAGAAGTCGGAGTATTACACCGCCGACCGCATGGGCCCGGTGGAGCTGGCCAGCTGCGCCTTCGGCCAGTCCAGCAAGATAACCCCCATCCAGATGATCACCGCCGTCTGCGCGGTGGTGAACGGGGGCAACCTGATGCAGCCCTATGTGGTGGAAAAGATAACCGACGCGGCGGGCAACGTGGTCAGCACCACCGAGCCCACGGTGCGCCGTCAGGTCATCCGCCCCGAGACCAGCGCCCTGATGTGTCAGATGATGGAGGGCGTGGTGGACGGCGGCAGCGGCAAAAACGCCTATGTGGCGGGCTACCGGGTGGGCGGCAAGACCGGCACCAGCCAGAAGCTGGACTCGGAGGACGAGGAGGCCCGCATCGCCAGCTTTGTGGGCATCGCCCCGGCGGACGACCCCCAAATAGCGGTGCTCATCGCCCTGGATGAGCCCCACACATTTGCCAACGGCGGCGGCGCGCTGGCGGCCCCGGTGGCGGCGCAGGTCATCGAGGAGACCCTGCGCTACTACGGCGTGCAGCCCCAGTACACCCCCGAGGAACAGCAGCGGCTGGAAAACCAGGTCCCCGCCGTGACCGAGCTCCCGGCGGAGGCCGCCGCGGCAAAACTGCAGGAGGCGGGCTTTGCCGCCCGGGTGGTGGGCGGAGGCGACACTGTCCGGGCTCAGTACCCCGCGGCGGGCGAAACGCTGCCCCGGGGCTCCACCGTGCTGCTCTACACCGAGGAAAACGCCGTCCGTCAGGTCACCACCGTGCCCAGCGCGGCGGGGCAGACCCTGGATGAGGCCACCGAGACCCTCCACGCCGCCGGGCTGAACATCAAGGCGGAAGGGGCGGCGGAGATGGAAGGGGCGGTGGCGGTGAGCCAGAGCAGCCCGGCGGGGGAGCAGCTGCCCCAGGGCAGCCTTGTCACCGTGACCTTCTACGACTACACCGTGCCCGCCGACGAGGACGTGAAGATGGACTAAACCGGGCAGAGCCTGCGCACACTGTTAGGGCAATGCTCAACGCAAGGAGGCGGTCAGCCTGTTCGCTCCAAACCATTCGTCCCCGGCAAAAAGCCCGGCCCTCCGCGCCCCGGCCGCCGCGAAGCCGGCGCGCCGCCGCGCCCGGCCAAAGCGGGAAAAACGGCCCCTGCCGCCCTGGCTGGAAAAGCTGCTGGGCGCGGGCCAGCCTTCCATGGACCTGCCCTTCCTCATCCTGGTGCTGGCGCTGGTGGCCTTCGGGCTGGTGATGCTGTTCAGCGCCAGCTATGCGGTGGCCATGTACCGCCGGGGCACCCCCTACGCCTACATCCGGCCCCAGCTGCTTTTCGCCGCGGTGGGCCTCGCGGCCATGTACATCGCCAGCCGGGTGGATTACCACATCTACCACAAGCTGGCCTGGCCGGTGCTGGGGCTTTCGGTGGTGCTGCTGGTGGTGGTGCTCTTCATGCCGGAATACAACGGCTGCAAGCGGTGGATCGTGCTGCCGGTGGGCACCCTGCAGCCCAGCGAGATCGCCAAGTTCGCCGTCATCCTGGTGTTCAGCCACATCATCTCCCTCAACCACACCCGCATGAAGCGGTTCTCGGTGGGGGTGCTGCCCTTCGCTGTCATCCTGGGGGTGCTGGCAGTGCTCATGCTGCTGGAGCCGCACCTGTCCGGCACGCTGCTGCTCTTCGGCATCGGCGCGGTGCTCATGTTCGTGGGCGGCACCGGCATGCGGTGGTTCGCCATGGCGGCGGGGGGCGGCATCGCGGCGGTGGCGGCGGCGCTGGTGTTCCTGCCGGACCTTGTGCCCTACGCCGCCGACCGGCTGAACAGCTGGCTGGACCCCTTTGCCGACCCTCTGGGCGACGGCCACCAGACCATCCAGAGCCTCTACGCCATCGGCTCCGGCGGGGCCACCGGGCTGGGACTTGGCAACAGCCGCCAGAAGTATCTCTATGTGCCCGAGCCCCAGAACGACTTCATCTTCTCCATCGTCTGCGAGGAACTGGGCTTCATCGGGGCCTGCCTTGTGATACTGCTGTTCGTGCTGCTGCTCTTGCGGGGCATCACCATCGCGGTGAACGCGCCGGACAAATTCGGCGCGCTGCTCACCGTGGGCTTCACGGTGCAGGTGGTGATGCAGGCGGTGCTGAACATGGCGGTGGTCACCAACACCATCCCCAACACCGGCATCAGCCTGCCCTTTTTCTCCTCCGGCGGCACCAGCCTGATGATGCTGCTGGGCGAGATGGGCATCGTGCTCTCGGTCAGCCGCCAGGCGGGCCAGCAGAAATATTAGCAAATGCCCGCCGGGCGTGCGCGGAAGGATTTTCCGCCGCCCCGGCGGGCTTTTTTCACCAAAACCGCCCCCGGAACATACAGTGGGCCATGACACAACGGAACGGCTTGAGGGGGGCGAAGGAGATTGACGGAATACATGTTGATACAGGGCGGGCGCAGGCTGTCGGGAACGGTGCGGCTGCCGGCGGCGAAGAACAGCGTGCTGCCGCTTTTGGCGGCGTCGCTGCTGTGCGAAGGGGAGAGCACCCTCTCCCAGGTGCCGCGGCTTTCGGACGTGGAGCAGAGCACGGCCATCCTGACCGCGCTGGGCTGCCGCTGCCAGTGGCGGGGGCGGGGCCTTGTGGTGGACGCGTCTGGGGCGGGAGGCAGTGGCGCGCTGCCCGAAGGCCCGGCGCGGGCCATGCGCAGTTCGGTGTTCTATCTCGCGCCGGCGCTGCACCGGTGCGGGCGGGTGAGCATGCCCATGCCCGGCGGCTGCAAGCTGGGCCCGAGGCCCATCGACATCCATCTGGACGGCCTTGTGAAGATGGGCGCGAAGGTGCAGTGGCAGGGCGAAAGCCTCACCGTCACCGCGCCCCAGGGGCTTTCCGGGGTGGATTACAGCCTGCGCCTGCCCAGCGTGGGCGCCACCGAAACGCTGCTGATGGCGGCGGTGCTGGCCAAGGGGGAGACGGTGCTGCGGGGCGCGGCTGCGGAGCCGGAAATAGCGGACCTGGCGGCCTTTTTGAGCGCCTGCGGAGCAGACATCCAGGGCGCGGGCACGCCGCTGGTGCGCATCCGGGGCGTGGAGGGGCTGCACGGCACGCTCCACACCCCCATCCCGGACCGCATCGTGGCGGCCACCCTGGCGGCCGCCGTGGCCAGCGCCGGGGGCCGGGTCAAACTGCTGGGCTGCCCCTGGGAGCCGCTGGCCCCCACCATGGAGGTCCTCTGCCGGGCGGGCTGCACCGCCGAGCACGGCGGGAACACGGTGACGGTGAGCCGGGAGGGGCCGCTCAAGGGGGTGGGCCGGGTCTACACCGGGGTGTACCCCGCCTTCTCCACCGACGCGGCCCCCATGGTGGCGGCGGCGCTGCTCACCGCCGCCGGGCGCAGCGCCGTGGAGGACACAGTGTTCGAGAACCGCTTCGCCTGCGCCGAGGGCTTTAGTGCCCTGGGCGGAAAAGCGGTGCGCTGCGGCCGCGCGCTGGAGATAGAGGGCGTGAAGCGCCTGTCGGGCGCGGACCTCACCGCCCGGGACCTGCGGGGCGGCGCGGCGCTGGCGGTGGCGGCCCTGGCCGCCGAGGGGGAGAGCCGCCTGTTCGGCCTGGAGCACATCCGCCGGGGCTACGGCGACCTTGCCGGCACCCTGCGTTCGCTGGGGGCGGACGCGGTCTGCCGGCGGCAGTGAAAACGGGCGGGACGGGCGCAGAATGCCCGTCCCGCTCCGCTGTGTTTTGCCCGCTGCCGGCCAAGGCGGAAAACGGCAAACTGCGGGCAAAAAACCGCAAATTCACCAGCCCCTCCCACTTGAATTTCTGCCGCCTGTCTGCTATGCTATTATTAGTTTTACATTCTACGGTGGCACAGTCTGCCCCGCAGCTGGATGTGGCATAAAAACGCTTAGGGGGAAGTTGCAAGATGGCTTTCATTCTCGATGAAGAGATGATGAATATTACGAACATCAAGGTGATCGGCGTGGGCGGCGGCGGCGGCAACGCCGTGAACCGCATGGTGGCCGCCGGGCTGCAGGGCGTGGAGTTCATCGCCATGAACACCGACCAGCAGGCCCTGCTGAACAGCAAGGCCACCCAGAAGGTGCAGATCGGCACCAAGCTGACCAAGGGCCGCGGCGCCGGCGCCGACCCCGAGATCGGCCAGCGCGCCGCCGAAGAGAGCAAGGACGAGATCGCCAACGCGCTGAAGGGCGCGCAGATGGCCTTCATCACCGCCGGCATGGGCGGCGGCACCGGCACCGGCGCGGCCCCCGTGGTGGCCGAGGTGGCCCACGACCTGGGCATCCTCACCGTGGGCATCGTCACCAAGCCCTTCGCCTTTGAGGGCCGCCGCAAGATGAGCCTGGCCGAGCAGGGCATCGCCGCGCTGCTGATGCATGTGGACAGCCTCATCGTCATCCCCAACGAGCGTCTGAAGCTCATCAGCCAGGAGAAGATCACCCTGATGAACGCCTTCGAGGCCGCCGACAACGTGCTGCGTCAGGGCGTGGAGAGCATCTCCAGCCTCATCAACATCCCCGCCTTCATCAACCTGGACTTCGCCGACGTGCGCAGCATCATGAAGGACGCGGGCTACGCCCACATGGGCGTGGGCAGCGCCAAGGGCGCGGGCAAGGCGGAGAACGCCGCCAAGGCCGCCATCTCCAGCCCCCTGCTGGAGACCTCCATCGCCGGGGCCCGGGGCGTCATCATCAACATCACCTCCTCGCCGGACATCGGCCTGGAAGAGGTGGAGCAGGCCTCCAGCCTCATCACCCAGTCCGCCCATCCCGACGCGAACATCATCTGGGGCACCACCTTCGACGAGAACCTGTCGGACGAGCTGCGGGTCACCGTTGTGGCCACCGGCTTTGAGAACGCGCCCGCCCAGGCCGCGCCCCGCGCCACCGAGGCCTCTCCGGTGCACACCGTGCCTCAGCCGGTGTTCAGTGGCGATGCCGGCGCCGCGTCCTCCAGCGCCCCCGCCGCCGACACCAAGAGCGAGGACGACGACGAGGATTACTTCAACCAGATCATGGGCTTGCTGAACAACCGCAGATAAGCGGCCCGAACACTGACCGAAAGGAGGCGGCACCATGGCGGACAAGCCCACCCCCGGCGAGTTCAAAACGTCCCTGATGGGCTTTCAAAAAGCCCAGGTGCTTGCCTACATCGACGAGCTGAGCGCCAAAGCGCTGGAAAGCCAGAAACAGCAGGAGCAAGCCGCCGAGGCCCTGCGCAAGGAGCTGGAAAACGCCAAGGCGGACAACGACGTCCTTCTGGAAAAGACCAAGGAAGTGTGCGACAGGCTCACCAGCGAGGAAAAGCGCGCGGGCGAGGCCGAGAGCCGCGCCCGTGCCATCAGCGAGCAGCTGCTGCACATGGAAGAGACCGCCAACGGCTACAAGAGCCGCCTGTTCACCAAGGAGCAGGAGACGGTGGTCCTGCGGGCGGACAACGCCCGCCTCACCGAACAGCTGGAACAGCAGCACAAGCAGCTGGAACAGGCCCTGGCGGACCTGGAAGCCGCCCGTGCCGAAGGCGAGGAAAAAGCCCGGCAGGGCAGGGAAGAGCTGGAGCGCCAGCGCAGCGCCTTCGAAGAGGAAAAGCAGGCCGACCTGTGCCGGATGGAACAGGAGAAGGCGGACGCTCAGCGCCAGATGGAACAGCAGCGGGAAGCCGCCCAGCGCGAGCTGGAACTGGAAAAAGCCCGCTTTGACCAGACCCGCCGCACCCAGCAGGAATCCGCCCGCCAAAGCGCCCAGCAGATGGCGGACACGGTGTTGCTGCTGCGCAGCCAGCTGGAACAGGTGGACCGGCAGATCGCCGAGGCCGCCGAGCGGCTGCAAAAGGCCACCGGCGCCATCTACACCGCCCTTGGCGAGACCGAGCAGAATCTGGTGACCCTGGGCGCCCAGGCCGACAGCTTCCCCAAGCCCCTGCCCGAACAGCCCGCCCCGCCGAAAGCCCAGCCCCGCCCCGAGCGGGACAAGCGCCCGCCCCGCCGGCCGGCACGCCGCCGCACCGTGAGCGAGAGCCTGCTGGACCTTTTGGAGCGCGCCTTAAAAGAATGAGAAAAAGCCCCGGAAGAAGGTTCTTCCGGGGCTTTTTGTTTGATTAAATGCCGCGAGCAATATAACGCTTGTTCATCGCCGCCCGCCGGGGCGGCCGGGGTCCCCGCAAAATTTGCGCAAGCAAAGTTTTGTGGGGAAGTGAGGAGCAGCAGAATGAGCGCGCGATGATTTTTGCAAAAAATCGTCGCAAGCGATATGACGCTTGCGCATTGCCGCCCGCCAGGGCGGCCGGGGCCCCCGTGAAAATTTGCAGAGCAAAATTTCACGGGGAGAAGGACTGCGCCCGCAGGCGCGTTTCGAGGCCAACCGCCGCGCAAGCGGCGGCTCTTGGGCCGAGATGGAATGACGGAGCGGTATGAGAAAAGCCCGGTCAAATGACCGGGCTTTTTGAATGGAGCGCAGTCCATTCCGACGTGGAGCGGGGTACGGGAGTCGAACCCGCCTGTTCGGCTTGGGAAGCCGACGCACTACCGATGTACTAACCCCGCGGGTGAATACCTGATTATTATACCCGCTGGGCCGCAAATTGTCAAATCCTTTTTCCACCCCGGCGGCCCCTTGCACCGGGGCGGAAAAGACAATATACTAAAGAAAACAGTCAAAGGCGGGTGAGCCGATGAAAAATCCGTTGGATGCGGTAAAAATATTTTTGGGTGTCGTGTGCGTTGCCGGGGCCTTTGCCGCGGCAGCTTTCGCGCCCGGCGCAGACGGGCAGCCCGCCGTCCCGTCGCCCACGCCCTCGCCAACGCCGGCCACCAGCCCCGCGCCCAGCCCGTCGCCCACGCCTTCGCCGGAGGTGACGCTGGCCTTCACCGGCGATGTGAACTTCGCCGACGATTGGTACAATATGCTCCACTACGCCCAAACCGCAGGCGTGGAGGACTGCTTTGACCCGCTGCTGCTGGAAGAGATGCGCGGCGCGGACGTGCTCCTCTCCAACAACGAGTTCGCCTTCTCCGACCGGGGAACTCCCATGGCGGGCAAGCAGTTCACCTTCTGTTCCCGCCCGGAGAACGTGGAAATATGGCAGCAGCTGGGTGTGGACATCGTCGGCCTTGCCAACAACCACTGCTTTGACTACGGCGCCGACGCCTTTGCCGACACCCTGACCACCCTTTCGGACGCAGGCATCGCCTATGTTGGTGCGGGCGCGGACCTGGAAGAGGCCATGACGCCCCGCTACTTCACGGTGGACGGGCTGACCATCGGCTATGTGGCCTGCACCCGGGCGGAAAAGTATATCCTCACCCCCGAGGCAGGGGCGGACAGCCCCGGCGTGCTGCGCTGCTATGACCCGGAACTGGCGGTGCAGGTCATCGAAGAGGCCAGCAGCCAGTGCGACTATCTGGTGGTCTACGTCCACTGGGGCACCGAGTACAGCACCCAGCTGGAACAGGCCCAGACCGACCTTGCCACCCTCTTTGCCGAGGCGGGGGCGGACCTCATCGTGGGCAGCCACCCCCACATCCTGCAGGGGGCCGGCTGGCGGGGAGACGTGCCCGTGCTGTACAGCCTGGGCAACTTCTGGTTCAACATGGAAACGGT
Source organism: Oscillospiraceae bacterium (assembly GCA_004558145.1). Classification (GTDB taxonomy): domain Bacteria; phylum Bacillota; class Clostridia; order Oscillospirales; family Ruminococcaceae; genus Allofournierella_A; species Allofournierella_A excrementavium. Next base: position 76,070 of record SFDQ01000006.1, read on the forward strand.
GGACACCGCCCTGCTCACCGTCACCCTCACCGGCCCGGGGGCGGAGAACGCCACCGTCCGCCTCATCCCCTGCATCCAGACCGGCGGGCGCACCTCCATCCTCACCGACGAGGGGGAGAAGGCCCGCATCCTGGACCATCTCAACTCCATCAGCGAGAGTGGCTGGTTCGATGCGGACGGCGTGCTTCACCCGCCCGAAGAGCAGCCCTGACGAAAACACACAGGAGAACACCATGGAAAAATACCTTTCCCTTCTGCGCCGGGGCGGCGCGGCCCAGGCGGCAGTCATCGACCCCAAAACCATCGTCACCGCCCCCTGGGTGGCGTTCAAATGCCAGTACGGCTGCCCCTATTACGGCAAAAATCTCTGCTGCCCGCCCCACGCCCCCGCCTGGCGGGAGACACAGGCGATGATCGGCTGCTTTGACACCGCCATCCTGTTCTGCTGCCCCGCCATGGAGGCGGTGAACCCCCTGGCCCTGGCCGCCGCGAAAGAGTTGTTCCTGGACGGCCGTTACAAAGCCGTGGCCCTGGGCAGCGGCCCCTGCCTTTTGTGCGAAAACTGCAACGTGGCCGAATGCCGCCACCCGGGGCAGGCCATCCCCTCCATGGAGGCCTGCGGCATCGACGTGTTCGCCACCGCCCGGGCCAACGGCATGGCGGTGGAAACGCTGGCCGACAAGAGCCAGCCGCAGAACTGCTTCGGCCTTCTGCTGGTGGAATGACGAGAACGCTTTGAAACAGGCGGCAAATATGGTATAATATTCAGATAGCGACAGAAAAAGCAGCCCGGCGCGCCGGGCATAAAGGAGGCTTCCCATGGTCACTTGCTCCAAGACCGGAATGTACTACGCCCGGGGTCAGTGGGTCCCCGCCGATGAAAACGCCCCCGCCGCCCTGGCGGCGCTGGGCTTTGACGAGGCCGCGCGGCAGAACGCCCGCAAAGGCACCATCGCCTGGGGCATCCTGCAGGCTCATAACCACAGCGGCGACGAAAACGCCCTGAAACTCAAATTCGACGCGATGGCCAGCCACGACATCACCTTCGTGGGCATCGTGCAGACCGCCCGCGCCTCGGGCCTCACCAAGTTCCCCATGCCCTATGTGCTCACCAACTGCCACAACAGCCTGTGCGCGGTGGGCGGCACCATCAACGAGGACGACCACCTCTTCGGCCTGTCCGCCGCCAAGAAGTACGGCGGCGTGTACGTGCCGCCCCATCTGGCGGTCATCCACCAGTACATGCGGGAGATGTACGCCGGCTGCGGCAAGATGATTTTGGGCTCCGACAGCCACACCCGCTACGGCGCGCTGGGCACCATGGCCATCGGCGAGGGCGGCGGCGAGCTGGCAAAGCAGCTTTTGAACCGCACCTATGATGTGGCCTGCCCCGGCGTGGTGGCGGTGCACCTTACCGGCGCGCCCGTGCCCGGCGTGGGCCCTCAGGACGTGGCCCTGGCCATCATCGGCGCGGTGTTCGCCAACGGCTATGTGAAGAACAAGGTCATGGAGTTCGTGGGCCCCGGTGTGGCCAGCCTGCCGCTGGAATACCGCAGCGGCATCGACGTGATGACCACCGAGACCACCTGCCTGTCCAGCATCTGGGTCACCGACGAGACCACCCGGAAGTATCTGGCCGTCCACGGCAGGGAAGGGGATTACAAGCCCCTGGCCCCGGCGGACCTTGCCTACTACGACGGCGTGGTGGAAGTGGCGCTGGACAAGGTGCGGCCCATGATCGCCCTGCCCATGCACCCCTCCAACGTCTACACCATCGAGGAGCTGAACGCGAACCTTGCCGACATCCTCCACAAGACCGAAGAGGACTGCGCCGCGCTGGTGGGCGGCAAGGTCAAGCTGGACCTGGTGAGCAAGATCGAGAATGGCCGCCTGCGGGTGGACCAGGGAGTCATCGCCGGCTGCGCCGGCGGCACCTACTCCAACATCTGCGAGGCCGCTCAGATCCTGGAAGGCCACACCGGCGGCAACGGCGAGTACGCGCTGAGCGTCTACCCCTCCAGCCAGCCCACCATGATGGCGCTGATGAAGAACGGGGCCCTGGCCAGCCTGATGGCCGGCGGCGCCACCGTGCGCACCGCCTTCTGCGGGCCCTGCTTTGGCGCGGGCGACGTGCCGGCCAACGGCTCGCTCTCCATCCGCCACACCACCCGCAACTTCCCCAGCCGCGAGGGCTCCAAGCCCGGCAGCGGCCAGATCGCCGGCGTAGCGCTGATGGACGCCCGTTCCATCGCAGCCACCACCCGCATGGGCGGCATCCTCACCCCCGCTACCGACATCGACTATGAGCCCCACATCCCCGAGTACGAGTTCGACGACTCCAGCTATAAGAGCCGCGTCTACAACGGCTGGGGCAAGGGCGACTACGACAGCCTGCTGCGCCTGGGGCCCAACATCAAGGACTGGCCCGCCATCCAGCCTCTGGCCGACAACCTGCTGCTGAAGGTCACCAGCTACATCACCGACCCGGTGACCACCACCGACGAGCTCATCCCCAGCGGCGAGACCAGCAGCTACCGCTCCAACCCCCTGGGTCTGGCGGAGTTCACCCTGAGCCGCAAGGACCCGGCCTATGTGGGCCGCGCCAAGGCGGTGCAGGCCGAGGAGGCCGACCGCGCCGCCGGCAAGGGCAGCGACGAGCTGCTGGCCAAGGTGCGCGCCGTGCCCGGCTGCGAGGCCCTCACCTGGAACGATCTGGCCATCGCCAGCACCATCTACGCGGTGAAGCCCGGCGACGGCTCCGCCCGTGAGCAGGCCGCCAGCTGCCAGCGGGTGCTGGGCGCGGGGGCCAACATCGCGGTGGAGTACGCCACCAAGCGCTACCGCTCCAACCTCATCAACTGGGGCATGCTGCCCTTCCAGCTGGACGGCCCCACCCCCTTCGGCCTGGGCGACTACATCCTCATCCCCGGCGCACGGGCGCTGCTGGCCGAGGACAAGCTGGAGAGCATCCCCGCCTATGTGCTGGGCGAAAACGGCCCCAAGGCCTTCAGCCTCTCCATCGCCCCCCTCACGGCGGACGAGCGGCAGATCTTGCTGGATGGCTGCCTCATCAACTACTACAAGCACGGCTAAAGACCAAAAGGAAGGTGGACACCATGGCCGGCGATCTGCATACCCACACCACCTGGTCCGACGGGGCGCTGCCCGCTCCCGTGCTGCCCAAGCTGGCGGCCCGGGCGGGCCTTGCGTGGCTGGCCATCTCCGACCACGACACCCTGCGCCCGGTGGAATACGCCTATGAAAACCCCACGGTGGAAGGGGTGAGCCTCATCCCCGCCACCGAGCTCACCGCCTACGACTATGAGCGCAAACGGCAGGTGCACATTTTGTGCTACTGGCCGGATAAGGACAGCCCCGAACTGGCGGCTCACTGCCGCCTGATGGCCGACCGGCGCAACGCCGTCTGCACCCAAAGCGCCAAAGAGCTGGAGAAAATTTACCCCCAGTTCAAACTGGAAGACGCCCGCCGCATGGCGGACGCGGGCGGCGGCGTCATCTTCAAAAGCACCCTGATGCGGGTGCTCTATGAGTACGGTCTGGTGGACGGCATCTACCAGCAGGACTACAAGACCCTCTTCGGGGCCAAGGGCGGCAAGGTGCTCCACAACCCGGAGTATGAGCCGGTGGAGAACGTCCTGGCGGTCATCAAGGCCGCCCGGGGCGTGGCGGTGTTCGCCCACCCCAGCGTCTACAACAGCATGGAGCTGGTGGCCGAACTGGCCGCCGCGGGACGCATCGACGGGGTGGAGATAGAGCACCCCCGCAACACTCCCGAGGATAAAGAGGAGCTGCGCCGCCTGGCCGCAAAGTACGGCCTCGTCACCACCGGCGGCACCGACTTCCACGGCATCCACGCCGGCAAGCCCCGGCGGCTGGGCCTCTGCCGCTGCACCGACGAGGAAGTGCTGCGGCTGAACGAACTGGCAAAAGCGAAGAAAGCATAAAAGAGAGAAGGAAACCAAAATGATCACCCACACCCGCAAAAACAGCGGCACCTGCTCCCGCAGCACCACTGTCACCCTGAACGACGACGGCACCATCCACAGCATCGAAGTGGTGGGCGGCTGCAACGGCAACCTGAAGGGCGTCAGCAGCCTGCTGGTGGGCATGGACGCCGCCGACGCCATCCGCCGCATGCGGGGCACCACCTGCGGCCCTCGCTCCACCTCCTGCCCGGACCAGATCTCCCTGGCCCTGGAAGAGGCGCTGGAAAAGCTGAAGCGCAGCTGAATCAGAGCAAAAAGAAAAGCCGCCCGCGCACGTTGTTCCGTGCACGGGCGGCTTTTGTGTTTGGCGTTTATTTGAATTCGATGGTCTCCAGCCGCTGGATTTTGTTCTTGTAGGTGCGGCGGAAGAAAAGGGTGGCCAGCACCAGCGCGCACACCTCCGCGATGAAGAAGCTGTACCACACCGCGTCCAGGTTGCCGGTGAGGCTGAGCAGCCAGGCCACCGGCAGCAGCAGCACCAGCTGGCGGAAAGCGCTCATCAAAAGGCTCAGAAGCCCCTCGCCCACGGCCTGGAACAGGCTGCTGAACACGATGTCCACGCCGGCAAACAGGAAGCTCAGGCTGATGATGCGCAGCGCCGGCTGGCCGATGCGGCCCAGGTCGCCGCCGTCGCTGAACATGGCCAGCAGCTGGCCGGGGAACAGCTGGAAGATGACGGTGCCCAGCGCCATCACACAGAACATGGCCACCATGCAGACTTTGATGGCGGAGAGGATGCGCTCCTTGCGGCGCGCGCCGTAGTTGTAGCCCACGATGGGCACCAGCGCGTTGGTCAGGCCGAAGCCGGGCATGAACACAAAGCTCTGCAGCTTGAAGTAAACGCCCAGCACCGACACGGCGGTCTCGGAAAAGTTGATGAGGATCTTATTCATGCCGAAGTTCATCACGCTGCTGATGCTCTGCATGATGATGCTGGGCAGGCCCACGTCGTAGATGCCCGCCACGGTGGGGCCGTCGAACTTCAGCTTTTTCCAGTGCAGCCGCACCTCGTTGTTGAACTTGAGGTTGAGGATGAAGCACACGCAGCAGCCGAACCACTGGCCGATGACGGTGGCCACCGCCGCGCCTAAGACCCCCAGCTTCGGCGCGCCCAGCAGGCCGAAGATGAGGATGGGGTCCAGGATGATGTTGACGATGGCGCCGGACATCTGGCTCAGCATCTGGAACACCGTGCGCCCGGTCACCTGGATGAGCCGCTCCAGGCAGATCTGGAAGAACATGCCCAGGCTGAACACCAGGCACGCCCGCAGATAGGCCGCGCCGTCAGCGGCGATGGCGGGGTTGGTGGTGAAGAAGCTGAAGAACAGCTCCGAGCAGAAGAGCCCGAACACCGCAAAGGCCAGCCAGCTGAAAAACATCAGCAGCATGCCGTTGTGGGCCACCTTGTCGGCGGCCTCCCGGTTGCCCTCGCCCAGCCGGCGGCTCAAAAGGGCGTTCACGCCCACGCTGGTGCCCACCGCCACGGCGATGGTCAGCATCTGCACCGGGTAGGCAAAGCTCACGGCGGCCAGCGCCGCGTCGGACAGCCGTGCCACAAAGATGCTGTCCACAATGTTGTAAAGGGCCTGCACCAGCATGCTGATCATGATGGGGAAGGCCATGCCCAGCAGAAGGGGCGCAACGGGCTTTGTGCCCATGATATTCTCTTTCATTCCTCGCGATACGTCCTTTGCTTTTGTTTATTCCATGCTTTTCAGCTTGCGGATGTCCTGCCCCAGAAACAGCACCGGTTCGCAGCTGCCGCCCAGGCGGCTGGCGATCTTTTCGGTGTAGCGGGCCTCAAAGGCCTTGCCGTCCACGATGTTGGTGGTGTAAACGGTGGGCCGCTTTTCCAAAAGGCGGGTGTTCAAAAGGTTGTAAAAGCAGCTGAGCACATAGGGGCTCACATACTCGGTGCCCAGATCGTCCAGCACCAGCAGGTCCGCCTCCAGCACTGCCTCCATCAGCGGGCAGTCGTCCGCAAAGCGGTCCCGCTCCAGCTGGCCGAACAGGCTCTGGGCGCTGATGTACACCACGTCAAAGCCCTTTTCCAGCACCGTCTGGGCAATGGCCAGCGCCGCGTGGGTCTTGCCCAGGCCCGCGTTGCCGCAAAGCAGCAGGCTGGTGCTCTTCATGTCAAAGCTTTCGGCGTAGTCCCGCAGGGCGGCCAGCGTCTCGGCCATCTCGGTGCGGATGCTCACGCCGGTGGCCTCGTCCGGCTCGTCCGGGTAGTAGCGCAGCTCCATCGAGTCGAACCCGCACAGGGACAGGGGCGACTCTTTGGCGATCTCCTCCCGCCGCAGCTGCCGGGCCCGGCGGGAAACGCAGGCGCACATCCGCCCGTTCACCACGCCGGTGTCCTTGCAGACCGGGCACTCGAAGGCCGGCTCCAGGCTGGCGGGGCCGTAGCCGTGGTCCGCCAGCAGCGTTTCCAGCTGCTTTTGGGCGGCGGCGCGCTCGGCGCGGGCGGCGTTCTGCTCCTCTTCCTTCGCGCCCGCCGCGGCCAGCTGCACCAGCCGGATGCCCAGCGAGCGCACCTTGTCCTCCAGCGGCTCCAGTTCGGGAATGGCCGTCGCCGCGGCCTGCCGCCGCCGTGCCGCCAGGGTCATGGCCCGCTGACGGGCGCTGGCGGTCTGGCGCTGCGCTTCTCTCAACAGTTCCGTTTTCGTGCGCATAGGTTCAGTCCTCCCGTTTCAGCCGCAGCGGGCGGTTTTGCGCCCGGCGCAGGATGTCGTTGCCGCTGGGGGCCGCCCGGTCCACCCGGATGTTGCTGCCCTCCAGCCCGCCGGCGCCCCGGGTGTCCGCCAGGGTGCGCCAGCCTTTTCCGTGCCAGCTCTTCAAGATGCCGTTGACGTACTTCGCGTCCTTGCCCACCCCGGCGTGCAGCACCGCCTCGGCCACCATCGCGTCGTCAAAGCGGTACTCCTCGTACCAGCGGCGCACGCAGTTCTTGTCCGCCATGGTCAGGTCCTCGGCGGGCACGCCCAGCAGCTCGGCTACGGTGCGCTCATGCCGCGCCCGGTCCTCCAGCAGCTGCAAATGGCGCTCGGCGTCCTCGCCGTTTGCCACGCCCTCCTGGGCCCAGCGGTCCAGCTCCCGCTCCAGCTGCGCCACCGAGCGGCGGCCCCGCCCGGCGTTGTAAGCCGCGCACAGCAGGATGACCTCGGCGGGGATGCTCTCGTTCACATACAGCGACACCACACGCTGGATGTCCTTCTGGCCCAGCGCCTTGCCCAGGCAGGTCTGGGCCTCGCTGGCCAGCATGGACACGGTGGGGTCCCGCAGGGCGGCCATCCGCAGCTGGTCGGCGGTGAGGGGCGGGGCCTTTTCGACAGGAGGCGGCGCGGACGGGCCGCTCTGCTCCTTTTCCAGCAGGCCCACGCCGTGCCAGAATTCCAGCGCGCTGCTGGCCGAAGCCACCGTCTTGAGTTTCAGATCGTGGGCGATGGTCTTGGGGTCGGTGCAGCGGGTGGCAATGATGTACAAGGCCACCCGCACCGGGTCGCCGCCGGCCCGGTCCAGATGGCGGAACACCAGCTGCGGCACGGCGATGGAGTCGCCGGCGTTGTCGTTCAAGCGGTAGGTCATGCGGGAATTGCTCCTTTGCGTTCAGCGCATAAAACTTCATTATAAATATAGCACAAAACCCGGGGATGTGCCAGAGCTTTTTGACCGGCCAATTTGACAAACGGCCCCCCGGATGATAGCATTAAATAATAATGGTACGGACCCGCCGGCGTCAGGCCGGCCACACAGATTTGTCAGGACAAGGTGCAGGAGCATGAAGATCGCGATCGTGACGGACAGCAACAGCGGCATCTTTGAACGCCAGGCCCGCAAGATGGGGGTGCATGTGGTTCCGATGCCCTTTTCGGTGAACGGCGAGTGGCTGTACGAAGGCGTACAACTCACCGCGCCGGATTTTTACAAGGCCCAGGCGGCAGGCGCGGACATCACCACCAGCATGCCCAGCCCGGCGGATGTGACGGAGCTGTGGGAAAAGCTGCTGGCGGACCACGACGAGCTGGTCTACATCCCCATGACCAGCGGCCTGAGCGGCTCCTGCGCGGCGGCCGCGGCCCTGGCCGAGGACTACGACGGCCGGGTGCAGGTGGTGGACAACAAGCGCATCTCCCTCACCCAGCTGCAGTCGGTGCTGGACGCAAAGCGCCTGGTCAAGCGCGGCCTCACCGCCGCCCAGGTGAAGGCCCAGCTGGAACAGCACGCCCTGGACGCCAGCATCTACATCACCTGCAGCGACCTCAAATACCTGAAAAAGGGCGGGCGTATCACCCCGGCGGCCGCCGCCATCGGCACGGTGCTGAACATCAAGCCGGTGCTGCAAATTCAAGGGGAGAAGATCGACGCTTACGCCAAGGTGCGGGGCATGCATCAGGCGGTGGAAAAGATGCTGGACGCCATCTGCGACGACATCACCGGCCGCTTCAACGGCATGAACCTGCACATCGGCACGGCTTACAGCGGCGACCCCGAACTGGGCAAGAAGTGGCAGAAGTACGTCCAGAGCCGCCTGCCCCGCTGCCGGGTGCACTCGGCGCCCCTCTCTCTGAGCATCGCCTGCCACACCGGCCCCGGCGCGGTGGGCATCGGCTGCTTCTACTACGAAAAATAAAACGAAGGCCCGCGGCTGCGGGCCTCTTTTTTATTCCAGAATGTAGGCGCTCACGATCTCGCCGTAATAGGCGGTGTGAAAATCCCGATTGCGCCCGTGAAAATCCGGCTCCACGTCCTGGGGGTGGTATTTCTCCCGGATGGCGGGCGGAATGGCGGCGGCCTCCTGATGCTGGCGGTAGATCACCTTGCACTCCAGCGTCAGAGGCAGCTGGGCGATGGCGGGGGCGGCCACCTTTTGGCCCGGCACAGCGGTCAGCCCCGCCAGGGCGAACTTGTCGCAGCTGCGCCCGGTGCGGGTGCCGCACAGGCCCAGGATGCGCTTGTCAAAGTCGCCCACGGGAACGTTCACCGTGAACTCGCCGCTCTCTTCCAGCAGCTCGTGGGTGAAGCGGTGGGTGCGCACGAAGGCCACGAACACCGGGCGGCCCCACTCCACGCCGATGGTGCCCCAACCGATGGTCATGGTGTTGGTCCTGCCCTTCGCCCGGGTGGTCAGCAGCACGCCGGGGTCCAGCGCTTTGGCGATGGTGCCGGCGTATTCCAGCGGGTCGATGAACTTGGGTGTGAACATGGCAGAAGGCCTCCTTTGCGCACTATTTTGCTACTTACAGAATAAAACCGCCGCAGGGCGCTGTCAACTGTCTTTTTGCCGCCGCCGGGGCGCCGCCCTTCCTTGACAATCCGCCGTCTTCATGCTATACTTTGCGCGTATCGATTGTGTGCTTTGGCCGCTGCCGCGGCCCGGCAGCAAAATATGCTGAACAACTGGAGATGTCGTTATGGAAAGAATCAAGACCATCGAGACCCGGAACCTCTGCGAGAGCGCCAAGAACGGCGGCTGCGGCGAGTGCCAGACCTCCTGCCAGTCCGCTTGCAAGACCTCCTGCGGTGTTGCGAACCAGAAGTGCGAGAACGCTGACAAGTAAACTTCTAAACTTCCAGGAAAGCCGCCGAACGATAAGGCGGCTTTTTTGTGCTTAAATTCGGAGGATACAATGATCCATCAATACCAGCTCAACGGCTACAACATCGTGCTGGACACCTGCTCCGGCGCCATCCACGTGGTGGACGAGGTGGCCTATGACCTCATCGCCGGCTATAAAAACGAGCCGGAAGAGGAGCTCATCCGCCGCGTGTGCGAAAAATACAAGGACCGGGAGGGCGTCACCGAGGCGGAAGTGCGCGCCTGCCTGGACGACGTGAAGGGCCTCGAGGCCGCGGGCAAGCTTTACAGCCCGGACACCTTTGCCGACCTTGCCGGCCAGTTCAAGGGCAAGCGGGAGAACGTCATCAAGGCCATGTGCCTGCATGTGGCCCACACCTGCAACCTCAACTGCTCCTACTGCTTTGCCAGCCAGGGCAAGTACCACGGCGAGCGGGCGCTGATGAGCCTGGACGTGGGCAAGCGCGCGCTGGACTTCCTCATCGAGAACTCCGGCTCCCGGCACAACCTGGAGGTGGACTTCTTCGGCGGCGAGCCGCTGATGAACTGGGACGTGGTCAAACAGTTGGTGGCCTACGCCCGCCAGAGGGAGAAGGAGTGCGGCAAGAACTTCCGCTTCACCCTCACCACCAACGGCATGCTCATTGACGACGACGTCATCGACTTCGCCAACCGGGAAATGAACAACGTGGTCCTCAGCCTGGACGGCCGCAAGGAGATCCACGACCGCCTGCGGGTGGACTACGCCGGCAACGGCAGCTATGACCGCATCGTGCCCAAGTTCCAGGAGTTCGTGCGCCGCCGGGGCGACAAAGAGTATTACATGCGGGGCACCTTCACCCACGCCAACCCCGACTTCACCAAGGACGTGTTCCACATGGCCGACCTGGGCTTCGACCGGCTGAGCATGGAGCCGGTGGTCTGCGCGCCGGACGACCCCGCCGCCCTCACCGACGAGGACATCCAGGTGGTGCTGAAAGAGTACGAGAAGCTGGCCATCGAGATGATCGAGCGCAAAAAGGCGGGCAAGCCCTTCGTGTTCTATCACTACATGCTGGACCTCACCGGCGGCCCCTGCATCTACAAGCGCCTCTCCGGCTGCGGCAGCGGCACTGAGTATGTGGCCGTCACCCCCTGGGGCGACCTCTACCCCTGCCACCAGTTCGTGGGCGAGGAGGCCTACAAGCTGGGCGACATCTGGCAGGGCGTGACCAACGAGGCCGTGCGGGAGGAGTTCCGCGGCTGCAACGCCTACTCCCGCCCCGAGTGCCGGGACTGCTGGGCCCGCCTCTACTGCTCCGGCGGCTGCGCCGCCAACGCCTACCACGCCACCGGCAGCATCGGCGGCGTGTACAAGCAGGGCTGCGAGCTGTTCAAAAAGCGCATCGAGTGCGCCATCATGCTCCAGATCGCCCTGGGCGAACTGGGATGAAGACCCCCGTCTGCGACTTCGTCGCCGCCTATGAACAGAGCGGCGCCGCCCGCCTGCACATGCCCGGCCACAAGGGCAAAGGCCCCTTGGGCTGTGAAGGGCGGGACATCACCGAAATTGCGGGAGCCGACAGCCTCTATGAGGCGGGCGGCGTTATCGCCCAAAGCGAGCAAAACGCCGCCGCCCTGTTCGGCGCAAAGGCCACCTTCTACTCTGCCGGCGGCTCCAGCCAGTGCATCGGGGCCATGCTCTGCCTCGCGCTGCAAAAGAGCAAAAGCCGGGTGGTGCTGGCCGCCCGCAACGCCCACAAGTCCTTCCTGCACGCGGCGGCCCTGCTGGACGCGGATGTGCGCTGGCTTTGGCCCCGGCCCTATTCGCTGCTGGCCTGCCCGGTGACCCCCGAAATGCTGGAAAACGCCCTGGCGGCCCTGCCCGAAGCGCCGGCGGCGGTGTACATCACCAGCCCGGACTATCTGGGCAATGTGCAGCCGGTGGCGGCTCTGGCAAAGGTCTGCCACGCCCACGGCGCGCCCCTTCTGGTGGACAACGCCCACGGGGCCTACCTCCACTTCCTGCCCGCGCCCGTCCACCCGCTGGACGAGGGGGCGGACCTCTGCTGTGACTCCGCCCACAAGACCCTGCCGGTGCTCACCGGCGGAGCCTACCTCCACCTGGGCCATGGCCTTTTGAAGGCGGAGGTAGGGGAGGTCCGGGCGGCATTGTCGCTGTTCGGCTCCACCAGCCCGTCCTATCTCATTTTGCAGTCGCTGGATGCCTGCAACCGCTATCTTGCCGACGAGGCCCGGCCAAAGCTGGCCGCCTGCGTCCGGGCGGTGGAAGCGCTCAAAGCGGACCTTGCGGCCCAGGGCTGGGCTGTGGCGGAAAGCGAGCCCCTCAAGGTGACCCTCCATGCCTCAAAGCGTGGCTGGCGGGGAGACGCGCTGGCGGACTTCCTGCGCCAAAACGGCGTGGAGTGCGAATACGCCGACCCGGACGACCTGGTGCTGATGGTCAGCCCCCAGAACAGCCCGGAGGACCTGGAAAAGGTGCGTGCCGCCCTGGCGGCGGCAGGGCAGGGGAGCGAAGCGCCGCAAACGCCGCCCCAAATGGCCCGCCCCCGGCAGGCCATGGGCATTCGCGCCGCGCTGCTGGCCCCCGCCGAAGAAGTGCCGGTGGCGGCAGCGGCGGGCCGCGTCTGCGCCGCCCCCACGGTGGGCTGCCCCCCGGCGGTGCCGGTGGTGGTGAGCGGCGAGGAGATAAGCCCGGACGCCGCCGCGGTCTTTCGCTATTACGGCATCGAAACGGTGCGCGTGGTCCGGGAATGATAAAAGAGAAAAAGCCCCCGACGGCGGTCGGGGGCTTTTTTGTTTCACACGGTCAAGAATTCATTTTCCCGCTCCAGATACCGGCTGAACACATACAGCCCGCACACCAGCCCGGCGGACATGGTGGAAGGGGCGTCGATGTCCCAGCCGCCGGTCACGCCCCGGTGCACGATGCGCGCCACCACCGCACCGGCGGCGTTCTGCAGAACGTAATTCTGGGTGTTCTGCATGATGAGGGTGTACAACGCGCTGCCCAGCGCCAGCATGGCCCGGTCCGCCCGGGGCAGGCGGCAGAGAGGCCAGCCGTCCGCCGCGGGGTCGAACTCCGGGTTGTAGGCGGGGCTTGCCTCGATGCAGCTGCCGTCGGCGGCGGTCAGGGCGTATTTGTGGTAGGTCACCTCGCCGCTGTGCCCGGCGGGCGCGTCCAGCAGCTTTATCTCGCTGGTGTACAGCGGCGCGCCGTCCGCCCCGGTGATCTCCTTCTCCGGGCCGCACACGCTGCCCCGGATCTTCGCCAGGGGCGCGCTGTCCTTCGCGCCATACAAAATCCCCGACAAAAGCTTGTATTTCACGGTTTTTGCCTCCTCACACGATGGAATAAAGGGCCACGCCCGCAACGCCGGAGGCCATCATGATCCAGATGGGGTTCACGCTCTTGCGGCGCAGCACCAGAAAGCCCGCGGCAAAGATGAGGGCGGCCACGGTGTCCAACCCCAGCGGGCCCACGCTCAGCTCCCGCCCGCCGAACAGCGCCAGCACCAGCAGAGACAGCCCCGCGCTGGCGATCATGGCCACCACGGCGGGCCGCAACCCCTGCAGCACCCCCTGCACGGCCGTCAGCTTGGAAAAATGATAGTAGATGAAGGCCAGCGCCAGCACGATGATGCAGGAGGGCAGCACGCACCCTGCCGTGGCCACGATGGCGCCGGGCAGCCCCGCCACTCGGATACCCACAAAGGTGGCCGAGTTGATGGCGATGGGCCCGGGGGTCATCTCAGCGATGGTCATGATGTCGGCGAACTGGTTCATGGTCAGCCAGGCGTGCTGGTCCACCACCTGCTGCTGGATCAGCGGCATGGCGGCATAGCCGCCGCCGATGCTGAACAGTCCGATTTGGAAAAAGCTCCAGAAAAGCTGGGCGAAAAGCATCACGCGGCCCCCTTTGCACTGCGCTGACGGCGCATAAGATCCAGCACGCCGAAGGTGGCGCACACCAGAATGATGACGATGATGTTCACGTTCAAAAAGCGGTTGGCCACGAAGGCGCCCGCCAGGATCAGCACCGGCAGCACCCGCTTCTGGCGGAAGATGTCCTTCGCCAGCCGCAGCACCACGTCCAGAATGACGGCGGCCACCCCAGCCAGCATGCCGCACATGGCCATGTTCACGAACACGTTGTCCCGGAAGGCGGCGTAGAACAGCGAGATGACCGAGATGATGATGAGCGGCGGCGTGACGGTGCCCACCACCGTCAGCAGCGCGCCGGGGATGCCGGCCACCCGGTAGCCCACCAGGATGGAGATGTTCACCGCAATGGCCCCCGGCGAGGACTGGGCGATGGCCGCTAGGTCCAGCATCTCCTCCTCGCCGATCCAGCCCAGCTGCTCCACGAATTTTTTGCGGATGAGCGGAATGATGACGAAGCCGCCCCCAAATGTGAAGGCGCTGAGCTGAAAGGTGGAAAGGAACAAAGTCGCGTATTGCTTCAGTTTGGATTTCAAGCAGATCCCTCCTTCGCACCTCAGTATACGCCTTGCACGATGATATGAAAAATACTATAATTAAATATAAACGATAAGCAAAACAATATATAAGGAGGGCGCCATGACCATCCGGCACATCAATATCTTCCTCGCCGTGTGCGAAGCGGGGGAGAACACCACCAAAGCCGCCGAGCTTCTGCACATGAGCCAGCCGGCGGTGAGCCTTGCCATCCGGGAGCTGGAGGACTATTACGGCGTGGCCCTGTTCGACCGCATCGGCCGGCGGCTGAGCATCACCGAGGCGGGCAAGCGCTTCCGGGAGTATGCCAGCCACATCTCCACCATGTTCGACGATATGGAAAAGACCCTGCGGGACTGGGGGCATCTGGGCGTGCTGCGGGTGGGGGCCAGCATCACAGTGGGCTCCCGTTTTCTGCCCAGCTACGTCAAGACCTTCCTCTCGCTGCATCCGGGGCTGGAAATACGGGCGCAGGTGGCCCCCACCGAGGCCCTCAGCGAAAAGATCATGAAAAACGAGCTGGACTTCGCGCTGGTGGAGGGCGTGCCCCGCGACCCGTCGCTGGTGAGCGAGAACTACATGGAGGACCATTTGGCGGTGATCTGCCCGGCGGGCGGGCCCTTCCGCCAGGGCGAGACCATCACGGTGGAGCAGTTCCGCGCCCAGCGCTTTCTTCTGCGGGAGAAGGGCAGCGGCACCCGGGAGGAATTCGACCGCGCCATCGAGCAGGCGGGCTTTTCGGTCACGCCCGCCTGGGAGGCCATGTCCACCACGGCGCTGGTGAACGCCGTGATCGAAGGGCTGGGCATCTCGGTGCTGCCCCAGCGGCTCATCGTGAGCGCGGTGGAGCGGGGGCTGGTGGTCTCGGTGAAGGTGGAGGGGCTGGATTTCTGCCGCCAGTTCCGCATCATTTATCACAAGGACAAATACCTGCCCGCGGTGGCCAAAGCCTTTTTGGAGCACTGCCGCAATTTTGAGCAGAACTATCCGCTGCCCCGGTTCAACGGCCTGTATTGAGGGGTTGACAAACTTGCTCTACAAATATAGAATAAAAATAGAACTACATTTGTAGAGTAAAGGAGGGCTTTCTGTGGACAAGACCATCCGCCGCCTGCCGGACGCCGAGCTGGAGGTGATGCAGGCCGTCTGGGCCTGCGAAGCGCCCGTGGCCCGGGCGGACATCGACGCAAAGCTCAAGGACACCCACCCCATGGCCCTGACCACCCTGCTCACGGTGCTCACCCGCCTTTCGGACAAGGGCTTTTTGCGCATCGAAAAGCAGGGCCGCAGCGCCCGATACATCCCGCTGGTCAGCCGGGAGGAGTATCTGGCCCAGCAGAGCCGCCGTTTTCTGGAGAAACTCTGCGGCGGCAGCCTGCCCGCCTTCGCCGCTGCTCTGTGCGACAGCGGCCTCAGCCGCCAGGAGCTGGCCGAGCTGCGCCGCCTACTGGAAAGGGACGAGCTATGAGCACGGAACTGTTTATGCGCGGGCTGTTCGCCCTGCTCATGGGCGGGTGCTTCTGCTGGGCGGTCCACCGGAACAAAAACGTGGAGGACACCTTTGACCCGGAGCGAAAGCACCAGCGGTATCTGCCGCTGGTCTCGGGCGTCATCCTGCCGGTGTTCGTCCTTGGCACCGCCGCGGTGATGCTTATCGTCCGCCCCGCGGGGGTGGAGCAGTCCATCCTCTCCATGTTCTTCAGCCTGTTTTTGCACATCAGCGTCTACTATCTGATCCTGCTGGCGCTGCTGCCCTTCCTGCGCCGGCACTTCAGCGCCACCGCCTGCGCGGCTTTGTGGCTCATCCCGAATTATCTCTACCTCACCCAGCAGAGTTTCATGGAACTGCCCGCCCCGGCGCTGACGCTGCGCCTGCCCATGGGCACGGCGGGGGTGCTGCTGGCGGTGTGGGCTGTGGGCGCGGCGGCGGTGATGCTTTTCAAAATCGCTTCCCACCTGCGCTTTCGCCGGCAGGTGCTCCGCGCCGCCCGGCTGGAAGAGAATCCGGCGGTGCTTGCGGTCTGGGATGCGGAAGTGGCGGCCGCCCGCTTCCAAAAGCCGAAATTCCGTCTGGTGCGCTCGCCCGCGGTGACCTCGCCCCTTTCCATCGGTCTCTTTGAGCGCTCCACCCGGGTGGTGCTGCCCGAAAAGGAGTACAGCCCGGAGGAACTGGCCCTCATCTTCCGCCACGAGCTGGTGCACATCGGCCGGCAGGATGCCTGGTCCAAGTTTTTTCTGGCCTTCTGCGCCGCCGTGTGCTGGTTCGACCCGCTGATGTGGCTGGCCATGGGCAAAAGCGCCGACGACCTGGAGCTCTCCTGCGATGAGGCGGTGCTGCAAAACGAGAGCGGCGCCCGCCGCCGTCAGTACGCCGAACTGCTGCTCACCACCGCGGGGGACGGGCGGGGCTTCACCACCTGCCTTTCCCCCGGGGCGAAGGCCATGCGCTACCGGCTGAAAAGCGTGGTGAAGCCAGCCAAAAAGTTCACCGGCGGGGTGCTGGTGGGGGCCGTGTTCTTTGTGCTCTGCATGACCAGCGGCTACGTCACCCTGGCTTTTGACGCGGGCACGGGCGCCGATGTGCTCTTTGACGGGCAGGACCCGGCGGCCTGCACCATCGCCAGCGCGCGCAACTGGAAAGACGACAGCCAGCAAGAACTGCTCTGCCTGGACGAACAGGGCTTTGCCGGTTTCCTCGCCTCCCTCCCGATGGAGCAGCTCACCGGCAACTATTCCTTCACCGACGGCCCGCGGGAGACCATCATTATCTGGGACACCCCCCGGGGCACCCTCTCCACCGTGTTCTACGAAAAGGCCGTCAAGGTGGTGCCCTTCTACACCGAGAAGATGGAGGCCACCTGGTATTCCGTGTCCGGCGGGATGGACTGGACCCGGTTCGAAGCCTTCTTCGAACCCCAGCCCGCCCTTTATCTCGTTTTTGAGGATGAAAACGGCCAGCGCTTCGCGGACATCAACGCCAGCCTCTGGCGGCTGGAACAGGGCGGCACGGTGCTGGAGGACCGCACCGGCTCCCCCGAGGACGTGAGCGGCATCTTCGGCTATGAGGAAGCGCGGCAGGTGCGCTTTTCCTTCTCGCTGCCGGTGCGGAAGTATTCCGTCACGGCGGAGCCGGAAAGCGGCGCGCTCTTCGCCATCGCCCCGTCGGAAGACGGCCTTCTGCCGCTGGCGGACGGCCCCGCCCTCTACCGGGTGCAGGCCGCGCTGGAAGGCAGCAACGGCGTTTACAGCGCCGAGTTCCGCTTCGCCGTGGGCGACGTGGACTGACAACAGAAGAACACGAAGCCCCGGCCCGCAGGCCGGGGCTTCGTTCTGCGCGGCCGGCCGCTAAGCTTTCGGGCCTTCAGGTGACCTCATCACAGAAATCAAGCTGCCTTTTTCGCTATACTGGACCCATTGCAAAATTGGGAGGTACGCGATGGAGACGAAAAAGAAACGCCGAAAGGCTCAGGTGGACAGCGCGGTCTGCGTGGCCTGCGGCTGTTGTGTAAAGGTTTGCCCCATGGGGGCCGTCGAGGTCCTTCGGGGCGTCGCTGCCCGGGTGGACGCCGGCAAGTGCGTGGGCTGCGGCAAGTGCGTTGCCGAGTGCCCGGCCAGCGTGATCGCGCTGCAGGAGGTACAGGCATGAAAAAACACTGGTACGACTATCTTTGGGCTGCCTCACTGCTCTATCTGGTGCTGGGCTTCTTCAACATCCTGTTTGCGTGGCTGGGCCTTTTGTGCTTCTTCATTCCGCTCATCTTCGCGGTGGCGGGAGGGAACAAGGGCTATTGCAACCGCTATTGCGGCCGGGGCCAGCTGTTCGGGCTGCTGGGCGGGCGGTTCGGCCTGTCCCGCAAAAAGGACGTGCCCCGCTGGATGAAAAGCAAGGCCTTCCGCTATGGATTCCTGGCCTTCTTCTTCGCAATGTTTTTCCTGATGCTGTGGAACACCTGCCTGGTGCTTGCCGGGGCGCAGGATCTGAAGCAGGTGGTCACGCTGCTGTGGACCTTCAAACTGCCCTGGAACTGGGCGTACCACGGCACGCTGTTCCATCCCGGCGTGGCCCAGTTCGCCTTCGGGTTTTACAGCGTGATGCTTACCTCCACCGTGCTGGGCCTTGTCACGATGGTGCTGTTCAAGCCCCGCAGCTGGTGCGTCTACTGCCCCATGGGCACCATGACCCAACTGATCTGCAAAGCCAAAAACGGGCGCACGGTATAAAAACAAAGTTTTCCCCCGCCGCGGGCGCTGCCCTGCGGCGGGGCTTTGTTTTTCCACCCAAAGCGGAAAATGTGGTACAATCAAAGCCGTCCGCAGCCCGCATTGGCCGCGGGAGCTTCGGGCGCATCAAAAAATGCGCTGTCCGTTGTAGTTTTGAATGAAAAAATCCGTTTGTCAGTGTGAGGAAGGAAAGGAGGCGGCCAAAGGATGGGGGACGCGCAGATCATAGAGCTCTTTTTCCACCGCTCTGAGGAGGCCGTTCGCGCCCTTGCGGAAACCTACGGCGGGGTGTGCCGCAGGCTGGCGGTGAATGTGCTGAAAAACGACCAGGACGCGGAGGAGTGCGTGAATGACGCCTATCTGGCGGTCTGGAATGCGGTGCCGCCCGCAAGGCCGCTGCCGCTGCTGCCCTATCTTTGCAGGATCGTGCGCAATCTCTCCATCGAGTGCTACCGCAGGCGGCACGCTGCGAAACGAGACGACTCGCTCACCCGCTCCTGGGACGAACTGGAGCCGTTCCTCCCGTCGGCAGACTCGCCGGAAGCGCAGACAGACGCCCGGGAACTGACACGTCTGCTCAATGTATATCTGGAGGGCCTCGCGCCCCGGGACCAGCTGCTTTTTATGCGGCGGTACTGGTTTTTCGACTCCTGCGCAGAGATCGCGCGCATTTCAGGCCTCAGCGAGAAAAACGTGTCCGTGCGGCTCACACGCCTGCGGAAAAAGCTGCGCATTTTTTTGGAAGAAAACGAGGTGTATTTATGAAGGCAGAAAAATTTTCAAACGCACTGCAAAATGTGGACGATCGCTTCATCGCCGGGGCAGCCCGGCCGCAGAGCGCGGGGAAAACGATTCGGTTCCCCTGGAAGCGGTGGGCGGCGGCCGCCGCATGCCTGTGCCTGCTGGGGGCTTCCGCTTTTGCCGCGCGGGGCTTCCTTCTGCCGGCAGAGACCGAACCGATCGTGCAGACCGCCCCGGCGGCGGACTCGCCGGACGGTATGCGCCGCTTCATGAACTGGAACGGCATGCGCTACGAGTTTTTGGAGAACGGCGCTGTCTATCAGATCCCCGCTGAGCTGCTGGGCGACGCGGTGGGCACGCTCACCCATGACATCGCGGCCGACCCGGAAGCCAACGCGGGCAAGGACCTTTCCTCTACCTATGCGCTGGGCGGTACGGTGTATGAGCTGAAGGAGTATGACTCACAGTTCCGGGTAGCGGTGGAATACGACGGCGGCTATTGCATCTGCCAGAGCGTCGCTTTCACCGACGGAACGCCGCTGGACCCGGCGGAGTATTTCGCCCTGGCCGGTTTCCCTGGCAACATTCAGTCGGTCTCCGTCTTTGACCATGGCGGCAGCAGCCTGCTGGCGCAGCTCCCCAAAGAGGAGACGGAGCAGTTCGTGGCGGCGCTGGCACAAAGCGTGCCCGCCCGGCTGAGCGACGAGCAGTATCAGCAGATCGGGCAGACCCAGCGGGAAGGCAGGTCCTTCCGGGTCACCTTTGATCTTGCCGACGGTACGGGCTATGGCTTCTATGTCATCCCGTCGCTGGACATTGCCATGTTCGGTGACGGGCGTTACACGACGCCGGCGGACTTTTCCGACGCCTTCGGCGGCTTCTTTGACGGCCTCCGGCAGGACGCGCCCCCGATTTATTGAACATATGCGAGAAAGGGAGGCTGCCCGCCATTTGGCGGGCAGCCTCCCTTTTTTTGAAGCACGCTTTGCACCGGAAAAAAGCCGTCACAGCAGCTCGCCCCAGCGGCGCACATACAGCCGCTTTGCGGCGGTGACCAGCGCCATGTAGCCTGCCACCAGCGCCGCCAGGAAAGCAAAGTAAACGGCGGGCAGAACGGCCAGGTCCAGGGCGGCCCCCAGCGGGGTGAAGGGGAGCAGGGTCACCAGCGCGATGCCCGCGAAGGTGAGCAGCGTCACCGGGGCGGAGGCGCGGCTCTGCACGAAGGGCAGCTTCGGGGTGCGCAGCATGTGGATGACCAGCGTCTGGGTCCACATGGATTCCACGAACCAGCCGGTCTGGAACACCGAGATGTACAGCGCCCGGGCGGCGGGGTCGGTCAGCCGGCTGAACAGCACGCCGCCGGTGAACTGCGGGCAGATGACAAAATAGAGAAGCAGGTAAGTGGCGATGTCGAACACCGAGCTGGTGGGCCCCAGCCACAGCATGAACCGGCTGATGCCGTCGGCGCTCCAGCGGCGGGGCGCTTTGAGGAACTCCGGGTCCACGTTGTCCCAGGACATGGCGGTGCAGGACACGTCGTAGATGAGGTTCAAAAGCAGCAGATGGATGGACTCCATGGGCAGAAAGGGAAGGAACGCGCTGGCCGCCAGCACCGAGAACATGTTGCCGAAGTTGGAGGAAGCGGTCATCTTGATGTACTTTATCATGTTGGCGTAGGTCCGGCGGCCCTCCAGCACGCCCTGCTCCAGCACCATCAGGTCCTTTTCCAGCAGCACCACCGAGGCGGTCTCCCGGGCGATGTCCACGGCGCTGTCCACCGAAACGCCCACGTCGGCGGCCTTCATGGCGGCCGCGTCGTTGATACCGTCGCCCATGTAGCCCACGCAATGTCCCGCCCCGCGCAGCAGGCGCACCACCCGCGCCTTCTGGGCGGGGGAGAGCTTTGCGAACACCGCTGTCTTTTCGGCCCGGCGGGTCAGGGTCTCATCGTCCATGCCCTCCAGGTCCTCGCCCAGCAGAACGTGCTTCACGTCCAGCCCCACCTGCCGGCAGATGGCCCGGGCCACCTTTTCGTTGTCGCCGGTGAGCACCTTCACCGCCACGCCGTGGCCGTTCAGCGCGGCGATGGCGCTGCGGGCGGTCTCCTTGGGCGGGTCAAGGAAGGCAAGGAAGCCGATGAGCACCATGTCCGCTTCGTCCGCGGTGGAAAAGCTGCCCACCGGGGCGGGGCCGGTCTTGTGGGCCACCGCGATGACCCGCATGCCCTTTTCGTTCAGCTCCGACGCCTTGGCCAGCACCCGGCGGCGCACCTCGTCGGTGAGGGCCAGCACCTGCCCGCCGCTCTCGGCAAAGGCGCAGCAGGCCAGCATCTCCTCCACCGCGCCCTTGGTCACCAGCTGGGTCTTGCCCCCTTCGTCCCGCACCACCACGCTCATCCGGCGGCGCTCGAAATCAAAGGGGATCTCGTCCACCTTCTCGTAGCGGCGGGTCAGGTCGTCGGCCCCCAGCTCCTGCTGGCGGCGGATGACCGCCGCGTCGATGAGGTTTTTCAGCCCGGTCTGGAACCAGCTGTTCAAAAAGGCGTGGCGCAGCACCCGGTCGTCCTCTTCGCCGTCCATGTTCAGGTGGTATTCCAGCACCACCTCGTCCCGGGTCAGGGTACCGGTCTTGTCGGTGCAGAGGATGTCCATCCCGCCCAGGTCCTGGATGGCGTTGAGATTCTTCACGATGACCTTGCGGCGGCTCATGGCCATGGCCCCCTTGGCCAGCGAGGTGGTCACGATCATGGGCAGCATTTCGGGGGTCAGGCCCACCGCCACCGAGATGGCGAACAGCAGCGCCTGCATCCAGTCGCCCTTGGTGAACCCGTTGACGAACAGCACCACCGGCACCATCACCAGCATGAAGCGGATGAGCACCCAGGAAACGGCGCTCACGCCCTTTTCAAAGGTGGTCTTGGGCGGCTTTTCGTCCACCTGCCGGGCCAGCGCGCCCAGCATGGTGTCGCTGCCCACCGCCAGCACCACCGCTGTGGCCGAGCCGCTGATGACGTTGCTGCCAAGGAAGGCAAGGTTCGGCGCGTCGGTGAGGGCGCCGCCCGCCGCCGCGGGGCCGCCGCTCTTTTCCACCGGCTCGCTCTCGCCGGTGAGGGCGGCCTGGCTGACGAACAAGTCCTTCGCCGCCAGGATGCGCACGTCGGCGGGGATCATGTCCCCGGCGCAAAGATGCACCACGTCACCCGCCACGATGTCTTCCAGCGGCACCTCCTCCCGGCGGCAGGCCCGCTCCACGCAGGCGGTGGTGTGCAGCATGCTGCCCAGCCGCGCCGCCACATTGCCGCTGCGGGTCTCCTGCACAAAGCGCAGCGCCCCCGAGATGAGCACCATCGCGGTGATGATAAGCACCGTGGCGTAGCTCTCGTCGCCGGGCGCGGCAAAGATGATCTCGGTGAACACCGAGATGACCGCCAGCGCCAGCAGCACCACCGTGAAGGGGTTGATGAAAGCGCCGAACAGCCGCCGCGCCAGCGGCTCCTTCCTGCGGTGGGGCAGAACGTTCGCGCCGTGCTCCTCGCGGGAAAGGCGCACCGCATCCTCCTCCAGTCCACCCGCAGTGGTGCCCAGGCTCTCCAGCAGAACGTCCGCCTCCATGCCCGCGGCCTCCTGCAGCCGGCGGCGCAGGGCTTCGTTCTTTTCGTTTTCGGGGCGCAGAGCGGCCCCCTTGGTCATGTTGAACAGAGTTTTCATGGCTTCGTACCTCCCTTTGCTGTTGTGCAACGGTGGTCCCCGGCCCGCCCCTCGAAGGACAAAAAAATACCGCCTTCGGGAGAAAAGCTCTCCCCGAAAAGGCGGCGGCTCCAGGAAAAAGGGCGCAGAAAACCAGCGCTACGGGCGTGCGCGCCCGCAGCGGCCCCGAGACCACCGCAAATTGCGTCTACTGTGACATTGGCCTTGTTCCATGGCGCGCCCGCCTCCTTTCCCGGGAAAAGAAAACTCCCGCATGTCCGGCAGGACATACGGGAGCGGTGAAAACAGATCGCATCCGTGTGAGCTTTGACTTTGCAGGGCGGTGAAGCTGTGTTATGATGCGCCTTGCATTCGACGCATCCTGTTCAAACCTGCGCACAGTGTCTCCACTGTTTTGCGGCAACAGCCCATATCCCTGCAGTAGCCTTACCTACCGAACACGTTCACGATACCACCCCGGGGAGGATTTGTCAACCCCTGACGGCTTTTTTATTTCTGCCCGGAAAAGCCGGTAATTTTTAGTAAAATTTTAGTAAAAATCATTGACTTGTGTCGCCTGCCCGGTATAATGAAGACAGAAAGACAAGGCGAAAGGGGGGCTGACGATGGCCACCATCAAGGATGTGGCGCAGGCGGCGCAGGTGTCCGCGGCTGCGGTGTCCCGCGTGCTGAACAAGGACGAGAACATCTCCGTCAGCCCCGAGGTGCGCACCCGCATCTTCCAGGCGGCCCACGCCCTGGGGTATGTCTCGCCCCGGCAGCGCAAGGCGGCGGAGGTCAAGACCCATCTGACCATCGGCGTGGCGGACTGGCGTATCCTGCGCCCGGACCGGCACAACGTCCGCCTCTCCAGCCTGACCTGCCTTGTGCAGATGATGACCGACCAGTACGAGGTGAGCTTTGTGCGCCTTGCCTTCGGCCAGCCCCAGAAGGTGGACGGAGTCATCGCCCTGGGCGTGTTCACCGAGGCGGAGGTGGATTTCCTCCGCTCGCTCTCCTTCGCCATCGTGTTTGTGAACTCCGGCCAGCAGAGCTATGAGTTCGACCAGGTGCAGGTGGACTTTGAGCGGGGCTATGAACAGATGGTCTCCTACCTGCTGGACCGCAAGCAGTACACCGGCATTGGCTACATCGGCGGCATCTACGACGGCCCCGGCGGGCGCATCGGCGTGACCCGCGCCCAGGCGCTGCGCCGCCTGCTGGAAAAGCGCGGCCTTTATGATGAACGGCTCTTCCACATCGGCGAGATAAGCCGCGAGAGCGGCTATGAACTGGCCTGCAAGGCCATCAGAGAGCACACCCTGGCCGAGGCGATGCTGCTGGGCAGCGACGAGGTGGCCGAGGGCGCGATGGACGCCTTCCGGGAGATGGGCGTGCGCATCCCCAAGGACGTGGCGGTCATCATCTACCAGGACCTGCAGACCCTGGAGAGCAAATGGCCCA
Source organism: Oscillospiraceae bacterium (assembly GCA_004558145.1). Taxonomy (GTDB): domain Bacteria; phylum Bacillota; class Clostridia; order Oscillospirales; family Ruminococcaceae; genus Allofournierella_A; species Allofournierella_A excrementavium. Next base: position 100,246 of record SFDQ01000006.1, read on the forward strand.
CCGGCACCTGCCTGGAGATGTACCCCGACTATGTGTGGGAGAACGCCCTGGAACTGCTCTTCGGGCGCATCAGCGGCAAGCGCAGCCAGGCGGTCACGGTGATGGTTCCCACCCGCCTGAAGATCGGCGACACCGCGTGAGGATTGTGAGAGGGAACCCCCTCTTTGCAATATAAAATAGTCGAAGAAAACACAAAGCAGACAATTAGGAGGCATTCGACATGAAAAAAGCTCTTTCTCTCCTGCTGGCAGGCGCTCTGAGCGTCGGGCTGCTGGCCGGCTGCGGCCAGACCGCTCCCTCCAGCACCGCGAGCACCGGCGCCAGCACCGGCACCAGCACCAGCGGCGCCGCCGAGGCCAACAAGACCATCGACACCCTGCGTATCGCGTTCGTGCCCTCCCGTGAGCCGGACGAGATCATCACCGCCACCGAGCCCCTGAAGCAGCTGCTCACCGACGAGCTGGCCAAGCTGGGCTACGACGTGGGCGAAGTGGACATCACCGTCGGCACCAGCTACGAGGCCGTGGGCGAAGCTCTGTCCGCCGGCACCGCCGACGTGGGCCTGATCCCCGGCGGCACCTACGTGCTGTACGACGACGGCTGCGACGTGCTGCTCACCGCCACCCGCGACGGCCTGTCCATCGACTCCGACAACGCCAAGGACTGGAACGACAACGCCCCCACCGAGCCCACCACCGAGCAGGTCACCAGCTACCGTGCCCTGATGATCGCCGGCCCCTCTGAGAAGGGCAAGGCTCTGGCCGAAAAGGTCAACGCCGGCGAGGCTCTGACCTGGGAAGACGTGAGCGGTGTGAACTGGAGCGTTGCCAACTCCTCCTCTCCCGCCGGCTACATCTACCCCTCCCTGTGGCTGCAGGAAAACTTCGACAAGAACATCACCGAGCTGCCCCACGCCGTGCAGTCTGACTCCTACGGCAGCGCCTTCGCCCGTCTGGCTTCCGGCCAGGTGGACGTGCTGTGCACCTACGCCGACGCCCGCCGCGACTATGAGGACGAGTGGACCGGCGAGTACGGCATGACCAACAGCATCTGGGACGACACCGCCGTCATCGGCGTGACCCCCGCCATCTACAACGACACCATCAGCGTCAGCAAGACCTCTCCCATCATGGACGACGACTTCAAGGCCGCCCTGTCCGAGGCCTTCATCAACATCGGCAACACCGAGGAAGGCAAAGAGGTCATCGCCATCTACAGCCACAACGGCTATCAGCCTGCCCAGTCTTCCGACTACGACTCCGAGCGGGCTGCCCAGGAGATGATCCAGTCCCTCAACAGCGCGGGCTGATCTGAAAAAACATAGTTTTCTGGATGAGGGAGGAAGCCCGGGGCTTTCCTCCCTCATTTGGAATGGAGAGGAACCATCATGATCGAATTCAAAGACGTAAACAAGCGCTACCCCAACGGCTTCGAGGCTTTGAAGCACATCAATCTGACCATCGACCAGGGTGAGTTCGTGGCCATCATCGGTCTGTCCGGCGCGGGCAAGTCCACCCTCATCCGCACCATCAACCGCATGCACGACATCACCGGCGGCACCCTCACCGTGGACGGCACCGACGTGATGGCTCTGCACGGCAAGAGCCTGCGGCGCTTCCGGCGGAAGATCGGCATGATCTTCCAGTCCTTCAACCTCATCACCCGCACCACCGTCATCAAGAACGTGCTCACCGCCTTCGTGCCCGACCTGCCCTGGTGGCGGGCGGCCTTCGGCATCTTCACCAAGGAGGAGAAGATGCAGGCGCTGGAAGCGCTGGACAAGGTGGGCATCCTGGAAAAGGCATTCGTCCGGGCGGACCAGCTCTCCGGCGGCCAGCAGCAGCGCGTGGCCCTGGCCCGCACCCTGGCCCAGAACCCCCAGATCATCCTGGCGGACGAGCCGGTGGCCTCCCTTGACCCGGTCACCGCCAAGCAGGTGATGGACGATTTCCAGCGCATCAACCGGGACATGAAGATCACCGTGCTCATCAACATCCACCATGTGGAGCTGGCGCTGCAGTACGCCACCCGGGTGATCGGCATCCGCGAGGGCGCCATCGTCTACGACGGCCCCGCCGACAAGGTGGACCAGGCCGTGCTGGACGCCATCTATCAGGGAGGACAGGAGGAAGCGGAATGAACCTGTTTGACAAGGTGTTCCCGCCCCGCACCATCACGCTGGCCAACGGCAAGCAGATCAAAAAGCCCCGTTCCCGGGCTCCGCTCTACGCGGTGGTGCTACTGGTCATGGCGGCGGTGTCGGTGGAGGTCACCGGCTTTGACCTGGGCGTTCTGGTGCGCCGCATCGGCGAGTTCTTCGTCATCCTGGGCCAGATGATACCGCCCAAGTGGGAGTATATGTCCCAGATCTGGGGCCCCCTGTTCGACACCATCAAGATGTCGCTGCTGGGCTCCTTCATCGGCTCGGTGCTGGTGGTGCCCTTTGCCATGCTGGCCTCCACCAACATCATCCACAACCGGGCGGTGGTGGCGGCCATGCGCCTGCTGCTCAGCATCATCCGCACCCTGCCCACCCTGGTGAGCGCCCTCATCGCCACCTACGTCTTCGGCCTGGGCACCCTGGCGGGCACCACCGCCATCGCCGTTTTCACCTTCGCCTACATCGGCAAAATTCTCTATGAGGAAATTGAGACGGTGGACATGGGCCCCTTCGAGGCCATGGAGGCCATGGGCGCCACCAAGACCCGCGCCTTCCTCAGCGCCATCGTGCCCCAGGTGCTGCCCTCCTATCTCTCCAACTGCCTGTTCTGCTTCGAGGGCAACGTGCGCTACGCCTCCATCTTGGGCTATGTGGGCGCCGGCGGCCTGGGCCTCATCCTCAACGAGAAGATCGGCTGGCGCGAGTACGACAGTGTGGGCATGATTCTGCTGGCGCTGTTCGTCACCGTGTTCATCATTGAGACCATCAGCCGCGCCGCCCGCAAGCGGCTGGTGTGAGAGGAGGCGCGCACATATGGAAAAACGAATCGAAGAAGCCTATGCGCAGCGCCCCCGGCGCTGGCTGTTTGAGGCCGCCGTCGCCCTGGTGGTGGTGGCCCTGCTGGTCTGGAGCGGCACCGCCGTGGAGACCGCCGGCACCACCCAGAGCGGCGCGAAAATTGCCCTGAACATCCTCTCCGGCATCTTCCACCCGGACACCGGGCTGCTCTTCAACCTGACCACCCAGGGCGTGCCCTACCTGCTGCTGGAGACCATCTGCATCGCCTTTCTGGGCACGGTGGTGGGCGCCATCATTTCCATCCCGCTGGCCTTCCTGTCGGCCTCCAACCTCACCCCGCGCCCGGTGGCCTTTGTGGGCCGGGTCATCATCATGGCGGTGCGCACCGTGCCCGCCTTCGTCTACGGCCTGATGTTCATCCGCGTCACCGGCCCCGGCGCTTTCGCCGGCCTGCTCACCATGTCTCTGTGCTCGGTGGGCATGGTGAGCAAGATGTACATCGAGGCCATCGAGGACCTGGACGTGCGTGTGCTGGAATCGCTGGACGCTGCGGGCTGCACCACCTGGCAGAAGATCCGCTACGGCATCCTGCCCCAGCTGATGCCCAACTTCGCCTCCACCGCCATCTACCGCTTCGACATCAACCTGCGTGACGCCACCGTGCTGGGCCTGGTGGGCGCGGGCGGAATCGGCGCTCCGCTCATCTTCGCCATGAACGCCTATCGGTGGGAGGAAGCCGGCGCCATTCTGGCCGGCCTCATCGTGCTGGTGCTCATCGTGGAGTGGATCTCCACCAAGATCCGCGTCAAGCTGGCCAGGGGGTAAAGATGGAACAGCGTTTCAAAATTTACTTCACCTCCGACACTCACGGCCACATCTTCCCGGTGAACTACGCCGCGAACCGCCCCGAAGCCTCCGGCCTGCTGAACATGGCCGCGCAAATTGAAAAAGACGGCGACACCCTGGTGCTGGACGGCGGCGACTCGCTGCAGGGCACCCCGCTGGTGCAGTACTATCTGGAGCACCGGGCCCACTGGCCCCTCCACCCGGTGGCGGCGGCCTTCAACGCCATGGGGCTGGACTACTTCACCCTGGGCAACCACGACTTCAACTTCGGCTACGAGGCGCTGGAAGAGTTCCTCGGTGCCATGCGCGGCCAGTGCCTGTGCGCCAACGTGCAGGACCTGGGGGGCCGTCTGCCCCTCAAGCCCTGGGCGGTGCGCACCCTGGCCAGCGGCCTGCGATTGGGCGTCACCGGCATCGTCACCGACTATGTGAACGTGTGGGAGCAGCCTCAGAACCTGGAGCAGCTGCGCATCACCGACGCCTTTGAGGCGGCCCGCGCCGCCCGGGAGGCGCTGCGCCCGGAGTGCGACGTGTGCGTGTGCATCTACCATGGCGGCTTCGAGGAAGAGCTGGCCACCGGCCGCCTGCTTTCCGACAGCGGCGAGAACGTGGCCTGCCGCATCGCCCGGGAACTGGACTTCGACCTGCTGCTCACCGGCCACCAGCACATGGCGGTGGAAGGGGTGCAGCTGGCGAACACCTGGGCGGTGCAGCCGCCCGCCAACGCGGGGGTCTGCCTGCTGGTGGAAGGCCGCAGGGAAGGGGAGCACACCCAATTTGCCTCCCGCTTCCTCCCGGCGGGCGAGACCCATTCCGCCCAGCCCTACGAGGCGCTGCTGGCGCTGGAAAAGGCGGTGCAGAACTGGCTGGACGAGCCCATCGGCGCGCTGCAAAGCCCCATCCCGCCGGAAGAAAAGCTGGACGCCGCTTTGCACGGCAGCCGGGTGGCCGCCCTCTTCAATCAGGTGCAGCTGGATGCCACCGGCGCGGATGTGTCCTGCACCAGCCTGGGCAACGACCCGGTGGGGCTTGCCTCGCCGGTGACCATGCGGGGCGTGACCGCGGCCTACCTTTTTGCCAACACGCTGGTAACGCTGGAGGTCACCGAGGAGGTCATCCGCCGGTGCCTGGAGCGGTGCGCCGCCTACTTCGAGCTGGAAAACGGCCAGCCCAAGGTGTCCGCCGCGTTCCTGCAGCCCAAGGTGGAGCACTATAACTACGATTTCTTTGCCGGGCTGGACTATGCCTTCGACCTGCGCCGCCCGGTGGGCCAGCGGGTGGTGCGCCTTGCCCGGCTGGACGGCTCGCCGCTGGGGCCGGGGCCGCTGCGCCTTTGCACCAGCAACTACCGCGCCACCGGCACCGGCGGCTACGAAGTGCTGCGGGACTGCCCGGTGCTCTGGCGGGGCAGCGTGGAGCTGCCGGACATGGTGGCCCGCTACATCCGGGACCACAGCCCGGTTGGCCCGCTGGAAAACGCCCGTTTCCAGGTGATCTGGTGAAGCCGGGCTTGACAAACCGCCCGGCTCTGTGGTCTGATGATATAAAAGCAAACTGGAAAAAGGCGGTGAGATATGGAACGGTTTGAACTGGCCGAGGCGCTGGTGCGCAAGGCCGGCGCTGCGCTGCGGCAGGCCCGGCTGGAGGCGGACGCGGTGAGCTGCAAGACCGGCCACCAGGACCTGGTCACCGTCTGGGACCGCAGGACGGAGCAGTTTCTGCGCCAGGACATCCTGAGCGAGTTTTCCTCCGATGCCATCGTGGGCGAGGAATACCCCACAGTGAGCACCGCCGCGCCCGGAGCCGTGTGGTACATCGACCCCATCGACGGCACCACCAACTTCATCAACCAGCACCGCAACTACGCGGTGTCGGTGGGGTGCTGGCAGGGGGACGAACCGCTGTTCGGCCTTGTGCTGGACGTGGAGGCGGACCGGCTCTACCATGCCCGCGCCGGGCAGGGCGCATGGTGCGGCAAAACGCCGCTGGCGGCCTCACGGCGGAAGAATATTTCGGAGCTGCTGCTCTTCACCCCCGACGTGCTGCGCACCTTTTTGCAGCCCGGCCCCGGCAGGCAGGACCTGCTGCGGCTGGCGCAGGATGTGCGCGCCGTGCGCAGCATCGGCTCGGTGGCGCTGGAGCTGTGCGCCGTCGCCTGCGGCGAGGCGGACCTGTGCGTTGCCACCCGCTCCTGCCCCTGGGACCACAACGCCGCCCGCATCATCCTGCAGGAGGCGGGGGGAGCCATCGCCTCGCTGAACGGCGCGCCGCTGCCTCTGAACGAGCCCGGCACCGTGCTGGCGGCGGGCTCGCCCGAAGCGCTGGACCTGGTGCTGAAGCAGTACAGCATGCAATGACACAAAGGAGCCGATGGGAAGACCCCCATCGGCTCCTTTTTTGCCGGATGCAAGAAAATACCATCCCGCCGCAGGCGAAAGGCATTGCATCCGCGGCGCGGTTATGGTAGGGTAGAACTGACAGGCGGGCGGCGGGCCAGATGAGCCAGCTTCCTGCGCAGGGTGCGCAGGCCGCTTTGCAGGCTTGTGTAGACCCGGCTGGGATGCACGCCCTCCCGGCGGGCGATCTGCCGGGGCTTTTCCTCCAGGAAATACCGGGCGTAGACCCGCAGCTTCTGCGCGGCGGGCAGCGCGTGCAGCGCCTCAAAAATCTCCCGCCGCATCATCTTTGCCTCAAAGGCCTCTTCCGGCGTCTCGGGCCAGAGATGCAGGTCGTTTTCGATGCCGTTCCCATAGTCCAGGGAATACTGGGCCCGATAGCGGTATTTCCGCCGCTGCCAGGCCGCCTCGGCCCGCTCGAAGGCCCGGATGGCCTCGAACACTTCGTCGGATACCTCCACGAACACATCCGCGGAATAAAGCGTGGGATAAAGCTTGCGCAGATTCACTTCCATAACGACCCTCCCGATGGTCCAGCGTGTGTACAGGGCGGACCGGGAGGAGGGGGGAGAGCGGCAGCGGAAAGGGCGGGCGCCGGCATCATAGAGACATGTCAACCGGCACGATACTGCCGGTGCAAAAGCCGGCGCGGCCCCGCGGGGGCCGGGGCTTTTTTTGGCCGTGCCCCGGCGGCGGGTCCACAGCGGAACACACCGTCAGCCATGAACGGGCTCCTTTCTCTCAAAAAGCGGCTTCGCACTTTCAGTGTACCGCGCAAAGGCGCGCGACGCAAGGAATCATCGTGCCGAAAAAACGGAACGATAAAATACCTTCCGGGAGGTAAAACGGAATGAAATGCTTTCTCACCGGCAACTTCAATAAGGCCAACTCCAACGAGTTGAACCCCGAAAACGGTCTGGTGGAGCGGCTGCGGGCGGCCCTGCCCAACCCCTGCGAGGCGGTCTATGTCTGCTCCGCGCCCAACAGCCCCTCCCTCACCGACCGCTTTGCCAAACAGGCCAAGGCCAGCTTTGAGGCGGCGGGCTTTGCGTTCAGCGGCTTCACCGTGCTGGACCGCCGCAATCAGGACGACACAAAGGCGCTGGTGCAGAAGGCGGACCTGCTGTTTTTCGCCGGCGGCCACGTGCCCACGCAGAACCGCTTTTTCCAGCAAATCAATCTTCGGGATGCGCTGGAAGGCTTCGACGGCGTGATCTTGGGCGTCAGTGCCGGGTCCATGAACTGCTCCGAGGTGGTCTATGCGCCGCCGGAACTGAAAGGGGAGGCCCTGGACCCCAATTATCCCAAGTACTACGACGGCCTGGGCCTGACCAAGACCATCCTTATCCCCCACTATCAGATTTTGAAGACCGACATCGTGGACGGCCTGCGCCTGATGGAGGACATCACCTACCCGGACAGCATGGGCAGAAGGTTCTATGCCATCATAGACGGCAGCTACATCTATCTGGACACCGCCTCCGGCCGGGAAGAGATTTGCGGCGAGTCCTACATCATCGAGAACGGCGTGCTCACGCCGCTTTCCGTTTCGGGCGAAGTCGTGCCCCTGCACTGAGAACAAAAAACGAGCCATCCCAAAACCGGGATGGCTCGTTTGTGTTTTGGTCAGTTTTTCTGCGCCCGCACCAGCAGCATCATCGGGCGGCGCAGTTCATCCTTCATGCCGGGAATGTCCAGCATCTCCCGGGGTGGCATGGCCTCCTCCACGGCGGTGAGCGCAAAGCCCCGCTCCAGCAGGCCGTTCAGTATCTGGGTCAGGGTGTGGTGCTGCTTGGCCACGTCGCAGCCAAGGAAATGAGTCTTGCGCTCGCCGGGCCGAAAATAGTCGTCCACCGGCCAGTAGAGCGGCGCGCCGTCGCTGTCATAGACCCAGTCCTGCCCCACGCCGGCGGTAAAGACCGGGTGTTCGATGTTGAACAAAAAGACCCCGCCCGGCGCGAGGGTGCGGCGCACCTTTTCAAACACTCCGCCTATGTCCTCAATGTAGTGCAGCGCAAGATTGGAAACAACGCAGTCCCACTCTTCGGCGGGATAGTCGTATTCCTCAATGCCGCACACCCGGTATTCAACGTTCGCCGCGCCGTTGCGCCGCCGGGCCTCTGCAATCATCTTCTCGCTCAGGTCCAGCCCCAGTACCCGCGCCGCGCCCTGTTCGGCGGCGAACCTGCAGTGCCAGCCGTAGCCGCAGCCAAGGTCGAGCACGCGTTTGCCCTCCAGCGGCGGAAACAGCGGCCTGAGCTGATGCCACTCACCCGCGGCGGCAAGGCCGCCCTGGCTGCGGGGCATTTTCGCGTACTCTTCAAAAAAGTGCTCGTTGTCGTATTCGCTGCGCATACATGCGCTCCTTTCAATTGGCATGATACACCCTTGTGAGGTGCTTTTCAAACTGACACACGGCAAGGCAGAGCCCGCCCTCCCGGCCTGGCGTGAAATTCAGGATTTCTCCCGAAAGCCGATGGCGGGAAAGCAGTTCCAGCCCGGCGGAGTAGCATTCCAGCCACGCCCCGTCGTGGGCCCAGATGCGGTTTTGAGCATCTATCATCACTGTGTAAAAGCTTCGCCCGCACCGCAGTTCCTTCATCAATCTCAAATCCTTCGGGCTTACGGTCACCAGAATGGAACTGGTCCCCGCGCAGACCAGCAGGCTGCCATCCGGTGAAACAGCCATGGTGTACAGAGAGGGGAGCTCCAGCCGTCCGGCCGGACGCAGATCACGGGTGAAACGGTGAAGGAAGTCGTGACGGGTCACATTATCGATTTGATACAGATATTCCCCCGATGTCAGCAGAGGCCCGTAGGAGGGCAGTGACGCAGAGCACACCTCCCGCCCGGCCAGCGTCAGGCCGTGGGCGGTCCATTTGTTTTCCGCCTCACTTATCACAATGATCCGGTCCTCCAGCGTCAGAATGCCTTGGATGCGCCCCGACCAGTCCCAAAGGCAGACCCCCTCCGCGCTGTAACGGCGCAGCACCTGCAGGCGTTTCTCGTCCTGCGGATAGAGCACCACCAGAAAACCGCCGTCCGGCAGGAGAACACAATCGACATCCCGCAGAAGCTGTTCTGCGCCGGCGAGCGTCAGAGGCAGAGGCAGCCGCCCGGCGGAATCCGCTACGATGCGCACAGTCTCTGGCGGGGAGAGAAGGTGTTTGCCGTCAATAGTCAGCAGCCGCTTGCCGTCCGTTGCGTAAGAAGGCTCGGCCAGCCCTTCCTCATCCAGCGGCGTCAGTTCCAAACGCCCGTTTTCGTCCCACCGGCCCCATTCGCCGCCGCGGCGCTCGATCGTCTTAATGGGAGCGAAGGACTCGATTTTAATATACGCCACGGGGCGGAAGATGAGCGCCGGAGAGCCCCAGCGGTCCGTTATTTCCTGCACCAGCTCCAGCCGGGTCTGGTTCTTGATTTTGGGCGGAAGGGGATGGGCGGCTGCCCATGCCTGCAGCGGGCCTTCGTCCGGCGGCAGAGTTACGGGCGCGGCGAAGGGAACGTCCCAGCGGACAAAAAGGGGAGCGCCCAGCAAAGCGGAAAGCACCTCCAGCTTATCCTCCTGGGAGGTCTCGGTGAACAGCCGCTTCAAAAGAGGGGCAAAGCGCACATCCAGACCCAGCCCCGCGCAGAAGGCGCGGGCGTTGCCCGGCACGTTCTCCTCTGAATCAAGCCCGGAGGCATGCCGCGCCACCCGTTTGCCTGCGGCATACAGCGCCAGCGACAAGGTGTCGCTGTCAAACAGCGACACCGCCAGCACCGTGCAGTCAAGCTGCCTGGAAAGCCGTCTTGCCTCCTTCTCCAGCGGGTCAAAAAACAGCTCGCCCGGGCAGGCGGTGACAAAGCGATGGGACCAGCAGCCCACGATGGCGTCGGGCAAAGCGGCACGCGCCGCCTCCTCCGAAGCGCCAAGAATTTGAAGATTGCCCAAGGTGCTGCCCATGGCGTTCGCTCCTTTCGTCTCCTTTGTCCCCAGTATAGCATAAGTCGGATTTCCATTCCATGGGGGCTTTAAGGATGCAAAAAACCGCCCTGCCGGGCGAAAGGCTCGGCAGGGCGGCTTTTGTTGTTGCTTATTATTCCCACTCGCTCCTGTCAGAAGTTTTCTAAACAGATTTGCTTATGGAATTTAGCTCAGGGTATTGGCATTCTTCTCATTATTCAAATGGTAGAGGCTATCTGATTTTTTGTTGCCATGGTGTTGCCACAGAACTTGTATCTCCCTTATTTCCTTTAGCATAATTATAGCATGTCAAAAGTTTCTTAGCAAATGGTTTCAAGTCTATTCACTAAATTGCTTCGCTGATGAACTCCTTTAAAAGACCGATATATCAAAGAACAATGACACACAGAACTAGAACGGCAGAACAAGGAGGTCCTCCCTGTTCTGCCGTTCTTTATTCGTATTGAGCAATGATCCCAATTACCCTATACTGTGAGTTTTCGCAATCACATTTTGGTATCCTTTATAGGTCACATACAAATACCCGGAAAAGATAAATGCGAAAATGATCATGGCAATCAGAGACACACCATTAAAAACGCTCAGATGGAATTGGTTGAATCGTTCTCCCATCACGCGAATCCCAAATGTGGAATCCACTATGGCGAGTCCTAAAGGCAATGCAAAGTAAAACAAAATTTGTTGCAGCACCGACCGCCGGATCAAGTTGTCCGGTACACCCATTTTTTGCAAGGCACGATAGCGACCAATACTCTCACTTGCTTCTGAAAGCTGTTGAATGGCCAATACCGCTACCGACGCAATCAGGAAAATCAGTCCCAGATAGCTACCGATAAAAATCAAACTGGCAGTTGATCCGTAGATTTCTGCCTGAAACTGATCATTTGTATAGCCATGAATTACCATAGGTTCTGCAATTGCCTGCCCATTATAGCTCGGGTTTTTATAATACTCAAGCAGCCTGCTCAGCGCTGCTTTTTGTTCCGCTCTTTCGATCTCGCTTCCGGTGCAGACAAAATTGATCCGCTGTTCTTCGGGCGCGTCACGGAAATCGGTAAAGCTGTCCGGGACAATCAGATAAAAGTAGCTGACGCTGCTGCCTGTCATGATGTTTTCCACAATGGGAGCATCGTTTTTGATCCGATAGGACACTCCGGCAAGCTGCACAGTTCCCACATCGCGGATATAATCCGTCAGGACACCGCCATCATCGTAGTTGGACACCACCAAAATTTCCCGGTCCGCCAGCAAGATGGGGGCCTCTCCCAGCAAACCTCGGATCTGGTTATATTCCGAAATGGTAAGCACCTTTGTCTTCCCTGCAATGTTTGAAGCCCCATACACCGATTTCTGAATTTCTTTCTTTTGACGGGCAGACAGATGATCTGCAAGGATCTCGCTCATAGAGGTATCAACCGAGCGACGCGTATACAGAGCAAATTGCGTCTTATCGTCAAGAACGATTCCCGCTCCGTTTTGGTTGATCAACGTTCGGAAATCTTTTTCCCGGTCCTCCTGGTTGTAAATGGAAACCGTACCAGAAGCATCAAAATTCAGATTTCCATCCAGCATTTTTTCCAAGTTACTGCGGTAGGTAAACATGCTCAGAGAAATGCTGATCGCCAAAAACAGCAGAAAACTGATCATGGACATCGAAACAAAGTTTGTTACAATTTTATTGTTCAACTGGCGCAAAACAAAGATGTTTAAGCCTTTATAATATACTTTGCGGTTGCGGCTCATAAAAAACAGCAGTGCTCCCGACAGGCTGTAAACAAACAAAAAGGTTCCCACTGCCCCAATTACGATTGCCGCCAGGAAAAGCGGGTCAAGAGGATTCATGCCCACCGCCAGTACCAGTGCATAGCCTGATGTCAGGATCAAGGCTGACAGCACCAGGAATCCAACCAGGAGCCTCGGGTTTTTTACTTGAATCGATTGATTCTTTTTGGCCGCACACAACAGTTCGGACAGCCGATAACGCGAAATCACAATGTGATTGCAGAGCATCACGACCACAAAAACCAGCCCGAAGCAGAGAACCGTTTTACCAACCGCCTTTGCGGAAAAAACAAGTTGGAACTGTACGATCTCGATATTAAGAAGATAGGATGAGAACAGGGCCATGCCCTGGGACAAAACAAAGCCTAAAATCAGTCCGGCACCCAGAGCGATAGAGCCAACCAACAGCGTTTCCAGCAGTAAAATTCCGGAAATTCGCAGTTTTGACATTCCTAATGTCATATAAATTCCAAACTCCCGCTTACGGCGGCCCACAAGGAAATTATTGGCATAAAGCACCAATCCTGCCACCACAATGGTTACAAAAACGGAGAGCAGGGACATGGCAAAATCCATATTGTTCAGAAAGCTCTCAGAGACAGCACTTCCGGTCAGCACATTCTTTTGGGCGTCAATTGAGTTAAACACATAGAAGATGCACACCGCTACGGTTAAAGTCAAGAAGTAAATAGCATAATCCTGAATGCTCTTCTTCACATTGCTCACGGAGAGTTTATAAAACATCTGCGGTGTCACCTCCCAGCAAGGTTACCACGTCTATAATCTGGTTGAAGAACTCCCTTCTGGATGCATTGCCGCGAACGATCTCATTAAACAGCCTGCCATCCTTGATAAACAGAATGCGATGCGCATAGCTGGCAGTAAACGAATCATGGGTCACCATCAGAATCGTAGACTGCAATTCCTGGTTCATCTGTTCAAACGACTCCAGCAGCATACGGGAGGATTTGGAATCCAAAGCACCGGTAGGCTCGTCAGCCAGAATCAGCGAAGGATTTTTCACCAGAACGCGAGCAGATGCCACGCGCTGCTTCTGTCCACCGGACATCTGATAGGGATATTTCTGAAGCACATCCGTAATCCCCAGTGTCTTTGCCGCGGCACGAATAGCTGCATCAATTTTGCTGGCCGGCACATTCTGGATCGTGAGAGCCAGCGCAATGTTTTCGTATGCGGTCAGCGTGTCCAGAAGGTTGAAGTCCTGAAAAACAAACCCCAACTCGTCGCGTCGGAAAGATTCCAGCTGCTTGGAATTCAATTGGGTAATATCCCGGTCATTGATCAGAATTTTACCCGCAGACACCGCGTCAATCGTCGAGATACAGTTGAGCAGAGTAGTCTTCCCACTGCCGGAAGGACCCATGATTCCCACAAACTCACCTTTGTTCACTTGGAAACTAACTTGATCAAGTGCTTTGGTTAAGCAGCTTTTGCTGCCATAGTATTTTTCGACTTTTTCTACATTCAAAATTGGCTTCATATCTTCCTCCAGAAATTACTCTACGGTAAAGTTTGCAACAGATTTGGAACTGCCCAAGGCATAAGAAATATCAATATAAGCGTGATAATCTCCGGTAGTTAACCCGTCCTCTTGAGAGAAGGTCGATACATAGTAGCCTGCTTTATTGGCAGAAACCGTTTGGGTTTTAATAGGGGTGTTGTTATCGCTGTTGCTGTACCAGCTGATCGTTGCCTTGCCAATAAACGGCTTTTTCCGCTGGCACACGAAAGTGACCTGCTCCACATCGGCAGCAAACATGGTGGCCGTTCCTGTGAAGTTTCCGTTTTCATCGATGAAAATGCAGATCGTCGGTTGGTCCAAATCGTCCGTTTTATAATTGACCAAAAGGGCCACGCAGATCGCAACGGCCAAAACAGCTGCTAAAATAAGCAAAACGTTTTTCTGCATTAGAATAACCTCCGTGAATCATCGATTGTTTGCGACAGACACAGTATATCAGCCTGGCAGCTGTTATCCTATTGCTTTGCATTTCACGAAGATTACAGTTTTGCAAGAAAAGGCTCCCGCCCATCAGCGGGAGCCTTTTACTGCTGAATGAAGTTCACCAATGGGAAAAATCAAATGGACAGAAGTGCCTTTCCCAACTTCGGATTCCAATGTGATGCCAATTCCCAGACATCCGCACAGCTTTTTGCAGAGATACAGACCTATTCCGGTAGACTTGCCAAAGCGCCTGCCGTTCTCTCCTGTAAAACCTTTCTCAAACACTTTGGACTGATCTTGTACCGGGATTCCTATCCCATTATCCCAAACAGAAAGGACAGTACAATTTTTCTCCATTTGGGAAGATATTTGCAGCTTTCGTTCTTCTTCCCGGCAGTATTTCAAAGCATTTCCAATGAGCTGATTTAGAATAAAGGCAATCCATTTTGAATCGGTATACACAATACCACACGCTTGGGAAACCTCTACGGAAAAGTTCTTTCGGATCAGGTCCGATGCATTTCGTGTAATAGCATCCTTGGTCAACTGGGCCAGGTCACATGGACGAACCTGATAATCAGTATTCACCGTACTGCATTTCGCATAGTAGAGGGCCTGTTCCACATAGTCATCTATTTGCCTCAGTTCCGTATGGATAGCTCGAGTTATATGATCCTTGTGGTTATCAATGATCAGTTGCGCAGAAGCGATAGGGGTTTTGATCTCGTGAACCCATGTTTCCACATATTCCTGATATTCTTTTTGTGCGGCAGCGTACTCATTTACCCGCTCCAGCATACTGCGATTGGATCGCTTCAAAGCCCGGTAGTACACTTGTCCCTCTGCATAGTCAGGCGGTGTGATCACTTCCGACAGCAGATACGCCTGATCCAGACTTTGCGACAGACTGTCCAGCTCGTCCAAGAAACGCTTCTCACGGTAGAATTGTATCGTCATGTAGCTCAGCAGCGGAACGAACCAGACAAAGAATAAAACAAAAATCGTAAGAAAACGTATCCCCTGCACCGACAGGATAGCTGCAACCAGGAAAAAGGCACATCCGTTCACCACCAAAAAAGCGAAATGCTCCTTCAGAAATTCTTTTCCTTTCATGGCAGCTGATACCCCAACCCCCTTCGGGTTTCGATCGTTTCCGGAAAACCAAGCTGTTCCAGCTTTTTCCTGAGCCTTGTCATATTGACAGACAAATTGTTATCATCAATAAAAGCCTCGGAACTCCACATATATTCCATCAGGTCATCTCGCGAAACAATGTTTCCTTGATGCTGGATCAAAAAGGCAAGCATTTTTAGCTCATTCTTGGTCAGAAGTACACTTTCTCCCTGATAAGAGACGGTTCCACTGAGTAAATCGAGGAATAAACCTTTGTATTCAATGACATCTTTTGTTTGCGCATTTTGGGAACGGCGTAATATTGCGGAAATCCTCGCTTCCAGAATGTGCAGATTATAAGGTTTTGCAATAAAATCATCTGCTCCCAAATTCATGCTCATCAGCTCATCCACCTCGCTGTTCCGGCTGGTGACCACCAAAATAGGAATATCGGATTTCTTACGCAGTTCGCGGCAAATATGATACCCGTCCGCATAAGGCAAATTGATGTCCAACAGTACAAGATCCGGTTTTTCCTGGAGAATATCCTGCACTACATGACTGAAATTTTCCAAAGCAGATACCTTGTATCCGCAGCTTCCTAAAAATGACGCCAGTTCCTTTCGGATCGTTTCTGCATCATCCACGATCATAATTCCATTCATTATATTGACTCCTAAGTTGGCTTCTGCTCAATCATCAGTATGCCTATTATGCTGACATGAAAGTTTAATTCTATTATATGTGGCAAAATCAATCCCCGCAAGGATATTTCCTGATGCTCAAAAGATAGATGAGTCATGTTTCTGTTGGACGCATAAAAGAAACGCCATCACAGAAGATGGCGTTTCCAACTTACATTTTTCTGTTTCATAGAGTTCTGCCTGCGTCACTTTCCCTGCTTTGTGCATTTTCTGTTTTCTGTCGAAAGCCAAGTGAAATAGCCTTGGTTGGGCATTGCGACGCACAGTTTCCGCAGCGAATACACTCACAGCTGTTGGGCGTTTTTGTTGGATCAACATCCATCGGACAGATTTTTGCACACTTGCCGCAATGGACGCATTGTTCCTTGTCCACATTCAGATGATAGAGACTGACCTTGTTGAGCAGCCCATAGATGGCCCCCAAGGGACATAGCAGTTTGCAGAAGAAGCGGGGAATGAACATACATCCCACCAGCGTCCCCAGCAAAATCGCCGCTTTCAGAGAAAACAACGCGCCAATCGCTTGCGCCAGATCCGGGCGCATCAGAAGCAGTGGAATACCACCTTCCAATGTTCCCGCCGGGCAAATGAACTCGCAAAATGTTGGTTTCCCGACGCCCGCATAATTGGTGATGACAATCGGAAAAACGAGAACAAACAGCACCAAAACAACATACTTCACATAGGTCAATGCCTTGGGCAGTTTTACTTTCGGAACCGGAATCTTGGCAATGATCTCCTGAATCAATCCAAATGGACAAAGGAATCCACAGACCCAGCGCCCCAAAACTGCGCCTACCGCCAAAATGATGCCAACCACATAGAAGCTGAAATTAAAATTCATAGAATCTGACACCGCCTGCATAGCGCCGATGGGACAGGCCAGCCGTGCTGCCGGACAGGAATAGCAGTTCATACCGGGGTTGCAAAAGTTCTTCCATTTGCCCTGATAAATTCTACCCTTTGCAAAATTCCCAATGTAGGGATTGGAAAATCCAAAGGCAATGATCTGTAATAGTTTTCGTTTGACCGAATGTGTCAGTTTCATAGCGAATCACCCCAGCCCAATGCATTCCATGCAAATATTTACTGCTTTATTGAAAACAAGCAAGGTTTCCCCTCTGTTAACACCCGCAGCGATAAATCCAGCTGCGATCAGCAGCAAAAGAGAAGCACACACAGGTCGTGACCGCTTTCTTATAAAGTCACGCATGGTCCTGAACCTCATTACTTTGGTTCTCCAGATAAGAAGTTACTTCCTCCTTATATTTCTCAATGTTGGCCTCTTCAATGATTTCACCAACGACATGACCCGAATTGTCTACAAAAAACGTTGTTGGATATACAAGGATGCCAAGCTGGATTTCCTGTAGGGCTTTATCTGGAACGATCTGAACAAAATCGACCCCGGCTTCCTCACAAATTTGTTTTGCCTGCCGTATGTTGGCCTTGCCTTCCCAACCTTCGTTGTAGTCGCAAACAATGCCAACAATCTGGACATTATCCGGCATCTCCTTAGCCCACTCTGCCAGATCCGGCAGTTCGTCAATGCATGGAGTGCAGAAGGTACCCCAACAGTTTACAACCGTGATGTCTGCATTTTCAAAAATGCTTTCATCGACCGGGTTTCCCTCCAGATCCGTGGCCTCAAAGGCCGGCATGACAGACAGGCTATCTTCCAGAGACTGATACACCGCGGGCTGATCGTTTTCCATCTCAGGTTTGGAACTTTGTCCACAGCCGGTAAACGTTGATGCTGCAAGAGAAAGCAACAGCACTGCCACAAGGAATTTTCGTTTCATCATGATACTCAGCCTTTCTCGCCGCTACGTTTTCTTCTGTGCGGCATGACTATATCCTACAATGAATCACGAAAAGTTCATATCGAAGTGCCTTTCAAGAACATTACATTTTTGAAAGGTAAAGACTATAACGAAAAAGAGAGCTAACTGACTAATCAAAATCAGTTAGCTCTCTTTTTATGAATAATGAAAAAGTGTTGCCAAATCGTTGCCACGGAGGGCCTTAACCCCTCAAAAACCTAGTAACTACGGGCTTTTCCAGGCCTCTGAAATCATTCCCACTCGTTGTTGGGCATCATATTTAACGGATTTTGCTTCATAAATTTGATACCTCATTTTTTTGATTATTTGATGTGTCCATATT
>SFDQ01000018.1 GCA_004558145.1 Oscillospiraceae bacterium
CATCCCTCCTTCCTGGACCGGCGGAGCACGAACAGCTGCATCGCGGCGCTGAAGGCCATGGCGGCCGGGGGCCGGGGTGAGCGGAAAGGAGGCGCCTGTGGACAAGTGGACGGATAGTCTGACCATTGAGATGCTGCCGGAGCAGTACCAGCCACTGGCGGAGATCCTGGGCGTACAGCCGCTGCTGAAGCTGGCGGAGCAGTACGGAGGCGCCAGCCTGTACATCCCCAAGGTAGAGGCGCTTGTGAAGGCGCTGCGGGACAAGCGGATCCAGAAGGAGTACAATGGCTACAACGCCAAGGAGCTGGCCCAGAAATACGAGCTGAGCGTAAACTGGGTGCTGAATATCTGCAAGGACAACCCGCTGCCGGAGCAGCAGAGCCTGTTCTGAAAGGTTATTTCTGCAAAGTACTTTGTACAACTGCTTTGACTATATAGTTTGAGCGGAGCGAATTACAATCAATCCCGTGGAAGCCGATCCGGCCTCCACGGGATTTGTCTATCCAGGAGGGCGCAGCATGACGGAGTGGATACAGTGGATCATCCAGGTGGTGGCGTATGGCGTCATCTGCTTCCTGCTGAAGCGTGAGCTGGGCCAGATGGACCAGCGGCATAAGGACCTGCTGGAGCAGATCAAGGCGGTGGAGCGGGAGGCGAAGGCGGACACCCAGAAGGTTGAGGAGAAACTGGACCGCTTCATCACGGAGCTGCCGTTCAAGTATACGCTGAAGGATGACTTCGTCCGGACGGTGGCGCGCATGGAGAACAAGCTGGACAAGATCCTGGACCGGCTGAATCCGGGGGATCATGCATAGGAACGAGAAGGAGGAGCGAATATGGCGGCCAATCTGACGGTCAATGCGAACAAGCGGATCAGGGGCAAGATCCTGATGCTGCTGTACAGTGTGGCGCCCGGGCCTGTGGAGGTGCGGACGATCACCAACAGCCTGCTGGACGCGGGCAGCATCAGTGTGCCGGACCTGGCGCGGCATGTGGACTACCTGGCGGGTAAGGGCTACGTGACCGTGATCGACGAGGAGGACGCGGAGAAGTTGCTGCGGGGCCAGGTCCCCGTGGATGCGTTTCTGAAGCTGACGCCCACAGGCATCGACCTGGTGGAGGGCACCATCGAGGACCTGGGCGTAGACGTCTGACCATGGGGGAGCAGAGAGAGCGCCAGCGGATCAAGTCCCGAGTGGACGAGTTCCCGGATGAGATCCGGGCCCAGCTGGATGGGATGCTGGCGGATGTGAATTACACGTACCAGGAGATCGCGGACACTCTGACCGAACAGGGCTATGAGATCAGCCGGAGCGCGGTGGGCCGGTATGCCATGCGGCACAACAGTGCTGCGCGTCGGCTGAAGGAAGCGCGGGAACAGACGACCGCCCTGCTGCAGCAAATCCGTGAGAACCAGGACGTAGAGAGCACGGAGCTGGCGTCGGCCATCCTGATCGACGGGCTGACGCGGCGGATCGCCACGGCGGAGGAGGACTTCGACGCCCTGCCGCTGGACAAGGCGGGAAGGCTGCTGGTACAGCTGCAGCGGAGCACGATCTACAAGGAGCGGTGGCGAAAGGAACGTCTGGCCGCCATCGAGTCGGTAGAGCGGAATGTGAAGGCGCGGATGCGCCAGATGGTGCAGGACGACCCGGACCTGCTGGAGCGGCTGCAGCAGCTGGTGAGCGAGGCAGCCGCGGAGGAGGCGGGACGGGATGAAGGCTGAGCCGAAGTGGTACGTAGCCCAAGTGCTGACGGGCAGCGAAGCGGAAACGGCCCGCCGCCTGACGGAAGCGGGCATGGAGGCCATCGCGCCGGTTCAGGTGCTGCATGAACGGCGGCACGGTGTGTGGCGGCTGATGCGCCGCACGGTGTTCCCCGGCTACGTGTTCGTGCATGTGGCGCTGATCCCCCGCACCTATTATCATATCCAGCGCCAGCCCCAGGTGGTGCGGCTGCTGGGCGGGGCCGCCCCGGAGGCGGTGCCGGAAGAGGAAATGGCAGTCGTGCTGCTGTTCGCGCGGTCGGGCCGGGACTTCGGCGTCTCCTGCGGGGAGCGGAGCAACGGCGAGACCGTGATCACCTCGGGGCCGCTGACGGCCCTGCAGGAGCGGATCGTAAAGGTGAACCCAAGGGGGCGCAGGGCAACGGTGGAGCTGACCGTCCTGGGCGAGGCCCGCCGGATCGAGGTGGGGCTCGTTGTGGGACGGGGTGCCCCCTGCGCCGGTACAGCCCCAGCGGAATAGGATCCCGGCAGCGCCGGCGCGCGGTTGATTCGTCCCCGCGCCGGCCGCCGGGGGACATAGTCCCGGCACGCAGCACCGCCCGGAAGGTCGGTGGTGGCGAAGCATACTCAATGACAATACCCGGGCCAGCCCATTCGTGGGGACCACTCCACGGGCCCGGCACCTCCTTTCGTTGCCATGCCCCGGTGCGTGATCGTACCGGGGCATGGTGATGCAAGGAAGAAAGGCGGGAGAGCGCCCAGGCGGGCCCCGAGGGGCCGGACGTGTCCTTTTCCGCCCCCAGAGCGTTTAACGCGTCACAACGCGTTTAGAGCGGCCCACAGGCCCAAGAGAGGAGGCGCGGCCATGCGGGATCTGACGGAGCTGAAGGAACTGCTCAATCCGGAGGGCATCGTGGACGGCCGCATCCTGGCCGCCCAGACGACCTTCTACGAATACTGCAAACTGATGAACCCGAAGTTCTACCGGGATGACCGGCCCTACCAGCGGGACCTGTGCGACACCCTGCAGGGCATCTTCGAGGGGCGGCTGATCAATCCCAAGACTGGCGAGGCATACCGGAACCTGATGATTAACCTTCCGCCCCGGCACGGGAAGTCCTATACCCTGACACTGTTCGTGCAGTGGTGCATGGGGAGGCGGAACGAGACGCGGGTGATCTCTGTGTCGTACAACGATATCCTGGCCGGGCGGTTCGCCCGGAATGTGCGGGACGGGATCGACGCGGACAAGCTGGACAGCAAGGTGCCCATCTTTCACGATGTGTTTCCCAGTACACGGGTTAAGCAGGGGGACGCGGCGGCGCAGTTGTGGAGCCTGGAGGGGCAATTCTTCAACTACCTGGCCACGGGCTTCGGCGGCACCATCACCGGCATCGGCTGCTCCATGGGCATTATTGACGACCCCATCAAGAACGACCAGGAGGCCTTCAACGACCGGGTGCTGGATGAGCAGTGGAGCTGGTACACGGACACCTTCCTCAGTCGAATTGAGGAGGGCGGGATGCAGATCCTTGTCATGACCCGGTGGAGCACGAAGGACCTGTGCGGCCGGCTGCTGGAGAGCGAGGACGGAGACGACTGGTTTGTGTTCTGTCGGCGGGCCTGCCTGGACGAGAGCCGGGGGACCATGCTCTGCCCTGCCCTCCTGTCTTTCAAAAGCTATCAGAAGAAGCGGCGGCTGACCAGTGCGGAGATCGCGGACGCCAACTACCAGCAGGAGCCGGTGGACATCAAGGGGAAGCTGTACACCAGCTTCCGCACCTATACGGACATCCCCCGGGACGAGGCGGGGCAGCCGGCATTTGGCGAGATCATCAGCTACACGGACACGGCGGACACCGGCGCGGACGACCTGGTGTCCATTGTGGCCGGCGTGTATGAGGGAGAGGGGTACATCCTGGATGTGCTGATGACGGACGCCCCCATGGAGCAGACCGAGCCGAAGACGGCGGAGCAGCTGGCGAGCAACCGTGTTGCGACGGCCCGGATCGAGAGCAACAACGGCGGCCGGGGCTTTGCCCGGAACGTGGAGCGGCTGCTGTGGGAGATCTACCAGACCCGGAACGTGAACGTGGAGTGGTTCCACCAGGGGGCCAACAAGCACGCCCGGATCATGACGGGGGCCACCTTCGTGATGCAGCACCTGCTGTTTCCGGAGGGCTGGACCCGGCAGTGGCCGAAGTATTACGCAGCCATGGTGAGCTATCAGAAGACGGGCAAAAACAAGCATGACGACGCCCCGGATGCCACGACGGGGATCGCCGAGACGATCCAGGAGCGCGAAGGGAGGGGCACGCTTGACATCTGGTGGGTATAGAGCAGAGCGGTATGAACGAGGAAGGAGGGACAGCCCATGGGCTGGAGGATAGCGGCGATCAAGGCGGCGGTGAGCGGCAGGCCGGAGGGGATGGCGCGGTTCTTTGCCTCCCGGTGGACCAGCCCGCCGGACCGGAACAGCCAGGAGCCACAGATCTTTCCAACGTGTCCGGAAAGCTGTTCCGGGTAAAGGCCAATGGGGACAGGGATGAGATCACGGACCACCCGTTCCTGGACTTCATGGCCCGGCCCAATCCCCTGCCGCACATGACGCGCAGCGCCTTCTGGAAGCTGCACGAGACGTACCTGATGATCAAGGGCGAAGGGCAGGCGGTTATTGAACGGGATGCGGCCGGGTACCCTGCGGAGCTGTGGCCCATCCCACCCCACTGGGTGGCGGACATCCCCCGGCTGGATTTCCCCTATTACACCATCCGCAGCCGGGACGGCCTTCAGAGGCTGGTGCCGCTAGCGGATATGTTTATCGTGCGGCAGCTGAACCCTCTGGACCCCTATGGACGCGGACTGGGTGACGCAGAGCCGGTGGCGGACGAGATCGAGACAGACGAGTATATGGCGAAGTGGGCCAAGAAGTTCTTCTTCAACGACGCCACGCCGCCTGTACTGATGTCCGCGCCGGGCATCACAAAGGACGAATACGACCGCTTCACCGCGGCGTGGAACGACCGGCACCGTGGTGTGGGAAACAGCCACAAAATGGGGATTATCCCCCGTGACGTGACGGTGAACAAGCTGGTGGACAGCCAGCGAGAGATGGACTTCACGGAGAGCCGGAAGGACCTGCGGGATGCGGTGAACGCCCACTTCGGGGTGCCGCCGGAGATCCTGGGCATCGTGGAGAACAGCAACCGTGCCACGGCCACCCAGGCAAAGATCATCTACGCGGAGAACGTGCTGACACCCCGGCTGCTGGCGCGGCAGGACGCCATCAACGCCCAGCTGCTCCCTTTCTGGGGCGAGGATCTTCTGTGGGAGTATGACGACATCGTGCCGGAGGATACAGAGTTCCGGCTTCAGATGTCCAACGCGGGCCTGAGCGGCAGCGCGATTCTGGTGGACGAGTGGCGGGAGCAGAACGGGTTCGACCCGCTGCCGAAGGGTGCGGGCCAAGTGCTGTTTGTGCCGTATGCCTCCCTGCCGACGAGGCCGGAGGAATTGACAGAAAGCGCGCGCATAAGTGCCGGAGAAACGGAAACGCCCGCCCCTGCGGTATCGGAGGCAGCGCCGCCTGGCACGGCGCCGGAAACGCTGGCTAGACCGCAGGCCGAGGAGACGGAGCAGCTGGCGGTGGCAAAGGACATCGCGCTGAACGGCGCGCAGGTGACCAGCCTGGTGCAGATCGCCCGCAGCGTCTCGCTGGGTGAGCTGGACCGGGAATCCGCCATTGAGATCATTACGGCCGCGTTCCCCTTTGACCGCACTAAGGCGGAACAGATCATCGGGGACGGCGCCGCGCCGGAGCCTCTGCCCGGCATAAAGGGAAACAGCCGGCGCAGGATACAGCTGGCGCGCCGGGAACGGGCGCAGCTGCTGGCTGTGCAGGAACGTGCGGCCCGGCAGAGCATGGAGCGGTTCTTTACCGCCCAGACGGCGGAGGTCGTGGCGGCCATGAGGCGTGGGCACAAGGACAGCCGGGAGGACTTCCGGCAGCGCATCCAGTCCGGCCTGGGCCTAACCTTTGACATCGAAGCGGCCCGGCGTCTTGCAAAGGAGGCGCTGGAGCAGCTGATCGACTGGAACGCCCAGGACGAGGCGCTGGCGGCTGTGCTGAATCCCGTGTGGGAGGAAGCCTTCCAGGCGGGGGCCAGGTCCATGGAGGAGGCCTTTGGGATCAAGGCGTTGCAGGCCCCGCGGCTGACGGATTACCTGCGGCAGTATGGTCTGGAACGGGTGAAGGGGATCAACGCCACCACCCGGGACAAGCTGGCTTCCTCCCTGGCAGACGGCCTGGAGGCGGGCGAGAGCACGGCCCAGCTGGTCAAGCGGGTGCAGGAGCATATGCCCAAGGTCCAGGCGGAGCGTGCGGCGTCCATCGCGCTGAGCGAGGCCCACACAAGCCTGCAGGCCGGGAGCTTTGAGCAGATGAAATACGGCGGCGTGCGGACGAAGATCTGGATGGACGCCGGGGACTCGGATGTGCGGGACAGCCACCGGAACATCTACCCCAAGACCATCCCCATCCATGAGCGGTTTTCCAACGGGCTGCTGTATCCGGGAGAGCCTGGGGCAGACCCGTCCGAGGTCTGTAATTGCCGGTGCGACCTGCTGCCGGGTGATTTTGAGGAGGCGACAGGATGAAATACCTGCAATTCAAGATGGAAGGCGTAGATGACCAGGGCATCTTCACCGGCCACGCCTCCGTGTTCAACGTGGTGGATCTGGACGGCGACGTGGTGGAGCCCGGCGCGTTTGCCGAGACACTGGCCACCGGCGCCGCTTCCGCCGGGGTGCTCATTTTCGGGCAGCATGAGGACAGGAAGGAGCCCCTGGGGCGGACCCTGGAGCTGCGGGAGGACAGCATCGGCCTGTATGTAAAGGGCCAGATTAGCGACACCACCGCAGGCCGGGACTACCGGCAGCTCATCCGTGACGGTGTGCTGGACCAGATGTCCATCGGCTACATCGCCCTGGAGTATTACATTGACGAGCAGCAGGTCCGGCATCTGACAAAGCTGGATCTGCTGGAGATCAGCGTGGTGAACTATCCCGCCAACACTGAGGCGCGGATCGAAAGCTATAAAGGAGGCAAAAAACCTATGGAACCGAAAGACACTAAGAGCAAGGAGACCAAGGAGCAGACCACCGAGACCGGCCTGACCCAGGAGCAGCTGCAGGCCCTGCTGGAGCAGGCGGCCGAGGCCGGCGCCGTAAAGGCCCTGAAGGCCATGACGCCGGAGGAGGACGAGATCAAGGAGGAGACGCCTCCCGCGGACGAGACGAAGGAGGACTGCAGGGAGGACGAGACCAAGGCCGCCGGCGAGAAGGACGTCAAGGAGGTTAAGAGCACAGCCCGGCTGGCCGCTGTACAGCGCAAGTATGCGGAGATCTACCTGAATGCGGGGGGCACGCCCAAGGAGGAGAAGTCCACCCTGCCCGCCGGCATCGGCTGGGTCCGGTATCAGAAGTGCATGATGCGGGCCAACAAGGACTACGACCACGCCGCCCACATCGCCCGGAAGGAGTATGGAGACGCCTTCCTGGAAAAGCAGATCAAAGCGATGAGCGTCACCAGCCCAACGGACGGCGGCTATCTGGTGCCGGAGGTGTACGCCAGCGAGATCATCCCCCTGCTGCGGGATAAGGCCATCGTGCTGAAGCTGGGCGCCTCCACCCTGCCCATGGACCGGGGCAACCTGAACCTGCCCAAGATGACCAGCGGCGTCAGCGCGTCCTATGTGGGCGAGCTGCGCAAGGCCAAGGCGTCCAAGGCGAAGTTCGGCAATGTGCGGCTGTCCAGCAAGAAGCTGATGTGCAAGGTGATCATCAGCAACGACCTGATCCGGTCCAACGCCTACGGCGCGGATCAGACGATCCTGAACGACGCCACCACCGCCATGGCCCTAGCCATGGACCGTGCGGCCTTTCTGGGGAAGGGCACGGAGTTTGAGCCCATGGGCCTGTTCAACATGGACATCCCCACGGTGGAACTGAACGCGGCCCCGAATGAAGGGACCACGGGCAAGCTGCTGGCAAAACTCCTGCAGAACAACGCAGACACCAGCAAACTGGGCTGGGCTATCAATGGCTTTGCCTGGGAGGCATTCTACAATGTGGTACAGGCGGCGTCCGGCCTGTATCTCTACCGGGATCAGATGGACGCCGGCAAGCTGAACGGGCATGAATTTGCGGTGAGCAACCAGATCCCGGTGAGCGCCGCCTCCGGCCGGCCCACGGACATCGTGCTGGGCAACTGGAGCGAATTTATGATTGGGCGCCAAGGCAGCATGGAGAGCGAGATGTTCCGCGAGGGCAGCATCACGGATGAGAACGGCGAGACGGTCAGCGCGGTGGATCAGGACTGCACCATCCTGCGGATCATCGACCTGCATGACTTCGGCGTACGGCATGAAGAGTCCTTCGTCATTGGCAAGGGCCTGAAGACCGGCGCGTAAGGGCCGGATATGAGAAAGCGAGGCAAGCGAAGCTATGAAACGAAACCTGTATGGAAGCATCAAGGCCATGCCCTATACCAGCGGCAAAGCCGTAGACCGCAAGGGGTATCTGTCGGCTGTCCTCGCCGCAAGTGCAAGCGCGGCCGGAACGCTGGCTGTGGCCGTCACCGAGTGCGACACAGCGGGCGGCTCCTTTACGGCAGTGGCGGATGAACGTGTAGCCATGGGCCGGGATCTCAGCAGCATCGCCATCGATCAAAACGATCTGGTGGCGGTGGAACTGGACCTGGTGGGCTGTAAGCAGTACATCAAGGTGACAGTAACGCCGGGCGGCAGTGCCGCAGCCACCTACGCCCTGGTGCTGGGTGATCCCGCCCGGATGCCTGTGGAGGAATAAGGCATGGGCACGGCCACGCTGCGGACCAATGCCCTGACCACG
>SFDQ01000015.1 GCA_004558145.1 Oscillospiraceae bacterium
ACCCGCCGGGGCTCTTTTGCTTTATACGGCAATTCTGAGGACGACATAGTCCCGCAGCACGATGATCTTCGGGGTTCGAGTACCGTCGCGCGGGCTCCACCACAAAGCACCAATCGAAAGATTGGTGCTTTTTCTTTTGCTTCCGCGGTTTTCGGCGGGCCATTGACTTGCCGGTGCGCCCCCGGCCCGGCCGTCGAGCTGGTGCTCAGCGACTGTTCGGCGGGCGCCGCGTTTGCAGCCGGCCGCCGGGTGTGCTATGATAAAACCAGAAGCGCCGTCTTGGCACTGGGAAAGGGGCCGTGCAAAATGGAAGAAAAACGTCTGCAAGAACGGCTTCGCCGCGCAGTGGTGCTCATCGTGGCCGCAGGGCTGCTGCTGCTTGCCGCCGGGGCAGGGGTGGCGGCATTTTTGGCCCGTTCCATGGTCGAGGTCACCAAAGACCAGATGCGCGCAGAGACCGATGAATACAAAAACCGGCTGGAAAAGCAGATGAGTTCGGACTATCAGATCCTGACCACCATGTCCGGTTTTCTCGAGTTCAGCAATGTGGACGAGGCCGAAAACTTTGACGAGATCCTGAACGAGGCAAACCTGCGGAACGATTTCGTGTCCATGGCCTATTTCCCGCTGAACGGTTCTGGCGTTGTGGCCGTTTTGGGCCAGCTGGTGCGCAGCGATGTGGAACTGGCGGAGATGCAGCCGGAGGTGCAGGAGGTAGTGGCCCAGGCCTGGCAGGGAGAGATGGCGCTGTCCGACCTGGTCCAAAGCGAGCTGACGCAGGAGAAAATCTTCATTTACGCCATCCCGGTGAGCCGGAACGGCGATACGGTGGGCGCATTGATCGCCAGCGATCAGGTGGAGATATTCTCGGACATCCTGAGCGGCGACACTGTGCTTTCCGGCAACGGCCACATCCATCTGCTCAACTCCAAGGGCGAACTGCTGATCCATTCCCAGAACTCCGTTGTGGAGGAATCGGTGGCTTCCATCTATGAAGAGCCTTATTTCAGCGGTCAGAAAGCGGAAGAAATTCGGACAGCCCTGGCCGCCGGGGAAAGCGTCTATTCCTCCTTCCACTGCGAGGGCCGCAGCTATCAGGCGTTGTTGGAGCCGGTGGGCATCAAGGATTGGTATATGCTCTGCGTCAGCCGGGTGCAGGAAGCAAGCGGGCTTTATCGGATCGTGACGGTCATTGCGGTCACCTTTGCAGCGCTGCTGCTGTTGATGGTCATACTGCTTGTGTACGGCTATCGCCTGACCCGCCGCAACGACCGGGAGCTTCGCGATCTGGCTTTCCACGACGCCCTCACCGGCGGCGACAATCTGCGCGGCTTCACTTTGAAGCTGCAAGAGGCCCTGAGCCAGCGGCAGGATGTGAATTTGGCGGCGCTGGACGTCCGTCAGTTCAAGTTCATCAACGAGATCTTTGGCCGCGAGCGGGCCGACAAGCTTCTCCGCCACATCCATCAGCAGCTGCAGACACGGCTGGAGGAGGGAGAATTCTGCTGCCGTGACAGCGCCGACCTGTTCTATGCCGTGTTGCTGAACACCGACCCGGAGCAGGCTGCCGCCCGGCTGCGGAACATCATGGACGAGGCTTGTGCCGCCGCCCTGCAAGACGCGAACAGTGACTACCATGTCCTGCTTTATGCCGGAATGGTGGCGGCGCCGCAGTGCGCCGCGTCCGGGAAGGTGGACGATGTGCTCACCCATGCGATGTTCGCGCTGGAGCGGGCCAAGGGCGCCAGCTGCAACACGGTGTGGACCTACGACACAGAACTGCATAAAAAAGAAGAAGTGGCGAACTTTGTGGAAAGCCACATGCACCAGGCGCTGCAAAACGGGGAGTTCCGCATGTACCTGCAGCCAAAGATAGATTTGACCAGCGGCAGGCTGGGCGGCGCCGAGGCGCTGGTGCGCTGGACCACCGGGACCGGCCGGATGCTGTATCCCGACCAGTTCATTCCGCTGTTTGAACAGAACGGATTCAGCGTTTCGCTGGACCTGTATATGGTGGAGTGCGCCTGCAAGCAGCTGCGGGCCTGGCTGGATCAGGGCATCCAGCCGCCGCCCTTGTCGGTGAATCAGTCAAAACTGCTGTTTTTCGAGGCGGATTATATCCAGAACCTGGAACGGCTGATCGAACGTTATCAGATCCCCGCCTCCTGGATCACGCTGGAGATCCTGGAGGGCCTGGCGCTGGAAAACGCCGGGGAGCTGAACGCCCGCATCAGCCAGCTGCAAGCCATCGGATTCCGCATCTCCATGGACGATTTCGGCAGCGGATACTCGTCGCTGAACACCCTGAACAGCCTGCAGATCGACGAGCTCAAGCTGGACCGGGGCTTCCTCATGGAGGCGGCGGACAAAAACGATCCCCGCTCCAGGATCATCATGGAGCAGGTGGTGCGGATGGCCAAACAGCTGGGGATCTCGGTGGTGGTGGAAGGCGTGGAGACCCGGGAGAACGAAGCCCTCATCCGATCGCTGGGCTGCGATTTCGGCCAGGGATACTACTACAGTCGCCCCATCACGGTGGAAGAATTCACCGCCCGCTATTGGGGCGAGCCAAAGGAAGCCCCGCACGGCCCGGACCTGTGACAGCCCGCGCCCGGGCCGCTGCGAGAATGCGGTGCCCGGGCCTTCGGAGGCAGGGGCAGGTGAAGGTTTGATGACATCTTCTCCGTGCCTCTTGCATAACGGCGGGAAAAAGGGTATTATAATAGTTACCACATGGGCCCGTAAAGGTTTCGACGGGGAGTGTGAAGTGCGAGCAGCGGGTAGTGGATGGGGGCCACACTATAAACGCCTCCAAAAAAATAGCTAACAACAACAAATTAGCTGTCGCTGCCTAATTAAGGCAGCTGTCCTGCCCACTCAAGCGTCGTGTGGGGCCAGGGCATCATTTAGACGCTGAACGTGAGCCGCCTCAAGCTTTGCGGGCGGCCATGACCTCATGAAGCTACCAATGCGGCGGCCTGTTTGCCGGCCTGCCGCTGCGGGAATGTTGTAGACAAACTGCACCCGGAGATACTCTCGCGGATCGCTTTTCGGACACGGGTTCGATTCCCGTCGGGTCCACCACAAAAAAGAGCTCAGCCGTTTGGCTGGGCTTTTTTGTTTTTCCCCCTTGACTTCTTCTCAAAAATCCATATAATGGAATTAGAATAATTCTAAAAATGGTGCTGATAACTGTGACGAAGTATGCGAAGAAGATTTTGGAGATCGTGGAGCAGTCCCGCAGCCACATGACGGCGGAGCAGATCTTTATGGAGCTGCGCCGCACCTATCCCACGGTGGTGCTGGCCACTGTATACAACAACCTGAACCGTCTGTGGCAGGATGACCTCATCCGCAAGGTGTCGGTGGAAGGCGCGCCCGACCGTTACGACCGCATCCAGCGGCACGACCATCTGGTGTGCAAGGAGTGCGGCAAGCTGCTGGACGTGGACCTGGGCGATCTGACCGCACAACTGGAACAGAAGGCGGGCACCGCCATCCTCTCTTATGATTTGAAGCTGGTATATCTGTGCGACGAGTGCAGAAAAAAGAAAGGAATGTGAGGAAACTGAAACATCTTCCCTTATCCGTCCGGGTGGCCATCGAGCCGGACAACCCCAGCATTCTCCGCTGGGAGGACAAGTGCATCCGCTGCGGCATGTGCAAAACGGCCTGCACCGACCTGATGGGGGTGCACGGCACCTACACCCTGGAGCAGACAGGGGACAGGGCTGTCTGCATCTACTGCGGCCAGTGCGCTAACGTCTGCCCGGTGGACAGCATCACCGAGCGGGACGAGAGCCCGGCGGTGCGGCAGGCGGTGGCCGACCCGGACAAGATCGTGGTGGTCAGCACCTCGCCCGCCGTGCGCGCGGCGCTGGGCGAGGAGTTCGGCATGGAGCCCGGCGCTTTTGTGGAGGGCAAAATGGTGGCCCTTCTCCGCGCGCTGGGCGTGGACTATGTGCTGGACACCAACTTCGCCGCGGACCTGACCATCGTGGAGGAGGCCAGCGAGCTCATCCGCCGCCTGACGGAGAAGGACCGGCCGCTGCCCCAGTTCACCAGCTGCTGCCCCGGCTGGGTGCACTTCGCGGAGATGTACGCCCCGGAATTGCTGCCCCATCTCTCCACCGCCAAAAGCCCCATCGGCATGCAGGGCCCCACGGTCAAGACCTACTTTGCAAAAAAGATGGGCCTGGACCCGGAGAAGATCGTCCATGTGGCCCTGACGCCCTGCACCGCCAAGAAGTTCGAGATACGCAGGGAGGAGATGCACGCCGCCGCCGACTACCACGGCGTGGAAGGCATGCGGGACACCGACCAGGTCATCACCACCCGGGAACTGGCCCGCTGGGCCAAGGCCGAAGGGGTGGACTGGAACGCCCTGCAGGACTCCGCCTACGATTCCCTGATGGGCAAAGCCTCGGGCGCGGGCGTCATCTTCGGCAACACCGGCGGCGTGATGGAGGCCGCTCTGCGCACCGCCTATGAGTATGTCACCGGTGAGATCGCGCCCCAGGCGCTGCTTCAGCTGGAGCCGGTGCGGGGCTACGAAGGGGTGCGGGAGGCCCAGGTGCAGGTGGGTGAACTGACCCTGCGGGTGGCCGTGGTCTACGGCACCGCCAATGCCCGGCGCTTTTTGGAGCGCATGAAGGCGGAGGGCAGGGAATACCACTTCGTGGAAGTCATGGCCTGCCCGGGCGGCTGCATCGGCGGCGGCGGGCAGCCCAAGGACCTGATGAAGGACGCGGACGAGACCCGCAAGAGCCGCATCGCCGCCCTTTACCGGCGGGACGAGGCCATGACCCTGCGCACCAGCCACGAGAACCCCGAGATAAAAGAAGTTTACGCCGCATTTTACGGCCAGCCCCTGAGCGGGATGGCGGAAAAAATGCTTCACACCAGCTACCGGGACCAGAGCGGCCTTCTGCACAAGCAGGCCGGCCCCGACCACAACAAAACAACAAAAGGAGAAGTGAAAACAATGAGCAAATGGAAATGCAAAGTGTGCGGTTACATCTATGAGGGCGACACCCTGCCCGAGGGCTTCACCTGCCCGCTGTGCAAGCAGCCCGCCTCTTCCTTCGAGAAGATCGAGGAGGCCCCCGCCAAGGGCGCGAACAAGTACGCCGGCACCCAGACCGAGAAGAACCTGCAGGCCGCCTTTGCCGGCGAGTCGCAGGCCCGCAACAAGTACACCTACTTCTCCTCTGTGGCCCAGAACGAGGGCTTTGAGCAGATCGCGGCCCTGTTCCAGCTGACCGCCCAGAACGAGATGGCCCACGCCAAGCTCTGGTTCGAGGAGCTGAACGGCCTGGGCGACACGGCGCAGAACCTGCTCCACGCCGCCGAGGGCGAGAACTACGAGTGGACCGACATGTACGACGGCTTTGCCAAGACCGCCGAGGAGGAAGGCTTCCCCGAGCTGGCCGCCAAGTTCCGTCTGGTGGCCGCCATCGAGAAGCGTCACGAGGAGCGCTACCGCGCCCTGCTGCACAACGTGGAGACCGCTCAGGTCTTTGAAAAGAGCGAGGTCAAGGTGTGGGAGTGCCGCAACTGCGGCCACATCGTGGTGGGCACCGCCGCCCCGGAGGTCTGCCCCACCTGCAACTACTCCAAGAGCTTCTTCGAGATCCACAGCGACAACTTCTGATTCCCTGAAGCAGAAAAGACATCCCAGACTGAGAAGGCCGGCCCGCGCAGGGCCGGCCTTTTTGCGCGGAAAAATGCGCCAAATTGCATCCGCAGGGGTTCCGTGCTATGATAAAGCCAGTGAGAAGGCCCGGAAAGCAAAAGAACGTCCGGGCCCATGCAAAGCCACCACGGAACGGGGGATACCATGCTTCGAACCGACGATTTGACGGCCATCCTGAAAGACAAGCACGCGGATATTGACCAATACTTTGAGCGGTATGAAGGGGAGCTTCTGGAGGCGGACCTGGGGAAATACCTGTGCGCCCTGCTGGAAAAGCACGGCCTGCAAAAAAAGGACCTGATCTTTGCCTCCGGCCGGGAGCGCAGCTACTGCTATCAGCTGCTGAACGGCACGCGGCGCAACCCCTCGCGGGACATGCTGCTGGCCATTGCGCTGGGGCTCCACTTCACCTGCGACGAGACCCAGACCATGCTGCGCATCGCGGGACTCTCGCCGCTGTATCCCCGCATCCGGCGGGACGCGGTCATCCTGCAGCAGCTGGCGGCGGGAAAAAGCCTCTATGAATGCAACGACCGCCTTGCCGCCTGCGGCGAGGTGATGATCGGGTGAGCAGCATGGAGCAGGAGGATTTTGTCTTTCTGGAAGCGCTGAACCAGCGGGGAACGGTTTTTCTGGCGCGCCAGCGGTCCAGCGGGCGCATCCTGGTGGCGCGGCAGGTGTCCGGCGGCCAGACGGAGATATTTGAGACGCTGCGGGCGATGAACGCCAAACATGTGCCCGCGGTCCGGGCCATCGAAGCCCGGCAGGACGGCACGGCCTTTGTCTATGAGGACTACATCCAGGGCGTGACCCTGCGCCAGCGGATGGAAGAAGGCCCGCCGCTGACCAGGGAGGACGCGGTGTGGCTCGGCCGGCAGCTGTGCCAGGCGCTGGCCCCTCTGCACAGAGAGAACATCGTCCACCGGGACATCAAGCCGGAGAACATCGTGCTCGGCGCCGATTCGCAGGTGTACCTCATCGACTTCGGCATCGCCCGCTTTGAAAAGGCGGGCCGCAGCGCGGACACCACCTTGCTGGGCACCCATGGATATGCCGCGCCGGAACAGTTCGGCTTTTGCCAGAGCGACGCCCGCGCGGACATCTACTCCCTCGGGGTGGTGCTGAATCAGGTGGTGACCGGCGCGTTCCCCAACGAGGCGCGGGCCGACGGCCTGCTGGGGGAGGTCATTGCCAGGTGCACGAATCTCGACCCGCAGCAGCGCTATTCCAACGTGCGGGAGCTGGACGCCGCGCTGGCGGCATTGCCGTGCAGGCGGGCCGCGCCGCCGCGGCCCGCCGCCCGGACAGGCTACCCCTACCCGTTGTGCCTTGTGCCGGGCTTCCGGTCCGGGTCCGGCCAGAAGGCGCTGGCAGCGGTGGCGGCGGCATTCTGGTTCTTTGTGTTTGCAGCGGCGGGATATTCTACCGCCGCGGGCGACCCGGTGGAATGTCTGATCGTGACCGGGGTGCTGGCGATCCCGGTGGGGAGCTATGTGCTGGTGTTTGACCTCTTCGGCATACAGCGGCACATCCCCATTTTGAACAAGGCGCAGGGCAGGGGAATGCGCATCGCCGCCACAGCGGCGGCCGTCCTGCTCTGGGCCGCCGCGGCTTTTTTGATCACGGTGCTCGCGGCTGCGGCCCTCAAAGCGGTCCTTCAATGATTTTTTGCCCAGTCTGCTGGCAGCCCACCAAATGCGTCCAAACCCGGTATATACTGTGAGAAGCATACCGCGATTTGGTCGCAGGAGGAGGCTTTTCAAATGAAAAAGGCAGTATCTTTTTTTCTGGCATTGCTGCTGGCTCTCGGCTGTGCGGGCTGTTCCGGCGCGCAGACCTCGGAGCCGGCCCAAACGCCGTCCGGGCCGGCGTCTCTGCCGCAGTCAGAGGCACAGCCCGCCCCGCAGGCAGTCACTTTGCCCCAAACCGTTCTCTACGATGAGGAGGGGATAAAAATCACCGCCACGGGGCTCAGCGAGGGCTCTCTGTTCGGCCCGCAAATTGATCTGGTCATCGAAAACAACTCGGACGCGGGGGTGGCCGTCCAGTCCGGCGTGTGCACTGTGAACGGATGGGTGATCGAAAGCACCCTTTCCCAGGAAGTGCTGCCGGGCAAAAAGGCCGAGACGGGCCTGACCCTGCTGCAGACGGACCTGGACAACGCCCGGGTGGAGACCATTGCCCAGATCGAGTGTGAACTGCGGCTGATCGACCCCGACAACTTCCAGACGCTGGCACAAAGCGGCCCCATCGCCCTTGCCACCGACGCCGCCCTGCCGGACCCGTATCAGCCGGAGGGCACGGAACTGTATGCCGGCGAGGGAGTTCGCATCGTGGCGCTGGAACAGGCCGACTCGCTGATGGGCAAAAGCGTGCGGCTCTGCATCGAGAACAACAGCGAACAGCGGCGCGTGTTCACCGCCTCCGATGTTTCGGTGGACGGCTACATGACGGACGGCAGCCTTTACGCCGAGATCCCCGCCGGGCGCAGGGCGATGTGCGATCTTCTTCTGCTGGACAGCGAAGAAAACAGCGACCGGCTGGAGCAAATGTCCTCCCTTGAATTCACTCTGAACAGCACCGACCCGGACGATTTCACCGACCGCACCGCGCTGGGGCCGTTCACGCTGACGTTCTGAAGAAAGGGAGGAAAGAAACCATGAAAACCGGAAAACTGGTCATCGGCATCCTGAGCATCGTGCTCTTTCTGCTGGTCAGCCTGCAGTCCTGCGCCGCCGGCCTGGCAAACACCCTTGCGGAGAACGGCGAAGTGAGCGGCAGCGCGGGTTTTGTGCTGGCGCTGGGGCTGCTTGTGGCGGGCATCGTCAACATCTGCACCCGCAAAGGGGGCAAAGGCGGCTATGTGGCCGCGGGATTCCACATCCTGCCCGCGCTGTTTGCCCTGCCGAGCGCAGGCAGCTACTCCGATCTTTACATCTGGGCCGCACTCAGCATCGCCTTCGGCGTGTTCACCATCATCGCGACCAAAAAAACGAACCGCCTGTGATATTTCATCAGCAGTGGGCTCCCGGCCTTGGCCGGTAGCCCTTTTTTTGCAGCACCGGGCCGGAGGAAAAAAGTCCGACCTATGGGATGCATCCTCTGCTATACTGGGCACAGAAGGGCAAAAGTGAGCTCCGCATCCGCAAACGCCGGCCTCTTTGCGGAAAAAGAAACAATATATTGACTTTTTGCCTCGCGAGAACTACTATATATGGTGTATCCTGCAAACAACGTTGGGAGGGACCAAAAATGAACGTACGCAAGCGCAGCGGCAAAGTCGTGCCCTTTGACGCTGAATTCATACGCCGCGCCGTCACGCTGGCGGCGGCCGCCGCCGGGGAGCATGAGCCCCAGCGGGTGGACGACGTCACCGCCGCGGTGGAAGAGAGACTGGCCGCCGCAGGCCAGGACATCGTGGACATCGAGCGCATCCAGGACGCGGTGGAGGAGACCCTGTTTGAAAAGCAGCTCTACCGCACCGCCAAGACCTACATCCTCTACCGGGTGCAGAAGGAGAAAGAGCGCACCAGCGGCGAGTGGAAAGAGGGCATCCTGACCCGCGAATTCCTCAGCCCCTACAAGCACGCGCCCAACCCCATGGAGCAGCTGGGCGCCTTCGTCTACACCCGCACCTACTCCCGCTATCTGCCCCAGCAGGGCCGCCGGGAGTTCTGGTGGGAGACGGTGCGCCGCGCGGTGGAATACAACGCATCGCTGGCCCCCACGCCCCGGGAAGAGGCGGAAAAACTCTACGATAACATCTACAATCTGCGGCAGTTCTTGTCCGGCCGCACCCTGTGGGTGGGCGGCACGCCGGTGGCGGAAAAGTACCCCATGGCCAACTACAACTGCGCCTTCACCGTCATCAACGATTTCGTGGCCTACCACGACCTGTTCTATCTGCTGATGGTGGGCAGCGGCGTGGGCGTGCGGGTGCTCAAATCCGACGCGGACCAGCTGCCGCCGGTGCGCACCGATTTGAAAATTCTGCACAAGTCTTATGACCCGGTGCCCGCAGGCGAGCGGCTGGAATACACCAACCTCACCTTCCAGCGGGACACCGCTACCCTTGCCATCGGCGACTCCAAGGAGGGCTGGGCCCAGGCGCTGACCCGCTACTTCGAGCTCATCACCAACCGGGAGTATGAGGGCGTGACCACCCTGGTGGTGAATTACGACTCCATCCGCCCGAAGGGCGAGCGGCTCAAGACCTTCGGCGGCACCGCCAGTGGTTCCGGCTCCATGATGACCATGCTGGACAAAATACACAAGGTGGTCACCGCCGCCGGCGCCCGGGACGGCGCTGTGCGCACCCAGCTGCGGCCCATCGACCTTTTGGACATCGCCAACATCATCGGCGAAAACGTGGTTTCCGGCGGCGTGCGCCGCACCTCGGAAATTGGCCTGGTGGATGCGGACGACGAGACCTGCATCCAGGCCAAGTCCAACCTTTACCGCCAGGTGAACGGCCACTGGGAGATCGACAAGTCCATCGCCCACCGCCAGATGAGCAACAACTCCATCTTCTACCGCGAAAAGCCCACCCGTGAAAAGCTGCACTGGCACATCCAGCAGATGCGCTATTCCGGCGAGCCGGGCTGGATCAACGAGGAGGCGGGCCTCAAGCGCCGCCCCAACTTCTGCGGCTGCAACCCCTGCGGCGAGATTTTGCTGGATTCCAACGGCCTGTGCAA
The DNA here is from genome assembly GCA_004558145.1 of Oscillospiraceae bacterium. GTDB lineage: Bacteria > Bacillota > Clostridia > Oscillospirales > Ruminococcaceae > Allofournierella_A > Allofournierella_A excrementavium. Next base: position 10,393 of record SFDQ01000015.1, read on the forward strand.
CCTGACCACCGTGAACGTGATGGCCTTTGTGGGCGAGGACGGCACGCTGGACAAGGCCGGCCTGCTGGAGGCGCAGCGCCTTTCCGCCCGGGCGGGCTACCGCATGACCTGCCGCGAGCTGGAGATGTACCGCTGGGACCGGGTGCAGAAGCGCGACCGGCTGCTGGGCTGCTCCCTCACCGGCTGGCAGGACATGGTCAACGCCACCGGCATGGACCGCGCCCAGCAGGCCGAACTGTTGGACGCCCTGCGGGCCGAGGCCCGCAAAGCCGCGGACGAGATGGCGGCCCAGCTGGGCGGCAACCGTCCGCTGCTGGTGACCACCCTGAAGCCGGAGGGCACCCTGTCCCTGCTGCCCACCGTGTCCAGCGGCGTGCACTACTCTCATTCGCCTTACTACATCCGCCGCGTGCGCATCACCGCCACCGACCCCCTGTGCCGCGTCTGCGAGGAACTGGGCTACCCGGTGCTGCCGGAGGTGGGCCAGGACCCGGAGGACCCCACCACCAAGGTGCTGGAGTTCCCGGTGAAGGCCCCCGCCGGGCGGGTGAAGGGCGACGTGACCGCCATCGAGCAGCTGGAAAACTACAAGATGTTCATGGAACACTATGTGGACCACAACTGCTCCATCACCGTGCACGTGCGGGACAACGAGTGGGACGACGTGGAGCAGTGGGTCTGGGACCACTGGGACGATGTGGTGGCCCTTTCCTTCCTGAGCTACGACGACAGCTTCTACGATCTGCTGCCCTATGAGGCGATCGACAAAGAGGAGTACGAGCGCCGCAAGGCGGAGATGCGCCCCTTTAACCCGGCGCTGCTCTGCCGCTACGAGCACGAGGAGACCGAGCTGGACATCGGCGCCTCCGACTGCGTGAACGGCGTGTGCCCCATCCGCTGATTTGACTGCAAAAAACCGCCTGCCCCGCGAAAGGGGCAGGCGGTTTTTGTATGAGAAATTCAGCGCCCGGCAGGCAGCTCCAGGCAGAAGGCGGCCCCGCCGCCGGGAGCGTCCTCCACCCAGAGGCGGCCGCCGTGCAGCGCCGTCAGTTCGGCGGCCACCGCAAGGCCCAGCCCGTGGTGACGGGGGTCCTCGCCGGTGTTCCGGCCCCGGTAAAAACGTTCGAAAATGCGCTTTTTGTCGCAGTCCGCCACGCCGGGGCCGTGGTCCGCCACCCAAAAGCGCACCCTCCCGCCCCGTTCGGCAAGGCCCAGTTCTATCTCGCTGCCCTCCGGGGCAAAGCGCAGGGCATTGTCCACCAGAATGGCCAGCAGCTGCCGCAGGCGATAAGCGTCCGCCTCCACCGGGGGCAAGGCCTTTTCGGGCAGGCGCACGGCCAGCCGCCGCTCCCGCTTCTTCGCCAGCGGTTCCATGCCCTCGGCAAAGTCCAGAAGGAAGGTGTCGGGCGCGATGCTCTCCCGGCGCAGCCGGGCGCGGGCGCTGGCCCCGGCGCTGAGCAGCAGCAGTTCGTCCACCAGCGCGCCCATCCGCTTTGCCTCGCCGTCGATGACCGCAAGGTACCGCTGCGCCTGGTCCGGCTGGCGGGCGGCGGCCCCGGCATTGGCCCGTATCACCGCCAGCGGGGTGCGCAGTTCGTGGCCGGCGGCGCTCAAAAACTGCTGCTGCTGGTCCATGGCCCGGGCCACCGGGCGCACCGCCCGGCCCGCGATGAACCAGCCCGCCAACCCAAGGCCGGCCCACCCGGCTGCGGCCACCAGCGCGAACAGGGCGGCCATCCGCAGGGCGTGGGCCCGCTCGGGGCCAAGGTCCTGCACCGCCACAAGGCTCGTCCACCGGCTGCCGGCACCGCCGCCCAGCCGCACTTCGCCCCGCCAGCTGCTGCCTTGGGCCGAAAAGGTGAAGCTGGCGCTCTGGCTGCCCGCCAGGGGCGGCGCGTCGGCCAGAAGGCCCTGCTGTTCTTCGGCGGCCCGCTTTGCTGCCTCCAGCAGGGCCCGCTCCTCTTCGCTCAGGCGCAGGCTGTGGAGCAGGGGAGCCCCGTTCTCAGTCAGCAGCACCTTCATGCCGTTCTGGGCCTCCAGCCGCGCCAGCCAGTCGCCGTCCAGCTGGTCGTAGCGGTCCCACTGGTATTGCAGCTGGGTCACCGCAGTTTCAAAGGCGGAGCGGCGGCTGTCCGAGTACTGGCGGCAGGTCACGCCGAAGGCGAACAGCAGCGCCCCGGTGAGCACCGCCCCGGTGAGCAGCGCCGCCAGCAGGGTGATGCGCGCCCGCAGCCGCCTCAGCATGGGTCTGCCTCCAGCCGGTAGCCCGCGCCCCGCCGGGTGACCAGCTCCATCCGGCTGCCCACCAGCCGCAGGCGGCGGCGCACCAGATGGATGTAGTTGTCGATGTTGCCGCTCTCCACGTCGCTGTCCGGCCCCCACACGTTCAGCAGGATGCGCTCCCGGGGCAGGGTGACGCCGGGGTTGCGGAGAAAAAGCTCCAGCAGGGCGCACTCCCGCTGGGAGAGGGTGTGGGCCCCCGCGGGTCCGGTGAGCAGCCGGTCCTGCACCCGCAGCTCCACATCGCCCCGGCGCAGGGCGGTGCCGCCCTCCCACTCGGCGGGGCGGCGGCCCAGCGCCCGCACCCGGGCCAGCAGTTCCTCGGCGGCAAAGGGCTTGGCCAGATAGTCGTCCGCTCCTGCGTCCAGGCCCGCCACCCGGTCGCCCACCGCGTCCAGGGCGGTGAGCATCAGCACCGGCGTGCGCACCCCCGCCCCGCGGGCCTGCCGCAGCACATCAAGCCCGTCCATCCCCGGCAGCATCCGGTCCAGCAGCGCCAGATCGCAGCCCCCGGAACAAAGAGCATCCAGCCCGTCCGGGCCGTTGGCGCAGCATTCCACGGTGTAGCCGCAGGCGGCGAGGGTGTCCCGCAGCGCCTCCCGCAGATCTTTTTCATCTTCCACCAGTAAAATTCTCACAACGCCACCCGGCCTTTCCTCGAGAGTGATACAATTATACTACCACGCTTTGCCTCTAAACAATCTCTAAAAAAACTTAGAGGCAGCTTAGAGAGTTCCCTGCTACAATGACGGCAAACAAGCACCCAAAGGAGGAACTGGCATGAAAAAACTTTGCAGGATCGTTTCCGGGGCCCTTGCCGCCCTGTTTGCCGCCGCACTGCTGGCGGGCTGCTCGGAAGAGGGAGCCTCCGGCTCGTCCGATGCGCCCTCCGCCGCGCCCACCGGCGGCTATGTGGAGGAGGACGTTTCCCCCGACCACAACTATAACGTGGGCCTTTTCGCGGTGGACGGCGTTCTGAACGCCTTCACGGTGGAAAACCCCGCCACGCCCCTCTCCCGGCAGACGGCCCACTGGTACGCCCTGGGCCAGGATGGCCAGTGGCAGGAGCAGGGCGGCAGCGGCTTTGAGCAGCTGGCCGCCCAGGTGGGGGATGGCATCGCTTATCCCACCGCCTACCTCACGCAAGGAGGCAAGCTCTACTGGTCGGTGACCGTCATCACCGAGGACGCTGAAAAAACCAGTGAGACCAGTTACTTTTCGGTGGAAAACGGCACGGCTCAAAAGCTGGACGCGCTGCCTGCCGGCGAGGCGGGCCTGGCCTTTGATTCGAGCATCGCGTCGGTGGCCGTCTGCGGCGATACTCTGATCACGACCAGCACCTCCATGGAACTGGCCGCCTGCGATCTGACCGGCTCGCCGGTGCAGATGGAGCTGCCCGAACTGGAGATGGGCAGCCGCCTGCTCTGCGGCAGCGCCAACGGCTATTATTTGCTGGACGACCAGAACAAGGTCTGGCACTACACCCTGGGCGGCACCACCGCCGAGCTGGCGCTGGACGGCGGCTGCTTCTCCATCTCCGACCCTGGCCTGTTCGTGCAGTCGGCGGTGGTGGGGCCGGAGGAGACCCTCTACTTCCAGATGAGCGACGGCAACATGGCCAGCGGCAACAGCCGCCTGCTGCGCTACCGCTGGGACTCTGAACTGGCCGCTTCCGCCGGGGGCGAATTGACCATCTTCAGCCTCTACCGTTCCGACACGGTGGAAGCGGCGGTGAACGCCTGGCAGAAGGCCACCGGCGGCACAGCCACCTACAGCTGGGCCCTCGAGGAGGGCTCGGAGGACGGCTTTTCCACCGTGACCGGCAGCCGGGAGGACGCGCTGACCCAGCTGAACACCCAGCTGCTGGCGGGCTCCGGGCCGGACGTGCTCATCCTGGACGATATGCCGGTGGACAGCTTCATCGAAAAGGGCCTGCTGATGGACCTTTCCGGCAAGGTGGATACCAACGGCATGCTGGAAAACATGACCGGCGTGTGGCAGACGGAACAGGGCCTGTTCGCCCTGCCCGCCCGGGCGTTCCCGCTGCTGGCGGGGGCGGACGAAGCCACTTTGGCCACCATCAAGGACGCCGAGACGCTGGCGGGGCTGCTGGCCGCCGAGCCCAACATCGTTGACGACGGGCGCAACGAGGCCATGCCGCTGCTGGCCTACTATAACACCGTGCAGCTGTTCGACACCTTCTACCCCCTCTACGCGGGGGACATCTGGCAGGGCGGGCAGCTGAACGAGGACACCTGCCGCCGGTTCTATGAACTGCTGGGCCAGATTCGGGCAGGCGGCGGCGCGGGCCTTTTCAACACCGCCCCCTTCGACCGGCCCGACGGCACCTACTATCACCCCCAGAACAGCACCCTCAGCAATTTTACCAACTGCATCTGCCGTGCCTTCTGTTCGCCGGTCTATTCCCTGAACGGCCTGGGCGGCGATTTCTACTATGCCTCCCGCGTCAGCGGCACAAGCGCCGGCGAGGTGAAGGCTCTGGCCACCGCCTCCGGCGCCACCAGCATCCAGCCGGCTTGCGCGGCGGGGGTGAACGTCAGCGCCCAGAACCCCGAGGGCGCGGTGCAGTTCATCCAGACCCTTTTGAGCGAGGAGGTGCAGAGCCAGACCACCTACGACGGCGTGCCGGTGCTGAAGAGCGCCGTGCTCAGCCAGTGGGAGGAAGGCTTTGCCCAGTACGACGCCTCCTCCGGCACCGACATCGTGGCCGTGCTGGAAGGCATGGACCCGAACGTTCCCTCCACCGTGCTGCGCAGCGCGGTGGGCGCGGGCGCGCAGCAGTACTTTGACGGAGCCGGCCTGGACGAGGCGGTGGAGACCGCCCGGCAGGAGTCGGCCCTCTGGCTGGCAGAACAGGGTTGACGCAGAAAAAGGCCCCGCCGGTGGAAAACCGGCGGGGCCTGCGGCGATAACATTCAGCGCCCGGCGGGCAACTGTAAAAAGAACACCGCGCCGCCGCCCGGCGCGTCCTCCACCCAGAGACGGCCGCCGTGGAGGGCGGCGATCTGCCGCGCGATGGAAAGGCCCAGGCCAAAGTGCTCCTTGCCGGTGCGGCATTCCTCGCCCCGGGCAAAGCGGCGGAAGATGCGCTGGCGGTCCTTTTCCGGCACGCCGGGGCCGTGGTCCCGCACCGAGAAGATAACCCCCGCGCCCCGGCGCTCAGCCGCAAGTTCGATGGCCGTGCCCGGCGGCGTGTATTCCATGGCGTTGTGCAAAAGAATGGTGAAAAGCTGCTCCATCCGGGCCTTGTCCGCCCGGATGGGGGAGAAGGGCTCATCCGGCAGTTCCAGCGTCAGCTCGTGGCCGCTCTGACGCAGGGGCGCGCGCCACGCCTCCCACACCTCCAAAAGAAAGGTGTCCGGCTCCAGCTCTTCGGGGCAAAGGCGCAGGATGTGGGCGTCCTGCCCGGCCAAAAACAGCAGTTCCTCGGTGAGGCGCTGCAAGCGCGCCACCTCCGCGCCCGCGATGCCCAGCAGTTTGTCCCGGCGGTCCGGCTCCGAGGCGGCGGCCTGCAAACTGCTCTTGATGACGGTGAGCGGGGCGCGCAGCTCGTGGCTTGCGGCGGCAACAAACTCATTCTGCTGGCGCAGGGCGGCGGCGGTGGGCCGCAGGGCAATGTGGGCCAGCAGCGCGCCCGCCGCGGCCAGCAGCGCCGTGCCGCCCGCCCACAAAAGGGCGTATTTGACCGCCACCCCCGCCAGCTGGGCGTTCAATGGCGCGGTGCTTCGCAGCGCCAGCAGCAGCCGGGGGCCGTGGCGCAGATTGGCAGGGGCAAGCGCCAGGGCGGCGCAGCGCCAGATCTCGCCGTCCGCGGCTTCAAAGCCGAACACGGCGCTCTGGCCCGCGCCCAATGCGGCGCAGCGGTCCAGCGCTTCGCCGGTGAGCAGCGCCGCCGAGCCGTTCTTTTCGGTGTGCTCCAGCGGCACGCCGTTGTCTTCCAGATAGTAAAGGCACTCATACGCCTGCTCCTGCTCGGCCAGCCAGCTGTCCGCCAGCGTGGTGGCCCCTGCAAGGCGGTCCGCCACCGCGGCGGCAGCGTCCAGAAGGCTCTCGTCGCCGGCCTGGCGCAGGTCCCGGGCCTCCAAAAGCGCGCCCGCCACAAGGGCCGCGGCCAGCACCAGCGCCGACAGCAGGGCATACAGCCCCGTCAGCCGCAGCCGGAGGGAACGCATCATGGCGCGTCACCTCCCGCTTCCAGGCAGTAGCCCATGCCCCGCACGGTGCGGATGGCCGCCCGGCTGCCCACAGTGCGCAGGCGGCGGCGCACAAAGTGGATGTAGCTGTCCAGGTTGCCCTCCTCCACAAAGTCCTCCGCGCCCCACACGGCGCAGAACAGCACCTCGCGGTTCACCAGCTGGCCCGCCCGGCGCAGAAGGGCCTCCAGCAGGGCGTTCTCATTTTTGGAAAGGCGGGCCGTGCCCGCGGGCCCGGTCAGGGTCAGCGCCGCCGCGTCCAGGCTCACGTCGCCAAAGCGCAGAAGGGCGCTTTCCAGCGTGTGGGCCGGGCGGCGGCCCAGCGCCTGCAGCCGGGCGATGAGCTCCCGATTGTCGAAGGGCTTCACCAGATAGTCGTCCGCCCCGGCGCCCAGGCCTTCCACCCGGTCCTCCACACGGCCCAGCGCCGTGAGCATCAGCACCGGCACGGTGCAGCCTTTCCCCCGGGCGGCGCGCACCAGCTCCAGCCCCGAAAGGGCGGGCAGCATCCGGTCCACCACCGCCGCGTCATAGGGGTTTTGCAAAAGCAGCGCAAGGCCGCTGGCCCCGTCGGCGGCACTGTCGCACCCGAAGCCCGCCTTTTCCAGCACGGGAACCAGCACCGCGCGCAGGGCTTCGTCGTCCTCGATCAGCAAAATGCGCATCCTCGCCCCTCCTTTGTTCGTTCTTTTATTATACACCCCTTTCCTTGAAGAAGTCTTGAAAGGGGCGCATTTGCCTTCAAGGTTTTTTCAAGCCGGCGCCGCTATACTGGAGCCATACCCCGCATTCGGGTGGAAAGGAAGAAGGACAACATGAAAAAACACACCATTGCAAAACGCGCCGCGGCTTTTGCGCTGGCGGCGGTGATGGCCGCCGGGCTCTTCGGCTGCGGCGAAGAGGCGGCCTCCGGCTCCGGCTCGGCCGCCGCCTCCGGGGGCGGCGGTTCCGCTTCGGGCACCGGTCGCTGGCGGCAGGAGGAGGTCACCCCCGGCGAAAACGCCCGCAGCTACGAAAAGCCGGTGCTTTTGGAGGACGGTTCCCTTCTGCTGCTGGAAAAAGGGGGCGACAACACCGCCACCCTCTGGACCAGCACCGACAACGGCGCCACCTGGCAGGAACAGCCCACCGACTGGGCCCAGCAGACCGGGGCCGATTACTTCGGCGTGACCCGCCTGATGCCGGACGGCGGATGCTTCATCACCGCCGTGACCGAGGCCGATGGCGGCTACGACCAGACCTGGTGGGTGCAGGATGCCGGCAGCGCCACGCTGCGTCAGCTTGCCTTGCCCGAGAGCATTCTGGATGTTTCCGACCTGCAGCCGCTGGGCGGCGGGCAGGCATTGCTGCTGGGCCGCATCCTGGTCCCCGCCACCGAGGACGCACCCTCGGCGCTGGTGGACGAAAACGGTATGATGAGCGCGATGAGCGCCTGGAAGCTGGACCTTGCCACCGGCGAGTGCGCCGAAATGACCGAACTGCTGGGCGGCCTCGGGGGCAGCTTCATCTCCGGCATGGCGGCGGACCCCACCGAGCCCGGCGCGTTTTACAGCCTCTCTTATCAGGAGAGCGGCGTGCAGCTGATGCGCACCGGCACCGACGGCGCAATGACCACCGTGTTTGAAAACCTGCCCGACGCCTCCGACGCGGCCTTTTCCGCCTGCGCCGACTGCGACGGCAACTATTACTATGCCTCCCAGAAGGGCATCTACCGGCTGGCCAAGGGAGGCGATTTGGCGGAACTGGTGGTGGACGGCGCAGGCACCGTGCTCTCGGCGGGCTCTGCCAGCCTGATGGGCCTTGCCCGCTGCGCCGACGGCGGCTTTCTGGCGGTGACCCTGGAGAGCATCACCGACGACCAAAACAACACCGCTTACGGCGGCCATGTCTACCGTATCTTCTGGGATGAGACCGCCCCCGCCCGGGGCAGCGGCGATGCGCTGGTGGTGTGGAGCCTGGAAAACAGCGACACCGTCCGTGCGGCCATCAACGAGTACGAGGCGCAGTATCCCGAGCGCACGGTGGACTACCAGATCGCCCTGGAGAGCGGCGGCAGCACCGCCGACGCCATCACCGCGCTGAACACCGCCCTGCTGGCGGGCTCCGGCCCGGACGTGATCATCCTGGACGGGCTGGACTGGCAGGTCTATCAGGAGCAGGGCCTTCTGGAGGACCTCTCCGCCTGGGTGGACACCCAAAGCCTTGTGAGCAACGTCGCCGCCCCCTTCATCGGGGAGGACGGTTCCGTTTACGCGCTGCCCGCCCGCTTCGCCGTGCCGGTGCTGGTGGGCACCGAGTCGGACCTGGCGGCGGCCTCCAGCCTGGAAAGCCTTTCCAGCTGGCTGCTGGAAAAGGCCGCCCGCCCCGCCTGGGACTGCCAGAGCAATGACTACTACGAGCCGCTGGACGAGCCCTACGGCCTTGGCTTCATCAGCATCCAGCAGCTGCTGGACTTCGCGCTGGAGACCAGCGCCCCGGCCCTGACCGAGAACGGGGTGAACGGCGAGGCGGTGGCTCAGGTGCTGGACTTTGTGCAGCAGGTGGGCGCCTATTACGGCATGGACAGCTACAAAGACTTTATGACCAACGCGGTGGTGGCGGGGGAGGCCGGCGGCGAGGCAGTGGCCTACGGCGACGGCGGCTACGAGTGCTTCTTCACCCACAATGCAGCCATGGCGTGGGACACCATGACCACCCCGGCCTATGTGGCAGCGGCCCGCAGTGAGGGTGACGACTACACGGTGGCGCTGCGCCCCGGCCTGTGCGAAGGGGCCTTTTTGCCCAAGGCGATGGCGGGCGTTTCCGCCACCAGCGCCAACAAGGACGAGGCGGGCCAGTTTGTGGCGGTGCTCTTCGGGGACGCGGTGCAGTCCACCTGGCAGCAGGACGGCATGCCGGTGTGCGCGGATGCGCTGGAAAGCAGCATCAACGCCTGCTGCAAAAAAGACGAAACGAAACAGAACGTCCGTCAGATCGTGGACGCGCTGAAGACCCCGGTCACCATGCCGGACGAGACGGTCAGCGACGCCCTTTTGAAGAACGCCACAGCCCTCATCGAGGGCAAGACCACACTGGACCAGGCCCAGGCGGGGGTGGAGGATGCGCTCAAGCTTTATCTCGCGGAACAACAATAAACTTTTGCGGCCCGGCCTGCGGCAGGAGCGGCGGGCCGCGGCGCTGCTGCTGGGGCCCAGCCTCGCGGGCACCGCGGTGTTCTATCTGCTGCCGTTCCTTGAGGTGGTGCGCCGCAGTTTCACCGATGCCCTGGGCCGGCGGTTCGTGGGGCTTTCCAACTACAAAACGGTGCTGGCCAACAGCGCCTTTCGCACCGCGGCGTCCAATTCCGCCCGTTTTTTGTGCGTGTGCATCCCGGCGCTGCTGGCGCTGAGCCTTGTGATGGCGCTGCTCACCCGGGCGGCGGGGCGGCAGGGCAGGGTGTTCTCCGCCAGCTTTCTGCTGCCGCTGGCGGTGCCGGTGGCCAGCATCGTGCTGCTGTGGAAGGTGCTTTTTGCCCAAAACGGCCTTGCCAACACCCTGCTGGCGGCCCTGGGGGCCCAGCCGGTGGACTTCATGGGCACCGGCGCGGCCTTCTGGGTGCTCATCGCCACCTATCTGTGGAAGAACAGCGGCTACGATATGGTCCTCTGGGCCGCGGGGCTGGACCGCATCCCCAAAAGCCAGTATGAGGCGGCCGCGGTGGACGGGGCGAACGCGTGGCAGACTTTTTGGACCATCACCTGGCCGGGCCTTGGGCCCACCCTCGGCCTCACCGCCCTGTTGAGCCTCATCAACAGCTTCAAGGTGTTCCGGGAGGCCTACCTCGTGGCGGGCAGCTACCCCCACGAGAGCATGTATCTTTTGCAGCATCTGTTCAACAACTGGTTCCTCAGCCTGGAACTGGGGCGCATCACCGCCGCGGCGGTGATCGTGGTGGGCGTGATGCTGGCCGGGGCGGGGACGCTGTGGGCGCTGCGCCGCCGGCTGCAAAGGAAGGAAAAACGATGCTGAAACGATTCTTCTGCCTGGCCGCCCTCACGCTGCTGGCGCTGTTCACCTGGTGGGTGCTGTGGTTCATGGTCATGGGTGCCCTCACCGGCGAAGGGGAGCTGCTGGCCACCATCGGTCCGGCGCTGCAAAACGAAGAAGAGCAGGGGGCCGTCTGGTGCCTTCTGCCCAGCTGGCCCACCCTGCAGCCGCTGGTGCAGCTTCTGCTGGACACGCCCGTCTTTTTCGCCATGTTCTGGAACGCCTGCAAGCTGGTGTTTCCCCAGGTGGCGGGCCAGATGGCGGTGGCGGCCCCGGCGGCCTGGGCCTTCAGCAAACTGCGCTTTCCCGGGCGGCGGGCGCTCTATGCCGTCTACCTCGTGCTGATGGTGCTGCCCTTCCAGATCACCATGGTGCCAAACTACCTGGTGCTGGATAAGCTTGGCCTGATGGACACCCCCTTCGCGGTGATTTTGCCGGGGGTGTTTTCCGCCTTCCCGGTGTTCATCATCAAAAAGGGGTTCGACGCGGTGCCCCAAAGCCTGCTGGAGGCCGCCGCGCTGGACGGCGCGGGCCCGCTGCGCTGCTTTTTCTCGGTGGGGCTGCCGCTGGGCCTGCCCGCCATCCTGAGCGCGGCCACCCTGGGTTTCATCGAGGCGTGGAACGCCATCGAGCAGCCGATGATGTTTTTGCAGGACAAATCCAACTGGCCCCTGAGCCTCTATCTTTCCAACATCACGGTGGAGGACCTGGGCCTTGCCATGGTGGCCAGCCTGATGATGCTGGCCCCGCCGCTGCTGCTGTTCATGGTGGGGCGCAAATATCTGGAGGGAGGCATCGGCCTCTCCGCTCAAACCAACGATGGAATGTGATGGGATGAACTGTGTGAACAAAACAAAGGAACTTTTCCCGGCGGCTGCCCGCGGGGCAAAAAAGCTGGCCGCCGCCCTCTCCGGGCAGGCGGCGGGGCGCTGGGCCCTGCGCTTTTTCGCCGCCATGGTGGTGCTCACCCTGGCGGCCCGGGGCACCTCCGGCGCGGCCCTGCCCCGGGTGAGCCTCGCCACGCCTAATCGGGGCACCATCGTCCAGAAAGCCTCCGCCTCCGCCGAGATAACGGCGGGGGAGAGCGGTGCGCTGGAACTGCCCGCGGGCGTGACGGTGCGCGCCGTTTACGCCGCCGCGGGCCAGCAGCTGAAAGAGGGGGACGCCATCCTTCTGCTGGACCTGGAGCAGCTGCAGGACGAGCTGGACTCGGCAAAGGCTACCCGCTCCCAGCAGGAGGCGCAGCTGGCCCGGCTGAGCGCGTCCACCGCGCCGGACGGCAGTTCTGTGACTTCGGCCCAGCAGAGCCTGGACCGGGCGAAGGAGGACTACACCCGCACCGATGAGCGCACCGCCGCGGCGGTGGATGAGGCCAAGGCAGCCCTCGAGTCGGCCCAAACGGCCCGGGACGAGGCGGCCAAAACGCTGGAAGAGCTGGAAAGCCGGACCGACCCCGCCCCCACGGAGGAAGAGTTGGCGGCGGCCCGCGGCGCGCTGGAAGAGGCCGAGACCGCCCTTTCCGGGGCAAAACAGGCGGTGGACAGCGCCGAGACCAGCCGGGAGGACTCGATGCTCTCGGCAAAGCGCAGCGTGGAAAACGCCGAGAGCAGCCTTGCCCAGGCAAACGAGGCCTATTCCCAGGCCCAGGCCAGCGCGTCGCTGACGGCTCAGTCCAACGCCGCCGAGGCCGAAGCCCTGCGGCTGGAAAAGGAAACGAACGATGAAAAAATCGACCTGCTCACCTCCCTTGTGGAGGCGGGCGGTTTGGTGAGCGCTCCCCGGGACGCTCTGCTCACCGTGTGCACTGTGGAGCAGGGCCAGCCCTGCCCGGAAGGGGAGTGCCTGCAGCTGGCCAAAGAGGACAGCGAGATGCTGGTGCAGTTCACGCTGCCCGCCGAACAGGCGGAAAAGATCGCCGCCGGGCTGTCTGTCACTGTCACCCAGGGCTCCGCCAGCGCCGAGGCCGCGGTGCGCACGGTGGAGACGGACGAGGAGAAGGAGACGGGCCTCGTCACGGCGGTGCTGGACGAAACGGCGTCGGGCTTCAAGGCGGGCACAGCCCAGGCGGAACTGGTGTTCTCCCGCACTGCCTATGACCTCTGCCTGCCGGTGTCGGCCATTCGGCAGGACGGCCAGGGCAGCTATGTGCTGGCGGTGGAGGAGACCCAAAACGCCTTCGGCCTCTCCCTCACCGCCCTGCGGGTGCCGGTGACGGTGAAAGAGGTGGACAGCGACGGCCAGTACGCCGCGGTGGAGGGCTCCATCAGCGGCGGGGTCATCGTCTCCTCCAACCGCGCGGTCAGCCCCGGCGCGTCGGTGAGGACGGAAGAATGAGGCGGCTGGTCACGGCCCTCGCGGCGCTGGCTCTGCTGCTGCTCACCGCCGCCGGCATGAAAAACGCGGACGCATTGGCCCAAAACTGCCGCAGTGTCAGCCTGCGCTATAGCCAGCCCATCGCCGCCGAAACGGCCGAGGCCGCTCGGGAAAAACAGCCGGACCTCACCTTCTGGTGCGAGGAGACCGCCACCCTCGCCGCCTCCTGGCGGCAGACGGAGGCCGCCGTGCTGTATTACTGGGGGGACGCGTCTCTGGTGTGGGGCGCGGACTGTCTCTCCGGCGGCATGCCCGCCCCGCTGGACGCCGGCGGCTGCGCGGTGTCCACCGCTCTCGCGTGGCAGCTGTTCGGCAGCGAGGACGCGGTGGGGCTGACCCTTTCCTGGGAAAATACGGAGTACACTGTGCGGGGCGTGTTCGAGAGCGAGGAGCCCGTCGCCCTTCTGCCAAAGGCGGACGCTGCCTTCACGGCGGCGGAGCTGCCCGCGGAGGGGGACGCGGGCGAAGACCCGGCGGCCCGGGTGGACGCCTGCCTTGTGAAAAGCGGCCTGCCGGAGCCGGACTGGCGGCTCTACACCGCCCTGCCCGCCGCACTGGCGCGGGGGCTGGCATGGCTGCCGCTGGCCTTCGGGGCGGCGGTGCTGGCGTCGGCACTGATGCGCCGGGCGGCGCGCCTTTCCTTCCCCGCAAGGGACGCGGTGTTCTTCGCCCTGCTGGGCGCGGCGGCGCTGGCGCTGCCTGCCTTCTTTTCGGTCTGGCCCTCCTGGCTTACCCCCAGCCGCTGGAGCGATTTCTCCTGGTGGAGCCAGACCGCCGGCCAGCTTTCGGAGATGGGCGAGGCTTTCCTCACCGCCCCGTGCGCAGGGCGGGACCTGGCCGTCAAGACAGGGCTTTTGGCACAGGTGGGGCTGGCCCTGCTGCAATGCGCCTTGTGCGAAGTGCTGCGCTGCCGGTTTCGGGCGTCGGAAATGCGGCTGCCCCGAACGGTTGCCCCCGCGCAGGCGGTCTGTTATAATGAAACAGACGAGGAGGCGGCGTGCTGACCGCCTTCAATAAAACCGAATACAAGGGGGCAACGCAATGAAGCGTTTGTTGTGCATCCTGATGGCGCTGGCCATGTCGGCCAGCCTGTTCACCGCCTGCGGCGGCGACGAGACCACCACTTCCGGCGGCGGCAAAGAGCCCGCTGCGCAGGCCACGCCGGAACCCACGCCGGAACCTTACGAGGCCAACGTCCTCACCGGCTACGAAAAGGACGCGGACTATCCCGAAGGCCAGCGCATCACCGCGGTGATGGTGAACAACATCACCCAGTGCCGGCCTCAGCGGGGCCTGTCCGCGGCGGACATGCTCTTTGAGATCAAGGTGGAGGGCGGCATCACCCGCTTCATGGCCCTCTTCACCGACTACAACGCCATCCCCGACATCGGGCCCATCCGTTCCGCCCGCGACCAGTTCTTCCGGCTGGTGCTGCCCTGGCAGCCGCTCTACGTTCACGTCGGCCAGAGCGTGGTGCAAACGGAGTACATCACCAACTACAACTACGACGAGTGGAACCTGGAAGGCAAGTACGACAGCAACCTCATCTACCGTGACCGCGACCGTGTGAACTGGGCGGGCAACAGCGTGGCCACCGAGCACACCGCCTACACCAACGGCCAGCTCATCGCGGATTATGTGGAGCGCCACGATGTGGACGACCGCCGCATGTACAACTCCACCTTCTTCGACTTCGTGGACTACCGCGAGCCGGCGAAGGAGCTCACCGGCGAGCATCTGGAGGACGGCGCCAGCCCCGACGCGGGCCGTGTGACCATCCGCCACTCCCAGGCCTACCGCACCCAGTTCGACTATGACTCCAGCCTCGGCCAGTACGCCATGGCCCAGTATTACTCCACCAAGGGCAGCTATATGGACACGGTGGACGAGAACAACGGCCAGCAGCTGATGTTCGACAATCTGGTCATCCTTTTCACCGACCTTCATGCCTATCCCGGCCACACCACCGACCTGCAGTACGCCGAGTACAGCTGGGGCGGCGTGGGCTACTACTGCTACGGCGGCAAGATCGAGCGCATCCGCTGGCAGAAGGGCACCCCGCTGGACACCCTGCGCCTTGTGGATTTTGAGACCGAAGAGCCTTTTGAGATCAACTGCGGCAAGACCTATGTGACCGTGGTGGACGAGGACGAGATCCCCGGCTTCAGCTGGGAGTCTCTGGCGACCGCCCAGGACGTGCAGGAGACCCCCACCAGCGAGACCTTTGTGGAGACCGAAGATTAAAACAGCCTTCGCGCTTGCATCAAAAACGGCGGCAGACCCCGAAAGGGCCTGCCGCCGTTTGTTTTGTCATTGCTTGGGTTTTGCGCTGAACCGCTTCACAAGGCAGGTGGAAACGGTGGTGTGCAGAATGCCCACCGAAGCCATGCGGTGGGGCGCTTCGCCGTGCTTGATGCGGCGGTCCAGATGCTCCACCGCCACCATGCCCAGTTCCTCCTTGAAGGCGTGGATGGTGGTCAGCGGCGGGTCCAGCATCTCGCACATGGGAATGTCGTCGAATCCGATGACCGAGATGTCGTCCGGCACGTGGATGTGGTGCTTTTTCAGCGCACGGATGACCGCCGCGGCCAGAATGTCGTTCTCGGCAAACAGCGCGTCGGGCAGTTCGGGCGAACCTTTCAGCCAGGCGTCAAAATCCTGGAACGCCCCTTCGGAGGAGATGTCCACCTCGATGGAGAGCGCCGGCTCCAGCCCCGCATGCCGCAGGGCGGTGCGGGCGCCTTTTTCCCGGTCGTCCAGGTTGGGGATGCGCTGCTTTGCCTTCACATAGCCGATGCGCCGGTGGCCGATGCTCAAAAGATACTCCATCGCCGCCTTGGCCCCGCCGTAGCAGTCGTTGGTGATGCTGTCCACCTTGTGGGCCAGCACGGGGCTGTCCACCACCACCACCGGCGTGTCGCCCAAAAACTCGAACAGCTGCTCCACATCCGGCAGCTGGGCCTCGGTGATGTCGGTGCCCAGCAGGATGACCCCGTCGGCGTTGCGCACAAAGTCCCAGGCCAGGGGAGAGCCGATCTCCTCGGCGCTGAGGTAGCGCACCTGGGTGCTGTAACCCAGCTCGGTGGCCCGTGCCTCCACTCCCTGCAGCACGAAGGAGGAGAAAGAGGTGTGTTCCGCGATGCGCACGATGCGCCCGGCATAGCGCACAAAGCAGATGGTCTGGCTGGCCGCGGGCACGCTGACGGCGCCGGGCCGGGAATAGCCCATCTGCATGGCGGTCTCCAGCACAAGGGCGCGGGTGCTCTCGCTCACGCCGGGTTTGCCGTTGAGCGCCAGCGACACGGCAGACGGGGAGATATTCAGTTTTGCGGCGATCTCCTTTGCAGTCACAGCGGCCATACAGCGCCCCTCCGTTCCTTTAATAGAAATTATTTTCATTATACTATTCCCCTAAAAGTAATTCAATAAACTTTATATATAAAATTTAGTTCTAAAATTTAGCTAAATTATTTAGAACACGCGAGAGCCCTAAAACACAGTGCAGCCGCGGAATTCTATGGTGTATTGCACATAAATAATTCTGTAATTTCAATAGTTTTTAACAAAGTGTTGCTTTTTGCTCATTTTTTGATTGACAAAAAGCTAAACAAGAACTAAAATTTACTCAAGAAGCAGCGGGAGCCCGCTGCAAAAGCAAACATCATACAAAGAAGGAGAGCTTACCATGAAAAAGATTCTTGCATTGGTCATGGCCGCAGCGATGGCGTTGTCTCTGGCTGCCTGCGGCGGCACTACTTCCACGCCCGCTTCCACCGGCGACAGCACCCCCGCCAGCGAGCCCGCTTCCGTGGCTGCCGAGGGAGGCAATCTGGTTGGCGTCGCGATGCCCACCAAGGACCTGCAGCGCTGGAATCAGGACGGCGAGAACATGAAGGCTCAGCTGGAGGCCGCGGGCTACACCGTCGACCTGCAGTACGCCGCCAACGACATCCCCACCCAGGTCTCTCAGATCGAGAACATGATCGCCAACGGCTGTGAAGTGCTGGTCATCGCCTCCATCGACGGCGAGGCCCTGGGCACCGCGCTGGATCAGGCCAAAGAGGCCGGCATCCCCGTCATCGCCTACGACCGCCTGATCATGAACTCCGACGCCGTGAGCTACTACGCCACCTTCGACAACTGGAACGTGGGCGTCAAGCAGGGCGAGTTCATCGTTGACGCTCTGGATCTGGAGAACGCCGGCGACAAGACCTACAACATCGAATACATCACCGGCGACCCCGGCGACAACAACATCAACTTCTTCTTCGACGGCGCGCTGAGCGTGCTGCAGCCCTACATCGACGCCGGCACCCTGGTCTGCCCCTCCGGCCAGACCGAGAAGCAGACCGTCGCCACCGCCAACTGGGCGTCCGACGCTGCTCAGGCCCGCTTTGAGAACATCCTGGCCTCCTACTACGCCGACGGCACCAACCTGGACGTGGTCCTGGCTTCCAACGACTCCACCGCTCTGGGCGTTGCCAACGCTCTGGCTTCCTCCTACACCGGCGAGTATCCCGTTCTGACCGGTCAGGACTGCGACATCGCCAACGTGAAGAACATCGTGGCCGGCACCCAGTCCATGTCCGTCTTCAAGGACACCCGCGACCTGGCTGCCAAGACCGTTGAGATGGTCGATGCGCTGATGAAGGGCACCGAGCCTCCCGTCAACGACACCGAGACCTACGACAACGGCACCGGCGTCATCCCCAGCTACCTGTGCGAGCCTGTTGTCTGCACCAGCGAGAACGTTCAGGAACTGCTGATCGACTCCGGCTACTACACCGAGGCTGACCTGGCTGCCTAAAGCCCGGCCGACCGAATAACCAAGCAAACGAGTTCGGGCAAGGCGGGGGGCATCCCTGCCTTGCCCGAAAACTCGCCAAGTGGGGTGATACCTTGTCAGAAAATATTCTTGAAATGAAGAACATCACCAAGCTGTTTCCCGGCGTGCGCGCTCTGGACGACGTGAACCTGCAGGTGAAGAAAGGAACCATCCACGCCCTGGTGGGCGAAAACGGCGCGGGCAAGTCCACCTTGATGAACGTGCTCAGCGGCATTTACCCTTACGGCAGCTACTCCGGCGACATCGTCTACGAGGGCGAGGTGTGCAAGTTCGCCCGCATCACCGACAGCGAGGCCAAGGGCATCGTCATCATCCATCAGGAGCTGGCGCTGGTGCCCTACATGACCATCGGCGAGAACATGTTCCTGGGCAACGAGCGGGGCAAAAGCTTTTCCATCGATTGGGACACCACCTACGCCGAGGCCGACAAATACCTCAAGATCGTGGGCCTGTCCGAGTCTTCCCGCACCCTCATCAAGGACATCGGCGTGGGCAAGCAGCAGCTGGTGGAGATCGCAAAAGCATTGGCCAAAAACGCCCGGCTGTTGATTTTGGACGAACCCACGTCCTCCCTCAACGAGTCGGATTCCCGGGCGCTTTTGGACCTGCTCTTGGATTTCAAGAAACAGGGCATGACCTGCATCATCATCTCCCACAAGCTCAACGAGGTGGCCTATGTGGCGGACGACATCACCGTCATCCGTGACGGCAAGACCATCGAGACCCTGCACAAGGGCGTGGACGACATCTCCGAGGACCGCATCATCCGGGGCATGGTGGGCCGCGAGCTCAGCGACCGCTTCCCCAAGCGGCCGGAGGGCACGGTGGGCGATGTGTGTATGGAGGTCAAAAACTGGACGGTCTATCACCCCGTCTACCGGGAGAAAAAAGTGGTGGACGATGTTTCCCTCACCGTGCGAAAAGGCGAGGTGGTGGGCATCTCCGGCCTGATGGGCGCGGGGCGCACCGAGCTGGCCATGAGCCTGTTCGGCCACAGCTACGGCCACGGCATCCACGGCACCCTCATCATCAACGGCAAAGAAGTGCACCTGAAAAATGAGAAGGACGCCATCAAGCACGGCCTTGCCTACGTCACCGAAGACCGCAAGGGCAACGGCCTGATCCTGGGCAATCCCATCCGGGTGAACACCACCCTGGCCAACCTGGAAGAGGTTTGCAACCACGGCCAGATCGACCAGGACAAGGAATACTCCGTGTCCGACGACTACCGCCAGAAGCTGCGCACCAAGTGCACCGGCGTGGAGCAGAACGTGGGCAACCTTTCCGGCGGCAACCAGCAGAAGGTGCTGCTGGCCAAGTGGATGTTCACCGACCCGGACATCCTCATTCTCGACGAGCCCACCCGCGGCATCGACGTGGGCGCCAAATACGAGATCTACTGCATCATCAACGAGCTGGTGGCGTCGGGCAAATCGGTGGTCATGATCTCCTCCGAACTGCCCGAGATCCTGGGCATGAGCGACCGCATCTATGTGATGAACGAGGGCCGCATCGTGGGCGAGTTCGCCCAAAAGGATGCCTCCCAGGAGAGCATCATGGCCTGCATCCTGAAATCCAGCAACAACTAAAGGAGTGCGCCCGTTATGAAAACAAAAGTTTTGAACTGGTTCCAGAAGTACACCATGGTCCTGATCCTGCTGCTGGTGTTCGCCTTCTTCGCCTGGCAGACGGGCGGCAAGATCATGCTGCCCCAGAACATCACCAACCTGATCGCCCAGAACGCCTACGTCTTCATCCTGGCCACCGGCATGCTGCTGTGCATCCTCACCGGCGGCAACATCGACCTCTCGGTGGGCTCGGTGGTCTGCTTCACCGGCGCTGTGGGCGCGCTGCTCATGGCCACCGGCATGAACATGTGGCTGGCAGTGGGCATCATGCTGCTCATCGGCCTTGCCATCGGCGCGTTCCAGGCCTTCTGGATCGCCTATGTGCATGTGCCGCCCTTCATCACCACCCTGGCGGGCATGCTGATCTTCCGCGGCCTGTCCAACGTGGTGCTGGACGGCCGCACCCAGTCCATCTCCGACCAGACCTTCAAGGACGTGTTCGGCGGCGGCGCCACCTGCTACCTGCCCGACATCTTCGGCGGCGGCGCGGTGAACGTGCTGGCGCTGGTGGTGGGCATCGCGGCCTGCGTCATCTATCTGGCGGTGGTGGCCGTGAACCGCATCAACCGCGTCAAGAAAGGCTATCCCGTCGGCTCGCTGCCCGCGCTTGCGGTGCGCAGCCTGGTGATTGTGGCGGCGCTGCTGTTCTTCACCATCAAGCTCAGCCAGTACAAGGGCATCCCCACCGCTCTGGTGTGGGTGGCGCTGGTCATCTGCGTTTACGCCTACATCGCCTCCAAGACCACCATCGGCCGTCACCTCTATGCGGTGGGCGGCAACGAGAAGGCCACCAAACTCTCCGGCATCGACACCAAGAAGGTCTACTTCTTTGCCTACACCAACATGGGCTTTTTGGCGGCCCTGGCCGGCGTGCTCACCATCGCCCGCATGGCCTCCGCCCAGCCCACCTACGGCGACGGCTATGAGATGGACGCCATCGGCGCCTGCTTCATCGGCGGCGCATCCGCCTACGGCGGCGTGGGCACCGTGCCCGGCGTCATCATCGGCGCTGTGCTGATGGGCGTCATCAACCTGGGCATGAGCATCATGGGCATCGACCAGAACTTCCAGAAGGTCGTCAAGGGCGGCGTTCTGCTGGCCGCTGTGGTGTTCGATGTGATCTCCAAGCGCAACGAGTCCCGGTAACGCCCGGCAAAGGAGCTTACTTATGTACTATATCGGCATTGACCTGGGCACCTCCGCCGTCAAGCTGCTGCTGGTGGACGGCGAGGGCCATATCCTCAACACGGTGAGCGGGGAGTACCCCCTGGAATTCCCCCATCCCGGCTGGAGCCAGCAGAACCCCGAGGACTGGAAATACGCCGTTCTCGCCGGCATCCCCCGCCTTTTGGAGGGCTTTGACCGCTCTCAGGTGGCGGGCATCGGCTGCGGCGGCCAGATGCACGGCCTTGTGGTGCTGGACTCCGACGACAGGGTCATCCGTCCCGCCATTCTGTGGAACGACGGCCGCACCGCAAAACAGGTGGACTACCTGAACGGAACGGTGGGCAAAAAGACTCTGTCGGACCTCACCGCAAACATCGCCTTCGCCGGCTTCACCGCGCCGAAACTGCTTTGGATGCGGGAAAACGAGCCGGAAAACTTTGCCCGCATCGCCAAGATCATGCTGCCCAAGGACTACATCAACTACGTCCTCACCGGCGTGCACTGCTGCGATTACTCCGACGCCTCCGGCATGCTTCTGCTGGACGTGGAGCACAAATGCTGGAGCAAAGAGATGCTGGACATCTGCGGCGTGAAAGAGGAGCAGATGCCTCAGCTGTTTGAGAGCTGGCAGCCGGTGGGTACCCTCACCGAGAGCATGGCCGTGCTGCTGGGCCTGGACCCGGCGGTGAAGGTGGTGGCCGGCGCGGGCGACAACGCCGCCGCGGCGGTGGGCACCGGCGTGGTGGGTGCGGGCGGATGCAACATCAGCCTGGGCACCTCCGGCACGGTGTTCATCTCCTCCGACAAGTTCGGCGTGGACCCGAACAACGCCCTGCACGCCTTCGCCCATGCGGACGGCGGCTGGCACCTGATGGGCTGCATGCTTTCGGCGGCCTCCTGCAACAAGTGGTTGTGCGAGGAAATCCTGAACACCGCCGATTACGCCGCCGAGCAAAAACCCATCACCGACGAAAAACTCGGCCATAACCATGTGTATTTCCTGCCTTACCTCATGGGCGAGCGCAGCCCCATCAACGACACCAACGTCCGGGGCGCCTTTGTGGGCATGACCATGGACACCACCCGAGCCGATCTGGTGCAGGCGGTGCTGGAGGGCGTGGCCTTCGCCATCCGCGATTCGGTGGAGGTGGCCCGCTCCCTGGGGGTGGACATTCCCGTGAGCAAGGTCTGCGGCGGCGGCAGCCGCTCGGACCTGTGGTGCCGCATCATCGCCAACGTGCTGGGCATCCCGCTGCAGCGCCTCAAGACCGAGCAGGGCCCCGGCTACGGCGGCGCGATGCTGGCCATGGTGGGCTGCGGGCGGTTTGCTTCGGTGCAGGCCGCCGCCGACGCGCTGGTGGAGGTGGCAGGGGAGATACGGCCCGAGCCGGAGCTCACCGCGCTCTATGAGCAGCGCTACCGCAGCTTCTCGCTGCTTTATCCCGCGCTCAAGTCAACGTTTGCGCAGCTGGTGTGAATCACCGCAAAACGACCCATCGAGGTGAAAGGATATGACTGTTTACTCTGTGTTCGACCCCGCCTTCGCGCCCTATGGCAAGGTGCTCACCGGCTACGACACCGCGCCGCTGGTGGAGACCCTGCGGCGGGTGACCCCGCTGCCGGAAGGCGTGGACTATGTGCCCGCCCAGCCGGAACTGGAGGCCCTGCCCATCGCCGGGCAGCTTTCCACCAACGCTTACGGCGGCATGCCCATCCAGCTGGGGTGGTGCAACGGCCACAACACCAAACTCAACTGCCTGGAATACCACCGGGACAGCGAGCTCAACTGCGGCGCGGACGACTTCATCCTGCTGCTGGCAAAAGAGGACGAGATCGAAAACGGCATGCTGGACACCGCAAAGGTCAAAGCCTTCAAGGTGCCTGCCGGCGCGCTGGTGGAGGTCTATGCCACCACATTGCACTACGCCCCCTGCTCGGCGGCCAAAAACGCCGGCTTCCGCGTGGTGGTGGTGCTGCCCAAGGGCACCAACGGCCCCCGGCCGGCCCTGACCCCCGTCGACCCGGAGGATGCGTACCTCACCGCATGCAACAAGTGGCTGCTGGCCCACCCGGAATCCAGCGAGGCAAAGGGCGGGGCCAAGGCGGGCCTTTCCGGCGAAAACATCGACATCGCAGAGCTTCTGTGACAAAAAGGAGAGAAAGACAATGAACATCCCTGAGGTGAAACTGGGCATCATCGCTGTTTCCCGCGACTGCTTCCCCATCGCGCTGTCCACCAAACGCCGCCAGAACATCGTGGCCGCCTACGGCGAGGGCCTGTATGAATGCCCCGTCACGGTGGAAAACGAGGCGGACGCTCTGAAGGCGCTGGAGGATGTGAAGGCCCACGGCGTGAACGCGCTGGTGGTGTTCCTGGGCAACTTCGGCCCCGAGACCCCCGAGACCCTGCTGTGCCAGAAGTTCGACGGCCCCACCATGTATGTGGCCGCCGCGGAGGGCGACGGCGACCTCATCAACGGCCGCGGCGACGCTTACTGCGGCGTGCTGAACTGCTCCTATAACCTGGGCATGCGCCACCTGAAGGCCTACATCCCCGAGTATCCCGTGGGCACCGCCGAGGAGTGCGCCGAGATGATCCGGGGCTTTGTGCCGGTGGCCCGCGCCATCATTGGCGTGAAGAACCTGAAGATCATCACCTTTGGCCCCCGCCCCCAGGACTTCTTCGCCTGCAACGCCCCCATCAAGGGCCTGTATGAGCTGGGCGTGGAAGTGGAGGAAAACAGCGAGCTTGACCTGCTGGTGGCCTACAAAGCCCATGCCGGCGACGCGCGCATCCCCGAAGTGGTGGCGGACATGAAGGCCGAGATGGGGGAGAACACCTACCCCGACCTGCTGGAGCGGATGGCGCAGTTCGAACTGACCCTGCTGGACTGGGCCGAGGCCCACAAGGGCGCCCGCAAGTACGTGGCCTTCGCGGACAAGTGCTGGCCCGCCTTCCCCGAGCAGTTCGGCTTTGAGCCCTGCTATGTCAACTCCCGGCTGGCCTCCCGGGGCATCCCCGTGGCCTGCGAGGTGGACATCTACGGCGCGCTCAGCGAGTACATCGGCGCCTGCATCACCGGCGACGCCGTCACCCTGCTGGACATCAACAACTCGGTGCCCAAGTACATCTACGACGAGGACATCGCCGGCAAGTTCGACTACACCCTCAAGGACACCTTCATGGGCTTCCACTGCGGCAACACCCCCAGCTGCAAGATGTGCAGCGGCTGCGCCGTGAAGTATCAGCTCATCCAGAACCGTCTGCTGGAGAACGGCGGCACCCCCGACTTCACCCGCGGCACTCTGGAGGGCGACATCGCCCCCGGCGAGGTCACCTTCTACCGCCTGCAGTGCGACAGCGAGGGCAGCCTGCGCAGCTACATCGCCCAGGGCGAGGTGCTGCCGGTGGCCACCCGCTCCTTCGGCGGCATCGGTATCTTCGCCATCCCGGAGATGGGCCGCTTCTACCGCCACGTGCTCATCCAGAAGCGCTATCCCCACCACGGCGCGGTGGCCTTTGCCCACTGCGGCAAGGCCCTGTTCGAGGTGTTCAAGTACCTGGGCGTGACCGACATCGCCTGGAACCAGCCCAAGACGCTGCCGTACCCCACCGAGAACCCCTTTGCCTGAGCGGGAGGAAAAAACGATGAAATTCTTTATCGACACGGCGAACGTGGACGAAATCCGCGCGGCGAACGACATGGGTGTCATCGCGGGCGTGACCACGAACCCCAGCCTCATCGCCAAAGAAGGGCGGGACTACGCCGAGACCCTGGCGGAGATCGCGTCCATCGTGGACGGGCCCATCTCCGGCGAGGTGAAGGCCACCACCACCGACGCGGCGGGCATGATCGAGGAAGGCCGCGCCATCTATGCCCTGGACCCCAAGCACATGGTGGTGAAGATCCCCATGACTGCCGAGGGCCTCAAGGCCATCAAGGTGCTGAGCGCCGAGGGCATCCCCACCAACTGCTCGCTCATCTTTTCCGCCAACCAGGCGCTGCTGGCGGCTCGGGCGGGCGCGGCCTATGTGTCGCC
>SFDQ01000007.1 GCA_004558145.1 Oscillospiraceae bacterium
CTCCCCGCCGTCGGAGGTGTAGAAGCCGGTCATGATGTAGCACTGCTGCACCTCGTCCGGGTTCGCCTTGGCCCAGGCGTTGTCCTTCCGGGTGGTGTAATAGGTGGAGTAGATCTTCGCGCCCACCTTGGTCAGTTCCTCGGGGAACTCGGTGCCGTCGCAGTCGCGGATGGCGTCCGCCCCCCAGCGCTTCAAAATCTCGATGGTTTCCGGCACAACGTCCAGATTGGTGGGGATCGTCACGCGCCCCGTTCGCTTCGGATCGTTCATTTCTTACCTCGATTTCTCTTATCCTGATGTTGGTTCGGCACCTGCATACCCATGCTGGTTCATTTTCAGTATATCGTATTCCGCACCCGGAACAATCTCATTGTTGCTCATTTTTTTATAAATATTGTTTATTTCAAGGCTTTGCAAATCGACAAGAGCCACTTACAAATACACAAAAAACATTTCTTCAATTCCCGGAAATTTTGGGGGTATTGTAAAAAACCAGGGACTGTACTATAATTATGAAAAAGGCAATTGGATATTTATTCCAAATTGGCACCCATATCTTGCAGTTTGCACAGGAGTCACACCATGAGCAACAAGAGATACGACCTTTCCCCGAAAGACGTCGCTGCCGCCCAGTGTTCGGCCGGTCAGGCGAACGATTATTCCTCGGCGCGGCTGCTCTATGCCACCGCGGCGACCTATGGTCCCGACTGGCACAGCCTGCCCCACACCCACGACTGCATCGAACTGTTTTATGTGGTGAGCGGCGTGGGCCAGTTCCGTATGGGACACGATCTGCTGGCCGTGGCGAAGGGCGATCTGGTGATCATCAATCCCCAGGTGGAGCACACCGAACTGAGCCTCTATTCCCACCCGCTGGAGTACATCGTGCTGGGGGTGGAAGGGCTGCAATTCACCACCGGCACCAACGGTCAGTACGGCGTTTACAATTTCCACGGCGGGCAGGAGGCGGTGCTGCACATCCTGCAGTCCATCCTGCAGGAACTGGAACAGCGCACCACGGGCTATGTGCAGATGTGCCAGTTGCTGCTGGAAATGCTGCTTTTGCTGCTGGGGCGCTACACCGACTTTGCATCCAGCGCCGAGCCCACCCGCCGCGCCAGCAAGGAATGCGCCATCGTGAAGCGCTACATCGACGCCAACTTCAAGGAGAACATCAGCCTGGACCAGCTGGCGGAACTGGCTCATGTGAACAAATACTATCTTGTTCATTCCTTCAGCCGCGAGTACCAGATTTCCCCCATCAACTACCTGATCCAGCGCCGGGTGAAGGAGAGCTGCTATCTGCTCAGCGACACCGACCACTCTCTGTCGCAGATCTCCCACACCATGGGGTTCTCTTCCCCCAGTTATTTCTCCCAGAGTTTCCGCAAGCTGATGGGCATGAGCCCCATGGAATACCGCAAGCAGAGCCGCGGCACGCCCCGGCGGTAGTTTGCACCATGTGTCCCGGCCTTTGTGAACGATCGTGCAAATAAAGTACGAAAGGCGGTATTTCCTCCGCACCGTTCTTCCACTAAAATGAAGATGATTTGAAATGGTGCCGCCGGACACGCTTTCCGGCCAAAACATTGGGAGGTATAACAATGTCCAGTCTTGCTGAACAGTCCCTGCAGGAAGTTTTTGCCGCCTACGACCTGGGCGGTGAGGTGGCCGGCGCGCTGCGCTACGGCAAGGGCCACATCAACGACACTTTCTGCGCCTATGTGCAGACGCCGGAGGGCGAATGCCGCCGGTTCATTCTGCAGCGCATGAGCGCCGCGGCCTTCAAGCATCCCGACCAGCTGATGGCCAACATCGTGGGCGTGACCGAGCACCTGCGCAAGAAGATTGTTGCCGCCGGCGGCGACCCCGACCGGGAGACCCTGACGGTGCATCCCACCCGCACGGGTGAGAGTTTCTTCACCGATTCCCAGGGCGGCGCGTGGCGCGTGTATCCCTTTGTGGAGAACACCCTGTGCCTGCAGTCTGCCGAGACGCCGGAGCTGTTCTACGCTTCCGCCCAGGCCTTTGGCAAATTCCAGGCGATGCTGAGCGACTATCCCGCCGACACCCTGTTCGAGACCATCGAGAAGTTCCATGACACCGAGAACCGTTATCGGAACTTTGAAAAGGCGCTGGCTGCCGACGCGCTGGGCCGCGTTGCCACCGCCCAGCCTGAGATCCAGTTCGTGCTGGCCCACAAGGCGGATTGCAGCGTGGCGCTGGAGGCCCTGCGCCAGGGCAAGCTGCCCCTGCGGGTCACCCACAACGACACCAAGCTGAACAACGTGCTGATGGACAAGGACAGCCTGCAGGGCATCTGCATCATCGACCTGGACACCGTGATGCCCGGTCTTTCCATCAACGACTTCGGCGATTCCATCCGTTTCGGTGCCAACCACAGCGCCGAGGACGAGCGGGACCTCTCCAAGGTGAACTTCGACATCGAGCTCTACGACGTGTACACCAAAGGCTTTTTGGAGGGCGCCGCCGGTGCGCTGACCGAGGCCGAGCTGGAGTACATGCCCTGGGGTGCCAAGCTGATGACCCTGGAGTGCGGCATCCGCTTTTTGACCGACTACCTGGAGGGCGACCACTACTTCCACACCCAGCGGGAGGGCCAGAACCTGGACCGCTGCCGCACCCAGTTCAAGCTGGTGCGGGATATGGAGGCTCAGTGGGACGCCATGCAGGACGTGGTGAAAAAGTACGCCCGCTAAGCCCATCCCCTCTTCCCTGCTTTTGCGCCCCGGCCGTTCGGCCGGGGCGTTTTTGTTTGTTCAAACTGAAAAGAAAAAGCGCCTTTTCTCCGCAGTGCGGTGAAAAGGCGCTTTTGTTTGGTTCAATGGCAGCTGTTTGTCAGCTGAAGATGTTGATGAGGATGCCCGCCGCAACGGCGCTGCCGATCACGCCGGCCACGTTGGGGCCCATGGCGTGCATCAGCAGGAAGTTGGTGGGGTTCTCCGCCTGACCCACTTTCTGGGACACGCGAGCCGCCATGGGAACGGCGGACACACCGGCAGAGCCGATCAGGGGGTTCACCTGACCATGGGTGGCCCAGCACATCAGCTTGCCGAACAGAACGCCGCCGGCAGTGCCGAAGGAGAAGGCCAGCAGGCCCAGGATGATGATGAGCACGGTGCGGGCGTTCAGGAAGGTGTTGGCGCTGGTGGTGCAGCCGACGGACAGACCCAGGAAGATGGTGATGATGTTCATCAGCTCATTGCCCGCGGTGCGGTTGATGCGGTCCACCACGCCGGACTCTTTCATCAGGTTGCCCAGCATCAGCATGCCGATCAGCACGGCCGAATCGGGCAGGATGAGGCTGATGATGATGGTGCACATGATGGGGAAGATGATCTTCTCGGTCTTGGAGACGGTGCGCAGCTGCTTCATCACGATGCTGCGCTCCTTCTTTGTGGTGAGCGCCTTCATGATGGGCGGCTGGATGACCGGCACCAGAGCCATGTAGCTGTAAGCCGCCACCGCGATGGAGCCCAGCAGACCTGCCGCCAAAATGCTTGTCACATAAATCGCCGTGGGGCCGTCGGCGCCGCCGATGATGGCGATGGCCGCCGCCTCCGGGCCGGTGAAGGGCTCGATGGGGGCAAAGCCCAGCAGCTCAGCCAGGAAGTTATAAGGGATGTGCACGAACTTCGCCATGAAGTAGGTGGCGAAGATGCCCAGCTGCGCGGCCGCGCCCAGCAGCAGGCTCTTGGGGTTGGAGATCAGCGGGCCGAAGTCGGTCATGGTGCCGATGCCCAGGAAGATGAGCGGCGGGTAAATGCCCAGCTTGACGCCCAGATAAAGCATGTCCGCCAGACCGCCGTTGTGGAGTATCTCGCTGAACATGGGATAGAGGCTCGGGTCCGCACCTTCCGGCGCGATGAAATACTGCATGTGGATGATGCCGCTGCCGGGCAGGTTCGCCATCAGCATGCCGAAGGCGATGGGCAGCAGAAGCAGGGGTTCAAACTCTTTCACGATGGCCAGATACAACAGCAGACAGGCCACAACGATCATGAGCAAGTAGCGCCAGTCCTCGGCGATCCCCATGAAACCGGAGTTCTCCCAGATGCTGACGAGGGTATCAAAAAAAGCACTCATGGTTCAGCCCCCCTTAAAACGGTTCCGTGCCGTTCTTGACGCCCGCCGCACCCCAGCTGCCGCGGCCGCCGCCGGCGCGCTTCACTGCGCGGAGCGTGTATTTGCCGCCGCTGGCCGAAGCGACTGCCGCCGCAATGACCGCCACGATCTCTTCACTGATGCCTTCTTCCACAAAGGGCGGAGCCTCCATGGGTTCCTGCAGCTGCGGGGGCTGCGGCTGGCTTTTCACTGCCGCTTCGGCAGCTGCCTTCTGTTTTCTGGCGTTCAGTGCATCGAACACCTTGCCTTGAAGGGTGATGATAAAAGTCAGCAGGATCAGCACCAGAAAGACCAGGGAAATACCGGTCCCCGCGACCACGAGCACCGACGGTTCCGCGGTCTGTGCGGCGCCCGCCGCAAGCAGAACTGCATTCATTGGATGGCCCCCTTTTCCAAAAGCTCAATTTTCGTCTTTTACATTATATCGAAAAAAAGCCCCTGTTTCAAGGTCGCAGAAATGGTTTTGTTAAAATAATAGCATTTGTACAAATTAAAAAAGCAAAAAGGAACGCCCGTCCGCACAGGGCATTTCCGTGCAGACGGGCGCGATATTTTTTCATCTGCGGCCCAGCCGGGGCGTGGCGTCCACAAAGCCGCTTTCCAGCTGGTCGCCGATCTCCAGGCACCGGGCCGTGCCCAGGGCAACACAGTTGATGGGGTCGTCCGAGACCCGCACCTTCACCTTGAGCTGCTGGCTCAGGTATTCGTCCAGGCCCTTGAGCTTGGAGCCGCCGCCGGTGAGCACCACGCCGGCGGAGTAGATGTCGCCGGCAAGTTCCGGCGGAGTGTGCTCCAGCACCTGATGGGCCGCCGCGGCGATCTGCTCGGCCAGGGGCATCACCGCCTCGTAGAGGTCCTCGGTGGTCACGGTGAGGCGCTGGGGCAGACCGGTGAGCAGGCTGCGGCCCTTCACTTCCATCTCGGCGGAGAAGGTGCTGGGGCGGCAGCTGGCCACCTGCTTTTTCAGCTCCTCGGCGGTGCGCAGGCCGATGGCCACGTTGAACTTGAGGCGGGCATATTTCTGGATCTCGTCGTCAAAGGTGTTGCCCGCGATCTTCACGCTGGTGGACCTCACCTTGCCGCCCAGACTAATCACCGCGATGTCGGTGGTGCCGCCGCCGATGTCCACCACCATGTGGCCCTCCGGCTGCAGAATGTCGATGCCGCAGCCCAGGGCGGCGGCGATGGGCTCGTCGATCAAAAAGACCTGCCGGGCGCCGGCGGCCACCACGGCCTCCACCACGGCGTCGCTCTCGATGCCGGTGATGGCCGCAGGCACGCACACCGCCACACGGGGCTTGATGAGCTTGGAGTCATAGACCTTGTTCACGAAGCGGCAGATCAGCTCTTTCGTGAGGGTGTGGTTGGAGATCACGCCGTCCTGCAGCGGGCGGGTAGCCAGGATGTAATTGGGGGTGCGGCCCACCATGGCCAGTGCGTCGTCTCCCACTGCCAGGACCTGGTCCTTGCGGGTGTCCACCGCCACAACGCTGGGCTGGTTCAGGATCACGCCCTTGCCCTCCATCGCGATGATGATGGTGGTCGTGCCGAGGTCGATGCCAATATCATACTGCGCCATAACTCACACTTCGCTTTCTTTGTTCTGTTGCTGCCCGCCCACAGGAAAACGCCGGAAAGGCTTTGCGTCCGGGTATATTTCAAATTGCTTTTCACAGTTCTGTATGCGCCGCGGCCACCGCGAATACCTCCAGCGCGCCGGCCTGCATCAGCGCCGCGGCGCAGGTGCTGATGGTGGCGCCGGTGGTGATCACATCGTCCACCAGCAGGATCCGCCGGCCTTCGATGCGCTGCGCATTCCTCACGCAGAAAGCGCCCCGCAGGTTTTGCAGCCGCTCGGCTGCGGACAGGCCCTTCTGGGTGTGGGTGACACGTGTCTTGCGCAGCGCCCGCTTTTCCAGCGGGATGCCCAGCGCGCGGGCCAGCGGCCCGGCAAGAAGTTCCGGCGGCTCATATCCCCTGCCCCGTTCGGAGGAAGGCACAGGGACCACAAGGTCGAAGCGCGCCAGCGGCGGCACACCGTTAAAAGTTATTATACCACGCTTTATGTCGTAATTACAACCAAAAACGGCCCGCGCCATCTCCGCGCCCAGGGTCTCGCCATAGCAGGCGCGTCCTCCGTTTTTGAAACGCAGGATGGCCTGACGCACGCACCCGTCGTAGCGCCACACCGCAGCAGCGCCTGTCACGTCCCGCAGGATATGCTCGGTGGCCGGCAGCCGCGGGACCGCGCGCCGCAGTTTTGCCAGCTCTGCTGCGCAGTCCGGGCAGTCGGGCATCCAGCCCAGCACCTTGTCGCAGAAGGGGCAGCGCCGGGGATACACCAGCCCCGCCGCCAGCTGCGCGGCGATCCTCAGCTGCATTGTGCCATTCCAGCGCCCAGCAGCGCGCAAAGGCAGCTGTACCGCTTGTTTTTCTGCACGTTTGCCACCATCTCTTCCATCACCGAAAGCTCACCCGGCAGGACGCAGAGTTTTTTCGCTCTGGTGACGCCGGTGTACAGGAGATTGCGATAGCGGAGCATTGTGGGAACACCGCTCAGCGGCATCACCACCGCTGTGAACTCGGTGCCCTGGCTTTTATGGACGGTGATGGCGTATGCGATCTCCAGCTCCTGGAGGGTATCCGGGCCATAGGTTATCTTTCTGTCTTCCATCTGCACCAGCAGGGTGCGCTGGGCTGGGTCCACCTGCAGGATGACGCCCATATCCCCGTTGAATACGCCCACACCCGATTCTCCCCCATCACGCTCATAGGGGATGAGGTAATCGTTCCGCACCTGCATCACCTTGTCGCCCTGACGGAGCACCCGGTCGCCGACTTCCAGTTCGGGCTTATCCGCGGCGGGCGGATTGAGCAGCTGCTGCAGGCAGGAATTCAGTTCCGTGGTGCCCACCGGTCCAAGTTTGCTGGGGCAGAGCACCTGAATGTCCCGCATAGGGTCAAACCCATAGGTGGCGGGCAGGCGGCGGCTCACAAGATCGCACACCAGCTGCTGGCACGCCATGCCCGCAGAGGGCAGGAAGAAGAAATCGCTTTCTTTCGTGCCCTTTTGGGGCACAAAGCCCTCGACGATGCGGTGGGCGTTTTTCACGATGAGGCTTTGGCCCGACTGGCGGAAAATGCGCTCCAGTCTGACCGTCGGCACCACGCCGCTCTGGATGACCTCGCCCAGAATATTGCCGGGGCCCACACTGGGCAGCTGGTCGGCATCGCCCACCATGATGATGCGGCAGCCGTGGCGCAGCGCCGCCAGCAGGCTCTGGAACAGCTTCACATCCACCATGCTCATCTCATCAAGAACCACCACATCGCACTTGAGCAGGTTTTTCTCGTTGTGGATAAAGCGCAAAAGGCGGCTCTGCGGGTCGTAATCTACCTCCAGCAGGCGGTGGATGGTCTGGGCCTTCTGGCCCGTCAGCTCCGACATGCGCTTGGCCGCACGCCCGGTGGGCGCGCAGAGAGACACGCGCTGCCCGGAATGCTGCAAAAGCGAGAGAATGGCGTTCACGGTGGTGGTCTTGCCGGTGCCCGGTCCACCGGTGAGCACCATCACGCTGCTGCTCATGGCCATGCGGATGGCTTTGCGCTGTTCTTCCGCGTAGGCAAAGCCCTGGGCGCTTTCCAGAACGGCGATGTTCCGATCCACGTCGGCGGGCGGAGTCACAGGATGGCGGCTGAGTTCCCACAGTCGGGCGGCAATGTCGATCTCCGCGTTGAAAAGGTCCGGCAGGAAAATGAACTCGCCCTCCGCGCGGGTGCATTTGTGCGCCTCGCCATCATCGAGCAGATGATCCAGTTCTATATCCACCGCGTCCGTTCCGATCTTCAGGTGGTTGGCGGTGCACTGCACCAGCCTTTCGCGGGGCAGACAGGTGTGTCCGTTGCCTGCGTTGTGGCGCAGGACGTAGAGAAGCCCCGCCCGCACCCGCAGGGAGTCCGTCGAGTCGATCTGCAGGTCGGCCGCAATGACGTCCGCCCGGCTGAATTGCAGGTGCAGCGGTTCCCCGCAGAGGATATAGGGGTTGCGATTTATCTCCTCCACGGTGGAGGGCCCGAAATGTTTGAACACCTCCACCGCCTGCGTCGCTGAGATGTTAAAGCGGCCCAGATAGGCCACCGCCTCCCGCACGCCGAACATCCGCCTGAACTCGTTCGAAATGGCTTTCGCCTTTTCAGGGGTGATGCCCCGCAGCTCGGTCAGGCGCAGCGGGTCATTGGCAATGACCTCCAGGCAGTCGGCGCCGAAGCGCTCCACGATCTTTTTGGCGGTGGCGCGCCCGATGTAGGGCAGCGCCCCGCTGGAGAGATAAGAAAGGGTCGCCGCAAGGTCCTGCGGCATGCTGACCTCGCATCTTTCGGCTTTGAACTGCGGGCCGTGGGCGGGATGGATCTCGAACCGGCCGTAGACCGCGACGCTTTCGCCCGGGTTCACTTCTCCCACTTCGCCGGTGACCACATGAAGCTCGCCGCCGGCATTCACCTCGAACACGGCATATCCGGTGTCGGGGTTTTCAAAAATCACATTCTCCACTACGCCTTCCATGCACAGAAGTTCCCCGGAACGCACCTCATCCATCGCTCTGGCTCCCCTTTCCCCCGCAGGCAGATTCAAAGCCATTATACCGCGGGCCCGGGGCTTTGTAAACCGAAGCGCGGCCCGTCATCGGGTCAGGGCGTACTCCTCGCCGAACATCAGGTCATACTGCAGCAGCCAGTGGTTCTGGAACCACTGTTCCTGTTCCTCGGTGAGGTCGGCGTCGGTGGCCGTGCCGTCGGGCAGGATGGTCACGCCCAGCGTGCGGCTGCGGTAAGCGGAGAGCTGATTTGCCAGATAGCGGAACATGGGCGGCTCTTCCAGGCCGTAGAGCTCCATCAGCACAGGGCTGATCTGATAGGCGGCCACGGTGCCCAGGTCCACCTTGCCGTCCCAGTAGTTGCTCCAGATGAGCAACGGCATCTGGTGGAGCTCAGGGCTCTCGCTGTCCGCCCCGGAGGCATAGCCGGTGGCGGTGTAGACTTCATAGCCGCTGCCGATGGGGTTGTAGTGGTCGCCCCAGAACACCAGGATGGTGGGCTCGTCCACCTGGCTGAAGTAGTCGGTGAGTGTGCCCAGCATGGCGTCCGCCTCCCGCACGCCGGTGGCGAAGTCCTGCAATGCGCCGAGGGTGCTCTCACTGATGCCCTCCGGCGCCTCCAGGATGCCCACAAGCTCCTCCTCGGGGTAGTTGTTCTTGTTGTAGCTGGTGTGGTTCTGCATGGTCACGGCGTGGATGAAGAGGGGCTTGTCCTCGTCCCGCTCCTCATACTCCTGAATGATGCGCCGGGCCATCTCCGCGTCGGTCACAAGGCCGCCTGACCACTCGGTGTCCCGCTTGCGCTCGGGGTCCACGAAGTCCTCCAGCGAGATGAACTCATCGATGCCCAGGTTGGGATAAGCGGTGTTGCGGCTCCAGAACTTGGCATAATAGCAATGGATGGCCTGGGTGGCGTAGCCCTGGTCCTTTAAGTACGACGCGATGGAGAACATGGGCCGGGTCACATGCTGCTGGAAAGGCTTGGATCCGCTGGGCAGAAACTCCACCGAAAAGCCGGTGAGGGCCTCGAACTCCACGTCGCAGGTGCCGCCGCCGAAGCTGGGGCTGTAAGCCTTGCCGTAGGCGGAGGTCTCCATCAGGCGGTGGAGGTTCGGCGTGACCGGCTGGTCGAAGACCACGCCGTAGTCTTCCAGTTCCTGCACGTCCCAGAAGGATTCGTCCATGATGAAGATGATGTTGGGCTGGGTGACCTGCCCGTCCCCCGCCTGGGCGTAGCTGCCCTCAAACTCGGGGGCGAGGTCCTGGCTGTAGGCCTGCTCCACCAGCTGTTTCACGGTCTCTTCGGAGTAGTTCTCGGGCTCGTCCACCTCAAGGTTCTGGATGTTGGTCAAAAAGCCCGCGATAACGCCGTAATTGCGGTAGTAGCGGTTCTGCATCCACATGTCCGGCACGATGCCCACCATCCGGGAGCCGGTGGGGCTGAGGAACACAAGGAAAAGCAGCGCAAGGCCGCCCGCCCCGGGCGCCGCCCAGGAGAGAATGAACTGCCACACAGCCCCTCCCCGGGGACGGGGCACAAGGCAGGCGAAAACTGCCAGCGCCAGAATGATGAGGGCACTGACCCACATGGAGGTCTGCAGTTCCAGGCCCGCCTTGCCCACCACGTCGGCGGCCTCCGCGCCCTGGGAGAGGTCCCAGGGAAAGAAGGGCTCGCCCCGCAGCTTGAGTTTGAAATAGGTCACTGTGGCGGGGATGCACCCGCCCGCGCCGCACACCAGCACCGCCAGCGCGGGCAGCCGCGTCAGGTTCGCCAAAAACAGATAGGTGCACAGGATGAGCAGCCAGCTGCAGGCAAAACTGCCAAAATGAGGCAGAAAGTTGTCGGTCCAGAAGGAGGCGCTCAGGCTCCCCCGGTGGATCCATTCGGTGCACAGCAGGGTGACGGTGGCCACGATGGGAGCCAGAGGCCACCAGAAGATGGAAAGTTTCGCCCGCCAGGGCGCTCTCTGTTTCAACGTCGTTTGCAAGGGAAATGAAACCTCCTGAAAAAGTTTTGCCGTCATTCCAGCAGCCGCGCCCAGAACCCGCCGCGGGCTTTAGGCGTGCCGGTGGGCAGCTGGGTGCGGACAAGGATCACGTCCGCGCCGATGGCGTCTATCTCCCGCCAGGGAATGAACACGTCCTCCTGCCGGCCCAGCAGTCCGAACAGCCGCGGCCTGCCCAGCAGGACGAGCCCCTCAAGGGCGGCGGTCTGCGGGTCAAAGCGAAGATCGTCCGCCCGGCCGAGGTTCGCCCCCAGCGGCACCTGGATCACATCCTTTTTGCAAAGCTCGCTCAGGGTCATGGTCCTCCCCTTTCCGGGCCGTGCGGCGGAGTGCCTTCGCTATACTAAACGATGCTGACCCCCGCTGTATTGCAACGAGCCCCATGTTTGCCTGTTGAAAAGATATGTGTCCGATTTTGTATTTTAGCACAAAATAGTGTATAATGGATGAAACTTGTCAAAGAACAACCCTTTCCTCGGGAGGATATGACCCATGTACAAAAACATCGTGTTCGATCTGGGCGGCGTCGTGGTGGATTTTGCCCCTCACGATTTTCTGCTGGACCGTTTTTACGACGAAGCCATCGAGACAAAGGTGTACGACATCACCTTCGGCAGTGTGGAGTGGCGTCAGCTGGACGCCGGCGAACTGGACCGCGAGGCCGGCAACGCCGCCATGCTTCAGAAAGCCGCCGAGGCCGGCTGCACCTTTGAGGTGCAGAGCGTGCTGGACGACTGGTACCGCATGCTCAAGACCCGCCGCCGCACGGTGGACGTGATGAAGCGGCTGAAAAAGATGGGCTTCTCGCTGTATTACCTCTCCAACATCCCCTGGGACGTTTACGAGGAGATGCAGCAGCGGGACTTCTGGCCCCTGTTCGAGGGCGGCGTGGCCTCCTGCGAGGCGGGCACCAACAAGCCCGACCCCCGCATTTTCCAGCTTCTCATCGAGCGCTACGGTCTGGTATGCGGCGAGACCATCTTTGTGGATGACAACAAGCTGAACACCACCGCCGCCTACGACCTGGGCATCACCGGCATCCACTACAAGGGCGGCGCGTCCTTCCTGCGGGCGCTGAATGCCTGCGGCATCCCCATCAAGGAGCACCTGCTCTGGTAAAACACAACTCTCTCCCCCGTGCCGGCGGCACGGGGGATTTTTTATGCCCGGGCGGACCGGGCCCTCACCCAGCTTTTGACAGTCTTCTCCGCCGCCGCGCGGTACACTGTTAGCCGGGAGGTGGGGCTGTGAAGATCGTTGTCTATCTGGATATCCTGCTGGTGACGAATTTCATCGCAGGGTATTTTCTTTTGCGGGCGGCCGGCTGGCTTGCCGGCGCGGCCTGCTCTGCGCCCCGCGCCCTGGCCGGAGCGGCGCTTGCCGCGGCCAGCACGCTGATCCTTTTAGCGCCCGCCTTGCCCGCGCCGCTGGGTTTCGCCTACAAGCTGGCCAGCGCCGCGCTGGTGACGCTGGCCGCCTTCGGCTGGCATGGTCTTCGCCCTTTTCTGCGGGCGGGGTCATGGTTCTTCGCCCTCAATCTGGGTCTGGCGGGCCTTGCCCTGCTGGGGTTGCAGCGGGGCGGCATGAACGGCGTGCGGGTGCACAACCTGACGGTGTATGCGGACCTTTCGCCGATGGTGCTGGTGCTCTCGGTGCTGGCGGTGTATCTGGCAGTGCGGCTGGTGCTGCTGGTTTTCGGGCCTCCCGCCGACCAGGAGCCCTGGCAGCTGGAACTGCGTCTGGCCGGCAGTGAGATACGGGTCCAGGCTTATTACGACACCGGATTTTTTCTGAGGGACCCGGTGGGCGGACGCCAGACTCTTCTGGTCAGCTGGCCGGGGGCGGAGCGTCAGCTTTCGGAGGAAGTGAACGCCTTTCTGCGGGAATACTTTTCAGGGCAGAACCCTCTTCCGCCCGAGGGGCTGGGCCTGCGGCTGGTGCCCTGTTCCGGGGCCGCCGGCAGCACCGTGCTGCCGGGTCTGACCGCTGCCGGCGCACGGCTCACGGGCCAGGGACGCACCCTCACCGCCCGAAACGTGACGGCGGTGTTCACCGCCGAGCCCCTGCGGGACGGGCAGTTCCAGGCCCTGTTCGGGCGGGAATTTCTGATGGACGAGACCGAAAGGAGGTCCAAAGCATGCACCTGAATCTGTTCCGCCGCCTTCTGGCCGGGCTGCGCCGCCTGCTGGCGCGACTTCGGCTGCCCAGCGGCGTTTACTACATCGGCGGGCCGGAAGCCCTGCCGCCGCCCCTGACCCCCGAAGAGGAAAAGCTGGTGTTTCAGGGGCTGGAAGAGGGCCGGCAAAGCTGCCGCGACATCCTCATCACCCACAACCTGCGGCTGGTGGTGTACATCGCGCGCAAGTTCGAGAGCAGCGGCATCGCCGTGGAGGACATCATCTCCATCGGCACCATCGGGCTTATCAAGGCGGTGAACACCTTTGTGCCCGCCAAGAACATCAAGCTGGCCACCTACGCCAGCCGCTGCATCGAAAACGAGATTCTGATGTTTCTTCGCAAGAGCAGCAACCGCCGCCAGGAGACCAGCATCGACGAGCCGCTGAACACCGACGGCGAGGGCAACGAGCTGCTTTTGTCCGACGTGCTGGGCACCGACCAGAACCAGATCAGCGCCCAGCTGGAGCAGGACGCTGAGAAGGACATGCTGCTGGCGGCGGTGGACCGGCTGGCCCCCCGGGAAAAGCAGATCATGCAGATGCGCTTCGGTCTGCTGGACGGCGTGGAGCACACCCAAAAGGAGGTGGCCGACGAGATCGGCATTTCCCAAAGCTACATCTCCCGGCTGGAAAAGCGCATCATCGCCCGGCTGCGCCGGGATTTGGAAAAGATGTGCTGAGTTTGCAGCAAAACAGAGCCCCCGCCGCCTGCAGGCGGCGGGGGCTCTGTTTTGCTTTCGTCAGGCTGTCTTGCTTTCCACCATTTCGGTCTGTTGTACGAACAGCGGCATCAGGCCGCCCCGCAGGCCCATCTCGCTGTCCGGCAGGGCAAGCAGATAGTCAAAGCCGTTTTTGCTCCAGCGCAGCATCGCCGCGCCGCCCTCGTTCTGACTGATGTTCACCCGGATGTCCCGGTGATACAGGGTCACCTGCTCCCGGAAGTTCTGCTCAAAATCGCCCTCACGCAGGTCGGCGCCCGCGCGGCCCACCCGCAGGATGAGCTTCCACTCCGGCTCCACCGTGTATTCCAGCTGAGCCACCGCCCCGCTCAAAAGAGATATGCGGTCCAGCCGAACGATGTCATTTTCCGGCAGGCTCCGGGCCCGGAAGCCCGCGCGGCGGCCGAAATCCGGCCGGGCGTACTCCCACTGCCCTGTGCCAAACCGGGAATAGAGCAGCGCCGCGATCACCGTGATGAGCACCGCCGCCAGCAGCACGCCCCCCACGGCCAGCGCCGCCAGGATACGAATCTCCATACAAGATCACTCCCCCTCCCCCTCACTGTATGCGCGCGGGCGGCAGATGTGCGGCCAGCTTTTACCAGCGGCCGCGCTGTTTGCCCGGCGCGGCGGGCGGCCATACTTTTGTCATGCCATGGGGGGAGCGTGACCATCTTTGTATTACGGCAAGGTCGAGATATGCGGCGTGAACACCGCAAAACTTCCGGTGCTCACCGAGAAGGAAAAGACCGCTCTGCTGCGGGCCGCCCGCGCGGGCGACAAGGAGGCCCGCCAGCGGATGATACAGGGCAACCTGCGGCTGGTGCTGAGCGTGGTGCAGAAATTCGTAGGCCGGGGCGAAAGCATGGATGACCTGTTTCAGGTGGGGTGCATCGGGCTCATCAAGGCCATCGACCACTTTGACCCGGACCTGAACGTGCGGTTTTCCACCTACGGGGTGCCCATGATCGTGGGCGAGATACGCCGCTTTCTGCGGGACAACAACGCCGTGCGGGTCTCCCGCTCGGTGCGGGACATCGCCTACAAGGCCATGCAGGCCAAGGAACAGCTTCAAAAGGAGCTGAACCGGGAGCCGCACATGGACGAGATCGCCCGCAAGGTGCAGCTGCCCACAGCCACCGTGACCCTTGCGCTGGAAAGCGTGGTGGACCCGGTGAGCCTCTATGAGCCGGTGTACAGCGACGAGGGCGACACCATCTATGTAATGGACCAGCTGGGCGACGGCGGCGGCGAGGACAGCTGGATCAGCGGCATCATGTTCAGAGACACGGTGCAGGCCTTGAGCGAGCGGGAGAAAAAAATCATGGCGCTGCGCTACCTCTCGGGCAAAACGCAGGTGGAGGTGGCAAAGGAGATCGGCATCAGCCAGGCCCAGGTGAGCCGCCTGGAAAAGAACGCCCTGGGGCGCATCAAGGGCAAACTGTGAGCAAGCGCTGAAATTTTACAGACATCGTTCGTGGACATTCCGATTCTGCTGCGTATAATATATACAAGGAGGCAAGGAAACGACCACCACGTGCAGATTTTGCTCAAATCCAACATGTTTCCTGATGTAAGATGATGAATATGACCGAAGAGAACGGCATGGTCCCGATGACCGACGAAGAATTCGACACCTATTTTGCCCTGGAGTCCGACCATCCGGACATCATGGAGAAAGCGGCGGCTGTTTTTGCCCAGCAGCCCGACCTGCCCTACGTCGAGATCGACGAATTTATCGTGCCCAACCGCAAGCTGCTGGAAGACTGACAGACCGGCGGCCCGCCTGCCGGGCCCCGGCTTTTCCGAACACGCAAAACAGGCTCCTCTCACCGGAGAGGAGCCTGTTTTTTGTTTGGTTCTCACTTCAGTTCCACCACAGTCACGCCGGCCTCGCCCTCGCCGTAGCGGCCAAGGCGGAAGCTTTTGACGTTCTTGTGGCCCCGCAGGTGCTGGTGGATGGCGTTGCGCAGCGCGCCGGTGCCCTTGCCGTGGATGAGGTAGACCATGGTCTGGCCGTTCATCACGGCATGGTCGATGAACTGGTCGGTCTCCATCAGCGCCTCCTCCACGGTCATGCCCAGCAGGTTTATCTCCATGCTGGCGCTGCGCTCCACCCGCTGCACGGTGGTGCTGCGGGGCGCGGGAGCGGTGCGGCCGCCCTTCTTCTGGGGCTTTTGCAGCTTGTCCGGCGCTTTGAGGCCGGAGAGGGGCACCTTGGTCCGGATGATGCCGGCGCGCACCTCCACCATGCCGTTGCGGTCCGGCAGAGAGGTGACGGTGGCCAGCTGGTCATACTCGGCGATGACCACCTCCTGCCCCACCCGCACCTCTTTCAGCGGCACGAACTGGCGCACGGGGTTGTGGGCCACGTCGCTCTTGGCGAACAGGCGCTCGGCGTCCTTGCGGGCAATTTCCCGGGCGCGGGCGGCCCGCTGGGCGGCGGACTGCTTGTCGTCCTTTTGCAGCTTGTGCAGTTCGTCGGTGAGGGCGTAGGCCTCCGCCTGCACCTGCTGGGTCATCTGCCGCGCTTTGAGGCGGGCGGCTTCCAACTCGGTCTCGCCCTGACGCACCAGCGCGTCGCACTTCTCCCGGGCTTTTTCCAGCATCTTCTCCGCCTCGGCCTTGGCCTTTTCCGCCTCGTCCTGGCTCTCTTTCAGCTGCAGCTTCAAATCGTCCAGCTGAGCCAGCACGTCGTCCAGCCGCTTGTCGTCGCTGGCAAGGTGGGTCTGAGCCCGCTGGATGACCCGGGCGGGCAGACCCAGCTTTTCGCTGATGAGGAAGGCGTTGGACTTGCCCGGCACGCCCACGCTGAGTTTGTAGGTGGGGCGCAGACTCTCCACATCGAACTCACAGCTGGCGTTCACCACGCCCGCCGTCTCCAGCGCGAACACTTTCAGCTCCGAATAATGGGTGGTGGCCATGACCAGCGCACCCTGGATGCGCAGCTGCTCGATGATGCTCACCGCCAGCGCCGCGCCCTCGGCGGGGTCGGTGCCCGCGCCCAGCTCGTCCAGCAGCACCAGACTGCCCTTGAAGGCGTTGTCCAGGATGCCGGTGATCTTTTTCATATGGCCGGAGAAGGTGGACAGGCTCTGTTCGATGCTCTGCTCGTCGCCGATGTCCACCAGATAGTCGGTGAACACGCAGACGGTGCTGTGCTCGTGGGCGGGGATGAGCAGGCCGTGCTGAGCCATGGCGCAGAGCAGGCC
This sequence comes from Oscillospiraceae bacterium, assembly GCA_004558145.1. Lineage (GTDB taxonomy): Bacteria > Bacillota > Clostridia > Oscillospirales > Ruminococcaceae > Allofournierella_A > Allofournierella_A excrementavium. The sequence goes on from SFDQ01000007.1 coordinate 16,856, forward strand.
GGCAGTCTTGAGGGTGACGGTCTTGCCGCCGGTGTTGGGGCCGGTGATGACCAGGGTGTCGTAATTTTCGCCCAGGGCCACGTCGATGGGCACCACCTTGTCGGGGTCGATGAGGGGGTGGCGGGCCTTTTTCAGGTCAAAATGCACGTCGTCCGCCACCTGGGGCATCCAGGCCTTCTGCTCCAGGGCCAGATGGGCCTTGGCCAGCAGCACGTCGATGTCCAGCATGGCCTTGTAGCTGAAATTGAACATCGGCTCGATGGAGGCCACCTGCTCGGTGAAGGCGATGAGGATGCGCTCGATCTCCGCCTTCTCCTGGCTGCGCAGCTGCATGATCTTGGCGTTGGCCTCCACCACGGCGGTGGGCTCCACGAACACGGTGGCGCCGCTGCTGGACACGTCGTGGATGACGCCGCCCACTTCGCCCCGGTACTCCGCCCGCACCGGCACCACGAAGCGGCCGTTTCGGATGGAGACCACCGCATCCTGCAAAAACTTGTTGGTGGTACTGTTTTTGATGATGGCGTCCAGCTTGTCCCGGATGGAGTTTTCGGTGGCCTGTATCTTGCGGCGCACCTCGAACAAGGTGTTGCTGGCGGTGTCCGCCATTTCCTCCGGCGAGAGGATGGCGGAGCTTATCTGCTTTTCCAGCCCGGGCTGGGGGCTGAGGGCGTAGAACAGATCGTCCACCGGCAGCATGTCGTGCTCGGTGAGGCCGTACCAGGACACCAGATTCTGGAAGTTGCGCAGCGCGCCCGCCACCTCCAGCAGCTCGGCCATGGAGAGCACGCCGCCCTTGACGGCGCGGCTCACCACCTTGTCCACGCCGGACACGCCGCCGAACCGGGGGCTGCCGTTTTTCAGCAGCAGGCTGGCGATGGCGTCGGTCTGACTCAGGGCATAGCGCACCTCGTCGGGCGTTTCGCCCGCGGGCTGCTCCAAAAGCAGGGTGCGGGCTTCGGGGCAGACGGCCAGCGCCGCCGCCCGTTCCAGGATCTTGTCCAGTTCCAGTGTTTTGCGATAGCTTGTATCCATGATTCTCCTCAAAAGGGCGCATCGCGCCCGCTATGTAGTTCAGTTCACTCCATCACAGAGTGAAGGAAATCCAGCGTTTTCAGGGGCTTGTCCAGCCGGGCGGCGGCGTAGCGCTCGGTGACGCGGCCCAGTTTTTCCAGGCTTTTGGGCGAAAGAGAGAAGGCGAACACCTTCTTGTCCTCCACCAGGGCGATGTGGCGCAGGGCGATGAGCGCGCCCTCGTCCAGATTGGGTGCAAGACCCTGGGCCTCGGCGCAGTCGCCGCAGAGCAGCTCGCCTGCGCCGATGTCGAAGTAAAAATCGCCGCCGTCATATTTCTGGCAGCTTTTGCAGCAGAGCAGCGCGGGCATGTATCCCGCCTCGCACACCGAGCGCAGCTCATAGACCGCCTTTATCTGGGCCAGAGGCTTTTTCTGCTCGCTGATGAGGTAGAGGCTGTTGAGCAGAAGGCGCAGCTGGGCCGCCGCCTCGCCGCCGCTGGGCAGCAGGGTCTGGGCGATCTCCGCCAGATACATGGCCAGCGCCATGCCCTCGATGCTTTTGGGCAGGCCGAAAAACACCTGTTTGACCTGGGCGTCATCCACCATATACATGGACTTGCCCGCAAACAGGGTGAATTCCGAATAGCAAAAAAGCCCGCAGGCACTGAAAAGTTTGCTTTTCAGGCGCAGGCTTCCCTTGGCAGATGCGGAGATAAGGCCGTGCTCCGGGGTGAGGATGGTGAGGATACGGTCAGATTCCCCCACCTTCACTTCCCGCAGCACCAGGCCCGGCGTCACCAGTTGCATGTTCGTCTCCCGCGGGCGGCGGCAGCCCGGGCTGCCCGGTGCGCAGAGCCTTTTTGTAGTTCAGGTACTCCCGCACGCCGCCGGTCGTTTCAAACTCTTTCCAATCTTTCCAATAAGAACCGCTGCTGTCCATCGCTGGTCGCCCCCTGGTGGTACTGTTCCACCATTGTACGCCGGTATGCCCGGAAAAGTTGTCCAGCGATGTAGAAAAATTTTTGCGATGTGTCGTGTTTAACCGACAACATCATTTGTTTTGAACAAAGCCAAAGTCGTTCAAAAGGAAGTCGCTGTCACGCCAGTCGTCCTTCACCTTGACCCAGCACTGAAGGTTCACCTTCGCGCCCAAGAATTCCTCACAGTCCACCCGGGCGGCGCTGGCGATCTTTTTCAGCATCTGGCCGCCTTTGCCGATGACCATGCCCTTGTGGCTCTTGCGCTCGCAGTAGATGTTGGCGTCGATGTCGATGATGTTCTTGTCTTCCCGCTCCTTGAAGCGCTCCACCGTGACGGCGATGCCGTGGGGCACCTCGTCCCGCAGGAAAAGCAGCATCTTCTCCCGCAGAATTTCGCTCACCAGCGCCTTTTCCGGCATATCGGTGTAGGCGTCGTCGTCGAAATAGTGGGGGCCTTCCACCCCGTAGGCGGCCAGGATGCCGAACAGCTCCTCGCAGCCCTTGTCCTCCCGGACGCTGATGGCCACGACCTTGTCGAACACGCCCAAAGCCTCCAGCTTTGCGGTGCGCGCCGCCAAGTCCGCCTCGTCTTTGAGGGTGTCGGTCTTGTTGATGACCGCCACGGCGGGGGTGCCCCGCAGCGCGTCGATCATGGCCTGCTCGGCCTCGGTGAACTCGCCGTAGGGCTCAAAGAGCATCAGGCTCACGTCCACATCCGCCACGCTGTCGGTCACGGTCTTGCTCATCCGCTCGCCAAGCTTTGTGCGGGGGATGTGCACACCGGGGGTGTCCAGCAGGACATACTGCACCGGCCCGCGGGTGACGATGCCGGTGATGCGGGTGCGGGTGGTCTGGGGTTTGGAGGTGACGATGGCCACCTTCTCCCCCACCAGCCGGTTGGTCAGGCTGGATTTGCCCACGTTGGGCTTGCCCACAAGGGCCACAAAAACCGATGAGGTCTGCAAAGGATCATCCTTTCTTTCTTTCGGGCCAGAACACAAAGAACCAGGCCCCGGCCAGCGACGCCGCCAGCAGGGCCAAGGCCCAGGGGTGCGCGAAGAACCAGCCGGGGATGGCGCACAGCACCTCCGGCTGCCAGAACAGCATCACGCCCACAGCCGCCGAGGCGATGCTGAAGGTCAGCACCGCGCCCGCGGCCATGTCTTTGGCGCCGCCCGCCGCCCGCCAGTGGGCGGGGTCGGGGGATTCCACCGACCGCTCGATGGCAGAGTTGACCAGCTCCAGCGCGATCACGCCGCCGATGCAGAGAAACAGCAGGGCGTACTCCACCGCGCTGAAGGAATAGAACAGGCTGGCCAGCAGCACATATGCCCCGGCGCACAGGTGAAAGCGCAGGTTGCGCTCCTCTTTCACCGCGGCCCAGAAGCCTTGCGCCGCATAGCCGAACCCGGCAAAAAATCGCCGCATATCAGATCTGGTCCGCCGTGTAGGACACAGTGCGGGGCAGGCCCAGCTGGATGAGCACGGCCTCTTCCTTTTCCCGCATCTTCACCGCGGCAAGGCCGCCCTGCTCGTGGTCATAGCCCAGCAGGTGCAGCATGGAGTGCACAGTGAGGAAGGCCACTTCCCGCTGCAGCGGGTGGCCGTAGAGTTCCGCCTGCTCCATCGCCTTCTCCATGGAGATCACGATGTCGCCCAGAAGGCAGGCGCCGGTGTCCTGGTCCACGTCGTACTTGCCGTCCTCGCCCAGAGGAAAGCTGAGCACGTCGGTGGGCATATCTTTGCCACGGTACTGGGCGTTCAGGGTCTGGATCTCGGCGTTGTCCACGAAGGTCACGCTGATCTCCGCGGGCTGCTCGAACCCCTCAAACTCCAGCACAGCGTTGCAGCTGCGGCGGATCAGGATGCGCAGGCCCGAGGGGATCTTCACCTTCTTCTGCTGGTTTGTGATCAACACTTTGTTTGACACACCGTTTCACCTCTTCATGTTTTTAATGGTTCCGTTCGCGGGGTCCCGCCCGCGCAAAACGCCCCGGCTCAGGGCGTCAGTTCAGGGATTGCGCCGCTGCCGCGCCGCCCGGTCGTAGGCCTTGACGATCTCCTGCACCAGACGGTGGCGCACCACGTCCTTTTCGGTGAAGTAGACCCGGGCGATGCCCTCCACATTCTTCAGCACGTTCAAGGCGTCCAGAAGGCCGCTGCGGCTGCGGTCCGGCAGGTCGATCTGGGTCACGTCGCCGGTGACCACCACCTTGCTGCCGGTGCCCATGCGGGTGAGGAACATCTTCATCTGCTCCCGGCTGGTGTTCTGGGCCTCGTCCAGAATGATGAAGGCGTCGTCCAGCGTGCGGCCGCGCATGTAGGCCAGAGGGGCCACCTCGATGGTCTGCTTTTCCAGCAGCTTCTGGAAGCTCTCGGCCCCCAGCATGTCGAACAGGCCGTCATAGAGCGGGCGGAGATAGGGGTCCACCTTGTTCTGCAGATCGCCGGGCAGAAAGCCCAGCTTCTCCCCCGCCTCCACGGCGGGCCGGGTGAGGATGATGCGGCTGACCTCCTTGCTCTTGAAGGCCTTCACCGCCATGGCCACCGCAAGATAGGTCTTGCCGGTGCCGGCAGGGCCCACGCCGAAGGTGATGGCGTTCTGCTTGATGGCCTGCAGATACTCCCGCTGGCCCAGCGTCTTGGGGCGCACGGGCCTCCCCTTGGCGGTCACGGCCACAAAGTCCTGGGTGAGCTCCCGCACGCGGCGCTCCTCCCCTGCGCCGGCCAGACTGATGCAGTAGCGCACCGTCTGCTCTTCCAGCGGGGTGTGGTTTTCCAGCAATGTGAGCATGGCGTCCACCGCGCGGGCGGCTGCCGCCACCTGCTCCGGCTCGCCGGTGAATTTGATCTGGGAACCGCGGCACACCGCCGTGATGGAAAACTCGTTCTCCAAAAGGCGGATGTTCTCGTCCCGGCTGCCAAAAATCTCCAGCGCTGTTTCTACACTGTTCAGCTCGATCAGTTTTTCTGCCATTCCACACCTGCTCACTTGCCGAAATCTCGCGGGGCCGGCCGATTGCACCTGCGCCCACAAATACATCGTTATTATACCACAAAATATTCCAATAGGAACTGTCTGTTTTACACAAAATTTTACGGCGTTTTCATCCACCCTTTTCCCGGGCAATGTCCGCCTTGAAATCCACCGTCATGGTGTAGGTCAAAGTGCCGCCGTCCCAGCTTTCCTGGCGGCTTTCGGCGATGATCTCCGCGTCCGGGAACTCCGCGTAAAGCTGGGCAAGGCAGGCAAAGCGGGCGTACTGGCGGGCGCCGTCCGGCGAGAGGTGGAACTGGCGCGCCTCCCGCTGGGGCACATACCGCTCCTCAATGGTGGCGGGCAGGGCGAAACCCAGCACGGTGAGCGGTCGGTGCACCGTGCGCACCTCCTCGCCCTCCGGCAGCTGCGCCCCCAGTTCCAGCGTGTGCCCGAACAGGCGCAGGCGGCAGCTGCTGGCCACCCTGCCGGTGAGCGCCTGCACCTCATAGGTGGAAGGCTGCACGCACTGGTAGGTCTTTTTCACCGCCGCCACCACCAGCCCTTTGGCGTGGCTTTCCACCGGCTGCTCGTATGGGTCCGGCTTGTAAGCGCTCACCAGCACGTCCCCGGCGGCGACGGTCTGCCCCACCGATTTGACGGCGAATCCCTCCTGGGCGTTCACCTCCAGCAGAATGCCGTCCGCCGCCGCCACCAGGTCCACCGGATCGTTGGATTCGATGGCGGGCTTTTGCAGCGCGGGGCTGGCTTCCACCACCAGCCGCCCCTTCTCAAAGTTCAGCGACACCCAGCCGAAGGCTTCGTCCCCATCCATGAGCTGTTTTTCCGCAAGGCGCAGTTTTTCCTGGGTTAAAACCGCGCCCTCGCAAATATCCATAGAATAGAGCACCTGCTCCACCCGGCTGCGGGCCGCCGCGTCCAGCCCGTCGTATCGGATGGACCAGACGCTCTGCCCCAGCAGGTGCACCGCCGCCGCGAACACCAGCGGCGCCAAAAGAAGCCCCCAACGGCCCCGGTAAGCCCGGAGACGGAAAAGCACGCCCCGCCTTTCCCGCACCCGCAGACGGGTGCCGCAGCGCCGCGCCAGACGGGAGACCTCCCGATACCGGCGGGCGGGCAGCCGCGCCGTGAATCCGTCCGCCGCGGGACGGATGTTGTAAAGCGGGATGCCTTGTCGGCCGCACAGCGTGATAAGTTTTTCACTTCGCCCGCCGGAAGCTGCGAAGTCAACGCCTGCGAAACAGTTTGCCCAAATCAGCCCCATCGTTTACCTCTCGTTTGAAAATTCCGCGCGGAATATCTTCCCCTTCAGGGTGAGCATCCGCCCGCCGACGCCGCACAGGGCAAGCTCGTCGCCGTAAAGGCTCACCTGCCAGCCGCCCATATCCAGCCGTATCTGGTTCTCGTCGTAAAGCAAAACGCCTTTGCAGCCCTCCACTTCCACCTGCCCGCCGCACTGGATATGCAGAACGGGCTGGCGGTAAAAGGCGGCGGGCGGCTGACGCACCAGCCGCTTCAGATAGGTCCCGGGGCTCTCCCGTCTGGTTTTGCGTTTATGTTTCATCTCCTGCCCCCTGCCGCTTCTGTGACCTTTTTTGCGCGGCGCTGTGCGCCGCTTACCCTTATTTATATTAGCCGGGAGGATGAGCTTATGAAGAAATTTCCCCTGCGCGCCGCCGCGGGCGGCGTGTGCGCGCTGGCAATGCTGACGCTTTTGTTTGCCCGTCCCTTTGCCTGCATCGAGGGCATCCGGGCGGGTCTTGCCAGCTGCACCGAGCAGGTCATCCCGGCGCTGTTCCCCTTTTTCGTGGTCTCCTCCATCATTGCGGCCAGCCCGCTGGCAAAGGTGCTGGGTGCAGCGGTGTGGCCCTACACCCGGTTTTGCCTCGGCATCCGGGACAGCCGCGCCGCCACCGCGCTGCTGCTGGCATGGCTGGGCGGTTTTGCCGTGGCGGCAAGGGTCATCGGGCAGATGTATGCCGGGGGCGCTCTCACCCGGCGGCAGGCGCAGCTCCTTCTCGTCTGCGGCGTGGGTTCCGGGCCTGCCTTCGTGGTGAACACGGTGGGCTGCCTTTTGCTGGGCAGTCCGCGGCTGGGCTGGTGCATCTTCGCCGCGCTGCTGCTGGCGAACCTAGCGGCGGGACTTCTGGCCCGAGCCGCTCTCGCTTCGGAGCCGGAGCCTCTTGCGAAATCTGCCCCCTGCCCGGAAGCCGCAGCGCAGGGCATCAGTCTTGTGTCCGCTGTGCAGGGTGCGGTGCAAAGCATGCTGGCGGTGTGCGGCTTCGTGACCTTTTTCAGCTTTTTGAACCATGCGCTGGGCTCCTTCCTGCCCGCGTCGGGCCCGGTGCGGGCGGCCCTTGCGGCGCTGCTGGAGGTGACCGGCGGCTGCATTCAGGCAAGCCATTTGGAAGGCGCGGCGGCAGTTTACGGATGCTGCGCCGCCCTGAGCATCCAGAGCCTCTCTGTCTTTTTGCAGGTGCGGGCTCTGCTGGGCCGGGACATCTCCCTTTTGCCGCTGGCGGCGGCACGGCCTGTGCATTTAGTCCTTTCTCTGGGGGCGCTGCGCCTTCTGCTGGGCCTTGTGCCCGGGGCTGCCGCCGCGGCCGCCGCCGGAGAACGCCTCATCGTGCAGAGCCGCACCGCGCCGGACGCTGCCCTTGTTCTGCTCGCGCTGTGCTGTGCGGCGCTCTACGGCCTCGGCTTTACATCCGGCAGCCAAAAGAGTATAATGAACGAAAATCACAAAAGGAGGCGCCGCCGTGTTTCGTAAGCATCCCGTGCCCGGCCAGAATGTGGAACCGGCCTGCGAATACTGTGAGCACGGCCGCCGTGCCGCCGACCCGCGCATGATCCTGTGCCAGAAGCGCGGGGTCGTTTCCCCCTATTTCCACTGCAAAAAATTCCTCTATGACCCCATCCAGCGGGTGCCCCGCCGCCAGCCCCGGCTGCCCAGTTTCTCCCCGGAGGATTTTCGCCTGGATTGACCGTTTTCTCTTGACGCACGATGCTTTTTCCGTTACAATAATATCCGTTCCGCTGGAATAGCTCAGTCGGTAGAGCAGCTGATTCGTAATCAGCAGGTCGCGTGTTCAAGTCACGTTTCCAGCTCCAGTTCAACATGGACTTCGGTCCGAATAAAAAAGGCCCCGGTCAGTGACCGGGGCCTTTTTGTTATGTTTGCGGCGGCCGCTCTTCAGCTCCACCGTCCTGGCGGAGAACGCCGAAAAGGACCATGTTCAGCAGTTCTCCCGACGCGTTCAGCATGGCGTGCAGATCCTGCGTCTCGTGGAAACTGTTCAGGATGTCCTGAAAGAAGGGTTCGATGCCGGCGAGGTAGCGGCTCACCTTTTCCGGCTCCAGATCCTGCCGGAGGGGCATGCGGGCCACCATCCGCTCGATGAACTCACGGTTCAGTCGGCGGATGGGCGCGCGCAGTTCCTGAATCTGCGCGGCCAGATGACGCGGCGGACGGAGCATGGCGCTCTCGAACACCGCTTTTTCATTGGGCCGGTCCTGAAAAAAGCCCTCGCGGAGCAGGAAAAAGCCCTTGATGGCCTGTGGAATGTCAGTTTCATTCAGCGCGTCCATGCCCTGGGCGACGTAGTCCGTCAGCTCCCGGAAGGTGCGTTCCGCGCAGAGCAGGAACAGCTCGTCCTTGCCAGTGTAATAATGGTACATCATGCCCTTGGAGATGCCGTGGTCGGCGCAGATGTGCTCCATGTTCGCACCGTCGTAGCCGCGGGACCCGAACTCCGCCATGGCTGCCCGGTATATCTCCTCTTTGCTGCGCTCCTGCCGTTCCTTCTGGGTCATGCCCGCACTCCTCCTTCCGCCTTGTGAAGTTCCCCGGCCCACTCAAAGCCTTTCTTGGCGACGAACACCGCGATGATCTCGTTGATGACCGCCGCGGCGGCGATGGTGCCCTGGATCAGCGAGGCGCACTCAGGGGCCGGCCCTTCCAGCACCGACACCACGATGCCAGTGAACACCAGCGACACCCCGGAGTGCGGCAGCAGGGTGAACCCCAGATACTTTTTCACCGTCGGCGGGGCATGGGTGACCGACGCGCCAAGAAACGCGCCGGTGTATTTGCCCACCGCCCGGGCGATGATGTACACCGCGGTGTAAATGCCCGCGCCGAAAACCAGATGGTAGTCCAGCGGCGCGGCCAGATTCAGGATGACCACGATCATGGCAAATCCAATGGCCGGATTCATCACCTTCATCATGGCGCCCAGCTGTGTTTCGGTGATCATGTTGGCAAAGGCCGCCGAGTAGGCCATGCCGATGAGCATGAAATTCAAAAGCGGCGCCGGCAGCGCGCTGTTGATGGCAAATCCAATGCCGGCGGAGAGCAAAAGCATGCCCAGCATGACCGCCAGCGCGCCCTCGCCGGTTTTGGTGCGGCGCAGCATTTTGCCCGCGGCAAAACCGGTGATCGCGCCGATGACCACCGGCAGAAACACCAGCAGCATGAGCACCAGCACCGGGATGTTCGCGGTGGAAAGGTGCGCCGCCACAAAAGCCACCACCAGGAAAAAGACCAGTGCACCCACCAGATCGTCCAGCGCGGCCATGGGGATGAGGGTGCGGGTCACCGGGCCGTCGGCCTTCAGCGAGCTCACCACCGAGAGCGACGGCGCGGGCGCGGTGGCAAGGGCGATGCCGCCGAACAGAAAGGCCATGTAAAGGGGCGTGCCCGTGAACCAGAAGATGACGCCGAACACAAGGCTCACCACCAGAAAAGTCCCCAGCGATTCGGTGAGGGTGGTAACCAAAATCTGGGGCCCGGCCTTTTTCATCCGTTTCCAGATGAGCTCCGTGCCTATCATCAGGCCGAACACACATTCAAAAAGGCTTTCCAGCACGCCGAACCACCGGGAGTCCAGCACCGACCCGCTCAGCAGGCCGAGGGCGTGGGGGCCGATGATCATGCCCGCGATCAGCCAGCCCAGGATAGCGGGCAGCTTCAACCGGGCGACCAGTTTGCCCGCCGCAAACGCGATAAGGATAGCGGCCAGCAGCCGCAGCACATCCATAAGGACCTCCATAAAAAGGCATCTCCTTTGCAATAACAGACGGATTCGTCTACAATTTGAAAGTATAGCTCTTTCGGACGAATTCGTCTATATCTTGCCTGTGAATTTTTTGTGAATGGACCTTCCGCTCTTTTCAAAGGCGGCGGAAGGCACAAAAAGCATGGAAAAGCCAAACAATGGATGGACTTTTGTTGAATAATCTGATAAAATAATTTTGTTTGTCAAACAAGGTCACGTTTTGGCGTGGCGAGGAGGCTTTATCTTGGCGGAAATCTACAAACAATCCTTCAAGCAGGACTATTCCGACCATGTGGAGATGGCAATCTTCAACTGCGGTCTGGAGCATTGCGCCCCTCTGCACAGCTGGGGGCCGGCGGTGCGGGACCACTACCTCATCCACCTGGTGGTGGACGGACACGGCTGCTATCGCGCCGGCGGGCAGGAACATCATCTGGGCCCCGGCGACCTTTTTCTGCTGCGTCCGGGCCAGCTGGCGGGCTACAGCGCCAGTGAGGACGACCCTTGGGAATATTACTGGGTGGGATTCAACGGCGCTTATGCCTCCAAGCTGGTGCAGCACACCCCCTTCACTGAACAGAAGCTGGTGTTCCACTCCACCCGGCCCGAGCCTCTGCAGCAGGCGCTGCTGAGCATCTTCAACGCCCGCGGCCCCAAGCCGGAGAACGAGGCGGCCATGGTGGGCAACCTGTATCTCTTTTTGTCGGAGCTGATGCATCAGGCCGCCGAAAAGGAGATCCATGCCCCCAGCGCCGGCAGTCAGTATGTGCTGAACGCCATCAAGTACATCCAGTTCAACTATTCCCATGAGATCACCATCGACGACATCGCCCGGACGGTGGGCGTCAGCCGCAGCCATCTCTACCGCCTGTTCATGAGCAACGTGGGCCAGAGCCCCATCGACTATCTCACCTCCTACCGCATCGGCGAGGCCTGCAATCTGCTGAAAAACTCCCAGCTCTCCATCGCGGAGATCGCCACAAGCGTGGGTTTTTCCGACAAGTTCTATTTTTCAAGAGTGTTCAAAAAGTCCATGGGCATGCCGCCCAGCCGCTATCTCAGCGCGATGCCGGACCACAGCGCATGACCGGGAGTGACCGCAATGAAACATATTCTTTTCAACATCTTTAAAGGGCTGCTGCTGGCGGGCGCCGCTGCCGCCTGCATCGTTTTCTATCTTTACACCATCGACTTTTTCGCCCCGCCGCCCAGCGTGGGGCTGCTCACCTCCCCCAGCGGCAAGACCTATCTGGATGCGGACACGTTGAAAGCCGCACTGGAGGCCGAGGGCGTGGAACTTCTGACCGCTGAGCCCGGCGAGAGTTATGCTGATGCGGCAAACCGCCTGCTGGCCGCCGGCGCAGGGGTGCTCATCGTTCCCCAGGACGCCGCCTCGGTGGACTCTTCCCTGCTGGAGGCTGCCGAAACGGCAGGCACCACGGTGTTTTTCGTGGGTGAGAGCCCCAGTGACGCCACCCTGAACTCCAGCGCCGAGCTGTGGTATCTGGGCAGTCTTGCCTCCCACGGCGGCGAGGTGCTGGGCAAGGCCATCGCCATGGACTACCGCGACGGCACCATCGCCGACGCGAACGGCGACCTGCTGCTGCAATACTACCTGTACCAGAGCGCCCCCGACGAGGAACAGACTGACCTCGCCAACTACGCGCTGGCCGAGTGCGAGCACTACGGCGTGTACACCGCACAGGTGAACTATGCCGATGGCGAGGGCGCGGCGCTCCCCTTTGACGCCGAATCCCTTGCCGGTCAGGGCGCGCCGGAGGTCATTCTCTGCACCAGCGTCCAGGACGCGCAGGCCGCCCTTGAGACCGCTTTGGCCCTGGGCTGGCTGGAAGGCGAGCAGCCGGTGCGCATCTATGCCGCCACCGACACCCCGGAAGAGGCGGACAGCCTCGTGGCGGACGGCGTGCAGGCTGTGGCGCACTATGACCCGGTGGCCATGGGTAGCACGGCGGCCCGGATGGCGCTGAACGCGCTGGAGCACCAGTTCCCCGGCCTCGGCACCGAACTCTCGTCGGACGAGGCGGGCCGCTTCATCCTGCCCTACGGCCTGAGCGAATGAGAAAAAAAGGAGGGCTTTTTGTGCCCGGCTTGAAAAACACCCTGGCGCGGCTCACCATTGAGAGCCTTTCCAGTGACGGCAGCGGCGTGGGCCGGCTGGACGGCAAGGCGGTGTTCGTGCCCGCCACCGCCCCCGGCGACGATGCCACCGTGAAAATCGTGAAGGACATGGGCCGTTATGCTTTTGGCATCGTGGAGGAGCTGCATATCCCCGGCCCCGGCCACATCCAGCCGGACTGCCCGGTGTACCGTCCCTGCGGCGGGTGCTGTTTCCGTCATCTGGACTATGAGACCGAAGCCCGCGCCAAAGAGGGCTTTGTGGTCGATGCGTTCCGCCGTCTCGGCGGCTTTGAGGCTCTGCCGGTGCTGCCGCTGCTCACCGGCCCCCTGACCGACCGCTACCGCAACAAGGTGCAGTTCCCCGTCGGGTATGACAAGGACGGAAACGTGACCTTCGGCTTCTATGCCGGGCGCAGCCACCGGCTTGTCCCCTGCCGGGACTGTCTCTTGCAGCCCAAGGCTCTTAACGACATCGCCGCCGCGGTCTGCGCATTTCTGCAGGCGCACCGCATCCCTCTTTATAATGAAGAGACCCACCGCGGCCTTGTGCGGCATATCTTCCTGCGCCAAGGCTGGCACAGCGGGCAGGTGCTGCTCTGCCTTGTCGTCAACGGCCGCAACCTGCCCGATTCGGAGCAGTTCTGTGCCGAACTGACGGCTCAGTTCCCGCAGATCAAGACCATCGTTCTGAATGTGAACCGCCAAAAGACCAACGTTATCACCGGCGAGGAGTGTATCCCCCTCTTCGGCGCTGGCCACATTGAGGACACGATGTGCGGCGTGCCCGTGAAGCTGGGGCCGCTGTCCTTCTATCAGGTCAACACCCCCGCCGCCGAGCGGCTTTACGCCGTGGCACGGGAGTTCGCCGACCTGCGGCCTACCGATACCCTGCTGGACCTCTATTGCGGTATGGGCACCATCGGGCTTTCCATGGCGGACGACTGCGGCGCTCTTGTGGGCGTGGAAATAGTGCCCGAAGCGGTGGAGAGCGCCAAGGCCAACGCCGCCGCCATGGGTGTGGAAAACGCCCGGTTCCTCTGCGCCGACGCCGGGCAGGCCGCGGCGCAGCTTGCTGCCGAGGGTCTCAGCCCGCAGGTCATCTGCCTGGACCCGCCCCGCAAGGGCTGCGACGCGGCGACCCTGGACGCGGTGCTGGCCATGGCTCCCCGCCGTGTGGTGATGGTCAGCTGCAACGCCGCCACTGCCGCCCGGGACTGCCGCTATCTCGCCGACCGGGGCTACCGCCCCGTGAAGGTGCAGCCTGTGGACCTGTTCCCCCGCACAAAGCATGTGGAGTGCGTTGTGCTTTTGTCCAAACTTCACACCGACTGACATATCAAGAAAGAAGTGAATGCGGGAGTGCAATTTATGGAAATCATTGAGGTCAGACAAGCAAATGATGAATTTGCTGAAATGGTCGCACAATTTCGGGTAGAATTGCGTTCCTATAAAAGTGTGGTATCAAAACCCAATCTGGAAGCCGGGCGTGAGGAGATAGAAGACTATCTCTCTGCCCGGTTTCCGGTGTTTGCCGCACTAGTGGATGGTGAATATGCCGGTTACCTGGTTTGCCGTATCGATGGCGGGGTTGTGTGGGTCGAATCTCTCTTCGTCAAAACGGATTTCCGCCGCCAGGGTGTCGCCACAGCTCTGCACAGCAAAGCAGAAGAAATTTCAGCTTCTTTCGGAGGCGATACCGTTTATAACTACATTCATCCCAACAATCACCGTATGATTGAATTTCTGCGGAAACGTGGTTATACCGTTTTGAATTTGATTGAAATTCGCAAACCCCATAAGGACGAGACGTTAACGCGGCAAATCACGGTCGGCGAGCATGCCTTCGATTATTAATGGGGAAAGGAGGCTCTTTGAGATGAAAAAGTTTTTGCAGGTCGTCCTTGTCCCGTGCATGCTCTTCGCGCTGGCAGGCTGCGCCGCTGCACCTGTTTCTTCTCTCCCCGCTCCGTCCTCTTCTGAAGCGGTCTCTCCTTCCCCGTCGCCCGAAGCGCCGCGCCCCACGCCGGAGGACCCGGACGAGGCGCGTCTGCTGGAGCTGTTGCAGGAGGCTGCCGGCCGGGAGATGATGCGTCATCTCTATCTGGACATGGACCAGGACGGCGAGGCGGAACTGCTGGGGGTTTGTCTCAACACGGATGTTCACCTCTATGAAGTTTGGTATTGCAGCAGCGACGGCCAGACCTGCACCCTGGCGGAGCAGGATAAGGAGTCAATGGAGAGCTGCTTTCTCGACCCGCTGGTGCTGGACGGTGCGACCCATGTGGCTGTGAACCGCGGGCTGGGCACCAACACGAGATTCTTTTCTGTTCTGGCACTGCAGGAGGGAAAAATGCGCTGCCTCGTGTCCTGGCAGCCGGGCGCAGCGTCTATGACTGAAGAAGGCGACCTGCTGCTGACCACCCTTGCCCATGACGCTTTTTATGACCCTGCTGTGGGAGGTCTGATTGGCCTGGGAGAAAAACAGTCTTATCTGTTTTATCAAAACGGCGCCTACGGAGAATACGGCGCCACTGAACTCCCCCAGGAAGAATTCAACGCTCTTCAAGGCGCTTCGGAACTGATGTCTGCCATCGAGCACGAACTGCGCTTTGAGGATGTGGAGCGGATGGACTGCCGCTATTTTCTGCGCGCCAACGGCATTTTGCAGGTCCAGTGCGATCTGTACCGCGCGGACGGCGGAGTGGAATACGGATATTTCACCGCCCGCTGCCAGGACGACACGGTGGACCCGGCGCTGATCGGCCCCTTTACGAACGGGCAGCTGGAGAGTCCGCTCACCACGCTGGAAGTTGTGTATTGAATCAAAAGGAGGCCGCGGTTTGTGAACCGCGGTCTCCTTTTTCCTTCTTTTTCACTCGGACAAACTACGCAGCAGGCCGGTGCAGCCTTCCTGCACATCCCGCCAGGTGCTCTCGAAATCACCGGTGTACCAGGGGTCGGCCACCTCGCCGGGGCGGGCGGTGTAGTCCAGCAGGGCATGGACCTTGTGGGCCGGGTCGTCGCCGAAAATGCGCTCCATATTGCGCAGGTTGGCGGCGTCCATGCCGATGAACAGGTCCCAATCGGCATATTCGTCCCGCCGCAGCTGTCGGGCGGTCTTGCCCGCGCAGGAGATGCCGTGCTGTGCCAGCATCCGCCGAACGGGAGGATAGACCGGGTTGCCTATCTCTTCCGTACTGGTGGCGGCGGAGGCGATGGTGAACTGTCCATCCAGGCCCGCTTTTGCCACCAGGTCCTTCATCACAAACTCGGCCATGGGGCTGCGGCAGATGTTGCCGTGGCAAACAAACAGTATTTTGGTCATTGCGTTTTCCCCTTCAAAAGGCTTTCAGCACAGATGTTTCAGGTCGATTATACCACAGCCGGAAAGACTTTTAAAGCATGGCCAGGGTCTCCCCAATATCTCCTTCGATGCAAACCGCCTGTTTTCGTATCTCTTCCGGGCAGTATGCCTCCGACAGGTTTATGCAGGCGTAGACTGCTCTGGCATTTTGCCTGGTCATTCTCCAAAAAGGGTATTTGATAATAACCGGGGTATTGCCGCCCACGCCCAGCTCCAGAAAGAGAACGCGCTTTTCCGCGTGGAGACGGATGAAATCCTTATACCTCCGCGCGGCGGCATGCCAGCCTTCATCCTCCACAAAAGTACCGTCTGCCCGCAGATTCATGGACATGGGTCTGCCGCACACCGGGCAGCACGGCACCAGCTCATGAGGGATCTTTCCGCCTCTTTATGTTGCAAACATTCTTTTGACGGCGGCTTCGTTGTCATACGTTTTTTGATGGCAGGGCTCAGAACACTGCCACAGCCCATAGTCGCCCTGCGTGTAAAACAAGCGGCACTTGTCAAACCCGGCTTTCTGGAAACAGTGGTCCACATTGGTGGTCAGCACAAAATAGTCTTTTTGACGCACCAGCTTCAAAAGATCGCTGTAAACCGGCTTTGGCGGGTCCATATAGCGGTTGATGAAGATGTATCGGCTCCAATATGCCCAATATTCCTCCAGGGTGTCAAAAGGATAGAATCCTCCGAAATACATGTCGCGAAATCCGTACTTCTGAATAAAGTCGCTGAAATAGCGTTCAAACCGCTCGCCGGTATATGTGAACCCCGCCGATGTGGAGAGCCCGGCCCCGGCCCCGATCACGACCGCATCCGCAGCGTCGAGCTCCTGCCTGAGCCGCGCGATGTTATCCCAGCAAACGCTTGTAGATGACGTAGTCACTCTGCTTGAATACATTGAAGATCACCTTGGTTTTTTCGAGTTGCGCCGCTGCCACGCCTGCACCGTCTGCACGGCGATTTCTGCCTCCAGCGTGGTGATGTACCCCTTCCAGAGGTAGAGGCCGGGGCGCACCGGGGTCAGCTCGCTCAACTTTGTCACGCCCCGTTCGGCAAGCCGCGCTTCAAGATAGGCATCCTGAACGCTCAAAAAATCCTCGTCGGCAGGGGCAGGCGGACGGAGATTCATCAGGCTGCGCAGAAGCCGCCTTTTTTCCGCAAGGCCGGATGGCACAGGGATGCCATGATACTCTTTTCTTTCGTTCAGCAGCCAGCGGATCATAAAATCAGCATGTTGTTCCAGCGTCATATCGTCATCTCCGTTCGATCGCTCTCGCAGGGCAGATCTCAAAGCAGTTTCCGCAACGGATGCAGCGCTCCTGACTGATCACGACAGGCTTCTGCGTTATGTCGATACATTTCTGCGGGCATTTGGAAAAGCACAGTTTGCATCCGATGCAGCTGTCTGTCACGAAGTAACCATTTTCCTGCTTCTGTGCTTCGCTGCCGGAAAAGCCCACTCGTTCACCTAGCATCGGAATCCCACCTCGCTTCAGCATCCCCGGCGGAAAACGCCGTGTGGTTTCGGTTCAGGATGAAAAAAAGGGTTCTCTGACCTTCATCTGTTTTGTCTCCCTCCGCGTCAAAAGGAAAGAAGCCCTGCAAGCCGGCGGCCCGCAGGGCTTTCCCGTATTACAAATCGTACTCCTTGGGCGGCTCGCCGGAAAAGTCCGCGATCACTCCGTGGGCGTTCTTCAGATAGAACACCTCGAAAATCGGGTTGGTGGGCTCGCCGTACTGGCCTTTGACAATGGGATTGTTCATGCACATCTCCTTGGCGGCCATGTTGTTCTCAAAAACAGCCTCTCCATGCAGGCGGATCCACGCGTAGGACGGGCTGGACACAGTCACCTCCACATTGGGGTTGGCCTGCATATCCTTGTAAACATCCTTCTGGTTGTTGGTGCAGAACCACAGCTTGCCATCCATCTCACCGGCAAACATGAAGGGACGGCATTTGGCTTTTCCGTCGCGCCCGACTGTGGCCAGATATTGCACCGGATTTTCCTGCAAAAACTTCACGACTTCGTTCATGGTACATACCTCCTGATGTTTAAATGTCGTTTTGAGATTTGCAATTTTCGCCTTGCAAGATTATAATAAATCCATTAGTTTCTTGTGTAAAGTAAGCACAATATTGTGCCGTAGTTACCAAAACGATACTATTGACAGGAGAGTGCATGCCATGATTTCATCCAAGGAACTGCCCGCCTGCCCGGTGGAGACAACGCTCATGCTCATTGGCGACAAATGGAAAGTCCTGATCCTGCGGGACCTGATGCCGGGGACCAAGCGGTTCGGTGAGTTGAAGAAGTCCATTGGCAGCGTTTCTCAGAAAGTCCTCACCGCGCAGCTGCGGGACATGGAGGAAAAGGGACTGGTCAGCCGCAAGGTATACGCCGAAGTGCCCCCTCGGGTCGAGTACAGCCTGACTGAACTGGGGAAAAGCCTGAATCCGGTTTTGGACGCCATGCGGGTGTGGGGTGAGAATTACAAAACTCAAAATGAGTAAGAGGCGGTTGACGGCATTTTTCCCGGCCCGCCCGGAGCAGCGCTGACCGCCGTTGCAGACAAAAAGCCGCCACAGGAAAGACCTGCGGCGGCTTTTTGCGCCATTTCACATGTTTCTCTCAGGCCCGGGCGGAAGCAGCCTGCGCATCCAGCAGCTTGAACTGCCGGCGCACCAGCAAAACCGAGACCGCAAAGGCGATGAAGTCCGCAATGGGGCCGGCGAGAAGCACGCCGAACACCCCAAGCCACAGCGGAAGGATCAGGATGAGCGGGATGAGGAAAAATACCTGCCGGGTCAGCGACAGGAGCAGGCCCTTCATGGCTTTGCCGATGGCGGTGAAGAAATTGGAGGACAGAAGCTGCACTCCGTTCACCAGCACCATAAAAAGGAAGGTGCGCATGAACAGCACCGCAAAGTCAAAATAGAGCGGGTCGCCGGT
The DNA here is from genome assembly GCA_004558145.1 of Oscillospiraceae bacterium. Classification (GTDB taxonomy): domain Bacteria; phylum Bacillota; class Clostridia; order Oscillospirales; family Ruminococcaceae; genus Allofournierella_A; species Allofournierella_A excrementavium. The sequence continues at coordinate 35,361 of SFDQ01000007.1, forward strand.
GCCGAAGATGGCGATGATCTGACGCGGAAAGAACTGGAACAGGCAGAAGCCCACACCGGAAACCGCCAAATTCCACTTGATGGCCAGCATATATGCCTGTTTGACGCGGTCGTAACGCCCGGCGCCGTAGTTGTAGCCAATGATGGGCTGCACGCCCTGGGAAATGCCCACGATGATGGAAAGCAGGATGGCGTTGGTCTTCATCACGATGCCGCAGGCGGCCAGCGGGATGTCGGTGCCATAGACCGAAAGCGCGCCATAGTAAGTCAGCGAGTTGTTCAGCACGATCTGCACGATGGTGATGGCCACCTGATTCAGGCAGCTGCTGGTGCCCATGTACATCGTGCGCAGCGCGTCCCGCAGGTCAAGGCGGAAGCAGGCTTTTGTGAGCCGCACCGTACGGAAAAGCCACAGATAGCGGATGGTCAGGAAAAAGGACAGCACCTGCCCCAGCACCGTGGCCAGCGCCGCGCCGAAAACGCCCCAATGAAACCCGAAAATGAAGATGGGGTCCAGAATGGTGTTCGCAATGGCGCCGGCCACCATGCACGCCATGGAGTAGCGAGGGCTGCCGTCCGCCCGGATCAGATTGCTGACACCATTGGTGAGGATGAGAAAAGGCATGCCCACAAGGGTGACCCCGGCGTACTGCCGTGCAAGGGGCATGACCTCCGCCGTTGCCCCGAACACCCGCAAAAGCTGAGGCAGAAACGCCTCCCCCACCAGCAGATACAAAAGGCCGGCAGCCGCCATCAGCACGACCCCGTTGCCCGCAAGCGCCGCCGCCCGCTCCGGTTCTTTGCGGCCAAGGCACAGGGAAAAGCGCGAGGCGCTGCCGATGCCCAGCAGCAGCGATATCGCAAGGCAGATGGTGGACAGCGGATAGGACACATTGGTGGCGGCATTTCCCAGATAGCCCACGCCCTGGCCGATAAAGACCTGGTCCACGATGTTGTAAAGCGAGCTGACCAGCGTCGCCGTGATGCTGGGCACTGCAAACGAGCGCAGCAGTTTGGAAATTTTTTCGGTCCCCAGCGGGTTCTCACTCATCGAACTCATCTCCCACCCGCTCAACGTTCAGTTCCTTTGCCATGTGCCTGCCCATGCCCGCCAGCATGCGGCTGAATTCGGCCTGTTCCTCGGGGGACAGTTCCGCGTTCAGCAGTTCTTCCGTTGCGCGGCAGGCTTCACGCACCTGCCCGGCAATGTCCAGCGCTTTCTGCGTGGGATAGAGCTGCCATGTGCGCTTATCCTTCGCACTGGGCTGACGGGTCAAAAACCCGTTGCGCTCCAGCTGCGCGATGGTGCGCACGATGTTGCTGGGGTGCACATAGACGCTGTTCAAAAACGAGTCCTGCGAAATGCCCGGCTCATCACAGACCTTCAAAAGATACATGTGTTGGCTGCTGTTGATGCCCAGCGGCGCAAGCTGCGCGTCCAGACAGCATTTGGCAAACCGGTCCGTCACAGACAGCCATTTCAATAGTTTCATTTTCTCGCCTCCGTTCATTAAGATACACCTAATTGCGTGCGCATGCAATAATGTTTTTAAAAAAATAGTCCCTATGCGCACGCACACGCAAAAAGGCGCGCTGCCTCTGGCGCATTGCGCCGCCGGCCGCGCGTCTTCTGCCATCATTTCAGATAGTCCCCCACGGGGCTGAAATTGTATTGTTTGATGATCTTCACAATGATGGACCCGTCGGGTTGCTCGCTCTCCTCCACGATGCGGTACTGGGTGCGGTTGCGCTCCAGCCCTTTTTTATATTGCTCCACTTCCTGGCGCACCAATTTCACCGCCACCTCGCGGGGAATGTCCTCCTTGAGCAAAAAATGCAGCGTTTGACAGATGCATGCAGCTTTTACGCGTTTCATTGCAGCTTCATCCCTTTCAAGAAAATAACGCGCGGCGCCTCATGCAACCGGAATTACGCACGAGTGCCACACGTTGTTACTATTATTGTACCCCGTTTTCGGCCGGATCTCAAAGGCAGTTTTGAACAAAAATCGCTGTTGGCATTTTTTAAAAAATGCCCTGTGAACAGGCCGGCAAAGGGCTTGACAGCGCCGCTCTAACATGTTAGACTAAAGGCAAACTCTAACGCATTAGAGAAGGAGGCAGCGCCGATGGAAGTGCCCAAAGTTTTTGAAAGTGAATACCGCTTGTGTCTCATTTTGTGGGAGCACGAGCCCATCAAGAGCAGCGAGCTGGTGCAGTTGTGCCGCGAGCAGCTTGGCTGGAAGCCCACCACCACCTACACCGTCATCAAGCGGCTGAGCGAGCGGGGCGTTTTGAAAAACGAAAACACCATCGTGACCTCGCTGGTGAGCAAGGATCAGGTGCAGGCCGCGGAAATCGACGAACTGGTGGAAAAGACCTTTGAGGGCTCGCTGCCCGCCTTTGTGGCGGCCTTCACAAAGCACCGCAAGCTTTCGGCAAAGGAAGTGGACGAGGTGCAGGCAATGATCGACCGGTTCAGGGAGGAGGCAGTACACGATGGCTGAATGGATGGCGGATGTGTTCATTGAACTTGTGAACCGCAGCATCGCCGCTTCCTGGCTGGTGCTGGCGGTGCTGGTTTTGCGGCTTTTGCTGCGCAAGGGCCCCAGATGGGCCAGCGTTCTGCTGTGGGGGCTGGTGGGGTTCCGTCTTGTGTGCCCCTTCACGCTGGAAAGCGCGCTGAGCCTTCTGCCCAGCGGCGAAACGGTGCCGGAGAATATCATGCTCTCCCCCACCCCGGCGCTGAACAGCGGTGTGGCCGCGGTGGACCGGGTGGTAAACCCCATCGTGACCGAGACCTTTGCCCCCGCGCCCGCCGCTAGCGCGAACCCCTTGCAAGTGCTCATCCCTCTGCTGGCGCTGGTATGGGCGGCGGGCGTTCTGGCCCTCTGCCTATACACCCTTGTCAGCTGGCTGCGGCTGCGCCGCCGGGTGGCCGAGGCCGTGCCGGTGCGGGACAACATTTTTGAAAGCGAGCGGGTGCCCACCCCCTTTGTGTTCGGTCTGGTCCACCCCCGCATCTATCTTCCCACGGCCCTGCCTGCGGAGGCCCGCGACCCGGTCATCGCCCATGAAGAGGCGCACATCGCCCGCCGGGACCACTGGTGGAAGCCTCTGGGATTTGTGCTGCTGGCGGTCTATTGGTTCAATCCTCTTTTGTGGGCGGCCTACATTCTGTTCTGCCGGGACATCGAGCTTGCCTGCGACGAGCGGGTGGTGCGGGGCATGGGCCCCGGCCAGCGGGCAGACTACTCCCAGGCCCTGCTGGAATGCAGCACCGGCCGCCGTGCGCTGGGCGCATGCCCGCTGGCCTTCGGCGAGGTGGGCGTCAAAGCCCGTGTGAAGGCAGCGCTCCACTATAAAAAGCCGGCCTTCTGGGCCGTGGCGGGGGCGCTGGTGCTCTGCGCCGTGGTGGCAGTGGTCTTCCTCACCGACCCGCTCACTCCCCGCTATGATTTTTCCGAAAACGCCATCGTTTCCGCCACCGTTTGGGACTATGCCGAGCCCAGCGAGCGGGAGCTGAATGCCAGCCAGCTGGACGAGCTGACCGACCGCCTGGAAGGGCTGCGCGGGCTTTCTCGCACCAATGAGGAGGGCTTTACCCCGCTGTACGCCCTGGTGGCGGAACTGGGGGACGGCACCACCCTCACCTTCAACGGCTACAGGGACGACGGCAGCCAGGTGCGCACGGAATTTGAAGGTCGTCTGTGGCAGGTGACGGACGAGGAGTTCTGCGCCTACCTTTATAATCAGTGGCAGGCGAGCGACACCGAAGAGGCCGTCTCCGGGCTGAGCCCTCTGGAGGAGTATGCCGACGCGCTGGCCGACACTGTGGAACTGGAAGATGGTCAGCTTTTCTTCACCCTGCCCGAAGAGGTGCCGGAGGGCGCGCAGCTGACGATACAGATCTCCGGGCGGGCGGAGTATGACGACGGGTTCAGCCAGAGCCTGCACTTTTTGGAGGATGCAAACTGGACGCCGGGCGAGCGATACTCCATCCCCTATGATGAGGCCTACACCGACCTGGGAATGTATCTCTATGCCGATTACCCCGACGGCACCCAGGAAGAACAGTTCATTTCGCTTCTCCGGCTCATCGACGCGCTTATCTATGCCCAGAGCGCCCCGGCGCTGACCCCGGAGGTTGCCGACGAGTTCATCGCCGATACGCTGGCCAGTTTTACGATGACGTCCCGAGGCAACTATTCCATCGAGATGCCGGGCCCCGTCCCTGTTTCTGAGGATGGCAAGACCGGGCTTTACCTTACCCTGAACGCCGTCTATTCCGAAGGCGTGGGCACTTTTTCCACAGATTCTTTTGAACTGACCCCCGATGACATGAAATACGGCGGTGGCAATGTGGTTGGAAAATTCACCGGCGATATGGAAAAGCTGACCAGCGTTTCTCTGAACGTCTTTTTCATGACCGACGAAGGCGAAAACACGCAAAGCATCTACGCCCGGGGAAGCCTGGAACTGAACGCTCCCTTCACTTTCGATGAACCGGCTGGCTATTCCGAGCCGATGGCAACAGTATACGAGGAAGGCGACGCAACGAAGGCGCTTTATACCTTCAGCGACGGAAGCAAGGCTCTGGTTTCCATGGCCCTGCCCGCTGGCTTTACTGTGCAAGGCGACGCGACCATCGATGAGGCAGGCATCCCCGTTCTCTCCGTGTTGCAAAACGGCCAGCAGGTGGGCGCTATCCATCTGTGCGGTCTTGGGGCTACGGACGAGCCCACGCTTGCAACGGTGGACACTGATGCCGACAGTGTGCCCATGCAGATATTTGCCAACATGGCCCTCTCCAACCACGCGGGCTTTGAGGATTATCACGTGGTGCAAAGCTCTGACACCGGCGCTGTGGCCACCGCCCGGTATGTCTGGCAGGAACTGGGCACCACCGACGCGGCGGTCACCGACCCCTGGAGCAGCCGCGACTGTGTGCTGGCCTACGACTGGCAGGTGCTGCCCTATTTTGTGGAGTTTGCCTTTGCCGACGGCGCTTTGAGCGCACAGCAGCTGAGTGCTCTGGCCGATGGCATTGAGCTCTCTGTTGGCTGAATTTTCTTCTCCCCCGCCTCCCGCGCGGGGGAGTTTTTGTATCCCCGCCCCCCTCTTGCGCCGTTTGTTCCATCCTTCTATAATAGAAAGAGTTGATTTTGTAAAACAGAAGGTGGATGGAATGACAAAAGCCGTGGAGCCGATGACCAGCGGCACCATCTGGAAGCGGCTGACCTTTTTTGCGCTGCCGCTGTTTTTGGGCAACCTGTTCCAGCAGCTTTACAACACGGTGGACTCGCTCATCGTGGGCAATTTTCTCGGCAGCAGCGCCCTGGCGGCGGTGAGCAGCTCCGGCAGCCTCATCTTTATGCTCATCGGGTTTTTGAGCGGCATCGCCGGCGGCGCGGGCGTGGTGGTCGCCCGATTGTTCGGCGCCGAGGACAACGAGGGCGTTCAGCGGGCAGTGCACACCACGGTGGCCTTCGGTCTTGTGGCAGGCGTTGCCATGACCGCGCTGGGCGTGCTGCTCAGCCCTCAGATCCTCATCTGGATGGACACGCCCGAGAGCGTGCTGCCTCAGTCCATCACCTACCTGCGCATCTACTTTGCCGGGTCGCTGTTCTTTGTGATGTACAACATTTTTGTGGGCATCCTGCAGGCGGTTGGCGACAGCCGCCATCCCCTCTACTATCTGATGGTCTCCTCGGTGGTCAACCTGGTGCTGGACGTGGTGTTCATCGAGTTCGTGCACACCGGTGTGGGCGGCGCGGCCTTTGCCACCGTCATTTCCCAGGCAGTGAGCGCATTTTTGTGTCTCGTGCACCTGATGGGCAGCAAAGAGTGCTACCGCCTTTCACTTCGCAAGCTAGGGTTTGACCCCTTCCTCCTGCGGGAGATCATCCGTCTGGGCCTGCCCTCCGGCGTTCAGAACTCCATCATCGCCTTCGCCAACGTGCTGGTGCAGTCCAACGTGAACTCCTTCGGCGAGATGGCCATGGCGGGCTATGGCGCTTACACCAAGGTGGAGGGCTTCGGGTTTCTGCCCATCAACAGCTTCACCATGGCTCTGACCACCTTTGTGGGCCAGAACCTGGGCGGCCGCGAATACGAGCGCACCCGCAAGGGCGTGCGCTTCGGGGTGCTCACCACCGTGCTGCTGGCGGAGGCCATCGGCGTGGTCATTTTCCTGTTCGCGCCCCAGCTCATCGCCGCCTTTGACGCGACCCCGGAGGTGGTGAAGTTCGGCACCGACAAGGCCCGCACCGCCGCTTTGTTCTACTGCCTGCTGGCCTATTCCCACTCCATCGCGGCGGTGCTGCGTGGCGCGGGCAAGGCCATCGTGCCCATGTTCACCATGATGGTCTGCTGGTGCGTCATCCGTGTGACCTTCCTCACCGTCACCGTGCCGCTGACCCACAGCATCCAGATGGTCTACTGGGTCTATCCCCTCACCTGGGCGCTGAGCTCGCTGACCTTTTTCTGGTACTATCATCACGGCAACTGGCTGAACTTTGAGATTGCCAACCGCCGCCTGCCCGGCCGCGCCGATGGAAAGGATTGACACGCCGCCCTGAATATAGTAAACTTATAAAGACGATTTTCGGCCCCGGCAGGAAGCCGGCGGCCCGGCGCAGAAGCGCTCTGTTCCCAGGCGATCATATTTTGTCCGATTTTCATATGCTGATGAAGGCGTATGACTTCCCCTGCGGGGAGGCATACGCCTTTTTATTTTGTCTGCCCGTTTGCGGCAAGAAAGGGATACTGCTTTGAAACTGCTGAAAAAATGTTCTGCCCTTGCGCTGGCTCTTGCTTTGAGCCTCTCTCTCGCGGCCTGCGCTGACGCGCCGGCTTCCGCCCGGCCCACCTCCTCCGCCCCGTCTCAGGCGGGCGGCACCCGGCTCATCACCGACGGCGCCTGGCGGCAGGTGGAGGTCCCCGAAACGGTGGAGAGCGTCGTCTGCGTCGGCGTGGGCGCACTGCGCTACACCTGCTACATGGGCGCGGCCGACCGGGTGGTGGGCGTGGAAGACTATGAAAACCAGCCCGATCTGACCCGTCTTTACAGCTATGTGAACGGCGAACGTTTCAAGGACCTGCCGGTCATCGGCACCAACGGCTCGCCCAACGCGGAGGAGATCATCACCGTGGACCCGCAGGTCATTGTGATGAGCGAGTACGCCTCGGCGGACGCGGACGAACTGGCGGCGCGCACCGGCATCCCGGTAGTGGTGGTGCCCGGCAGCGACACCACGCTGGATGAAAAGGCCTATGAGACGCTGCGGGTGCTGGGCGAACTGTTCGGGCTGGAAGAGCGGGCTGAGGAGCTGACCGCCTATCTGGACGGCGTGAAGGAGGACCTGGCCGCCCGCACCGCTTCTGTTCCCGAAAGTGAGCGGCCCTCGGTGTATGTGGCGGGCGTCTCCTTCAAGGGGGTGCACGGATTTGAGGGCACCGAGGCCCACTACGGCCCCTTCGAGCTTTTGAACGCCAACAATCTGGCGGACACCACCGGCCAGTCCGGCGCCTTTGACATCGACCCGGAGCAGGTGCTGGCCTGGGACCCGGACGTCATCTTCCTGGACTTCAACGGCATGGACCTCATCAATGAAGACTACGCCAAGAACCCCGATTTCTACAACGCCCTTTCCGCCGTGAAGAACGGCAAGGTCTATTCTCAGATCTCCTTCCGCTCCTACGCCTCCAACCTGGACACCGCCCTGGCGGACGCCTACTACGCGGGCAGCGTCATCTACCCCGAGCAGTTCGCGGACGTGGACCCGGTGGAGAAGGCGGGCGAAATTTTCACCACCCTGCTGGGTGAAAACCCCTACAACGACCTGAAGGAGGCCGGCTATGAATTCCGCCCCATTGTCCTCGGCGAATGACGTTCGGGACGCCGCATATCACCGCAACCAGGTAAAAAGCCTGTGCTTTCTGGCGCTGCTGGCCGTTGTGCTGGTGGCCGCGGCACTGCTCTCGCTGCGAGCCGGGTCCTACAACACGCCCCTGGCGGAACTGGTGCGGGGCGTGTTCGGCCTTGCGCAGGATGAAAAAATAAATCTGGTGGTACAGGCCAACCGCCTGCCCCGCATCTGCACCGCCATTCTGGGCGGCGCGGGGCTGGGTCTGGCCGGGTGCATCCTGCAGGCCATTTTGAACAACCCGCTGGCCTCCGCCTCCACCCTGGGCGTTTCCCAGGGGGCCACTTTCGGCGCGGCCTTCGCCATCGTGGTGCTGGGCCTTGCGGGCAAAAGCGGCATGGGCGTCACCCTGTGCTCCTTCGCCGGCTCGCTGGCGGTGGCGGCGCTCATCCTGGGGCTTTCCCGCTTTCGGCAGATCAGCCCCGAGGGCATCGTGCTGGCGGGCGTGGCCATCAGTTCCATGCTCACCGGCGCCACCACCCTCATCCAGTATTTTGCCAGCGAAGTGGAACTGGCCACCCTGGTGTTCTGGACCTTCGGCGACCTGGGCAGCACCGACATGAGCGACCTGCGGCTGACAAGTCTGGTGGTGCTGGCACTCATCCTCTACTGCGTGTTCCACCGGTGGGACTACAACGCCCTGCTGGGCGGCGCGGAGATGGCGGTGAGCCTGGGCATCAATGTGCGCGGCCTCACTCTGGTGAGCATGCTGCTGTGCTGCCTGACCAGCTCGGTCATCGTTTCGCAGATCGGCCTCATCAGCTTCATCGGGCTGGTTGCCCCCCACGCGGTGCGCCTTGTGGTGGGCAACAACCACGTTTATCTCATCCCCGGCTCGCTGCTGGCGGGGGCTTCGCTGCTGCTGCTGGGCGACTTGTTCGCCCGCACCGCCATCGCCCCGGTCATTCTGCCCATCGGCGCCATCACCTCCTTTTTGGGCGGGCCGCTGTTTCTCTATCTTTTGTTCCGGGGAGGGCGGCAGCCATGATCGAAGCGAAAGGCATCTGTTTTCATTACAAAAACTGCCCCGTCGTTCTGCAGAACGTGGACTTTCAGGCGGAGGACGGGCATTTTCTCGCCATTCTGGGCAACAACGGCGCGGGCAAAAGCACCCTGCTCAAGTGCATGAACGGCATCCTGAAGCCGGACGCCGGCAGCCTTCTGCTGGACGGTGAGGACCTGCTGACCATGCCCCACCGGCAGGTGGCCCAGCGTGTGGCCTTTGTGGCCCAGACGGTGGCCTCCACCCAGATGACGGTGCACGACATGGTGATGCTGGGGCGGCGGCCCTACATGGGATGGAGTTTTTCCCGCGAGGACCACGACATCGTCCATGCCGCCATGGCGCGGCTTGGCCTGATGGACATGCGGGGCCGGTTTTTGAATCAGCTTTCCGGCGGCGAGCGGCAGAAGGTGATGCTGGCCCGGGCGCTGGCCCAGCAGCCCCGCCTTCTGCTGCTGGACGAGCCCACCAGCGCGCTGGACATCCGCAACCAGTATCAGGTGCTGAAGATCGTGGGCGAACTGTGCCGCACCGAAGGATTGACCGCCGTGGTGGTCATCCACGACCTGACGCTGGCCCTGCGCTTCTGCGACCGCTTTTTGCTGATGCGGGACGGGCAGGTCTACCGCTGCGGCGGGCTGGAAGTGCTGGACAAGACTGCCCTGCGGGAAGTTTACGGTGTGGACGCCGAGCCCGTGGTGGTGAACGGACGGCACATCGTGCTGGTGAACGAATAAAAACGGGAGGGAAAACCAATGGACGAAAACAAACAGCTTTGGCAGAAGGCCGCGGACTTTCACGGCCATGTGTGCGGCGGACTGACCATCGGCTACAAGGCGGCGCTTTACGCCATCGAACTGCTGGGCATCGAAATGGTGGACGGCGTGTGCTCCAAGGACGAGGAGATCGTGTGCATCACCGAGAACGACGCCTGCGGCGTGGACGCCATCCAGGCCATCCTCAGCTGCACGGTGGGCAAGGGCAACCTCTTGTTCCACATGCGGGGCAAGCAGGCCTTCTCCTTCTACAACCGCAAGAACGGCCGTTCGGTGCGGCTGGTGCTGCGCCCCGCTCCGGCGGGCATGACCCGGGAGCAGTCCTTCGCTTACTACCAGGCCCACGAGCCCCAGGAACTGTTTGACGTGAAGGCCGCCACGCTGGCGGTGCCCGAGCGCGCCAAGCTTTTCGACTCCTACGTCTGCGAGAACTGCGGCGAAGTGACCGGCGCCAACTGGGTGCGGGTGGCAAACGGCAAGCACCTGTGTCTGGACTGCTGCGCCTCCTATGACCGGTTCAACGTCTGACCTTTAACACAAAGCGCCCTTCCCTCTCATTGTGGGAAGGGCGCTTTTGTATATCCCGCACAAATCAAACATAAAATTTTTGTTGTTTCTTTTCTTTGTCTTGACTTTTGAGCATCCCATGATACACTAATACTTGCTCAATTAACAGTTATCCGATTAATTAATTTGCCGAGCCGCGGGGAGGTGAAGAGATGGGACCAAAACAGGTCGAGGTGCTGCGGCACATCAACCGCATTTCCCTGCTGCACCGGCTGCGGGTGCACAACCTGCTGAGCGACACGGGGGTGTGGGGCTCGCAGATACCCGTTCTGCTGCATGTGGAGCGCAACCCCGGCTGCACCCAGACAGACATCGCCGAGCATCTGGGGGTATCCAGCCCGTCCATCGCCACCTCCATCAAGCGGCTGCAAAAGGCCGGCATGCTGGAAAAGCGGGCGGACGAGGCGGACATGCGCCGCAATCACATTGAACTGACCGAGCGGGGCCGCAGCACGGTAGCCCGGGGCCGGGCCTGCTATGACCAGGTGGTGGAGCGGATGCTGCGGGATTTCACCGGCAGCGAAGTGGACACCCTGGTGAGCCTGCTGGCCCGGCTGGAGGAGAATCTGGCGGGCGACGAGTACCGGGGCAGAACGGCCCTCAGCCTTGCAGAAGCGGCAGACCGCCCCGCAAAATCGGACGGAGAGGAGAGAGAACACCCTTGATAAAGACCCTTTTGAAGTATGCGGGCCCCTATAAGAAGGAGTCCATCCTTGCGCCTTTGTGCGTGACCGCCGAAGTGCTGCTGGAGATCACCATCCCGCTGCTGATGAGCCGCATCGTGGATGTGGGCATCGCGAACCGCGACCTTGCCTATGTGGCAAAACTGGGGCTTTTGATGATTTTGATGGCCCTGGCGGGCATGGTCATGGGCGGGGCCAGCAGCCGTTTTTCCGCCGTGGCCGCCATGGGCTTCGGCAGCGAGCTGCGGCTGGCGGCTTTCCGCAATGTGCAGAATTTCAGCTTTTCCAATGTGGACAAATTCAGCACTGCCAGCCTTGTGACCCGTCTGACCACCGACGTGACCAACACTCAGAACGCCTACCAGATGTGCATCCGCATGCTGGTGCGCGCGCCGGTGATGCTCATCAGCGCCACCTTCATGGCCTTTTCCATCAACAGCGAGCTGGTGACGGTGTTCCTCGTGGCCATTCCCGTGCTGGCCTGCGCCCTTGTCTGCGTCATCCGGCTGGCCTACCCCAAGTTCATCGCCATGCTGGCCCGCTATGACCGGCTGAACGCCAGCGTGCAGGAAAACCTCATCGCCATCCGGGTGGTGAAGGCCTTCGTTCGCTCGGAGTACGAAAAGCAGAAGTTCAAGGAAGCCAACGACGACCTGATGAACCAGTCCATCAAGGCGGAGAGCATCGTCATCGCCCTGATGCCCATCATGCAGGTCACGGTGTACAGCTGCATCATCGCCATCCTCTGGTTCGGCGGCCAGCTCATCATCGGCGGCATGATGCTCAGCGGCGAGTTGATGAGCTTCATCAGCTATGTCACTCAAATTCTGATGAGCCTGATGATGATCGGCATGGCCTTCACCCAGCTGGTCATCAGCCGAGCCTCCATCCAGCGCATCGTGGAGGTGCTGGACGAACAGCCCGAGATCGTGGGCGCACCCGAGGGCGAAGGCCCCCAGCTGGAGGACGGCAGCGTGGAGTTCGACCATGTGAACTTCAAGTATGCCAAGACCGCCGGCGAGGACGTGCTCAGCGACATCTGCCTGTCCATCCGCTCGGGCGAGACGGTGGGCATCCTGGGCGGCACCGGCAGCGCCAAGACCTCGCTGGTGCAGCTTATCCCCCGCCTTTACGACATCACCGGCGGCCAGCTCTCCGTGGGCGGCCACCCGGTGAAGGACTACAACCTGGACGTGCTGCGCCACGGCGTGGCCATGGTGCTGCAGAAGAACGTGCTGTTCAGCGGCACCATCCGGGAGAACCTGCGCTGGGGCGACGCGAACGCCACCGACGAGGAGCTGGTGGAAGCCTGCAAGGCGGCCAGCGCCCACGACTTCATCACCTCCTTCCCCAAGGGGTACGACACCGACCTAGGGCAGGGCGGCGTGAACGTGTCCGGCGGGCAGAAACAGCGTTTGTGCATCGCCCGGGCGCTGCTGGCGAAACCGAAAATTCTGATTTTGGACGACTCCACCAGCGCGGTGGACACCGCTACCGACGCGGCCATCCGCGAGGCGCTGCGCACCCACCTGAAGGACTCCACCAAGATCATCATTGCCCAGCGTGTGGCCAGCGTGTGCGACGCTGACAAGATCGTGGTGCTGAACGACGGCAAGATTGCCGACATGGGCACCCACGACGAACTGATGGAACGCAGCGAAATTTACCGCGAGGTCTACACCTCGCAGCAGAAGGGGGTGGAATAAATGGCAGGACGTATTCCGGGCGGGCCCGGCGGCGGACGCCGGGGCGGCTTTGAGCGGCCCAAAAACGCGCGGCGCACCTTTGCGCGGGTGCTGGGCTACATGCTGCGCCAGAAGTGGCTGATGCTGTGCGTGCTGCTGTGCATCGCCGTCAGCGCGGGCGCGGGCGTGTTCGGCACCTACATGCTCAAGCCCATCATCAACGAGGGCATTCTGCCGCTCATCGGCCAGCCCCTCAATTCCACCACACTCGCGCCCCTCATCGGCATGCTGGCGCTCACCGCGGCGGTGTATCTCGTCGGCGCGCTGTGCACCTTCATCCAGCAGATGGTGATGACCCGCGTCTCCAACCGGGCGCTGAACGGCATCCGGCGGGACCTGTTCAACAAACTGCAGGACCTGCCCATCCGCTACTTTGACAGCCGCACCCACGGCGACATCATGAGCCTGTTCACCAACGACGTGGACACCCTGCGCCAGGCGCTGGCCCAGGGCCTCATCCAGCTGGTGACCAGCGCCGTGACGCTGGTCTCCACCTTCATCATGATGCTGGTGCTCAGTCCCCTGCTGACCCTGCTCATCGTGCTGATGCTCATCGTGATGATCAAGATGATCGCGGTGGTGGGCAAGCGCTCGGCCAGCGGCTTCATGGCCCAGCAGCGGGCGCTGGGCGCAGCCAACGGCTACATCGAAGAGATGATCGAGGGCCAGAAGGTGGTCAAGGTGTTCTGCCACGAGGACGCGGTGAACGAGCACTTTGCCCAGCTGAACGAGGACCTGCGTCAGGCTGCCACCCAGGCCAACACCTACGCCAACATCATCATGCCCCTGATGGGCAACCTCTCCTATGTGAACTACGCCCTCACCGCCGCCGTGGGCGCGGCGCTGGCCATTGCCGGGCGGATGGACCTGGGCACCATCGGCAGCTTTTTGCAGTACACCCGCTCTTTCAGCCAGCCTGTGACCCAGATCAGCATGCAGTTCAACGCCATTCTGGCGGCGCTGGCGGGCGCGGAGCGCATCTTCGCTGCCATCGACGAAACGCCGGAACTGGACGAGGGCTATGTGACCCTGGTGAACGCGGTCATCGGCGAGGACGGCACCATCACCGAGAGCGAAAAGCGCACCGGCCAGTGGGCCTGGAAATGGCCCCACCACGACGGGCGGCTGGAGTATGTGCCGGTGCGGGGCGACGTGACATTCGAGCATGTGGACTTCGGCTATGACCCGGAGAAGATCGTGCTCCACGACCTGAGCCTCTATGCCCGGCCCGGCCAGAAAATTGCCTTTGTGGGCTCCACCGGCGCGGGCAAGACCACCATTACCAACCTCATCAACCGCTTCTACGAAGTGCCGGACGGCAAGATCCGCTACGACGGCATCAACATCACCAAGATAAAGAAGGACGACCTGCGCCGCAGCTTGGGCATGGTGCTGCAGGACACCCACCTCTTCACCGGCACGGTGAAGGAGAACATTCGCTACGGCCGGCTGGACGCCACCGACGAGGAGATCGTGGCGGCGGCAAAACTGGCCAATGCCGACTTCTTCATCCGTCACCTGCCCCAAGGCTATGACACAGTGCTCACCGCCGACGGCACCAACCTGAGCCAGGGCCAGCGGCAGCTGCTGGCCATTGCCCGGGCCGCCGTTGCGGACCCGCCGGTGCTGATCTTGGACGAGGCCACCTCCTCCATCGACACCCGCACCGAAAAGCTCATCGAAAAGGGCATGGACAAACTGATGGCGGGCCGCACCGTCTTCGTCATTGCGCATCGGCTTTCCACCGTGCGCAACTCCAACGCCATCATGGTGCTGGAGCACGGGCGCATCATCGAGCGGGGCGACCACGACGACCTGCTGGCGCAGAAGGGCCGCTACTATCAGCTTTACACCGGGCAGTTCGAACTGTCCTGACAAACGTCAAAAAAGGCCTCCGGGTGATGCACCCGGAGGCCTTTTTCTGTTTTGTTTTTCAGCGGCCGCGCTCTTTCATGGCGCGGTCGATGTCCCGCTGGGCGGCCCGCTTTGCGGCGGTCTCCCGCTTGTCATAGAGCTTTTTGCCCTTGCACAGGCCCAGCTCCAGCTTCACCCTGCCGTGCTTGAAATAGAGCGCCAGCGGCACCAGCGTGTAGCCCTGAAGCTTCACTTCCTGGGCCAGCTTGCGTATCTCGTTCTTGTGGGCCAGCAGCCTGCGGGCCCGCAAAGGGTCGCGGTTGAAGATGTTGCCCTTTTCGTAGGGGCTGATGTGCATGCCCCGCACATAGAGCTGGCCGTCCTCCACGTCGCACCAGGAGTCCTTCAGGTTCACCTGGCCCATGCGCAGGCTCTTCACTTCGGTGCCCACCAGTTCGATGCCGGTCTCCAGGCTTTCCACCACGAAATACTCGTGCCGGGCCTGCCGGTTCAGGGCAATGGTTTTGGTTTTCACTTGTTCGGGCATTTGCGGTTTCTCCTTTGCCTTGGTTCGAACACCGGGGCGGGAGGCTTTTTTACAGCTCTCCCCTGCCGCTGAGGGCCTTGTAGAGGGTGGTCTCGTCGGCATATTCCAGGCTGGACCCCACGGGCAGGCCGTAGGCCAGCCGGGTAGTCTTGATGCCCAGCGGTTTGATGAGTTTTGCCAGATACATGGCGGTGGCTTCGCCCTCCACCGTGGGGTTGGTGGCCATGATGACCTCCTTCACGGTGCCGTCGGTGAGGCGGGCCAGCAGCTCCTTGACGCACAGCTGGTCCGCGCCGATGCCGTCCATCGGGCTGATGAGGCCGTGGAGCACGTGGTAAAGGCCGTTGTACTCCCGGGTGCGCTCAAAGGCGGTGACGTCCCGGGGGCTTTCCACCACGCAGATGACGCTGGCATCCCGCTTGGGGGAAGAGCAGATGCGGCACACCTCGTTCTCGGTGTAGTCCTGGCAGATGCGGCAGCGGTGCAGCTTCGTGTGGGCTTCCTCGATGGCCCGGGCCAGCTCCATCGCCTCGGCGGCGGGCATGCTGAGCACCTGATAGGCCATGCGCGTGGCGCCCTTGCGCCCCACGCCCGGGAACTTGGAGAACTGCTCCACCAGCTTTTCCAGCGGGGCCGCGTTGTAACCCATGTCCGCTCCCCCTTACAGGCCGGGGAAGTTCGCCCCGCCGGTGATCTTCTGCATGGCGGCCTCGGCGTCCTCGTCCACCTTGCGCACGGCCTCGTTCACCGCGGCGGCCACCATATCTTCCAGCATCTCGATGTCGTCGGGGTCGGCCAGCTCGGGCTTGATGTGGATGGCGGTGACCTGATGCTTGCCGGTCATGGTGACCTCCACCATGCCGTCGGAAACGCTGGCGGTGTACTCGGTGTTCTCCAGCTCTTCCTGCTTGGTCTTCATGTCCTCCTGCATCTTCTGGGCCTGGCGCATCAGCGCGTTCACGTCGGGTTTGCCGTAGCCCTGGGGCAGTCTTGCTTTCATGGGGATCTTCTCCTTTATCTTGTTCTATTCTTATTCTTTGTCCTTGTATACCACATCTACACCGTGGTTTTCAAGATCTTTCAGTGCCTGCTCCACCGTAGGGTGGTCGGTGGCCTGATCCTTGGGGGGCGTGTAGGGCCCGATGCCGCAGGCAAGGCCGCTCACCTCCTGGATGATGGCCTTGAGCAGGGCCTGGGAGTCCTTGTTCTGGCGGATGAACTCCCGGAAGATGTCGCCGCCGTCGATGAGCACCCGCCGCCCGTCGTAATAGGCTTTGGAGCCCTTGAGGTAGGCAGGCAGCATGTGGTCCCGCTTTTTGAGCACCTCCAGCACCTGAGGCCAGGGCTCGAAGGGCTGGGGCGGACCGGAAACGGCGGGCTTTGCCGCCGCAGGGCGCGCCGGGCGGGGTTTGGGCTGGGGCACCGGCTGCGGCTCCATCGGCTGGCCTTCCCAGGGCAGCGGCTCGGGGGCCGGCTCGGCCTGCGCCGCGACAGCGGTCTGGGCCGGAGCTTCAGGCTGGGCCGGGGCCGGGGTTTGGACCGGGGTCTGGGCCTGCGCGGCAGGCTGCGCCGGGGCGGCGGGCTGCCATGCGGAGTTGGGCGCGGCAGGGGACGCCGCGAAGGGCGCGGGCTGCCGGGCCTGCTGGGGCGCCGCCTGCACCGGGGCGCTCACCGGCTGGGCCGCGGGCTGGGAGATGGCGAAGAGCGCCAGTTCCAACTCGATGCGCGGGTCGGTGCCGCGGCTCATCTTTTCCATGGCGTCGCCCAATTGGCGGATGGCCCGCACGCTGCCGGCCTGGGGCGCGGATGCGCCTTTTTCCAGATAGAGGGCCTCCTCCTCGGGAGGCACGCCCGCCAGCAGGTTCTTGCCGCCGGGCAGGGCGGCAAGCATGAGGTTGCGGTAGTGGGCGATGAGTTCTTCGCACAGGCGCTTCATGTCCACCGAGCGCTGGCGCAGCTGGGCCACCTGCTCCAGCGCCGCCGCAGGCTCGCCCGCGGCCAGCGCGTCGCTGATGGCAAAGAGATAGCTTCGGTCGGTGACGCCGGCCATCCGGCGCACCAGCGCCTCGTCGATGGCGCCGCCCACACCGGCGCAGGTATCCAGAATGGAGAGAGCGTCACGCAGCGCGCCGTCCGCCAGGCGGGCGATGAGCTGCGCCGCCGCGTCGTCCAGTTCCAGGCCCTCTTCCTCCGCCACATGGCGGATGCGGCCCGCAATGTCCTCGGGGCGGATGCGCCCGAAGTCATAGCGCTGGCAGCGGGAGAGGATGGTGGCGGGCACCTTGTGGATCTCGGTGGTGGCCAGGATGAACACCACATGGGATGGAGGTTCCTCCATGATCTTCAGCAGCGCGTTGAACGCCGGGGTGGAAAGCATGTGCACCTCGTCGATGATGTAAACCTTATAGGTGCAGACGCTGGGGGTATAAGCTGTTTCGTCCCGCAGGTCGCGGATGTTGTCCACGCCGTTGTTGGAGGCGGCGTCGATCTCCACCACGTCCAGGATGGAGCCGTCGTCGATGCCGCGGCACACCTCGCACTCGCCGCAGGGGTCGCCGCTCTCGTTGTGGGGGCAGTTGATGGCCTTGGCGAAGATCTTGGCGCAGGTGGTCTTGCCGGTGCCGCGGGTGCCGGTGAACAGGTAGGCGTGGCCCACCCGGTGGGCGGCGATCTGGTTTTGCAGCGCGGCCACGATGTTCTGCTGGCCCACCACGTCCTCAAAGCGGCTGGGCCGCCACTTGCGGTACAATGCCCGGTACACGCCGGCACCTCCTTTTGGGAAATACTACAAAAAACGGACAGGCCCGCAGAGGAAATTTCCCCCGCCTTTACGCCGCTCGGCATACGGATGCGGACTGACTGCGGCGCACGCGGCAGACCACTTAATGCTGCTCGGTTCCCCGCCTGACATGGTTCATGGCGCCTCGTCGCGCAGGGCCCGCATCCGTATGCCGAACAGCGCACGGTTTTGGCTCTGTCCGAACAGATATATTATACACAAAACTTTCGGCAAATGCAACCGTCCAAAGCAAAAACGGCCCGCCGTTTCGGGCGGGCCGCTTTTCGGCTCTGAAAAAGCTTATTTGACGATCTCGCCCTCGCTGGCGCCGCCGCAGGCGTTGGACTCGTCGGTGTCGATGTGCATGGCGGTGGCGAACTTCTCGCTCACGCGGATGACCACGTCGTCAAACACCAGCTTGCGGCCCTCGCTGCCGCAGGCCACCTTGACGATCTCCTTGTCGGCCACGCCCAGCTTCTCGGCGTCCTCAGGGGTGACGTGGATGTGACGCTTGGCCACGATGACGCCTTCCTTCAGCTCCACCTCGCCGCAGGGGCCAACCAGCTTGCAGCCGGCGGAACCGGCAACGTCGCCGGACTCACGCACGGGGGCGGAGATGCCGATGGAGCGGGCGTCGGTGGCGGACAGCTCCACCTGATCGGCGCCGCGGCAGGGCCCGAGGATGGACACGTTGGCCAGCTCACGCTTGGGGCCGACCACGGTGACGCGCTCGTTGGAAGCGTACTGGCCGGGCTGGCTCAGGGGCTTCTTGACGGTCAGCTCATAGCCCGCGCCGAACAGGGTCTCCAGGGTCTCCTTACAGACGTGCACATGACGGGCCGAAGTCTCAACCAAAAATTTCATTGTGATATTTCCTCCCTTTATCCTGCACCGCGCCGCCGCTTGATGGGCGCAGTGTTTCCATTTGCCGTATCTATTTTAGCACACAGGGTAAAAAGTTCAAGACAAAACCCGGCTTTTTATGATATAATAAACGCAAATGTGCAAGGCCGGCGTATTTTTTTGCACACGGCCGGAAAGGAATCGCCACCGATGGAATTTGAACAGCTCAAACAGGAGTGTCTGGCCTGCCGCAAGTGCGGCCTGTGTGAGACCCGCACCAACGTGGTGTTCGGCACCGGCCCCAAAACGGCGGAAGTGATGCTCATCGGCGAAGGCCCCGGCAAAAACGAGGACGAGCAGGGCCTGCCCTTTGTGGGCCGCAGCGGCAAGCTGCTGGACCAGTATCTCACCGCGGTGGACCTGGCGCGGGACAAGAACGTTTTCATCGCCAACATCGTCAAGTGCCGCCCGCCGGAGAACCGCGACCCTCTGCCCGAGGAGTGGGACGCCTGCCTTCCCTGGCTGCGGGAGCAGTTCCGCATCATCCGGCCGAAGATCGTGGTGTGCCTGGGGCGCATCGCCGCCCAGCGGCTCATCCGGCCGGACATCTCGGTGACCAAGGAGCACGGCCGGTTCGAGGAAAAGAACGGCGTGTGGTTCATGGCCACCCTGCATCCTGCCGCCCTGCTGCGCAACCCCAGCCAGAAGCCGATGGCCTTTGGGGATTTTGTGGCCCTGCGGGAGAAGATCAACGAAGTGTGCGACCACACCTATTGAACAAAAAAGGTCCGGAGAACGCTCTCCGGGCCTTTTGTTTTTTTATGCGAACCACTCCACCGCGCGGCGGGCGGAGAAATTCTCTTCCAGCCAGGCGCGCACGGCGGTGGTGTCGAACTGCCAGGCGTAGGTGGGGCAGGCAAAGCGGCAGGCCATGCAGTTGATGCACTTTTCGCTGTCCACTTCCAGCAATTCGTTCAGCGCCCCGGCAGGGCACACCCGCACGCAGCGGCCGCAGTGGTTGCAGCGCTCCTTGTCGCGGCTGCGCCCGGTGGGCCGCAGGGGCTTGCGGGGCGCGTCCGCGTCGCCGGGCAGAGCGGCGGGGCGCAGGGGTTCGTTCTCACAGGCAGCCAGCACTTTTCGGGCAAAGGCGGCAAAAGCGGGCATGTCCTCTTCGTCGGGCCGGCCCGCGCCCAGGGACGGGGCGGAGACATGGGGCGTGATAGGGGCGATGCCGCCCACGCAGACAAAGCCCTGTTTCGTCATCTGCCGTGCGGCGGCCGCCAGGGCGTTCTCATAGTCCCGGTTGCCATAGGCCGCCAGGATGACGCAGGGGCCGCCCTGACCCCGGAGCTGGCCGAAAAGGCCCTCCACCCGGGGACCAAAGCCGCCGTACACCGGCAGGGCCAGCACCAGCAGTTCGTCCTTTGCCACCGGGATGGCCGCCGGCAGTTTTGCGGGCGGGCAGGTGCAGTCGATGTACTCCGCCGGCAGACCAAACTGCTCGCACAGCAGCATCGCGGCGCGTTTTGTGCCGCCGGAGGGGCTGAAGTATGCCGCTTTGATGGCTTTGATGGGGCTCATTTCCGGTCACGTTCCTTTGCATTCGTTTTTCTTGATTATAACGCCCGGCGCGCCCCCTCGTCAACGCCGCAGGTCAGCCCAGCCCCTCCACAAAAGCCCGCAGCATGGCAAGACCCGCCGGGCCGCTCTTTTCCGGGTGGAACTGAAAGCCGGCCACGTTCCCCCGCTGCACCGCGGCGCAGACGGTGCGGCCGCCGTACTCCACCGTGGCGGCGCAGTCCTCACGGCGGCGGGGCAGCGCCTGAAAGCTGTGGACGAAATAGACCTCGTCGCCGTTTTTGGTATTTTTGAAAAGGCCTCGCTCCGCGCCGGGGGCGAGGGTCAGGGCGCTCCAGCCGATGTGGGGCACCTTGAGGGGCGCGCCCTCCGCCGTTTTTTCCGGCAGCGGCTCCACCGTGCCCTCCACAAGGCCCAAACCTTTGTTCAGGCCACCCTCGGTGCTGGAATCCAGCAGCATCTGCATGCCGAGGCAGATGCCCAGGAGAGGCGTGCCCTCCCCTGCCTTTTGCAGAAGCGGCTCCACCAGATGCTGGCGGTGCAGCTGCGCCATGCCGTCGGCAAAAGCGCCCACGCCGGGCAGCACCAGCGCCCCGGCGCGCAAGACGTCCCCCGGCTCGGCGGCGAAGCACACATCCGCGCCGCAGTGCTCCAGTGCACGGCGCACGCTCAGAAGATTGCTGCGCCCGTAATCCACCACTGTTACCACCGGTCTCATCGTCTCACCTCCACGCCCAGAGCTCGCACTTCTTCTTTCAGTGCGGGCACGTCGGTCTTGCCGTAGTGCAGGATGCTGCCCACCGCCACCGCGTCCGCGCCGCCCTTTGCGGCGGCGGCTACGTCTTCGGCGCAGGCTGCTCCCCCAGCGGCGATGACCGGCACGTCCACCAGGTCCGCCACCGCGGCGATCAGCTCCTGGTCCATCCCCTTTTGAAAGCCCTCTTTATCCACGCTGGAGAGCAGTATCTCCCCCGCGCCGAGGGAAACGGCCTCTTTGGCCCATTCCAGCACGTCTTTGCCGGAGTGCTCCCGGTCGTTGTCGTAGTAGGCCTCCCAGCCGGCGGCGGGGCGGGCGGGGTCCCGGCGCTTTGCCTGGATGCTGAGCACCATGCACTGACTGCCAAAGGCGCGGGCGATTTCGGTGATGAGGGCCGGGCGGCGCAGGGCGGCGGTGTTCACCGCGGCCTTGTCCGCCCCGCTTTTCAGCACCGCGCCCACATCCTGCACGCTGCGCAAACCGCCGCCCGCCGTGATGGGGATGAACACGTCGGCAGTGGTGCGCTCCAGGATATTGCCCAGGTTGTTGCGCTCATAGAGGCTGGCCACCGTGTCCAGATACAGTATCTCGTCGACGCCCTGCTCATAATAGCGGCGGGCGAAGTCGTGGGGGTCGCCCAGCTTGCGCAGGCCCTCGTACTGGATGCCCTTCACCAGAAAGTCATCCTTCACATCCAGGCGCGCGATGAGGCGTATTTTCCGGCTCATGCCTGCCCCTCCTTCTGCGGCGCGCCATAATCGCAGAGGCTCTCGCCCTCAAAGGGCGTGTGGCGCAGGCTCCAGCGGCCGTTCTCGTACTGCCACAGATGGGGCGAGCGGAAGCGGTCGGCCAGATGCATGAAGTAGTCCAGGTCCATCTCCGGCTGCTCAAAGCAGTCGGCGGCGGCACCGAAGTGCTTTTTGTCGATGGAGATGTACTGGAAGAAGTCCTGGGCGAAGCGCATGGGGAACTCGCCGTCGAACTTTTTGCAGAGGGCCACCCCCTCCTCCCGGGTGATCTCGTGGTTGCGGATCTCCTGGGCCGCATCGTAGGTGCAGCGGCCGATGCCGTATTTGATGTAGGTGGTGTAGTAGAAGAAGTCGTCCACCTTGTCGTCGATGGAGTTGTATTTGGAGTAGGTGCCCGCCGTGCGCTCGGGGCTGGGCACAAAGCCGCCGTGCTCCACGCTGTAATAATAAGCCCCCTGGGGATGCCATTTTTCGTAATAGCCCATGTAGTGCACCTGGATGTGGTTTTTCTCCACATCCGAGGTGTCGCTGGGCAGGTAGATGGCCAGGTCCGCCTTGTCCACCTTGAAGTCCTCTTCCAGCTGGCGCAGGGACACGCCGCCCAGATAGATGTGGTCAAAATCGTTGGTGGCAAAGAAGTGCTCGTCCCGCAGGGCGCTGTCGTTGTCGGCGATGGGGTTGCCGAACTCGGCCTCGTTCTCGCCGTAGAACACCAGCGGGATGCCGAACTTGGCGGCCATTTTTGGGGCCAGCTGCTTCTGGCCCAGGATGAAGGGCTGGAAGGGATGGAACAGGTTCTCGGTGGCAAGGCGGGTGAGCAGGCGGTGGGTCAGGCCGTTGGGGGTGCACAGGTAGTTGTCGAACCCGGCGTGGATCCACGCCTCAAAGTTCTGCCAGCCCCAGGGGGTGTAGATGTGAGGCGCCCAGGTGACGGTGAGGGGGTGCATGCCGTACTTGTATTTCAGCAGATGGGCGGCGTAGAAGCTGTCCTTGCCGCCGCTGCCCGGCACAAGGCAGTCGTAGCTGCCGTCGGTCTTGCGGTAGCGGTCGCACAGTTCCCGCAGCTGCCGCTCCCGGTCGGCCCAGTCGATCTTGCCCTCCTTGTTGTGGCAGGCGTGGCAGGCGTCGCACACGCCGTCCTCCTGGATGACCATGGTCTTTTTCTTCGAGTGGATGGTGTGCTCGAACTCATAGCAGCTGTTGGGCTTCTGGTTGGTCATCACGCACTCTTTGCAGTACTGCACATTCTGGGGCAAGCCGAAGAAGGTCTCCCGCTTTTCGGGTGGGATGTCCGGGGCGTATTTTGAATAGTCGATGGGGATATAACGGGGAAGTTTTTCCATGATGAAGGTCCCTTCTTTCTTTTTTCATAACAAAAAGGCAGGGCAAAGGCGCCATGACGGCAAGAGAGAACGCTCCCTTGCCCGGCGGGCGCCTTTGCCCTGCCCTGTGTTGGTTTTTTATGATTCGCCGTAGGTGCGGATGATGGCCTGCGCCGCCTCCCGGCTGGAGATGCGGGCGTCCATTGCCCGCTTTTCGATGAGGCGGTGGGCCTCCTCTTCGGTGAGGCCTGCGTGGAGCGCCAGCAGGCATTTGGCCTGGCATATCACCCGCGCCTCGTCCAGCCGCTTTGTGAGGCGGCGGTTCTGGTCGATGATCTTCTGCATCCGCTGGTGGCCGGCGCGCAGAAGGCGCACCGCGAAGGCCGCCTGCTGGCGGGAGAGGGGCTTTGGCAGCACCAGCACCCCGTATTTTTCCAGCCCCGCGGCGACCTTGTCCGCCTGGGGCGCGGCGCAGAGGAAAATGACGTCCAGGCCGCTTTCCACCGCCTGGATGGCCAGCTCACGGCCGAACTCGTCCGGCAGCGGGGCGTTGATGACCATCAGGCTGCCGCCGCCCGCGGTGAAGCCCCGGCGGGCCTCCCCCGCGCTGGTGCAGCACACGGCAGGCCCGCCCGCCGCGAACACGCTTTTCAGCGCTTCATGGGTCTGTTTTTCCCCGACGATCCACACGCCTGCCATGCCTTTCACCTGCCTTTTGGGGGGAAGTTTTGTCAGATGCGGTCAAAATACTGCTGCATCTCGTACTCGTGGGGGTCCTCCGCCCCGGCGCTGGCCGCGGCCACCCGCCGCTTCTGGGCGAGGTAGGAATCCAGCAGGCGGGCCGGGAGGGTCTGCTGCAAAAAGCGGCTCTCTTCCGCCGCCTTCACCGCTTGGGCAAGGCTTGCGGGCAGCGTGGCCGCCACCGGGCCCGCGCCGCCGGTGGCGAAGAGGTCCCGGTCAGCGGCGGCCGGCAGAGGCAGGCCGTCCCGGATGCCCTCCATGCCGGCTTCCAGCAGAAGGGCGGTGACGTAATAGGGATTGCAGGCCGGGTCCGGGCTGCGCAGTTCCATGCGGCAGTCCGCGCCGGTGGCCGCCGGCACCCGCACCAGCGAAGAGCGGTTCTGGCAGGACCAGCTCACCGTGCCCGGCGCTTCGCAGCAGCCCAGCCGCTGGTAGGAGCCCGGCAGGGGGTTGGCGAATACCGTCAGCTCCGGCACACGGCGCAGGATGCCCGCCATGAAAGCCGCCGCCACCGGGTCCGGCCGGTCCTTGAAGTTTTCAAAGAGGTTGCGCCCGTCCTTGATGACCGAGAAGTTCAGGTGCAGCCCGTTGCCGCTTTTGCCGGGCAGGGGCTTGGGCAGGAAGGAAGCGAACAGGCCGTGCTGCCCCGCGATGGCCTTGACCACCGTGTGCACCGTCATCAGGTCGTCCGCCGCCTGCAGGGGCGAGGCGCAGCGGAAGTCGATCTCGTTCTGGCCGGGGCCCTGCTCGTGGTGGCTGCGCTCGGGCTGGATGCCCATCTCCTCCAGCGTGAGGCAGATGCTGCGGCGCACGTTCTCGCCCCGGTCGATGGGGGCGAGGTCGAAGTAGCCGCCCTGGTCGAAGGGGATGCGGGTGGGCTGGCCGTGCTCGTCGGTCTCAAAGAGATAGAACTCGCACTCCGGCCCCACCAGGAAGTGGTAGCCCTCCTTTGCCGCCGCCTGCTCGGTGCGGCGCAGCAGGGCACGGCCGTCCCCCTCGAAGGGGCGGCCGTCGGGGTAGCGCACGTCGCAGAACAGCCGCCCCACGCAGCCTTCGCTGGGCCGCCAGGGCAGCAGGGCGAAGGTGTCCAGGTCCGGCTGAAGGAACAGGTCCGATTCGGCCACGTTGGCAAAGCCGGGGATGGCGGACGCATCGAAGGACACCCCCTGCTCCGCCGCGTGGCGCAGCTGGCTGGACATGATGGCGATGTTCTTCTGCACGCCGAACATGTCGCAGAAGGCCAGACGGATGAACTTGATGTCGTTTTCCTCCACAAAGCGGAGAAGCTGGTCAAGGGTGTGGGTCATAAAGGCGCCCCTCCTTTGCAACGGTAAAAATTGCAAAAAGCGCTGCGTTGCCCTTGGGGGAGAACGCAGCGCCTTTGCTGTTTCGATTAATGGTATTATACCCGTCCCGGCCGGCCGCGTCAAGATGTTTTGTTGACAAGGGGCGCGGGGAATGCTATCCTTAAAGGCGAACAACGGCGTTCATGCCGCCCGTTTTGCGGGCAGGCCTGGTCGCCGTTTGTTTATTTTCCGGCCCGCGGGGCAGAAAGGACACAAACCATGGCTCAGATCATCAACCATTCTTTTGATACCATTCCCAAAAGCTACCTGTTCAGCGAGGTGGCCCGCCGGGTGGCGGCCTTCCGCGCCGCACACCCGGAGAAAGAGCTCATCCCCATGGGCATCGGCGACGTGACCCGGCCTTTGCGCCGCCCGGTCATCGAGGCGCTGAAAAAGGCCGCCGAGGAGCAGGCCCACGCCGAAAGCTTTCACGGCTACGGCCCCGAGCAGGGCTATGACTTTTTGCGTGAGGCGGTGCTGGGCCACTACGCGGGCTTTGGCGTGCACCTTGAAAAAGAGGACGTTTTCATCAGCGACGGAGCCAAAAGCGACCTGGGCAACCTGCCGGACCTGTTCTCCGGGGACTGCGTCGTGCTTCTGCCCGACCCGGTGTATCCCGTCTACCGGGATTCCAACCTGATGGCCGGGCGCAGGGTGACCTATCTGGCCGCCACTCGCGCCAACGGCTTTGCTCCCCTGCCCGACGAAACCCTGCACGCGGACCTTGTCTATCTGTGCAGCCCGGCAAACCCCACCGGCGCGGCCTACACCAGAGAGCAGCTGAAGGTCTGGGTGGACTGGGCCCTGGCCAATGACGCGGTCATCCTCTACGACGCGGCCTATGAATGCTTCATCCAGGACGACCTGCCCCACAGCATCTACGAAGTGGAGGGCGCGAAGGAGTGCGCCATCGAGGTTTGCAGTCTGAGCAAGACCGCCGGCTTCACCGGCATGCGCTGCGGCTACACCGTGGTGCCCCACGGCCTTGTGCGGGAGGGGCAGAATCTGCACGATCTGTGGCTGCGCCGCCAGTGCACCAAGATGAACGGCGTGGCCTACCCCATCCAGCGGGCCGCCGAGGCGGTGTTCACCCCCGAGGGCATGGCCGCCTGCCGCGAGGACATCGCCGCCTATCTGCGGGCCGCCGCCATCGTGGCGGACGCTCTGGACGAGCTGGGCATCTGGTACTGCGGCGGCAAGAACTCCCCCTACATCTGGATGGAGTGTCCCAAGGGGATGGACTCCTGGCAGTTCTTCGACGCCCTTTTGGAAAACGCCGGCATCATCGGCACGCCGGGCAGCGGCTTTGGCGAAAACGGCGAAGGCTACTTCCGCCTTTCGGCCTTCTCGGGCGAAGAGAACGCCCGCGCCGCCATGGAGCGTCTGCGTGCCTGGCTGCAAAGCTGAATCCCTTCACAGAAAAAGCAAGCGCCCTGGAAAACTCCGGGGCGCTCATTTTTATGCGTTCTGATGGCCCAGGGCCGCGGCAACGAAGTTGCGGAAGATGGGCTGGGGTTTATCGGGCCGGCTCTTGAACTCCGGGTGGTACTGCACGCCCACGAAGAAGGGGTGGCCGGGCAGTT
Organism: Oscillospiraceae bacterium; assembly: GCA_004558145.1. Taxonomy (GTDB): domain Bacteria; phylum Bacillota; class Clostridia; order Oscillospirales; family Ruminococcaceae; genus Allofournierella_A; species Allofournierella_A excrementavium. Next base: position 62,160 of record SFDQ01000007.1, read on the forward strand.
CCATGGCCTCCACCAGCCGCCCGTCGGGCGAGAGGCCGCTGAACACCACGCCCGCCTCGCTCAAAGCGGCGCGGAAGTCATTGCTCACCTCATAGCGGTGGCGGTGGCGCTCGCTGATCATGCTCTGGCCGTAGATGCGGTGGAGCAGGGTGCCGGGCTGCACTGCGCAGGGGTAGGCCCCCAGCCGCATGGTGCCGCCCTTGGGCAGATTGCCCTGCTGGTCGGGCATGAGGTCGATGACGCAGGCGTCGCCTTCGGGGTCGAACTCACGGGAGTTGGCACAGGGCAGGTTCGCCAAGGCACGGGCAGCGTCGATGACCGCGATCTGCATGCCGAGGCAGATGCCGAAATAGGGCACCTTGTTCCGGCGGGCCCAGTCCGCCGCCAGCACCATGCCCTCGATGCCCCGCTTGCCAAAGCCGCCGGGCACCAGCACGCCGTCCGCCTTTGCCAGGCGCGCGTCCACCGTCTCGGGAGTGAGGGATTCCGAGTCCACCCAGTCCAGCGTCACGGCGGCGTTGTTGGCATAGCCCGCGTGGTTCAGCGCTTCTACCACCGAGAGGTATGCGTCGTGCAATTCCACATACTTGCCCACGATGGCGATGTTCACCTTTCTTTCCAGGCTGCCGATGCGTCGGCAGAGGGCCGACCACTCGGTGAGGTCGGGCTCCCTGGTCTCAAATCCCAGCCGCTTGCAGACAAGATCGTCCAGCCCGGCGGCGTGGAGCATCAGCGGCACCTCATAGAGGCTGCCAAGGGTGCGGTTTTCGATGACGCAGTCCGGCTCCACGTTGCAGAAAGCCGCCAGCTTTTGCAGGATGCCCTCTTCCAGCGGCTCGTCGCACCGGGCGATGATGACGTCCGGCATGATGCCCATGCTCTGCAGCTCCCGCACCGAGTGCTGGGCGGGCTTTGTCTTGTGCTCGCCGGAGCACTTGAGCCAGGGCACCAGCACCACATGGAGGAACATGCAGTTCTCCCGCCCTTTTTCCCGGCTGATCTGGCGCAGCGCCTCCAAAAAGGGCTGGCTCTCGATGTCGCCGATGGTGCCGCCGATCTCGGTGATGACCACATCCGCGCCGGTGTAGTCGCCCAGGCCGTAGACGAACTGCTTGATCTCCCCGGTGATGTGGGGGATGGTCTGCACCGTGCGGCCCAGATACTCCCCCGCCCGCTCCTTGTGCAGCACGTTCCAGTAGACCCGGCCGCTGGTGAGATTGGACAGCTTGTTCAGGTCCTCGTCGATGAACCGCTCATAGTGGCCCAGGTCCAGGTCGGTCTCCACGCCGTCCTCGGTGACGAACACCTCACCGTGCTGATACGGGCTCATGGTGCCGGGGTCCACGTTGATGTAGGGGTCCAGCTTCTGGGCGGCCACCTTGAGGCCCCGCTGTTTCAGCAGCCGGCCAAGGCTGGCCGCGCTGATGCCCTTGCCCAGGCCGGACACCACGCCACCGGTGACGAAAATATGCTTTGCCATAGAAAATTCCACCTCTGCTCCCTGCGCTTTTGCAAAAAAAGAGAGGGCGTCCATCACCCCGCCGAAAACGACGGAGCGATGGACGCCCTTGTCCTAACGAAGAGTCATTATAAGCCCGGCGCGGGGGTTTGTCAACGGGAAATCACACGGAGAACAGCAGTTCGCTGTAATCGGGGTAGGGCAGCGCACCAGCGGGCAGATAGACTTCGGCGGCATCTGCCAGACTGCGCACCTCATCCATGGCGGGCAGCACCTCGTCGTGATAGAACCAGGCGGCTTCCTGCCCGTCGCCCAGGGTCTCGGCTTTGGCCAGCGCCTCTTCCAGCTTGCTCTGGGCGGCGTCGATCTTGCCGTAGCTTGCGGCCAGCTGTTCCAGCCGGGTTTGCAGCGCCGCGCAGGAGGCGGCGGGAGCCGCCGCCTTGCAGCCGTTGATGGAAGCGGCAAGGTGGTCCATGGAATCCAGCACCGCGGGCAGGAACTGACCGCGCACCATCATGCCCATGGTCTTTGCCTCCACGTGCAGGGTCTTGCAGTAGTTCTCCAGCAGGATGGCGTAGCGGGAGCGCACCTCGCCCTCGGTGAAGATGTGGTGGGTGGTGAACAGGCGGATGTTCTTTTCCGCCACCATGCAGGGCAGGGCCTCCGGGGTGGAGCGCAGGTTGTAAAGTCCCCTTCTTTCCGCCTCGGCCACCCACTCGTCGGTGTAGCCGTTGCCGTTGAAGATGACCTTCTTGTGCTTTTTGATGGCGCGCTTGACCAGCTCGTGCACGGCGGCGTCCATCCCGTCGGGGGCGGCGTCCTTCAGCTCGTCATAAAACTCCCGCAGGGCCTGGGCCACGGCAGTGTTCAGCACCACGTTGGGGCCGGACACCGACAGAGACGAACCGGGCATGCGGAACTCGAACTTGTTGCCGGTGAAGGCGAAGGGGCTGGTACGGTTGCGGTCGGTGGTGTCCTTGAAGAACTGGGGGATGACCGACGTGCCCATCTGCATGGCCACCTTCTCCTGCTTGCCGAAATACTCGTCGTTCTCGATGGATTTCAGCACGGCGGTGAGCTCGTCGCCCAGGAACACCGACACGATGGCCGGCGGCGCTTCGTTGGCGCCCAGACGGTGGTCGTTGCCGGCGGTGGCCACCGACACCCGCAGAAGGTCGGCGTACTCGTCCACCGCCTTGATGACCGCCATCAGAAACACCAGGAACTTGGTGTTTTCGGCGGGGGTGCGGCCGGGATAGAGCAGGTTCGCTCCGGTGTTGGTGATGAGGGACCAGTTGTTGTGCTTGCCGGAGCCGTTGATGCCCTCGAAGGGCTTTTCGTGAAGCAGGCAGGCCAGGCCGTGGCGGTCGGCCACCAGCTTCATCATCTCCATGGTCAGCTGGTTGTGGTCCACGGCGATGTTTGCGGTGTCGTACACCGGGGCCAGCTCGTGCTGGGCGGGGGCCACCTCGTTGTGCTTGGTTTTGGCGGGCACCCCCAGCTTCCACAGCTCCTCGTCCAGGTCGTGCATGAAGGCCGCCACCCGGGGACGCAGCGCGCCGAAGTAGTGGTCCTCCATCTCCTGCCCCTTCGGCGCGGGCGCGCCCAGCAGGGTGCGGCCCGTGAACACAAGGTCTTTGCGCTTTTCAAAGAGGGCCTTATCCACCAGGAAATACTCCTGCTCCGGGCCGATGGTGGTGGACACGCTGGTCACCGCCTCGTCCCCCAGCAGGTGCAGGATGCGCACCGCCTCATGGCTCAAGGTCTCCATCGAGCGCAGGAGGGGGGTCTTTTTGTCCAGCGCCTCGCCGCTGTAAGAGCAGAAGGCGGTGGGGATGTAAAGGGTGCCGTCCTTGATGAAGGCGGGGCTTGTGGGGTCCCAGGCGGTGTAGCCCCGGGCCTCGAAGGTGGCGCGCAGGCCGCCGGAGGGGAAGCTGGACGCATCCGGCTCGCCCTTGATGAGCTCCTTGCCGGAAAAATCCATGATGACCTCGCCGTTCCCCACCGGGGAGATGAAGCTGTCATGCTTTTCGGCGGTGAAGCCGGTCATGGGCTGGAACCAGTGGGTGAAATGGGTGGCGCCGTGCTCCACGGCCCACTCCTTCATGGCCACCGCCACCGCGTTGGCCACGCTGCGCTCCAGCGGCAGGTTCTCGTCGATGGTCCTGCGCAGGGCTTTGTAAACGTCCTTGGGCAGCTTTTCCCGCATGACGCGGTCGCCAAACACCAGACTGCCGTACAGTTCAGGCACATTCTTCGTCATATAACAGCTCTCCTTTCCCCTTTTGCGCCTTAAGGCACAAAAAAGCGGCGCTCCCGGATGAAGCTTCATCCGAAAGCGCCGTTGCTTTCTATGGGTGCAATTGTACTCGTTTTTTCCGCCTTGTCAACACCTTTTTTGCCGCCTGCAGCGCCTTCGCCCCTGCCTGCCGTGCCGCCTTTTGCCCGGCTTTAATGTATTTTTTACCGCTTTAGTGCGGCAAATCGCTAAAACAGCCCGGCTTTTGCGCCCGGAATTTTTCACAAAACGCCGATTCTTGCAAAACCGCTTTACAAACCCGGGGCCCCGGGCGTATCATAAAACACGACAAAGGCGTCAAAGCTCCCTGCAAGAGGGGGTTTTGACGCCTTTGTCTTTTTTTATTTCGCAAATCGGGAGGTACCGCCATGAAAACACCCGGCAGCCAGGGCCTTTACTGCCCGCAATTCGAGCACGACAACTGCGGCATCGGCGCCGTTGTGGATATTCACGGCCGCAAAAGCCACCAGACGGTGGCGGACGCGCTGACCATCGTGGAGCATCTGGAGCACCGCGCGGGCAAGGACGCCGAGGGCAAGACCGGCGACGGCGTGGGCATCCTCACCCAGGTGCCCCACAAATTCTTCTGCAAGGTGTGCGCCGGGCTGGGCATTTCCATCGGCGGCGAGCGGGAATACGGCGTGGGCATGTTCTTTCTGCCCCAGAACGAGCTGGCCCGCCGTCAGGCTCAGAAGATGTTCGAGGTCATTGTGGAAAAAGAAGGCCTGGAATTTCTGGGCTGGCGGATGGTGCCGGTGCGGCCCGCGGTGCTGGGCCACCGGGCGCGGGACTGCATGCCGGTGATCTGCCAGGGCTTTGTGAAAAAACCGGAGGACGTGCCCGCGGGCCTTGCCTTTGATCGCAGGCTCTACATCGTGCGGCGGGTCTTTGAGCAGAGCAACGAGGGCAGCTATGTGGTGAGCCTTTCCAGCCGGACCATCGTCTACAAAGGCATGTTCCTGGTGGGGCAGCTGCGCACCTTCTTTGACGATTTGCGGGACGAGGACTATGAGTCCGCCATTGCCATCGTGCACTCCCGCTTTTCCACCAACACCGATCCCAGCTGGGAGCGGGCCCACCCCAACCGCTTCATCGTGCACAACGGCGAGATCAACACCATCCGGGGCAACGCCGACAAGATGCTGGCCCGGGAGGAGACCATGAGCGCCCCCGCCTTCAGCGCCGACGACATCTCCCGGGTGCTGCCGGTGGTGGACACCACCGGCTCCGACTCCGCCATGCTGGACAACACCCTGGAATTTCTGGTGATGAGCGGCATGGACCTGCCGCTGGCGGTGATGGTGGCCATCCCCGAGCCCTGGAGCCACAACGACACCATCAGCCAGCGGCGGCGGGATTTTTACCAGTATTACGCCACCATGATGGAGCCCTGGGACGGCCCGGCCTCCATCCTGTTCAGCGACGGCGACGTGATGGGCGCGGTGCTGGACCGCAACGGCCTGCGCCCCAGCCGCTATGTCATCACCGACGACGGACGGCTCATCCTCTCCTCCGAAGTGGGCGTGCTGGAGCTGAACGAGGAGCACATCCTCAAAAAGGAGCGGCTGCATCCGGGCAAGATGCTGCTGGTGGACCTTGCCAAAGGCGCGGTGCTCAGCGACGACGAGGTGAAGGAGCGCTACGCCGGAAGAGAGCCCTACGGCGAGTGGCTGGACTCGAACCTTCTGCACCTGAGCGACCTGCACGTGCCCAATCAGAAGGTGCCCGCCCTCACCAGCGAGGAATGCGCCCGGCTGCAAAAGGCCTTCGGCTACACCTGGGAGGAATACCGGGATTCGGTGTGCTCCATGGCCCTGAACGGCACCGAGCCCATCGGCGCCATGGGCGCGGACACGCCGCTGGCGGTGCTCTCGGGGCAGTATCAGCCGCTGTTCAACTATTTCCGGCAGATGTTCGCCCAGGTGACCAATCCCCCCATCGACGCGCTGCGGGAAAAAATCGTCACCTCCACCGCGGTGTACGCGGGCAAGAACGGCAATCTTTTGCAGGAGAGCGCCGACAACTGCCATGTGCTGAAGATCGAGAACCCCATCCTCAGCGACCTGGACCTTTTGAAGATAAAGGCCATGGACCGCCCCGGCTTCAAGGTGGCGGTGGTGCCCATCCTGTTCTACAAATCCACCCCCATGGACCGGGTGCTGGAACACCTGTTCGTGGCGGTGGACAAGGCCTACCGGGAGGGGGCCAACATCCTCATCCTCACCGACCGGGGCGTGGACGAGAACCATGTGGCCATCCCCTCTCTGCTGGCGGTGTCCGCCGTGCACAAGCATCTGGTCAAGACCAAGAAGTGCACGGCGCTGTCCCTCATTCTGGAATCCGGCGAGCCCCGGGAAGTGCATCACTTCGCCACCCTGCTGGGCTACGGCGCCTGCGCGGTGAACCCCTATCTGGCCCACGCCTCGCTGGCTCAGCTGGTGCAGGACGGCCTTTTGAACAAGGACTACTACGCCGCCGTGGCCGATTACGACAACGCGGTGCTGCAGGGCATCGTGAAAATTGCCTCCAAGATGGGCATTTCCACCCTGCAAAGCTATCAGGGCAGCCAGATCTTTGAGGCCATGGGCATCAGCCAGGAGGTCATCGACGCCTATTTCACCGGCACCGTGAGCCGCATTGGCGGCATCACCCTGGCGGACATCGCCGCCCAGACCGACGCCCAGCACTCCCGGGCGTTCGACCCGCTGGGCCTTGCCACCGACCTGAGCCTGCCCTCCCTGGGGCGGCACAAGCTGCGCAGCCAGGGCGAAGTGCACCGCTATTCCCCCCAGGTCATCCACCTTTTGCAGCAGGCCGCCCGCACCGGCGACTATGCGCTGTTCCAGCGCTACACCGAAGCCGCGGACGCCGAGCGCAGCGGCCTTGTGCGCAGTCTGCTGGATTTCAACTGGCCCGCCGAAGGGGTGCCTTTGGAGGAAGTGGAGAGCGAGGAGGCCATCCTGCGCCGCTTCAAGACCGGGGCCATGTCCTACGGCTCCATCTCCCAGGAGGCCCACGAGGCCCTGGCGCTGGCCATGAACCGGCTGGGGGGCAAGTCCAACAGCGGCGAGGGCGGCGAGAGCGACGAGCGCCTTGCCAGCGCCGGCACTGCCGACGACCGCTCCAGCGCCATCAAGCAGGTGGCCAGCGGACGCTTCGGCGTGACCAGCCGCTACCTTGTGAGTGCGAAGGAAATTCAAATCAAGATGGCCCAGGGCGCAAAGCCCGGCGAGGGCGGGCACCTGCCCGCCGCCAAGGTCTATCCCTGGGTGGCAAAGACCCGCCACTCCACCCCGGGCGTGAGCCTCATCAGCCCCCCGCCCCACCACGACATCTACTCCATCGAGGACCTGGCCCAGCTCATCTATGACCTGAAGAGCGCCAACGACCAAGCCTGCATCTCGGTAAAGCTGGTGAGCGAGGCGGGCGTGGGCACCGTGGCCGCCGGCGTGGCCAAGGCCGGGGCCCAGGTCATCCTCATCTCCGGCTGCGACGGCGGCACCGGCGCGGCCCCCATCAGTTCCATCCACAACGCGGGCCTGCCCTGGGAGCTGGGCCTTGCCGAGACCCACCAGACCCTGCTGCGCTCGGGGCTGCGCCGCCGGGTGCGGCTGGAGACCGACGGCAAGCTGATGACCGGGCGGGACGTGGCCATCGCGGCGCTGCTGGGGGCGGAGGAATTCGGCTTTGCCACCGCCCCGCTGGTGACCCTGGGCTGCACCATGATGCGGGTGTGCAATCTGGACACCTGCCCCATGGGCATCGCCACCCAGAACCCCGAACTGCGTAAGCGCTTTTGCGGCAAGCCGGAATACGTGGAGAACTTCATGCGCTTCATCGCCCGGCAGCTGCGTGAGTATATGGCAAGGCTGGGCGTGCGCACCGTGAACGAGATGGTGGGCCGCACCGACCTGCTGCGCCAGACCCACGGGGCAGGCCGCGGGGCAAACGTGGACCTGAGCCGGGTGCTGGCACGGGGCGGCGCAGAGAGCAGCCGCGCCGTGTTCGACCCCGCCGAGGTCTATGACTTCGGCCTTGAAAAGACGCTGGACCGGGCCCTCATGGCAAAGGAGCCGGTGCGCCGCGCCCTGGCGGAAGGCGTGCCCTGCCGCATGAGCGTGGAGGTGAAGAACACCGACCGGGCCTTTGGCGCGCTGCTGGGAGCCGAGATCACCCGCCACAGCCCCGATGGCTGGGCGGAGGACGCCCTCATCCTGGACTGCGCCGGCGCGGGCGGCCAGAGCTTTGGGGCGTTTTTGCCCAAGGGCCTCACCCTGGCCCTCACCGGCGAGGGCAACGACTACTTCGGCAAAGGGCTTTCCGGCGGCAAGCTGGTGCTGCGGCCGGACGAAAAAGCCCGCTACGCCGCCGAGGAGAACATCATCGTGGGCAATGTGGCGCTCTACGGCGCCACCTCCGGCCAAGCCTACATCAACGGCATGGCGGGCGAGCGCTTCTGCGTGCGCAACTCCGGCGCGGTGGCCGTGGTGGAGGGCGTGGGCGAACACGGCTGCGAGTATATGACCGGCGGCCGGGTGGTGGTGCTGGGCCCCATCGGCAAGAACTTCGCCGCCGGCATGAGCGGCGGCGTGGCCTATGTGCTGGACGAGGAGAGCACCCTCTACCGCAACCTGAACAAGGCCATGGTGAGCATGGAAAAGGTGGAGAGCAAGTTCGACCGGGAGGAGCTTTACCGCCTCATCGACGCTCATGTGCAGCACACCGGCTCGCCCAAGGGCCGGCGCATCCTGGCCGCCTTCGGCGAGTATCTGCCCCGGTTCAAAAAGATCATTCCCAACGACTACAAGCGGCTGGTCCAGCTCGCCTCCCAGTTCGAGGAGCAGGGCGTGACCCCCGAGCAGGCCCAGATCGAGGCGTTCTACGCCAGTCTGGCCAAGAAATAAAAGGAGGATCGGTCATGGGCAAAACCACCGGTTTTTTGGAATATCCGCGGCAGGAGGGGCCCGTTGCGCCGCCGCTGGAGCGGCTGGGCAATTTTCGGGAGTTTCACCGCCCCCTCTCCCCCGCCGCCCAGGCACAGCAGGCAGCCCGCTGCATGGACTGCGGCGTGCCCTTCTGCCAGGCGGGCGTGACCCTGGCGGGCATGACCGCCGGCTGCCCGCTGCACAACCTCATCCCCGAGATGAACGACCTTGTTTTTCACGGCAACTGGGAGCAGGCCTGGCGGCGGCTGGAGCGCACCAACTGCCTGCCGGAGTTCACCGGCCGGGTGTGCCCCGCCTTGTGTGAGGCGGCCTGCACCTGCGCGCGGCAGGAAGGGGCGGTTTGCACCCACGAAAACGAGCTTCAGGTGGCGGAATACGCCTTTTCCCACGGGCTTGTGAACGCCGCGCCCCCCGCCGTGCGCACCGGCAAAACGGTGGCGGTGGTGGGCAGCGGACCCGCGGGCCTTGCCGCCGCATGGCAGCTGAACCGCCGCGGCCACAGCGTCACGGTGTTCGAAAAGGCGGACCGCCCCGGCGGCCTTCTGCGCTATGGCATCCCCAACATGAAGCTGGACAAGGCCGTGCTGGACCGGCGCATCCGCCTGATGGAAGAGGCGGGCGTGGCCTTCGTCTGCAGCACCGACGTGGGCCGGGACGTGACCGGCGAAGAACTGCTGGCGAAGTTTGACCGGGTGGTGCTGGCAGGCGGCGCGGGCAGGCCCCGGGACCTGGCGGTGCCCGGTCGGGAGGCAAAGGGCATTCTCTTCGCGGTGGATTTTCTCGGCCAGGTGACCAAGGCGCTACTGGACTCGGATTTTCAAAAGCCGCCCCGCAAACTGGCCGAGGGCAAAAACGTGCTGGTGGTGGGCGGCGGCGACACCGGCAACGACTGCGTGGCCACCGCCCTGCGCCTGGGCGCAAAGAGCGTGACCCAGCTGGAAATGATGCCCGAGCCGCCCCTTGCGCGCACGGCGGACAATCCCTGGCCCCAGTGGCCGAAGGTGCGCAAGACCGACTACGGCCAGCAGGAGGCCATCGCCCTGTTCGGGGCCGACCCCCGGCGCTATCAGACCACCGTGTCCGCCTTCAAGGCCGACAAGCGCGGCCGGGTGTGCAGCGCGGTGGTGCAGAAGCTGGAGGCGCGCCCGGGCGAAAACGGCCGCACGGTGATGGCGCCGATGGCGGGCAGCGAAGAGGTGCTGCCTGCCGAACTGGTGCTCATCGCCGCGGGCTTTGTGGGCTGTGAGGAATATCTGCCCGCCGGCTTCGGCGCGGCGCTCACCGGGCGCGGCGTGGTGGCCGCGGAGAGCGAAGGCTATGCCACAAGCGTGCCCCGGGTGTTTGCCGCGGGTGATATTCGCCGCGGGCCCTCGCTGGTGGTGTGGGCCATCGCCGAGGGCATGGGCGCGGCCCGGGCGACGGACGCCTCCCTGATGGGTTACAGCAATCTGTGAGGGCGGCGCGAATTTTGGAACGAGGGGGAGAAAGGAATGTGTACCATCCTGTGCTACGCGGGCCGCGACATCGGCCCCAACCGTTTGCAGGAATATCTTTTGCGCAGCCGGCGGCGTGGGCCGGACGACTATAAAGTGGTGGAGACGCCCTTCGGGTATCTGGGCTTTGCCCGTCTTGCCATCATGGGGCTTTCGCCCGAGGGGATGCAGCCCTTTGAGCAGGAGGGCAGCTGGGTGGTGTGCAACGGCGAGGTGTACGGGTTCCGCCGTCTGAAAGAAGAACTGGCACAGCGCGGCTACACCTTCAAGAGCGGGTCCGACTGCGAGGTGCTGCTGCCCCTGTGGCGGGAATACGGCTGTGAGATGTTCGCCCATCTGGACGCGGAGTTCGCCTGCGTGCTCTACGACGGGGCCAGCGGCAGCCTCATCGCTGCCCGGGACCCCATCGGCATCCGGCCGCTGTTCTACGGCTATCCCGTGGGCGGCGGGACCATCGCCTTTGCCAGCGAGGCCGCCGAACTGGAAGGCTGGGTGGATGCGGTGCGCCCCTTCCCGCCCGGCCACTATTACAAGGACGGCCGTTTTGTGCAGTATGAGGACATTGCCGCCGTGCGCGGCTACGTCCACGCGCCGCTGGAAGAGGTGTGCCGCAACATTCGCGAGAAGCTGGTGGCCGGGGTGGAAAAGCGGCTGGACGCCGACGCGCCCCTGGGCTTTCTGCTCTCCGGCGGGCTGGATTCCAGCCTGGTGTGCGCCATCGCGGCCAAAAAGCTGCAGAAGCCCATCCGCACCTTCGCCATCGGCATGGAGGGCGACGCCATCGATTTGGAGTACGCCCGGGACGTGGCGGATTTCATCGGCGCGGACCACACCGAGGTCATCATGACAAAAGAGCAGGTGCTGGAGGCCCTGCCCCAGGTGGTGCAGGCGCTGGCCACCTGGGACATCACCACCATCCGCGCCAGCGTGGGCATGTACCTCGTCTGCAAGGCCATCCATGAAAACACCGACATCAAGGTGCTTTTGACGGGCGAAATTTCCGACGAGCTGTTCGGCTACAAATACACCGACTTTGCCCCCAGCGCCGCCGAGTTCCAGAAGGAGGCGGCCAAGCGCATCCGGGAGCTTTTCTGCTACGACGTGCTGCGGGCGGACCGCTGCCTTGCCGCCAACAGCCTGGAAGCCCGGGTGCCTTTCGGCGATCTGGACTTCGTGCGCTATGTGATGTCCATCGACCCGGCCCGCAAGCTGAACACCTACGGCAAGGGCAAGTACCTCCTGCGCAAGGCCTTTGAGGGCGAGAGCCTTCTGCCGGAGCACATCCTTTGGCGGGAAAAAGCCGCCTTCAGCGACGCGGTGGGCCACAGCATGGTGGACGATCTGAAAGAATACGCCGAGGCGCTTTACACCGACGAGGAGTTCCGGGCGCGTCGGGCAAAATACGACTACTGCCCGCCCTTCACCAAGGAGAGCCTGCTCTATCGGGAATTGTTCGAGCGGTTTTATCCCGGCGGGGCGCGGATGATCCCCGGGTTCTGGATGCCCAACCCCGACTGGGAGGGCTGCAAAGTGGACGACCCCAGCGCCCGGGTGCTGGCGAACTACGGCGACAGCGGCATTTGAATCAAAAGCAGCGCAGGGTGGGCCCGCAAGGCCCGCCCTGTTTACAGTTTTTATACAACTTGTTTGCCGCCCCATGAGTGAAAGGGGGCCCCGCCCATGGTATACTTGCCTGGGGCAGGGGCGCAGAGCGCCGCCCTTTGAAAGGGAGCGATGGCACGATGAAAAAATTCCTTCTCGTTCTGGCGGCGGCGGTGCTGGCCGCGGCGGCGTTTTTTCTCTATTCGCTGGCAACGGTGGAGCTGCCGGAGATGGAGGGCGGCGCCTCTTCCCAGGCCTACGGGGACGTGGCCCCCATCCAGGGCCGGCCGGAAAGCGCTTCATCCGTCCCTGCCGAGCCGGCGGCCGACCTTTCCTTTTTGAGCGAAGAGCAGCAAAACGTCTTTGCCCAGGCGCAGGAGGCAGTGACCTGGCTGGCGGACCCCTCCAACCTGATAAACCGGGAGGGAAACGCCGCGGGCGGTGAAGTGCAGCTGGAGGGCCAGAGCTACCTGCTCATCACCGGAGAGGACGAAAACTACGAGGACTTCCGCGCCCGGATGCTGGGCGTCTTCACCGAAAGCTGCCTGGAAAAGCTGGATTTTGACCAGCGCTTTCGCTCAGTGGACGGCAGGCTGGCGGCCCTGGTGGGCGGCGTGGGCGGCGCCATCGACTACGCAGAATGCCCCGATGCCTACCGCCTTGAAAGCGCCGGGGACGACGCGGTGACCTTCACCCTCATCGGGCACTACATCGAGCAGGGCACGGAGGAAACGGACACCGAGTTTCTCACCCGGCGGGCGGACGGCGGCTTCGACAGCACCCGGGAGTTCACCATCCGCCTTGCGAACACCGAAAACGGCTGGCGGGTGGACGAGTTTCACAGCCCGCTTTATCCTTACACGTTTTGAACAAAAGAGGGCCGCCCCCGTGGGGGCGGCCCTCTTTATGCTTGTTTCACAGTTTCAGCCTGCGGCGGATGGCGCCGGCCAGCGCCAGCGCGCCCAGGCCCTTCAAAAAGTCCGGGAGGACGAAGGGCAGCACGCACACCGTTAGGCTGGCCCAGAGGCCCATGCCGCTGACGAACATGAACCAGACGGTGCCCAGCACATAGCAGACCAGCTGGCCTGCCAGCACCCCCGCAAGGCGCAGGCCCATGCGCTGTGTGCGGCGGCAGACGGCGGCCAGCAGCGCCGCCATCAGCGGATAGGACCAGAGAAAACCGGCGGTCATGCCGGTGAGCACCTGCACGCCGGCGGCCATGTTGGCGAACACCGGCAGGCCCACCGCGCCGATGCAGATATAGGCAAGGATGGAGGCCGCCGCCCAGCCGGGGGTGAGCATCGCCCCGGCGAAAAACACCCCCAGCACGCTCAGCGTCAGGCTGATGGGCCCGATGGGGATGCTCAAGGGGGCCACCACCGCCATGAAGGCGGTGCACAGGCCCGCAAGGGCAAGGTTTTTCACTTTTGTTCCCGAAGCGGCGTTCACGGCTCTCACTCCTCTTTTCTTCTCTTGAGCAGCCCGGCCGCCCGCGGCTCATTATACCACAACGCCCGCCTTTCGCGCAAAGGTTTTGCACAACTCCACAATGCCAGCCGCCGTGCGAAAGGCCTCCCGCTCCACCTGGGTGGGCTGAATCTCCACGCCCATGTCCTCCAGGCCGTCCAGCAGGGTGATGAAGGCCAGACTGTCCAACAGGCCGCTCTCCAGCAGGTCAACGCCCTCCCGCAGCGCGGCGGCATTGCCGCAGGCCTCGGCCAGCAGGCGGCGCACCTGGTTTTCAAACTGCGCTTCATTCATCTTCCAACATCCTTTCCAGCGCGGCAAAATCACATTTGCCCCGCTCGTTCACTGGCATGCGCTCCACCGCGCGCCAGCGCCGGGGCAGCATATACTCCGGCAGGGTGCGGCGCAGGCGGGCCGAACATTCTGCGGGGTCCGGGGGGTTCTTTTCCCACTCCACCGCCGCGGCAAGGCCCCGCACTTCGCCGCCCGCCCGAAGGGGCAGCACCGCCGCCGCCCGCACCTCGTCCCAGGCGAGGATGGCGGCCTCCACCTCCCCCAGCTCGATGCGGTAGCCCTTGTATTTGATCTGACGGTCCCGCCGGCCAAGGTGCCACAAAAGGCCGTCCCGGATGACGCCTTCGTCCCCGGTGCGGTAAAGTTTTTCTCCGTTGAATTTGCCGAAGCCGCCCGCTGCGCCGCCGATGTAGCCGCTGCCCACGCTGGGCCCGGCAATGGCGATCTCGCCGGGCAGGCCCTCGGGCCGCGGCCTGCCCTGTTCGTCCAAAATCAAAAGGCGGCTGGCCGCATCGGCCACCCGGCCCACCGGCAGCGTCCCCTCCCTGCCCTGCACCTCCACCGCCGCGACGGCGCAGGCGGCCTCGGTGGGGCCGTAGGCATTGAGGATGCGCAGGCCCTCAAAGCGCTTTTCCAGGGTCCTGACGGTGCGGGGCGCAAGGGTCTCGCCGCAGAAAAAGACGGTCTCAAGGTGTGGCAGAAGGTCTTTGCAGAAGGCCGCGTCGCACAGGCACAGCCGTGCGAAGGAGGGCGTGCAGACCAGCCGCCGTGCGCCGCTGCGTCCCAGCGCATCGTACAAAGCGGGCAGGTCTCCCTGTTCCGCCCCTTCCAGCGCCCGGACCGTGCCGCCCGCGGCGAAGGTGGGCCAGAGGTCCGCCACCGAGAGGTCGAAGGAAAAGCGCGCCTGATTGACGCTCACCCCTGCCCCGCACGCTGCCACCGCCGGGAGACTGAGCATCCACTCCACAAAGTTTTCCAGCGCCGAAAGGGGGATGCGCACCCCCTTGGGCGTGCCGGTGCTGCCGGAGGTGAACATCCAGTAGGCGTCCCGGTCGGGGTCCGCGGCAAACTGCGCGGAGTCCAGCAGTTCCTCCGCACCGAACAGCGGTTCGGCCTGCACCGCCCCCAGCGCCGCTGCCTCCGGGTGGCTGCCGCAGCAGAGAACGTCGGCGGCCCCGGACAGGCGGCGTATCTTCAAAAGACGCTCCGCCGGCTGCTGCGGGTCCACGGGCAGCCAGGGCCTGCCCGCCATGAGGCAGCCGAGGAAGCAGACGGGCATGCCTGCCTCTTTTTCACCGCAGACGAGAACAGGCCCTGTTCCCGTCCGCAGGCGGGCGGCCAGGGCCCGGGCGGCGCGCCAGAGCCGGCCGTAGGTGAGGGTCTGGGTGCGGTTTTGATAGGCCGGGCGTGCGGGCGTTTGCAGCGCGTGCTGGGCAATGGCATCCAAAAGCATGTTTTTCCCCTCCCCTCAAAGGTCCTGCCGGATCTGGTCCGGTGGGATGAGGGCCGGGTCGTACATCACGCGGGAGTGGTTGTCCAGCACCAGCTCTTCGGCAAGAAGCTGCCCGGTTTGGCGGTCGATGACCCGCCGGTAGACCCGGCTCACCCGGTACCACCCATCCGCCTCCTTGCGGAAGTGGCTGTCCCGCTCCAGGATGCGGTAGCGGTGCGGGAACGGCTCGGTGGTGCGCAGCTCGCCGCACAGGTCGGTGTCGGTGAGCCAGAAGAGCAGCTGCACCGGCCGGTCGGTGGTGTTTTTGAACTGATAGTCCACGTTTTTGTAAAACACCGAGGTGCCGGTGCCGAAGGGCACGGTCCGCCGGTCGTCGGGGAACAGCGCGTCGGAGTGGTGGTGCAATTCGGTGACCGTGAGGGGGCTGTTGAGCACCAGCCAGTGGGTCATGTTCGCCAGCTGGCAGAGCCCGCCCGCAAGGCCCGGCTTCATCCGGGTGCCCGCGATGACAAGGCCGTCGGTGTAGCCCTGTTTGCGGGTGGGATGGCCGACGAGGCCCCAGAAGGAGAAGGTCTCCCCCGGCCGGATGATGACGCCGTTCAGCCGCGCTGCCGCCAGGGCAAGGTTTTTCACCTTGCCCTTTTGCAGTTCCATATCCACCCCGTGCAGCCGCCGCAGCAAGGGCGAGGTGTGCCCTTTCACGATGCAGGGCAGGGGCTCGGGGTCCCGCCGCCGGGCGTACCGCTGGCCGCTGAACAGGGTCTTTGCGTCCCGAAGCAGGTACTCCTTGCGAAGGGAGAGCCAATAACCCGCCGGGCCCATTTGGCAGAGAAGTTTCCGGGGCCGCATCCTCCCGCCTCCTCATTTTTGCTTTCAGGTCAGAGGGCTGCCCCCCGTCCTGTTCATTCTCTCTTGCACTTCGAGGTACTGCGCCACCATCACGAAGTTCTGCAGGTCTTTTTCGTCCAGGCCCTGAAAGGCGCGCAGTTCATCCCAAAGCAGGGTGCTGCCCTCCACCATGTAAAAGCCGCTGGCAAGATCTACCCCCACAAAGATGCGCTCCACACTGCCGCCCCAGAGTTCGGGGTCGTCCCGGTTTTCGGGCAGATAGAATCGCCTGCCCGCCCCTTCGTTTTCAAGATAAAAGGCCCGGGGCTCTGGAGCCGCGCCTGCGGGCAGCTTTTCGGCCCAATACTCGTTCATGGTCACGTCGCAGGCGATGGCCTTTAACGCTTCGGGGTCGGACAGTTCGGTGAGCGGATAGTGTTTTTGCAGGTATTCCAGCACCTGCGCGCCGGTCTTTCGGTTTGGGGAAAGCCGGTCCTTGTTCTCCCGCCAGACCGCCTTCCATTGGGCGATCATCTCTTCGGTGGGTCTCTGTGTGATCACGAGCGTGCCTCCTTTCAAAAAAGCACACAAAGACGCCGCACACGCGGCGCCTTTGGGCGAAACGATTCTGCGTTTTCTTTTCTTCATCTTATCACGGGCGGCGCACGGTTGCAACGGCTTCACTGCAGGGGCGTGCGGTTGTCGGTGCTGGCGTAGTAATCCGCCTTTTTCAAAAGGTAGAAGTCGGTGGCGTAGTAGGAGCTGGTCTCCTCCACCCCGGTGGGGCCGGTCACCTTGGCGGTGCGCAGGCTTTCGCCCAGGGGGATGATGAAGTGCTGCTCTGTCTCGCCGGCCACCTCGTAGGGCACGCCGTAACCGTTGCACAGGGTAACCTCCTGGCAGCTGCCGCTTTCCAGGTCGATGGCGAAGGTGCTGCCTTTCATCCCGTCGCCCGTGTTTTCAGAGCAGGTAAGCAGGAGTTTGCCGTCCAGGAAGCAGCCGTCCTCCGCCACCTGGCTGCCGTAATAGGGCACGCTTTCCGCCACTGTCTGTTCCTCGCCGGTGCGCAGGTCGCGGCGGCTCAGCTGTGCGGTGCGCCCGCCCGCGGGCTCCAGGATATAGAGATACTGCTGGTGGGAGAAGGCGACGGCGTGGGGCGCGGGGTTGTATTCATCCGCCATCTCGCCGCTGGCCTCGTAGTGGAACAGCTGGGTCTCCTGGCCGGTGGTCACGTCCACCTCAAAAACATCCGCCACCGCGCTGAGGTAGGAGTCGTTGTTGTGCTCCAGCACCAATTTTTGGTCGTAGGCCCCCAGTAGGATGGTGGGCTGGTCGTACTGTTTCAGCTTTTCCAGCGTTCCGTCCGAAAGGCGCGCCTGATACAGGCACTTCACGCTGCTTTGGGTGGTGGGGTCCACCTCGGAACTGAGGAAGTAGACGAATTCATCGCTGGCCGCCATCTGCAAGTCCACCAAACCGTTTTGGTACTCCATGCAGAGGGTGCGGTCCGCGCCGCTGGGGCTCATGCGGTAGAGCCGCACGGCGGGGTACTGCTTGCCCGACGGGTCCTCGGTGGAGGAGTAGAGATAAAGGGGCTGCGCCGGGTTCTGTTCGTCCAGCAGCAGATAGAGCATGCCCGGGGCCCAGGCGGTGCAGCTGTCGTCGGTGTGGGGGCACTCGGGCCGGGCGCACAGCGGCACCGACTGGCCGCTGGCCTCTTCGTAGTAGTGCACCACGTTGGGCGAGCTGCTGCCCAGGTAATACACGCCCTGGGCGCCTGTCGCCGCATCGTCCCGCTTGCCGAGGAAGCGGATGGGCGACGCCGCCGGTGCAGAGGCCTGGGGCTGGCTTTGGGGCTCGGGCTGCGGGCCGCTCTGCGCGGGCGCATCCTGCCCGCCGCAGGCGGAAAAGAGGAGGAGGAACGAAAGGGCAAGGCCCGCCAGCGCGGGCGTCATTCTTTTTTTCATCGTGTGCAGTATTCCTTTTTCAAAACAAGATTTTCAGGTCTTTTCGGGGCCGCGCGCAGACAGCCGCCGCAAACGCGCGTTTCATGGTTTTTTTTATTCCCACCGGGCCCGCAGCCGGTCCACGCACAGCCAGCAGACCGCCGCGGCCAAGCCGAGAAGGACGAGGCCCGCCGCGCCGTCGCCGGGGCGGCGCAGCAGTTCCGCCAGATGGAACAGCGGATACACCCCCACCCAGCGCAGAGGCCACAAACCGCTCAAAGCCAGCATGGGCGGCAGGCAGAAGACAAGGGCCGAGAGGAACATGGCGCTGAGGGCGCTGCCCAATACTTCCGAGAGCCAAAGGGTGACCGCCGCCATGCACAGTACCGCCGCAAGGCGGGCAAGTCCTGCCAGCGCCAGCACCCCGGCAAGGGGCAGCCAGCCGGGCAGATGGAGATAATCGTAAAGGCTCATGGCCGGGGCGAAGGGGGCGGGCAGGCCGTAGTCCCGCAGGACCACGATGAGCCGCGGCAGGCCCACCAGCGCCCACAGCAGCGCCGCCGCACAGCCGGAGGCCAGCAGCTTTGCGTCCACCGTTTTGCGGCGGCCCAGAGGGGTGGCCATCACTACCCGCTTCATGCCGCCCCGGTGCTCGAAGGCGAACAGACCCGCAAAACAGACGCTGGCCAGAAGGCCGGCCACGAGGGCGTCCCGCAGGTCGTCGTCGCCTGTGAAGCAGAACAGTTCTTCCCAGCCGCTCTCATACACCAGCTGGGCGCCGGGGTTCTCTTTGAGATAGGGCAGATTGCCGTAAACGATGCGGTCGAACACCTGTTTTTTCTGGTTGAGGCCGTAATAGGCGCCCATCTGCATCTGGTACTCTTCCGACGTTATCTCCCCTGCCTGCAGTGCCCGCTCCAGCCGCCGGATGGGCTCGAACTCTTCGTTCTGCTCCTGCAACCATTGGTAGGCCTTCTGATCGTAGGGGCCGGAAATGTGGGTCATGTAGTACTGATAATAGATCTCATCCGCGTCGATGAAACTCTGGGCCTCGGCGGTCTGCCATGCCTGATACCCGGCAAAGACGGCCAGCACCGCCAGCGCGCCGCAGCCGAGGGCCAGCTTGCGCGCCTCCTGCCGCCAGACGGTGGTGGGGCGGGTGCGGGGTCTGCCCAGCCGCAGGCCCGCGAAAGCGGGGGCGGGCAGCAGCGCCGCCCGGCAGAACACAAGGCAGAAAGCGGCCAGCAGCGCCGCGCACCACAGCGCCGCGGCGGTCCATTCCACCAGGGGCAGCGGGATGGGGTGGTCGAACCAATAGAGATTTCGGTAGTTGCCCAAAAGTTCGTTGGTGCGCAAAAGGCTTGCCAGATTCGCGTATTTCACCACGTTCAGGCGGCTGGTGGCGGGGATGGCCTGACGGATGAGCCACTGGGCCGCGGGCAGCGCCAGCCCGGCGCACCAGCCCGCCGCCGCCCGGCGGCAGACCAGCGCGGCCAGCATGACCCAAAGGCCCATCACAAAGGCCCCCGCCCACTTGGCCAGCAAAAACAGGCCCAGATACTGCCCCACGGTGATGCGCATGGTGCAGCGCATGAGGGCGGGCACGCTCTGGATGCTGCGGCCGAGGGGGCCCAGGCCGAAGGTGAGCTGGCAATAGGCCAGGTTCACCCCGTAGAGCAGCACCAACACCGCCAGCAGACTGACCGCCAGCGCCCCCAGCTTTGCCGCTGCCGTTTTCAGCCGCCCGCCGGGGGTGGTGCGCACGAAAGCCAGCATGCCGCTGTCCCGCTCGGCGCGCACCAGAAGGCTTGCCAGCAGCAGCATGGCCGCCAGCAGGATGAGGTCGGTGAAGGGATAATCCAGAGCGGTGTAAAGGCCCTTTTGGGGCGCGTAGTTTATCTGCACATCGCCCATGCCGGCGTAGACCGCGGCGGTCTTGTCGATGTTTTCCAGGTCGTAGCCGCTCTGGGAGTTCTGGAAAATGGAGATTCCGGAAAGCTGCTTTGCCTTGGCCTGCACATCCTCCAGAAACTGAGGGTAGCCGGCCACTGTGTCCAGCTCCGCCTTGACGGAGGTGAGAAAGTTCACCTCCTGGCTCAGGTTCTCGGTGTAGAGGGTGTAGCTCTTGTCCTGATAGACCTGCTCGTACTGTTCAAAGAGTTCGGGGAACTGGGTGTGCGGGTCGGACATATAGCCGTACTGGGCGTTCAGGGCATAGTCATAGAGCAGCTGCCCCACCTGATAGACGCCCTTGGTGGTGTCCAGCTTTTCGTTGATGAGGATCTGCTGCTCGGCGGTGGAAAGGCCCCGCAGGTCCCGCCCCACGGCCCGCCAGGCCGAGGCGGGAGCGGCGTTCGCGCCGGGTTTGGTGCCGGTGTAGAGCAAAAACAGGTTCGCGCCCGCCAGCACCGCAAGGCAGAGGGCCGTGACCCGCCGGCCCCAGACCTTGCGCAGTTCCGCAAGAAGGAGCCTCATGCGCCGCCCTCCTCCCCAAAGACATGGAGATACACGTCCTCCAGGCTGCCGCCGGGGGCATATTGTTCTACCAGCGAAGCCACCGGGGCCTGGGCCACCAGCCGGCCGTCTTTCAGCAGAAGAATTTCCTTTGCCACCGTTTCCACATCGCTGACCACATGGGTGGCCACCAGGATGATGCGGTCCTGGGCAAGTTCGGCCAAAAGCCGGCGCAGGCGCACCCGCTCCTTGGGGTCAAGGCCGGCGGTGGGCTCGTCCAGGATGAGCAGCTTCGGCTCGCCCAGCAGGGCGCTGGCCAGCAGAAGCCGCTGTTTCATGCCGCCGGAATAGGCGGCGAGGCGCTTGTCCAGCTCGTTTGAAAGGTTCACCCATTCCGCCACCCGCTCCACCTGGGCGGCCGTCTCTTTGGCCGGTATCTCCTTCAGGGCACAGAGATAGGCCAGAAAACGACGGCCGGTGTAGCTGTCGTAAAGGCCCTGCTGCTGGGGCATGAAGCCCAGCGCGCGGCGGAATCTGACATCCAGCGCACGGGCGCTTTTGCCGCACCAGAGCACCGAGCCGCCATCCTGCGCGAGGCCGCCGGTGATGATGTTTATGAGGGTGGATTTGCCCGCCCCGTTGGGGCCCAGCAGGCCGTAAAGCCCGGGCCCGAGGGTGAAGCTCACCCCGGCCAGCGCCTGCTTTTTGCCCGCCGGGCGGCCGAACCGCCCCGGCAGCGCATAGCTCTTTTTCAGTTCCTTCACCTGCAAAGCCGGGGCGTTCGTTTCCATGGCGGGCCTCCTGTGTTTTGTTTATTCGGGCAGCCGGGAGTTCAGATAATCCTCCCAACTGCAATACACGAGCCGATCGCGTTCAAAGCTGGAAATGTCCGAGCCGCTGTACTGGGGCACCTGAAGAATGACCCCGTCCCCCAGTTCTCCTTCGATGAGGATGGGGTAGCCCCGCACCGGGTCGCAGAGTTTTATCTCCCGCAGGTCCTTCGTCTCGGGGGTGAAGGCCATGAAGTGACTGATGACACCACCTGTCTCTGTATAACCAGAGAGCAGGTCAAACAGCAGGGTGCCGTTGTGCCAGCTTTGGTTCATGATATTCCTGGGGTCCTCCACCTCTATGCCCAGGTCATACTCGGTCTCCTCGCCGGTGGCAAGATCCCGCGCCGTCAGGTGGAGCACATTGTTTGGCATGCTGAACAAAAACAGCTTGTCATCAGCGACCACTTCCCAGCCTTCGTCCATCTGCCATTCCGCCACAGACTTTGCTGTGCCGGTGGTGGGGTCGATGGCTGACAGTGCGATGCACCGCCCCTGGCTGCCCTCCGCCGGTTTGCCCCAGTGTTCGATGATCAGTTGACCGCAGGCCACGCCTACCAAAAGCGCGGATCTTTCCACCTTGCAGACGGTGACAAGGCTGCCGCTGGTCAGGTTCAGTCGGACAAGTTCATCCTCGGCTCCGCTGGTTCCGTTGGTCTCGATGGTGGAAAGGACAAAATAGAGGCTGTCGCCGCTTGCGGCAACGCCGCCGCTGAAACTTTGATTTGCCTCAAAGCCGCGGACCTTGCGTCGGTCCGAGCCGTCGGCGTTCATCACGTCGATGTGAGGAAACACCTTGGTCTCGTCGGTATCCATTCCCGGATAGAACAGCACCACCTTGCCATTCGTCCATGCAAGTTCGGGCAGATAGTCCGTTTGCGTGTCGAGCCAGGCAGGGCAGGCGTCGGTGTCGTGGGCGCAGCCGGGATTGGAACACAAAATCACGTCCTGATGGCTTTCCTTGTCGATAAAATGGATGTTGCCATGGGAATAGTCTTCGGATATGTCGGTGTAATAGAAGCCCGCATCCCCTTCGGCCCCGCTTCCGATACTGATCGGGCTGCGGGAGACATAGACCAGCCGGTCGTCCACCGTTTCAAGGGCGGCAGGCCCGTCAGAGCCCGCCGGGGCGGAAGAAGGCTCTCCGCCGCAGCCCGCCAAAAGCAGGCAGGCCGCAAGAGCGGCGGCAAATGCACGGTGTTTCACAGCGCACCTCCTTGTTTTTGAAAAGCCGCTTATTCGGGCAGCTGAGAGTTCAGATAGTCCTGCCAGCTGCACACCACATAATCGTATTGCTGGAAGCTGTAAATATCGTCTCCGCTGTATCGGGGCACCTGCACCACCAGCTTGTCGCCCGCCTCGCCCATCACCTGGAAGGGATAGCCGCGCACCGGGTCGTAGAGTTTCAGCTCCTGCGTCTCGCCCGTTTCCAGGGTGCAGGCCCAGCGCTGAATGCCGCTGCCGCTGCCCGCGCCGGGGGTGAAGAGGCTGAACATGAAGACCCCGTTGCGCGCAGAGAGGGACATGGCATAACCGTCCTCTTTCGTTTCCAGAGGCAGGTCATAGTCGGTGTCGCTGCCCGTGGCCAGGTCCCGCACCGTCAGATGGAGCTTGCCCTCCGGGGCGCTGAGCAGATAGAGGGAATCGTCGGCCACCAGCTCCCAGTATTCATCCTGCGTCCACTCCAGCACGGGAATCACCTCGCCGGTGGCGGGGTCCACCGCTTTCAGGGTGTGGCGCTGGGTGTAGAAATCGTCCGGGGAGCCGCCGGTGCCGCTCTCGCCGCCGATGGTCTTGAGCATCAGCTTGCCGCAGGCCACGCCCATCAAAAAGGTGCTGTTGTCCACCTTGCACA
Source organism: Oscillospiraceae bacterium (assembly GCA_004558145.1). Taxonomy (GTDB): domain Bacteria; phylum Bacillota; class Clostridia; order Oscillospirales; family Ruminococcaceae; genus Allofournierella_A; species Allofournierella_A excrementavium. The sequence continues at coordinate 85,086 of SFDQ01000007.1, forward strand.
GCTCGGTCAGGCTGCCCTCGGCCAGGTTCAGCCGGACCAGCGACATGGCGGGGGAATCGCCCTCATAGGTGGCAAGCAGGAAGTAGAGATTTTTGCCGTCGCCGGCAACGCTGCCGCCAAGGGACTGGTTCAGCGCGAAGGTGTAGACCGTGCGCCGGCCGGAACCGTCCGGCTCCACCACGTCCACGTGGCCGGGCTCTTCGCCGGAGCCGCTGACATCAAACAGCAAAAACAGCTTGCCGCCGGTGAAGGCCAGATAAGGGCTGCCGGTAAAACACGCCGGGCAGGCATCCGAATCGTGGGTGCAGCTGGGGTTTGAGCACAGCACGATGTCCTGGCCGCTTGCCGCGTCGATGAAGTGCAGGTTGGCGCGGTCGATGCTGTCCTGGATGTAATAAAAGCCCTGGTCTCCCTCGGCGCCGTAGCCGATGTTGTCCGGCGAGGCGGAGAGGTACTCCAGCTCCCCGGCCTGGGTCTCAACGCCGGCCGAGGCGCTTTGGGCGCTTGAGGCAGCAGGCACGTACGGCGCGGAAGGCGCCGTTTGGCCGCAGGCGGCCAGCAGCAGGCAGGCCGCAAGGCCCAGGGGCAGAATATGTTTTTTCATGGTGCAAAGACCTCCTTTTTCGGGGCGCGGGCGCAGGAAAGCGTTCCTTTTCCCCTTTTGCGCGTTCAGTATAGCACGGGGCCGAGAGGGGTCTCTACCATGGGGGTGTATGCTTTGCGTATCGAAACTGTAAATTCCGCCGGGGCGCTCAGGCCACGGACTGGGTGAACACCTGCCAGTTGGCGCTGCCCTCCCACAGGTCCTGCCGGGAGATGGAGGCAAACTGCTGCGTGCCCTGCTCGTCGAAATAGCTGCCGAACAGCGCTTCGCTGCTTGCACCCAGGAACACGAACTGGCTGTCCTGCCCGAGGGCGGTGACGGCCGCCAGCTCCCGCACCTCCCCTGTCTCCAGGTCCACGGCGTAATGGATGGGCGCGTCGTAGGCCGCGCTGCGGTGCGCAAGGGAGTTCAGCAGCAGCCAGGGTTCCGGGCAGGCCAGAAAACTCACCATATCGGGCTGGAATGCCTCATTTTGGACGATGAGCGCCTCTTCCAGCTCCGGGCCAAGGCAGGTCAGCGTGCCCTGTTCCAGATAGAAAAGCCGGCCGTCCACGCCGGACTGCATGCCCGCGCCCTGCGTCCAGCTTTTAAAGGGTGGCTCCTCGCGGCCCTGCTTGTCCACCAGGAACAGTTCGTGCCGCTGGGTCTTGACGGGGTCCGGCGTGCTGGTGTCCGCCGTGATGCGTTTCATGACGAACCGCCCGCCGCTGACGCCCACCAAAAAGTAGTTCACCCCGTTTTCCAGCGTGAAGGAGGCGATCTCGCTGCGGCTGCCGTCGGCAAGGCTCACCCGCACCAGGGTCCTGGTGACGGAAAGGGGCTCGCCGAATACCTGTTCCAGCAGCAGATACACCGCCTCATCGTCCACGGCGTATTCTTCCGCAAAGCTGGAGCCCTCGTCAAACACCGCCAGCTGGCGGATGAACTGGCCGGTGGGGCCGCGCAGTTCCAGCCGGGGCAGAGCGGCCTTTCCGTAATGGTCGGCCACGCCGGGGCTGCCGCGGTACAAAAAGAGCAGCTGCCCGCCCACCGGCACCACCTCCGGCTTGTTGGACGGGCACTCCACAAAGGCGGTGCACGCCTCGCTGTCGTGGGCGCAGTTGGGGTCGGCGCACAGGGCCACCACTTGATGAGTGTCATAGTCGGCATAACAGACGGTGGCCTTGTCCCACGCGGTGAGCAGCGGAAAATAGGTTCCCTTTTCATCGCCGTGGATGCTCACCCCTTTGGAAAAGCGCAGGCTGCCGCCCGCCGCCTCTTCTTGGGCGGCGGGCGGCTGGGTGCTTTGCGATGGCGTGGCGGACGTGCCCGATGCTGGGGCCGCGGCACAGGCGGCCAGAAGCGCCGCGCACAAACAGATGGAAAGCAATTTTTTCATGCTGCATCCCTCCCGGGTCCGGCCCCTCCATGCGCCGCAGTGCTTTCGCTGCCTGACGAAAGCACTGTTTCCCGGGCGGCGGGGCTCAGCCCACCCGGGTCACGGCGCGGTAGTTCGGTGTGCCCGACCAGAAATCCTTCGCGCTGATGAGGGCAAAGGCGTAGTCCACCACGTCCTCGCCGTAGGTGACGCCGTTCGGGCCGGGTGTGAGCACGGTGTGGAAGGAGCGGCTGGGCGAAACAAGATAGTCCTCTCCCTGCCGGGCGAAGATCTCCAGCATCCGCATATGGTCTCTTTCTTCGGTGCTCTCCGCCTGAAGCTCCTGGCGGACGGCCCTGCCCTCAAAGTCGACGAGCCAGTTGTGGTATCCGTCCTCTCCAGATGCCTGCACCACATAGCCCTGTTCGGTCACGCCGGCCAGCATGGCCCATTGGGGCGAGGCTTGCTCCGGCAGGTCGGTGGCCAGTTCGGTCACGCCGCCGTCCTCCACCGAGACGGTGCGGATGGCCCCGGTGGCCTCGTCCAAGAAGCACAGCGAGCCCTCGGACACGACGGCCGTGCTGTCGGTGGAGCCCAGGTCGCGGAGTTCTTTTGTGTCCACATTGTAGGCGGCGTAGTAATTGCGGCCCGTACCGGACCGCAGGATGAGTTCACGGCCCCACGCGCCCGCGATGGACAGCTCAGTCCGCTGCACCGACTCGTCGGCGCTCACCGCGCCGGAGGCAAGGCCGATGGTCACGATCTTTTCCACAGGTCCGCTGGCGGAGCTGTAATCGGTGAGGATGATGTAAAGGTTTTGCCCGTCGGCGGCGGGCATGGAGGCGAAGGCCTCCGACGCGCCGAAGCGGGCCAGTTCCTGCCGGTCCGAGCCGTCTGTGTTGCACTTCAGGATGCGGGGCAGGGCTTTTTCGCCGTAGGTCTCGAAGGCCCAGCCGTCCCACGGGGCGCCGGGAAACAGGATGTAAAGCGCGTCATCGGCGGCCAGGACGCTCGGTTCTGTGCCGGCCCAGGCAAACCACGCAGGGCAGGTCTCGTCGCTGTGGGCGCAGTTGGGCTGGCTGCACAGGGGCACGTCCTGCAACGTGGCATAGTCCACGACCCGCAGAAGGCTGTTTCCGTTTTCGTCTTTGGCAAAGTAGTAATACCCCGCTTCATTTCCCGAGCCGTAAGGCAGGTTGGAACTCAAATAGCGGATGGCGTCCCCTTTCGCGGCCGGGGCTTCGGGGCCCGATGCGGCGCAGCCCGCAAGCAGCAGGCAGGCGGCAAAGGCGGCGGAAAAAAGGCGTTTCGCTGGTGTGTTCGTTCTCATGGCGGCAGCTCCCTTCGCGTCGGGCCCGGGAAACGGGCCCCGCAGAAATCCGCCCGCATCGGCGAGCTCTGCCGCAAGGATACCGCCGCCGGGGGCGCGGGGTCATCTGCAAGTTGTATCCAAACTGCAAATTTTGCCGGGGAACCGTTCACCGGGCTGTTTCGATGGGGCCGCTCCCTGCCCAGAAATCCTCACAGCGTATCTTTCCATACACCGGCTCGGGGATATTCGCGGTGAAGAGAGTGCCGTCCTCCCGCCGGTCCTCCCGGGGCTGCAGGGTCTCGCCCGCGATCACGAAGTAGCTGCCGCCCGTCTTCGCAATGGGGTTAACGGGCAGCGGGCGCTCCATGTCCGGATAGGTAAGGCTGAATTCCGTTTTTTGCGTCTCCTCCGGGCCGGCGGTGAAGAACACCCGCCCGCCGGGGTCCGTTTCACTGCCGGACATCTCGAAGGAATAGAGGACCCGGCCCTCGTCATAAAAGCAGAGGTTCAGCGTCAGCATATCCGCGCCCGCAGGCAGCACCTCCCGGGCCAGAAGCTGCCGCCGGCCGGTGCGCCAGTCGATGCTCAGGATGCTGTTCTGCTCCGCATCGTAAAAGACGAGCGCGTCGCCGAACGCCACCGCGCGGCCCTCGCCGGTGAAATATTCAAGCACGGTCTCCCGCTCCAGCGTGTTCACGTTCACCCGCTCATAGGCACAGGAGCGCCCGGTTTCCAGGCTGTTCTGGTCATACTCGTCCAGAGACACGAGCAGAACGTGCTCCCCCGCCGCGCTGCGCACGCGCTCTGACCGCGCAGTATCCAGCGGAAGGACAGTGGACACCGCCCCGGAGCCAAGGTCGATGCAGACCAGTTCCTCCGTGGCCGTTTGGGCCTGGACGGTCCGCAGAGCGGCATAAAGATTTTTGCCGTCGGTGAGGTAGGGGCCGTCCAGCTGCTGGTTCGCCTCAAAAGAGGCCGCCTGCCGCCTCCGGGAGCCGTCCGGGCCGCAGACGCAAACGCGGGGCGGCGACGGCTGTTCGCCCCAGGGGCCCGTGCCGGGCGACACAAGAACGAGCTGCCCGCCCACCATCATCAAGGAGACCCCGCTGCCGCCGGGCTGATAGCTGGTGCAGCTTTCGGAATCGTGGGCACAGTTCGGCTGGGCGCAGAGATACACCGTCTGCATGGAGGCATAGTCGGTGTATCGGATGTTGAGGGAACCGTCGGCCCGGGCGGTGCTCACCACGCTGTAATACCCGTCCGGTCCGGCGGCGCCGTAGACCGTGCCCTCCGCGTCTTGCAGCGGCACAAGTTCCAGCGGGGCGGCGGTGGCCGCCGGGGCCGGGCTGCCCGCAGGCGACGCGGGCGTTTGCCCCCGCCCGGCGCAGGCGCACAGCAGCACCGCAAGGCAGACAGAGCCGGCCAAGGCCCGTTTATGCTTCACGGCAGGCCGCCTCCTTTCCTCAGAAATCCCGCAGGCTGTCGATCATCTGATACACCGCCCGGCCGTTCAGGTAGTCCTGCGGGTCGATGAGGCCCATCCTGCGCCGGTGGACCAGCGCGTTCGCCGCCTTGTCCACCGTTTCAGAGATCTCCGCAAAGACCAGCAGCTTCGGGCCGTGGGCATCCAGCACCTGCACCGGCACCGTGGTGGCGGAATAATGATTCGTCAGGGAAAGCGGCGCGGCCTCGCCGGTGTCCATGTCCACCGCAAAGCCGCCGTAGACCGCCTCGATGTTGCCGTTTTCCGCCATGTACGCCTCTGTGAGCAGGTTGAGCAGCAGCTTGTTCTCCACGCCGCCCCGCAGCACCATGTCCGCCAGCCGGAAGGTCTCGGGGTCCCGCTCGGGGGCAAGGGCGCGCAGGTCGGGGCACAGCGTACTCTCTTTGCCCTGGTCCAGCTTTTTCAGCGCATAGCTGCCGTCCTTCTGGAGCTCCACAAAGAAAAAGGCGTTTTCGCAGGTGATGCCCTTGCCTTGCTCCGCGCCCCAGGTGAACAGTTCCGCCGGGGGTGCGCCGTCAAAGGGCACCTGCCAGATGACGGTGCGGAACGCGTCGTCCATCTTCTGAAACACTTCTTCTTCGGTGCCGGTGGTGTCGTATTTTCCCTGGACCGAGGCCTGCACCAGAAAGCCCTCGTGGGTGACGCCCAGGAACTTCATCGAGCAGGCCTCCGGCTCTTCCCCGGGCAGATGCTCCCGCAGGGAAAAGATGGAGCGGGTCTCGCCGCTGTTCACATCCACGGCCAAAAGGCGATGCTCCTGCAAAACGGAATCATCGTTCTGCACGCTCTCCTGCACCGAGATCACCAAAAACCCGCCGTTCGAAGCCACGGCGTTCTCCGCCATCATCCCGCCGGGCAGTGAGAGCAGCTCCCGCCGGTTTTCGCCGTTCAGGTCCGCGCGCTCGATGCACACCCCGCCGCCATAGCCGTTGCAGAGCAGAAACAGCTCCTTTTCGCCGGCCGCCACGGTCACCGTGCCGCTGAAGGGGGTGATCCATGCCGGGCAGCTTTCGCTGTTGTGCTCACAGTTGGGCTGGGCGCAGAGATACACCTGGAAGGCGGAGGCATAGTCCACATAAAGAAGGCTTCGGGAGCCGTCCTCGTTCGAAAAAACCGAGTAAAAGCCCTCCGCCGTGCCGCTGCCGTAGCTGGTCAGGTCCGGGGAGGACACCATCTCAAAGGGGAGGTCGAACGCCTGCCGCTGGGGCTCAGGCGTCGCTTGTGCCTTCGGTGCGCTCCCTGCCCCGGAGGGCGCCGGCGCGGCGCAGCAGGTCAAAAGCAGCGAAAGTGCGCAGGCCGCCGCGGCCCACCCTCTCTTTTTCATTTTCATCACTCTCTTTTCGACGCATCGTTTCTGTTTATACTACGTTCCGGGAGGTGGGATTTGTTTCACTTTGCCGCTTCTTCTTTGTGAACACCGCGTTAAACGCGCGCCCGTCGTGCAAAAAAACTGTGTTTTATGATATAATTATGAAACCAGCGGCCCGCGCCGCGCGTATGGCGCGCAGCAGGGCGATTTATGGGACTGTGAACGCGTTATAATGAAGAAAAGCCGCGGCCGCCGCGAGGGAGCGCGGGGGCTGCGAAAGGTTGAATGAGACTGTGCCGCCGCGCGGCAGGAAGGAACAGAGCATGGAGCTTTTGGAACAGTGCAGCAGATGGAACGAGGACGGCAAATACCAGGCCATCGTGGACGCGCTGGAAGCCATCCCCGACGAAGAGCGCACCCCGGAGATGGACAGCGAGCTGGCCCGGGCCTACAACAATCTGGCGGACCCGGACCAGCCGGAAGGCGCCGCCATGCTGCGGCGAGCCGTTGAACTGCTGCTTCGCCACGAGGAGTACTTTGAGGGGGACCACTGCTGGAATTTCCGCCTGGGTTACGCCTGGTTCTATCTGGACCAGGAGGGCCGCGCCCTCCCCTGTTTCCGCGAAGCGCTGAAAGCCCGCCCCGGCGACGAGGACACCCAGGAGTTCATCGACGAATGCCTGCGGCAGGTCTCCCTGCCCCGTTTCCCGCGCAGTTTCCGAAAGCGCACGGCCGCGGCCTGGGAGGCCTTTGCCAAGCAGGAGGCGGACCTGCGCCGCATCATGGACGAGGACAAGGACCACACCCGCGGCGATGAACTGGTGGAGAAGTGCGAAAGCATCCTTCACATCGCTTTTGAAGAGATCTCCTTTGAGATGGGCTACAACGGCCAAAAGCACGAGCTCATCCTCACCCCCGAGGGCAACATCGTTCGGCTGTTTGAGCTGGTCTATTTTAAGAAGCACGCGCCCGGGGCGGTGCTGGAGCACTGGAACATCCTGGTGGGCCGCCAGCCTGTGCAGGGCATCGGCTTGCGCACCGGCGACGGCTGGGAGATCACCGGGGAGGACGTGCAGGTCTGGCCGGAACAGCTGGACGAGCGCAGCTTCGGCCTGTCGGTCTTCTGCGAAAAGCTGCTGCCTCTGCTGGACGAGGATGAGGGCCGGGCGTGGTGGATGCTCACCACCCTCACCGACCAGACGCTGGGCGAGATGGCTCACATCCGCCTCATCGACAGGTTCGAGGTGCTGAAAGCGCCCAAAGCGGAGAAACCCATCCTTCTCTCCCAACTGCCGGACCGGCTGAAAGAGCTGGGGGCGGGCCTTTCCACTGACCCCGAACTCTGCCTTGAAAACTACACCGGCTATACGGCGACCGCCGACAAGGACCCGGACGCCGCCTGGAGGATGGACGTGATGGCGGGCACCACCTGCTGCGTGCCGGTGCTGAACGGTTATCTGAACGGGGACGACAGCTATATGGACGACCTGCACGCCGACGGCGTGGTGGCGGGCTTTTTGTGCTATCCGCTGGAAGGGTTCACCGGCAAGGACCGCAGCCGGCAGATCTTCGGGTTCCGTGACCGGCTGGAAGAGGCGCTGACCGACGATGACGGCCCGGAGGCACTCACCCTCACCGGCGGCGCCACCGGCCTTTACTGCGGCTATGTGGACTTCATCGCCTGGGACCTGGACGCCGCCCTGCGCACCGCGAAGGAATTCTTCGACGGCACCGACCTGCCCTGGGCCGGCTTCCATGTGTTCCGCCGGGACGCCGCCAACGTATGGCTCAAGCGGGAACAGGACGCCTTTGAAGCCGGGGAGGCGGAAGACGATGCCGCGGAGGAGATCCCCTGTACCCCGGAGAACGCCGAGGCCTTCTACCGCCAGATCGGCCGCTGGGACCGCGAGACTGAATACAGCCGCTGCATCCGGGCGCTGGACGTGGTGCCCGAAGAGCTGCGGGACTGCCGCTGGGCCTGCGCGATGGCGCGGGCGCTGGAAAACTACGCCGTTCTGGGCGAGCCGGGCAAAGACGTCTTGCCCGGCGAGCGCAAAACCGCGCTGACGGTGGCCGTCTGCCTGCTGGATGCGGTCTGGAAAGAGGGCTGGGACAAGGCCGAGTGGAACAAATACATGGCCTGCGCGTTCCGGCATCTCCCCGGGCGGGAGGAAGAGGCCATCCCCTTTGCCGAGCGCTGGGCCCAGCTGGACCCCGGGGACAAGGAGGCCCCCGCGGTGATACGGCAGTGCCGGGAGGCTGCCGGGCGGCACGGCAGGCCGGACAGCAATGGCGAACCGCCCTCCGCCCTCGCCCGGGCCATGATGGACTATCTGGGCTGCGAGTGCACCTTCTTTGCCCCCATGGAGGACGACGGCCCCATCGTGGACGCCTACCATCAGGCCAGAAAGGAAGGCGCCCGCGAGGGCTATGTGCCCATGCTGGTGAAGGTGGACGACATCCTGTGGGAGTGCCTTGTGATGAACACCTGGCCGGGGCACGGCAGCCGGGATGACCTGGACTTTGACCCGGAAAAGGCGGCTCAATACCGCCGGGATGCCCTTGCCGCCCCCCTTGCGGACGGCCGGGCGGTGCTGGAAGAGATGCTCGCCCAGCGCAGGCAGGAGGACGCGGAGGACGGTCTGGACCGGGACAGCGACGCGCCGGACGACGGCGAAGAGGCCGAAGCGAACGACCTTTTCCGCGGCTATTGGGACCCGTTCAGCCGCAAGACCTCGCCCCTCATCCTGGCAAAGGTGCCGGTGAAAAATCCCTGGGAGGTCTTTGCGCACCTGCCCTTCGGCGGCTGGAACGACTGCCCCGACACGCCGCAGCTGATGGCGGCGGCAAAGCACTGGTTCGAAGAATACGGCGCGGTGCCGGCGGTGCTGACCCACGACACGCTGGAGTTCGAACTTCCCGCCCCCGCGCCCGCGGAAAAGGCCATGGAGCTGGCGGCACAGCACTACGGTTTCTGCCCCGATGTGGACCAGGGCGGCGGGTGGACCGTGGGCATGCTGGCGGACGAACTGCGCCGGTCCACCGTCTGGTATTTCTGGTGGGATTGACCGGAGCCGATGACATAAGCAACAAAAAGGAGGAACGACCATGGGACTGGACATCTACGCCGGGACGCTGACCCGGTACTACTGCCACAACTGGAAGACCGCCGTGCAGCAGTGGGCGGAGGCCAACGGCTACGCTTTTCACAAAATCACCCCGGAGGGGGAGGAACTGCCCGAACAGGAGCTGACCCCCGAGGAAGTCCGCGACACCCAGAGCGCGGTGGAGCGCTGGCGTGACTACATTCTGGAAGCCATCAGCCAAAAGGAGGAGCCGCCCTATGCCCCCTGGCCGGAGGACAACGAAAGGCCCTACTTCACCGACAAGCCCGACTGGGACGCGCTGGGCGCGATGCTGCTGGTGGCGGCCTGCCTCACCTACGGCGAGCCGGTGCCTCCCACGGTGAAAAAAGGCTGGGACTTCATGGAGCACCCCCTCATCGCACGGCTCTCCAACGACCAGGAGCGGTTCTGGTCGCTGTTCCGGGGCGCGACCTGGTGGCTGCCGCTGCCGGACGCTTTCATGTTCCAGGCGCCGCTGCCCGTTGGCGACACGGCGGCCATCGGCACGGCGGGCGGGCTGCGCAAGGAACTGGAGCAGCTGAACGCGCTGGCCTGGCAGGCTGATGAGGACACCATCCTTGGCTGGAGCGAGACCGAGGGATACCCCACGGACGGCGTGTACGGCCCGGACGGAAAAATCGACGCGGCCGGCATGCAGGAGCACACCGAATATGACACCCAGTCGCTGGCGAAATTCGCCTTCTCCATCTTCTGGCAGGCCCTGCTGTTTGCGGAAAAGCAGCAGGTGCCCATCCTGATGGATTACTGACCCAAAACACCGAACGGAGGGAAAAGCGCATGAGCGAAGCGTTCAAGCAGGACCTGAAAGGCAACAAGGGACCGATGCCCGGCGGGCCGTTCCTGATGCAGCTGCTGTTCAAGGAGCCGCCGGCCATGCCGGACCAGGCGGTGATGACCGCCGTGCTGGAAAAGCACGTTGGGGCCGTGAATTGCTATTCCCGCGACGACAAGATGGCGGGCTTTGAGGCCCTGGAATACATGGCGGAGTTCAAAGAAGGCAAAGCCCCGGTGCAGCTGATGGTGATGGCCTGCAACGAGTTCACCGGCAAAGGCATCGACGCCTTTGTGAAGAGCCAGATGTGGGACTGCCCCGACCGGGAGCGGGTGCTGGCGGAGTGCCGCTGGCAGGTGGTGGCCGTGGACATGCTGGCGACGGCGCTGGACGCTCACGCCCGGGCCAGCTTGGACATGGATTTTCTGGCGGCGCTGGCGGAGCTTTATCCCGCCTGTGAGGCGTTCTACTTTCAGAACTGCGGCAAGCTGCTTTTGGCGCAGGAGGTGCGCGACTGCCCCATCGAGGGGCTGGACCGCTTCATCCGCTTTGGCGTGAACGCCCGCTTTTTCAACGTGGAGGGCACCGGCGACATGGTGGTGGACACCGTGGGCATGAGCACCCTGTACCTGCCGGACCTGCAGTATCATTTTCACGATATGGACCCCAACTGGGTGGTGAACCACGCCTACAACGTTGCCTCCTACATTCTGGAGAACGACTGCCCCATCCAGAGCGGCGAGACCGTGGACGGCGTGGAGAACGGCGCCATCAGCCGGAACGTGCAGTGGAAATGCCAGCTGGAAGAATCGCTCATCCAGCCGCCCCGCCCGGTGCTGGATGTGCACATGGGCCAATTCGCCGCCGGCGGGCGGTGAGGCCTTTTCCCCTTCTCTGACCGCAAAAAAGCCCGTGCGTAAGGCCTTTTGGCTTCGCGCACGGGCTTTTTCTGTTTTGGATGCGAGGTTATTCGCCGAACACTTTGATGTAGTCCGCCTTGAACTTCTCGATGCCCGCGTCGGTGAGCGGGTGCTTGATCATCTGCTCGATGACCTTGTAGGGCACGGTGGCGATGTCCGCCCCTGCCAGGGCGCAGTCGGTCACATGGATGGGGTTACGCACGCTGGCCGCGATGATCTCGCAGTGCAGGTCGGGGTAGTTCGCGAAGATGGCGCTGATGGTCTGGATGAGGTCGATGCCCGGCTGGCTGATGTCGTCCAGCCGGCCCAGGAAGGGCGACACATAGGCCGCGCCCGCCCGAGCCGCCAGCAGCGCCTGGTTGGCGGAAAAGATGAGCGTGCAGT
>SFDQ01000019.1 GCA_004558145.1 Oscillospiraceae bacterium
CACAGATGACACCGCCCGGGGGGGGGGACGCTTCCCGGGTGCTGGGGCCGTGCCGCAGGGCGCGGCTCTTTTTGTTTCGGAGGAGGTGACGGCATATGGAAACAAGAGTGGCATTGATCGGCATCATCGTGGAGCAGGAATCTTCGGCGGCGGCGCTGAACGCGCTGCTGCACGAATACGGCGGCTATATCATCGGGCGCATGGGCCTGCCGTACCGGGAACGGGGCGTGAACATCATCTCGGTGGTGCTGGACGCGCCCCAGGACAAGATCGCCGCGCTGTCCGGCAAAATCGGGCGGCTACCCGGCGTCAGCGCCAAAACACAGTATTCCAACGTCATTTCACGGGAAGGAGAAAACCAATGAAAAGATTTGTATCCCTGCTGCTGGCGGTGCTGATGGCCGCCGCAGTGCTGTCCGGCTGCGCCAAGCAGCCCCAGACCCCAGAGACTCCCCAGGAGGAGGCCGTCACCATCCGGGTGGGCGGCCTGAAAGGTCCCACGTCCATGGGCCTGGTGAAGCTGCTGGACGACGCGGAAAACCAGAAAACCGCCAACGCCATCGACTTCCAGATGGCTGCCAGCGCCAACGAGCTGACGCCGCTGCTGCTGCAGAGGGAGATGGACATTCTGGCGGTGCCCGCCAACCTGGGCTCCGTGCTGTATAACAAGACCCAGGGCGGCGTGAAGATGCTGGCCGTCAGCACCCTGGGCGTGCTGTATATGGTGGAAAAGGGCGGCGAGACCGTTACCGATATCCAGAGCCTGGCCGGAAAGACCATCTACGCCACCGGCAAGGGCGCAACCCCCGAGTATGCCCTGACCTATCTGCTGGCCCGGAACGGCCTGGAGCTGGGCAAGGACGTGAACGTGGAGTGGAAAAGCGAGCCCACGGAGATCGTGGCCCAGATGGCGGCCCAGGACAGCGCCGTGGCCATGCTGCCCCAGCCCTTTGTGGTGGTGGCCATGGGCCAGGTGGAGGGCCTGCGGGTGGCCCTGGACCTGACGGAGCAGTGGAACGCCCTGGGCGGCGACAGCCGGCTCATCACCGCCGTGCTGCTGGTGCGCAGCGAGTTTCTGGACCAGCATCCCCAGGCGGTGGACCGGTTTATGGAGGAGTACGCCTCCTCCGCCGCCTTTGTCAATGACCAGCCTGCCGAGGCCGCCGTGCTGGTGGAAAAATACGGCATCGTCAAGGCCGCCGTGGCCGAAAAGGCCATCCCCGCCTGCAACATCGTCTGCCTCACCGGGGACGACATGAAAACCGCCGCCTCCGGCTATCTGCAGGTGCTGTTTGACCAGAATCCCGAGTCCGTGGGCGGCAAGCTCCCCGGTGACGACTTCTACTGGATGGGGAACTGAATTTAATTCCTATTGGGAGGACGCCATGCAGAGACCGGCCCTTCAAAAGTGCATAGCGGTGGCCCTGGCGCTGCTGGTGTGGCAGGTGGCGGCCATGGCGGTGGGGCTGGACCTGCTGCTGCCGTCGCCGTGGCAGGTGGCCTGCCGCCTGTGGTCGGTATGGCGGGAGCCGGGCTTCTTCGCCACCGTGGCCTTCAGCCTGCTGCGCATCAGCGGGGGCTTTGCCCTGGGCCTGGTGCTGGGGGTGCTGCTGGCGGTGGCGGCGGGGCGGCTGCGGGTGCTGGAGCTTTTGCTGTGGCCCTATGTCACGGCCATCAAGTCCGTGCCGGTGGCGTCGTTCATCATCATCTGCCCGATCTGGATGAGCACCCGGCAGCTGGCGGTGTTCATCTCGTTTCTCATGGTGTTCCCGGTGATCTATTCCAACACCCTCCAGGGCATCAAAAGCGCCGACGGGGCCCTGCTGGAAATGGCCCGGGTCTATCGGGTGCCCTTCTCCCGGCGGCTGGGGTATATCTACGCGCCCCAGGTGAAGCCCTTCCTGCTGTCCGGATGCAGCGTGGCATTGGGCATGTCGTGGAAGTCCGGCGTGGCCGCCGAGGTCATCGGCGTGGTGGGCGGCTCCATCGGCGAGCGGCTGTACGAGGCCAAGGTGTATTTCCAGATGACGGACCTGCTGGCCTGGACGGTGGTGATCGTGGTGTGCAGCGTGGGCTTTGAGAAGCTGGTGCTGTGGCTGCTGCGGCGGGGCTTCGCCGCGTGGGAGGGACGGTAAAAATGGACCTGGTGATTTCCCATGTTTACAAGGACTTCGGCCGCGGCCCGGTGCTGCGGGACGTGAGCCTGACGGTGCGGCAAGGGGAGACGGTGTGCCTGATGGGCCCCTCGGGCCTGGGCAAAACCACCCTGCTGCGATGCGTGGCCGGTCTGGAGCGGCCGGAAAGCGGCTTCATCACCGGCGTTCCGGAAAGGCTCGGCTATGTGTTCCAGGAGGACCGGCTGTGCGACGTCTTTTCCGCCGTGGCCAACGTCCGCCTGGCAACAGGCCGGACCCTGCCGGAGATCCTCCGGCATCTGGAGGAGCTGGGCCTGGCCGGCAGTGCCCGGCGGCCGGTGTCGCAGCTGTCCGGCGGGATGCGCCGCCGGGTGGCCATCGCCCGGGCCGTGTGCGCCGGGCCGCAGCTTCTGCTGCTGGACGAGGCCTTCAAGGGCCTGGACGATCAGTGCCGCCGGGACACCGTGGCCTATATCCGCCGCCATACGCCGGGGGCGTCCCTGCTGTGCGTCACCCACGACCCGGAGGAGGCCGCCCTGCTGGGGGGCCGCTGTCTGGACCTGTCCGCCCTATGACTGCGATATGGAACCGAAAAAAATGTTTCTCATTCAGAAACTTTTCGTTGACTTCCTACCAAATGTTTGGTACAATTCAGGCAGAAGCGCAAGGAGGTGGACGGCATGGGTTCCTTTTCCTACCATGTTGGTCAGCGAATCAAAAAATACCGCAAAAGCCGGGGTTATACCATCGAGCAGTTCTCGGCCATGATCAACAAAAGCAAAGCCACGGTGTCCAAGTATGAAAACGGCACCATCACCATCGACGTGGAGACCCTGTACGATGTGGCCCGGGCCCTGGACATCGACCTGAAATGCTTCATCGACTATCAGCCCCCGGTGTTCCATGCCCAGTCCGTTCTGCCCAAGAACTTCTATTTCAACCAGCCCCGGGCGTATATGTACTATTACGACGGCCGGGTGCGGCAGCTGGTGCGGTCGCTGCTGTGCTTCTCCCCCTCCGCCTCCGGCGAGGGCATCGACGTGATGATGTATGTGGGGGTGGACGATTTCCGGGAGCCGGACCGCTGCCAGCACCTGTTCACCGGCGAGATGAAGCCCTATGACACCATCACCCACATGGTGCTCACCAACCAGATCAACGAGGCGGAGAAGATGTATATCTGCATGCTCAACCCCATGCACAACCGCACTCCCGCCGTGGGCCTGCTGTCGGGCATCGGCAGCACGCCGTTTTTTGCACCCATCGCCCTGAAAACCCTGATCTCCAAGGAGCCGCTGGAGGAAAACGACCGCCTGCTCACCAGCATCAAGCTGGACAAGGACGACTATCACCTGCTGAAGTTTTACAATATGCTGGTGGTCAACCGCCCGGCCTCCCTGTTTTTGCAGTGACCTGCACCCCTGCCGTCTGCGTATTGCGGACGGCAGTTTTTTGCTATGCAAAAGCATAGCAAAATCAGAAATGTGCCATTTCCTCGCCCCTGCGGGGCAACCGGAAATGATGCATAAAAACTTCATGCACCGGTATTTGCTCATTTTCGTGGTGCGGTGCTCATGCA
>SFDQ01000020.1 GCA_004558145.1 Oscillospiraceae bacterium
CCAGATAGCCCATGATGTCACGGGCAGACAGCTTGGCAATACCCAGAGCGGGCAGGGCCCAGAAGGGCTGGATCATGTTGGTCCACTGGTCGCCCCAGGCAATGGCCATGGCGGTGCGCCCGGCGTCGATGTTCATCGCCGCACCGGCGGGCATCATGATGGGACCCTGAACGGCCCACTGGCCGCCGCCGGAGGGAACGAAGAAGTTCACGATACCGGCCGCCAGGAAGGACAGCATGGGGAAGGTGACGTTGTTGGAGATGTTGACGAAGAACTGGGAGATGACGCTGGCCAGAGACACGTCCTGGTCGTTGGCAGCCACCATCATGCCCATAATACCGGCATAGAAGGGGAACTGCAGCAGGATACCGGCGGCGCCGGCAGCAGCCTCGCCGATGGCGTCCACATAGCGGCGCAGGTCGCCGTGCAGCAGGATGCCCAGGAACAGGAAGATCATGTTCACGATGTTCAGGCCCAGGGTGAAGCCGTTCTGGACGAAGTAGTAAACGATGTAGGCAAACCCGGCCACCACCAGGATCACCCACAGGATCTTGGAGTGCTCGATGCGGTCAGCGGGGGTCTTGATCTCGTAGGTCTTGTCCTCCTCATCCTGCAGCAGGGTGGGGTCGATGCAGACGGTGTGGGCCTTGTCGGGATGCATGGCGTAGTTGATGAAGGGCATGGCGAGCAGGATCACAACGCACATGATGATGTTCACAGGGTGGAACACGGTGGCGGTGATGGGGGCCTGATAGGTCACCTCACCGAAGGCCTTGCCGGCCACCAGATCCAGGGGGATGGAGCCGGACAGACCCGCGTGCCAGATCACGAAGCCGGAGTAGGCGGAGGCGATCAGCAGGGGATAGTCCACGGTGGGGACCCGGCGGACCACTTCCTTGGCCAGCAGAGCGCCCACCACCAGGCCGAAGCCCCAGTTCAGCCAGCAGCAGATGGTGGAGACCATGGTGGTGATCACGATGGCCTGCATATTGTTGTGGCACAGACCCGCCACAGCCCGCAGGGCCTTTTTGCAGGGTTTGGCGGAAGCCATGGCGGAGCCGAATACCAGCACCAGGGCCATCTGCATGGAGAAGCTCAGCAGACCCCAGAAGCCTTTTGCGTCGCCCCAGGCGTTGAGGACCTTCAGCGGACCCATTCCCGTGGCAAACATGGCGCCGATGAAAACGATGATGCTCAGGATGATGGCGAACAGGAAGGCATCCGGCAGCCAGCGATTGACCACGCGGACGCAGCCGTTTGTGAATTTCTTGAACACAGACTCACTCTCCTTAATTTGGGGGCGCGGCGCACCGCGCTGTTATTTTCCCGGCCCGCCGTCCTATACGCAGCGGGCCCGTCTGTGTTAATTCTATAACAGTCACAGAATGTTTACAATTGCCAAATCGCCGAATTATTAACGAACATTTTGTGAAGTGTTACAGATTTCTTGGCTCTTTTATAAACTGCGCTAAAATATCGCAGAAACGCATAAAGAATCAATAAAATGTGGGAGGTTTCGCGTTAAGGCTTTGTGCGGATTTACCGAACGGCAGAGCAATAAAAACGGACGAGGTTCTCCACTGCGGCGGACAGATTTTCCCGGCAGGAAACCCGCACTTGCTCAAAGGGCAGGGGCAGAGGATTGATGGGGAAGGCGGCGGTGAGGCCCAGCTCATAGGCCCGGGGCAGGACGGAGACGTCCACCGCCCCGGCCAGGGCCGCGCAGGGAACTCCCAGCTCCCGGGCCCGCCGGGCCACGCCGATGACAGCCTTGCCGCCCAGGCTCTGGCTGTCCAGCCTGCCCTCGCCGGTTATGATCAGGTCCGCGTCCGCCGCCAGACGGGGAAAATCCGCCGCGTCCAGCAGCATCTCCACCCCCGGCCGCAGCCGGGCGTTCAGAAGGGCCGCCGCTCCCGCGCCGAAGCCGCCTGCCGCGCCGCCGCCGGGCATATCCAGCACGTCCCGTCCCGTGTCCCGGCGCAGCACCGCCGCCAGATGGGCCAGGCCCGCGTCCAGCAGACGCACCATGTCCGGGTCCGCCCCCTTCTGGGGGCCGAACACGGCGGCAGCGCCCCGGGAGCCGCACAGGGGGTTGTCCACGTCGCACAGCACCGTCACCGGCGGCAGAGGCTCCAGGTTTTCGGCGGAAATGCGGTGAATATCCCCCAGTGTGCCGCCGGTGGGGACAAAGGTCCGGCCCCGGCTGTCGTAAAATTCCACGCCCAGGGTAGCGGCGGCTCCGCAGCCGCCGTCGTTGGTGGCGCTGCCGCCCAGGCCCAGCAGCAGACGCCGGGCCCCGCGGCGGGCGGCGTGCAGCAGCAGCTGGCCCACGCCGTAGGTGGTGGCGTCCGCCGGGTGCAGGTCCGTTCCGGCCAGAGGCAGCCCCGCAGCGGCGGCCAGCTCCACAACGGCGGTGCCGTCGGGCAGCAGGCCGTAAAACCCCGGCGCCGTGCCGCCATAGGGGCCTGTGCAGGGGCAGTCGATCCTCCGGCCGCCGCAGGCCGCCAGAAATGCCTCCACCGTGCCCTCGCCGCCGTCGGCCAGGGGGATGGAGAGCACCTGTGCCCCGGGGTCAGCCCGCCCGATGGCCTCCCGGGCCACGGCGCAGAAGTCCCGGGCGGACAGGGTGCCCTTGAAGGAATCAGGGATGAGAACATACTTGTGCATACGGCACCTCCCGCGCAATTTGCTGTCCATAGGATACTCCATCGGGGGGAAAATAACAAGAGGGCGCGGCCCAGCCGCGCCCTCTTGGGGTAAAATTCGATTGCGGACCGCTTACCGGGTCAGGAAGAACATCAGGGCGAACAGGATGCTGATGATCCAGGTGCCCACGTTGATATCCTTGATCCTGCCGGTGAAGATCTTCACGAAAACGTAGGAGATCAGGCCGAAGGCAATACCGTAGGAAATGTTGTAGGTCAGGGGCATGAAGGCCACGGTGACAAAGCCGGTGACGGCGGCAGCGGGATCGTCCCAGGCGATGTTGCGGACGTTGGACATCATCAGAACGCCCACATAGATCAGGGCCGCAGCGCAGGCATAGGTGGGGATCAGCTGAGCCACCGGGGACAGGAACATGGCGATGAAGAACATCACGGCCGTGGCCATGGAGGCCAGACCCGTGCGGCCGCCCTCGGCCACACCGGCGGAGGACTCCACGAAGGTGGTGACGGTGGAGGTGCCGCAGACGGCGCCGGCGCAGGTGGCGCAGGCGTCGGCCAGCATAGCGCGGTCCATGTTGGGGATGTTGCCGTCCTTATCCAGCATATTGCCGGCGGAGCAGGCGCCGTACAGGGTGCCCAGGGTGTCGAACATATCCACCATGCAGAAGGCCAGCATCGTGGTCAGCAGCATCACCACGAAAGCGCCGGTGCCGTTGGCGGCAATGAAGGCAGAGAAGTCAAAGCCGGACTTGAACACCGCGGCGAAGGCCTGGGTG
>SFDQ01000004.1 GCA_004558145.1 Oscillospiraceae bacterium
ATCAAACTCTTTATAAAATGGTATCTAAACCAGATTACTCTGAATTTAAATCACTGCATTCTCAGACACAATCGCTTGCGTCCTGTGAATTACTTTTGGAATTTTTAAAGTGTTTTCCACACTCAAAAAGGGTCCTTCAAGTTCTTCTTATTGTTCAATTTTCAAGGTCCTCTTGCCGCCCCTCTTGCGAGGCAGCTTGCTTATTATATCTCTCGTTTCGCTCTTTGTCAAGAGCTTTTTGAAAGTTTTTTCGCAAGCTTTCCACTCGGCTAACCTCGTGTTTTGCGGCTCCGTTATAATACCACACCGGGAGGCCAAAAGTCAACGGGTAAAAGCATGTTTTTTCGCGAAAAGTCAGTCTTTTGGCACTTTGCCCATTTGTCTTGCCCGTTTTTGTTGATTTTCCAGACTGTTTGCAAGGGTGGTTTATACAGGCTGTACGAAAGGCTTAAATCAGCGCTTTTTCAGTTTACTATCCGTATTGAACATTTTGGGGCGAAGCAAAAAGAAAAGCGGCCTCTGGCCGCTCTTCTGCAAAAATTTTCTCAAGTTTTTTCTATCCCTGAAGCAGAAGTTCCCGCATCTCTTTCAGGATCTTTCGCTCCCGCCGGGAGATCTGCACCTGGGTGGTACCCAGCACACGGGCGGTCTCGCTCTGGGTCTTGCCCGAGAAAAAGCGCAGGTAGATGAGCGTGCGGTCCTGGGGCGGCAGGCCGGAGAGCACCTCTTCCAGTCCGATGCGGTCCGCAAGGTCCTCTTCGGGGGAATCCACCGGGATGTCCAGCTGACGGGAGTCCTCTGCGTCGGCGGCAGGAGTGAGAGAGATGGCCGGCTGCCCGGCCCGGATGGCCAGGGCCACCTGTTCGGGGCGTTCGCCCAACGCCTCGGCCAGCTGACCGACTGTGGGTTCAGCCCCGGTGTTCTTGATGATGGTCTCACGCAAAGTGTTCACCTTGAGGCCCAGTTCCTTGAGGGAACGGCTGACCTTGACGGTGCCGCCGTCGCGAAAGAGCTTTTTTATCTCCCCCAGGATGACCGGCACCGCGTAGGTGGAGAACTGCACGCCCCGCCCCTCGTCGAATCCGTCGTAGGCTTTGACGAGGCCCATGCAGCCGGCGGAATAGAGGTCGTCGTACTCGATGCCCCGGCCCCGGAAGCGCCCCGCGCAGGCGTGGACAAGGCCCAGATTGTTTTGTATGAACTCCTCCCGCGGGCCCAGTTTGGTCGGCACGGAAAAGCCCCCTCTCTATATAAAGATATGTAAGAGAGGTTCAGCCGCGGCCGGCGAGGGTCTTGGTCATCACCACGCGGGTGCCCTGCCCCGGCTTGCTGGTGACCTTGACCTTGTCCATGAAGCTTTGCATCACCGCAAAGCCCAGGCCCGCCCGCTCTTCCGGGTTTCCGGTGGTGAACATGGGCTGCATGGCTTTTTCCACATCGGCAATGCCCACACCCTTGTCGGTGATGGTGATCTTTATCTTTCCACCGTCGTACAGGGCGACGGACATGTGCACCAGCCCCACTCCGCCGGGATAGGCGTGGACGATGCAGTTGGTCACCGCCTCGCTGACGGCGGTCTTGACGTCCGCCAGTTCGGGCACGGTGGGGTCCGCCTGGGCCAGGAAGGCCGCCAGCGCGCCCCGGGCGAAGCCCTCGTTGACGCTGCGGGAGTAGAAGCTGAGTTTGACCAGATTCTTTGCTTTCATTGCCTGTGCGCTCCTTTTATTTATATGGATTCGATGCGGGCCAGCCGCAGCATTTTGGCCACAGCGGGCGGCGCTTTCTGCACCGTGATGCGGCCCTCCAGCGCCTGCATCTGTTTTGCCCGGCCCAGGATGAGCCCCACTCCGCTGGAATCCATGAAATCCACGCCGCCGAAATCCAGCACCAGCTGAGCGGGCATGCTGCCGGCGATCTGGCCGTCTATCTGCTGGCGCAGAAGCTGGGCGGTGTGGTGATCGATCTCGCCCGACAGATAGGCGATGAGGGTATCGCCCGCGTGGGTGAACGTGACCTTTGCCATCCTTCTTTTCCTCCTTTGCCCGGCATATATGCAAACAAAAAGCCCCGTATACCTGGCAATTACCAAGTATACGGGGTCGGGTGCAAATATTTTGCCGCAACGTGGCGGCGTGTTACAAACGCTCCAGCAGCATGGGGCGGGCCTGGGCCGCCAGATAGAGCGAGCCGCAGACAACAGCGCCCTGGGGCAGGCCGAGGGCGGTATCCAGCGCCTGACCGAGGTCGGCACAGGGATAGACCGGCACTTCCGGCAGTTCTTTTGAAGCAAGTTCAGCCAGCTCGTCGGCGGACATGGCCCGGGGGCAGTCCGGCGTGACGGCGTAGATGGTGCTGAAGCTGTCGCCCAATGCACGGAGCATCTCGGCGGCGGCTTTGTCGGCCAGGACACCCAGCACGGCGGCGGGCTTTTGCGGCAGTTTCTGGGCTTTGAGGGTGGCGGCCAGCGCCGCAGCGCCCGCCGGGTTGTGGCTGCCGTCCAGCAGGACCAGCGGCTGCCGGCGCAGCACCTCGATGCGGGCCGGGAAGCGGGTGGCTTCCAGGCCTTCCAGAATGGCCTCATCGGGGATGTCCAGGCCCTGCCGCCACAGCGCCAAAGCAATTTCAATGGCCATGGCCGCGTTGCAGGCCTGATGCGCCCCGGGCAGGGCAAGGTTCACCTCATAACCGCCGTATTCCATGCGGTTTTCGAACAGACCGCCCCGGCGCAGATGGATGTCTTCCGCTTCGGGGGCCACCAGGTCCGCCTTTTCGCGGATGCAGGCGGCGGCGATGGCCTGCAGCGCCTCCTTCTCCTGCACAGGGTAAGTGACCGCGATACAGCCGGGCTTGACGATGCCCGCCTTTTCCGCGGCTATCTTTTCCACCGTGTC
Source organism: Oscillospiraceae bacterium (assembly GCA_004558145.1). Taxonomy (GTDB): domain Bacteria; phylum Bacillota; class Clostridia; order Oscillospirales; family Ruminococcaceae; genus Allofournierella_A; species Allofournierella_A excrementavium. Next base: position 2,892 of record SFDQ01000004.1, read on the forward strand.
GCCCAAAAGTTCGGTGTGGTCCAGGTCGATGCGGGTGATGGCCGCCACCAGAGTGTTCTCCACCGCGTTGGTGGCGTCGAAGCGGCCGCCGAGGCCGGTCTCCAGCACCGCCACGTCACAGTGTTCTTCGTCGAACCAGCAAAGGGCCAGGGCGGTGACCGCCTCGAACTGCACCGGTGTCTCCGCCAGCGTTTCGGCGGCGGCGCGCACCTTCGCGGCCAGCCGCTCCAGCGTCTCGGGCGGTATCATCTGCCCGTCGATCTGGAACCGCTCGCGGAAGTCCAGCACATAGGGGGAGATGGTCAGCCCCGTTTTGAAGCCGGCCTTTTGCAGGATGTTCGCGGTGAAGGCCGCCACGCTCCCCTTGCCGTTGGTGCCGGCGATGTGGACATAGCGGCCCCGCTTCTGAGGGTCGCCCAGCGCGGCCAGCAGGGCTTTCATCCGGTCAAGGCCGGGTTCTCCCGAAAGGCGGGGCAGGCTTTGCAGCCAGTCAAGAGCCGTTGGCATCATTCCTCATCCCTTTCTCTGTTGCGCCACAAAATGCCGCACATGCGGATGAACAGCAAAATCAGCAGGGCCACGAACAGCCCGCACAGAACGCCGGAAAAATCCAGCAGCACGTCCAGCGTGCTGGAGGTGCGCCCCGGCACATAGAGCTGGATGGTCTCGTCGATGACCGCCACCAGCAGGCCGCAGAGCAGCGGCCAGCTGACGTGACGGACAAAGTGCCGGGTGTAGACCCGCAGGCAGAGCATGAACCAGAAGCCCAGCACGCTGAACTCGGCGAAGTGGGCCATCTTGCGCACGGTGTGCAGCGAGAAGGGGCCCAGCCCCACCTTGGCGGCCAGCGCGTTCAGTATCTCCTGCACCTGCTGGCTCCGCTCGCTGGAGGCCTGGGCGATCTGCAGCGAATTCTGGAAGATGAACCAGATGCTGTAAATCAGGCATCCGGTGAAGAGGATGCGCACAAGGATGAGAAGTACGCTGGTTTTATGTTTTGTTTCCAAGGGCAGTTTTCCTTTCGGCGATTCGCCTTCAGCCCAGGGCGGCGATGCTCTCGTCGATGCGGGCCAGTTTGTCCTGGGCGCGGGCCAGTTTGGCGCGGATGTCCTCCACCACCTGGGCGGGGGCCTTGTTCACGAAGCCGGGGTTATCCAGCTGGCGGGTGAACATGGCAATTTCTTTCTCCGCGCCGGCCTTCTCCTTGTTCAGGCGGGCCAGCTCCTTGTCCCGGTCGATAAGCTCCAGCATGGGGATGAAGCCCCGGGCGCTGTGGGTGATGGCCTGCACCATGCCGTCGGTGGGGCCGTCGTAATGCTCGGTGACGGTGACGTCGGTGGCAAAGGCAAACTTGGCCAGATACTCGCCGCCCCGGCGGAAGGCCGCGGTGTCGGCGGTCTCGATGACCATGCTGCTGCGCTTTGCGGGATGGACGCCCATCTCGGCACGCAGGTTGCGAACCGCCTTGATGTAGTCCATCAGCTTTTCAAAGTCGGCCTCGTCGGCGGCGTAGTCCAGCGCGTCGGTGAACACCGGCCACTGCTCGATCATGATGCTCTCGCCGGTGCCGGGCAGGGCATGGTAAATTTCCTCGGTGATGAAGGGCATGAAGGGATGCAGCAGCTTCAGCGCCTGGGTGAGCACATACACCAGCACCTTGCGGGCGGTGTCCGCCTCGACAGGGTCGGAGCCGTTCAGGCGCACCTTGGCGATCTCGATGTACCAGTCGCAGTAGACCTCCCAGATGAAGTCCTGAATTTTCTGCGCGGCCAGGCCCAGCTCAAACTTCTCCAGGTTCTCAGTGGCGGCTTTGGCCAGATGGTTCAGGCGGGAAAGCACCCACTTGTCGCTCAGGTCCAGCTTGTCGGCAGCGGGCAGACCGGCCTCGAAGTCCTCGGGCAGGTTCATCATCACGAAGCGAGTGGCGTTCCACAGCTTGTTGGCAAAGTTGCGGCTGGCCTTGATCTTCTCATCGGAGAAGCGGGTGTCGTTGCCGGGGGTGCCGCCCAGCACCAGGGTCAGGCGCAGGGCGTCAGCGCCGTAGTCGCGGATGACCTCCAGCGGGTCGATGCCGTTGCCCAGGCTCTTGGACATCTTGCGGCCCTGAGCGTCGCGCACCAGACCGTGGATGAGCACGGTGTCGAAGGGGGCCTTGCCGGTGTAGGCCAGGCCGGAGAAGATCATGCGGGACACCCAGAAGCCGATGATGTCATAGGCGGTGACCAGGGTGTTGGTGGGATAGAAATAGGCCAGGTCCTCGGTCTGCTTGGGCCAGCCCAGGGTGCTGAAGGGCCACAGGGCGCTGGAGAACCAGGTATCCAGGGTGTCGGGGTCCTGCTCCAGGGCGGCGCTGCCGCAGTGGGGGCAGGTGGCGGGGGCAGTCTTGGCCACGATGGTCTCGCCGCAGTCGGCGCAGTACCACGCGGGGATGCGGTGGCCCCACCACAGCTGGCGGCTGATGCACCAGTCGCGGCTGCCCTTCATCCAGTTGATGTAGTTCTTGGTGAAGCGCTCGGGCACGAACTTGATCTCGCCCTTTTCCACGCTCTCGATGGCGGGGCCGGCCAGCGGCTCCATCTTGACGAACCACTGCTTGGAGATCATCGGCTCGATGACGGTGTGGCAGCGGTAACAGGTGCCCACCTCATGGGAGATGTCCTCGGTGGCTTTGAGGTAGCCGCCCGCTTCCAGGTCCGCCAGGATGGCCTTGCGGGCCTCGGCGGCAGTCATGCCGGCGTATTTGCCGCAGTCCAGCACTTCGGGCTCGTCGGCGCTGGCGCGGCCGCTGGCCTTCAGTTCCTCCCAGGCGGCCCGGTCCGCCGTACCGGTCATGCGGCCCTCGTAGGTGAGGACGCGGACCATGGGCAGGCCGTGGCGCTGGCCCACCTCGAAGTCGTTGGGGTCGTGGGCAGGAGTGATCTTCACCACGCCGGTGCCCTTCTCCATGTCGGCGTGCTCGTCGCAGACAATGGGGATCTCGCGGTTCACCAGCGGCAGCACCACATGGCAACCGTGGAGATGGGCGTAGCGGGGGTCTTCGGTGTTGATGGCCACCGCGGTGTCGCCCAGCATGGTCTCGGGGCGGGTGGTGGCCAGCTCCAGCATCTCGCCAGTCTCCTTCACCGGGTAGAGCAGGTGCCAGAAATGACCGGCCTTCTCCTCATACTCCACCTCGGCGTCGGAAATGGAGGTGTTGCAGTGGGGGCACCAGTTCACCATGCGGTTGCCCCGGTAGATGAGGCCCTTGTTATAGAGGTTGACAAAGACCTCCAGCACGGCCTCGGAGCAGCCCTCGTCCATGGTGAAGCGCTCGCGCTCCCAGTCGCAGGAGCAGCCCAGCTTCTTGAACTGGCTGACGATGCGGTTGCCGTACTGGTTTTTCCAGGCCCAGGCGCGCTCCAAAAAGCCGTCGCGGCCCAGCATGTCTTTGGTGAGGCCCTCTTCCTTCATCTGAGCCACCACCTTGGCCTCGGTGGCGATGGAGGCGTGGTCGGTGCCGGGCAGCCACAGGGCAGCGTAGCCCTGCATCCGCTTGAAGCGGATGAGGATGTCCTGCCAAGTGCCGTTCATGGCATGGCCCATGTGCAGCTGGCCGGTGACGTTCGGCGGCGGCATCACGATGGTGTAGGGCTTTTTGTCGGGGTCGGCCTTGGTGTGGAAGTAGCCGCCGTTCAGCCAGAAGGCATAGACGTCGTCCTCCACACGGGCGGGATCATACAGTTTTTCCAGTTCTTTCATGTTTTTCCCTCCTGTGAGTTCTGGCGGGGCGTACAAAAAAGGCCGCCCCATGTGCGTACACACTTGGGACGGCCTGTAAAAATACAAAACCGCGGTACCACCCAAATTGCCGTGTTCGAAAACTCGGCCACTCGAGAGCCCTGTAACGGGGGCAGACCGTGCGCGGCTACTGAAGCGTTCGCCGCGCCTGCTCAGAAGCGACAGCCCGCCGCGCCTTCCGCCGGGTTTTCAGCTGCCCCCGGCTCTCTGCAAGGAAGGGATGTGCGGCGCGCCCTCTTCATCGGCGCATTTGTGTTTATACATTATAAAGCGGCGGCGGGGCGTTTGTCAATACGCTCAACCCAGGCACACACCCATGCTGCGGGCGACTTCCAGCATGCCGTGACCGTCGGGCACAAGGCGGCTCTTGCCGGCGATCTCCTCCAGGGGGTTCTCGGTGACATGGCCGTTCACCATGGCCACCGTCACGCCGTAGTGCTCGTGGGCCACCAGTTTGGCCGCATAGGTGCCGAAGCGGGTGGCAAGCACCCGGTCGTAGGCAGAGGGGCTGCCGCCGCGCTGCATGTGGCCGGGCACGCAGACACGGGTCTCGCAGCCGGTCATTTCTTCGATTTGGCGGGCGATGCGGTTCGTGGCGGTGCGCTCGCCGGCGGCGGCGCGCTTGGCGGCCCGCTCCTTCTTCTTCATGCGGGCTTCCTCAGCGTCATAAACGCCCTCGGCCACGGCGATGATGGAGAAAGCCTTGCCCTCTTTGGCGCGCTTTTCCACCGCGGCGCAGACGTTCTCGATGGTGTAAGGCAGTTCCGGGATGAGAATGATGTCCGCCCCGCCGGCGATGCCGGAATAGAGGGTCAGCCAGCCGGCCTTGTTGCCCATGATCTCCACCACCATGCAGCGGCTGTGGCTGCCGGCGGTGGTGTGGATGCGGTCGATGACCTCGGTGGCGATGTCCACCGCGGTGTGGAAGCCGAAGGTGACGTCGGTGCCGTAGATGTCGTTGTCGATGGTCTTGGGCAGGCCGATGATGTTCAGGCCCTCCTGCGCCAGCAGGTTAGCGGTCTTGTGGGTGCCGTTGCCGCCCAGGCAGAGCAGGCAGTCCAGCTTCATTTCTTTATAGTTCTTCTTCATGGCGGCGACCTTGTCCACCTTGTCGTCCCCCACCACCCGCATGAGCTTGAAGGGGGTGCGCTTGGTGCCCAGGATGGTGCCGCCCACGGTGAGGATGCCGGAAAACTCCCGCGGCTCCATCACGCGCCAGTCGCCGTCGATGAGGCCCTGGTAGCCGTTCAGGATGCCGATGATCTCCACATCGTCGCCCATGCGCTCATACAGCGCCTTTGCAACGCCCCGGAGGGTGGCGTTCAGGCCCGGGCAGTCGCCGCCGGAAGTGAGGATGCCCACGCGTTTTTTCATCTTTGCATATCCCCTTTTCACCGCGCGCCACAGCAGAAAAAGCAGGGCGCGTTTTTTCTAAATTTGTAGTTTAAGAGTAGTCCCACCGCGCCCTTTTTGTCAATGGGTTTTGAAAAAAAGCGGCCCGCAAAAAAATTTGAAAAGAGGTGTTGACAAACCCCCACAGCTTCGCTATAATAATAAAGCACTCGCGAGAACGCCTCGCGGCGCAAAACATATTGGAGAATTGTGTAAGGGTAGCACGACAGACTCTGACTCTGTTTGTGAGGGTTCGAATCCTTCTTCTCCAACCAAGAAACAGCAGCAGCGCGGCATTTGCTGCTGCTGTTTTTTTCGGGGTGTAGCGCAGTTGGTAGCGCGCCTGGTTCGGGACTAGGAAGCCGTGGGTTCAAATCCCGCCACTCCGACCATGCGGAGCATCGTCAAAGCTTTTGACGATGCTCCGCATTTTCTTTTGCCTTTCGACCGAGGGCAAAACATCCGATGGACAACTTTTTCCCACAGTGCTACAATAAAGTCAAACGCGCCTGCGGGCCGCAGCGGCCCGCATCAGAAAGGAAGGCTATTATTGTATGAACATCGTTTTGCTGGAGTCTTTGGGCATCCCTGACAGCCTGCTGGAACAATACGCGGCGAAGCTTGGCGCCGCGGGACACACCTTCACCGCTTATCCCCGCACCGGGGACACCGCCCGCCTCATTGAAGAAGCCCGGGACGCGGACGTGCTGATGCTGGCCAACATGCCCCTGCCCGGCGAGGTCATCCGCGCCTGCACGCATCTGAAATTCATCGACGTGGCCTTCACCGGCGTGGACCACGTGGACCTGGACGCCGCCCGCGAGATGGGTGCGACGGTGAGCAACGCCTCCGGCTACTCCAACGATTCAGTGGCGGAGCTGACGGTGTGCATGGCGCTGGCGCTGCTGCGCAACCTGCCCCAGGTGGAGCAGCGCTGCCGCACCGGCGGCACCAAGGACGGTCTGGTGGGCCAGGAACTGCGGGGCAAGACCGTGGGTCTGGTGGGCACCGGGGCCATCGGTTCCCGGGTGGCCCAGCTGTTCAGTGCCTTTGGCTGCCGCATCATCGCCTCCGGCGACCACAGCCACAAGCCCGACACCGACCTCATCACCTACCTGCCCATGACCGAGGTGCTGGCCCAGGCGGACATCCTCAGCCTGCACTGCCCGCTGAACGACTCCACCCGGGGCCTCATCGGCGCCGAAGCCATCGCCCGCATGAAGCCCGGTGCACTGCTGCTGAACGCCGCCCGCGGCCCGGTGGTGGACACCGCCGCCCTGGCCGCCGCGCTGCAGGAAGGCCGCCTTGGCGGCGCGGGCATCGACGTGTTCGAGACCGAGCCTCCCCTGCCCGTGGACCATCCCCTGCTGCACACCCCCAACACCATCGTGACCCCGCACGTGGCTTTTGCCACCGCCCAGTCCATGGAAAAACGCGCCGAGATCGTTTTCCACAGTCTGGACTGCTGGCTGGCCGGCGAGCAGATCAACAAGATCCTTTGAGCCTTCGGGCCGCCGCCCGCCCCGGACAAACCGCGCCGGGGCGGGCTTTTTGCTGTTTTCCCTTCGTACCTTTCACAAAGCATCCGGGCGGGTGTTTGCGGTTTTTGTACAATCGTTAAATTTTTGGCATGTATCGTGTAAAATGTGAATTGCGCCCTTGGCGGCAGGGGTTCTTTATGGTATAGTTTTAATATGGGCCGTTTGTGTGGCGGCCGTTTGGGATCCCAATTCCGGAAAGGAGTTCATTTATGAGCACAATGCGCGGTATCTACACCACCGTGACCGACATTCGCCGCAAGGTATTCACCGAGGTGGCCCGCCTTTCTTACGAGGGGCAGGACTACGCCGCCGAGATGGTGAAGCTGCCTTACAAGATCATTCCCGGTGAGGTGGGCACCCACCGCAACAGCATCTTTCTGGAACGCGCCATCGTTTCCGAGCGCATCCGTCTGGCCATGGGCCTGCCCCTGCGCCCGCTGGACGAGCAGGCGCCCACCAACGCCGGCATCGAGAACAGCGTGATCGCCAGCAAATACTACGATCCCCCGCTCATCAACATCATCAAGTTCGCCTGCTCGGCCTGCCCGCCCAAAAAGGTGGAAGTGACCGACATGTGCCGCAGCTGCCTTGCCCATCCCTGCAAGGAGGTCTGCCCCAAGGACGCCATCCGCTTCACCCCCGGCGGCCGCTCGGTGATCGATGAGTCCAAGTGCATCAAGTGCGGCAAGTGCGTGGACGTGTGCCCCTATCACGCCATTGTCAAGATGGAGCGGCCCTGCGCCGCCGCCTGCGGCATGAACGCCATCGGCTCGGACGAACTGGGCCGCGCGAAGATCGACTACGACAAGTGCGTTTCCTGCGGCATGTGCCTTGTGAGCTGCCCCTTTGGCGCCATTGTGGACAAGGGCCAGATCTTCCAGCTCATTCAGAGCATCCGCCAGGGCGACAAGAACTACGCCATCGTGGCCCCCGCCTTTGTCAACCAGTTCCCGGGCCTGACCCCCGGCAAGCTGAAGGCCGCCATGCGCCAACTGGGCTTCATCGACACGCTGGAAGTGGCTGTGGGCGCGGACCTTTGCACCATCGAGGAAGCGAAGGACTTCATGCGTGAGGTGCCGGAGTATCAGCCCTTCATGGCCACCAGCTGCTGTCCCAGCTGGAGCGTGATGGCCAAGAAGCTGTTCCCGGAGCTGGCCCAGTACATCAGCATGGCCATGACCCCCATGGTGCTGACCGCCCGCCTTGCCAAGAACAAGCTGGGCCGGGACATCAAGATCACCTTTGTGGGCCCCTGCGCCGCCAAGAAGCTGGAGGCCAGCCGCCGCACCATCCGCAGCGACGTGGACTTCGTGCTGACCTTTGAGGAACTGATGGGCATGTTTGAGGCCAAGGGCGTCAACTTTGACACCCTGGAGGCTGAGCCCGGCGACGACTTCCAGCATGCCAGCGCCGACGGCCGCGGGTTTGCCGCCAGCGGCGGTGTGGCCCAGGCCGTGGTGAACGCCATCAAGCAGATGGACCCCGACCGGGAGGTCAAGGTGGCCAGCGCCCAGGGCCTCGCGGACTGCAAGCGCCTGCTGATGATGGCCCGCGCGGGCAAGTACAACGGCTACCTGCTGGAGGGCATGGGCTGCCCCGGCGGCTGTGTGGGCGGCGCGGGCACTCTGGCCGACCCGGCCAAGGCCGCGGCTGCGCTGGCAAAATACAGCGCCGAAGCCCCCATGAAGCACTCCACCGAGAGCCCCTACGAGATCGACCTTGCGTTCTTGAAATAAATAAAAAAGCCGCCCGCCGGAAAGCATCCGGCGGGCGGCTTTTTTTCAAAGTAAGTATCAGGCTTTCCAATCGCTGAGAAGGGCGACGCCCCAGCCGTCGGCGGTCTTGACCCACGCCTTGCCGCCGGAAGCGGACTGGGCATTCTCAAAGGTCATCACCGTCTGCTCGGCGCCGGAGGTGTTGATGTAGCCCCAACCCGTGGCGGTCTTCACCGCCGCCAGACCCTCGTTGAAGGGGCGCACCGCCTCGTAGACGAAGGGCACGGCCTGCTGGCCGGTGGTGGCGTTCACAAAGCCCCACAGGCCCGCCATCTTGGCGGCGAACAGCCCTTCGGAGGCGCTGGTCACGTCCTCATAGACCACGCCGTCCAGCGCGGTACCGTCGGGCATGATGATGATCTTGCCCTGCACCTCGCTCACGTCCACAGGGGTGTCGGTGGCGCTGATGTAGGTGTCGTCCGGGCCGCCTGCGCCCTCCTTCGGGGTGATGGACACCGCGTCCGCGATGAAGGGCTGGTTGGTGCTGGCTTTGATCTCCTCCCAGGAGTAGAGCCAGCCCATGTCCTCCGCATAGACCTTTTTGCTGTTCACATCATAGTACAGGGTGCCGGAGGCAAGGCCGTGGCCGCCGGAGCCCACCACGGTGCCGTCCTGCTCGTAGATCTCGCTCTCGTCGGAGTTGGTGATGCCGCACACATCGCACCAGTGCACGTCCTTTTCGGCGGGGATGCGCACCGTGCCGTCCAGGTCGATCACGCCGATCTTATCGTTCTGGAGGAAGAAGGCAAGCTGGTCCTGCTGGGCAAGCTGGGTGACCTGGGGCTTAGCATAGTCCGCCAGACTCTTCTGGATGTCGATGTCGGTGCGGGGAGCAACCACCCAGCCGGGCTGGGGCGAGGCAGACGCCTCCGGGTCCGCGGTGGGCACGGGGGCGCTGGTGCGCTCGGGGCCCACCACCTCCACGGGATAGCTCTCCGGTTCGTTCTTGCAGGCCGCAAGGCTCAGGGCCAGGGCGGCGGCGAGGCACAGGGAAAGGACTTTTTTCATGGGGTCCGACCTCCTTTTTTGCGAAACGTCATTTATGGTATTTGCCGTGATTGTTGATGGAAAAAGCGCGGTAAAGCTGTTCAGTGAGCACCAGCCGCGCCAGCTGATGGGGCAGCGTGATGCGGCCCAGGCTGATGCGGAAGGCGGCGGCCTGCTTCACCTCGGGGGAAAGGCCGTGGGAGGAGCCGATGACGAATGCCATGTCCCCCGCGCCGCCTACTGCCTGCCGGGCGATGAGGTCGGCCAGGTCTTCGCTGCTGACCAGCTTGCCCTCCACGCAGAGGGCCGCGATGGCCGCGCCCTTGCGCACGCTGGCAAGGATGGCCTTGCCCTCCTTTTCCAGCGCTTTCTCAATGACCGCGGGGCCGGCGTTCTTCTCGCTGACGGTGACCTCCGGCAGCTCGATGATGCGGAACTCGCACAGGCCCTTGAGCCGCTTCTGATACTCCGCCACGCCCTCGGCGCAATAGGCGGCGTTCAGCTTGCCCACACAGATAAGGTCAATCCTCTGCATCGTTCAAAACTCCATCCAGTCGCTGGGCTCCGCGCGCTTCTGGGCCTGCACCCGCACGCCGGGGCCGGGGGTCACGCCCGCCGCCACCAGCGCGCTGCGCACCGCGCCCAAGGCAAGGTCCGGGGTGTTGTTCTCCTTGCTCAGGTGGCACAGGGCAAACTTTTTGCAGCCCTGCTGCACCAGTTCCAGGATCTTGGCGGCGCACTCGTTGTTGTCCAGGTGGCCGCGGGGCGACTCGATTCGCCGTTTTAAGTAATAGGGATAGCTGCCGTAGCGCAGGCTGTGCAGGTCGTAGTTGGCCTCCAGCGCCACCAGATCGGCCCCGGAAAGGGCGGTGTGCACCGGGTCGGTGAGGCAGCCCAGGTCGGTGGCGATGGCCATGACCGAGCCATCCGGCGCGGTGATGCGAAAGCCGCAGCAGGGCACGTCGTGGCTGGTGGGAAAGGCGCTGACCAGAAAGCCGCCCACCGGCTCACAGCGACCTTCGATGGCGATGAGCTCCGCCCCCGGCGGGGTGACGCCCAGGCCGTCTAGGTGGTCAAGGGTGGCGGCGCTGCCGTAGACCGGCACGCTGTAATGCTTCAAAAAGACGTTGAGGCCCGCGATGTGGTCGCTGTGCTCATGGGTCACCAGCAAGCCCTTCATGCCGCTCACCGAAAGGCCCAGCGCCTTGAGGGCGTTCAGGGTGACGCGGCAGCTTTTGCCCATGTCGATGAGGAGGTACTCGTCGCCGCAGCGCACCACCGAGCAGTTGCCGGAGGAGCCGGAATACAGAGATGTGAAGAATGCCATGGAAACCTCTCGTTTAGTAAGTATCAGAAAAGGGCTGTGGGCGCTTTGCTGCGCCACAGCCCCGATGATCTGTTTTTAGAGCGCCTGGGGCAGCACCGAAACGGGCTTTTCCACCCGGCGGATGTCGGCGCCGAGGCCCTGCAGTTTTTCCACCAGGTCCTCGTAGCCCCGCTCGATGTGGCTGATCTCGTCGATCTCGCTGGTGCCGTTGGCGGCCAGCGCGGCCATGACCAGCGCGGCGCCGGCACGCAGGTCGGAAGCGCGCAGCGGCGCGGGCTGCAGCTCGGGCACGCCCTCGATCACCGCCACCTGACCGTCCACCTGGATGTTCGCGCCCATGCGCACCAGTTCATCCACATAGCGGAAGCGGTTCTCCCAGATGCCCTCGGTGATGATGGAAGTGCCGCGGGCCAGGGTGAGCAGCACCGTCATCAGCGGCTGCATGTCGGTGGGGAAGCCCGGATGAGGCATGGTCTTGATCTTCAGCGGCAGCAGATCGCCGGTGCGTACCACACGCACCGCATCGTCGTACTCTTCGATGATGACGCCCGCCAGTTCCATCTTGGCGGTGATGGGCTCAAGATGCTTGGGGATGACGTTCTTGATGAGCACATTGCCGCCGGTGATGGCCGCGGCCACCATGTAGCTGCCGGCCTCGATCTGGTCGGGGATGATGGAGTAGGTGCAGCCGTGCAGCGCCTTGCGGCCCCGGATCTTGATGACGTCGGTGCCTGCGCCGCGCACGTCGGCGCCCATCATGTTGAGGAAGTTGGCCAGGTCAACGATGTGGGGCTCCTTGGCCACGTTCTCCAGCACGGTCTGGCCCTCGGCCAGCACGGCGCTGAGCATCGCGTTCATGGTGGCGCCCACCGAGACGGTGTCGAAGAAGACATGAGCGCCCACCAGCGGCTGGCCGGACACCTCGATCATGCCGTACTCCACCGAGTCCTGCGCGCCCAGGGCACAGAAGGCCTTGAGGTGCTGGTCGATGGGGCGCGGGCCCAGATTACACCCGCCGGGCATGGCCACCTTGCCGGAGCCGAAACGGCCCAGCAGAGCGCCCAGGAAATAATAGCTGGCCCGCATCTGGCGGCTCAGCTCGTCCGGCACCTGGGTGGCGGTGATGTGGCTGGTGTCGATCTCGTAGCTGTTTTTGGTGAGCATGCGGATCTGGGCGCCCAGGGCGCTGAGGATCTGCAGCGACACCGCCACGTCGCTGATGTCGGGCAGATTTTCGATGATGCACTTATCCGCCGCAAGGATGGTAGCCGGCAGGATCGCCACCGCCGCGTTCTTCGCACCGCTGATGGAAACTTCGCCGGTGAGGGGCTTGCCCCCGTTGATCACAAATTTCTCCAATTGGATGACCTCCGCATAGGCACACTTGCAGGCTCCCATAGAGCCATGCCGGGCACTGTAACTGCTATATTATACACCGAACGGCGCAAAAAGGGAACCCTTAGGGGTAGTATTTGCCGAAATTGTAACTTCTATGCTCAAAAATCCCAACGCCGTGCCCCCTTTTCCGCCCTGTTTCGCCCGATCGTGCCCTCCGCCTTGCCCGCAAATGCGCCTCGGACGGCCCTTTTCCGCCAAAAACGCCCCTCCTCCTTGCCGGAGGAAGGGCGTTTTTGACGATTTGGGAAAGGTCACATACCGGCGAAATACTTGTAAGCGCTGATGCGCACGCCGTTTTCGAACATCTCGAAATGGCAGTGGTTGCCGGTGGAGTTGCCGGTGGAGCCCACGTAGCCGATGACCTGGCCCTGGCTCACCGCCTGACCCACATGCACGGCGAGGCTGCTGCAGTGCGCGTAGAGGGTCTGCCGCCCGCCGCCGTGGTTGATGATGATGTAATTGCCGTAGCTGTAATGCCAGCCGGCGGTGGTGACCACGCCGCCGTCGGAGGCGATGATGGACGCGCCGTAGTTTGCGCGGATGTCCACGCCCTTGTGGCTGGCACTCATCCAGCGGCTGACGCCCTTGTAATTGGGCACCGGCCACACCCAGGTGCCGTTGGTGCCGGAGACCACCATGCCGTTGGCCAGCTTGGTGCCCCGCAGGCGCACCTGCGTAACGGGTTCTTTCAGCGTGGTGCGGCTGATCTCCACCGTCTCGGGGGTGTTGGAGTCGCCGTAATAAGTATCCTCGTAGACCACTTCGTCCAGGCCGTTCTCGCCTTCCTGCTCGATCTTGTAAGTATCAAAGGCAAGATCGGCGGAATCGGTGGTGACGGTATCGTAGGGGATCTCCTCCTGCACCGTGCGGGTGATGACCCGCTTGACCTCCAGATAGGGCATCGCCTGGCTGATGGTGAGCACATCGCCCACATAGAAGCTGGTGAGGATGTCCTGCTGGGGGTTCTGGGCCTGCAGCTGACTCACCGACAGGCCGAACTTGCTGGCCACGCTGCTGGGCACGTCGCCCTGCTGCACGGTGTAGGTCACCTCGCCCTGCTCCTCACCGGTGAGCACGTCGATGATGCTCTGCAGGTCGGTGATGGAATCGGTGAAGTAGAGGTTGCCGTCCTGCAGTTCCACGTCCTTGGTGAACTCCACCCGCAGGTTGGGGTTGTCCGGGTCCTCATAGGGTTCCTTGAGGCTGTCGATGAACTCGTGGAGCTCCTCGCCCTCGGTGGTGACCGCCAGCAGCTCGCCGTCCACATAGATGGCGGTGGCCTCCTGGATCTCGTCGCTGGATTCCTGCAGCAGCACGTTGGCCATCTGGGCCTCGTCCATCAGCGTGTCAGAAACGTCCAGCGAGTAGGTGGGGGTGATGGTGAACTCACGGCTCTCGTCGCCCAGCGCGTCGATGCGCTGGGTGAGCTCGGCGGTGGCGGCGTCGAACACCTGTTCGCTCTGCACATGGCCCACGACCTTGCCGTTGACCTCCACCGCAAGCACGTAGTTGTAGCCCAAAACGGTGTTGACCACATAGACGAAGAGGCCCAGCGCCAGCACCGGCAGCACGTAAGCGAAGGACGGGCGGATGAGCGGTGCATAGCGGCGCACGCCCCGGCCGAAGTAAGCCAGGCCCTCCCCCACCGCCTTTGCGGTGCCAACGGTTTTCTTTTCTTCCCGCACCAGGGCGGCGATGTTTTTGAAACCGTTCCACAGGCGGACGAAGGGAGCGCTGAGCTCATGCCACGCGTTGACGAGGCCCTTGCCGACGGTGTTTTTGATGAACAGGCCGACGGCGCACGCCTTTTCGCGGATGCGTTCGCCGATGCTGCGCAGCCGGCGGCCGGCGCGGAGCACCGTGTACTCGGCCCAGAAGCCCACATCATACAGGAACTGGCCCAGCACCGCGGTCTGCGGTTTCTGCTTGGCTTTGGTGACCAGGGGGTCCAGCGCCTTCTTCACCTTGGGAGGCGGAGCAGCCCTGCGCTTTTTCTTCACCTCGGGCGGGGCCGCCTGGGCGGTTTCCGGGCCGGTCTGTTCCGGCGCGGCGGCAGGCTGGCCGCCTTCCAGCTGTTTTTCTTCCGGCGGCGTTTTTTCCTTGATCGCCATGGGCGCTGTCTCCTCCTTTCTTGCAAAAGATGCACGCGCTGTGCGCGTGTTCATATTTTATTGTACACTTTTTGCCCTTTTGGGGACAAGCCGCGGGTGCGGTTTTTCACAGGATTTTCAAATCCCCGTCACATTTCCGCCAGCGATGCCATGTCCGGCGGGAGGGGGCTTTCCACCTCCACGGCACCGCCCGAAACGGGCTCGGTGAAGCGGATGCAGGCGCAGTGGAGCGCGTGGCGGGCGATGTGCGCCCGGCTGCCGCCGTAGAGGTCGTCCCCCGCCAGCGGGCAGCCGACGTGGGCAAAGTGGACCCGCAGCTGATGGGTGCGCCCAGTGACGGTGCGGGCCTTGACCAGCGTGTGGGCGCCGCAGCGGCGCACCACCTCATACTCGGTGAGGCTGGGTTTGCCCTCGGCGCACACACAGCGCAGGATGATGCTGCCCGGCGCGCGGCCGATGGGCGCGTCGATGACACCCTTTTCCTCCGGCGGCGCGCCCTCCACCAATGCCAGATACCACTTTTCGGCGCTTTCGGCCAGCAGCGGCGCGGCGAAGGCGTTCTTTGCGCAGAGCACAAGGCCCGAGGTGTTGCAGTCGATGCGGTTCACCGGGCGGAACACGCCCGTTTCGCCCCGCGCCGCCAAACAGCCCATCCAAGCGTTGGCCAGCGTGCCGCCGGCGTAGTTCAGGGTGGGATGCACCGCCATGCCGGCGGGCTTGTCCAGCACCACGGCGTGCTCGCTCTCGTAAGCGATGCGCAGGGGGATGTCCTCCGCCGCCACGGTGGTGGGCGGCTCGGGAGGGAGGGCGAAGCGCACGGTCATGCCCGCGGCCACCCGGTCGCAGGTGCGCAGGGGCCTGCCGTCAGCAAAGAAGCCGCCGGCGCGCTTGACCTGGCGCGCAAGGCCTGCCGAAACGCCCATCTTTGCGAGGAAATCCCGCAACACGTATCCGTCAAAGGACTGCGCCACCGGGAAGGCGAGGTCCTGGGGCGTCTGCTGCGGCATGCGCCCACCTCCCCTTTTACCATGTGACGTACTTTTACATTTTAGCACAAAAGCCGCCGCCGCGCAACCGCCCCGCCCCGTCCATTTGCTGTGGGTTTTTCCAGCGAAAGGAAAAAGCGCCGCCCGCCGGGTCCCCGGCAGGCGGCGCTTTCAGCCGCACGGTTTGAAAAAATCAGTAGGCGATGCCCTGGGCCACCATGGCGTCGGCCACCTTGATGAAGCCAGCCACGTTGGCGCCCACCATCAGGTTGCCCTCCACGCCGCACTCCTTGGAGGCCGCGTAGGCAGCATGGAAGATGCCCTTCATGATGTCCTGCAGACGGGCGTCCACCTCGTCGAAGGACCAGGACAGGCGCAGGCTGTTCTGGCTCATCTCCAGGCCGCTGGTGGCAACGCCGCCGGCGTTGGCAGCCTTGGCGGGGCCGTAGAGCACGCCGGCAGCCAGGAAGGCCTCGATGGCCTCGGGGGTGCTGGGCATGTTGGCGCCCTCGCAAACCACCTTGCAGCCATTGGCGATCAGGGCCTTGGCGCTCTCGCCGTCCAGCTCATTCTGGGTGGCGCAGGGCAGGGCGATGTCGCAGGGGATGGTCCAGATGCCGCTGCAGCCGGCGGTGAAGGTGGCGCCGGGGCGGGCATTGGCGTACTCCACGATGCGGGCGCGGCGCACTTCCTTGACCTCTTTCATCAGGTCCAGGTCGATGCCCGCGGGGTCGTAGACATAGCCGGAGGAATCGCTCATGGCCACCACCTTGGCGCCCAGCTGCGTGGCCTTTTCGCAGGCGTAGATGGCCACGTTGCCGCTGCCGGAGATGACCACGGTCTTGCCGGCGAAGCTGTCGCCCTTCATGAAGGCCAGAGCCTCCTGAGTGAAGTAGCACAGGCCGTAGCCGGTGGCCTCGGTGCGCACCAGGCTGCCGCCCCACTTGAGGCCCTTGCCGGTGAGCACGCCGGTGAACTCGTTGCGAAGGCGCTTGTACTGGCCGAACAGGTAGCCGATCTCACGGGCGCCCACGCCGATGTCGCCGGCGGGCACGTCGGTGAACTGGCCGATGTGCTTGCTCAGTTCGGTCATGAAGCTCTGGCAGAAGCGCATGATCTCGCCGTCGCTCTTGCCCTTGGGGTCAAAGTCGCTGCCGCCCTTGCCGCCGCCCATGGGCAGGCCGGTGAGGCTGTTCTTGAAGATCTGCTCGAAGCCCAGGAACTTGATGACCGAGGCGTTCACGCTGGGATGCAGGCGCAGGCCGCCCTTGTAGGGGCCGATGGCGCTGTTGAACTGGACGCGGTAGCCCCGGTTCACCTGCACCTTGCCGGCGTCGTCCACCCAGGACACCCGGAACTGGATGAAGCGCTCGGGCTCCACGATGCGCTCCAGAACGCCGTTCTTTTCATATTCGGGGTGTTTTTCGCAGATGACCTGCAGGCTCTCCAGAACCTCGCGCACTGCCTGCAAGAACTCCTTCTCGCCGGGATTGCGCTGCTCCACCTGGGCGTACACACGGGCCAGATACTCGTTTTTCAACATGGATAAAACCCCTTTCTATACTTTCCCTCTGCCGCTTTAGCGGTCCATAGTGTCATTATAAAACCGCTTTTGCCGCATTGCAAGAAAAAATTGGGCCGCAAACGCCCGCGCGGCGCAAAAAACTTGCGGCGGGCGGACGTTTGTGTTACAATACCATGCAGGAAAACGAGTGGAACATACGGCAGCGGGGCGGCATCACGTCCGCTCTGAGGAAAGTCCGGGCTTCACAGGGGAATGGTAACTGCTAACGGCAGCCGGGGGCGACCCCAGGGATAGTGCAACAGAAAGAAACCGCCGCGTTTTTCGCGGTAAGGATGGAAAGGCGAGGTAAGAGCTCACCAGCGCACTGGCGACTTTGCGGCTATGTAAACCCTACCAGAAGCAACACCCGTATGGGGCATATGCGCTCCCCGCGCGCCCCGGAGGTGGCGTGAGCCTTGCGGCAACGCAAGGCCAAGATAGATTGCCGTTTAATACAGAACCCGGCTTACGGTCCGGTCGTTTTCTTACAAAAAGGGCGTTCCCTGAAAACGGGAACGCCCTTTTTGTCATTATGTCTGAAAAATCAGCCGCATGGCCAGCAGGCAGATGACCCCCGGCACCCCCAGCACCACCGCCGCGAAGGAGGTGAACCAGTTGAGGGCAAGGCCCACGCCGGTGAAGGGGGCCAGCATGTTCACCGCACCCAGGGCGGCAACGCCCGCCACCGCGCTGGAAAGCGCCGCGCCCGCGGGCCGCCGGTGCCGTGCCGCGGCAAGCCCCACCGCCAGCAGGACCGCCGCCGCGGCGGCCCACACCGGCCAGGGCGCCCCGCTCACAGGATGGCCCGGAGCCCCGCGGCCCGGGCCTGCCGCTGCAGATAGCGGTAGCGGCTTTGGATCGCCTGATACTCATAGATGCGCTGGTCGATGAGCTCCGGCTCGGTCTCCATGTCAAACAGCAATTGGTTCTGGCGCATGTCCGCCATGCAGTCCCGCAGGTCCTGTTCCAGCTGCTGCGGGCCGCGGCAGGGCGGCTTCAGGGCAGCCAGTTCAGATGAGACCGGGGCGGACTTTGCAAACAAAAGCGCAAGGCCCATGGTGTGCACTCCCCTTTCCTTCAAAAAAGGTTTATGCCACCAGTTTAGGCAAATATTCCCTTGGTTATTCCGCCAGTTCGAAATCCACGCGGCCCAGGGCCACGTCGGCCCCCACGGCCTTCACCAGCACCTGGTCCCCCAGCTGCCAGCGGCGGCCGCCGGCCCGCAGGCTGAAGCCCTCCACCAATTCCGGCTCGCCGCCCAGGGTCTCGGCTTTCACAAAGCCCTCGGCGGTGTTGTCCAGCTCCACAAAGAAGCCGTGGCGGCTCACGCCGGACACCCGGCCGGGGAAGGTCTCGTTCAGATGGGCGGCCATATACTCCGCCTTGTAGCAGCTGTCGGCGCTGCGCTCCAGCTGCATGGCCGTGACCTCCGCGGCGCTGGAGGCCTCGCTGGCCTGGGCCGCGAAGTCGGTGTAGCGGCTTTCCAGCTCCCGCCCGCTGACCCCGGCGCAGAAGTCGCTGAGGATGCGGTGGATGGCAAGGTCCGGGTAACGCCGGATGGGGCTGGTGAAGTGGGCGTAGTCCTCCAGGGCCAGGCCGAAGTGCCCCTTGGGCACAGGTTGATAGCAGGCCTTGGCCATGCTGCGCAGAACGCCCATGTGCACCGCCCGCTCCAGAGGCTGGCCGCGGGTGGCGTCCAGAATAGCGCCCAGCTCCGCCACGGTGGGGGCCTCGCCCTTGAAATCCGCGTTCAGGCCCGCGATGTGCAGCAGGTCCTTCAGCCGCTCGGTCTTTTCAGCGTCGGGGCTCTCGTGCACCCGGTAGACAAAGGGCAGATGATGGCTGCGGGCAAGCTTTGCCGCGCACTGGTTGGCCAGCAGCATGAACTCCTCGATCATCCGCTCGGAGAGGCCGCGCTGGCGCTTTTCCAGCCCGATGCAGCGGCCGTCCTCGTCCAGCAGGAGCTTTGCCTCGTCGGTCTCGATGTCGATGGCGCCCCGGGCTTTGCGGGCGGCGTCCAGCCGCTGGTAGAGCTGAGCCATCACCGGCAGCTGACCGGCCACCGGGGCGTATTTTTCCACCAGCGCCTCGTCGGCGGTCCCGGCAAGCAGGGCGTTGATCTCGGAGTAAACGCCCTTCACCCGGCTGCGGATGATGGTTTTTTCAAAGCGGAAATTCTGCACCGCGCCGGTCTTGTCCAGCTGCATGATGCAGGAGAAGGCCAGCCGGTCGGCCCCTTCGTTGAGGCTGCACACCCCGTTGGACAGCTGCCGGGGCAGCATGGGGATGACGTTGTCGGCAAAATAGACCGAGGTGCCCCGCTGCATGGCTTCCTTGTCCATGGCGCTGCCGGCGCGCACATAGTGGCTCACGTCCGCGATGTGCACCCCCAGCTGCCAGCCGTCGGCGCAGGCGGTGACGCTGATGGCGTCATCGATGTCCTTGGTCTCGACGGAGTCGATGGTGAAGATGGGCTCGGCCCGCAGGTCCAGCCGCTTTTTGAAGTCCGACGGGCCGGGCTCGGCCACGGCGCGGGCTTCCGCCTTCACCTTGTCGGGGAACTGGCGGGTGCGGCCCGCGGCGTAGAGCAGCGCCCGCACGCACTGGCGGGCCTTGTCGGCGCTGCCGAAGCGCATGGCCACGCCGGCGCGGTGGTCGGCGTAGTCGCCGCCCCGCTCCAGCAGTTCCACCGCCGCCTTGTCGCCTGCCCGCACACCGCCGGCGGCGCTCTTTTTGATCTGCAGTCGCAGGAAGGGGCAGTCGTCCGGCGAGAGGAACAGCTTGCCGCCCTCGGCCACCACCACGCCCACAAAGGTGGCGCGGGGCTTGGTGACCGCCAGCACCTCGCCTTCCAGGCTGCCGGGCACCCGGGGCTTGTCGAACAGCTTGACCAGCACCTCGTCGCCGGGCATCGCGCCGTTCAACCCCCGCCCGGGGATGAAGACGTCCGGGCCTTCGGCCTGGGCGGCAAAGGCGAAGTTCTCGCCCAGCTTGACCAGCCTGCAGGGAATGGCCGCGTCGGCAAGGCCGCCCTTGGCGGCGAACCACGCGCCGTTTTTGCACAGGATGCGCCCGCTGGACGCCAGTTCCTCCACTGCCCGCTGGACCTTCTTGTCGTTGCCCAGCATGCTTTTCAGTTCTCCCAGCCGGCGGGGGCGTTTTTCCAGCTCCCGCAGCACTTTTGATCGAATGGACATATACTCTCCCCCATGCCCCACACAGGGACGATTCAGAAAAAGGGGGCCCGCCGTCTGCGAACCCCCTTGAAACTACGGATTTACTCCATGACGCTGATGACGCTCACCAGCAGGATGACCACCAGGAACACAACGCCCAGGATGCGGGTGGCCTTGGCCAGCTTGGCGTCCTTGCGGCGGGTGCGGCCGGCTTCCATCATGCCGCCTTCGCCCATGATCGCGCCGGACAGGCCCTTGCCCTTGGACTCCTGCGCCAGGGTGAGATAGATGATGGCCACAGCCACGAACATCAGCACGACGCCGCAAACGATCTCGATAACACTCATACTATAAACGCTCCTTAGCTTTTGTTACACGCTTTTATGCAATGAACATCATAGCACAAGACCCGGCAAAATGCAAGGAAATTCTTGGGCCGCGGCCGCTTTCAGAAAGTGAGCTGCAGCTGCTCGGCCAGGTCTTCCTCCCGCAGCAGCGCACCGGCGGCGGGCAGGGTGCGCACACGGTAGCGGTGGGGATTGGCCAGCTCCATGGAAGAGGCGGGTTTGACGCTCTCGATGGT
Organism: Oscillospiraceae bacterium; assembly: GCA_004558145.1. GTDB lineage: Bacteria > Bacillota > Clostridia > Oscillospirales > Ruminococcaceae > Allofournierella_A > Allofournierella_A excrementavium. Next base: position 23,509 of record SFDQ01000004.1, read on the forward strand.
CTGGTTCTTTTTCAGGGTGATGACCGACACGCCCGCCGAATCGCGGGTGGTCTTTTCGCTGATCTGGGTGGAGTGCACCAGCAAGAGCCGCCCGGCGCTGGTGCGCACCGCCAGCTCCTCGCTCTCCGGCAATTGCAGCATGGCCGCCAGGGGCTCCTTGTCGCTGTAGGCGTTGAGGAGCTTTTTGCGGTTCTGCTTGGTGGCGTAGCTGGAAAGGGGCACCCGGGCGCACTTGCCGTTGGCGAAGAAGAAGAGCATGTGGCCCTTATAGTCGTCGGTGACCGCCAGGAAGATGGGGGTCTCCCCTTCTTCCATGCCCAGCTTCACGGCAACGAAGTCGCCCAGGACGCTGGCCTTGGTGTCGGCAAAGTCGCCGGCACGGCACTTGTAGACCTGATGCCGGTTGGTGAAGAAGAGCAGCCAGGCGGTGTTGTGGGTCTCGCACTGCCAGCTGATCTCGTCCCCTTCCTTCAGCTTCTGCTCGCCGCTCATGCGCAGCGACTGGGGGGTGATTTTTTTGAAGTAGCCCTCCCGGGTGAAGAACACGGTGACGGGGTAGTCCGGCATGGTGTCCTCCTCCACGGCCTCCTCGGCTTCGGGCGCGTCGTAGAGGATGGGGCAGCGGCGGGGCTGGCCGTACTTTTTGGACACGGCGGCCAGCTCGTCCATGATGATGCGGCGGATCTTGGCCGGGCTCTTGAGAATGTCGCCCAGGCGCTCGATCTCCGCCGCCAGCTCTTCAATTTCTTTGGTACGCTTGAGGATGTACTCTCGATTGAGGTGGCGCAGCTTTATCTCCGCCACGTACTCCGCCTGCACCTGGTCGATGCCGAAGCCGATCATCAGGTTCGGGACGACTTCCTCCTCCTCCTCGGTCTCGCGGACGATGGAGATGGCCTTGTCGATGTCCAGCAGGATGGCCTCCAGGCCCTTCAGCAGGTGCATCCGCTTCTCTTTGCCCTTGAGGTCAAACCAGGTGCGCCGGCGCACGCATTCGGCGCGGAAGGCCACCCACTCGGTGAGAATTTCCCGCACGCCCATCACCCGGGGCTGACCACTCACCAGCACGTTGAAGTTGCAGGCGAAGCTGTCCTCCAGGGGGGTGAGGCGGAAAAGCTTCTGCATCAGCTTGTCCGGGTCCTGGCCGCGCTTGAGGTCGATGGTCAGCTTGAGGCCGTTCAGGTCGGTCTCGTCGCGCATGTCGCTGATCTCTTTGACCTTGCCGCCCTTCACCAGCTCGGCAATTTTGTCCATCACCGCCTCCACGGTGGTGGTGGGCGGGATGCGGGTGATCTCGATCATGTTGCCGTCTTTTTCGTAGTTCCAGATGGCGCGCACCCGCACGCTGCCCCGGCCGGTCTCGTAAATTTTGCGCAGTTCGTCCTCGTTGTAGAGAATTTCGCCGCCGCCCACAAAGTCCGGCGCGGGCAGGGTGGTGAGCAGGTCATGGCTCTCGTCCTTCATCAGGGCGATGGTGGTGTCGCACAGCTCGCTCAGGTTGAAGGAGCAGATGTTGGAGGCCATGCCCACGGCGATGCCCAGGGTGTTGTTGGCCAGGATGGTGGGAAAGGTCACCGGCAGCAGAGTGGGCTCGGTGGTGGTGCCGTCGTAGTTCGGCACGAACTCCACCGTGTCCTTGTCGATGTCGCGGAAGAGCTCCTCGCACACCGGCTCCAGCTTTGCCTCGGTGTACCGGCTGGCGGCGCAGGCCATGTCCCGGCTGTAGGCCTTGCCGAAGTTGCCCTTGGAATCCACAAAGGGCACCAGCAGGCTCTCGTTGCCCCGGCCCATACGCACCATGGTGTCGTAGATGGCGGCGTCGCCGTGGGGGTTCAGGTGCATGGTGCTGCCCACGATGTTGGCGCTTTTGGTGCGCACGCCCTTGAGCAGGCCCATCTCATACATGGTGTAGAGCAGCTTGCGGTGGGCGGGCTTGAAGCCGTCGATCTCCGGCAGCGCGCGGCTGACGATGACGCTCATGGCGTAGGGCATGTAGTTTTGTTCCAGCGTTTCGGTGATGGGCGAACGCACCACCACACCGGCGCCGGGTATCTCCACGTTGTCGCCCAGCTGGGGCCGGGCGGGCGCTGATTTTTTCGTCTGTTTTTTTGCCATTCTTGTCTTACCTCATAAATCTGCCGTCAGGACAAATCCAGCTCGTCCAGATACTCGGCCCCGTGCTCGGCGATGTGCTCCTTGCGGCCGGCGAGGTTGTCGCCCAGCAGCAGGTCGAACACAGCGGCGGTGCGCTCGGCGTCCTCCGGCTCCACCTTGATGAGGCGGCGGCTCTCCGGGTTCATGGTGGTGAGCCACATCATCTCGGGGTCGTTTTCGCCAAGGCCCTTGGAGCGCTGGATGGTGTACTTCTCCTTCTCGCCGATGCGGGAAAGGATGCTGGCCTTCTCCGGCTCGGTGTAGGCGAAGTAGGTGCGGGCCTTGGTGTTGATCTCGTACAGGGGGCTTTCGGCGATGTAGACATAGCCCTCCTTGATGAGGGTGGGCACCAGCCGGTAGATCATGGTGAGGATGAGGGTGCGGATCTGGTAGCCGTCCACGTCGGCATCGGTGCAGATGACCACCTTGTTGAAGCGCAGGTTGTCCAGGTTGAAGGTGGCAAGGTCCTTTTTGCTCTTGCCGCCCAGCTCCACACCGCAGCCCAGCACCTTGATGAGGTCGGTGATGATGTCGCTTTTGAAGATGCGGTCATAGTCCGCCTTGAGGCAGTTCAAGATCTTGCCGCGCACCGGCATGATGGCCTGATACTCCGAGTCGCGGCTGGTCTTGACCGCGCCCATAGCGGAATCACCCTCCACGATGTACAATTCGCGCCGGGCGGGGTCCTTGGTGCGGCAGTCCACGAATTTCTGCACCCGGTTGGCGATGTCCATCTGGCTGACCATGGTCTTTTTGATGGACTGGCGGGTCTTTTCGGCGTGCTCGCGGCTCTGCTTGTTGATGAGCACCTGCTGGCAGAGTTTCTGGGCCTCGTCGGGCTTTTCCAGGAAATAGACTTCCAGGTTGTGCTTCAAAAACTCGGTCATCACCTGGGCCACGCCCTTGTTGGTGATGGCTTTCTTGGTCTGGTTTTCGTAGCTGGTGCGGGTGGAGAAGCTGCTGGAAACGTAGATGAGGCAGTCCTGCACGTCGGCGAAGGTGATCTTGCTCTCGCCCTTCTTGTACATGCTCTTCGCCTTCAGGAATGCGTCGATCTGGTTCACAAAGGCGGTGCGCACCGCCCGGTCGGGGCTGCCGCCGTGCTCCAGCCAGCTGGAGTTATGGTAGTATTCCAGCAGCTGGTTCTTGTTGGAAAAGCAGAAGGCCGCGCTCATCTTGACCTTGTATTCCGGCTGGTCCTCCCGGTCCCGGGCCATGGCGGTGGACTCGCAGTAGACCACCGGGGTAAGGCCGTCCAGCCCGGCGACCTCGTTCACATAATCCTCGATGCCCTTCTGGTAGCAGAAGGTTGTGGTGGTCTTTTCCGGGCCGGTCTCGTCCACCAAAATCAGCTCCAGGCCGGCGTTCACCACCGCCTGCCGCTTCATGGTGTCGGCAAAGTATTCGGCGGGCACGTTCACGTCGGTGAACACCTCAGCGTCCGGCTTCCAGCGGATGGTGGTGCCGGTCTTGCGGCGGGTGGCGGGCTCCTTTTTCAAGCCGCCCACCGGCTCGCCCTTTTTGAAGTCGATGTGGTAGTGGAAGCCGTCCCGCCAGACGTCGGCGGTCATCCACTCGCTGGCGTACTGGGTGGAGCAAAGGCCCAGGCCGTTCAGGCCCAGGGAGTATTCATAGTTATCCTCGCCCGCGGTGTATTTGCCGCCGGCGTACATCTCGCAGAAGACCAGCTCCCAGTTGTAGCGGTCCTCCTTGGCGTTGTAGTCCACCGGGATGCCGCGGCCGCAGTCCTCCACCTGAATGCTGCCATCCTTGAAGCGGGTGAGGGTGATGCGGGTACCGTAGCCCTCGCGGGCCTCGTCGATGGAGTTGGAGAGGATCTCGAAGATGGCTTGGGCGCAGCCCTCCACCCCGTCGGAGCCGAAGATGACCGCCGGGCGTTTGCGAACCCGGTCGGCGCCCTTGAGGCTGACGATGCTCTCGTTTGAGTATTCCTGTTTTTTTGCCAAACCGTTCTCTCCTCTTTGCCCCGGCACAAGGCGGGGTCGTTCTTCTATATTTTGCGCATACAAATTTATTTAACCACGCCCGACCACAAAATGTCAAGGGATGGAAAAAGCCGCGGCCCCTTTGAAAACCAAAGGGACCGCGGCGTATTTTGTGCTTGATCACAGGGTGAGCAGGAAGCCCACAGCGGCGATGATGGCGCACAGCACGGCGGTGATGGGAGGCGCCCAGCGGATGATGCGCCCGGCGATGACGTCGCGGGGATCTTCCTCGCCCTGGTCGTACTGCTCCTCATACTGTTCCTCGTACTGCTCCCGGGCCTGGTAGCGGTTGCGGGAGGGCTGCGCCTGCTCGGCGGGGCGGGCGGCGCGGCGGGGCGGGGCCACGATCACATCGTCGTCGTCCTCGTCCAGAGGCTCGGCGGCCACGGGGCGCTTGGAGATGGGCGGCACGGTGCGGGTGGGCTCCTCCTGGCGGACGGGCGGCACCATGCGGGTGGGCTCGTCGTCGGTGACAGGCTCGCTGGAACCGCCCTGCAGCAGGCTGGACAGGGTGTTCTGGAGCAGGATGCGGTCGGAGCCGCACTCGCTGCACCACACGCCGTCCTCCTCGCGGGGATGGAAGGCGCCGCAGGCGCAGTACCAGCCCTCATCCAGCACCTGAGGCACCACGGTGAGGCCCTCTTTGTGGGTGCGCTCGCACAGCTTTGCGGCCAGCTCGGCGGGCAGCTTTTTGGGCGGAGCCAGACGCACCCGGGGGTAGCCGGTCAGGTCCACGGAGCTGCCGTCGGCGAAGCGGGCCGTGCCCAGCTCCACCTCCACGCTGCCGATGGGCGAAGAGCTGATATACACCGCGTCGTCCGCGCCGAAGACCTCGCCGTGGGCGGCGTTCAGGTCTTCATAGACGAACTGGTCCTGGCAGACCACCGCGCCGCTGCGGTCCTTGCACTTGAAGGTGATCTGCAGCTGGGTGAGGCGGGCGGCGGAGATGTTCTTGAAGGACAGGCAGACGGCGATGTCGCCGGTCACGTCGCCCTTGAGCAGCTCCACTTTGACGAACTGCACCGGGCTGCCCTTGGTGAAGTAGTTGGCACGGGACTGGGCCAACAGGTCAAAATTTTCTTCCATGAAGGATCGCTCCTTTCCATACCGTTGCGCGAAAGCCGTGTCAGGCCCGGGGCTCGTCGTCCGGGGTCTGGGCGGGCTCGGCGCTCTGTGCGGGTTCGGCGGGCTCAGCGCTCTGAGCAGGCTCGGCAGTCTCCACGGGCTGCGGCGCTTCAGGGGCCTGAGGCTGGGCGGGCTCCTCGGCCGCGGCGGGGGCGGCGGGCTTTGCCGCTTCCTCGGGCAGCTGGCCGCCCTCCATCAGGGTCTTGAACTCCTCGCCGCTGAGCTTTTCGCGGCGCATCAGGGCCTGGGCCACCACTTCCAGCTGGTCGCGGTGCTCGGTGAGCATGCGGCGGGCGGTCTCGAAGGCCTCGTCCACGATGTCGCGGATCTCGCTGTCGATCTCGGCGGCGATGGTCTCGGAATAGCCGCGGCCCTGGGTGAAGTCACGGCCCAGGAAGGTCTCGCCCGGGTCGGAGCCGTAGACCACGGGGCCCATCCGCTCGGAGAAGCCGTAGCGGGTGACCATGGAACGGGCGGTCTTGGTGGCCCGCTCCAGGTCGTTGGAAGCGCCGGTGGAAATGTCGTCCAGCACCAGCAGCTCGGCCACGCGGCCGCCCAGCAGGGTGACGATCTGCTCCTGCATCTGGGTCTTGGTGACGTAGCTCTGGTCCTTTTCGGGCAGGCTCATGGTGTAGCCGCCGGCCATACCGCGGGGGATGATGGAAATCTCATGCACCGGGTCGGCGGTCTTGCAGTAGTAGTGGGTGATGGCGTGGCCCGCCTCGTGGTAGGCGGTGAGGCGCTTTTCCTTCTCGGTGACCACGCGGCTCTTCTTCTCGGGGCCGGCCACCACCTTGATGCTGGCCTCCTCGATCTCCTGCTCGGTGATGGCCTTCTTGCCGCGGCGGGCGGCCAGCAGGGCCGCCTCGTTCACCAGATTCTCCAGGTCGGCGCCGGAGAAGCCCACAGTGGTGCGGGCGATGGTCTTGAGGTTCACGTCGGGGGCGAGGGGCTTGTGGCGGGTGTGCACCTTCAAGATCTCCTCGCGGCCCTTCACGTCCGGCAGTCCCACATAGACCTGACGGTCGAAACGGCCGGGACGCAGCAGGGCGTGGTCCAGGATGTCGGCGCGGTTGGTGGCGGCGATGACGATGACGCCTTCATTGGCGCCAAAGCCGTCCATCTCCACCAGCATCTGGTTCAGGGTCTGCTCGCGCTCGTCGTGGCCGCCGCCAAGGCCGGTGCCGCGCTGGCGGCCCACAGCGTCGATCTCATCGATGAAGATGATGCTGGGGGCGGTCTTTTTGGCTTTGTCGAACAGATCGCGCACGCGGGAGGCGCCCACGCCCACATACATCTCCACGAAGTCGGAGCCGGAGATGGAGTAGAATGGCACGCCGGCCTCACCGGCGCAGGCGCGGGCCAGCAGGGTCTTGCCGGTGCCCGGAGGGCCCACCAGCAGCACGCCGTGGGGAATGCGGGCGCCCAGGCTGTTGAACTGGCTGGGGTTCTTCAGGAACTGGACGATCTCTTCCAGCTCGTTCTTCTCTTCGTCGGCGCCGGCCACATCGGCAAAGGTGGTCTTGCGCTTGTCCTCGGTCTGGTCCTTGACCTTGGCGCGGCCCACGTTCATGATGCCGCCGCCCTGGCTGCCGCGGTACATGGTGTAGAACACGAACACCATGCTGCCCACCAGCATGACCATCAGCAGGATGTCGAACCAGGGCACCTCGGCCCGGGCCGCGATGTAGTCATAGACCATGGGCGAATCGGGGTTCGCCTCGTTGTACTGGTCGATGTAGTCCTGCACGTAGTTCACGAACATGCCCGGATAGGGCAGCCGGTAGGTGATGTGGTAGATGCCCTCGCCCGAGGGCAGGATGTCCTGGGTGGTCTGCTGGCTGCCCATCATGGCGCTGAGCAGGCCCTGGGTGCTGTTGAGGGTCTGCTGCTGTTCGGCGGCAGCCTCCTTCACGCCCTCCGGCAGGGGCACCTCGCCCTCTTTCAGGGCAAGGCGCAGGTTGCCGGTGTTCAGGTCCATCTCGAAGCCCACCACCTGATTGGCCTCGAAGTAGTCCACCACCTTGGAGTAAGGCATGCTCACCCCGCTGGAAGCGGTGGAGAAGGTGGTCCACAGGTTGAACGCCAGCAGGGCCAGCGCCAGCAGCACGGCGATGTAGACGCCGTTGAATTTTGGTCTGTGCTGCAAAAGCTCATCTCCTATCCGCGGGAGGCCTGCCCCCGCGTTTCATTTTGATCAACCGCCGTAGACGTGGGGCTTGAGCACCCCCACAAAGGGCAGGTTGCGGTACTGCTCATCGTAATCCAGGCCGTAGCCCACCACGAACTCGTCCGGCACCTCAAAGCCCACATAGTCGGCTTTCAGGTCCACCTTGCGGCGGCTGGGTTTGTCCAGCAGGGTGGCGATGCGGATGCTGGCGGGGTTGCGCCCCTGCAGCAGGCCCTTGAGGTAGGAGAGGGTCATGCCGGAGTCCAGGATGTCCTCCACGATGAGGAGGTCCTTGCCGGAAAGGTCCTGGTCCAGGTCCTTCACGATCTTCACCACGCCGCTGGTCTTGGTGCCGCTGCCGTAGCTGGAGACCACCATGAAATCGATAGCGCAGGGCAGGTCGATGCAGCGCATCAGGTCGGCCATGTACACCACGGCCCCTTTCAGCACGGTGACCAGCAGCAGATTCTTGCCGGCGTAGTCCCGGGTGATCTGCGCGCCCATCTCGGCGCACTTTTCTTTCAGCTGCTCCTCGCTGAGAAGCACCTTGAGGATATCGTCTCTCTGGCTCATTCCTCTTCCTCCCTATGTTCACGGTCGAGAGGCTCCACCACCAGCAGCCGCCGGGTCGTTTCGTCCGGCCGCAGCCCGTGGGCAAATCCCTCGCCCCAGAGCCACACCACCCGGCTGCCCGCCGCCAGAAGCGGAAGGGCGCCGCGCCGGAAGGCTGGCTCCTTTTTTTCGTTGAACAGTTTTTTCAGCGTTTTGTCCACATTCCGCCCCGCGGGACGGTACACATCCCCCGGCTGGCGGGTGCGCAGACAAAGGCTACTGCTTATTTTATCATAATCTGCGCAATTGTCGAAGGGTTTTTTCGCCCTTTGGGCAAATTTTATAGTTTCTTCACAATCGTCCCCTTCCACCAGCCGCAGCCGCAGCCCGAATCCGCCGGGCAGACGGTATTCGCCGGGCCGCGCCTCCACCGGGTCGAAGGTGGTCTGTTCCGTCACGCGGCGGCGCTCCAGCACGTCGTCCCGCACCGCCAGCAGCGCCCCGTCGGTGAGCTGCACCGCGCCTGCGCGCCGCTGCAAAAGCGCCTGCAGCCGCGGGATGTCCCCTTTGCGCAGGGGCCGCTCGGCCTCCACTAAAATGCGCAGGGCCTCTTCCCTCTCGGTCTTCGGGGCGGCGGCCAGCACATCCAGCCGCCATGCGTCAGGGCCGGTGGCGGCGCTCATCAGCAAGTGTTCCCCCTGCCCCCGCAAATATTGCGCAAGCTCGCCCATGCGGGCGCAGAATTCCCCAAAGGCCGCTTCGGCCCCGGGGCAGGCCGCCTCGATGACGGGCATCGCGTGGTGGCGCAGCCGGTTGCGGGCGTAGTCGTCGGAAAAATTGCTCTCGTCGGTGACCCAGGCGAGCCCCCGGCGGCGGCAGAAATCCTCCGCCTCGGCCTTGGTGACCTCCAGCATGGGCCGCACGAAGCACCCGCGCACGGCGGGGATTCCCGCCGCCCCCCGCACCCCGGCCCCCCGGGCGAGGCGCAGAAGCAGCGTCTCGGCCTGATCGGAGAGGGTGTGGGCGGTGGCGATCTTCACGCCGGGTGCCGCCAGCGTCTCAAAAAAGCCGTAGCGGAGCTCGCGGCACCACTCCTCGCTGGGGCGGGCCGGGGGCGCAGCGGCGGCAAAGGCGTGAAGGGGCACGCCGTTCTTCTGGCAGAACTTTGCCACAAAGGCCGCGTCCCGGGCGGAATCCGGGCGCATGCGGTGGTCCACATGGGCCGCTTCCACCCCCACGCCCAAAGCGTCTTTATATTCCAGCAGAAACTGCAACAGGGCCATGGAGTCGGCCCCGCCGGAGACCGCCGCAATGACCCTGTCGCCGGGCGCCAGCAGCTCTTTGCAGGCTGCCAGCACCCTTTCTTCAAATCGTTCCATGGTTGTAGTCCACGTTCATGAACCGGGTGTGGGCGCCGTCCCAGGCAAGGTCCACCTTGCCGGTCTCGCCGTGGCGGTTCTTTGCGATGATGCACTCGGCGGTGGAGGCGTCGGAGTCCTCCAGGCTCTGGCCGCTCATGGAGGTATAGTAGCCCTCGCGGTACAAAAACAGCACGATGTCGGCGTCCTGCTCGATGGAGCCGGAGTCACGCAGGTCGGAAAGCTGGGGCCGGTGGTCCGACCGGCCGCTGGACTTTTCCGCCGCACGGGACAGCTGGCTCAGCGCGATGACCGGCACGTTCAGCTCTTTGGCCATGATCTTGAGGTTTCGGGTGATGTCGCTGATCTCCTGCACGCGGTTCTCGGTGCGCTTGCCGCTGGTCATCAGCTGAAGGTAGTCGATGACCACCAGACCGATGGGCGGGCGGGAGGGGTCCTGGTTGACCCGGCGGATCTTTGCCTTGACCTCGGGGATGGTGATGCCGGAGGTGTCGTCCATATAAATGGGCACATCGTGCAGAATTTCCGAGGCGTGGGCAAGGTCGTCCCATTCTGCGTCGCCCAGCGCGCCGGAGCGGAAGGCGTGGCTGTCCACGCCCGCCTCGGCGGAGAGGATGCGGTTGGTCAGCTGCTCCTTGCTCATTTCCAGGCTGAAGATGGCCACCGGCACCCGCTGCTTTTTGGCCACGTTGGTGGCGATGTTCAAAGCAAAACTGGTCTTGCCCATGCCGGGGCGGGCCGCCAGAATGACCAGGTCGGAGCGGCCCAGGCCGGTGAGGATGGTGTCCAGATAAGTAAATCCGGTGGGGATGCCGGCGTATTTGGACTTGTCCGGGCCGGTGATCTTCTGCAGGGTGCCCAGGGTCTCCACCAGGGCGGCGGAGAGTTTGGTCAGGCTGTTCTGCTCGCGGCCGGAGCGGATCTCATAGAGTTTCTGCTCGGCGTTCTCCAAAAGCAGCTCGGCGCTGGGGGCCTCGCCGCTCTGCTGCAGGATGCTCTGAGCCACCTCCAGCACCTGACGGGAGACAAATTTCTCCTGCACGATGCGGGCATAGGCCCCCACGTTGCTGATGCTGGGCACAGTCTCGCCCAGCCGTGCCAGATACACCTTGGCGGCGTCGGGGCTTTCGAACACGCCGGCGGCCACCACCGCGTCCAGCAGGGTGACCAGGTCCACCCGCTCGCCGGCGGTGAACAGCCGCACCATCTCGGAGAAGATCTCGCCGTTCTGACGGACATAGAACATCTCCGGGCGCAGGCTCTCCACCAGCTCCGGCAGAACGGACTCGCTCTCCAGCAGCGCGGCGCCCAGCACCGACTGCTCGGCTTCCATGCTGTACGGCTTTGCGACGCCCAGCGATTCAAGATCAACGGAAGTAAAATCCTGCATGAGTCCTCATCCTTTGCCCCGCCTTTGCGCGGGGCGGCTTTTGCCTTGCGCGGGCACAGGGCCCGCCTGCTTACAGTTCCTCCACCTTCACCTTGAACGCCGCGCTCACGCCGGGGTGCAGCTTCACGGTGGCGGAATAGGTGCCGAAGTCTTTGATGTCCCGCTCCAGCTCCACCTTGCGCTTGTCGATCTCGGTCTCGGCCACCTTGCTCAGCGCTTCGGCCACGTCCTTGGCGGTGACCTTGCCGAACAGCCGGCCGGAGGCGCCGCCCTTGGCCTTGAGGGTGACGGTCTTGTCCTTCACCTTGTCCGCCAGGGCCTGAGCCGCGGCCAGGGCCTCGGCGGCGTGGTGCTCCCGGGCCTCGCTCTTGGTGCGGGCCATATTCACAGCGGAGGCGTCCGCCGGGGCGGCAAGGCCCCGGGGGAACAGGAAGTTGCGGGCGTAGCCGTCCGACACTTCATGGATCTCGTCTTTTTTGCCGATGGTTTTGACGTCCTGTTTCAGAATGACCTTCATGGTTCGTTTCTCCTTTTATGTGAGCAGGCGGGCGGCCCTTACGGCTGCGCCGGCTGCTGATTTTTTGCGCTGGCCTGCTGCTGGCGGCGATAGTCGGCAATGGCGTCGCAGAGCATCTGCTCGGCGTGGTCCAGGCTGACGTTTTTCAGCTGCGCGCCGGCCATGGTCATGTGACCGCCGCCGCCCAGCTGCTCCAGAATCACCTGCACGTTCACCTTGCCCATGCTGCGGGCGGAGATGTTCACTCCGTCCCCCTTCTGCACGGCCACGAAGCTGGCGCCCACGCCGTTGATGGTGAGCAGGTCGTTGGCGGCCTGAGGCACCGCCACCGCCATGCCCGGGGGCAGTTCCCCGGAGACGGACACGGCGCAGCCCATGTACAGGCGGGCGCTCTCCACCAGATTGGACTTGACGGTGTATTCCTCCAGCGAGGAATTGAAGAGCAGCCGCACCTCCTCGGTGACCGCGCCCATCCGCCGCAGGTAGGCCGCGGCCTCAAAGGTGCGCACGCCGGTGTGAAGGGCAAAGCTGCGGGTGTCCAGCATGATGCCCGCCAGCATGGCCTGGGCCTCCAGCGGGGTGGGATTGGTCGCTTCGCCGGGCACATACTGCAAAAGCTCGCACACCAGCTCGCAGGTGGAGGAGGCATAGGGCTCATGGCAGAAGAGCACCGGGGTCTCGATGTGGCCCACGGCCTTGCGGTGGTGGTCGATGACCGCCACCTGACCGCATTTTTCCAGCAGTTCGCGGCTCTCCACCAGATTTGTGATGTGGGTGTCCACCACCACCAGCAGGGTGTTTTCGGTGACAAGTTCGGCGGCCTTTTCCGGCTCGATGAAATCCTCGCCGAAGCCCGCCTTCTCAAATTCTTCGATGAGGTTGGCCGCCAGGGTGGCCTTGCGGCGCACCGCAATGACAGCGGGCACATCCAGCCCTTTGCAGATGCGCAGCACGCCCACCGCGGCGCCCAGCGCGTCCAGATCGGACATGCGGTGGCCCATGATGACCACGCTGTCCGCCTGACGCACCAGGTCCACCAGGGCGTTGGCCAGGATGCGGCTCTTGACCCGGCTGCGCTTTTCCACGCTGCGGGTCACGCCGCCGTAAAACTCGAATCCGTCGGGGGTCTTCACCGCCGCCTGGTCGCCGCCGCGGCCCAGGGCCATGTCCAGCGACTGCTGGGCCATCTGCTGGCATTCCTTCAGGCAGCTGCCGCCCCGCCCCACGCCGATGGAGAGGGTCAGCTGCACCCCTTCGTTCAGGGAGCGGACCTTGTCCAGCAAATCGAAGCGGGCGGCCACGATCTCCTTCATGTGGCGCTCTTCCACCACGGCGATATAGCGGGAGACCGACACCCGGCGCAAAAAGCCGTTGGTGCGGGCAAAATATTGTTCCAGCGTGCGGTTGAGTGCCTCCATCACATGGCTGCGCTCGGAGTCCCGCAGGTCGGCCACCAGCTCCTGGTAGCCGTCCACCTCGATGATGAGGTAGGCCGGGCGGCTGGCGGCGTATTCGGCGGCGGCGCTCTTCAGCTCGGTGTCGTCGGTCAGATACAAAATGGCGTAGCCGCCCGCGCCGGGGGCGGAAAAGGCGGTGTAGCGCCGGCCCGCCCGCTCCAGGTTCTGGCCTTTTTCCTCGGCACACTGGCGCAGGTCCAGGCCGGGCAGGGCCCGGCTCACCGGCTGGAGGAAGGCGTCCTCTCCGGCCAGCAGCCGCTGGCGGAAGGCGTCGTTGTACCACACCAGCGTTTTGCCGCTGAGCAGCGCCGCCGGAAGGCGCAGCGTCTCAAGGCTCAGCTGCAGCTCGCTGCCCTCGAATTTGGTGCAGCTGACGGCCCGGCAGACCGACCGGCGCAGATGCCGCCCGCCCAGGACGAGGGCGACGGCGATGAGCGCCAGGGCGGGCACCATCACCAGCAGGCTGGCCGGCTCCAGCACCGCCAGCACGGCGGTGAGCACACAGCACAGCACCAGCAGCGCCGCGCAGACAAGTTCCAGGGTAAGACGGGGTCGGTCACGCATGGGAAATTCGCCTCCTTGGGGGAAAGGGTCAGACTTCCATCAGAATGGGAAGGATCATGGGGCTGCGCTTGGTGCGCCGGTAGATATAGGCGGAGAGCGTCTCCCGCACGCGGGTCTTGACGCTGTTCCAGTCGTGGGTGCGCTCGGCGCGGCAGCGCTCGAAGCACTGGATGACCAGCTTGCGGGCCTCGTCCATCAGCTCCTCGCTCTCGCGCACATACACGAAGCCGCGGCTGACCAGGTCCGGCCCGGCCAGCAGCTGGCCGTCGGCGGAGACGGTGGCCACCACGATGACCAGACCGTCCTGGGAGAGGTGGCGGCGGTCCCGCAGGACCACGTTGCCCACGTCGCCCACGCCCAGGCCGTCCACCATCACCGCGCCGGCAGGCACCGGCTCGCAGGTCTCCAGCGCGTCGGCGGACAGGCGGATGTCCTGGCCGATCTCGGCGATGTGGATGTTCTTGGCCGGGATGCCCAGGCTCTCGGCGGTCATGGCGTGCTTTTTCAGCTGTTTGTACTCGCCGTGCACCGGCAAAAAGAACTTGGGCGCGGTGAGGGTGAGGATGAGCTTCTGCTCCTCCTGGCAGGCGTGGCCGGAAACATGCACGTCGTACATGGATTCATAAATGACCTCCGCGCCCAGCAAAAGCAGGCCGTTCACCACCTTGGTGACCATCTTTTCGTTGCCGGGGATGGGGGTGGCGGAGATGATGATGAAATCCCCCGGGCCCACATGCACGTTGCGGTGGCTGGAAGAAGCCATGCGGGAGAGCGCGCTCAGCGGCTCGCCCTGGCTGCCGGTGGTGATGAGCACGATCTTTTCCGGCGGATACTTGTTCAGCTGCTCGATGTCGATGAGCACCCCTTCGGGGGCGTGCAGGTAGCCCAGCTCCAGGGCCATCTGGGTGTTGTTGGCCATGCTGCGGCCGCTCACGGCCACCTTGCGGCCGTTCTCCACCGCCAGATCGATGATCTGCTGGATGCGGTAGAGGTTGGAGGCGAAGGTGGCGATGATGATGCGCTGTTTGTCCGCCCGGCGGAACAGGTTCGCAAAGCTCTGGGCCACCTTCTTCTCGGTGGCGGTGAAGCCGGGGCGCTCGGCGTTGGTGGAATCGCTCAGCAGCGCCAGCACGCCCTTGGCGCCGTATTCCGCGAAGGCGGCCAGATCGGTGGGCCCGCCGGAGAGGGGGGTGTAGTCGATCTTGAAGTCGCCGGTCTGGATGACCACGCCCGCCGGGCACTCGATGGCGAAGGCCACCGCGTCGGGGATGGAGTGGTTCACATGGATGGGATCGATGGTAAAGCAGCCCAGCTTGAACTTGCGCCGGGGGGTGATCTCCACCAGTTTGGTGCGGCCCAGCAGGCCGTGCTCCTCCAGCTTGTTCTTGATGAGGCCGATGGTCAGCCGGGTGGCATAGACCGGCAGGTTCACCTGCTTGAGCAGATAGGGCAGCGCACCGATGTGGTCTTCGTGGCCGTGGGTGATGATGACGCCCTTGATCTTGTCTTTATTCTGCACCACATAGGTGAAGTCGGGGATGACAAGGTCGATGCCGAACATGTCGCTGTCCGGGAAGACGAGGCCACAGTCCACCATGAGCATGTCGCCCTGGCACTCGTACAGGGTGATGTTCTTGCCCACTTCGCCAAGGCCGCCCAGCGGGATGATGTGCATGGGGGTGGCGGCGGGGCCGTTCTTCTGCTTTTGCTGGGGCCGGCGGGTGCGGCTGTAAAAAGGCTTGCGGCGGGCATTGTCCGCCGGGCGGTTCTCGGCGGGCTGGGCCGCCTTGGGGGCGGGCTTTGCCTTGCCGTTCTTGCCCGCTTCGGGCTTTGACTGGGCCGCGGCCTTGGGGGCGCGGGGCGCTCTGGGTTTGCGGGCGTTCTTTTCGGGATTGGGTTGATTCATAAATTTCCTCCGTAAAATGGTGCGCGAAAGATGCCCGGGCCGCCGCAGAACGCGGGCCGGGGCAAGGCGCGGGGTGAATGGGCGTATGTAGCCCTCTGATGGGGGTTCGGGTGGGTCTCGCGGCAGCGCCGCCGGGCACGAAAAGTCCATTTGTTCAATGCGACCGGGCCCTTTTTTTGTAACGCACTCGGGTTTTAAGCAGATGCTTAAAGTTACGTTTATTATACAGCCGAATATCGGTTATTGTCAACAAAAAGGGTGGGCTGCCTCACGACAGTATAGACAAAAAAGCGCCGCGGAATGCCTGCCGCCCGGCCTTGCCCGCCGGGGGCAAAGCGGGTATAATAAGAGCATCCGCCCCGCCTCCGCGGGGCAGCAGGACGGAGGAGCCCATGAAACAGATCGAAATTTTCACCGACGGCGCCTGCAGCGGCAATCCCGGCCCGGGGGGCTGGGGCGCGGTGCTGCGCTACAAGCAGCATGAAAAGGAGCTGAGCGGCGGCGAAGCCGAGACCACCAACAACCGCATGGAGCTGACGGCCCTCATCGCGGCGCTGGAACAGCTGAAGGAGCCCTGCGAGATCACCCTGTGCAGCGATTCCAAATATGTCATCGACGGCCTGGAAAAGGGCTGGGCCAAGGGCTGGCGCGCCCGGGGCTGGAAAAAGGCGGACAAATCCCCCGCTTTGAACCCCGACCTGTGGGAGAAACTGCTGAATCTGACCGAGGGCCACGTCATCCACTACAAGTGGATCAAGGGCCACGCCGGCCACCCGGAAAATGAGCGGTGCGACCGGCTGGCGGTGGCCGAGAGCAAAAAATTCGGCGGGCGGCAGGCCTGAAAAAGAATCAAGGAGTTTTGAGCAATGAGCGATGCGTTTTTGCCCGGCAACGGGTTTTCCACCTTTGAGGCGGCGGACAAGGTGCTGGTGGGGCTTTCCGGCGGAGTGGACAGCGCCGTCTGCGTGAATGTGCTGCGCCAGCAGGGCTTTGAAGTGCAGGGCGCGGTCATCCGCTTCTCCCCCGCCCACGACAAGGCGGTGGCCGAGGCCCAAAAGGCCGCGGCGGCGCTGGGCGTGCCGCTGACGGTGATCGACGCGGGCGAGGCCTTTGAAAAAGAAGTGGTGGAGCCCTTCTGTGCGGCCTACTGCGCCGGGCGCACCCCCAACCCCTGCGTTTTGTGCAACCCGGCGGTGAAGTTCAAATTGCTGGCGGCCGAGGCGGACAAGCTGGGCTGCCGCTTCATCGCCACCGGCCACTACGCCCGGGTGGAGGACCGGGGCGACGGGGTCTACACCGTCTGCAAAGCGGTGAGCACCGCCCGGGACCAGAGCTACATGCTCTACCGGCTGGGGCAGGACATTCTGAGCCGGCTGTGCCTGCCGTTGGGCGAGTTTGAAAAAGAGGATGTTCGGGAAATGGCCCGGGAGGCTTCTCTCCCCTGCGCCGACGCGCCGGACAGCATGGAGATCTGCTTCATCCCCGACGGGGACTACGCGGCCTTCATCGAGGGCCGGGGCCTTGCGGGCAAGGAAGGGCATTTCATTGCCCCGGACGGCGCGGACCTGGGCCCCCACAAGGGGGTGCTGCGCTACACCCTGGGCCAGCGCAAGGGGCTGGGTCTCGCTTTGGGCAAGCCCGCCTTCGTGAAGGCCATCCGGGAGAACGGCGACGTGGCCCTGGGCTGGGCCGGGGAGGAATTCTTCGGCGGCATGCGTCTTTCGGACGTGTGCACCCCCGACGGCGCGCCCCTGCCCGCCGGGCATTACGAAGTGAAGGTGCGCAGCGCCGCCGCGCCGGTGGGCTGCACCTTCGACGGCGAGACACTGGTGCGGTTCGACGAGCCCGCCCGCGCCCCCGCCCCCGGCCAGAGCGCCGTGTTCTATGGCGGCGACGCGGTGGTGGGCGGCGGCTTCATCGCCGAGGCGTTGGACTGACCCGCGGAACAAAAAAGAGCCGGCGGCTTTTCCCCTTTTGAGGGAGAAGCCGCCGGCATTTTTTATGCGTTCTCAGGCGTTGGGCAGCACCCCGGGAGCCGGGGCAAGGCGCTTCTGGATGTCCTCCAGAAGTTCCGGGCATACGAACTCGGAGATGTCGCCGCCAAAGCTGGCCACCTGCCGCACCACCGAACTGGACAGGTACATATACTGGATGTCGGTGGTGAGGAAGAGCGTTTCCAGGTTGGGATAGAGCTTTTTGTTGGTGAGGGCCATCTGAAACTCATACTCGAAGTCGGTCACAGCCCGCAGGCCCTTCACCAGCGTGCAGGCCCCCTGCTGCCGGGCGTAGTCCGCCAGAAGGCCGGCGTAGTAGTCCACCCGCACATTGGGGATGTCCGCCGTGACCCGGCGGGCCATCTCCACCCGCTCGGCGGCGGTGAAGGCGGTGTTGGTCTTGGTGTAGTTCACCATGATGAGGACGATCACCTCGTCAAAGAGGTTCGCCGCGCGGCGGATGATGTCCAGGTGGCCCTTGGTGATGGGGTCAAAACTGCCGGGGCAGATGGCGATGCGTTTTTCCATGTGGTTCAGTCCTTTCCCGGGCAAAGGCCCGGCGGGATGAGGCGCTTTTTCAGCGCCCGGCGGCCATGCGGGCGGCCTGCACCGTGTTGCACAGCAGCATGGCCCGGGTCATCAGGCCCACGCCGCCGGGCACCGGCGTGATGAAGGCGGCCTTTTCGGCGGCGGCTTCAAAGTCCACGTCGCCGCAGAGCTTGCCGTCCGCGCCGCGGTTGATGCCCACGTCGATCACCGCCGCGCCGGGCTTGACCATGTCGCCGGTGATGAACTTCGCCTTGCCGATGGCGGCCACAAGGATGTCCGCTTCGGCGCAGATCTTCGCAAGGTCTTTGGTGCGGGAGTGGCAGACGGTGACGGTGGCGTTCTCCCGCAGAAGCAGCAGCGCGGCGGGTTTGCCCACGATGTTGCTGCGGCCCACCACCACCGCCCGCTTGCCCTCCATGGCAACGCCGGCGGCCTTGAGCATCTCGATGCAGCCGGCGGGGGTGCAGGGCAGAAAACACTGCTGGCCGATGGTCAGCCGCCCCACGTTCACCGGGGTGAAGCCGTCCACGTCCTTTTCGGGGGGGATGGCGGCGATGACCGCCTGCTCGTCGATGTGGGCGGGCAGCGGCAGCTGCACCAGCACCCCGTGCACCGACGGGTCGTTTGCCAGAAGGCCCAGCTGCTCCAGCACCTCGGCCTGGGTGGCGCTCGCATCCATGCGCACAAGGCGGCTTTCGATGCCGCACTCATGGCAGTCGTTCTGCTTGCCCCGCACATACACCTCGCTGGCCGGGTCGTTGCCCACCAGCATCACCGCGAGGCAGGGGTCTATCCCCTGCTCCTTGAGCCGGGCCACCTCTTCGGCCACCCGCTGTTTGACCTGGGCTGCCAGAGTTTTTCCGCTGATGATCTGCGCCGCCATGGCGTTTTTCCCCCTTTCGTTCGGGTGGTTATTCTTCCGCTGTCTCCTGCTGTTCGGCTGCCGGGGCGGTCTCTTCCGCCGGGGCGGCTTCCTCAGCCGGGGCAGTCTGGGCCAGCGCGGCGGCCCGGGCTTCCCAGTTGGTCTGGGCGATTTGGGCGGTCTGGGCCGCGAAGGCCGCGTGGGACGCGCCCACCGGCAGCTTGCCGGCGATGGAGGCCACCTGCTCGTCGGTGAGGCCGGCGGCCTTTGCCTGTTTGAGGGTGTCGCCGCTCACCGCCAGCTGCACCTCAAAGGGAACGTTCTTATACTTTTTGCCCAGCACCACCAGCAGCACAAGGCCCACGACGACGCAGGCCAGCGCCACCACCTGGCTCACCCGCAGCCCCAGGCCGGGGATGAGCAGGGAGTCGGTGCGCAGGCCCTCGATCCAGAAGCGGCCCGCGCCGTACCACACGGCGTAGAGCAGGGCGATCTGGCCGTTGAAGCGGCGCTTTTTCATGAAGGCCCACAGGGCGAAGAAGCCCACGAAGCACCAGACGCTCTCGTAGAGGAAGGTGGGGTGCACCGGCATGGAGGGGTCCACCATGACGCCCTCCGCCGCCAGCTGGCTCTGCCAGCGGGCCAGATAGTCGTGGGTGCCCTGGCTGTACATGCCGAAGAGGGAGTTGGTGTTGGTGCCGAAGGCCTCCTGGTTGAAGAAGTTGCCCCAGCGGCCCATGCCCTGGCCGATGAGGAAGCCCATGGCCACCAGATCGAAGGTGGGCAGGATGGGCACCTTGCGCCACTTGCAGGCAAGGCCGCCGAACACCGCCGCGCCGATCACCGCGCCGTAGATGGCGATGCCGCCGTCCCGCAGGTTGATCATGTCCCAGATGGAGTCGTATTTGAAGGGAGCGAAGGCCACATAGTAGGCCCGGGCGCAGATGATGGCGCACACCGTGCCCACCAGCACCACGTCCACCAGACGGTCGGCATCCACGCCGAAGTCCGCCGCGTAGTGGAAGGCGAACACCAGCGCCAGCAGCAGGCCCGCGGCAATGATGATGCCGTACCAATAGATATTCAGGCCGCCCAGGGTAAAGGCCACCCGGTCAATTTCAAGCTCCAGCCCCAGACGGGGGAACTGGACCAGATTCGTCATCATAAGCTGTTTCTCCTTTTCTGCCCTCAGGCGGGGTCCACCACCACGGTGGCGCTTCGCTCCGGACGAAGCATGGTCTGCAAGGCGTCGTCCAGGTCCTGTTTGGTCACGCTGGCAAGGGCTTCCAGTTCCTCGCCCGGCCGGCAGCCCCGCAAAAAGCTGCCCGCCAGAAGCGAGGCCGCGCTCTCGGTGCTCTCCAGGTCCTGCACCATCTCGCCGTAGAGCTGGTTCTTGCACAGGGTGAACAGTTCCTCGTCCACCCCTTCGGTGCGCAGCCGCTCGATCTCGGCCAACAGCATGTCCCGCACCTTTTCCGGCTGGTCGGTCTCGCCGGTGAACATGAAGCAGCACAGGCCGTCCAGCGCCAGGAACTCGCCGTCAAAGCCGGGGTTCACCAGATTCTGGTCGTAGAGGGTGCGGTAGAGGGGGGTCATTCCGCCGCAGATGACCTCGGTAAGCATGTCGCAGATGACCTCGAACTTCACCCCGCGCACCGGGGCCTCCTTGAAGCCCACGCCAAGGCAGGGCTTTGCCACCTGCATGGAAAAGCGGGCCTCGGGCCGGGCGATGGCCGCGGGCTCGTCGGCTTCGATTCGCCGCACACTGCCGGGGCGGGCGGGCAGTTTCGCCCGCTCGCAGGCGGCCAGCACCTGCTCCATGGTCACGTTGCCCGCCACCGCCAGCACCATGTTGCCGGGGTTATAGAAGGCGCGGCAGCTGTCGTAGAGCATGTCCGGCGTGATGGAGGCGATGCTCTCCACCGTGCCGGCGATGTCGTGGCGGATGGGGTGGTTCTGATACAGGCAGCCGAAGATGGCGGTCATCACCCGCCAGTCGGGGCTGTCGTCGTACATCTTTATCTCCTGGCCGATGATGCCCTGTTCCTTTTGGATGGTGGCCTCGGTGAAGTAGGGCTCGTTCACCATGCTCAGGAGGATGTCCAGGTTTTCGTCCACTTTGTCGGTGGCGGAAAAGAGGTAGCAAGTCTTGTCGAAGCTGGTGTAGGCGTTGGCGGAAGCGCCGGTCTTGGCAAAGCGGGCGAAGGCGTCGCCCTCCTCGCTCTCGAACATCTTGTGCTCCAGAAAATGGGCGGTGCCGGCGGGCAGATGGACGGTCTTGCCGTCCACCTCAAAGTCCAGGTCGATGGACCCGAAGCGGGTGCCGTAGATGGCGTAGGTGCTGCTGTAACCCGGCATGGGGCGCACCAGCACGGTGAGGCCGCTTTCCAGCACGGCGCTCTGGCAGCCGACGGCGCGGCGCACGGCTTCAAAGTTCTCAGCCATGGGTCTCCTCCTTTTGGGTCACAAGATAGCTCACCGACAGAGTGAACCGGCGCAGGATGTCCCGCACCTGGTCCGCCCCGATGGTCTCCAGCCGGGCGGCAGCCTCCTCGGGGGTGCTGACACGGCCACCCCGCATGATCTCGCCGAAATACCAGTTCTCCATGCTTGCCAGGCTGTCGCCCACGCCGGCCATGCTGCTGGCAAGGGCAAGGCGGGCGTTTTCCAGCTCTTCGGGGGCGATGGGGCCTTCCAGCAGCTTTTCAAGCTCCGCCAGGATAGCCGCCTCGGCCTTTTCGGCGTTGGCGGGCTCCACGCCGCTGTCCACCATCATGCAGCCGGAGGCGGCGGTGATGCGGCTGGCGCAGTAGTAGCAGAGGCTCTGCTTTTCCCGTACGTTCAAAAACAGGCGGCTGGAGGGCAGCCCTCCGAACACGCACATGGCCATGCGGTAGGCGTCCAGTTCCTCCGGGTCCGCCGGGCGGCCCATGGTGAACAGCATGCACAGCTTTGCCTGCACAAGGTCCAGCTTTTCTTCAAAGTGCTGCGCCGGAACGGCGGGCATGGCCAGGAACGAGGGCAGCGGGGCCGGTTCGCGGCGCAGCCCTTCCAGCGCCGAAGCCAGCTTTGCCCGCACGGCGGTCTCGTCCATGCCCAGCACCATCACGTCAATGGAGGCAGTGCGCAGGATGTCCTTGTAGGCCGCGGTGAGGCTGGCGGGGGTGACGGAGGGCAGGTCTTCCAGGTAGCCGTCCCGGGCGACGCCCGCCGGGGAATCGCCAAAGAAGCGGCGCTGGGCCTGCCGCACGCAGTAAAGGCGCTTGTCGTTGATTTCGCTCTCCAGCTGGCGGGCGAGGGTGGCCTTTTCGATGTTCACCGCCTCGGCGGAGAATTCGCCGTTTTCGAAATAGGGCTCAAAGGCCACGCCGAAGGCCAGGGCGGCATACTCGGCGGAGAGGTGCTCCCCTTCCAGGGCGAACTCGTCCTTGATGCCGGTAACGCTGACGCTCAGCACCCGGCAGGCCCCCTGCATGGAGGTGGCCACGGTGAGGTCCGCGCCGTAGAGCTTTGCCAGCTTGCGGGAGAGGGCGGTCATGTCCGGGCAGGCGGAATAGCCCCGCTCCAGCACCAGCGGCAGCAGGGCGTGGTCGGTGGCCGCGGGCCGGGCGGCGGCGAAGCGGAAGTGGATGGAAAGGCGGCAGCGGTTGAATTTATCCGCCGGCAGGGTGTGCAGCTGCACGCCGGGGGCGATGGATTCGGTGTGTAAGCTCATAGGTCTCCTTTTCGGTCAGGCGGAAAGCCCGTCCAGGTATTCTTCCAGGCACTTGCCGCTCTCGGTGATGGCTTTCGCGTTCTCCACACCCACATAACGGTAGTGCCAGGGCTCGTAGATGATGCCGGTGATGGCCTGCTTGTCCTCGGGATAGCGCAGGATGAAGCCATATTCCGGCGCGTGCTCGAACAGCCACTTGGCTGCGTCGGTGTTGGCAAAGGCGGAGTCCAGGGTCTGGTGGTCGGGGGTGACGATGTCCGCCGCGAGGCCGGAGTTGTGCTCGGAATAGCCGGGCACGGCCACCACCGTCTTGGCCTTGTCGTAGGCTTCCTCCTCAGACATGCCCTGGTCCAGCCATTTCTGCTTTTCCTGGTCAAAGAGGTTCTGCTGGTATTCCACCGTGCGGTAGCCCGAGCAGAGCAGCAGCTCCACCCCGTCCACGGCGGCGGCCTGCTTCATCTGCATGTAGGCGTCGGCGGCTTCGTCCGCCAGCTCCTTCTGGGTGGAGGCCTCGGCCACCTTGGTGGTGATCTGCCAGTCCTCCGGCAGGGCCACGTTGTTGTTCACCAGGGTCAGCCGCCAGTCCCCGTCGGTGGCGGGGGTGACGGTCTCGCCGGAAGAGGCGGGCTCACTGGCAGGCTCGCTGGCCGGTTCGCCGGAAGAGGTGGAAGCGGAGCCGGAGGAACTGGTGGTCTGGCTGGTGCTCTGGCCCGAGGCGCCGCTGTTCTCCTTCCCGTCGGTGAGAACGCCCACCAGCTTGAACACGCCGAAGCCCACCGCGGCGATCAGCACGAGGCAGACGGCACAGAAGATCAGGCGGTTGCGCGCCACCTGACGCTTGCGGCGGGCGCGGGCGGCGGCGCGGCGGCGGCGCTCGCTTTCGCTCATATCACGGGGGGGATAGCTGGGCATGGGGGTACACTCCTTTGGTTTTTCAGCCGCCGGAAGGCAGCGTTCTTCTTGAATGATTCAGTTATCTATTATACACCCGGGGCACGCGGCTGTAAATCGAAGAATTGCAAACAAAATGTAACAGGCCGCCGCCTCAGAGGGCGGCGGCCTGAGCGGTCAGCCTTTTTGCAGTTTGTCCCAATAGGGGGTGAAATCGAAGGTGGCGAAGTAGTCCGCCGGGGTCTCGGCGCGGCGGATGAGCTGGTGGGAGCCGTCCTCCTTCAGCAGCACCTCGGCGCTGCGCAGCTTGCCGTTGTAGTTGTAGCCCATGGAGAAGCCGTGGGCGCCGGTGTCGTGGATAACCACGATGTCGCCGATCTCGATCTTGGGCAGGGGCCGGTCGACGGCGAACTTGTCGTTGTTCTCGCACAGGCCGCCGGTGACGTCATAGATGCGGTCGCAGGGCTCGTCCTCCTTGCCCAGAACGGTGATGTGGTGATAAGCGCCGTACATGGCCGGGCGCATCAGGTTGGCAGCGCAGGCATCCAGGCCCACATAGTCCTTCTGGATGTGCTTTTCGTGGAGCACGGTGGCCACCAGATGGCCGTAGGGCGCCAGCATGAAGCGGCCCAGCTCAGTGAAGATGGCCACATCGCCCATGCCCGCGGGCACCAGAATTTCCTCAAACTTTTTGCGCACGCCCTCGCCGATGGCCTCGATGTCGCTCTTGGGCTGGTAGGGGGCGTAGTCCACGCCCACGCCGCCGGACAGGTTCACGAAGGCGATCTTGGCGCCGGTGGCCTCGTGCAGGCGCACCGCCAGCTCGAACAGGATGCCCGCCAGGGTGGGGTAATACTCGTTGTAGGTGGTGTTGCTGGCCAAAAAGGCGTGGATGCCGAACTGCTTTGCGCCCTTGGCCATCAGCTTTTTGAAGGCGCTGACCATCTGCACCTCGGTCATGCCGTACTTGGCCTCGCCGGGGTTGTCCATGATGTCGTTGCCCAGGCTGAACATGCCGCCGGGATTGTAGCGGCAGCAGACGGTCTCGGGCACACCCGCCACCCGGTCCAAAAACTCCACATGGGTGTAGTCGTCCAGGTTGATGTAAGCGCCCATCTCGGCGGCCTTTTTCATGTCCTGCACGGGGGTCACGTTGGAGGAGAACATCACGTCATGGCCGGTGATGCCGCAGGCCTCGCTGAGGACCAGCTCGGTGTAGGAGGAGCAGTCCATGCCGCAGCCTTCCTCTTTCAAGATCTGCATCAGGTAGGGGTTGGGGGTGGCCTTGACGGCGAAATACTCCTTGAAGCCCTTGTTCCAGCTGAAGGCTTTGTAAAGGCGGCGGGCGTTCTCCCGGATGCCCTTCTCGTCGTAAATGTGGAACGGCGTGGGCACATCGGCAATGATCTGCTGGGCCTGTTCCAGTGTGATGAACGGTACTTTCTGCATGCTGCACTCTCCCCTCTTTGCGGCGCGCGGGCACTTTGCCCGGCCCGAAGTTTCATTATTATAGCACGATAAAGCGCCCTTGGCAACTGCAAACAAAAAGCGCCGCCCCCGGCCCTTTGCGGGCCGGAGACGGCAAAAAGAGAAAAGAAAAGATCAGATGCGAAGTTCGCCTTTGACGATGTATTCGATCCACTCCGCCAGGTTGGTGGCATGGTCGCTCATGCGCTCCAGGTATTTGGCGATCATCAGATAATCCACATACTGGGAGATGGCGCCGGGGTTGGCGGCCATCATCTGGCACAGCTCCTCGCACACTTCCTCGAAGTAGTCGTCCTGGGCATCGTCCTGGGCGGCCACAAGGCGGGCTTTCTCCACGTCCAGGTCCACATAGGCCTGCACGGTGTCCTGCACCATCTTCTGCATCAGGCCGAACATCTCGGAGAAATAGGGGATGTGGTCCACCTTGTCCTTGCCGGAAAGCTTGATGACATACTCGCTGATGTCGGCGCAGTGGTCGGCGATGCGCTCCAGGTCGGCGATCATGCGCATGATGGAGGCGATGCGCCGCCAGTCGCCCGCCACGGGGCTCTGGGTGACCACCAGGGTCAGGCACTCCTGCTCGATGTCCCGCTCCATCTGGTCGAACTCGTCGTCGCCTTCCATGACCGAGCGGGCCAGGTCGGCGTCCAGCTGCTCCAGGGCGCGCTGGGTGCGGCCGATGGCCTGCACGATGCCGCCGCCCATCTCCATCACGTGCACGCGCAGCTGGCCCAGGGCCTCGGTGTAATTGTTTCGGGTCTGCATAATTGCCTCCTTGTCAGCCGAACCGGCCGGTGATGTAATCTTCGGTGCGCTTGTCCTGGGGGTTCTGGAAGATCTGGATGGTGGAGCCGTACTCCACCAGTTCGCCCAGCAGGAAGAAGGCGGTCTTGTCCGAGATACGGCTGGCCTGCTGCATGTTGTGGGTCACGATGACCACGGTGTAGTCCTTTTTCAGGTCGGCCATCAGGTCCTCGATGCGCAGGGTGCTGCCGGGGTCCAGGGCGCTGGTGGGTTCGTCCATCAGCAGCACGTCCGGCTCCACCGCCAGCGCACGGGCGATGCAAAGGCGCTGCTGCTGGCCGCCGGAGAGGCCCATGGCGCTCTTTTTCAGGCGGTCCTTCACTTCGTCCCACAGCGCCGCGCCTCGCAGGCTCTTCTCCACCAGCTCGTCCAGCTCGGCGTGGGAGTGGTTGCCGTGGAGCCGGGGGCCGTAGGCCACGTTGTCGTAGATGCTCATGGGGAAGGGATTGGGCTTCTGGAACACCATGCCCACCCGGCGGCGCAGCTCGTTCACGTCCACGTCCTTGGCGTAGATGTCCTGGCCGTTCAGCAGCACCTCGCCGGTGATGCGCACGCTGGGGATGAGGTCGTTCATGCGATCCAGAGTCTTGAGGAAGGTGGACTTGCCGCAGCCCGAGGGCCCGATCAGGGCGGTGATCTCGTTCTTCTGGATTTCAATGTTAATGCCCTTCAGCGCCTCGGTCTCGCCGTAGTACAGGTGAAGGTCTTTCGCTTGCAAAATGGGGGTCTCGCTCATTGTGCGCCCTCCTTCTTTTTCATTCGGTTGCGTACCAGCCGGGTGGCGGCGTTCAGCCCCAGCACCAGCAGCATCAGGATGGCGGCGATGGCATAGCCCACGTCGAACTCGCCACGCTCGCTCACATACATATACAGCGCCACGGACAAGGTGCCGCCGCTGCGGCTGAAGGCCGCGAACACGTTTTTGGCAATGACGGTGCCCACGCCGGCGGTGAACAGCAGGGCGGCGCTTTCGCCCACGATGCGGCCCACGGCCAGGATGCAGCCGGTGATGATGCCCTCCAGCGAGGAAGGCAGCACGATGGTGCGGATCATGTACCACTTGGTGGCCCCCAGGCCCAGCGCGCCCTCACGGTAGCTGGCGGGCACAGTCTTGAGGCTCTCCTGGGTGGTGCGGATGATGGTGGGCAAAATCATGATGACCAGGGTGCAGCCGCCGGAGAGCAGGCTGGTCTTGAAGCCCAGCATCTGGCAGAAGAACAGCATGCCCACCAGGCCGTAGAGGATGGAGGGGATGCCCGCCAGCGCCTCGGTGGCAAACTCCACCAGACCGATGAGTTTGCGGCTGGTGGCGTACTCGGTGAGGTAGACCGCCGCGCCCACGCCCAGGGGCAGGGCCAGCAGCAGGCTGAAGGCCACGATGTAGAGGGTGTTGAGGATGTTGGGCAGGATGCCGATGGTGTCTTTCAGCGCGCTGGGCGAAGTGGAGAGCAGCTGCCAGGTGATGTGGGGCACGCCCTTGACGAAGATGTAGCCGATGAGGCCGATGAGCAGCGCGCAGGTGAGCGCCGCCGCGGCGTAGACAAGGCCCAGCAGCACCGCGCTCTTGGCCTTGCGCAGGGCAAGTTTCGAGTGGGCGGCAGCCTTTTCGGCGCGCACGCCGGATGCGTTCAAAGTTGCCTGCATGGTGCTCATTCCTTCTCCCCCCGTTTCAGCACACGGCCCAACAGGCCGTTGACCAGCATGATAAAGATGAACAGCACAAGAGCGATGCTGAACAGCGCCTGCTTCTGCAGGCCGCTGGCGTAGCTCATCTCCTTGGCCACCGCGGTGGTCAGGAAGGTGACGCTCTTGAAGAGGCCGGGCATGTTGGGCACGTTGCCGGCCACCATCATAACAGCCATGGCCTCGCCGATGGCGCGGCCCACGCCCAGCACCACGCCCGCGCCGATGCCGCTTTTCGCGGCGGGCAGGCTGACCTTGAAGATGGTCTCCATCCAGGTGGCGCCGAGGGCGAGGCTGGCGTGCTCATACTCGGGCGGCACGGCGTTCAGCGCCGTCTCGCTCACCGACACGATGCCGGGCAAGATCATGATGGCAAGAACCAGCATGGCGGCCAGAAGGCAGGTGCCGTTGTCCAGATGGAACACCTGCATCATCAGCGGCACCAGCACCATCATGCCTACGAGGCCGTAGACCACGCTGGGGATGCCCGCCAGCAGGTCCACCGCAGGGCGGACGATGCCTGCCACCCGGGGGCTGGCCACCTTGGAGAGGAACACCGCGGTGAGCACGCCCACCGGCACGCCGATGGCGATGGCTCCCAGGGTGCCCCAGATGCTGGTGAGGATGAAAGGCAGGATGCCGAAGCTGGGCTCGGCGGCAGTGGACTTCCACACGGTGCCCAGCAGGAAGTCGCCCAGGCCGATCTCCTTGATGGCGGGCAGGCCGGCGGTGATGATGTAAAGGCTGATGAGGGCCACAAAGGCGATGGCCAGCATGCCGCAGGTGAAGAACACGGCGTGCATGACCGCCTCGGTGATGTGTTTGGTTTTCATGGGCGTTCTCCTTTCACAGCCCGGCAAAAGCCGCACGGCGCGCGCCGTGCGGCTCTTTTCGGGGGACCGTGGGTGTGTTACGCCAGGGGCACCGCGCCGGCGTCGATGATCAGCTGGTGAGCATCCTCGCTCAGGGCGAAGTCGATGAAGGCCTGGGCGGCGTCGCTCAGCTCAGCGCCCTCCTTGGTGACGAAGACGAAGGGACGCTGCACCTTGTAGCTGCCATCCTGCACGGTGGCCTCGGTGGCCTCTACGCCGTCGACGGTCACAGCCTTGACCTTCTCATCCACAGCGGACAGGGAAGCGTAGCCGAAGGCGTTAGGGTTGGCGGCCACGGCGGCGATCACGGCGCCGGTGCTGGTCAGCTCCTGATCGTAGACGCAGACATCCTCCACGCCGACGATGCTCTCGAAGCCGTCGCGGGTGCCGCTGCCGGCCTCACGGCCGATCAGGACCACGGGGGCGTCAGGGCCGCCCACCTCGCTCCAGTTGGTGATGGTGCCGTCGGCCAGGCCCTTGATCTGGTCCAGGGTCAGGTCGGTGACGGTGTTCTCATTGTTCACGATGATGGCGATGCCGTCCAGGGCGAAGGTGGTGCCCACCAGGCCGGAGGCGGTCTCCTCGTCCTTCAGCGCGCGGCTGGAAAGGCCGATGTCCAGGGTGCCCTCGGAGGCACCGGTGATGCCGGCGCCGCTGCCGGTGGGATCGTAAGTAACGTCAACGCCGGGGTTCGCGTTCATGAAGGACTCCTGCATGGCCAGGATGACCTTCTCCACGCTGGTGGAGCCGCCGGTGGTCACAGCGCCTTCCAGCTCAGCGGCCTGGGAAGCGGGGGTGCTGGCGGAGGTGTCGGTGCTGTCGGTGTTGGCGGCGGGGGCGCTGGAAGAAGGGGCGCTGCCACAGGCTGCCAGGCTCACGGCCATGCACAGAGCGGCCGCAAAAGCAACAAACTTTTTCATTTTCTTTTCTCTCCTTACGATTCATGTGTTGCTCGTTTTTTGTTTCCCTCCTGTGGGGAACGGTTAAAGTATACCGCCCGGTTTCGAAAATCCGCTATCGCTTTCCGGTAAAAAGCGGGTAAAATCGCGGGAGCTTCTGTTTTGCAGATTTTACATTCACTGTGATGCATATTCCGCCTTTTTTCGCGCACCTTATAGAAAGGAAGGAGATGATCCATTTGAGCACTCTCAAGGATTTCGTGCACCACGAACTGGACGCGATGCCCGGCCCGGCGCCAAAACCGCCCGTGCCCCCCGCCGCACCCGAAAACAGCAGCGGGGCCCCGGCCCCCGCCTCCGGCGCGGCAGAGCCCGGCGCCAAGGCGGCCAAGGCCCAGGCCGAGGGCGCGCTGAAGGGCGCGCTCTACTACACCCAGGTGGAGGCCCGCGCCTGCCGGGAAGGCTGGGTGGAGAGCGACGAGACGGTGAAGAGCAAGCTGCGCAGCAAGGAGGAGTTTCCCCAGGGCTGAACGGCCGCTTTTGCCAAATCGCACTTGCATTCTCGCTTTTGATACATTAGAATAGAGGCGAACGTCTGCCCGAAGGGGCAAAACGGAAAACCATCAAAAGCGAGGATCAGGTTATGGCAGAATTCAAATACGAGATCACCCAGCGCATCGCCGTGCTCTCTCAGAGCGCCAACGGCTGGGAGCGCCAGCTGAACATGGTGAGCTGGAACGACCGGGAGCCCAAGTACGACATCCGCGACTGGTCGCCCGACGGCAGCAAGATGGGCAAGGGCATCAGCCTGAGCCACGACGAGATCGCCATCCTGAAGGGCATCCTGGACGAGATGGAACTGTGATGGGCTACCGGGAAGAATTTTGCGACATCTGGCGGCGGGAAGTCACCCGCCCCGGCGCGGACAAACTGCTGGAGTGGCTCTCCACCACCGACTTTTTCCGGGCCCCCGCCTCCACCCGCTTTCACGGCGCCTGCGAGGAGGGGCTGGTGATGCACAGCCTGAACGTGTATCACGCCCTGATGGACCGCTTTTTTGAAGAAGGCGACAACCCCGAGAGCATGGCCATCTGCGGCCTTTTGCACGATCTGTGCAAGGCGAATTATTACGGTGTGGAAATGCGCAACCGCAAGAACGAGGCCGGCCAGTGGGAAAAATATCCCTGCTATGTGGTCACCGACCAGTTCCCCTACGGCCACGGCGAAAAGAGCGTTTATCTCATCGAGCGTTTTTTGCGCCTCAAGCCCGCCGAGGCAGTGGCCATCCGCTGGCACATGGGCGGCTTTGACGACGCCGCCCGGGGCGGCTGCCGCGCCATCAGCGAGGCCTACGACGCCTATCCGCTGGCGGTCAAGCTGCATCTGGCGGACCTCACCGCCACCTATCTGATGGAAAAGGGCACCGGCGCGCGCCGGTGAATCAAAAAACTCCCTGCCCGGCTTTTCAGCCGGACAGGGAGTTTTTCATTTTGCCTTGCGCGCACGCAACAGGTGTACCGCGAGCCAGACCAGCATCCCCACCGTCAGCGCACCGCCTGCGGCCAGCCACACCTGGGGGATGGTACCCACCGCCGCCCCCGCCGAGAGCAAAGGCGAGGCGGCGAGCCCTCCCAGCTGGAGGGTGAGGGAGCTGGCGGAGAGCAGGGTGGCCCGCTGGCTGGGCGGGGCCGCCTCGTTCATCAGCGTGGAGGTAAGATAGTCGGTGCTGCCGTTGACGACATAAAAGAGGAAGTAAAACGCCACGAACAGCACCGGCGTGCCCGCGGCGCTGAGAGCCATCAGCCCCGCGCCCACCAAAGCGCTGACCCCCAGCAGCCGGCCCAGGGTGGGGCGGCGCATCAGCCGCGGAGCCAGCACCGCTCCCGCTGCCGAGGCGTAAAACGCCCCCGCGCTGAGGGTGCCCAGCGCCCAGCCCGCGGCGGAACTGTTCAGCAGCTGCTCGAACCGGGGCTGATAGAACACCTCCACCGCGAAGAGGGCCGGCGCAAAGACGGCGGACCAGAGCACCAGCGCTCGCACCAGTCCCGGACTGCGCAGGGCAGCGGCCAGCTGGACCGCCGGGTTCGGCTCTTCCTGCCCGCGCTCCACCGGGTGCTCCTCAAGGCCCGCGCTCAGCGCCAGCAGCACCAGCACCAGCGCCCCTTTCAGGGCAAGAGCCGTCCACATGCGGCCGGTGAGAGCGTACACGCCGCCCCCCGCAAGGCAGCCCATCGCCAGCCCGATGCTGGTGAGAGCACTGATGCGGGCGGTGCACTTCGGCAGCGCCCCGGCGCCGTTTTTGAGTAGGAATTCCTCCACCACCAGGGCGTCCAGGCTGCCAGAGGAAAAGGCCCGGGCAAGCCCCTGGAAGGCCATGGCCGCAAGCACCGCCGCCATCCCCTGCCCCAGGGCCAGCAGCCCCAGGCCGGGCAGCAGCAGCGCCTGTGAAACGAGAAAGCAGTTTTTGCGGCCCCAGCGGTCCGCGGCCATGCCGCTGGGCAGTTCAAAGGCAACCACCACCGCCGAATAAAGCCCCACCGCCAGCGGCACGGCGGCCAAGGAGAGGCCCTTGTCCAGCAAAAGCAGGGTGAGCAGCGGCGTGAGCATGCCGATGGAAAAACTGTTGAGGAACAGCAGCAGACCGTGGCGCTTATCGAACATCGGGCGTCACCTCCGCGGCGTTGTAGGCCATCAGCACATACTCATAGGCTGCGGTGCCGGGGCGGGGCACTTCCCTCTCGCTCAAAAAGTCCATCACCCGGCGCTGCAGTTCAATGGCTTCCTCCCGGGTGAGATAGACCACGCCGCTGTGCATGTCGCCCAGGCCCATCACGTCCTCTTCGCCCAGACCCTTCTCCCCTGCCAGCCGCTTCAGGCCCTGCACGCCGGCCAGCACCTGCTCCACCGTGCGCTGCAAAAACATCTCCTGGGCCGCGTCGTCCCCGCCGGGAGCCAGCAGCCCCAGCCGCACCGAAACGTTCAGCGCCTTGTAATAGCGGGCGGTGATGCCCCGTATCTGCTCGGTGTGGTCCAGAGCCACCACACCCAGCTCCACCAGCTTTTTGATGTGGAAGGTCACCGACGAGGCGGAAATGCCCATCTTGTCCGCCAGTTCCTTGGGCGTCATGGGCCGGCCCGCCAGCTCCAAAAGGCGCAGAATATCCTGCCGGGCGGGGTTCATAAAAGCGTTCTGCTTTTCGCGGGTGTCCAGATTGACGACTTCCATGCTCTTCCCTCCATCACGTTACATGTTGTGTAACGATTATATCATTACATGATGTGTAACGTCAAGAGGGATTTTGCGCTGCGCGCAAAAAAACGCCGGCGGGCCCCTGACGGAGCCCGCCGGTTTTTGCACAGGGCGGTCAAAATCGATATTCCCCCCTGCCATGGCCCAGGCAGGGCCCCAACGAAAGTTTGCGCAAGCAAAGTTTCGCGGGGAAACGGAGCCGCGGCGCAGGTGAGCGCACCGGCGGCTTTTTTGCAAAAAAGCCGCCGCAAGCGATGCACAGCTTGCGACGGCGTGGTTGGGTTGGCGGGATTCGAACCCACGCATGCGGGAGTCAAAGTCCCGTGCCTTACCGCTTGGCGACAACCCAGCTTATTTATAGAAAAAAGCGAACTCTTTCGAGTTCGCTTTCCCTGTAATGTGGGGTGGCTAGTGGGACTCGAACCCACGGCCTCCAGAGCCACAATCTGGCGCGCTAGCCAACTGCGCCATAGCCACCACATATTGGTGCGCCCGGAGGGACTCGAACCCCCGGCCCACTGCTTAGAAGGCAGTTGCTCTATCCACCTGAGCTACGGGCGCCTGAAAGTTCAGGTCTCAGCGAAGCGCTGCTTGAATATCATACTATGCGAAAGAGCAAAAGTCAAGGCTTTGTAAAAAGTTTTTCTTTTCTGCCTATGGTCTTGCCGCAAAGAATATGCTATACTGATAGCAAACGAGGGGCTGCGGCGCACTTTGCCGCCCGGCCTGGAAAGGAAGTTTTGTACTAATGTCGAACATCTGGCATGATATGAACCCCGCCCGCATCACCGCCGAAGACTTTGTCGCCGTGATCGAGATCGAAAAGGGCTCGAAGAAGAAATACGAGCTGGACAAGGAGACCGGCCTCATCATTCTGGACCGCATCCTCTACACCTCCACCCACTACCCCGCCAACTACGGTCTCATCCCCCGCACCCTGTCGGACGACGGCGACCCGCTGGACGTTCTGGTGCTGTGCAGCGAGGTCATCCAGCCCATGAGCCTGGTGCGCTGCTACCCCATCGGCGTGTTCACCATGCTGGATGGTGGCAAGCTGGACGAGAAGATCATCGCCATCCCCTTCAGCGACCCCACCTACAATTCCTACCACGACATCAGCGAGCTGCCCAGCCATCTGTTCAGCGAGATGCGCCACTTCTTCCAGGTGTACAAGAACCTGGAGGGCAAGGAGACGGTGGTCAACGAGGAGCAGGGCCGCGAAGCCGCGCTGGAGATCATCGACAAGTGCCGCGAAGCCTACATCGAGCACTACTGCAAATAATCTTTCACGCATGCAAAAGCCCCGGACCGTTTGGTCCGGGGCTTCTTTTTTCATTGAACGGAGATCCGCTGCTTTTTGGTCAGCCGCGCAAGGAACATCAGGAAGATGCCGGTGAGGATGATGCCCTTGAGGATGCTGGAGATGGAAAGGCTCCACCACACGCCGTTCAGGCCCAGAGCCGTGGCGCTGAGGGCCATGGCCGCGGGGATGCGCAGGGCAGTGAACACGATGCTCACCACGCTGGAGGGCATGGTGTTACCAAAGCCCGCGTAGGCGCCGCCCACCAAAATCTCCCAGCACATGAACAGCTCGGAATAGCCCAGGATGACCAGATAATCCACGCCCATGGGCAGCACGTCCGCTTCCGGGATGAAGAACCGGAAGATGGGCGCGGCGCAGAACACCAGCAGGGCGGTGCAGAGAATGCCCCAAATGGTCATGAGCAGGAACGCCGCGCCGAAGCCCCGCCGCGCCCGGCGCAGGTTGCCCGCGCCGCAGTTCTGGGCGATGAAGCTGTTCACCGCGGCGGCAAAGCCGTCGGCGGTCATCCAGCTGATGGACTCGATCTGGCTGCCCACCTTCTGCACCGCCACCGCCGCGTCGCCCCAGCCGGCCACCAGCCGGGCGATGACCATGCCGATGATGGGAAAGATGATGTTCATCGCGGTGGCCGGGCCGCTCACTTTGGAGATGGCCGCCAGTTCGCCGCGCACAGCGGGCCGCTTGAGGTGGACGTGGGCGAACAGGGTCTGGTCCTGCACCGCGTAGCGGGCCAGCAGGGCGAACACGATGCCCTGGGCGGTGACGGTGGCCACCGCCGCGCCCGCAACGCCCCACTTGGGGAAGGGCCCCACGCCGAAGATGAGCACCGGGTCCAGCACGATGTTGGCCCCCAGGCCCACCGCCATGGCGAAGAAGGGGGTGCGGCTGTTGCCGGTGGCGTTGATGAGGGCCACCAGCACCTGATTGATGAAGGAGAAGAACATGCCGAAGCCCACGATGATGAGGTAGGCCCGGGCCTGGGCCTCCACCTCGGCGCTGTTCAGCCGGAAGAAGCCGATCAGCGGCCCCGCCCCCACGAACATCGCCACCGTGTAGACCAGCGACATCACGCCGCCCATCTGCAGCGCTGCCGCGGCATAGCGCCCGGCGGCCTCGATGTCGCCCGCGCCGATGCTCTGGGCCACCTTGACCTGACCGCCCATGCGGGGCAGCACCGCCATGCCGTTGGACAGCCACATGAACATGCCCGCCGCGCCCACGGCGGCCACGGCGCCCGCGCCCACCCGGCCGATCCAGATCATGTCGGTCAGGTTGTAGGCCATCTGCACCAGCTGGCTGCCCATGATGGGCAGCGCCAGCAAGGTCAGCGAGCGCAGGATGTTCCCTTTCAAAAGATCCACTTGTCTTGCCATGATTCCCCTCTTGTCTCCTCGGTAAAAAAATCGCGTTTCAGCGCACGGTCACGCCCAGCAGGCGGGCAAGCTCCGCCGCCTGCCGCACATTGACCGTGGCACCTTTGAGTTCCGCGGCGGCGTCGCTCACCACCACGCCCTCCAGCTCGCTGTCGGTGAAATCCAGCCCCGCCAGCGGCGTTTTGAAAAAGCTGGTACGGAAAAATTTGCTGCGCGCCAGCGAAAGGCCCTTGTGCCGCCATTCGCTGAGGCTGGCGGCGGAAAAGTCGCACTCCTCCAGGCGCACGTTCTCCACGCTGGCGCCGGTGAAGTTCGCTTCGGTGAAGTTGCATCCCTCCAGCCGCACATGGGCGAGGCGGCAGTCCGGTAAGGAGGCGGCCAGCGCCTTGACTCCCTGCAGCTGACAGCGCAGAAAATAAGCTTCGCCGGCCCGCACCGCCGAAAACTCGCAGTTTTTCAGCCGGCAGTCCACAAAGCTGGCCGCCCGCAGGTCGGCCCCGGTGAAACGGCATCCCTCAAACAGGCACCGCTCAAAACGCATCTCCCGCAGCGTTTCGCCGCAGAGGTCCAGCCCGCAGAAGTGCCAGCGGGTCAGCGGCTCCTGCCGCGCGGCGGCCATGGCGACGAGTTCTTCGCCCCGCTCCGCCGTTTCCAGCCGTTCGGGCAGCGACGGCGGCAGGATGGGCTTTTCTTTCATATCGCGTCCTCCCTTTTACACAGGCAAAGGGAACGGCCGGCAAAGCCGGCCGTTCCCTGCATGGTCTGCCTTTGGGAAACGATCACTTCCACAGCGGGGTGGGATACAGCCCGTCGGCCACTTTCTGGGCCAGGGCAGCCACAACGCCGGGCTTGTCCTCCTTGTAGGTCACGCCGTACCACTTGTCGGCGCTGTGCAGCACGGTCACCTTCGCGGTGCCCTCGGTGAGCATCTGGCCCACGACGGTGGGCAGCAGGAACTCGGTCTTCAGGGGGTTGGGGGTGCTGGCCAGCTCCTGCATGAAGGGCACGAAGCGAGTCTTCAGCTCGCCCACGAAGCTGGGGTCAAAGCCCCACAGGTTCATGGAAACGGGGGTGTCCGCGGGCACGTCGGTCCAGGTGGCGCCGTCGTCCTCGGTGAAGTGGATGCCGCCCTCGTAGGTGCCGATCTTGGTGCGCTCCACCACGTTGACCAGGTGGCCGTTCTCATCCACCTGGCACAGGCCGCGGGCCACAGTGCCGTGCTCGGTGACGGTGCTGTCCAGCCGGTAGGCCACCATGCCGTACTTGCCCACGCCGCAGCCGTCGCTGGCCAGGTAGTCGTAGATGGTCTTGAAGGCGGAGGGGCCGTAGTAGTCGTCGGCGTTGATCACGGCGAAGGGAGCGTCCAGCACGTCCCGGGCCGCCAGGATGGCATGGCCGGTGCCCAGGGGCTTCTCACGGCCTTCGGGCAGGGTGCAGCCCTCGGGCAGGTCGTCCAGCTGCTGGTAGGCATAGCGCACTTCCATGAACTTCTCGGCGCGCTGGCCCACGGTCTCCTTGAAGGCCTCTTCGATCTCGTGCTTGATGATGAACACCACGGTCTCGAAGCCGGCGCGCTTGGCGTCGTAGAGCGAGTAGTCCATGATGACCTCACCGCTGGGGCCCACCGGGTCGATCTGCTTGAGGCCGCCGTAACGGCTGCCCATACCGGCAGCCAGCACCACTAAGATAGGTTTCTTCTGCATGTTCGTTATCTCCCTTCGTTGTTTGGCGTGTTGTGTATCGCTCAGCCCTTATAGCCGTTGGGGTTCATGCTCTGCCACTTCCAGCTGTCCGCGCACATCTCCTCGATGCCGTACTGCGCCTCCCAGCCCAGCTCGTTCTTGGCCTTGGCGGGGTCGGCATAGACGGTGGCGATGTCGCCGGGGCGGCGGGGGTCGATGACGTAAGGCAGGGTCTTGCCGCAGGCCTTCTCATAGGCCTTGATGACGTCCAGCACGCTGTAGCCCTTGCCGGTGCCCAGGTTGCAGATGAACAGGCCGGGCTTCTGCTCCAGCTTCTTGATGGCGGCCACGTGGCCCTTGGCCAGGTCCACCACATGGATGTAGTCGCGCACGCCGGTGCCGTCCGGGGTGGGATAGTCGTTGCCGAACACATGCACCTTTTCCAGCGCGCCCACGGCCACCTTGGCGATGTAGGGCACCAGGTTGTTGGGGATGCCGTTGGGGTCCTCGCCGATCAGGCCGCTCTTGTGGGCGCCGATGGGATTGAAGTAGCGCAGCAGCGCCACGTTCATCTCGGGGTAGGCCTTGCAGCAGTCGGTGAGCATCATCTCGTTCATCAGCTTGCTGGTGCCGTAGGGGTTGGTGGTGCCGCCCACGCGGCAGTTCTCATCGATGGGCACCTTCTCCGGGTCGCCGTAGACGGTGGCGGAGGAGGAGAACACCAGATTGTTCACGCCGTGGTGGCGCATGGCGGCCAGCACGGTGAGGGTGGTGGTGAGGTTGTTGGTGTAGTACTCGATGGGCTTGCCCACGCTCTCGCCCACCGCCTTGTAAGCGGCGAACTGGATCACCGAGTCAATGTCCGGGTTCTGCGCGAACAGCTGCTCCACCTTTTCCGCGTCGGTGAGGTCGACCTCCACAAAGCGGAAATCCTTGCCGGAGATCTCCTTCACCCGGCGCACCGCCTCCGGGCAGGAGTTGTAGTAGTTGTCGGCTACGACGATGTCATAGCCGGCCGCCAGAAGTTCCACGCAGGTATGACTGCCAATGTAACCTGCGCCGCCGCACACTAAAATACTCATGCTGTTGCTCCTTTCCCTTCCGGGCATTTTATACTTTAACTATACCCCACGCCGGGGTGAAAAGCAAGAGAAACAGGGCCTCACAGGACCCCCAGGCTGCGCCACAAAAAGATCCAGAAAGTCAGGCTCACGCTGGAGGCCAGCGTTGTGAGCATGACGGTGGTGCCGGCCAGGGCCGCGTCGCCGCCGAGGCTGCGGGTCATCACGTAGCTGG
Organism: Oscillospiraceae bacterium; assembly: GCA_004558145.1. Taxonomy (GTDB): domain Bacteria; phylum Bacillota; class Clostridia; order Oscillospirales; family Ruminococcaceae; genus Allofournierella_A; species Allofournierella_A excrementavium. The sequence continues at coordinate 61,411 of SFDQ01000004.1, forward strand.
TGGGGGTGCAGGGCGAACCCAGCATCACGATGAGGCCCATGAACATCTGCTCCCGGAAGCCCAGGGCCGCGCCCAGCGGCAGGAACACCGCGGGCAGCACCACCAGCTTCACCGCCGAGGCGATGAGCGCCAGCCGGGAGGTACCCAGCGCCGCCTTGAAATCGAAGGTCACGCCGATGGCCACCAGCGCCAGCGGGGTGGTCAGGCCGGCCAGATTTTCCAGCGTGCGGTCCAGCACGGTGGGCACCGGCAGGCGGATGAGCGCCGCCGCAAAGCCCGCCAGAATGCCCAGGATGATGGGGTTGGTGGCCACGCCTTTGGCCGCGCCGGCAAGGCGCGCTTTCAGCGGCTGGCCGCCCGCGTCCTCCCCTTCCAGGGTGAGCACCGCCACCGCGAACAGGTTGAACAGCGGCACGCTGCCCAAAATCATCAGCCCGGCCATGCCGGCGGAGCCGTAGATGTTCTGGATGAAAGCAAGGCCCAGGATGGCGGCGCTGGAGCGGTAGCAGGCCTGCACGAAGGCGCCCACGCTGCCCTTTGGCCGCACGAAGCGGTGGGCCAGCGCCCAGATGACCAGGATGCCCGCCAGGGTGGCCCCCGCGCAGAAGGCCAGATACGTGCCGTCGAAGCTGTGGTAAATATCCACCGCGCGGATCTGCTCGAAGAGCATCAGCGGCAGAGTGACCTTGAAGACGAACTTGTCGGCCACATCGGCAAAGTGCCGGTCCAGCAGGCCCAGCCGCCGCAGCCCCAGGCCCGCCGCCATGGTGAGGAAGATGGGCAGGGACGCGTTCACGCTGTAAACGAAGGATTCCAAGCCGCCTGCCCCCTTTGCCGACCCCTATTGTATCACCCGCGCACCGGGAAAGAAAGACCCCGCCTCCGAAAATGCAAAAGAAAGGGCGCTGACTGCAAACCGGCCCTTTTTTCCCCTCTTTTTGCGGCGCGGCAGGGCCGTTCTTGCCAAAGGGCGGCAAATATGGTAGGGTATATTACAAAAGAGCGGCCGCGCCGAAACGGAGGGAGAACAGATGCAGGTCCATGAATCCTCGGAGGATTATCTCGAGGCCATCCTGATGCTGAAAGAGCGCAAGGGCTACGTGCGCTCGGTGGACGTGGCCAACGAGCTTGCCTTCACCAAAGCCAGCGTGAGCGTGGCGATGAAAAAGCTGCGGGAGAACGGCTACGTGCAGGTGGACGCCGACGGCGGGCTGGTGCTGACCGAGGCGGGGCTGGCCATTGCCCGGCGGGTGTATGACCGGCACCGGCTGCTCACCGAGTTCTTCGTGCGGCTGGGGGTGGACCCGGAAGTGGCCGCCCGGGACGCCTGCCGCGTGGAGCACGACCTGAGCGAGCAGACTTTTTCGAAGCTTGTGGAACACGCGCAAAAAAAGTTTGAAAAAGATGGTTGACAACCGCCGAACTCTGTGCTAAAATAGCTATCGTTCCGCACAGCGGACCCCACGGTCCAACGTGAGAACAGCGTATTCGCGGCCTTGCGCCGCGTTTACATAGATGCGGATGTGGCGGAATTGGCAGACGCGCTAGATTCAGGTTCTAGTGGGGGCAACTCCATATGGGTTCAAGTCCCTTCATCCGCACCAGGCTCCCGAACGCTTCGGCGTTCGGGAGTTTTTTTGTGCAAAGCAAGGAGGGGCCCCGGCCAGCATTGGCCGGGGCCCCTTTCCCTTTTGATTCAGATGTGCAGGTCCTTTTTGCAGAACACGGCCACGCCCGCGGCATAGAGCGCCGCCGCGCCGGCCAGCAGCAGCCCGGCAAAGAGAACGGCCTGTTCCTCCCCCGCCGCAAGGCCCTTGGGGTCATAGAGGGTGAAGAAGGTGAAATAACGGGCTTTTTCGGCCGCGTCGCCCGCGTTGGCCAGCATTTGAAGCAGGAACATCAGCGCGGGCACGCCCGCGCCGAAGGCGACGCTGTACTTTGTGTCGGAGAAAGCGCAGGAGGCCAGAAAGCACACCCCGCCGATGAAGAGGTGCAGGCAGAGCAGGCCCGCGTTCACCGCCAGCAGCTCCCCCACCGCCAGTTCACCGGGGAAAGAGCTTTGGCACACCGCCAGTTCCAGCCCCGTGACATAGCCCACCAGCAGCACCGTGCCGGAGATGAGCACCGCGGCCTGGGTGAGGGCCACGGCGCTGCGGCGCACCGGCGCGGCCAGCAGGCAGGCCATGGAGCCCCGGTCCACATATTTTGCCACCAGCCCGTTCGCCCGCAGGATGCAGAACACCATGGGGAACACCAGCAGGATGAAGCCGTAGAGATAGGAGATCATAAAGCCCAGCAGGTCCGCCGCGCCGGCAGTCATGCCCACGGCGGCCATCAGTTCCGGCATCGCCTGGGCGTAGCTGTCCAGCAGTTTGAGCATGTCCGGCTCGTACATGGAGATGATGATGGCCACATACATGGTCAGCACCGCCCCGAAGATGACCAGCAGCTTCCAGCTGCCCTTCATCTCCCGCTTATACAGTGTGAGTTCCATGGTTCTCCCCTCCCCCGTAATACTCCAGAAAGATGTTCTCCAGGCTCTTCTGGGCGCGCACCGTCACCTGAAGGCCGTTCTGCTCGCCGGCAAAGTCCCGGGCGAAGGCGGCGGCCTGCTCCGGGCTTTCCAGCGTGACGGTGTAGCTGCGCAGGTACCGACCCCGCAGCGTCTCCACCGGGTCGTCGGCCACCAGCCGCCCGGCGCGGATGATGCCCACCCGGTCGCAGGTGCGCTCCACCTCTTCAAAGATGTGGCTGGAGAGCAGGATGGTCTTGCCCCGGGCCTTTTCGGCGTCCAGCAGCTGGATGAAGCGGTTCTGCATCAGCGGGTCGAGGCCGGAGGTGGGCTCGTCCAGCAGCAGGATGCGCGGGTCGTGCATGAAAGCGGCCACGATGCCCAGCTTCTGCTTCATGCCCTTGCTCATCTTTTTGATCTTGCCTTTGGGAGCAAGCTCGAACATTTCCAGCAGCTCCGCCTTGCGGCCCGCGCCTGCCCGGCCCCGGTATTTTTCCAGAAAGCGCAGGAATTCCTCGCCGGTCATGTCGTCGAAGAAGGCGATCTCGCCGGGGATGTAGCCCAGCTCCCGCTGGATGCGCGCCCGGTCGCGCCAGCAATCCATGCCGTCGATGCGGCAGCTGCCCGCCTGAGGGTGAATGAACCCCATCAGGTGGCGGATGGTTGTGGTTTTGCCCGCCCCGTTGGGCCCCAGAAAGCCGAACACTTCCCCTTCCCCCACCCGGAAGGTCAGGTCAAACACCCCTTTGCCGCCGCCGTAGTCCCGTGTGAGGCGGTCCACTTCCAGCATGCTCATCGTTTCTCCTCCTTATAAGACCATTCGCGGAACATCTGCATCCAGCGCTCCACCTCGGCCATCATCTCTTCCATATCCAGCGGCTTGCCCTCCATCCGGCGCACGTGGATGTAGCCGTCGGTCATCCAGGCGATCATGTTCAGGATGTGGGCCGGGTCCGCCCCGGGCCGGAAGCGGCTGGTGTCCACCCCGGCGAACCAGGTGGAGTAAAGCCCGCCCAGCTCACCGCCTATTTTCTGACGCAGCGCGTCGGAGATCTCCTCCCCGCTGGAATAGTAGGCCCGGACGCAGAAGTCCAGCAGAAAGGGACTTTGGTCCATCAGACGCATCTTTTCCCGGGAGGCGCCGGCCAGCCGGTCAAAAAAGTCGTCGCTCTGCACGGGGCAGGCGTCCCGGATGAACTCGCTCACCAGCCGCTGGGCATAGGCGAAGGTCTCCAGATACAGGGCGCGCTTGTTGTGGAAGTAGTAAAAGAGCAGCCCCTTGGACACCCCCGCTTTGGCGGCAATGAGGTCGGTGGAGGCGCGCTTGTACTCCCAGCGGGAGAACACCTCCATGGCCGCGTTGAAGACCGCCCGCTGTTTTTCCTCTTCCAGCGCGTAAAAGGCCTCGTTCATCTGACCGCCTCCCTTTGACCGGTTTGCTTTGACTCACAGTATAGAGGATTGACTCAGATTTTCAAGGGGGTCAGTTCGCAAAAGCAGCGGCCGCCGCCAGCACCAGAAGGTGGGCGGGATAAAAGCCGTAGAAAAGCCAGCGCACCGCCCGCCCGTGGGGGCCCTGCCGGCCCCGGTAGAGCCAGATGAAGGGCAGCGCCAGCACCGCGAAGGCCTGGATGGGCAGAGCGAGGCCGCCCAGCAAAACAGTCTGCCCCGCCAGCAGCCAGCCGTTCAAAAACAGCAGGCACAAAAGCTGGCCCATCCGCTGCCGCCATCCATCGCCCCGGAAAAAGTAAAACGCCAGCACCATCCAGACGCCGGGGCCGAAATAGTCCACCATGAACGCCGTGCCCGCCAGAAAGCCGCCCAGCACAGCCCCCGCGCCCAGCACGAACCGGGCGGCGGGCCGGGGGTCGGACTTGGCCCATTCCAGCAGCTGCATGCAGCCCAGGGCGATGAGAAAGGTCCAGAGCACGTTCTGGTGAAAGGGGTAAACCGGGCGGCCCGCCGCCAGCAGGTCAAAGGGCACTTCGGAGACGATGGCAAAAATCAGCAGCCGCCGGGCATAGCGGGCGCGGCTGCGGGTGCGGACGAAGCCCTCCGCCACAAGAAAGGCGAAAATAGGAAAGGCCAGCCGCCCAACACAGGTCATCCAAAGCCGGTCCGGCATGAGGGCAAGGCAGACATGGTCGCACAGCATCAGCCCCATGGCCAGCAGATGCAGGCCGAAGGAGGTGAGTTCCGGCCGCTTTTTCATCTTCTTCCCTCCCTTTTTCGCCGGCGCTCTTGCCCCGATGGGCGGCGGGCGTTATGATAAGAGTATAACACACGCCTTTGAGGGGCAAAAGGGAGGCCGCCATGAAAAAACTGCTGGACTGGGCCAACGGCTGCATCCGCCGCTGGGACTGGAAGGACGTTGCGCTGCTGAAATTCTGCATGCTGGCGCTGGGGGTGCTGGTGGGCCTTGCCATGCCACACCGGGGCCGCCGCCTGGCAAAGCAGATCTGTGCCGAGGTGTTTCTGCTGACCTGGGCCACTTTGATGGTGGATTGTTTTCGCATGACGCTGCCGAAGAGCAGCGCCGATTCGGCAGAATGACCAACAAACCGACACAATGCTTGTGCGCCCGGCCCTCTTGACGAAGGCCGGGCGCGGCCTTTATAGTGATAGTGGCACTACCTCAGTAAGATACAAGGAGGAATGACGGATGCAATACCAGATCGCGGGCGAGCCGCTGCCGGTGGTGACCTGCCAGCTGGCCGCGGGCGAAACGATGATCACCGAGCGGGGCAGCATGAGCTGGATGACCCCCAACATGAGGATGGAGACCACCACGAACGGAGGGCTGGGCAAAGCCTTCGGCCGCTTGCTGGCCGGCGAAGCGCTGTTCCAGAACCGCTACACCGCCCAGGGCGGGCCGGGCCTCATCGCCTTTGCCTCCAGCTTCCCGGGCAGCATCCGCGCCTTTGAGATCGGCCCCGGCAAGGAGCTGGTGGTGCAGAAGAGCGGATTTTTGGCAGCCGAGGCGGGCGTGGAGCTCTCGGTCTTTTTCCAGAAAAAGCTGGGTTCCGGCTTCTTCGGCGGCGAGGGATTCATCATGCAGAAGCTCTCCGGCCAGGGCATCGCCTTTGCCGAGTTTGACGGTCATGTGGTGGAATACGAGCTGGCCGCCGGCCAGTCGCTGGTGGTGGACACCGGCTACATCGCCGCCATGGACGCCACCTGCTCCATGGACATCGTCACCGTGCCCGGCGTGAAAAACGCCTTCTTCGGCGGCGAGGGCCTGTTCAACACGGTGGTGTCCGGCCCGGGCCACATCTGGCTGCAGACCATGCCCATCAGCAGTGTGGCTGCCGTGCTGCGGCCCTTCTTCCCTTCCAACAACAACTGAATCAACAAAAAGGACCGTCCCCCGCAGGGGACGGTCCTTTTTTTGTTTTAACGGATGGCTTCGGCCAGTTCTTCGGCCAAAGTGCGGGCGGCTGCGCCTACTTCCCCGATCTGTTCCGGGGTGATGCCGTCCTGATGAAAGCCGCCGGTGCAGACGGTGACGCGCCCAGTGCGGCTGGCCACCGTCTCCGCCAGCAGGCGGCAGACGGCCTCGTCCTTGTGGCCGCAGACGTTCAGCACCGAGGCGGTGGCGCTGGCAGAACCATCTCCCGTAAGAGAAGGCCGGGGCTCGGCCAGCACGGTGCAGCCGATGTGGGGCGACTGGCCGCCGTACAAAAGGATGTGGCAGCTGCCGTCCAGCAAAACGGCCTCGGCGCGCAGCTCCCCGAAGGAGAGGCGGGCCGTCCGCTCAAGTTTTTTCACAGTCCCTGCCATCTGCGGTACTCCTTTGCCTCCACGCCGAAGGGCTCCACCAGCTTCGCGGCGATGTGATAGGCCATCTCGTCGATGGTATCGGGCTTGTGATAGAAGGTGAGCATGGGCGGGATGATGCGCACCGTGGGCAGCATGGCCAGTTCGTGCAGGTTGCGCAGGTGGATGGCGCTCATGGGCGTTTCCCGGGCGGCCAGCACCAGGGGGCGGTGCTCCTTGATGGTCACGTCCGCGGCACGCAGCAGCAGGTTGTCGGCATAGCCGGCGCAGATGCCCGCCGCCGTTTTCATGCTGCAGGGCACCACCAGCATGCCCGCCGCCGGCCAGGAGCCGCTGGCGGGAGGCGCGCCCACTTCGCCGGGGCCATAGACCGCGTCCACCAGCGGAGCCAGGTCCTCCGGGGTGCTGCCGGTCTCCTGGCGCAGGGTGAGAACGGCGCTGTCGCTCATAATGAGCACGGAAGAGCGCCCGGCGGCGCGGATGAGTTTGAGGCACTGGATGAGCAGCGGCATGCCGCTGGCGCCGGAGGCGCCCACCACGATGGTATCCCTGTTCATGCGCTCACTCCTTTACCCAGTGGGCGGGGTCCACGTCCATGAAACGGGCGCGGACGAACCGGGCTTTCTGGTCGTAGGGCACGGTGCAGTCGAAGATGGTCTTGCAGGCGATGCCGTGGTCCCGGATGGACTTCGAGCAGCTGGGGTCGTTGGAGGGGTCCAGGGGATGGCAGCGCACGCCGGGGATGGTGATGATGTCCGCGTCGCCCTGGAAGCGGGTGTTCATGGCCCAGAGCACGTCGTTCATGTCGAAGCAGTCCACATCCTCGTCCACCAGGAAGATGTGCTTGAGTTCGCTGAAGGCGGAGAAGGCCAGCAGCGCCGCCTGACGCTGGCGGCCCTCGTCGCTGGGGGCCAGCTTCTTGAACTGAAGCACCGCCATGTACTTGCCGCCGCCGGCGGAGGCGCAGTAGACGTTCTGCAGCCGGCCGGGCATGGCCTTGTCCACCATGCCCCAGATGGAGGCCTCGGTGGGGATGCCCGCCATGGAGACGTGCTCCTCGCTGGGGCCGATGCAGGTCTGCATGATGGGGTCCTTGCGGGTGGTCACCGCGGTGACCTTGATGAGCCAGCAATCGGAGGAGGCGGGGCCGGTGTAGCCGGGGAACTCGGGCATGGCGAAGCCGGAGTGGCTGTTCTGGTCCTCCTGCACCCGCACGCCGGGCACCACCTCGCCCTCGATGACGTATTCGGCGTTGGCGATGGCCTTCTCGTTGACGGTGAGGCACTTGCACAGTTTCACCGGCTCGCCCCGCAGCGCGCCGGCCACCGCCAGCTCATCGTAGCCCATGGGGGTGGTGGGAGCCTCGAAGCAGGAGCCGATCTCGATGGCGGGGTCCACGCCGATGCTGATGGAGATGGGCAGGCGCTGGCCCAGCTGCTCCGCCCGCTCGGCCATGGCGCCGATGTGCCGCGCGCCGGGGGTGAAGAAGATGGACAGCTCGTCCTTGCTCTGGATGCACATCCGGTGGATGGTCACGTCGCTGAGGCCGGTGTCCGGATGGGTGGCATAGCACATGCCCAGGGTGATGTAGGGGCCCGCGTCGTCGGGGGTGTTGGTGGGGGCGGGCACCAGCTTGAACAGGTCAAAATCCGGGTCGGTGGCCTTGTGCACCACCTCCTGGCAGGGGGCGGGGCCCTCTTCCAGCACCGGCGGCACCGGGTTCGCAACGCTCTGGTACATCATTTTGCCCAGCTCGCGGGCGTCGCAGTTCAGCAGGGCGGCCACCCGCTTGCGGCTGGCCAGCAGGCCGATGGCCACCTTCGCGCCGGGGTGGCCCTTCACATTGTTAAAAATCATGGCGGGGCCCTCTTTGGTGGGGCGCATCACCGTTCCGCCCGCGCCCACATGGCGGTACACCCCGGCCAGTTCGGCCATGGGGTCCACCTCCACGTCGGTCTCGATGAGCTGGCCGGGCATCTCTTTCAGCAGCGCCAGCGCGCTGCGCAGGTCGGTCACCTTGTTGTTCATACTGCATCGCTCCTTTCGTCACAGCTGCTTTTTATAAAAAATGTTTCCGTATTTGCCGTCCGCCCGAAGCTGGCTGTGGGGGCGGCGGGCCTTGGCCAGCACCCCTTCCACATCCGCAAAGGTGCAGGGCACGTCGTCGGTGTTGCCGGCGAGCACATCGCCGCACACTTCGATCACTCCGTCCAGGATGCCCGTCGGCAGACTGCCGCTGCCGTGGGCCTCCAGCACGACGTCGAACCGGCCCGCCAGCCGCTCTTTCAGCCGCAGGAGGTTCTGCCGGTAAACGGGGATGGGCAGGCACTCCTCCCCTGCCAGAAAGGTGAAGTTGCTGCAGGCGTCCCCCACGACGAGGGTGCGCAGCTCCCGCAGAAGCACCACCACAGTGCCGGGGGTGTGGCCCGGGCACTCGAACACATCCAGATGCACGCCGCCCAGATCGAAGCACGCCCCGTCCGAAAGAGGCAGAAAGCGCGCCGGGTCGGCGGCGGGCACCATGGGTGGCAGCTCCTCCAGGCGCGGCTGCGCGCCCCGCAGGATGGCGCGGCGGTATTCCGCCGGGGCGTGGGCATGGAACACGGGGATGTCCCGCCGGTCCATCCACACCTCGTCGAACTCCCCCGCGCCCATGGCGTGGTCCATGTGGCCGTGGGTCAGCAGCACCGTGAGGGGCAGGCCGGTGAGGTCCGCCGCCACTTGGCGCAGGCTGCCGAATCCGCAGCCGCTGTCGATGAGGGCGGCCCGCTCGTCGCCCTTTATCAGATAGACGAACTCATGCATCAGCCCGCCGATGCGCACCACCCGGGGCGAGAGCTGCCATATTCTGAAAGGTTCCACAAGCATCCGCCTTTCTTTGTGCCGGACAACCGGAAATCGGGAAGCAGAACGTGCTGCTTCCCGATTTTTGTCCATGCACGGCAATCTTCTTTGTTATGGAGGAAGAAGAGAGACTTATTTCTTTTTCAGGATAGTCTTTTCCATCGCGAACTTGGTGATGACGCTCAGCACCATGGTGATGACCACGGTGGGCACGAACACGCTCCAGAAAGAGTAGGTGGTCGCCTCGGTGTTCTTGCCCATGACGCGCAGCACCAGGATGGCCACCGGGTAGTGCAGCATGTAAACATAGAGGGAGATGCCGCCCAGGTAGGCGAACAGCTTGCTGGTGACGTTGTTGTTCAGCGCGGCGGTGAGGCCGTCCTTGTTCAGCAGGGACAGGGTGATGACCACGATGCACAGCAGGGCAACGGTCCAGCGGTCCAGCATGAAGTAGGTGGGCTGATAGACGGTGTACCACAGCAGCAGCACGCTGCACACGATGTTCAGCAGGGTCAGCGCGGCCTTGGCAGCGCCGGAGAAGGTGACTTCGGAAGCCTTTTTCACCAGATAGTATACCATGCAGCCGCCCATCATGCCAAGCATGACGTAGAGCAGGCCGTTGTTGAAGCCCAGCATGGCGGTGGTGTCGCCGGCGCTACCGCCCATGCCGTTGGTGGAGGCAGTCTGCAGGCCCAGGGTGGACCAGGCGGTCTGAGCAGCGCGGGTGCCGCTGAAGCACCACCAGCCGCCCAGGAAGACGAAGGTCAGGGGGGCGACGAAGCCGCAGAACACGTCCTCGTTCTTGCACAGGGCCCAGTACATGAAGTAGCCCACGATGATCATGGCGGAGATGAACCACAGGGTGCCGTTCAGGTTAAAGAACTGGTTGCCGGTGGAGCGGAAGCCCGCGGCGTGGAAGCCCAGGAACTCCCAGACGCTGTTCACCACCATGGCCAGCACCTGCTGCACGGTGTAGTCTTGATAGAAGAAGCCGGTGCTGATGATGACGCCCAGGGCGTAGCCCAGGATGAGCACAGGCAGCAGAGACTTGATGCGGGCCCAGGTGTAGTCCCAGGCGCGGGAGGAAGCGCTGCGGGCCATGTAGACGCCGTCAGACTTGCGCTTGTTGAAGTGAGCCACCATGAAGTAGCCCGCGGTGACGGTGAAGATCAGCAGCACTTCGCTGGAACCGAAGAACCAGTTGCTGCTCTCCATCCAGTAGCCCAGGCTGCCGTCGCAGCTCATGGCGATGATCCAGCCGGTGTGGAAGCCCACGATGGCAAAGGCGATCAGAAAACGCCACAGTTCAATGGCCACATTCCTTTTTTTCGTTGCGGTTTGCATGATTACACCTCAATTACCTTTTTATATGTTTTGCTGTACGGAAAGAAATTGCCGTCCAGGTCCGCCAAATCATTGGATGGTGCCCAGCACCGAAGTGAGAATGGAGTAGTACTTGTTTTCGATGGTGTCGGTGCGGCTGGTCATCACCACCGGGCTGCGCAGGCCGTTCAGGGTGCCGGCGCTCTTCATATGAGCGAAGAACACAAGGCCCTTGGTGAAGATGTTGCCGCTCCACATGTCCGGCACGATGAGGATGTCCGCCCTGCCGGCGATGGGGCTGTCGATGCCCTTGTGCTTGGCGGCCTCCACGCTGACGGCGTTGTCCAGCGCGAAGGGGCCGTCGATCTGGTATTTATCCTTCAGGCGGGCGGTCACCTCGGCGGCGTCCACCGTGCCCTGAATTTTCGGGTTCACCACTTCCAGCGCCGAGAGCATGGCGATCTTGGGCTCTTCGATGCCCAGGGACCCGGCCACCTTCACGGCGTTCTCCACGATCTTGCACTTCTGGTCCACATTGGGCTCGATGTTCACGGCGCAGTCGCTGATGATGAGCATTTTGCCGGTCTCCTCCACCTCGAACACCGAGGCCTGGCTCAGCAGCTCGCCCGGCTCCAGAAGGCCGGTCTGCTTGTCCAGGATGCCCCGCATGAAGGTGGCGGTGTGCATCAGGCCCTTCATGGGGATGTCCGCCGTGCCCTCGCGCACCATGGCCACCGCCTTGTCGATGGCGGCCCGCTCGTCGGCCTCGTCGATGATCTCGAAGGCGGCGGGGTACTTGCCGAACTGCCGCAGCAGCGCCTCGATCTCGCCCTGTTTGCCGATGAGCACCGCGTCGGCCACGCCCTTGTCCACGGCCATCAGCACCGCTTCCAGGGTGACGTCGTCGTGGGCGCAGGCCACGGCGATCTTCTTGCGGCTGGCGTGGCCCTTCACAAAGGCTTCCATCTGTTCAAACGAAGTGATCTTCACAGTTCAAAAACCTCCTCTTTGCCGATCAGCGCGTAATAGGTCTGCTGGCCCAGCGAGAGCATCTCCCGCTCGCCGGGATACACATACACGGGCGCGATGAAGCCCACCCGCTTTTTCAGCTGGTCCACGATGTAATCGTTGTGTACGATGCCGCCGGTGAGCAGCACCGCGTCCACCTTGCCGTCCAGCACGGTGGCCATGGCGCCGATGGACTTGGCGGTCTGATACACCATGGCGTCGATGACTTCCATGCACTTTTTATCGCCCGCAAGGCCCTTGTTGTAGACCGAGAGCACGTCGTTGTCGTTCACATAGGCCATCATGCCGCCCAGGCCGTTGAGCTTGCGGTGCATCTGCTCGCGGGTGTACTCGCCGGAGTAGCAGGCGTCCACCAGAGCGCCCACCGGCAGCGCGCCGGTGCGGTTGGTGGAGAAGGCGCCGTCGCCTTCCAGGCCGTTGTCGCCGTCGATGAGCTTGCCGTTCTTGTGGGCCGCCACCGAGGTGCCGCCGCCCAGATGGGCCACCACCAGGCTGACCTTGCCGTAGTCCAGGCCGTGGTCCTTGCAGAAGGCCCGGCCGCAGGCCTTGTGGTTCAGCACGTGGAACCGGCTCTGGCGGGGCATCTCCGGCAGGCCGGAGTAGCGGGCCAGCGGCTCGAACTCGTCGGTGCAGGGGCTGTCCACGATGTAGGCGCTGTGCTCATCCTTCGCCAGGTCGTAGGCGATGCGCATGCCCAGGTCGGACACATGATTGCCGTACTTCATGCTGCGGGATTCCTCCAGCATCTTTCGGTTGATGCGCCACACGCCGCCGTGGATGGGTTCGGTGTGGCCGCCCCGGCTGACAAAGGCGTCCAGTTTTGCGATGTCCACGCCTTTGCTTTCAAAAAAATCCACGATGCGCTTTTTGCGGTAGTCGTACTGGTCCCAGTTGGTGGCGAACTGTTTGATCTCCTCCGCCGGGTGGGAAATGGAATCGGAAAAAACGCACACGTCGTCCTCAAAATAGGCAACCTTGGTGGACGTGGAACCAAGATTGATGACCCCGAGCTTCTTCACGGTGTCCCCTCCTGTTTCATTTTGCGAAACTCATGTTTCACTATCCGAACTTATTATAGCACTCGACCCACAAAATTCAACAGTTTTTTTCAAAAACAAGGAATTTGTTAATCTTTGCACAATTTCGCGGTTTTCTGTTTGTGCAATCTGTTCACGAATCTGGCGCTTTGGGTTCAAAACGATATTTTCATTGGGAGAAAGTATGTTATAATGAAGTACGACCAAGAAATGTGAAGGTGTGCATATGCAGAAAAACGGCGAGCAGGCGCAGTACCTGCTGCAATCGGTGGACAACGCCCTGTGCGTTCTGAACCTTTTCGACAACACGGACAAGCTCTCGCTGACCGAGATCGCCGCCCAGATGGGCATGGGCAAGACCACCGCCCTGCGGCTGGTGTACACCCTGGAGATGCGGGGCTTTTTGTGCCGCGGCGAGGACAACAAGTATTCTTTGGGCATGCGGCTGTTCACCCTGGGCAACCGGGTGTATGAGCAGAAGGCCTATCTGCCGGTGGTCAAGCCCCTGTTGGACCAGCTGACCGAAACGGTGAATGAGAGCGCCCATCTGGTCACCTGGGAGAACCGCTCCCGGGTCATTTTGCTGTACGAAGCGCTGCCCCACCTCTCGCTGCGGGCAGAGATGGACCGCTCCATCAGCAGCCGCCCCCCTCACCTGACCAGCACGGGGCTTGCGCTGCTCTCTACCTTAAGCGACGAGCAGATCGCCGCCTATGCCGACTCGGCCATTTTTGAAAAGCGCACCGCGTACTCCATCTCCACCCGGGAGCAGCTGGAAGAGGACGTGCGCTTTGTGCGCAGCCACGGCTATGCCATCAACAACCAGCGGTTCGAGCAGGGCATGATCTCCATCGCCGTGCCGGTACAGCGCACGAAGGGCGCGCCCGCCGATTTTGCCATCAGCATCTCCGGGCCCAGCACCCGCATCGCGGACCGGCAGGACACCATCGTGCAGGAACTGTTCAAGACCGCCGGGCGCATCAGCGAGCTGCTGTGAATCTGTTTTTCAGAAAAAAAGGCCGCCGCGCGCTTTGCCAAAAAGCGTGCGGCGGCTTTTCTGCACCGGGTGCAACCATTGGTTGCGCGATTTCCAAGGCGGCTTGGTGGACTTGCGGCGGCCGGGCGGTTATACTTTTACCATAGAAAACAAGAAGGGGGATCATCCCATGAGCCTTGGGGAGAACATCGCCCGGCTGCGGGCACAGAAAAACTGGTCGCAGGAGGAACTGGCCCGGGCGCTGGACGTATCCCGCCAGTCAGTCTCCAAGTGGGAGACCGACGCCTCGGTGCCGGACCTGGACAAACTGGTGAAGCTGGGCGAGGTGTTCGGCGTTTCACTGGACGAACTGGTGCAGGGGCGGGCCGCCGGCGGCGCGTCGCCCTGCCCTGCCCCGCTGCCCGCCGCGCCCGCGCCCGCGCAGAAAGCGGGCGTGAGCACCGGGCAGAAGATCGTGGCGCTGGTGCTGCTTTTGTTCGGGCTGATGGTGCTGTTTGTTTTTCTGCTGTTGGGCGGCGGCATGTTCAGCTTTTTGTTCGCCGCGCCCTTCTGGTTGTGCGCGGGCGTCTGCGCCGTGTGCCGCAAAAACGCGGGGCTCTGGTGCGGCTGGGCGGTGTATTTCTGCGCCGCGCTTTATATGCGGCTGGCCACCGGCATCTCCTGGAGCCTTGTTCTGCTGACCCGCATCTATGAACCCAGCTGGAACTACGCCCGCCTCGCCGCGGCCTGGGTGGAGCTGGCGGTCATCCTGGTGCTGCTGGCCGTCACGGTGCTGCGCTTTCGCCGCCTGCCGCTGGCCACGGGGCGGGACGCCCTCATCGCGCTGGCCGCCGGGTGGCTGGGCTTTTGGCTGGTGTGGACCGTGGGTGATTATATCTTTGACACCTTTTTCCGATTCACCGCGGTCGTTGGCCCTCTGGGGCTTTTATACAACCTGTTCGACTTTGCCCAGCTGGGAGCACTGGCGGCATTGCTCTGCTTCTCCGCGCGGTACATCCACAGTCTGCGGCACAAATAACGCTTTGAACAAAAAACCGCCGGGTCTCTCCTTTCGGGAGGGGCCCGGCGGCTCTTTTTTTGATGTTTTCAGGCGCAGCGCCCGGCAGGATGCCCGGTGCAGACCACTTCGCCTTTGGCGGCGGGGTCGTCCCGGATGACTTCGCCCACGGCAGGGGCCTCGATGCGGCCCGCCTTGGGGTTCTTGACGCTGTCGATGGGGGTGGTGACAGTGGCCTGCACCTCGCTCTTTTCAAAGGCAAGGTCGGTGTGCTCCATGCGGCAGTTCACCAGCTTCAGGCCCTTGCAGTAGCACAGGGGCTGAGTGCCCCGGATGACGCAGTTCTCAAAGGTGAGGTTCTGGCTGTACCATCCCAGGTACTCCCCTTCCACCACGCTGTTTTTCACCACCACGTTGCGGGCGTGCCAGAAGGCGTCCTTGGTGGTCAGGCGGCAGTTTTCCAGCACCGCGTCGCGAATGTACTGGAAGGAGTATTTCCCGGTGAAGGTCACATTCCGAAAGCGCAGGCCCGAGGCGCGCATCATGAAATACTCGCTCTCGGCGGTGCAGTCCTCCATGGTCACCCGTTTGGAAGACCAGCCGAACTCCGGCGAGCGGATGTCGCACCCTTTCAATTCCACGTCGGCGCACTCCCGCAGGGCCTTGATACCGTGGAGGCGGGTGTCCTCCAGGCGGATGCGCCGGGAATACCACAGGGCGGCCCGGCAATTCTCGGTAAGCTCGCATCCCTTCACTTCAAGGCCCCGGTCGTGCCAGAAGGGATAGCGCAGGTTCAAAAAGCAGTTTTCGGCGGCGATGTTGGCGCACTCCTTGAAGGCGCTTTCGCCGTCGGCGGGGCCGTCAAAGCGGCAGTTCACCGTTTTCACATTGCGCACACCGTAGAGCGCGCGCTCCTGGTCAAAAGTCTGATTCTCAATGATCTTCATGCCTGTCTCTCCGTTTTCACTGAACGCGGCGTTTCCCGGCCGCCCTTTTCTTCACCCTCAGTATACGCCCCGCGCCCGAAAAGCACAAATGCTTATATTTTATGGTCTGTCATAGCTTTGAGGCATAGGACGGTCAGGCTATGCTCAAAAGGCAAAAAACGGCGGAGCGCGCATTTTGCCGCGCGCCCCGCCGAAGGGAGGATATGGGTTTTGGGTCACTCCACCGTGACGCTCTTGGCCAGGTTGCGGGGTTTATCCACGTCCAGGCCCTTGCCCACCGCCACATAGTAGCTCAGCAGTTGCAGGGGCACCACCGCCAGCGAGGCGGCGAACAGTGGGTCGGTGCGGGGCACGTAGACCGCGAAGTCCACCGTGTCCTCAATGCCGTAGTTGCCGCTGCAGGTCAGGCCCATCAGATAAGCGCCCCGGCTTTTGCACTCCACCAGATTGCTCACCGTCTTTTCGTAGAGCTCGGTCTGGGTGGCAAGGCCCACCACCAGCGTGCCCTCCTCGATGAGGCTGATGGTGCCGTGCTTGAGCTCGCCCGCGGCATAGGCCTCGGAGTGGATGTAGCTTATCTCCTTGAGCTTGAGGCTTCCTTCCAGGCTGATGGCGTAGTCGATGCCGCGGCCGATGAAGAAGCAGTCGTGCATGGCCACCTGCTTGGAGGCGAACCACTGCAGACGCTCCTTGTCCTCCAGGATCTTCTCGATCTTGGCGGGCAGGGTCTCCAGCTCCTGCATCAGCTGAGCACAGCGGTCGGCGTCGATGCTGCCCTTGGCCAGCGCCATGCGGATGGCCAGCACATACGCCGCCACCAGCTGGGCGCTGTAGGCCTTGGTGGTGGCCACGGCGATCTCCGGCCCGGCCAGGGTGTACATCACGTTGTCCGCCTCGCGGGCGATGGAGGAGCCCACCACGTTCACGATGCCCAGGGTGCGGGCCCCCAGCCGCTTTGCCTCCCGCAGGGCGGCGAGGCTGTCCGCCGTTTCGCCGGACTGGCTGATGACCACCACCAGCGTGCCCGCCTCCAGCAGGGGCTGGCGGTAGCGGAATTCCGACGCCAGCTCCACCCGCACCGGCACCCGGGCCAGCTGCTCCAGCACATACTGGGCGGTCATGCCCACATGCCAGGCCGAGCCGCAGGCCACCACGCAGACGCTGTTCACGGCCTTGAGGTCCTCGTCGGAAAGACCGGCGGCGGAGAGGTCCGGCGCGCCGTCGCCCGCAAAGGCGTGGAGGGTGTCCGCCACCGCCTTGGGCTGCTCGTGGATCTCCTTCATCATGAAGTACTCGTAGCCGGATTTTTCGGCGGCCTCCGAATCCCACTGGATGGTGGTGAGGGGCTTTTCAATGACGTCGCCGTCCAGGTTGTAGAAGGTCACCTTGCCCGGCTCCAGGCAGCCCAGCTCCATGTTGCCGATGTAATAAACATCCCGGGTGAACTTGAGGATGGCCGGCGCGTCGGAGGCCAGGAAGGTCTCCCCTTTGCCCACGCCGATGATCATGGGGCTGTCTTTCCGGGCGGCCCAGATCTGGCCGGGATAGTCCTTGAACATCACCGCCAGCGCGTAGGAGCCGCGGATGCGCACCATGGCATGGTTGATGGCGTCCACCGGGGTACCCTCGTATTTCTTATAGTAATAATCGATGAGCTTCACCGCCACCTCGGTGTCGGTGGTGGAATAAAAGCGGTAGCCCTTTTTGGTCAGCTTGTCTTTCAGCTGCTGGTAGTTCTCGATGATGCCGTTGTGCACCGCCACCACGTTCATGTCGTCGCTGCAGTGGGGGTGAGCGTTGATCTCGCTGGGCTCGCCGTGGGTGGCCCAGCGGGTGTGGCCGATGCCGCAGCTGCCCGGCAGGGCCAGACCCCCGTTTATCTTTTCCGAAAGGACCTTCAGTCGGCCCTTGGCCTTCACCAGCTGCACCGGAGCGTCGCCGTCCCGGGTGGCGACCCCCGCCGAGTCATAGCCCCGGTACTCCAGTTTGGAAAGCCCCTCCAAAAGAAGGGGCGCGGCCTGCTTTGCGCCCGTGTATCCCACGATCCCGCACATTGGTCATCGCCTCCTGTTATACTCCGTTTCCCACGAAAACCGCCTTTCCCAACGCGGTTTTTCGCCTCTTTTCCATTTCATGCAGTGTGGGCCATTCCCGTGAGGAAAAGCCTTTTGTGCAAAAAACACGGATATAAGTATAACAGATTTCTGTTCAATTGCAATCCCGCTTTTGGCCCGGGGCGCGCCCCACGGCCCGCAAAGCGCCTGACAGCGCCGATGCGCGGGGAAAAATTTTATTTTTCCTGGGGGCCCTGGAGCAGTTTTTTGTAGGTGAGGTCCATGCCCAAAGCGCCCAGCGGAGCGGTGAGCAGGATGGCCACCACCGCCACCGACAGCACCAGCTGCCCACAGGCGAGGCCCGCCGCCAGCGGCACCGAGCCGATGGCCGCCTGCACGGTGGCCTTGGGCAGATAGGCGATGACGCAGAACAGCCGCTCTTTGCGGGAGAGGGCGGTGCCCGCAAGGCAGAGGGTGACGCCCACCGCCCGGAACACCAGCGCCAGGGCGATCATGGCCACCACCCCGAGACCCGCGCCCAGGGTGTAGCGCACGTCCACCGCCGCGCCCACCAGCACGAAGAGGATGACCTCTGCCGCCAGCCACAGCTTGCCGAACTTTTGACTCAGGCGCATGGAAACGCCCGGCGCGCACCGCAGCTTGAGCACACAGGCCATGCTGACCACCGCCAGCAGGCCGGAGAGGGGCAGCGTGCCCTCCAGCCAGTCCTCGGCGGCCATCAGCAGGAAGGACATGCCCAGCACCACGATCACTTTCATGCTGTTGCGCACCATGTGGGCGTGGGCATAGGCGGTCTCAAAGAAAGCGCTGAGGGCCCAGCCCACCGCCGCGCCCAAAGCCACGCCGCTGACGATGGACACCGGGATGGAGGCAAAGGCCGCCAGGTCCGCCCCCTGGCCCTGGGCCATGCCCAGAAAGGTGGAAAAGAGCACGATGACAAAGATGTCGTCGCAGGAGGCGCCGGCCATCACCATCTGGGGGATGCCCTGCTTTGTGCCCCAGCCCTCTTCCATCAGGCGCACCATGCGGGGCACCACCACGGCGGGCGACACCGCCGCCATCACCGCGCCCATCACCGCCGCCTCGGTGCGGGTAAGGCCCAGCAGCACCGGGGCCAGCAGCACATAGCCGACGATCTCGAAGCTGGCGGGCACAAAGCTCATCAGCACCGCCGGGCGGCCCACCTTTTTCAGGTCCGCCAGATTCAGCGAAAGGCCCGCCTTGAGCAGGATGATGATGAGGGCCATCTGCCGCAGGTCGGCGCTGATGGAGAGGATGGAATCATCCAGCACATTCAGCACCGAGGGCCCCAGCACAACGCCCACCGCCAGCATGCCAATGATGCGGGGCAGGTGCAGCTGCTGGCAGATGGCCGCCGCCGCGAGGCCCGCCAGAAACACGAACGCAAGACTTGTTAACATCACAGTTCCTCCTTTGGGACGCAAAAAAAGCCGACAGCTTCCGCGACCCTTTCGATCACAGAAGTCATCAGCTTTTGAAAAAGCGGTTTAGGTTTCCCAAGGGAGAACTTCATTCCCTGCCGTGCATTATACCCCATGGCGGGCGGTTTGTAAAGGCCTTTTTTCTGGCGGCAAATGCCACAAAAAAGCCCCGCGCCGCTTATGCAAAGGGGAGAAACCGCCCTTTGCCCATTGTGCGATGCCGCCGCGGGGTGTAAGATAGCCTTGTCGGAAACCCGTTTTTGATTTTGGGTTTCCTCAAAAGGAGGCCATTATGGACGACCCACGGAAACGGTGCATCCAGGAGACCATCGCCCTGTGCAGCAGCCAGGGGCTGGATTTCACCATGAGCGAGCTGTCGGCGCGGCTGGGCATGAGCAAAAAGACGCTGTATGTGCTGTTCGATAGCAAGGAGGCGCTGCAGCTGGCAACGGTGGACTCCATGTTCGACGAGGTGAAGGTGAGCGAGGCGGAAATTCTGGCCCGGCAGGACCTGAGCCTTGCGGAAAAGATACGCCGGCTGGTGGTGGTTCTGCCCGATTCCTACCAGACGCTGGACTGGACCCGCCTGCAGGGCGTGGAGGAAAAGTACCCCGTGGTGTACCGCCGCATCCGCCAGCGGCTGGAGACCGGCTGGGAGCCCACGCTGGATCTTTTGCGCCAGGGCGTGGAGCAGGGGGTGCTGCGCCCCTTTGAGCCGGGGCTGTTCCGCGCGGTGGTGGAGGGCGCCATCGAGCACTTCCTTTCCAGCGACGCGCTGGAGCGGGAGGGGCTTGGCTATGTGCAGGCCATGGACGGCATGATGGACCTTTTGATGGAAGGAATTCTGACCCGACGGGAGGAGAAAGCATGAAACGCATCCCTTGGAACAACGACTGGTATTTCACGCCCCATTATGAACCTGCGCTGACCGCGCTGAACGCCCCGCAGGAAAACCTTGAAGCGGTGCGCCTGCCCCACACGGTGGCGATGCTGCCCTTCAACGAGTTCAGCGAGCAGGCCTATCAGATGGTGAGCGGCTATCTGCGCTTTTTCACCCCGCCGGAAAGCTGGCGGGGCAAACGGGTGCGGGTGACCTTTGAGGGCGCGGCCCACTTTGCCAAAGTCTACCTCAACGGGGCGCTGCTGGCACAGCATGGCTGCGGCTACACCGCTTTCACCGTGGACCTGACCGACCGGCTGCGCTGGGGCGAAACCAACAATCTGACGGTGGAGCTGGACAGCCGGGAAACGCTGGACGTGCCCCCCTTCGGCAACGTCATTGACTACCTGACCTACGGCGGGCTGTACCGGGAGGTCTATCTGGAGGTGGGCGGCCCCGCCTTCATCAACGACATTTGCGTGCGGGCGGACATGGACGGCAGCGCACGCTGCCTGCCCGCCTGCGAAAACGCCGCCGGGCTCACCCTGCGCCTTGCGGTGTGCAGCGAAAGCGGCGAGGAACTGGCCCGCTGGGAGGGCGATGCCGAAGCGGAAGAAGCGCTCCTGAAAGTGGAGCAGCCCGCCCTGTGGGACTGCGACCACCCGAACCTTTACCATCTGAAGGCGGCTTTGCTGCAAAGCGGCACAGTCGTGGATGAAAAGACCGTGCGCTTCGGCTTCCGCCGGGTGGAATTTCGGGCGGACGGGTTTTATCTCAACGGCAGGCGGGTGCAGCTGCGAGGGCTGGACCGGCACCAGAGCTGGCCCTACATGGGCTATGCCGTGCCCGCCCGGGCCCAGCGGCTGGACGCGGACATCCTGAAGTATGAGCTGGGCTGCAACGCGGTGCGCACCAGCCACTACCCCCAGAACCACCACTTCATCGACCGGTGCGACGAGATAGGCCTGCTGGTGTTCACTGAAATTCCCGGCTGGCAGCACATCGGCGGCGACGCATGGAAGACCCAGGCCCTGGTGAACACCGAGGAGATGGTGCTGCAATGGCGCAACCATCCCTCCATCTTCCTGTGGGGGGTGCGCATCAACGAGAGCGCGGACGACGACGAACTCTACCGCCGCACCAACGAGATCGCCCACCGGCTGGACCCCACCCGTCCCACCGGCGGGGTGCGCAATTTCGCCCACAGCCATCTGTTCGAGGATGTTTACACCTACAACGATTTCTCCCACCACGGCCCCAACAAAGGCTGCGCGCCCCGCGATACCATCACCAAGGCGAAGGACAAAGGCTATCTCATCAGCGAGTACAACGGCCACATGTTCCCCACCAAGGCCTGCGACTGGGAGGGCAAGCGGCTGGAGCACGCTTTGCGCCACGCCCGGGTGGTGAGCGACGCCGCCAAGAGCGAGGGCATTGCCGGCACCTTCGGCTGGTGCATGTTCGACTACAACACCCATCGGGACTTCGGCAGCGGCGACCGCATCTGCTATCACGGGGTGATGGACATGTTCCGCAACCCGAAACTCGCCGCGGCGGTCTACGCCAGCCAGCAGGAGGCTGCGCCGGTGCTGGAAGTGAGCAGCAGCATGGACATCGGCGAGCACCCCGCCGGGGCGGTGGGCACGGTGGCGGTGTTCACCAACGCCGACCGGGTGGACGTTTACCGCAACGACCTGCCGGCGGGCAGCTTTTCTCCCGCGGCGGAGTACGGCGGCCTCGCCCACCCGCCGGTGCTCATCGACGACACGGTGAGCGCCCTTTTGCAGAGCCAGGAGGGCATGAGCCCCCGCACCGCCTCCATGGTGCGGGACGTGCTGCTGGCGGTGGCCAGCCGCGGCTCCGACCTGCCCCTTTCGGTGCTGGCCAAGGCGGCGTACCTGATGGTGTTCAAGGGCTTCACCCGGGAAGAGGGCGTCCGCCTTTATAACAATTATGTGGCCGGCTGGGGCGGCCAGGTGGTGCGCTGGCGCTTCGACGCCGTGAAGGACGGCAGAGTGGCGGCCAGCGTGGTGCGCTGCCCCGGCGAAACGCTGGCGCTGGAAGTGAAGGCGGACACCGACACGCTTGCCGACGGCCCCTGCTGGGACATGGCCACCGTGCGCATCCGGGCGGTGGACGAGTTCGGCGCGGTGCGCACTTACTGCAGCCGCAGCCTGAGTCTGCGGGCCGAGGGCGCGGTGGAGCTGGTGGGCCCGGCAGCAGTGCCCCTTTGCGGCGGCATGGCCGGGTGCTATCTGCGCACCAAGGGCGAAGCCGGCGAAGGCAGGCTGACCGTTGAAATGGAAGGCGCGGAGCCTGTGATCCTCACCTTCCGCGTGACGAAACAGGAGGAGGAACAGAAATGAAAGGAACGGCAAAACAGGCGCTGGGCTATGGCGTCGGCGCGGTGGGCAAGGACATGGTCTATGCCCTGGTCTCCGGCTTCATTCTTTATTACTACAACGACATCTTGGGCATCAGCGGCACCTTCACCGGCGTGATGATGATGGCCGCCCGGGTGTTCGACGCCTTCAACGACCCGCTGATGGGCGTGGTGGTGGAAAAGACCAACACCCCCTTCGGCAAGTTCCGGCCCTGGATCGTCACCGGCACGCTGACCAACGCCCTCATCCTTTACGGCATGTTCGCCATGCCCGCCTCGGTCACCGGCACCGCCATGCTGGTGTATGCCTCCGCGGCCTATGTGCTGTGGGGCGTGACCTACACCCTGATGGACATCCCCTTCTGGAGCATGATCCCCGCCATCACCTCCTCTGGCAAGGAGCGGGAGAACCTGTCGGTCATCGGGCGCACCTGCGCCGCCGTGGGCTACGCGGTGCCCACCGTCCTCACCATGCTGCTGGTGGTGCGGCTGGGCTCCGGTGAGCGGGAGGGCTTTGCCATCTTTGCCGCCGCCGTGGCCGTGGTGTTCGTTGCGGCCGAGCTGGTGTGCGTGGCGCTGGTGCGGGAAAAGCCCACCGAGCACCAGAAGACCGCCACCGTGAAGGAGATGTTCTCCGCCCTCATCCACAACGACCAGGCCATGGTGGTCGTGGTGGGCATCGTGGTGTTCAACGCCTCCCTCTACCTCACCACCCAGCTGGCGGTCTACTTCTTCAAATACGACATCGGCAACAGCGATTTGTTCAGCCTGTTCGGCACTGTGGGCGGCGTGGGCCAGATTCTGAGCATGGTCAGCCTGCCTTTGCTGCGCCGGCGCTGGGGCGGCAAGCAGATTTTGGCCGGGGCGCTGGGCGTGACTATCGCCGGCTATCTGGCCCTCTTCGCTTTGAGCATGGCGGGGGTGCGGGCCGTGGCTCCGCTGGCCGCCACCGCCTTTGTCATCTACATCGGCTTCGGCCTTGCCACCGTGCTCACCACCGTCTTTCTGGCGGACACGGTGGACTACGGCGAGTACAAGACCGGCAGCCGCAACGAGAGCGTGGTGTTCAGCATGCAGACCTTTGTGGTGAAGCTGGCCAGCGCGGTGAGCGTGCTCATCGCCGGCATCGGCATTGACCTCATCGGCCTGGACGACACCGCCGCCGTGCAGTCGGAGAGCACCCTGCTGGGCCTGCGCCTGCTGATGGTGGGGCTGCCGGTGCTGGGCCTTGTGTTCTCCATCCTTTACTTCATGAAGAAATACCGCCTCACCGAGGCCGAGACCGCCCGCATCAGCGAGGCGCTGCGCCAGAGAGAAGGGAGCAAGGGATGATTTTTGAGAAAAGCGGGGTCTTCTGCATAGAGACCGAAGGCACCGGCATGTACATCGCGCCCCGGGGCCCGCTGGCCGAGCAGCTGCACTACGGCCGCAAAATCGAGCCCTCCGCCGAGGCGCTGCGCCAGCCGCTGACGGTGGCCTACGGCACCGACGTTATCTACGACAAGGCCGTTGACCCGGCGCTCTCGCTGCTGCACCTGGGGCTGGAAGTCTCCCCCACCGAGAAGGGCGACTTCCGCCGGGGCGCGCTGGCGCTGACGCTGGCAAACGGCAGCCCGGTGTGCGACCTGCGCTTTGCGGGCGGCGAGGTGCTGCCCGCGCCGCCCGAGGTCCCCGGCCTGCCCGCCGCCCGTGACGCGGGCCAGTGCCTTGTGCTGCGCTTTAAGAGCGCCGAGGGCATGGCGGCGGAGCTCTTTTATATCTCCCTCGACGACTGCGACGTCATCGTGCGCCAGACGCGGCTGACCAACCGCACCGGCGGGCCGGTGACCCTGCGGCGGGCCATGAGCTATCAGCTGGACCTGCCCCGGCAGGACCTTGTGCTCACCACCCTCACCGGGGCCTGGGCCCGGGAGTTCGAGCCCTGCACCGCCCCGGTGCGGCGGGGGCTGACCCAGTTCGGCAGCGTGTCCGGCACCTCCGGCCACTACTGCAACCCCTTCTTCGCCCTCAGCGCCCCTGACGCAAACGAGCACACGGGGGAAATCTACGGTTTCAACCTGCTCTATTCCGGCAGCCACGCCGCCAGCGTGGAGGCGGACAGCTACGGCTTCACCCGGGTGATGGCGGGCATCCAGCCGGAGGGCTTTTCCTGGACATTGGAGGACGGCGAAAGCTTCGTCACGCCTCAGGCGGCGCTCACCTTCAGCGCCGGGGGGCGCAACGGCCTGCGGTACAACATGCACCGCTTTGTGCGCCGCCACATCCTGCCGGCCCGCTGGAAGGACGCGTCCCGGCCGGTGCTGGTGAACAACTGGGAGGCCACTTATTTTGACTTCACGCCCCGCAAATTGCGGGCGCTGGCGGCAAAGGCCGCCGGGCTCGGGGCGGAGCTGTTCGTGCTGGACGACGGCTGGTTCGGCCGCCGCACCGACGACACCAAGGGCCTGGGCGATTTTGACCCCAACCCCAAAAAGCTGCCCCAGGGCCTTGAGGGCCTGGCGCAGGACCTTGCGGAAAAGGGCCTTGCCTTCGGCCTTTGGGTGGAGCCGGAGATGGTGAACGAGAACAGCGCACTCTATGAGGCGCACCCGGACTGGGCGGTGGCCGCCCCCGGCGTGGCCCCCAGCCGCAGCCGCAACCAGCTGGTGCTGGACCTCTGCCGCGCCGAGGTGCGGGACTACCTCATCGCCCAGCTGAACGCCCTGCTGGACAGCGCGCCCATCCGCTACATCAAGTGGGACATGAACCGCCACCACACCGACCGGTTCAGCCCGGCGCTGGGCGAACAGGGCCGCTTTGCCCATGCTTGGACGCTGGGGCTCTATCAGGTTCTGGAGGCGGTGACCTCCGCCCACCCGGACGTGCTGTTCGAGGGCTGCGCCAGCGGCGGCAACCGCTTTGATCTGGGCATGCTTTACTACATGCCCCAGATCTGGCTCAGCGACGACACCGACGCCTGGGAGCGGTGCAAGATGCAGACCTGGGCCAGCCTTGGCTACCCGCCGGGGGTGATGGGCTGCCATGTGAGCGCCGCGCCCAACCACCAGACCCTGCGCTTCACCCCGCTGGACAGCCGCTTTGACGCGGCGGCCTTCGGCCTTCTTGGCTACGAGATGGACCTGACCGCCCTGAACGCCGCCCAGGAGAAGAGCGTGAAGGCGCAAATCGAGTTTTACAAGGCCCACCGGGACCTGTTCCAGCGCGGGCGGTTCTACTGCCTTGCCGCCCCCGAAGCGGAGAAGGGCGGCGCATGGATGGCGGTGTCGGAGGACCGGCGCGAGGCGGCGGTGCTGGAGATGACCGGCCTTGTGCGCCCCAACGCGCCGATGCCCGTTCTGCGGCTGGCGGGGCTGGACGAAGCGCTCATCTATCAGGTGAGCGTGCGGCCCCAGAGCGTGGAGCTGGACTCCTTCCGCACCCTTCTGGGCCATGTGCTGCCGGTGAAGCCCAAGGCCGACGGGATGCTGGTGCATCTGGCGGGGCAGGTGTATCAGCTGCCCTGCGAAACAGTGGACTTTGTCGCCGCAGGCAGCCTTCTGATGCACGCCGGGCTGCGGCTGCCCCAGCGTTTTTGCGGCACTGGCTACACCGAGGGCGTGCGCCCCATGCCGGATTTTTCCGCCCGCATCTGGATGCTGGAGGCGCGGGAGGTTGTCGAGCCTGCGCCGGATATGATATAGTGAGGTCAGAAAGACCGCCTGCAAAGGAGGGCGCACCATGACCCCGAACGATTTGAAAGAGAGCGGGCTGCGGCTTTTGGAAAAAAGCCGCAAGGGCCTTGTGCACGCGCTGTTCAGCCGGTTGGGCCTGTTTTTGGTCCTGCTGGTGATGGAAGTGCTGCTTTTGCTCAGCGCCTTCCGCTGGTTTGCCCGGCTGCTGCCCCACTTCATCGGCGGCGCGGCGCTGTTCTCGGCGGTGATGGTGCTGTATCTGCTCAACACCCGCATGGACGCCACCGCCAAGATCACCTGGCTGGTCATCATCATGGCCGCGCCCGGCGCAGGGGCGCTTTTGTTCTGGCTGGTGCGCAGCGACCTGGGGCACCGGGCGGAAAAGGCCCGGGTGGCCGAGCTGATTGACCTCACCCGCGGCACCCTGCCCGCTCAGCCCGAAGCCCTTGCCGCGCTGGAAGAAGAGAACCCCGGCGCGGCGGCGCTGGCCCGGTACGTTGACGGGAACGGCTGCCATCCGGTGTATCAGAACACCGACGTGACCTATTTTGCCCTGGGCGAGGAAAAGTGGGAACGGCTGCTGGCCGAACTGGAACAGGCCGAAAAATTCATTTTTATGGAGTACTTCATCATCGACGAGGGCGTGATGTGGGGCCGCGTTCTGGAAATTCTGGCCCGCAAGGCCAAAGCGGGCGTGGACGTTCGGGTGATGTACGACGGCACCTGCGAGTTTTCCACTCTGCCCCATGACTATCCCCGGCGGCTGGCGAAACTGGGCATAAAATGCAAGGCCTTTGCGCCGGTGGTGCCGCTGGTGTCCACCCATTACAACTACCGGGACCACCGCAAGATTTTGGTCATCGACGGCCACACCGCCTTCAACGGCGGGGTGAATCTGGCGGACGAATACATCAACCGCATCGAAAAGCACGGCCACTGGAAGGACACCGCCGTGATGCTCAAGGGCGAGGCGGCGCGCAGCTTCACACTGATGTTTTTGCAGATGTGGAACGTGACCGAACAGCCGCCCAAGTTCGGGGAGTTCTGTGCCGCGCCGGTGCCGCCGGTGAGCGCGCCGGGCTTTGTGATGCCCTTCGGCGACTGCCCGCTGGACGAGGACAAGGTGGGCGAGCAGGTCTACATGGACATCCTGAACCGGGCCACCAAATATGTGCACATCATGTCCCCTTACCTGATTCTGGACGGCGAGCTTCAGAACGCGCTGGAATTCGCCGCCCGCCGGGGCGTGGACGTGCGGCTCATCCTGCCCGGCGTGCCGGACAAGACCGGCCCCTATGCGCTGGCCAAGACCCACTACGCCGCGCTGCTGGACGCGGGAGTGAAAATTTTTGAATACGACCCGGGCTTCGTGCACGCCAAGGTGTTCGTGGCCGACGGGCGGGAGGCGGTGGTGGGCACCATCAATCTGGACTACCGCAGCCTCTACCACCACTTCGAGTGCGCCACCTGGATGTACGGCGTTTCGTGCATCGGGGACATCGAGGCGGACTTTGAGGCCACCCAGGCGAAATGCCGCCGGGTGGAAAAGGGCACCATCTGGCAGAACGCCCGGCGGCTGCGGCTGCTGGGGCCGGTGCTGAAGGTGATCGCGCCCCTGATGTGAATAAAAACGCCCGGCGGGCTTTTGACCCGCCGGGTGTTTTTGTTATTTCGCAGAGGTGAACTGATAGGTCTGAACAGTGCTGTCAGTGGGATAGAAATAGAACCAGTCCCCCGCTTTGAGCACGCCGCAGCTCACGGTGAAAGCCCCGCCCATCTCGACCTCAGACTCCATCAGGGCGATCTGACGGCCGCTCTGGTCACAGATCTCCACGGGGGTGATGGGAACGATGCGCTCCTCGTCAATGTACCGCTCGCCGGTTTTTGCCCGGGCAAGGGCGCCGTCGTCCAGCGCGTTCATCTCGCCGTCGTAATGGCACAGTGCCCCGGTATCCTTTTCCTGCACATAGACGCTGCCGTCCGCCATCACGTCGGAGATGTAGCTCAGGCTGTCCGGGACGGCCACCGAGCCGTTGGTGTTCAGGATGCCAAAGCCGCCCTCATCCTGAAAGACCGGGCGGGAACCGGCGGAGAGGCCAACGATCTTGCGGCCGTCGGTGCTCAGTTTCGCGCCGGTGCGGTCATAGGGCACGCCGCTCACGACCACGCCCTCTTCCCAGGTGGTGAAGTCCGGCATGGGGCAGTTGCCGAAACTGTAGGGCGCTTCTCCCAGCACCACCGAGCCGTCGGCGTTGTAAAGCACCGCGCCGCCGTCGCCGGACTCGTCCACGAAGTAGTAGCCGTTGCGCGGGTCGCACCAGCAGTTCTTGTCGCTGACGATCACCGAGCCGTCGGGCTTGATCACATCATAGTAGTAGATCCACTCGGAGCCCGCGTCGCCCTCCCGGGCACCCCAGCCCAGCTGGCCCATGGGCGAGATGTGGATGTAGGCCGGCTGCACCAGCACATTGCCGGAAAGGTCGCAATAGCCCCACAGGCCGTCCTTGTAAAAAGGCACGATGCCGCTTTCGGGGCAGGAGTAAAGTTCGCTGAGCTTTTCCACGTTTTGCTGCAGCGTGAACCCATCGGTGGTCATCTGCTCCACGTCGATGTTGAAAATGTCCTCCCGGGGGATGGAATACAGCGGAGTATACTGGCCGTCCTCGCTCAGATAGCCGGCCTCGCCGTTCGCCCACACCCAGGCATAGCCGTTGGAAAACATGGTGAAGAGCTCATAGCTGCCCAGCGCGCTCTCGCGCTCGGTCAGCTCCAAAGCGCCCTGCGCCGCCGGGGCTGCGGTGGGCTCCGGCGTGGGCTGTGCCTCCTGGCTGGAAACAGCGGAGGAAGGCGTCTGGTCTTTTGGGACGGACGGAGATACCGTCTGCCCGCCGCAGCCGGCCAGCAGCGCGCAGGCCAGCGCCGCAGCAGTGCTCCGCGCCAAAAGTGCGTTCAGTTTCATGGTGATCCACTCCTGTTCAGATTGTTTTATCGCAATAAAACACAAATTCAATATAGCACTGCCCGCAGCCGATGTCAATAAAAAATTTTATCATAATAAAATTTTCTGTGACAACACCCGCTCTTGACAAATCCACCGCCCGATGGTATGGTATCTGCAAGGTGATTTTTATGAATCTTGTCTATCTTGTCTCTGTGAAAGAGAATATCTGTTGTTGTCGCTGTTGAGGGACGGCTGCTTTTTCGCGTCGGGCCAGAAAGGCCTTTGAAGACGCGGCGGGCAGACGGCCCTGCTGGTGCTGTCTGCTGCCCCCTTCAACCGCGGCCCCGATGAAAAAGCAGGGCAAGGCCTCCGGGCTTTGCGCTTTTGTTGGCAGGACCCTTTTGCAAGGCTGTGTGCGCAGGCACACAGCCTTTTTGTTTTGCCCGCCGCCAAACAACGAACACAAAAGGAGAACTGTTATGAAAGCTTACGAAACTCTTTCCGGCAACACCCCGCTCATCCGCATCGACTACCGGCTGGACGGCCGCCCCGGCGCGGTGTATGCCAAGCTGGAGAGTTTTAATCTCTCCGGCAGCATCAAGGACCGTGTGGCCGCCCGCATCGTGGCCCGCGCCGAGGAGACCGGCGCGCTTGTGCCCGGCCAGCCCATCGTGGAGGTGACCAGCGGCAACACCGGCATCGCCTTCGCCGCCCTGGGGGCGCTCACCGGGCACCCGGTGCACATCTTCATGCCCGAGCGCATGAGCCGGGAGCGGCAGCAGCTTTTGAAGATGTACGGCGCGCAGCTGCATCTGGTGAGCGACACCGACGGCGGCTTTGAGGGGGCGCTGGCCCAGGCGCGGCAGGCCGCCGGGGAGCTGGGCGCGTTTCAGCCCCTGCAGTTCGACAACGAGGAGAACGTGCTGGCCCACTTCCACACCACCGGCGCGGAACTGCTGGCCGCGCTGCCCGGCGTGAAGGCCTTTGCGGCGGGGGTGGGCACCGGCGGCACCTTGATGGGCGTGGCCCGCCGCCTGAAGCCCCGGGGCGCCTTCATCGCCGCGCTGGAGCCGGACGCCGCGCCCCTTCTGAGCGGCGGCACCGTCACCGGCCCCCACAAGATCGAGGGCATCGGCGACGACTTCATCCCCTCCATCGTGGACCGCCGCCTCATCGACACGGTGCTGCCAGTGAACGACGACGACGCGGTGCTCATGGCCGCGCGCCTTGCAAAGGAACTGGGCCTGGGGGTGGGCATCTCCTCCGGGGCGAATCTGCTGGGCGCCATCGAGCTCACCCGCCGGGGCTTTGGCCCCGCTGCCACCGTTTTTGCCGACGACAGCAAAAAGTATCTCACCACGGCGCTGGCCGCCCCCGCCCCGGCCCGGGAGGGCTTTCTCTCCCCCCGGGTGGAGCTGCTGGGGTGGAGCCGGGCGGACGCGCCCCGGCCCGTTTCGCTCGCCGTGTGAGTTTTCTGCCCGCTCAAAGCCGCGCAGCCTCGCCGCCGCGCGGCTTTTTCTCGTTCTTTTACACAACGTCGAAGGTCTTGCTGTGGCAAAAGCGCTGAAAATTTTCGCGACACTTGTAGTCATTTCGGCTATATGCTACAATTAAAAAGAATTAGTAAGGCCGCCGGACAAATAATCTCACCCCCGATCTTTTGACCAAAGAAAGCAGGGATGGCATTGATCACGCAGCAAATCATCCGCAGCGAGAATCTGCGCAGGATCTATCATCTGATCGACCGCAACGCCAACATTTCCCGCGCCAATCTGGCGGGCATCACCAGCCTGAGCAAGACCACCGTCTCCAGTCTGGTGGACGAGCTGATCCGCGGCGGGTATGTGGTGGACTGCGGCGCCGGCGTGAGCGTCCATCAGGGCAGAAGGCCCAACGCGCTGCAGGTGGACGGCGATTCCAACGTGGTGGCCGTCATCAGCTGGCGGCGCGGCCGGCTGGACATCGCCCTTGTCTCCTCCGACAGCCGCATGGTCTACCGGGGCCAGGCGCCGCTGAACGCGCCCGAAGAGGGCGTGGAGCAGATACGGCGCGCCTTTTTCGAGGTCCTGCTGCCCGCCGCCGGCAGCGCCCGCATCATGGGCGTGTGCGTCATCATTCCCGGCATCGTGGACGAGGAGCGGCAGAGCCTTTTTTCCACCGTGATCGGCGTGGGCCACGACGATCCGGTGGTGCCCCAATTGCAGCAGGCGCTGGCGGGGTATCCCCTGTGCTTTTTGAACGACACTGCCTGCCTTGGCTATGCCGAGCGGGTGTTCACCCCCGTGCGGGACCCCTATGTGGCCTATGTGAACGTCTCCAAGGGCGTGGGCGCGTGCCTGTTCGCCGAGGACCGCATGCTGCGGGGCGCGGGCGCAGTGGGCACCCAGTTCGGCCACTTTTCCATCGACCGGGACGGCCCGCTGTGCGACTGCGGCAACCGGGGCTGCCTGGAATGCCTTGTGGGCGAAAACGCCCTGGGACGGCGGGCGGCGGCTGCTGTTCAGCGACGTGGCAGCCATGGCCGACGCGGGCGACGAAAAGGCCCGGGCGCTGATCGGCGACCTGGGGCGGGACCTGGCCTACGGCATCTCCAACCTGATCGCCCTGTTCAACCCCTCGCTGGTGGTGTTGGGCGGCACCGGCGTCACCCTGGGGCCCGCTTTTCTCGAAGCGGTCCGCACGGCGCTGGCGGGCATGGGCTTCCCCGAGTTCGTCAGCCGGGTGCGGGTGGAATACTCCCGCCTGGGGCTGGACGCAGAACTCACCGGCGCGGCCCAATACTACATCGACACCCATTACGATTTTTCCGGCAACACGCAGCAGCGGCTTTTTCTGCGCTGATGCGCCGCGCCGCAGAATACAAGACGAAAGGCGGTTTTTACCATGGACAAACGGATCATCGCGGTCAACTCCAACTGCTACCACGGCTACTCCATCGAGGAGGCGCTGGAAGGCATCGCCGCGGCGGGCTTCCACTATGTGGAGCTGACGGCCACCAAAGGCTGGACGGAGCATGTGTTCCCCGACCAGAGCTTTGAAAAGCTCTGCGCCGTGAAGGACAAGATGAAGGAACTGGACCTTGTCCCCTTCTCCATGAGCGGCCACTGCAACCTGATGGACACCGCCCGCCTGCCGGATTTCATCATGAACATGCGGCTGGCCAACTTCTTCGGCTGTGACTACATCGTTTCTTCCATCGGCGAGGCCCATCTGGCGGACAACGCCAAGGCGGGCAACGACCTGCTGGCCCAGAACATCAAGAGCC
This sequence comes from Oscillospiraceae bacterium, assembly GCA_004558145.1. Lineage (GTDB taxonomy): Bacteria > Bacillota > Clostridia > Oscillospirales > Ruminococcaceae > Allofournierella_A > Allofournierella_A excrementavium. Next base: position 93,531 of record SFDQ01000004.1, read on the forward strand.
TTGTGCCCAAGCTGGAGGAGTACGGCCTGACCCTGGTGCTGGAACTTCACGGCGAGCACGCCACCGGCACCATCATGAAGGAGATCGTGGACCTGGTGGGCAGCGAGCGGGTGAAGATCAACTACGACACCGCCAACTGCGTGTTCTACGCCGACGTGGACGCTGCCGACGATGTGGACACCTGCATGGGCGACATCGCCTATCTGCATCTGAAGGACAAGGCCGGCGCGCGCAACGCCTGGGACTTCCCCGCGCTGGGCAAGGGCTATGTGGATTTTGAGACCATCTTTGCCAAGCTGAAAGCCGCGAACAACAACTCCCCCTTCAGTGTGGAGATCGAGTTCACCCAGGCCGGCCCCAAGGACCTGGCCGAGATCAACACCGCCGTGCAGGATTCGGCGGCGTATCTGAAAGCCCACGGCTTTGAGCTGTGAGCGCTTTGCAGAACACCAACGCTGAAAGGGGAATTTCGATTTGGTCAATGTAGCGATCGTAGGCGCGGGGTTCATGGGCAAGACCCACCTGACCGCCTATCAGGCAATGAAGAACGTCAAAGTCACCGCCGTGTGCGACCTGGGAGAGGCCGCCGGGCGCGCGCTGGCCGAGGCCGCCGGCTGCCCCTGGTACGCCGACGGCGAAGCCATGCTGGCCGCCGAGCCGGTGGATGTGGTGGACATCTGCCTGCCCACCTTCCTCCACGAGCAGTATGTGCTGCTGGCGGCAAAGCACAAAAAGCATGTCATCTGCGAAAAGCCGGTCACCCTCTCCATGGAATCGCTGGAGCGGATGCTGGCCGCCGTCTCCGAGGCGGGGGTGCAGTTTGCCGTGGGGCAGGCGGTGCGCTTCTGGCCGGAGTATGTCAAGACCAAGGAGCTTTACGACGCGGGCGAGCTGGGCGTGGTGAAATACGCCCGGGCCAGCCGCCTGTCGGTGCATCCTTTGTGGAGCGAGTGGTACCGCAAACCGGAAAACAGCGGCGGCGGCCTGTTCGACCTGCATCTGCACGATGTGGACTATCTGTGCTATCTGTTCGGCAAGGTGAAGCAGGTCTACGCCGTGGGCCAGAAGAACGCCGTGGGCTGCTGGAACCATGTGGCCAGCTCCCTGACCTTTGAAAACGGCGTGCAGGCCACTGCCGAGGGCATCATCGAAATGCCCAAGGGCTTCCCCTTCACCATGGAGCTGAACGTGGTGGGCGACAAAAAATCCGTGAGCTACCGCATGCGCGCCGGCACCAACCTGGAAGACGTGGCCTCCGCCGTGCGGGAGACCTGGCTTTACGGCGGCGACGAGCCTCAGCTTCTCGACATCGACCCCTTCGACGCCTACCAGCGGGAGCTGGAGGACTTCATCGGCCACATCGAGGCGGGCACCCCCATCACCTCCATCACCCCGGAGGATGTGCGGCACGTGCTGTCGGTCATTCTGGCCATCCGCACCTCGCTGGAGACCGGGCAGACCGTTGCCCTCTGAACAAAATAAAAGACCGGCGCGTTCCCCCGCCCCATGCGGGCCGAACGCGCCGGCTTTTTTATTGCGCTCACGCCTGCTGCAAAAGCGCCTTCACCTCGTCCTTTTTCAGCACCCGGCCGCTGGCCAGCACTTTGCCGTCCACCAGAAGCGCCGGCGTGGCCATCACGCCCAGGGCCGCGATCTGCACGAAGTCGGTCACGTGGCCCACTTCCTCCTGCCGGCCCAGCTCCGCCAGGGCGGCGCGCACCGCGGCTTCCAGCTCATTGCACTTGGCGCAGCCGCCGCCCAGCACAAAGATGCCGCGGCTGGTGTCCACAGAAGGGGCATTGCAGCCGCCCGCACAGCCGCAAGCGGTCTTTTCTTCCTTTTTCTTTCCAAACAGTCCCATCGTTTTTCCTCCTTGTGTCAGATAAAGAATACTTGCAAGACGTTGAACAGATAGCCCACCGCCACAATGCCTGCCACGCACACCCCCACGAACAGCGCCAGCAGCTGCGGGCGCACCGCCTTGCGCAGCATGATGAGGGAGGGCAGCGACAGGGTGGTGACCGCCATCATGAAGGCCAGCACCGTGCCCAGCTGGGCGCCCTTGGCCAGCAGCGCCTCCGCCACCGGGATGGTGCCGAAGATGTCGGCATACATGGGCACGCCCACCACCACCGCCAGCAGCACGCCGAAGGGGTTGCTGCCGCCCAGCAGCGTCTCCACCCAGCCGGCGGGGATCCAGTTGTGGATGACAGCCCCCACGCCCACCCCCACAAGGATGTAGGGGAACACCTTTTTCAAAGTGCCGGTCATCTGGGCGCGGGCGTAGGTGAGGCGGTCCCTCAGGGTCAGCTCCGGCAGCGAGACGTCCACGCCTCCCGCCGACAGGATGAAGGGCTCCACATACTTTTCCATGCCCAGCTTTTGAATGAGCACGCCCCCTGCCACGGCCACCACCAGCCCCAGCACCACATAGACCACCGCCACCCGTGCGCCGAAGATGCTGGTGAGCAGCACAAGGCTGCCCAGGTCCACCATGGGCGACGAGATGAGGAAGGAGAAGGTCACACCCACCGGCAGCCCTGCCCCGGTGAAGCCCATGAACAGCGGGATGGAGGAGCAGGAGCAGAAGGGCGTGACCGTGCCCAGCAGCGCCGAAGCCACGTTGGCCCACAGCCCCCGGAACCGCCCCAGGATGCGCTTGGAGCGCTCCGGCGGGAAATAGCTCTGGATGTAGGAAATGCCGAAAATCAGCACGCAGAGCAGAACCGTGATCTTGACCGTGTCATAAAGGAAAAACTGCACGCTGGCCCCCAGGCGGCCCGCCGTATCCACCCCGAGGGCCCGCAGCCCCGCGCCGATGGCCTCGTTCAGCCAGTGCATCCCCAGCAGTTCGTTTTGTATCCATTGCCAAACCGACATTCGCATCGCTCTCTTTCTTATATCAAAAAGTTTTGATGTTTTATCCTGAGAAAAACGCCATCCGCATGATGGCGTTCATCTGCCGCAGCAGCTTTGCCCTGCTTCGGCGTTCGGGGCAGTGAGCTCTTCCAGCAGGGCCAGCGCCCGCCGTCGCCCGCTTTCGCTCAGGCGGTAGTGGGTCCATTTGCCCTCCTGGCGGCTCTCCACAAGGCCGGATTCGCACAATATCTTCATGTGATAGGAAAGGCCGGACTGGGTCAGCCCCAGGTCCTGGTCCTGCAGCACGCAGGCGCACTTTTCGCCGCTGCGCAGCCGGGCCAGAATGGCAAGGCGCTTTTCGTCGCACAAAGCGCGGAACACCGCCGCCTCCTGTCGAAAATCCTCCATGCCGCTCACCTCAAATCAAATTTTCTTGATGTATCAAGCAAAGTATACACCCTGCCGGCAGTTCTGTCAACAGAGTGTTTTTTCACGCGGTGGGCCGGGGCCGCAGCAGATGGGCGTAGCGCTCCGCCAGCCGCTGCCAGGCGGCCTCGACCTCTTCGGGGATGTCCACATGGGCGATGAAGCCACGGCCCTTGGGGCCGTAGCCCTGAGCGTCGTCCCGCAGGCGGGGAATCTCGCTGAGCAGAAGGCTCATGTAGTGCTCCGCCTGCCAGAGGCCCCAGATGCGGTTGGGCGCAAAGGCAAGGCCCCTCTCCCCCGCTTCCAGCCACGCCCGATAGGCGGCAAAGTGGACGAAGCGGGTGGTGTTTTCAGGCCACCAGCGGTCCAGCGTGGCGCCGATGCGTCGCTGCATGGTGGAATCGTGGAGCACGATGGCGCTGGCGGGCAGGGCGTTCTGCTCCTGCAAAATGCGAAGGGCAAAGCGCACGTTTTCGCCGCAGTTGGCGGAGGCGCTCTCAACCAGCAGGTCCTCTTCGGGGACGCCGAAGGCGCTTTGCAGGTACTCCTTCATGCACTCCCCTTCCGTGGCGCTGTGGCCGGCGGGCAGGGCGCTCTCGAACCGCTCCAGAAAGGCGGCGGTGGTGTGGCCCACCCCGCCGATGGTCATCACCTTCCGGGCAAGTCCCTGCTGCCACAGCTGGCCCGCCAGACGGCAGCCCTCCGGCAAGCTGCCGCCGAACAGCAGCACCATGTCCGCCCGGGGCGCGCCGAGGGCGTTTTGCAGCGCGGCGGCGTCCAGCCGGGGCACATCCCGCCGGGCCAGAAACTCCGCCAGGGTGTTGAAGTCCCGGGCGTCCTGTGCAAGGCCGGTCACTGGTTTTCCTCCTCCCGGTAAACTTTGCGGCTGACCATGCGGTTGACCCCCTCCAAAGCGCCGGAGAAGCGCTCGAAGTCCTGCAGCATCACGCCCATATAGAGGCTGTCCACGATGGCCAGCTGGGAGATGCGGGAGAACATGGTCTCGGTGTAAAAGGCGGTCTCCACGTCGCCGGTGAGCAGGGCGATGTCCGCGTGGCGCAAAATCTCCGCGCCCTTGAAGTTGGTGATGGCGATGGTCACCGCGCCCCCGGCGCGGGCCATGGCCAGGGCGTCCACCGTGTCCCGGGTGGCGCCGGAGTGGGAGATGCCCACCGCCACGTCCCCCGGGCCCAGGGCCGAGGCGCAGATCTGCTGGAGGTGGCTGTCCGGGTAGGCACGGCAGGTCAGGCCGATGCGCAGCAGCTTTATCACCATATCCTGGGCCACGGCGGCGGAGTTGCCCACGCCGTAGATGTCGATCAGGCGGGCGGAGGCCAGCGCCCGCACCGCCTTTTCGTAGCTGCGGGAGTCCAGCATGCGGCGGGTGTCCTCCAGGGCAGTGAGGGCCATGGAGATCATCTTGTCCGGCACGGTGCTCAGCTTGTCGCCCGGCTGCACATGCACGTCCAGCAGCCGCCGGGGGGCCGCCGGGGCCGCCTCCTTCGCCAGCGCCAGCTTCAGGGCGCTGAACCCCTCAAAGCCCGCCGCCTCGGCGAAGCGGGCCACCGTGGGCTCGCTGACCCCCGCCGCCGCCGCCAGCTGGGCCATGGTCATCTCCGGCACCTTGGCCGGGTCGCGCAGCACCCAGTCCGCCACCTTGCGCTCGGAGGCGCGCAGCTGGGCGTAGTTTTTCTTTATCCTGCCAACGGTCTGCCCCATGAGGCATCCTCCTTTTTGATTCGTACCCCCATTATACCCCGGGGGCGGGCAGGCCGCAAGGGTTTTTGTAGTAAAACTACATATTTCAATTGACTTTGTAGTTCCGCTGTGGTATGCTGGAACCAATGAAAGGAGATGCGCGGCCACGCCCGTTTTGCGGCAAATTTCCACCGCGCATGAACGTGCTATGAAACCTGCAAAAAAAGCTGCCGACATGACCGTGGCCGAGCTGGCCGCCTACATTGACCAGTCCGTTCTGAAGCCGGAATTCACCCAGGATGACATCCGCAAGTACATCCAGGAGGGCATCGACTTCGGCTGCCGCACCGTGTGCATCAACCCCGCCTCCCTGCCCATCGCCATCGAGCTGTGCGAAGGCACCGACACCAAGATCTGCGTGGTGTGCGACTTCCCCTTCGGCCTGTCCACCACCGCTTCCAAGGTGATGCAGGCGGAAGAGTACTGCAAGACCGGCAAAATTTTTGAGCTGGACATCGTTGCCAACTACGGCTGGATCCGCAGCGGCATGTGGGCCGAGGTGGAGGCCGACATCAAGGCCGTGTGCGACACCTGCCACAAGTACGGCACCGAAGTGAAGGTCATCTTCGAGACCGACGCTTTGACCCTGGACGAGGTGAAGAAGGCCACCGAGACCGCCATTGCCGCGGGCGCGGACTTCGTGAAGACCAGCACCGGCTTCTTCACCGGCGGCAAGAACGAGGGCGCCACCTACGAGGTCATCCAGGCCATGATGGACACCGCCCAGGGCCGCTGCAAGATCAAGGGCTCCGGCTGCATCCGCACCCGCGAGCACTTCCTGAAGCTCATCGACATGGGCATCGACCGCATGGGCATCGGCTACCGCTCCACCCCCGTGGTGCTGAACTGCACCCCCGAGGAGGCCAAGGCCATGCGCGAGAGCAAGGCGTAAATTCCTTTTGAACGCAGAAAAAGACCGCCGCATCGGAACAGCGATGCGGCGGTCTTTTGTTTTGTTGTTCAGCCGCCCACCCGGGCGTCCAGCCCCATGGAGCAGGCCAGCTGCCGCCAGGGTTCCACCTCTGCTTTGGTGAGCATGGGGGTGTCGCCCAGCGGGTAGTCCCGGCCCAGCGCGGCGTACTTGTTTTTGCCCAGCGTGTGGTAGGGCAAGAGGTCCAGCCGCTTTGCGCCGCAGTCCAGCGCCAGGGCAAAGATGCCCTTCATGCCGGCCTCGTCGTGGTTGAAGCCGGGGATCACCGGCACCCGGACCACCACCTCCCGGCCCAGCTCCACCGCGCGCCGCAGGTTGGCGGTCACACGGTCGAGGTCCGCGCCGGTCACTTCGGCAAGGCGGGCACTGTCGGCGCTCTTCAAATCAAAGAGGAACAGGTCAAGATAGGGCGCACAGGTCTCCAGCGCCGCGGGCGTGAACGCGCCGCAGGTCTCGGCGGCGGTGTGCAGGCCGTGCTGCTTGCAGAGGGAGAGAAACTCCGCCAGCGCCTCGGGCTGGGTCAGCGGCTCGCCGCCGGAGACGGTGACGCCCCCGCCGGAAGTTTCATAATAGTCCGCGTCCCGCAGGACCTCTTCCAGCAGTGATTCCGGGGTGCGCTCGGTTCCCGAAATCTGCAGCGCGCCGGCGGGGCAGACCGCCGCACAGGCGCCGCAGGCGATGCACTTTGCCCGGTCCAGCCGGGGCTTTTCCCCCGGACGGCCACTTCTGGCCCCCTGTCCGCAGGCGGTCAGGCAGCCGCCGCAGGCGGTGCACTTATTGGAAAACCACAAAAGCTGGGTTGCCGCGCTCTGGGACTCGGGGTTCGCGCACCAGGGGCAGTGGAGGGGGCAGCCTTTTAAAAACACGGTGGTGCGGATGCCCGGCCCGTCCTTGGTGGCGAACCGCTCCACATCCATCACCCGCAGGGTCTTTGTCATGGCGCGCCTCTCATTCATACATGACCCGGCTCATCAGCTCCTGCTGGATGTCCGGCTCCAGGTTGACGAACACCGCCGAGAAGCCGCTGACCCGCACGATGAGGTCGGGGTAGCGCTCGGGATGGGCCACCGCGTCCTCCAGAACGCCGTGGTCGATGACGGTGACCATCAGATGGCAGCCGCCCCGGGCGAAGTAGGTCTTGAACATGGCCTTGATCTTCTCCCGGTTCTCCCGGAAGAAGGGGGTGGCGAACTTGATGTTCTGCACCGACGCGCCGTGCAGGCGGGCGTCGAACTTGGCCAGCGAGTTGAGCATGGCGGTGGGGCCGTGGGTGTTGGCGCCGCCCTGGGGGTTGTTGGCGGGGTTCATGTACTGGCCCGCGTGGCGGCCGTCCAGCGAGGCGGCGGTGCGGCGGCCCCACTCGGTGTTCAGCTGGTTGTTGCTGATGACGATGAGGTAGTACTGCATGCCCGCGGCGATGCCCCGGTCCCGCACGCCGTTTGCCACGAACTGATACAGCCGGTCGGCCATGCCGTCGGCGGTGTCCAGGTCGTTGCCGTACTTGTCGCACTTCCACAGGGCGGTGCGGATGTCCTCCGCGCCGGCGAAGTCGGCGTTGGCCGCGGCCACCAGCTGGGGCAGGGTGTACTTTTTCTGGTCATAGACCAGGTCCTTGATGGCCCACAGCGCGTCGGAGGTGTTGATGTTGCCGTAGGTCTCGTTGGTGCCGCCCAGATAGCGCACACCGCCGTCCAGCACGGCCTTGCCCCGGGCGATGCAATCGTCCATCAGCAGGCTGGTGAACAAAAAGCTCACCTGACGGCGCATGACCTCGTAGGAATGGACCTGGGCGTGGATGGAAAGGTCAAGGTAGTGGTCCAAAAGGCGGGTGTACTGGGCCCACAGCTCCTCGAAGGTGTGCAGTTCGCTGGCCGGGGCCAGGGGCACGCCGTCGCTCTTGTCCTTGCCGTCCATGGGGTCGATGCCCTCATTGAGGGAAATCTCCAGCAGCTTGAGCAGGTTGATGCAGGTGTTGGGGGTGCCGGTGCTCTGGCCGGCGATGACGTACTCGCCGCAGCCGAAGGGCACATACTGCTCGGCGGTCTTTTCGTCCACCCGCATGGCGTAGGCCACGGCGGGCACGTTCACGTCGTCGTTGTAGAGGGTGGGATAGGTGGCTCCGCGGCCCAGCGCCTCCAGGGCGGAATCCCAAATCTCCTCCGGCATGTCCTTGGTGACGCGCAGGGTGAACTGAGGCTCCACATAGCGCAGTTCGGTGGCCGCCCGCATGGCAAGGCGCAGGAACACGTCCGCCTCGCGGGGGTGTTTGCGGCCGCGGCCGCCCACGATGATGCGCCCGTTGACGGTGGTGCGGCGGTTCTCGATCATCCGCCACAGGCACTTGACGTACTCATAGGCCTCGTCCTCGGTGAGGCGGCCCGCTTCCAGGTCCGCCGCGAGGTAGGGCCCCAGCAGGTCGTCCAGGCGGCCGTAGTTGATGACGCCCGCCATCAGCGCGTAGAGCCAGAACAGCTGCAGCGCCTCCGGGAAGGTCTTGGGCGTGCCGTGCTGGATGTTGGCCAGCACCGCGGCCATGGCGTTCAGCTGGGCGGCACGGGGGCCTTCGGCAGTCTTGGCCGCTTCCAGCGCTTCGCTGCGCAGATGCTCCGCGCAGGTGCAGAACAGGTCCAGCGCCTGCCGGGAGGCGGCGTAGAAGGCGTTCTCGCCGTTGGCCGCCGCGCCCGCGTCGATGCGCGCGCGCAGGCCGTCCACACCGCCGCTGAGCAGCGCCTCATAGTCCAGCATCATGCCGGAAAGGCGCGCCGTGGCGATGAGGGGGGTCTCGCAGTCGATGAAGCGGCCGATCACGTCGTCGATCAGCACCTCGTTGCAGTAGATGGTCTTGCAGTCATGGTCCAGCCAGTACTGATACAGCGCGTCCAGCTGCTGCTTTTCTTCCTCGGTGGGCAGGGTCTCCCGCATGGCCTTCAGCTTGCCGAACACGCAGTAGTGCCCCACGCCGCCCAGGGAGGTGACGCAGCCGAAGCCGATGGGCAGAAAGTCCAGCCGGCCCAGGAACAGGTCGCCCGGCTCCATCCGGCGCAGCAGCGCGGGATACAGCACCTGCAGGCAGCGCACTTCCCGCTCTTCCTTGCTCAGGTCCGCGCAGGCGCGGTGGGTGTCGGTGTACCGCTGCATGAGCGCCAGCTGTTCGCTGGGAGACATCTGGGGAGGCAGCTTTTTGCTGACTTCCACATTTTGAATGCCGTCCACATTGAATTTTGCCATGTCGGTCCCCTTCTTTTATCTAAGGATGCTTACTTCTTCTGGTGTTTGCTCTTTTCGGCGTCGCGCCAGTTGTTCTGATAGCCGCTCATCAGGTCCACAAAGCGCTTGGCGGTCAGGTGCGGGCGGGTGATGGCGCTGCCCACCACCACGCTGTGGGCGCCCAGGTACAGGCACTTGATGGCGTCCTCGGGCGAATAGATGTGGCCCTCCATCACAAAGTATGCCTCGTCGCCCATGTCGCGGCACATGCGGGCAAATTCGCGCAGGTCGGGATACTCGATGGAGGCGGTCTCCTTGGTGTAGCCGTAGAGGGTGGGGCCCACGATGTCCGCGCCCAGCTCCACCGCGCGCTTGGCCTCGTTGTAGTTGGAGACGTCGGCGAAGATCATCGCCTCGGGGATCTCCTTCTTCACGATGGGCAGCAGCTCCCAGGCGGGACGGCCCTCGTGGGTGATCTGGTCGGTGCAGTCCAGCGCGATGATCTCGGCGCCGGCCTCCCACACTTCGCGGGCGGCCTCCAGGGTGGGGGTGATGAACACGTCGGTGTCGTCGTGCCAAATTTTGTAAAGGCCGATCATGGGAAGGTCCACCTTCTCCTTGATGGCGCGGATCTGCTCGGGAGAGTTGGCGCGGATGCCCACGGCGCCGGCCCAGCGGGCGCCCTCGGCCATTTTCACCACCATGTCGTCGGTGTAGATGGGATCGTCCCACTGGACCTGGCAGGACACGATAAGGCCGTTTTTGAAGCTTTCGAGGATGGCGCGCTTTTTCGGATCCTGGGTTTTCATGATTCCTTCCTTTCCCCACCCCGCCGGGCGGACGACCGCCGTTCCGGCCGCGGTGCGCCGTACTTATGGGGCGAGCCCCTGCGCTGCCGCGGATGCAAAAAAATGCAAACCGCCGCGCCTTTGTTTCCATAACAATTATAGCGCAAGCGGTTTGCATTTTCAATACTATTCTTTTCAAAACTGAACATTTTTGTTCATTTTTGAACGAGCGCAAAATTCCCCGGAAGGTCCATGGGCTGCTGGGGACGGGTGCAGTACACCTGATCGAAGGCTGCCAGATCGGCAAATCCGTAGAAGCCCCGTTTCTCCAGTTTGGAGTCGTCCAGCAGCAGGTAGCGGTGCACGGCGTTCTCCATGCCGATGAGCTTGATGTTGGTGCTGGCCATGTCCAGGTCGTAGCACTTGCCCTCGGTGAGGGACACGCCGTAGCAGCCGATGAAGGCGTGCTCAAAGCGGAAGCTGCGCAGCATCTGCTCGGCCATGGTGCCGGTGAAGATGCTGTGGTGGGGGTCGTAGGAGCCGCCCAGCATCACCAGCTCGGCCTTGGGCATCTTCACCTGGCTCAGGAGCAGGGTGCTGTAAGTGACGATGCGCACCTTGCGCCGCATCAGGATGGCGCCCAGCGGCGCGATGGAGGTGCCGCAGTCCAGAAAAACGGTGTCGCCGTCCTGCACGTTTTTCGCCGCTTCGGCGGCCACGGCCAGCTTTTCGGCGTGGTTGATCTGCATTTTGCTGCGCATGGCCAGCTCGCTCATGTCGCCGCTTTCCTCGCCGCCGCCGTTGCTGGTGGCGCCGCCCTGGACGCGGGTCAGCTTGCCCGCCCGCTCCAGCTTTTCCAGGTCGCGGCGGATGGTGGCTTCCGAGGTGCCAAGCTCCACTGCCACCTCTTTCAGGTTGATAACGCCTCGTTCATGGATCGCGCGCAGGATGTACAGGCTGCGTTCCGATGCGATCATACAAAATCCCTCGTTTCTTCCGGCCGCGGAGCATGCGGCCGATAATCGATCCCCGCCTGACTGCGGGCTTCGTCCAGGAGCTTCGCGGCCATCCCGGACCAATGCCGCCAGGGCGCCGGGTCCAGTTCGCCCCGCACCATGGCGATAAAGTCTTCTATCTCATAATACATGTCCTTGTCGCAAATAGCAAGCCCTATCGTTTTCCATTCCCCGCCCCGTTTTTTCCAGCGTGCCCACCGGGGCGCGCCCACCGGGCCGAACTGGATGGTGCCGTTTTCGCCGGCCACCTCGCAGGGGCAGCTGCTCTCGTGTATCTTGCTGTAGGTCAGGCTGGCATTGAAGCCAGGATACCGGGCGGTGAGGTCGCCCATGGCGTCGATGGAGCCGGGCAGGAAATCGGCGTGGGCGCTGATGGCGCGGGGCTGCCCCAGCAGCATGACCAGCATGTGCACGCAGTATACGCCCAGGTCGGTGAGTGCACCGCCGCCCATAGTCGGGTCAAAGGCGTTCTCCACGATGCCCGCCTTCCATTTGTCGTAGCGGGAGGAATACTGGCAGTAGGAGAAGGACGCGCCGCGGATGGGGCCGATCTCTTCCATGGCGCTGCGCAGGGCGGGCACCACCGGGCCGTGGGCGCTGCGCATGGCCTCCAGCAGCACCACGCCGTTCGCCTTGGCCGCCGCTTCCATCTGCGCCAGCTGCCCGGCGTCGATGGCCATGGGCTTTTCGCACAGCACGTGCTTGCCCGCCTCCATCATTCGAATGGCCTGCTCGGCATGGCAGACGTTGGGGCTGGCGATGTACACCGCGTCCACCGTCTCGTCCGCCGCAAGGCTCTCCAGCGTGTGGTGGGCATGGGGCACGCCCCACTCCCGCGCAAGCATCTCCGCCCGCTCCTTGGTGCGGGAATACACCGCGGTCAGCTCGCAGTCCGGGCAGAGGGCCGCGGCTTCGCGGAACCAGTCCACGATGAAATTGCTGCCGATGATGCCAAAACGCACCTTCATCTTGATTCCCCTCTCTTTTGCGAAAAAGACCCCCACAAGAGCGCTGTGGGGGTCTTTGCTTGCAGATGCCGGCGTTACGCGCCCAGCAGCGCGGCGCCGATGATGCCCGCGTCGTTGCCCAAGGTGGCCTTGAGGATCGCGGGCGGGTCCATCAGGTCGGAGGCGTACACCGTCTCGCTCACGCGGCGGCGCACCGGGCCCAGGAGGTATTCGCCCTCGTTGCTCAGGCCTCCGCCCAGGATGACCACGGTGGGCCGGAAGGCGGTGACCAAGCTGCCGATGCCCGCGGCCAGATATTCCACATAGTTGTGGACCACCTGCAGCGCGGCTTCGTCGCCCTGTTTGGCGGCGTCAAAGGCGGTGCGCCCGTTGACGCGGCTCATGTTGCCGCCGCACATCTCGCACATCAGGCTGGTGGGGCAGGCGGCCATCATCTCGATGGTCTCGCGGATGAGGGCCGTTACCGAGGCGTAGGCTTCCAGGCAGCCCTTGCGGCCGCAGGTGCACTGCACGCCGTTGTAGACCAGGATGGAGTGGCCGGGCTCGCAGCCGTAGCCGTTGCCGCCCAGGTAGATCTTTTTGTTCATCACGAAGCTGCCGCCCACGCCGGTGCCGAGGGTCAGCATCAGCACGTTTTCATAGTCCTTCGCGGCGCCCGCGATGGACTCCGCCAGGGCGGCACAGTCGGCGTCGTTGGCGATGTGCACCGGGATGTCCCAGTGCTTTTTGAACTCGCCCGCAAGGTCGGCCTTCTTCCAGCCGAGGTTGTTGGCGAACACGATGCGCTGGGTGCCGGGCTCGATGGTGCTGGGCGCTCCGATGCCCACATACTCGATGTCCTTCTCCGTCAGGCCGGCCTGTGCCACCACCGCGCGGGCGGCGGCGGCGATGTCGCGCACCACCGTCTCAAAGGGACGGGTGCCCTTGGTGGGCACGCTGTGGCGGGCCACGAACTGATAGTTCTCATCGATGACGCCGGTGGCGATGTTGGTACCGCCGAGGTCGATGCCGAGGTAATACTTCATGGATGTTCCTGCCTCTCGTTATGATGGGATGGCGGGGCGGTTTATACGCCCGCGTTCTTCAGCACGCCGTCCACGAACTCCTTGGCGCGGGGGATGCCGCCCTCGTCCAGGTGCTCGATGATCAGGGGCATGTTGGGGTGATGCTTGGCCAGCAGCCGCACATACAGGTCGTAGTTCAGAGAGCCAAGGCCCGCGGCGGGCAGCTCCACGTCGCCGGAACCACGGAAGGAGTGGGACTCATCCGCGTCGATGTCGGCGTGCTTCTCGGACACGTCCTCCGCCAGCTTGCAGTCCTTGGCGTGGGCGATGCGCATATAGGGAGCCAGACGGTCGAACACCTTCTCCAGCTCGGCGTCCATGTTGCCGATGTTGGCGCCGGTGAAGTAGTTGGTGGGGTCGCAGATCAGCGCCAGATTGGGGCTGTTCACGTCCTTCATCAGGCGCTCCACCTGCTCCACGCTACCGATCACGTTGTTGATGTAGTTCTCAACGATGAAGGTCACGCCGTTCTCCTCGGCGCAGGCCACCAGCTCTTTGATGATGGCCAGGGCCTCCTGATAGGCCTCTTCGGTGGCGTTCTTGTCGTCCCACACCCAGTCGCTCTCGGGGTTGTAGGTGCCGGTCTCGCTGGCCACGTAGCCACAGCCCAGCTTGCGGGCGAAGCGGATCATGTCCTTGAAATAGGCGATGTTGGCGGCCCGCTTCTCGGGGTCGGGATGGACGAAGTTGGTGTAGGCGGAGAGGGCCACGACAGGCAGATTGGCGTCGCGGAACTTGTTGCGGATCTCCTCGGCCTTCTCGTCGGTCAGCTCGCCCTTGGTGGCGTCGCAGTCCTTGAAGGAGACGTCCAGCTGCACGCAGGAGAAGCCCTGCTCTTTGATGCGGCGGATGGTCTCGTCGATGGTGCAGGGATAATAGCCGGTGAAAATACCAACAGGGATCATGTCAGTTTCCTCCTTTTATGCGTTCAGCACTTCGTCCAGGGTGACGGTGCGCTTTTCGGCAATGGACTTGTAGCAGGTCTCCACGCAGGCGATGGTGTTCAGGTTGTCGCGCACGGAGATCTCGGGCTCGGCGCCGGCCTCGATGGCGCACAGCAGGCTGGACATGGTGCCGCGGAAGGCATCGGGGAACCAGACGGTGTCCCAGGTGGGGCGCAGCCACTCGCCGGGGAACTCCTTGCAGGCCATCTCAAAGGTGCTGGGGCAGTGCTCGGGGTACTTGGGCCAGCCCACGGTGCCCTGGGCGAAGCCGTCGGTGCCCTCCACGCGCCACTTGATGTAGGTGTCCTTGGCGCAGGGGTCGTTGGGCCATGCCCACACGTCGTCCAGGCTGGTGGCCATCAGGCCGTTCTTGTAATGGTAGGTGTACTGGGTGATGCCGTCGGTATGCTCGAACTGGGTGCGGGGGTCGGTGCGGCACACGCAGGTGATGCTCTCGGGGTCGCCGAACAGATAGCGGAAGATGTCCACATGGTGGATGCCCATGCCGAAGATCTCCAGCTTGTCGTACTCCTGCAGGAAGGTCTGCCAGTGGGGGATGGCGCGCATCTCGATGGTGGCGATGACCGCGTCGCCCAGCAGGCCCTTGTCCAGAACGTACTTCAGGGCGCGCATGGACTGGTCGTAGCGCATGTTGGAGTTCACCGCAACGGTCACGCCGGCCTCGCGGCACAGGCGCTCGGTCTCACGGGCGTCCTCCAGGGACATGGCCAGGGGCTTCTGGCACAGGATGCCCTTGATGTTGGGATGCTTGACCGCCTCGCGCACCACGTCCAGCTGCTTGTCGGGCGGGATGGCGATGTCCACGATCTCCACCTCGGGGTCCGCCAGCAGTTCCATCCAGCTGTCGTACACCTTGGGGATGCCGTACTGCTTGGCTACCGCCTCGCTCTCCTCGCGGGAGAGGGAGGTGATGGCATAGGGAGAAAAGCCCATGTCACGGTAGGCCGCCAGCTGGCAGTCCCGCATAATGAAGCCGGCCCCAACGCAGCCGATCCTCCAGTCCTTGCGCTTGGGCACGGGAGGCAGGGTGGCGGCTACGATCTCGTTGAGCAAAGTCTCTTTATCCATCGTGTGCGATCTCCTTTTTGAAAAGATTTTATACTTTAAAAATACTCCAAATATTTTCAAAAATCAACATTTACGAAAATTTTTGAGCAAAATCATTGAAACGCACAACAGAATTTGCCCTTTTGCACAAAATCGCCGGGACCGCGCGATGCAGCTGCATGGGAGGTCCCGGCGATGTTACGCCTTACTGACGGACAGGCTTCGCCCGGTTGTAGGCAGTGAGCAGAAGGATGAGCACGACGCCCATGATGAGGTTCTTCATGCTGTCGGTGACCTGGAGCACCGCCAGGCCGTTGGACAGGATGATGAGCAGCAGGGCGCCGGCAGCGGTGCCCACATAGCTGCCCTTGCCGCCGCTGAGCAGGGTGCCGCCGATGACAACGGCCACGATGGAATCCATGGTCATGCTGTCGTAGGTGCCGCACTTGATGAAGCCGGAGTTGCCCGCGCCGATGAAGCCGGCCAGACCGCCCAGCATGCCGGCGATGGTGTAGTTGAGCATCTTGACCTTGGTGGTCTTGATGCCGGTGAGGAACGCCGCCCGGTTGTTGTTGCCGGTAAGGGTGAGCTGCTGGCCGTACCGCGTGCGGGACAGCAGGAAGAACACGACCACCAGGAACACCAGCGCGAAGAACACGATGGTGGGGAAGAAACCGAACAGGCGGGTGGTGATGAGTTTGCGGAACCAGTCGGGCACGCTGGTGTACTCCGGGGTGCCGCCGGTGAACACATACTGCAGACGGGTGACGATGTTGGAGATGTAGAGGGTGACCACCATGGGAGGCAGGCCGGCGCGCACCGAGCCGATGCCGTTGCACAGGCCGATGACCGCGCCCACCGCAAGGCAGGCGACCATGGCGGCGAACATCAGGCCGATGCTGTCCTTGCCCTGCATCACAGCCACGGTGATGAGGGCGGTCATGGACATGGTGGCGCCCACGGACATGTCGATGCCGTCGCTGATGATGACCAGGGTCTGGCCCGCCGCCGCGATGAGCAGCATGGAGGTCAGGGACAGGATGCTGCCGAAGGCCACGGGGTTCAGGCTCTTGGGGTTGAGGATGATGGTGGCCAGGAACAGCAGCGCGCTGATGATCAGCGCCATGCCGATCTGGTTGTTTTTGGTGAAGGTTTTGATTTTGGAGGCCGTGTTACTTTTCATCGCTCATCCCTCCTTTGATCTGCTTCTTGATGCCCTTGAGCAGGGTCTCACGCTGGGCCTTGACCGCGAAGATGGTGCAGATCAGGCCGATAAGGATGATGCTGTCGGACACGAGGTTGTGCCAGTAGGTGTTGTACTGGCCGGGGATCATGGAGAAGATCTTGGGCACGGAGGTCTGCACCAGCAGCTGGAAGCCGACGCCGAACAGGGCGCAGGCCATGGTGCCCCAGCCGCCCGCCAGGGAGATGCCGCCCAGGATGCAGGCACTGATGGTCTGCAGGCCGTAGGCCTCGCCGGTGATGGGGTTGCCGGTGGAGTAAGCCGCAGTGTAGCACAGGCCCGCGATGCCGGTGAGCAGGCCCGCGATGGCGTAGACCTTCACCTTGGTGGCCGCGCTGTTGATGCCGGTGGCAAAGGCGTTGCGCTCGTTGCCGCCGATGGCGTAGACATGGTGCAGAAGCGGGGTGCGCTTGAGGTAGACCCAGCCCATGTAGCACAGGAAGATGATGATGACACTGGTGGGAACGATGCCGCCCCACAGATGGTCGTAGAAGCGGTTGATCTCGGTGGGCACGCTGCCGCCGGGAGCCGGACGGATCAGCAGGTTGATGCCCTTGACGATGTAGATCATGGCGTAGCCGGCCAGCAGCGGCGGGATGCGCAGGTAGGAGACCACCAAGCCGTTGATGGTGGCCAGCAGCACGCTGGCGCAGACGGTGATGACCCACGCCACGCCCACGGGCATGCCGGTCCACTCGGGCAGCATGACCGCCAGCACGTTGGCGAAGCTCAGCTGGATGCCGATGGAGATGTCGATGATGCCCATCAGCATCAGCAGGGCCTGGGCCATGGTGATGAGGATCAGGGGGGTGTAGTTCTTGAACAGGGAGGCAAAATTGTTATAGGTCTTGACGGTGAAGAAGGTGCCGGGGTCCTGGATGTACTGCACCAGGAAGTAGACCACCAGCGCCGCCACCATCAGCACAAGGCCGGAGTACGAGGGGGAGGTCTTGAGCTTGTTGAATTTCTCTTTCATTTTCTTCACGCCTCCCCTTTCTGGCTGTTTTCGCTCAGGCCCAGCATCGCCGCCACCAGTTTTTCCTCGGTGCGGTCAGCGCCGACCAGCTGGGCGCTGATCTTGCCTTCGTAGAATACGTAGATGCGGTCGGAGATCTCCAGCAGCTCTTCGTTGTCGCTGGAGACGTAGATCACGCTCATGCCGTCTTTCAGGCACTTTTTCAGGATCTCGTGGATCTCGTGGCGGGAGTGGATGTCCACGCCCTTGGTGGGGTCGTCCAGCAGAAGCAGCGAGGGCGACAGGGCGATCCAGCGGCCCACCACCAGTTTCTGCTGGTTGCCGCCGGACAGCGAGCTGGCCGGATGGGCCTTGCTGCCGGCCACGATGCCGTAGTCGTCCATGGCCTTCTGGGCGAAGTCGTTCACCGTCTTGGGCATCAGCGGCGCGAACAGCTTGCCCTTGGCGGCGCTGCCGGCGAAGATGTTCTCCGCCACGCTGCGGATGGGGAAGATGGACTCACGGGCGCGGTCGCCGCTGATGAAGCCCATGTCGTCGGCGATGGCGTCGGCCGGGCTGTGGTAGTGCACCTCGCGGCCCTTGTAGACGATGGTGCCGCCGGAGGGTTTCTGGTCCGCCAGAAGCGCGCGGATGAAGTCCGCCTGGCCCTGGCCGTCCAGGCCGCCGATGCCCACCACTTCGCCGCGGTAGGCGCGGAAGTCCACGCTGTCCAGCTTGGGCGGCAGCGACAGGCCCTTCACATCCAGCAGCAGGTCCTCTTCCTTGTTGGTGTGCTGCAGGTGCTGGCCGGCGCCGGCGGTGTGGTCCGGCTTTTTGCCGGTCATGTGGAAGACGATCTCGTCCAGGTCCATGTCCTTGATGTTGCCGCTGGCCACCGTTTCGCCGCCCTTGAGGATGGTGCAGCGGTCGCACACGCGGAAGATCTCGCTCATGCGGTGGGTCACGATGATGATGGCCACGCCCTGGGTTTTGAGCTCCTGCAGGACCTCAAAGACGGTGTCCACCTCATCGGAGTGGAGGGAAGCCGTGGCCTCGTCCAGGATCAGGATCTTCGGCTTGAGGGCCAGAGCCTTGGCGATCTCCACCATGCTCTGGGTGCTGGGCATCAAAAACTGCACCAGCGCGTCGGGCTCCACGTCGATCTTGAGTTTTTTCAGATAGAATTCCGCTGTCTCCAGGGCTTTCTTGCGGTCCACCATGCCCATCTTGCCGCGGGGTTCGGCGCCCAGGGCGATGTTGTCCACCACGCTCATCTGAGGCACCAGCGACAGGTCCTGGTAGGCCACCGCCACGCCGTGGCGGCGGGCGTCGGCGCCCGAGCGGATCTGCACGGTCTCGCCGTCGATCTTGATGGTGCCTGCGGTGGGGTTCACCAGACCGCTGAGGACTTTGACCATGGTGGATTTGCCGCTGCCGTTGGAGCCGAGCAGCGCCATGATCTCGCCCGCTTTGACTTCCAGCGATGCGTTGTTCAGCGCTTTCACAGCGTCGAAGTTCTTACTGATCCCGGTCATCTCCAGCAAGGAGTATCCCTCCAATTCTGCAAATTTGAATGATGCCGCCCCGGCAGCCGGCGGCGGCGGGTGTCTGGCTGTTTTTTAAGGAGAACTCATGAAATATGTACATTAAGTACGGTTTTCGCCGGCGGACCTGCTGGTCCGCCGGCGAACCCGTCGCTTTCGCGTTGCACTTGGCTGTGCAGCCGCGGCTTTTTACTTGAAGTAAGCGGCCTTGGCTTCCTCGACGGTCATGTAGGAAGAAACAGAGGTGGAATCGGGCAGATCGGCCACGGAGTCCAGCATCTCCTGCATGTTGTCGTAGGTCATGATCCACTGAGGATCATAGTAGATGGCGTTCTCGCCGGTCATCTTCTCGGGATCCAGCTCGTTGCCCTGACGGATGTTCAGAGCGATGGCCAGAGCGGTAGCACCGATTCCCGGAGGGTTCTCAACAACGATGAACGGGCAGACCAGCTCATCCTTGTTGATGTCGGCGATGCGGCGGATCCAGGCGATCTCCTCGGAAGAGGTGATGCAGCCGGGGTAATCGGCGCCGGCTTCCTCGATGGCGTCCATGATGCCGTTGGCGGCCTCTTCGTTGATGATGCCGTCATACTCCAGGCCGGAGGCCAGGATCTCGCTCATCAGCTGCTTGGACTCAACGTCGCTCCAGTTGTGAGCAACGCTCTTCACGATCTCGATGCCGGCGGCTTCCAGATCGGTGCTCCAGCGGGCGTGACGGATCTCGGTGGCGGAGTTGCCCTCGATGCCCTTGAACTCGATGACCTTGCCGCCCTCGCCGAGGGTCTCGATCACGAAGTCAGAAGCATTCTTGGCCCAGGCGTCCTGGTTCACGACCACGTTCAGGATCTTGTCGGAGTCGTAGATGCAGTCGGCGTTGACGTAGGTGATGCCAGCCTCAACAGCCTTGTCGATGACCGCATCCAGGCCGGAGGCCGCGATGGGGTTCACGATGATGATGTCGTAGCCTTCGTTGATGGTCTGCTCGATCTGCTGGGTCTCCAGAGCAGGGTCATTGTTGGCCACGAAGCTGTTGTACTCGCTGATCAGGCCGTCGGCCTTGGCCAGTTCAACAGCCTCAGACATCTGGTCCTCGTACACGGCACGATAGGCGTTGCCCTCGATGACCGCGTTGTGCGAGGCCACTTTGTACCCGCCGGTGGAGCTGTCCCCGGTGGGCTCAGAGGCGGGGGTAGACGTGCTGGTCCCGCCGCTGCTGGGAGTGGAAGTGGAAGTACCGCTGTTGCCGCATGCGACGAACAGGGTGCTCACCAAAGCCACAGCCAAAAGTACGCTGAGAACTTTTTTCATGGGTTTTCCTCCTTAAAAAATTTATAATCCAGAAGGCGACTGCCGCCCCCTAAATTATCACGTTGATCCGCGGCCCGCCGGCCGCACTCCCCTCTCTAACGTGTTTTCATTTTATCACATTTTCTTGCATTTCTCAACAGAAAATATCAAATTTATGCAAAAAAACGGTTTCCAACCCGGTTTTTTGTCACCATTCCACAGAAAAACTTTCACCATTGGAATAGGCGGCGCAGGCGTTCAAAAGCACATCCATGTAGTTCTGCCGCATGGAAGCCTCACAAACGCCGTTCACCTCCACATACAGCCGCCGCTGGCCGGCATCATAGAAGTTCAGCACGTCGTCGGCCTTGTCTTCGTTGTGGTACTTGTAGCGGATGGTGAGCACAGGCTCGTCGGGCAGGGTGGGCTCTTCCGGCAGCAGCGCGCCGTCGGAGGCCGCCGAGGTGGTGAGATTGAACAGGGACGAGAACTGGCTGCTGTCCATGGGGTTGCCCTCGCCGTCGGTGACCACCAGCTCCTTGGCCGTTGCACCGCTCATATTATAGGTATATTCCGCGTCAGGCGAGGTTATGGTCAGTTGCGCCACGTCGGTGATGAAGGGCGAGACGAACCACCGCAGCACCACATCACTGTAGGTGATGTGCAGGAAATCCTGGTCCAGGATACGGTAGACGATGCCCTCGTCGTTCACGGTGGCGATGTAGCCCTCGTCGTCCTGGCTCACCCGCAGGCAGTAGGGCACGACCGGGGCGTCGTCGCCGCCGTTTTTGTAGTCGAAGTCGATCTGGAGCCAGGGCTCGTCAAAGCCGTAGGCGGCCAGCTCCTCTTCGGTGCAGTTGTAGTCCACGATGCCCTCGGAGATCAGGCCGAACAGCTGTTCGGTGATGGTGCTCAGGGCGGTGGAACTGGCCTCATGCAGACCGGGCTCCACCACCAGATGGGTCAGTGCGCCGAAGCTGAGGCCGATGGTCTGCAGGTCCTCCCGCTCGGGCAGAACGGCCTTGAGCACGATGGGCGTTTCCAGGCTGGTGCCGGAGAAGGTGATGTCCTGCAGCTCGCTCAGGGGCGAGGAGGTCTCCTCGGGCGGGATGATGATGAAGTCGATGTATTTTTCCGGTGCCATGGTGAAGCGGATGCTGCGGTTGCCCTTCATCAGAAGCACCGCATCGCCGCCCTCTTCCATGAAATAGCGGCCGGAATCCACCGGCTCCTCGGCGCCGATGAGCAGGCGGCGCTGGGCGCCGTCGGTGTAGGTGATGTCCACCACCGCCTCGGGCTCGGCCAGGCCGTAGTCCGCCAGTCGGCTCATGTCGTCGGTGACCTCGGTGAGGTACTGGATGCTGGACGCCTCGTCCAGCAGCATGTCCAGATACTCGGTGTTCACCAGAGCGTCGGGGATGTCGTAGATGTGCCAGTCCTCCCCTTCTTTGGTGACGGTGTAGGCTCCGTACTGGTTTTCCACCTCGACGGACTGCACCTCGGCGGGGGTGCGGGTCTCGAGGTAGAGGCCGTCATCGCCGGCATCCCCATCGGACTGGGGGGCGGTGAGCAGCAGCCACACCCCGGCGCCCAGCGCCACGGTGGCCACCAGCACGAAAACGAGCAGCTTGAGTGGTTTGGTCATTATTTATGCCTCCTGCACAGCCAGACGATAGCGCCCAGCGCCAGCGTGACCAGCGGCACGACGATCACGAACAGGTTGCCCAGCGTGTCCGCCTGGGCCTGGGTGATGTTCAGGGCGTTGCCGGCGATGGTCTTGGGGGTCACGGCGATGGTGTCGGTGCGCTCGCACAGGCTGTTGAGCACGCTGGTGAGGTAGCCGGCGTTGGCGAAGGAGTTGTTGTTGAGCACATAGCTCGCCAGCATCTCCACCGAGCCGCTGACCAGCACGTTGGAGCTGGCCTTGACCACGCTGGCGTTCTGGCTGTCGTACACCCGGTAGGAGCACTGCACCAGCGCGGGCATGGGCCCGGTGCGGGTGGCGTCGTCGGAGGTGAAGCCTTCGCCCGCGTCAGAGGGACGCACGCCGGAAGAGGAACCGAACTCCAGCAGGGTGTCGGTGTAGTAGTTCTCCTGCTGGGTGAAGAGGATCTCCAGCGGGCGGCTGACCGGCACCAGCATGGGCACCTCAGTGTCCACCATGGCGGCGTAGGTCTCGTTCACATAGTCCGCGATGGCGTAGAAGGGCTGGGTGGAGTACACCCGGTTGGGGTCGGTCTCAAACACGAGGCCGTCGCCCACCGCCACGCCCCACTCGGCCAGGAAGGCCTCCAGGTTGGGCAGGGCCGCCTGCTCGGGGCTGGCACAGTACAGCAGGGTGCGGCCGTATTCGCCGTCGTTTTTCAGGAACGCGTCCAGAATCTCGATCTCTTCGGGGGACAGGTCGGTGGTGGGCGCCAGCAGGGCGATGACCTGGGTGTCCTCCGAGAGGGTGCCGGTGAGGAGGTTGACCTCCTCCACATTATAATTGTTGGTGGTGAGCAGGTTGGTGAAGGCGGAGGCGGAGGTCTCGCCGTGGCCGGTCACCACTGCCACGCCGGGGATGGTGTCGCTGGTGACATAGAGCACCGCGCTGAGGATGGCTTCCTCCGCCCGGGAGGAGGCGATGGCCAGATTGCCGTAGGAATCGTAGGTATAGTTGAACAGTTCCTCGGTCTTGACCTGACGGTCCTTGCCGCAGCCGGAGACGATCACGTCGCCCTGCTTGAGGGTCATGTCCGGGTATTTGGCGGCGAAGGTGGGGTCGGATACATAGTCCACATAGACCAGATCGATGACGTCGGAGTTCTTTTCGAACTGGCGCATGATCTCGCTGGCCTGGGCGTTGTAGGTGGAGTTGTTCTCGAACACGTCCTCGGTGGCCAGCACCTGGATGGTCACCTGATCGTCCAGGTCTTTAATGTAAGAGATGGTCTCGTCGCTCAGGCCGAAGAGGCCGTCGCTGGTGAGGTCGATGGTGAGGGGATACCGCTCGGCCAGCGTGCCCGCGGCGATGTTCACCAAAATCACGATCACGAGGGCCAGCGCACCTGCCAGCAGGTAGACACTCTGCACGCCCGTTTTCCGGTTGAAGATCTTTTTCACGCCGCACCTCCTTATGCGATCCTGCGTTTTTCAAAGGCGCAGCAGGTAAAGAACACGAACAGAGCGGTGATGCTGAGATAGAAGATCACGTCGGAGAAATCGAAGATGCCCAGCGTGAAGTTCTGGTAGTGGGTCTGGAAGGACAGGTCCGACACAAAACCCGCCAGCACCGAGTTGCTGATCATGCTGGCCAGCGAGTCCAGCAGCATGAGGAAGAAGCCCACGCAGAAACCGCCGATGGCCGCGATGATCTGGTTCTCGGTCAGGGC
Source organism: Oscillospiraceae bacterium (assembly GCA_004558145.1). GTDB lineage: Bacteria > Bacillota > Clostridia > Oscillospirales > Ruminococcaceae > Allofournierella_A > Allofournierella_A excrementavium. The sequence continues at coordinate 116,963 of SFDQ01000004.1, forward strand.
GGAGATGAACATGCCCACCGAGATGAGGGCCATGCCCAGCAGCAGCAGGCCGAGGAAGTGGCCGATGACGACGCTCCACTCCACCGCGGCGAAGGTGGAGAGCACCACCGCCTGGATCAGGGTGATGCTCAGCGCCGCCAGATAGACGATCACGGCGGCCAGCATCTTGCCCATCACGATGGACAGGGTGGACACCGGCGCCATCATCAGCAGCTGGTCGGTGTGGGCGCGCCGGTCCTCGCTCATCAGGCGCATGGTCAGGATGGGGATGAGGAACAGCGTCACGGTGAACATGATGCTGAACAGCGAGCGCATGTCCGTGGAGTTGGAGTAGAGGTTATAGTTAAAGAAGAAGAAACCCGCGAACAGATAATAAACGGCCAGGAACACATAGCCCAGCGGGGTGTCGAAATAGGCGTTGGTCTCCCGTTTGAGGATGGCTCTCATTCTTCCGCCGCCTCCTCTCCTTCAGTCTGGGGCGCGGCCTGCGCGTCCTCTTCGGCCTGGGGCGCGGCCTGCACGCCCACCAGACGGAGGAACACATCCTCCAGGGTGACGTGGGCGCTGCGGGTGCCCAGCAGGGGCAGATGGGCCTCGCTGAGGACGTTGAACACGTCCCGGCGGATGTCGGCGTTTTCGTGGCCCTGGATGCGGTATTCGTACACGCCGGGCTCCGACAGGCCCAGCCGCTCGACGCTCTCCACGCTGGGGGCGCTGCGCAGGGCTTCCAGCACCTGCTCCGGCTCGCCTTCGACCAGCGCCACGCAGCTGTTCTTGCTCTGCATGGTGCCCTCCAGATTGCTGGGGGTGTCGTCGGCCACCAGCCGGCCCTCGTTCAGCACGATGACCCGCTCGCAGACCGCCTGGATCTCCGAGAGGATGTGGGAGGACAGAATGACTGTGTGCTCTTTGCCCACCTGTTCGATGAGGGTGCGGATCTCGATGATCTGGGTGGGGTCCAGGCCAACGGTGGGCTCGTCCAGGATCAGCACGGCGGGTTCGCCCAGCAGGGCGGCGGCAAGGCCGACACGCTGGCGATAGCCCTTGGAAAGGTTTTTGATGATCCGGCTGCGCACATGGGCGATGCCGGCCTTTTCACACACCTGCCCCAAAGCCCCCCGACGGTCGCCCCGAAGGCCTTTGAGTTCATAGACGAAGGAGAGGAAGTCCTCCACCTTCATGTCCACATACAGCGGCGGGATCTCGGGCAGATAGCCGATCTTTTTCTTGGCGGCCAGAGGATTCTTGACGATGTCCACCCCGTCGATGGTCACGGTGCCGCTGGTGGCGGCAAGGCACCCGGCGATGATGTTCATGGTGGTGGACTTTCCGGCGCCGTTCAGGCCCAGAAGGCCCAGCACCTGGCCGCGCGGAACGGAAAAGCTCACATCGTTCAGCGCCATTTTGGCGCCGTATTGTTTTGTGAGGTGCTGCACTTCGATCATGCGCTGCGCCTCCTTTCAGAAATGGATTCAGGGGCCGCCCGCGCGCCGCGAAAACGGCGCGCGGGCGCTCCTGTTTCAAATGTCAGATGCGGGGTCGCGCTCAGACGAACTGGCGCATGTAGCGGTAGCTCTGCTCGATGCCGCTCTTCACGTCCTCCAGGCTGCCCTCGAAGGCGCGGTCCTCCACCTCGATGCAGGCGGGGCCGGCGTAGCGGATGTCGTTCAGCGCGGAGCAGAAGGCGCCGAAGTCCACGCCGCCCAGGCCGGGCAGCTTGGGAGAATGCCACAGGGCGGGATGGGCAAAGCGGCCGTACTCGTTGACCTTGTCCTGGTCGATCTTGATGTCCTTGAAGTGGACATGGAAGATGCGGTCCTTGAACTCATACAGGGGCTTGACGTAGTCGGCGCCCAGCAGGTAGGGATGGCTGGGGTCGTAGTTCAGGCCCAGGTTCTGGGTGGGGATGAGCTCGAACATCTTGCGCCAGATGTAGGGAGTGGAGGCCAGGTTGTTGCCGCCGGGCCACTCGTCCTGGGTGTAGTACATGGGGCAGTTCTCGATGCCGATCTTGACGCCCTTCTCCTCGGCGTGGCGCACGATGGGGGTCCAGACCTTGACGTACTTCTCCAGGTTCTCTTCCACCGACTTGGTCTTGTCCTTGCCGATGAAGGTGGTGACCATGTTCACGCCCATGGCGGCGGAAGCGTCGATGAGCTTCATGATGTAGTCGATGGCCACCTGAGCGGCTTCCTCGTTGCCGTCCAGGGGGTTGGGGTAGTAAGCCAGGGAGCTGATGGCCACGCCCTTGGAGGCAGCGTAGTCGGTGTAGTACTTCATCTTCTCCTCGGTGAGGGTCTCCAGGTCGATGTGGGTCACGCCCGCATAGCGCCGGGCAGCCTTGCCCTTGGGCCAGCAGCAGACCTCCACGCACTCAAACCCCACGCTCGCGGCATAGTCGATCAGTTCCTCGAAGGTCAGGGTGGGCAGGATCGCAGAAACAACGCCAAGCTTCATCATATGAGTGTTCCTCCTTCAATGGCGCGCAGCATGCGGCGCGCGTTTTCTGCCCCGGCCGCCCGCAGGCCGCGCACGGGGCGTGTTCCAAACGCTTCGGACCTCAGGCCAGGCTCACCCAGCGGCGTTCGCGGGCGCTCTCCACGATCTTCTCGCACAGGACCATCTCGCGCAGGCCGTCGTCAAAGGTGGCGTAGTCTTCGGGCTTGCCGCCGGCGATGGCGGCGTAGATCTTCTTGAAGTTCTGCTTGAAGGTGTCGGGGAAGCCTTCCACATGGCCGCCCGGATAGCTGATGACGCCCTTGGTGCCGTCGTCCAGGATGGAGGGGTCCTTCACCAGCTCGCCGTTGTCCCGCTCGCGGCGTCCGATCCACAGGGCGTTGGAGTTCTCGGAATCCCAGTGCAGGGCGCAGCGGGAGCCCGCCACCGACACGATCATCTGATTCTTGCGGCCGGCGAACACCTGGCTGATGTTGCAGGAGACGCAGGCGCCGTTCTCCATGTGGAACAGAACGGTGGCATAGTCCTCGGTTGTGATGGGCACCTCTTCATAATCTTCGGGGCGCAGGGCCATGCCGGAGTAGGTGGCGATCTCCTTGGTGGGCTTTTTGCGGGTCTTGTGGAAGATGGCGAAGTCCGCCAGGACCTCCACCGCCCGCAGGCCGGTGATGTACTCCACCAGGTCGATCCAGTGGGAGCCGATGTCCGCGAAGGCGCGGGAGGCGCCGGTGAACTCGGGCTCCAGGCGCCAGCTGTAGTCGGTGTCCAGGAACAGCCAGTCCTGCAGGTAGCCGCCGTGGACGGTGTAGATGTCGCCCACCTCGCCGCTGCGCACCATCTGGCGCATCTGATAGGCCATGGGGTAGAAGCGGCAGTTGAAGTTCATGGCGTTCACAAGGCCCTTTTCCTTGGCGTAGGCCCGCAGTTTTTCGGCCTCTTCCACGGTGCAGGTCATGGGCTTTTCGCACACCACGTTCACGCCCCGCTCCATGGCGTACATGGCGATTTCGTAATGGGTGCTGTTGGGGGTGCAGATATGAACGCAGTCCAGCTGCTCGTTGTCGATCATATCCTTGTAGTTGGTGTACGCATGGGGAACATACAGCGCGTCGGCCTTTTCCTGCGCGCCGGCTTCGTCCGCCAGGGCCACCACTTCCACGTTGCCCAGACGCCGCAGCTGCTCGATGTGCACCGCGCCGATGAACCCGACGCCCACTACGCCAGCCTTCAGTTGTTTCATGTATATATTCTCCTTTCCGAATGGGGCTTTGCGCCCGCTGCATCCATCTTTTGGGCCGTTTTTGCCCTTTCAGGGCGTCAAAAACAGGCAACTCGAACAGTTTATCCAGTGACCTTACAAATTCCTTGATACTAATTATACAATAACCGTGTGCAACGTCAACGCATTGTCGCCAAGTTTGTATCAAGATACAAGAGTGTTAAAAATCTTTTGTGCAACATCCCGTTTATTTGTGAAATCTTTTGCAAAAATTTGAAAAGCCTCTGCGCGGATGCGCAGAGGCTTTGGGAGAATATTCAGATCTGTGCGCCGGGCACACGGCACACCAGTGCCGAAGCCGTGCCGGCGAGGGTCCACTCGCCGCTGCCGGCGGGCAAAAAAAGGCTGTCGCCCTTGCGAACGGCCATCTCCTCGCCGCCGCAGGAAAGAACGCCTTCCCCGTCGGTGATGAGCAGGCTGGTGAAGGAATCCTCATCGCAAACGCCCTCGGCGCTGCCCCGCACCGCGTCCGCCACAAAGTACTGGCAGGCGGCCAGATGCCCGCCGAAGTCCTGGGGCTGGGGCGGCACGCACCGGGTCACCTCCAGCGCCTGGGCCACATGCAGCTGACGGGGCTTGCCGTCCGCGCCCAGGCGGCCGTAGTCGTAGACCCGGTAGGTGACATTGGAGTTCTGCTGAATTTCCGCGATGACGATGCCCTTGCAGATGGCGTGCAGCGTGCCCGCCGGGATGAAGAACACGTCGCCCTTTTTCACCGGGGCGGCGTTCAGCACCTCGGTGAGGGTGTTGTTCTCGATGCGCTCTTTGTATTCCTCTTTGGTGATGGGGTACTTGAAGCCATAATAAAGGAAGGCGTCCGGCTCCGCCTCCAGCACGTACCACATCTCGGTCTTGCCGTACTGGCCCTCGTGCTCCAGGGCGTAGGCGTTATCCGGGTGCACCTGGATGGACAGATCGCCCTTCGCGTCGATGAACTTGGTGAGGATGGGGAAATCCTCGAACCGGGCGCAGTTTTTGCCCAGCACTTCCCTGCCGTGCTTTTCAATGTACTGGGGCAGGGTCAGGCCTGCGTCGGGGCCGTTTTCCACCACGCTGGGGCCGTCCGGGTGGCAGGAGAGCACCCAGGCCTCCGCCAGCGGATTCAAATCAGAGGAGATGTTGTACTCCTCCCGCAGCTTGCTGCCGCCCCAAAGATAGTCCTTGCAGGCGGGCTTCAGTTTCAGAATGGGCATGGGGGCATCGCTCCTTTTCCGTCGTTGGTTTTTCTGCCCCCTATTGTAGCACACCGCCGCCCGAAATCAATCCCGGCCCCAAAATCACTCGGCGGGGATGGTGCGCACCCCGAAGGTGAAATAGAGGATGTGGAACACCCACACCGCCCCCAGGATGATGCGCCCGACGAGCACGGCGTGCATCATGGCAAAGCCCACCGCCATGAGCAGGGTCACGGTGACCATGATGCGTATCTTGGTCCTGCGGGTCATGCCTTTGCCCGCCACATAGTCCGCCAGATTCTCGCGGTAAAGGCGGGTGTTTTTGAACCAGGTGTTCAGCTTTTCGCTGCTTTTGCCAAAGCCGAAGGCCGCCAGCAAAAGGAAGGGGAAGGCGGGCAGCAGGGGCAGCACCGCGCCCACGGCGCCCAGTGCCAGGCCCAAAAAGCCCAGGGTGAGATACATCGCTTTTTTCAGTTTCATCAAACACTCTCCTGTCGTTTTTTCTCCCGGCGGCTCTCGATGAGATGCCGCACCGCCAGCACCGGGTGGACCAGCAGCATCCGCGGGCCGGAAAACCGCATCACTTCCCGTATTTTCCGGCGCATTTCGGGGCGGTAGCAGTGGACCTTGCAGTTGGAGCAGAAGGTCTTGGTCTCCATGAAGGGGCAGCGGTCGCTGCGCTGGCAGGCATAGTCCAGAAGGGCCGCGCACTCGGGGCAGAGCTCCTTTCGGCCGCCGTGCTTTTTGCGGCAGTAGAGGCGTATCATGGCCTCCACCACCTGCTTTTCCCGCCGGCGTTTGCTTTGCAGGTCCATCAGCTCAGCCGCCCCCGCTCCACGCTCACCACCCGGTCGGCGATGCGCAGGGTGCTGCGCCGGTGGCTCACCAGCACCACCGTGCGGCCGGCGCTCTCCTGCCCCAGCGAGCGCAGGATGACCGCCTCGTTCAGGCTGTCCAGATTGCTGGTGGGCTCATCCAGCAGCAGGAAGGGCGCGTCGTGAAGGAAGGCCCGGGCAAGGCCCAGCCGCTGGCGCTCGCCGCCGGAGAGGGTCTCGCCCAGCTCGCCCACCGGGGTGTCGTAGCCCTGGGGCAGGCTTTGGATGAAGTCGTGCACCGCGGCCTTCTTGCAGGCGGCCTCGATTTCCGCGTCGGTGGCGCCGGGCTTTGCAAGCCGCAGGTTTGCCCGGATGGAATCCCGGAAGAGGTGGGTCTCTTGGGTGACATAGGCCTCCATGGCCCGCAGGTCGGCGGTGTTCACCCCGTCGATGGGCCGGCCGGAAATTTCCACCTGGCCCTGACGCACCTGCCAGAAGCGCATGAGCAGCTTGAGCAGGGTGGATTTGCCGCTGCCGCTTCGGCCCACGACGCCGATGACGCTGTGCTGAGGGATGTCCAGGGAGAGGTCGTCCAGAATGAGCTCGTCGCCGTAGGAGAAGGTCACGTTTTCCACCTTCGCGCCGGAAAAACCGGTGGCGGGGCAGCCTTCCACCTCCGCCGTGACGGGGGTCTCTTCCAGGATGTCCAGCACCCGGTTGCCGGCGGCAAAGGTGTTCTGCAGCCCGGCGCCCAGGTTGGCCAGGGCCACCACCGGGCCGAAGGAGCTCATCAGCGCCACGGTGGCCACCGCCGCGCCGGCAAACTCCAGCCGGCCGGACATGCACAGCGCCGCCGCCGCGAAGAGCATCGCCAGGTCGAACACCAGGATGAGGGTGTTGGTGACGGCGGCGTTGAAGGCCGCCGTGCGCTTCATGCGCCCTTCGTGCTCCGCCAGCTCGGCGGTGCGGCGCTCCATCTCCGCAAGGCGGCGGCCGCCCGCGCCGTACTGCAGGATCTCCGGCAGGCCCCGCAGGCTGTCCAGCACGAAGGCGGACAGTTCCCCCGCGCGGCGGCGGAACTCCATGCCCGCCCCGCCGGCGGCCTTGCTGGTGGCCAGCGGCACCAGCACCCCCACCGTGAGATAGGCGGCCAGGGCGATGGCCCCCAGCAGCGGGTGCGCCGCGCCGATGAACACCGTCATGCCCGCCGAGAAGAGCAGCGCGATGGCGGCGGGCGAGATGGTGTGGGCATAGAACACCTCCAGCAGCTCGATGTCGCTGGTGATGACCGAAATCAGGTCACCCTTGTCCCGCCCTTCCAGCTTGGCGGGGGCCAGCCGCCGCAGGGCGGCAAACACCTTATCCCGCAGAAGGGCCAGCAGCTTGAAGGCGATGAAGTGGTTGCAGGCCTGCTCGCCGTAGCGCAGCAGCCCCCGTGCCAGAGCCATGACCGCCGCGGCGGCGAAGAGGGCGGGCAGGGGCAGCGGGCCGCCCAGGCCCAGCACCCGCAGCAGGCCAAACACTCCGAAGATGGTGATGAAGGAGGCGCACAGGTGCCCCGCCAGCCCCATCAGGACAGCCAGCACCATGTAGCCCGTCAGAGGCTTCACCAGCCCGATGAGCCGGGCCATCACGGCAAATCCGCTTCGTTCCTTTTTCATACCGCGTCCCCCCTTTTATACTGTTCCAGTTCCTGCTGGGCGTTCCACAGCCGGGCGTAGGCCCCGCCCCGGGCCAGCAGTTCGGCGTGGCCGCCCTCTTCCGCCACCCGGCCGTTCTCCAACACATAGAGCTTGTCCGCTCCGGCCACGTTGGCCAGCCGGTGGGAGATGAGGATGACCGTTTTGGTCTTTGCCAGCTCGGTGATGCGGGCCATGATGTCGTTCTCGCTTTCCACGTCGATGTTGGAGGTGGCCTCGTCGAAGATGTAAACGGGGCTGTCGTGCAAAAGGGCCCGGGCCAGGGCAAGCCGCTGACACTGGCCGCCGGAGAGGTTCGAGCCCTTCTCCGCCACCGGGGCGTCCAGGCCCCCTTCCCCGCGCACAAAGTCCGCAAGGTTCATCTGCTCCAGCACCCGCCAGAGAGCCTCGTCCGGCGCGTCCGGCCGGGCCATGCGCAGGTTCTCCGCCACGGTGCCCTTGAACAGGTAGCTGTTGTGGGAGATATAGGTGATGTGCCGGGCCAGGGCCGCCTCGCTGATGTCTTCCAGGGGCCGCCCGCCCACCGTGACGCTGCCACCCTGCGGGCGGCGGCGGCCGGTGAGCAGCGAGGCCACGGTGGACTTGCCGCAGCCGGACTCGCCCACCACGGCGGTGAAGCTGCCCGCCGGGAATTCCATGGTCACGCCCCGCAGCACCGGGCGGTCCGCCTCATAGGCAAAGGCCGCGTTGCGCAGAGCGGCGCCGCCCTCTTCGGGCACCTGCCCGCCCGCCGCGGGCGCTTCGGGCAGGTCCAGCAGGCGGAAGATGCGCTCCGCCGCGGCCATGCCGTTCATGGCCACGTGGAAGAAGCTGCCCAAAAGGCGCATGGGCAGAAAGAACTCCGCCGCCAGCAGAATGATGAACAGCGCCCCCGCCAGGTCCACCCGGCCGGCGGCAAAACGGCTCACCGCCAGGGCCATGCCCGCCGCCGCGCCGCCGTAGGCGATGAGGTCCATGATGGTGATGGAGTTCAGCTGCATGGTGAGCACCTTCATGGTGATGCGGCGGAACTGCTCGGCCTGCCGGTTCATCTCGGCGTGCTTCTGCCCGTCCGCGCCGTAAATTTTCAGGGTGGTCAGGCCCTGCAGGTTTTCCAGAAAGGTGTCGCCCAGGGCGGTGTACTGCCCCCAGTAGCGGCCCAGCAGCTTTTTGGCCCAGGTCTGCACCGCCGCGATGGACACCGGGATGAGCGGCACGCACACCAGCAGCACCACGGCGCTCATCACATCCACCGGGGCCAGCACCGCGAACAGGGTGAGCGGCGCCAGCATGGCGTAGAAGAACTGGGGCAGGTACTGGCCGAAGTAGACCTCCAGCTGGTCCACCCCTTCCACCGCCACCTGCACGGCCTCGCTGGTGCGCACCTGCTGCCGGCCCGCCGCGCCCAGCCGCAGCAACTTTTCATAGATAAGGCGGCGCAGTTTTGCCTTCACCGCCCGGCTGGACCGCCAGCTCATGCCCGCCGAGGCCAGGGTGCAGCCGAAGCGCACTGCCAGCGCGGCGGCGGCCAGCGCACCCAGCCGGAGCAGGCCGGCCGGGTCGGCTGTGCCCGCCCACAGCGCCGCCAGCAGGCGGCAGACCGCGCCGGTGAGCAGGATGTTCGCCGCCAGCGACACCCACTGGAACGCCACCCCCGCCGCGATGTACTTTTTGCTCTCGCTGACCATGCCGATCAGCCGTGTGTTGATCATCGTTTCTCTCCCCCCGCGCCTTCGGGCGCAAATGTTAGTTTTAGCTAACTCAAAATCCAAAAATTCGGTTAGCCTTAGCTAACCACGGTACAGGATACCACACTCTCCTCCCCTTTGTCAAGGAAAAATGCGGGAGGGCGGCCCAGCGCAAACGGGCAGAGGCCGGGCGCAGCCCTCCAAAGAGCGCGGGGGACGGGCGGTTCAGCTTTGCACGGAGGGCAGACTGACCAGCAGGCAGAAGCGCCCTTGGTCGGCCCCGGCCTGCAATGTTCCGCCGCACCGCTGGGCGATCTCCCGCATGCCGGGGATGCCGAAGCCGTGGGCGGCGCGGTCCGCCTTGGTGGTGGCAAGGTCCGGGTCCACCGGGCCGGAAACGGGGTTTTCCACCCGCAGCATGAACAGGCCCTTATCCTGCCGGCAGCGCAGGCGCACCCAGGGGTCGGGGCAGCGGGCCGCGCCCTCCCGGGCGTTGTCCAGCGCGTTGCCCAGAAGGGCGCAGAGGTCGGTGTCCGACAGGGGCAGCGAGGAGGGCAGCTGGGCCTTGAAATCCGCCCGCACGCCCGCCTGCTCCAGCTCCGCCGCCTTCACCGCCAGCACCACGTTGGCCGCCTCGTTCTCGCAAAAGCGCACGGGGCCCCGCAGCCCCTCCTGGCGGCCCAGCTCGTCCAGATAGGCGCAGGCCTCCGCCCAGCGCTTTTGCTCCATCAGCCCGCCCAGCACCGAGAGATGGTTGCGCAGATCGTGGCGCAGCTGGCGCACCTGGCTTTCCCGGGCGCGGAGGGCCTGATAATAGGCCTCCCGCAGAGAGGCCAGCCGCCGGGCCTGTTCCAGCGTTTCGTGCTCGGCCAACACGAGGATGGCAAAGAGCAGCAGCACCGAGGTGACCAGCGCCACTGGCAGCACCGCGAGGCCCATTTTCAAGGCGAGGGTGTCCACCTGAGGCGAGGGTTCCGCTCCGCCGGTGAGCAGCACCACCGCCGCCAGCGAGCACAGAGGCATGGCTGCAAGGCCCAGCACCAGCCGCCACAGCCGGGGCGAAAGGCTCACCGGCTGCTCCGGCAGGCGCTTTTTCAGCACGAGCCACACCCCGGTCAGCGCCGCGGCGCGCAGCATGAGGGAGAACACGTCGCTGGTGAAACCGCCCCAGAGCACCTCCGCCGCATAGTTGTCGATGAGGGCGCTCAGCGACATGATGAGGCAGAAGAGGATGACCCCCACCGCCAGCCGCCCCGCAAGGTCGCCCCGGGTGCAGAGCAAAAACGCCGCCAGAAACACCGGCAGCGCGTAGAGCAGGTTCGGGTCCCCCACCCAGATGGGCAGGCTGCCCATGTAGCCCAGGCCCACCAGCATCAGCGCTTTCTGCCACCGGCGGCCCCGCAAATCGGCAAAGGGGCGGCAGAGCAGAAAGGCGGGCGCGCCGATGCAGACGGAGCAGACAAGACTCAGAAAAATCAGAAGCAGTTCATCCATCGCGTCAGTCCCCCAGTTCCGCCCGGGCCATGGCCAGCAGCGCCCCCTGCCGGCAGGAGCGGCTCACTGGCAGCGAAGCGCCGCCGGTGAGATACACCTCCGCGCCCTCCAGCCGCTCCACCGCCGCCGCACGCACCAGATACCGCTGATGCACCCGCACAAAATCCGGCCCCAGCTGGGCGGCCACGTCGTCCAGCTTGCCGTAAAAGGTATACGAACGGTCCGCCGTCACGCAGGTCACCTGCCGCCGGTCGGAGGAAAAGTAGAGTATCTTTTGCAGGGGGATGCGGTAATACACCTCGCCGCTGCGGCAGACATAGGCCCGCTCCAGCGCGCGGCACAGCGCCGCCCCGGCCCGGTCCAGCATCTCTTCCAGCGCCTCGGGGGCCGGGGGCTTGAGCAGATAGCCCAGCGCCCCCACGCCGTAGCCGTCGAACACCCGGTCGGCGTGGCCGGTGACGAACACGATCTGCAGCCCCTCGTCCGCCGCCCGCAGCCGCCGGGCGGTCTCGATGCCGTCCACCTCGCCCATCTCCAGGTCCAGGAACACCAGGTCTAGCTCCCCCGCGTGGCCTTCCAGCCAGCGCAGCAGGTTCTCCCCGGCGGAAAATTCAAAGAACGCGGCGGTGATGCGGCGCTTTTCCGCCGCGCGCTCCAGCGCGGCCCGCAGCACCAGCCGGGCGTCGTACACGTCGTCACAGATGCCAATGCGAAGCACGGCGCTCCCCTCCTTTCCGGGTTTCTGCGGGTATTGTACCACGGCGGGGCCTGAAGCGCCAAACCAAACTTGACGGCAGAGCCGCCAATTTTTACATGCTCCGCCCTCGCCGCGCAAAAGCTGGCCTCTCCCGCCCCGAACTTGACCGCCCCGTTTGCGCCGCCGGGCCGCCGGCGTTACCCTCAAAGCAGAGGGCCGGGCGTTTTTCCGGCCCCGGAAAGGAAGGAACGCGACATGCTCACGGTGAAAGACCTTTACAAATCCTACCGGGTGGGCGGCTCCACCTACGATGTGCTGAGCGGGGTGAGCCTGACGGTGGAAAAAGGCGAGTTTGTGGCGGTGATGGGGCCCTCCGGCTCCGGCAAGACCACCCTGCTCAACTGCATCTCCTGCTACACCCCCGCCGACTCCGGCAGCATCCTGTTGGACGGGGTGGAGCTGGCCCGGCTGAAGGAGGACGAACTGGCCGGGGTGCGCAACCAGAAACTGGGCTTCGTCTTTCAGGATTTTCTTTTGCTGGACGGCCTCTCGGTGCGGGAGAACATCCTGCTGCCGGCTATTTTGAGCGGGCACATCAACAGCACCGCCGAGGCCCGGGCGGACCAATTGTGCGATGTGTTCGGCATCGGCGGCATTCGGGACAAATACCCTGCCGAGATCTCCGGCGGCGAAAAGCAGCGCACGGCGGTGGCCCGGGCGCTCATCAACCATCCGCTGCTGGTGCTGGCGGACGAGCCCACCGGCAACCTGGACTCCAAATCCGCCCGGGCGGTCATCCGCACCTTTGAGCAGGCCCGGCAGGCGCTGGGGGCCACCATCTTCATGGTGACCCACGACTCCTACGCCGCCTCTCACTGCGACCGGGTGGTCATTTTGCAGGACGGCCGGGTGCGCCGCACGCTGGAAAAGGGCGGCATGGAGCGCAGCGCGTTTCAGGACCTGCTGCTGGACGCCATCCGGGAAATGGGAAAGGAGTGAGCGGGCGTGAACAGCTTTACTTCCGTGTGGGCCCGGTTGCGCAGCCGCGGCCGCAGCCGTTACGCCCTTTTGGCCGGGTGCTGCTTTTTCTCCACGCTGCTCATCACCGCCTACGCCCTGATGATGCGCGCGCCCACCATCCTCCAGGTGCTGCCCGAAGGGGGCGACAGCCGCAAGCAGGTCATCATGGTCTTTGCGCTGGCGGTGCTGGGATGCGGGGTGTTCACCGCCTACGCCGCCGGGCTGTTTTTCCGCCAGCGCTCCCGGGAGACGGGGGTGTTTCTGGCGCTGGGGGCCAGCCGGGGGCAGGTGCAGGCGCTGCTGCTGCCGGAGGTGTGTGTGCTGGGGCTGACCGCCTGCGGGGCGGGGGCCGTGCTGGGCGTGCCGCTGGCCTTCGGGCTGTGGCAGCTGTTCCGCGCCTTTGTGGTGGACAGCGGCGAGATGCCCCTGCGCTTTGACTTCGGCGCGCTGGCCTGGCCGCTGGCCTTTGCCGCCTACACGGTGCTCATGCTGCTGTGGATGGGCCGGCGCTCGGTGCGCAGGGCCAGCATCATGGAGGTGGTACGCCAGAGCCACACCGCCGAGCCGGTGCGGGCGGTGCCCCGCTTCTACGGCTGGCTGGGCATCCTGCTGACGGCGGCGGGCTGCCTGTGCGGCTATCTTGTGCCCACCATCTGCGTGCGGTGGCTGCACTGGTATGCCCCCGCCATTTTCACCGCGCCGTTCTATCTGCCCGCGCTGGCGGGGCTGTATATGATGCTGCTGCACACGGTGGCCAACGGCTGGGGCTGCAGAGCCGCCTGGCACCGGGACATTCTCTCGGTGTCCATGATGCGCTTTGAGGGCCGCCAGACGGTGCGCAACATGCTGGTGATGACGGTGCTCATCGGCGGGGCGTGCTTTGCGGGCTTTTATGCGCCCATGCTGGGCACCGGCTCCATGCTCAGCTACGACGCCCGCCCGGTGGACTTTGCCTTTCACTACCGGGCCGACCAGGACATGCCCCAGAAGGACGAGGTGCTGGCGCTGGCCGAAGAGTACGGCGTGGAGGTAACCCATTGGGCCGAGGCGCCCATGGCGCGCCTTGGGGTGGACGGCGAACACGACGTGGAGACCGAGGGCCCGCTGGGCACCACCTGGGAGGCCGTGTACAGCGAGCTGAATTCCTCGGAGCTGTTTTTGTCCGAGAGCGGCTGGAACGCCCTCACCGGCGAGAGCGTGGACATCGCGCCGGGGCAGGCCGCGGCGGTGTTGGACGCTTCTGGCAGCAGCCAGGGCAGGTTCTCCCCCGGCATCAGCCTTGTGACCAACACCGTCACCGGCCAGCGCCTGCACGTCAGCGCCGCCGCACCGCTGCGCAGCGACATGCTGTTCGGGTATTTCGTGCTGGACGACGGCGACTGGGCCGTGATGACCGCCGGCCTGCCCGGCGACTGGCGGGAGCAGATGGTCTTTTTTGACGCGGCGGAGGGCGGCGATGAATATGCCTTTGCCAAGGCGCTCTTCAACGAGATCGTGGACCGCTCCGGCCCGGAGGTGGCTCTGCACAGCGGCTGGGACCCGGTGGTGCGTCAGCGCTATATCGAGGAAGAGGGTTCCTATTTCCTGGACCGGGAGACCCTTTTGGCAAACGGCGAGAGTGCCATCGACTACGCCCTGCGGGACAGCTCCGAGTTCCGCCTGTTCTGGCAGTACATGCCCCAGTTCCGGGCGCTGGACAAGGCGGACTTTGTGCGCACGCTGGCGGTGTTTCTGATGCTGTTCCTTTTCATCAGCACCGTGTGCTTTGCGGCGGCGGCGGTCATCGGTTTCGTGCGCAGCCTCACCATCGCGCTGGAAAATCGCCGGGTCTACGGCGACCTGCGCCGGCTGGGAGCGTCGGCGGACTGGATGCGCCGCTCGGCCCGCAGCCAGGTGCGTCGGGTGTTCACCGTGCCCACCGCCGCGGGCATCGGCCTCATGTACGCCTTTTACGGCATGATCATGTTTTTCAACGACGGCAGTTTCACCGTCGGGGAGCTGGCGGGCCTTGGCAGCTGCCTTGGGCTGGCGGCGGCGGTGGCCGCGGCGCTCTGGTGCGTGTACCGGCTGGCGGTGCGGGGCGTTTTTCGGGTGCTGGGGCTTTGACGCGCCGTTGACATCCGGCCCGCCGCGTGGGATACTTATAGCAAATCAGCGCCTGCGCGCAAAGGAGGCTCCATCATGGCACATCCCCAAACTTCCTGGCCCGAGCGGTATTATGAAGAGTTTGACCCGGAAAGGCGGCGCAGGCTGCTGGACGAGGCCATGGCCGCGGGCGAAGGCGACGCGGCGGAAAACGAGGTCCGCCGCAGGCTGTGGGAGCTGCGCTATGTGCAGCCCCGAAAAAACGCCCCGCTGGCGGACCGCTACATCGCCCTGTGGCTGTCGCTGGACCACTGGCGCAAGGTGGGGCTTGCCCCCCGTCAGATGCGCGCCGCCCGCAAGGAGCTGGAAAAGATGACCGGTCTTTTGCAGCCGGAGGGCGACGCGGGCCTTGTGCAGCCGCTGCTGCACAGCGAGCTGATGCACGCGGTGCGGCTGTATCTGACCACCTGCGTCCAGGGCAACTACGGCACCATGCTGATGGGCATGATGCGCATGAAGGACGAGCAGATCGTCGGCAAGGCGGCAAAGGAAGTGGCGGAGGTGACCCTGACGGTGCCCCGCTGGGCGGGCATGGACGAGGTCTTCGCCCCCCTTGCCCCCGCCGCCCGGGAGGCCT
Organism: Oscillospiraceae bacterium; assembly: GCA_004558145.1. Classification (GTDB taxonomy): domain Bacteria; phylum Bacillota; class Clostridia; order Oscillospirales; family Ruminococcaceae; genus Allofournierella_A; species Allofournierella_A excrementavium. Next base: position 131,989 of record SFDQ01000004.1, read on the forward strand.
TCGCCCTGGTGTTCCCCGCCGGGACCGAGGCGCTGGAACGCGCCTTTGCCCAGTATGACCAGAGCGCCCGGTGAGCGCTTTGCAAAAACAGAACAGGACCCTCTTTTTGAGGGTCCTGCTTTTTTATTCCTCCGCCGCGTCCCGCCGGCGGAGGAAGGCCAGCGTCAGCAGCGCAAAGGCCGCGGTGTAGGCAAGGGCCGAGAGGGCGAAGGGCCCGAGATCCAGTTCCATCTGCGGGTTGTTCGCCCGCATGCCGAGGCAGAGCAGGGAGTACGGGAAGGCGTATCCGAAGCCCTGGGCGGTGAGCATCAGGCCCAGGATGCCCCCCGCCAAGCCAAAGGCCACCGGCGGCGCGAAGGCCCGGATGACCAGGCTGAAAAACAGCTGCACCGCGCACACCGACACCCCGCCCAGCGCGCCGAACAGCAGCCAGCCGGGCAATTGGGGCGGCACCGGGCCGGCCACCCCGGCCAGCTTTCCGCAGAGGAGGAACAGCCCGCCGATGCACCCCTGGGCCAGCAGGGACATACCGGCGGCCAGGATCAGCTTTGCGGCGTAGAGGTCACGCACCGGCACCGGCGCGGTGAGAAAGGTGTTCCAGTTGCGGCCGGTGTGTTCCAGCCGCCACTGCCATGCGCAGAACACCCCCAGCAGCGCGGGCAGAAAGAAGGTGGAGGAAAAAAGGGTGTGCTGGCTCCACAAGCTGTACCACCCGTTGTCCAGCACGGCCTGGTTCGCAAGGAAATTCCCGGTGCCCAGCACAGCCGGAAAGACCGGCAGCAGCACAAACGCCAGCCACACCGGCGAGCGGCGGCACTTTTGCAGTTCCGCCTTCAAACAGCGAAGCAGCATCCTTCACACCTCCTTTTTCACGAACAGGGCGCGCCCCGCCAGCAGGAACACCGCCGCCCACACCGTCAGCAGAGCCAGGTCCGTGGGCAGGGGCCGGCGCCAGTAAAAGCTGGTGATGCGGGTGGCTTCGTCCCAGTTCATGCCCACCAGCGCCAGCAGCCCGTAGTAACCCCAGGGCACACAGCGGATGAGCGCCGGCGGGAACAGCATCGACAGGATGCCCAAAAAGCTGCCGGAAATGCCGCACACCAGCGCGGCGGCCTGGTTCGCGAACCGCAGCGAGAGCCCCTGCTGCAAAGCGTACACCATCATGGACACCGCCCAGGAGAGCAGGGTGAACAGCGCGAACTGCCCCCAGGGCACCCCGCCGGGAAAGCCCATGGCCGCCCCCAGCGCGATGAACAGCCCGGAGCGCACCGTCAGCAGCGCCGCCAGCACCAGCGCGCCCCAGCCCAGTTTTGCGGCGTAGAGCCCGCCGGGAGAGGCCATGGTCTCCAGCAGCTTGAAGGCGCCGCCCTTGTGCTCCAGCTCGCAGCTGCGGCTGGCCAGGGTGGCCACGCTCAGCGGCAGCACGATGGCGTCCACCATGGCAAGGTTATAGAGCAGGAGCATCCAGCCCCAGCGCAGCTCTTCCGGGCTCTCCCGGGCAAGAAAGACGCCCATCCAAAGAAATTCCACCGCCAGCACGGCGGCGCACACCAGAACGATCTTCCGGCGGCGGCATTTGAAAAATTCCAGTCGCAGCAGTTTCACAGGCTCGCCGCCTTTCCCGTCAATTCCAAAAAGATGTCCTCCAGGCTCTTTTGCCGCTCTTCCAGCCGCACCACGCCCAGCCGGTTCTCCGCCAGGAAACGGGTGAGCCGGGCGGCGGTCTCATCGTCCAGCAGGGGCAGGATGAGCCAGCCCTCCTCTTCGTGGCAGGGTACAGCGCGCTCGGTCAGCAGGCCGCAGGCCAGCCCGTTGTTGGCGGTGCGCAGGGCCAGATGATGGCGGCTGTGGGCGTGAAGGGCCTCCAATGTGTCCTGAAACACCAGCTCGCCCTCCCGGATGATGGCCACATGGTCAGCCATCTGGTCGATCTCGCTGAGCAGATGGCTGGACACCACCACCGTCATGCCGAACCGCCGGGGCAGGCTGCGGATGAGCTCGCGCATCTCCTGGATGCCCGCCGGGTCCAGGCCGTTGGTGGGCTCGTCCAGAATGAGCAGCTTCGGATAGCCCAGCAGCGCCTGCGCCAGCCCCAGCCGCTGCTTCATGCCCAGGGAGTAGTGGGCCGTCTTTTTGCCCCGCTGACCGTCCAGCCGAACGATCTGAAGCACCTCCCGGATGTTCTTTTCAGGCACGTTCCGCAGGGTCTGGACGATGCGCAGGTTTTCCTCGCCGGTGAGGTGGCCGTAGTAGCTGGGGCTTTCGATGAGGCTGCCCACCTGCCGCAGCACCGCCAGTCGGTCGGCGCCGTTCACGCTTTTGCCCAGCACCCGGATGCTGCCCGCCGTGGGGCGCACAAGGCCCAAAATCATTTTCAGCGTGGTGGACTTCCCCGCCCCGTTTGGGCCGAGAAAGCCGTAGACGCTGCCCTCGGGCACATCCAGGTCCAGATGGGCCACACGCAAAGCGCCGCCATAGCGCTTGCACAGATCGCGGGTTTCGATGATGTTCATAGCAAGACCTCCTTGTGCTTTTCATCATAGCGGCTCTGCCTTACGGGCCCATGAAGGCTGCCTTACGTTTACCTGAAATCGCAGCGCTTGTGCTGGACGGCGGTCCGGCTTTTACCTATAATAAAGGCAGTCAGAAAAAAGGAGGCCGCAGAGATGGCCTATCGCATTCTCATCGTGGACGACGAACCCGCCCTGCAGAGCATGGTGAAAGAGATCCTGACCCAGGCGGGCTACCAGACCGACGCGGCGCTGAACTGCGCCGCCGCGCTGGAACGGTTCAGCGCGGCGGCCCCGGACGCGGTGCTGCTGGACGTGATGCTGCCGGACGGGGACGGGTTTTCCCTTCTGGGGCAGCTGCGCCGCAAAAGGGACGTGCCGGTACTGTTTTTCTCGGCCCGGGACGAGGACGAGGCACGCCTGCGGGGGCTGGGCCTCGGGGCGGACGACTACATCACCAAGCCCTTCCTGCCCCAGGAGCTGCTGCTGCGCCTGCGGGCGGTGCTGCGCCGGGTCTATCGGGAAGAGGCCGCCGCAGCCCGGCTGGGAGACACCGAAATAGACTGGGGCAAGGGCACCGTGCGCCGGGCGGGGGCCGAGACGGCCCTCACCGCCAAGGAGTTCGCCCTGCTGAAAAAGCTGTGGGACGCCCGGGGCAGCATCGTCACCATCGACGCGCTGTGCGCCGCTTTGTGGGACGGGCCGCTGGTGGGCTATGAGAACACGCTGATGGTGCACATCCGTCGCCTGCGTGAAAAGGTGGAGGCCGCCCCCTCCCATCCCCAATACCTGCTCACGGTGCGGGGGCTGGGCTACCGGCTGCGGCGGGAGGAACGGCCATGAAACTGCGCAATCTGCTCAAAGGCGCCATGCTGGTGACGGCATCGGTGCTGCTCATCCTTTTTGTAATGGGGCTGGGTTGCTTTGCCTTCGGGTGCTACATCGTCAGCGACGGGCAGGGCTGGAGCGCCCCCATCGAGAAGATCTCCGCCGCGCTGACAAGGGAGGGGGCCGGCTATTCCTTCACCGGGCAGGCACTGCTGGACGAGGGCTGCTGGGCCATGCTGCTGGATGAGCAGGGGCACGAGGTGTGGTCCTTCCGCAAGCCGGAGGACGTGCCTTCGGAATACGCCGTGACCGACGTGGCCTCCTTCACCCGGTGGTATCTGAACGACTACCCGGTGCGCTGCTGGGTGCGGGAGGACGGGCTGCTGGTGGTGGGCTCGCCCCAGGGCAGCGTTTGGAAGCACGACGTGACCATGGATACCCGGGACCTGCGCATGCTGCCCGTCTGGTTCCTGGCCTTTTTCCTGCTGGCGCTGGGCAGCGTGCTGCTGCTCGTCTGGCTGGCGGCGCGGCGCTGGTTCCGGCAGGACCAGCAGGTGCGGGACGCCGCCCGCTCCGGCTGGATCAACGGCGTCTCCCACGACATCCGCACCCCTCTCTCGGTGGTGATGGGCTATTCTGCCCAGCTGGAAAACGCGCCGGACCTTGCGCCGGAGCACAAGCGCCGGGCCCGCGCCATCCGCGCCCAGAGCCAGGTCATCCGGGACCTAGTGAACGACCTGAACCTGACCATGCGGCTGGACTGCGCCATGCAGCCCCTGCGCAGGGAGCGCATCCAGCCCGCGGCGTTTTTGCGGCAGACGGCGGCGGATTTTCTCAACGGCGGCATGGGGGAAGGGTTCGAGCTGGAGATGTGCCTGCCCGAGGCCCCGCTGCCGGAGCTTCCGGCTGACCCCTTTCTGCTGCGCCGGGCGGTGAACAACCTGCTCGCCAACTGCGTGCGCCACAACGACCCCGGTTGCCCCATCCGCCTGGGCGCGCGGACCCAGGGCAGGTGGCTCGTCCTGTGGGTGGAGGGCGGCACGGAAAAGGCGGCGCAGCCCCGGCCTGCCCAGGCCCTGGAGGCGGACGGCGGGGCCGCCCACGGCACCGGCCTGCGGCTGGTGGCTCAAATCGCCGCCGCCCACGGCGGCAGAGCCCGGTTTTTCAGCGGCCCGCCTTTCTGCTGCCAGCTGTGGCTGCCCGCACAAAAATAGACCCGACCGCCGCCCGGCACAGCAGTGCCGGGCGGCGGTTTTGCCTTTGGGTGACGTCATCACAGAAAAAAGCCGCGTTTGGGGGTATACTAAACTTAAACAAAAGGAAAGGAGCTGACCGGTATGGCAGCCATCAACATAAACGCAGAACAATTCAAGCAGAGCGCAGCGGGGGACAAGCCCCTTCTGGTGGACTTCTGGGCCCCCTGGTGCGGCTACTGCCGGCGCATCGGCCCTGCCTATGACCAGATCGCCGGGGAGTATTCTGACCGGCTGACGGTGGCCAAGGTGAACATCGACGAGGACGGCCAGCTGGCGAAGGACGCGGGGGTGGAGGTCATCCCCACCCTGGTGCTCTACCGGGACGGCAAGGCGCTGGGCTCCATCGTCGCCCCCGATTCCAAGGCGGCCATCGACCGGTTCATCCGGGAGACGCTGGAGCAGTGAGGAGACACCGAACATGAGCGACACCCATGTTTACGATATGATCGTGGTGGGCGGAGGCCCCGGCGGCTACACCGCCGCCCTCTATGCCGCCCGGGCCGGGCTGGACACGCTGGTGCTGGAAAAGCTTTCGGCGGGCGGGCAGATGGCCTTGACCGACGTCATCGACAACTACCCCGGCTACGAAGAGGGCATCGACGGCTTCACCCTGGGGGAAAAGATGCAGCAGCAGGCCCAGCGGTTCGGCGCAAAGACCGAGTACGCCCAGGTGGAGCGGGCGGACCTGACCACCAGCCCCAAGGTGCTGCACACCAGCGAGGGCGATTTTTACGCCCGCACCGTGGCGCTGGCCACCGGGGCCGACCCCCGGCAGCTGGGGCTGGAAAATGAGGCCGCCCTCACCGGGCGGGGCGTGGCCTACTGCGCCGCCTGCGACGGCATGCGCTACAAGGGCAAGACCGTTGTGGTGGTGGGCGGCGGCAACTCCGCGGCGGAGGACGCCCTTCTGCTGAGCCGCATCGCGGAAAAGGTGATTTTGGTCCATCGCCGGGACACCCTGCGGGCCACGAAGGTCTATCACCAGCCGCTGATGGAGGCCGAAAACGTGGAATTCCGCTGGAACAGCACCGTCACCGAACTGCTTCACGACGGCAAGCTCACCGGCGTGAAGCTGCGGGACGTGAGCACCGGCGAAGAGGCCCTTCTGCCCTGCGACGGGCTGTTCGTCAGCGTGGGCCGCAAGCCCGCCACCCAACTGGCCGAGGGCCAGCTGGAACTGGACGGGAGCGGCTACATCGTGGCGGACGAGACCACAAAAACCAGCGTGCCCGGCGTTTTTGCCGTGGGCGACGTGCGCACAAAGCCTCTGCGTCAGGTGGTCACCGCGGTGGCCGACGGGGCCATGGCGGTGCACATGGCCGAGGAATATCTGGCGGGCGGCGCGTGAGCGCCCCCAAGTCAAAAAGCACACCCCGGACTGCCCGCGGTGTGCTTTTTCATTTTGTTCCGATTGCCAGACGGCGCCGCCCGTGCTATGATGAAGCTGCGGACGGCCGCAGCCGCCCCGCCAAAACGCGCCGGGAGGAGGCAGCGCCATGGTCATTCTCATCGCGGGGGCATCCCACACGGGAAAGACCGCCCTTGCCCAGCGGCTGGTGAAGCGGTACGGCTGCTTCTGCCTTTCCCTCGACCATTTGAAGATGGGCCTCATCCGCAGCGGCCGCACCCGCCTGACTCCTCTGAGCAGCGACCGGGAGCTGACCGAACTTCTGTGGCCGGTGGCCCGGGAGATGGTCAAGACCGCCATCGAAAACGGGCAGGACCTCATTGTGGAAGGGTGCTACATCCCCTTCGACTGGGCGAAGGACTTTTCCGAAAAGTACCTTGCCCACATCCGATACCGCTGCCTTGTGATGAGCGAGGGCTACATCCGCGCCCATTACAGGGACATTCTGGCCCACGCCTGCGACGCGGAGCGCCGAACGAGCGACGACTGCACCCTGAAGGGTCTTCTTCGGGACAACGCCCTGGCGCTGGAGGCCTGCCGCGAGCACGGCGCCGAGTACATCCTCATCGACCAGGACTATCATGTTGATTTTTAAAAAGGAGGCGTTTTCATGCCCCGCGCTGATGTGACACAGATGCCCTTTGCAACGCTCTATCCCCTGCTGGTGGCCAAGGCCGTGAAGAAGGGCCGCACCCGGGAGGAAGTGGACCGGGTGACCGGCTGGCTCACCGGCTATACGCCCGGGGACCTGGCCCGGATGGAGCAGGACGGCACCAGTTACGGCGACTTTTTCCGGGGCGCTCCCGCCATGAACCCCGCCCGCACTCTTGTCACCGGCAAGGTGTGCGGCGTGAAGGTGGAGGAGATCGAAGACCCGCTGATGCAGGAGATACGCCGACTGGACAAACTGGTGGATGAACTGGCCAAGGGCCGCCCCATGGAGAAAATTCTGCGTGGCTGAGCGCCTGCCGCTGATAAAAAAGGCCGCACGGTTTTCGTGCGGCCTTTTCCTTTATTTCAGTTCCTCTGCCAAAATGCGGCGCCTGAGGTCCAGCACCTTTTCCTCGATGCGGGCCATCACGTCCAGAAATGCGCCGTCCTCCCGGCCGGTGGGGTCATCCAGGCCCCAGTCCTCCCGGTGAGTGCAGGGCAGGAAGGGGCAGTTGACCCCGCAGCCCATGGTGACCACGACGTCCACCGCGGGCAGTTCCGAGAGGGGCTTGTTGTGCTGGGTCAGCTCCATATCCACGCCGTGGACCTGCTTCATCAGGCGCACCGCGTCGGGGTTTATCCTCGCGCCAGGCTCGGTGCCGGCGGAAAAGCTCTCGAACACGTCCGCGGCCAGCTTTTTGCCCAGCGCCTCCGCCATCTGGCTGCGGCAGGAATTGTGCACGCAGAGGAAGGCCACCTTCGGCTTTTTGCGACAGGCGGCGCGCTCCGTCTTTTCGTCCCGGGCCGGACTTTCCAGCGGTGCTTTGCCGGGCAGACATTCTTCTCGGTCCACGCTCGTTCTCTCCTTTGCTTATTGCTCAATTTCATAGGGCCAGGTGTTGATGCCCCCAAACTCGCACACATCGGTGTAGCCCAGTTCCGCCAGCGCGGCGGCAGCGGTCTTGCTTCGGTTGCCGCTGCGGCAGTAGACCAGCACCGTGGTGCTCTTTTCGGGAATGACGGCGGCGGCGGTGTCCTCGTCGATGGAGCCCACCGGCAGCAGCACCGCGCCGGGGATGTGGCCCTCGTCGTATTCGCTTTGTTCCCGCACGTCCAGCACCACCGCGTCCCCGGCGTCCATCATCTCTTTGGCCTCTTCCTGGCTGATCTGTCGGTAGACGGCATCGGCTTGCTGCCCGCAGCCCGCCAGTACAAGAAGGCAAAGGGCAAACAGCAGGGCAAGGATACGTTTCATCTGTGGACCTCCCAATGGATCCGGGCCAGGGCCGGGCGGCCCCGCCGGTGTTTTTTCGTTTCTCTATCATACCGTCCCCGGCGCGGGTCTGTCAATCTTCGGCCAAAAGCAAAAACATCCGGCCCCCGCCGAACACGGGAGCCGGATGCTTTTATTTCTTTTCCACCGGGAGCCAGACCTCGCAGTAGTAGTCCTGGTCCTGAGTCCCGCTTTCAAACTTGCTGGCGTCGCTGTACAGCTCCACGTTGATGCCCGCGGCGATCTTGTAGTCGGGGTTCGTGGGCAGCCACTGGGAGAAGATCTGCTGGTTCAGCCCCTGCAGCGCCTGGGGCATGCGCCCGGTGCAGGGGAACACCGCCCAGGTGTGGGCCGGGATGGTGCGGGTGGCAAAGCCCTCCGGCACCTCGGCAGCGGGGTCGTAGTTGTCCGCGATGAGATACTCGAACTCGCTGCCGCCCATGCTCTCGTCCAGGTTGATGCCGTAGACCCCGCGCACCACTTTGCCGCCGCCCACGGCAAAGTGCTGGGCCCAGAACCGGGGCACCGCCTCCGCGCCTTCCTCGTACTTGAAGGTCTTTGCCCGGCAGAGCACGGTGAACGCCTCTTTTTTCATGATCTTGCAATCCATGTTTTGACCACCTTCCAATGTCACTTTGATCCGAAGCGGAGCAAAGGAACGGACCGCGCCTCCGCTTTTTCGCAGTGCGGCAGGTGTGAGCCCATGGAAGCGGGCAAAGGCTTTGGTGAAGCTGTCCGGCGAGTCGTAGCCGAATTCCAGCGCGATGTCGATGATCTTCCGGTCCGTCGTGAGGATCTCCAGCCCGGCGGCGGAAAGCCGGCGCTGGCGAATGTAGTCGCCCACCGTCATGCCGCACAGCATGGCAAAGCCCTTTTGAAAATAAAAGGGTGAAAGGGCCGCCTGCCGCGCGATGTCCCCGATGGTCAGCTCCTCCCGGAGATGCTGCTCGATATATCGGACCGCCTGATGGATGCTCTCTACCCAGTCCATTGGTCACACCCTCCTTCTGGCTCCAGCATACCGGAAAGCGGCCGTCCGCGCCCGATTTTTCGTGCTCATCTTTGTCCGGCGGGCTTTCCTTTGAGGGTGAACTCCTGTACGGGGCAGCCGAACTCCTCCCCCAGCTTCCCTTCCGAAAAGCCCATGTGCCTGTAAAACGCCCGGGCGGCGGTGCCCCGCGGGTCGCCCTCCCGGTAGGTGGTCACAGTGATGGTTCTGCCCGCGTCCATCCGCGCCAGCATGAAGTCCACCAGCCGCCGGGCGATGTGCTGCCTGCGGCTGGCCGGGTCCACCGCCAGAAAGCAGAGCATGCCGTCTTCCTTCGAGAACAGCAGCGCGCCCAGGATGCGCCCCTCACCCGCCGCGCAGACCGCGGAGGCCTTGCCGATGAAGCGCAGCACCGTGGCCCGGTGCTCCGCCAGGGCCGCCTCGGTCTCAAGGCCCGGGAAGTCCGCCTTCACCCGGTCCACCAGCTCCATCCAGGCGTCGATGTCCTCCGGGCGGGCCAGCCGGACCGCCGTTTGCTGTTCTTTCGTTTTTTGCCGCGCCGGCCGTTCCATGTTTCGTTTCCTCCTTCGGCTTGCTGCTCTCAGTATAGCACAGGGGAAGGCGCGCTGTCTTTCCCGGGCGCAAAAAAGGGCCGCGCCCCAGCGGGCAGAACGCCCGCCGCGGCGCGGCCGGTTTGCTTTTTTACAGAGAAGTGCCGGTGATGGAATACGTCGCCTTGGCCAGGTCGGCGTGGAGGGAGACCCACTCCCCGCCCTTGCGCCAGGTCAGCTCCAGGGTGCTGCCCTCGCCGCCGATCTCCAGCTCGCTGTCGAAGCCGAAGGCCGGGTGGGTGCTGCGCAGGCGCAGCAGGTCCAGCTGTTCGAGCACGCAGGGATTTTGCAGCAGGCCGTCGATGGCCTCCGGCGGGATGTTGGTGCGGTTGATCTCCTTGTGGCCGCCGGGGCCGGCGCGGCGCACCGCCTCGTGGTCGTTTTTGCCGCAGAACAGGTCCAGATACCACACCTGGGGCTTGCCGGGCATGAACATCTGGATGGCCCGGGCCAGCGCCATTTTGGCGTCGTCCTCGCCCAGGGCGCTGTAATAGGTGGCGTTCACCTGATAGTACATGTTCTTGGCGCCGTGCAGGTCCTTGACGTAGCCGCCCCGGGCCACCACCGCGTCGATGAGGCCCTGGATGCGCTCGTCGGGCATCAGGCCCTTCAGGTCCAGCAGAGGGATGCCGTCGTGGCAGCCCAGCATGTTCACCACACGCAGGCCGCCCGCCTGGATCTCGCCCGCCCAGCGGCGCAGATAGTCGGCGTTCTTGTGCTCAAAGGCGTCGATCAGCAGCCCCGGCAGGAAGAAGTCGTAGGTCATGTAGCCTTTTCGGGCGATTTTTTCGTAAATCTTCTCGCCGTAGCTGGCGTGTATCTCGGGCAGCAGGTCCAGGTCGTACTTCTTCGCCAGCTCGTCCACCTTGGCCAGCAGGTCCCAGGTGCCCGGCTCGTTGAGGAAGTTCTTCTCCCCCACCGCCTTGGGCGCGTAGGCAAAGGCGTCCAGCCGGACGATGCGCGCGCCGTAGCCCGCCAGCGTCTTGAGGGTGTCGTCGTAGAACTGCCACACCAGCGGCGAGCGGATGTTCAGGTCCATCTGGCCCAGGTATTCCCGGTGGGCCTCCAGCCAGCCGCACACCGCCTGCTTGGCCTCTTCGAAGCCGGTGAAGTCCAGCTGGGCGGGAGTCTTGCCCTCCGCCAGGGCCGGGGCGATGCGCTGGTGCAGGCGCAAAGCGCGGGTGTACTGCAGGCCGCTGGCATGCATCAGCTGCTGCACCGTGGGCACCTGATAATCCACCTGCTGGTAGAAGGTGTTCCAATAGGGCACGTCCCGCCCGTCGGGCATGCGCACCATCAGGATGGGCAGCCCCGGCTTGCGGAAGAACATGCGGTCCAGATGCTTTTTGTCCGGGAGGATGTAGCCCTCCTCGGTCATCTCCCCTTCGCCCTTCCAGAACTCGTTCCAGTCGATGAAGAAATCCTTGTAGGGCGAGTCGGGGTCATGGACCATGCTCTGGAACTGGGGGCTGAGCACCGAGGCGTGGTTCAGCACGAAGTCCAGCTTGAGGTCCATCCCCAGGGCGCGCAGCGCGTCCAGATCCTCCCGCCGGGCCAGGTCCTCGCTGAGGGAGTAGTCCACCACCGAGAAGCCCCGGTCCAGGTCGGTGTTGAAGACGCTGGGCAGGATGTAGAAGGAGGAGAAAACGTTCTTGAGTTCATCGCGGCTCAAAAAGGCCACGATGTCCGCCAGTTGGCCGCCGATGCTGTCCGGATAGGCGTTGAGCATCGGCCCGCTCGACAATTCTTTCATCGCCGCTCACCCCCGTGCCATCAGTTCGCGGTACTGCCCGTAGGTGAGCAGGTCGCCGTTTTTGGCCACGATGATGGCCGCCTTGTGGGCCGCCGATTCAAGCAGGCGCTGCTCGATCTCCAGCACCATGGTGGTGAAGGGATGGTCCACGCCGCCGTCCCGGTTGCGGCTGCGGCGGTGCTCCAGCGTCTCCTGGGGGGTGCTGTTCAGCAGGATGGGCAGGTCCACCCCGGAAAAGCCGTCGCTGTTGCCGTGGGTCCACTCGATGATGAGCACCTTTTTGTCGGAAAAATCCACCCGGTCGTACCACAGGTCCAGCGGGGTGCGGCCCATGCGCTTGAGATAGATGCTCCCGGCGCCGTTCTTGAACCGGGAAATGATGTCGCTCAGCTGGGCGAAGTCCTGCTCTTTGTCGCTGCCAAGATAGCCCGCCAGCGCCTTTCTGCCCTCCCGCTGATAGACCTCCAGCCAGGGGCGGCCGGCGGTCTGGGCGGGGTCGCAGTCCACGTCCTGCCGCTGCAGGTCCAGCAGCTCGTTCTTCACCTCTTCGGTGTACAGCCCGCTGCCCACAAGGCCCTTGAGGGCCCCGCAGCGGAACACCCGCAGCCGCTCGGCGTCGTTCTGAGCGGGGATGCGGTGGGGGTAGTTGTCGCCGCTGAGCACATAGCAGCCGAGGCCGCCGTCCTGCAAAGCCTGACCCAGCAGGCTGGCGATCTCGCTTTTGCCCACGCCGCTGCCGCCGCACACGCAGACGACCGCGCGGCCGTGGGGGTTGGCAGCCCGGATGGGCTCCAGTTTTTCCAGCAGCACCGGCAGGATGCGGGCCGCCTTGGTCCGGTGGGAGTCGTTGATCTCCACCTTATCGCCCGGCATGTCGCCGTGCATAATGGTATTCGTGTTCATACTCTTCTCCTTATGAGCGTGCCCGCCCGCCGCACGGCAGGGCCGGGATGCGCCATGAGCGCGCGGCGGAACACACCGCCGCGCTGAAGAGCACGAGCGATGTGTTACACCGATTCCCGGTCCACCCGCGAAACAGGCAGGATGGTCTTTACGGGCACGGTTTCTCCCCTCAATTTGCGCAGGATGCCGTCCACCGCATACTCGCACATCTGTTCCAGAGGCTGGTGGATGGTGGTCAGCGGGGGGCAGGTCAGGCTGGCGATGTCCACATCGTCAAAGCCGACCAGACTGACGTCCTGCGGGATGCTGCGGCCCACCTTGGCGCACTCCTGGATGACCTGGGCCGCCATCACGTCGCTGGTGGCGAACACGCCGTCGATCTCCGGGTGCGCCCGCAGCGCCGCCCGGATGGTGCCGCGGTAGTCCCGCGCGGCGAACTGGCTCTCGTCGGTGGTCACCACGATGGGCTCCACCCCCGCCTGGCGGCAGGTGTCCAGAAAGCCGGTGACGCGCAGTTCGCCCGGCAGCTGCACCTTGGGCTGGCCGGGGAACACGGCGATGCCGGTGCGGCCCCGGTCCAGCAGGCTCTGGGCGGCCAGCACGCCGCCCTGGTAGTTGTCGCACATGATGGCCGGTATCTTGTCGGAGATGGAGCGCTCCAGCGTGACCACCGGCAGCGAATCGTCCAGGATGTCGGCCAGCTCGCCGGTGCGGGTGCAGAGCACGATGCCCGCCACCTTGTTGGACTTGAGCATCTCGATGTACTCGATCTCGCTCTTGCGCTCCCGCTTGGAATTGCACACCATGATCTTGTAGCCCTGGCGCGCGGCGTATTTTTCCAGATAGTGGACGCAGGCGGAAAAATACGGATGCAGCAGCGAGGGCACAACCACCCCCACGACCTTGCTCTGCTTTTTGTACAGCGCCCGCGCCAGCTCGTTGGGCTGATAGTTCAGCGCCCGCATGGACTCATACACCTTCTGGCGGGTCTTTTCGCTGATGTAGCCCCGGTTGTTCAGCACGCGGGAGACCGTGGTCACCGTGACGCCGGCATGCAGCGCCACATCTTTGATCGTTGCCATACTGCAATCACTCCTGCCTTGCGTAGATGGTTTGCCATTATTATACAGCGCAAAGCGGCAGGAGGGAAGATGCCCCGCCGCCACTCTGCGGGGCCCGGCGCGGCGGCAGAGCCTTTGTCAGCCCTTGATGCCGCTCATGGCCAGCGACTGGATGAACTGCTTCTGGAACAGCAGGAAGATCACAAAGACCGGAATGGTCATCAGGGTGGCGAAGGCGAAGATCTGGCCCCAGAAGATGTACACGTCGGTGGACAAGGCACGCAGCGCCAGAGGCAGGGTGCGGTAGGTCTCGTCACGGGTGACCAGGGTGGGCCAGAGCAGATCGCCCCAGGAGCGGATGAAGCCCATGATGGCCACGGTGGCGATGATGGGTTTGGACAGCGGGAACATGATGTGCCAGAAGATGCCGGCGTAGCTGTCGCCGTCCACGATGGCGGCCTCCATCAGTTCCTTGGGCATGCCCTTGAAGTGGTTGTAGTAAAGGAACATGAACATGGGATAGGCCACCGTGGGGATGGCCAGGCCGATGTAGGAGTTCAGGATGCCCAGCTCGTTGGCCACCAGGAAGCGGTTGATGATGACCGCCTCGGTGGGGATGACCGACAGCGCGATCACCAGCGAGATGACCAGCCGCTTGCCCTTGAACTCCAGCATGCCCAGGGCATAGCCGATCATGCCGTTGATGATGGTGGCCACGCCCACATAGATCACGGCCACCACGGCGGAGTTCTTGAAGAACTTGAGGAAGTCCACCTTCTGGATGACGGCCACGTAGTTGTCCAGCGAGAGTTCGCCCACCGGCAGGAACGCCTTGAAGGTGGACATGTCGGCCACGATCTGGGTGTCGTTCTTCAGCGAGGACACCACCAGATAGACGATGGGCGCGATGAACAGAAAGGCGATCAGCACATAGCCGATGTAGTGCGCCAGGAGCGAGAACATTTTTCTCTGTTTGCTTGCTGCAGTGGTCAATCGTCTCACTCCTTTCCGATGATGTAGTTCTGGATCTCAGAGATCACGAACACGATGATGAAGAACACCACGGCAATGGCGGAAGAATAGCCCACCTGCTGGTTGATGAAGCCGGATTTGTACAGCAGGTAGACCACCGAGGTGGTGGCGTTCTGCGGGCCGCCGTTGGTCAGCACGTAGACCTGGGTGAACAGTTTCAGCGTGTTGATGGTGGTGGAGATGAACACATAGACCAGCGTGTTTTTCAGCATGGGCACGGTGATGCGCCAGAACTTCTGGAAGGTGTTGCAGCCGTCCAGATAGGCCGCCTCGTACAGTTCCTCGGGGATGTACTGCAGGCCGCCCAGCACGATGAGCATCTGCAGGCCCAGAGACTGCCAGATGTACATCACCGCGATACAGAACATGGCCCAGTGGGTGTCCTGCAGCCAGCGCTGAGGCTCCAGGCCGAACAGCTGCAGCGCGGAGTTCATCAGGCCGGATTCGCTGGAGGAGAAGATGAAGGACCACACCACCGCCACAACGGTCATGGTGACCACCTGGGGGCTGAAGTAGATGGTGCGGAAGATCTTCACGCCCCGCAGCTTGCTGTTCACGAACACAGCCAGCAGGGTGCCCAGCAGGATGGTGGTGGGCACCACCATCACGGCGTAGAGCAGGGTGTTCATGAAAGCCTGATGGGCCAGATCGTTGGTGAACAGCTTGATGTAGTTGTCAAGAAAGGTGAATTGCAGGGGCTCGCCCGGCTTCTGCACCAGCATCTTGTTGGTGAAGGAGTAGACCACCGACATGCAGAAGGGCACGATCATGAAGATGGCCACGCCGATCAGCGCCGGGGCGCTGAACAGCCAGCCGGTGAGCGCCTCCTGGGTGCGGGTCTTCATGCCCTTGAAGCGAAGTTTTTTCAACCAGTTTCACATCCTTTATGAAGAAGAAAAGGGGGAGCGCCGGCGGCGCTCCCCCTTCCAGTGTTACTCGTTATTCCAGCCGTTCTCAACGATGATGTCGTCGATGGACTGGGCGGTCGCGGTCAGGGTCTCACCGGCGTCCGCACCGGCGATGATGTCAGCAATGGCAGACTGCATAGCGCTGTAAATGGTCATGTGGGCAGGGGTCAGAGGCCGCTGCACAGCGATGTTGGCCTCCAGCTGCTCGCGGTACAGGTACAGCCGGCCGCCTTCCTGCAGCTCGGGGTCCTGCTCCATCACAGACAGGCGGGAGGGGATGGCGCCGTTCACGTCGGTCACCATGTTGATGTACTCGGGGTCCATGCTCTTTTCCATCACGCTCCAGACCGCGTCGGCCACGCCGTTGTCCACGGCGGCGGTGGTCATGGCCCAGACGGTGGAACCGGTGCAGGTGTACACGCCGTTGCCGAAGTCAGGGATGGGGATGATGATGGCGTCGTCGCCCAGAGCGTCCACATGCTGGGTGTACATCCAGTGGCCGGTCAGGGACAGCGCGCTCTCCTTGCGGCCGTAGAAGGCGTCTTCATAGTCGCAGGCGGCGTTCACATAGCCCTGGTCGATCATCCAGGAGATGTAGTCGAAGGCGGCGATGCTGGCTTCGCTGTCCAGCGCGCCCTCGGTGAGCATGGTGTCACGGTTCATGTAGTCACCGCCGAAGCTGACCACGAAGGGCATGTAGGTGTAGTACAGGGAGGAGGGGTTGTTCTGACGCAGGTACATGGGGTACTCCACGCCGCTGGCCTTCAGCTTGGCCAGAGCATCCTCGAACTCTTCCTTGGTCCAGGCGTCGGTGTAGCTGGTGGGGATGCGCACGCCAGCCTCTTCCAGCATGGACTTGTTGGCCCACAGAGCCAGGCCGGAGTCGAACTGCGCGGTGGAGACCATCTTGCCGTCGTAGGTGGACTCGGCGATGACGGACTGCAGCAGATCGCTCTTCAGATCGTCGCTGATGTACTCGTCGATGGGCTGGATCATGCCGGTCTCATAGTAGCCGGGGATCAGCAGGTAGTCGGCCACGATCATGTCGGGGGCGTCGCCCACCACGGGCGCGACCTGCAGCTTGCTGTCCAGCTCGTCCTTGGGATAGTACTCGTCGTTGATGGTGATGCCCAGCTCGGTCTCCATCTTGTCGAAGGTCTCGCGGTAGACATCGTCCTCAGCGCCGGAGCTCACCCACACCTTGATGGTGGTGGCGCCGGCAGTGCTGCCGCTGGAAGTCTGGGCAACGGAACCGGTGGATTCATCGGAGCCGCCGCAGGCCGCCATCAGCACCGTCATGGACAGCGCCAGAGCGCCGGCCACGACCCGTTTCATCATTTTCTTCATTTGGATACTTCTCCTTTCAAAGCAACATCCGTCTTTTTTCGGTCAAGCGATTGACATATTTTGCAAGAAAAAAAGCACCTGAACGGAAGGACCGGCAGAGGCAGTAAATCCCTCCTGCTCCGCCTTTCTTCCGCTCATCTGTCGATTTCGCTTTTCCCTTGAGCACGTCTTAATTATAAAACTGCAAAGAAAAATGTCAACCGGTGGACATAAATTTCATTGTATCATCCAAAGAGGCCGCGCCTCCTTTGTGCGTTATCACCAACCGCCCTGTTCGTTGTCCCCCCCGGGGCAGACGAAAAGGCTGCGGAAGGCGTCCAGTTCCTCCTTCGAGGCGCCCAGTCCCAGCAGGTATTTCTCCGCCGAGCCGTACTCCTTTTCCAGAAAAGCGCGGAGCATGCGCATGTTGTGCACGTTGGAGCCGGAGATGTCGGTGGTGAGGCCCTCCAGATAGAGTTCGCTCACCGTGTAGTCCGCCAGGATGTCGGCCCATTCCACCCCCGCCAGCGCCAGCAGCAGCATGGTGAAAACGCCGGTGCGGTCCTTGCCGGCGGCGCAGTGGAACAAAACCGCGCCGTCGCACGCCAGCAGCGCGCGGAAGGCGCCCAGGATAGAATTTGCCCCGTGGCGCAGCATCAGCCGGTACATGCGGTAGAGGCTTCTGGTGCTTTTGACCTCGCCGTTGATGGGCAGCTTGTCCATGGGGAAGTCGCCCAGCAAAGGAAAGTTCAGGTTCTGTACACCGGGGATGGCCACGTCCGGCCGCGCCTGAACTTCATGGGGATAGCGCAGGTCCAGCACCAGCCTGATGTTCCTGCGGCGCAGCCGTTCCACATCCTCGGGGGAAGCGTCGGCCAAAGCGGCGCTGCGATAGATGCGGTTCCACCGGGTCACGCCGCCGGGGCAGGCAAAGCCCCCCAGGTCGCGGAAGTTCATCACCCCGTCCATGGGGATGCGCCGGACCATGCTCATTTGTCGCTCTCCTTTCGCACCAGCGGGTCACGGGAAGTTTTTGCGTTGCCGAAGAAGAAAAAGAAGTCCTGCAGTTCGGTCTCCATCATGGCGTCCTTCGCGAGATACTCCTTGGCCGCCGCCAGCTGAGCGGAGGCGTCGTAGGGCACCTGGCGCAGGGAGATCTCGCCGTTTTCGATGACGGCGTACTGGGCCGTTTTTTCCGGGTCGTCCGGCCGGCGGTAGGACACGCTGCCCGGGTTCAGCCACAGCCGGTCGCCGGAGAGCCAGTGCACCGCCTGCCGGTGAGAGTGGCCGAAGATCATGCAGCGGCGCACGCCGTCGGGCGCGGCGGGCGCATGCTCGGCCCAGAACTGGTCGAACAGGAAGCGGCACTCCACGGTGGAGTAGTCGCTCTTGTACTGATGCTGGACCAGATAGCGCACTCCGTCCGCCTCGAAGGACTGGTGGATGGGCAGCGTGCGCAGGAACTCGATGTCCTCCCCGTCCATCTTGAGGCAGTTGTCGTGAGACCATTTGAAGTCATGGCCTTTCTTGGTACGGTATTCACCGCTGTCGTAAATTTCCGTGAGAAGCTTGTCGTGATTGCCCTGCACCAGCACCGCGCCGGGAACCGAGCGCGCCAGGGCGATGGTCTCTTTGGGCGCGATGCCGTAGTCCACATAATCGCCCGCGCACACCAGCAGGTCGAACCCCTGCTCCGCCCGCAGCACTTCCCGCAGTGCCCAGACGTTGCTGTGCACGTCCGAGATCACCAGAACCTTCATTTCCGTATCCCCCTTTGGTCAGCCAAATATCCGCCGCGCCTGCCGGCGGGCCCCCGCCCCAGGCGCGTCACAGATGTAATTCTAACCCCGGCACCGTCAAAGTGCAAGAGGGGCACGCGGGCCCTCCCCTGCCCGCGCAGCGTGCCGAAAGTCCCCGAAAGCGCAGCAGCAGCGGGCTTTTCCCGGGAAAAGCCCGCCGCGAAAAAGGGCAAAAAAAGGCAGCGCCTTCCCTGCCGGGAGGCGCTGCGCTTCGTTTTGCTCAAAAGCCCAGACTGATGGCCACCAGGAACATGCCGTAATAATAGGTGGCCAGATTTGCGGCGTGCACCGCCGGGTGGGAGGTGCGGTAAAAATAAAGGAACAAAATCAGCAGGTCCGACACCCAGAACAGGGCCGCGCCCGCCAGCACCAGAAAGCACCAGGGCTGGCCCAGGCCCGCCGCCAGCTGGAACCCCTTGCCCAGAAAGGCGGAGACAAAGGCCGCGTAGACCGCCGCCATGGGCAGCAGGCGGCCGAAGCGCATGCCGGGCAGGCGGCTCAACGCCAGCACCCCCAGCGCGCCGGCGGCGGCAGCCACAGGCACCGGCCAGCCCACCGGCTGCAGACGGCACAGCCCCCACACGAACAGCCCATGCCCCGCCAGAAAGCACACGCCGCCCGCCACGAACCAGGGCAGCCTGCGGCGGCGGTTGTAGACGGCCAGCAGCACGTCCCCCGTCACGCAGCAGCCCAAAGCGGGCGCAAGGTGCACGAAGGCCTCGGGCCGGCTGCCCAGCTTGGCGGACACGCCCGCCACCGCCACAAACAGCAGGCTGCACAGAATTTTTTCTGCCAGATAGCTTTTGCGGGCGGAACAGGCTTTTCGGATGAGCAGGCACAGCGCGGCGGTGTAGGCCAGCAGCATGCCCGCGATCAGGGCGGCGTTCACAGGGCGGTCCCCTCCTTGTTTTCATTGCGCTCTTGTGCGCGGGGGCGGGTCGCTTCATTTCTTTAAGGATAGCACATCGCCGGGGGCCCTGTCTGCCCGCCGCGGCGGCCGATTCTTGTATCTGCCCCGCAGTTCTTCACCGCGCCTGCGGCGGCGGCTGGCGGGTCTCGATGTCCAGAAAGCGGCGGCGGTACTCCGAGGGCGGGATGCCCATGATGCGGGCGAACACCCGGGAAAAATAGTTCGGGTCGTTGAAGCCGCAGGCGCACGCCACGTCCGCCACCGGCAGCAGGCTGTAGCGCAGCATGCCCTTGGCCTGCTCCACCCGCACCTTGTTCACATAGGTGCTCACGTTCACCCCAGCGTGCCGCTTGAACAGGTGGCTGAGATAGCTCTCGCTGCAATGGCAGAAGCGCGCCAGCTCGGGCAGCGAGACGTGCTGGGTGCAGTTGATGCGCACATATTCCACCGCGTGGGAGAAGATGGTGTCCTCGCTGGAATTCTGGTAGCGCCGGGCCATGTTGGGGGCGGCGTGGGTGTTGTTCAGCGCCTGATAAGACTGGCCCAGGTGCCCCGCCACCAGCTGCAGCTCCACCAGCAGGTCGTCCACCGGGATGGTGGGCGTGGCGATGTTGGCGGCATAGAGTTCCAGCGCCCGTTCGGTCTCCAGCCCCTCGCTGCATCGGCAGGCGTGGGCGATGCACCAGCGGGTGCGGGCCTCGTTGGTCTGGAAAAAACCGGCGTTCACCGTGCCCAGCAGCAGATCGCCGGAATACACCGGCACCACATACTCCCCAAGCCCCGCGTGGCAGATGCCAAAGAAGGGCTTTTGGGTGCGCAGCAGCTTGTCGTGCATCTTGCGTATCATGGACAGGCAGACGTGAAAGCGCTCCGGCTCGCTTTTCATGTACAGGCAGAAGGGGTTGGTGTGGGCAAGGAAGGGGTCCAGCGCCTCCGACAGGTCCTTGTTGATGTGGATGAAGCCGCCGAAGTCCTTCACGCAGATCTGGACGTTGTACTTGTCCCGGATGAACTGCAGATAGTCCCCCACGCTCTGGTACGGGTTTGCCATCCTTTTTTCCTCCTTTGCCGGGCCGTTTCTCTGCATCCAGTGTAGCCCATCTTTCGCACAGCGTCAACAACTTAGTGCAGAATAATCCAGAAACAAAGCAAAACAATCATGGCGGCGGGCCGCATTTGCTGTTAAAATGGAGACAAATCAAACAAAAAGTTTCTTCTTTTTCTTGATTTTTTATGTTTAACAGGAAAACAAGCGAATCCTTTTGCGGGCAAGGCCCTGTTCAAGTGGAATAATCTGCTCTCAACAAAGGTGTGTGGAAGCATGAAAGAGTTATACACCGATCTGGCCGTGGTGGGCGGCGGCCCCGCCGGCGTCTGCGCGGCGCTGGAGGCCGCGCGCCTTGGCCTTGAGGTCGTGCTCATCCAGAACCGCCCGGTGCTGGGCGGCAATTCCAGCAGCGAGATCCGGGTGTGGACCCGGGGCGCTGTGGGCGCGGGCAACCTGTTCAGCGAGGAAATGGGCGTGCTGGGCGCGCTGAAGATGCGCAACCTCTACACCAATCCCGACGGCAACCCCCTGTTCTGGGACGATGTGCTTCTGGACGCGGTGACCAGCCAGCCGGGCCTGACCCTTCTTCTGAACACCGACGTCACCGAAGTAGAGGTGCAGGACCGCAAACTGCTCTGGGTGCAGGGCAGCCAGCAGGCCAGCGAGCGCACCTGGCGGGTGCACGCCAAAATGTTCATCGACGCCACCGGCGACGGGTCGGTGGGGGCGAGAGCGGGCGTGCCCTACTGGATCGGCGAGCATCTGTTCCGCAAGGACGCCGCTCCCGAGCCCACCGCCCTGCTGGGCAGTTCCATCCTCTATTATGTAAAAAAGGAGGACCACCCGGTGGCCTTTGTGCCGCCCTCCTACGCATACAGCCTGGAAGAGGTGGAGGCCCTGCTGGGCCGGGGCGGGCGCATCGTGTCCGAGACCCAGAGCGGCAGCGACTGCTGGTGGTTCGAATACGGCGGGCTGCGCAACACCATTGCCGACGCCCAGGACATCGCCTTTGAACTGCGGCGCATCGTGATGGGCATCTGGAACTACATAAAGAACAGCGGCCGCTTCAACGCCGCCTGCTACACTCTGGAGTGGGTGGGCAGCCTGCCCGGCAAGCGGGAATCCCGCCGGATGGACACCGCCTATCTGCTCAGCCAGGAGGACGTGCTGCGCCACACCAATTTTGCCGACGGCGGCTTTTACGGCGGATGGTACATGGATTTCCACCCCGCCGAGGGCATCGGCAGCGACGAGGACAACTGCACCCAGATCCCGGTGAACGTCTACGCCGTGCCGCTTCGCTGTTTGTATCACGCCGATTTTCCCAACCTGCTGTTCGCGGGGCGGAACATCGGCACCCGCCGGGAGGCCTTCGTCTCCACCCGGGTGATGAACACCTGCGGCCTTTCCGGCCAGGCGGCCGCAACGCTGGCCTGGGGCTGCCTGCGGTGGGGCAAAAGCCCCGCGGCGCTGGCCCCCGAAGAGGTGGAGCGCATCCGCCAGACCCTGCTGCGGGAGGACATGTTCCTGCCGGGCCTCTCCAACCAGGACCCGGAGGACCTGGCCCGGGACGCGGCGGTGACCGCCAGCTCCCGCTACCAGCCCGAAGAAGGGCCTGCCGCCGGCTGGTTCTCGCTGGAACAGGGCGGCTTCGTCGCCTGCCCCTGCCCCGACGAGCCCCGCGGCCGCTTTCTGGTGCGGGCCGCCGCACCCGGCACGCTGCGGGCGGTCTGGCACTGCTGCCCCCTGCCCAGCCGCCTGTGCCCCGGCCAGCCGGCGGGCGAACAGAGCTGGCAGCTGACCGCCGGGGAGAACTGGCTGGAGGCCCTCTTCCCTTCCCAGGCGCAGGGGCAGTATGGTATGCTTGTATTCGACCCTGCCCCCGGCGTCTCGCTGGCGCTGGCGGAGCGAAGAGCGCCGGGCGTCCTGTGCGGCAGGGCCGACGCCCCGGAATACCGCGACCCCCTCTTCCTGCCCGGAAAGAACAGCTTTTACGCCCCGGAGAACGTGACCGACGGATGCAGCCGCGTGTGGCGGCAGCCCCACCTGTGGTGCTCGGCCCCCGAGGCCGCACCCTGGCTGGAACTGCGCTGGGACGCGCCGCGCACCTTCGACACCATCCTTTTGTATCTTGACCCGGAGCTCTCGATGGAGATCCCCAGCAGCCGCACCGACCACTGGGAGGATCACCACAAATTCGCCGCCCGCAAGGGCATGCCGCCCCAGCTGATGCGGGATGTGAGCGTACAGGCGCTGACGGAAAACGGCTGGCGGACGGTGGCCCGCTGCACCGGCAACTGGCGGCGGCTGCTGGAGCTTTCCGCCGGGGAGGCCGTGACGGCCACGGCGCTGCGCCTGGTCTGCGAAAAGACCTGGGGCGACGAACGGGCGCATCTGTTTGAGGTGCGCGTATACAGGCAACACCGGTGATTTGAGCACGGGGACGCCCAAACGCAGGATCACCGGTTTGATAGGGCCCATTCAATCATCCGAACATCAAATACAGGACAAAGGAGAATCACAATGAAAATGAGAAAAATGCTGGCGCTGAGCCTCAGCGCGCTCATGGCTGTTTCCCTTCTGGCCGGCTGCGGCGGCACCCCCGCCTCCACCGGCGGCTCCACCCCTGCCTCCACCGGGGACAGCGGCTCCGGGTCCACCGAGCCGGTGAACATCGTCTGGGCCGGCTGGTCCGGCGAGGAAGAGGCCTCCAAGGAGATCTTCCAGCGCATGCGCACCACCTACGAAGAGGCCAGCGGCAACACCGTGACCTGGGTGGGCTGGACCTGGGCGGACACCGCCCAGCAGCTGCTGATCCGCAACCAGGGCTCCGAGCAGCTTGACCTGGCTCAGGTGGACATCGGCATCTTCAACACCGTGGCGCAGGCCGGCGTTCTGGCCGACTGGAACGACATCCTGGGCGAGGAGTATCTGAAAGAGAACTTCACCCAGTCCGCTCTGGACGTGGGCAATGTGGACGGCAAGCAGCTTGCCCTGCCCTGGAGCATGGCCTCCATCACCATGGTCTACAACCCCGAGATCCTGGCCCGCGCCGGCTGGGACACCGTGCCCACCACCATGGAAGAGTTTGAGCAGTGCCTGGCCGACGTGGCCGCGCTGGGCGAGGGCATCGTGCCCTACGGCGTTTCCACCAAGGACGACACCTGCGCCGGCGACTTCATGCCCTGGCTGTGGACCTTTGGCGGCGCCATCTTCGGCGAGGACGGCTCTGTGACCATCAACAGCGAGGCCGCCGTGGAGTGCGTCAAGTGGTATCAGGACATGCTGGCCAAGGGCTACATCGCCATGGACACCGGCCGCAGCGAGGCCCGTCAGATGTTCGCCCAGGGCAAGATGGCCTTCTATGACGACGCCGTGGTGGCCAAGGGCCAGGCCGTGAGCAACGGCGTTGCCCCCGAGGACGTGGTCAATGTTTGCAGCGCCATGCCCCGCCCCGTTCTGAACGCCGGCGACCAGCCCCAGTCCACCATGTGGGGCCACATGCTGGTCATCTTTGACAAGAGCGAATACAAGGAGCAGGCCGCCGATCTGGCCCTGACCCTGGTGAGCGACGACGTCGCCATGGACTACTTCACCAACAACGGCATGCCCCCTGTGACCGTGAGCGCTTCCGAGAAGGAAGAGGTCAAGAACGACGCTTACCTGAACGGCTTCCTGGAGTCCACCGCCACCGCGCGGCTGGAGGAGACCGCCCGCATGACCAACGCCAGCGAGGTCAAGAGCGTCATCACCGAAGAACTGCAGGCCGCCCTGCTGGGCCAGAAGACCGCGGAACAGGCCGTGGCCGACATGGAGAGCCGCCTGAACGCCCTGTAACTCCCCTGCGCCTGCGCAAATCCCTTGCCGGGCACAACTGACCTGACCGGGGCCGCCCCAAAATGCGGGACGGCCCCGGCTGCTAAGGAGGCTTTTCCGTGAAAGGTATCAAAAACGGCGGCCGGCTCACCGACCGTCAGGTGGGCTTCTTGCTGGTGGTGCCCGGTCTGGCGGTGTTCGCCGCCATCATCCTGTATCCCTTTGTGGACGCGGTGCTCATGTCCTTCACCGACCGGTCGCTGCTCTACCCGGACTACGACTGGGTCTGGCTGGAGAATTACGTCAAGGTATTCAAGGACCCCTACTTCCTGCCCACCCTCGGCACCACCGCCCTCTTCGTGGTGCTGGCCACCCTCATCCCCTTCGTGCTGGGCTTCATCTGGGCCATCCTGCTCAACCAGGGCTTCAAGGGCAGCGAGCTGCTGCGGGGCCTGACGCTGGTGAACTGGATCATCCCCGGCATCGCCATCGGCTTTTTGTGGAGTTGGATCTTCAACGGCCAGTACGGCGTGCTCAACGGCCTGCTCACGAACCTGGGCATTCTGGACAAGGGCGTTTCCTGGATGGGCCAGACCCAGACGGCGCTGCTGTGCGTGGTCATCGCCCGCTCCTGGCAGATGCTGCCCTGGTACATGGCCTTTCTGCTGGGCGGGCTGCAGGGCGTCTCCACGGACCAGATCGAGGCCGCCCGCATCGACGGCGCGGGCAACTGGCAGACCTTCCTGCACGTGGTGCTGCCCCAGATGCGCTCCATCGTGACGCTGGTGCTGGCTTTGGGCACCATCGGCAACCTGCAGCACTTCGACCTGCCCTGGACCATGACCGAGGGCGGTCCCGCCCGGGCCACCACCACCCTGTCCATCGAGGTGTACACCACCGCCTTCAAAAACTGGGACATGGGCAAGGCGGCCACCGTGGGCACCATCTGGGCACTGCTGCTGGCCTGCTTCAGCTTCGTGTATCTGCGGCAGGTCAACGAATCCGACTAAGGGGGTGACGGAATGAAAATGTTTCAGAAAACCATCGGGTTCCGCATCTTCTTCTGGGTGTTCCTGGTGCTCATCGGCGCGTTCGTGTTCCTGCCCCTTCTGTGGATGATCAACACGGCGCTGAAGCCCAGTTCCGACACCTTCACCCTCACCTTCTTCACCGGGCCCAAGACGCTGGAGAACATCCTGAACATCATCAGGGACCCCACCATCATGGGCTATCTGCGCAACAGCCTGCTGGTGTCCTTCGCCAGCAGCTTCATGGCCACCATCGTGTGCGCCTTCGCGGGTTACAGCTTTTCCAAGTTCCGCTACCGGGGGCGCAAGTTCATCATGGGCCTGTTCATGATGAGCCAGGCCTTCCCCCAGGCCATCCTGCTGCTGTCCATCTATGTGCTGATGCAGCGCACCGGCCTTCTGGGCAGCTACTGGGCGCTGCTCATCAGCTATGTGGTGTTCACCCTGCCGGTGGGCACCTGGACGCTGAAAAGCTACTTCGACCAGCTGCCCGACGCGCTGATCGAGAGCGCCAAGATCGACGGCGCGGGCCACGCCCGCATCATGTTCCAGATCATTTTCCCCATGGCGGTGCCCGGCATGATCTCCATCGCCATCTACGGCTTCGTCTGGAGCTGGAACGACCTGCTCTACTCCATGACCCTCGTCACCGACACCGCCCGCCGCACCCTGGTGCCCGGTCTGGTGATGACCTTCCTGGGCGAGGCATCCACCAACTGGAGCGCCATGATGGCCGCTTCGCTGGTGTCCGCCGTGCCGGTGACCATCATCTTCGTCTTTTTGCAGCGCTACTTCATCCAGGGCCTCACCTCTGGTGCGGTGAAGGGATGAATCTTCCAGAAGCAAAAAAGAGCGGCATCCCCGTGGATGCCGCTCTTTTACTGTTTTTGCGTCTCAGAACAGCCGCCGGCCGGCCACATACTTGGCGAGGGGCAGCCCGTCGGAGAGCCAGACCACACGCTCCAGCCGCTCGGTGAGGGTGCACTGGCGGGTAGTGGGCAGGGCGCTGTCGTCCATGACGATGGTGTCGAACTCATAGCCCGGCTCGAAACTGCCTACCTTGCCGAAGAACTCGCCGCCGCCCTTGGTGGCAAGATACAGCGCCTCGGGCAGGGTGAGGGCGGCAAGGCTGTCGTCCACCAGGCGCCAGCGCAGCTTGGAACACTGGATGGCGTCGGTCATGGCGCGGAAGATGGAAAGGTGCGCGCCGCCGGCCACGTCGCTGCCCAGGCCCGCCTTCTGGCCCTCGTTCAGCCAGGTGCGCACCGGGGCGATGCCGGAGGACACGTTCATGTTGGACTGGGGGCAGTGCGCCAGGAACACGCCCTGTTCCTTCATCAGGGCCCGCTCCTCCTCGCCGCTCCAGATGCAGTGGGCCATCACGGTGGGGCACTCGCCGCCGAAGAGGCCTGGCCGGCTGTAAGCCTCACCGTAGAACCGGGCCCAGGGGCGCAGCTGTTTGACCCACTCGATCTCGGAGAGATTCTCCGACAGGTGGGACTGCATCGCCGCGCCAAACTCCCGCTGCAGTTCGCCCAGGCCGTTCATCAGCTCCTCCGAGCAGCTGGGGATGAAACGGGGCGTGATGACCGGGCGCACGGCGGAAAAGCCGGCGCTCTCCTCCAGCCAGCGGCGGGTCTCGGCCAGGGAGCCGTCGGTGGTCTCCCGCAGATAGTCCGGGCAGTTGGAATCCATGTTCAGCTTGCCCACAAACCCCCGCAGGCCCGCCTTTTCCATCAATTCCATCAGCAGCAGGGTGGCGGGCCGGTGCACCGTGGCAAAGACGCAGGCCCGGGTGGTGGCGCTGCGGGTCAGTTCATCAGTGAACACCCGGTAGGCCGCCGCGGCGTACTCCTGTTCGGCAAAACGGGCCTCCTCCGGGAAGGCGTTTTCTTCCAGCCAGTCCAGCAGCTCCATGTCCATGCCCAGGCCCCGGTAGGCGTACTGGCTGGCGTGGACGTGCAGGTCCACCAGTCCGGGCAGGATGAGCCGGTCGCCGTGGTCATGGACGGGGATGTCCCCGAACCGCTCCGGCAGGGTCTCAAAAATCCCTGCCACCAGCCCGTCCTCGCAGACGAGATACTGCCCCGGCCGCACTTCCAGGCGGCCGCAGGCAGGCGTAAAAATAATATTGCCCTTCAGGGCAAAGGTTCGTTCCATTGTGTTCTCCTTGGTTTTGTGTGATTTTCTCCGCTGAACATTGTACGAAAAACCGTACAAAAACTCAAGGGCCTTTTGTGCTCCTGGCTGTCTGCACTCTCTATCTGAAAGCGCGATGGGGCTATCGATTCTTTGAATTGACGGAAAGGAGCGCAGAAAATACAATAAAATCAACAAAAGCGCTTTTGCACCGTGAAAAACACTTCATCAAAATGCAAGGGAGGAATCGGTGTGAAAAAGAAGAAAAAGCTCGGCCTGTTCACATGGATCCTGATCGGTTTCGTGCTGGGCATCCTGCTGGGCATCGTGGCTCCGGAATTTGGTAAAAAACTTCAGTTTTTAGGCACGATCCTGACCAATCTGCTGAACATGGTGGTCGTGCCGCTGGTAATGAGTCTGCTGATCACCGCAGCCGCAGACGTGGGCAACATGAAAAAGCTGGGCAAACGTGCCGGACGCACCTTTGTGATCTTCATGTGCACCACAGCCATTGCCATTGCCATCGGTCTGGTGGTGGCAAACCTGTTCGCCGTGGGCAAGGGCGTGACCATCGACCTGACTGGTCTGGAAGCCGGCGAGACCAGTTCGATGAACGTGCTGGATACTATCATCGGAATCATCCCCACCAACATTTTCTCTGCCATGAGCAGCGCGAATCTGCTGCAGTGCATCTTCTTTGCGCTGCTGTTCGGCTTTGCTCTCACTCTACTGCCGGATGGAAAAGAGAAAGATGCAGTGCAGCATTTCTTCAAGGGTGCTTCGGAAGTGATGAAATCCATCACCAACATCGTACTCTGGTTCTCCCCCATTGGTGTGTTTGGTCTGATGGCCTGGGTGGTCGGCACTTATGGTCTGGCCATTCTGGGGCCCTATGCCAAAGCCATCGCCGCAGTGTATGTGGGCTGCATCCTGCATGTACTCATCACCCAGGCCGGCATCATGATCGGCGGCGTATGTCACCACAATCCCATCACCTTCATCAAGGAATACATGCAGACCATCCTGTTCGCCGTGGCCACCTGCTCCAGCGTGGCCACCATTCCCCTGAATCTCAAGACCGCCAAACGCCTGGGCGCAGCCGACGACGTGGCTGATTTTGTCATTCCCTTCGGCGCGGTGATAAACATGGACGGCACTGCCATCTATGAGGCCGTTGCCGCCATCTTTGCCGCACAGGTGTTCGGCATTGAGCTCACCTTTATGCAGCAGGTGATGATCATGGTCTCCGCCGTGCTGGCCTCCATCGGTACCGCCGGCGTGCCCGGTTCCGGCCTGATCATGCTCACCGTGGTGCTGAACGCCGCAGGCCTGCCCCTTGAGGCCGTTGGGCTGCTGGCCGGCGTGGACCGTTTCCTGAACATGGGCCGCATGATCCCCAACATCGTTGGCGACGGCGCTACCTCCATCATGGTCTCCAGAATGGAGGGCAGCATCCACCCCGCCATGAGCGAGGCGGAGTATGAAAAAGCGACGGCTGCCGCCTGAGAATGGAGGAACGATATGACCATCAACGCGATTCTGTTGGATGAAAAGGACAACGTTGTAACATGCGTGCAGGACGTAAAGGCAGGCGAGGAGGTCGTATACCGCACTGCCGACGGTCTTCACAGCCTCACCGCCGTTCAGCCCATCCCCGGATGCCACAAAGTGGCTCTTCAGGATTTTTGCGAAGGTGAGGACGTGATCAAATATGGCGAAATGATCGGCCGCACCAACAGCGCCATTGCTAAAGGCTGCCACGTGAATGAATACAACATTTACAGTGTCCCCCGTGACTATGACAGCGAGCTGGTGTAAAAAGGAGGCAAAACAATGGAATTTTGGGGATACAGACGGGCGGAAGGCCGCGCGGGGATCCGCAACCATGTGTTGATCCTTCCTTCCTGTGTGTGCGGCAGCGAGACTGCGCGCATCGTGGCCAGCCAGGTGAAAGGTGCAGTGAACATCGTGTTCAACACCGGCTGTTCCGACGTACAGGCCAACACCGATATGTCTCAGAAGGTGCTGACGGGCTTCGCATGCAATCCCAATGTTTACGGTGTGGTCATCATCGGCCTGGGCTGTGAGACGGTGGGCCACCGCCAGCTGCGGGAAAAGATTCAAAAAATGACCTCCAAACCGGTGGTGTCCTTTGGCATCCAGGAGGAGGGCGGCACACTTAAGACCATTGAAAAGGCGGTGCGAGCCGCCAGACAGATGGCCGCCGAAGCCGCTATGCAGCCCAAAGAGCGGTTCGACATCTCCGAGCTGCTGCTGGGCATTGAGTGCGGCGGATCAGACGCCACCAGCGGCCTGGGCAGCAACCCCGCTGTGGGTGAATTGTCCGATCTTCTGGTGGACCTGGGCGCATCCACGATCATGAGCGAGTCCATCGAGTGGATCGGCGGCGAACATGTGCTGGCAAAGCGGGCCGCCACGCCTGAGATCCACAACCAGATCATCGAGGTGTGCCGAGCCTACGAGGAACATCTGAAAGCCGCCGGCCAGGACTGCCGCGCCGGCCAGCCCACACCCGGCAACAAGGCAGGCGGGCTTTCCACCCTGGACGAAAAGAGCCTGGGCTGCATCCGAAAGGGTGGCAGCCGCCCGATCGTGGAGGTGCTGCAGCAGGCGGAACGGCCCACCAAGACCGGCGCCATCGTGATGGATACCGCCGGGTTTGACATCTCCTCGGTAACTTCCATGGTGGCGGGCGCCTGCAATGCGGTGATTTTTACCACCGGGCGGGGCACTCCCACCGGCAACGCCATCGTGCCGGTGCTCAAGGTAACCGCCAACGAGCGCACCTACCATATGATGGAGGACAACATGGATATGGACCTGAGCGCTGTTATCCGCGGCGAAAAGACCTTTCGCGAGATGGGGCAGGCGCTGTTGGCCGAGGTGGGCGCCATCTGCAATGGCAAGCTGACCAAAGCAGAGGCCTATGGTTTTTCCGATATTGCTGTGGATCATGTGTGCCGGTTTGTGTGAACTGCATTTTTAAAGCAATCCATAAAAGGCAGGCCCGCTTTGCGGGCCTGCCTTCGGGTGTTTTTGTTGAGGGCTGTCGGAGACAAAACGCGCATGGTATAATCAAGTCGAGGTGAAACGCTGATGAAAAACATGGAGCTGGTCTATGCCATCTTTCAACATGGTTCCTTTTCCCGCGCCGCAGAGGAACTGTATATCAGCCAGTCCGCTCTGAGCACGGCGATACAGAGCATCGAGAACGAGGTGGGCGCGCCTTTGTTTGACCGTCGCCAGCATCCCGTGCGGCTCACCCCGGCGGGCGAGGAATTCATCCGTTATTACCGCGCGGCAAAACCGCTGGAAGCAGACATGCTTGCCCGCATTCAAGATCTGGCGGAACTGCGTGGCGGAAGTTTTGCGCTGGGCGGCACACATTATCTTCTTTCCTATATCCTGCCTCAGGCCATCGTTCACTTTGCCCGCACCTATCCCCGGGTGGAACTGAAAATCGTGGAAACGGAATCCGAACAATTCAAAGACCTGCTGTTCAGCTGCGACATCGACCTGTGTCTCATGTGCGACGCCGTCGACCCCAAACTGAACACCATTGGTCATGCTTTTTATGACCGGCTGTATCTGGCTGTGCCCCGCCATCTGGTGAAAGAGCTAGACCTTGCTGCCAACCTGCTCACCTCCGGCGACATTTTGCGGGAGAACGAACCGACAGAAGGGCACTTCTTCCGCACCTCCGATCTTGAAAAGCTGACATTTCTTCAGCTCACGCCGGGCAACAACCTTTGCAGCAGAAGCGAGAAAATTTTCGAAGGCCTGGGTGTGAGGCCGGGCAAGATCATTCGTTTCAATCAGTTCGTTACCGCTTACAATCTGGCGGGCAGCGGACTTGGCTGCACTCTGGCCAGCTCCCGGCTCATTGCCCAAATCGACCATCCGGGTCTTGTCTACTACGCGCTTCCCTCCCCCCTGATGGTGCGCGACTTCCAATTTACCACCCGCAAAGATGCCTATCTTTCCCGCAGCATCCGCGCCTTTTGCGATTTGTTCGCTCAAATCGAAGCGGGCAGAAGCAACTCAGCACAATTTTCATTCTGACGCACACGAAGAGCGGCGCTTCCGGTTCGATGGCCCGGAAACGCCGCTCTTTCTTGATTTTTATTCTTTGGCATTATCGCACCGCAAAAACACGAGCACATTTTCCGACGAGTGCTCAGGCGAGAAGCGGTGGCCCAGCCGGTCGAAGGCAAGAAGGTCCTCCGGGCGTTCGGCGCCGATCTCGGCCATATAGCGCACCATCTCGCCCCGGGCCATCTTGCACAGGGTGCCCTTTTCCACCACACGGCCCTCATGCTCCTCGCCGAAGACGCACCGCACCAGCCGCACCGAAGGCGGCAGGTGCTTTGCCACCGCATCGCTGTAT
Organism: Oscillospiraceae bacterium; assembly: GCA_004558145.1. Lineage (GTDB taxonomy): Bacteria > Bacillota > Clostridia > Oscillospirales > Ruminococcaceae > Allofournierella_A > Allofournierella_A excrementavium. Next base: position 163,645 of record SFDQ01000004.1, read on the forward strand.
TCTTTCGAGGCCAGGTCCAGCACCCAGCCGGCATCCTGCGCCAGCGCCGATGCCAAATCCGCGCCCCAGAAGGCGTAGAGGTCCTTCGCGCCGTCCACCGACAGCTTCGCCTGCATCTCCAGCCGGTAGGGCGTCACTCCATCGAAGGGGCGCAGCAGGCCGTAAAAGCCGGAGAGGATGCGCAGATGCTCCTGCAGATAATCAAACTGCGCGTCGGTGAACACATCCGGCGCCATGTAGCGGTACTGGATGCCCTCATAGCTCAGAATGGCCGGCGTAAGGCCGCGGCGCAGGTCCATCCTTTCCAGCCGGCGCAGGTTTTCCCCGGCGATGGCGTCGCTGCATTTCCACAGGCTTTTCAGCCGGGCGGCGGGCATCGCCCGCAGCGCCGCCAGCAGCCGGCCGGTCTTTTCCAGAAAGGCCGGCAGGTCCCGCCAGGGCAGAACGTCGTCCGTCTTCATCTTCTTGGCCGGGGAAATGATGATCTTCATTCCGCCGTCACCTCATAGGGCCAGGTCATGATGCCGCCAAACTCAAAGATGTTGGTATAGCCCAGCCGGGCCAGCATGGCCGCCGCCTGTTTGCTGCGGCTGCCGCTGCGGCAGTAGACCAGCACCTCCGCGTCCTTGCCGCCGATGACCGAGGCGGCGCTGGCCTCGCTGATGGTGCCCAGGGGCAGCAGCACCGCGCCGGGGATGTGCCCGCTGTTGTATTCATCCGGTTCGCGCACATCCAGCACCAGCACCCCGCCGGCATCCATCCGCTTTTTGGCTTCCTGCTGGCTGATCTGCTGGTATCCCTTGGGCCCGGCCCCGAACAGGGCGGAAAACAGTCCGTTCATCGTTTCACCTCTCCCCTTTCAGCAGCCGAAGCACGTCGGTGGCGTTGGTGTCCGGCTTGACTTTGGGCATCACCGCCGCCACAACGCCTTCCTCGTCGATGAGGAAGGTGGTGCGCACAACGCCCATGCTCACCTTGCCGTAGAGTTTCTTTTCCTGCCAGACGCCGTAGGCCTGGATGGCCTCCAGCTGCGGGTCGCTGAGCAGCGTGAAAGGCAGCCCGTTTTTATCGGCAAACTTGCGGTGGGAGGCGACGGAGTCCTTGCTGACGCCGATGACCACCGCGCCCTCGGCTTCGATTTCGCGCACCGAGCCCGCAAAGGCGCAGGCCTGGCGGGTGCAACCGGGAGTGCTGTCCTTCGGATAAAAATAGAGTACCACCTTTTTGCCCCGATAGTCCGCAAGGCTCACCTCGCGTCCGTCCTGGTCCTGCAGCGTGAATTCCGGCGCTTTCATGCCAACTTCCAACATAATGCCCATCCCCTTTTTTATTTTTATTATATCACAAAACCGGCCGCCCACCGTGATAACGTCACCGGCGGCGGGCTTGGCGGGGCGTGCGGTTCCGGGTATAATAGAGAAAAAAGCGCTGCGGCGCTGAAAAGGAGAAACGAATGGACAAACTTTCTGTGGGCAAGGTGCAGGTGTACACCGGCAACGGCAAGGGCAAGACCACCGCCGCCCTGGGCCTGATGCTGCGGGCCGCCGGCGCGGGAATGGATATTTACTTCGGCCAGTTCATGAAGACCGGCGACACCAGCGAGGCCGAAGCCCTGCGCCGGTTTTTGGGCCATGCCGTGACAATGGAGCAGTACGGCAGCGGCGGGGAGCTCTTCGGCCCGGACCGGGAACGGGACACCGCCTGCGCCCGGGCGGGCTATGAAAAAGCCCGGGCTGCCCTCGTGAGCGGGCGGTACGATCTGGTGGTGCTGGACGAAATTCTTGTGGCAGAGCATCTGGGGCTGCTGGCCGTGGAGGACCTGCTGCGGCTGATGGACGAGCGCCCGGAGCACACCGAGCTGGTGCTCACCGGGCGCTGGGCCGCCGAGCAGGTGATGCAGCGGGCGGACCTGGTCACCGAGATGGGCGAAGTAAAGCACTATTTCCACGCCGGGGTGCCCGCCCGCACCGGCATCGAGATGTGACAAAGCAAAAGGATGAGCCCCGCCGGGGGTCCATCCTTTTTTTGTTTCAGTTCAACAGCCACACCCCGGCGTTGAGGTAGCCCGCAAAGGCCACCCACACAAGATAGGGCAGCTGCAGCCGCGCCGCCAGCAGTTCCACGCGGTAAAAAACCAGCACCATGGCCGCGATGAGCGCCCACAGCGCCACCAGCCACACCAGCGCGAAGCCGAACCACTGGAGGTCAAAAAAGATGATGCTCCAAAAGAAGTTGAAGGTCAGCTGCCCGGCGAAAAGCCGCAGGCCCAGCCGCCGGTCGCCGGAAGGCGGAGCCATCCAGATGCGGGCGGCGCTGACGCCCATCAGGGCGTAGAGCACAGCCCAGACGATGGGAAAGACGATGGCCGGCGGCGAGAGCGGCGGCTGGACGATGCTCTCAGTGTAGAGCTTCGTGCCCTCCCGGGTGAGCCAGCCTGCCAGGCCGCCCACCGCCTCGGCCAACAGTATCCACGCCGCATAGGTCTTCCAGGGAAATTTTTTCATTGTATCACCCTCTGGTAGGGTATGCAGCAAAGGGCGCGGCTATGCGCCGCGGCCCCTCACGGCTGCAGCGAGAGGGTGAAAGCGGTCTCGCCGCCGGACAAGGCCGCTTCGAGGCCTTCGGTCTCGGTGATGCGGGCCAGCTTTGTGTAGGACCAGGTGTTGCTGCCGTAGAAGAGCACCACCGTATCCCCCTGATACAGCATTACGTCCCCCGGCCCTGCCGTGATGCGGGCATCATTTTGGGGCAGCGCCTCGGGCAGCGGGGCCGTCTTTTCAAAGCCGCCGTAGTTTTCCGCCTCCAGGGTGACGGGGCCGTCCTCCAGCAGCTCCGCCAGCGCCTGGGCAGAGGGGTTATCCTCCAGCACGGCGGTGAGGGTGGCGTCTCCGATTTGAATGTACAGCATCGTTTCTTCCTCCTGTGGGTCGGCAGAGGGGCCGCAGGTCTCCTGCGGGGCGCTCTTTTCGGGCGCGCTCGACACAAAGGGCTCGGCCGTCGGCGCGGTCTCCGCCCTCTGCGGCGCCGATGGCACCGCCCCGCAGCCGGTCAGCGCCAGCGCCAGCAGCAGGGCCAGCGCCCGGCCCGGTCGCACCTCCCGGCTCACAGCGCCCGGCCCGCGTCCAGGGCGCGCTGCATCGCTTCGCTGCCGCGCACCTCGCCCGGCGCGGTGACGCCGCCGCCGAACACAACGCCCGCCAGCTTCGCCTTGGGGAAGCACTCCACCCAGCCGCCAAGCCCTTCGGCGGCCCGCTTCCACACCTCGTCGCCCTCCTCGGCGGCGCAGGCCAGCAGCCACACCTCCCGAAAGGCGTAGTCGGCGGAGTAGAGGGGATTGGCCCGGTCCAGCAGGGTCTTCATCTGGCCGCTCATCTCGTAGTAGTAGATGGGGGTGGCGAACACCAGCACGTCGGCATGGAGCATCTTCTCCTGCACGATGGCGTCCGCGTCGTCACGGATGACGCACCGGCCGGTGGTCTGGCAGGCAAGGCAGCCCTTGCAAAAATGAATATCTCTGCCCGCCAGCGAAATGACCTCCACCTCGTGGCCCGCCTGGCGCGCACCCCGGGCGAACTGCTGCGCCAGCAGGTCGGAGTTGGACTCCCCGCGCAGGCTGGTGGAGATGACAAGCACCCGTTTGCTCATGATGTTTCCTCCTTTTGTCAAAGCGCCGCGTACTCGGCGTCGCTCACCGGCTCGCACCACTCATTGTTCGTCTCCTCGCCGGGCACCTCCAGCGCCAGGTGGGAGAACCAGCTGTCCGCCGCGGCGCCGTGCCAGTGCTTCACTTCAGCGGGGATATTCACCACATCGCCGGGATGCAGCGCCCGGGCGGGCTTGCCCTCCTCCTGATACCAGCCGCGGCCCGCCACGCAGACCAAGATCTGGCCGCCGCCGCTCTTTGCGTGGTGGATGTGCCAGTTGTTGCGGCAGCCCGGCTCGAAGGTGACGTTGCACACCCCCACCTGGCTGGAGGAGAGGGTCGCAAGATAGCTCTGGCCCACAAAGTACCGGGCGTAGGCGTCGTTGGGCGCGCCGATGGGGAACACCATCTCGCTCTGGTGGCGGGTCTTTTCGTCGGCGCTCTCTTCTTCGGCCCACACGTCCTTCGCCATGCGGAAGGCCGCCCACGCCTTGGGCCAGCCGGCATAGAAGGCCGCGTGGGTGAGAATTTCGGCGATCTCGGTGCGGGTGATGCCGTTCTGCTTCGCTGTGGTCAGATGGTAGCGGAAGGATTCATCCACCAGCCCCTGGGCCATCAGCGACACCACCGTGACGAGGGAGCGGTCCCGCAGGCTGAGGGCGTCCTCCCTGCTCCACACCTCGCCGAACAGCACATCGTCGTTCAGATGGGCAAACTCCGGGGCGAACCGGCCCAAAGAGTCACGTCCTGCTGTCTGTTTCACTGCCATTTTTCTTTCCTCCCTTTCACATGCTTGCTTTCAGGATGTTCAGCACATCGTTTCTGGTAAGGGTGCGGTAGCCGCCGGTCATCAGGAAGGTGCCGTCGGCGATGCCCTCCAGCATGTCCTCGGTGACGCCCAGCTGGCGGATGTTCAGCGCCACGCCCAGTTCCTCCATCCAGTGCTCCATCGCCGCAAGGCCCGCTTCGGCCAGTTCTTTGGCGCTCTTGCCCGCCGGGTCCACGTCCCAGACGTTGACGGCAAAGCGCCCGAATTTGGCAAGGCCGTCCTCCATGATAGTGCGGTAGTAGGCCAGAGACACGGCGGAGAGGGTCATGCCGTGGGTGGCGTTGGTGTAGGCGCCGATGGACTGGCCGATCATGTGCACCTCCCAGTCGGTGGATTTTCCCATGGCCAGCAGGGTATTCAGCGCCCAGGTGGCGGCCCACATGATGTTGCTGCGGGCCTCGTAGTTTTCCGGCTGACGCAGCGCGACGCGGGAACTGGCGACCAGCGAGCGCATCAGCCCTTCGGCGATGTAGTCGGTGGTGTTGTCGTCCGTGCCGGAGAAGTACTGCTCACAGATGTGATTGAAAGCGTCGTAAATGCCGGCCACCATCTGCTTCATGGGCACGGTGTAGGTGAGGGTGGGGTCCAGGATGGAAAAGCGGGGCATCACGTTGCTGCCGAACACATGGCCGATCTTGCGCTTCTGGCCGGGGTGGGTGATGACCGCGCCGCCGTTCATCTCGGAGCCGGTGCCCACCATGGTGAGCACACAGCCCACCGGGATGATGGGGTTCGCCACATCTTCCATGCGCAGGAAGTATTTATCCCAGGGGTCCTCCTCGCACCAGGCGGAAACGGACACCGCTTTGGCGTAGTCGCACACCGAGCCGCCGCCCACCGCCAAAATCAGGTCCACCTTGTTTTCCCGGGCCGTGCGGCAGCCCTCATAGAGTTTTTCCACCGTGGGGTTGGGCATGACCCCCGGGACCTCGAACACTTCCTTGCCGCAGTCCTTCAGGATGGCGGCGACCTTGTCATAAAGGCCGGTCTTCTTGATGGAACCGCCGCCGTAGGCCAGCAGCACCCGGCCGCCATATTCTTTCAGTTCGCCCGCCAGCTGTTCCAGCGCCTGTTCGCCGAAATGCAGCCGGGTGGGGTTGCAATAGGTGAAGTTTCCCAGCATGTTCATTCCTCCCGTTTGTGTTGATTCTGTTTGATGCGATAGATCAGGTAGTCAAGGCAATCGATTTTCTTTTCGCTTTTATGCACCTCGTCCAGCAGGGCCGCCCGGTGCCGTGCCAGAAGTTCCAGCAGGCGGCGGGAGTCCCGGACGTCGGCCATCAGCGCGGCGGCGGCCTCCTCGGTGCAGCCCGCGTCCCGCAGGGTCTGGGCCAGCTCGGCGGCTTCCATGGCACAGCAGGCGCATGCCCAGGGCTTCTGCCCTTCCGGCTGCGAACATCCCATTCGCTCCTCCCCCTTTGCGGTTTTTCTCTGATTCCAGTGTAAACCAGGGGTGTTGAAATAGCAAATACTTATATCGCATCCCGTTTCATGCCTTGCGGGCATCGCTTGGCCGCGGTATAATAAAAGAAAAAACGGAAAGGACGCTGCCTTATGGAACTGCGGCTGCTGCGCTATTTTCTCACCGTTGCCCGGGAGGGCAGCATCACCAACGCGGCCAATGCCCTGCACATCACCCAGCCCACCCTCTCCCGCCAGATCCACGAGCTGGAAGAGGAACTGGGCCAGCCGCTGCTGGTTCGGGGCAGCCGCAGCGTGTCGCTGACCGGCGAGGGGATGCTGCTGCGCAAGCGTGCGGAAGAAATTCTGGAACTGGTGGAAAAGACCGAGCGGGAGGTCTCGCTGGGGGACGACGTGCTCACCGGCGAGGTGAGCGTGGGCGCGGGCGAAACGGTGGGGGTGCACTTCCTCACCAAAGCGGCGCAGGAGCTGCGCCGGCGGTATCCCGAAGTGCGCTTTCAGATCATCAGCGGCGACGGCATGGAAGTCTGCGAACTGCTGGACAAGGGCCTCATCGACTTCGGCCTGGTGTTCGACCATGTGGACCGCTCGAAGTACAACGCCATGCCGGTGCCCTGGCGGGACGTTTGGGGCGTGCTGGTGCGCAAGGATCACCCACTGGCCGAAAAGGAGGCCGTGACCCCTGCGGACCTCATCCATCAGCCGCTGCTGGTCTCCCGGCAGGTGCTCAAGGGGCCGCTGCTGCCCGAGTGGTTCGGCGCGGGGCTGGACGCGCTGAACATCGCGGGCACCTACACCCTTGCCTTCAACGGCTCGCTGATGGTGGAGGACGGCATGGGCTGCGCTTTGTGCCTGGACCGCATCATCAACCTGGGCGAAGACAGCCCCCTCTGCTTCCGCCCGCTGGAGCCCCGGCGGGAGGCGGGCATGCACATCATCTGGAAAAAGTATCAGGTGTTTTCCCGGGCGGCGGAAAAGTATCTGGAGCTGCTGGAAGAAAGCGGAAAGGACTAAAAAAGGGAGGCCGGTAGGCCTCCCTTTTTCTCTTCATCGTCCTCGCGTTTTTGTGCAGGCGCCCCATCGGGCGGCCGCTCCTCCCCCGCCCCGTCTCGGGGCCCGGTCAGTCCAGCACCCGACCGTCCACCGACAGGGTCACCACCTGCCAGGGGATGAACTTGCCGCTGGCCTGCAGGGCCTTTTTCACCGCCAGTTCCAGCCCGCCGCAGCAGGGCACCTCCATGCGCACCACGGCAACGCTCTGGATGTCGTTTTCCGCCAGGATCTGCGTCAGCTTTTCGCTGTAGTCCACGCCGTCCAGCTTAGGGCAGCCGATGAGGGTGATTTTGCCCCGCATGAAATCCCGGTGCATGGACGCATAGGCGTATGCGGCGCAGTCCGCCGCCACCAGCAGCTTCGCCCCGTCGAACCAGGGGGCGTTCACCGGGGCCAGTTTGATCTGGCAGGGCCACTGCCCCAGCTGGGACATTTCCGGGCCGGCCGCAGCGGCGGGAACAGCGGCCTCCTGCCGGTGCATCTGCCGGGCCCGGGCGCCGGGGCAGCCGCCGGGGGCGGGCATGCCCTTGGCCTTTCGGTTGGCTTCCACCGCCTTCTCGTCGTAAGCGGCGGCCTCCCGCTCCACAAAGGTGATGGCCCCGGTGGGGCAGGCGGGCAGGCAGTCGCCCAGGCCGTCGCAGTAATCGTCTCGCAGGAGGCGGGCCTTGCCGTCCACCATGCCGATGGCGCCCTCGTGGCAGGCGTCGGCGCAGGCGCCGCAGCCGTTGCATTTTTCCTGGTCGATGTGGATGATTTTTCGGATCATGGTGTAAAACCTCCTTGTTTTTATGCTCTGAGTATAGTACGATCATCTTCGCAAGTATGTGGTTTTGACCACAAAACGGAGGGTTTTGGATGGAAATTTCTTCCCTTGCGCTGTTTCGGGGCATTCCGCCCGAAGAGTGCGGCGCGATGATGGCGCTGGGCTGTGTGCGCACCGCGGATTTTGAAAAAGGGGCGGTGCTGTTCCGCACCGGGGATGTGACCGGGGAGTTCGGGGTGCTGCTTTCGGGTGAAGTGCATGTGGAAAGCGGCGATCTGTGGGGCAACCGGGTCATCCTGCACAGCATCCCCGCCGGGCACGCCTTTGCCGAGACCTACGCGCTGTGCGGCGTGCCCATGATGGCAGACGTCATCGCCGTGCAGCCCAGCCGGGTACTGTTCATCCGGCTGGCCGCTCTGCTGGACGAGACGAACAGCGCCCAGCCCTGGTACCCCAAGCTGCTGCGCAACCTGACGCTGCTTTTTGCCAGGAAAAATCTGGCCTGGTCCGGGCGGGTGTTCTGCCTTTCCGCCAAGGGCATCCGCAGCCGGGTGATGATGTATCTCTCGGCGCAGGCCGCGCAGGCGGGGTCCACCGAGTTTTCCATTCCCTTCGACCGCCAGCAGCTGGCGGACTATCTGAACGTGGAACGCAGCGCCCTCTCCAAAGAGCTGGGCCGTATGCGGAACGAGGGAATTTTGACCTTCCGCAAGAATCACTTTCAGCTGCACCGCACCGTCGAGCGTTGAAAAGCGGCTTTTCATGGTATTTTTCGCCGTTTTGTGTTATGATTAATTGTTAATGTCAAATCATCACAGGCCGCCGGGGCGTTTTTCGGCGGCCACGGGCAACAGGTGCAAACAATGCAGTCAAACGCAACTTTATCCCGGGAGGATATTTTCCGCACCCTCCCCATCCATTCCGCGCTGGCAAAAATGGTGCTTCCGGCGGTGGCCAGCCAGCTGATCGTGCTGATCTACAACATGGCCGACACCTTTTTTGTGGGCCAGACCAACAACCCCTACATGGTGGCGGCCACCTCCCTCATTCTGCCGGTGTTCAACATCACCCTGTGTCTGGCGGGGCTGGCGGGCATTGGTGGCGGCTCGCTGATCTCCCGGCTGCTGGGCGAAGGCGACGAGGAGGAGGCGCGCCGTGTGAGCGCCTTCTCGCTGTATCTTGGGCTGGCAGTGGCGGCGCTGTTTGCCGTGGGCATTCTGGTGTTCATGGAGCCGGTGCTGCAGCTGCTGGGCGCGGGAGCAAACACCTATGAATACGCCCGGCAGTACGCTCTGTGCGTCATCGTTGTCGGCGGCGTGCCCACGGTGCTCTCCAACGTGCTTTCCAACCTGATACGAAGCATCGGCCTCTCCCGCGAGGCCAGCGCCGGCATCATTCTGGGCGGCGTTTTGAACATCGCCCTGGACCCGCTGTTCATGTTCGTCCTTCTGCCGGACGGGCAGGAAGTGCTGGGCGCGGGGCTTGCCACCTGCCTTTCCAACTGCGTGGCCTTCCTCTTCTTTGCGGTGGTCCTGGTGCGGATGGGCCGGGGTGCCGCCGTCACCTTCTCCCCCAAAGCGGGCATGCCCCGGGCGGAGAGCATTTCCGCCATTTTCAGTGTAGGGGTGCCCTCGGCCATCACCACCTTCCTCTTTGACCTGGACTATGTCATCATCGACAAGCTGATGGTGGCCTACGACGATCTGGCGCTGGCGGCGGTGGGCATCGTGCTGAAGGTGGAGCGCTTCCCGCTGAACGTGGGCATCGGCATCTGCCAGGGCATGATGCCTCTGGTGGCCTACAACTACTCCGCCCGCGACCGCGGCCGCATGGAGGGCACTGTTCGGCTGGCCCGGGGCACCGGCCTCGCGGTGGCGGCGGTGAGCATCCTGCTGTATGAGTTGTTCGCCGTGCAGTTTTCTCACCTGTTCATCGCGGATGCCCGCACCGTGGAGCTGGCCTCGCAGTTTTTGCGCATCCGGGTGCTGGCCACGCCGCTGATGTTCCTGAGCTTTTTCACCGTCTACCTCTTCCAGGCCTTCGGACAGGGGCGCATCGCCCTGTTCCTTGGGGTGACCCGGTGGCTGGTGCTGAACATCCCCATGCTGTTTTTGCTGAATGCCCTTGTGGGCATGTATGGACTGGTCTGGTCCCAGACCGTGGCAGACAGCCTGACCGTTCTGCTCTCCCTCTATGTGTACTGGCGGTTCCGCCGCTCGGCCCGGTACATCCAGCAGTTCCAATAAACAGAAAGCGCCCTGCCTCTATGGACGAAGGCAGGGCGTTTTTTCCGCAAAAAGCAGTCAGCCTTTGACCGCAAAGAGCCGCCGGAAGGCCCAGCGGGTGAACGGGGCTGCGGCGAACATATTCCAGAAAAAGGCCATGGGGAAGTTTTTCAGCACGGTGCCCACCCAAACAGCGGGCAGCTGAAGCACAGGCGTGCCGCCCAGTATCCCGTAAAATAGGATGGTGGCCGCCAGACTCATGGTAGTGCACATCACCGCCACGGTGCCCGCCTGCCGCATCAGCTGGCAGAAGGCGGGCGAATCCCGCCCGGCGTCGCACCAGCGGGCCCCGATGGCCGCCCCAAGCCGGTTGCCCCACAAATTGGAAAACAGGACCACCAAAAGGCCCATGTACCACGCTTCTTCCAGTGCCCCCAGAAACACGCTGTTGGTCATATTGCTCAGGCCTCCCGGCGTGAGCTGCACGCCCTCCCGCATGGCCACGTTGTAGACCTCCATCCCGATGGCCATGGCGTAGGACATGATGACACCGAAAACCGCCGTCTGAAACTTGTTTTTTGGCATTGCGCCGCACTCCTTCCCTGTGCTGCAAAGAATAAAAGACGCGTGACATTCAACTGGATTTACGCAGTTCAATGCCACACGTCTCGCCTTTTATTTTAGCGGATGGCACGCCGGTTGGCAAAGGAAGTTTTGCACAAAATCCGTCAGTTTTTCGCCCGTTTCTTCTCATTCGCCGCAGAGGCTGTTTGCGATTTTATACAAGAAAATGCGCATAAAATTACCATTTTACCCACCCAAAAACGATAAAATATACTAGGTCCTGCGGTTGTAGCTCAGTTGGATAGAGTGATTGGCTACGAACCAATAGGTCGGGGGTTCGAGCCCCTCCAACCGCACCAATGCCAGAGCAAAGTTCGCTTTGCTCCGGCATTTTTTATTTTCTGCGGACACCGGGCGCGGCACGGCCCCCGCCTTCCGCAGCAAAAAAACAAGGGCCCCCGGGGAAATATTTCCCGGGGGCTTATTTCTTTTTCTGCAAAGAGGCCGGGCGGTGCATCCCCTTTTGGGGGACACACCGCCCGGCTTTATCGCTTAGAGTTTTTCAGGACCTACGCGCAGCATCAGTACTGCTCACGGGGCTGGTCGTCCTCCTGGGCGCCGTTGCGGCCCAGCACGAGCAGCACCACCTGCACCACGGCGATCAGCGCCATGATGAGGGTCCACTTATCGGTCATGGCCATGGGCAGGCTCATGTCCTCGGTCACGAAGAAGGCGACCAGGGCGACGATCGCGGGAACGATGCCCAGCAGATGCGCCATACCGGTCTTGCGCGCGAAGCGCAGCGCCAGCATGACCAGACCAGCCACAACGGTGAGCACCATCAGGATCAGGTTGAGCAGAGCCCAGTTGCCTTCACCAGGAGCGCCCGCCTGCGCGGTCTCCTCGTCCTCGATGTTTTCGGTCTTATCCTCTTCCTTGTCGGCATCGGTGTCGGGAGAAGCCTGAGGAGTCTCCTCCTCTTCGATATCCTCGACCTCCGCAGGCTCCTCTTCCTCCTCATCCGGAGTCACAGGGGCGACAGGGGTCACCGGGGTCTCGGGCTCCACCGGCACGGGCACAGGGGTGGGATTCGGGTTCGGATTCGGGGTCGGGGTGGTGCCGCCGCCGCCACCAGAGGTGCCGATGGTGAACACGCCCGGAAGCAGAGTCACGTCGTAGTTGCCGGTCACATCGGTGCCGCCGGCAACGATCTTGAAGGTCTTGATGGTGACATCGTAGATGCCCAGCTCATCGGTGTAGCCGCCATAGGTCACGCCGGTGATGCTCTGGCCGCTGACCACACTGCCGGCAGTGATGGCATAGGTGAAAGAGGGGATGGGCTCGCCGTCGGTGATCTTGTCGTCGTTGACCTTCAGGGTCAGGGGCCGCTTGGTGACCTCCACACTGTAAACGCCGGGGGCTTCGTAGGTGGCGTAATTGCCGTAGGTGAAGCGCACCTTGACGTTCTCCACCTTATCCACGTTGGTCAGGCTGGGAGCGGTCTCGCTCCAGGCGCCGCCCGCGATCTGGTATTCCACCTTGTAGTCGCTGGCGGAGGTGCCGTCGGGGTAGCTGATGTACAGGCCGTGGGCCTGGCCGTCATAGGTGGAGGAGGTGTTGCCCACAGTGGGCTGCAGAGCAGCAGGCAACGGAGCCTTCACAGTGAGCTTGCCGGCCACAGGGGTGACGGAGTAGTTGTTGGAAATGTTGTTTCCGGCGGCGTCCTTGATCACCCAGGAATCCTTCACCAGGGTGATGGTGTACTCGCCGGCCACTTCGTTGTTGTAGTCCTCGTTGACCTTCCAATCGGCCAAAGTATGGCCCAGGCTGGTCAGCAGGCCGGTGTTCTCGCCTTCCGCAGAAGGAATGACGGTGAAGGTGGGGGTCTCGCCTTCCAGGATGGTGACATCCTGCACCGTCAGGTCCAGGGGACGAGGCATGACGACGATGGACGTCTCAACAGTCAGGGGACGATGCGGGTCCATGGTGGAGAGGTATTCAAAGGTCACCCGCACCTTCAGGACGCCGGCGTCGGTCTGCTCGGGCACCTGCCCATAGGGAAGTTCGTTCCAGGTCTTGGTCTCCTCGTTCCAGACTTCGTAGGTCACTTCGAAGTACTTTCCGGGGTAGAGTTCCTTGTAGTTGATGGTCAGGCCGTGCGCATTTCCGTCGTAGGTAACGGTGGTGCCCACCACTTCGGGCTTCATGTCATCAGGGAGCTCCGGCAGGGGGTTCACCACGATGATGCCGTCCACATGCCATTCCAGCTTGGTCTTGGTGTCGTCGGTCCAGGCCGCCTTGGCCACATCCCAGCCCTTGAAGTCATAGGTGCCGGGGGTGGTGGAGCCTTTGCTGTATGTGTACTTGACGCCATCCACTTCGATATCCGGGAAGGTGAGCTTAGAAGGCTCGGTCACCTTGTCCAGGTTGGTGCTGTCCAGCTCGATGGGGTCGTCAGCATAATCCCACACGGGCGCGCCGAAGGCCACAGAACCGGTGCCCACAAAGGTGTAGTCAGAGACCTCGGTCTTGCCCTCTTCATGGATGTAGAACTTGGCTTCGTAGGAAGTTTTGGGCTGAGCAGTCAGCCGCATATCCACCTGATAGGTGTCGTCGCCGAACCAGACCAGGATGTCATCGTCGGTCCATTTCGCGCCAATGGTGATGTTGAAGTTGTACCAGCCGTCGGCGTCGGGCTTCAGTTCGCCCTTGTCGATCGTGCCGTTTTTCTTGGTGAGCTCAAGCTGAGGATTCTCATAGCCATCCTGCAGTTTGAAGCGGAAGTTCACGACCTGATAGTGGCCCTCGATGAAGTCCAGAGCGTCGCAGTTGAAGAACGGCACCTGATTGGGCCAGCTGTTCACGTCAAAGGACTGCCATTCTCCGTCGGGACCGCAGTATTCCAGAGCCGCGATGCCCTCCAGCTCGTTGACATTGACAGCTTTGTCCACCCACTTGCGGCAGTCAACGCTGTTAAAGGTGATGTCGCCCTGAACATTGGTCACATCAATGGTGTACTTGGTGCGCAGCAGGCCGTTCACCATCACGACATCGTGATACGTGACGGTCACCGTGCCGCCGTTCAGCTGGGTAACCGCCGGGGTGTCGTCCGCGTTCAGCGGAAGCTGCAAAGCCTTTTCCTCGGTGCCGTCCAGAACGGTGAGGGACTGGATCAGCTTGGTCACGCCAAGGTCGTTGGGGCCGTAGACGGTCAGCTGCAGGGATTCACCCTCCTTGACCTCGACAGGAAGCTCCTCAACGATATCCACGCCGGTGGACTCGAAGTCCTGGCTCTTGTCCACGGTGTAAATGTTGGTGATGGGTTTGGTGGTAACGGTGATCTCGGTGTTCTTCAGATTGCCGGTCCCGGAGAAATAGAAGCCGTAGGTACAACCTTTGGCCATGGCTTCCGCCTGACGGCCCTCAAACTCTTCCAGTTTGTAGCCATCGGTCAGAGGCAGCGTTTCGTAGGCATTCAGGCTCTCGGAGATCTGCAGTTCGTCCAGCTCATAGCCCTCGGGGATGTAGACGAAGAAGTAAGCCGCACGTCCCTCCAGCATGGCGAAGTCCAGAGAATCGCCGCGAGTCAGCTCTTTCAGTTCGCTGACTTCAAAGTGGACGCCAAGCGCGTCATACTCGCGGGTGGCGTACCACAGCCGCACGCCGTCGCTGGAGTCGTTGCTGAAAATGAACGAGATGCCATAGTCGCCTCTGGGCGACGCACTGCCCAAGGCCGCCGGCGCGGGAGCCGCGACCTTCGCGGGCTTCAAAGCATCCTGCTCCACGGCAGGCTCTTCGGCGGGCTCGGTGCTGTCCGCCACGGGCTCGGTGCTGTCCGCCACGGGCTCGCTGTCATCCACAACAGGCTCGGTGCCGTCCACAGCGGGCTCGGTGCCGTCCACAGCGGGCTCAGTGCCGTCCACAGCGGGCTCGGTGTTGTCCACCACGGGCTCGGTGGTATCCACAACAGGCTCTTCATCCGCGATGGCCGTGACAGTGCTGCTCACGGGCACTTCGTCGCCCGCGAACACACTGGCCGGGGCCAGCGTGAAGATCAGCCCAAGCGCGAGCACCAGGCTGACAAGCCGCTGAGCCGCTCCTGACTTTTTCTTCATAAAGAATCCTCCTTTTCCAACGCGCCCTTCGGCGGACGCGGTGACACAATGCGCGGTGCCGGCTCCCCCAAAAAAGGGGAGCACAACAAGCGGGTACTGCCCGCTACGGTATCATCATATCAGCCGCCGGTCACAAACCGGTCACAAAAAAATCCCGCGCAGCTGCGCGGGATGTGAAAAAATCGGCTTTAAAGGGGAAAATCGGAACAAATCTTATTTAGAAGCAAAAAAACGGGTGGTTTTTTATAATTTCTGTCAAATTACTAACCAAAAAATCAGCAGTTTGCCGACCCTTTGATTTCGCCCCAGCATGCTCCTGCGGCGGCGCCTGCTTTTTGTGACCGGGGCCCGGCCCGATGCCCAATCACACGATGGGCTCGGGCAGGCCGGTGGAGATGTCGATGCGCATGCTGGAGCTGAGGCCGGAGGCCTTCCAGCCCTTGAGCAGCCGCTCCGCCACCACGCCGCTGTCGCCCGGCTGACGCACCGAGAGCATCAGCACATACTGGTTGCGGCTGTAGCGGCTGAACACGTCGCCCTTGCGCAGAGTGTTCTTGATGATCTCACGCAGCTGCAGCATCACACGGGCAGTCTCCTGCTTGCTCATGGCCTGCCCGCCGGTGCTCTGCAGCCCCACCAGCAGCAGGACCACCGTGTTGTCCACCCGCACGGCGCTGCGCACCACCATATGATACATGTGCTTGAACACTTCGTAGGGGCAGAAATAGGCGCCGCGGATGGGCCGGTCGTCCCGGGTGACCTCGTCCAGGTCCTTCTGGATCTGGTGGATGTCGTCCACCGTGTTGGTGCCTTCGCTGGCCCAGCGGAAAATGCTCTGCAGTTCCGGGCCCAGCACCTCGCCGGTCTCGTCCAGGAACATGTTGGAAATGATGGGGTAATGGTTCAGGATGGCGTTCTTCATGTTCAGCTGCTTGAGGGCGGTGAAATGCCGCAGATACAGCTCCTCGCTGAGGGGCTCCAGCAGCAGGGCCCGGCTGCAGATGTCCAGCACTTCCTGGGCGCTGCTCCTCTCGCCGCCCGCCAACAGCAGGTCGCAGGCACGCAGCACCACCGACAGATACTTCTGGCTCAGCGCGCTGGCCTTGGGCAGCACCCAGCGCCGCCCTGAAAGGCTGGGCAAAAAGTCGCCGGTGTACTGATCCAGAAAATCGCGGCAAAGCTCCAGCTGGCGCGCGGGGTCTTTTTCCGACCGGCCCTGGCGGAACAGGGCATTGAGGGTCTGCACATCCAGCTGCACCGGCGTGGCCGGGTTCCAGCAGTATTCCCGGTCCCGGGTCATGACGCAGTCGGCGGGCAGGCCCGCGGCCGTCAAGTGCTTGCGCAGGGAATATGCGGCGTTTTTCAGCGCGCCGGCGGGGTTCGCCACCTCGTCGTCTTCCCAGAGAGCCTCGCAGATCTGCTCGTTGGTGAGCGGCTCGTCCATGTTCAAAAGAAGGAAGATCAGCAGTTCCCAAGGCTTGTTGATCCGGGCGCCCTGCTCCAGCAGGACCTTGTCCCCTGCTTTGATGCGCAGTCCGCCCAGAGTTTCCACTTGAAGAAGCACGTTATTCATCGTTTTTCCTCCTTCGTGCCCGGTCAAAGCGCGGCCAGGGCGGCCAGGCGTTTTTCCATGGCTTCGTAATGGATGCTGTAGGTGAGCGCGGTCTCTTTTGTGATGCGCTGCTGCTGCACCAGCCGCAGAAGGCTGGCGTCCATGGTGCACATGCCCTCCGCCGCGCCGGCCTGGATGGCCGCGTCGATCTGGTGGGACTTGGCCTCCCGGATGAGGGTGCGGATGGCGGTGTTGGAATACATCACCTCAAAAGCCACTGTCTGGCCTCCGTCCACGGTGGGCACCAGCTGCTGGCTGATGACCGCCTGCAGCACCATGCTCAGCTGGATGCGCACCTGATTCTGCTGGCTGGCGGGGAACACGTCCACGATGCGGTCCACCGTGCTGGCGGCGCCGGTGGTGTGCAGGGTGCTGAACAGCAGCTGGCCGGTCTCGGCGGCGGTCATGGCCACCTCGATGGTCTCCCGGTCCCGCATCTCGCCCAAAAGGATGATGTCCGGGCTTTCCCGCAGGGCGCTGCGCAGCGCTGCCAGATAGCTGGGGGAATCGCTGCCGATCTCCCGCTGGGTCACGATGCTCTTGCCGTGGCGGTGGATGTATTCGATGGGGTCCTCCATGGTGATGATGTGGCCCTCGCGCCGGTGGTTGATGCGGTCGATCATACAGGCCAGCGTGGTGGATTTGCCGCTGCCCGCCGGGCCGGTGACCAGCACAAGCCCCTTCATCCGGTCGGCGGCGGCCAGCACTTCTTCAGGGATGGACAGCGCCGCCGGGTCGGGCAGGCCAAAGCGGATGACCCGCAGCACCACCGCCAGCGACCCGCGCTGGTGGAGCACACTGGCCCGGAAGCGGCCCATCTCACGGATGGCAAAGGAGAAGTCATCGTCCGCGTCGCCGGCTGCCACCCGTGCCATATTCCGGCCGCAGAGGGCATAAATGGCCTCCACGACGGCCCCGGTGTCCTCAGGCATGAGCGGCTCGCCCTCCCGGCGCTGCCGCCCGCTGATCTTATAGGTCAGCGGCAGGCCGGCGACCACGAAAATGTCCGAAGCGCCCAGGTCCAGCGCCCGCTTGAGAATGTCGGTGATCTCCATGTTCCCTCTCCTCCCCTTCTGTCAAAAACTGCCGTCCCACAAATCCAGGCTCTCGTCCGCCTGCCATTCCTGGCTCAGCTGCCAGGAGTCGATGCGCCAGCCGCCGTCCTCCGCAAGGACGAGGCGCACCGTCAGGCGGCGGCCTTCCTCTCCTTCTATCACGGTCTCCAGAACGCCCTGTTCGTCCGCCGCAAGGCCGCCGGGCAGGCTCGCGCCCTCCGCCAGGGCTGCGTCCACCTGGGCAAGCCAGCGCCAGGCCTCATTCTCACATTCCGCGTCCAGCTCAAAGCGCTCCATCGCCCGCTCCGCCAGAGCCAGGTCCGCCCGGGCGGTGGAGAAAGCCAGCACCGCCAGCACCGCCAGACACACCGCCACCACCGCGATGAGCAGCGTCAGCGCGCCGGAGCGCACCGGCATATGGGCATGTTCTTTATACCGCATGGGTGCTTCCTCCCTTCCGACCGGTCAGTCCGGCCAGTAGCGCACGAAATCAAAGCTGCAGAGCTCCTCTCCCGCAGTGGTGCGCACCGCGAGGCGCAGGGTAACGGTGCGGCCCGCCGTCTGGGGCTGCTCCGTCAGTTCCATAGAGAGGCGGTAGGACTCGCCGCTGGGGCCGGTGCGCTCCACCTCGCCCCCCGCGGCGTCCGTTTCTTCCAGCCCTGCCAGCCGCAGGAAATCCGCCTCATCCGCGGCGGCATAGAATTCTTCGCTCACATTCTGGGCCAGACGCTGGGCGTCGGTGAGGCGGCGGGCCTCCAGCGCCTGCGTGCGGGCCGCACTGAACAGCTGGGCCAGCACAGCGGTCAGCCCCAGCAGGAACACCGTGAGCAGCAGGCATTCCACATAAAAAGCCATGGATCTGTGCCGGTTCATGCCGCACCTCCCCCGGCGCTGCGCAGCGCCGCGTCAGCGGTGTTTCCGTCCACCGTGAGGCGCAGCAGCGCAGGGCTGGCCCACTGGGCGGTGAACTCCTGTGCCGGAGCCAGCGGCTGGGCGGCCTCCGGGTCGGTGGCGGCGTCGGCGGCGCAGAACTGCTCCATCAGCCAGCCGTCCGCCAGATAGATGCGGAACTCATAGCCGCTTTCCTGTTCGGTCAAAACCAGCATATCCCCTTCGGGGCCGCTGTCCAGCCGCACCGCGCCGGCGGCGTCGCCCGAGCGCACCCGGGCCACAAGGCTGCCCAGCGCCGCCCGCGTCTGCTCGTTGGCGGTCCGGCTGGCTTCCAGGCTGCCGTAGAGCCCGGCGCCCAGGGCGGTGAGCCAGAGGATGCAGCCCAGCATCAGCACGAACAGCGCCAGGGAAAACGCCGGTGTTGCCCGGCCGGACGAACGATGCATGGGATGCCCTCCTTTCACTCAGCGGCCTGTGAGGCCGGTCATTTTTGCAGCACGGTGACCTCCGGCGGCAGGTTGGAGGCGAACGCCTCATAGACCACGATGTAGCGGTCATGGTTGATCTGCAGGCCGTAATGGTCGGTGAGATAATCCAGGTCCTGGGGGTAATAGCCCTCCACCGCGTAGCACTGGACGGCGCTGCGCAGCACGGCGTTTCTCAGCGCTGCGGCGCCCTGGCCGTCCAGGTCGGCGCCCACGCGGCCCAGGCCCCAGGCACAGCCCAGAGCCAGCGCCGCCGCCAGCACCAGCGCCAGCAGCACACGCAGCAGCAGCCTGCCGCGGGCAAGAGGCGTTCGGTCGTGATACATGGAAGCGCCTCCTTATCCCACCGTGCCGAGGATGCCGATGAGCGGCAGCATCACTGACAGCAGGGTGATGCCCACCGCCACGGTGAGGAAGGCCGAGATCGCCGGCTCCACCATGTCCACCACCCGGTCCAGCTCGTCGTCCGCGTCCTGGGTGAACAGGCTGGTGAGGCGGGCGAGCACCTGCTCGGTCTTGCCGCTGCGCTCGCCGCTGAGCAGCATCCGGGCATACAGGGGCTCAAAAAGCTTCTGGTCGTGCACCGCCGTGGCAAGGCCGGAGCCCTGGGCCATCTGGCCCCGGGCGGCGGCGATGGCCGCGTGCAGGCCGGTGTGGTCCACCATTCCCTCGGCGGCCTCCATGGCAGTGTCGGCGTCCAGGCCGCTGGCGATGAAGATGTCCAGCGCGCCCGCAAGGCGTGCCACCGCCAGCTTGCGGCTGGCCGCGGCGGTGAGGGGCAGCCGCTGGAACACATGGCTCAACCGGGCGCGGCCTGCGGCGGTGCGGCCCAGGACGGCCCCCACCGCCACCAGGACGGCCAGCACCAGCGTGACCGCCAGCGCCACGCCGCCCACCCAGTAGGCCAGACGGATGTAGCCGTAGCTGCTGGTGGCGATGTCGCCCACAAGGCCCTCGTACACGCCGGTGAACACCGGCAGCACCCAGGCCAGCAGCACCGCCAGGATGGCGGCCATCAGGCCCAGCAGCACCGCGGGATAGACCACGGCGCTGCGCAGTTTCTTTTGCAGGCGCGCCTGAGACGCGTAATACCGGGCGAGGCTGTTCAGCACCGCCTCGGTGCGGCCCGCCTTTTCGCCGGCTGCGATCATGCGCACGGCGTAGCCGGGCAGCGCGCCGGTCTGTTCCACCGCCGAGGACAGGCTCTCGCCCAGCAGCAGCGCCTTCTGCATGGTGCGGGCGGCCTCCCTGAAGGGGCCCGCCGCGCTGTCTTCGCTGAGCAGACCGGCGGCCTCGTCCAGCTGGATGCCCGCCCCCAGCAGCAGTGCCAGATTCTCGCACAGGGCGCTCACCGCCAGCGCGTCAAGTTCCCGTTTTGCCATGATGCCTCTTCCTTTCCCATACGATGCGCGCCGGCCACGGGGCCCGCGGTCAATAGGTCTTGTACTCCCGGTAGTTGCTGCCGTCGCCGATGAATTCCGCGTCGGCGCCGCCCGCGGCGAAGGTCAGGTCCACCCGGGTCCAGGTCTCCCGGTCCACCTCGATCTTGACGGTGATCCAGCCGGTCTCCTCCAGCCAGATCATGTTCCAGGCATGATAGAGGTCGTTGGGGGCCACATAGCCGGTGATGACCTTGGTGGGCACGCCCTGGCTGCGGAGCATGGCCGCGGCCAGCACCGCGTAGTCGATGCAGATGCCCTTGCCGGTGGCCAGGGTCTCATCCGCGTCGGAAAGATAGCCCGTGCCGATGGTCTCGGCCTTGGGGGTGTCGTAGGCGATGTGCTCCACGATGTAGGCATAGACGGCGGACACCATGCCTGCCTCGTCCGCCGCGCCCGCCGCCAGCTGCCCGGCCAGCGCCACGCAGTCGTCGCCGGCGGCGTAGTTCACATAGCAGCTGGGCCGCAGGAACGGCTCCAGCTCGCTGGCCAGCTGCACCTGCTCGGTGCGGGCGTACTTTTCGCTGTATTGGGTGTCGGCCACGTTCTCCATCACCCGGAAGGTGTATTCCCCGTCGCCGCTTTGCAGCGGGCAGACGATGGGAGTGCCGTCGCCGGGCAGGTCGTAGTTGTATTTCACGTCGCCGAACACCACCTGGAATTTCAGGCGCTTTTCGCTCACGGCGCTCACTGCCACATAGCCCTGGGCCAGATGGCTGGTGTCCAGCAAGCAGTCGTTTTCGCCGGTGGCGGCAGCCGCGTCAAAGGCCGCCTCGGCCATGGGCGGGGCCTGATAGCCTCCGCCGGCCTGTTCTTCCGACGCCGCCGTGCTCTGGGCCGGGGCGGACGGGGCCGGGGCGCTGCCTTCGCCCGCGCCGCAGGCGGAAAACAGCACGCAGACCGCCAGCAGCGCGCAGAGCCATCGACGCTGCATCCCCTTCCCCCCTTTTTCTGCGGGGCACATCCCGCCCCGCGCGCTCACTCTAATGTTAATTATATCGGCCCTGTGTGAAAAGTAAAGTAAAGTATATGTAAGCAGGCCCGCCGCGCTGCGGCGAGCCTGCTCCGCCCGGCAGAGCCAAAACACATCACGTATGGGACGTTGCTCCCGGACCTTCTCCGTGGAAAATACGGTACTGATTTTTGCCCCGGCGCTTGGCCTCGTAGAGGGCCGCGTCCGCGTTGGCCAGCAGAGCGTCATAGTCGCTGCCGTGCTCCGGGAAGAGGGATGCGCCGATGCTGCCCATGATCTGGTAATGGATGTCCCCGTTGCGGTAGGGGTTGCGGAACATGTTGCAAAGGCGCTCCAGGCGGTTTTCCAGCACTTCGCGGGTCACGTTGGAGACGAACACCACGAACTCGTCGCCGCCGAAGCGGGCCACCACGTCGGAGTGGCGGAACACGCTCTGGATGCGCTGGGCAATGCAGCGCAGGATGTCGTCGCCCACCATGTGTCCCAAAGCGTCGTTGGCCTTTTTGAAGTCGTCCACGTCGATGAAGATCAGCGCTCCGCAGGTGAGTTTTCCCTTTGTGAGCCGCTCGTGGACATTGCGCTCGAAGTAGGTGCGGTTGTACAGGCCGGTCAGGCCGTCCCGGTTGGCCTGCTCCTTCCAGCGGTCCAGCTCGTTGCGCCAGTTCGCGGTGTTCACCAGAACGCCCTCGATCACCGCGCCGCTCTCGCTTTCCTCCCGCTGCAGGTGCAGCTCCATCCACTCGTATCCGCCGTCAGACACGCAGATGCGCACCGTGCCCTCCACCCAGGGGATCTCGTCCCGGGCGCAGCGGCCCACCATGTCCAGAAAGTCCTCTTCGTCGTTTTCGTTCAGAAGGCCCGAACTGCGCAAAAAGGCAATGGCGTCGGGGAATTCCGTTCTTCCTTCCATCACCGGCGAGAAAGCCGCTGAGAAACGGATGCTGCCCGTGTCCGGGCGGTACTGGAACGTAACGATGCTGCCCCGTTTCTTGTCCTCGGCCCACTCGGCCGCCTGGGGGGAGAGCAGCGCGCCCTCGGGGTCCACGCAGCTCAGCCGCCCGTTTTCCCAGCCGGCGTTCTCAAACTCCTCCACCGGCATGGGCCGGAAAAACACGTATCCCTGCACGGTGTCGCAGGCGGCATGGCGCAGGTGACGCACCTGTTCCATGTTCTCCACGCCTTCGGCCACGGTGTTGATGTGCAATTTGCCGGCCATCTTCATGATGGATTCCACCACGCGGCGGCCGCGGCGGGAGTCGTTGTCCCCCACGAAGAAGCTGCGGTCCAGCTTGATGGCGTCCACATTCAGCTGATTGAGCAGGCCCAGCGACGAGTAGCCGGAGCCGAAGTCGTCCAGCGAGCAGCCAAAGCCCGCCTCATGCATCCGGTCGATGAGATGGCGCACGCCCTGGGGGTCGTCCAGCAGGATGGTCTCAGTGAGCTCGAACTCGATGAGGCCCCGGTCCACCTTGTATTTGTCGCGGATGGTCTGATATTTTTCTAAAAAGTCCGGGGAGTCCAGGTTCTGGCGGGAGAGGTTCACCGACACCACGCACAGTTCCCTGCCCTCCTGCTTCCAGCGGGCCAGATCGCGGCAGACCTGCTCGAAAACGAACTGGTCGATGCGGGTGATGAAGCGGTATTTCTCCAGCACGGGAACGAACACCGCAGGCGAGATCATGCCCCGCTTGGGATGCTGCCAGCGGATGAGCGCCTCGGCGCCGGAGACCCGCCGGTCCTCCAGACGGACCTTGGGCTGGTAGTACACCTTGAAGTCGCCGGCGCGCAGCGAGGTGTCCAGCCAGTTGATCATCTCTTTTTCTTCCAGCTGCACCCGCTGCCACTCGGCGTCGTAGAAGGTGCACTCTCCGTGCATCTTCTCGCCGATCTTGCGGGCGGTGCTGCTGCGCTCTTCCATGACGGTCACATCGTTTTCGCCGGGCTGTGCCATGTCCGCGCCGAAACGAAGTTCCAGATAGTAGGGGTTTTCCAGGTCCACGTTGAAGGCGTTGACCTTCTTGTACATATCCTGCAGCCGCTGCACGATCTCCTGCTTGTCCTGCCCTTCCAGCAGCAGATAGAACAGGTCGGCGGAAGCGCGGGTGATGAGCTCGCCCGGGCGCAGGCAGCTTTCCAGCGTGTTGTAAAGGTAGCGAAGGGTGCGGTTGCCCTCTTCGATGCCGTAGATGCTGTTCACCAGCTTGAAGCCCTGCATATCAGCGGAGACCAGGGTGTAGTTGCTGCTCTTTTCCAGAAGGAGCGAAGCGTCGTAGCGGAAACGTGCGTCGCTCTTGCCGCCGGTGAGGGGGTCTACGAAGGCCATGTACTCCAGGCTGGACTGATAGCGGCGGCGCAGGATGGTCATGGCGATGAGCACGCCGCCGAAAACAACGCCCAGCAGCAGGGTGAGCCACAGGTTCTCGGTCACCAGCGGGTCGATGGTCTTGCCCAGCAGGTCAGCGGGAATGATGGTGAGCACATACCAGTCGTTGGCCACCAGCGGGATGTAGCTCACCAGAACGCCCGTGCCGTCCTTTTCGATCTTGGTCACGCCGGCCTGACCCGCGTGGATGTCATCATACATCTGGCTGAACTGGGCGCGCTCCTCTTCCGTTCCGTTCAGCCAGGTGTCCCGAAGAAGGGTGGACAGTTCATTGCTTTCGCCGGCAGCCAGCAGTTCGCCGTCCCGGGTGATGACCCTGGACGTGCCCTCGCCGTTGAAGCTCTGGGTGGAGAGCATGCTGGTGAGCAGGCTGGCGTTCTTGACGCCCAGCAGCACCGATTCCTCCGCGGTCTCGCCGCAGGAGTAGTAGATGCCCAGGGCCGGCTCGCGGGACATGATCAATTGGGTGGTGCCCGCATGCACCACGTCGTCGCCCGCCAGCGCGGAACAGCGCTCCCTGATCCACTCTTCGGCTTCCGTCGTATTCGCCGCCAGATACAGCTCGTCAAACCCGGACACCGACGCCTTGCGGGCCAAAAACTCCGGCAGCGCATCCTCGTCCAGAAGCACGGCGCTGTCCCGGATGATGTTCATGCTTTCCATCGACTGGGAAAGGCGGCTGTCCACCAGGGTCGCGATCTGGTCCGAAACATCCAGCAGCCAGTTCTGGGTGCGCTGCTCGGTGGCGTTCTGGATCGCGAAGCCGTTCATCAGGAACAGCGTGCCGGTCACCAGGATCGCAATGCTCAGACCCAGCATCGTCAGGAACATGCCCCTGCGATACTGATTGATGGTCTGTTCGTGTTTCATCCTCTTCACCATCCCGCGGTGCGGGCAATGCCGCCCGCGTCAATTCTGCAATTATTTCTTATTTTAGCACACAAAGCCTTTTATGACAACATCTCTCCCCGCCCGCGGCACAGCGCGAACGGCGATGACGCATGAGAAAAGCCCAGCCGGCCGGCTGAGCTTTTTCGAGCGGAACAGCGCCCGCCGCCCCCGCACGGGCAGGGGCGGACCGCGGCGGAACAGGCGTGTCCGCGGCTTTTCACAAAAAGGTCGCCGCAAGCGATTCACAAGCTTGCGGCGACCTTGGTGCGCCCGACTGGATTCGAACCAGCGGCCTTCCGGGTCGGAGCCGAACGCTCTATCCAACTGAGCTACGGACGCATGGGAAGAGCGCCCCGCTCCTTGGCGGAGCGCTCTGTTTTTGGTTGTTACATGGACTGGGGAGCATCGACGCCCAGCAGATCCAGAGCGTTGCGCAGGGTGGTCTTCAGGGCGAGGACCAGGCCCAGGCGCTGGTTGGTCAGCTCGGGGTCGTCGGGGTTGTTCACATGCACCACGTTGTAGTAGCTGTGGTACAGCTTCACCAGAGACAGAATGTACTCCGCAATGGTGTTGGGCTTGCGGGTCTTGGCAGCCTTGGCCACGGTGCCGGGGAACTCGCCGATCATCTTCAGCAGCTGCAGCTCCTTCTCGTTGGTGAGCCGGTCATAGCTGTCCTCACGATGGAACTCGGGGATCTCCGGGTTGCGCAGGATGGAGCACATACGGGAGTGAGCGTACTGCGCGTAGTAGACAGGGTTGTCGTAGTTCTTGGCAGAAGCCTGCTTGATGTCGAAGTCCATCTGGGTGGTGATGTCCTTGGAGACGAAGAACCAGCGGGCGGCATCCACGCCCACGTCCTCGCACAGCTCGCGCAGGGTGATGGCGTTGCCGGTACGCTTGCTCATCTTGACCTCGACGCCGTCCTCCACCATGCGGACCATCTGGATGAGCTCCACAGACAGGGTGCCCTTGGGATAGCCCAGAGCGGTGAGGGCCGCCTGCATACGGGTCACATAGGAGTGGTGGTCAGCGCCCCACAGGTTGACCATGACGGGGTAGCCGCGCTCCATCTTGTAGACGTGGTTGGCGATGTCCGGGGTGAGGTAGGACAAGGTGCCGTCGCTCTTGCGCAGCACGCGGTCCTTGTCGTCGCCGTAGTCGGTGCTCTTGAACCACAGAGCGCCGTCCTTCTCGTACAGCAGGCCCTTGTCGTCCATCATCTTCAGGCAGTCCTTGATGCGCTTCATATCGTTCTGATAGAAGAAGGTCTCGTGCATCCAGGAGGTGATGTTCACGCGGTAGAGCTTCAGGTCGCGGTCGATCTTGGCCAGCTCGCGGTCGATGCCCTGCTGCATGAAGTAGTGCAGGCGCTCGTTGGCGTCGGCGGTCAGCCACTTGTCGCCGTCTTCCTTGGCGATGTCCTGGGCGATCTGCTTCACGTCGTCGGCGTGGTAGCCGTTCTCGGGCAGGGGGTACTCCTTGCCGAAGTACTCGAAGTAACGGGACACCAGGGACTCGCCCAGCATGACGATCTGGTTGCCGGCGTCGTTCACATAGAACTCACGCAGCACGTCGTAGCCGCTCTTTTCCAGCAGGCGGCAGATGGAGTCGCCCCAGGCGGCGTTGCGGGCATGGCCGCAGTGCAGGTCGCCGGTGGGGTTGGCAGACACCCATTCCACCAGGATGCGCACGCCCTTGCCGGATTCGTTCTGGCCGTAGTTGTCGCCCTGGTCCAAGACCTGGTTGATCAGGCTGGTCAGCGCTTCGCTGCTCAGCTTGAAGTTGATGAAGCCGGGCTTCGCCACCATGACGGACTCGGCCTCGGGCAGCAGCTCGCGCAGCTTTGCCGCAATGGCCTCGGCGATCTCCACAGGGTTCTTGTGCAGCTCGCGGGCCAGCTTCATGGCAACGCCGGTGGCGTAGTCGCCATTGTCCTTGTTGCGGGGAACTTCCACCACCAGGGTGTCGGGACCCACGTCCAGGCCGTAGACTTCCTTCACGGCCTGTTTGGTAACGTCATAGATTTTTCCTTCGAAATTGCTCATACAGGTACTTTCCTCCCAAATGAACGAGTTTGCGATATCCGGGGCGGGAAAGGCTCAGGCCTTTCTTGCCACCAGTTCTTCCAGCGTTTTGCACATGTCGTCCGCTTCCTGCGGACCTCGCATGACCACCAGCACCGTGTTGTTGCCGGGCACGCGGCCCACCAGGCGCTCGCTGTCGTCCAGCACATCCACACAGGTGCAGATCGCTTTGGCCATGCCCGGAAGGGTCTTGATCACGATGAAATTGTCGACCTTGTCAAAGGAACAGATGCCCAGACGGGCGATGCTCGTCAGCTTGTCCTTGTTCTCGCTGACGGCGTCCAGCGCATTGACCGCATAGCGGGACGCGCCGCCCGGTACGCTGGATTTATACAAATGCAGAGCCCGGATGTCCCGGGACAGGGTGGCCTGGGTACAGTGGAACCCCCGCTGCCGCAGGAGCTCCATCAGCTGCTGCTGAGTCTCCACGGGCTGCGTGAGGATCAGTTCCAGTATCATTTTCTGGCGTTCTTCCCTCATGGGGTACCTCCACGGCCTTCTCTCGCGGCCAGGTCAACGATGGACCATTGCAAGAAATGCACTCGTTCGATATAGATTATCACAGAAAACGAGGAATGTCCATGCACAATAGATTCAAAAAATTGCATATTGTTGCATCCCAAGCCCAAAAAGGGACGTTTTACTCCTCTTCTTCGGGCTTGCGGGTGGTTTTTTTCTTGGTTTTGCCTGTTTCGCTGCCGTCGGATTTTTGCAGCGTGATGCGGTTGCGGAAGTCCGAGGGGGTCATCCCCTTGTACTTGAAGAAGTTGATGTTGAAGGTCTTGATGTTGTTGTATCCCACCTCGAAGGCCACGTCGATGACGTAGTAATCGGTGGAGGCCAGCAGCTCGCAGGCGCGGTTGATGCGCACGAAGTTGAGCAGCGCCTCGAAGTTCATGGTGGAGTAATAGAGCATCAGGCGGTTCATCTCGGCCACCGAGATGCCGAACTTGGACGCCACCTCGCCGGCGCTCAGTTTTTCCTGGGCGTAGTTCTGGTGGATGTAGTCCGCGATTTCAAAGGCGATGTTTTTGTTGGTGCGGTTGAACTTGGTCTTGGACTTGCCGTAGATCTTGCGGAATTTGATGGGGGTCACACCCACCTTGGAGGTGAAGTGCTTGGAGAGATGGGAGGCATCCACAAAGCCGGTGAGGGCGGCGATCTCGTCCAGGGTCAGGTCAGTGTAGACCAAAAAGTCGGAGACCTTTTCGATGCGGATGCTGGTGAGAAGTTTGGTGAAGGTGGTGCCGGTGATGTCGGAGATACGCTTGGAGAGCGTGGACTCGGAGATGAAGAAGGCCCCGGCCACGCTGCTGAGGGTGAGTTTTTCGGTGGCGTGGGCATAGATGTAGCTGAGGATGGTGTTCTCCTGGGAAATGCCCTTTTCGTAGTCCTTTTCGCCCCGGACGGCCATCACGTACCGCCGGTACAAAATCATCAGTTCGATCAGTTTGTTGGTGACGTACAGCTGGCTCAAAGGCTGCGCTGTGGGGGCGCTGTGGGTGGACTCCACGCCCAGTTCGGCGCGCAGCTGCTCTGCCAAAAGGTCGATGTAGTCTGTCTGGATGGAGTCCAGATAGGCCACCGGCTCCATGGACAAAAACTGCAGCAGCTCGGAGCTGTCTTCTTCCAGACCGGATACACCCTTCAGAACGGAGTTTATGTACTGATAGTCGTAGACGATCCGCATCAGCTGGATGGGCGCGGTCACCTCGGTGATCTCCGAGATGGTCCAGGGGGTGATGGCCACCAGCATGTTGGGCCGGATGTCATAGCGCACGCCGCTGATCTCGATGACGCCCTTGCCCTTTTTGATGTACAAAAAGCGGGCGGACTGGTGGATCAGGGGCTTGGTGGCCGCCTGGATGGCCTCGTAGTCAAAGGAGCAGATCGTGACCGGATCGTATGCGTCGGAAAGATTCTCCTGAAGGGTTATCAGTCTGTTCAAAATGCATCACCTTCGCCTTTTCTGAGAGTTTGCAGAAAGAAACAGGAAAGACCGGCCGTATACGCGGGATATACGGCCGGTTTTCCTATGAAATGAGGGAGTAAGATTTACTTGCTCAGAGCATCATCAGCTCAGCACGAGCATAGCCACAGTCAGGACCACGCCGGCGACCACAGCGATGATGGCCAGGAGCTTGCCAGCCCACTTCAGCCAGGTCTCGTAGGGCACGCGGGCCAGAGCCAGACCGCCCATGATGAAGCCGCAGGTGGGGGTGAACAGGTTGACCAGACCGTTGGCAGCGACGTTGATCATGATGGAAGTCTCCACGGACCAGCCCATGCCGGCAACGATCGGCGAAACGATCGGGGCGGACAGGCTCGCCAGGCCGGAGGAGGAAGGAACCAGGAAGCTCAGGCCGATGTGGAGCAGGTAGTCCAGAGCGCCGAAGGCAGGAGCCGGCAGGCCGGAAGCGGACAGCGCGGTGACGGAAGCCTCGACCAGCCAGGTGCCCAGGCCGGTGGTGCTCATGATAACGGTGGTGGCGCGGGCCAGAGCGATGACCAGGTTGACGCTGATCATGTCGGCGAAGCCGGCCACGATGCAGGGCATCAGCTTGCTCTTGTCTTCCAGACCGATCAGGCCGATCAGCAGGCCCATGAGCAGGAACCAGGTGGCGGCGTCATCGAACCACCAGTCGCCGAAGCCGTTGCCGGTGAGCCAGTGAGAGAAGCTCAGGGTGTTGTAGATGCCCTCGTTCAGGGAGCCCCAGGGGATGAAGCCCAGGATCATGACCACGAAGGAGAGGCCGAAGACCACGAGCACGCCCTTCTGGCGGCCGGTGAGCTTCACGTTGGCGTCGATCTCAGTGGAAGAGCCGTAAGCCTTTTTGCACTCGTCCAGCTGATCGGCGGTCAGGATGGAGCCTTTGCCCTCCTTGACCTTCTTGGCGTAACGGGTAACGAACAGTGCGGAGATGAAGTAGGTGGCCAGCCACAGGATGATGGCCTCGACGTACACGATGCCCATGTTCACTTCCACGCCGGCAGCGGCAACAGCAGCGCCGGTGGCGAAGGGGTTGATGGTGGAGCCGAGAACACCGGAGCCGGCGCCCAGCAGAACCGTCGCGGCGCCGACCAGCGGGTCGAAGCCGGCAGCCATCATGGTGGCAGCGAGCAGGATGTAGAAACCAACGGTCTCCTCACCCATGCCGTATGTAGTGCCGCCCACAGAGAACAGGAACATCAGGATCCAAACCAGAGCCAGCTCTTTGCCGTGGAGTTTTTTCACCAGCACATGGATGCCGGTCTCCAGAGCGCCGGTGGCGTTCAGGATGGAAAGGAAGGCGCCAAGGCAGAACACGAAGCCGATAACGTCGCCGGCGTCATGCCAGCCGCCGATGGGAGCCATCAGGATGTCGCTGAGGCTCGCACCGACCACGGCGACCTGCTCACCGGTCTCAGCGTCGGTGTAGGTCTGACCGCTGGCCAGCCAGGTGGCGGCGGACACGAGCAGAAGCACAACGATCAGGATCGCAAATGTGCTTAGCGAACGGCGTTTTTTCTTGTTGCCCATACTATTTCTCCTCTTTTCGTAAAGCGATTTTTACTATTTCGGAAGATTACGGTTTGATGATGGTACCGGTTTTCCCTTCCAGAGCGTCCGCCGCCCGGGCAAGGGAGGTGATGAGCGCAACACCGCCGTTGGTGTTGCCTTTGACAAATTCCATGCAGGACTGCACCTTGGGCAGCATGCTGCCGGGCGCGAACTGCTTCTGGCCGATGTACTCCTCGGCCTCGGCCAGCGTCATGGAGGGAAGCTCCTGCTGGTCGGGCTTGTTGAAGTTGATGCACACGCGGTCCACAGCGGTGAGGATGATCAGCTCGTCAGCCTTCACGTCCCGGGCCAGCAGAGCGCTGGCACGGTCCTTGTCGATGACGGCCGCCACACCCTTGAGGCCGGTCTCGGTCTCCACCACGGGGATGCCGCCGCCGCCCACCGTGATCACGATGGCGCCGGCAGACACCAGCTGCTCCACCACGTCCAGCTCAACGATGCGCTGAGGAATGGGGGAAGGAACGACCCGGCGGTAGCCTCGGCCGGAGTCCTCCACAAAGATGAAGCCCTTCTCAGCGGCGATGGCGTCGGCCTCTTCCTTGGTGTAGAAGCTGCCCACGGGCTTGGTGGGTTTGGCAAAACCGGGATCCTTCTCGTCCACGACCACCTGGGTGACCACGGTGGCGCAGGGCTTATGGATGCCGCGGGCGTTCAGCTCGGCCTGGATGGCCTGCTGCAGGTGATAGCCGATGTAGCCCTGGGTCATGGCGCCGCACTCGGGGAACGGCATATACGGGGTGTTGCCGCCCTTGTTGGCGGAAAACTCCATGGCCAGGTTGATCATGCCCACCTGGGGGCCGTTGCCGTGGCCGATGATGACCTCGTAGCCTTTTTCCACCAGGTCCACGATGGGCTTGGCGGTCTCCTGCACCAGCTTCAGCTGCTCTTCGGGGGTATTTCCAAGGGCGTTGCCCCCCAGCGCCACTACGATTCTCTTACCCATAGTCTTACTTCAGAGTCGCGTACATCACAGCCTTGATGGTGTGCATACGGTTCTCAGCCTCGTTGAACTGACGGGCCTGTTTGCCCAGGAACACGTCGTCGGTGACTTCCATGGCGGGCAGGCCGAACTTCTTGTAGATGTCCTGGCCAACGGTGGTCTCCAGGTCATGGAAGGAGGGCAGGCAGTGCAGGAAGATGGCGGTGGGCTTGGCCATGGCCATCAGTTCCTTGTTCACCTGGTAGGGCAGCAGGAGCTTGATGCGCTCGGCCCAGATCTCGTCGGGCTCGCCCATGGAGACCCAGATGTCGGTGTAGACGATGTCGCAGTTCTCGGCGCCCTTCTTGACGTCGTCGGTGAACTCCAGCACGGCGCCGGTCTCAGCGGCAACGGCCTGGCACTTCTCGACCAGCTCGGGAGAAGGCATCAGGTCCTTGGGACCGCAGGCGCAGAAGTGCATGCCCAGCTTGGCGCTGACGACCATCAGAGAGTTGGCCACGTTGTTGCGGGCGTCGCCGAAGAAGGTCAGCTTGCGGCCGCGCAGATCGCCGAACTCCTCGCGGGCGGTCATGATGTCAGCCAGCATCTGGGTGGGATGGAACATATCGGTCAGGCCGTTCCACACGGGCACGCCGGAGTAACGGGCCAGATCCTCGACCACGGACTGCTTGAAGCCGCGGTACTCGATGCCGTCGTACATACGGCCCAGAACCTTGGCGGTGTCGGCCAGGGATTCCTTCTTGCCCATCTGGGAAGAACCGGGATCCAGGAAGGTCACGCCCATGCCCAGGTCGCGGGCGCCCACTTCGAAGGCGCAGCGGGTGCGGGTGGAGGTCTTCTCGAACAGCAGGACGACCTGCTTGCCGGTCAGCCACTTGTGCTCAACACCGTTGTTCTTCATCCGCTTGAACTCGGCGGACAGGTCCAGCAGGTAGTTGATCTCTTCGGGGGTGAAGTCCAGCAGGGTCAGGAAGCTGCGGCCTCTAATGTTGATTCCCATTGTGTAATTTCCTCCTTAAGGAAAGTATAGATTGATTTTTCTGATGTTTTTGTTATTCTGCCCGGATCAGAGGCATGGACATGCAGCGCGGGCCGCCGCGGCCACGGCTCAGCTCGGCGGAGGGCATCTCCAGAACAGTGATGCCGGCGTCGCGCAGGATGGCGTTGGTCACATCGTTGCGCTGATAGACAACGATCTTGCCGGGGGCGATGCACAGGGTGTTGGAGCCGTCGTTCCACTGCTCGCGAGCCGCAGCGATCAGGTCGTCGCCGCCGCAATAGATCAGATGGACCTTGTCCACGTGGGTGTAGTGCTCCAGGATGTGCTCCAGGTCGGAATCCACGCGCTTGATCTGCAGATCGGCGGGATCGTCCTTGCCCGGGGTGATCTCGTAGACGGTCAGGGGGCCCAGGATGGCGGGATGCACGGTGTACTTATCCACGTCGATCTGGGTGAACACGGTATCCAGATGCATGAACGCACGGCAGGCCGGGATGTCGAAGGCCAGGACGGTGCGGATCTTGGCATTGGGATCGGTGAACAGGTTGCGGGCCGCGATCTCGATCGCGTCGGGGCTGGTGCGCTGGGAGATACCGATGGCCAGAGTGTCCTCGGTGAGGTTCAGCACGTCGCCGCCCTCGATGTTGGCGTGGAAGTCACGGTCGTAGTAGCGGGTGATCAGGCCCTCAAAGTCGGGATGATACTTGAAGATGTAGTCGGCGTAGATGGTCTCACGGCAGCGGGTGGGGAAACGCATCTTGTGCAGGAACACGCCGGTGCCCACAGAGGCGAACGGGTCGCGGGTGAAGTACAGGTTGGGCATGGGATCGACGATCAGGTCGTCGGCGGGGGCGATCAGGTCCTGCAGGGAGTAAGCGGAAGCGCCGCCCATCTCTTTCAGGGTGATGCCTTCCATGGTCTTCTCGACCAGGGCCTTGCCCTTGAAGTTGTTGATCAGGTAGTCATACAGCTTATCCTGCCAACGCTTGGTCTTGATGTTGCCTTCAGACAGCCACTGATACAGGAAGGGCTCGACCAGTTCGGGGTGCAGGTTCAGCACGTCGGTCATCAGGTCTTCCAGATAGACCACTTCGGTGCCGTTGTCCCGCAGGATCTGGGCGAAAGCGTCGTGCTCCTGCTGAGCAACTTTCAGGAAGGGAATGTCATCAAAAAGAAGCTCGGGAAGACGATCGGGGGTCAGATGCAGCAGCTCCTTGCCGGGGCGATGAAGAAGAACTTTCTTCAGAGGATTGATCTCACTGCGAACACAAATACCTTTCATAGCTTCTCCTACTTTTAAAATGTACATGAATGTGGATTTTGGATACCACCCGCGCGAAAGTGGAACCAAGTTCATGATCTGCCATTATAATAACCCTTTCGAAGGTCCCTCATTGGACTTTTATTATATCACAAATTGTACGATTTTGCCAACTTTATTGCCCGGTACGGGAAAATTTTTCAGCACTTTACTCAAAGAAAGCGCATAAAATTCCAAATTCTGTGAATAAATGAATAAACCCGTCACCTGATAAAACCAAATGCGGGAACTGCTGTTAAATAATATACACGTTTGTTCACGCAGGATGCATTTTGGCAGTTTTTCCCGAAACAAAAAATGGAAGGCCAAAATCAGGAAATGTACATTTTTCTGAAAAGGGCCTCCGCTTTTTCCCCGCAGCGCCTCCCCTTATATTCCTTATTTATAAGGGGAGCCGAAGGCGCGGCAGTCCGCCCCTTCTCCCCTGCCGCGGACAAAAAAAGCCCCCGGGTGCGGCGAGAGCGCCGCACCCGGGGGACAAGGGATCGGATGGTTTGCCCCGGTCAGGCGGGAAGCATGCCGGAGATGGCGGTGAACACGATGCCCACGACCACAACCACGATCATGAACTTCCAGCAGGTCTTCCACCACTGGGGGAAGCTGATCTTGCACACCGCCAGACCGGCAACAGTCATGCCGGCGGTGGGGCTGATGGTGTTCATGGTCTGGTTGGCGATGCACAGAGCGGTGACGGAGGCTTCGGTGTTGACGCCCATCAGGTCGGTCAGCGGAGCCATGACCGGCATGGTCAGAGCGGCCAGGCCGGAGGAAGAGGGCACCAGGATGCTCAGGAACGCCTGGGCGAAGTACATCATGGTGGTGAACACCGCGGCGGGCACGCCGGCCAGCAGATTGGCGAGGGCGTTCAGGATGGTGTCGATGATCATGCCGCCTTCGGCCACCACCAGGATGCCGCGGGCGATACCGATGATCACAGCGGCGTAGACGAAGTCCGCCATGCCTTTCACGAACTCCTCGGCCATTTCCTTCTCACCGAGGCCGCCCACGATGCCTGACAGCAGACCGATGGCCAGGAAGACCATGCTGATCTCGTCCATGTACCAGCCCTTGGTCACCAGGCCCCAGACGATGACGCCCATGCCCACGGCGAACACGATGAGCACCAGCTTCTGGCGCAGGGTGAAGGGCATGTCCGCATTGACGCCCTCCACGGCGAACTCTTCACGCTTGGCAAAGTCGTCCTTGTAGGTGATGGAGCAGGTGGGGTTCTTCTTCACCTTGCGGGCATACATCATGACCCAGACGATGCCGATGGCGGTGAACACCGCGTACTGGATGAAGCGGAACCACAGCTGGGGGTTGCCCTGGATGCCCGCAACGCCCTGGGCGATCAGCACGTTGAAGGGGTTGACAGTGGAGCCGATGTAGCCCATCTGAGGCCCGAGGAAGCAGACCATGAAGGCGGTCATGGAGTCATAGCCCAGGCTCATGATGATGGGCATGAAGATGGCATAGAACGGAAGGGCTTCCTCCGACATGCCGAAGGTGGTGCCGCCGATGCTGAACAGGATCATCACAACGGGGATGAGCAGGATGTCCTTTCCCTTGAGCTTTTTGATGACGCGGCTCATGCCGGCGTTGATGGCGTTGGTCTTGGTGAGGATGGCGAAGGAGCCGCCGATCAGCAGAACGAAAGCCACCACGTCGCTGGCCTGCTGAATGCCGCGGGTGGGCGCCATCAGGACTTCGGCAAGGCCCTGCCGCAGGTCATTGCCCTCCTCGTCCACCTTGGGCACCTCCTGATAGGTGCCCGCCACCGCGACCTCACGGGTGCCGGCGGCCGTTTCCATCTCGGTGCGCTCGAACTGGCCCGAAGGAACGATCCATGTCAACACCGCGAACAGGATGATCAGCAAGAACGCGATCGTATAGACATGAGGCAGTTCGAATTTCTTCTTTTTCTGCATACGATACCCTCCTTAAAGATTCGCCCCGCAGGGCCATAATACAACGTTCTAAGTTGTATTATAACGTTATATATAGAATATAACGTGTTATTACCTTCGTCAACCCTGTCGGGTCATTTTCAGAGTTTATTATAAATATTCGGTTCATTTTTTGACGTTTTGTAAAAAGCGGTTTTACACTTTGTCCGCGCAGGCCGGACAAGCCCGTTATTTTGCGGTGTGAGTGCGCTCGTATTCCCGGGGCGTCTGCACCTTCACGTTGCATATTTTCTCTGAAAAAGCGTCCCGCAGGGCGTCCTCGGTCACAGCCTGGGCCATGGCGTATTTCCAGACCCAGTCGGGCACAGGCTTCTCCCCGCCCGCCCGAAGCGCCAGATGCGCCGCCAGCAACAGCACAAGGCGGACAAGGCCATACACCGCCATCACAGCGGCAAAGGCCCCCGCCACGCTGAACAGGCCCTGCCCTGCCACCACGAACCAGCACAACTGCAGCCCCAGGCCGAAGCCGAGGCCGTAGCGGTTCTTGCGCATGGCCTCATACACACAGGGGGCGCACACCGGCACGGTCTTTTTCTCGCCGTCCAGATAGACGGCGGCCTCCCGCACGCCTTCCCGCCGGCCGCACAATTCGCACTGTTCCATTTTCACATCTTCCTTTCCGCCCCGTCACAGGCTCTTCATCAGGTCCCGGTTGCGGGCATACAGCTCGTTGAACACCACCCGCTGCTTTTCATAGACGGCGTGGGCCTGCATGTCCGGGCAGATGACCCGGTCGGCAGTGATGACCTTTGCCAGCTCGTCCCAGTCCGCGTAGGCTCCGCCCGCCAGCGCCGCCATGATAGCATCGCCGAAGGCCGCTCCCACCGTCACCTTCGCAGTGCAGATCTGGCGGCCGGTCACATCTGCCACCGCCTGCAGCCATACGGGGTTCTTGGTGCCGCCGCCCACCGCCATGATGCGGCGCAGCGGCTCGCCGTGCTCCTTTTCCAGAAGGTCCAGATGGGCAGCGATGGTGTAGGCGATGCCCTCCAGCCCGGCCTTGACCATGTGGGCCCGGGTGTGCTTGACCGAAAGGCCGAAGAACACGCCCTTGGCAAAGGGGTCGTTCAGAGGGGTGCGCTCGCCCGCGAAGTAGGGCAGGCACACCAGTCCCTCGCTGCCGGCGGGAATGGCCGCCGCCTCCCGCGCCATTGCGGTGTAGGCGTTTTCACCCCCTGCCGCCTCGGCGGCCAATGCGTCCTTGTAAAACTCGTCCCGCATCCACCGGGTCAGGGTGCCGGCGGTGTTGGTGCCCGCGCACACCGAATAGACCCCGGGGATGATGAAGGTGCCGGGCCACAGCCGGGGCTCGTTCAGCAGATGGTCGGTGAGGTAGACGAAGTAGCAGCTGGAGCCCATCTGGACCATGATGTCTCCCGGGCGGAACACGCCGGTGGAGATGGCCTCCGCCCCGGAGTCCCCCGTGCCCACCAGCACCGGGGTGCCCTGGGCAAGGCCGGTCTGGGCCGCCGCCTTTGCCGTCACCGTGCCGGCGACGTCGGTGGCGTTCATCACCCGGGCCAGCTGGTCCGGCCGGCAGTAGAGGCCGCAGTGCTCCTCGTCCACCGTGTCGTGCTTCAGGTCGTAGAGCGGCGCAAAATCCTCGGCCAGATAGCGGTCGATGGTGTATTCCCCCGTCAGCTTTGCGCAGAGGTAGGAGGAGCCGGTGAGAAACTTGGCCGTTTTGGCGTAGACCTGGGGCAGGTTGTTCTTCACCCACAGAATTTTAGGGGCGATGTCCGAGGAGCAGAGCTCGTGGCCGTAGAGCTGCTCGGCCTCTTCCCTGCCGTAGTAGTCATAGAGCCATTCGATCTCCTTGTGGCTGCGGCTGTCCACCCCGTAGAGGATGGCATTGCACAGCGCGGTACCCTCGGCGTCCACCGGGACGCAGTCGCACCCCAGCGCCGAAAGGCCCACACAGCCCACGTCGGCGGCGGACACGCCGCTCTCCTGCAGCAGCTGGCGGGAGACGGCGCAGAAATCGCCCCACCAGGTGGCCTCCGCGTCATGCTCAAAAAAGCCGGGCCGGGGATTCAGCAGCTCATGCCCACGGCTGGCGAAAGCCACGATGGCACAGGTCTGGTCGATGAGCACGCCTTTGGTCTCGTTGGTGCCCACGTCGATGCCCATAAAATATTTCATCACGCATCCCCCCGCATCGCTTTCACCGCGTCCATGAACTCCCTCACCCGCTGTTCATCCACCCGGTTTTCGAACACGCCGTCCTTTTTGAAGGTGGTGCCCACGAAGGCCCCGTCGCAGTTTTGAAGGATCTGCGCCACCGTCTCTCTGCGGCAGCCGGTGCCGCACACCACCGGCACCTTTCCGGCAGCGGCGCGCACCTGCTCCAGCAGCTCGCCGCCGGGGCCCACCCCTGCCGCCGCGCCGCCCACCACCAGCGCATCTGGCCGGCAGTTGAACAGCATGCTCTTGGTGATGTCCACCGTGGAGCGGTCGTTCAGATACACCTCGCCCTCGCTGGTGACAAAGTAGAACAGTTTCAGCGCGTCCAGCCGCAGGGCGGCTTTGAGCCGCAGAGTTTTGGCCACGTCCCGGTCCACAAGGCCCAGGTCGCCCGCCCACGCGCCGGTGAACAGGCAGCGGGTGAAGTCGGCCTCGGTGGCGGCACACAGCTCCATGGTGGCGTCGCCGTCGTAGATGGCCTCCACGCCGAAGGGCACCCGGAACTGCTCCCGCAGCGCCCCCACCACCATGCCCATGGCCCCCAGCGTGACGCCGGACACCTTTTTCTCATAGGGCAGGCTGAGCTCGTTGGTCACCAGCACGCCGTCCACCCCGCCCTTTTGCAGCGCATCCAGGTCCGCCTGGGCGCAGGCGATCACATCCTCCATACTGCCGCCGGGGGCATAAAAGGGGTCGCCCGGCAGCGGCTTCAGGTGCAGCAGGCCGATGATGGGTTTTTCCGTTTTAAACAGTTCCTTGAGAAATGACATTATTTTCCCTCCATGCTGTTTTATAACGTTATGTTACATAATATAACATATCTATAACACAATCCACCAGTTTTTTTCAGATTTAACACAGCAATTTGTCGTTCTGCCCAACCGCTTCTTGAAACATTCAGCAAAATACGATAGAATATTGTATACCAACTTCCCGCGCCGTGGGCGCGGGGCGAAAGGCAGGAACCCGAACCATGGATTTTCAACTCAACGAGGATTCGCTCATTCCGCTGTATCAGCAGCTGATGGAGGACATCAAGGCCGCGCTGACGGAAGGCAAATATGCCCCGGATGAAAAGATTCCCTCCGAGTCGGAACTGTCCGAGCTGTATCACGTCAGCCGCATCACGGTGCGCCGCGCGGTGGAGGAGCTTTGCAGCGAGGGCTATCTTGTGAAAAAGCAGGGCAAAGGCACCTATGTCAGCCAGCCCAAGGTCATCCGCAAGATCACCCAAGACAAGGATGTGATGGGCTTTTCCGAGGCCTGCCGCGCCTGCGGCATGGAGCCGGGCGCCCAGGTGGTGAACATTCTGCGCTGCCCCGCCCGCTCGGACGAAGTGCGTTTTCTGGGCCTGCCGCCCCAGTCGGATGTGATCTTTCTGCAGCGGGTGCGCACGGCGGACGGCGAGCCCATCATGCTGGAGAACAACTTCTTCCCCTACGAGCCCTTCAAGGGGCTTCTCACCGCCTACGAGGACCTGACGAATGCCTCCCTGTTCGACTATCTGGAGAGCCGCTACGGCCGCCGCCCGGAATCCACCGTGTCCTGCACGCTGGAGATCGTGCGCGCCTCCTCGGAGCAGGCCTCTTACCTGAGCGTCATCACCGGCGACCCCATGTTCTATATGAACGCCTATTTCCTGGACGGCGAGGGCAAGCCGCTGGTGATCGGGCGGCAGTACATCGTGGGCAGCCGCTTCGTGTTCAACATCTGAATTCCGCCCTTTGCAAAAGCCTGTTCCGGCACAGCCGGAACAGGCTTTTTTCTTTCATTCGAACAGCGCTCTGACGGCGGCCGCGGCCCGCCGGGCCATCTCCTCGTGGTCCTGCGGGGTGAAGTGGACGCCGTCCTGCCCCAGGGCCGCGAACGCGCCCGCGTCGAAGAAGGCGCAGCCGAACCGCCGGGCAATGTCCTCATAGATGGGGGCAAGGAGCCGGGACTTCTCCACGCTTTCGGCGGAGAATTCCGCCCCCGGCGCGCAGCGAAGCGGCGCGGGCGACGCAAGCACCACCTGCGGCACATCGGAAAAGGGATACGCCGTGCGCAGGCGCAGCAGCAGTTCCTCCATGCCGAAGCCGATCTCCGCGGCGCTCACATGATAGCGGGCCTTGGTGTCGTTGGTGCCCAGCATGATGACCAGCGCGTCGGGCGCGTGGCTCTGCACCGCCGGGACGATCTGCTCGATGCCGGCGCGGTACGGCTCAATGTAATCGGTGAAGACGGTGGTGCGGCCGGGAAGGCCCTCCGCCACCACCTCGTATCCTTCGCCCAAGAGCCGCTCCATGCGGCAGGGCCAGCGCACCTGCCGCCCGTAGCGCCCGCCGGTGCCGGGCACGCTGCCGAAGGTGTTGGAATCTCCGAAGCACAAAATCGTTTTCATGGGGCCGTCACTCCCCCATCACTTCCACATACACCTTGCGCAGCTGGGGGCCGTCGAACTCCGCCAGATAGATGTCCTGCGCCCCGCCGCAGACGATCTCGCCGTCGATGACGGGGAACAGGCAGTGGTTGCCGGTGAGCACGCTTTTCAGATGCCCCTGGGAGTTGTTGCTGGTGGCGCCGTAGGTGGGCAGGAAATGGGCGTGGAGATAGGGCGCTTCCAGCGGGACCGTTTTTTCCAGCATCTCCGAAATATCCGCCTCCACGCAGGGCAGCGCCTCGTTCACCAGGATGCCGGTGGTGGTGTGGGCGGTGATGACCGCCACGAGGCCGTTTTTCACGCCGCTCTGGCGCACGATGTCGTGCACCTGCCGGGTGATGTTGAAATACTCCTCCACATCCTTGCTCAAATGCCGGATGGTCTTCAGCACGACCATGACTCACACCTCCCCGCCGCTGAGAAAACGCAGCGCATTTTTCCAGTAGAGATCCTCCCGGGCGAACTCCCGCATGGGCACCTTGTCCAGCGCCCGCTTGAGCTTGAAGGCGCGGAAGCGGGGCCCGTTGGAGCCGAACATCACCTGCCGGGGAAAGCACCGCTCGAACCACATGGGACCCATGTCTTTGGTGAACAGTTCCATCATCTGCTCCTCGGGGGAATCCACATAGAGCAGGGCGGTGTCGGTGTAGACGTTGGGGTATTTTATCATCAGCATCACCATCTCCCGCACCCAGGGCCAGGCAAAGTGGGCAAGGCAGATGCGCAGGCCCGGGTGGCGGATGGCCACCTCCTCAAAGGCCAGCGGATGGGCATAGCGGCTGGGGGCGTTGGGCTCCCAGGAGAGGCCCGCGTGGAAGATGACGGGCTTGTTCTCCCGCTCGCACAAAGCGTAGATGGGCTCCATCCTTTCGTCCGCCGGGTCGAAGCGCTGCTTGGCGGGGTTCAGTTTCAACCCCCGCAGCCCCTGCTGGAAAAAAGCCCGTTCCAGCACCTCCAGCGCGTCCGCCCGGTGGGGGTCCACGCTGGCAAAGCCGTAGAACTTGTCCGGGTGCAGTTTGCACAGCGCCTCCACCTGGTCGTTGTTCACCACCCAGCCGCCGGCTGTGGTGGTCACGTCCAGCGGCAGCAGCGCCGCCTGGGTCAGCCCGCAGACGTCCCACTCGGCAAACAGCTCGTCGAACTCCATGGGCCCCTGTTTCCACACCCCGAAGGTGTCGCCCCGGAAGGCCACTTCCTTTTCATCCCCGCAGATGGGCCCGTAAAAAATGGGATGGATGTGCATATCGATCAGCAAGGTCGTTTCCCTTCTTTCTGTGTTTTCCGCGCTCAGTACGGCTCGAACCGGGCCACCACCGCGCTGGAGACTTCCGCCCCCTTCTTCATGCACTCCGGCACGCTCCACCCATTCAGGATGCCGTAGGTGAAGCCGGCGATGTAGCTGTCACCCGCGCCCACGGTGTTCACCACTTCGGTGGGGACGATGCCGTACTCATACAGGGTGGTGCCGTCGTAGCAGATGCTGCCCAGTTCGCCCATGGTGGCGGTGACCAGCTTGGGGCCGTAGGAGTGGATCTTCTTCACCCACTCCTTGATGTGCTCGTCCTTCTTGCCGTCGTAGGAGAGAAAGACATAGTCCACATAGGGGAACAGCGTTTCACACTGGTATTCCGGGTCCTCGCTGAACACCGAGAAGTCCATCACCACCTGCACGCCCTTGGCCTTCCATGCGGGCAGGCGGTCCAGCACCTTGCCGAACAGGTCGGTGTGCAGCATGGTGTGGCCCGCCACGAACCCGAATTCCTCATCGGTGAGGGCGTAGTCGGCCATGACGCCTTCGATCTCTTCCAGATGCACCCGGTCGGTGCCGTTTTTCAGGTCCATCATCATCTTGCAGGTGTCGCCGGGCTCGGTGCGCAGATGGGAGATGTCGATGCCTTCCGCCGCCAGGGCCTCTTTCATCTTCTCGCCGTAGCTGTCGGTGCCCACCACGCTCACCACGCTCACGGGCACGCCCATGCGGGCCAGATGCACGCCCCAGTCCACGCCGTTGCCGGTGGGATAGAACTTGTTCAGCTTTTCGTACACGTCCGCGCAGCAGAAGCCCACGGCCGCCACAGTTTTTTCCATTCTCTT
This sequence comes from Oscillospiraceae bacterium, assembly GCA_004558145.1. GTDB lineage: Bacteria > Bacillota > Clostridia > Oscillospirales > Ruminococcaceae > Allofournierella_A > Allofournierella_A excrementavium. The sequence goes on from SFDQ01000004.1 coordinate 205,559, forward strand.
TCTCCTCCTTTTGCTGCAAAATAGCGCAGAGCGGGAGCGGCGCCGCCGCTCCCGCTCTGGTAACAAGGCGGTGCTTTTTTATTCGTACACTTTGCCGTGGCCCCAGCTGCCCGCCAGGCCGCAGGTGTTGGCGGCAAAGCCGGCGGCCAGATCCAGGCTCTCCCGGATGGCCTCGGGGCCGCCCTTGCCCTCTTTCTCGCGGGCGAGGTAGTTCACCAGGAAGGCGGTGAGCAGGCTGTCGCCGGCGGCCATGGTGTCCACCATGTTCTCCACGGGCTTGATGCCCTGGACGTAGAACTCGGCGCCGTCATAGGCGATGCAGCCCTCGTCGCCGCGGGAGGCGCAGACGAACTTGGGCCCCAGGGCCGACACCTTCTTCAGCTTTTCGTAGGTCTCCTCTTTGGAGATGTCGCTGCAGGACATGAAGGCGTAGTCCACCAGCGGGGCGATGCGCTCGTAGTACTCGTCGGTGGAATCGTCGGAGAAGTCAAAGCTGATGGGCACGCCCGCGGCCTTGATCTTGGGCAGCTCCCGCTCGGTGAAGCAGTAGTTGCCGGAGTGCACCAGGTCGAATCCCTTCACATACTCGATGGAGAAGCGGTCCAGCGCATAGAGCATGTCGCCGCGGATGCCGCCCTCGTTGGAGCCCAGGAAGATGCGGTCGCCGTTTTCGGGGTTCACCGTCACCCGGGCCGCGCCGTTCTCGCCGATGACCTGTTTGCACTTCACCAGCTCCACGCCCTCCTCCTGCAGGGAGGCGATGACGTGTTCGGCCTCTTTGTCCGAGCCGAAGATGCCCATGTAGGCGCTGCGCTCGGCCCCCAGCTTTTTGGCGAACACGGCAAAGTTCACCGCGTTGCCGCCGGGGTACATGGTTTTGATGTGCTCGTATTTGTCCACGACATTGTCGCCAAAGCCCAGGACCTTCACCTGATATGCCATCGTTCTTTCGCTCCTTTTCTCAAAAATCAATACTGTTCGATGCCCATGTAGCGGCGGATCTCGGGAGAGTGGTCAAAGCGCTTGCCGCGGGCGGCGCGCAGCTCCACGTTCATGGCGTAGAACAGGGCCGGCTCCAGATAGGCGCGCACGCCCTCGTCCACATCGGCCATGCCGTATTCCAGCGCGTCCAGCACCATCAGGCGGTCGGTGTGGGTCTTGAGGAAGGCCAGCGCCCGCTCGTCCATCACCCGGGCGGAGGAGGAACCCATCTGCAGGAAGTAGAACACGCCCGGCTCGGTGCACTCGAAGGGGCCGTGGAAATACTCGCCGGAGTGGATGTAGCAGCAGTTCTGCCACTGCATCTCCATCAGGCTGCAGATGGCAAAGCCGTAGGTCTGGCTGAAGTTGGCGCCGGAGCCCAGGATGTAGAAGAACTTGTTCTCCTCGCACAGGTCGGCGAACTTCTCGCCCAGCTCGGCGTTCACCTTCACCTTGGCCTTGGCGATGATGCCGTCCATCTTGGCGATGCCTTCCACCAGCGCGTCGTACTTGTCAAAGCCCTCCTGGGCCTTGATGAGCTCGGCGGCCAGCATGGGGCAGATGCCCAGCGGCACCTCCGCGGTGGGCACGCCGTCGCCCCAGGGGTAGACCCAGGCGATGAAACGGGGGTCGTCCGCCTTGGAACCGGCGTTGTCGGTCAGGGTGACCACGGCCGCGCCCCGCTCATAGGCCAGCACAGCAGCGTCCACCGCTTCCTTGGTGTTGCCGGAGTGGCTGCACATCACCACCATGCTGTGCTTGCCCAGCTTCTTGGGGGTGGCCACCAGGAACTCCTTGGCGGTGTGCCAGCCGGAGGAGGTCTTGGCGCTCTCCACGGTCATCATGAAGTGGGAGGGATACAGGTCGATCAGGCTGCCGCCGCAGGCCACCCAGTACACCTCGGTGATCTCGCCGTGCTCCGCCAGGACCTTCTTGATAACTTCATTTGCTTTCATGATTCTCTTCTCCTTTTGCAGTGAATATGGTTTGAAAAAGTCAATCTTCGATGTAGCGCTCAAAATTCTTCATGTTGCGCGCGTCCGCCGCGGCGGGGTCCATGAAATATCGGCCGTCGGTGATCTCCTGGCCCAGATACCCCTCGTAGCCGTAGCGGTTGAGGGTCTCGATGAACCGGCCCAGATGATGGCTGCCGTCGCCCCACACCAGATGGCCGTAGGGCGTGCCGTCGATGAAGTGCATGTGCCGGATGTCGGGGCCCAGGGCCCGGAACCAGTCTTCCAGCGTTTCGCCCGCAACGCCCATGGCGCAGGTGTCCACCATCGCCTTGAGGTTGGGGTGGTCCACCTCCCGCAGCATCCTCTGCGCCGCGGGCAGGTCGATCACCAGCTGGCTCTCTTCCGGGCGGATGGACTCCATCACCAGCGTGATGTTGTTCTCTTTGGCCACTTCGGCCAGCCGGTGCAGCATGTCCGCGCTGCGCTTCCAGGCTTCTTCCTTGTCCTCGTTCCAGTAGCCCCAGCCGGAGTTCACCTCCATGTACTCGCAGCCCAGCTCGGCGGCAAGGCGGATGCCGTTGGAAAAATAGCCGAAGGAGCGCCGGATGTGTTCCGGCTCCTTTGCCGCGAACTGATAAGGATAGGTGCAGTTTTCCGGTGTGAGCACATGCACCGCCAGGCCGCGGCTTTCGATCTTGCGGCGGATGTCCTTTGCGTCATAATAGCGCATGTGGTCCAGCCAGACGTGGGGAGCCGCGCACCAGAGCTCGATGGTCTTGAAGCCCAGGCGCTGCTGCGCGTCGAGGAAGTAGTCCAGCGAATAGTTCACATAGTGGATGTTCATGCCCGCCACCTGTTCGCGGCGGAGTTTCGGCGTCGCCATCTCGTCTCCCCCTTTCAGTTTTCAAAGAACGGCTCGAACGCCCGGAAGTTGCGCGCGTCCGCCGCCGCAGGGTCGTCGAAGTAGCGCCCGTCGGTGATCTCCTGGCCCAGAAGCCCCTCGTAGCCGAACTCGTTGAGCACGTCCAGGTATTTCTCCAGGGGATACAGCCCGTCGCCCCACACCAGATGGGCGTAGGGCCGCCCGTCGATGAAGTGGGTGTGCACGATGTCCCTGCCCAGGGTCTCGAACCACTGGCGGGGCGTCTCCCCCGCCACGCCCATGGCCACCGTGTCCAGGCCGGCTTTCACCCAGGGGCTGTCCACATCCTTCAGCAGCCGCACCAGTTCCGGCAGGGTGATGACCACCCGGCTCTCCTCCGGGCGCACCGTCTCCACCGCGATGGTCACGCCGTGGTCGGCGGCGGTTTTGGCCAGCTCCCGCAGGCTGCGCACCGCCCGGTCATAGGCCCGGTCGTACTCTTCGTCAAAGGGCGCGCCGATGCAGTTGGTCAACAGCTTTTTGGCCCCCATCTTTTCCGCCGCTTCGATGCCGCGCTTGAAGTATTCCATGCTGCGGTCATGGAAGCCGCCTTCCGGGGCGTTCATGGTGTAATAATAGGTGGCGCATTCGGGGGTGAAGCACCCGATGGTCATGCCCCGGGCCTCCACCTTTTTCCGAAGTTCCACCGGGTCCTGAAAGCCCGTCTCGTCCATGAGGTAGTGGGGCGTCATGCCCAGCATCTCGATGGTCTTGTAGCCGGCTTTGGCCTGGGCGTCCAGCATGTAGTCCAGCGGGTAATACACATAATGGATGCCGATGGCCGCCAGCTGTTCCCGCCTGATGTGTGCCATAAGGCCCTCCTTTTTTAAAGCGCGTCGTAGACGATGCGGCCGTCCGAGATGGTGAGCGCCACCTTCACGTCCTTCACCTGCTCGACCGGCAGGGTGAACACATCGGCGTCCAGCACGGCGATGTCCGCCAGCTTGCCCGCCTCCAGGGTGCCCAGACGGTCCTCGTTGAAGCAGTTGTACTGGCCGTTGCGGGTCCAGGCGGTGAGCATCTCGGCCACGGTGAGCATGTTCTGCTCGTTGTAGGTGCCGCCGTCGGCAAAGTGCCCGCCCACGCCGCAGTAGATGGCCTCGGGGATGTTGGGGATGAGCAGGGGCAGGTCGGTGCCGCAGGTGACGGTGAGGCCGGAATCCCACATTTTGCGGCGGTTCCAGTAGTTCTTGCCCCGGTCGCCGCCCAGCTGCGCGTCGATCATGTCCAGCACGTCCTGCTTGTTGTCCAGCGACTGGATCTGGGCATAGACCTCCACGATGCCGCCCAGCGCGCCGAACTTTTCCAGGTCGGCGGGGTTGGAATACTCCAGGTCGGTGATGGCGTGGCGGTGCTTGAGCTTGCCGTTTTCATCCTTCTGGCAGGAGTCGAACAGGGCCACTGTGTGGCGGATGGCGCCGTCGCCCTGGCAGTGCAGCGAGTAGCGGAATCCGTTCTCGTCCGCCAGGTGGGTCTCCTTCTCGATGAGGTCCCATTCCACCGGCACGGTGTTGGTCATGCCGGGGTGGGACTTGTAGGGCTCGATGAGCTCCGCCATGGAGGACGGGATGGAGCGGTCGGTCATGCGGTTGTAGCCGGAGAAGGAGACGAAGGGCCCGGTGAAGCGCCGGCACATCTCCTTGCCGTGCTCGATGTTGATGCCCTCGCCCACCGGCTGGCTCATCATGGAAACGCGCACGGTCAGCGCGTCCTCCTTTTCCAGCTCCTCCATCTTGTCGGCAAAGCCGTAGTAGGTGTCGAAGGTCATCTCCTTGATGGTGGTGACGCCCCGCTCGTTGAGCATCTGCATGTATTCCTTGTACTTTTCCTTCATGCCGGGCAGCTGCAGATACTCGCGGATCATCTTCCAGATCATCTCGGCATAGCATTTTTCCGGCCCGAAGCCGTAGCGCCGGCGGGCCGCACTGTTCATCCAGCAGGTGCCCCGGTCCGCCGTGAACACCACCACCGGCTTGTCCGGCCAGGTCTTGTCCAGCAGGGCCGCGTCGGTGACTTCAAACCCGTCCGGCTGCCAGCTGTGGCCGAACAGCGCCGTGCCCTCGGGGGCCGTCTTTTCGTATTCTTTCAGCGCGGCCACGCCCTGCACGTCGGTTTTCACATCGGAGAAATCCGCGCCCAGGCTCAGCAGCGCCCAGCCGGTGAAGAAGGTGTGCACGTCCACAAAGCCGGGCGTCACCACCCGGTCGCCCAGTTCCAGCACCTGGGTGGCCTTTTCCACCCATTCGCCGGCCTCGGCCCGGGGCCCCACCGCCGCGATGCGGTTGCCCTCCACCGCCACAAAGCCGTCGAAGGGCGCTTCGCCGGTGGCCGGGAACACGTTCTTCGAAAGCAGAACAAGACATTTCTGACGTTCTTTCATGCCCAAAACCTCACCTTTCCTCCGTGGTATTTTTTCCAAACTCATAATATCATAATATAACGTTATAATACAAGTTAAAAACTGTACAAGTTTGCGGGCGGTTTTTTGTCCGTTCTGTTCAATTGCCGGAAAGGCCGCCGCGGCAGCTGTACATATATATAAAGGGAGGCTTGATTTGACATGCCCCGGCCGCGATGCTATGCTGTATTCACAGCAAAAAGAGGACGGCCGGCGGGCGCTGGCCGCCCCGGAGGGACTTTCGAGGGAAAGGGAGGCATTCGCATGGAACAGGAAATGCTTTGCGAGATCACCCGCCAGGCGCGCGCCGCGGCGGAGGAACTTCTGGACGCGGCCGGTTTGAAGCCCGGCGACATTTTTGTGGTGGGCTGTTCCAGCAGCGAGATCATGGGCGGCCACATCGGCAAGGACAGCAGCATGGAGGCGGCCCGGGCCGTTCTGGAGGGTGTGCTGCCCGCCGTGCAGGCGCGGGGGCTCTGGCTCGCCGCCCAGTGCTGCGAGCATCTGAACCGGGCCCTGGTGCTGGAGCGGGCCGCGGCGGAGAAATACGGCTATGAAGAGGTCAACGCCGTGCCCCAGCCCCACGCCGGCGGCAGCTGGGCCACCAACTGCTGGCAGGCGTTCACCGACCCGGTGCTGGTGGAGGAGATACGCGCCGGGGCCGGGCTGGACATCGGCGGCACACTGATCGGCATGCATCTGCGCCGGGTGGCGGTGCCGGTGCGGCTGAGCTTTGACCACATCGGCAAGGCGCATTTTCTGTGCGCCCGCTGCCGGCCCAAGTATATCGGCGGCGAGCGCGCCGTCTATCAGCAAATGTGACCCCGAAGAAGGGCTGTGGGAAAGAGGTTTTTTCAATAGCAACGAAGGAACAGATGGCCCGTGCGGTGGAGGGCATCCGCGCCCGCATGGCGCAGGCGGCCCGCGCCGCGGGGCGTGACCCGGCGGATGTGCTGCTGTGCGCCGCCTGCAAGACCCGCACGGTGGAGGAGGTGCGGGAGAGCGCCCTGCTGGACATCGACCTGTTCGGTGAGAACCATGAGCAGGAGCTGACGGAAAAGAGCGACGCGGGGGCTTACCTTGGCAAGCCCAGCCACTTCATCGGTCATTTGCAGACCAACAAGGTGAACAAGGTGGTGGGCCGCGTCTCCATGATCGAGAGCGTGGACAGCGAGCACCTGCTGCGCAAGGTGGACGCTGCCGCCGCCCGGCTGGGGCTGACCCAGGACATCCTCATCGAGATCAACATCGGCGCCGAGGCCAGCAAGAGCGGCGTCGCCCCCGAGGGGCTGTGGCCCCTGGCGGAGGCCGCCGAGGCGGCGGCGAACCTGCGGCTGCGGGGCCTGATGGCCATTCCGCCCGCCGGGGCCACTCCCGACGAGACCCGCGCCTTTTTTTCCGAGATGCGCGGCCTGCTGACCCGCCTGCAGGAAAAGCACTACCAGACGGCCCTGCCGGACACCCTCTCCATGGGCATGAGCGGCGACTTTGAGGCCGCCATCCTGGAAGGGGCCACCATCGTGCGCATCGGCACGGCCATCTACGGCCCCCGGGACTACGGCAGCCGCCCGTGAGGCAGGCACGGACCACAAAGCAAAAAAGAGGCGGCCCCGCGCCATGGCGCGGGGCCGCCTCCTTTGTTTTTCGCAGTGCAGTTCAGCCGATGGAAACCGCCACCTTGATAACGCCGTCCCGCCTGTTTTCAAACAGGTCGTAGGCCGCGGCGATGTCCTTCAGGGGATAGGTGTGGGTGATGAGCGGGGTGGTGTCGATCTTGCCTTCCGCGATGAGGCGCAGGGTCTCTTCGCAGTCGCAGCCGTCCACGCCGCCGGTCTTGAAGATAAGGTTCTTGCCGTACATCTCCGGCAAAGGCAGCACCTGCGGCCCGTCGTAGAGGGCCACCACCGTGACGATGGCGTTGGGGCGCGCGCAGTCCCACGCCATGCGGAAGGTTGCGTCGCTGCCCGCCACTTCCAGCACCACATCGGCGCCGCCGTGGTCGCTGTGTGCCAGCACGAACTCCTTGAGGCCCTCGGGGGCGGCGGTCAGCACATCGGGCCAGTGGGCGCGCACGAAGGCAAGGCGGCTCTCGTCCACGTCGCAGACGATGACCCGCCGGGGCCGGTGCAGCAGCACGCACTGGAGGGTGCACAGGCCTGTGGGCCCCGCGCCGATGATGAGCACCGTGTCCTCGGGCTGTATCTCGGAGATGCGCGCCGCCCAGTAGCCGGTGGCCAGCACATCTCCCACGAACAGCGCCTGCCGGTCGCTCACCGCGTCCGGGATCTTGTTCAGCCCCTGGTCCGCATAGGGCACCCGCACATACTCGGCCTGGCCGCCGTCGATGCGGCAGCCCAGGGCCCAGCCGCCGTTCGGATCGGTGCAGTTGTTCACCCAGCCGTGGCGGCAGAAAAAGCACTCGCCGCAGAAGGTCTCCACATTCACCGTCACCCGGTCGCCGGGCTTCACGGTGGTCACGGCGGTGCCCACCTGCTCCACCACGCCCACCATCTCATGGCCCACGGTGATGCCGGGCACCGCGCGGGGCACGCTGCCGTGCTTGATGTGCAGGTCGCTGGAGCAGATGCTGGCCAGCGTCACCTTCACAATGGCGTCCCGCTCGTCCTGCAGGACCGGCTTGGTTTTTTCCAGCAGCTCGAACCTGCCCTTTTCCACATATGTATATGCCAGCATGATGTTCCCTTCCCTTTCTTCGGGGCCGCCTTGCCGCGGCCCCTGCGCTTTTACATCCATTTTAGCACATCCGTTCAAGGGCGGCAAAAAAGAGGGTCAGGTTTCTTGCCTACCGGGCGGCTGCGCCTTTGCCTTTCACCGCGCACTGCGCAGCGTTTGCTGCCGGGGCACTGTTTGTTTTATGCCAGTTCCATATAGCCCCGCAGCGATCCCATAAAAATGCGGGCCATCTCCTCGGGAGATTCGGCAAAATCGTTTTCCACCCAGGCGCAGAGCATGGCGGCGGACGCGCCCGAAAAGAAGTAGGGCTGGTATTTGTTGTTCAGCACCTGCAGATGGCGGATCTGCTCCAGCGTCTGGCGGTAGAACGCCACGCTCACCCGGTCCAGCAGACCCCGCCGCAGAAGCACCCGCAGCTGCCGGCGGTACTTCAAGGCCGTTTTGAAAAAATGCCGGATGCACTCCTCCACATTGGCCGGAGACATGGCCTCCCGGGGATAGGCCTCGGTGAACACTCCGTCCAGAAAGCGGTCGATCACCTCGTCCATGGTGAAATAGTTGCGGTAGAACGAGGCGCGGCACACCCCGGCCCGGTCCACCAGATCCTGCACGGTGATGTGGGCATAGTCCTTTTTCTCCAGCAGCTCGAACATTGCGCCGGTGATGTATTCCTGCACCCTGCTTTTGGCCATGAGCCAGTTTCCCCCATTCTGTTTCATTTGCCTTCCGGGCGCTTTACACAGCCCTTTTTCCCATTATATAATTTTTTCACAATATAGACAAATGTCTACTGAAAGGGAGAATCGAACATGAGCGAAAATGGGACGGACTTGATGGATTACGCAGGCAAGGTGTGTGTTGTGACCGGCTCTGCCAGCGGCATCGGGCGGTCGGTGTGCGAGATGCTGATCGCCCAGGGCGCTGTGGTCTACGGGCTGGACCGCAACGAATATCTGCCCGAGGGCATGGCACAGTTCATCCCCACCGACCTGGCTGACAAGGCGAGCATCGACCACGCCTTTTCCCTGCTGCCCGCGCGCATCCACTGCTTCTTCGGCGTGGCGGGCCTGTCCGGCGCGAAGACCGACTGGTGGACCACCTTCACCGTGAACTTCAGTGCCAACAAATACATCACCGAAGCCTATCTGGAAAAGCGGATGAAGGCGGGCGACGCCATCGCATATGTCACCTCCACCGGCGGCCTGATGTGGGAAAAGTGGCAGAAGGAGTACCGCGCGGTGATGGACTGCTCCACCTGGGAAGAGATGACCGCCTTCATGAAGAAGGTCGCCCCCAAAAACGGCGTCGGCATCATGGCCTACTCACTCTCCAAGCGGGCAATGAACTACTACACCAACAAAAAGGCGGTGGAACTGGCGTCCCGCGGCATTCGCGTGAACGCGGTGCTGCCCGGCTCCACCGACACCGGCATGAAGCAGGAATTCGAGAAGATGGCGGGCGGCAAAGAGGCCCTTCTGCGGGAGAACGGCACCGCCGGCCGTCTTGCCACTCCCGCCGAGATGGCCAAGCCCCTGCTGTTTTTGAACTCGCCCATGGCCCGGTTCGTCTCCGGCCAGCTGCTGATCGTGGACATGGCCAACAACTGCCAGATCGTTCTGGGCTACAAAAAGAGCCGGCTGAATGTTCCGGTGGCGCTGAAGCTCTACAACACGAAATTCTTCCAAAAGCAGCTGCAAAAGCAGATTTGAAACGACAGGCCCGCATTACTAAAAGCGCGGGGCCGAGCAGAATGGTTGCTCGGCCCCGCGCTTTTTATTCAGATGTCCGTTGCGCAGGGAACAACATCCCCGCTTTTTTGGTCCGCCCGCGCCTCGTAGAGGCGGCCGCGCCAATAAAAGCGGAAGCGCAGTGACTTCCAGCCTGTGGGCAGCCGAGGCGAAAGGGTGGGGCCCTGCGCCCCAAAGCGCAGGCCCGCGAAGCCGAACACCGCCGCCTGCCAGGTCTCGCCCAGGCCCGCCAGATGCAGTCCTTCCTTGCCGGTGTTGCCCATGACCTCCCGCAGGTCAAGATACAACGCCTTTTCAAAATAGCGCCAGGCAGCATCGTCATACCCGTTCTGGGCGGCAAAGAGGGCGTGACTGGCAAAGCTGAGGGTGGAATCGTGCAGGCACTTGGGTTCAAAATCCTCCCAAGCTTTTTTCTTCTCTTCCCCGGTGAACCGATCCGGCAGACGGGTCATCAGCAGAAGGGTGTCCGCCTGTTTGATGACCTGATAGCGCTGCAGGCGGTCGAAGCAGACCTTGTGATAGCTTGCCTCGTCCCCCTCTTTGAGCGCCGCCGGGTCCACCGGTTCCAGCAGATGGAAGGTGTCGTCCGGCCACAGCCGCCCGGTGGCCGGGTCGCGAGGCACGGGGATGGCCTCCCGCAGTTTCCGCCAGCCTTCGGTCTCCTTTTCCGTGAGGCCTAGCGCGGCATACCGCTCTGGCTCCTCTTGGCGCAGCGTTTCTGCCGCCGCCAGGGCCAGGTCCAGGTTATGGCGCACCATCTCGCCGGTGAACAGGTTGTTGCTGGTGATGCCGCAGTATTCATCCGGTCCTTTGCAGAACAGCAGGTTCTCCCGCCCGGTGCCCGGCTCTGCAGTGTAGCGGCTGCGCCAGAAGCGGGCGGTCTCCACAAACACCTCCCGCGCGCCGGGGGCAAAAGACTCGTCGCCGGTGGCCTGCAGGTACTGGTCCAGCGCATAGGCCACATCGGCGGTGATGTGCACCTCGCTGGCCCCGATGTCCCAGCTTTCGCACTGCTCGCTGCCGTCAAAGGAGGCCATCCAGGGGTAGCGGGCCCCCGCGCCGTTCATTTTCTTCGCGTGGGCTTTGGCCTGAGGCAGGCAGTTCACCCGGTACTGGGCAAGACTGCGGGCGGACGCCGGTTGAGTATAGAGGAAGAAGGGCAGCATGAAGAGGTCGGTATCCCAGAAATAGCAGCCCTTATAGCGGGCGTGGGTGAGTCCCCGCGCCCCGATGTTCACCGTGTCGTCTCTCCCGCTGCAGCTGGCGGTGAGCTGATAGGCCAGATAGCGCAGGGCGGTCTGGGCGTTCTCGTCCCCTTCCACCTGAAGGTCCATCACCTGCCAGCGGCGGGCCCAATGGCGCTGCGCCGCCGCCAGCAGTTCCTCCCAGCCCTCCTCTTCGGGAGCAGAGGCGACGCGGGGGTCCTTGTCGCGACTGGTGAACAGGGCCGCCGTCTTTTCCACCACCAGCGGCCCGCCATCGCCTTCCACGACAAGGCCCAACGCCTCGCCCGGGCGCCAAAAGCTGCCGGCCGCCGCGCCGCCTTTGACCCGGAAGGTCAGTTCCTGGCGCAGTTCCAGGCCTGTGGTGCGGCTGTGCCAACGGCCGGTGAGCGCGTTTTCTTCAAACCGCGGCTCCATCTCCTCCATCAGCTGCACCGTCTCGGTGTTCTCTTTCACCTGGTCGTCCGGCACGGGGCAGTTGCAGCTGGCGGAGTAAATGCCGCTCTCCAGCCGCAGCCGTGCCAGGGCCTGGGGCTCCACCGTCAGTCGCTGGGCCAGCAGCGCCGGGCGCTCGAGGTCAAAAAAACGCTCCTCGGTCACCTTCAGCGCCGCTTGTGCCGCCTGGAGCCGGTATTCCAGCCGGAGCAGGCCCTTGTCCAGTTCCAGGGTACGGCGCACACTGCCGCAAAAGGCAGGTTCCTCGCCGTTCACGGTGAGGTGATGCCACACCGGGGTGGGCAGGTGGATAACGTCGGTGATGCCAGGCTTTATCTCATCGAACATGCCCGCCAGGAACAGCCCCTGCTGCACCGGGCGGGGCCGTGGGTCCCCCGCGGCGTAGCCCCGCACGCCCATGCGGCCTCCGCCGCAGAAGAAGATACTCTCCAGAAAATCGTCCTGAAAAGGGCCGTCTGCCCAAATGCGCCAGCCCTCCAGACGGATATCTTCACGCATCCTCTTCCCCTCCCTTCAACGCCCGGCGCAGCGCATAGCACACAAAGCCCGCGCAGGTGGCGAAGGCCTCGCCGGTGGTGCACTCGCCGGTCACCTCATCAATGCTCTCGCAGGCGATGCCGTTGTCCATGGGCGAGGCGCGCAGGATGGCAAGGCTCTGCTCCACCCTGCCGCAGAGCAGGCTGTTGGCCACACTGAGCAGCCAGGGGTGGGGCGCGTGAGGGCAGCCTATCTCCGCAATGGGGCAGCCGGCAAAGCTGTATCGGTATTCCGGGGCGCGGATCATCGCCACGGTGTTCTGCCAGACCGGGTCGTCCTTTTCGCAAAAGCCCAGCTCGGCCAGCAACTGCAGGCTTCCCGGCGGCTCGTCGTACACATCGCTGTTTCCCGCAAGGTCCACGCTCCAGGCGAAATAGGGCGCGCCGTCCCTGTTCGTTTTCACACAGTGCTCCCTCACCGCCTGGCGCACCGCCTCGGCCTCTTCGGCCAGGGCCGCCCGCTCCGGGAAAAGCCGGGCCAGCGCACGCAGAGCCCGCCAGACCAGAGCGTTGTCGTAGGTGAGATAGGGATGGACCCGCTCGTCGTCGGTGGGCTGGAGGAAGGTCTCGTAGAGGGCCGTTTGGGGATGGCGGCGGGCCGTCAGTTTCTCCAATATCTCCTCCACACCCTGACGCACGTTCTCTTTTTGCAGCACCGCCTGGTCGCCGGTGGCGGCCACATACCGCTCCAGCGCCAACACCGGGGCCATCAGCTCGTCCAGCTCAAAGCCCGGCTCCAGCACGGTGCCGTCGATGAAGCGGGAGTGCACCCCCAGATTGCGCCGCTGGCGGCCGAACACATGGTCCAGCATCCGCCTTGCCAGCGTCGGGTCCGCCTGGAGGATGGCCGGGAAACTCCAGAGCAGGCTGTCACGGTCCCAATAGGCGGCGCTCACATAGTAGCGGGGGCTGCGGCTGGTGACCAGCACCAGCTCCTCGGTGTCCAGCGTGACGCCGGTGGAGAAGTGGATGCAAAAAAACAGATTGGTGTTGTACCAGCGGGTCAGAGCCTCGTCTCCCAGGTCGGCGCTGCGCCGCACCAGCCAGGCGAGGGTGCGGTCCAGCTCTGTTTGCCAGCCCTGGCGCAGCATCTCCTTGGCGCTGGTGGCGGCGGAGACCTCCTCGTAGCCAAAGCCCCACCACACCGTGGCGGCACAGCTTTCGCCGGGGGCAAGGTCTGCCTCGTGGACCAGCCGGTAGCGCACGCCCTTTTCCTCCTGCTCAAAATCGCAGCGGCAGGGCGCGTCGGACATGGGAGCAAAGGCGAACAGCGGCGTACCGCAGGTCATGTCGAACACCGGGCCGTCGTTCCAGAGGCTGTGAAAACAACCGCGGCGGCCCTCGATGGGTTTTTCTTCGTTGACGCAGTGCCAGGCGCCGGCCCAGCAGCCCGCAAGGCCGAAGCGAACACCGCAGGCTTCGCCGGCGCTGCGCAGAGCCAGCCGGTAGCCGAAGCCCCGCTCCCCCGTGGGGGCCAAAAGAGTGCCTTCCACTTCCAGCGGGCCTGCCTTGCAGTGAAAGCGGGGCACCCAGAAGCCGAGGCGCTCCCAGCAAAGGTCTTTCAACGGCAAAGCGGTGCCGTTCACCTCTACAAAAGGCGCCATCAGGGCTTCATCCTGCGCGCCCCGCAGATCGATGAGGCCCTTGCATCCCATATATAAAAAGGTGACGTCCTCCACCGCGCCGCCAGTCTCGGCCAACCTGGGGATGGAGAGCATCTCGTTGCCGGTGGGAAGATATTTGTCCACCTTGAACACCTCCGCGATAAGATTAAGCGTTTAAACAGGCTTCGTTGAGAAAAGTGTATCATAATTCAGGGTAAAGTCAAGCAATTTCACAAAATTAAAGAAAAGATGTTGACTTTTCTTCGTTGATTCGCTATGATGATATTGCAAAATGAATTTAAACGCTTAAATCAAATGGTTTGTTTTTCAGAAAGGAGGAGAACGAATGCGCGCCACATTGAAAGACGTTGCACAGCTGGCGGGCGTTTCCTCCGCCACCGTTTCGTATGTACTCAACGGCAAGCGCACCATCTCGGAGGATACCCGCCGCCGGGTGATGGAGGCCGTGCATCAGCTGGACTATGTCCCCGACCTGAACGCCCGAGGCCTGAGCATGCGGGACTCCAAACTTATCGGAGTGGTGGTGCCCCAGACCGAGCCGGGCGACCGGCTGATGTTCCAGAACAGCTTTTACAGCGAGGTGCTGGGCAGCATCGAATACCACGCCCGCCAGCAGGGGTACCACATCCTCATCTCCGCAACTGACGCCAACGAGAGTTATCTCACCCTGGCCAAGCAGCGGAACCTGGACGGCATCATCGTCATCGGCATGTATCCCAGCGAGTTCTACCAGCAGATGAAAAAATCCCAGATCCCCATCGTGCTGATCGACAGCTACTGCAACGATTATTACTATCACAACATACGCATCGACGACGCCTACGGCAGCTATCTGGCCACCCAGTATGTGCTGCAGTGCGGCCACCGGGAAGCAGCCTTTTTCTCCGGGTGCATCCAGGAGAACGGCGTGATGAAAAAACGCTTGACCGGTTACCAGAAGGCGCTGGCGGAGTTCGGCGTGCCCTTCCGGGAGGAATATGTGTTCGAGGGCCAGATCGACTACGCCAGCGGCGTGGAACTGGCGAACAAGCTGGTGGAGAGCCGCCTGCCGGTGACCGCCGTGGTGGCCGCGGCGGACATCCTGGCCATCGGAGCCATGAAAGGTTTCTACGAAGCGGGGCTGCGGGTGCCGGACGATATTTCGGTCATCGGCTTCGACGATCTGGAAGTCTCCCAATATCTCACCCCGGGCCTGACCACCGTGCGCCAGCAGATCTCTCTCAAAGGCCAGCGGGCGGTGGAGCTGCTGCTCAAGCACATCGCTCAGCCTGACCTGACCAAGCAGGAGGAAATCCTTCCCCTGCAGCTGGTGGAGCGAGGCTCGGTGCGCCGCCTGGGCTGAGGCCTGACTACGGTTTGCCGCCGGGAGACCCCCGGCGAAAAATAAAAAATGGTCTGCGCGGGTCCGGTCAAAAACACGCGCAAACCATACGCAGACAAGAACCCGTGCAAGGCTCTTTCCGCATTTTCTCATTTTACGCGAAAAGGGCCGAAAAAGCAACACACACAAGGAGGAGAAACGATGAAAAAGCAAAAACGACTTTTCGCGCTCACAGCCGGTCTTTTGACGATCGCGCTGGCTTTCTCGGCCTGCGGCGGCGCGCCCGCCTCAACGCCCGCCTCAACGCCCGGCTCTCAGTCCGCAGCGGCCCCCTCCGGCGGCGACACCGCCGAGCCCGTGACCATCACCTACTGCAACTTTAACGCCTCCGGCGGCAAGGAAGAGGTGCTGCAGGAGATGTATGAGGCATTCCATGAGGAATACCCCAACATCACCGTAGAGATTGAGACCATCGGCTTTGACGATTACTTCACCCAGATGCAGACTCGCGTGGCCGGCGGCACCGCCCCCGACTGCTACGAGCTGAACATCGAGAACTTCGCCGCCTACGCCAACAAGGGCGTGCTGGCCGAGATCACCGACGTGGACCTGAGCCGCATCGACGAGACCGCCCTGAGTGCCTTCAATGTGGACGGCAAGCAGTACGGCCTGCCCGGCAACTTCTCCAACGTGGTGCTCATCTACAACAAGGACCTTTTCGACCAGGCGCAGGTGGAATACCCCACCGCCGACTGGACCCAGGAGGACGTGCAGGCGGCCGCCGAGGCCATCCGCGCCCTGGGTGACGACATCTTCGGCTACTACCAGCCTGTTACTTACAACGAGTTCTACAAAGTGGCCGCTCAGTACGGCGGCAGCCTGCTGAACGAGGACGGCACCGCCTTCACCATCAACTCCGAGGCAAACGTGAAGGCCGCCCAGATGATGGTGGACCGCGTGCTGGAGAGCAACGTGCAGCCCACCGAAGTGCAGATGGGCGGCATGGGCGACTGGGACCTGTTCATGAGCGGGCGGCTGGGCATGATCCCCACCGGCATCTGGGCGTTCAGCACCTTTGCCGACGGCTGTGACTTCGCCTGGGACATCGCCGTTGAGCCCGGCGCGGATCAAAAGGCCACCGCCTTCTTCTCCAACGCCTGCGTCATCAACGCCGACAGCCCCAACAAGGAAGCCGCCGCCACCTGGATCACCTGGCTGTGCTCCAGCGACAAGGCCGCCGAGCTGCGCATCGCCGCCGGCTGGGACCTGCCCGCCATCAACGACCAGGAAGCTCTGGCCCCCTATCTGGAGCAGACCCCGCCGGACAACCGGCAGGCCGTGTTCGATTCCCTGGATTATCTGGTGCTGCCTCCCACCATTGAGGACTACGCCCTCATGAGCGACATCATCGGCCAGAAGCTGGCCGCGGCCGCCGCCGGTTCCATGACCGTGCAGCAGGCGCTGGACGAGGCCCAGGCCGAATGTGAAGCCCAGATCACCCTGACATAAGTTTTCCGTGCGGGCGGGAGGGACGCATGCGCCCTCCCGCCCTAACTGTATCATCACAAAGGAGGTCCTTGGGATGACTGCTTCTCCCAAAGCCCGCACAAAGCGCCTGCACGCGGCCGGGCTGCGGGCCGCGCTGCCCTTTCTCGCGCCCAGCTTTGCCGGCATGCTGGTGTTCTCCCTTGTGCCGCTGGTCATCTCCGGCGTCATCAGCCTCACCGACTGGAACGGTCTGGATGAGCTGCTTGCTCCCGGCATGTTCGCAGAGCATTTTGTCGGGCTGGATAATTTCCGGGCCATTCTGACCAGCAGCGAGTTCTGGCAGGTGCTGGGCAACACCTGCCGCTACATCGTGTTGTATATCCCCTGCATGCTGGCCGCCTCCCTGGCAGTGGCCTGCCTGCTCAGCCAGAGCCGCCGGGGCGTGACTGCCTTTCGGGTCATCTATTACATCCCGGTGCTCACCTCCTGGGTGGCGGCCTCACTGATTTGGAAGTCGGTGCTCTCGCCCCAATACGGCGCGCTGAACAATTTCCTGGCTCTCTTCGGCATCCAGGGACCCGGCTGGCTGCTGGACGAAGCCTGGGCCATGCCCGCCATCGTGCTTGTGTCCGTCTGGAAGGACATGGGCTTTTTCGGGCTGATCCTGCTCTCGGGCATGATCGGCATCGACCGGGGCTACTACGAGGCCGCTTCGCTGGACGGGGCCGGCCCCTGGGCCAGATTCTGGCGCATCACCCTGCCGCTGATGACCCCGGCCATCTTCTACGTACTCATCGTCAGCCTCATCAACGCCTTCCAGCTGTTCCCCCAGATCATGATCATGACCGACGGCGGCCCCAACGGCGCCACCCAGGTGATGGTGGAGCGCATCTACAAATACGGCTTCCGCTACTACCGCATGGGCTACGCGGCGGCCTTCTCCTGGATTTTGTTCGCCATCATCATGGTGTGCACCTTCATTCAGATGAAAGGCCAGAAAAGGTGGGTGAATTATGACACGTAAACGCTTTTTCGGCACGGCGTTTTATTACGCTGCGGCCATTCTGCTGGCGCTGATCGCACTGGTGCCCTTTGCGTGGATGATCTCCACCTCCTTCAAAAGCCGGGGCGCGCTGATGTCCATACCCATCGAGTGGATCCCGGAAGAGCCCACCCTGGACGCCTACTTCACCGTGTTCGAGCGATTCCCCTTCCTGCGCGCCATCGGCAACAGCCTGCTCATCGCGGTGTGCTACACCCTGCTCACCCTGGTCAGCGCCTCCATGGCGGCCTTCGCCTTCACCAAAATACAGTTCAAGGGCTCCGGTTTTTTGCTGGGGCTGTATCTCGCCACCATGATGATCCCCACCCAGGTCACCATGATTCCCCTTTTCGTGGTGATGAACCAGATCGGCCTCATCAACCACTACAGCAGCGTGATCTTGCCGGCCATTTTCCGGCCGTTCGCGGTGTTTTTGCTGGTGCAGCAGATGCGCACCATCCCGCCAGACTACATGGACGCCGCCCGCATCGACGGCGCAGGAGTCTGGCGCATCTGGCGGCAGGTGATGCTGCCCCTGTGCGCCCCGTCGCTGGCCACCCTGGCGGTGACGAACTTCATGGATTCCTGGAACGATTACCTCTGGCCTCTGCTGATGCTCACCGACAAGGCGAAGATGACGCTGCCCATCGCTCTGTCCACCCTGAACGGCCAGTACGACACCGAATACAATGTGATGATGGCGGGCAGTCTCATCTCCATGATCCCCATCATCCTCATCTACATCTTTGCCCAGAAATACTTCAAACACGGCCTTATGGCGGGAGGAGTCAAGGGATAACACGATGAAACGACTATCTTTTTCTGAAAGCGGCAGTCTGGACTGGCCGCTGCCCGCCGGCGCGGCCCGGCTGGCCTGGGCGACGCGGGCCGGCGAGACACACCTGACCGTATCCGTCTCTTACAGCGGAGCCTACGGCATGGGCGAAAAATACGACAGTCTGAACCAGAAAGGCCATCGGGTGAAAAACCTGGTGGAGGAAAAGTTCTGTTTCCAGGGCGGACACACCTACTGTCCCGCTCCCTTCTTCTGGACCGACACCGGGTTCGGCTTTTATGCCGCCACCGACCGGATCACCGAATTCTCCTTTGAGGAGAATGTCATCTGCATTTCTCTGCCCGCCGGGTGCGGCGCGGTGCTCTTTTCCGGCAAGCCGGAAGAGATGATACGGGAATACATGAGTCTGTTCGGTCCGGCAAAGCTGCCCCCAAAGTGGGCCTTTGGCCCCTGGATCTCCGCCAACCACTGGAACAGTCAAGCTGCGGTGGAGGCCCAGCTGGAAAATCTGCGCCGCCGCCACTGCCCCGCCACAGTGCTGGTGGCGGAGGCCTGGAGCGACGAAGCCACCTTTTCCGTCTTCAACGGAGCACACTACGCTCCGCTGCCTGAAGAGGGCCCCTGCGGGGAGGAATTCGACCTTTCCGGCAGTCCCTGGCCCGACCCGAAGGGTATGATCCGCAAGCTGCACGACGCCGGGGTGCACTTTGTGCTCTGGCAGGTGCCGGTCTACAAAAAGCAGGGGCCGGAAGAACCGCCCTGCCCTCAGAACGACCGGGACCGGGAAGAAGCTGTGCGGCTGGGCCTCTGCGTTCACAACGCCGACGGCACTCCCTACACCATCCCGGAGGGGCACTGGTTCGCCGGGTCCATGGTGCCGGACTTCACCAACCCCGAAACGGTGAAACGGTGGTTCGCCCGCCGGCAGTATCTGCTGGACTGGGGCGTAGACGGCTTCAAGACCGATGGCGGTGAGTTCATTTGTTCCGACAACGCGCGCTTTGCCGACGGTTCCACCGGCCTTGAAGGCTGCAACCGCTATCCCCAGCAGTACGCGGCCGCCTACTCCGATTTCATCGGGCCGGGCCGGGTGCTCTTCAGCCGGGCCGGTTGGGCCGGCCAGCACACCACCCCCTGCCACTGGGCGGGGGACCAGCAGTCGCAGAACAGCGAGCTGACCGGCGCGCTGCGGGCAGGACTTTCAGCGGCGCTCACCGGCATTCCCTTCTGGGGGTTCGACATCGCCGGGTTCGCCGGGCCGCTTCCCACCCCCGACCTCTACCGCCGGGCCGTCATGCTGGCCTGCTTCTGCCCCATCATGCAGTGGCATTCCGAGCCGGACGGCGGCCAGTTCCGGGAACTGATGCCCGGCGGCGAAGGCAACAACGAGCGCAGTCCCTGGAACATGGAAAGCGTCTGGGCCGTTCCCGGCTTTGCCGAGGAGATGGCCTTCTGGCACCGGCTGCGGATGAACCTTCTGCCCTATCTTTACAGCGAAGCCGTGCGTTCAGCGGTCGAAAGCCGCCCGCTGATGCGGCCGCTGGTCTATCACTGGCCCCGCAGCAGCGAGGCCCGCGCCGCCTGGGACGAATTTCTGCTGGGCGAAAGCCTGCTGGTGGCCCCCCTGCTGGAGGAAAACCAGACCGGGCGCACCTTGTGGCTGCCCCAGGGCGGCTGGTACTCCCTTTTCACCGGGCAGCGCTTTGAGGGTGGGCAGACCGTCACGGCCGGCCCGGAACTGACCTTCCCGGTGTTCCTGCGGGAGGGCTGCGCCCTGGCGCTGGATCTTCCCAAAGGCGCGCCGCTGGGCGCGGACGCAAGCCCGGACACGGCCGTCCTGCCGCGGCTGGTGCTGGCGGGAGAAGCGGGCGAATACGCCTTGCGTACCACCCCGGACGCACCGCCGCTCGTCATCCGGTGGAACCACGAACAAGTGCAGCTGCCGGCAGAGCTTGCGCACGCTGAGGTGGTACGATGGAGATAAAAGGCGTCATCTTCGACCTTGACGGAGTGCTCTGCTCCACCGACCGCTTTCATTTCGCGGCGTGGCAGTCGCTGGCGCAGCAGCTGAACATCCCTTTCACCGAGGCGGACAACCGCCGGATGCGGGGCGTGAGCCGGATGGAAAGCCTGGACATTCTGCTGGAAAAAGCGGACCGCGTTTTCTCAACCGCCGAAAAGGAGGCATTTGCCAACGCCAAGAACGATCGCTACAGGGTATTGCTGGCGGGGCTCTCCCCTGCCGACCTTTCGGAGGACACAAAGCAGGCGCTGGCCACCCTGCGGGCCATAGGGCTGAAGCTGGCAGTGGGCTCATCCAGCCGCAACGCCCGCTTCATTCTGGACCGACTGGGCCTCGCGGATTTCTTTGACGCGGTGGCCGACGGCACCGAGATCGCCCGCTCAAAGCCCGACCCGGAGGTATTCCTTCTGACCGCCCGAAAACTGGCGCTGCCCCCTGCCCGCTGTCTGGTGGTGGAGGACGCCTCCGCCGGCATCTCCGCCGCCGTGGCGGGCGGCTTTGCCGCCGCGGGCATCAGCACCGCCAAAGACGACGAGCGCGCGGTGTTTCATCTGGCAAATCTGAGCGACCTCGCCGCCCTTCTCGCCCGCGGCTGAGCCAAATCATGAATCAAACAACGGCCCCCGGCAGCTTGCTGCTGCCGGGGGCCGTCTGCTTTTTACGGGCTTTTCTCTGAACGCTCACCTTTTGTTGCAAAAACGGCTTTTGTGTTTTCCACATAAAGCAGGGTCATTCGTCACTGACCCGGACACGCAACCATTCCGTGGGCTTTCAGCCGCAGCAGGGATGGTTGCCGTACTCATCCATGCAGTCCTGGCTGGGGTCCTTCATGCACAGATGCACCGCCGCCAGCTTGAAGGTCTGGGGCAGAGCCAGGATGTTGGGGTTCTCGCCCACGTACTTCTTCTTCGCGTCCGCCAGGGCCTCCTCGAAGGTGGCGCGGGTCTTCAGGCCCATGCTGCGGGCGATGCCCGGCTCCTGGGCGCCCACGATGTAGATGGCGCTGGTGTTCATCTCGGCGATGTGGCCACAGCTCATCATCGAGAAGCCGTGGAAGGGATGGAACGCGTTGGTGAACCGGTACTTGCGGATGTACTCCTCGTTGGTGGCGTAGTAC